>NZ_CP121666.1:0-2400000 GCF_029714325.1 Bradyrhizobium sp. CB1717
ATGAACACATCGGAACAAGATCGCTGGTCACGCGTGAAGAATCGGCTGCGCTCGAACGTTGGCGAAGACGTCTATACGAGCTGGTTTGCGCGCATGGATCTCGAAGGCGTGCAGGAGGAAAGCGTGCGGCTCTCGGTGCCCACCCGCTTCCTGAAGAGCTGGATCCAGGCCCATTATGCCGAGCGCGTGCTGTCGTGCTGGCAGGCCGAGATGCCGGAAGTGCATCGCATCGACCTCACTGTCCGTTCCGCCGTGCGCCCGGTGGCGCCGCCGAAGGAAGCGCCCGCGCCGGTCGAGGCGCGCCGTGCGCCTGCGCCGGAGCTGCGTTCGACCGCGACCGCACCGGTCTCGGCCAATCATGATGCGCTCGGCGGCTCGCCGCTCGATCCGCGCCTGACCTTTGCGAGCTTCGTCGTCGGCCGCTCCAACACGCTGGCCCATGCGGCCGCGCGCCAGGTCGCCGAGGGACGCCGCGGCGACCCCGTGATGTTCAACCCGCTCTACATCCATGCCGGTGTCGGCCTCGGCAAGACGCATCTGCTTCAGGCCGTGACCTGGGCCGGCAATTCCGGCAACGAGCGCAAGGTGCTGTATCTCACGGCTGAGAAATTCATGTACGGCTTCGTCGCCGCGCTGAAGACGCAGACGGCGCTGGCCTTCAAGGAAGCGCTCCGCGGCATCGACGTGCTCGTGATCGACGATCTGCAGTTCCTGCAGGGCAAGTCGACGCAGGCCGAGTTCTGTCACACGCTGAACGCGCTGATCGATGCCGGCCGTCAGGTCGTGATCGCGGCCGACCGTCCGCCGTCCGATCTCGAGAGCCTGGATGACCGCGTCCGCTCGCGCCTTGCCGGCGGCCTCGTGGTCGAGATGGGCTCGCTCGGCGAAGAGCTGCGCCACGGCATCCTCAAGTCGCGCGTCGCCGCGGCCCGCACGCATCATGCGACTTTCGACGTGCCGGAGGAGGTGCTGCATTATCTGGCGCGCACGATCACCCATAACGGCCGCGACCTCGAAGGCGCGATCAACCGCCTGCTGGCGCATTCCAAGCTCAACAACCAGCCGGTGACGCTGGAGATGGCCGAGCGCGAGGTGCGCGACCTGGTCCGGCCGCAGGAGCCGAAGCGGATCAAGATCGAGGACATCCAGCGCGTGGTGGCCCGGCAGTACAATGTCAGCCGCTCCGACCTCCTGTCCTCGCGCCGCACCGCCAACGTGGTCCGCCCGCGCCAGGTGGCGATGTACCTCGCCAAGACGTTGACCCTGCGCTCGCTGCCCGAGATCGGCCGCCGCTTCGGCGGACGCGACCACACCACGGTGCTGCACGCCGTGCGCAAGATCGAGGCGCTGGTCTCCAAGGACACCGCGCTGTCGGAGGAAGTGGAGTCGCTGAAGCGCCAGCTTCAGGAATAAAGGCCTAAGGCCATCTCCTGCCATTCTCCCGCCGCCCCGGCCACGCCTGGGCGGCGGTGCGCGTATCCAGGGGTAAATCGTGGGGAACTGCCCCCGATCCCTTGAAACCGGGGGCCATCCGAGACACCTTGCGCGACCCTGACGGCTTTGGTCATATCGGCTGGAAACCCGGCCTGCCGGGGTCTTCGGTGCCGCGGCGCTTTTCGGCTGCCCGGCGTTCTCAACGCTGAGTTTTCCTTGGGGATCGGGCGAGTAGTGCAATGAAGGTTACGGTCGAACGCGCGCAACTTCTGAAATCACTGGGCCATGTCCACCGCGTGGTCGAGCGCCGCAACACGATCCCGATCCTCGGCAACGTGCTGGTGCGGGCCGAGAACGCCAAATTGTCGCTGAAGGCGACCGACCTCGATCTCGAGGTGACGGAAACGCTCGCGGCGGAAACCGCGACCGCCGGGTCCACCACCGTGCCGGCGCACATGTTCTACGACATCGTGCGCAAGCTGCCTGACGGCTCGCAGATCGTGCTGGAAGCCGACGGCGACCGCGCCGTGCTGGCGATCCGCGCCGGCCGCTCGCGCTTCACGCTGCAGACGCTGCCGGAGAATGATTTCCCGGATCTGGCCGCCGGCGACATGTCGCATTCGTTCTCGCTCGCCGCCAAGGACGTCAAGCGGCTGATCGACCGCACCCAGTTCGCGATCTCGACCGAAGAGACGCGCTACTACCTCAACGGCATCTATCTGCACGCCGCCGGCACCGCGAAGGCTGCGACCCTGCGCGGCGTTGCCACCGACGGCCACCGCCTCGCCCAGCTCGACCTGGTGCAGCCCAAGGGCGCCGAGGGCATGCCCGGCGTGATCGTGCCGCGCAAGACCGTCGGCGAAGTGCAGCGCCTGATCGAGGACACCGACGCCGAGATGACGATCGAGCTGTCGCAGGCCAAGATCCGCTTCACCATCGGCAACGTGGTGCTGACCTCGAAACTGATCGACGGCACCTTCCCCGACTATGGCCGCGTCATTCCGCAGGGCAACGACAAGGAGCTCGTCGTCGACAAGAAGGACTTTGAGAACGCAGTCGACCGCGTTTCCACCATCTCCAGCGAGCGCGGGCGCGCCGTCAAACTGTCGCTGTCGGCGGGCAAGCTGGTGCTGTCGGTGACCAACCCGGACTCGGGCAGCGCGACCGAAGAGCTCGAGGTCGAATACGCCTCCGACGCCCTCGATATCGGCTTCAACTCCCGCTACCTCCTCGACATCGCCGCCCAGATCGAAGGCGACGTCGCAACGCTCAGGCTCGCCGACCCCGGCTCGCCCACCCTGGTCCAGGACCGCGACGACAAGAGCGCGCTGTACGTGCTGATGCCGATGCGGGTGTGAGGGACGTGGTCCTCCTCTCGCGACACCTTCTGTGTGGAGACAACCCCTCACCCGGCTTCGCTGCGCGAAGCCACCCTCTCCCACAAGGGGAGAGGGTGAAGCTGCAGCTTTCCCCGTCGAAACAAGCGCGATGCGCGTTGCTGTGCACTCTCCCCTTGTGGGCGAGGGCATCTCCGCTGACGGATACACACTCAGTCGGGTGAGGGGTTCGTGCCGCAGGAGCCATCCCATCGGCCAATCGCCAAGCGTCTCCGCCAATTCGCGAAGAACATGCGACACGAACCAACGGATGCGGAAGCCGCAATGTGGCGCTTGCTGAGGGATCGTCGGCTCTCCACATTCAAGTTTCGCCGACTGGTGCCGTTCAAGCACTACATTCTCGACTTTGTCTGTTTCGAGAAGCGCCTCGTGATCGAGATCGACGGCGGTCAGCACGCGGAATTGCGGCATGACGCAGTTCGGGATGCCGCACTTGCCTCCGAAGGTTTCGCCATCGCCCGCTATTGGAACAACGACGTACTACAGCAGCCCACCTCTGTATTGGAGGATATCCTTGCAAAGCTTGCCGGGCGGTAAGATACCCCTCACCCGTCGCCTCACTTCGTGAGGCGCCACCCTCTCCCACAAGGGGAGAGGGGAAGAATCGCCTCCACGACGAACAACTCATGACCCCCTCCCGCATTCATCGCCTGACGCTGACGCATTTTCGCAATTACCGGGCGGCGGGGCTCGAGACGGCGGCTGACATGGTGGCGCTGGTCGGACCGAACGGGGCGGGCAAGACCAATTGCATCGAGGCGATCTCGTTCCTGTCGCCGGGCCGGGGCCTGCGGCGCGCCACGCTGGAAGACGTCGCCGACAACCAGGGCGACGGCTCCTGGGCGGTGTCGGCGCAGGTCGAGGGCGCGCTGGGGCTGGCGACGCTCGGCACCGGCATCGATGCGCCGCGAGCCGACAGCGCCGTCAGCCGGCGCTGCCGCATCGACCGCGAGCCGGTGAGTTCCGCCGCCAGCTTTGGCGACCACATCCGCATGGTGTGGCTGACGCCGGCGATGGACGGGCTGTTCATGGGCGCGGCCTCCGAGCGGCGGCGCTTCTTCGACCGCCTGGTGCTCGCCATCGACAACGAGCATTCCAGCCGCATCAACGCGCTCGAACGTTCCCTGCGCTCGCGCAACCGTCTGCTCGAGACGCGCAATTACGACGACCATTGGTGTGACGCGATCGAGCGCGAGACCGCCGAGCTCGCCGTCGCCGTCGCCGCAACACGCGGCCAGACCGCGGCGCGGCTGACCGGCATGCTCAACACACGCGCAAAGCAATCTGCGTTTCCATCGGCACAGATCGCGCTCGACGGCTGGATGGAGAACGCGCTGCTCCAGGAGACCGCGACCTCGGTCGAGGACCGCTATCGCCAGATCCTGCGCGACAACCGTCCACGCGATGCCATCGCCGGCCGCACCACCGACGGCCCGCATCTCACCGATCTGCAGGTGATCTACGCGCCGAAGAGCATGCCCGCGCGCGACGCATCCACGGGCGAGCAGAAGGCGCTGTTGATCGGCCTCGTGCTGGCGCACGCCACGCTGGTCGCCGAGATGACCGGCATCGTGCCGCTGCTGCTGCTCGACGAGGTCGTCGCCCATCTCGATCCCAGCAGGCGCGCCGCGCTGTTCGACGAGCTGCGCAAGCTCGGCGCGCAGGTCTGGCTGACCGGCGCGGACCCGGCCGCCTTCGCCGAGATTGGCGCCGGCGGCGAAGTGTTTGACGTCGAGAGCGGACGCGTATCGGCCCGGCGCTAACCGCCGCATTGAACCCGCCCGGTTCCGTCAGCGACTAGCTGCCAGAGGCCGCGCCGACGGTGTCGCAGCCGTTATCGCGCGATCAGATGACGCGCAATCTCTTGGAGAGTGAGATGCGAACGGTAAGGACCGGGGCGCACGCCCCGGCACGATGGCGGGCGTTTGCGTGCGGCCTCGTTTTCCTCGCAAGCTGCCTGCTTGCGGCAACCGCCAGCGCCTGGGCCCGCATATCTCCGTGCTGTTCTCGGCCGCGCTCACGCCGGATCCCGAGACAAAACTGCCCGCGCCGACCCGTTACAGCTACAGGGGCATCCACACCACCGTGGTGAGCGGCATCGAAGCCCCACTCCGCACCAGGTTGGAGGCGACCGTACCCGCTGACCTCGGCGACGTGCTCGCCTTCTACCGCACCGAACTCGGCAAGCTCGGCTGGCAAGAGCAGCACGACGGCGCGGTGATCGCCGCCGATCGCGTGCAGCTCGCTTTCGTCTCCCCGCTGGGACCGGCGCTGCTGGAGCTCCACCGCAAGGACAGCAGCACCGCGGTCGAGCTGGTGCAGAAGAATTCGGACACGGCGACCAGGGCGAACGTCATGCCCGAACCCGGCCAGGCCAAGGTGGTGTTCTCCAATATCGGCGTGACGGATGCCGCGCTCACGATCGACGCGCGGACCATCACGCGCGCCGGTGGCGCCAACGCCGTCGCGCTGGATCTGCCGCCCGGCAAATATCCATACGAAGTGAACGTGCCGGGGCATGCGGCCCATACCAACACCCTCGTGATCGCGGCCGGCGATACCTGGGAGCTCACGGTCGGACGCGACGGCGATGCGTGGTCACCGCTTCATCTGTATTGAGCTGCCTGCTCTCGGTCGGCCCTCCCCGCCCGCTACCATGGTACCCCGGTTGAACCTGCCCGGTTCCTGCCGCGACTTCTCATCCGAGGCCGCGCCGACGGTGTCGCAGCCTGCAATTGCGCGAGGGATCGACCCGCGCGAAATCCAGGAGTTTTGGCGATGTCGATGATCAAGCGCGGGACGCAGGTCCCGGCACGCTGGCGGCTGCTTGCCTGCGGCCTTCTGCTGATGGCAAGCGCTTCGCTGCCGGCGCGCGCCGACGACGGCATCGTCGACGTCCACGCGCTGCCGCAGCTCGAGGGCGCGGTGGAGAATACGTCGCGGCCCGATCCCTACCGCGTCGAATATCGCATGCCGACGCCGGAGGCCGTGACATCGCCGGCGGTGAAGAAGCTCCTCAGCGCGGCCGGCTGGGTGCCCTATGTGCGCCCGCTGGAGGAGAAGAGCACCACGCTGAATTTCAGGAAGGGGCGGCAGGGCCTGTCCGTTCATTTCACGCAAGCCCTCGGCCGGCCCGACCAGTCCGTGGTCTATTACTCGCACGACCGGATCTATTCGAACGTTCCGTTTCCAGAAGGCGCCAGCGACATCATGTTCGACGGCACGCGGCCCTATCTCGGCTGCATCGCGCCCAGCGCGCTCGATGCGACGGCGGACTTCTACAAGAGCCAGATGGATGCGATCGGCTGGCGCAAGCTCACGCCGGAAACGGCCGCGCGCTGGACGAGCAGCCTGGATGAGACCGTTCCGAACGGGGTGCGCGCGTTCTTTGAGCATCCCGACAGCGAGGCCACCGGCTTCTACAGGCAGAAGCCCGTCATGCTGACGCTGACGCGCCGTGACGACGGCCGCACCAATGTCGACATCCGCATCGCGCCCTTCGCCTTGCCCAGCGAGCTCAAGGCCGATGACGATCTTGCCGGCCTGCCGCGGCCGAATCCGACCAAGACGGCCAAGAGCCTCGGCAGCGCGAGCTCCAACAAGCGCGAGATGTCGGCGGCCGCGATGGCCGAGCTGCCCGCGGTGCTGGCCTTCTATCATCGCGAGCTCGCCGCGCGCGGCTGGCAGGAGGACGGCAGCGCGCCGCTCGCGCCCGGCGACGAGGTGGCGATCAAGATCTCCAACACCGAGGAAACCGGCGTGCTGCGGCTCGGCCGCAAATACGATTTCACCATGGTCAGCCTGACCGCGCAGGTGAAGGAATCCGCCCTTGCCGCGCGCGCCAAGGCGAAGAAGGAAGCCGACGAGAAGTTCTTCAGCGATGCCGCCGCAGCCGCACAGCAGGTGATCGCGGCCGACGAAGCGAGGCGCAAGGTGCAGGCGGCCGCGCTGTCCGATGCGCCGCTCAAGGCGCTCGCGAACAGCAACACGCCGGTGGCGCTGCCGGAGACCGCCGAGAGCGTGAAGTTCGAAGGCGGCGACGGCCGGCTCGAATTCTCCTCCACCTCGAGCGTGAAGGCGCTCGGCACCTTCTACCGCGCGTCGCTGAAGAATGCGGGCTGGAAGGAGCAGCCCTCCGTCATCAACCAGCCCAACATGGCGGTGATGACGTTCTCCAAGGCCGGCAAGTCGATCTCGATGACCGTGATGCAGATGGGCCCGAAGGTGAATGTCAGCGCCAACGGCTCCGGCCTGGTCGTGGCCGCCGCCAAGCCTGCGGATAAGCCTGCGGAGGTGCAGGCCAAGTCGTCCGAGCCGCTCAAGCCCGATCCCGAATCCCAGCTGCCGGTGCCGACGCAGCGGTCGTCGACCTCGCTCGCAACCACAAAACTGCCGGGCACGGAGACCCCGTTCCGCCGCGAGCTGGAAGCGAGCATCCCCGCCCCGCTCGGCGACGTGCTGGCGTTCTACCGCACCGAGCTTGGCAAGCTCGGCTGGCAGGAAAAGACCGACGGTGCGACCGTCTCCGCAGAGCGCGCGCAGATCGACTTCACCTCGCCGCAAGGCCCGGCCGTGCTCAAGCTCGGCCGCGCCAAGGGCGAGACCACAGTCAATCTGGCGCAGAAAAATCCGGAGGCCGCGACCAAGGCCGACATCATGCCCAAGCCGGGCCAGGCCAGGGTCATGCTCGGCAATATCGGGCCGAAGGAAGCATCGCTCACGATCAACAAGCAGACCATCAAGATCGCGGCCGGCGCCGGCGGCCCGCAATCACCGAAGGGCCCGATGCTTGATCTCGCGCCCGGGACATACCAGTACGCGCTGCGCATGCCGGGGCGCCCGGCCCGCACCGAGACCCTCACGCTCGCCGCAGGCGATGCCTGGGGCCTCATGGTGGGCCCGAGCGGCGACGTGCTGCCGTTGCAGATGTATTGAGAGCCGCCAGGTTGAACCTGGCCGATCAGAGGGGCGACTAGTCGGAGGCGGCTGCGATGCGTGTCGCAGCCGCCGCATCACGCGAAGATCTCAACGCGACATCCCCGGAGAGTGGGCATGACGATGGTAAGGCGCGGGACGAAGGTCCCGGCACGGTGGCGGCTGTTGGTATGCAGCCTCACTCTTCTTGCAAGCTGCTCGCAGGAGCCGCTGACCGCCGCAGATCCCCACGCCGACATGCCCGTGCCGACGCGAGCCAGCCACTCAAGCTTCAGCACCTCGCACGCGTCCGGCATCGAAGTCCCGTTCCGGCGCGAGCTCAAGGCCCAGGTGCCCGCAGAGCTCAGCGACGTACTGGCCTTCTACCGTGCGGAACTCGGAAAGCGCGGCTGGCAGGAGAAGCCTGATGGCGCGAAGGTCGCGGCCGATCGCGCGCTGCTCGTCTTCACTTCCCCGAAGGGGCCAGGCACGCTGACGCTCGACCGCGCCGAGGGCGAGACCATTGTCGACCTTGTGCAGCGAAACACGGAGGTCGCGGCCAAGGCCAACTTCCTGCCCATAGCAGGACAAGCGCGGCTGATCTTCGGCTATCTTGTACCTGATGTGGCCTCGCTCGCGATCAACGGCCAGATCATCGAGATCGCGGGCGGCGTCAACCATCCACAAATGCTGGATCTGCCGCCCGGCACGTATTCCTACACGCTGCTCGTATCGGGCCATCGGGTCCGCACCGATACCATTACCGTGGCCGCCGGCGAAGCTTGGGGCCTCAGCGACGATAAGAAGCCGTCCCAGATCTATTGAACCCGAGGCCGTTCCGGGGGCGCCACGGCGCCTCGGGACAGGCTCCTGCGCCCCGTAAAATCTACGCCTTCAAGGGCCAAAAACAGGGTCTCGAATCGGGCTTTTCGCGAGCCTCGGAATCGGCCTTCACACGCCTTGAAAACCGGCAGAAAAACCCTATCTGCTCAAAGGGTTGCCGGAAGATACTTTGCGCTAGGCGCAAGCGGTCTTTCATGGCACAAATAGGCTCGCAAATCAGCGCCTTTTGCGCCGCTGATTCGGGCGACATTTCGAAGGCCTCTCATGACAGAACCTGCTCGGCAGCCCGCTGCCGAAAACGAGCCCTCCAATCCGAGCGAATACGGTGCGGAATCGATCCGCGTGCTCAAGGGTCTCGACGCCGTCCGCAAGCGCCCGGGCATGTATATCGGCGACACCGACGACGGCTCAGGCCTGCACCACATGGTGTACGAGGTCGTCGACAACGCGATCGACGAAGCGCTCGCGGGCCACGCATCGCGCGTCGACGTGATCCTCAACGCCGACAATTCCGTCACCGTGCGCGACGACGGCCGCGGCATTCCCGTCGACATCCACAAGGGCGAAGGCATCTCGGCGGCCGAAGTCATCATGACCCAGCTGCACGCCGGCGGTAAGTTCGACCAGAACTCCTACAAGGTCTCCGGCGGCCTGCACGGCGTCGGTGTCTCCGTCGTCAACGCGCTGTCGAGCAAGCTGGGCTTGCGCATCTGGCGCGACGACAAGGAACACTACATCGAGTTCGCCCATGGCGATGCTGTCGCACCGCTGAAAGTGGTTGGCGACGCTCCGGGCAAACGCGGCACCGAGGTGACGTTCCTGGCCTCGACCGAGACCTTCAAGAACATCGAATATGACTTCGCCACGCTCGAGCATCGCCTGCGCGAGCTCGCCTTCCTCAATTCCGGCGTCAACATCATCCTCTCCGACATGCGCCACGCGGTCGAGAAGCGCGAGGAGATGCACTATTCCGGCGGCGTCGAGGAATTCGTCAAATATCTCGACCGCAACAAGAAGGCACTGGTGCCGGCGCCGATCATGGTGCGCTCGGAAGCCAATGGCATCGGCGTCGAGGCCGCCTTGTGGTGGAACGACAGCTACCACGAGAACGTGCTGTGCTTCACCAACAACATCCCGCAGCGTGACGGCGGCACCCATCTCGCCGGCTTCCGCGGCGCGCTGACGCGCCAGGTCAACGGCTATGCCGAGGCCAACGCGAAGAAGGAAAAGATCGCGCTGACCGGCGACGACTGCCGCGAGGGCCTCACCGCCGTGCTGTCGGTGAAGGTGCCGGACCCGAAGTTCTCGTCGCAGACCAAGGACAAGCTGGTGTCCTCGGAAGTGCGTCCCGTGGTCGAGAACGTCCTCAACGAGGCGCTCCAGGCCTGGTTCGAGGAGCACCCGAGCGAAGCCAAGATGATCGTCGGCAAGGTGATCCAGGCCGCGGCCGCCCGCGAAGCTGCGCGAAAGGCGCGCGAGCTGACACGCAAGAGTCCGCTCTCGGTCTCCTCGCTGCCCGGCAAACTCGCCGACTGCCAGGAAAAGGATCCGGCCAAGTCCGAGCTCTTCATCGTCGAGGGTGACTCGGCAGGCGGCAGCGCCAAGCAGGGCCGCAACCGCGAATTCCAGGCGGTGCTGCCGCTGCGCGGCAAGATCCTCAACGTCGAACGCGTCCGCCCCGACAAGATGCTGTCATCGGAGCAGATCGGCACGCTGATCACCGCGCTCGGCACCGGCATCAGCGACGACTTCTCGGTCGAGAAGCTGCGCTATCACAAGATCATCGTGATGACGGACGCCGACGTCGACGGCGCTCACATCCGCACGCTGCTGCTGACGTTCTTCTACCGGCAGATGCGCGACATCATCGACGGCGGCTATCTCTATATCGCCCAGCCGCCGCTCTATAAGGTCTCGCGCGGCAAGTCCGAGCAGTACCTGAAGGACGAGCGCGCGCTGGAAGACTATCTGATCGACGCCGGGCTCGATGACTGCGTGTACATCCCCGGCACCGGCGGCGACCGTTCCGGGCGCGATCTGCGCGCGCTGGTCGACGATGCCCGCGTGGTCCGCAGCATTTTGCGCAATCTGCACAGCCGCTATAACCGCAAGGTGGTCGAGCAGGCCGCAATCACCGGCGTGCTGAACAAGTCGATCTACGGCAATCCGGAGAATGCCGCGGCCGCCGCGCAATACATTGCGAGCCGGCTGGACAACCAGGCCGAGGAAGTCGAACGCGGCTGGGTGGGCCAATTCGTCGAGGGCCAGGGTT
The DNA here is from genome assembly GCF_029714325.1 of Bradyrhizobium sp. CB1717. Classification (NCBI taxonomy): domain Bacteria; kingdom Pseudomonadati; phylum Pseudomonadota; class Alphaproteobacteria; order Hyphomicrobiales; family Nitrobacteraceae; genus Bradyrhizobium; species Bradyrhizobium sp. CB1717. The sequence continues at coordinate 10,861 of NZ_CP121666.1, forward strand.
TCCTGTTCGAGCGCACCGTGCGCGGCGTCAAGGAAGCGGCCATGATCGACGATGCGCTGCTCGGCTCCGCCGAGGCCCGCAAGCTCGACGAGTACACGACCAAGCTCCAGGACGTCTACGCCCGTTCCGGCAAGCTGCGGCGCAAGGACAGTGAGCACGTGGTCCACGGCCCGTCCGACCTGTTCGAGGCGGTCACCGATTCCGGCCGTAAGGGCATCACGCTGCAGCGCTACAAAGGTCTCGGCGAGATGAATCCGGAGCAGTTGTGGGAGACCACGCTCGACACCGAGGTGCGCTCGCTGCTGCAGGTGAAGGTCAAGGAGGTCGACGAGGCCGACGACATCTTCACCAAGCTGATGGGCGACGTGGTCGAGCCGCGCCGCGACTTCATTCAGGAACATTCGCTGAGCGCGACGATCGATATCTGAGGCGGTTGGCTTTGGACGCTCGCTAGCGGCGCACTCGCTGCAACCTCTCCCGCTTGCGGGGGAGGTCGGCGCGGAGCGCCGGGTGGGGGCTTTCTCCTCGCGGGGATATTCTCCGCAAACCTCAACAAATCCCACCGCTGAAGCACCCCACCCCAACCCTCCCCCGCAAGCGGGAGAGGGGGCGCACCACCTTCAAGGCAACACCACCTCCCTGAACCTCCCCACCGGGCACCGCGACAAAATGGCGTAGCTGGCACTGGAAGAGGTCCAAGCCAATGTTGTCGACGTTAGCCGCCCAGCGCCAAATGTACGTGCAGCAGGCCTTCGAATTGGCCGAGCTGTTTGGTCTCGAAACCCGCAACAAGTATCGTATCTGCGACGAAAGTGGTCGCGATCTGCTCTATGCGGCCGAACAGCAAAAGGGACTTCTCGGCTTCCTGGGGCGCCAGGTGTTTGGCCATTGGCGCTCTTTTGAGATCCATTTTTTCGACAACGCCCGACAGCAGGTCATGCGCGGGGTTCATCCCTTCCGCTGGTTCTTTCAGTGTCTGGAGCTGCATTCGCGCGACGGCCGCCTCATCGGCACCATCGAGCGTCAGTTTTCGATCCTCACCAAGACCTTCCATGTCATCGATGCGCAGGGCAGAGTGGTGCTCGAGGTCAGCTCGCCATTTTGGCGCGTGTGGACGTTTCCGTTCATGCGCGGAGCGAACGAGCACGCGCGCGTTGCGAAAAAATGGTCCGGCCTTGCCTCTGAGCTGTTTACAGACCGCGATAGTTTTCTCGTGGAGTATCTGGACCCCGGCCTGACCGAAGATGAGCGAGCGCTGGTTCTCGCAGCCGCGATCTACATCGACCTCATGTACTTCGAGGTCAAAGGCGAGGGCGGCGCAATCAATTGGCTCCGCAATTGACCTCCTGAACCTCGCCACCTGCCGTCACGACGAAAGAGCGTAAGGCCATCGGCCAATTCCGGCCGGGAAACGTGATGTCATGAGCGCCCCCGCATTGAGGCCCACCCTGCCCTCCCGCCGGCTCGGTATCATCGGCAGCATTGTCGGTGTGCTGGCGCTGATGGCGGCCGTGTTGCCGCATTGGGTGGTGCCGATGGTGTTTCCGCCACCGCCAGCGGACCAGGTCATCGTCGACACCGGCCATCGCATCAAGGACCGCCTGATGGCGCGGGTGAAGGGCGTCGAGTATCAGGCGCCGAAGGTCGAGAAATCCGCCGGACGCAGCTGGAGCGAGACCGCTTCCGCGACTGCGATCTCGCTCGGCCTGCTCGCCATTTTGCTGTCGGTTCTCTCGCTGATCTTCCGGGAAGAGCGGCTCCTCGCCGGCGTCGCGGCCGTCCTCGGCACCGGCGCCATCGCAATCGAAATCTCCTTCGTCATGATCGGCGCGCTGATCCTGATCGCGATCCTCTATGTGGTGGGGAATATCATCGGCCTGCTCTAGGGCCATTTGCCACAAGCTCCCGTCCCCATCCTGAGGAGCCCGCGACAGCGGGCGTCTCGAAGGATGGCCGCGGGCGGCATAGGGGCCTGCATGGTTCGAGACGCGCGTTCCGCGCTCCTCACCATGAGGGGCTAGCAGCCGCCTCGGAGCTGGCCGCCGGGCCTTCGAACCACCGCCCAGCACAATTGCTACCGCGCTCAATTCCCTATAGTTTCCGCCTCCAAAGCAGCCCGCCCCAACCCATCAGGACGGAGAAATCCCGTGGCGCCCATCCAGTACATCGTCGAGGGCGGTCACCGGCTCTCGGGCTCGATCGAGCCGTCCGGCAACAAGAATTCGGCGCTGCCGATCATCGCCGCCGCCCTGCTCACCGAGCATCCGGTGACGCTGGAGAACGTGCCGCGGATCCGCGACACCGAGACGCTGGTCGAGCTGATCCGCTCGGTCGGCGCGTCCGCGGAATGGACGGGGCGCAACACGCTTCATATCCACGCCAAGAGCATCCGCGCCGCCGACCTCGATCCCGAGCTGTGCGTCCGCATCCGGGCCTCGATCCTGCTCGCCGGTCCCCTGCTGGCCCGCTGCGGCGAGGTGATGCTGCCGCCGCCCGGCGGCGACGTCATCGGCCGGCGCCGGCTCGACACCCATGTGCTGGCGCTCGAACAGCTCGGCGCGAAGGTCACCGCGACCGACCGGCTCGAATTCCGCGCGGCCAGGCTCGCCGGTGCCGACGTGTTCCTGGACGAGCCGAGCGTGACCGCGACCGAGAACGCGCTGGTGGCGGCGGTCGCCGCGGACGGCGTCACATACCTGCGCAACGCCGCGTCCGAGCCGCATGTGCAGGACCTCGCCAACTTCCTGGTCGCGCTCGGCGCGAAGATCGAGGGCATCGGCACCAACACCATGGTCATTCATGGGCCGGCGACGCTCGGGGAAACGACCTACCGGATCCAGCCCGACCATATCGAGGTCGGCTCGCTGATCGGCCTTGCCGCCGTGACGCGCTCACAGCTTCGCATCGTGCGGGCGGGCGTCGAGCACCTGCGCTCGATCCGCATGGGTTTCGAGCGGCTCGGCATCGTCTGCCGGGTCGAGGGCGACGATCTGATCGTGCCCTCGAACCAGACATTGAAGATCCAGGACGATTTCGGCGGCCATGTGCCGAAGCTGGAGGACCAGCCCTGGCCGGCCTTCCCGGCCGATTTGATGTCGATCGCGATCGTCACCGCCACGCAATGCGAGGGCGTGATCCTGATGTTCGAGAAGATGTTCGAATCCAGGATGTTCTTCGTCGACAAGCTGATCGCGATGGGCGCGCGCATCGTGCTGTGCGACCCGCACCGCGCCATCATCGCCGGCCCCAGCCGCCTGCGCGGCGCATCGATGATCTCGCCCGACATCCGCGCCGGCATGGCGATGCTGCTCGCGGCCGTGTGTGCCGAGGGCACCTCCACGATCAACAATGCCGACCAGATCGAGCGCGGCTATGAGCGCATCGAGGAACGGCTGAACGCGCTGGGCGCGAAGATCAAGCGCGTGCCTGAAAGGAAGAGCTGAGGGCTCTTTCTTCCTTCTCCCCTTGTGGGAGAAGGTGGCGCGAAGCGCCGGATGAGGGGTTCTATCCACTCGCAAGATTGCTCGTAAGGATAGAGACCCCTCACCCGTCTCGCCGCTACGCGGCGAGCCACCCTCTCCCACAAGGGGCCTGTTGCGTAATTCGCCAGTTGTGATTCCCTAGGGCAAAGCCTTGAGGGGATGACGATGGCGGTTAAGCGGACGGGACAGCCGAGCTTTGTGGAAGCACTGATGCCGAAGGGGGCCGGCGCCAATGCAGCGCTGGATCGGCTGGCTGGCCTGGTCAAGTGGTACCGGTTCGAGAAGCTGATCGGCCATCTGCGGGATGAAGGGAGCCCCGGTCGTCCAGGCTATCCGGTGCTGGTGCTGTTTCGTGCGGTGCTGTTGCAGTCGCTCTATGGTCTTTCGGAACGCGAACTCGAGGAAGCGTTGGGCGACCGGTTGTCGTTCAAGCGCTTCGTCGGTTTGAGCCTCGAAGATGCGACGCCCGACCACACGGTTCTGAACCGCTTCCGGAACCAGCTCGTCGAACAAGGGCTGTTGGAGAAGCTGTTTGGCGAGCTGGATCGCCAGCTCGAGAATGCCGGGGTCATCCTCAAGCGCGGCACGATGCTGGATGCGACCTTGATCCAGGCGGTGTCAACCCCTCCGAAGCAGGATCGTCCCTCAAACGACCCAGATGCCCGGTTTACCAAGCGGCAGGGCAAGGGTGGTTCGACCTTCGGCTACAAGGCTCACATGGGTGTCGACGAGGGATCCGGCCTGATCCGCGCAGTCCTGACCACGCCCGCCAATGTCAACGACACAACGCCGGCCGACGAACTGATCCGTGGCGATGAAGCCGTGGTGTGGGCCGATGCAGCCTACGACACCCATGCCCGACGGGCTCGGCTGAAAGCGGAAGGCAAGAAGCCCCGCATCGCCCGTCGTCCCAACCGACATCACCCGGAGCTACCGCCTCGGCTCAAACGCTACAACCTCCTCATCGCGCGCCGACGAGCCCAGGTCGAGACCACCTTCGCCACTCTCAAACGCCGCATGCGGCTGACCTGCATCCGCTATGTCGGTCTCATGAAGGCAAGCGGGCAGGTCCTGCTTGCCTCCATCGCGTTCAACATGAGGCGCTGGGCCGCGCTCGCCGCCTGAGACGCCCGCCAAGGGCACCAAGTACAGATCTCGGCCTGACAATCGGCGTCAACACAGCCCTCTCTCCCTACGTCTCCTGCCTCAAAAGGCCGTAGCGCAACAGGCCCACAAGGGGAGAGGGAAAAAGAAGCCCGCACCTCGCACAATATCGTAGGGTGGGCAAAGCGAAGCGTGCCCACGGCTTCCATTATTGTATTTGATAGTGGCGGGCACGGCGCAAGTGCGCCTTTGCCCACCCTGCGATTCCGAGTTCGCGGAGAGATACCGTGAAGCGGCAACCTCGCGCATCAATCTCGTGCGCCGGACGCAGCACAGCACATCAGTGATGCGCTGCTGAGCCGGGGCCCATGCGACTACGAGCTACGCCTGGGGCTTCTGGGTGCCGGCTCGCGCTGCGCGCGTCCGGGACACGTGGGCCATGTTTTCGACGTGTGGCTGTGCTAGTGAGCCGCCATGCTCGACACCGTCCAACATCATGCACAGCCGCAAGCCGGCGTGCCGCAGGGCCATCTCGCTGCGGAATTCGGCGAGACGCTGCGGCTGGCCGTGCCGATGATGCTGACGCAGCTCGGGCAGATCGCGATGATCACGACCGATCTCGCGATGATCGGACACCTCGGCGAGAGCGCTGTCGCCGCGGCCGCGCTGGCACATACGGTCTATTTCGTCAGCTTCACCTTCGGGCTCGGACTGATGTCCGCGGTGTCGCCGCTGGCGGCGCAGGCGTTCGGCGCCGGCGACGTCAGGCGGATCCGCCGCTCCCTGCGCGTCGGGCTGTGGGCGGCGCTGCTGATCTCGCTGCCGATGATGGCTTCGCCGCTCTATGGCGAGCAGATCCTGCTCGCGCTCGGCCAGGTGCCGCAATCGGCCGCGCTGGCGCAGCGCTACCTGAACGGCCTTGCCTGGGGCATCGCACCTGCGCTCGGCTTCATCGCGCTGCGCAGCATGATGAGCGCGGTGAACCGGCCGCAGGCGCCGCTGTGGATCACGGTCGCGGCGATCCCGATCAATGCCGCGCTGGTCTACGCCTTGATCAATGGCCTGTTCGGCCTGCCGGAGCTCGGCCTGTTCGGCGCGGGCCTTGCGACCACGCTGGTCAATCTCGGCACCTTCCTCGCCGCGCTCGCCATCGCCGGGCTGCGCAAGCCGCTCGCCGACTATCATCCGCTCGCCCGTCTCTGGCGGATCGACTGGCCCTTGATGCGCCAGCTCGTCGCGGTCGGCGCGCCGATCTCGTTTTCCCTTCTGCTGGAATATGGCCTGTTCTCCTCGGCCGCGCTGCTGATGGGACTGATCTCGACCACGGCGCTGGCCGCGCACCAGATCGCGCTGCAGGTCACGGCAGTGCTGTTCATGGTGCCGCTTGGCATCGGCATGGCGGCAACGGTGCGCGTCGGCCATGCCTTCGGCCGCGACGACATGGTCGCGGTGAGGCGCGCGGGTCTCGTCGCAGCGGTGCTCGGGATCGCCTTCGTCTCGGCCCTGACCATCGCGATCGTTCTCGGCCGCTACGAGCTCGGACGGCTGTTCTTCGGCCGCAGCGAAGCCAGCGCGGCAACGGTCGAGCTGACGGCGACATTGCTGCTGGTCGGCGCGAGCTTCTTCATCGCCGACGGCCTGCAGACCATCATGGGCGGCGCGCTGCGCGGCATCAACGACACCCGGATGACGCTGGTGTTCGCGGCGATCGGCTATTGGTGTGTCGCTTTCCCCATCGGCTGGGTGCTGGCCTTCAACGCCCACCTTGGCGCGGTCGGGGTCTGGATCGGATTCTCGATCGGCTCGTTCGTCTATGCCGGCCTTCTGATCTTGCGCTTCCGGATGCTGACGCGCAAACTGGCGGGATGATCGGGACAGTCCGCGAAGTCACCCCCAATGTCGACGCCGGTACGATGCTGGCAGGCGCGCAGTTCATCGACGCGTTCACCGTGGAGATCGGCACGGCGCCGGTCATCAACGCGCGCGAGGCCTGCACCAGGATGGTGCTGCACGGGCCGCGCTGGATCGACGTGCTGCTGCGCCTGCGCAACATCCTGGTGACGCCGTTCGGGCTGAAGAAATCGGGCCAGGGCGAGCATGCGCCTGGCGGCCTGATCGGCTTGTTTCCGGTGTTGAGCGAGACGCCGGAGCGGCTGGTCGCGGGCTTCAACGATTCCCATCTCGACTTCCGTATCGTGGTCGATGTCGCCGGCGATGCGGCACGCCGCCAGGCGACGTTGACCACGCTGGTGCGGACCAACAATCTGCTCGGCCGGACCTACCTCACCCTCATCACGCCCTTCCACAAGCTCGTGGCCCGCGGCATGATGGGCAGGATCGTGGAGCCGGCCCGATGACGTTCTCCGTCGACCTCTTCTACTCCTACCGCAGTCCGTTCAGCTATCTGGCGCTGCCGAAGACGCTGAGGCTCGTCACGGAGTATGACCTCGCGGTGAATTTGCGGCCGGTCTATCCGCTCGCGGTCCGCGTGCCCGGATTCTTCAAGACGGCCAGCCCGAACTTCATTCGCTATGTGGTGCTCGACAGCACGCGCGTGGCGCAGCACGAGGGCATTCCGTTCCGCTTTCCCCGGCCCGATCCGATCGTGCAGGACAAGGTGACGTTGGATGTCGCGACCGAACAGCCCTACATCCACCGCCTGACCCGGCTCGGCGCCATGGCGCAGCTCGAGGGGCGCTCGCTCGCCTTCACCGACGCGATCGCCCGCGTGCTGTGGGACGGTTCGGTCTCGGGGTGGAACGAGGGCGATCATCTCGCGCGCGCGGCCGAGAAGGCCGGCTTCGATCTCGCCGCCATGGATGAAGCGATCACCGCCGATCCGGATCGCTATGAGCAGGTGATCGCGGAGAACGAGAAGGACCACGCCGCGTCCGGCCATTGGGGCGTGCCGACCTTCGTGTTCGAGAACGAGCCGTTCTTCGGCCAGGACCGCATCGATCTGCTGCTCTGGCGCATGCAGGGGAAGGGCCTCGCGCGGCGCCAAGCCCGGCTGACATGAACCGGTTTCCCCGAGATCGCGACTGAGACGTGGTGCCCCGATGCCGGCGGCGCCTTCGGAGGTCGCATGCATCTGGCAAAATTCTTCCACCGCCCGCCCGGCGACGACGATCGCGAGCTGATGCTGATCCCGGGCGGCGATCCCATGGTGATCGGCGTCCGCATGAACCGGGAGGACGACCCGGAGTCGGATCAATTTCTGCGCGAGGAGTTTTCCGACATTGACGGCGCCGCCGCGGCCTTCCGCCGCCATGCCGCCGAGCTCGTAGCGGCGGGCTATGTCGAGACCGATCATACCAACTACACGCTGCGTGACCTCGGACCTGATCCGCAGGCCAAGCCGGACTGGCAGAAGGGGCTCGATGAGCTGATGATCCTGGTGCTCGGTTCGCCGCTGGCCGAGCAGGCGAAGCAGATCGCAGCGCTCAGGGGCACGCCGGCCGCGCACCAGCCGCTTTATCTGTTGCTCGCCGCCGATCACGGCAAGACCGCAGGCGAGGACTTCGCGCAGACCCTGCGCTATGCCGAGCAGGCGCGCGATGCACTCAACGCACGGCGGGCCGCCGGACAGGCGCATTATGCATGGTCCATCTCGGAGCGAGAGCTCGAGGGAGAGATCCTGGAATTGCTGAGCGGCCTCTATCTTCTCGCCAGCAACCCGGCCGCTGCGCTTGCGATCATCGAGCATTTGTGCCGGACCGGCCCGAGCCATGATCGCATTCGCCAGCGTGCCGAGCTGCTCTGCGGCTTCTTTCCCGAGCGGCGGGAGGAGGCCTTCGACGACGCCTATCAATGGTCGCGCTTCGGCGGCTACGACGTCATCATGGAGTTTCCCGAATATGCGGAATATGTAGCGCGGCGCAAGGCTGGGACGTCAGCCAAGGGCTGGCGCTGGAGACCCGCCACGCCGATCAACGACGCGGACATCAGCGCCGCGGAGCAGACGCTCGGCGTCCGGCTGCCCGACGACTATCGCGACTTCCTGCGGACCCGGGGTGAGACCGAACTGCTGGTTCGCCTGCCCGAATCCTCTTCCGAGCTGCGCTTCTATGCGCCGGGCGAGCTCGCCACGCAGCTGCGCAATGTCCTCGACTTCATCGCCTATTCAGAGGACGAGCTCGAAGAGGCCTGCGCCTATTTCCGAAAGGCGTACGGCGTTTCATTGAAGCATCTGATTCCGATCGCCGAACCCTCGCAGCTCAGCCGCTGCCTGCTGCTCCATCTCGAGCCCGGCGAGCGCTATGGCTGGTGCTTCCAATGGGACCATGACGGCGCTTGGGAATTGGAGCAGAAGCAGCCGAGTTTCGACGTCGCGCTGAAAGCGCTGACGGACGGCATCGAGCGGCGCGATGCAACGCAGCTCGCGTTTTTCGATCTCTAGAGAATCACTCCGCCACGCGCACGGACTTGTCGCTTGCGGCCTCCGACCACTCGCCGACGACGCGGTCGAGATCGCAGAGATTCTGGTGCATCTGCTCCAGCGAGAACCCGAGGGCGAAGAAGCGCTCGGCGGTGTCGCCGGGCTGGCCGCGGATCAGGCCGTCATGACGGACGGCCGCGACCGCCTCGGCGTAATGCTGGAGCGCGACGTGGACGGGATGGATCGGCGGCGCGCCCGCGCCTTCGCGCAAGGCCGCGGCGGCCGAACGCAGGAAGCGCGCGATCACGGTCGAGACTTCCGTCAGGGGCGCAGCCAACCGCATCTGCACCTCGACCGGCAGCGGCACCACGGTGGCGCGGCCGATCATCACGACGTCGTGGCGCAGCCGCAGCACGGTGCGCAGCAGCGGGCCGGTATCGGGCCCGCTCGACAGCCGCGCGGCACGCTCGCGCTCGGCCTCGGCGCCGATGGCATTCATGCCGACCATCGCGGTGCCGATGCCGTCCTGGATCCGGTGCAGCGCGTCGTTGTCGCGGCCGCGCGTCAGGCCCGCGAGCAGCTCGGTGAAAGCATCCGCGATCAGTTCGAGCAGCGCAGCCGCAGCGGCACGGATCTGCCGCACGGCGCGCGAGGGCAGCACCAGGAATGAGACCAGGAGGCCCGTGATGGCGCCGACGCCGACCTCGCTGACACGGTCGATCGCCGAGGTCATGGGATCGGAGTGATGCATGGTCGGGACCAGCAGCACGATGATCGCGGTCACCGTCGCCGCGTTGAGACTTGGGTTGATTGCGGCGACAAACGCCAGCGGCGCGACTGCAAGCACCAGCAGCCCCAACAGGCCCGCCTCGGTAGAATAAGGGATCAGGATCGCGATGGCGCCGCCATAGATCGCGCCGCCGATGGTGCCGAGCACATAGTCGCGCGTCGCCTTCAGCGAGCGGCCGACGCTCATCTGGGTCACGATCAGCGAGGTCAGCACCGCCCAGAGCGGCAATAGCAGGTGCAGCGCGGTGGCGATCGCATAGGCGGCGACCGCGGCCACCGTGACCCGGATCGCGAGCCCTATCTGCGTTCGCCGCGACCGGATCCGCTCGAACACCTTTGCTGCGAATGCCATGCTCGACTATCCCGGGTCCGATCCTCATACGCCCAGGCAAAAGCATAGCTGATGCCCGCGGCCGCAAGGCCGCTTGAAAGGCCAAATCAGCCCGCCTAACTTGCCCGCCAAAACGAGGAAACACGATGGCCCACGAAACCGCAACGCTCGCCGCCTATGTCTTCAATCTGAAGTACCAGGATATTCCGGCGGAAGTGCTGGAGCGCGCAAAAGTGCTGACGCTGGACTTCCTCGGCAGCGCGATCCGGGCACGGCGCGAGGCGGAATCGACCCCGTCGATGCTGAAGATGCTGGAGGCGCTGGCGCTCGACACCAGGGGCGAGTCCACCGTGTTCGGCGATGCCAAGACCTGGACGCCGGCGGTCGCGGCGCTGCTCAACGGCGCGCTCGGCCATTCCCTCGACTTCGACGATACTCACGCCGATTCCTCGCTGCATCCGAGCGCGCCGGTGGTTCCGGCCGCCTTCGCCGTCGGCGAGATGGTCGGCGCGTCGGGCCGCGACGTGCTGACTGCGATCGTCGCGGGCTATGAGGTCTGCTGCCGGCTCGGCAATGCGCTCGACCCGACCTCGCATTATGCGCGCGGCTTCCACCCGACCGCGACCGCCGGCACCTACGGCGCGGCCGCGGCGGCCGGCAAGCTGTTCGGCCTCAGCGAGCAGCAGCTGATCGCCGCGTTCGGCGTCTCCGGCAGCCAGGCCGCGGGTTCGCTGCAGTTCCTGATGAACGGCGCCTGGAACAAGCGCTATCAGGTCGGCGCCGCCGCGATGAACGGCGTGATCGCCGCGACGCTGGCGCGCAACGATTTCGTCGGCGCGACGGAATCGGTCGAAGGCAAGCATGGCCTGCTCGCGGGTTACACCGATGATGCGCATCCGGACAAGGCGGTGGCCGAGCTCGGCAAGACCTACGAGACCATGAAGATCGGCGTGAAGCCGTATCCGAGCTGCCGCTACACCCATGCCGCGATCGACGCGCTGATCGCGATGCGGCGCGAGCACAATCTGACGCCGGACCAGGTCAAGCGCGTCGAGATCGGCCTGCACCGCAACGGCATCACGCTCACCGGCGATGCCGCGACCAAGCGCCACCCGCGCTCGATCGTCGGTGGCCAGTTCTCGATGTTCTTCACCGGCGCGCTCGCGCTCGACCAGGGCTCGTTCGGCTGGGACGACTATGGCCGCCTTGGGGACGCCGCGATCGACGCGCTCGCCGACAAGTTCGACGTGGTGCAGGACGACCGGCTCGAGGTCGGCCGCACCCATCCCTTCGGCGCGCGGGTGAGTATCACCACGGATGACGGCGTGCATGAGCGGCTCTATGCGGATCCGTCCGGAGAGCCGAATTCGTTTCCGGATACGCAGGCGATGCAGCAGAAGTTTTTGACGTTGGCCCGCCCGGTGCTGAACGCGCGGGCGGAGAAGTTCGCCGACGCGATCATGACGCTGGAGCGGTTCGATCGCGTGGCCAAGGCGACGGAATTGGGGAGGTAGCAAATTCTCGCTGCGCAGACAGTGCACCCTCGCCCCTTGTGGGAGAGGGTGGATGCGCGGAGCGCAGCCGGGTGAGGGGTCTCTCTCCGCGAGTCCAACTCTCATTTGAATGCGCGGATAGACACCCCTCATCCGGCGCTTCGCGCCACCTTCTCCCACAAGGGGCCTGTTGCGCTACGGCCTTTTGAGGCAGGAGACGTAGGGAGAGAGGGCTGTGTTGACGCCGATTGTCAGGCCGAGATCTGTACTTGGTGCCCTTGGCGGGCGTCTCAGGCGGCGAGCGCGGCCCAGCGCCTCATGTTGAACGCGATGGAGGCAAGCAGGACCTGCCCGCTTGCCTTCATGAGACCGACATAGCGGATGCAGGTCAGCCGCATGCGGCGTTTGAGAGTGGCGAAGGTGGTCTCGACCTGGGCTCGTCGGCGCGCGATGAGGAGGTTGTAGCGTTTGAGCCGAGGCGGTAGCTCCGGGTGATGTCGGTTGGGACGACGGGCGATGCGGGGCTTCTTGCCTTCCGCTTTCAGCCGAGCCCGTCGGGCATGGGTGTCGTAGGCTGCATCGGCCCACACCACGGCTTCATCGCCACGGATCAGTTCGTCGGCCGGCGTTGTGTCGTTGACATTGGCGGGCGTGGTCAGGACTGCGCGGATCAGGCCGGATCCCTCGTCGACACCCATGTGAGCCTTGTAGCCGAAGGTCGAACCACCCTTGCCCTGCCGCTTGGTAAACCGGGCATCTGGGTCGTTTGAGGGACGATCCTGCTTCGGAGGGGTTGACACCGCCTGGATCAAGGTCGCATCCAGCATCGTGCCGCGCTTGAGGATGACCCCGGCATTCTCGAGCTGGCGATCCAGCTCGCCAAACAGCTTCTCCAACAGCCCTTGTTCGACGAGCTGGTTCCGGAAGCGGTTCAGAACCGTGTGGTCGGGCGTCGCATCTTCGAGGCTCAAACCGACGAAGCGCTTGAACGACAACCGGTCGCCCAACGCTTCCTCGAGTTCGCGTTCCGAAAGACCATAGAGCGACTGCAACAGCACCGCACGAAACAGCACCAGCACCGGATAGCCTGGACGACCGGGGCTCCCTTCATCCCGCAGATGGCCGATCAGCTTCTCGAACCGGTACCACTTGACCAGGCCAGCCAGCCGATCCAGCGCTGCATTGGCGCCGGCCCCCTTCGGCATCAGTGCTTCCACAAAGCTCGGCTGTCCCGTCCGCTTAACCGCCATCGTCATCCCCTCAAGGCTTTGCCCTAGGGAATCACAACTGGCGAATTACGCAACAGGCCCACAAGGGGAGAAGGAAGAGAGAGGCGCTTGACGCTCCCCTCCTTAATTCATGCCCGCCATCTTCCCCTTCTCGCGCGTCGCCGCAATCACGTCGCGCACGAGATCGAACACGCCGTCGGCTTGCGGCGGCCAGTTCGGCGAGCGGCCGAGCCGAACGATCACCAGGCGCTCCGACGGGATCACGATGGTGTACTGCCCGATCGTGCCCTTGGCGAAGAAGGCATCGCGCGGCCAGCCGTGTTCGATGCGAAATCTTGCGCCAAAGCGGTCGCCCTGGTTGGTCCAGAAGCCGGCGCCGATGCCGACCCACGCATTCGGTGTCGCCGTCGCGGAATAACTCACCCAGCCCTCGGGGAGGATACGCTTGCCGCCGACGACGCCGTCATTGAGATAGAGCTGGCCGAAGCGCGCCCAGTCGCGCGCGGAGGCCAGCATCTCGCCCGACCCTTCGATCGTGCCGGAGCCATCGAGCTGAAGGACGACATGGCGCATGCCGAGCGGAGCGAACAATTCGCGGCGCGCAAAGCGCAGCGCGCTTTCCGGTGTGCCGCCGGCGGCAACGCGGATCAGATGCGAGAGAATGAGGATGTTGCCGTCGTGATAGTTCCACGCGGTGCCGGGCGCGGTCTCGAGCGGGATGGTCTCGGCATAGGCGGCCATGTCCTTCTCCACGAACTTCATCCGGTTGACCGGCTCGAAGACCGAGCCGAGCGAGGCCTCCAATGAGCTGCCGAGCGCGAGACCCGCGGTGTGGCGCAGCAGCTGATCGACGGTGATGGCATGGCGCGGATCGTTCGGATCCGTCCACGCAGCGACCGGCGCGGGCCCGTCGAGCTTCAGCCTGCCCTGCCGCACCAGCACGCCGATCAGGGCGGAGACCACCGATTTCGTCATGGAGAAGCCGAGCAGCGGCGTCTCAAGTCCGATGCCGTCGACGTAGCGCTCGGCGATGACGCGGCCGGCCTTCATCACGACAATGGCGCGGGTGCGGCGGTAAGGCGGCTGCGCGGGTTCGGTGAAGGCACGGTCGAGCGCGGCAGCCAGCTCGGGGCTTTGCGGCGGCACGATCGAAGGCGCAGCGATCTCGGGCAACAATGCCGGCTGCCCGTCGTCCACCGGCGGCTCGACGGCGGCGACGCCGGCGCCGTGCTCGAGCGTGCAGCCGAGGCCCTCGCGATAGATCGCGTGGCTGCGGCCGATGCCGAACAGCGTCACCGTGACGTCCTTGCGCTCGCGATCGACCTGGGTGTCCATCGCCCAGGTGATCAGGCCGGTCCCGGGCATGGCATCGGTGGTCTCGGTGAAGTTGCGCCTGGGATCGAGGCCGGAGACGAACGTCTCGGAGCAGAGGATGTCGGCGACGAAGCCGGTGGCGATCTGCGGGACGTCGCGGGCGCGCGTCGCGCCGAGCGCGAGACCGATGCAGGCGATGGTGGTGGTCAGGAGGACAATCTTGCGGCGGCGGGTCACGGGCTTTCTCCGGCTGGGACGTATGCCGGGAGGAAGCCGGAACGGGCGGAGCAGCGCTCGCCGGATTTGGAAAATGGCCTGGCTGAAACCGCGACGGCCCGGTCGATTATGGAATTATATAGCCATTCCAATAGCTTGGCACATTGGCGCGATCTTCCCCCGTCATTGCGAGCGAAGCGAAGCAATCCAGAATGTTTCCCCGGAACGGGTCTGGATTGCTTCGTCGCTCCGCTCCTCGCAATGACGTCGTGAGATGAGGCGCGTCACGTTGGCCATTTGACTCGCGGAAACTCCCCCTCACCCGGAATTTGCTCACGCAAATTCCGGCCTCTCCCCAGGCGGGGAGAGGTGAAAAAGAAGCGTCACGCCGCGTTCGCCTTCAGCCGCCGATACTCCGTCGGCGTCACCCCCGTCACCGCCTTGAAGGCGCGGTTGAACGGCCCCAGCGACTGGAAGCCGGCGTCCATGGCGATGGTGATGACGGGGACCTCGGCCTGGGCAGGATCGGCGAGTGCAGCCTTGGCTTCCTCGATCCGGTGATTGTTCAGGAACACATTGAAGTTGCGGTAGCCGAGCCGCTGGTTGATCAGCCGGCGCAACCGGTATTCGGGAATTTTCAGCCGGCCCGCCAGGGCGCCGATGGTGATGTTCTCCTGGCGATAGATCCGCTCGTCCGCCATCAGGCGCATCAGGGCGTCGATGAGATTTTGGTCGGCGGCGTCCTCGGCCACAGGCTGGATCGAGGCGATCGTCGGTGCGGGCTCAGCCGCCATCGGAAACAGATCCGCCCCGTCAACGCGCATCATGGCATAGACGATCGCCGCGACGATGCAGGCGAGCACGCCGGCATTGATGGTTTCGGCGACATCGCCGACGTGGTGGCCGGCGACGGCGATCTGGAGCACCGCGTTCAGCCCGCCATAGAGCGCGGTTGCGCAGACGATGAAGCCGCGAACGCGGCGACGTCGCTCGACCAGGTCGGCCGGCCAGGAGGCAATCATCTGCCCGACCGCAAGCGCGATGAAACCGAGCACGATCAGATTGACCACCGTCACCGAGAACCGCACATGGCCGCTGGGTGCAATCCAGACGCAGCCTGCGAAGCTGAAGGCCGTCACCAGCGCCCAGACCCATCCGTGCCACCAGCGGAGGCGAAACTCGTCGTCGAACAGGGAGCGTGTGAACAGCCAGAACACCACGATGCCGCCGGTCGACAACGCGATCAGCGGTGCATGCAGGAGCGGGATCGGTGACGTGACGTCCACCGAATAGCTCGCCGCGTGCGCGGCCGAACCCAGCGCGAAGGCCGCGGCAAGACGAGCTGTGAGCACTTTGCGAAAGTCCTGCAACAGCGACGCCGCCAGCATCAGCAGCAGCGCGACGGACGCGGCGCGAAAGGCAAGCTCGGTTGCGGCGAGTGTCATCGGGCGATGCGATTGGTCGCGGTTGAAATCAGCCGAACATCGTTTGTTGCGTCCCTTTTTTCAAGGACCATCCGCATGCCAGGGTTAGCGGCGGCACCCACCGCTGTCATCGCCCGGCTTGACCGGGCGATCCAGTACTCCGAGACGGTTGTGATGGAATCGACGGGCCGCGGCATACTGGATGCCCCGCTTTCGCGGGGCATGACAGCGGAGTATGTGTCGCGACGGCGATGCGAAATCCTGCTAACATCGCGGCCAAGAAAGCCAAAAAGGAGCCAACCCATGAGCTGGATGCCCGACAACGATCCCGTGCTCGGCGATCCCAAATCCTGCGACGCGCTCGACCTCGTCATCGTGCCGCGCACCCGCGACCTCGGCGACGGATTCGCGGTGCGGCGCGCGCTGCCGCATGGCAAGCGGCAGATGGTCGGGCCCTTCATCTTCTTCGATCATTTCGGGCCGGTGCAGTTCGTCTCCGGCAAGGGCATGGACGTGCGGCCGCATCCACATATCGGGCTTGCCACCGTCACCTATCTGTTCGACGGCGCGATCATGCATCGCGACAGCGAAGGCAATGTCCAGGAGATCGCGCCCGGCGCGATGAACCTGATGACGGCTGGGCGCGGCATCGCGCATTCCGAGCGCACGCCCGACACGCAGCGCGCTTCGGGCCAGAAGATGCTGGGCCTGCAAAGCTGGATCGCGCTGCCGGCCGGCTCCGAAGAGATCGCGCCGTCGTTTCAGCATTACGCGGCCGGCGATCTGCCGATGATCTCCGAGCGCGATTTTACCGCGCGGGTGATCGCGGGCTCGACCTTCGGCATCACCTCGCCCGTGTCGATGGTCTCGCCCTGGTTCTATACCGAGGTCACGGCCGCGGCAGGCGCGAGCGTGCCGCTCGACCCCGACCATGAGGAACGCGCGATTTACCTCGTCGACGGCGAGGTCGAGATTGCGAACGAGCGCTATGAGGGGCCGCGGCTGCTGATCTTCCGGCCCGGCGACCGCATCACCGTGAAGGCGCTGAAAGCGACGCGGATGATGTTTCTCGGCGGCGATGCATTGGAAGGCCCGCGCCACATCTGGTGGAATTTCGTCTCCTCCAGCAAGGAGCGGATCGAGCAGGCCAAGCAGGACTGGAAAACCGGCCGCTTCGCCGCGGTTCCGCAGGAACATGAGTTCATTCCGCTGCCGGAATAGGCTAATCCGGTCTCCGGCCGTGCCATCAGGCGCGGCCGATGTCCTGTCTTCAAGCCGTCTGCCCGAAAGCTCTGCCGATGACCGCCATGCTCTCCAGCGACCTGCCCCTGACCAAGATCGGCCGCGGCAAGGTGCGCGATATCTACGCCGTCGACGATGATCGCCTGCTGCTGCTCACCACCGACCGCATCAGCGCCTTTGACGTCGTGATGGGCGAGACCATTCCGATGAAGGGCGCGGTGCTGACGCAAATCAGCGCGTTCTGGTTTGGCAAGCTCGAGGGCGTGGTGCCGCATCACATGATCAGCGCCGACACCGACGAGATCATCGCGGCCGTGCCGGCCTTGAAGCCGCACCGCGCCGAGATCCTCGGCCGCGCCATGCTGTCCCGCCGCACCACCGTGTTTCCGATCGAATGCGTGATCCGCGGCTATCTCTCGGGCTCGGCCTGGAAGGAATATGCTGGCTCCGGCACGCTCGCCGGCGAGAAGCTGAAACCGGGCCTCGTCGAAAGCGAGAAGCTGGAGCCTTCGATCTTCAGCCCGGCGACCAAGGCCGAGACCGGCCATGACGAGAACATCACCATCGCGAAGATGCGCGAAGTGGTCGGCGACGAGGTCGCCTACACGCTCGAGAGCATGACGCGCGCGATCTACACGCTCGGCGAGGAACTCGCCCGCGAGCAGGGCATCATCATCGCCGACACCAAGTTCGAGTTCGGCCGCGACAAGAACGGCCGCATCATCCTGATCGACGAGGTGATGACACCGGACAGTTCGCGCTTCTGGGCGGTCGACGCCTACAAGCCCGGCCAGCCGCAGGCGAGCTTCGACAAGCAGCCGCTGCGCGACTATCTCGATGTCGAGCGCCGCGCCGGCCGCTGGAACGGCGACGCCCCGCCGCCGCCACTGCCGGCGAGCGTGGTGGAGGCGACCAGCAAAAGATATCTGGAAGCGTATCGGCGCGTGACGGGGACGGAGCTGAAGATTTAAGCCCGGCTGTTTCCGCGCGCTCCGTCATTGCGAGAGCAGCGAAGCAATCCAGAGTCCCTCCGCGGAGACAGACTGGATTGCTTCGCTGCGCTCGCAATGACGAGGAGGGATTGGTGTTCCTCGTCGTCCCGGCGAAAGCCGGGACCCATACCGCGGAATCTATCGATAAAGCTCGGTCCCGGTACCGACCATTTCACTGCAAGTCTTCGTCAAACTTCTCCCTGTGGTTATGGGTCCCGGCCTTCGCCGGGACGACGGTTGAGTATGGGGCTGCACCGTCAATCTTCACACGTATGATTGACCATTCACACGTCGTGAACGGGATTCCGCACCGGACCGTAGGAAAACTGTCGGATACTTCATAGTTCCACGAATCCTGTTGCGCTAAGCCTCCAATCGTCTACGTCTCAGACGGAGTGTCCCAAGGGGCGAGCGCCAGCACGTGACCGATCCAGCGATTACCTTCAGTCCGGCTCCGCGGTTCAATCCGACGCTCAAGCGTGCGCTGAATGACATATTGGGCGGCAGCGCCGCCAGCGTCCTGACCGTCACGTTCGGGCTCTCCTACGCGCTGCTGATCTTCGCAGGTCCCCTGTCGCCCTATCTGTCCTACGCGATCACGGCGACCTTCATCAGCTCTGCGGTGCTTGCGGCGATCGTCGCGCTCGGGAGCTCCCTGCCCTTCGCGGTCGCCGCCCCCGACAGCTCGACCGCGGCGGTGACGGGAATCCTCGCAGCCTCGCTGGTCGAACGGATCGAGGCGGCGAGCCCGTCGGTGCCGTTGTTGTCACCGGTCCTGATCACGCTCGGCCTGTCGACGGTACTGACAGGCGTGGCGCTGTGCGGACTGGGCCTGACGCGGATGGGCCGTGCCATCCGCTACGTGCCCTACCCCGTGGTCGGCGGCTTCCTCGGCGCCACCGGGCTCCTGATCGTCATGGGTGCGATCCGGGTCATCACCGATCACCCCGTGCAATTTGCGACGCTGCTGCATTTCACCAACGGCACCACGCTGCTGGAGCTCGGTGCCGCCTGCGCCATGGCACTGGTGCTGTATCTGACCTGGCATCGCTCGCGCAGCCCGTTCGGGCTGCCGATCATCCTGGTCGCCGGCGTGCTCACGGCACATCTGGCGTTCTGGATCACGGGCATCTCGCTCGGCGAGGCCCGCAGTCTGGGCTGGACATTCCAGCCGCCGCCGCAGGCGGCCTTCATGGTGCCTTGGCACACCGACGGCCTCGTCCACTATCCCTGGTTCGCCGTGCCGGACCTGCTCGGCAATCTCGTCGCCGTGATTTTCGTCACCGCGTCGAGCACGCTGTTCAACACCACCGGCATCGAGGTCGCCGTTCATCGCGAGGCCAACCTCGAGCGCGAGCTGAACGTCACCGGCACCGCCAACATGCTGACCGGCGTGCTCGGCGGCTATGCCGGCTGCATCTCGGTCAGCCGCTCGATCCTGAACTTCAGCAGCGGCGGCCGCGGCCGCCTGTCCGGCCTCACGGTCGCGGTGATGTCGCTGCTGATGCTCGTGGTCGCGCCGCAATTGCTCGGCTTCATTCCGAAATTCGTGCTCGGCGGCCTTTTGCTCTATCTCGGCGCCGACCAGCTGCACAAATGGATCATCGAGTCGCGCAAGCGGCTGTCGAAGCTCGAATATCTCTCGCTGATCGCCATCATCGCGATCATCGTGGTCTGGGGCTTCGTGCCGGGCATCCTGATCGGCGTGATCATCGGCTGCGCCACATTCGCTTTCAGCGCAGCGCGGGTGGAATCGATCAAGTACAGTTTCGACGGCTCGGAATATCGCTCCTCGCTCGACCGCTCGCGCGACGACCAGGAGGTGCTGCTGGCCCATGGCGGCAAGATCCAGGGCCTCAACCTGCAGAGCTATCTGTTCTTCGGCTCCGCCAACCGGCTTTACCAGCACGTCAAGCGGCTGCTCCATGAGCGCCCCGAATGCCGCTATCTGCTGTTCGACTTCAAGCTCGTCACCGGCGTGGATTCGTCGGCCGCCTACAGCTTCGCGCAGATCAAGCGCAGCGCGGCCGATCTCGGTGTCGAGCTGATCCTGGTGCATCTGTCGGCGACCGCCGAGAAGGTGCTGCGCTCCAGCGATTTCATCGGCGAAGGCGTTATCATCATCGGCGAGCTCGATCACGCGCTGGAATGGTGCGAGAACGAGATCATCTCGCAGCATCAGGGCCTGGCGCAGGAAGAAGCCTCCTTACGCGACTGGTTCACGCGAATCCTCGACAGCGAGAACGACGCCGACGAGCTGATCCGCCGCTGCCAGCGCATCGAGGTCGAGTCCGGCGAGATCATCGTGCAGGCCGGCGATCCCGCCGATTCCATGCATTTCATTCTCGACGGCCGCGTCGGCATCATGGTGCCCGCCGACGACGACCGCACCACGCGCGTACGCAGCCTCGGCCGCTACACCACGATCGGCGAGATGGGCCTGGTGTCGAACACCCCGCGCAGCGCCACGATCCAGGCCGAGGTCGACAGCGTGCTCTACGTGCTCAACACGCACCAGTTCGACGCGATCAAGGATGAAGACCCCGCGCTCAGCCACAAGTTGCTGACCTACTTCGTGTCGGTCATGGCCGAGCGGCTGACATTCGCGAACCGGACGATTGCGGTGCTGCGGCGGTAA
Source organism: Bradyrhizobium sp. CB1717 (assembly GCF_029714325.1). Taxonomy (NCBI): domain Bacteria; kingdom Pseudomonadati; phylum Pseudomonadota; class Alphaproteobacteria; order Hyphomicrobiales; family Nitrobacteraceae; genus Bradyrhizobium; species Bradyrhizobium sp. CB1717. The sequence continues at coordinate 31,493 of NZ_CP121666.1, forward strand.
GATTTGCGCTACCAGGCCCTATGATAAGGCAGTCGGCGTGACCCATTGCGGTGCGTTGGGACAATAGGTCTCGGCGCCGATTTCCCGATATGATCCTGCGTGCAATCAGCTCTCCGAGCACGACCGGGCGTGCCTCCGATCAAGCTTCTTCTATCGCAATCGCCAACGCCGCCGCTTGCGCTGAGCGCAAACGGCTTCGGTTGCACGCCGTTCCAGACCAGCGCGAGCAAGACGAGGCGGCTTTCGAGCCGCCTCCTGCCAATCACACCCCCGCCATCATCACGTATTTGATCTCGACATATTCTTCCATGCCGTGACGCGAGCCTTCACGGCCCAGGCCGCTTTCCTTGACGCCGCCGAAGGGCGCGACTTCGGTGGTGATCAGGCCGGTGTTGACGCCGACCATGCCCGACTCCAGCGCTTCGGCGACGCGCCAGACGCGGCCGAGATCGCGGGAATAGAAGTAGGAGGCGAGACCGAACGGCGAGGCGTTGCACATCGCGATGACATCGGCTTCATCCTTGAAGCGGATGACAGGCGCGAGCGGGCCGAAGGTTTCCTCCTGCGACACCAGCGAGTCCGGCTTGACGTCGGCGAGCACGGTCGGCTCGAAGAATGAGCGGCCGAGCTCGCTGCGCTTGCCGCCGGTGACGACCTTGGCGCCGCGCTTCACGGCATCCGCGATGTGCCGCTCGACCTTGTCGACCGCCTTCATGTTGATCAGCGGCCCCTGCGTGACGCCGCTCTCGGTGCCGTCGCCGATCTTCATCGCCGCGACCTTCTTCGAGAGTTTCTGCACGAAGTCGTCGTAGATCTTGTCCTGGGCGTAGATGCGGTTGGCGCAGACGCAGGTCTGGCCCATGTTGCGGTATTTCGAGACGATCGCGCCCTCGACCGCAGCATCGATGTCGGCGTCGTCGAACACGATGAAGGGCGCGTTGCCGCCGAGTTCGAGACCGAGCCGCTTCACGCCGACCGAGGCCTGCTGATAGAGGATCTTGCCGACCGCGGTCGAGCCGGTGAAGCCGACGAAGCGCACCGCGGGATGCTCGCACAGCACCTTGCCGATCGGCGGCGCATCGCCGGTGATGATGTTGAGCACGCCCTTGGGGATGCCGGCCTTCTCGGCGAGCACGGCGAGCGCCAGCGCGGAGAGCGGCGTCTCGTTGGCGGGCTTGAGCACCACGGTGCAGCCAGCCGCGAGTGCCGGCGAGACCTTTCGCGTGATCATCGAGTTCGGGAAATTCCACGGCGTGATCGCGCCGCAGACGCCGATCGGCTGCTTGATCGCGAGCAGGCGCGCATCGGGCCGCTGCGTCGGAATGGTCTCGCCATAAACGCGGCGCGCTTCCTCGGCGAAGAACTCGATATAGGCGGCGCCGATGTCGACCTCGCCGAGCGCCTCGGAGAGCGGCTTGCCCTGCTCGGAGGTGAGGATCAGCGCGAGGTCCTCACGGTTGGCCGTAATCAGCTCGAACCATTTGCGCAAAATGTTGGAGCGCTGCTTGGCGGTGTGCTTGGCCCAGGCCGGGAAGGCGCGCTCGGCGGCTTCAACCGCCTTGGTGGTCTCGGCCGCACCAAGCTGCGGGACCTTTGCGAGCTCGACGCCGGTGGCGGGATTGTTCACCGCGAAGACCGGCGTGCCGACCCACGCGCCGTCGATGTAGCAGGCCTCCTTCAGCAGCGAGGGGTCCTTCAACCGGTCGCGCAGGGTGGCAGTGGCTTGCGTGGCGCGGGCGGCGGCGGTCGGGGTCATGGCGTTCTCCCTCAGGGCGATCAGATTGGCCCGGAATATAGGGAGAGACGGTGCGCAATGCACCGCCCCGCAACGCACAGCTGATGGCAGCTAAATTCGGGTCGGCGAGGTTACGCCGCGCCGCTCATATAGGTCTCGCGCCGGCCGATCATGCGCTCGGCGGCGGCCTTGGCGTCGGCCTTCGAGGAGGTCGCGCACGTCCGGTATTCGAGATCGGGAACGTCGGAGGTGTCGCGGCGGCCGAACCAGCTCTTCGAGCCGACCGGCAGCAGCGCCAGCGCCTGCGCCAGATTGTCCACCGCGCCGAAGGAATAGAGCGCGCCGGTGCCGGCGACACGAACCTCGTAAATACCGGGCGAGATCGGCGCCTCGAGGTTGTCGCCCCGTCCGGGACGGGGATAGCGCTTCCATTCGCTCCAGGTCGAAATCATTTGAGGTCCCCCGCGGCCGGGAGCCGGCCGCCAAATTTGCATCAAGTCTTAACGTCGGCCGTCGATTGGCCGAGTGCTGAACGTCGCAACGCACAAAATGTTTCAAGTGCTTCCAAACACGCAAAACATATCGCCACGACCCATCCATGGTCACGGCTCGTTGCGGTCATCCACCGCAGAATGTGACGGAGTGTTGCCGTCCAGCCGCCTTGTCGTCCTGCGTAGGGCGCAGGCCGTCAAGTCACGACATCGCGACCGGGGTGAAGGTTGGGGCGCTTGCCGCGCGCGACCTCCAGGAGGACAATCGATCACTTCCAACAATAATCAAACCGGAGGAAACGCGCATGCAAAGCCAGGCCCAGATCGACGAGATTCTGCGCAAGACCAGCGATGCCAAGGAGATTCCCGGCGTCGTCGCGATCGCCGCGAGCGGTAGCGACGTGCTGTATCAGGGCGCGTTCGGAAAGCGCGACCTCTCCAAGCCCGATGCGATGACGCTGGACAGCGTGTTCTGGATCGCCTCGATGACGAAGGCGGTGACATCGGCGGGCGCGATGCAGCTGGTCGAGCAGGGCAAGCTGTCGCTGGATACGCCGATCGGCGACGTGCTGCCCGATCTCGCCAAGCCACAGGTGCTCGAGGGTTTTGACGCCAAGGGCGAACCGAAGCTGCGGCCGGCCAAGGGCGCGATCACGCTGCGCCAGCTCATGACCCACACCGCCGGTTTTGCCTACAATGTGTGGAACGGCGATCTCGCGCTCTACTTGGAGAAGACCGGAATCCCGAACATCTTCTCCTGCCAGGACATCGCGCTGAAGACGCCGATCATGTCTGATCCCGGTACGCGCTGGGAATATGGCATCAACATCGACTTCGTCGGCAAGGCAGTGGAAGCCGTCAGCGGCAAGCGGCTCGATGCCTATCTGCGAGACAATCTCTTCACCCCGCTCGGCATGAGCGACACCGGCTTCAAGATCACCGACAACATGCGCCAGCGGCTGGTCGCCACCCATGCTCGCGGCGAGGATGGATCGCTGGCGCCGATCCCGTTCGAGATCGAGCAGAATCCGGAATTTTGCATGGGTGGTGGCGGCCTTTACGGCACGGCCGGCGACTACATCAAGTTCACCCAGATGATCCTCAACAAGGGCCGCGGCAACGGCAATCAGGTGCTGAAGCCCGAGACGGTCGCGCTGATGGGCCAGAACCACATCGGCGATCTCACCATTGGCAAGATGACGACGGTTGCGCCCGTGTACACCAACGATGTCGATCTCTTCCCTGACATCGTGAAGAAGTGGGGGCTGTCCTTCCTGATCAATACCGCCAAAACGCCGGAGGGCCGCAGTGCCGGCAGCCTCGCCTGGGCTGGTCTCGCCAACACCTATTTCTGGATCGACCCGGCGCGCGACGTTTCCGGCGTGATCCTGATGCAGGTGCTGCCGTTCGTCGACGCCAAATGCATCGAGGCCTTCACGGGATTCGAGCGCGGGATCTATGCCGGGCTCGATGCGGGGAGCGGGCAGAAGGCGGCGTGAGGCGCTGAGTGTTTTGCCGCACAACGACTGTCATTCCCCGCGAAGGCGGGGAATCCAGTACGCCGCGGCTTCTCGGTAAACCACTGACGTTTCGGAGCACTGGATCGCCCGGTCAAGCCGGGCGACGACAGCGGAGGATGAGGCGCGCATCTGCATCCACATCGTCATTGCGAGCGTAGCGAAGCAATCCAGTCTGTCTCCGCGGAGGGATTCTGGATTGCTTCGCTTCGCTCGCAATGACGGCGGAGAGAGCGAGGACTAAACCGTCAACCCGCGCTGGCCGGCCAGCTCCTTGAGCGACACCAGCGGCCGCGCGCCGATGTGCTGGATCACTTCGGCGGCCGCGAGCGCGCCGAGCTCGCCGCACTGCTTGTACGCGAGATTGCGCGACAGACCGTAGAGGAAGCCGGCGGCGAAGAGGTCGCCGGCGCCGGTGGTGTCGACGACCTTGTCGACCGGGAAGGCCGGCGCGGCGACGGCGTCTTCCGACGACACCACCATGCAGCCCTTCTCGCTGCGGGTGACGACGCCGAGATTGACGTCGTTGCGCAGCTGCTTCAGCGCGGTGTCGAAATCCGAGGTCGTGTAGAGCGAGTGCAGCTCGGACTCGTTGGCGAAGACGATGTCGACGGTGCCGCCCCGCATCAACGAGAGAAACTCGTCGCGATAGCGGTCGACACAGAAGGAATCCGACAGCGTCAGCGCAACCTTGCGCTTGGCGTCATGGGCGATCTTGGCCGCCTTGACGAAGGCATCCTTGGCGTTCTTGGGGTCCCAGAGATAGCCTTCGAGATAGACGATGCCGGCGGCAGCGATCTCGGCCGGGTCGATATCGGCGGGCGACAGGTCCTGCGCCGCGCCGAGATAGGTGTTCATGGTGCGCTCACCGTCATCGGTGACGAGGATGTAGGAGCAGCCGGTGGCGGGGCCGTCCGTCGCGGCGGGCGTGTTGAAGGCAACGCCCGCGGCGCGGATGTCGTGGACGTAGAGCTTGCCGATCTGGTCGTCCTTGACCTTGCCGACATAGGCGGCACGCGCCCCCAGGCTGCCGATGCCGACGATGGTGTTGGCGGCAGATCCCCCCGAGACTTCCGTTGCCGGCCCCATGTCCTTGTAAATGGCGGCGGCGCGCGCCTCGTCGATCAGGGACATGCTGCCCTTGGTCATGCCGTGCTTGGCCAAAAAGGCCTCGTCGGTCCTGACCAGCACGTCGAACAGCGCGTTGCCGATCCCGAGAACGTCATATTTCACGTCAGCCATTCACCTTGATCCTGTTTGGCGGATTGCGATCCCTGCGGAAATCCGCTTCCTGTCGGTCTGAAATCTGGCTCGCGGCCTATCACGACCGGCCCTGCCCGGGCAAGCAACGGTATTATAACGTCCGATGATCCGCTCCTTCCTGACAGTTTCGACGGGAACACTGGCCTCGCGCCTGCTCGGCTTTGCGCGCGATTCCATGATTGCCGCGCTGCTGGGCACCGGCGCGGTGGCGGATGCGTTTCTGGCGGCGTTCCAGCTCGTCAACGTGGTGCGACGGCTGCTCAGCGAAGGGGCACTGAATGCGGCGCTGATCCCGGCCTGGCTGCGCGTCCGTGACCGCGACGGCGAAGCGGCGGCATCCGCCTTCGCGGGCCGCGTGCTCGGCACGGTCAGCGTGGCCCTGATCGCGATCTCGGCGGTCATCGCGCTCGTGATGCCGCTGATCATCACGATCATCGCACCGGGCTTTCTCGGCAGCGCCACGCTCGATCTCGCCGTCGCGAATGCGCGGCTGATGCTCCCCTATCTCGCCTTCGCCGGACCCGTCACGGTGCTGATGGGACTGCTCAACGCGCAAGCGCGCTTTGCACTGACCGCCTTCTCGCCGCTGCTGTTCAACATCGCGCTGATCGTCGCCATCGCCGCGCTCCTGGTCGGGCATACTGATGCGACCTTCGCGGCGTGGATGCTGGCGGCCACCGTCGGCATCGCCGGCCTGCTGCAATTGCTGATGCTGCTGTCGCAGCGCAGTGCGAATCTTGCGACACCGTTGCGCGTGAGCTTCGACAAGGAGATGCGCGGTTTCTTCGCCAAGGCGATCCCCGGCATGATCGCAAGCTCGGGGCCGCAATGGCTGATGGTCGCGGGCGCGATCATCGCGTCCGCCACGCCCTCCGCCGTGTCCTGGCTTTATTTCGCCAACCGCCTGATCGAGCTGCCGCTCGGCATCGTCGGCGTCGCGATGGGCACCGTGCTGGTGCCGGAGTTGACGCGCGCCGTCACCAGCGGCGACCGCGACGCCGTGGCACATGCGGAATCGCGCGCGCTGGAGCTTGCAGCCGGGCTGGCGCTGCCGGCGACGCTCGGCCTGGTCGTGCTGGCGGAGCCGATCGTGCGGCTGCTGTTCGAGCATGGCGCCTTCGGCGCGGACGACAGCGCGGCGACGGCGCATGCATTGATGTGGCTGGCGCTGGGCCTGCCGGCCCACGTGCTGATCAAGGCGCTGTCGCCGGCGTTCTATGCCCGCAGCGACACGATGACGCCGCTCATGGCCACGGCCAAAGGATTTGTGGTCGCGGTCGCGCTCGCCGTGCTGCTCGGGCATTTCTTTGGCGCCAGCGGGATCGCGGCGAGTATCGCGGCCGGCGCCTGGAGCAGCGCGATTTCGCTGCTCCGGAAGGGCACCAGCGAGTTTGGCTTCTCGATCGACGGCGCCGCGCGAAAACGGCTGCCGCGGATCGCGCTCGCCGCGGCCGCGATGGGCACCCTGCTCTGGCTGTCCGCGGCTCTGATGCCCGCCGAGGCGCATGGCCTGATCCGCTTCATCGTGCTGGGCGTGCAGATCGCGGCCGGGATCGCGGTCTATGGCCTCTTGCTGCAAACCCTCGGCGCCGCCTCCTGGCGCGAGGCGGCTGCGGCCTTGAAACGGCCCGCCTAGCGGATGGGATAAGCGAATTACCCTTGACGGAGCAGCGCCGCTGTTGGAAACGACGGCCAAATACCTATGGGAAGGCTGACCATGCCATTCGTTGAACGGGTCTTTTCGGGCGTCCAGCCGACGGGCAATCTGCACCTCGGCAATTATCTCGGCGCGATCGTCAACTTCGTGAAGATGCAGGAAACCCACAACTGCATCTATTGCGTCGTCGACATGCACGCGATCACGCAAGGCGTCGACGTCTGGGGTGGACCGGTCGAGCTCGCGCGCAACACCCGCGAGGTGACGGCGGCGTTCATCGCCAGCGGCATCGACCCGAAGAAGCACATCGTGTTCAACCAGAGCCAGGTCTCGGGACACGCCGAGCTCGCCTGGATCTTCAACTGCGTCGCGCGCATGGGCTGGCTCGGCCGCATGACCCAGTTCAAGGAGAAGGCCGGCAAGGACCGCGAGAACGCGTCCGTGGGTCTGTTCGACTATCCCGTGCTGATGGCCGCCGACATCCTGCTCTACCGCGCCACCCACGTTCCCGTGGGCGAGGACCAGAAGCAGCATCTCGAGCTCTCGCGCGACATCGCGCAGAAGTTCAACAACGATTTCGGCGACTCGATCCGCAGCCACGGCGCAAATGACGGCCTGTTCTTCCCGCTGCCGGAACCCTTGATCACGGGCCCGGCGACGCGCGTGATGAGCTTGCGCGACGGCACCAAGAAGATGTCGAAGTCGGATGCCTCCGACAATTCGCGCATCAACCTCACCGACGACGCCGACACCATCGCGCAGAAGATCCGCAAGGCGAAGACCGATCCGGAGCCGTTGCCGTCAGAGGAAAAGGGCCTGGAAGCCCGTCCCGAGGCCGACAATCTCGTCGGCATCTTCGCCGCGCTCTCCGGCCGGCCCAAGGCCGACGTGCTCAGGGATTTCGGCGGCGGCCAGTTCTCCAGCTTCAAGAACGCGCTCGCGGAGCTGTGCGTGACGAAGCTCGCGCCGATCGCCGGCGAGATGAAGCGCCTCGTCGCCGACCCCGGCCATATCGACACGATCCTGAACGAGGGTTCCGACCGGGCCCGCGCCATCGCCGACGAGACCATGAAGCTGTCGAAGGACATCGTCGGCTTCATCCGTCGGCGCTAAGGCGCGATCGCAACACCGGTCGGCGCCACGGCGCCGGCCGCTTCGCCTCTCCCAAACATTGCGGGAGTGTGGCAGCATGCGAGCCGTGCACATGCCGGGACATGCATGACCAGCAAGCGACTTTGCTTTGAGCCGGGTCACAAGCCCAAATGCCTCGTCGTCGTCGACGACAGCGCCGAATGGGATCGCGCGGTCTATTACGCCAGCCGCTGGGCGATCCGAGCCGGCGGCGGCGTGGTGATGCTGCGCATCATCGAGCCCGAGGAGCAGACCCAGGAATGGCTGGGGGTCGCCGACATCATGCGCGCCGAGGCGCAGGAGGCGGCGGAGGCCGCGCTCGACCGCGCCGCCGGGAGAGCCAACGGCATCGCCGCGATCACGCCGGAACGGGTGATCCGCGAGGGCGCCGCGATGGAACAGCTGCTCGCTGTCATCGACGAGGACCCTGATATCGCCATGCTGGTCCTTGCCGCCAATCCCGGCGCGGAGGGCCCGGGACCTCTGGTCGCGCTGCTCGCGCATGAGCTCGGCACATTCCCGGTGCCGGTGACGATCATCTCCGGCGCGCTGAGCGACCAAAGCGTGGATTCGCTGTCGTAGGGCGCTGCCTCTTACCCTCCCCTGGAGGGGGAGGGTCGATCGCGCGCAGCGCGAGCGGGGTGGGGTGACGGTGTTTCCCCATCCAACAGTGCCCGTGCGGAGAGATCACCCCACCCCGGCGCTTCGCGCCGACCCTCCCCCTCCAGGGGAGGGTGAGCGGCCCCTAACTCACTGAAACCTATAGGCGAAATTGCTATCCTCCCCTTGACCGTGCGTTCCCCGTCGCCATCTGCTAGGTGATAGAGCACGCGCCGGCCTTGAACCGGTGACGTCTGGAGAAAACCATGTTCATTCAAACCGAAGCCACCCCCAATCCCGCCACGCTGAAGTTCATTCCCGGCCGCGTCGTGGTCGACGGCAGCCCGATGGAATTTTCGAGCCGCGAATCGGCCGCGCGCTCGCCGCTGGCCGAAAAGCTGTTCGAGGTTCCCGGCGTCACCGGCGTGTTCTACGGATCGGACTTCATCACCGTGACCAAGGCGAGCGGTGAATGGCAGCAGCTCAAGCCCGCGATCCTTGGCGCCATCATGGAGCACTACATGTCCGGCGCGCCGCTGCTCGCCGGCGGCGAAGCGCACACCGATGCCGATCTCGACGACGAGGACGAGTTCTTTGACGAGGCCGATGCCGAGACGGTCGACATGATCAAGGACCTGATCGAAACCCGCGTGCGGCCGGCGGTCGCCAACGACGGCGGCGACATCACCTTCCGCGGCTTCAAGGACGGTATCGTCTATCTCAACATGAAGGGCGCCTGCTCCGGCTGCCCGTCGTCGACGGCAACGCTCCAGCACGGTATCCAGAACCTGCTCAAGCACTTCGTGCCCGACGTGGTCGAAGTCCGGCCGATGTAAGCGAGCTGTCGTAGGGTGGGCAAGGGCGCGCTTGCGCCGTGCCCACCGAAACGGTTGTGGTGGGGACGCTTCGCTTTGCCCCACCCTACGAAGTAAGGCATTTGGGAGGCCTGCAAATCGTGCGTGACGAATGGCGAATAGACGCTCGGTTCGCTAGACTGCTTTCCATTCGCCACTCGTCATTCGCTCTTCCATGCTGATCCTTGCCATCGATACTGCGCTCGAGGCGTGCGCGGCGGCCGTGCTCGACACCGACGCCGGCGAGCTCCTTGCGCAGGAGCAGCTTCTCATGAAGCGCGGCCATGCCGAAGCGCTGATGCCGATGATCGCGCGCGTGATGCAATCTGCCAATCTCGCCTTCACCTCGCTCGACCGCGTCGCCGTCACGGTCGGCCCCGGCAGCTTCACCGGCCTGCGCGTCGGCATCTCGGCAGCGCGCGGTCTTGCGCTTGCGGCGAAACGGCCGGCGGTCGGGCTGACGACGCTGTCGGCCTATGCCGCCACCGTCGTCGGCCAGAGCGGAACGGCGCCGGTGATCTCCGCCATCGATGCGCGGCACGATCACGTCTATTTCCAGATCGTCGCCGGCGACGGCAGCCTGCTGGTGCAGCCGGGCATCGCGCCCATCAATGATGCGATTGCAGCCTCGCAATTCGGCGCGCCGCATCTGGTCGGCAATGCCGCGAACATCCTGGCCGATCGCTGGCCGAAGGATGCGCCGCCGCCGGTCGCGGTCGACGCGCAGCCCGCGCCCGACATCGGCTGGCTCGCATGGCTCGGCGCTGCGGCCGATCCCGAAACGAATCCGGCGCGGCCGTTCTATCTGAAGGCGCCCGACGCAAAGCCGGCCGCAACTCCGCTGCTCGCACAAGCCGCAAGCTCATGATGAGATGGCTGTCGGAATGGTGGCGCGGCGGCACGGCCGCCGTCGAGCCGGTTTCCTTGCGCGATGCCGCGCGGCTGGCGCAGCTTCACGGCGCCTCCTTCGCGCAGGGCTGGGGCGAAGCCGAGTTCGAGAACATGATGAGCGAGCGCAACACGCTCGTGCATCGGTTGCGCCTCGGCCGCAAGATCATCGGCTTTGCCGTCTCGCGGATCGGCGCCGACGAGGCGGAGATCCTCTCGGTCGCGGTCGACCAGGCCCATCGCGGCCGCGGCCTGTCCCGCACGCTGCTGATGACCCATCTCGGCCATCTCGCGGGGCGCGGCGTGCGCACGATATTTCTCGAAGTTGAGGAAAATAACCAGCCGGCGCGGCGGCTCTACGACCGGGCCGGATTCATGGTGGTCGGACGCCGCGAACGCTACTATAAGCAGCCCAATGGGGAACAATTGAACGCCCTTCTGATGCGACGTGACTTGTCGTAACATCGATGGCAGAAAGCGCCCCTCAGGCAGACAGATCATGACCGCACTGAAACCCTCTTCCGCAACCAAGGCGTCCGGCATCGAGGCGCGCTGTGCCGCCACCGGCATGCGCATGACCGAGCAGCGCCGTGTCATCGCCCGCGTGCTCGCGGAGGCGGTCGATCATCCCGATGTCGAGGAACTGTACCGGCGCTGCGTTGCCGTCGACGACAAGATCTCGATCTCGACCGTGTATCGCACCGTCAAGCTGTTCGAGGACGCCGGTATCATCGAACGCCATGATTTTCGCGAGGGCCGCGCGCGCTATGAGACGATGCGCGACAGCCACCACGATCACCTCATCAATCTGCGCGACGGCAAGGTGATCGAATTCACCTCCGAAGAGATCGAGAAGCTTCAGGCGGAGATCGCCCGCAAGCTCGGCTACAAGCTGGTCGACCACCGGCTCGAGCTCTATTGCGTCCCGCTCGACGACGACAAGCCGACGAATTGATTTAGTGCCCATCGATCTCATCATCTTCGATTGCGACGGCGTGCTCGTGGACAGCGAGGTGATCTCCTGTCGCGCGCATGCGGATGTGCTGACGCGGCACGGCTATCCGATCACGTCGGAGCAGGTGTCCGAGCGCTTCCTTGGCCGCTCGACAAAACAGGCCAACCTCGAGATCGAAACCGAGCTCGGCCGCAAGCTGCCCGAGGCCTATCACGGCGATCTGCAGGACGAGCTGTTCCGCGCATTCGAGGCCGACCTCGAGGCGATCCACGGCATCCACGACGTGCTCGACGTCGTGACGCAACGTGTCTGCGTTGCCTCGAGCGGTTCGCATCCGCGTATGCGCGTGAGCCTCGGAAGCACGGGGCTCTATGAACGCCTCGCGCCGAACATCTTCTCGTCCTCGCAGGTGACGAACGGCAAGCCGGCACCGGACCTGTTCCTGTTCGCCGCCAGGGAAATGGGCGTGCCACCCGAGCGCTGCGTCGTCATCGAGGACAGCCTGGCCGGCATCGCCGGGGCGCGGGCGGCTGGCATGACCGTGTTCGGCTTCTATGGCGGCAGCCATTGCGGGGCCGGCCATGCCGAGACCCTGCGGCAGGCTGGTGCCGACCTGACCTTCTCGGATATGCATCAATTGCCGGAACTGGTCCGGCGGGTCGAGGCGGAGGCTCTGGCGGGCTGATTCCATCCCCTCGCAGTCATTCCGGGGCACGCGCAGGGCGCGTGAACCCGGAATCTAGTGGAATTAGCTCGAGATTCCGGGTTCGCGACTGCGTCGCGCCCCGGAATGACGGGTTCAGGCCCCATTCGCTGGATTTTCGCCCGTCCAACCTATATCTGAGGGCCGTCCTCCACCGCCATTTTCGGGTTCCATGACGCCGCCGCGCAAGCTGCACATCAAATCATATGGCTGCCAGATGAACGTCTACGATGCCCAGCGCATGGTGGACACGCTGGCTCCGGAAGGATTCGTGGAGACGGCGAGCGCCGAGGACGCCGACCTCGTCATCCTCAACACCTGCCATATCCGCGAGAAGGCCTCGGAAAAGGTCTATTCCGAGCTCGGGCGGCTGCGCGTCGCCAAGGACGAAGCTGCGCGCGGAGGCCGCGCGATGCAGATCGCGGTCGCGGGCTGCGTGGCGCAGGCCGAGGGCGAGGAGATCGTGCGCCGTGCGCCGGTCGTCGACGTCGTGGTGGGACCGCAGAGCTATCATCATCTGCCGGAGCTCCTGAAGCGCGCCGGCAGTGAAGGCCGCGCGATCGAGACCGAATTTCCGGCCGAGGACAAGTTCGGCTTCCTTGCCCAGCCGAAGCCTGCAGCGATCCGCGCGCGCGGCATTTCCGCCTTCGTCACGGTGCAGGAAGGCTGCGACAAGTTCTGCACCTTCTGCGTCGTGCCTTACACGCGAGGCTCGGAAGTCTCCCGCCCTGTCGCGAAGATCGTCGACGACGTGAAGCGGCTTGCCGACAACGGCGTGCGCGAGCTCACCTTGATCGGCCAGAACGTCAACGCCTATCACGGCGAGGGGCCGGACGGAAAAACCTGGCCGCTCGGCCGGTTGCTCGAACATCTGGCGGCGATTCCGGGGATCGCGCGGCTGCGCTATTCGACCAGCCACCCCCGCGACGTCGATGACAGTCTGATCGCGGCGCATCGCGATCTCGATGCCCTGATGCCGTTCGTGCACCTGCCGGTGCAGTCGGGCTCGGACCGGATTCTTGCCGCCATGAACCGGAAACATACCGCCGATGATTATCTCGACGTCATCGACCGTTTTCGTACCGCGCGCCAAGACATTGCTTTTTCATCAGATTTCATCGTCGGCTTCCCCGGCGAAAGCGAGCAAGATTTTCTCGCCACCCTCGCGCTTGTCACGCAAATCGGTTACGCTGCGGCTTATTCGTTCAAATACTCCGCCCGGCCGGGAACGCCGGCCGCGGACATGCAGGAGACGGTGTCCCCCGCCGAGATGGACCAGCGATTGGAGCGGCTCCAGGAACTGATCGACAGCCAGCAATCGGCCTTCAACAGGGCCGCGATTGGCTCGACGGTCGATGTGCTGTTCGAGCGTCCGGCGCGCAAGGACGGCCAGATCGTCGGCCGCACCGCTTTTCTCCAGCCCGCCCATGTGATGGCCTCGCCCGACATCATCGGACAGATCCTGCCTGTCAGGATCGACAGCCTCGAGCGCTACAGCTTCCTCGGCGAGCTCGCGACACCGCGCACCGCGCGCGAGCCCGCTTTACCGCAAGCCACTGGAGCCTGAACCCTTGCCAAAAAGTGCATCGGATTCGTCTTCTATCGCTCCCAGCCGCAAATTTGACCGCGACATGCAAGTTCCGCCCGAGACCCAGGTCGTCATCGATTTCGACGACAACCGCGCCGCATCCGCACTGGTCGGCCCCTATGGCCAGAACCTGGCGCAGATCGAGCGGCGGCTCGGCGTCGTCGTGGACTCCAAGGGCAACCACATCACCATCAGTGGCACCCGCGACGGCTGCGACGCCGCGCGCCGCGTGCTTGAGACGCTCTATGCGCACGCCGCGAAGGGCCAGGACGTCGACCAGGGCGAAGTCGAAGGCGCGATCCGCGCCGTGATCGCGCAGGGCTCGCTGTTCGAGTTCGACGCCAAGTCGGCGAAATCGACCTTCGACAGCATCAACTTGCGCAAGCGCCCCGTGCGCGCGCGCACCGCCGCGCAGGACTCCTACATCCGCGCTCTGAAGCGCCACGAGCTGGTGTTCGGCATCGGCCCCGCCGGCACCGGCAAGACCTGGCTCGCGGTCGCGCATGCCGCGCAGCTGTTCGAGCGCAAGGAGGTCGACAAGATCATCCTGTCGCGCCCGGCGGTCGAAGCCGGCGAGCGCCTCGGCTTTTTGCCCGGCGATCTCCGCGAGAAGGTCGATCCGTATCTGCGTCCGATCTACGACGCGCTCTACGACCTCATGGATGCGCGCATCGTCGAGCGCGCGCTGCAGACCGGCGAGATCGAGATCGCACCGCTCGCCTTCATGCGCGGCCGCACCCTCACCAACGCCGCCATCATCCTGGACGAGGCGCAGAACACCACATCGATGCAGATGAAGATGTTCCTGACGCGTCTCGGCGAGAACAGCCGCATGATCGTGACGGGCGACCCCTCGCAGATCGATTTGCCGAACGGCCAGACCTCGGGTCTTGCCGAGGCAACGCGCCTGTTGAGCGGCGTCGAAGGCATTGCCCAAGTTCATTTCAAAGCCGAGGACGTGATCCGCCATGAGCTCGTGGCGCGGATCGTCGCCGCCTATGAAGGTTCGCCGCAGCGGCCGGCCGCCGATAAATCCTGACGGGACAACAGCCGGACCAGACGGGCGCGAACGCGGCGCCTGATCGTTCCGAACAAAGACAATGTCACATCCGAACCTTCCCATGACCGAGGTCCTCGTCGTTGCCGATTGCTGGCAGCGCGAGCCCGATTCCGAAGCCGTGATCCAGCGCGCGGTCGCCGCCGCCGCCGAGAGCGTCGACGAAGATGTTGCCGACGCGGAAGTGGCGGTGATGTTGACCGATGATGCCGGCATCCGCACCCTCAACAGCAACTGGCGCGGCATCGACAAGCCGACCAACGTGCTGTCGTTTCCCGCGCTCCAGCCGGAAGGCGAATGGAAGGAAGGCGATGCGCCGCGCATGCTCGGCGACATCGCGATCGCCTACGAGACCATGCGGCGCGAGGCGGACGAGGAGCACAAGCCGTTCGACCATCATTTGAGCCACCTCGCCGTGCACGGCTTCCTGCACCTGATCGGCTACGACCACGAGAACGACGACGACGCCGAGGAGATGGAAGCGCTGGAAACTGAGATCCTCGCCCATCTCGGCATCCCCGACCCCTATGCCGACCGCCCGGGGACGCACTGAGATGCCGGATTCCGAGCCAACCCACGACAATCCGCGCAACACGCCCAACCTGCCGGCCGTGGTGACACCGGGCGAGGTGCTGCGCCCGACCGCCGAAAGCTGGCTACTGCGCGCCATCCGCACGCTGTTCGGCTGGAAGGCGGGATCGGTGCGCGACGATCTCCAGGTCGTGCTCGACGCCACGACGCCCGATGACACCGGCTTCTCCGCCGTCGAGCGCACGATGCTGCGCAACATCCTCGGCCTGCACGAGCGCCGCATCGCCGACGTCATGGTGCATCGCGCCGACATCATCGCGGTGAAGCGCGACATCCCGCTCGGCGAATTGATGGACCGCTTCGAGAGCGCCGGCCATTCCCGCCTCGTCGTTTACAACGAGACGCTCGACGATCCCGTCGGCATCGTCCACATCCGCGATCTGCTGGCTTTCATGACCGTGCGGGCGCGGGTGTCGGAGGCCACCAAGACCAAGCGCAAGAAGCCGCTGCCGGCCGGCCTCGATTTGCGCGCGGTCGATCTGGCGATGCCGCTCGAGGACGCGCGCATCATCCGCAAGCTGCTCTACGTGCCGCCCTCGATGCGGGCAATCGACCTGCTCGCGCAGATGCAGGCCACGCGCATCCACCTCGCGCTGGTCGTCGACGAATATGGCGGCAGCGACGGGCTGGTCTCGATCGAGGACATCGTCGAGCAGATCGTCGGCGAGATCGACGACGAGCACGACAGCGACGAGCCACCCTCGATCGTGCGCCTGCCGGACAACGCCTTCATCGCCGATGCCCGCGCCAGCCTCGACGATGTCCGCACCGTGATCGGCGCGGACTTCGTCACCGGTGAGGCCGGTGAGGAGGTCGAGACGCTCGGCGGCTATCTCGTCAGCTTCGTCGGACGCCTGCCGGTGCGCGGCGAGGTGATCTCGGGTCCCGGCAATTACGAGGTCGAGGTGCTCGATGCCGATCCGCGCCGCGTCAAGCGGCTGCGCATCTCGACGCGGAAGGAACGTCCGGCGCCGCGCAGCCAGCGCGAGAGCCGGCGCCGCGAGGCCGCGCCGGAGAGCAGCCCGCCGCCGGCCAGTGACACGCCGACCCCGCCGCCGAGCGACGGGACCGGCCCGCAGTGAGCGCATTGCAGCGACTTCGTCAGATCGCGCTTGCCATCATCCTCACCTGGGGCTGGAAGCGCGCCGTCATCGCCATGGCCGCCGGCGCGCTGTCGGTGCTGGCGCTGGCGCCGTTCAACCTCTTCCCGGTGCTGTTCATCACCTTTCCGGTGCTGGTCTGGCTGATCGACGGCACCGGCGCCGGACGATATGGCGGCATCCCCGCCGCGGCGCTGACAGGCTACTGGTTCGGTCTCGGCTATTTCGTTCCCGGCCTCTACTGGATCGGCTACGCCTTCTTCGTCGACGCCGACATCTTCGCCTGGCTGACACCGTTCGCCGTGCTGGGCCTGCCGGCCTATCTCTCCATCTTCACGGCGATCGGATTCGCGCTGGCGCGCCTGCTCTGGACCAAGAACGCCACGCGCGTGCTCGCGCTCGCGGCAAGCCTCACCATCGCCGAATGGCTGCGCGGTCATGCGCTGACCGGCTTTCCCTGGAACGCATTCGGCTATGCGCTGTCCGAGCCGCTGCCGCTGGCGCAGACGGCCTCGCTGATCGGCCTGTGGGGCATGACCTTCCTGACGGTTGCGATCTTTGCGAGCCCGGCGACGCTGATTGACCGCACGCCCGATCGCCGCGTGGCGTGGCGCGCGTCAGCCGCGGCAATCGCGCTTCTGATTGCCATGAGCATCTTCGGCGCGATCCGCCTGTCGCTGCATCCGACCACGATGGTCGCTGGCGCCAAGCTGCGCCTGATGCAACCGAACCTGCAGCAGGACGCCAAGTTCAACTATGCCGCCAAGGCGGAGGTGATGAAGAAATACCTCGCGCTGTCGGACCGCGCCTCCGGGCCGCAATCGACCGGCGTGCGCGATGCCACCATCCTGATCTGGCCGGAATCCGCGTTCCCGTTCTTCCTGACCCGCGAAGCCGACGCGATGGCGCAAATCGCCGACCTGTTGCCGAAGGGCACGGTGCTGATCACGGGCTCGGTGCGCGCGCCCGACCTGCCGCGGGGGACGCCGATCACACGCGCCTACAATTCGATCTACGTGATCGATCACGACGGCGGCGTGCTCGCGGTCTACGACAAGCTGCACCTCGTGCCGTTCGGCGAATTTCTTCCCTACCAGGAGTTGATGGAGAAGCTCGGTTTCGAGCAGCTGACGCGTGTGCGCGGCGGCTTCATCGCCGGCAGCGTGCGGCATGCGCTGCCGATCCCCACCGCACCATCGGCGCTGCCTCTGATCTGCTATGAGGCCATCTTTCCCGGTGAGGTGGCAGGACGCAACGAACGTCCGGGCTGGATCGTGAACCTCACCAATGACGGCTGGTTCGGCATCTCGACCGGCCCCTATCAGCATCTGGAGCAGGCACGCATGCGCGCGATCGAGCTCGGATTGCCGCTGGTCCGCTCCGCCAATACCGGCATCTCCGCGGTGATCGATCCGGTCGGACGAACCGTCGCCAGCCTGGGTCTCGGCATCGAAGGCATTTTGGATGCAAACCTGCCTGCCGCAATCCCGCCGACCGTCTACGCGCAGCTGGGCGACGTGCCCGCAGCCATGCTCGTCGCGCTCGGCGCGATACTTGCGGTCCGCCGGCGTGTTGCCAAACGGCACCCCTGATCGCGTCGTCGCCGCCGAGGTGGCCGGAATCCTTTGACAACCGTAGTCCCACGGTTGACAGATTGCACGCGGGTTCCTCATTCTGCACCCGCTGCGAAAGACAGTGGGCGTTGCTAAATTTCTCCGCAATGTTTCCCAATAACAGGGTTTGATTTTTACGCTGCTGGCACCTGAGGCATTCCGGTCGATTGCGCTGAGGGTGGTGTTTGGAGGCTGAGGAAATGTCGAAAGCGCCCAACCCTGTTGACAAATATGTCGGCAGCCGCGTGCGTATGCGCCGCATCATGTTGGGCATGAGCCAGGAAAAGCTTGGTGAAGCTTTGGGCCTGACATTCCAGCAGATTCAGAAATACGAGAAGGGCACGAATAGGGTCGGCGCGAGCCGCATCCAGCAGATTGCCGAGATTTTGCAGGTGCCGGTGTCGTTCCTGTTCGAAGGCGGCCCGAGCGGCGTGGCCGGCCCGGACGGCTTCGCTGAAGGTGCTTCGCCCTCTTATGTTTCCGACTTCCTCGCGACCTCCGAAGGTCTCGCTCTGACCAAGGCCTTCACCCGAATCACCGATTCGAAGATGCGCCGCTCGATCGTCGATCTCGTCGAGCAGATCGCGGCCCGCGAAGGCCCCGACAAGCGCTGACGCCAGCGCAATCCGATTTGAGGCTGCGCCAAATCTGGCCTATGTCGTCATTTGCGGCCGTGTGTTGACGCGCGCCCTCCCGGATGATGCGATTCAAAGGCATAGATGCGCTCATGACGAACGCCAACTGGTTCGATACCCAAACTATTCTCGACGGCATCCGGCGCTGGGTGGAGATCGAGACGCCGACAGAGGCGCCTGAGCAGGTCAACAAACTCGTGTCGCTGGTCGCGGATCAACACCGCGATCTGCCCGTCACGCTCGAGCGCGTCGCCGGCGTCGACGGCTGCGGCGATCACCTTCTGGCCCGCTCGACCTGGGGTCAGGAGCAGCCGGGCATCCTGGTGCTGAGCCACCTCGATACCGTGCACCCCCAGGGCTTCATCGAGCGCCTGCCGTTCAAGGTCGAAGGCGACAGCGCGTTCGGTCCGGGCATCTACGACATGAAGGGCGGCGCCTACATCGCCCATCATGCATTCGCCGCGCTCTGCGCCGACGGCAAGCGTTCGCCGCTCGGCATCACCCACATGTTCACCTCCGACGAGGAGATCGGCAGCCCCACCTCGCGCGCGCTGATAGAGAAAGAGGGGCGCAAGGCCAAATACGTGCTGGTGACGGAGCCGGCGCGCGACGGCGGCAAGATCGTCACCGGACGCAAGGGCGTCGGACGCTTCGAGGTGTTCATCAAGGGCGTGCCGGCGCATGCCGGCTCGCGGCCCGAAGACGGCCGCAGCGCCATCCGCGAGCTCGCCAACATCATCCATGCGCTGGAGGGAATGAACGACCTGAAGCGCGGCGTCACCGTCAATGTCGGCGTGGTGCGCGGCGGCACGCGCCCCAACGTGACGCCGGAAGAGGCTTATGCCGAAATCGACCTGCGCGTTCCGAGCTTCACCGACGCGGACGAGTTCGTCGGCAAGATCCTCGGGCTGACATCGAAGACGGACGGCGTCACCGTCACTGTCACCGGCGAGCTCAACCGTCCGCCTTACGAGAAGGGCAATGCCGGCGCCTCGCTCTACGAGCACGCCAGGACGCTCGCCACCGAGATCGGCTTCGAGCTGATCGACACCTATACCGGCGGCGGCTCGGACGGCAATTTCACCGCGCCCCACACCGCCACGCTCGACGGGCTCGGCGTCGACGGCAAGGGCGCGCACACCCATTATGAGCAGCTCTACGTCTCGTCGCTCGAACCGCGCGCGCGGCTGCTCTATCGGCTGTATCAGACGCTGCGATGAGCGAGCGCAAGTCAGACCCCGATCGCGACGACAGCGAGCGCGCCTTCTTCGGACGCCGCAAGGGCCACAAGCTCAGGCAGCATCAGGCCGACCTGATCGACAATCTGCTGCCGCATCTTGCACTCGACATCGAGGGCGAGAAGCCGGCGGATGCGCGCGAGATCTTCGATCCCGCAGCGGATGACGTGCGACTCGAGATCGGCTTTGGCGGCGGCGAGCATCTCGCGGCCGAGGCGCAGGCCTTCGCCACGACCGGCTTCATCGGCTGCGAGCCCTATGTCAACGGCATGGCGAAAATCCTCGCGCAGATCGAAGCCGCCAACATCGCCAATATCCGCCTGTTCGCCGGCGATGCCGCCGAGCTGCTGGCCTGGCTGCCGAAGGCCTCGCTGTCGCGGATCGACCTGATCCATCCGGATCCCTGGCCGAAGCGGCGGCACTGGAAGCGGCGCTTCGTCCAGGACAGGACGATCGCCGCGATGGCGCGCGTGCTCAAGCCGAATGGTGAATTCCGCTTCGTCTGCGACATCGACGATTACTGCGCCTGGACGCTGTCGCATCTTGCGCGCTCGCCGGACTTCAAATGGCTCGCGGAACACGCCGACGATTTCCGGCAACCATGGGCCGGCTACACCATGACGCGCTACGGCCGGAAGGCGGCGCGCGAAGGCCGCAAGGCGGCTTATTTGCGGTTCAGGAGAGTGTAGTCGTCATTCCGGGGCGCGCGTAGCGCGAACCCGGAATCTCGAAGTTCCGGGTTCACGCTTCGCGTGCCCCGGAACGACAGGAAATATTTTAGATCGTCTGCCGGTTGCGCCAGAAATTCACGACGCGCTCGGCCGTCGTCGGCATCAGGCGCGCGAAGTTCATGCGCGCGGCCTCGATGTCGGCATCGGCGGGCGTGCGATTGGAGCCGTACCAGAGCAGGATCAGCGCGCGCACCGTGGGCCAGCCGAGATTGAGCACACGGCCGAGGATCAGGATCGGATCGTAACGGTCGCCCGCGATCAGGCGGTCGAGAATCGAGATGCGGATACCAGCCATCGCCGAGAGCGAGGCGATCGATTCCTCGTATTTGTGTGCCTTGGCAAAGCCGAGCAGCGCGCTCTCGCCGAGATGGCCCTCGCGATGCAGGGTGAGCACCGTGCGCTGGGCCGCGGAGAAATCGCGTCGCGGCCCCGGCGGCAGCGCGGCCTCCTCGATCGCGGCCATGGCGCGCTTGATCTCGACCTGGCGCACGGGATTGACCACGGTGGAGAGACGGCGGCGGATGACGTCGAGCGTGCCGTCGAGAAGCTGTTTCAGGTGTTCGCCGGAGAGATCGCTGCGCTGGCCGATCTTGAGCGTCAGCACGCCGTCCTGCGCGGAACGCTTGATCAGCTCGGAATAACTGGCAGGCGAAAACACTGCGCCGGCATTGCCCGCGGCGCGTCGCACGACATCGCGATCGCCGCGCTCGACCAGCACGTCGGTGACGACGGCCGGCAGGACGGGGCGTTCCGTCATCGCCAGCAGATGACCCTGTCCTTTCAGCCGCGCGATCTCGACCAGCGCGGCGTCATCGAGCACGGGCGAGCGGCGCAGCACGGGACCTGCGACCATGATCTCGTTTTCGCGCGCGAGCTGATTGACCAGATGCGACGGCGCGTTGTTCAGGCGCGAGAAGCGCTCGGCGAGATCGACGCGCGAGGCGAGCTCGGCATGCGGGACGAGATCGATCAGGAGATTGTCGAAGAGATCGATGAGTTCGGGACGGAGCCTCGCAGGATCCTGGAAGTAGAGGTCGGCGATGGCGCGCGCAATCTCGCCGCGACGGCGGGGGTCGCCGCGTTTGACGATAGCGTCCAGTCCGGGAATGAGCGACGTGGCAGCGGTCATGAAAACACAAACTCGTACAGGGCACGCCGCGGGTGCGCCCTCGGTCCAAGCCGCCCCACAATCAAGGAATTTAGGCCTCGGAAATGAAGGAAGCGTTGCGCGGGGAGCCGCGAATCGGGCGCAAAAAGCCTCGTCCGGCCTCCGATGGGCCTTGTCCGGGAGGGCGGAAAGGGCTATATCAGCGCCAATTCATCTTCTCATACGATCCGCGTAGTGAGAGTGGGCCCGAAAGGACCCGCTCTTTTTTATTACCTGAACGCGGGTTGGCGGAAGATCCGGCCCGACGCGCTGTCGGGAGAGTTCCGAAGCGGGCTTTGAAGTCTTAACCAAGCCTTAACCCAAGCGTTAACCAACGAGCGCCTTGACCGCTGATATGACCGAACCGAACACTGGTTCCACCGATGCCGAACTGCTGGCCGAGCCGAGGCTCGTGGTCGAGCCTGGCGTGGCGGCGCGGGTGTCTGCGGTCGCGGCTCCCGTGCTCGAGGGCATGGGCTACCGCCTGGTCCGGATCCGCATCTCCGGGGAAGCCGGCTGTACCGTGCAGATCATGGCCGAACGGCCGGACGGTTCGATGCAGCTCGAGGATTGCGAGGCGATCTCGCGGGCGCTGTCGCCCGTGCTCGATGTCGCCGACCCCATCGACCGCGCCTATCGCCTCGAGATCTCCTCGCCGGGAATCGACCGCCCCCTGGTGCGGCGCTCCGATTTCGAGCGTTATTCCGGCCATCTCGTGAAGATCGACATGGCCGTCGCCCACGAGGGGCGGAAGCGGTTCCGCGGCACGCTCGGTGCCGTCGAAGGTGACCGCGTCCATCTGCATCGCGACGACGTCAAGGCGGGTGACGAAGCCGACGTTCTCCTGACGATGGAGGATATCGGCGAGGCCCGGCTGGTGCTGACCGACGAGCTGATCGCCGAATCCATGCGCCGCGGCAAGGCCGAGGAGCGCCAGATGCGCCGGGATCTCGGCCTGGAGCCGCCGCAGGCGCCGCACGCGAAAATCAGCGAAAAAACCACCAAGAACACCAAGCCGAAAAAGAAGCCGGCCCCGACCAATACCAAGAAACATCGCCTTGCCGCCGAACGCGCGCGGCGCGGCGAGTTCGAGCCTGACCAAGGAGACTAGCCATGGCAGTCAGCGCCAATCGACTTGAATTGCTTCAGATCGCCGATGCCGTTGCCCGCGAGAAATCGATCGACCGCGGCATCGTCATCGCGGCGATGGAAGACGCCATCGCCAAGGCCGCGCGGGCCCGTTACGGCAGCGAGACTGACGTTCACGCCGAGATCGACCCGAAGAAGGGCGAGCTGCGGCTGTCGCGCCACATGCTGGTCGTCGACAAGGTCGAAAATCATTCCAACCAGATCTCGCTGGTCGATGCGCAGCGCGCCAATCCCGGCGCCCAGGTCGGCGACACCATCGCCGACACCCTGCCGCCGTTGGAATATGGCCGTATCGCCGCGCAGTCGGCCAAGCAGGTCATCGTGCAGAAGGTGCGCGAGGCCGAGCGCGACCGGCAGTATCAGGAATTCAAGGATCGCATCGGCGACATCGTCAACGGCGTCGTCAAGCGCGTCGAATATGGCAGCGTGATCGTCGATCTCGGCCGCGGTGAAGCCATCATCCGCCGCGACGAGATGCTGCCGCGCGAGGTGTTCCGCAACGGCGACCGCGTCCGCGCCTATATCTTCGACGTCCGCCGCGAGACGCGCGGTCCGCAGATCTTCCTCTCCCGCACCCATCCGCAGTTCATGGCGAAGCTGTTCGCGCAGGAAGTGCCGGAAATCTATGACGGCATCGTCGAGATCAAGGCGGTCGCCCGCGATCCGGGCTCTCGCGCGAAAATCGGCGTGATTTCCCGGGATTCCTCGGTCGATCCGGTCGGCGCCTGCGTCGGTATGCGCGGCTCGCGCGTGCAGGCCGTTGTGAACGAGCTGCAGGGCGAGAAGATCGACATCATCCCGTGGTCGCCCGACATCGCGACCTTCGTGGTCAACGCGCTGGCGCCGGCGGAAGTCTCCAAGGTCGTCATCGACGAAGACCGCGAGCGCATCGAGGTCGTGGTGCCCGACACCAACAACCAGCTCTCGCTGGCGATCGGCCGTCGCGGCCAGAACGTGCGTCTGGCCTCGCAGCTCACCGGCTGGGACATCGACATCCTGACCGAGCAGGAGGAATCGGAGCGCCGTCAGGCCGACTTCGAGAACTCCACCCGCGTCTTCATGGAATCGCTCAACGTCGACGAGGTGGTCGGCCAGTTGCTGGCGTCCGAAGGCTTCACCTCGGTCGAGGAACTCGCGATGGTGGACGTCAAGGAGCTCGCCGGCATCGAAGGTTTTGACGAGGAGACCGCACAGGAGCTCCAGAACCGCGCCCGCGAATATCTCGAGCAGCAGGAAGCCGAGCTCGAAGCCCGGCGCAAGGAGCTCGGTGTCGAGGATGCCCTCAAGGACGTGCCCGGCGTCACCTCCAAGATGCTGGTGAAGTTCGGCGAGAACGACATCAAGACCGTCGACGACCTCGCCGGCTGCGCCACCGACGATCTGGTCGGCTGGACCGAACGCAAGGAAGGCGGCGAGCAGACCAAATATCCGGGTGCGCTCGACGGTATCGACATCTCCCGTGACGATGCCGAGGCGATGATCATGCAGGCCCGCGTCAAGGCCGGCTGGATCACCGAGGCCGATCTCGCCAAGCCCGCTGAAGAGGCTGAAGCGACCGAAGATCAGCCGGCTTAAGGGCGACGGAGGATGTCGCCCGGATGCTCGCCAGCACTGACAGCGAACTCGACCATGGACCGCGGACCGAAAGGTCCGCGACCGTGCGGATGTGCGCGGTCAGCCGGCAGGTCCGGCCGATCGACAAGCTGATCCGCTTCGTCGTCTCGCCGCAAGGCGACATAGTTCCCGACCTCAAGCGCAAGCTGCCCGGACGCGGCATGTGGGTCACCGCCTCACGCGAGGTGGTTGCGGAAGCCGTGCGGCGTCACCAATTTAACAAAGCCTTCAAGCGCGAGCTGCGCGTTCCCCAGACGCTTCCCGCCGATATTGAGGCGCTCCTCGTCAGGAGCGTGACGGAAGCCCTTGGGATCGCCGCCAAGGCGGGCCAGGTCGTGGCCGGCTTCGGCAAGGTCGAGAGCGCCCTGCGGGAAGGCACGGCCGAGGTCCTGATCCACGCCAGTGACGGGGCTGCGGACGGAATCCGCAAATTGGACATGCTGGCGCGTCAAAATGCCGGAAATCGCGGTGCCAAACCGCCGATTCCCGTCGTCACCGCACTGAAATCGTTAGAATTGGATTTGGCACTGACCCGGTCAAATGTGATACATGCTGCGCTGCTCGCGGGCCCGGCGAGCAGGTCATTCCTGTCACGTAGCCAGATGCTGGTCCGATACCGGATGGCGGACGATGACAAGACTGCCGAAAAGCACGGCCAGGATTTCTGAGAGATACCGACGAACCGATCTGAGGTGCGGCAACGCACAACACTGATAAATCAGGATTAGGACTGCTGAATGGTTGATACCAAGACCCCTGGCGACAAGAAGCTGAGCGTTCCGAGCAAGACGCTATCGCTCAAGCCGCGCGTCGAAACGGGTACCGTGCGCCAGAGCTTCAGCCATGGCCGCAGCAAGCAGGTCGTGGTCGAGAAGCGCGGCAAGCGCCGGATCGACGGAACCCCTGAGCCGCAGGCTGCCGAGGTTGCGAAGCCCGCGCCGGCCGCCCCCACGCCCGCTCCGGCCCGCCCGGCCCCGCCGCGCAATGCCGGTTCCGGCGTGGTCCTGCGCACCCTCACCGAGGACGAGCGCTCGGCCCGCGCGAGCGCGCTGGCCGATGCCAAGGTGCGCGAAGTCGAAGAGCGCCGCCAGGCCGAGGAAGAGGCCCAGCGCCGCGCGGTCCGCGAGGCTGCCGAACGCGCCGAGCGCGAAGCCGCCGAATCCCGCCGCAAGGCCGAGGAAGAGCGCCACCGTCACGAGGACGAAGCCAAGCGGAAGGCCGAGACCGAGGCCAAGAAGCGTTTCGGCGAAGGCGAGCAGCCGCAATCCGCTCCGCGTCCCGCCGCGGCGACGCCGGCCGCTCCCGCGCCGCGTCCCACCAGCGCGCCCGCAGCGCGTCCCGGCGCCCCCGCGACGGCACGTCCGGGAACAACGACCGCGCGCCCCGGAACGACCACGCAACGGCCGGCCGGCGGCGGCCCGCTGGGTCGTACTCCGGCAGTCGCAGCCGGACCGGACGAGGACGATGGTCCGCGCCAGATCCGCCGCGGTCCCGGCGGCGCTGCGCGTCCTGCGGCAGCCCCCAAGACCACCCACAAGCCCGGCCCGCAGAAGGAACGCGGCCGCCTGACCGTCGTCACCGCGCTCAATGCCGACGAGGTGCGCGAGCGCTCGATCGCCTCGTTCCGTCGCCGCACCCAGCGCCTGAAGGGGCATGCCTCGAATGAGCCGAAGGAAAAGCTCATCCGCGAGGTGGTCATTCCGGAAGCGATCACCATCCAGGAGCTCGCCAACCGCATGGCCGAGCGCGCGGTGGACGTCATCCGCATGCTGATGAAGCAGGGCGCGATGCACAAGATCACCGACGTGATCGACGCCGACACTGCGCAGCTGATCGCCGAAGAGCTCGGTCACACCGTCAAGCGCGTTGCCGCCTCCGACGTTGAAGAAGGCCTGTTCGACCAGGTCGACGATTCCACGGACACCGAGACCCGTTCGCCTGTGGTGACCGTGATGGGCCACGTCGACCACGGCAAGACCTCGCTGCTCGACGCGCTTCGTCACGCCAACGTGGTCTCCGGCGAAGCCGGCGGCATCACCCAGCATATCGGCGCCTATCAGGTGCTGTCGCCCGAGAGCGGCAAGAAGATCACCTTCATCGACACGCCCGGCCACGCCGCGTTCACCGCGATGCGCGCCCGCGGCGCCAAGGTCACCGACATCGTCGTGCTGGTGGTCGCGGCCGATGACGGCGTGATGCCGCAGACGGTCGAAGCCATCAACCACGCCAAGGCGGCAGGCGTGCCGATCATCGTTGCCATCAACAAGATCGACAAGCCCGATGCCAAGCCCGAGCGCGTGCGCACCGAGCTGCTCCAGCACGAGGTGCAGGTGGAATCCTTCGGCGGCGAGGTCGTCGACGTCGAGGTGTCCGCCAAGAACAAGACCAATCTCGACAAGCTGCTCGAGATGATCGCGCTGCAGGCCGAAATCCTCGACCTGAAGACCAATTCGGAGCGTCCGGCCGAAGGCACCGTGATCGAAGCCAAGCTCGATCGCGGCCGTGGTCCGGTCGCCACCGTGCTGGTCCAGCGCGGCACCCTCCGTGTCGGAGACATCATCGTCGCCGGCGCCGAGATGGGCCGCGTCCGCGCGCTGATCTCGGATCAGGGCGAGACCGTGCAGGAAGCAGGCCCCTCGGTGCCGGTCGAAGTGCTCGGCTTCAACGGTCCGCCGGAAGCCGGCGATCGTCTCGCCGTGGTGGAGAACGAAGCCCGCGCCCGCCAGATCACCAGCTACCGCGCGCACCAGAAGCGCGAGAACGCGGCTGCCTCGATCTCCGGCATGCGCGGCTCGCTCGAGCAGATGATGTCGCAATTGAAGACGGCGGGCCGCAAGGAATTCCCGCTGATCGTCAAGGCCGACGTGCAGGGCTCGCTCGAAGCCATCCTCGGCTCGCTGGAGAAGCTCGGCACCGACGAAGTCGCCGCCCGCATCCTGCATGCCGGCGTCGGCGGTATCTCGGAATCCGACGTGACGCTCGCGGAAGGCTTCAACGCCGCGATCATCGGCTTCTCGGTTCGTGCCAACAAGGAGGCCGCTGCGGCCGCCAAGCGCAACGGCATCGAGATCCGCTACTACAACATCATCTACGACCTCGTGGACGACGTGAAGAAGGCGATGAGCGGCCTGCTCGCGCCGACCTTGCGCGAAACCATGCTGGGCAATGCCGAGATCCTGGAGATCTTCAACATCTCCAAGGTCGGCAAGGTCGCCGGCTGCCGCGTCACCGACGGTACCGTGGAACGCGGCGCCAATGTGCGCCTGATCCGCGACAACGTCGTCGTGCACGAAGGCAAGCTGTCGACGCTGAAGCGCTTCAAGGACGAGGTGAAGGAAGTCCAGTCCGGTCAGGAATGCGGCATGGCCTTCGAGAGCTATCACGACATGCGTGCGGGTGACGTGATCGAGTGTTATCGCGTGGAGACGATCCAGCGCTCCCTGTAAGTCCAAATCTTACCGAAGCGCCTGGATCTTTTTGAGCTGAAATTGCGGGAGTGCGATGGCCGGATTTTTTCCGGCCATCCACGCCTCATTCGTTTCAACAGGACAAATGACAATGCTCGTGTCCCAAACGCGGGCACGACGAGGTGATTTTCGACCATGCCCCGCCACCACCAGAAAAAAAGTTCCGCGCCCGGCGGCTCGCAGCGTCAGTTGCGCGTCGGCGAGCAGGTTCGCCATGCGATGGCCGAGATTCTGGCGCAAGGCAACGTGCATGATGCGGATCTGGAAGGCCACATCATCACCGTGCCGGAGGTACGGATGTCGCCCGACCTTAAGCTCGCAACAATCTACGTGATGCCGCTCGGTGGCCGCGACACCGAGGTCGTCATCGCTGCGCTCGAGCGCAACAAGAAATTTCTGCGCGGCGAAGTCGCGCGGCGCGTTAACCTGAAATTTGCACCTGACATTCGCTTCCGCGTCGACGAACGATTCGACGAAGCGGAACGGATCGAGAAGCTTTTGCGAACACCTGCGGTGCAGAAGGACCTCGAACAGGACTTGGAACAGGATCCGGATTCGGATCGGGAAGAAGAGCAATGACGATGGACCCGGCTCACGGCACGATCGGCGGCAACGATGCCGATCAGTGCGATGTGCAGAAAAATAATTTTGCGGAGATGGGCAGCAATTCTCAGCCGCATCAGGAGCCGCGCCGCGTCAACAACGACCCGCGCGCCAAGCAGCAGAAGGGTAATCAGGTCCGCCGCGACCGCCGCGACGTCCACGGCTGGGTCGTGCTCGACAAGCCGATCGGCATGACCTCGACGCAAGCCGTTGCCGTGCTCAAGCGCCTGTTCAATGCCAAGCGTGCGGGACACGCCGGCACGCTCGACCCGCTCGCCTCCGGCGGCCTGCCGATCGCGCTCGGAGAGGCCACCAAGACGGTTCCCTTTGTGATGGACGGCCGCAAGCGCTACCAGTTCACCGTGTGCTGGGGCGAGGAGCGCGACACCGACGACATCGAGGGCCGGGTGACCGCGACCTCGGACCAGCGCCCGACCCGGGAGGCCATCCTGGCCCTCCTGCCCCGCTTCACCGGGGTGATCGAGCAGATCCCGCCGCGCTATTCGGCCATCAAGGTCCAGGGCGAGCGCGCCTATGACCTCGCCCGCGACGGCGAGGTCGTGGAGCTGGCCCCCCGCCCGGTCGAGATTCACCATTTAACCCTTGTAGATCAACCAGATAACGACCGGGCCGTGTTCGAGGCCGAATGCGGCAAGGGCACCTATGTCCGCGCGCTCGCCCGCGATATGGGCCGGATTCTCGGCACTTATGGCCATATCTGCGCGCTCCGGCGGACCCTGGTCGGCCCATTTGGCGAAAACGACATGATTCCGCTGGATCAGTTGGAGGCTTTATGCGATAGAGCCGCGTCCGGCGAGGGCAGCCTCGCCGACGCGCTTTTGCCCGTTGAGACCGCGCTGGACGACATCCCGGCACTGGCCGTCACTCGGGCTGATGCGGCAAGGCTCCATCGGGGCCAAGCCGTTTTGTTGCGCGGACGGGATGCGCCCACTTGTAGCGGCACAGTCTATGTCACGGTGGCAGGCCGTCTTTTGGCGCTTGCCGAAGTTGGCAATGGCGAAATCATCCCTAAGCGTGTGTTCAACCTGACCGGCCTGACTGCCAGCCCCGGTCGCAACGAGAGAAATTGACGATGTCGATTGCCGCAGAACGCAAAGCGGAAGTCATCAAGACGAATGCCACCAAGGCCGGCGACACCGGCTCGCCCGAGGTTCAGGTCGCGATCCTGTCGGAACGCATCAACAACCTCACCAACCATTTCAAGACCCACGTGAAGGACAACCATTCGCGTCGCGGTCTCTTGAAGCTGGTCTCGACCCGCCGCTCGCTCCTCGATTACCTCAAGAAGAGGGACGAGGCGCGCTACAAGGCGCTGCTCGAGAAGCACAACATTCGTCGCTAAGAGTTCCTGCGCGCGCCACCGGCGCGCGTTTTTGCGCGTAGTTTCGAACGAAAGCACTTATTTGAAGGTTTTTGATCGAGGCTGCGTGCGCGTCGGATGCGGGCCAACAACTACTCGCATCCGGGGCATGACCGAAGACCGCGGTTCGGTGTTCGCGTTCGTGCCGACTGACAGCCCAGCAGCAATCCGGCGGCTGGGCACAACGGGCAAGGCGCCCGTATGACCCGAAAGGATGGACGCCATCCGACATCCAAAAACCATGGCAGGATCGCAGGACGCTGATCACCCGCTCCGATCAACGTCCCGCAATCTTGCGCATGGTTTTTGTTTTTCGAAGCGTCCCTTCTTTCGAGAACCCATGAAAGAAGACCTCTATGTTCACTAAGCATTCAGTCGAGATCGACTGGGGCGGACGCCCTCTCAAGCTCGAAACCGGCAAGATCGCCCGTCAGGCCGACGGTGCCGTCATCGCCACCTATGGCGAGACCGTGGTGCTCGCCACCGTCGTCGCGGCGAAGGCGCCGCGCGAAGGCGTCGACTTCCTGCCGCTGACCGTCGACTACCAGGAGAAGACCTACGCCGCGGGCCGCATTCCCGGCGGCTACTTCAAGCGCGAGGGCCGTCCGACCGAGAAGGAGACGCTGGTCTCCCGCCTGATCGACCGTCCGATCCGTCCGCTGTTCGTCGACGGCTGGCGCAACGAGACCCAGGTGATCGCCACCGTGCTGTCGCACGACATGGAGAACGATCCTGATATCGTCGCGCTGGTGGCATCGTCGGCTGCGCTGACCCTCTCCGGCGCGCCGTTCAAGGGCCCGATCGGCGCTGCGCGCGTCGGCTTCGCCAATGACGAGTTCATCCTCAACCCGACGCTCGACGAGATGGTCGACACCCAGCTTGACCTGGTCGTCGCCGGCACCGCCGACGCCGTGCTGATGGTGGAATCGGAAGCCAAGGAGCTGAACGAAGACATCATGCTCGGCGCCGTGATGTTCGGTCACCGCCACTTCCAGCCGGTCATCAACGCGATCATCGAGCTCGCCGAGAAGGCCGCCAAGGAGCCGCGCGAAGTCACCGTGATCGACAATGCCGCGCTCGAAAAGGAGATGCTCGGCATCGTCGAGCAGGAGCTGCGTGCCGCCTACGCCATTCCGGTCAAGCAGGATCGCTACGCTGCGGTCGGCAAGGTCAAGGAAAAGGTGATCGCTCACTATTTCCCCGAAGGGCAGGAGCCGAAATACGACAAGCTGCGCATCAGCGCCGTGTTCAAGGAGCTGGAGGCGAAGATCGTTCGCTGGAACATCCTCGACACCGGCAAGCGCATCGACGGCCGTGACAGCAAGACCGTGCGCAACATCATCGCCGAAGTCGGCGTGCTGCCCCGCGCCCACGGCTCGGCCCTGTTCACCCGCGGCGAGACCCAGGGCCTGGTCGTGACCACGCTCGGCACCGGCGAGGACGAGCAGTACATCGACGCGCTGTCGGGAACGTACAAAGAGACGTTCCTGCTGCACTACAACTTCCCTCCCTACTCGGTCGGTGAGACCGGCCGCCTCGGCGGCACCAAGCGCCGCGAGATCGGCCACGGCAAGCTCGCCTGGCGCGCGATCCACCCGGTGCTGCCGCCGCATCACGAGTTCCCCTACACGATCCGCGTGGTCTCGGAGATCACCGAATCCAACGGCTCCTCGTCGATGGCTTCGGTCTGCGGCGCCTCGCTCGCTCTGATGGATGCCGGCGTGCCGTTGAAGCGGCCGACCGCGGGCATCGCGATGGGCCTGATCCTCGAAGACAAGCGCTACGCGGTGCTCTCGGACATCCTCGGTGACGAGGACCATCTCGGCGACATGGACTTCAAGGTCGCCGGCACCGAGCAGGGCATCACCTCGCTGCAGATGGACATCAAGATCGAGGGCATCACCGAGGAGATCATGAAGGTCGCCCTCGGCCAGGCCAAGGAAGGCCGTATCCACATCCTCGGCGAGATGGCGAAGGCGCTCACCAACGCTCGCGCCGAACTCGGCGAATACGCGCCGCGCATCGAGACCTTCAAGATCCCGACCGACAAGATCCGCGAAGTGATCGGCACCGGCGGCAAGGTGATCCGCGAGATCGTCGAGAAGACCGGCGCCAAGGTCAACATCGAGGACGACGGCACCGTGAAGGTCGCATCCAGCGATGGCGAGGCTATGAAGGCCGCGATCAAGTGGATCAAGTCGATCGCGTCCGAGCCGGAAGTCGGCCAGATCTATGACGGCACCGTCGTCAAGGTGATGGAGTTCGGCGCCTTCGTGAACTTCTTCGGTTCCAAGGACGGCCTCGTCCACATCAGCCAGCTCGCTTCGGCGCGCGTGCAGAAGACCTCCGACGTCGTCAAGGAAGGCGACAAGGTCAAGGTCAAGCTGCTCGGCTTCGACGACCGCGGCAAGACCCGCCTGTCGATGAAGGTGGTCGACCAGACCACCGGCGAGGACCTCGAGGCCAAGGACAAGGCCGCCGAGGGCGAGAAGGCTCCGCGCGAAGCGGCCGGCGAATAAGCCTCGCGACACTGCCAGAAACACGAAAGGGCGGCCGAAAGGCCGCCCTTTTTGTTTGTGTTCGCTCCGGGCGATATGCGCTCCCTCTCCCGCTTGCGGGAGAGGGAGCGGCAACTCACGCCGCGATGTCGTAGCGGTCGAGGTTCATCACCTTGGTCCAGGCCTTGGCGAAGTCCTTGACGAACTTCTCCTTGGCGTCCGAGGTCGCATAGACCTCGGCGAAGGCGCGGAGCTGCGAGTGCGCGCCGAAGATGAGATCGGCGCGAGTGCCGGTCCACTTCACCGCGTTGGTCTTGCGGTCGCGAGCCTCGTAGCTGCCGTCGGCCGCCGGCGTCCACTGCGCGCTCATGTCGAGCAGGTTGACGAAGAAGTCGTTGCTCAGCGTTCCCACCTTCGCGGTGAGCACGCCGTGCTTCGAACCGTTCGCATTGGCACCGAGCACACGCAGGCCGCCGACCAGCACGGTCAATTCAGGCCCGGTGAGCTTGAGCAGCTGCGCACGATCGACGAGGGCTTCTTCCTGCTGCAGGAACTGATGCTTCTTGCCGAGATAGTTGCGGAAGCCATCGGCCCGGGGCTCGAGCGGCGCGAAGGACTCCGCGTCGGTCTGTTCCTGCGAGGCGTCCATGCGACCCGGCGTGAAGCCGACCTTCACGTCGACGCCGGCATCCTTGGCGGCCTTCTCGACCGCGGCGGAGCCGCCGAGCACGATCAGGTCCGCGAGCGAGACCTTCTTCGCGCCTGACGACGCATTGAAGTCCTTCTGGATCGCTTCGAGCTTGCCGAGCACCTTGGAGAGCTGAGCCGGCTGGTTCACCTCCCAGTCCTTCTGCGGAGCAAGGCGGATGCGCGCGCCGTTGGCGCCGCCGCGCTTGTCCGAGCCGCGGAACGTCGAGGCCGACGCCCAGGCAGTCGAGACCAGCTCGGAGACCGAGAGGCCCGAAGCCAGGATCTTGGTCTTCAGCGCAGCGACATCCTGATCGCCGACCAGCTCGTGATTCACGGCCGGAATACGATCCTGCCAGATCAGCGCTTCCTTCGGCACCAGCGGGCCGAGATAACGCTGGATCGGGCCCATGTCGCGGTGGGTCAGCTTGAACCAGGCGCGGGCGAAGGCGTCCGCGAACTGATCCGGGTTTTCCAGGAAGCGGCGCGAGATCTTCTCGTAGGCCGGGTCCATGCGCAGCGACAGGTCGGTCGTCAGCATGGTCGGCCGATGCTTCTTCGACTTGTCGAACGCATCGGGAATGATCGCGTCGGCACCCTTGGCCGTCCACTGGTTCGCACCGCCCGGGCTCTTCGTCAGCTCCCATTCGTACTTGAACAGGTTCTCGAAGAAGTTGTTGCTCCACTTCGTCGGCGTCGTCGTCCAGGTCACCTCGAGACCGCTGGTGATGGAATCACCCGCGAGGCCCGACGCGTGCTTGCTCTTCCAGCCGAGGCCCTGATCCTCCAGTGCGCCCGCTTCCGGCTCCGGACCGACCAGCGAGGGATCACCCGCGCCATGGGTCTTGCCGAAGGTGTGGCCGCCGGCGATCAGCGCGACGGTCTCTTCGTCATTCATCGCCATGCGGGCGAACGTCTCGCGGATGTCCTTGGCCGCGGCGACGGGATCCGGCTTGCCGTTCGGGCCTTCCGGGTTGACGTAGATCAGGCCCATCTGCACGGCGCCGAGCGGTTCGGCGAGCTGGCGTTCGCCGCTGTAGCGCTCATCGCCGAGCCAGGTGCCTTCCGGACCCCAATAGAGCTCTTCCGGCTCCCACACGTCGGCGCGGCCACCCGCAAAGCCAAACGTCTTGAAGCCCATCGATTCCAGCGCGACGTTGCCGGCGAGCACCATCAAATCGGCCCAGGAGAGCTTGCGGCCGTACTTCTGCTTGATCGGCCAGAGCAGACGGCGCGCCTTGTCGAGGTTGGCGTTGTCGGGCCAGCTGTTGAGCGGCGCGAAACGCTGCTGACCGGCGCCGGCGCCGCCGCGGCCGTCGGTGATGCGGTAGGTGCCCGCGCTGTGCCAGGCCATGCGGATCATCAGGCCGCCATAGTGACCGAAGTCAGCCGGCCACCATTCCTGCGACTCCGTCATCAGGGCGGTCAGGTCCTTGATGACCGCGTTCAGGTCGAGCGACTTGAATTCCTTGGCGTAGTCGAACTCCTTGCCCATCGGGTCGGACAGGTCGG
Organism: Bradyrhizobium sp. CB1717; assembly: GCF_029714325.1. Classification (NCBI taxonomy): domain Bacteria; kingdom Pseudomonadati; phylum Pseudomonadota; class Alphaproteobacteria; order Hyphomicrobiales; family Nitrobacteraceae; genus Bradyrhizobium; species Bradyrhizobium sp. CB1717. The sequence continues at coordinate 65,898 of NZ_CP121666.1, forward strand.
AATTCTTGTGCAGCATCTCGATGCTGAGCTGGGTTGGCCACCAGTCGCGGTTCACGCGCGTGGGTTTTCCGCCCGAAAACGGGCACTTCGAAGTGTCGTCCATGATTACCTCCTCTGGTGGCGTCCGACGGCGCCTTTGACCAGGTAGAACCACTCTAAGCGCCGCCTCCTATCAGGTGAAGTTGACTTTAATGATCGCTGCGATAGGATTTTCTTATGATAAATCTGACGCTGCGCCAGCTCCGGTATTTCGATGCGCTGGCGCGCCATGGCCATTTCGGCCGCGCGGCTGAATCCTGCTCGATCTCGCAGCCGGCCCTGTCGATGCAGATCAAGGAGCTGGAGGAGACGCTCGGCGGCCTGCTGCTGGAGCGCAGCGCGCGCCAGGTCGCGCTGACCCGGTTCGGCGAGGAGCTCGCCCAGCGCGTCCGCGAGATCCTGCGCTCGGTGGACGAGCTCGGCGATTTCGCCCGGGCCTCGCAGGACCGCTTCGCCGGCCGCCTGCGCATCGGCATGATCCCGACCATCGCGCCATACCTGCTGCCCACGATCACCAAGAACCTCACGCGCATGCATCCGGAGCTCGACATCCGCGTGCGCGAGACGATGACGCCGCGGCTGATCCAGGAGCTGGTGGAGGGACGGCTCGACACCGCCATCGTCGCGCTGCCGGTGTCGGAGCCCTCGCTGACCGAGGTCGCGCTGTTCGAGGAAAAGTTCCTGCTGGTGCGACCCGGCGCGGACGAGGGAACACCGGCACCCTCGCGGGAGATGATGCGGGAGATGCGCCTGCTGCTGCTCGAGGAGGGGCACTGCTTCCGCGATCAGGCGCTGTCGTTCTGCAACATGCAGTCGGCGCCGCCGCGCGAGATGCTGGACGCGAATTCGCTGTCGACGCTGGTGCAGATGGTCAGCGCCGGCATCGGTGTCACCTTGATCCCGGAGATGGCCGTGCCGGTGGAGACGCGGTCGGCCTCGGTCTCGCTGACGCGCTTCCGCGACCCGCAGCCCTCGCGCACCATCGGCATGGTCTGGCGCAAGACCAGCCCGCTGGCGCGGCAGCTGCTGCAGATTTCCGAGGTGGTGTGCCTGTCGGCCGGCAAGGTGCGCGCGAAACAAGCCGTGCGCAGCCAACGGGGTTGAGAGAGCGCGATGTCAGATTTGATCATCCGCCCCGCCCGCACTGACGAATATGACGAGATCGGCCGCGTCTGGATGGAGAGCTGGGTCTCGACCGGACTTGGCGAGGCCAGCGAATTCCTGCTGGCCAATTTGCGTGCGCGCATCCGGCGCGAGATGGAGAATGGCTGGAGCCTGTTTGTCGCCGACGATCACGGCACGATCGGCGCGATGCTCGCGCTGCACGTGCCAAAACTCTATCTCGATATGCTGTTCGTCGCGCCTGCCTATCAGGGGCAATCCGTCGGGCGGCAATTGCTCGCCTTCACGCGAATGCAAATGCCGGACGAGATGCACCTTCGTTGCGTGCGCGAGAACGAGAAAGCCTGGCGCTGGTACGAGCGCGAAGGCTTTGTGTTCGAGAAGGAAGAGATCGAGCCGTCGAACGGGTTCATGATGAAATACTACCGGTGGAAGCGGCCACGACCCAGCGGCAGGTAGGAGGACCGGGTCTTCACCTTGCGGTTGTCATCGGCGCGCTCTAGTAGATGTCTCACGTCGACGAGAACATCCTGGAAGCCGCAACCCGCATCAGCCGCCCCATGTTTCGCATCTGCTTGACTACGATCTTCCTGTTCGGGCTCATCGCAGGCGCGGCAGCCCAATCCGCTCCAGCACCGGCTCGGCCAGCCAAGAGCGCCACGAGTTCCAAACAGCTTGCCGCCGCGGACGCAGGTCCGTGCGGGATTGGCCTCATTTCCGTCGTCGGCAACCGATTCGGTGTTCAGCAGGTCGGCTTCACCATGTTCGGCAACGAGTATGCTCCCGTTGCGATCGATGGTTGGGGACTCGATGACATCGTCATGTCGCGGGTTCGCGCGGCCGCGGGCGGGAAATCCGTCAGGCGACTGGCGTATTCGCCACCCGCCTGGGCACGTACAGGGGAATCGGGGTCGCCGATGCTGAGGCGAAACCCGGAGCGGCAGGAATTCGTTCAGCAGAGTGCCGCTGGCACCAAATGCCAGCTCTATGTCCTGATCGAGAGATTCCAGAACGGCTTCAGCAACACCAACCAATCCGTCGAAGGGTTTGGCATCGTGAAATGGGGCAACCCTATCAAGCGACGCACGTTCCTGTTCGCGCTGACCTATATCACCGTGTACGACGGACAGTCGTTCGAGGTCATCAAGAAGGCCGCGGCGTCAACGAATGACGAACCCATGATGTCACGCTTGATCGGGATCAACCCGATCAGCGGCCCCAACAAGGAATTGGATGAGACGGCTTTTCCGGCTTCTGCCAATGAGGTGGCGGGCAACCAGGCACTGCGAGATGGTGTCCGCACGCTGCTGACGACTAGCCTCGACAAGACGCTAGCCCAACTGCTCCGGCAATAAAGGGTTCCCGCCATGATCAAGCTCTATTGGTCGCCCCGCTCGCGCTCGTTCACGACGCTCTGGCTGATGGAGGAGAGCGGCCTGCCCTATGAGCGCGTGCTGACCGACATCTCGACCGGCGCGCACAAGGCGCCGGACTATCTGAAGATCAATCCGATGGGCAAGGTGCCGGCGCTCAGTGACGGCGATGCCGCGCTCGGCGAAGCCGCGGCGATCTGCGCCTACATCGCCGACCGCTATCCCGAGACGAGGCTCGCGCCAGCCGTGAGCGATCCGCGCCGCGCGCGTTATCTGCAATGGCTGTTCTTCTCGCCGAGCTGCATCGAGCCCGCCGTCATCCAGATCTTCACCAAGATCGAGATCCCGACCTCGACCGCCGCCTGGGGCAGCGCGACGCAGGTGTTCGACGTGCTGGAGTCTGCGCTCGAGAAAGGACCGTGGATTCTCGGCGATGAATTTTCTGCCGCCGACATCACGATCGGATCGGGCCTGAATTTTGCGGTGCGCCTGTTCAAGATGGTGCCATCGCGGCCGGCGTTCGATGCCTATCTCGCGCGCTGCATGGCACGGCCGGCGTTCCGGCGCGCGGAAAAGATCGCGGCGGGTTAAATGGACTCTCGTAGGATGGGCAAAGCATAGCGTGCCCACGTCCTCTATCTATGGCGATCGCTGAGAGATCGTGGGCACGTCGCTTGCGCTCCTTTGCCCACCCTACGGCAGCCTTCGTCTAGTCCGACTTCAGATCGTCCGGCCTCGGCATCAGGACGATGTTGTAGCCGGAATCGACATAGTGAATCTCGCCGGTCACGCCGCCGGAGAGATCCGACAGCAGATACAGCGCCGAGCCGCCGAGCTCGTCGAGCGTGACGCCGCGGCGAAGCGGCGAATGCTTTTGCATGAAGGCGAACATCGCCCGCGCCTCGCCGATGCCGGAGCCCGCGAGGGTGCGGATGGGGCCGGCGGAGATCGCGTTGACGCGGATGCCGCGCGGTCCGAAATCGGAGGCGAGGTAGCGGACCGAGGCTTCCAGCGCCGCCTTGGCGACGCCCATCACGTTGTAGTTCGGCATCGCGCGCTCAGAGGCGCCGAAGGTCAGCGTGATCATGCTGCCGCCCTCCGTCATCAGCTCCGCGGCGCGCTTTGCCACTTCCGTGAACGAGAAGCAGGAGATCACCATGGTGCGCGAAAAGTTCTCGCGGCTGGTGTCGGCGTAGCGGCCCTTCAGCTCGTTCTTGTCGGCGAAGCCGATCGCATGGATGACGAAGTCGAGCTTGCCCCATTTCTCACGGAGCACCGCGAAGGTGGCATCGACGCTGGCGATGTCCTCGACGTCGCAGGGCAGCACCAGATCGACACCGAGCGATTCAGCCAGCGGCTTGACGCGCTTGCCCAGGGCCTCGCCCTGGAAGGTGAAGGCAAGCTCGGCACCGTGGGCATGCAGCGTCTTCGCCATGCCCCAGGCGATCGAATGATCATTGGCGATGCCCATGATCAGACCGCGCTTGCCCTTCATCAGTCCTTCCATTGCCTTGCGGCTCCTATCATTCCCGCGTCATCGCCCCGCCTTGTGCGCGCTCGCGCACTGGGCGGGCGATCCAGTATTCCAGTGACGGCAATTACGGGCCGAGAAGCCGCGGTGTGGGGGCTCACACATCCAGCCGGCTGAACACCAGCGTGGCGTTGGTGCCGCCGAAGCCGAACGAGTTCGACAGCACGGTGCCGACCTTCACGTTGTCGATGCGCTTGCGCACGATCGGCATGTCGGCGAACACGGGGTCGAGCTCCTGGATGTGCGCGCTCTCGCAGATGAAACCGTTGTTCATCATCAGCAGCGAGTAGATCGCCTCCTGCACGCCGGTCGCGCCCAGCGAATGCCCGGTCAGCGCCTTGGTCGCCGAGATCGGCGGGCACTTCTCGCCGACGCCGAACACCCTGCGGATCGCCTCGATCTCCGGCGGATCGCCGGCCGGCGTCGAGGTCGCGTGCGGATTGATGTAGTCGACCTTGGTCTTCACCGTCGACATCGCCATGCGCATGCAGCGCTCGGCGCCTTCGCCAGACGGCGCGACCATGTCGTGGCCGTCTGAGGTCGCGCCATAGCCGACGATCTCGCCATAGATGCGCGCGCCGCGCGCCTTGGCATGCTCGAGCTCTTCCAGCACCAGCACGCCGGCGCCGCCGGCGATGACGAAACCGTCGCGGTTGACGTCGTAGGGGCGCGACGCGGTGGCCGGCGTATCGTTGTATTTCGAGGACATCGCGCCCATGGCGTCGAACAGCACCGATAGCGACCAGTCCAGCTCCTCGCAGCCGCCGGCGAAGATGACGTCCTGCTTGCCGATCTGGATCGTCTCATAGGCATTGCCGACGCAGTGGTTCGACGTCGCGCAGGCCGAGGAGATCGAATAGTTCACGCCCTTGATCTTGAACCAGGTCGCGAGCGTCGCGGAGGCCGTCGACGACATCGCCTTCGGCACTGCAAACGGTCCGACGCGCTTCGGCCCCTTGGTGCGGGTGATGTCGGCGGATTCGACGATGGTGCGCGCGGAGGGACCGCCCGAACCCATGATGATGCCGGTGCGGATGTTGGAGACTTCGTCGGGCGACAGACCGGAATCCTGGATCGCCTGCTCCATCGCGATGTGATTCCACGCCGCGCCCTGACCGAGGAAGCGCATGGCGCGGCGGTCGACCACCGTCGAAGGATCGAGCGTCGGCTCACCTTGCACCTGCGAACGGAAGCCGAGCTCGGCATATTTCTCAGCCCGCGAAATGCCCGACTTCGCCTCGTGAAGGCTCGCAAGCACTTCCTGGGTGTTGTTTCCGATGGACGAAACGATGCCCATTCCGGTGACCACAACCCGCCTCATGACAGCCTCGCCTAAATCGTTGTCTTTCTTGGTGATGCGCCTCAGCCCAGGCTCGTACCCTGCTTGAACAGGCCGACCTTCAGATCCTTGGCGCGATAGATAATCTGGTCATCGACCGAAAGCCACCCGTCGGCGATACCGAGCACGAGCTTTGAGCGCATCACGCGCTTCATGTCGACGTTGTACACAACCTTGCGGGCCTCGGGCAGCACCTGGCCGCTGAACTTCAGCTCGTTGAGGCCGAGCGCGCGACCGCGACCTTCGCCGCCGATCCAGCCCAGATAAAAGCCGACCATTTGCCACAACGCATCGAGGCCAAGGCAGCCGGGCATGACGGGATCGTTCTTGAAATGGCAGCCGAAGAACCAGAGGTCGGGCTTCACGTCGAGCTCGGCGCGCACCAGCCCCTTGCCGAACTCGCCGCCTTTGTCGTTGATTTCCGTGATGCGGTCGAACATCAGCATCGGCGGCAGCGGCAGCTGGGCATTGCCCGGGCCGAACATCTCGCCGCGCGCGCATGCCAGCAAATCCTCGTATTCGTAACCGTTGCGCCTGTTCAGCATGCACGAGCCTCTGTTCAAATACCGGTTGAGCGGCGTTCTTTGGCGAAAATGGGCCCCGTCTCGGTCGGAGAGCAACGCCAATTGCCGTCGTCAGGCGCAGCTCCCGCAAGCCCCGGATGGACGGCGGACCGGGCTTCCATGCCCGGTTGCGCCAAAATCGGCTAAGCGGAACCGCGGGCTCTCTAACACAGGCCATTTCAGTGGCAAAGCGCTCTCATGAAGGTAAAATGACGGCATCCTCGCCCGGTTCCAGAGCTGATTAGAACCTCTCTAGTTGCGAGAAACTTGCATCTGCATCTTTCTATTCTTATATTGCAGGGAGATATTGTTCACGCGTGCCCGAAAACTGGAAATGAGCGAGAATACCGCGCCCCACCACGACGACGACGTCCATGCTGCAGCCCTCCTGTCCGGCCGCCAGCCGGCCCTGACCGGCTGCCCCTGGCACGACGTCAACGAAATGCTCCAGTCCGCCGGGCTGCGTCCGACGCGCCAGCGGATGGCGCTCGGCTGGCTCCTGTTCGGCAAGGGTGCACGCCACCTCACGGCTGAAATGCTGTACGAGGAAGCAACCCTCGCCAAGGTCCCGGTGTCGCTGGCGACCGTCTACAACACGCTGAACCAGCTCACCGATGCCGGCCTGCTCCGCCAGGTCAGCGTCGACGGCACCAAGACCTATTTCGACACCAACGTCACCACCCATCACCACTACTACCTCGAGAACAGCCATGAGCTGGTCGACATCGAGGATCCGCATCTGGCGCTGTCCAAGATGCCGGAGGTGCCGGAGGGCTACGAGATCTCCCGCATCGACATGGTCGTGCGCCTGCGCAAGAAGCGCTGAGATCGGTCTAAACTGCTGAACTTTGTCGTCATGGCCGGGCTTGTCCCGGCTATTGTCGTTTTAAGCTGTCATTCCGGGGCGGTGCGGAGCACCGAGCTCCGGTGCGCCCTTGCGCACCTGAGAATCTCGAGATCCCGGATTCGATGCTGCGCATCGCTCCGGGATGACCCTTCGGGTCAATTCACCTGCTCGTCCGAATAGACGCCCCAGAGGCGTTCCTGCTGGATCCAGCCGTCAAAACCGTTGCCGGTGACGCGGCACCAGTTTGCAGTGCACTTCTTCACTTGCGTGACCACACCGGCCTGGAGCCTGGCCGCAACCGCGCTGTCGGGATCGGCCCGGTCGTAGATCGGCGCGAGATCGTCCTTGTGCTTCATGGTGACGACCGCAGTGCGGCGGCCCGATAGCAGCGAGTGATAGACCCAGCCCTCGGCGCCCTCGGAATCGCGCACCCGGCGCCAGTTCTCGAACTCGGCGGTGATTTCGACGGGCAGGCCGGCGCGGGTATAGACCCAGGCCACATCATTGTCCTTGGTCGGGCCGGCGCGGACGTTGACGTGATCCGACTTGAGGCTGACATAGCGCGGCACCGGCAAGCCGCTGGCGGTCTGCGGGCTATTGTCCTTCGCCGAATGCGAGGGGCCGACCGAGGCGCTCAACCAGGTACACACGAGCGCCATCACCGCACAAAAACGCCCCAACGCCATCAACCCGTCTCCTGTCGAGGACCCGGCCACGCGCCGAATCCTCACCCCAAACTCCAAAAACCTGCCCTGTCGGTCCCTTCCCCGCCCCACGCGGGTGTTCCGCCAAGCCTTGACCCGTGGTTCTTGTCTTGGCCCGGCCTTCTGCTAGAGAGGACGGACGCTTGAACAACCAGTTTGTCCCGATTTTCCGGCCTGGAAATGTCGGGAGAGCTTGAAGGAAACGCCGGGGACGACACGGCAAGGGCAGTGTCGAACAACCGGGTTAATGAGGCCTGAACGACCGGCCTTTGGCGACAGGGGCGGCGTGCGGCGCCTCATGAGAGCAGGACATGTCGGTGAAGAAAAAGCCCCTCGTCGTGGTGACGCGCAAGCTGCCGGATTCGATCGAGACGCGGATGCGCGAGCTGTTCGACGCGCGGATCAATCTCGACGACACGCCGATGTCGCCTGAGCAGATCGCGGAAGCCGCGCGCACCGCCGAAGTGCTGGTTCCGACCGTGACCGACCACATCACTTCCGACATCGTCAACCAGCCCGACTGCAAGCTGCGCCTGATCGCCAATTTCGGCAACGGCGTCGACAATATCGACGTCGAGGCCGCGCATGCCCGCGGCATCACCGTCACCAACACGCCAAAAGTCCTGACCGAGGACACCGCGGACATGACCATGGCGCTGATCCTGGCCGTACCGCGCCGGATGATCGAGGGCGCCTCGATCCTGACCGAAGGAAAATCCTGGCCCGGCTGGTCGCCGACCTGGATGCTCGGCCACCGCATCGGGGGAAAACGTCTCGGCATCGTCGGCATGGGCCGCATCGGCCAGGCGGTGGCGCGGCGCGCCCGCGCCTTCGGCCTGCAGATCCACTACCACAACCGCCGTCCCGTCGCCCCGAAGATCGCCGAAGAGCTTGGCGCGACCTACTGGGAAAGCCTCGACCAGATGCTGGCGCGGATGGACATCATCTCGGTGAACTGTCCGCACACGCCGGCGACCTATCATCTGCTCTCGGCGCGGCGGCTGAAGCTGATCCGCAAGGACGCCTATATCGTCAACACCGCGCGCGGCGAGGTCACCGACGAGGACACGCTGATCAAGCTGATCGAAGGCGGCGAGATCGGCGGCGCCGGCCTCGACGTCTACGAGCACGAGCCCGCAGTGAACCCGAAGCTGGTGCGGCTCGCCAAGGCGGGCAAGGTGACGCTGCTGCCACATATGGGCTCGGCCACGATCGAGGGCCGCGTCGAGATGGGCGAGAAGGTGATCATCAACATCCGCACCTTCCTCGACGCCCACAAGCCGCCGGATCGCGTGCTGCCGAGCATGCTGTGAGGGGCGCGGCTAATTCGCGATTTCAAGACTAGCCGCCACATCCTCCCCTGTGCGGGCAAGCCGACGCAGTCGCGTCTCCTCCATCGCTGACGAAAGATCTCGGATGAGGTCCATAAGCTCTGGTGCGAGTTGACCCGTATTCACGACCTTGATGACGTAAGGAGGCTTAAGGGTATTCATTCCGCCCCCGAAAATTGAATCCAAGAAAGCGGCCACCATATCCCCATGCCATTCCGGTGCCCCTATCGCTGCCTTGAGGGCTGATCGAAAGTCTTGAGCTGTTTTCCAACTAGTTGCGTTGAGTTCTACTGTTTGCACACGCGCTACTCGCGATGGATGCTTAGATCATCGAATACCGGCCCTTCGCCATTGAGCGGATTGGCGGGATCGCGGGCATAGCGAAGTGTCTCGAAGCGCATCGCGCGTGCATCGATCATCAGCAGGCGGCCGACCAGGCCGTCGCCGAAACCGACGATCTCGCGGATCGCCTCCAGTGCCATCATCGAGCCGAGCACGCCCGCGAGCGCGCCCATCACGCCGGCCTCGGCACAGGCCGGTATCGTGCCCGGCGGCGGCGCCTCCGGAAACAGGCAGCGATAGGTCGGATTGAATTCGCCGGCTTCGTTGGTCTCATGCGCGCGGATGGTGGTGAGCGAGCCATCGAAGGTGCCGAGTGCCGCCGTGATCAACGGCCGCTTCGCGAAGAAGCAGGCATCCGAGACGAGATAGCGCGTCGAGAAATTGTCGGAGCCGTCGAGCACGAGGTCGTAGTCGCCGATCAGGCTCAGCGCGTTGTCGGCATTGAGCCAGGTGGCATGGCCGACGAAACGCACATGCGGATTGAGCGCCGCGATGCGCTCGGCCGCGCTTTCGACCTTGTGCCGGCCGATATCGGGCGTCGTGTGGATGACTTGGCGCTGCAGATTGGACAGCGACACCACGTCGTCATCGACCACGCCGAGCGTGCCGACGCCGGCCGCGGCCAGATACATCAGGGCTGGCGCGCCGAGCCCGCCGGCACCGACCACCAGCACGGAGGCCTTTTTCAGCGCGGCCTGGCCGGGGCCACCGACATCGCGCAGCACGATATGGCGGGCATAGCGTTCGAGTTCATCCGGGCTCAGCATCGTCCTACGTTCCTCTCAACCCTCATGGTGAGGAGCGCGGAACGCGCGTCTCGAACCATGAAGGCCCCGATATCGCCTGTGGCCATCCTTCGAGACGCCGCTTGCGCGGCTCCTCAGGATGAGGACTTGAGTTCGCGGCCCTCGCAGGCCTGAACCACCCCAATAGTGTTCGCGACCAACGAGATGTGCTTGAATGGCAGCACGTTCAATGGGCTGGCTGGATTTGTCATGAGATCGATGCTTGCGGCAACACTGATGTTGGCGGCTGCCACAGCCGCGAACGCGCAGATGACGACGGCACCGATCGCCGGCACCAAGCCGAAACCGGTCCAGACCGTGCCGATCAAGCCGCCCGCGGTCCAGACCCCGTCGGAGACGGCGGACGGTATGACCCAAGGCGAGCGCCTGTCGCTGCAGTCCGACCTCGCCTGGGTCGGCCAATATAACGGCGCCATCACCGGCGACGTCAGCGAGCGCATGGTCAACGCCATCAAGGAATACCAGAAGGCCAAGGGCGGCAAGCCGACCGGCGTGCTCAATCCGCAGGAGCGTGCGGCACTCGCAGAGACCGCAAGGCGGAAGCAGGACAGCGTCGGCTGGAAGATCGTGATGGAGCCGACCAGCGGCGCGCGGCTCGGCATTCCCTCAAAGCTGGTGCCGCAGCAGGCGAGCGACGCCAACGGCTCGAAATGGGCCTCGCCGACCGGAACCGTGCAGGTGCTGCTCAGCCGCCGCAAGGAGCCGAACCCGACCACCGCAAAGCTCGCGGACGCCGAGAAGAAGGAACCCGCGGGACGCAAGGTCGACTACACCGTGGTGAAGCCCGACTTCTTCGTGCTGTCGGGACTTCAAGGCCTGAAGAAATTCTACGTGCGCGGCACCTTCCGGGGCGACGAGGTCCGCATCATGACGATCCTCTACGACCAGGCGATGGAGAATACGGTCGAGCCGGTCGTGATCGCGATGTCGAGCGCGTTCAATGCATTTCCGTCCACCCCGATGGCCGGGCCGCCACCGCGCAAGACTGTCGAATACGGCACCGGCATCGTCGTCAGCGATGACGGCGCGATTCTGGCCGACCGCCTCGTCACCGACAGCTGCCTTGCGATCACCATCGCAGGCTTCGGCAGCGCCGACCGTCTCGCCGAGGACAAGGAGCACGATCTCGCGCTGCTGCACATCTACGGCGCGCGCGGCCTGAAGCCGCTCAGCCTCGCCAGTGGCGCAGCGAAGGCGAGTGTCGATGTCATCGGCATCGCGGATCCCCAGAGCCAGGGCGGCGCGGCCGGCGTATCGAGCGTCAAGGGCGCGCTGGCGCCGGTCACATCAAGCGATTCCGCACTATCGCCGCCACCGGCGGTCGGATTCTCCGGCGGCCTGGCCATCGATGGCGACGGCAAGTTCGCCGGCGTCGCGCTGCTGAAACCAGCGATGGTCGCCGGGCCCGCGACGTCGGTGCCGGCCTCGCAGGCGGTGATGGTCTCGGCAGAAACGGCGCGCGATTTCCTGAAGGCGAATGGCGTTACCGCGAACGGAAGCTCGACGGATGCGAGAGCCGCCGTCGTGCGCGTGATCTGCGTGCGGAAATAGAGCGCGCGCGGCGCGGGAGGTGCGCTCCCCCCGCTTGCGGGGGAGGGCTGGGGAGAGGGTGTCGCCTCAATCGAGAACCCGCAAGAGGAGAGAGCCCTCACCCGGCGCGCGGGACGATGCTTCGCATCGCCCGGGACGCGCCGACCTCTCCCGCAAGCGGGAGAGGTGGAGCCCGCGGCTAGCTCAGCGAACTCCATCAGGATCTAGCTCAGCCTGAACCTCACCCCGCTCTTCGCAAGCCCGCCCGAAATCCCTACCGGCGTCCCATCCGCGCGCCAGCAGGCGGCGCCGGTCATGGTGCCGTCGTCGTTGAACGCGATCGCATTCATGCCGCCGGCGACCGTTGCGACGGGCTGCACCTTATGCCCGAGCGCTGCGAGCTTCGCACGCACGCTCTCCGGCACCCTCTGCTCGACTTCGAGCGCATTGCCCTCGGTCCAGACGCGTGGCGCCTCGACCGCTTCCTGCAGGGTCATGCCGTGGTCGATCAGATTGATCAGCGCCTGCATCGCGCTGGGGAAGATGCGCTTTCCACCAGGCAGCCCCAGCGCATAGCGCAGCTTGCCGTCACGTAGCGCCATCATCGGCGACATCGAGGTCGTCACGCGCTTGCCCGGCGCCAGCGACAGCGCGTGGCCCGGACGCGGATCGAACAGGTTCATGTAATTGTTGGCGATGGCACCTAAGCCCGGGATCATGATCTTGGCGCCGAACAGATTGTTGATGGTCTGCGTGGTCGCCACGACGTTGCCGAAACTATCTGCCGCCGTCATATGCGTGGTGTGCGCGCCTTCGAGCTGCGACACGCCGGCGCCCCAGGCCTGCGCCCGTGCCGGATCGATCGCACGGCGGCGTTCCTCGGCATAAGCTTTCGACGTCAGCTTCTCGACGGGCACGCCGACATGATCGGGATCGCCGCTGGCCGCGGCGCGATCGGCGAAGGCGATCTTCAGGACCTCGGCGAGATAGTGGATCGTCTCCGATGTGCCGAAGCCGAGGGCTTCGATATCGTAGCCTTCCAGGATGTTCAGCATCTGCGCGATATGCACGCCGGACGCCGCGGGAGGCGGCGGCCCCAAAATGGTCCAGCCGCGATAGTCGGCGCGGATCGGCTGCCGCTCGACGGTCTTGTAGCCGGTGAGATCGTTGCGGCGGATGAAGCCGCCGGCCTTCTCCATGTAGTCGGCGAGGATATCGCCGAGCGGCCCCTCGTAGAGCGCGGTCTCCCCGTGGTCGGCGATATAGCGCAGCGTCTCGGCATATTCCGATTGCACCACGCGCTCGCCGACCTTCAGCGGCTCGCCGTCCGGCAGAAAGACCGCCGCGATCGGCTTATCCTTGCGCATCTCGGCGACGCACTCGCTGATGCATTCATGCAAATAGGGCGTCGCCGCATAGCCGCGCGCGGCGTGCTTGATCGCAGGCTGCATCACGTCGGCGAGGCTCATGGTGCCGAACCTTTGCAGCGTCTCGCACCAGGCCTTCAGCGAGCCCGGCACCGCGACGGCCTTCGGACCGTTGAGGTTCTCGTTGCCGACGGCGTCGAACACGTCATGCGCGGAGCCTGGCTTGGAGGAAAAGGTGGTGTCGCGCACCGTCGATGGGACCGTGCTCTGGCCGTCGATGAAGCGATGGCTGCCGTCAGCCAGACGCGCCATGCCGCCGCCGATGATGCCGACCATCATCGGCTCGACCACGGTGAGCGTGAACAGGGTTGCGATCGCGGCATCGATGGCGTTGCCGCCGGCGGCCAGCATCTCGGCGCCGGCACTGGAGGCGAGCGGATGGTTGCTGACCACCATGCCTCGGCTCGAGACCGCCGGCATCTTCTGGCAGTCAAAGGTGGTTGCCGTCCGGTCGCGCCAGTTGCCGCTCATCTCGCCTGCCCTTTCTATTCAAGGTGGCGAGCACACCACACGCGCAATTACGGGTCCAGTATTGGTACGGATTAGCTGGCATTCCCGATTCTGCCATCATCGTTACCGTTGATTCGGACATCCGCGGTCCCCTTTGGATCGGGCAGGGCACGTCCTGAGCGAGAAGAGCTCAGCATCCAGAAGCGATGCACGTTCGCCTGGCGTATCCCTGACCCAGCACTCCAAAGGAATCATCTTCCAATGCACACGATCGTACTGGCCACCCAAAAGGGCGGCAGTGGCAAGAGCACGCTTGCCATCGGCCTCGCGCTGGCAGCCAAGCAGGCCGGCTTTACCGTCCGCCTGATCGAGACCGATCCGCAGGGCACCCTCTCCAATTGGCAGCGCCGCCGCACCACCGACGATCTCGTGGTCGAGCCGATCTATCACGCCGCCGATATCGCGCCGCGCCTGAAGATGCTCGCCGACAGCGGCCTCCAGCTCGCGATCGTCGACACTGCGGCCGGCCTTTCCGCCGCCACCACCGCCGCGATCCGCCATTCCGATCTCTGCCTGATCCCGGCCCGCCCGAGCGTCGCCGACATCGAGGCGACCGTCTCGACGCTGAGCGTCGCGCGCGCCTGGAAGCGGCCCTACAGCTTCGTGCTGAACCAGACCCCGATCCGCGGCCAGCGCATCGACAACGCCGCAGGCGCGCTCGCCGAGGAAGCCGCACTCGATCTGTCCGAGGTGCTCGCGCGCCCGCTGATCGTGATGCGCAACGACCATCAGGACTCGCTCGCGAGCGGCCTCGCCGTCAGCGAGTTCGCGCCGAACGGCAAATCGGCTGACGAGATCCGCGGCCTTTGGCGCTGGGTCGAGACCCGGCTCGAGCTCGAAGCCACGACCAATGTCCTGATCGACCAGGTCATCTCCGCTGCGGACGGCATGCTGCACGTCGCCAGCGAGATTGCGGCGGACGAGACCACGACCCTGGCGTCCTGAGCGGAGCGATCGCTCAGACGGCACCCTTCTCCATCCGGAAGGGCCCCAGCGACGAAGCAATCCGGCCCCCAGCCCGGCCGGATTGCTTCGCGTCGCGGTTTTGAGCACGAGAAACTATCCTCCTCGTCATTGCGAGCGCAGCGAAGCAATCCAGAGTCTTTCCGCGGAGGGATTCTGGATTGCTTCGCTGCGCTCGCAATGACGTGGTGGGTTAGTCGTCTTACAGAGATTCACAACCTCCCGGCTGCGATCCCTCTCACTTCTGACATTTCGGGCACCAGAAGGTCGAACGGCCGTTCTGGGTGACGCGCTTGACCGTGCCGCCGCAGCGCGGCGTCGTGCATTTTTCGCCCTCGCGGTCATAAACCTTGAAGGAGTGCTGGAAATAGCCGAGCTCGCCCGAGGTCTGGCGATGGTCGCGCAGTGACGAGCCGCCGGCCTTGATGGCGTCGTTCAGCACGGTGTGGATCGCACCGACCAGTCGCTTCGCATGATCGGTCGGCTCGCCCTTCTTCGTCGACAGCGTCGCCGCAATGCGCCGTGGCGACAGATGCGAGCGGTGCAGCGCCTCGCAGACATAGATGTTGCCGAGGCCCGCGACCACGCGCTGGTCGAGCAGCGCGGCCTTCAGGCTGGTGGTCTTGCCTTCACAGGAGCGCGCCAGCATCGCGGCGTCGAACTCGTTGCCGAGCGGCTCGGGTCCGAGCCCGCGGAGCAGCGGCTCGTCCTCGAGCGCATTGCGCGCGATCACTTTCATGTAACCGAAGCGGCGCGGATCGTTGAAGACGATGTCGGCGCCGGAGGACATCCGAAACAGCACGTGGTCATGCGCTGAATCCTTGGCCTTCGGATAGTGAAACTCGCCGGGCACCGTGCCGTTGTCCGGCTTGATGACGCGGAACGAGCCCGACATGCCCAGATGCATCAGCAGCACATCGCCGGAGGCAAGATCGGCCATGAGATATTTTGCACGGCGGCCGAGACCCGTGACGACCTGCCCCTTGAGCCGGGCCACGAAATCCGGCTGGAAGGGGAAGCGCAGGTCCGGCCGGCGGGCCTCCGCGACCAGGATTTTCGCACCCTCCATGACGGGCTGAAGGCCGCGGCGGACAGTCTCGACTTCGGGCAATTCAGGCATGGTCAGGCATTCACCTTATGAGGGCGGTGTGATAGCGCCATTGCGGCGGGCAGGCTATGGTCCGCCTCGTGGAGTAGAGTAATGGATCGGCCGGGCGAAACCACGCATTTTGGCTTCAAAGACGTTCCCCTGGGGGACAAGCAGACGCTGGTGAACGATGTGTTTCACAGCGTGGCGTCGCGCTATGACCTGATGAACGACCTGATGTCCGGTGGCCTGCACCGGGTCTGGAAGGACATCATGATCAACGCGCTGGACCCGCCGCGGAGCGACCGGCCGTTCGCCCTGCTCGACGTCGCCGGCGGCACCGGCGATATCTCGTTCCGCGCCGCCAAGGCGGCCGGTCCCGGCTTCCACGCCACGGTCTGCGACATCAATTCCGACATGCTCGCGGTGGGGCGCGAGCGCGCCGCCAAGCGCCATCTCGAGACCCAGGTCGATTTCGTCGAAGGCAATGCCGAATCGCTCGGCTTCGCCGACCGCAGCTTCGACGCATATACGATCGCTTTCGGCATTCGCAACGTGCCGCAGATCAACCTTGCGCTGCGCGAGGCCTATCGCGTGCTGAGGCCCGGCAGCCGCTTCCTGTGCCTGGAGTTCTCCACCGTCGAGATGCCCGGCCTCGACAAGCTCTATGATCTGTTCTCGTTCAAGGTGATCCCGCCGCTCGGCCGCATGGTCACGGGCGACGCCGAATCGTACCAATATCTCGTCGAATCGATCCGCAAGTTTCCGAAGCCTGCCGCCTTCGCCGACATGATCCGCGAGGCCGGCTTTTCCCGCGTGAGCTGGCAGACACTCTCCGGCGGCATCGTCGCACTGCATTCGGGCTGGCGTTTGTGATCTCTGCTTTCACCCACATTGCGCGCCTCATCCGCGCCGCGTTCGTGTTTGCGCGCGAGGGCGTGTTCGGCTCCGTCGACCCAAGCCTGGTACCGCCACCCGGCCAGCTTGCGCTGAAGCTTGCGCGCATCGTCGAGCGGCGCGGCGTCAAGCACGGGCCGCGAATCTCGCGCGCGCTGACACGGATGGGCCCGGCCTATCTCAAGCTCGGCCAATTCCTGGCAACGCGCCCCGACGTGGTCGGCGTCATCATGGCGCGCGACCTCGAAAGCCTCCAGGACCGCCTGCCGCCGTTTTCGCAGGCCGAGGCGGAAGCCACAATCACCACCTCGCTGGAGCGGCCGCTGAAGGACGTGTTCGCGAGCTTCGGCCCGCCCGTCGCCGCCGCCTCGATCGCGCAGGTGCATCGCGGCGAGGTCGAGCGCGACGGTATTCGCAGGCCGGTCGCGATCAAGGTGCTGAGGCCGAACGTCGCCGCCCGCTTCCGCCGCGACCTCTCGGATTTCTTCTTCGTCGCGTACAACGCCGAGGCCTATTCGTCCGAGGCGCGCCGGCTGCGCCTGATCGAAGTCATCAACACCATGTCGCGCTCGGTCGCGATGGAGATGGACCTGCGGCTCGAAGCAGCCGCGCTGTCGGAGATGGCGGAGAACACGCAGGGCGATCCCGATTTCCGCGTGCCGACCGTCGACTGGGACCGCACCACGCACAACGTGCTGACGATGGAGTGGATCGACGGCATCGCGCTGAACGATCACAAGCGCCTTGCAGAGGCGCAGGTCGATCTGCCCGATCTCGGCCGCAAGGTGATCCAGAGCTTCCTGCGGCACGCCTTGCGCGACGGCTACTTCCACGCCGACATGCATCCGGGCAATCTGTTCCTCGATGAGGCCGGCCGCCTCGTCGCGGTCGATTTCGGCATCATGGGCCGGCTCGGGATGAAGGAGCGGCGCTTCCTCGCCGAGATCCTGCTCGGCTTCATCACCCGCGACTATCGCCGCGTGGCGGAAGTGCATTTCGAAGCGGGCTATGTGCCCGCGCACCATTCGGTCGAGAATTTCGCGCAAGCCATCCGCGCCATCGGCGAGCCGATCCATAACCGCACCGCCGAGGAGATCTCGATGGCGCGGCTCCTGACGCTGCTGCTCGAGGTCACCGGCCTGTTCGACATGACGACGCGGCCCGAACTGATCCTGCTGCAGAAGACCATGGTGGTGGTCGAGGGCGTGGCACGCGGCTTCGATCCCCGGCTCGACATCTGGAAGGTCGCAGACCCCGTGGTGCGCGAATGGATCGAGCGTAATCTCGGCCCGATCGGCCGCATCGAAGGTGCGCTTGCGGGGACCGGAGACATTGCGCGCGTGCTGATGCGCCTGCCGGAGATCGCCGAGCGCTCGGTGAAGGTCCTCGAGCAGCTCGAGACCATGACCCGGGAGGGGTTAAAACTGTCGCCGGAGAGCATCGCGGCCATGGGCCGCAGCGAAGGCCGCAAGAACCGCTGGCGCACCGTGGCGCTCTGGATCATCGCCGCGACCTTCATCGGGATCCTGATCGCCGTCCGGAATCTGTGATTGCACTGCAATCATGCGAGTGATAGCATCGCCATCATTCCGTGCTGGAGGGGCGTCATGGCAAGCCTGACCATCCGCAAGCTCGACGATGCCGTCAAAACCTATTTGCGGCTGCGCTCGGCCAAGAACCACAGGTCGGTCGAGGAAGAGGTCCGGGTCATCCTGCGGGAGCTGATCGAGGGCCGCGAGGAGCCGCTGACGCCGTTTTCGGCGCCCCCGGCCCAATCCATCGCCCCGACGCCCCAGCGCACCGGCGCGCTCCCCGAGGCCAGCGTCACCCTGATCATCGGCGGCGGGATCGCGGCCTATAAATCGCTCGACCTGATCCGCCGGCTGAAGGAACGACGCGTCGAGGTTCGCTGCGTGCTGACCAAGGCGGCGCAGCAATTCGTCACGCCGCTGGCGGTGAGCGCGCTCTCGCATGAGCGCGTCTACACCGACCTGTTCGACCCCCAGAGCGAGTTCGACGCCGGCCATATTCGCCTCGCGCGCGACTGCGATTTGATCGTGGTGGCGCCGGCGACGGCCGATTTGATGGCGAAGATGGCGAACGGCCATGCCGACGATCTCGCCAGCGCGATCCTGCTCGCGACCAACCGAAAAATCCTGCTGGCGCCGGCGATGAATCCGCTGATGTGGAACAACGTGGCGACGCGGCGCAACCTCGCCCAGCTCCAGCGCGACGGCGTGGTGCTGGTCGGACCGAATTCCGGTGAGATGGCCGAGGCGGGCGAAGCCGGTGTCGGCCGCATGTCGGAAGCGATCGAGATCGCCAATGCCGCCGAGCGACTGCTGCGGCCGCCGGTGCCGAAGCCGCTCGCCGGCAAGCGTCTGCTGATCACCGCTGGGCCCACGCACGAGCCGATCGATCCGGTGCGCTACATTGCCAACCGCTCTTCCGGCAAGCAGGGTTTTGCCATCGCCGCCGCCGCGCAGGCCGCCGGCGCCGAGGTGATCCTGGTGAGCGGCCCGGTCGATCTCGACGACCCCGCCGGCGTCACAGTGAAACACGTGGAATCGGCGCGGCAGATGCTGGAGCAGGTGCAGGCGGCGCTGCCCGCCGACATCGCGATCTTCGCCGCCGCGGTCGCCGACTGGCGCGTCGCCAATGAGGGCGAGCAGAAGCTGAAGAAGACCGCGGCCGGCATGCCGCCGCTACAGCTGGTCGAGAACCCCGACATCCTCGCAACGATCTCGAAGCTCGCCGACAAACGCCCGCCGCTGGTGATCGGCTTTGCCGCCGAGACCGAGCATCTCATCGACAACGCCAAATCAAAACTCGCCCGCAAGGGCTGCGACTGGATCGTCGCCAACGACGTCTCGCCGGCGACCGGCGTGATGGGCGGCGACCGCAACACTGTCCATCTCATCAGCAAGAATGCTGCGAAGAACGGCGAGATCACAGTTGATTCCTGGCCCGTGATGACCAAGGAACAGGTCGCCATCGAACTGGTCGCGCACATCGCCAGAAGCGTGACCGACAAATCCCCGGAGCCGGCATCTTGAGCACGAAGGTCACCGTCGAACTGCAGCGCCTCGCCCATGCCGATGGCCTGCCGCTGCCGGCCTATCAGACCGCGGAGGCCGCCGGCCTCGACCTGATGGCCGCGGTGCCGGACGCCGAGCCGATGACACTCGCGCCCGGCCAATATGCGCTGGTGCCGACGGGGCTCGCGATCGCCCTGCCGCCAGGGTACGAGGCACAGGTGCGGCCGCGCTCGGGGCTTGCCGCCAAGCACGGCGTCACCGTGCTGAACTCGCCTGGAACCATCGACGCCGACTACCGCGGCGAGATCAAGGTGATCCTGATCAATCACGGCGCTGCCCCGTTCGTGATCACGCGCGGCGAGCGCATCGCGCAGATGGTGATCGCGCCCGTGGTGCAGGCCGCGCTGGTCCCGGTGGCGACCTTGTCCGCGACCGATCGCGGCGCCGGCGGCTTCGGCTCGACGGGCCGCTAGCCGAGCTGTGAGTGGGTACGCCTCTCCCGCTTGCGGGAGAGGTCGGCACGTAGTGCCGGGTGAGGGTTCTTTCCTCTGGGGGATGGTCCCGTTGCGGAGACACCCTCTCCCCAACCCTCCCCCGCAGGCGGGGGATGAAGCGCACCTGCTTCGCGGTTCGCGAGCTCGCTAACACACGGCAATTCCAGCCGAATCACCCGCAGAATTACGTGCAGATGGAACCGCGCGGCCGTCATTTTTTTGGAGCCGCGTTTGCGTTCACGATCTGGACTCTTACCGGTGGAGTCGCGGTAGGGGTATTGTCTTTTGATTCGCGTGCGGCGGGGGTCGCCGCGCGTAAATCCGTGCGGTCTTGGGGCAACTATGTCAGGCGTGATCGTGTCGATGCGTCGGACGCTGCTGTCGTGCACATCGTTGGCGCGCAACAGCTTGTTGGGCGGCGCTCTCGCAGCGCTGCTGCCGGCTGCGCCGGCTGAGGCCGCCGACCTCGTCGACACACTCTCCATATTGCTGGACTTCAACCGGCAGGAACTCGCGGTGCTCGCCACCGCGCTGGCCTTGCTCGGCTTCTCGGTCATGGCCGCGATCCTGCTGATGCGCACGCGGGTGCGCACGGCGAAGAACGAGGCGCAGCTGCGGGCGCGGATCGGGGAGCTGCAGCTGCAGTCCGACCGCTTCGGCGCGCTGCTGTTCGCCGAGCCGCAGATCCTGATCTCCTGGCCGGCCGGCGACAACCGCGCGCAGATCTCCGGCGACATCGCGATGGTGCTGCCGCGGGATTCCTCACCGCAGCGCGTGCTGGCGTTCGGAACCTGGCTGCCGCCGGAACCCGCGCTGCAGATGGACCACGCCGTCGACGCGCTGCGCGACCGTGGCGACGGGTTCCAGCTGACGCTGACCACCGCGCATGGTCACACGCTGGAAGCCATCGGCCGCGCCATCGGCGGCCAGGCCATCGTCCGGATTCGCGAGCTCTCCGGTCTGCGGCGCGATCTGGCCGAGACCCATCTGCGTTACAAGGCGCTCTTGGACGAGACCGAGATGCTGCGCGGCTTCGCCGCCGCCGCGCCGTGGCCGATCTGGGCCAAGGGCGAGAACGGCGCGCTCACCTATGCCAATCCGGCCTATGTCCGCGCCACCGAGGCGGCCAGCATCACTGATGCCCATGAGCGCAAGCTCGAGCTGCTCGACAGCGCCGACCGCACCGCGATGGAGCGCGGACTGAAGGATGCCGCCAGCTTCACTTCGCGGCTGCCGATCGTGATCGGCGGCGAACGGCGCATGTACGACGTCCGCGCCGTCAATGTCGGCAGCGGCAGCGTCGGCGCCGCCATCGATGCCAGCGAGGCGGATGCGCTGAGCTCGGCCCTGGTGCGGATGGCGGAGGCGCATCGCCGCACGCTCGACCAGCTCTCCTCCGGCGTTGCCGTGTTCGACGGCCATCGGCGCCTTGCCTTCTACAACGATTCCTACCGCCGGCTGTGGGACCTCGACCGCAACTTCCTCGACGCCAATCCCGATGATTCCAGCGTGCTCGACCAGCTTCGCGCCGCGCGCAAGCTGCCGGAGCAGCCGGATTTCCGCGCCTGGAAAGCCAAGCTGCACGAGGCCTATCGCGCGGTCGAGACCGCCAAGGACACCTGGTATCTGCCTGACGGCCGCGCGCTCTCCGTCGTCACCACGCCGAACCCGGAAGGCGGCGTCACCTATCTGTTCGACGACGTCACCGAGAGCCTGGAGCTGGCCCGCCGCTTCGACGGCATGATCCGGGTCCAGCGCGAGACGCTGGACAGCCTCGCCGAGGGTGTCGCCGTGTTCGGCAGCAACGGCAAGGCGCAGCTGTTCAACCCGGCTTTCGTGCGGATGTGGAAGCTGTCGAGCGATGCCATGCGCGACGAGCCGCACATCCAGACCGTCGAAGGCTGGTGCCATCAGCTGTTCGACGATCCGCAGGTCTGGCGGCAGATCCGCGAGGCCATCACCTCGATCGAGAACCGCGCCGACGTGCCGATCAAGCTGGAGCGCAAGGACGGCAGCGTGCTCGACGGCATGATCCGTCCGCTGCATGACGGCGCGACCATGCTGACGTTCCAGGACATCACCGACACCGAGAATGTCGAGCGCGCGCTGCGCGAGCGCAACGAGGCGCTGGAAGCCGCCGACCAGATGAAGGTGGATTTCGTCCACCACGTCTCCTACGAGCTGCGCTCGCCGCTCACCACCATCATCGGCTTCGCGCATTTCCTCAGCGACCCCTCGACCGGGCCGCTGACGCCGAAGCAGGCCGAATATCTCGACTACGTCACCAAATCGACCAACGCACTGCTGGCGCTGACCAACAACATCCTCGATCTCGCCACCATCGACGCCGGCGCGATGAAGCTGGAACTCGGGCCCGTCGACGTCAGCAAGACCATCGAGCTCGCCGCCGAAGGCATCCAGGACCGCCTCGCCACCGACCGCATCCGCCTCAAGGTCGAGATCGCGCCCGATGTCGGCAGCTTCATCGGCGACGAGAAGCGCGTGGTGCAGGTGCTCTATAACCTCCTCGCCAACGCCGTCGGGTTTTCTCCACAGGATTCCACCGTCGGCATCAGCGCGCGGCGCACCGAACGCAGCGTGGTCTTCACTGTGACAGATTCCGGGCCTGGAATACCTGCCGACATGAAGGACAAGGTGTTCAACTGGTTCGAAAGCCGCTCGCAGGGCTCGCGTCACCGCGGAGCCGGGCTCGGCCTGTCGCTGGTGCGCTCCTTTGTCGAGCTGCATGGCGGCAAGGTGCGGGTGGATTCGATCGTCGGCCGGGGCACGGTCGTGATCTGCGACTTCCCGACCGACCAGGCGGCGCATCGCGACGCCGCCGAATGACCGCGCCAACGACATTCTCCGTCGCGCTTCACAACGAGACGGCCACCGCGCAACTGATGGCCGATCTCGCCCTGCTGGTCGGCCCGGGCGACCTCATCACCCTCACCGGCGATCTCGGCGCCGGCAAGACCGCCGCCGCCCGCGCGCTGATCCGCTACCTCGCCGGCGACGAGGAGCTGGAGGTGCCGAGCCCGACCTTCACGCTGGTGCAGGGCTACGAGCTGCCGCCTTTCCCGGTGATGCATGCCGATCTCTACCGCGTCGAGGACGAGGGCGAGCTCGAGGAGATCGGGCTGTCGCCGCTTCCCGAGGCGACGCTCGTGCTGATCGAATGGCCGGAGCGCGCGCCGTCGGCCATGCCCGCGGATCGCATCGACATCGCCCTGACACATCGGCCGGCGCTGGGCTCGAATGCGCGCGCCGCCGACATCACCGGTTTCGGCAAGGGTGCCGCGCAGGTCGCGCGGCTGCAGGCGCTGCGCGAATTCCTCGATGCATCCGGCTATATCGATGCAACGCGCAAGCGCATGAACGGTGATGCCTCGACCCGCTCTTATGCGCGACTGATCCGCGACGACGAGATCGTCATCCTCATGAACTTCCCGCAGCGCCCCGACGGCGCGGCCCTCTACAACGGAAAGTCCTATAGCGCCGCGGTGCATCTCGCCGAGAACGTGAGGCCGTTCGTCGCCATCGACGAGGGCCTACGCGCGCAAGGCATCTCGGCGCCGGCCATCCACCATGTCGATCTCGACCACGGCTTTCTGATCAGCGAAGATTTCGGCAGCGAGGGCGTGATCGAGGGCGATCCGCCGCGCCCGATCGCCGAGCGCTACGAGGCCGCGACCGACGTGCTGGCGATGCTGCACGGCAAGGCGCTGCCGGAGACGCTGTCGCTGGACGGGCAGACCTACGACATCCCCGTCTTCGACGTCGAGGCGCTTCTGATCGAGATCGGATTGATGCCGGAATGGTATCTGCCCGATCGCAACGCGCCGCTGAGCGACGAGAAGCGCGCGGAATTCTTCGCGATGTGGCGCGAGCTGCTGAAGAAGCCGTTGGCCACGCCGAGGACCTGGATCATCCGCGATTATCACTCACCCAATCTGATCTGGCTCGGGATGCGCAGCGGTATCGAGCGCGTCGGCGTGATCGACTTCCAGGACGCCGTGCTCGGGCCGCACTCCTACGACGTGGTGTCGCTGCTCCAGGACGCCCGCATCGACGTGCCTGAAAACATCGAGCTGACGCTGCTGTCGCGCTACATCAAGGCGCGGCGCGCTCATGACGCGAGCTTCGATGCCGCCGGCTTCGCCGAGCTCTACGCGATCATGTCGGCGCAGCGAAACACGCGTCTGCTCGGCACCTTCGCGCGGCTCAACCGCCGCGACGGCAAGCCGCATTATCTGCGCCACCAGCCGCGGATCTGGACCTATCTCCAGCGCTCGCTGGCGCATCCCGCGCTCAGCGTCTTGCGCGAGTGGTATCTCGCCAACGTGCCGCCACCCCAGGGCCCGCCACAGGCCTGATTCGGGCCCGATTTACCGGCTGTTAGCCAAGACGTCGCTATTCTGGCGGCGAGGCAGCCGGATAAATACGGGGCTGGAGCGGGGCAGATGGCGGTAAAGACGGATCAGCGCGGCAACAGCCGGGTTGTTTTCGAGCGCGGGATACCGGCCCAGATGATGGGAATCGACGGCACCTGGCGGCGCGACTGCACCATGGAGGACGTCTCCGAGAGCGGCGCCAAGCTGACCATCGACGGTTCGGTCGAAGGCCTGCATCTGAAGGAATTCTTTCTGCTGCTCTCGTCCACGGGACTTGCGTACCGGCGCTGCGAACTGGCCTGGGTCAATGGCGACCAGATCGGCGTCAATTTCCTCAAGGTCGGCGACAGGAAGAAAAAGGCGCGTTCCGCATCCGTCGGGGCGTAACGGCAACACCCGTCGTACAACCGTCACGGCGGGTGGTTAAGGCGGTTGAGACGCGGTGCGGCTGATGAAGTCTCGTGCTAGGATTTGCTGCAAACGCAAAACCAGTGGGTCCGAGACAGAAGAGTTTTGAGAAGGCAAAGGATGTCCGTCAAGCCGACCAAAGCCATGGTGCTCGCCGCAGGGTTCGGCCTGCGCATGCGTCCGTTGACGGACAAGATGCCGAAGCCGATGGTGCCGGTCGCCGGGCAGCCGCTGCTCGACCACGTGCTCGACAAGCTCGGCCATGCCGGCGTGAGCGAGGCGGTGGTCAATGTGCACTATCTGCCGGACCAGATCATCGACCACGTCGCATCGCGTCAGATTCCGCGCGTGACCATCTCGGACGAGCGCGACCAGGTGCTCGGCACCGGCGGCGGCGTGGTCAAGGCGCTGCCGCTGCTCGGCGACGCGCCGTTCTTTCACGTCAACTCCGACACGCTGTGGATCGACGGCGTGCGCTCCAATCTGACCCGCCTTGCCGAAAACTTCGACCCCGAGCGCATGGACATCCTGCTGCTGATGGCGCCGACCGCGACCAGCATCGGCTATAGCGGCCGCGGCGATTACGGCATGCTGCCCGACGGCGCCTTGCGCAAGCGCAAGGAGAAAGAGGTCGTCCCGTTCGTCTATGCCGGAGCGGCGATCCTGTCGCCGTCGATCTTCGCCGGTGCGCCGCAGGGCGAATTCTCGCTGACAAAGATGTTCGACCGCGCCAACGAGCAGGAGCGGCTGTTCGGCCTCCGTCTCGACGGCGTCTGGATGCATGTCGGCACCCCCGATGCGGTGCACGCCGCGGAAGAGGCGTTTTTGGAGAGCGTGGCGTAGCCAGCCTCTGGCCACCACGGCAGAGCCGTAGGGTGGGCAAAGGCGCCCTTGCGCCGTGCCCACCCTCTCTCTCGATCGCAAAAATGCGTGGGCACGCTTCGCTTTGCCCACCCTACGGCACCTGCTCCAGCCCGGCGAACAGCGGGGAAAGACCCTACCCGCACCCATGACCATTCGAGTCCGCCTGCCTATATTGCCCTGATTCCCGAATCAGGCAGCCCATGCGTGTTTTCAGCGTTCCCATCTCAGTTCCGTTCCTGCGCACGGTCGTCACGGCCCTGCTCGACGGCCGGCTGGTGGACGGCTTCGAGGCCCGCAAGGAACCGGCGCGGCTGGCCGACGCCACGCTGTATCTGCCGACAAGGCGCGCCATGCGCGTCGTCCGCGAGATCTTCCTCGACGAGATGAAGGCGGACGCGGTGGTGCTGCCGCGCATCGTCGCGCTCGGCGACATCGACGAGGACGAGCTCGCCTTCGCAGACGAGGGCGAACAGTTTTCCGGCGCAACGCCGCTCGACATTCCGCCACGACTTGGCGAGCTGGAACGGCGGTTGACGCTGGCACAACTCGTCGCCGCCTGGGCCAAGGGCCCGGTGCTGGCGCCGCTGGTGGTCGGCGGCCCCGCCTCGACGCTTGCTCTCGCCGGCGACCTCGCACGCCTGATCGACGACATGGTCACGCGTGGCGTCGACTGGAGCGCACTCGACGGCCTCGTGCCTGATAACCTCGATCGCTACTGGCAGCACTCGCTCGACTTTTTGCGCATCGCGCGCATCGCCTGGCCCGCTCATCTCGCCGAGATCAACCGGATCGAGCCGGCGGCGCGGCGCGATCTCCTGATCGCGGCGGAAGCAAGGCGCCTGACCGCGCATCCGCATGGGCCGGTGATCGCGGCCGGTTCGACCGGCTCGATGCCGGCCACCGCGAAGTTTCTCCATGTGGTCGCCGCGCTGCCCCATGGCGCGGTGGTGCTGCCGGGCCTCGATACCGATCTCGACGACGACGCCTGGCGCACCATCGGCGGCGTACGCGACTCGCTGGGCAAGTTCGCCGAGCATCCGGCCTCGAACCATCCGCAATATGCGATGCACGCGCTGCTGGAGCGCTTTGGCATCAAGCGCAGCGACGTCGAGATTCTTCAGCCACCGGTGGAAGGCGGCCGTGACATCCTCGCATCGGAATCGATGCGGCCATCTGCCAAGACGGAGGTTTGGCACGACCGGCTGAAGCAGCCGGATGTCGCCGCCAAGATCGCCGGTGGCATGACAAATCTCGCGGTCGTCGAGGCGCCCAATCCCGAAATGGAAGCGCTCGCGATCGCCATTGCGATGCGCGAGGCTCGCCATCTCGACAAATCAGCGGCGCTGGTGACGCCTGACCGCGCCTTGGCGCGGCGGGTGATGGCCGCGCTGACGCGATGGGATCTCGCCTTCGACGATTCCGGCGGCGACGTCCTGATGGAAACCTCAGCCGGCGTCTTTGCGCGGCTCGCGGCGGAGGCCGCGACCAAGGGATTGGAGCCGCCAACGCTGCTGGCGATGCTGAAGCATCCGCTGTGCCGGCTCGGCCGCGCACCCGGCGCATGGAAGGCGGCGATCGAAGATCTCGAGCTCGCGGTCCTGCGCGGCACACGCCCGCCTGCGGGCACGGCCGGTCTCTTGCGCGAGTTCAACCGTTTTCGCGAAGAGCTGGCAAAGCTGTGGCGCAGCGAAGTCTCCGTGCTCCATAAGGCAGAGCCCCGTGCGCGTCTCAAGGCCGAGGATCTCGATCGTATCCAGGCGCTGATCGATACGCTGCAAAAAGCATTGGCGCCGATCGAGAGCCTGCCGCCATCAAAACCATATGACTTCGCCGAGCTCGCGCACCGGCATCGCGAGGTCATGATCGAGCTGTCGCGCGACGAGCAGGGCATCCCGCTCGCCTTCGAGGACCGCGAAGGGCTCGCGCTCGCGGGCGCCTTCGACGATCTCCTGCGCGGCGGCACGACCAGCGGATTGATGGTGCCACTGCCCGACTACGCGGACGTCTTCCAGACCGCCTTCGGCGACCGCGCGGTGCGGCGTCGCGACAGGCCGGGCGCGCGGCTGCAGATCTACGGTCCGCTGGAATCACGCCTGATGCAGGCCGACCGCATCATCGTCGGCGGCCTGATCGAGGGCGTCTGGCCGCCGGCGCCGCGCATCGATCCCTGGCTGAGCCGGCCGATGCGGCACGAGCTTGGTCTCGACCTGCCGGAGCGCCGTATCGGGCTCTCCGCGCACGACTTCGCCCAGCTGCTCGGCGGCGACGAGGTGATCCTCACCCATTCCGCCAAGGCCGGCGGCGCGCCGGCCGTCGCCTCACGCTTCCTGCATCGGCTGGAGGCGGTGGCGGGCGACGAACTCTGGAAGACGGCCGTTCGCGCCGGCGAAAAATACGTGCAGTTCGCAGGCGCGCTGGACCAGCCCGACGAGGTCCGACCGATCAAGCAGCCCGAGCCACGGCCGCCGCGCGCGACGCGGCCGCTCAAGATGTCCGTGACCGCGATCGAGGACTGGCTGCGCGATCCCTACACGATCTACGCCAAGTACATTTTGCGGCTGGATGCGCTCGATCCCGTCGACATGCCGCTGTCGGCCGCCGATCGCGGCTCGGCGATTCACGATGCGGTCGGCGAGTTCACGGAAAGCTATGCGACGCGTCTGCCCGACGATCCCGCGCGCGTGCTGCGCGCAATCGGCGAGAAGCATTTTGCGCCGCTGATGGAACGGCCCGAGGCCCGCGCGCTGTGGTGGCCGCGTTTCCAGCGTATCGCGCGCTGGTTCGGCGAATGGGAGACCGTGCGGCGCGACGGGATCGAGGCGATCACGGCGGAAATCCGTGGCGAGATTCCGATCAGGCTCGATAATGGGCGCACTTTCTATCTCTCCGCCCGCGCCGACCGCATCGAGCGGCGCCAGGGCGGCGGCTACGCCATCCTGGACTACAAGACCGGCCAGCCACCGACCGGCAAGCAGGTGCGCATGGGCCTGTCGCCGCAGCTCACGCTGGAGGCGGCGATCCTGCGCGAGGGCGGCTTCCCGGATATCGACGCCGGAGCATCGGTGAGCCAGCTCGTCTATGTCCGCCTCAGCGGCAACAATCCGCCGGGCGAGGAACGCATCCTCGAGCTCAAATACAAGCAGGGCGACGAGCCGCAGCCGCCGGATACGGCCGCCACTGAGGCGCGGGCCAAGCTGGAAGCACTGATCCGCGCCTTCGAGGACGAGAACCAGCCCTACACCTCGCTGAACCTGCCGATGTGGACCAACCGGTACGGCGCCTATGACGACCTCGCCCGCATCAAGGAATGGTCCGCGGCCGGCGGATTGGGGATCGAGGAATGGTGAAGCTTCCGCGTCCCATCCCGGATGAGGTGCGCGCGCGGCAGGCGCGCGCGTCCGATCCGACCGCGTCGGCCTTCGTGTCGGCCAATGCCGGCTCGGGCAAGACGCATGTGCTGGTGCAGCGGGTGATCCGCCTCTTGCTGTCGGGCGTGCCGCCGGAAAAGATCCTCTGCATCACCTTCACCAAGGCTGCCGCCGCCAACATGGCCGAGCGCGTGTTCACGACGCTCGGACACTGGGTGACGCTGGATGATGCCGGGCTGGACGCCGCGATCCGCGCCGTCGGCATCCCGCATCCTGATCGAAAATTGCGGCGCGAAGCGCGAAAACTGTTCGCCTGCGCGCTGGAGACGCCCGGCGGGCTGAAGGTGCAGACCATCCACGCGCTGTGCACGCGCCTGCTTCAGCAGTTTCCATTCGAGGCCAATGTGCCCGCGCGCTTCTCGGTCATCGACGAGCGCGACCAGACCGACATGATGGAGCGCGCCAATCTGAAGGTGCTGCTGGAGGCCGCGCGCGACCCCGACAGCGTCACCGGCCGGGCACTGCTGACGGCGATGGCGAGCGCCGCCGACGTCACCTTCAAGGAGGTCGTGCGCGAGGCCTGCCTCAGCCGCGATCATTTCATGGCCTGGACCGATGAGGCCGGTAACGCGGAAGCCGCAGCGGCGCAGCTGGCTGCGGTGCTTGGCGTCGATGCGAGCGATCGTATCGAGGACGTCGAGACCGAGATCCTCGACGGGCCGTTCCTGCCGCGGTCGCGCTGGGACGACATCGCCTTCGCACTGGAGGACGGCAGCAAGTCCGACAACGACCAGGCAGGCCGGCTGCGTGAGGCGAAGGTGTTTTCCGGCAGCGCGCAGGTCGATGCCTATCTCTGCGTCTTCCTCACCGACGACAAGCTGCCGCGCAAGGCGGTGCTGACCAAGAAATTTTGCGACCACAATCCGTCCGTCGCACGCCTGTTCGAAGCCGAGGTGCAGCGCCTCGGCGGATTGATCGAGAAGCGCCGCGCGGTGACCATGCGCGACCGCACCGCGGCCCTGCTGCACATCGCGACCGCGGCCGCCGCCAACTACCGCCGCGAGAAGCAGGAGCGCGGCCTGCTCGACTATGACGACCTCATCGACAAGACGCTGGCGATGCTGAACCGCGTCTCCTCGGGCTGGGTGCATTACAAGCTCGACCGCGGCGTCGATCACGTGCTGATCGACGAGGCCCAGGACACGAGCCCGCGGCAATGGGACATCGTCGCGCACATCATCTCGGAGTTCACCGCAGGTGAAGGCGCGCGCGACGGGCTCAACCGCACCATCTTCGCGGTCGGCGACGAGAAGCAGTCGATCTTTTCATTCCAGGGCGCAGCTCCGCACGAGTTCGACGCGCGGCGTCGCGAGCTGCACCGCAGGTTCACCGCGGCAGGGCTGAAATTCGATCCGGTCGCCTTCACCTATTCGTTCCGCTCGGGCGCCGCGATCCTGCACTCGGTCGACCACGTCTTCCGCGAGCCCCAGATCTACAAGAGCATCCATTCGGTCGAGATCGGCCATCCCCTGCACAATGCGCTGGCCGATGCAGGCCCCAGCGTGATCGAGTTGTGGGACCTGGCTGAGGCCGACGATCGGCAGGAGATCGAGGGCTGGCGCGCGCCGTTCGACGGCGTCGCCGTCACCAGCCCCGAGGTCAAGCTTGCCCGGCGCATCCAGGCCGAGATCAAGCGGCTGGTCGAGAGCGGCACGTTGACCGGACACGAAGGCGAGCGCCGTCCGCTGCGCTACGGCGACATGCTGATCCTGGTGCGCCGGCGCGGCAATGCGTTCGACGCCGTGATCCAGGCGCTGAAGCACGCAGGCATCCCCGTCGCCGGTGCCGACCGGCTCAAGCTCACCGAGCACATCGGCATCATCGATCTGATGAACCTTGCGGACGCGCTGCTGCTGCCGCAGGACGATCTCGCGCTGGCGGTGGCGCTGAAGAGCCCGCTGTTCGGGCTCGATGACGACGATCTGTTCCAGCTCGCCTGGGATCGCAAGGGCTCGCTGCGCCGCGCGCTTGGCGAGCATGCGGCCGGAAGCGAAAAATTCGCGACAGTGTTGCGACGTCTGGAAGCCTGCGAGATCCGCGCGCGCGAGGAAACGCCGTTCGCCTTCTACGCCTGGCTGCTCGGAGGCGACGGCGGCCGTGCGCGCATCCTGCGCCGGCTCGGCCACGAGGCCAATGACGCGCTCGACGAATTCCTGGAGCTGGCGCTGAACTACGAGCGCAAGGCGCCGGCCTCGCTGCAGGGCTTCATGGCCTGGCTGCGCTCGGCCGACACCGAGGTGAAGCGCGACATGGAGATCTCGCGCGACGAGGTGCGGGTGATGACCGTGCACGGCGCCAAGGGCCTCGAGGCCTCGGTCGTGTTCATGGTCGACACCACGTCCTCGCCGGCGGACTCGCAGCGGCTGCGGCTGATCCAGGTGCCGCGCGGCAATGGCGGCGAGGTTGTGGTCTGGGCCGGCCGCAAGGCGGACGAACCCAAGCCCGTCGTCGAGGCGCGCAAGGCCATGATCGAGGAGACCGAGGACGAGTATCGCCGCCTGCTCTATGTCGCGATGACGCGCGCGGCCGATCGGCTCATCGTCGGCGGCTGCATGCCCGGCAACATGAGGACAGTGCGCAAGCTGAGCTGGTACGACCTCATCGACACCGGCCTTGCCGGCTCGGGCCTCGACAAGCAGACGACCGAGACGCCGCTCGGCAAGGTCACGCGATTCGCCCGGCTGGAGGATGCCGCGGCGCTGGGCACGCCGGCGACGTCGGTGGAGCAGACCATCGCGCTGCCGGACTGGCTGCGGACGCCAGCGCCGAGCGACATGACCGAGGACGATGCGGTGCGTCCCTCCGGGCAGTCGACCGAGGAAGGCCGTTCGGTGCGATCAGGCGAATCGGTCCAATCCCGCGCGCTGGCATTGCAACGCGGCACGCTGGTGCACCGGCTGCTGCAATCCCTGCCCGACATCGCCACCGAGCGCCGGCGCGAGGCCGCGCTCGGCTTCATGGCGCGCAACGCCGCGGACTGGCCGGAAGCCGACCGCATCGCGCTCGCCGACAAGGTGCTTGCCTTGATCACGGAGCCGCGTTTTGCCCCGGTCTTTGCCGCCGGCAGCCGGGCGGAGGTGGCCATTGCCGGCCGGTTGGAGCGGCCCGGTCGCAGCCCAGCGCTGGTGTCGGGACAGATCGACCGGCTGGTCGTGCGTCCGGACGAGGTTTTGATCGTCGATTTCAAGACCAACCAGGCGGCCCCCAAGAGCGCCGCCGAGGCGCCGGCAACCTATGTCCGGCAGCTTGCGCTGTACCGGGCGGTGCTGGCGCGGCTTTATCCCCAAAAGCCGGTCAGGGCGGTCCTGCTCTGGACCGAGGCCCTTGAATATATGGAGATTTCGGCCCCCGCGCTGGACGCGGCGCTGGCATCCCTTCATCTCGGTGTGAGCGTCCTTGACCCGGCAAGGAGCCGTTCATAGGTTCACCCCATGATCCCGGGCGCGATTCCACGTCGCGCCGATTCTCTTTCAACCGAGTGAGGTACTCCAATGGCCGTTAGCAAGGTTTCCGACGCCGATTTCGAAGCCGAAGTGCTCAAGGCGAACGGCCCCGTGGTCGTCGATTTCTGGGCCGAATGGTGCGGCCCCTGCCGCATGATCGCGCCCGCTCTCGACGAGATCGCCGGCGCGATGGGCGACAAGGTCAAGATCGTGAAGCTCAATGTCGACGAGAGCCCGAAGACCGCGTCCAAGTACGGCGTGATGTCGATCCCGACCCTGATGATCTTCAAGGGCGGCGAGATGGCCTCCCGCCAGGTCGGCGCCGCGCCGAAGGCGAAGCTGCAGCAGTGGATCACGTCAGCGGTCTGATCCGCGGCGTTTCCGAAGAATTTGTGCAACGGCCGGCGTCACGCCGGCCGTTCTGCTTTTTGTCGGCGGCAATCATGCCGATCTCGTTTCGGCGAGCTTGACGAGACTGGCCAGAACATCGGGAAAGTCCGACGCGACAGCCGGACCGATCTCGGACGCTTGCGGCCCTCGCGCGTCCGCGGCGTAAACGATGCGCGTGCGCGCCGGGCCAAGCGACTCGATGCGATGTGCGACTGTGATGACGAGGTCGCCGACTCGCGTTTCATCGACGAAGCACACGTTCTCGCGGACCTCGATCAGTTGCGAGCGCAGTGCCTCCTCACCGGGCGGCTTCATCGTGAACCAGGTGCCGGCCGCAAATGGCCCGTCGATGTCGATCTGCTCGATACCTGCGTTCCAGGTTTTCCAACCGGGCACATCGCGAAAGATGCCCCAGATCGTCTCTGCGGTTGCAGACGTCTCGATGGCATATTCGTTGCGCCAGACATGTCCGTCGTCCATTGCGCGCTCCTTTGATATTCACGCTTATAACAAGCGCACGTATCACGAAGTCAAACCCGTAGCCCGGATGGAGCGAAGCGTAATCCGGGGCCGACGTCGTTTGTGGCGCGATTCCCGGATTGCGCTGCGCTCCATCCGGGCTACGAAGTGAGAGCTACTTGATCCAGCCCGTCGCCAGCGCGTTCGCCAGCTCCGGCTGATTGTTGCGGCGCGCGAGCGCGGCCATCGCCTCGTGATCATAGGCGACGTGGCGGAACGTCACCTGCCAGGCACCATTGGCCAGATCGAGGATCGCATAGCGCGCGTGCGGTGTGCCGGCTTCGACGACATGCGGGAACGGATGCTTGTCACGATAGCCGGGGCTGCCGACGCTGCCGGGATTGACGATCAACCTTCCGTCGCGAAGCCGCACCGCGCGGGCGAGATGGGTGTGGGCACACAGGATCAGCGATTGCGTGATGCCTTGCGCGAACTGCTCGATGCGGTCGAGCGGCGACAGCGCGACGGTGCCATCAGGGTGCACGGTGTCGAGCCAATAGACTTCGTCGTTCTCTGGCGTCGCATGACAGAGAAGGACCTGGTCCCGAAACACGCGCGTCATCGGCTGCGTGCGCAGCCAGTCGAGTTGCGCGGCATTGAGCTGCGCATGCGCGGGGCGGTCCCACGAGCCCATCTTTTCGGGCGGACGATCGAGCAGATAGCGGTCGTGATTGCCGAGCACATGCACGGCATCGAGCTTCATCAGGATCTCGATGGTCCGGCGCGCATCGAGCGGCCCGCTCAGCATGTCGCCGAGATTGACGATGTCGGCGATGTCATGCGCGCGGATGTCGGCGAGCACCGCTTCAAGTGCGAGATAGTTTCCGTGGACGTCGGCAATCGCGGCAAAACGCATTAGGATTCCTGTAGCCCGGACGGAGCGAAGCGCAATCCGGGGCATTGATGGCGTGTGGCGAGATCCTGGATTGCGCTTCGCTCCATCCGGGCTACGCAACCTCTATGCAGGAGGCGTGCCGTTGAGGGCGAGCACGTGGCCGGCGAGATATAGCGAACCGGTGATCAGAATGCGCGGCGGCACCTCGTAAGCCAGCTTCGACAGGGCGCGCAGCGCGGCCTCGATGCCGGGCGCCATCTCGACGCGCATGCCGAGGCTGCGCGTCGCATCCGCGAGACGGTCGGCCGGCATCGCATTCTCGGTGTCGGGGATCGGCACCGCGATGATGTGGCGGGTGAGGCCGGCGAAATTGGCGAGAAAGCCTCGCGCATCCTTGTTGGCCATCATGCCCGCGATCACCACCAGCGGCCGCGACACCCGTTCTTCGAGATCGCCGAGTGCCGCGGCGGCAACGCGCCCGCCCTCGGCATTATGGCCTCCGTCGAGCCAGATCTCCGAGCCCTGCGGCCCCCACGAAAGCAGCTCGCCCGAAGTGAGGCGCTGCATCCGCGCCGGCCATTCGGCACCGACGACGCCGGCCTCGAAGGCGGCCTGGTTGACCTTGAAGGTCGGAATTGCGCGCAACGTCGCGATCGCAAGACCGGCATTGTCGAACTGGTGGCGGCCGAACAGGCGCGGCGCGGCGAGATCCATCAGGCCGCGGTCGTCGGAGTAAACCAGCCGTCCGTGCTCGACATTGACGTGCCAGCTCTCGTTCGCGGCAAACAGCGGTGCGCGCATGCGCTTGGCCTGCCCCTCGATCACGGCCATCGCTTCCGGCGACTGCTCGGCCGAGATCACAGGCACGCCGCGCTTGATGATCGCGGCCTTTTCGCCGGCGATCGATGTGAGCGTGTCCCCTAGGAAATCCATGTGGTCCATGCTGACCGGCGTGATCACGCAGGCCGCAGGCTGATCGACCACGTTGGTCGAATCGAGCCGGCCGCCAAGGCCGACTTCGAGCAGCACGACGTCGGCCGGGTTCTGCGCGAACAGATGAAACGCCGCAGCGGTCTTCAGCTCGAACACGGTTGCGGCTTCGCCCGCATTGACGCGCTCGACCTCCTCCAGCGCGGCGCGCAGTTCGTCGTCGCTGACCAGCACGCCGCCACCGACGCGGCCAAGGCGAAAACATTCGTTGATGCGGACGAGATACGGCGAGGTGTAGGTGTGGACGCGCAGGCCAGCGGCCTCCAGCGTCGCGCGCAGATAGGCGACCGTCGAGCCCTTGCCGTTGGTGCCGGCGATGTGGATCACCGGCGGCAGCTTGCGTTCGGGGTGGCCGAGCCGCTCGAGCAGGCGGTGCATCCGCTCCAGCCCGAGATCGATGCGCTTCTGATGCAGGGCCGACAGCCGCCCGATCACTTCGTCGAGCGGTGTCTTTGCACTGTCAGAGGAGGCGTTCACGCGTGCGGCGCGGCCGGCGCCGTCTCGGCGGCCGATACGATCTGCGCCGGGCTCGTCACCGGCTGCGCTGGCTTCGATGCGCCTTCCTGAGCCGGCGCCTTGGTCAGCAGGCGGCAGAGCCGCGCCAGGGTCGGGCGCAGATCGTGCCTATGCACGACCATGTCGACCATGCCGTGTTCCTTCAGGTACTCGGCGCGCTGGAAACCCTCAGGCAGTTTCTCGCGGATGGTCTGCTCGATCACGCGCGCGCCGGCAAAACCGATCAGCGCGCCGGGCTCGGCGATCTGCACGTCGCCGAGCATAGCGTAGGAGGCGGTGACGCCGCCGGTGGTCGGGTTGGTCAGCACGACGATGTAGGGCAGCTTTGCCTCGCGCAGCATCTGCACCGCGACGGTGGTGCGCGGCATCTGCATCAGCGACAAGATGCCTTCCTGCATGCGCGCGCCGCCGGATGCGGCGAACACGATGAAGGGCGATTTCTTCTCGACTGCGAGCTCCAGCCCACGCACGATGGCCTCGCCCGCGGCCATGCCGAGCGAGCCGCCCATGAAATCGAAATCCTGCACGGCGACGACGACGGCGGCGCCTTCGAGCTTGCCGTAGCCGACCTTGATCGCGTCGTTGAGGTTGGTGCGCGCCCGCGCATCCTTGATGCGGTCGACGTATTTCTTCTCGTCGCGGAACTTGAGCGGATCAGGCGAGACCTCGGGCAGCGCGACGTCGTACCAGGTCTCGTTGTCGAAGATCGACTTCAGACGCGCCACCGAGTTCATGCGCATGTGGTAGTTCGAGCCGGGGATGACGAACTGGTTGGCCTCGACGTCCTTGTAGAACACGAGCTGTCCGGAATCCGGGCACTTGATCCAAAGATTCTCCGGCGTCTCCCGCCGCAGCATGTTGCGGATCTTCGGCCGGACCACATTGGTAAGCCAGTTCATGGTTTGCTCCGATGTGCGATCCCGCTGGGAATCGCCTGAAGGAATATATGGCGGCCGGGCCCCTGCCCGGCAAGCCGCCGTGTCGCCCGCCCCGGAAGCGGAATTATGACCTATTCCGCCGCCTGTTTCGCACCCTTGACGCCCTGGGCCAGGGCCGCCGTCAGCTCTGCGACGGCGTTAACGGTCTTGGCGGTCGCACGCCCCTCGGCGTCGAGGCTGTTCTTGAGCGCATCCACCAGCGCGGTGCCGACCACCGAACCATCGGCCTTCTCGGCAATGGCGCGCGCCGCCTCCGGCGTGCGGATGCCAAAACCAACGCAGATCGGCAGCTTGGTATGCCGCTTGATGCGCGCGACAGCTTCGCCAACGGCATTGGCGTCTGCCGCCGCTGCACCGGTGATGCCGGCGATAGAGACGTAATAGACAAAGCCTGATGTGTTCGCGAGCACCGCGGGCAGGCGCTTGTCGTCGGTGGTCGGGGTCGCGAGGCGAATGAAGTTCAGACCCACCTTCAGCGCGGGAATGCAGAGCTCATCGTCTTCCTCCGGCGGCAAATCGACGATGATCAGGCCGTCAACGCCTGATGTCTTGGCATCAGCCAAAAACTTGTCGACGCCGTAAATGTAGATCGGATTGTAATAGCCCATCAGCACCAGCGGCGTGACGTTGTCGTCCTTGCGGAAGTCGCGCACCAGT
Source organism: Bradyrhizobium sp. CB1717 (assembly GCF_029714325.1). Classification (NCBI taxonomy): domain Bacteria; kingdom Pseudomonadati; phylum Pseudomonadota; class Alphaproteobacteria; order Hyphomicrobiales; family Nitrobacteraceae; genus Bradyrhizobium; species Bradyrhizobium sp. CB1717. The sequence goes on from NZ_CP121666.1 coordinate 103,223, forward strand.
TCCAGCGTCTTCTTCAAGGTCATGCCGACCTTGAGCGCGCGCAGACCTGCGGCCTGAATCGAGGGACCATCCGCCATCGGATCGGTGAAGGGAATGCCGAGTTCGATGACGTCGGCGCCTGCCTTGGGCAGCGCCTTGACGATCTCGAGCGACGTTGTGAGATCGGGATCGCCGGCCATCACATAGGTGACGAAGGCCGAGCGGCCCTGCTTCTTCAACTCGGCAAAACGGGTATCGATACGCGTGGTCACTTCTTGCCCCTCAGGATGTCGCCGACCTGCGGGACGTCCTTGTCGCCGCGGCCGGAGAGATTGACGACCATCAGGTGATCTTTCGGCCGCTTCGGTGCGAGCTCCATCACCTTGGCGATGGCATGCGCCGGTTCGAGCGCGGGGATGATGCCTTCGAGCCTCGACAGCAGCTGGAACGCAGCGAGCGCCTCGTCGTCGGTCGCGGAGAGATAATTGACGCGGCCGACCTCGTGCAGCCAGGAATGCTCGGGGCCGATGCCGGGATAGTCGAGGCCGGCGGAGATCGAATGCGCGTCCTGGATCTGGCCGTCCGCATCCATCAAGAGATAAGTGCGGTTGCCATGGAGCACGCCGGGGCGGCCGCCCGCGATCGACGCCGCATGCAGCTGCGTGAGCCCGTGGCCGGCCGCTTCGACGCCGAAGATCTCGACCGAGGAATCGTCGAGGAACGGATGGAACAGGCCCATCGCGTTCGAGCCGCCGCCGATGCAGGCGACCAGCGAGTCCGGCAGGCGGCCTTCGATCTCCTGCATCTGCGCCTTGGTCTCGTTGCCGATGATGGACTGGAAGTCGCGCACCAGCGTCGGATAGGGATGCGGTCCCGCCACCGTGCCGATGCAATAGAACGTGTTGTGCACGTTGGTGACCCAATCGCGCAGCGCCTCGTTCATGGCGTCCTTCAGCGTGCGGGTCCCGGACTGCACCGGGACCACCGTTGCGCCCAGCATCTCCATGCGGATGACGTTGGGCTGCTGCCGCTCGACGTCGACGGCGCCCATATAGACCACGCATTCGAGGCCAAAGCGCGCGCACAGCGTCGCGGTGGCGACGCCATGCTGGCCCGCGCCGGTCTCGGCGATGATGCGCTTCTTGCCCATGCGCCGCGCCAGCATGATCTGGCCGAGCACGTTGTTCACCTTGTGCGAGCCGGTGTGGTTGAGCTCTTCGCGCTTCAGATAGATCTTGGCGCCGCCGAGATGCTCAGTCAGACGTTCCGCGAAATACAGCGGCGAGGGCCGGCCGACATAGTTCTTGAGATAGCCGTTCATCTCGGCCTGGAAGGCCGGATCGGCCTTGGCCGCGGTGTACGCCTTCTCCAGATCGAGGATCAGCGGCATCAAGGTTTCGGCGACGAAGCGTCCGCCGAAGATGCCGAAATGACCGCGCTCGTCGGGGCCGCTGCGATAGGAATTGGGTTTGGCGATGTTCATCGAACGCTCAACTCTTGACTTGCATCTTGGGTAGCGCGCGCGGCGCGAATGAAGGCCTTGATCATCTCGGGGTCCTTGACGCCAGGGGCGCTCTCGACACCGGAGGACACGTCGACGCCACCGGCGCCGGTGACGCGAAGCGCTTCCGCGACGTTGTCGGCGTGCAGCCCGCCCGAGACCATGTAGGGCAGTTTCAGATCGAGATTTTCCAGCAGGTGCCAGTCGAAGGGCGCGCCGAGGCCACCGGGACGGGTCGCGTCTTTCGGCGCACGGGCATCGAACAGGATGCGGTCGGCGACCGCGGCATAGCCGGGCAGCACGGCAAGATCGGCGGCGATTGCGACCGGCACGGCCTTCATCACCGGGCGGCCGTACTTCTGCTTGATGTCGCGCAGCCGGGCGACGCTCTCCTTGCCGTGGAGCTGGAAAATATCCGGCGAGAGCGCGTCCATGATGTTGTCGAGCGTGGCGTCGTCGGCATCGACCGTGAGCGCCACTTTAAGCGCGCGCTGCTTCACCTGCCGGCCAAGGTCCCGGCCAAGCTCCAAAGAGAGATGTCGGGGCGACGGCGGAAAGAACACGAACCCCACCATGTCGGCGCCGGCGTCGAGCGCTGTTTGAAGCGTCTCGCGCGTGGACAGGCCGCAGATTTTGACGAGCAGGGACATGGTCTCGAAGCGGGTAGCGGCCGCAGGGTGCGGCCGGAAAACGGGGTTTTCGGTCGGGGCCGCTTCTACAACGTCGCGCGCTGCTTGTCTCGCCCGATGGGCCCGTAAAGGCCGACCCCGGAGGGAACGGGAAGCCGCTGCGCCTCGGGTCTTGCCGCGGTCACCTGAGCGCGCAGATCGGCCAGTTCGCCCCGCGCAGCCCTGGCATCGGCCTCGTGCCGGCGCGCGGCCCGCCGCCAGTGCCGCTGCGCGAGCCAGACCGCACAGCCGCCCGCCACGACGCCCAGCGCCGCCACCAGGATCAGGAGCAGGAACAGCGGCATTGTGGCCGAGAACGAGGGGTCGTCGGAGATCAAGGGATCGAAGGAGACCGTGACGAAATGCCGGTTGGCCACCGCAAAGGTCACCAGGATCAGGGCCAGCGGAATCACGATCAGCGCGGTCAGGAACTTTCGCATCTCGCTTCGCTCGCCTTGAATCAAGCTGCCGGCCGCGTCTTGTGCAGCCGCGAAAAACCCTGGCGCCGGCCTCAGTCCGGCGCGCCGGGATCCGGATGGTCGCGGTTCAACCGCTCGCGCATTTCCTTGCCCGTCTTGAAGAACGGAACGCTCTTCTGGTCGACGGGCACATGGGCGCCAGTGCGTGGATTGCGCCCGGCGCGCGCCGGGCGATGCTTGACCGAGAAGGCACCGAAGCCGCGCAGCTCGACGCGGTCACCGCGTGCGAGGGCCGCTACGATCTCTTCGAGAATCGCATTCACAATGTTCTCGACATCCCGCTGGTACAGATGCGGGTTGTGCTCGGCGATACGCTGAACAAGTTCGGATTTGATCATCGAGAGATAGGACCCGGAAGCGTGCGGATGACCATTTCCGTGAAAATACCGTGATCTGTCAAGACGCTAAATCAAGGTTGAGCGTCGTGAAAGTGCGTGACAAATGCCGAAAAAGCGGGCTGCCCCGACACTCGCAGTGCGAGAAAAACTTCGGGAACTCGCCCGCCCCCGTCAGTTCGATGCGGCCGGCTGCCACAACGCCAGCATTCCATCCATTCCGAGGCGGTCGACCGCCTGCGCGACGCCGGTTTGCCCGATTTGATGCGCGATCGAGCCCAAACCAAGCGCTTCCAGCGTGACGGCGGCTGCAGTCTTGAGGAACGGCAGATCGCCAAAGCGCGGCTGGAGCTTGTAATCGCGAACGGGAAGTCCCTTCTTGACGCCCTTCTGCTCGACCAGCCAGGTCACCGCAGCCTTCTCGTCGCCGATCTGGTCGATCAGCTTGAGATCGATTGCCTGGCGTCCGGTGAAGACGCGGCCGTCAGCCACTTTTTCGAGCTGTGCGTCATCCATGCCACGCCGTTCCTTCACCAGTCCCTTGAACCAGGCGTAGGAGTCCTTCACCAGCGCATCGAGTGCGGCGCGCGCTTCGGGGCTTGTCGGCTCGTATCCGTTGGGCGCAGCCTTCAGCGGCGAGGATTTCACCTCCTCGACCTTGACGCCGATGGTCTTCAAGAGCTCGGTGACGTTGGGGTACTGGAACAGCACGCCGATCGAGCCGACCAGCGAGCTCTGCTGGGCGATGATGTGATCGCTCGCGATCGCCGTGATGTAGCCGCCGGAGGCGGCGAGACCTTCGACCACGACGACGAGCGGCTTCTTCGCCTTGAGCCGCACGAGCGAGTCATAGAGCTGCTCGGAGCCGGCGGTGGTGCCGCCCGGCGAATTGATGTGAACGATGACGGCGGCGGCCTGCGAATTCTCCAGCCGCTCCAGCGCCTGCGTGCGATCGGAATCGCTGCGGATCAGTCCTTCGATCTGGACCCGCGCGATCGAGCCGGCGGATGCGAACGTGCCGCGCGCACCGGGTGTCGCGATCAGCGCAAAGCTCGCAATCGCCGCAATCGCAATGAGCGCGGCCATGACGCGCCAGAACGTCAGCTTGCGGCGGATCCTGCGGCGATCGACGATGATGTCCGAATCGAGCGACATCGGAATATCTCCAAATGAAAGGCCAGAGGCGTTGTGCCGTCACAACGTAAGCATTGGCTTGTCTGGATACATCAATTGCGGCGCAATTTGAAGAAATGAAGGCTTGGAAACCCTCGTAGCCCGGATGGAGCGAAGCGTAATCCGGGGCCTTCACGTCGCGGAAAGACTTTCCCGGATTGCGCTGCGCTCCATCCGGGCTACGGGCAATACGGGCGCCAAGCCAAACAAAAAAGCCCCGGCTTGCGCCGGGGCTTCGATTGCCAGCGAAACGGAAGTTTCGCTTACTTGTTGTCGCGGTTCTTGAGCGCGGTGCCCAGGATGTCGCCCAGCGTCGCACCCGAATCCGAGGAGCCGTACTGCGCGATGGCTTCCTTCTCTTCGGCGACTTCGAGCGCCTTGATCGACACCTGGACCTTGCGGGCCTTCTTGTCGAACTGGATCACGCGGGCATCGACCTTCTCGCCGACGGCGAAGCGTTCGGCGCGCTGGTCGTTGCGGTCACGGGCGAGCTCCGAGCGCTTGATGAAGGTGGTGAAGTCGGTACCGGCGATCTTCACCTCGATACCGCTCTCCTTCACTTCGAGCACTTCGCAGGTCACGACCGCGCCCTTCTTGACATCGCCCGGCTCGGCGAAGGGGTCGCCTTCGAGCTGCTTGATGCCAAGCGAGATACGCTCCTTCTCGACGTCCACATCGAGCACCACGGCCTTCACCATGTCGCCCTTCTTGTAGTTGTCGATCACCTGCTCGCCCGGAAGCTTCCAGTCGAGGTCGGAGAGGTGGACCATGCCGTCGACGTCGCCCTCGAGACCCAGGAACAGACCGAACTCGGTCTTGTTCTTGACCTCGCCCTCGACCACCGACCCGGTCGGGTGACCTTCGACGAAGACCTCCCAGGGGTTGCGCATGGTCTGCTTGAGGCCGAGCGAGATGCGGCGCTTGACGGAATCGACTTCCAGCACCTGCACGTCGACTTCCTGCGAGGTCGACACGATCTTGCCGGGGTGCATGTTCTTCTTGGTCCACGACATCTCGGAGACGTGGATCAGGCCTTCGATGCCCGGCTCGAGCTCGACGAACGCACCGTAGTCGGTGATGTTGGTGACGCGGCCGGTGAAGCGGGCACCCAGCGGGTACTTGGCTTCGATGCCCTGCCACGGATCGTCCAGCAGCTGCTTCATGCCCAGCGAGATGCGGTGCGTCTCGTGGTTGATCTTGATGATCTTGACCTTCACGGTCTGGCCGATCGAGAGCACCTCGGTCGGATGGTTGACGCGGCGCCACGCGATGTCGGTGACGTGCAGCAGGCCGTCGATGCCGCCGAGGTCAACGAACGCACCGTAATCGGTGATGTTCTTGACCACGCCGTCGATCACCTGACCCTCTTCGAGGTTCTGTACCAGCTCCTGACGCTGCTCGGCGCGGGTCTCTTCGAGAACCGTGCGGCGAGACACGACGATGTTGCCGCGGCGGCGGTCCATCTTGAGGATCTGGAACGGCTGCGAGTTGTTCATCAGCGGCGCAACGTCGCGGATCGGACGGATGTCGACCTGCGAGCGCGGCAGGAAGGCCACGGCACCGTCGAGGTCGACGGTGAAGCCGCCCTTGACCTGGTTGAAGATGACGCCGTTGACCTTTTCGTTGTTCTGGAACGCCTTCTCGAGCTTGCCCCAGCTCTCTTCGCGGCGCGCCTTGTCGCGCGACAGCACGGCTTCGCCGAGGGCGTTCTCGATGCGATCGAGGAACACTTCCACCTCGTCGCCGACCTTGATCTCACTGTCACGGCCGGGGCCGGAAAATTCGCGAAGGGCAACGCGGCCCTCGGTCTTCAGGCCGACGTCGATGACGGCCATGTCCTTTTCAATTGCAACCACCTTGCCCTTGACGACGGAGCTTTCCTGCAGGTTGCCACCTGCGAAGGACTCGTCGAGCATCGCGGCGAAATCGTCACGCGACGGGCTATAGGTATCAGCAGAAGTCGAAGCCATTTGTTCTCCAGTTGCGGAAGTCTTGCCGGCCGTTGGGTTCATGGGCGCATCGCACACGCAGTGTCGGAAGGTCCGCAAAACCTTCGAGCGACCGCTCGCTGCTCCGGCCTCAAAGGCGGAACAGCGGAAGCGGGCCGGCTGAGCCCGCGCGTTCGATACGTGAAAATCTTATGTCCGGAGCCTGGATCGCGCCGGCCCCAAAACAGGGACCGGAAGTATCGACCTCAAAGAGCGGGAGCGGGCGCTTCCTCCAATGACGGCTGCGGCTTAACCCCGCGACCGGCCCGCTCGGACGGCCTCGATAATGTCGATGGCGGCCCGGACGCCGCCTTCTATATCCAGTTGGGAGTTATCTAGCAAGTAAGCATCCGAGGCCGGTTTTAAAGGCGCAATCGGCCGGTTCTTGTCGCGTTCGTCGCGCCGGATGATGTCGGCGAGCACGGCTGCCTCATCGGCCTCCTCGCCCCTGGCTTTGGCCTCCATGGTGCGGCGGCGCGCGCGCACCCTGGGGTCGGCCACAACGAAGATCTTCACGTCGGCATGAGGGCAGATCACGGTTCCAATATCCCGGCCGTCGAGCACGGCGCCGGGCGGATCGGCGGCGAATTGCCGCTGGAAATTGACCAGGACCTCGCGAACCCTCGGGATCGCCGAGACGATCGAGGCGCCCTCGCCGGCCTCCTGGGTCTTCAGGGCGGGATTGCCGAACTTTTCGGGATCGAGCTCCAAGGCGGCCTGCACCGCGGCCGCCTCGTCCCGGAGATCATGACCGGACTGCATCAGGGCATAGGCGACCGCGCGATAGATCACGCCGGTATCGAGATGACGATAGCCGTAATGGTGGGCGAGACGCTTGCCGAGCGTCCCCTTGCCCGAGGCCGCGGGCCCGTCGATGGCGATAATCATGAAAACTCGGCCCCTAGCGAACGCATCATCGGAATGAAATCCGGGAAACTGGTGGCGATGAAGGCGGTGTCGTCGACGGTCACCGGATGGTCGGAGGCGCAGCCCATCACCAGCGCCGACATCGCGATGCGATGGTCCATGTGGGTGGCGACGGTGCCGCCGCCGGGGACATGGCCGCGGCCCTCGACGATCAGATCGTCGCCGGACACCTCGACCTTCACGCCATTGACGCGGAGCATGGCGGCGGTCGCCTCCAGGCGATCGGATTCCTTGACGCGCAGCTCCTGCAGGCCGCGCATGATGGTCGTGCCTTCGGCGAAGGAGGCTGCCACCGCCAGCACCAGATATTCGTCGATCATAGAGGGCGCGCGCTCCGGCGGCACCTCGACGCCGCGCAGCTTTGACGCGCGCACGCGCAAGCGCGCCATCGGCTCGCCGGCATCGCCGCGCACTTCGCTCTCCTCGATGAAGCCGCCCATTTCGCGCAGCGTCGTGAACAGGCCTGTGCGCAGCGGATTGGTCATGACGTCGGACAGCACGATGTCGGAGCCTTCGACGATCAGTGCTGCGACGATCGGGAACGCCGCCGAAGAGGGATCGGCGGGCACGACGACGTTGGCGCCATGCAGCTCGGGCTGGCCCACCAGCGTGATGCGGCGGCCGTGCTGACCTTCCTGCACTGACGTGATGTCGGCGCCAAAATGCTTCAGCATCAGCTCGGTGTGGTCGCGGCTGGCCTCGCTCTCGATGACAGTGGTCGTGCCCGGCGCGGCGAGGCCCGCCAGCAGCACGGCCGATTTGATCTGGGCCGAGGCAACGGGAGTCTTGTAGGTGATCGGCAGCGGATCGCGCGCGCCCAGGAGGGTCAGCGGCAGACGCCCGCCCTCGCTGCCGGAGACGACCTTCGCGCCCATCTTTTCGAGCGGATCGAGGATCCGACGCATGGGACGGCTGCGCAGCGAGGCATCGCCATCGAACACCGCCGAGATCGGGCAGCCGGCGACGGCGCCCATGACCAGCCGGCAGCCGGTGCCAGAGTTGCCGAAATCCAGCGGCGCCTTGGGCTGGGCGAAGCCTCCGACGCCCACGCCATTGACCTTCCACGCAAAATCACCGGTGCGCTCGACCCTGGCGCCCAGCGCCTGCATCGATTTGGCGGTGTTGAGGACGTCCTCGCCCTCCAGCAGGCCCGAAATCCTGGTCTCGCCGACCGCGAGCGCACCCAGGATGAGGGCGCGGTGGGAGATCGACTTGTCCCCGGGCACCCGTACTTTCCCGGTCAGGGGGCCGCTGGCGCGAGACTGGAGCGGTCTCGGTTGGTCGGAATGGGTCAAGATTGTGTCCTTGGATAGGCCCTTGGATGCATCCTTTGGGCTGGCGCGCAGGTACCACATGGTCTGGCCCCCGTCACGGGCATGTCGTTCTCCCGTAATGCGCTATTGACAGCGGGCCGCCAACTAGCCAAGTGAAGCACCGCTTTTCAGACATTCCCAGGATTCCTGCCGTGGCCAAGTCCGAACTCGGAACCAAACGTATTTGCCCGACCACGGGCAAGAAGTTCTACGACCTCAACAAGAATCCGGTGATCTCGCCCTATACCGGCGAAGTGGTGCCGATCGCCCCGGTGGCGCCCGCTCGCGTCCCCCGCGGCGCCGAAGCCCGGCACGCCGCGACAGCGGATACCGCGCCGGAGCCGGCAGAGGTCGAGGAGGTCTCGCTCGAGGAGGCCGACGCCGAGGAGAACACCGGCAAGGTCAAGGCCGCCGTGCCCGAATCGGAGGACGATATCGAGGTCGACGAGACCCTCGACGACGACGATGACGATGATTCGACCTTCATTGCCGACGAAGAAGAGGGCGATGAGGACGTGACCGACATCATTGGTGATGTCGGAGGTGATGAAGAGACTTGAGATCAGTCCTGATCTGTGAAAAAGGGTGCACCGCGCGAGTCACCAGGCTCGCCGGTCTGTGGGGGATCCTCCGGGATCGTCCCATTTAAGGACTAAGGGGCCATAGCTCAGCTGGGAGAGCGCTTGCATGGCATGCAAGAGGTCGGCGGTTCGATCCCGCCTGGCTCCACCAACCTTCGCCAGCTTCGGCTCGGCAAGCCCGGGAAGTCCCTCGTAGCGAAGTGAGCGAAGGCCGCCCCGCCATAGCCCGAAGGGCGACGGGCTTTGAATTAAATCCCAACTACTCCCCGATCACTGCATTCAGCCGGTCGCGTAGCGCGACGATCTCGTCTTTCATCGTCACCAGTTCCGATACCGAGCAGTCCGATGCCGCGAGGATCGACTGCGGCACGCTGCGCGCTTTCTCCTTCAGCGCATGGCCCTGTGACGTCAGCGCGATCAGGACCTGGCGTTCGTCCTCGCGCGAGCGGGTGCGCTTGACCAGATGGGCGGCCTCGAGGCGCTTGAGCAGCGGCGTCAACGTGCCCGAATCCAGGAACAGCTTTTCGCCGATCTCCTTGACCGGCACGTCGTCGCGCTCCCACAGCACCAGCATCACCAGATATTGCGGATAGGTCAGGCCGAGCCGGTCGAGCAGCGGCTTGTAGACGCGGTTGAAGGCATGCGCGGCGGAATAGACTGCGAAGCAGATCTGGTTGTCGAGGCGCTGCGGGTCCAGCGCCGATAATTTCCGGGCCATCGAGAATCTCACATCGTTTGCTCCATTCTGGGGCCGGCCGGCGACACATTCAATTGCGAACAATTAAATGTGAGGCATGCCGATTTAGATTGCGCACAATCTAATTGCCTGCGATAAAGATCGCACCCCAACCCGGAAAGACCCGAGGAGACGAAAATGTCCGTGAACGTCCTCTACAAGACCAGCGCCAAGGCCACCGGCGGCCGCGACGGCCATGCTGCGACCCTCGACGGCGCGCTCGACGTCAAGCTCACCACGCCGAAGGAGCTCGGTGGCGGCGGCGGCGCCGGCAACAATCCCGAGCAGCTGTTCGCGGCCGGTTATGCCGCCTGCTTCATCGGCGCCATGAAGTTCGTGGCCTCCCAGGGCGGCCCGAAGGTTCCGGCCGATGCCTCCGTCACCTCGACGGTCGGAATCGGCCCGCGCTCCGAGGGCGGCTTCGGCCTCGACATCGACCTCGCCGTCTCGCTGCCGGGCCTTGCCCGCGCGGAGGCCGAGGCACTGGTCGCCAAGGCGCACCAGGTGTGCCCGTACTCCAATGCCACGCGCGGCAATGTCGACGTTCGCCTGACGGTCGTCTGATCGGCGGTGCGGATTGGCTGGCCCGGGATCCCCCTCGGGCCGGCCGCCTCCGATTGAATTTGCCATCCCGCGGGATGGCAGCGCGGCGGCGCATACGGCTCCACGCGAGGGCCCATTGCTGGCGCAAACAAACCTCGCTAGGCCTGTGATCCAATGATCGACACAGGGGAAGCGAAGGCATGACTGAAGCAGCAACGGGCGCAATGAGCGGACTGCGCGTCATCGATCTCACGCGCGTGCTCGGCGGTCCCTACTGCACCCAGATCCTCGCCGACCACGGCGCCGACGTCATCAAGGTCGAGCCGCCCGCGGGCGATGAGGTGCGCGAATGGGGCCCTCCCTTCCATGAGGAGGACGCAGCCTATTTCGTCGGCATCAACCGCAACAAGCGCTCGATCGGCCTCGACCTCGCCTCCGAGGGCGGCCGCGTCGTGCTGCTGAAGATGCTGGAGACGGCCGACGTCCTCATTGAGAATTTCAAGCCGGGCACGCTGGAGAAATGGGGCATCGGCAACGAGGTGTTGCGCGAGAAATTTCCGCGCCTCGTGCATTGCCGGATCTGCGGCTTCGGCGCCGACGGCCCACGCGGCGGCAATCCCGGCTATGACGCCATCATCCAGGCCATGACCGGCATGATCGCGGCAACCGGCTCGCCCGAGAGCGGGCCGATGCGGATCGGCGTGCCGCTGGTCGACATCACCACGGGCCTTTACGCCGCGATCGGCATCCTGATGGCGCTGTCGGAGCGACAGCGTTCGGGCAAGGGCCAGTTCCTGGAGACCACGCTGTACGAGACCGGCCTTGCCATCATGCATCCGCACACCGCGAACTATTTCATGCATGGCAAGCCGCCTGGCCTCACCGGCAACGAGCATCCCAACCTCGTGCCCTATGCGATCTTCCCGACCAAGACCGACAACATCTTCATCGGCGTCGGCAATGACGGCACCTTCCGCAAGCTCGCCAAGGAGATCGGCAAGCCCGAGCTCGGCACCGATCCGCGCTTTGCCCGCAACAAGGACCGCATCGCCAATCGCGAGGCGCTGCGCGCCGAGCTTGCCGCGGTGTTCAGCCAGCACGAGGCCGAGCCGCTGTGCAATCGCCTGCTCGCGGCCGGCCTGCCCGCAGGTCCGGTGCAGAAGATCGACCAGGCGTTGACGAACCCGCACACGATCTACCGCGGCGATATTATCGAGAAGGACTGGTACAAGGGCGTGGCCTCGCCGATCCGGCTCGATCGCAGCAAGCCGAGCCTGCGCCTCGTGCCGCCGAAGTTCAGCCAGCACGCAGCCGAGGTGCTGGGCGAGTTCGGCTACTCCAAGTCCGAGATCGACGCGATGGTCGAGAAGGGCACGGTCTGCGGCCCCGAGCGCAAGCGCTAGACGGTGCACTCCCTCTCCCGCTTGCGGGAGAGGGTCGGGGAGAGGGCTGTCTCCGCAACGGGACAACCCCCAGAGGATAGAGCCCTCACCCGGATCACCTCTCCCGCAAGCGGGAGAGGTTAAGGAAGACCGGAGCCGATCGTCCGCTTCAAATATCCAATGCCGCACTGCGGCGCACCCGTGCGCGTGCAGCGCGAACGGCTGCGGCTGGTCGCGTCGCATTCGCCTATTTGACGGCTTCCCTTTTCCAGCGCTTGCCGCTTTCGTTTCGGCCGCTTACACAGTCATGTGAACGTCATATGGCGCTGCTAGCGCAAGCGCTTCTTTAGTGACGGGCAAGGGAGGTTTTCTTGATGGCTCTTCGACATTTTGGCGCGGCTGCTGCTGTTGCACTTACGGTTGGTCTCGGCGCCTCGCCGGCCCTGGCCGTGACCGAAATCCAGTGGTGGCACGCGATGACCGGCGCCAACAACGACGTCATCGTCAAGCTCGCCAACGACTTCAACGCGTCGCAGACCGACTACAAGGTGATCCCGACCTACAAGGGCAATTACCCCGACACGATGAACGCCGGCATCGCCGCGTTCCGCGCCGGCAACGCCCCGCACATCATGCAGGTGTTCGAAGTCGGCACCGCGACCATGATGGCCGCGACCGGCGCCGTGAAGCCGGTCTACAAGCTGATGGCCGAGACCGGCGAGAAGTTCGATCCGAAGAACTACCTGCCCGCGATCACCGGCTACTACTCGACCTCGAAGGGCGAGATGCTGTCGTTCCCCTTCAACTCGTCGTCGACCGTCATGTGGGTCAACCTCGACGAGCTGAAGAAGGCCAATGTCGAGATCCCCAAGACCTGGCCCGAAGTGTTCGAGGCCGGCAAGAAGCTGAAGGCTGCCGGTCACGACACCTGCGGCTTCTCCGGCTCCTGGGTCACCTGGGTCAATCTCGAGCAGCTCTCGGCATGGCACAACACGCCGCTCTCCAGCAAGGCCAACGGCCTCGACGGCTTCGACACCGTGCTCGAATTCAACGGCCCGCTCCAGGTCAAGCATCTCGAGAACCTGGTCGAGTTGCAGAAGACCAAGGTCTACGACTATGCCGGCCGCACCAACACCGGCGAAGGCCGCTTCACCTCGGGCGAATGCCCGATCTACCTGACCTCCTCGGCGTTCTTCGGCAACGTCAAGGCGCAGGCCAAGTTCAACTTCACCGCGGTGCCGATGCCGTATTATCCGGACGTCAAGGGCGCGCCGCAGAACTCGATCATCGGCGGCGCTTCGCTCTGGGTCATGGGCGGCAAGCCGGCCGACGACTACAAGGGCGTCGCAAAATTCCTGACCTTCCTCTCCGACACCGATCGTCAGGTCTACATCCACAAGGCCTCGGGCTATCTGCCGATCACCAAGGCGGCCTACGCCAAGGCGAAGGAAGAAGGCTTCTACAAGGATCAGCCCTATCTCGAGACCCCGCTGCTCGAGCTGACCAACAAGGAGCCGACCGAGAATTCGCGCGGCCTGCGCCTCGGCAACATGGTTCAGCTGCGTGACGTCTGGTCGGAGGAGATCGAGCAGGCGCTGGCCGGCAAGAAGACCGCCAAGCAGGCGCTCGACGCCGCCGTCGAACGCGGCAACACCATGCTGCGGCAGTTCGAAAAGACCGCCGTGAAGTAGGGCGACTGGCGGCAGGCCGGTCACCCGGCCTGCCGCTTCCGGGGCATCATGCAAAAGCAAGCCATTTTCCAGTCAAAGCTGTTGCCCTACGCGCTGGTTGCGCCGCAGCTCGCGATCGTGCTGATTTTCTTCTATTGGCCGGCGCTGCAGGCGGTCATCCAGTCCTTCCTGCTCCAGGATGCCTTCGGCCTCTCGACGAGCTTCGTCTGGTTCGACAATTACATCGAGCTGTTCAGGGATCCCGCCTATTTCGAAGCGGTCGTCCGCACCTTCTTCTTCTCGTTCGCGATCGCGATCTCGTCGCTGTCCTTTGCGCTGCTGCTCGCCGTGATGGCCGACAAGCCGCTGCGCGGCTCGATGCTTTATCGCACGCTGCTGATCTGGCCCTATGCGGTGGCGCCGCCCGTGGTCGGCGTGCTCTGGATCTTCATGCTGCATCCCTCGCTCGGCGTGATCTCGCGCTACCTGCGCGCCGCCGGCATCGACTGGAATCCGCTGCTCGACGGCAACCAGGCCGCAGGCCTCATCATCCTCGCCGCCGCGTGGAAGCAGATCTCCTACAATTTCCTGTTCTTCCTCGCCGGCCTGCAGGCGATCCCGAAAAGCGTGTTCGAAGCCGCTGCGATCGACGGCGCGCGGCCGATGCGCAGGTTCTGGACCGTGACCTTCCCGCTGCTGTCGCCGACCATCTTCTTCCTCTTGGTCGTCAACATCGTCTACGCCTTCTTCGACACCTTCGGCATCATCGACACCATGACCCGCGGCGGTCCCGGAACGTCGACGGTGACGCTGGTCTACAAGGTCTATTCGGACGGCCTGCTCGGCGGCAATCTCGGCAGCTCGGCGGCGCAATCGGTGGTGCTGATGATCATGGTCATCGTGCTCACCGGCATCCAGTTCCGCTTCGTCGAGCGCAAGGTGACGTACTGATGGTCGAGGACGAGGGCATCAGGCGCTACGTCGCCCATTTCATCCTCTGGATCGGAATCGCGATCGTCGCATTCCCGGTCTACATCGCGATCATCGCCTCGACCCAGGACAACGCGCTGATCGCGAACGGGCAGATGTCGCTGCTGCCGGGCGGGCATTTCTTCGAGGTCTACTACCAGACCATCTTCGTCGGAACGAGCGGCTCGACCCGCGAGCCCGTCGGCAACATGATGCTCAATTCGCTGGTGATGGCGCTGGCGATCGCGATCGGCAAGATCGCGATCTCGATCATCTCGGCCTACGCGATCGTGTATTTCCGCTTTCCGTTCCGGATGTCGATCTTCTGGATCATCTTCATCACCCTGATGCTGCCGGTCGAGGTCCGCATCTATCCCACCTACAAGATCGTCGCCGACCTGCACATGCTCGACAGCTATGCGGGCCTTGCGCTGCCTCTGATCGCCTCCGCGACGGCGACGCTGCTATTCCGCCAGTTCTTCATGACCGTGCCGGATGAGCTGCTCGAGGCCTCGCGCATCGACGGCGCCGGCCCGCTGCGCTTCTTCTGGGACACGCTGTTGCCGCTGTCGCGCACCAACATGGCGGCGCTGTTCGTGATCCTGTTCATCCTCGGCTGGAATCAATATCTCTGGCCGCTGCTCATCACCACCCGCGACGACATGCAGACCATCCAGGTCGGCATCCGCAAGATGATCACCACCACCGACGCGCTGACCGAATGGCCGATCGTGATGGCGACCGCCGTGCTGGCCATGCTGCCGCCGGTGTTCGTCGTCGTCGCCATGCAGAAACTGTTCGTGCGCGGCCTGGTCGAGACGGAAAAGTAACAAGCGAGTTTCCATGGCTAACGTCACCCTTCGCAACGTCCGCAAGACCTACACCGGCGGCTTCGAGGCCATCAAAGGCGTCAACGTCGATGTCGCCGACGGGCAGTTCTGCGTGCTGGTCGGCCCCTCCGGCTGCGGCAAGTCCACGCTGCTGCGCATGGTCGCAGGTCTCGAGACCGTCACCGGCGGCGAGATCGACATCGGCGGCCGCGTCGTCAACCAGATCGAGCCCGCCGATCGCGACATCGCGATGGTGTTCCAGAACTACGCGCTCTATCCGCATATGAGCGTCTTCAACAACATGGCCTACGGCCTGCGCAACCGCGGCATGGCGGAGGCCGAGGTCAAGACCCGCGTCGCGGAAGCCGCGCGCGTACTCGAACTCACGCCCATGCTGGAGCGCAAGCCGCGCCAGCTCTCCGGCGGCCAGCGCCAGCGCGTCGCCATGGGCCGCGCCATCGTGCGCCAGCCGAAGGTGTTTCTGTTCGACGAGCCGCTCTCCAACCTCGACGCAAAGCTGCGCATCGCCATGCGCGTCGAGATCCGCAAATTGCAGCGCCGGCTGAACACGACGTCGATCTACGTCACCCACGACCAGCTCGAAGCGATGACGCTCGCCGACGTTCTGGTGGTGATGAACGGCGGCCAGGTCGAGCAGGTCGGCAATCCCCTCGCGATCTACGAAAAGCCGGCGACCACTTTCGTCGCCTCCTTCATCGGCGCGCCGCCGATGAATTTGATGTCGACGCGCCCCGGCGAAATCAAGTCGCAGCTGGACGGCGCCGCTGGCGAAGCCGGCATCGTCGGCATCCGCCCCGAAGACTTTGTCATCACCGACCAGGCCCCGGCCGGCGGCGTGGCCTTGCCGCTGACCGTGGAAGCCATCGAGCGCGTCGGTGCCGAGACCTTCGTCTACGGCTCCCGCGAGCAGGAAGACCAGCGCGTCGCCGCCACCCCGGGCGAGCTGCCGCCCGGCGAGGTCATCGTCCGCATCCCCGGAACCGACGCGCCTGCCATCGGCCAGAAGATCCGCGTCGCGTCGGTGCGCCAAAAGCTGCATTTGTTCAGTGGTGACGGACGGAAGCGGATCGAGGCCTGACGGCTTCCCGCGCCTGCTCTATCAAAAAAGCGCGAAAACAACCCCATGCACAGTAGAAGGGGGTCTGTTTTCATTGGGATAAATCGCCCCGCGGATTCGCCCTGCCCGAGCGTCTCGGGGCCATGACGAATTGTAAGCATTTTGTGCGATGTGAGAAGCGGGTGGGCGGCAAAGCGGCCCATCCACAGCCCCCGGCTACGTCCTTGAACCCACAAGCGGATATGCCCATATTGCTGACCAAGGGGCGCCTTGATCGGGCCCCGAAACACCAAAGTCGCTTCGAGAGGACTTTGTAAACTATGTCTCGTGTTCCCACGTTATCCAGTCCGTTCCTGCTGGGCTTCGACGAGATCGAGCGCGTGCTCGACCGCGTCGTCAAAGGCGCCGACGGCTACCCTCCCTACAATATCGAGAGGTGTGACCGGTCGGACGGCCAGCCCGAGCGGTTGCGCATCACGCTGGCGGTCGCCGGATTCACCCGCGACCAACTCGATGTAACCATTGAGGAAAACCAGCTCGTGATCCGCGGGCGGCAGCAGGACGACAAGACCCGGCAATACATCCATCGCGGCATCGCCGCGCGCCACTTCCAGCGCACCTTCGTGCTGGCGGAGGGGATGCTGGTGCTGGGTGCGGATCTGAAGAACGGGTTGTTGTCGATCGACCTGGCCCGGCCTGAACCGGAGAGGATCGTTAAGACAATCGCTATCAATGAGCACGAATAATGGAACGAGTAGCGGACTCGACCGCTTAGTGTTCCAGAGGAGTCGAGACCATGAGTGAAGGTCACGTTGCGTTCGAATACGAAGCCAAGAACGTCTCTCCGGAGACGCTGGCAACCCTGGGCGAAGGCCATATCGCCTATGTGAAACAGATCCGTTCCGAGGACGTGCCGGACCTGTTCCCCGAGGCGCCCAAGATTGCGCCGGGCCTCAAGCTCTTCGCACTCCACGCCGCCGACGGCACGCCGATCATGCTGACCGACAGCCGCGAAGCCGCGGTCGCCAACGCCTGGAGCAACGAGCTGCAAGCCGTCAGCGTGCACTGAGCGCGCGCGCGTCGCACGACTAGAATTTTTAGCGGGCATGCCTTCGGACGAAGGCGTGCCCGTTTTGCTTTGACGGGTGGAGCCAGCCATCCGAGACCTCCACGTTGCGCCGTCCAAATTGATCGTCGAATTCGAAGCTGCTTAGATGCGGCATGTCGCTCAAAGCTGAACGTCTGCCCAATTGTGGTTTCCGGCCGGGCGCTATTTCCTGCGGACCGTCAAGCGCGATGATGCCTCGCAGCGCTGGGCGGACTGGTTGTCCGATCCCTGGACCGTGCACGTCCTCAACACGTCACCGCGCGCGATGACCAAGGCGGAGATCGCCGACTACATCAAGACCTTCGACCAGCGCGAACGACTCCTGCTCGGGATCTTCGAGCGCGGCAGCCGCACGCATGTCGGCTTCATCCGCCTCGACATCAACGCGGCGGCGAGCGAGGCGCTTGTCAGCGCCGTGATCGGAGAAAAGGAGCACCGCAATGCCGGAGCAACGGTGAACACCTTCATTCCGCTGCTCAAGTTCGTGTTCGATGATCTCAGACTGAGCCGCATCCGAGCGTTCGTGCTGGAGCGCAATCAGACGACGATTCAATATCTGTCGAAGCTCGGATGGACGCTCGAGCCCGAACCCGAAAAGCCGGTGCGATCGCACACCGACGGATCGTCGCTGGTGCTGCGTCGGATGACCTGGGACCGGCCGGGTTTCCAGACCTGGCTGAAGAGCCCGATCGGGCTGCGGATCGTCAATCGCATGGAAGCGGCGCGGGGCTAAGCCCGGCCGCTCCTGACATCACGCAGATATCGTCAGTATCTCGCGACGGACGATCCACCGAAGCGGTAGTTGATGCCGACCTTCACGATGTCGATGTCCTGGCGGATATCGAGCGACGCGGTGATCGCGCGCTCAGGATGCGCAAAGCCGACGCGCTTGCTGTCGAAACCGTAGTGATCGTACTCGACCAGGGCCGACCAGTTCGGCGCGAACGCCCACTCGAGGCCAACGCCGGCAGTCCAGCCGACTCGGTCGGTGCTGGCGCTGGAGTTACAAGCTACGAAGAAGGCAAACGGTCCGCAGCTGGCTCCAGCGATGAAGGCAAAATTGTTCAAGCTGTAGCGATCATGCGCAAAGCCGACGCCGCCCTTGCCATAGACCAGGAACCGATCCCAGGTGTAGCCGACACGTCCCGTGATACTGGCGACCCAATCAGTTCGGCTCGAGAGCGTTGCCGGATTTCCGGCTTTGCCGCCGAAGAACGGATCGTTCGCAACGCCATGAATATCGGTTGCGGTGAAATCGCCCGCGATGCCGATGACCCAATTGTTCGAGAACTGGTAGTCGCAGCCCACTTGTGCGCCGCCGACGGCGCCAACGTCTCCATTCACGCCGATTCGGTCACCCGGCACCAAGCCGGTCGTCATCACCACACCGGGAGCCAGCGTCGAAATGCCCGGATCCGTGAAGCCCGTCCGGCTCGCGCCCCCACCAACATGGCCGCCGACATAGCAGCCAGTCCAGCTGAAGGGGACGGCCGCCGCGACCGGTGCTTTCGTGTAGGGACGAGCTCCCAAATCGGCACCTTGAGCAGAGCCTGCGACAATCAGAGCAGACGTCGCCAGCAGCAGTCGTTTCATTCGTCACCCCCCGAACAATCAGCGATAGAAATTACCGGCAAGGTACATCGGCCGGCCTTCACGCGCTGTATTCGGTCAGCAACACTCCGATATATTTGGTAATTGGGTATTGTTCTAAAGTGAACACAAGACGCCGCGGCACGACGCCCTAGGCTTGAAGACGGCGCTTCAGGCTGAAATCTCCGATCAGGAGGAGCCTTCGGCCTGAGCCAGGCTGCTGAAGGCTCCGCATTGTCATTGCGAGCGCAGCGAAGCAATCCAGAATCTTTCCGCGGAGGGACTCTGGATTGCTTCGCTGCGCTCGCAATGACGGAGTGTGAGGCAGCAGCGAGGGCCTCTCTCGTCACTTCACAAAGCCGAGCCCTTCACGCGCGGTGTCCACGGCCCATTTGTCGTTTGGCGGCAGCGCGAGCACGCTGTTGAAATCGGCGCGTGCATGTTTGCGGTCGGACATCATCATGTAGAGGAGACCTCGGTTGACCAGCGTATCCTGGTTGTTGGGATCGAGTCGAAGCGCCTCGTTGTAATCGGCGAGCGCGCGCTCGTGCTGTCCCATGTCCCGAAACACCCCGGCGCGATCCTTGTAGCCGTCCAAATATCCCGGCTGCAGCCGAATCGCTTCGTCGAGATCGGCAACGGCGCGTTTGTCGTCGCCCTTCATGTGCAGGACGACGCCTCGAACGCGATAGGCTTTCTCGAACGACGGCATGATCCTGGTGACGTCATCCAGCTCCCGGATGGTGCCGTCGGCATCGTCCTTTTTCAGGAACACCATGGCCCGGCAATAGTGGCCACCGGCACTTCCCGGCTCCAGACGGACGGCACTGTCGCAGTCCTCAAGAGCTGCATCGATCTCGCCCTTGTTGAGATGGATGTTACTGCGCAGCTCGTAGGGCCACGCGGCCGCCGGATTGCGCTGCATCGCCTCGGTGTAATCGGCGACGGCGCGATCGGTATCGCCCTTCGCCGCATACACCTCTCCGCGCCTGACGAGCGCACGGTAAGCCTGCTTGGGGCTGCGCTCGATGGCCTCGGTGAAGCCCGCGATCGCGAGATCGAAATTACGCTTGTTGAAATATTCCTCTGCGCGCGAGGTGTAGGACGGTCCGTAAGCAGGATCGAGGCGAATGGCCTCGTTGTAGTCGGCCATGGCGTGATCGCGATCGCCTTTGGCGGAATAGGCGCGCCCGCGGCAATGATAGGCCCGCCCGAAATTCGGATCGATGCGTATCGCAGCGCTGCAATCCTCGAAGGCGCGAGTCCAGTCATGCTTGAGGTAGTTAGCTTCCCCGCGCAGCTCGTAAGCGACGGCATTTGCCGGATCGGCTGCGATGATCTCGGTCTTTTCCGCGATGACGCGGTCGTTCGACGCTTCGTCTGCGCGGGCCACGGCCGTGGCGGCAATGATGACGGAACAAAGCAGACCGAAAACCCGGCCGATGGAACCGCAAATCATGTCTCAAGAATCCTGCGCCGAAACCGTGCCGGTCGGACGCGTGCGGAATCTGATCGACAGCGCCCAGCTGCCAATATGTCGCAGGCGGCGCGGTGCGGGTTCGAACGGGCGGGGTTTAAGCCGCGGTCGCCGGCGGCAGGGCCAGCACCGAATAGATCGCCTGGGCATCGCGCGAGGCGCGGAGCTTCTTGGCGATGTCCTGGTCGCGGAGGAGGCGGGCGATGCGGGCGAGTGCCTTGAGGTGGTCGGCACCGGCGCCTTCGGGGGCGAGCAGCAGGAAGACGAGGTCGACCGGCTGGCCGTCCATCGCCTCGAAATCGATCGGACGATCGAGGCGCGCGAACAGGCCGAAAATCTTTTCCAGCTTGGGCAGCTTGCCGTGGGGGATGGCGACGCCGTAGCCGACCGCGGTGGTGCCGAGCTTCTCACGCTGCAGCAGCACCTCGAACACCGAGCGTTCGTTCTGCCCGGTGAGCTCAGCGGCCTTCGCCGCAAGCTCCTGCAGGGCCTGCTTCTTGCTGTTGACCTTCAATGCCGGGAGAATCGCCTCGGGTGCGACCAGATCGGTAATCGGCATGGAAGGTTTCCGAGGTGAATTAAACCGACAGGTTCCGAATTGGCCAGCTTGGAAAGAACCACGCCGGGCCGGCGTCAAGAAGGTGAAGCAGGAGGGGGACTTAGCCCCGATCCTGATGTGGGGCGCTTCTACTCCAACGCAATCCCGGTGCCAACTGCTGCGTGCGGCTTTGCCCGGTCATTGTTAAGGGCTGCGGATGATACGGGGCCCGATTTTGGGCCCTAACCGCCCGCCTTCCCGTCACCTTTGGCCCCGGGCGGGTCGACCCAGCCCACATTGCCGTCGGCGCGGCGGTAAATGATGTTCACGCGGCCGCTGGAGCCATGCTGGAATACCAGGCAGGGTGCCCCGCTGAGGTCCAGTTCCATGACGGCTTCGCTGACCGAGAGCTGCTTCAGCGAGGTGGTGGCCTCGGCGATGATCACAGGGCTGTAGCCGGTGATCTCCTCCTCGTCCTCCCCTTCGCCAGGCGCCTCCAGCACGTAAGCCGTGGCGTCGAGCGCGGCCAGCGCCGCATTGGCGACATGGGTCTTGCGGGCCGAACGATCCTTGAGCCGGCTCTTGTAGCGCTTGAGGCGCTTCTCGATCATCAGGAGCGCCTGGTCGGCGCTGGCATAGGCGTCGGGCGCGTTCGAGTCGGCCTCCAGCGTGATACCCGAATCCAGATGCAACGCGCAGTCGGTGCGGAAGCCGAAGCCATCCTTGGAGAGCGTGATGTGGCCGGAATAATTGCCGTCGAAATATTTGCGCAGAACCTCTTCGGTCCGGTCGGTAACGCGGCCGCGCAGGGCCTCGCCGACGCTGACACTCTTTCCGGAAATTCGAAGGGTCATGTGATGCCTCGCTTGGTTACGCCGAGCTGCGATGACGCGTCATCGCAGCTGGGGTTGTTCCCTGCGCATGGTCCGCTCGGAAAGCCGCTGGGTCCTTGTCCGGATCATGCGCATGCTTGGACCGGTCTCGATGGGGGATTGAGAGTAGCGCGATTTGGCGCGAGCGCAATCAGGCCGGCTCGGTGTTGCGGGAGCGATCGGACAGTGCGGTGGAGAGGACGTTACCAAGAGCGCTCTGCTTGTCGCGGCGGCGTTGCACCGAGGAGGGGATGCGCATGGCTTCGCGGTACTTCGCGACCGTGCGGCGGGCAATATCAATGCCCGAGGCGCGTAACCGTTCCACGATGGTGTCGTCCGACAGGATCGCGGAGGGCGCCTCCGAATCGATCAGCTGCTTGATGTGGTGGCGCACGGCTTCGGCCGAATGCGCCTCGCCGCCGTCGGCCGAGGCGATCGAGGCCGTGAAGAAATATTTCAATTCGAATGTGCCGCGATTTGTCGCCATGTACTTGTTGGCGGTGACGCGCGACACCGTGGATTCATGCATCTGGATGGCGTCGGCGACGGCCTTCAGATTCAGCGGCCGCAAATGCGCGACGCCGTGGGTGAAGAAGCCGTCCTGCTGGCGCACGATCTCGGTTGCAACTTTCAGGATGGTGCGGGCGCGCTGGTCGAGCGCGCGCACGAGCCAGGTGGCGTTCTGCAGCGCATCGGTGAAGTAGGACTTGTCGCCGTCCTTGCCGATCTTCTTCGACAGCTCGGAATAGTAGGTCTGGTTGACCAGCACGCGCGGCAAGGTGTCGCTGTTGAGCTCGACATGCCAGCCGCCGTCCGGACCCGGGCGGACATAGACGTCGGGCACCATGGTCTGGAGCCGGGCCGAGCCGAACTTCATGCCGGGCTTGGGATTGAGGCGGCGGATCTCGCCGATCATGTCGGCGATGTCCTCGTCATCGACGCCGCAGAGCTTGCGCAGGGCGGCGATGTCGCGCTTGGCAAGCAGGTCGAGATGCTCGACGAGGGCCTGCATCGCCGGGTCGTAGCGGTCGAGCTCGCGGAGCTGGATCGCCAGGCATTCGCTCAAGGAGCGCGCGCAGACGCCGGGCGGGTCGAATTTTTGCAGCACGGCGAGGACGTCCTCGACCTCCTGCAGCGACGCGCCAAGACGTTCGGCGGCCTGGCCGAGATCGGGCGGCAGGTAGCCGGCCTCGTCGACGAGGTCGATCAGGTACTGGCCGATCATGCGCTGCGCGGGTGCGGTGAAGGCGACCGAGAGCTGCTCGGCGAGATGGTCCGACAGCGTCGTCTCGGCCGCGACAAAAGCTTCGAGATTGTAGTCTTCGTCACCCGAGGCGCCGCCGCCCCATTCGGTATAGGTGGTCGGTGCCGCGTCCTGGGCGTTGCGCGCCGCGGCCTCCGCCGGCTCCTCGGAGAAGACGTTGTCCAGGCCCGTGTCCAGGGTCTGCTCGATCTCGGCGCGGGTGCCGAGATCCTTGCTCATCCATTCTTCCTGGCCCGGCTCGAAGGCCTCGCCCGAGCCACCGCCCGGCTCGTCGCCGTTGCTGCCGCCGAAATCATCGCCGTCGCTGAACTGGCCGGCCTCGGCCGGGGCCTCGGTGGGCGCCTCGTCACTGGCCCGTTCCAGCAGGGGGTTACGCTCGAGTTCCTCTTCCACGAAGGTCGTGAGATCGAGATTGGACAATTGCAGCAGCTTGATCGCCTGCATCAGCTGCGGCGTCATGACCAGCGACTGCGATTGCCGGAACTCTAATCTCTGCGTAAGCGCCATGAAGCAAGAACCGATCCCAAAAAGTTGGTCCGATTTTTGCTTATCCTAGTCTCAGCCCGATGTACACGTCTTGACGAATTGGAAAAAAGGGCTAGAGGCGGAATTCCTCGCCAAGGTAAAGGCGGCGCACGTCCGGATCGGCGACGATCTCATCCGGGCTACCCTCGGTCAGGATTTCACCGGCATAGACGATGTAGGCACGATCGGTGAGGCCGAGCGTCTCGCGCACATTGTGGTCGGTGATGAGCACGCCGATGCCGCGATTGGTGAGATGGCGAACGAGATCCTGGATGTCGCCGACCGCGATTGGATCGATGCCGGCGAAGGGCTCGTCGAGCAGCATGTAGTTCGGACGCGTCGCCAGCGCGCGCGCGATCTCGACGCGGCGACGCTCACCGCCCGACAGCGCGATCGACGGTGATTTCCGCAGGCGCGTGATGTTGAATTCGTCGAGCAGGGAGTCGAGCTGCTGCTCGCGCTTCTTGCGCGAGGGCTCGACCACTTCGAGCACGGCGCGGATGTTCTGCTCGACGGTGAGGCCGCGGAAGATCGAGGCCTCCTGCGGCAGATAGCCGATGCCGAGCCGCGCGCGCTGATACATCGGCAGCTTCGTGACGTCGTGGCCGTCGAGCTCGATCGCGCCGCGATCGGCCTTGATCAGGCCCGTGATCATGTAGAACACGGTGGTCTTGCCGGCGCCGTTGGGGCCGAGCAGGCCGACCGCCTCGCCGCGGCGCACATAGATGCTGACGCCGCGCACCACCTGGCGGCTGCCGAAACTCTTTTCCACGCTATGCACAGCCAGGAAGCCCGGCCGCTTCAGGAGCTGCGGCCCGCCGCCGTTCGGCTTGGCGGCCGCCCTGACCGGATGGACCACCTGCGCACGCGGCGTCTCGGCCTGATAGTCGGCCTGGTAATCGACCTGATAGTCCGCTTGATAGTCCCCTTGGAACTGGTCGGGCGCATGCATCGGCTGGTCGCGGGCGATCGGCGGCGCGTCCCGCACCGGGCTTGGCACCAGCCCGCCGACGCTGTCACCGAGGGCGGTGATGTCCTGACGTGCAAATCCAGGCCGGCCGCGCTTGGCGGGGCGCCGACGGAACATGCTGAAGAGATCGACCATCCCCGCCTTCTAGCTTTTCGCGGCATTCGCGCGATCTGCCGCCCCGGCTTAATCGATTCGCCGACGCAGCATGAGTGAAGGGATGTCCCATGCCCAATGAAACACGCCCGGTAAGCGGCGGACCCCGCTTCGAAAGCCCTTCGCGCTAGATACAGTCTCGCCGGGCAAGCTTCAACCTCGGATCGGGGGCATCCGAAACAAGCCGTTGAATTTACTTTGGTTTACTTGCGCCGGGCAGTTGCAAGGGCGACCCCGCGGCGGGCTTGCCGCCTTGCCCGCCCTGGGCACCCGGGCCGCAATCATTGCTGCCGCCCTGCGGCAGCAGGGCCTGCACCCTGCCGCTATCCGATTCCACCCGCGAGACGCCCGTCGTCATGTCGACCATCAGACGGTCGCCGCGCAGCACGTTCTTGCACTGCGTCAGGACCACCTGGCCGCCGCTGCCACCGAGCATGGTGATGAGGTTGGTCTTGGTGTCGAACACGGCGGTCTCGCCGGTCACCACCTGATCCTTCTGGGTGACCACCACATTGCCGCGCGCCTCGAGCCGCTTGATCGACGAGGCGCCGCCGGGCCCCGGTGTCGCCGACTGCATCGGCGCGCCGGTGCTGCTGTTCTTGGCTCCCTTCGCCGGCGGCTGCGCCGTCGCGGGCTTGTCACCACCCGACTCGTAGAACACCACCAGCGTCTTCGAGGTCATGGTGGTGTCGCCCTGCACGACCTTCACATTGCCGGCGAAGGTCGCCTCCTTCTTCTTGTCCCGCATCTCGAGCGAGGCGGCCTCGATCTGGATCGGCTGATCGCGGTTCTGCGAGAAGCCCTGCATGGCGTTCGGCACGCCCTGCATCGTGCTCTGCGCGATGGCCGCACCGCCAGCGACCAGCGCGGCGCCGAAGGCCAGCGCGGCCGCACCGATGATGGCGCGACGCTTGTCCTCGTTGCGCGGAAAAATCCTGATCATGAAAATCACTTTGAATTGGCAGACTTGTTCTTTGACTTGGCCGGCGGCGGCGCGGGCTCGGCCGGCGCAGGCTGCGCGGCGGCACCGTCGTCGAGCTTGTCCAGATGCATCACCACATTGCCTTCGAAGCGGATGACGTCGCCGCCCTCCGTGATTCGCAGGCGATCCGCGGTCAGCGTGCCGTTGGTCAGCTTGACGTCGACACGCTCGTCCGAGGAGACCGTGCCCTTGCCCATGTCGACGAAAGCCGAGTTCAGCCGCGCCTCGTAGCCGGTCGAGGTACGCAGGAAGATGTCCTTGTGCAGGTCGAGCTGCTGCTGCTTGTTGTCGAAGCGGCCGGTGCGCGCATCGAGGAACAGGGTCGACTGATCCTCCATCAGCACCTTCGCGCGCAGATCGGCGAGGTCGACATGATCGGGATCGGTGATGTCCTGCGTCGCCGTCTTGGCCCAGAGCTCGTAGGGCCGGCGGTCCGGCGTGAAGCCGGACATATGCGGCGATTCCATCGTGATCCTGGTGCCTGTCACCACGAGGTTTCCGGAGTCGAGCTTGAGAGGGATCGTGAAGGGATTGAGGAAGGTCGAGACGGAGACGATCGCGGCGATGGACGCGATCACCGTCACCGGCACCGCGACGCGCAGAATCCGCACCAGGCGGCTGTGGCGCGCCGCGGTGGCAAACTTCGCCGCAAGCGCGGCGTCGTAGGTGGGATTCTGGGCCGAATTCACCGCTGCTCCAGAGGGTCGCTCGCCTTGTCCGGTTGAAGGCCGCGCCATTGTACCCGGCGGCGACCGAATGTGCAGCCCGCGAGAGGCCGCAGGAAAGTGTCCGAAACGGGGCGCCGGCCCAGCCTATTTACGCATGATCTCTTCGGAAAACCGCTTCGCACTTTTCCGGATCATGCTTTGGAGGCCCGCTCAGGCCTCAGGAATGCGCAAAGATGTCCTCTTCCTCCCAGCCCTGGAGGTCGAGCAGAGCGCGGGTCGGCAGGAAGTCGAAACAGGCCTTTGCGAGCGCGGTGCGGCCCTCGCGGACCAGCATGGCGTCGAGCCGCTCGCGCAAGGCATGCAGATGCAGCACGTCGGAGGCGGCGTAGGCGAGCTGCGGCTCGGTCAGGCTGTCGGAACCCCAGTCGCTGGACTGCTGCTGCTTGGAGAGGTCGACGTTGAGCACCTCGCGCACGAGGTCTTTCAGGCCGTGGCGGTCGGTATAGGTGCGGGTCAGGCGGGAGGCAATCTTGGTGCAATAAATCGGCCCGGTCATGACGCCGAAGGTCTGGTACAGCACCGCGACGTCGAACCGCGCGAAATGGAAGATTTTCGTGATGGCGGGATTGGCGAGCAGAGCCTTCAGGTTCGGCGCGTCGGTGTGGCCCTTCGGGATCTGCACCACGTCGGCGCTGCCGTCGCCGGGCGAGAGCTGCACCACGCAGAGCCGGTCACGGTGCGGATTGAGCCCCATGGTCTCGGTGTCGATCGCCACCGCTCCGGTGTAACGGGACAGGTCGGGCAGGTCACCGCGGTGCAGGCGTACGGTCATGGCGTTTCAAAACCTCGGGTCGGATCGGTCTTTTGGAACAATAGGCTCATTTCGGATTGCCCGCGATGTATCCACTCGGGGCAGGTCGCGCAAGCGCCCGCTGGCTCAGATCGCGGCCAGCATGACGCAGATCATTGCCGCGACCGCCGTGCGGCTGGGCCCGTCGCGGAAGGCGTAGAGAATCGGATCATCCGGCATCTCGCGGCGATGCGCCATCATCAGGGCCCGGCCGAACCAGTACAGCAGCAGCGGGGTCATGAGCCACAGCATCCAGGGGCGGCTGTAGAGCGGCGTCACCGCGGTTGATGACACATAGAGCGAGAACACGGTCACCGCGTTCATGGCACTCGCCGCCGCCATCGCGGCGATGACATGCAGATCGGTGATCCGGTAGTCGCGGTTGGAGGGATCGGCGAGACCGGCGCCCTCGCGCATGCTGAGCTCGCTGAAGCGCTTGATCAGCGCCAGCGAGGTGAACACGAACAGCGAGAAGATCAGCAGCCATTCCGACAGCACGACGCCGACACCGACGGCGCCGGCGACGATGCGCAAGCTGTAGAGCCCGGCGAGCGTGACGACGTCGACCAGCATCTTGCGCTTGAGCACGAGCGAATAGGCGATCGTGGTGGCGAGATAGGCGCCGAGCACGCCGAGGAACAGCGGCGAGATGAAGAGGGAAGCTGCGACCGCAAACGACCACAGCACGGGGACCGCGAGCAACGCCGACGAGATCGGCAAATCGCCGGACGCGAGCGCGCGGTGGCGCTTGGTCGGATGCTGCCGGTCCGCGGCGAGGTCGAGCAGATCGTTCATCAGATAGGCGCCGGAAGCGCAGGCCGAGAACGCCAGGAACGCGAGCAGCGCGTAGCCGAGCGTCGTGAAATTCATCTGGTGCGCGGTGATGACAGGCACGAACACAAGCGTGTTCTTGGCGTATTGATAGACGCGCAGCGCCTTCGCCCAGGTCTTCAGGCTCACAGGGCTGCTGTTGCGTGCACTGACGCGCTCGATCGCGGCACGATCGAACGGCAGGCTGCCCGCGGCGAGATCGGCCGGCGTGACGACGCCATCGAAGCCGAGATGCGCGGCGATGCCGGCGGCATGATCGGCGAAGCGTCCCGCGACGAGATAGATCTTCTCGCCCCGCGCCCGCGCCGCCAGCGCCCGGTTCAGCACGTCGGGATCATAGGGCAGGTGGGCGTAGTCGATCCTGGCCCGCGCCAGGATCGCCGTGAGCGCCGCCATGCCCGCCCGTCCGCCGGCGCCGAAGCGGGCCAGCATCCGGCCGGGGCTGGAGAACAGCGCCTCCATCAGCAGCTCGGATCGCAGCATGGCGCCTTCGAGATCGATCACGAGCGTCCGCGCCGCGGCCGGATTTGCCGACGGCTCGGGGACGCCAGGATCGTACTGCCAGGCAGGCTGCTCCATCCGAAAACGCTCTTATTCGCCGCGACATGACCGGCCCGAGGGGGCCGGGGAGCAGGGGAAAGGGATGGCCGGAACCCTATGCGAACATTCGCTAAAGGCGGCTTAATCGGCCGGATTTCGGCCTACGGCAGCGGTCTTTCCGTTCCCCTTGCGGGGGAGGGTCAGGGAGAGGGGTGCCACACGGGGACTCTTTCCGTCGCGCACCTGCCCTTGATACATCCTTAACAATCTCTGCACCTTTTCCTGGGCTACCCCCCTCCCTAGCCCTCCCCCGCAAGGGGGGAGGGAACGCACCTCCGTCGGAGCGCTCGGCAAGCGCCCCGTGAAAATCGTCCGGGCATGCTTATCTGTTGCGAGCTTCCCGCACCGACTGCCCCGCTCACTGCCAATGGAATGTGATGACCGAACAAACGCTCGCCGCGCCGATCGACGATCAACAGGACCGCCAGCGCGGCTTCTCGCGCTACCAGGCGCTCCTCATCGCGCTGCTGGCGTTCACGCAGTTCACGATCATCCTCGACTTCATCATCATGTCGCCGCTCGGCGCCATCCTGATGCCCGCACTCAACATCACCGCTGCGCAGTTCGGTATCGCGGTGTCGGCCTACGCCTTCAGCGCGGGACTTTCGGGGATCCTCGCCGCCGGCTTTGCCGACCGCTTCGACCGCAAGCGCCTGCTGCTGTTCTTCTATGTCGGCTTCACGCTCGGCACCCTGCTCTGCGCAATGGCGCAGAACTACCATGTGCTGCTGATCGGCCGGATCGTGACCGGATTGTTCGGCGGCGTGATCGGCTCGGTGGTGCTCGCCATCGTCACCGACCTGTTCGCGCTGCATTTACGCGGCCGCGTGATGGGCTTCGTGCAGACCGCATTCGCCGCGAGCCAGGTGCTCGGCATTCCCGCCGGGCTGTTTCTCGCCAATCACTGGAGCTGGCAGGTCTGCTTCGTCGCGATCGTCGGCCTCTCGATCGTCACGATCGCCATCATCGCCTTCGTCATGGAGCCGGTCGACGCGCATCTCCGGCTCAAGCAGGACAGAAACCCGTTCCACCATCTGATCGCGACGGTCTTCGAGCCGCGCTATACGCTGGCCTTCGCCGTCACGACGCTGCTCGCGACCGGCGGCTACATGCTGATGCCGTTCTCCAGCGCCTACACCGTGCACAATCTCGGCATCGACATGCTGCATCTGCCGACGATCTATCTCGTCTCCGGCCTGTTCAGCATCGTCACGGGGCCGCTGGTCGGCCGCGCCAGCGACGCCTTCGGCAAATATCCGACCTTCGTGTTCGGCTGTGCGATGACCGTCGTCATGGTGCTGATCTACACCCATCTCGGCCACGTCTCGCTGACGACCGCGATCACCGTGAACGTCCTGATGTTCGTCGGCATCTTCTCGCGCATGATCCCGTCGCAGGCGCTGATGTCGGCGATCCCCGACGCGAGCCAGCGCGGCTCGTTCAGCGCGGTCAGCGCCTCGCTGCAGCAGCTCTCCGGCGGCCTCGGCTCTGTCCTCGCCGGCGCCATCATCGCGCAGGCGCCTGACGGCGCGCTGCTCCATTTCGACCGGATCGGCTACGTCGTCGTCATGACGACGATCATCACGCTGGTCGCGATGTACTTTGTACAGAAGGCGGTAGCGGAGCGGGCGGGGAAGCGGGTGGTGTGAGGGACAGGACCGATCTGGCGTACCAGGGGGGCCGTCGCGGCGGCGGTACGGGTATCGCCACCCCTGCTATCTCCATCGATCGGAAGTAGCTCTTATTTTGCGTTCAAATCCCGCAAATGGTGCCCAGGAAAGGACTCGAACCTTCACGGCCGTTAAGCCACTGGCACCTGAAGCCAGCGCGTCTACCAATTCCACCACCTGGGCATGCCGTTTGGGGCACGGAGGCGGTTACTACGGTTCGGTGACGCCGTTGTCAATTCATGCTTGGCCGGTTTTGGCGATGCGGATTGCGCATCGCAAACCGGACCGGTAGAAGCCTGATAACACGCACTCTTCCCGCAGGATTGGCTCCCATGGCATCGAATCTGGAAACTCTCGTCACGGTTTTCGGCGGATCGGGGTTTTTGGGCCGGAATGTCGTCCGCGCACTGTGCCGGCGGGATTACCGGGTCCGTGTTGCGGTGCGGCGGCCGGAACTGGCCGGATACCTGCAGCCCTCCGGCCGGGTCGGGCAGGTCCACATCGTGCAGGCCAACCTGCGCTACCCGGCCTCGGTCGAGGCGGCGCTGCGTGATTCGGATGTCGTGATCAACCTCGTGGGCGTGCTGGCCGAGAGCGGCGCGCAGACCTTCGACGCCGTCCAGGCCAAGGGCGCCGAGACCGTCGCCAAGGCGGCCGCGGCTGCCGGCGCGCGCCTGGTGCATGTCTCCGCGATCGGCGCCGACGCCGAATCGCCCTCGCTCTATGCCAGGACCAAGGCGGCCGGCGAGGCGGCGGTGCTGGCCGCGGTGCCCTCGGCCACGATCTTCCGCCCCTCCGTGGTGTTCGGCCCCGAGGACCAGTTCACCAACCGCTTTGCGGCGCTGGCCCGGATGTCGCCGGTGTTGCCGCTGATCGGCGGCGAGACGAAGATGCAGCCGGTCTATGTCGGCGACGTCGCCACCGCGATCGCGGATGCCGTCGACGGCAAGGCCAAGGCCGGCGCCACCTACGAGCTCGGCGGGCCGGAAGTGCTGACCATGCGCGAGATCATCGAGGCGATCCTCGAGATCACCGCCCGCAAGCGGATGCTGGTGCCGCTGTCGTTCGGCCTCGCCCGCTTCCAGGCCAACTTCCTGCAATTCGCGCCGGGCGCGTTCAAGCTGACGCCGGACCAAGTCACGTTGCTCGAGCGCGACAATATCGTGTCCGATGCGGCGAAGGCGGCCGGGCTGACGCTGGAGGGGCTCGGCATCACGGCCGATTCGCTGGAGGCAATCGCCCCGCAATACCTCTGGCGCTTCCGCGCGGCCGGTCAGTTCCAGCGCATGAGCGTGTGAGTTTCACCTCTCCCGCTTGCGGGATCGGGTGAGGGCTTTCTCCTCTTGGGGGTTCTCGCCCGCGGAGAGGCCCCTCACCCCAACCCTCTCCCCGTAAGAACGGGGCGAGGGGGCGCACTGCCGTTGCGGCCGCCGCGCAAATCCTTCGACACTTCAAAACTTCAGCTTCTTGAACACCGCTTCCGGCAGCGTCTTGATGATCAGCATCACGAGGCGCCATTTGCCGCTGACATAGACGACGTCGGTCTTGTTCTCGACGGCGCGCAGGATCGCATCGCCGACGACCGGCGCCTCGACGGTGAGCGGGCCGATCAACTTCATGCCCTCGGTCATTTTGGTGCGGACGAAGCCGGGCTTCACCGTGACGACGTGCACGCCGCCGCGGCTGGCGCGGGCGCGCAGGCCCGAGAGGAAGCCGGAGAAGCCGGCCTTGGCGGAGCCGTAGACATAGTTGGAGGCGCGGCCGCGATCGCCGGCGACCGACGAGACGCCGACGAGCGTGCCGCTGCCGCGGCCTAAAAACTTTTCCGCGAACAGGCCGAGGATCAGCGACGGTCCCTCGTAATTGGAGCGCATGATCGTGGTGGCGTGGGCGAGATCGCTCTGCGCACTCTCCTGCGTGCCGAGCAGTCCGACGATCGAGATGACGACATCGGGCAGCGTCGGGAGACTGCCGACAAAGCCCTCGAACGCGGCGGTGTCGAGCACGTCGAACCTGTAGACACCGACCTCGACGCTGTAGCGCGTGCGCAGATCGGCGGCGTCAGGGTCCAGCGCGGCGACATCGCGGCCGGCGAGGCCGACATCGTACCCCGCCTTGGCAAAGGCGCGCGCGGCGGCGCGGCCGATATCGGAGGAGCCACCCAGCACCAGAACGGACTTGCGTGACGTCACGGCCTAGACCTCATCAAACAGGCGTTGTGAAAGTTTCGAGCGGATGTTGCCGTTGGGATCGAGCGATTTGCGGATCGCGTTGAAGCGGCGCAAGGCCGGATAGCCGGCCTCGAACGTGGTGCGCGACTGGCGCGCGTCCTTGGCGAGATAAAGCCGGCCGCCGGCAGCGACGACCAGACGGTCGATCTCGTCGAGGAAGTCCAGGATGTCGCCGTTCACGGGGAAATCCAGCGCCAGCGTGTAGCCGGGCAGCGGAAACGACATGAGGCCGTCGCCCTGGCCGAGCTTCTTCAGCACGGCGAGGAAGGAGGCATCGCCGCGACGCGCGACGCGTTCGAGGATGTCGCCGAGCACGGCGCGCGCGCCAGCTTCCGGGATCACGCATTGGTGCTGCAGGAAACCGCGCTTGCCATAGATGCGATTCCAGTCGCTGAGGCTGTCGAGCGGGAAGAAATAGGGATAGAGCGAGACCACATGGCTGCCGCCGGCGCGCCGCGCGCCCATGCGGTAGTAGAGCTCGTTGAAGGCGCGGATGCTGTAGCGGTTCAGCGTCATCGACGGCATGTCGATGGGTACGCTGAGGCCGGGATCTTTGCCGACCGGAAATGCGTCGGCACCGTCCGCAAGCTCATCCTTATTGGCGTGCTCGCCGAGATAGATCAGCGATCGGCCAAGACTTCGCCCGCGCGCGGCGCAATCGATCCACGCCACCGAATAGGTCGCGGTATCGCCCGCATCGAGCGCACGCATCGCGGCGTCGAGATCGGATGCGGAGATCACCCGCTCGCGGATCCAGCCCGTTTCGACCGGCCGCAGCCGTATCGTCGCTTCGAGAATGACACCGGTGAGGCCCATGCCGCCGACGGTCGCGAAGAAGGCATCGGAGTTCTGTTCGCGCGAGACCTCGATGGTCTCGCCCTCGCCGGTGCGCAGCAGGATGCTGTCGAGGTAGCGGCCGAAGCCGCCCTCACAATGATGGTTCTTGCCGTGCACGTCGGACGCGATGGCGCCGCCGACCGAGACGAAGCGCGTGCCGGGCACGACGAAGGGCAGGAAGCCGCGCGGGCCGAAAGTGTCGATCAGGTCCGCCAGCAGCACGCCGGCCTCGAGGCGAATGCGGCCCGTGGCCGGGTCGAACGACCTGATCCGGTCGAACCCGGTCATCCCAACGGTCCTGGCAGCGCCGATCGCGGCATCGCCATAGGCGCGGCCGTTGCCCCGCGCCACCGAGCCGGTCACATCAGCGACGGCGTCGCCCACGGCCTCGAACGAGCGCGGACGCAGCAGATCGGTATCGACGACCGGGAAGCGTCCCCAGCCGGAGACGAGGGTCATGGTTCAGCTCCTGTGCCGGGCGGGGGCCGCCCTGCGTTGGAAACTGCCTACCGGTCAAAAGCTTATTTTACGTTGAAGGCGTGAGCGAGATGCCCCGTAGCCCGGATGGAGCCAACGGGTCGCGCAAACGCGCGCCCGATGACAGGCTCCGCGAAATCCGGGAATCGTGCCCTGGGCATAGCGGTCCCGGATTACGCTTACGCTCCATCCGGGCTAGGGGGCCTCGAACTTAACGCCCCAGCGCCAGCGCAATCAGACCGAGCGTGCCGACGATGACGCGCCACCAGGCGAACACCACGAAACCGTGGCGGGTGACGTAGGTCAGGAACGTCTTCACCACGATGATCGCGGTGATGAACGACACGACGAAGCCGATCGCGACGATGCCCATGTGGTCCATCGTCATCTCGGAGCGGTTCTTGTAGAAGTCGTAGGCGAACGCGCCGATCATGGTGGGAATGGCGAGGAAGAACGAAAACTCCGCCGCCGCGCGCTTGTCGGCGCCGAGCAGCATCGCGGCGACGATGCTGGCGCCGGAGCGCGACACGCCCGGGATCATCGCGACGCACTGCGCGATGCCGATATAGAGATACATCAGCAGCGGGAACCTGGTGGCGTCGTGCTCGCGCGGCTTGAGGTCGAGCTTGTCGACCCAGAGCAGGATGGCGCCGCCGACGATCAGCGTGAAGCAGACGACCCAGGGGTTGAACAGCACGCTCTTGATGTATTTGCCGGCAACGAGGCCGACGACGACGGCGGGCAGGAACGCCACCAGCACGCCGATCACGAAACGGCGCGCATAGGCATCGCCCGTGAAGAAGCCGATCACGACGTCCCAGAGCTTCCTGAAATACAGCCCGACGATCGCGAGGATCGCACCCAGCTGGATCAGAACGGTAAACGAATCCCAGAAGGCGCCTTCACCAAGATGGAAGAAACGCTCGGCAAGCAGCAGGTGGCCGGTCGAGGACACGGGAAGGAACTCGGTCACACCCTCGATGATGCCGAGGATCACTGCCCGTATTGCATCTGACATATTTACGGTCCATTTCGGCTGGAAAAGCGGGGCTCTTCTCGCCTATTCCCCCCAATGCTGCAATCGCTAAATGCGGCATCACGCTCTTGCTTCGCGGTTTTGAAGGACTAGTGTGGCGCCGCACAAACATTGATGGATTCTTAAGCACCATCAAATAGTCAAAGGCTTCATGTTTACGCTGTTTCATCATCCGTTCTGTCCGCATTCGCGCTTCATCCGCCTGATCGCGGGCGAATACGGGCTCGACCTCAAGCTGGTCGAAGAACGCAGCTGGGAACGGCGCGAGGCATTTTTGCTGCTCAACGCGGCAGGCACCACGCCGGTGCTGGTGGACGACGAGCAGCCGCCGATCCCGGGCGCGGCGATCATCGCCGAATATGTCGACGAGGCCTATGGCGCCGGGATGGGACCGAAGCGCCTGATGCCGGAGACGGTCACCGAGCGCGTCGAGGTGCGCCGGCTGATGGCCTGGTTCAACGAAAAGTTCTTCGAGGAGGTTTCGCATCCTCTCGTCACCGAGCGCATCTACAAGCGCTTCATGAGCGAGGAGAATGGCGGCGGTCCGCCATCGGCCGACGTGATGCGCGCGGCCAAGGCAAACGTGCGCTATCATCTGGCCTATATCGGCTGGCTGGCGCAGACGCGTAACTTCCTCGCCGGCGACCGGCTGACCTACGCGGATCTCGCCGCCGCGGCGCATCTCTCGGCGATCGACTATCTGGGCGACGTGCCATGGAGCGAGGACGACGCAGCAAAGGCGTGGTACGCGCGGGTGAAATCCCGCCCGTCGTTCCGTCCGCTCTTGAGCGAGTGGCTGGCCGGCGTGCCGGCGTCGCGGACCTACGTGGACCTGGATTTCTGAGCTCCGATCCGACTGAACTGAAGGCAGCGCTCGAACGCGAGGCGCGCGCGCTCGGCTTCGACTGCGTCGGCGTCACGGCACCCGGCACGATCGAGATCGCCGGACAGTATTTTCTCGAATTCATCGCGTCGGGCGGACACGGCGACATGGACTGGCTCGCCGCGCAGCCGGAGCGGCGGGTCGATCCGCGCGGACTTTGGGCCGATGTGCGCAGCGTCATCATGCTCGGCGTCAATTACGGTCCCGACTCCGATCCACTGGCGATCCTGAAAGAGCGCACGCGGGCGGCGATATCGGTCTATGCGCAGGGCGACGACTATCACGACCTCATCAAGAAGCGGCTGAAAGCGCTGGCACGGTGGCTGGTCGCGACCGCGCCGTCGGACGTGAAAGTGTTCGTCGACACCGCGGCCGTGATGGAGAAGCCGCTTGCGCAAGCCGCGCATCTGGGCTGGCAGGGCAAGCACACCAATCTGGTCTCGCGCGAGTTCGGCTCCTGGCTGTTCCTCGGCGCGATCTACACCACGCTGGATCTGCCGCGTGACGATGCCGAGATCGATCATTGCGGCTCGTGCCGGGCGTGTCTCGACATCTGCCCGACCGCAGCATTCCCCGCGCCCTACAAGCTCGATGCGCGGCGCTGCATCTCGTATCTGACCATCGAGAACAAGGGGCCGATCCCGCACGAGTTTCGCAAAGCCATCGGCAATCGCATCTACGGCTGCGACGATTGCCTCGCGGCATGCCCCTGGAACAAGTTTGCGCAGGAGGGACGCGAGGCCAAGCTCGCGGCGCGTGACGAATTGCGCGCACCATCGCTTGCCGAACTTGCACGGCTGGATGATGCCGCGTTTCGCGCGCTGTTCACGAAGTCGCCGGTCAAGCGCATCGGCCGCGACCGCTTCCTGCGCAACGTGCTGATCGCGATCGGCAACTCGGGCGATGTGGCGCTGGCGGGGGAGGCGCGGCGATTGCTGGATGATGAGAGCACGCTGGTGCGAGGGGCTGCGGTGTGGGCGCTGGGGCAGCTGTTGCCGGAGGAAGAATTCGTTGCATCCAGGACGAGCGCCATCACGCACGAGCGCGACGAGACCGTTCGTGAGGAGTGGCGGGCCGCTTCCCAGACTTGATTTCCCCACCCGTTCCCTGAAAAGTCGCGCGCATGACAACAAACATGCCCTTCTTCACCCGCGACGGCGATACATTCCACCCGACGGAAGTCGCGAACGGTCCGTGGGACCCGAAATCGCTGCACGGGCGCGTCATCGTCGGCCTGCTCGGCTTCGCCATCGAGGAGCGTCATTCCGGCCCCGAATTCGTGCCGGCGCGGCTCACGGTCGACATGTTCCGGCTGCCGACCATCGACAAGCCGATCGAAGTGACGACGCGGCTCGTCCGCGACGGACTGCGCATCCGCGTGGTCGAAGCGGAGTTCGTTTCCGGCGGCGTCAGCATGGCGCGCGCTTCGTGCCAGCTGCTGCGCAAAACGCAGAATCCTGACGGCAATGTCTGGTCGCCGCCGAACTGGGACGTGCCGAAGCCATCGGACATTCCAAAGCCGACCGATCCCAGGCTCGGCATGCACGGCAAATGGACGACGCGCCCGATCGTCGGGCACATGGGCTCGCTCGGGCAGCGCCGGCTCTGGATGAGCGAGGTGCGCGAGCTCGTCGCGGGCGTTGCGATGACGCCGTTCGTGCATGTCGCCGTTGGTGCCGATTTCGCCAGTCCGTTTGCGAACGCCGGCGACAAGGGGCTCGGCTACATCAACAGCGACGTCACGATCTATCTGCATCGCCTGCCGGTGACGAACTGGATCGGCTTCGACGTGGTCAATCACCAGGCGACGGATGGTGTCGCAATCGGCGAGTGCTGGCTCTACGACGAACAGGGCCCGATCGGCACCGCGACGGTCGCAGCGCTGGCACAGCGCAAGCCGATGCCGAAGGTGTCGCCGCCGTAGTTGGAATCGCAGACATCAGCCGCTTGCACCGCTGCGCTCCCTCCCCCCTTGCGGGGGAGGGTGTGGGAGAGGGGTAGCCACAAGCGAGATCTGAGTTCGTGGCCACCCCTTCCTGCCCCTCCCCCGCAAGGGGGGAGGGAATGAGAGAGCGGTGCATTACGCCAGATGCCGCTGCATCTCGGGCCGCGCCTTCAGCTCAGCGCCCTGCTTGGCGACGATCTTGGCAATTCGCTCCGGCGCGAACTTCAGATCGACGAACGCCGGCGCGGTGTTGGCGACCTCGTGATAACAGGCGATCCTGCCGTCACGCAGCCTCATGATCGCCACGCCCTCGAACATCGCCCGCGCGCCGTTCGCTTCGGGCAAGGTCGAACGATAGCTGAAAGTGTAGCGCACATAGAGCGTGGTGCCGTCGGTGACGGGATCATGCATGTCCCAGCGGAAGTCGGTCGCCGTGCGATAGAACCAGTCGTCGATCATCGCGGCGATCTTCTCGCGGCCTGCGAACGCGCCGTAGAAGACGTCGTGATAGACGCCGTCCTCGGTGAACAACTCGGCGAAGGCACGGCCGTTGCGCTGTTCGACGGCGTCGCAGAAGGCGCGCAGCATGGCGGCGGTGGTGGTCATAGTGCCTCCCGGTGTTTCTTATTGTGCCCTCGCCCCTTGTGGGAGAGGGCAGCTCCGCTCTTCGACACGCATTCGCTTGGGTGAGGGGTCTGTCTCCGCGAGACCAAGCCTCGCTGGAATGCGCGGAGAGAACCCCTCATCCGGCGCTTCGCGCCACCTTCCCCCACAAGGGGGGAAGGAAGCAAGATCACCCGATCTCCGCAACCGCAGCAAGAATGCGCGCGATGTCCTGCGGGCGTGACAAGCGGTGGTCGCCGTCCTGGATGATGGTCAGCACGACATCGTCGGCCGGCAGGCGGTGCGTCAGCGCGAACGCGTGCTGCCAGGGCACGTCGGGATCCTGCGCGCCTTGCAGGATGCGGACGGGGCAGCCGAGATCGATGGCGCTGCCGAGCACGAGATGGTTGCGGCCTTCCTCGATCAGCTTGCGCGTGATCGGATAGGGCGAGCCGTCGCCATAGTCCGACGGCCGCAGCCAGAAGCCTTTGGTCTCGATCTCCTTCTTCACCGCGGGCGAGAATTTGTTCCACATCAGTTCCTCGGTGAAGTCGGGCGCCGGCGCGATCAGCACGAGCCCGGCCAGCGCCCCCTTGCCGGCGCGCTTCCTGATCTCGCGCGCGAGCAGCAGCGCCATCCAGCCGCCCATGGAGGAGCCGATCAGGATCTGCGGGCCGTCGCAGAACCGCTCGAACACGGCGACGCTATCCTCGAGCCAGCTTCCGATGGTTCCGTCGGCGAAATCGCCGCTGGATTCGCCGTGGCCGGAATAATCGAACCGGACCACCGCGCGGCCGTGATCCGCTGCCCAGGCGTCCAGCGCCACGGCCTTGCCGCCCTGCATGTCCGACTTGAAACCACCGAGCCAGACGAGGCCGGGTCCCTTTCCGGCGCGGTGGCGCACCGCGATCCGGCGCGCGGACGCGCCCTCGCCCAATTCGATGAAGTCGAGCACGGCATCGGGACTGGCATTGGTCATGGAACGTTTACTCTGGCTGTGCGGTTTGAGTTGTCGGGACGTGTTCCGTAGCGCAGCCTGATATCGGCATTGTCCCTTTGGGACGCTTGCGGAACAGAAGCAAGGTGTCTATGTCCGTCAACGTGCCGGAGGGCGTGGCCAAAATGCCTCGCATTTGAGGGTATTTCGACCGCGGCACGAGCGACTTGCTTGCCGGCAAACGCATCTTCCTTCAAAATAGCCGCTTCTTTCACAACTTTGGAGAACCACCCATTCGCCGTCCTAATAAAGCTCCGCCCGCTGCCAGCAAAGACGGGCCGCGCATCAATGATGATATCCGCAATGCGCAGATCCAGCTGATCGATCAGACCGGTGATAATAAAGGCACGGTCGAGACCGTCGTCGCCATCCGGATGGCTCAGGAAGCTGGCATGGATCTGGTCGAGATTTCGCCGAATACCAGCCCTCCCGTCTGCAAGATCATGGACTACGGGAAGTACAAGTATTCCGCTCAGAAGAAAGCCGCGGAAGCCCGCAAGCGGCAGAAGACCGTCGAGATCAAGGAGATCAAGCTCCGCCCGATGATCGACGACCACGATTACGACGTGAAGATGCGCGCGATGCAGCGGTTCTTCGAAGAGGGCGACAAGGTCAAGATCACGCTGCGCTATCGCGGCCGCGAAATGGCGCACCAGGAGATCGGCACCAAGCTGCTGGACAAGATCAAGACCGACGTCGCCGAGCTCGCCAAGGTCGAGCAGGACGCA
The DNA here is from genome assembly GCF_029714325.1 of Bradyrhizobium sp. CB1717. NCBI lineage: Bacteria > Pseudomonadati > Pseudomonadota > Alphaproteobacteria > Hyphomicrobiales > Nitrobacteraceae > Bradyrhizobium > Bradyrhizobium sp. CB1717. Next base: position 143,210 of record NZ_CP121666.1, read on the forward strand.
CGGTTCGAAGGTCGCCAGGTCGTCATGGTGCTGGCGCCGCGCTGACAGCAGCTCGTTAGGACTTCAAGAGTTCAACGGCCCGTCCGGATTTCCGGCGGGCCGTTTGTGTGTCAGGTCCTTGTCGCCTGCCAGGTGCCGCTGCAGTAGTCGCCGGAAATGATGCCCCTCCACGACCCGGCGCCGTACACGCCGGCGAGCCGGCCGCCGCCACTGGCATGGGAGGCGCCGACCGAGACCTGGACGGCGACAGCGCCGGAGCGCTTGACCCGGCCCGAGACCCGGCCGCCGCCGGCCGACGAGACGCGGCTGCCTGATACGGTGAAGGGAACGCTGTAGCCCGAGCTGCAATTGCCGCGGGTGGTGGCGAAGGTGACGTTCCAGATGCCGTCATAGCCGCCGGCGCGAGCGTCGGCAGTTGACGGCAGCGCGGCCGTGGCGAGCACGGCGAACAGCGCCAGATGGCGCGGACGGGCGAAACCGCCCAGCGAAGTCAGAAATTGCGGGAAATGGGCCATTTTGGACCTGCTTCAGGCGACAAGACTTGGACATGAGGATAGCAACATCCAATAGTCGGCGGGCCTGTTTCGGCGGTTCATCGTTGCCAATTGGCTTGTCCTCTGTCATAAGCCCAGCCTTCATCGCCCGGCTGATTAAGGGCTGCCGTGGCGGTGTTTCGTGCGGGTTTCGCGCTAGTTCGTAAAACCTGAGCACAATCAACGCTCTAACGAGCATTTTTGACGGCCAGCCGCCTTCGCGGGCGGATCGCTATGGCCATTAGGAGAGCCAAATGCCCAAGCTGAAGACCAAATCGGGCGCTAAAAAGCGCTTCAAGGTGACTGCCACCGGCAAAGTGATGCACGCCCAGCGCGGCAAGCGTCACGGCATGATCAAGCGGACGAAGAAGCAGATCCGTCAGCTCCGCGGCACCCGCGTGCTGTTCAAGACCGACGGCGACAACGTCAAGAAGTACTTCTTGCCGAACGCCTGATCGCGTCCACGATCACTGCCATCCCTGCCGCATTCCGTGCGGCAATCCGATAACCAAAGTCATCTCTGAAGGATTTCGTCATGTCTCGCGTCAAACGCGGTGTGACCGCCCACGCCAAGCACAAGAAAGTCTACAAGGCCGCCAAGGGTTTCTACGGCCGCCGCAAGAACACCATCCGCGCCGCCAAGCCGGCCGTGGAGAAGGCCCAGCAATACGCCTTCCGCGACCGCAAGCGTAAGAAGCGGACGTTCCGCGCGCTCTGGATCCAGCGCATCAACGCTGCCGTCCGTCCGTTCGGCCTGACCTACAGCCGATTTATCGACGGCATGGCCAAGTCCGGGATCACCGTGGACCGCAAGGTGCTGTCGGATCTCGCGATCAGCGAGCCCGCGGCGTTCCAGGCGATCGCCGAGAAGGCCAAAGCCGCCCTGGCGGCGTAATACGGCAAAGGCCGCTCTGGCTGCCGAGGCTCGCGCTAGCGGGCCTTCTGGCCCGCAGCCTTCAACGCGCGTTGCGAGTAGCGCCGGGCGACCTCCGCCCGGCAAAAAGCTGCGAACGAGAGATACATGGTGCCGGACTTGTTCCGGTACTTCTGGTCGCAGACGCGCATCTCGCGTTTGTAAGCCTGCTGCTGCGCCGTGTTGAGGCCGGGCATGAAGTCCGCCTCGCACTTCTTCTCGACGGCGGCGCCGAGTTGGACGTCGCCGCTCGCGGTCAATTGGCAATCCTGAAACACCTTCATCGCGCTTTCGCAGCTCTTTTGCTTGTTGATGGTGTCGACGACCTCATCCAGCGTCATGGATGTCTCCATGCAGACCATGGCGCGCGCAGGGGTGCCTGCGACCGACAGAACGACGGCCAGAACGGCAAGAACAACGGCAAGGCAGGGTCTCGCAAGCATCGCAAAGGTCTCCTCGTATCCCCCTTGGTGCCGGGTCCCCGCGCAGAGTTCAACCCAGCCGGCCATGCGCCCGAAATGACCGGCTTTTTGCTTGACGTTACGGCCTTCGGGCGGCGACAACCCAGCCGAATTTAGAGCCAAGGATTTGACTGTGTCCGACCTCGCAACGCTCGAAACATCCATCCTCGACCAGATCGCCACTGCGGCCGATGAAGCCGCCCTGGAAGCGGTGCGCGTCGCGGCCCTCGGCAAGAAGGGCTCGATCTCGGCGCTGCTTGCCACGCTCGGCAAGATGTCGCCGGACGAGCGCAAGACGCAGGGCGCGGCGATCAACCTCGCCAAGGACAAGGTCACGCAGGCGCTCACAGCGCGGCGCGACGTGCTGAAGTCGGCGGCGCTCGATGCGCGGCTCGCGTCGGAGACCATCGACGTGACGCTGCCGCTGCGCGATGCGGCGGCCGAGGCCGGCCGCATCCATCCGCTGAGCCAGGTCTGGGACGAGCTGACCACGATCTTCGCCGACATGGGATTCTCGGTGGCCGAAGGCCCTGACATCGAGACCGACGACTACAACTTCACCAAACTGAACTTCCCGGAAGGCCATCCCGCGCGCGAGATGCACGACACGTTCTTCTTCCATCCGAAGGAGGACGGCTCGCGCATGCTGCTGCGGACCCACACCTCGCCGGTGCAGGTGCGCACCATGCTGAGCCAGAAGCCGCCGATCCGCGTGATCTGCCCGGGCCGTACCTATCGCATCGATTCGGACGCGACCCACACGCCGCAATTCCACCAGGTCGAAGGCCTCGTCATCGACAAGAGCTCGCATCTCGGCCACCTCAAATGGATCCTGCACGAGTTCTGCAAGGCGTTCTTCGAGGTCGATCACATCAACATGCGCTTCCGGCCCTCGTTCTTCCCGTTCACCGAGCCGTCGCTGGAAGTCGACATCCAGTGCCGCCGCGACAAGGGCGAGATCCGCTTCGGCGAGGGCGAGGACTGGCTGGAGATTCTCGGCTGCGGCATGGTGCATCCGAACGTGCTGCGCGCCTGCGGCATCGATCCCGACGAGTACCAGGGTTTTGCCTGGGGCATGGGCATCGACCGTATCGCCATGCTGAAATACGGCATCGCCGACCTGCGCCAGCTGTTCGACAGCGACGTCCGCTGGCTATCCCACTACGGCTTCAAGCCGCTGGAGGTGCCGACGCTCGCGGGGGGATTGAGCACGTGATGCTTGCTATCGGCCATACGATGACTCTCTCCGTTCCCTCCCCCCTTGTGGGGGAGGGTCAGGGAGGGGGGTAGCCGCGGATGCCGCACGCAGTTGTGAGCGAGCGTCAGCGCAGCCGGGCGAAGCAGCTTCGCCGAGCGATGACGCGTGCCGAAACACTGCTGTGGCGCGACCTGAAGGCTAACCGCATGAATGGTGTTGGCATCCGTCGCCAAACGCCAATCGGAAACTACATCGCCGACTTCGTGTGCTTCTCCTCAAAGCTCATCATCGAGCTCGATGGAGAATCCCACGATTTCGAGCAGCGTCAGAAGAAGGATGAGCGTCGCGACGCCTTCTTCGCAGCCGAGGGCTTTCAGGATCTGCGCTTCACCAACGATCAGGTGATGAAGGACCTTGAGGGAGTCGTTGAGGCAATTCGCCAGGCAGCTTCAGCCGGAGCCCGCGGCTCACCCCCCTCCCTGACCCTCCCCCACAAGGGGGGAGGGAACACTAGCACCGACCAAAGCAATTCAACCGACAAGAGCCGAGGCACACAGCCATGAAATTCACCCTCTCCTGGCTGAAGGACCATCTCGAGACCGACGAGCCGCTGGAAAAACTCGCCGACAAGCTCACCATGATCGGGCTCGAGGTCGAGAACATCGAGGACAAGGCGAAGGCGCTGAAGCCGTTCACCATCGCGAAGGTGATCTCGGCCGAGCAGCATCCGAATGCGGATCGCTTGCGGGTCTGCATGGTCGACACCGGCGACGGTGGCGCGCCCGTGCAGGTCGTGTGCGGCGCGCCAAATGCGCGCGCGGGGCTCGTCAGCGTGTTCTCAGCCCCCGGCACCTACATTCCCGGCAAGGACATCACGCTCGGCGTCGGCACCATCCGCGGTGTCGAGAGCCGCGGCATGCTGTGCTCGGCCGCCGAATTGCAGATCTCCAACGACCATGACGGCATCATGGAGTTGCCGGCGGACGCGCCTGTTGGCGCTGGCTACGCCGAATGGGCTGCGCTCGGCGATCCCGTGATCGAGATCAATTTGACGCCGAACCGGCAGGATTGCACCGGCGTGCACGGCATCGCGCGCGATCTCGCCGCCGCCGACATGGGCAAGTTCAAGGACCCCACGATCAAGCCGATCAAGGGTGAATTCCCGTGTCCCGTGAAGGTCACGGTCGAGGACGCCACGCTCTGTCCTGGCTTCGCACTGCGCCTCGTGCGCGGCGTGAAGAACGGGCCGTCGCCGGAATGGCTGCAGAAGCGACTGACCGCGATCGGTCTGCGTCCGATCAACGCGCTAGTCGACATCACCAATTTCATGACCTACGACCGCGCGCGTCCGCTGCACGTGTTCGACGCCAAGAAGGTGAAGGGCAATCTCCTCGTGCGCCGCGCGCGCGAGGGCGAGACGCTGCTCGCGCTCGACGGCCGCACCTACAATCTCGATCCCGCGATTTGCGTGATCGCGGACGAGCACGGCGTCGAATCGCTCGCCGGCATCATGGGCGGCGAAGCCTCGGGCTGCGACGAGAACACCACCGACGTGCTGATCGAATCGGCGCTGTGGAACGAGATCAACATCGCCCAGACCGGCCGCAAGCTCGGCATCAATTCCGATGCGCGCTACCGCTTCGAGCGCGGCGTCGATCCGGCTTTCATGGTGCCCGGCCTCGAGCTTGCGACGAAGCTCGTGATGGAGATGTGCGGCGGCGCGCCGTCCGAGAACGTCGTGGTCGGCAAGGCCTTTGGCGACGACCGCGTGATCGATTTCCCTGTCACCGAGGTCAAACGCCTGTCCGGCATCGAGGTGCCGCAGGTCGAGATGAAGCGCATCCTGACCCATCTCGGCTTCATGATGGCGGGCCCCGGCCCCGTCGTGAAGGTCGCGGTGCCGTCGTGGCGTTCCGACGTGCACGGCAAGGCCGACATCGTCGAGGAGATCGTCCGCATCTTCGGCGTCGACAAGGTGCCGATGACGCCGTTCGAACGCGGCGAGGACGCGCGCAAACCCGTGCTGACGCCGCTGCAGCTGCGCACCCGTCGCGCCCGGCGCGCGCTGGCGAGCCGCGGCATGGTCGAGGCCGTCACCTGGTCGTTCATCGCCAAGCCTGCGGCCGAATTGTTCGGCGGCGGCCAGCGCGCACTCGAAGTGGCGAACCCGATCGCATCCGATCTCTCCGACATGCGCCCGACCCTGCTCGCCGGCCTGATCGCGGCGGCGCAGGCCAACGCCGACCGCGGCTTCGGCGATGTCGCGCTGTTCGAGGTCGGACAAATCTTCAAGGGCGATCGCCCGCAGGACCAGTTCATGGCGGCGAGCGGCGTTCGCCGCGGCATTGCTTCGTCTGAAGGTCTCGGACGGCACTGGACCGGCTCCGCGCAGGCCGACGTGTTCGACGCGAAAGCCGATGCGCTGGCGGTGCTGGCCGCGGCCGGCGCGCCGATGCAGGCGCTGCAGATCGTCTCCGGCGGTCCCGGCTGGCTGCATCCGGGCCGCTCCGGCACGATCCAGATCGGGCCGCAGAACGTGCTCGGCACTTTCGGCGAGGTGCATCCGCGCGCGCTCGAGGCGCTCGGCGCCGACGGGCCGCTGATGGTGTTCGAGGTGATCCTCGACCGCATCCCCGAGGCCAAGAAGAAGCCGACCCGCGCCAAGCCGGTGATCGAGCTCTCGGCATTCCAGCCGGTGTCGCGTGACTTCGCTTTCATCGTCGATCGCAGCGTGAAGGCCGGCGACATCGTCCGCGCCGCGCAGGGCGTCGACAAGAAGCTGATCACCGGCGTCAACGTCTTCGACGTCTACGAGGGCAAGGGCATCGAGGACGACAAGAAGTCGATCGCGGTCGCGGTCACGCTTCAGCCGCGCGAGAAGACCCTGACCGATCAGGAAATCGAGGCCGTCGCCGCGAAGATCGTGGCGGAGGTGACGAGGAAGACCGGCGGCACGTTGCGAGCATGACGCCGAAAAGTGTGAAGCGGTTTTCGGACAACGTCATGCTCAAGAGTCATGGAGCATGACCTTCGCGGATTTACTCCCGAAGGACGTCAGCCTCACCATTGCGACGGCGCTCTGCGCCGTCGCTTTCGTTTCGGGCACCGCGCGCGGCTTCTCCGGATTTGGCTCGGCGCTGATCTTCATGCCGCTGGCGAGCAGCATCGCCGCGCCGCGGCTCGTTGCCGCCTTGTTGCTCGTGATCGATTTCGTCGCGGCCCTGCCGCTGCTGCCGGATGCGTGGCAGAAGGCGGATCGCAAGGCCACCGCGGTGATCGTGCTCGGTGCGCTGATCGGCGTGCCCGTCGGCACCTATTTCCTCAGCGTGCTCGAGCCCGTCACCACGCGCTGGATCATCTCCTGCTTCGTCGCGGCGCTGCTGCTCCTCCTGCTGTCGGGTTGGCGCTATCGCGGCAAGGACCACGCCTGGCTCTCGGTCGGCATCGGCGGCCTCTCCGGCTTCTGCAGCGGCCTGGCGCAGACCGGCGGGCCGCCGATCGTCGGATACTGGCTCGGCCGCCCGATCGCGCCGATCGTCGCGCGCGCCAACATCCTGCTGTTCTTCGGCGCCTCGGATTTGTTCTCGATGGTCAGCTACGCCGCCACCGGCCTGATCAGCCGCGAATCGCTGGTGCTGTCGCTGATCGTCGGCCCGGTCTACGCTCTGGGCGTCGCCTTCGGTGCTTCATTGTTCGGCCGCGCCAGCGAAAAGGTGTTTCGCGGGATCTGCTATGCGCTGATTGCGATGGCAGTGATTTTTGGGCTGCCGGCGCTGGATGGGATTTTGCGGTAGTGTGGTCCCGGCGAAGGCCGGGACCCATACGCCGCAGCAGTCGTTGTTGGGCGAGATAGTCATTGCCCGTCTTCGCCAAATTACTGCGGCGGCGTATGGGTCCCGGATCTGCGCTGCGCTTGTCCGGGACGACGACGGAGTTTGAGGCGGGCTGAGTTGCCCTACTGCCGCGGCGCCCGCCGCTTCTTCGTCGACTGCGTCGGCACATCGGCCGGCTCGTCCTTGATCGCGCCGATCTTGCGCAAGGCGGCGTCTGCGGCGCGCTCGCCGCTTTCCCAGGCGCCGTCGACCGTGCCCCACAATGTCTCGTGGGTGGCTTCGCCGGCGAGGAACACATTGCCGATCGGCTCGGTCAGGATTTTTCGCGAGAGCTGACCGCCGGGCGCGGAGGCCGACATCGCACCCATCACGTAAGGCGAAGCGTTCCAGCGCGTCGCGCTGGTCTTCTGCACGACGGCTGCAGCTTCGCTGCCGAACAGTTTCGTGATCCATTCCTTCGCGAAGGCGGCCATCGCCTTCTCGCCCTGCTCGGAGAGATCGCGCCCGAACGAGCCGCCGACATCGATCGAGCACAGCGAGGAGCCGCCGATATTGGCGTACATCAGCGCCGTGCGGGTCGAATTGCTCTGCTCGATCAGGATGTCGTCGCGCGACAGGCCGAGCGGATTGCCGGGGAGCTGCAGCGCGATGTGGTCGTAGCTGCCGAGGGTGAGCTTCGAGGCTGCATCGAGCGTCCGCTTGGGGACATCGGGCGCGAATTTGATCGCGCCCGATGTCAGCACGTTGGTCGAGACCGTGATGATGGCGGCGCGCGCGGCGATCTTGCCGCTCTGCGTCTCGACGCTGACGTCGCGGTTGCTCCAGACGATCCGGCTCGCCGGCGTCGACAGCGCGACCGGCGCCTGCTCGCCGAGCTTGGTGATCAGTGTGCCCAAACCCTGGCGGCAGGCGATCGCAGCATTGCGGTCCTGCGCGCGCGCCTTGTCGATCGCGGACAGCTCCTTCAGGTCCTTGCCGGCAAAGCTCGCACCCAGCATGAACTCGGCTGCGCCGGCCCAGTCGCCGAGATCCTTCGGCAGCACCGAGGCGCAGGAGCTGTCGAGCTTGCCGCGCGCGGCCTCGTCGATGGCACGGTTGGCGCGGACCAACGCCGCCAGAAATTCCTCGGTCTCGCCCGCGCGTGCGTTGCGGCGACCGATGCGCATCTTCTGGCCGGCCGGCGCCGGCAGCACGTCGAGCCCGGCGCTGCGGGCCAGCCGGATCATCGGATTGGTCTCGGGATTGTGCATCCAGCGCGCGCCGCGGTCGAACGGCACATCGAAGGTCGTGGTATCCGTGATGCAGCGGCCGCCGACCTGCGAAGCCGCCTCCACCACCACGACCTTGCGATTGGCCGCCATGACACGCCGCGCTGCGGCAATTCCAGCGGCACCTGCGCCGATCACGACGATGTCGGCCTCGCGCGGCACGGGCGCGGCGTTTGCGCGCAGGACCGGCATCGCGGCAAGGGCCGCCGACGCCGAAAGGAAACCGCGGCGCGTGATTGTCATGTCATGGTTTCCGGAGACTTGCGGCGAACGGGAACAGCCCGCGAACCTTGCCGCATCTGATGTTGCACGGCAACCATCATGGTGAATCAATCGTGCTTGATCTCACGGAGTGATGAACCGAATGGCAACACGTTTCGACCATGATAGAGAAGGGAAAAAAAGACGGCCGGATAAGGCTGTGGGGGAGTTCGACATGGGGACGGTCCTTGATTCAGTCGGCAAGCTGATTGCCGCGTACCTCTCGAAGGAGGTGCCGGGCTATGAGCCGTTCACGCCCAGCGACCCCGAGCATCTGCGCGGCATCATCGAGCCCGGCGACGTGCTGCTGGTCGAGGGCAACAACCGCATCTCCGGCATCATCAAATATCTGACGCAGTCGACCTGGTCGCATGCCGCGCTCTATGTCGGTCCGGTCGAGGGCGCCGTGGAGCCCGACGGCGAACCGCATGTGCTGATCGAGGCCAATATCGGCGAGGGCGTCACCTCGGCGCCGCTGTCGAAATACTTTCCGTATCACACCCGGGTCTGCCGCCCGGTCGGGCTGTCCTATGAGGACCGCACCACGGTCTGCCGCTATGCCATCAACCGCATCGGCTTCGGCTACGACACCAAGAACATCCTCGACCTGATGCGCTTCCTGTTCCCGCTGCCGGTGCCGCAGCGCTGGCGGCGGCGCATGATCGCGCTCGGCTCGGGCGATCCGACCAAGATCATCTGCTCGGCACTGATCGCACAGGCCTTCGACGCGGTGCGCTATCCGATCCTGCCGAAGATCACCAAGGCCGGCAGCCGCGCCGCTCGCCGCGAGATCCTGCACATCCGCGATTCCTCGCTGTACATGCCGCGCGACTTCGACATCTCGCCCTATTTCGAGGTGGTCAAGCCCACGATCGTCAATGGATTCGACTACACCGCCCTGCACTGGGCCGACAAGCAAAAGCCGCTCGAGGAGGTGGCGGGCACTTTCAGTGTGTTTCCAGAAACGCTCCGTGCGCCGCCGCTCGTTCCTGAAGCGATTGACGAAGAGACGCCGGCTGAAGTTCCGGCTGAGGAAGTGAACGCGCAGCCGGCGGAGATGGGCGTCGCGTTCTCCGAGCATTTCGTGCTGCTGAGCGAGCTCGCGACGTACCGCGCGCGGGCGCGGGAGATCGCGGCGTAAGTTACGCCCCAAACGTCGTCCTGGCGAAAGCCAGGACCCATTACCCCAGAGAGCAGTTTGGCGAAGACTCGTCGCTCGGTACGCCTACCGAGCGCAATCGATGAATTCCGCGGTATGGGTCCTGGCTTTCGCCAGGACGACGCTAGAGGAAAACGGCGCTCTCTCTCCACCGTCATTGCGAGGAGCTCTTGCGACGAAGCAAACCAGACTGCCTCCGCGGTAACAGTCTAGATTGCTTCGCTGCGCTCGCAATGACGTCGGAGAGAGCGCCCCTACCGCTCCGCCCGTCCGATCACTGCCATCAACTCCGCGATCTTCTCGCGCTGGTCGGCCTTGTCGCCACTCGCAATCGCGTGCTCGACGCAATGGGCGACGTGGTCCTTCAAAACCTCCTCCTCGACCCGGCGCAGCGCGGCGCGCACCGCCGAGATCTGCGTCACGATGTCGATGCAGTAGCGGTCTTCCTCGACCATTTTCGAGAGACCACGAACCTGGCCCTCGATCCGGCCGAGACGTTTTCCAACGGATGCCTTGATGTCCTTGCGCATGGGGTCTATATACCCCTACCGGGTATGGGTTGCAAGACCCGCTGAAAGGCCGGAGCATGGGAATGAACAAGAACGAACACGAGCATCATCACGACGCGGAAACGCCTTCCGGATGCGGCTGTTCCGCAAAAGCTGCACCGCCGGCCGCGAAGCCCGCGGCCTCGTGCTGCGGCGGACACGGCGATCATTCCGGCCATGCCCATCATCACGCCCATGACCACGCTGACGCCGCGGGCAAGGTCAAAGACCCCGTCTGCGGCATGACAGTCGATCCTGCGACGTCGAAGCATCGCTTCGAGCATCACGGCGAGACCTTCCATTTCTGCTCGGCCGGCTGCCGCACCAAGTTCGCCGCCGATCCCGCCAAGTATCTTGCGAAGGGGAAGGCGCCCGAGCCCGAGATGCCCGCAGGCACGATCTACACCTGCCCGATGCATCCCGAGATCCGCCAGGTCGGCCCCGGCACCTGCCCGATCTGCGGCATGGCGCTGGAGCCGGAGGTCGCAAGCCTGGAGACCGGCCCCAATCCGGAGCTCGCCGACATGACGCGGCGGTTCTGGATCGGCGGCGTGCTGGCGCTGCCGGCGGTGGTGCTGGAGATGGGCGGCCATCTCGCAGGCCCGCACAACTGGATCGACCAGACCCTCTCGAACTGGATCCAGCTCGTCTTCGCCACACCGGTGGTGCTGTGGGCCGGCTGGCCGTTCTTCGTCCGCGGCTGGCAGTCGCTCGTGACGCGCAACCTCAACATGTTCACGCTGATCGCGATGGGCACCGGGGTTGCCTATGTCTACAGCGTCCTCGGAACCGTCACGCCGCAGATCTTCCCTGCGACCTTCCGCGGTCATGGCGGCGCGGTCGCGATCTATTTCGAGGCCGCGGCCGTCATCACCGTGCTGGTGCTGCTCGGCCAGGTGCTGGAGCTGCGCGCCCGCGATGCGACCTCGGGCGCAATCAAGGCGCTGTTGCAGCTTGCGCCCAAGACGGCGCGTCGCGTCGACGCCGATGGCAGCGAGCATGAGGTCGAGATCGATACGCTCCATGCCGGCGACCGCTTGCGCGTGCGTCCCGGCGAGAAGGTGCCGGTCGACGGCATCATCCTGGAAGGGCGCTCCTCGCTCGATGAGTCCCTCGTGACAGGCGAATCCATGCCGGTCACCAAGGAAACCGGCGCCAAGGTCATCGCCGGCACGCTGAACCAGTCGGGCAGCTTCATCATGCGTGCCGACAAGGTCGGGCGCGAGACGCTGCTGTCGCAGATCGTGCAGATGGTCGCGGATGCGCAGCGCTCGCGCGCGCCGATCCAGCGGCTGGCCGATCAGGTCGCCGGCTGGTTCGTGCCGGCCGTGATCGCCGTCGCCGTCGCCGCCTTTGCCGCATGGGCCTGGTTCGGCCCGGAGCCGCGGCTCGCCTTCGGCCTCGTCGCCGCCGTCAGCGTGCTGATCATCGCCTGCCCCTGTGCGCTGGGACTTGCGACCCCGATGTCGATCATGGTCGGCGTCGGCCGCGGCGCGCAGGCCGGCGTGCTGATCAAGAACGCCGAGGCGCTGGAGCGGATGGAGAAGATCGACACGCTGGTGGTCGACAAAACAGGCACGCTGACCGAGGGCAAGCCCAAGGTGGTCGGAATCGTGCCGGCGGCCGGCTTTGCGGAAGACGACATCCTGCGCATTGCGGCCACCGTCGAGCGCGCCAGCGAGCATCCCCTGGCCGACGCCATCGTGCGCGCGGCGAAGGAGAGGCAGCTCGCGCTCGGCCAGGTCGAGCAGTTCGATTCGCCGACCGGCAAGGGCGCGACCGGCAAGGTCGACGGCAAGACCGTCGTGCTCGGCAATGCCAGATATCTGTCGTCGATCGGCATCGACACCGGGACGCTCGACGCGGAGGCCGAACGGCTGCGCGGCGACGGCGCGACCGTGATCAACATGGCCATCGACGGCCGGCTGGCCGGACTGTTCGCGATCGCCGATCCGGTCAAGGCCTCGACGCCGGAGGCGCTGAAGGCGCTGGCCGGCGAAGGCATCAAGGTCATCATGCTGACCGGCGACAACCGCACGACGGCCGAGGCCGTGGCGCGCCGGCTCGGCATCGCCGAGGTCGAGGCCGAGGTGCTGCCGGACCAGAAGAGCGCGGTGGTGACCAAGCTGCAGAAGGCCGGCCGCAGCGTTGCGATGGCCGGCGACGGCGTCAACGACGCCCCGGCGCTGGCGGCCGCCGAGGTCGGCATCGCCATGGGCACCGGCACTGACGTCGCCATGGAAAGCGCCGGCGTCACCCTGCTCAAGGGCGATCTGGTCGGCATCGTGCGGGCGCGAAAACTGTCGCAGGCGACGATGAGCAACATCCGCCAGAACCTGTTCTTCGCCTTCATCTACAACGCCGCCGGCATCCCGATCGCGGCCGGTATCCTCTATCCGACCTTCGGCGTGCTGCTCTCCCCGATCATCGCAGCGGCGGCGATGGCGCTGTCCTCGGTGAGCGTGGTCGGGAATGCCTTGCGGCTGCGTGCGACGCGGCTGTAAGCAAGCGAGTTAGAATCGTAGCCCGGAGGGAGCGCAGCGAAATCCGGGTTCTGCTAGCATACGGGCACTGTTCCGGATTGCGCTACGCTCCATCCGGGCTACGCAGTAACGGATTGGGCAAGTCGCGCGGAGAGGACCTGATGCAGCGGATCACGATCACGATCGAGGACGATCTCCTGGCGGAGATCGATGCGGCAGCCGAGGCGCGCGGCTATCAGAACCGCTCCGAGATCATCCGCGACCTCGCGCGCGCCGGGCTGCAGCAGAGCACGGAGGACACCGCGCAGACCGGCCAATGCGTCGCCGGTCTCGTCTATGTCTACGACCACGCCGCGCGCGATCTGTCGAAACGCCTGGTGCAGGAATTCCACGGCCATCACGACCTCGCGCTGGCGACGCTGCACGTCCACCTCGACGACAACAATTGCATGGAGATGACGGCGCTGCGCGGCGCGGCCGATGAGGTCAGGCATTTCGCCGACCACATCATCGCCGAACGCGGCGTGCGCTACGGCCGCGTGGTGATGATCCCGACGGGAGAGGGCAAGCAAGTAAAAGCGCGCAAGCACGGGCACCGGCACGAGTAGCGTGAACCGGCCGCACAGTCGGTGCCGACCCCTCTCCCCTTGTGTGGGAGAGGGTGGCTCACCGCGGAGCGGTGAGACGGGTGAGGGGTATGTCTCCGCGAGTCTCACTCCAAGCTTGTCTTGCGGAGACATACCCCTCATCCGGCGCTTCGCGCCACCTTCTCCCACAACAAGGGGAGAAGGGAAGACAGCACCCGCCCTTGCCGAAGCCGCATTCGGTGTCTACCTCTCGCGAAGTGTCTACCTCAGAGGGTCCCCCATGCTGGATGCCGCCGTGAAGGCGCTGTCGCAATGATCTCGCCGCCGATGCGCACGATCCTGTGGCGTTCGATCGGGGTCGCGCTCGTGCTGATCACCGTGCTGGCGATCGGCCTGCAGCGGCTCCTCAGCTGGTTTGCGACCTCTGGCGAGGTCTGGCTGGAGGGCCTGCTCGGACCGGGCTGGCACTCCTCGCTCGAGGTTCTCTCCTGGATCGTCTCGATCGCGGCCGGCCTCGGCGTCGTGTTCGGCGGCATCTTCCTGATGCCGGCGATCACCTCGCTGGTGGCGAGCCTGTTCGTCGACGACGTCGCCGACATCGTCGAGCGCGAGCATTATCCCGCCGAGCGGCCGGGCGTCGCGCTGCCGTTCAGCCAGGCGATCTTCGAGGGTATCAAGACCGCGCTGCTGGCCATCCTGGTTTACCTGGCTGCGCTGCCGCTGGTGTTGTTCGCCGGCGCGGGCTTCCTGATCTTCTTCATTGCCGCCGCCTGGCTCCTGGGCCGCGAATATTTCGAGCTCGCCGCGATGCGCTTCCGCTCCCCGGAGGAAGCCAAGGCGATGCGGCGCGACAATGCCGCGACCATCTTCACCGCGGGCCTGTTCATCGCGGCCTTCGTCTCGATCCCGATCGTCAATCTGGCGACGCCGATCTTCGGCATGGCCTTCATGGTCCACATGCACAAGCGCCTGTCAGGCCCGCGCCCCGAGCTGATCGAGCCGGCGCGTCAGATGCGCTGACGACGGCGGGCGCGGCCTGCTCAGACCGTCTTCTCCGGCCAGCGGCAGAGATCGTTGATCAGGCACACCTCGCAGCGCGGCTTGCGTGCGAGGCAGGTATAGCGGCCGTGGAGGATCAGCCAGTGATGCGCATGCAGCATGAACTCGGCCGGGATCACCTTTTCGAGGCCGAGCTCGACGTCGAGCGGCGTCTTGCCGGGCGCAAGCCCCGTGCGATTGCCGACACGGAAGACATGGGTGTCCACCGCCATCGTGTGCTCGCCGAAGGCCATGTTGAGTACGACATTGGCGGTCTTGCGCCCCGCACCGGGCAATGACTCGATCTCGGCGCGCGTGCGCGGCACCTCGCCGCCGAAATCGCTGAGCACTTTTGCCGAGAGCGCGATGACGTTCTTGGCCTTGGTGCGATAGAGGCCGATGGTCTTGATGTAGTCGCGCAAGCGCTCCTCGCCGAGATCGAGCATCTTCTGCGGCGTATCGGCGACCTCGAACAACGCGCGCGTCGCCTTGTTGACGCCGGCATCAGTCGCCTGCGCCGACAGCACCACGGCGACCAGCAGCGTGAACGGGTTGACGTGCTCGAGCTCGCCCTTCGGCTCCGGATTGGCCTTGCGGAAGCGGCTGAAGACCTCGTGGATCTCCGCCGGCGTCCACGGTTTTATGGCCTTGAGCGATTTCTTGGCGGGAGCCTTCGGTTTCGCGACCGCCGCCTTTGCCTTTTTCTTCGGCACGGCGGCTTTGCGCGGGACCGGCTTGCGGGTGATTTTCGCCATGATCGGGATATACTGAGGGACGATGAGCACAGGCAACGAAATTGAGCGCAAGGATTTTGAAGATCAGCGCGAAGTGCAGATCTTCTCCGCGCTGCTGACGCCGCACCGCTCGCTGAACCGCACCGGGTTTCTCGCCGTGATGCTGTTCCTGAGCGTCGTCAGCTTTGCCACCGGCCTCGCCTTCCTGTTGAAGGGCGCCTGGCCCGTGCTCGGCTTCTTTGGTCTCGACGTGCTCGTGGTCTGGTGGGCCTTCAGGGTCAATTTCGGCACGGGGCGGGCACGCGAGGAGATCACCGTCACGACCTCCGAACTGCGGGTGCGGCGCATCAGCCATCGCGGTCAGGTCGCCGAATGGACCTTCAATCCGCTCTGGGTCCGCCTCGACATGGAAGTCGACGAGGATTTCGGCATCGAGCACCTCTACCTGATCTCGCGCGGCCACCAGATCCAGCTTGCGAGGTTCCTGGGACCTGAGGAAAAGGCAAGCTTTTACAAAGGCTTGGTCGAGGCGCTGAACGCCGCCAAGCGTGGGCCGACCTACAACCCGATCAACTGATCCCAGTCGGAAATCGGGTGGTTTCAGACCCGCCCCTCTCCTACATTTCAGGTCATGATGACACTCGCAATCCATGACCAGCGCCTGGCCAAGCCGGGCCCCCAGAACGCCGCGCTGCGGGATTACGATTCCGTGCGCCGGGCGATCGCGTTCATCTCGGAGAACTGGCGCGCGCAGCCGACCATCGAGGCGATGGCGGATGCGGCCGGCGTCACGCCGGATGAGCTGCACCATCTGTTCCGCCGCTGGGCTTCGATCACGCCGAAGGCTTTCATGCAGGCGCTTACCCTGGACCATGCGAAGGGCCTGCTGCGGGACTCCGCGAGCATCCTCGACGCCGCGCTCGACTCCGGGCTGTCAGGTCCTGGCCGGCTGCACGATCTCTTCGTCACCCATGAAGCGATGTCGCCGGGCGAATGGAAGAACGGCGGCGCGGGGCTCACCTTGCGCTACGGCTTCCATCCCTCGCCGTTCGGCACCGCCATCGTGATCGCGACCGACCGCGGCCTCTCGGGCCTCGCCTTCGCCGATCATGGCGAAGAGAAGATCGCGCTCGCCGACATGACGCGGCGCTGGCCGAAGGCGACCTATGTCGAAGATCACGAAGGCACCGCGCCGCTCGCCGCGCGCATCTTCGACCCGAAACTCTGGCGGCCCGACCAGCCGCTGCGCGTGGTTCTGATCGGCACCGATTTCGAAGTGCGGGTGTGGGAGACGCTGCTGAAGATTCCGATGGGCCGCGCGGTGTCCTATTCCGACATCGCCTGCAACATCGACAGCCCGAAGGCCTCGCGCGCCGTCGGCGCTGCGGTCGGCAAGAACCCGGTCTCGTTCGTCGTGCCCTGCCACCGCGCACTCAGCAAGAGCGGCACGCTCACCGGCTATCACTGGGGCATCACCCGCAAGCAGGCGATGCTGGGCTGGGAAGCCGGGCGGGTCGGGATGCAGTAAGCGCAACGAGCACACTGCCGTAGGGCGGGCAAAGCGAAGCGTGCCCACCTTGTGTAAATGATCACGGAAAGGTGGTGGGCACGGCGCTGCGCGCCTTTGCCCACCCTACGAGACCTTCGTTAGCCCGCCAGATCCAGCTTCGAGGCCACGGTCGAATCCGCGTTCAGCCGGTAGATGATCGGCACGCCGGTGGCGAGCTCGCGCTTCAAAATGCCTTCCGGCGACAGCTTCTCCAGCACCATGATCAGCGCGCGCAGCGAGTTGCCGTGGGCAGCGACCAGGGTGCACTTGCCGTTGAGCACGGCGGGCAGGATCTCCTGCACATAGTACGGCAATGCGCGGGCGAGCGTGTCCTTCAGGCTTTCGCCGCCGGGCGGCGGCACATCGTAGGAGCGGCGCCAGACATGCACCTGCTCCTCGCCCCACTTCTTGCGCGCATCGTCCTTGTTGAGGCCGGAGAGATCGCCATAGTCGCGCTCGTTCAGCGCGAGGTCCTTCGAGGTCGGCAGGCCCTCCTGGCCGAGCTCGCCGAGGATGAGGTCGAGCGTGTGCTGCGCGCGCGTCAGCACCGAAGTGAAGGCGACGTCGAACACGAGGCCCTGCGCCTTCAGCTTGCGGCCGGCTTCCTTCGCTTCCTTCACGCCGAGCTCGGTGAGGTCGGGGTCCTTCCAGCCCGTGAACAGGTTCTTCAGATTCCATTCGCTCTGGCCGTGGCGCACGAGCACGAGGAGACGTTCGCTCATTGACTGCTTTCCGTTGGGTTCGATCAGAAATCGGCGAGGCCGAGCACGTCGGCCATGGAATAGTGCCCCGGCGCCTTGCCATGCGCCCACAGCGCCGCCTTGAGCGCGCCGTGCGCGAACAGCATGCGATCCTCGGCCTGGTGCGACAGCGTCAAACGTTCGAACGGCCCAAGGAAGGTCACGCTGTGGTCGCCGGCGACGGTGCCGCCGCGCAAGGAAGCGAAGCCGATATTGCCCGGCCGGCGCGCGCCGGTGATGCCGTCACGACCGCGCTCGGAATGTTCATCGAGGGTGACGCCGCGGCCGCTGGCTGCCGCCTGCCCCAGCATCAGCGCCGTGCCCGAGGGCGCATCGACCTTCATGCGGTGATGGGTCTCGACGATCTCGATGTCGAAGCTCTGGTCGAGCGCCTTGGCGACACGCTTGACCACGGCGGCGAGCAGATTGACGCCCAGGCTCATATTGCCCGACTGCACCACGACCGCGCGGTTGGTGACGCTCTTGATCACCGCATTGTCGGAACCGGACAGCCCGGTCGTGCCGATGACATGCACGAGGCCGCGCTCGGCGGCGATCGCGACATTGGCGATGGTCGCGGCCGGCACGGTGAAATCGAGGATGCCGTCGGCGTCCTTCGACATCGCCCAGAGATCGGCGGAAAGCTTGATGCCATTGGCCGGCAGGCCAGCGAGCACGCCGGCATCCTTGCCGAGCAGATCGGAGCCCGGCGCCTCCAGCGCGCCCGCCAGCACCGCCCCTTTGCTCTCGGCAATCGCCCGCACCAGCGCGCGGCCCATCCGGCCGCCGGCTCCTGCAACAATCAAGCGCATGTCGGACATGGTGTGATCCCTTTCGGAGGCCGTTGTAGCGGGGGGATGCAGTTCCGGCAACCGAGGGGGATTTACCTAGATCGCAGCGACGCGCCGCCTCTTACCCTCCCCTGGAGGGGGAGGGTCGCTGGGCATGCAGCGAAGCGGAATGCACAGCGGGGTGGGGTGACGGTCTCTCCCCGGCGCACAGTGCCCGAGTGGAGAGATCACCCCACCCCGCTCGCGCTGCGCGCGATCGACCCTCCCCCTCCAGGGGAGGGTAAGAGAGCGCCGCAGTCGAAATCTACGAGTCCGACGGCTGCGGGCCGTCATAGCCCTCGATGATGATGAGGTCGGCGATCGAGTGCGGCTGGCGCACCTTGATGTTGGCCTGGTATTCCGGCGAGTTGTAGCAGGCGATCGCGGTTTCGTAGTCGGGGAATTCGATGACGACGTTGCGGGTGCGGCTGGCGCCCTCGACGGTGGTGAATTTGCCGCCGCGGACTGCGAAGCGGCCGCCCCATTTCTTGAAGATAGGGCCGTTGGCGACGACGTAGGGCTTGTAGCCCTCGTCATTGTTCACGTCGACGCGGCCGATCCAGTAGCCTTTTGCCATTGTTCTTCTCCCTTGGTTGTTACTTAGCCGAGCGCTTGCGCGATCTCGGCGTGGATGGCGTCTGCGACAGCGTTCGGATCGGCAGCTTCCACCACCGGACGTCCGACGACGAGATAATCGGCGCCCGCGGTGATGGCGCGGCCCGGCGTCATGATGCGCTTTTGATCGCCGCTAGCCGCGCCCGCGGGGCGGATGCCGGGGGTGACGAGGCTCATCTGATGGCCGACGATTTTGCGCAGGGCTCCGACTTCTTCGGGCGAGGACACGAGGCCATCGACGCCGAGCACCTGCGCCTGCTGCGCGCGCGCCTCGACCAGCTCGGAGACGCTGAGCCGATAACCCGCGGCGTGCAGATCATCGTCGTTGTAGGACGTCAGCACCGTGACCGCGAGAATCTTCAGGCTGGCACTGCCGCGGCCTTCGACGGCGCCCTTCATGGTCTGCGGATAGGCGTGCACGGTGACGAAGGTCGCGCCCAGCCGAGCCACGCTCTCCACACCGCGCGTCACCGTGTTGCCGATGTCGTGCATCTTGAGATCGGCAAAGACCTTCTTGCCCTTGTCGGCGAGCTTGCCGATCAGCGGCAGGCCACCGGCATAAGCGAGCTGATAGCCGATCTTGTAGAACGAGACGCTGTCGCCGAGCTTCGCGATCATCGCCTCCGCGGCATCAACGCTCGGCAGATCAAGCGCAACGATCAGGCGGTCTTTCGGGGCGATTTCGGCTGGCGTCATGTCACCTCACATCATGCGTTGGGAAACGTCGATCAACTGCGCGACCAGCTCCTTCAACGCGGCGATATCGCCCTCGTTCTTCAGCCTGTCCATATCGTCATAGGCCTGGTCGGCAAAGGCGAGCGTCAGCTGGCTGGCAATCACATTGGCGTGGCAGGAGGTCAGGATCAGGCGCAATGCCTGGAGCGCGCGGGCGGCACCTAACCGGCTCTGCGAAGCGCCGGCGAGTGCAAAGGTGCGATCGCGGAACACCGCCCCGCGCGCCTCGTGCAGATCGTGGACACGGCTGACCCAGTCGATCGCGTTCTTGAGCAGCGGCGGCACCGAGGCGTTGTATTCGGGCGAGACGATCAGCACACCGTGATGCGCACCGATCATGCGCTTCAGATTGATCGCGTTCTTGGGCACGCCGGACTTGGCCTGGAGATCGCCGTCATAGATCGGCAGCGGAAAATCGGCGAGCGAGATGCGGGTGACGTCGACGCCGGCCCGCGCGAACTCATAGGCCATGACCGCCGCCAGCTTCGCATTGTGCGAGCCGGTGCGCAGCGAGCCGGGAATGACCAGGATTTTAGGTGCGGACATCCGCTTCCATGCGTTCGGCGAAACGAGCCCGCCGCGCAAGGAGCAACGCCGGCGGAATTAGTCCTTGCGATACACCCAGACGCGGGCCGGCGGAAGGTTCATCCAGATCCGTTCCGAGGCCTCTGTGGACACGCCGGGCAGCGATTTCGGGATCGGCGGCACCACCGCATAGGTGAACTGGACGAAGGGCGCGCCGGGCGCCAGTGCCGTGAAGGCGTCGCGGATGAGCCGCAGGCGCGTCAGCATCGGTTTTGTGACCAGCGGGAGGCCCGAGACAACCGCGCCGGCGGGCGCGCCGAGCACGTTCCAGAGCGTGTCGCGCAGGCGGTAGGCATCGCCCTGCACGACCTTGGCTTGCGGATAACGGTCGCGCAGCAGCGCGCAGAAGCCGGGATTGTATTCGACGAGGACGAGACGCTTCTGGTCGACACCACGCTCGATCAGCGCCGAGGTGATCGCGCCGGTGCCGGGCCCGAGCTCGACCACCGGTGCATCGGAATCGACATCGACGTAGTGGGCCATGGTCCGGGCCAAGAGCTTGCCCGACGGCATCACCGCGCCCATGTGGAGGGGCTTTTCGATCCACGATCTCAGAAAGCGCACCTCGTCGTCGAGACGAGGCTTCTTCAACGCACGCGCGGACGATGGCAATGGCATGTCAGGACCGGACGGGACCGCGGGACGCGGCGTGTCAGAAAATGGTCATAAACAGGTATAGGCCGCAGGCGATACGGTCAAGCCGAGTCAGCCCGCCCGATTACCGAAGAAGTCCTTGACCTTGGCGAAGAAACCCTCGGATTCCGGCTGGGTGTTACCGGAGGAGAGCTTTTCGAACTCGGCCAGCAATTCCTGCTGCTTCTTGGTGAGGTTCTGCGGGGTCTCGACCACGACTTGAACGTACATGTCGCCGGTCTGGCGCGAGCGCAGCACCGGCATGCCTTTTGATGCAATGCGGAATCGACGGTTGGACTGGGTCCCGGCCGGCACCTTCACCTTGGCCTTGGCCTTGTCGATGGTCGGCACCTCGAATTCACCGCCAAGCGCGGCCGTCACCATCGAGATCGGCACCCGGCAATGCAAATCGGCGCCGTCGCGCTGGAAGAACTGGTGCTGGGCCAGCGACAGGAAGATGTAGAGGTCGCCCGGCGGACCACCACGGACGCCTGCCTCGCCTTCGCCGGCGAGCCTGATCCTCGTGCCGTCCTCGACACCTTGGGGAATGTTGACCGAGAGCGTGCGCTCGCGGGTGACGCGGCCCTGGCCCGAGCAGGACGGGCAGGCGTCCTCGATCATCTGGCCACGGCCCTGGCAGCCCGGGCAGGTGCGTTCGAGCGTGAAGAAGCCCTGCGACTGCCGCACGCGGCCGGCGCCGCCACAGGTCGAGCAGGTCTTCGGCTTGGTGCCGGCCTTGGCGCCGATGCCCGAGCAGGCCTCGCAGGTGACCGAGACCGGGATCTCGATCTGCGCGGTCTTGCCACCAAAGGCTTCCTCGAGCGTGATTTCCATGTTGTAGCGCAGGTCGGCGCCGCGCTCGCGGCCGCCGCGGCCGCGCTGTCCGGCCATGCCGAACAGATCCTCGAAAATGTCGGAGAAGGAGGAGGCGAAGCCTGCGCCGAAACCGGCGCCGCCGCCGCCCTGCTCGAAGGCCGCATGGCCGAAGCGGTCATAGGCCGCGCGCTTGTCCTTGTCCTTCAGGACTTCGTAGGCCTCGTTGATTTCCTTGAACTTGACCTCGCTGGTGTCGTCCCCGGGATTGCGGTCGGGGTGGAACTTCATCGCCAGCTTGCGGAAGGACGATTTCAGGACGGAATCGTCAGCGGTGCGTTCGACTTCGAGGGTTTCGTAATAGCAGCGCTTGGTGGACATGGCGGGCTCGGTCTATCCAATCGCGAGTCAAGTCGGAGCGAAACGATGTCGCCACGCGACCATATAGGCAGCCTTCCGCCTTGCGGCAGAGGGCAGCACGGCGGCGTTGAGAATAACGGCTGGGAATTGCTTGATCGTAACGGGGCCGACTTTCGAAGAGTCTTGGCCCGTTCGTCCCGACACGACGGCCTCCCCCGTGAGGGAGGAGGCCGGTAGCGCGTGTGGGGTCCAAGTCGTCCGCATCATCACCCTCTTGGGGTTCAGGCGGACTTCTTGTTGTTCTTGTCGTCGTCGACTTCGGTGAACTCCGCGTCGACGACGTCGTCCTTGGCCGCGTCCTTCTTGGCGTCGGCCTCGGCCTGCTGCTTGTACATGGCCTCGCCGAGCTTCATCGAAGCCTGGGCCAGCGTCTGGGTCTTGGCCTTGATCGCCTCGGCATCGTCGCCCTTCAGCGCTTCCTTGAGGTCGCTGACGGCATCCTCGATGGCGCGGCGCTCGGTCTCGGCGACCTTCGAACCGTGCTCGGCAAGCGCCTTCTCGGTCGAATGCACCAGACCATCCGCCTCGTTCTTGGCGGTGACGGCCTCGCGGCGCTTCTTGTCCGCCTCGGCATTGGCCTCGGCGTCCTTGACCATCTTCTCGATGTCGGCTTCCGACAGGCCGCCGGAGGCCTGGATGCGGATCTGCTGCTCCTTGCCGGTCGCCTTGTCCTTGGCCGAGACGTTGACGATGCCGTTGGCGTCGATGTCGAAGGTCACCTCGATCTGCGGCATGCCGCGCGGAGCCGGCGGAATACCCATCAGGTCGAACTGGCCGAGCATCTTGTTGTCGGCCGCCATTTCACGCTCGCCCTGGAAGACGCGGATGGTGACGGCATTCTGATTGTCTTCAGCCGTCGAGAACACCTGGCTCTTCTTGGTCGGGATCGTGGTGTTGCGGTCGATGATGCGGGTGAACACGCCGCCCAGCGTCTCGATGCCCAGCGACAGCGGGGTCACGTCGAGCAGCAGCACGTCCTTGACGTCGCCCTGGAGCACGCCGGCCTGGATCGCAGCACCGATCGCCACGACTTCGTCCGGGTTGACGCCCTTGTGCGGCTCCTTGCCGAACAGCTGCTTCACGACTTCCTGGACCTTCGGCATGCGCGACATGCCGCCGACCAGCACCACTTCGCCGATCTCACCGGCGGTGACGCCGGCGTCCTTCAGCGCCTTGCGGCAGGGCTCGACGGTCTTCTGGATGAGGTCGTCGACCAGCGCCTCGAACTTGGCGCGGGTGAGCTTCATCGTCAGATGCTTCGGGCCGGTCTGGTCCGCGGTGATGAAGGGCAGGTTGATCTCGGTCTGCGTCGTCGACGACAGCTCGATCTTGGCCTTTTCAGCGGCTTCCTTCAGGCGCTGCAACGCGAGCTTGTCGTTGCGCAGGTTGATGCCCTGCTCCTTCTGGAACTCGTCGGCGAGATAGCCGACCAGGCGCATGTCGAAATCTTCACCGCCGAGGAAGGTGTCGCCGTTGGTCGACTTCACCTCGAACACGCCGTCGCCGATCTCGAGAATGGAGATATCGAAGGTGCCGCCGCCGAGGTCGTACACGGCGATCGTGCCGGCCTTGGTCTTGTCGAGACCGTAGGCGAGCGCGGCCGCGGTCGGCTCGTTGATGATGCGCAGCACTTCAAGGCCCGCGATCTTGCCGGCGTCCTTGGTCGCCTGGCGCTGGGCGTCGTTGAAGTAGGCGGGAACGGTGATGACGGCCTGGTCGACCTTCTGGCCGAGATGGGCTTCCGCGGTCTCCTTCATCTTCTGCAGGATGAAAGCGGAGACCTGCGAGGGCGAGTAGGTCTGGCCGTCGGCCTCGACCCAGGCGTCGCCGTTGGAAGCCTTCACGATCTTGTACGGAACGAGCTTCTTGTCCTTCTCGACCATCGGGTCGTCGTAGCGGCGGCCGATCAGGCGCTTCACTGCGAAGAACGTACGCTCTGGATTGGTAACGGCCTGGCGCTTGGCAGGCTGGCCGACGAGGCGCTCACCGTCGTCCGTCACGGCGACGATCGAAGGCGTCGTGCGCATGCCTTCGGAATTCTCGATAACTTTGGCGTTTTTGCCATCCATCACGGCGACGCACGAGTTCGTGGTGCCGAGGTCGATCCCAATGACCTTTCCCATGGTCCTGATATCCTTCTTTTTGCGGCAGGTTGGCTGGGCCCAGAAGGCACCCGAACCGAAACCCCCTAAGATCAAACATCCGCGATATTGCGATGATTGAGGCTCATATAGGAGGGGGGGAGGGGGCCGCAAGGACCGAAGCAACGTTTCGGCCGTGAAAACATTGGGTTTTAGGAGCTGATATCCGGGCTCAACCGCCCTTGCGGGTGAGGAAATATTAACAGGTCCCGCGATCCGCTACGCCGCCCCGGCAACCCGCCACACCCTGTTACGGCGGGGCCAAACCCGCTAAAAGGCGGGCCGGCCGACAGCCGCGCAAGGCGGCTTCGCGCGACAATGCGGCCCGGTGGAAGACCATCGAACGGCCTCAATGTGAACCAATCAGAGTGCCCATGAAGCTGATCCGCCCCCTCGCCGCGCTCGCCTTTCTCATCGCCTCCGCGCTTCCGGCCCTGGCTGCCGACGCCGTCTTCCCGCCCGGCCTGCGCCTCGGCATGGTGCCGCTGGTCGGCCTCAGCACGGCAAAAACCTTCCCGGGCTTCGAGAGCGAGGACGGCAGCGTCAAGGTGCTGATCACCGAGCTGCCGCCGGCAGCCTATGGCGAGGTCGTGAGCGCCTTCAATTCCAATCCGGCCGGCCCTGGCGGCGTCAAGCAGGACAAGATCGAGACGCCAGCGGGCCTTGCCTATTTCACCACCGAGAGCGGCAAGGCCGGCGAGACCCCGGTGAAGCGCTACTCGATGATCGTGCCGGGCGCCGGCTTCTCCGGCTATGTCGCCGTGCAGATCCCGGAGAATGCGACCAAGATCTACACCGACGAGGCGGTGCGGCAGATGTTTGCGAGCGCCACGACCCGCAAGCAGGTCTCGGCCGAAGAGCAGATCGCGTTGATGCCGTTCAAGATCACCGATCTCGCCGACTTCAAGGACATCCGCACGCTGGCGCCGGGCTCGAGCATCATCCTGGCCGACGGCAACGAGAGTGCAGGCTATGAGTCGAAGCCGTTCATGATCCTCGGCCTGATCGGCGCCACCCCGCAGCAGGCCGACGATCGCGCCCGCTTCGCCCAGGAGGCCGCGCTGCAGATCCCCGGCGTGCGCGAATCCCGCGTCACCATGTCCGAGCCGATCCGCATCAACGGCCAGCAGGGCTTTGAGACCCGGATCGACGGCGTCAGCGGCAAGGACAAGACGCCGGTGACCGTGGTGCAGTGGATCCGCTTCTCCAGCGGCGGCGCCTCGCTGCGCATCATCGCCAGCGCCCCGCGCGACCAGTGGCAAGCCGCCTTCACCCGCTTCCGTGCCGTGCGCGACGGGATTCAGCCGAAGGGGTAGGCCCGAGGCGCTCCAACACACTCGGTGTCGTCCCGGCCCCCGCGCGCAATTGCGCGCTAGGCCGGGACGACAGTGAGTTTGGGGCTAGCAGCCCAACCCCTCACCAATACCGGCTGCATTTTCGGGCTTCTGTTCGTATACGAACGGAACTAGGCTTCCCCCGTTGGATCATCCTGGAGGGAGGCGAACGATGCTTGATCGACGACAAATCCTCGCGGCGCTTGGAACGACGGCGCTGGCGACCCTCGCGCCAACGGCGCTGTTCGCAGCGGCATCGATCAAGCCGGACGATGCGTCCGCGCTGCTGGTGATCGACGTGCAGAACTGCTTCCTGCCCGGCGGCAGTCTCGCCGTGAAGGAAGGCGAACAGGTGGTGCCGGTCATCAACAAAATGGCGAAAGCGTTTTCGAACGTGGTGATGACGCAGGACTGGCACACGCCCGGCCACGTGTCGTTTGCGTCGGTCCATTCCGGCAAGAAGCCGTTCGAGACCATCGATCTTCCTTACGGCAAGCAGGTGCTGTGGCCGGACCATTGCGTGCAGGGCACCGATGGCGCTTCGCTGTCGAAGGACCTGTCGATCCCGCACGCCGAGCTCATCATCCGCAAGGGTTTTCACAAGGACGTCGACAGCTACTCGGCGTTCCTCGAAGCCGACGGCAAGACCTCGACCGGGCTCGCCGGCTACCTGAAGGGCCGCAAGATCAAGCGCGTCTTCGTCGCCGGCCTTGCGACGGACTTCTGCGTCGCCTGGACCGCGCTGGACGCGCGCAAGGCGGGCTTCGAGGTCTACGTCGTGGAGGACGCCTGCCGCGGCATCGACACCCAGGGCTCGCTGGCAAAGGCCTGGGCCGACATGGCCAAGGCCGGCGTGAAGCGGATTCAGTCCGCGGATATCGCGGTGAGCGCGTAAGGCAGCGCGCAACACTGCAAGACCCTTATCCAGAGGAGCGCGCTTCTTCGCGCGCGGCTCCTCACCATGAGGGCCCGAGACTCAGTTCGTCGCGCCGCTCGACTCGTTGTTGTTCGCCGCAGGCGCGGCCTTCGCGCCGCCCTTGGCGACACCGACCAAGGCCGGACGCAGCACGCGGTCGCCGATGGTGTAGCCGGCCTGCATGATCTGCACCACGGTGCCCGACGGCACCGACGGATCAGGCACCTCGTACATCGCCTGGTGGAAGTTCGGGTCGAACTTCTGGCCCTGCGGATCGAGCTTCTTCACGCCGTGCTTTTCCAGCGCGTTGAGCAGCGAGCGCTCGGTGAGCTCGACGCCCTCGATCAGCGAGATCAGGCCGGGATCGGCGGTGGCACGGGCCTCGGCCGGAACCGCATCAAGCGCGCGCTGGAGATTGTCGGCGATGTCGAGCACGTCGCGGGCAAAGCCGGTGATGCCGTAGAGGCGGGCGTCAGCGACCTCCTTGGTGGTGCGCTTGCGCAAATTCTCCATCTCGGCCAGCGTCCGCAGCATGCGGTCGCGCGCCTCGGCGGCTTCCTTCTGCAACATTTCGACCGAGCCGGGCTCGGGATCGTCGGGCATGATGTAGGGTTTTGACACCACGGGCTCGCCGGTCGCTG
Organism: Bradyrhizobium sp. CB1717; assembly: GCF_029714325.1. Lineage (NCBI taxonomy): Bacteria > Pseudomonadati > Pseudomonadota > Alphaproteobacteria > Hyphomicrobiales > Nitrobacteraceae > Bradyrhizobium > Bradyrhizobium sp. CB1717. The sequence continues at coordinate 170,178 of NZ_CP121666.1, forward strand.
CAGTCGTGTCTTCGGGTTGCCGGTCTTGCTCGGTCATCGGCTTTAATCTCGAACTCGTTTCCAGGGATTGTTGGCCCGGATATCGTGCCTAAGCGCACGAAAATCAAGCGCCCGTGATCGGCGCAAATGCCGGTCAGCCCCCCAGAAGGCGGCTGACGATGCGGGCGGCATAGTCCACGGTCGGGATCACGCGGGCGTAATTCAGCCGCGTCGGCCCGATCACGCCCAAAACACCGACGATGTGGCCGGCGGCATCCCGATAGGGCGAGATGATGGTGGAGGAGCCGGACAGGGAAAACAGCTTGTTCTCCGAGCCGATGAAGATGCGCACCCCCTCGGCGGTCTCGGCGCGGCCGAGCAGGTCGATCACGCCGCGCTTGGTCTCGAGGTCGTCGAACAACAGGCGCACCCGCTCCAGATCCTCCAGCGCGTGCAGATCTTCCAGCAGATTGGCGTGGCCGCGGACAATGAGCTGGCGGTCCTCGTTCTCGCCGCCCGACCAGCTGGCGATGCCGGCCGAGATCACCTTTTGCGTCAGCTGATCGAGCTCGGCGCGGGCTTGCCCGAGCGCGGTTTCGAGCTCGAGCCGCGCCTCGGCGAGGGTCCGGCCGCGAATCCGCGCATTGAGGAAATTGCCGGCTTCGGTGATCGCGGACGATGGAACTCCGGGCGGCAGCGTCAGCACGCGGTTTTCGACCTGGCCGTCCTCGCCGACCAGGATCACCAGCGCTTTTTCGGGTTCCAGGCGGACGAATTCGATGTGCTTGAGCCGCGCATTGGATTTCGGCGTCAACACCACCGCGGCCGCGCGGGTCAGGCCCGACAGCCGCGTCAGCGCCTGGTCCAGCGCCGCCTCGACCGACTGGGCCTGGCCGACCGTGGCAAGCTGGCTCTGGATCGACTGCCGTTCGGCTTCGGTGAGATCGCCGACCTGCATCAGGGCGTCGACGAAGAACCGCAGCCCGAGTTCCGTCGGCAGCCGGCCCGCCGAGGTGTGCGGGGCATAGATCAGGCCGAGCTGTTCCAGGTCCGCCATGACGTTGCGCACCGAGGCCGGCGACAGCGGCATGGCGATCAGGCGGGAAATGTTGCGCGAGCCGACCGGCTCGCCGGTCGCGAGATAGCTTTCGACAATTTGACGAAAGATGTCGCGGGAGCGCTCGTTGAGCTGGGCGAGGCCTGCGCGCGGCGCGATCAGATGGATCGGATCGTGATGGGCCACAGACGGTAACTCCTCTCAGATGCTCATAATTTGTCCATCCGGCACGGTTCTGACAAGCGTGGCGTTTGCGGGGTGGAAAACCGGGGGTGAAAAAGCCTTGCCGCATACCCTCACCCCACCTACAAGCACCGCGAACAGCCCCTTTTCCGAGAATTTTGGAGGATTTCCCATGCGGCCAAGCCGCCGTGCGCCCGACGAATTGCGCCCCGTGACGCTGGAGCGCGGCGTGGTCAAATATGCGGAAGGCTCCTGCCTGGTGAAATTCGGCGACACCCATGTGCTGGTCACCGCCACACTGGAGGACCGCCTGCCGCCATGGCTGAAGGGCCAGGGCCGCGGCTGGGTCACCGCCGAATACGGCATGCTGCCACGCGCGACCTCCGAACGCACCCGCCGCGAGGCCTCCGCCGGCAAGCAGAGCGGCCGCACCGTCGAGATCCAGCGCCTGATCGGCCGCTCGCTTCGCACCATCGTCGACCTCGAAGCGCTCGGCGAGCGCCAGATCACGGTCGATTGCGACGTGCTCCAGGCCGACGGCGGCACCCGCACGGCCTCTATCACCGGCGCCTGGGTCGCGCTCGCCGATTGCATCAACTGGATGAAGGCGCGCAACATGATCAAGGCCAACGTGCTGCGCGACAACGTCGCCGCGATCTCCTGCGGCATCTACAATGGCACGCCGGTGCTCGATCTCGACTATGCCGAGGATTCGGAAGCCCAGACCGACGCCAATTTCGTCATGACCGGCGATGGCCGCATCATCGAGGTGCAGGGCACCGCGGAACGCGAGCCGTTCACGGAAGCCGAGTTCCTGGCGCTGATGGCGCTGGCGCGCAAGGGCGTCGCGCGTCTCGTGGACTTGCAGAAACTAGCTGTCGCGTAGTCAATAGGCCCATGCACCGTCGAATCACCGGAAAGCTCGTCATCGCCACCCACAATCCCGGCAAGCTCGCCGAGATGAAGGAGCTGCTTGCGCCGTACGGGATCGAGGCGGTGTCGGCCGGTGAGCTCGGCCTGGACGAGCCGGATGAGACCGGCAACGACTTCCGCAGCAACGCCGCGATCAAGGCGATCGCCGCCGCGCGCGCGACCAGGCTTCCGTCCTTCGCCGACGATTCCGGCATCGTCGTCGACGCGCTCGACGGCGCACCCGGCATCTACAGCGCGCGCTGGGCCGGTCCGACCAAGGATTTCAACGCGGCGATGGCCCAGATCGAGCGGCTGTTGCAGGAACGCGGCGCGACCACGCCTGCAAAGCGCACCGCGCATTTCGTCTCCGCGCTCTGCGTCGCCTGGCCCGACGATCATCTCGAAGAGGTCGAGGCGCGCGTCGACGGCACGCTGGCCTGGCCGCCGCGCGGCACCGCCGGCTTCGGCTACGACCCGATGTTCCTGCCCGATGGCCACAGCCGCACCTTCGGCGAGATGGAAAGCATCGAGAAGCACGGCCTGCCGCCGCTCGGCCTCGGCCTGTCGCATCGCGCCCGCGCCTTCGTGAAACTGGCGGAGATCTGCCTTGAGCCGCGCTAAGGAAGCCTTCGGCGTCTACGTGCACTGGCCGTTCTGCCTGTCGAAGTGCCCGTACTGCGACTTCAACAGCCATGTCCGCCACGCCGCGATCGACGAGGCGCGGTTTGCTTCGGCCTTCGCGCGCGAGATCGCAACGACCGCCGAGCGCGCGCCCGGTCGTGAAGTGACCTCGATCTTCCTCGGCGGCGGCACGCCGTCGCTGATGCAGCCTTCAACCGTCGGCGCGGTGCTCGATGCCATCGGCAAGCACTGGACCGTCGCAGGCGACGTCGAGGTGACACTGGAAGCGAACCCGACCAGCGTCGAGGCCACGCGCTTTGCCGGCTATCGCGCCGCCGGCATCAACCGCGTCTCGCTCGGCGTGCAGGCGCTCGACGATGCGTCGCTCAAAGCGCTGGGCCGTCTGCACAGCGCGCGCGAAGCACTCGATGCCGTCGCCATCGCGCGCCGTTCGTTCGACCGCTATTCTTTCGACCTGATCTACGCCCGCCCGGACCAGACGCCCGCGATGTGGGCCGATGAGCTGCGGCACGCGATCGATGAGGCCGCCGAACATCTGTCGCTCTATCAATTGACGATCGAGGAAGGCACGCCGTTCTTCGGCCTGCACCAGGCCGGCAAATTGAAGACGCCGGACGAAGCCGTCGCGCGCGCGCTCTACGACGTCACGCAGGAGACCTGCGACAAGCTCGGGCTCCCCGCCTACGAGATTTCCAACCACGCGCGGCGCGGCGCCGAGTGCCGGCACAATCTGGTCTACTGGCGCGGCGAGGAATATGCCGGTATCGGCCCGGGCGCGCACGGCCGCCTCGACATCGACGGCGTGCGGCATGCCACCGCCACCGAGAAGCGCCCCGAAGCCTGGCTGATGCGGGTCGAGACCAACGGCCACGGCGTCGTCACCGACGATCTCCTCAACAGCGAGGAGCGCGCCGACGAATTCCTGCTGATGGGACTGCGTCTCGCCGAGGGCATCGACCCCGAGCGCTACACCGCTCTCTCCGGTCGCCCGCTCGACCCCAAGCGCATCGCGTTGTTGCGCGAGGAAGGCGCGATCACGGTCGATACGACGGGACGGTTGCGCGTGACCAGCAGCGGTTTTCCGGTGCTGGATGCGGTGGTCGCGGATCTGGCGGCGTAACGCGCTGCCGTAGGGTGGGCAAAGGCGCACTTGCGCCGTGCCCACGATCTCTTCGCAAATTCGCATGAATGGTGGGCACGCTTCGCTTTGCCCACCCTACGGCACCGTCGTCCCTCGCTACGCCCCAAAACTCTTCGGCGAGCCCGCCACCGCAACACCACCGCCCGTCGTCACCTTCATCACGGCAAGGCCGCGCTCATTGGTGCCGTCGGCGCGGAAGCGGAACAGGCCGTCGATGCCGGCGAAGCCGGAGGGGTTGGTGAGCACATCGGAGGAGAAGCGCTGGCCGCCTTGCGTGCGCGCCAGCGCGGCGACGAGCGCGACGGCGTCATAGGCGAGTGTCGCGGTGCGGATCGGCTCCGCGCCGTACTTCGTGCGGTAGCGGCCGGCGAAGGCGCGGAAGCCGGCCGGATCCGGCGCGGCATAGAGGCCGCCCTGCAGCGCCGAGCTCGCATAGACGCGCGGATTGTCCCACAGGCCAGTGCCGAGCAGCTGGATGTTGCGCAAATTCGCGCCCGCCGCGGTCATCGCATCCGCGACCGTCACCACCGCATCGCCGTCGTCGGCAATGAACAGCGCATCCGCGCTGCCGAGCTGCTGCGCCACGGTCCGCGCCGGGGTGGCGCGATCGGCGCCGTATTTCTCGAACGCGACGATGCGCCCGCCGCGCCGCGGCACCGCCGCCTTCACGGCGGCCTCGACGACATTGCCATAGGCGTTATCGGGCAGCAGCACGGCAAAGGAGCGCTTTCCGATGCTGGCCGAATATTCGACGATGCGGTTGACGTCGGACTCCGGCAGGAACGAGAGCAGATAGACACCGCGGCCGGCGATGCTGGAGTCGGTCGAGAACGCGATCACCGGAATGTTGCGGGCGCGCGCGACCTGCGCCACCGCCGGCACCGATTGCGCGAACAGCGGCCCGAGGATGATCTCGGCGCCTTCCTCGACAGCCTGCTGCGCGCCGGCCTGAGCGCCCTGCGGGCTGCCATTGTCGTCCTTGATCAGCAGCTGGATGTTCGGGTTCTGGAACTCGGCCAGCGCCATCTCGGCGGCATTGCGCATGGACTGCGCGGCGAGACCCGCATTGCCCGCGGCCGAGAGCGGCAGGATCACCGCAACCTTGACCCCGCCGCTGCCGGCGGTCGTCGCCTGTTGCGGGGGACCTGCCGGCTGGGCCGGCGGCGCGGATGAGCTGGAGAAAGGGTTGGAGAACTGGCTGAGGCTCTGCTGCACGCCGGCGCAGGCCGACAGCAGCGGCGTGCCGAGCAACAGGCCGAGCGCGCTCCGCCGGGTCGCACCCGATGACAGGGGCCCCGGAGCGGGAGATTTTGGATGACGCGGGCCCAGCATGACAGCTTCTCTTCCGGCCGGCTCTCGCCAGCCGGTCACAACATACTTTGCCGCGACACAAGCCGCGGATTCAGGCATAGTGTCGGCAAATAGTTAACCAAAACAAAAGGATAATGACCGCTTAACGCGGCTTCCTTCCCGTCCCGGCCAGCTCTTCGCCGTTCGTCGCGTAGCATCAAGGCGGCGTTTCCGTCGCGAATATGGCACGGGAGCCCTCACTCCCCCTCGACGTGACCTTGGGTCGATCACATTCCCGTCCGTTCCTCGCCCCTCACCTCGGCACGGATCTTTTCGAAGAGCAGTTCCCAGCCCTGCGGATCGTGCCTAAGTTGGCTTCATTATGCGCGCAAAGCCGGCCCCGATAAATACGCCTGAAGACCCAGACGCCGCCCCACGCGGCTTCTCCATCGATGCCCATCGGTTCCCGGCCCCCAAGGCGGCGCCGGGCCTCCATCTGGTCGCGACCCCCATCGGCAATCTCGGCGATATCACCTTGCGCGCGCTGCAGACGCTCGCCGGCGTCGACGTGATCGCCTGCGAGGACACCCGCATCACGCGCCGCCTGACCGAGCGCTACGACATCGCAGCAACGCTCAGGCAATATCACGAGCACAACGCCGAAGCCGCGCGCCCGAAGATCCTGGAGGCGCTGGCGCAAGGCGGTTCGGTGGCGCTGGTATCGGATGCCGGCACGCCGCTGATCTCCGATCCCGGCTTCAAGCTGGTGCGCGAGGTCTGCGCTGCCGGCCACGCCGTGTATGCGCTGCCCGGCCCCTCCTCGGTGCTGGCCGCGCTGTCGGTCGCAGCCCTGCCGACCGACCGCTTTTTCTTCGAAGGCTTTCTGCCGGCGAAATCCGCCGCGCGGCGCGCGCGCCTGACCGAGCTCGCCCGCATCGACGCGACACTGGTGATGTTCGAATCTGGCAACCGCGTGCAGGATACGCTCGCGGAGCTCGCCGAGATCATGGGGGCGCGCGAGGCCGCGATCTGCCGCGAGCTGACCAAGCTGCATGAAGAAATTTCGCGCGCAACGCTGCACGAGCTGGCGCGGGACGCTGCCACACTGGAGACCCGCGGCGAGTTCGTGCTGGTGATCGCTCCACCCGCGCCCGATGCCGAGGTGCTGACATCGGATGCGCTGGACGATCTCCTGCGCGAGCAGCTCGCCGCGAACAGCGTCAAGGATGCCGTTGCGCACGCCGTCGCGCTATCGGGCCGGCCGCGCCGCGAGGTCTATGCCCGCGCGCTCGAGCTCGCAAAGGACCTGCGAGGCGGCGATGGCGAAGGCTGAGGTGCCTGCGGAACCGAAGGTCGCCTCGCCCGAGCGCGTCGCCGCGTTCCGCACCGGCATCTCGGCCGAAAGCCGCGCCGCCGCCTATCTCATGGCCAAGGGCTACCGCATCCTGGCAAAACGCTACCGCACGCCGCATGGCGAGATCGACCTCGTGGCGCGCCGCCGCAACCTGATCGCCTTCGTCGAGGTCAAGGCACGCGCCAGCCTCGATGACGCCGCCTACGCCGTCACGCCCCGCCAGCAGCTACGCATCATCAACGCCGCCCAAGGCTGGCTCGTAGCGCATCCCGAGCATGCCGAATTCGAATTCCGATTCGACGCCATGCTGATTGCGCCGCGCTCGCTTCCGCGCCATGTGTTGGCGGCATTCGACGCCTCGACCTGAAAGGCAGACCATGAAACTGAACGTCGCCGTCCAGATGGACCCCATCGCCCGCATCAACATCAAGGGCGATTCCACCTTTGCGCTGCTGCTGGAGGCGCAGAAGCGCGGCCATGGCCTGTCCTATTACACGCCCGACAAGCTCTCGATGGTCGGCGAGGAGCTGGTCGCTCCGGTCCAGCTCCTGACCGTGCGCGACGAGCCCGGCGATCATTTCACCCTCGGCGAACCCAAGCGCGAGGCGCTCAACGGCTTTGACGTGGTGCTGCTGCGCCAGGACCCGCCGTTCGACCTCGCCTACATCACCTCGACGCACTTCCTGGAGCGCATCCATCCGAAGACGCTGGTGGTCAATGACCCGGCCTCGGTGCGCAACGCGCCCGAAAAACTATTCGTGATGAATTTTCCGCAGCTGATGCCGCCGACGCTGATCTCGCGCGACCTCGACGAGATCAACGCGTTCCGCGACCAGCACGGTGCCGTCGTGATGAAGCCGCTGCACGGCCATGGCGGCGCGGCGGTGTTCCGCGTGATGCCGCAGGACATGAATTTCGGCTCGCTGTTCGACATGTTCTCGGTGACGTTCAAGGAGCCCTGGGTGATCCAGCAGTTCATTCCCGAGGTGAAGCACGGCGACAAGCGCATCATCCTCGTCAACGGCGAGTTTGCCGGCGCGGTGAACCGCGTGCCGGCCGCCGACGACCTCCGCTCCAACATGGTGCGCGGCGGCGCGGCGCAGGAGACCGAGCTCACCCCGCGCGAGCGCGAGATCTGCGCCACCGTCGGCCCGGCGCTGCGCGAGAAGGGCCTGCTGTTCGTCGGCATCGACGTCATCAACGGCAATCTCACCGAGATCAACGTGACCTCGCCGACCGGCATCCGCGCGATCGCGCGGCTCGGCGGCCCTGACGTTGCGGCGAAGATCTGGGACGTGATCGAGCAGAAGCGGAAGAAGTAGCTTCGTCGCCGCTCTCGTAGCCCGGATGGAGCGCAGCGTAATCCGGGATCTGCGCGCGTGGTGAGATTTGCGCTTCGCTCCATCCGGGCTACGCGTTCAGCCGCAGAAGCCCCGGGCGCGACGGACTGTCTCCGACGGATACAGCCCGAATGCCGAACGATACGACGCAGCAAACCGGCCCATGTGGGTAAAACCCCACTTCCATGCGACCTCGCTGACCGGAAGCAGATTCTCCGGTCGCGACAGCTCGTCGTGGATCGCCTCGAGTCGAATTCGCCGCAGATAAGCGACCGGCGTCGTCCCGTGGATCCTGCGAAACCCTGACTGCAGCAACCGGCTGCTGATCCCGACGTTGCCGGCAATATCCGCGACCGTCAGCGGCAGATGAAGATTGGCCCGCATGTATTCGACTGCGCGCCTGATGTGGCGAGGCGGCGCATCCAACGGTTGGCGATTCAAGCGGTCGATCAGCCGATGGGGGACATTTTCAAGGATCAGCTGCATCGCCGCTTCCGAGAGCAGGGCGCTGGCTTTTGGAGAGCGTGCCAGGATCCCGTCATACAGGCCGGCGGCACTGGCACGGACGAGTTGATAAAGGGCCTGCCCCGCGCTGGTCGACAAGTCGAGCTTCGGCGTCAGATCGAGATCTTCCAGTGCCGCGTTTCCGAACGTCGCAGACAGCGCCTTGGTCACCACATCGGTGTGCAGCGTCAGCGTGACACTCGAATATCTGCCGTCCACCGCCTCGACGCTCTGCTCCTGCAATCGCGGAAGCGACACGACGGCCACTTCGGAGGACGTTCGCTGGACGCTCTTTCCCGCAATGAGCATGTCGGCCTTGCCGGCGTTCAGCAGGCTGATCGCAAGCTCGCCGCCTGAATCGCCGTATGAATAGCGCCAGTCCCAACCTGCGGACAGCTCCGCCCGCACGACATCCATGCCGGCTCCGACGGCAACATCCGCCTGCCAGCGGAATGATCCGTCGGGCTTCGGCGCGGAGTGCGCGTTGATCCCGTGAGGCCGGAGCATCTCAAGCAACGCCTGAAACGACGACCCCGATCGTGCGGGAGATGCGGCGAGTATGTCTTCGGCCATGCGCTATCCATCGTTCGTGGCGTCCGCTCGTGCGGTAGATGCATCACCACGCTAGCACAATTTCGGTGAATTCAGGTCGAGCGCCCGCGCGCGATATCCGATTGCCGCACCAGACATCCACATCGCGCGATCGCGTCGCGACGGACAAGCCAGAATCCGAACGTCTCCATCCCGAACGCGCCGGCGTGCATGGACTTGCGGCGCGGTTGGCCTAAATCCCCCCGACTGCCTCAAACAGGTAATGAAAGCATGCTGACAAGAACAATTTGCGCGCTCGCGCTCATGGCCCTTTCGTCGATGCCGGCGCGGGCCGAGAGCTGCGCAGACCACTACCAGAGCAGCGGCGTTCCGCTGGTGACGGGCACGACCCACAAGGTCTGGATGATCTTCCCGTCCGTCAGTCCCGGTGCCGCTCTCGACAAGGTCTCCCGCGCCGTTCTCGCGGAGGGCTTTGTCGACGTGAACGTGGACAAGGCGCTGGGGACGCTGACCACGCAACAGGAAACCACCGGATCCGGACGGCCGCAGACGTTGCGCGTCGTCGTCCGCAAGGAGGGCAGGGGCAGCCGCGTCGATGCGGTCTTCATCATGCCGCCGGGCCAGGTGGCGCCAGGCATCAGCAACAATCTCTGCCGCGTCGTGGATGCGGCCGGCCGATAGCTCCGCCCAATCGTGAACTCGCGAATGAAACAGGAAATCCCAATGCGCATCGATCACGTCTTGAAAGTTGTCTTGATGACCGGCACCGGCGCTCTGATGCTTTCGGCCTCCGCGATGGCCGCTCCGTTGCAGAGCGTCGTGGGAGGCACGGGCGGAGTTCCGGCGCTGACCGAGAAGGTCTGGTGCCGTTACGGACCGTGCTATGACAATGGCGCCGGTGTCGGCGGACTGGTCGGCGGCCTCATCGGCGGTGCCATCGCGGCCGGTGCGGCCACCGCTGCCGCGCAGCAGGAAGCGGCGGCCACCCAGCAGCACGCGGCCTCATGCGCCCAGCGCTACCGCTCCTACGATCCGGCATCGAACACATACGCGGCCAAGGACGGCCGGCGGTATCCCTGCCAGTAAGGTCGCACACAAACGTTTCCTCAACGTCGTCGTCCTGGCGAAAGCCAGGACCCATTACCCCGACTGCCGGTTTGGCGAAGGTCGGATAGACACGTTCTGCAACAATACTCATCGGTGGTTATGGGTCCTGGCTTTCGCCAGGACGACACCGAGGGTGTGGCGTGACGACTCCATCTCGCTGGCGTCACGCGCCACTAACCACCCGTTCACCATGACGCCGCGCCTCATCCAAACGCGCGCGCCGGCATGCGTGAATCTACGGGGCCGCTGGCCGACTGAATAACGCCACGTTCACCATCTGCCGAAAACCAGCATCGTGACCGGCCGGCGCATTCGGCCTCGCAACAACCCTTATACTTTTACTCCCTACTCATCGACGCAGGGGAACCCGCCAGGTGCGGTTCGAGTGACCCGCGTAAGAGTAAAAGCGTATGAACACCGCACGCATTGTCGTTCTCGTCATCGCGCTGGGCGCCGGCGGCGTCGCAGCATATCTGGCGAGCGGCTATCAGAACGCACCCGCGCCCGTCGCGCCCGTCGCCGAGAAGCTGCCGACGGTCGAGGTTCTGATCGCGAAGAACGACATCCAGCTCGGCCAAGCCGTAAAGCCCGACGACCTGCAATGGCAATCCTGGCCGGCGGCGACCGCGAGCAGCGCCTTCATCCGCCGCGACGCCAGGCCCGACGCCCAGATGCAGATCGCCGGCGCGATCGCACGCGTCCCGTTGATGCAGGGCGAGCCGATCCGCGAGCAGAAGCTGGTAAGGGCCGAGGGCTCGGGCTTCATGGCCGCGATCCTGCCCTCGGGCATGCGGGCCGTCTCCACCGAGATTTCCGCCGAGACCGGCGCCGGCGGCTTCATCCTGCCAAACGACCGCGTCGATGTCGTCCTGACACGCCGCCTGAAGAATCCCGACCCCAGCGGCGCAACCGCCGGCAACGACCTCATCGTGTCCGAGGTCATCCTGTCCAATATCCGTGTGCTCGCGATCGACCAGGCGCCGAAGGAAAAGGACGGCCAGACCGCCGTGATCGGCAAGACCGTCACGCTTGAGCTCAAGCCCGATCAGGTCGCGACGCTGTCGGCCGCGCGCCAGGGCGGCACGCTCCAGCTCGCGCTGCGCAGCATCGTCGATGTCAACGCGACCGAGCTCACGGTCGGGGATCAGTCGGCCAAGCGTTCCGACGGGGTCAACGTGATCCGTTACGGGGTGCAGGTGCGGCAACTGACGTCACAGAAGTGATGGGGATAGCATGAACTATGGGGATGATCGGACGGGCCTGCGCATTCGGGGGAATCGCGCAAGCACGTTCTGGACGGGGGCGATGCTGATGCTGGGGCTGCTCGCAGCTCCTGACATGGTCAGCGCTGCTGCAGATGCGCCGGTCGGCGACCAGGCACCGATGCAGGTGCCGGATCTCGGCTTGACGTCGGTCGGCTCGATCGCGCCGGCGAAGACGCGTTTTCTCTCGCTCGGCGTCGGCAAGTCCGTCGTCATCGACCTGCCGCGCGAGGTCAAGGACGTGCTGGTGGCCGATCCCAAGATCGCCAACGCGGTGATCCGCTCGGCCCAGCGCGCCTACATCATCGGCGGCCAGGTCGGCCAGACCAATGTCGTGTTCTTCACCGCCGACGGCCAGCAGGTCGCCGCCTACGACATCGCGGTGAAACGTGATCTCAACGGCATGCGTTCGGCGCTGCGCCAGTCGCTGCCGGGCGTGCAGATCGAGGGCGTCGGCGACAGCGTGATGCTGACCGGCTCGGTGTCGAGCCCGGTCGAGGCCCAGCAGGCCGGCGACGTCGCCGCAAAGCTCGTCGGCGGCTCCGAGAAGGTCGTCAACAACATCGTCGTGCGCGGCCGTGACCAGGTGATGCTCAAGGTCGTCGTCGGCGAGGTGCGCCGCGACATCGTCAAGCAGCTCGGCGTCGATCTCAGCGCCAGCCTGAACGCCGGCACCGCGGTCGTGAATTTCAACAACTCCAACCCGTTCTCGGTCTCCGGCGGCCCGCTCGTCAGCAGCAACGGGCTCGGTGTGACCGGGCTCGCAAAAGGCGTGGCCACCGTCAACGCCACGATGCGCGCGATGGAAAGCGCCGGCGTGATGCGGACCCTGGCCGAGCCGAGCCTGACGGCGATCTCCGGCGAGTCCGCCACTTTCATCGCCGGCGGCGAATTCCCGATCCCTGCGGGCTATTCCTGCGATCCGGTCACCCACGTCTGTACCACCCAGATCACCTACAAGAAGTTCGGCATCTCCCTGAACTTCACGCCGGTCGTGCTCAGCGAGGGACGTATCAGCCTGCGCGTGATGACCGAAGTCTCGGAGCTGTCGAATCAGAACGCCATCTCCGTGACGCAGGCGGTGTCCGCGGGCCAGACCAGCTCGATCACCATCCCCTCGATCCAGACCCGCCGCGCCGAGACCACGCTGGAAATTCCCTCGGGCGGCTCGATGGCGATGGCCGGACTGATCCAGCAGCAGACCAAGCAGGCGATCAACGGCCTCCCCGGCGTCGACCAGGTGCCGATCATCGGCGCGCTGTTCCGCAGCCAGGACTTCGTCAACAACGAGACCGAGCTGATGGTGATCGTGACGCCCTATGTGGTGCGCGCGGTCGCCCAGAAGGAATTGTCGCGGCCCGACGACGGCTTCGCGCCGGCCTCGGACGCGCAGACGGCGCTGCTCGGCCGCATGAACCGCCTCTACGGCACCACGCGGCGCGTCGACCCGGTCAGCGGCACGCCCGGCGATTTCGGCTTCATCATCGACTGAGACGACCAGACGGCTTGGGGAACGGGGCAAGAGGGGATCGAGCGATGACGAAAAAGACAGCGGATCGACGTCGCGGCTTAAGCATTGCGCTGGCGGTGACGGGGCTCTCCATCATGCTCGGCGCCTGCAACACCACCGGCGAGATCGTCACCCAGACGGTGCCGACCGACTACCGCCAGCGCCACCCGATCGCGGTGCAGGAGGCCAAGAAGTCGATCGTGATCTTCGTCGGCAAGGCGCGCGGCGGCCTCTCGGACGCGCAGCACTCCGACGTCGCAGGCATCGCCCGGGACTGGGTGCGCGAAGGCAGCGGCTCCGTCGTCGTCGACGTGCCTGTAGACACCGCCAATTCGCGCGCTGCGGCGGCGACCTATCAGGAAATCCGTTCCGTGCTGGCATCCGGCGGCGTGCCGTCGCGCGCCATCGTCAAGCATCCCTATCGGCCCGAGGATCCCGCCCTGCTGCCCACCATCCGCCTCAGCTATTCCAGGATCGCCGCGGTCGCCGGCCCCTGCGGGCTGTGGCCGGAGGACGTCGGGCCGTCCATCCTGGATCCCGGCTACAACGAGAACCGGCCGTACTTCAATCTGGGCTGCGCCAGCCAGCGCAACCTCGCGGCGATGATCGACAATCCCGCCGACCTCGAGCAGCCGCGGTCGGAAACACCGGTTTATACCGCGCGGCGCGACGTCGCCTTCGACCGCTATCGCAAGGGCACCCCGATCGCCACTCCCAATCCCGACGCCGAGAAGGCCAAACTCAGCGACACAGGCAAATGACAGGCTTCAACGACGAAGAAGAAGCGGACGATCCGCGGCACCCCGAGGAACACATTGCACCGGTTCCTCGCATCTCCGTGCAGGCCTTCTGCGAGACCGACCAGACGCTCAAGGCGGTGACCGCCGCGGGCGAGGATCGCCGGCTCGCCAAGGCGCATCTCACCGCCAAGGAAGGCGGCTTGGCTGCGGCGATCGAAGTCTATGAATCGATGCCGACGCCGAACGTGATCGTGATCGAATCCGACGGCACGCGCGACATCCTCGAAGGTCTCGACGATCTCGCCGGCGTCTGCGATCCCGGCACCCGCGTGGTCGTGATCGGCAATCCCAGCGATACCGCGCCCTATCGCGAGCTGGTGCGGCGCGGCGTCAACGACTACGTCGTCGGCCCGGTCGAGACGCTCGACGTGGTCCGCTCGATCTGCAGCCTGTTCTCGGCGTCCGAAGCCATCATCACCGGCCGCGTCATCGCGGTGGTCGGCGCCAAGGGCGGCGTCGGCGCGTCCACCGTCGCGCACAACGTGGCCTGGACCATCGCCCGCGACCTTTCGCTCGATTCCGTCGTGATCGATCTCGACCTCGCCTTCGGCACTGCGGGTCTCGATTACAACCAGGACCCGGCGCAGGGGATCGCCAATGCGGTGCTGTCGCAGGACCGGCCCGACACGGCGCTGATGGAGCGCCTGCTCGCCAAATGCACCGATCGCCTCAGCCTGCTCGCTGCGCCCGCCACCCTCGACCGCGTCTATGATTTCGGCGCCGAAGCGTTCGACGCGGTGTTCGACACGCTGCGCATGACCACGCCCTGCATCGTGCTCGACGTTCCCCATCAATGGTCCGCCTGGACCAAGCGCGCGCTGGTCAACGCCGACGACATCGTGATCGTGGCCGAGCCCGATCTCGCCAACCTGCGCAACACCAAGAACATGCTGAGCGTGCTGAAGGCGGCGCGGCCGAACGACCGGCCGCCGCTGTACTGCATCAACCAGGTCGGCATGCACAAGCGCGCGGAGATCGAGGTCAAGGCGTTCGCCAAGACCATGGAGAGCCAGCCGATCGCGGTGATCCCGTTCGATTCGAAGCTGTTCTCGACCGCGGCCAATAACGGCCAGATGATCGCGGAGGTCTCCAAGAACCACCGCACCACCGAGCTGTTCCAGACCATGGCCAACCGCCTCGCCGGGCGCGGCGAGGTGAAGAAGCCGAAGCGTTCGCTGCTCGGCCCGCTCCTGAAGAAGCTGAAGGGCCGCTCGGGTCGCGGATCCGCCCCGCATCGCAAGGCGTCGTAGGTTTCGCGTACGGAAAACCCGGCGGCGGGCTACTTCTCGGCCCGCTGCTGCTGCTTCTTCGCCAGCAGCTGCCGCAGCGCCGAGACCTTGGCCGCGGCCTGGTCCGGCGGCAAATCTGCCTTCACGAGGATTTCAGCCTCGGCCTCGCGGCCCTGCAATCCCAGCACGAGCGCGAGATTGGCACGGATCCGCACGTCGTTCTGATTGCGCTGATGGGCGCGGCCGAGCACCTGTTCGGCCCGCGGCAGATTGTTCTGGAGCATGTAGGACAGGCCGAGATTGGACAGAACCTGCGGCTCGTCAGGCACGATCTTCAAGGCGCTGGCGTAATATTGCTGCGCCTCCTCGTTGCGGCCGAGCTGATCGAGCGCCGCGCCCTGCGCCGACAGGATCCGCCAATCGGGATCCTCGGGCGAATGCGCGCGGCCCAGAACGTCGAACGCCTGCTGGAAATTGCCGTTGTCGGCGAGCGCGCGGCCGTAGCCGGCGAGCAGCGCCTTGTTGCTGGGATGGGCGAGCACGGCCTGCTCGAGCACCGCGACCGCCTGAGCGCGCTGGCCGGTGTCGCGCAGCGCCTTGCCGTATTCGATCGCAATAGCGGGATCGCTCGGCTTGGCGCGATAGCGCTCACGCAGCGCGTCCATGTCCGACCTGACGTCAGCCTTGGCGTCGGCCTTGCCGGCTGCTTCCGTCTTGCCGCCGAGCGCGCCGGTGACGTCCTCGAGGCTCGTCGTCTGACAGCCGCCGAGGGCAAGCGCGATGAGGGCGGGAAGCAGCAATCTCGCCGGGGGGAAGGCGAGGGACGAACGCTTGGGCATACTCTGATCACTCGGCAACTGATCAGAGATGCTTACCGATTAACGCTAAAGTCCCGTTAAGGACGCGACCCTGTTGAGGTCTAGTCGGTGAATTCGGCACCGAATTCGCAGCCGATGCGCCAGCGCAGGCGGCATTGGCGGGAATAGTCCGGCGCGAAGATGATGGTGAATTGCGGCGGCACTTCCAGAAATTCCGCCACGACTTTCACGCCCCCGTCCGAGATATCCGTGATCGTGCAGTCCCTGGGCAGCGAGCCCGCCCCAAAATGAATCTTGGCGAGCCGGCTGCACACCCGACGTTCGCTTCTCCGGCGATTTGCAAGCATTTGAACTGTTCACCCGTTAGACCACGGCCCATCCCGCACCCTCAGGAGTAGCGGACATTCGTTGGAATGTGCTGAGAACAGAAGCTCGCATTCAAGGCGTAGTGTCGGGATCGCGTTTACGATTGGTTAGGGCTTGCCCCGGCCCCGGAGATGTTCCCGTATTGTTCTTGCGAAGCGCCACGCCTCCTGCTACCCTTGATTGTGCGAGAGGGCAGGCTGGGTCGGCATGGTTCAACGGGTTTCTACCGTCGCCTTTGAGGGGATCGAGGCCCGCGCGGTCGACGTGCAGGTGCAGGTCGCGCCTGGTCTGCCGGCCTTTGCCATCGTCGGCCTGCCTGACAAGGCGGTGTCGGAGGCGCGCGAGCGGGTGCGCTCGGCGCTGATCGCCTCAGGGCTCGCGCTGACGGCGCGGCGGATCATCGTCAATCTGGCGCCCGCCGATCTGCCCAAGGAAGGCAGCCATTACGACCTGCCGATCGCGCTCGGGCTGATGGCGGCGATCGGCGCGATCCCGCCGGATGCGCTGACCGGCTTTACCGTGCTCGGCGAGCTCGGCCTCGACGGCTCGATCGCAGCCGTCGCCGGCGTGCTTCCCGCCGCGATCGGTGCCAATCAGCGCGAGGAAGGGCTGATCTGCCCGGCGTCCTGCGGTTCGGAAGCGGCGTGGGCGAGCCCCGATATCCAGATCATCGCCGCGCAATCGCTGATCCAGATCGCCAACCACTTCAAGGGCACGCAGGTGCTGTCGCGGCCCTCGCCGAAAGTGCACGAGGCCGCCGCTTCAAAGCTCGACCTGCGCGATATCAAGGGCCAGGAGAGCGCCAAGCGCGCGCTGGAGATCGCCGCCGCCGGCGGACATCACCTCCTGATGATCGGCGCGCCCGGCGCCGGCAAGTCGATGCTGGCCGCGCGCCTGCCCTCCATTCTTCCGCCGCTGTCGCCGGGCGAGCTGCTCGAGGTCTCGATGATCGCTTCCGTGGCCGGCGAAATCGAGGGCGGCGCGCTGACGTCGCGGCGGCCGTTCCGCTCGCCGCATCACTCCGCCAGCATGGCCGCGCTCACCGGCGGCGGCATGCGTGCTAAACCCGGCGAGATCTCGCTCGCGCATCAGGGCGTGCTGTTCCTCGACGAGCTGCCGGAGTTCGATCCCCGCGTGCTGGATTCGCTGCGCCAGCCGCTGGAGAACGGCGAGGTCTCCGTCTCCCGCGCCAATCACCGCGTCACCTATCCTGCGCGCTTCATGCTGGTCGCGGCGATGAATCCCTGCCGCTGCGGCAACGCCTTCGAGCCCGGTTACGCCTGCAAGCGCGGCCGCATCGATCGCTGCACCTCCGACTACCAGGCCCGCATTTCCGGCCCGCTGATGGACCGCATCGACCTGCGCATCGAGGTGCCGGCCGTGACGGCCGCCGACCTGATCCTGCCGCCGCCGGCGGAGGGCTCGGCCGAGGTCGCCGCGCGCGTGGCGGCGGCGCGCGACATCCAGCTCGCGCGTTACGCCGATGCAGGCTTGCCCAACATCCGCACCAATGCCGAGGCGCCGGCCTCCGTGCTGGAGGAGATCGCAAGGCCCGATGCGCAGGGTCAAAAACTGCTGCGCGATGCTGCCGAGACCATGCGGCTGTCGGCGCGCGGCTATCACCGTGTGCTGCGGGTGGCGCGGACGCTCGCCGACCTCGATCATGCCGACAAGATCGGCCGGCTGCATCTCGCCGAGGCGCTGTCCTACCGCGCACTCGCGGAGGATGTGCGCCAGCTCGCCTGATCATTCTGCGCATCAACCCGGCGGTAACGAGTTTCCTTTACGCTCTGCAAACCATAAGGCCCAACGAGTTCTCCAAGAGTCGTTCACTCGGGCCTGGCGAGTAGAGTGTCATGTTGCGTTTCAAGATCCTGGCCTCCGTCGTTCCCCTGCTGGCGGCTGCGGTGTTTGCCCGCGGCGAGATCGGATCGGTCTCGCATCCCTGCATCGCTCTCGGCGAAACCTCCGTCGAGCTGACATCCCTGTTCTGGACCGCCGGCGTCCACGTCGCCTTCACCGACGATCCGTCGCGGGCCACGGTCAGGGTCCAGATCACCGACGACGCGGACGCTGCGGACTTCGCAGTGGTGGATGACGGTCTCGGTTCCGAGACTGATTCCTGCCAGGCCAATCCGGCAAACCGCCTCGTCACCATCGCGGCGCAGCCGGTCGATGGCGGCCCGGTCATCTATCTCTCGACTGACGGCCCCGCCGATTACCGCATCTATGTGCGCTCGAAGACGTTCTCGCAGCGCGAGGCCGCAGCGCTGATCGTTGGTGCCCATAACGGCCACCGCCCGTTCCAGGCCGCTTCACTCTGAGGCGTTAACACCTCGTCAACCCTGTTTGGAGGCGGCACCGAAGCCTCAAGCTGTTCGCAAGGTCGGCGCGACATCGTCGCATGCAGCGGCGGTGGGGTTTTCGGACAAGAGTCGGGGTTGCGATGGGTCGGACGTTCCGGATCAAGGTGCGCATGCGCCGCTTCAGGCGGCAGCATCCCAGGGTAGCCTTCGCGATCCGCTCCTTCATGATCTTTTCGGCGACGTTCGGCGGCGCCTATGGCTTCATCGCCGGCAGCCGGGCCGAGAAGTCCGGCTACGATCCCAACGCCTTTGCGATCGGTGCAAGCTTCCTGTTCGCCCTCGCCTGCCTCGGCCTTGCCACGCTCAGCATGCGGCTGCGCTTCGTCAACAAGCGGCTGCGCACCCTCGCCGTCCACAACGAGGCGCTGATCGACCGCAATTGGGAGCTGAAGGAAGCCGAGGAGCGCGCGCGCAGCCTGTTCGAGCAGCAGGGCGATCTGATCGTGCTGCGCGACCATCAGGGCCGCATCACCTTCGCCAACGACGCCTATTGCGCACTCGCCGGACAGGCGCGCAGCGCGCTGGTCGGCACGCGCTTTGATTTCGACGTGCTGGAGCAGGGCGACAGCGCCCGCGAAAGCAACGGCACGCGCATCCACGACCAGAGGATCACCACGCCGCTCGGGGCGCGCTGGATCGCCTGGCGCGAAGGTTACGTCCGGCTCGACGCCGGCCAGGCGGCCGAACTGCAGAGCGTGGGACGCGACGTCACCGACCGCACCGAGACCGAGCGCGCGCTGTCGGAGGCGCGCGACCAGGCCGATGCCGCCAACCGCGCCAAGTCGCGCTTCCTGGCGATGGCCTCGCACGAGATCCGCACTCCGCTGAACGGCATCATCGGCATGGGCGGCCTGTTGCTCGACACCCATCTGACGCCGGAGCAGGCGACCTATGCGAGGGCGGTGAAGACCTCGGGCGAAGCGCTGATGGCGCTGATCGAGGAGCTGCTCGACTATTCCAAGATCGAGGCCGGCAAGCTCGACCTCGAGCAGCGTCCGTTCGCGCTCTCGCCCCTGATCGAGGAGATCACCGAGCTGCTGGCGCCGCGCGCGCAGGCCAAGCAGCTCGAGATTGCCGCCTATGTCGACGAGCGCCTGCCGCTGGAGGTCGTGGGCGACGCCGCGCGGCTGCGCCAGGTGCTGCTCAACCTCACCGGCAACGCCATCAAGTTCACCGCTCACGGCGGCGTCGCGCTGATCGTCGAACCCGGCATCTGGCCGAACGAGATCAGCTTCCTGGTCCGCGACACCGGCATCGGCATCGCACCCGAAGCGCAGCAACGCATCTTCCGCGAATTCGAGCAGGCCGACGAGCGTGTCGCCCGCACCTATGGCGGCACCGGGCTCGGCCTCGCCATCAGCGAGCGCATCGTCAAGCGCATGGGCGGCCGCATCACGCTGACGAGCGAGCCAGGCAAGGGCGCGACCTTCGAGGTCGCAGTGCCGCTCGCGCCATCGCACGGAAGCGCGGGGCAGACGACGTTCCCGAGCCCTGACCTCACAGGCAAGTCGATCCTCGTGATCGCCGAGGGCATCGAAGCCTCGCTGATCGCGCGGCGCCTGGAGCGCTGGGGCGCTCAGACCTGCCTGGCGACGGACGCCGCTGTCGCGGAAGCGCTGCTACCGGAACGTTCATGGCACGCGGTGCTGGTCGATCGCGCGATCGGTCCTGGCATCGCCGACCGGTTGGGCGAAGCCGCCCGCGCGCATGCGCCGCAACGGCTGGTGCTGCTGACGTCGAGCTCGCGCCATGAAAAGCTCTCGCCGGCCTTCACCGGCTTTCTGGTGAGGCCGCTGCGCGCCGCCTCGCTCGCCGCACGCCTCACGCTGACGCCTGAGATCCCCTCGCCCGACCTCGCGCCGGAACCGCCGGCCGAAGCTACCGGCGCAGCGCCGGTGAAAGGCCTGTCGATCCTCGTCGCCGAAGACAACGAGATCAACGCGCTGTTGATGCGCTCGCTGCTGACAAAGCTCGGCCATCGCGTCGTCATCGCCGTCCATGGCGAGGCCGCGCTGGAGTCGTGGCTGGCGGCTAGCTCGGCCGGCACGCCCTACGATCTGGTGCTGATGGACATCCAGATGCCGCAGCTCGACGGCATCGAGGCGACCAAACGCATCCGCACCCACGAGGCCACCATCGGCGGCCGGCACACGCCGATCCTGGCGCTTACGGCCAACACGCTGGTGGAGGATCGCTATGCCTGCTTCGAGGCCGGCATGAACGGGTTTTTGATCAAGCCGCTCGATCGGGACAAGCTGGACGAGGCGCTGGCTGGCCTCGCGGCGTCACGGCATCTGGCGGTGTAGTCTCCACTCTCTCCCCGTCATTGCGAGCGTAGCGAAGCAATCCAGAGTCCTTCCGCGGAGACAGTCTGGATTGCTTCGCTACGCTCGCAATGACGATGTGGGGACAGGCGTGGCCACAGCACAGATATCGTAAGGTGGGCAAAGCGCAGCGTGCCCACGCATCGTTCGACAGCAGGCACAGAGCGTGGGCACGGCGCTTCGCGCCTTTGCCCACCCTACGGCACCGCAGCCTTCAGCTACGGCACCGCGGCCTACAGCCGCCTGAGCGCCACGCTCTCCACCACGTGATCCGGGCCCTTCTTCAGGATCAGCGTCGCACGGGGACGGGTGGGCAGGATGTTGTCCTCGAGATTGGCGAGGTTGGTGCGCTCCCAGATCGCGGTTGCGGTCGCGGTCGCTTCCTCGTCCGAGAGCAGCGCGTAGCGGTTGAAATAGGACTTTGGATTGGTGAACGCGGTGTCGCGCAGCGCCAGGAAGCGCTTGATGTACCAGCGCCGCAGCGCCGCCTCATCGGCATCGATATAGACCGAGAAGTCGAAGAAGTCGGAGACGACGGGCACCGCCTTGCCGTCGCGCGGCAGCTTGCCGGTCTGCAGCACGTTGACACCCTCGACGATCAGGATGTCGGGCTGGTCGACCTCGGCCCACTGGCCCGGGACGATATCATAGGTCAGATGCGAGTAGACCGGCGCGCGGACATGGCGGCGTCCCGACTTGATGTCGGAGAGGAAGCTCAGCAGCAGCGGCAGGTCGTAGCTCTCGGGGAAGCCCTTCTTCTGCATGATGCCCTGCCGGTCGAGCACCGCGTTCGGATAGAGGAATCCGTCGGTGGTGATCAGCTCGACCTTTGGACGCGGCGACCAGCGCGCCAGGAGCGCCTGGAGCACGCGGGCCGTGGTGGACTTTCCGACCGCGACCGAGCCGGCAACGCCGATGATGTAGGGCACCTTGCGGTCGCGGATGTTGAGGAACTGGCGCTCGGAGTAATAGAGGCGCTGCATCGCATCGACATAGATCGACAGCAGCCGCGACAGCGGGAGATAGATGTCCTCGACCTCCTGCAGGTCGAGGCGATCGTGCAGCGAGCGCAGCCGGTCGAACTCGCCCGGCTCCAGCGTCATCGGCGTATCGTCGCGCAGGCGCGCCCACTGCTCGCGCGTATAGACGCGGTACGGATTATACTGTTGCTCCGGTGCGCGGATATCCATGAAGCGACCTCTCCACCTCGGCTAGTTGCCGCTCTTGCGCGACGCCTTCTCTTCCAACCCTGACATGTTCGTCCGCTTGTCCAGCGCGGCTTCGACCTCTTCCAGCTTTACGCCGCGGGCCTTGAGCAAGACAAGGAAATGATAGAGCAGATCGGCACTCTCGGCGATCAGATGCGCGCGATCGTTTTCGACTGCTGCGATTACGGTTTCGACTGCTTCCTCACCGAACTTCTTGGCGCAATGCTCGGCGCCCTTGTCCAGCAGCTTGCGGGTATAGGAGGCCTCGCCGCCGGAAGCCGCGCGGGCGTCGATGGTCTCGGCCAGATCGTGGATCGTGAAACGCGACATCGGACTTACTCAAAACACATGAAGCCACGGAGGCCATTCCCCGCAGGCTAATGTAGCATTTTTACGAACGGGAGTCGTCAGGCATCGAGGCGCATGGGCAGCCCGCGCCTGGCCATGTGCTCCTTGGCTTCGCGGATGGTGAATTCCCCGAAGTGGAAGATCGAGGCGGCCAGGACGGCCGTGGCGTGCCCGTCGCGGATACCGTCGACGAGGTGGTCGAGATTGCCGACGCCGCCCGAAGCGATCACGGGAACGGGAACGCTGTCGGCGATTGCCCGGGTCAGCGGAATGTCGAAGCCTTGCCGGGTGCCGTCACGGTCCATCGAGGTGAGCAGGATTTCACCCGCGCCGAGCGAGACCACCTCCTGGGCGTATTCGATCGCGTCGATGCCGGTGGAGTTGCGCCCGCCATGGGTGAAGATCTCCCAGCGGTCGCCGCCCGGGCGCTTGACCCGCTTGGCATCGATCGCAACCACTACGCATTGCTCGCCGAATTTTTCGGCAGCTTCCTTGACGAATTCGCGCCGCGACACCGCGGCGCTGTTGATCGAGACCTTGTCGGCGCCGGCGCGCAGCAGCGTCTTGATGTCGTTGACCTCACGCACGCCGCCGCCGACGGTGACAGGCATGAAGCAGGCCTCCGCCGTGCGCCGGACCACGTCCAGCATGATGCCGCGGTTCTCATGGGTCGCGGTGATGTCGAGGAAGGTCAGCTCGTCGGCGCCGGCGGCG
The DNA here is from genome assembly GCF_029714325.1 of Bradyrhizobium sp. CB1717. Lineage (NCBI taxonomy): Bacteria > Pseudomonadati > Pseudomonadota > Alphaproteobacteria > Hyphomicrobiales > Nitrobacteraceae > Bradyrhizobium > Bradyrhizobium sp. CB1717. Next base: position 193,184 of record NZ_CP121666.1, read on the forward strand.
TCATAGGCGATCGCGGCTTCGACGGGATCGCCGGCATCGCGCAGGTCGACGAAGTTGACGCCCTTGACGACGCGGCCGTCCTTGACGTCGAGGCAGGGGATCACGCGCACCTTGAACATGTGTCAGCTCCTGCGCGCGTCGCGGATCAAGGTGAGGGCGGCAGTGGGATCGAGCCGGCCATCGTACAGCGCGCGGCCGGCGATCGCGCCGGCGAGCTTTTTCGCGCGCGGCGTCAGCATCGCCTTGACGTCCTCGATCGAGGCGAGGCCGCCGGAGGCGATCACGGGGATCGAGATCGCGTCAGCCAGCGCGATGGTCGCGTCGAGATTCAGGCCCTTGAGCAGGCCGTCACGCGCGATGTCGGTGAAGATGATGGCGGCGACGCCGGCATCCTCGAAACGCTTTGCGATCTCCAGCACCGTGACCTGCGAGGTCTCGGCCCAGCCTTCGACCGCGACCTTGCCGTCGCGGGCATCGAGGCCGACGGCCACGCGGCCGGGGAATTTCTTCGCGGCAGACTTCACCAATTCAGGATCGCGCACCGCGGCGGTGCCGATGATGACGCGGGTGATGCCCTTGTCGAGCCAGGCTTCGACGGTCTTGAGATCGCGAATGCCGCCGCCGAGCTGCACCGGGATCCTGATCGTCTTCAGCATCGCCTCGACGGCCTCGGCGTTCACCGGCTTGCCGGCGAAGGCGCCGTCGAGGTCGACGACGTGGAGATACTCAAAGCCCTGGTCGGCAAAGCTCTGCGCCTGGGCCGCGGGATTGAGATTGAAAACGGTCGCGCGCGCCATGTCGCCTTGCTCGAGGCGCACGCATTGGCCGTTCTTGAGATCGATCGCAGGAAAGAGAATCACGGTTTCCATCGCAGGAAGTTCGAGATCAGGGCCAGGCCGAAACGCTGACTCTTCTCGGGGTGGAATTGGGTGCCGATGGCGGTGTCCTTCGCGACGATCGCGGTGACAGGTCCACCGTAGTCGGCGCGCGCGAGCACGTCCGCCTCGCTGGCGGGGTTGAGGTGATAGGAGTGCACGAAATAGGCGTGCTGGCCCTTCGGGCCGAGTGGCAGCTTGTTCAGCACCGGATGCTCCCTGAGCACCTCGAGCGTATTCCAGCCCATGTGCGGGATCTTCAGGCTTTCATCGCGCGGCGTGATCTTCTCGACGTCGCCGCCGATCCAGTTCAGGCCTTCGGTGATGACGTGCTCCTTGCCGCGGCTTGCCATCAGCTGCATGCCGACGCAGATGCCGAAGAACGGCCGCGCCTTGACGCGCACCGCCTCGGTGATCGCCTCGACCATGCCGTTGACGCCATCAAGACCGCGCCGGCAGTCGGCGAAGGCGCCGACGCCGGGCAGGACCAGACGGTCGGCCTCGTAGGCCTGATCGGGATCGCTGGTAACGAAAACCTTTTGCGGATTTTCGAGGCTCCGCGCGGCGCGCTCGAAGGCCTTCGCGGCCGAATGCAGATTCCCGGAACCGTAATCGATGATGGCGACGCTCATCTTGACCCTCCCGGTTCTGGAAACAATCCAATGATGCCGCCGGCCGGAATGGGCGGCGGGTTCGAGAATTGCTGGCCCGGCACGCCCCGGGTCGGCGGCGGGCCGCCGCGATCGACGGCCCATTGATCGTTGACGATGCCGTGCTGCTTCTGGCTCCAGCGCTCGAAAAAGCGGCGCTCGGCCGTGTCATGGTCGTCGGCGATGACGATGTCGAGCTGCCGCCACTTGCCGCGCGACAGCGTCCAGCGCCGCAGGCTGGAGGCCTCGAGTCCCGTCAGCAGCGCGATGACGATATCGGCGAGGAAGATCGAACTGCGGCCGAGACCCAGGCTGGAGAGTCCGGCATGGAAGGCAGCGATGAAGATCAGCCAGCCGATCAGCACCAGCCACAGCCGATTCCACAGCAGCCAGAACGGGCCAAAAATCATCGCCCAGAAATGGAAGCCGTCGCGCACGAAGACGAATTTGTCGGTCGCGCGCAGATCGGCTCCGCCAGGGAAGGGAGCATGAACTGTGTAGGCAGGCATGGCGATGCCCCGTTCTCGAGAATTGAGTAGATGCCGTCGGCGGCCTTTCGCCGCCAAGACGGAGATGTCAGCCGCCGAGCGAGCCCTTGGTGGACGGGATTTCGCCCACTGCCTTCGGATCGATCGCAACGGCAGTGCGCAGCGCCCGCGCCAGACCCTTGAAGCAGGACTCGGCGATATGATGGCTGTTATCGCCATATAGGGTCTCGACGTGGAGAGTCACGCCGGCGTTGATGGCGAAGGCCTGGAACCACTCGCGCACCAGCTCGGTGTCGAACTCGCCGATCTTGTCGCGGGGGAAGTCGGCCTTGAACACCAGGAACGGGCGGCCCGAGATGTCGATGACCACGCGCGACAAGGTCTCGTCCATGGGCATGTGCACGCCGGCATAGCGGGTGATGCCCGCCATGTTGCCGAGCGCCTGCTTCACCGCCTGGCCGAGCGCGATGCCGGTGTCTTCGGTGGTATGGTGATAATCAATGTGCAGGTCACCCACCGCCTTGACCGTGAGGTCGATGCGGGAATGGCGGGCGAGGAGATCGAGCATATGGTCGAAAAAGCCGATGCCGGTCGCGATATTGGCCACGCCGGTGCCATCGAGGTTCACGGAGACCTCGATGTCGGTTTCCTTGGTCTTGCGCTTGATCGTCGCGGTGCGCATGGAAAATCGGTTTCCATTCTAGCTTTGAGCCGAAAACGCCAGTCTATTAACAGCCAAATGACACCTTCGCTACTGCGGGAACGGCCGGACGGGTCTCTACTTCTGCCTATGGTGAGCGAAATTCGGCCCGGAACGGCCCGTTGTACCCTCAGCCCGGACCGCCTAAATCAGGCCGGACAACGAGGTATTTCATGCAGGACACCCAGAACAGCTCGCCGGGCTGGCACGGCACCACGATTTTGACGGTCCGCAAGGGCGGCAAGGTGGTCGTCGGCGGCGACGGCCAGGTCTCGATCGGCCAGACCGTGATCAAGTCCAACGCCAAGAAGGTCCGCAAGCTCGGCAAGGGCGACGTCATCGGCGGCTTCGCCGGCGCCACCGCCGACGCCTTCACCCTGTTTGAGCGGCTGGAGAGCAAGCTCGAGCAATATCCCGGGCAGCTGACCCGGGCCGCCGTGGAGCTCGCCAAGGACTGGCGCACCGACCGTTACCTCAGGCGGCTGGAGGCCATGATGATCGTGGCCGACAAGGACGTCTCTCTGGTGCTGACAGGCACCGGCGACGTGCTCGAGCCCGAGGCCGGCGTGATGGCGATCGGCTCCGGCGGCAATTACGCGCTGGCCGCGGCGCGGGCCCTGCTCGACACCGACAAGGACGCCGAGACCATCGTCCGCCGCTCCCTCGACATCGCCGCCGACATCTGCGTCTACACCAACCGCAATCTGACCATCGAGAGCCTCGCAAGCGGCTAGGGCGGAGCGTCTCTTGTCCGTACGACCATCCGCACGGTCGGTGCAACCTCTCCCGCTTGCGGGGGGAGGCACAGGCCGCCTTCGGCGGCCGTCCTCTTTAGAGACGCCGAGGCAACGCCTCGGCTATGGCGAAGCGCCGGGTGGGGGCTCTCTCCACTCAGGGGCTGTCCCGATGCACAGACCCCCTCTCCCCGACCCTCTCCCGCAAGCGGGAGAGGGAGGGCACCACCGCTGTGGGGCTGCTAGATGATCGCCGCCTACACCTTCCGCCCGATGACCGCTGCCGACCTGCCGTTGATCCGGCGGTGGCTGGGCGAAGCCCATGTGCGGGAATGGTGGGGCGATCCGGACGAGCAGTTCGCGCTGGTGAGCGGTGATCTCGATGAACCCGCGATGGACCAGTTCATCGTGTTGGCCGGCGACAGGCCCTTCGGCTATCTTCAGTGCTACCGCCTGACCGCCTGGAACACGGGCTTCGGGCCGCAACCGGAGGGCACGCGTGGCATCGACCAGTTCATCGGCGAGGGCGACATGATCGGGCGGGGCCATGGCTCGGCGCTCACTCGCGCGTTCGTCGACGAGCAGTTGCGGTACGGCCTGCCGCGCATGGTCACCGATCCGGATCCGCTCAATGCGCGCGCGATACGCGCCTACGAGAAGGCCGGCTTCGTTCGCGACCGCATGGTCGAGACGCCGGACGGGGCCGCATTGTTGATGGTGCGCGAGCCATGACGCTGGCGCACGCGCAGGAGAGCAAGGTCGCATTTCCGCCGCTCGCCTGGGCCGGCATCGCGCTATCGCTGCTGGCGCTGCAAGCCCTGATCCTGTTCGCGATGGGGCGCGTGCCGATCTGCACCTGCGGCTATGTCAAGCTCTGGCACGGCGTGGTGAACAGCTCGGAGAATTCCCAGCACATCGCCGACTGGTACAGTTTCTCGCACGTGCTGCACGGCTTCCTGTTCTACGGGCTGACCTGGCTGCTGTTCGCGCGTCTGCCATTCCTCACCTTATCGTGGCCGGCCCGGCTGATCGTCGCCATGCTGATCGAGGGCGCCTGGGAGATCGTCGAGAACTCGCCCTTCATCATCGAGCGCTACCGCGCCGGCACGATCTCGCTGGACTATTACGGTGACAGCATCGTCAATTCGATCTCTGACAATCTGGCCATGATGCTCGGGTTCCTCGTCGCGCGCGTACTGCCGGTATCTGCGACCGTCCTGCTCGGCCTTGCCTTCGAGATCATGCTGGCGCTCCACATTCGCGACAATCTGACGCTCAATATCCTGATGCTGATCCATCCGATCGAGGCCGTGAAACAATGGCAGTCGGGCCCGCCGATCATCTGACGGCCGAAAAAAGCGGCTTGTCCCGGCCCGCATCTGACCCTAGCTAAGGTGCCATGACAGACTTCTCCCCCCGCGAAATCGTTTCCGAACTCGACCGTTTCATCGTCGGCCAGGGCGACGCCAAGCGCGCCGTCTCGATCGCACTGCGCAACCGCTGGCGGCGGCAGCAGCTCGAAGGCTCCTTGCGCGAGGAGGTGCTGCCGAAGAACATCTTGATGATCGGCCCCACCGGCGTCGGCAAGACGGAAATCGCGCGACGTCTCGCCAAGTTGGCGAATGCGCCGTTCCTGAAGGTGGAAGCGACGAAGTTCACCGAGGTCGGCTATGTCGGCCGCGACGTCGAGCAGATCGTGCGCGATCTCGTCGAGGTCGCGATCGCCCAGGTCCGCGAGAAGAAGCGCAAGGACGTGCAGGCGCGGGCGCAGCTCGCCGCCGAGGAGCGCGTGCTCGATGCGCTGGTCGGCGCCAATTCCAGCGCGGCGACGCGGGAATCCTTCCGCAAGAAGCTGCGGGCCGGCGAGCTCAACGACAAGGAAATCGAGATCGAGACGCAATCGTCCGGCGGCGGCATGCCGATGTTCGAGATCCCGGGCATGCCGGGCGCGCAGATGGGCGCGATCTCGATCGGTGACATCTTCGGCAAGCTCGGCGGCCGCAGCAAGACGCGGCGGCTGACGGTGGAAGGCTCGCACGAGATCCTCGTCAACGAGGAATCCGACAAGCTGCTGGACACCGAGCAGCTCACGCTGGAGGCGATCAGCGCGGTCGAGAACAACGGCATCGTGTTCCTCGACGAGATCGACAAGATCTGCGCCCGCGACGGCCGCGTCGGCGGCGACGTCTCGCGCGAGGGCGTGCAGCGCGATCTGTTGCCGCTGATCGAGGGCACCACGGTCTCGACCAAGCACGGCGCGGTCAAGACCGACCACATCCTGTTCATTGCGTCGGGCGCCTTCCACGTCGCAAAGCCGTCCGACCTGCTGCCGGAATTGCAGGGCCGCCTGCCGATCCGCGTCGAGCTGCAGGCGCTGACCCGCGACGACATGCGGCGCATCCTGACCGAGCCCGAGGCTTCGCTGATCAAGCAATATGTCGCCCTGCTGCAGACCGAGGGCGTGACGCTCGACATCACCGACAGCGCCATCGACGCGCTGGCCGACGTCGCGGTCGCCGTGAACTCCACCGTCGAGAACATCGGCGCGCGGCGGCTCCAGACCGTGATGGAGCGGGTGCTCGACGAGATCTCCTTCACCGCCCCCGACCGCAACGGCGAGACCATCAAGGTCGACGCCGACTACGTGCAGAAGCACGTCGGCGACCTCGCCAAGAACGCGGATCTGAGCCGGTTCATTTTGTAATCCGGAGCAAGTCCGCTATCTATCGGGCCGTCGTCCTGGCGAAAGCCAGGACCCATTACCCCTGATGGTCCTTGTTGAAACAGATGGCGGCTCCGATCTCGGCTCAAACGACCTGCAGTGGTTATGGGTCCCGGATCTGCGCTCGCTCTGGACAACGCTGCGCGTTGCCAGCCCGCTTGTCCGGGACGACAGCGGAGTTTTGCGCGCGCCGGGTGCGACGTGCTCGCTAACGTCCAGAAAAACCCCTGGCGCCTGCTGCTCGCGATCAACGCAGCGGTCATCGCCGGCGTGTTCATTCACAAGATCCAGCTGCCGCCTTACGTCCCCTATATCCATCTCCTCGTCGACTACCATTTCGGCTTCATCAAGCGCGCGCTGATCGGGGCGATCGTCGCGCTGTTCACCGACAAGGTGCCGGTCTGGCTGGTGTTCGCGCTCGGCGGCGCGACCTGGCTGTTGACATCAGGGCTCTACGCAAAACTGTTCCAGAGGACGTTCGGCTTCACCGCGAAGACGCTGCCGCTGTTCGTCTTCACCGCGGGCTCGCCGTTCTTCCTGAAGAACTTCATGCACACGCTCGGCCATTTCGACATCTATGGCTGCGCGCTGGCGATCGTCCTCCTGCTGATGCCGGCCGGCTCGCTGCTGTTCGTGGCAACGGCGGCGTTGTTCGCGATCATTCTCGTCCTGATCCACCACATCCATCTCCTGATGTACGTGCCGACGATCATCACCATCGTGGTGATCAGGCACTACCTCGCTTACGGCAGCAATCGCGGCAATGTCGCATTCGGCGTGATCGCCCTGGCCCTTGTCTCCGCGCTGTTCTTCGCCGCGCAATTTTTGGGAACGATGCCGATCCCGGAAGCGGACTTCGTCGCATACCTGAAGACGCGGATGGCCGATCCCTCCCGCACCGACCTGCTGCAGTTCGCCTACATCTGGTACCAGCCGCTGGCGAAGGAGATCTCGGACACCTGGGGCCGCCTGCCGCACAACATCCTCGGCGTGCCCGTGTTCGCGCTGCTGATCTGGCTGCACACGCCGCTGTGGCGCTTCTTCGCGGGCCTGATCGGCGCGCTCGCCAGCGATCTGCACAAGCGGCTCGTCATCGCGGCGCTAACAGGCATCAGCCTCGCCTATCTCGTGATGTTCGCGATGGTGTTCGACTATTCGCGCTGGATCTCGAACTGGGCGGTCTGCATGGTCCTGATCCTGCACGCGGTGAAGATGCTGCCGGCAAAGCAGGAAGCTCCGATGATTCCGGCCGAGGATCGGAAGACAAATATCTTCGGCCTGGTCCTCACACTGATCCCGCGCGTCGGAATCGTGCGGCCGTTTTAGAATCTCGCCCGCCTGATCCGCACATACAGCGCGCCCTCGCCGCCATGGCCGATATGGGCGGTCTCGAAGCCGACGACGAAGGTGCGGAATTCCGGCAGGCTCAGCCATTCCGGCACCTGGCGGCGGAGCACGCCGCTTTCGCCGCCGCTGCGTCCCTTGCCGGTGATGACGAGCACGAAGGTCAGCCCATCATGATGGGCCCGGTGCAGGAAGCCGGTCAGCGCGCGATGGGCGCGCATCTGGGTCATGCCGTGCAGATCGAGCCGCGCCTCGATCTCGCTGCGGCCGCGCGACAGTTTTGTCCGCTCGCGCTTGCCGAGCGGCGCCAGCGGCGGGACCGACGGTTTCGCGACGCGCGCCGCAGGCGCTATGGCAACCGGCCTTGCCGGTGGCGAGGGCCGGGTCACCTGGGCCACGGGCGACGGCCCCGCGGACGGCGCGGCATGCGCCTTGGCCACGCGATGCTTCCTCAGCGGCTTGACCTGCTTTGCGACCGTATCCCACAGCGCGCGCTCCTCCTCGCTCAGCGCACGGCGGCGCGGCGAGGGGCGAGGCTCCAGCACGGGCGGACGGGACGATCGCTTCATTGCTGCCGATGGGGACGATTCTTCACGGGCCGCCGCGGCTCAGGGACAGGCTCGATGGCGGGACGCGGCACCGGTAGCGGCACAGGCCCGGCGATGGCAACCGTTTCGTTCTTGCCCTGCGCCGCGGCGGGCGCAGCAGCAGGCGCGCCCGTCTTGGCCGGATCGGTTTGCGGAAACAGTTTTGCGATTTTCTCCGAGGGACGCGGATCCGGTACCGGCAACCGCGCAGCGCGCGGCGCAGGATCGAGGCTCTTCGGGACCAGCATGACAAAATGCATGGGATGGCGCAGCCGCCCGGAGACGCGGCCGGCCTCCTGCCCGGCACCGAAATACAGATCCGCGCGCGCGGGGCCGATGATGGCCGAGCCGGTGTCCTGCGCGATCATCAGCCGGTGAAACGGCGTCTTCGAACGTTCGGAGTCGATCGGCAGCTCGCCCTCGATGAAGAACGGCGTGCCGTAGACATGCAGCGACTTGTCGACCGCGATCGAGCGTCCCGCCGTCAGCGGAATGCCTTGCGCGCCCACCGCCTCGTCCTTGTCGGAGAGATTGACCTCGCGGAAGAAGATGTAGGCGCGGTTCTGGCGGCGCAGCTCCTTGGCGCCGTCAGGATTCTGCGCCATCCACTCCCTGATCTTCTGCATCGACATCTCCTCTTTCGGAATGATGCCGCGCTCGATCAGGATGCGTCCCACCGCCGTGTAGGGATAGCCGTTATAGGCGTCGTAATTGAGCCGGAGCGTCGTGCCGTCCTCGAACTTGATCCGCGCCGAACCCTGGATCTGCGCGAACAACAGATCGGTCGGATCCTTCAGCCAGGCGACCTCCAGTCCGCGGCCGGCGATCTTGCCGTCCTCGATCTCGCCGCGGTCGTAATAGGGCACCAGCTTGCGGCGGCCGATCTTGCGGTAGACCGGGCCCTTGTTGGGCAGGCTGACGGAATCCTGCTTGTAGCCGCGCACGAACAGGTTCGAGGGCCGGCGATAGACCGGGACATTGAAGACATCGGTCTGCGTGCGCGATCCCTCGAGCACCGGCTCGTAATAGCCGGTGACGAAACCGTCGGGCTCCCCTAAGCGGGAGATGCGCAGCGGCGCGAAATTCTCCTCGAAGAAGGTTTTTGCCTTGGCGTCGTCGCCGAGCTCGAGCGTCTTGGCGACCCTGCAAGGCTCGCTTAGCGAAGCCCCCAGCGCTTTCGGCTCGGGGGCGCCATTCTGAGCATTGATCGACTTGCAGCTGGCGCGAAATGTCTTGTAGGCGGCGAGATGATCGTCCTCGTTCCAGCCTTTCACGTCGGTCCAGGCCAGCGGCAGATATTGCGCGCCAGAGATCTCGAACGGCAGCGGAAGCTGCGGATAGGGCAAGGCCCGCGGCGGGCTCGCTGCCAATTGCGGGGGATGGTGATGGTGGCTGCGATAGTGGCGCCGCGCCGCCTCGGCGCCGAGCGAAAACGTCGACAGCACGACGACGCCCGCGCAGAACGCCGTCGCGCTGTTTTTGAGAAAGAGCTTAATTCGCGCTTCCGGTGCCAACCAGCTTCCAGTTCGGATCGCGAGAGGTGGTGTCGCGGGCGAAAGTCCAGATATCGGTGATGTCGGCAACCGTGTCGGCGCTGCCATCGACGATGTTGCCGGCCTTGTCGCGGGTGGCCGAGATCATCTGCGAGACGAAGCGGATCGTGAGCTGCGCGGTGCGGTCGCGCAGCTCGGCGCCGACCAGCTCGGCCTTGTCGATCGAGACGAAGCGCGTCTCGGTCTTCTGCTCGTTCTTCTCGCGCTCCTTGATCGCGGCGTCGAAGCTCTCATAGACCTCCGACGACAACAGGTCGCGCAGCGCGCGGCGATCGCCATTGGCAAAGGCCAGCACGATCATCTCATAAGCGCCGCGAGCACCCGAGATGAAATGACGCGGATCGAAGGTGGAATCCTTCTCGACGATGGCATCGAGACCCTGCGCCAGTGCGGTGCCCGGTTCAGTCAGACCCTTCCAGCGGTCGCTAGGGGCGGTCGGCTCGACCGTCGGCGCCAGCGGAGCCTGATCGATCACCTTGCCCGGCATGGTCACGACGTTCTTGTCCTGGGCACCCCCCAGCGCATTACGGGCGGCGGTGTGATCGAACGGCGGCCGCTCGTTGCCCGTGCGCTGCCCCAGCACGCTGCGCAGCCTCAGAAAGATGAAGACCGCCAACGCCAGGAAGATGATGGTGTAGATGTCCACGTCGTATTCGCTTTCTGGTCTTTGCTCTGGGTCTTCGCTTCGGGGTCGTTGCCGGGAAAATCAATCCGGCCAGTAGACCGTTCCATACGAGAACGGCAAGTCTACATCACCATTTTAGGTCCGCGCGTCTGGTCCCTGGGATGTAGGCACGAAATCTTGCCCGGCCAATGGCGCCTTTTGGCACAGAGGCGAGCGTAGCGCGTTTTATCCTTAAGGGGAAACCCGATCCTGGGCGGAAATCGCGTATCTTCAATCGTTTAAGGCGCGATTTCGGCGAAAGGCCGCCCTGAACGTCATAGTTGCGGGCACGATCTGGATTCCCATCCGGGACCGTTCGTCCTTGTGGAACGAGGCGGCCCTATGTTAGCCAACCGCCGCGAATTTCAGCCCCAATCGGGTTAAGGAGACACTTCTATGACCAACGGTAACGGCACCCCTCCCGAGGCGGCTCAGGCTCCCCAGCTCAACGTGCTGGCGCAATATACCAAGGACCTGTCGTTCGAAAATCCGAACGCGCCGAGCTCGCTCCAGCAGCAGGGCCAGCCGCCCCAGATCAACATCCAGATCAATGTCGGCGCCAATAACCTCAGCGAACAGGAGTTCGAGGTGACGCTGACGGTCGAAGGCAAGGCCGAGACCGCGGGCAAGGTGATGTTCTCGTTCGAGCTCGCCTATGCCGGCGTGTTCCGGATCGTCAACGTGCCGAAGGAGAACCTGCACCCGCTGGTCATGATCGAGTGCCCGCGGCTCTTGTTCCCGTTCGCCCGTGAGATCATCGCAACCGCGGTGCGCGATGGCGGGTTCCCGCCGCTGATGCTGGACCCGGTCGATTTCGTCGGTCTCTATCGCCAGAACATGGAGCGGCAGATGGCCGCCCAGGGTGGCCAGACCGGCCAGGCCTAAGCGCAGGCTTAACCAGCCGGAGGGGCGACTGGAGCGGCGAGATACTCGTTCCAGATCGCCTTTTCGCCCATCGTTGCGATGAAGGCCCGATGAGCCTCCCGCTCGGCATCCGAAACGCGCGGCGCGAGCGGCACTGACCGCTGCCGCCGCGGCGCATCGCCGGCGGAATTGACGCGAATCTCTTCGCTCTCCGAAGCCAGCAGCAGCTGCGACTGCCGCGCCCCCACCAGATCGACATAGACTTCGGCCAAAAGCTCGGAGTCGAGCAACGCGCCGTGCTTGGTGCGGTGTGAATTGTCGATCGAATAGCGCGAACAGAGATCGTCGAGCCGGTTCGACACGCCGGGATGCTTGCGGCGCGCGAGCAGCAGCGTATCGACCAGCCGCTCGCGCGGGATCGCCGGACGCTTGATCCGATCAAGCTCGGCATTGATGAAGCTGATGTCGAACGAGGCGTTGTGGATCACCAGCGGCGCATCGCCGATGAACTCCAGGAACGCGTCGACCACCTCGTGGAACAGCGGCTTGGTCGAGAGAAACTCGGCCGACAGCCCGTGCACCGCGAAGGCTTCCGCCGGCATGTCCCGTTCGGGGTTGATATAGACGTGATACGTCTGTCCCGTCGGCATGCGGTTGAAGATCTCGACGCAGCCGATTTCGACCAGGCGATCGCCGCGGAGCGGATCGAGGCCGGTGGTTTCGGTGTCGAGAACGATTTCGCGCATGATCGGGAGGCCGTGCAAGAAGTCTTGTAAGTCGGCGAATCAGGCTCGCCGCTGCGGCATCTTAACGACCTCGGCCAGGATGTGCTTGATCTGGGCGCGCACCGGCTCAAGTCCGTGTGAGGTATCCACCACGAAATCGGCCCGCTTGCGCTTCTCGGCATCCGGCGTCTGCTTGGCGATGATGGCATCGAGTTTCGCCTCGTCCATCGTGCCGCGCGCCAGCACGCGTTCGCGCTGGAGTTCCGGCGATGTCGACACCACGACCACCGCGTCGACCCGCTTCTCGCCGCCGGTCTCGAACAGCAGCGGAATGTCCAGCACCACGACCGGCGCCTTGGCGGCCTCGGCATCGGCGAAGAATTTCTGCCGGGAGGCACCGAGCATCGGATGGACGATCTGCTCGAGCTGCTTGATCGCGGCGGGATCGTGCACCACGCGCGCCGACAGTTTTGTCCGATCGACCTTGCCGTTCACGGTGGTGCCGGGGAAGGCGGCCTCGATCGCCGGCGCGGCTTCACCCTCGTAGAGCTGATGCACGGCGGCGTCGGCGTCATAGACGGGCACGCCGGCCTCCGCGAACAACTTTGCAGTGGTGGATTTGCCCATCCCGATCGAGCCTGTCAGTCCCAGGATCCGCATCAGCACCCAGCCTTCTCTCGCGTCTACACCGCAATTAGCTGCTCGCTCCGCAGATACGCAAGCAGCGGCAGCAGCGGCAGGCCGAGAATGGTGAAATGGTCACCCTCGATGCGCTCGAACAGATGAATGCCGAGGCCCTCGAGCTGATAGGCGCCGACGCTTCTGGTCACGGCCTCGCCGGCGGCGTCGAGATAGGCCGAAAGCTCGGCTTCGCTCATTGGCCGCATGGTCATGCGCGCCACCGAGACATCCTCGAACACGATCTTGCCGTCCCGCGCCACCGCCACGGCGGAATTCAGCTCATGGCTGTTGCCGGCGAGATCGCGCAGTTGCGCCAGCGCCTGTGGGCGCCCGGCGGGCTTATTGAAGAGACGGCTGCCGAGCGCCAGCGTCTGGTCGGCGCCGATCACATAACTTCCCGGACGACCCATAGAGACCGCCTTGGCCTTTTCGCGGGCCAGCAGCAGAGCGATCTCGCGCGGATCGCCGAGGTTGGAGCTGGCCTGGATACCGCGCTCGTCGATGTCAGCCGTGACGGCCTCGAATTCGAGCCCGGCATTGGCCAGCAGCATTTTGCGCGCGCTGCTTTGCGAGGCCAGGATCAGCGGAGATGTGCCGCGCCACAGAGCCATCGCGACAACTATTCCAAGGGCCGGTTACGCTGACGATCGCTGTAGAGCTTCATGATCGCCGCGGCGGTTTCCTCGATCGAGCGCCGCGTCACGTCAAGCAGCGGCCAGTCGTGCTTGGCGCTCAGCTTGCGCGCGAACGCGACCTCCTCGGTGACCGACTGCCTGTCGGTATAGGTGTCGCTGCCGGATTCGGCGCCCATGGAGAGCAGGCGGTTCTGACGGATCTGGATCAGGCGTTCCGGCGTCGCGTGCAGGCTCACCACCAGCGGCCGCGTCAGCGTCTCCAGCTGTGCCGGCACGGGAATGCCGGGCACCAGCGGCACGTTGGCGGTGCGGATGCCGCGATTGGCGAGATAGATCGATGTCGGCGTCTTCGAGGTGCGGGACACGCCGACCAGAACCACGTCGGCGTCGTCGAGACCTTCGACATGCTGACCGTCGTCATGGATCATCGTGTAGTTAAGTGCGTCGATGCGCTTGAAATATTCCGCATTGAGCACGTGCTGGGCGCCGACGCGACCCGTGGTCGCAGCGCCGAGATAGGCTTCGAACAGCTGCATCACCGGCCCGATGATCGACAGGCTCGGAACATTGATCTGCTTGCACTTGTCCTCGAGCCTGGCGACGAGATCCTTCTCGAGCAGCGTGAATAGCACGATCCCCGGCGCTTCCTCGATCTCGTCGAGCACCCGGTCGAGCTGCTTCTGGCTCCGCACCAGCGGATAGACATGCTCGACCGGCGTCACGTTCGCATATTGCGCGGCGACGGCGCGCGCGACGGTGATCAGCGTCTCGCCAGTGGAGTCGGAGACCAGGTGCAGATGGAAATAATTGTTCGAGGTCGGCACAAAAACTCTTTGGATGAGGGCGGGGTGGTTTGTGGATTTCTGTGGAGCTTAACCGCTCGGAAAGGGATGTGCGACACCAGGGACGGGACAAGTGCCAATTTTCTTCACACCGCTGCCCGTCAGAACAAGTCCGCCGCCTCTCCAAGCGGGAAGCGGGATTGCGCGGATAACCCCCTTGATAAGCTGCCGACGAGCGCACGCAAGCCTTTGAGTCCGGACGGCTTATCGGAACAGGCCCAACTGGCGCAGGATATGTTGATGGATGTGAACAAGCGCGCGTGAAGTCGCGGACGGAATTGCGTGAGTCCAATCCACGGTCACTTAGACTCAAACCTTAAGAATCTAAGATTCTAGATTTGAGGAAGGCGCTACGGACGGATATGTGTGCAGGGTAAGACCTTAACGGGTTCTTACTATCCCCAGCTCCTTTCGCTGGGCATCAATCCGGGCCGCGAAAATGTTCGAAGACGTCTATCTCTGGATCAAGGCGCTGCATGTGATCGCCGTCATCTCCTGGATGGCGGGCATGCTCTATCTGCCGCGGCTGTTCGTTTATCACTGCGACGCCGAGATCGGCTCGAAGCAGTCGGAAACGTTCAAGGTCATGGAGCGCCGGCTGTTCAAGGCGATCATCAACCCCGCCATGATTGTCACCTGGCTCGCCGGGCTTTTTCTCGCCTGGTCCGGCCACTGGTTCACGTTCGGCTGGCTGCACGTAAAACTGGCATTGGTCCTGGCGCTGTCGGCGGTCCACGGCTTTTTTTCGCGCTGGCTCAAAGATTTCGCCGCCGACCGGCGTCCGCGGAGCCAGAAATTCTATCGGATTATCAATGAGGTGCCGACCGTTTTGATGATTCTCATCGTCATCATGGTGATCGTGAAGCCGTTCTAGGCAAGCCACCCGCGGAATCGCTCAGCGCTTCGGCTTGCGGAGAAGGGAGCGATTTTCTATATTATCGATATCCCACCCAACGCAGGCGGATGTGGTTGTGTCTGAGCTTTCCAGAGGCCGGACACCGCATCAGGTTTGAAGCCTCACCGGCACTCTCCTTGCCAGACCTGCGGACCTTATCTTCTCACGTCCGCATTTCAGAGCCTCCTCGCACCCCTTCCAAGGTTACCCCACAGGACCACCCCAATGCGGGAAATTAAACTCCAGGACCTCAAGTCGAAGACCCCGGCCGAGCTCGTCTCGTTCGCGGAAGAGAACGGGGTCGAGAACGCCAGCACCATGCGCAAGCAGGAGCTGCTGTTTGCCATCCTCAAGCAGCTTTCGCTCGCCGAGACCGATATCGTCGGCGAAGGCGTCGTCGAAGTGCTCTCCGACGGTTTCGGCTTCCTCCGCTCGCCCGATGCGAATTATCTGCCGGGCCCGGACGATATCTACGTTTCGCCCTCGCAGATCCGCCGTTTCGGCCTGCGCACCGGTGACACCATCGAAGGCCACATTCGCAGCCCGAAAGAGGGCGAGCGCTATTTTGCGCTGCTGAAGGTCAACACGCTCAATTTCGAAGACCCGGAAAAGGCCAAGCACAAGGTCAATTTCGACAACCTCACGCCGCTGTTTCCGAACCAGCGTTTCCGCATGGAAATCGACGATCCGACGCGGAAAGACCTGTCTGCACGCGTGATCGACATCGTAGCCCCGATCGGCAAGGGCCAGCGCGCGCTGATCGTGGCGCCGCCGCGTACCGGTAAAACCGTGCTGATGCAGAACATCGCGCACTCGATCACGCACAATCATCCCGAATGCTATCTGATCGTGCTGCTGATCGACGAGCGTCCGGAAGAAGTCACGGACATGCAGCGCTCGGTGAAGGGCGAGGTCGTGTCCTCGACCTTCGACGAGCCGGCGGTGCGCCACGTTCAGGTCGCCGAGATGGTGATCGAGAAGGCCAAGCGCCTGGTTGAGCATGGCCGCGACGTCGTGATCCTGCTCGATTCGATCACGCGCCTCGGCCGCGCCTACAACACCGTGGTGCCGTCATCCGGCAAGGTGCTGACCGGCGGTGTCGACGCCAACGCGCTGCAGCGCCCGAAGCGCTTCTTCGGTGCCGCCCGTAATATCGAGGAGGGCGGCTCGCTGACCATCATCGCGACCGCGCTGGTCGATACCGGCAGCCGCATGGACGAAGTCATCTTCGAAGAGTTCAAGGGCACCGGTAACTCGGAACTGATCCTCGACCGCAAGGTCTCGGACAAGCGCACCTTCCCGGCGATCGACATTTCGCGCTCCGGCACCCGCAAGGAGGAGCTCATCACCGATCCGCAGGTGCTCAAGAAGATGTACGTGCTCCGCCGCATCCTCAATCCGATGGGCACCATGGACGCGATCGACTTCCTGCTCGACAAGCTGCGCTCGACCAAGAGCAATTCGGAGTTCTTCGACTCCATGAACACCTGAGTGCACTGCAGCAAAGAATTCAAGGGCGCCTTCGGGCGCCCTTTTTGTTTTGCAGCTTTGCTGCAGCAGAGTGCAGCATGGAAGGCAGCCGGTGACCTGATCTCGGATGACCTTCAATTTGTTGATATATCAAAATAATCCTTGAATTTCGGTGGGCCCATCCGCTGTGCCAGGAGGCATTCCTCCAGCAAAAATGCTGCGCCTATATTGCGAAGCAATATGAATTTGCTGCGGAATCTGGCGCAGCAAAATCCCGCCGCTGGCCGGTTCAAAACGGGATGTTTGCCTTTTCGCGGGGAGCCGGACAAATAGGCCATGCATCCGCG
The DNA here is from genome assembly GCF_029714325.1 of Bradyrhizobium sp. CB1717. Classification (NCBI taxonomy): domain Bacteria; kingdom Pseudomonadati; phylum Pseudomonadota; class Alphaproteobacteria; order Hyphomicrobiales; family Nitrobacteraceae; genus Bradyrhizobium; species Bradyrhizobium sp. CB1717. The sequence goes on from NZ_CP121666.1 coordinate 209,960, forward strand.
AGACCAGACCATTTTTGCGCTGTCATCCGGCCGGGCGCCCAGCGCGATCGCGGTGGTACGCGTCTCTGGCTCGCAGGCCGGGCTGGTCCTGACGACGCTCGCGGGCAGGCTGCCGGCGTCGCGGCAGGCCAGCCGCCGGCTGCTCCGGGACGGGGCGGGCCAGCCGATCGACGATGCGGTCGTGCTCTGGTTTCCAGGGCCGGCCAGCGCGACCGGCGAGGACATTGCTGAGTTCCACGTTCATGGCGGACGCGCGGTGCTGGCCTCGGTCCTCGCCGCTATTTCCGATATTCCGAATACACGCGCGGCCGAGCCCGGCGAGTTCACCCGGCGCGCCTTCGAGAATGGCAAGCTCGACCTGACCGAGGCCGAGGGCCTCGACGATCTCATCCACGCCGACACCGACCGGCAGCGTCGCCAGGCGCTGCGCCAGCTGCAGGGCCTCCTCGGCGACCGCGCGCGCGACTGGCGCGAGCGCATCATCGAGGCGTCAGCGTTGATCGAGGCCGGCATCGATTTTTCCGATGAAGGCGATGTGCCGGCGGAGCTGAGGGCGCCGGCGGTGAGAGCGATCAAGGCGCTGCACGACGAAATCGCAAAAGTGCTTGCGGCACAGGGACATTCTGAACGCCTGCGCGACGGCCTCGTGGTTGCAATCGCGGGCGAGCCGAACGTCGGCAAGTCGACGTTGATGAATCAGCTCGCGCGGCGCGACGTCGCGATCGTGTCGCCGCATGCCGGCACCACGCGCGATGTGATCGAGGTGTCGCTCGATCTCGACGGCTATCCGGTCACTGTCATCGACACCGCCGGCATTCGCGAGACCGATGATCCGGTCGAGCAGGAAGGCGTGAGGCGGGCGCGGGCGCGGGCTGAGGACGCCGACCTCGTGCTGTGGCTGGTGGAGGGCGGGGGCACCGTCGAGCCGGACGCGATGCGGTCGCTGAGGAAATCCGAAGCCGATCGACCTGGCGACACGGTCTGGATCGTGCGCAACAAGATCGACCTTGGCAGGACCGGAGGCGCCGAGCCGGTAGGCGAGTTCGGGATCTCGGCAAGCCGGGGCGACGGCATTCCCGAGCTGGTCGACGCCCTTGTCAAATTCGCCGCCAGTTTCTTCGGGACGACCGAGGGTGCCTTGGTGACCCGGGCCCGCCAACGCGATCTGTTGCGCCAGGCCTCGGACAGCTTGCGCCGGAGTCTGGAGCTTGTAGAAGAGGGCGAAGAGCTGGCCGCCGAAGAACTGCGCGCCGCCGCCTACGCCCTGGGCCGGCTCTTGGGCCGGGTGGACGTCGAGGACGTCCTCGGGGCGATCTTCCAGAAATTCTGCATCGGAAAGTAGCGCTAGTTCTTCATTGTAGAACTAGTGCTTGTTCCATTGCTTGTGTTTCACGTGAAACGAGGACAGTTCTCGTAGCCCCGGATGGAGCGCCGCGCAATCCGGGGCCGGTCGCCCGGCGGAGATACCTTCCCCGGATTTCGCTGCGCTCCATCCGGGCTACGTGGTTCCCATTGTTTCACGTGAAACAAGCGATCGGGGTCCCTCCTGGTGAAACCGAGTCTTCGGGCTCGGCGCGTTTCACGTGAAACAGCGGCGCTCTGTTCAGCCAGTCTAGATGGCTTCGTCTGCGGATCTGATGTCCCTTCACGAGCAGCGAGGGATTGGGCCGGTGGTCGCACTCGATCTCGTCATTGCGAGGAGCCCTTGCGACGAAGCAATCCAGACTGTTGCTGCGGGGGGGATCCTGGATTGCTTCGCTGTGCTCGCAATGACGGAGTGCGACGCGACGGTCTGACGTCTGATCCGGCTCCTCCCGTAACGAGCCAATAGGGGGTGGTGGGACGGTTTTCCCGGTGGGGAGCCACCAATTGTTTCACGTGAAACAGGAGACAGATCAGGGCGCCTCCTACTGTGCATGGGGTTGTTCTCGCGAAAATGCCGTCGTCCCCTTCGGCCCACCTGTTTCACGTGAAACGCGTCCTCACCCAGTTTCCACTTCCGGCTTTTTCCGCTCTGGGATAGAAGTCCGCCCATGCGGACAGAGCGAGAGAGTTTCGACGTCATCGTGATTGGCGGCGGCCACGCCGGCTGTGAAGCTGCGGCTGCCGCTGCCCGGATGGGTGCGACCACGGCTCTGGTGACGCACCGTTTCTCAACGGTCGGCGCGATGTCCTGCAATCCCGCCATCGGCGGTCTCGGCAAGGGTCATCTGGTCCGCGAGGTCGATGCGCTCGATGGCCTGATGGGCCGGGTCGGCGATGCCGGCGGCATCCAGTTTCGTGTTCTCAATCGCCGCAAGGGCCCAGCTGTGCGTGGTCCGCGCGCCCAGGCGGACCGAAAACTCTATGCAGCGGCGATGCAGGCCGCGATCCGCGAGACCGAGGGTCTTTCCGTCATCGAGGGCGAAGCCGACGAGCTGATCGTGGTCGAAGGACGCGTCACCGGACTGCGTCTGGCCAATGGCCGGGAGCTTCGGGCAGGGGCGGTTGTCGTCACTACCGGCACCTTCCTGCGCGGTCTGATCCATCTCGGTGAGAAGAATTGGCCGGCCGGCCGGGTCGGCGAGGCACCGGCGATGGGTCTTTCGGTCTCCTTCGAGCGGGCCGGGTTCACCCTCGGACGGCTCAAGACCGGGACTCCGCCGCGTCTGGACGGCACCACGATCGACTGGGCGGCGGTCGAAATGCAGCCCGGAGACGAGCCGCCGGAGCCGTTCTCGGTGATGACCGAGCGGATCACGACCCCGCAGATCCAGTGCGGGATCACCCGGACCACGCCCGCGACCCACGAAGTGATCCGGGCCAATGTCCATCGCTCCCCGATGTACTCCGGCCAGATCAAGAGCTCCGGTCCCCGCTATTGCCCCTCGATCGAGGACAAGATCGTCCGCTTCGGCGATCGCGACGGCCATCAGATCTTCCTGGAGCCGGAAGGTCTGGACGACAGCACCGTCTATCCCAATGGCATCTCGACCTCGCTGCCGGAGGAGGTCCAGCTCGCGATCCTCGCCAGCATTCCCGGCTTGGAGCGGGTGAAGATGGTCCGCCCCGGCTACGCCATCGAATACGACCACCTCGATCCCAGGGAGCTCGATCCAACCCTGCAGACCAAGCGCCTGCGCGGTCTGTTCCTGGCCGGGCAGATCAACGGCACCACCGGATACGAAGAGGCCGCCGGGCAGGGCATCGTGGCCGGCCTGAACGCCGCGCTCTCCGCCAGTGGGGCCGCTCTGACGGTGTTCGACCGGGCCGATGGCTATCTCGGCGTGATGATCGACGACCTCGTGACCCGCGGGATCAGCGAGCCCTATCGGATGTTCACCTCGAGGGCCGAGTACCGGCTGACGCTGCGGGCCGACAATGCCGACCAGCGCCTGACGGAGAAGGGCATCACTTTGGGGTGCGTCGGAAGTGCCCGGACGCTGCATCACCGCGCCAAGATGGACGCCCTGAACGCCGCCCGGACACTGTCGAAGTCGCTGACGATCACCCCGAACGAGGCGATCAAGCACGGGCTGTCCCTGAATCGGGACGGCCAGCGCCGCTCGGCGTTCGAGCTGATGGCCTATCCCGAGATCGGCTGGAGCCAGGTCCGCGCAATCTGGCCGGAGCTGTCGGCCATCGATCCCGTCATCGCCACCCATCTCGAGATCGACGCCAAGTACGATGTCTATCTGGAGCGCCAGAGCGCCGACGTCGAAGCCTTCCGGCGCGACGAGGGGATGGTGCTGTCGGAGGTGGACTACCAGCAGGTCCCCGGTCTCTCCAACGAGGTCCGCGCCAAGCTGGAGAAGGCACGGCCGTTCACGGTCGGCCAGGCCGGCCGCATCGATGGCATGACGCCGGCGGCACTCGGTATTCTCGCGGCCTATCTCCGCCGCGAGGCACGGAAGACTTCCAAAGCAATCGCATAGGCGTTTCACGTGAAACAGCGCGGACCGGGCGGGGACAGACCGCTATCGCGACGACCCGGAGCGGGTGAGGGCGCGGGTCGTCGATCCGAACCGGTGACGGCCAGGATCGACAAGGCCAGCGCCAACGATCGGTCGCTCGATGCCATCATCGCCGCGGACAAGATCGCGGCGCTCAAGCTCGCGCCCGTTTCACGTGAAACCGAGATACGGCTCGACCGCTACATTGCGCTGCTGCGGGAGTGGCAGGCCAAGACCAATCTCGTCGCGCCCTCCACCCTGCCGAACCTCTGGACCCGGCACATCGCCGATTCGCTCCAGCTCGTCGATCTCGCGCCGACCGCAAAGCGCTGGGCTGACCTCGGCAGCGGCGGCGGTTTTCCCGGCGTCGTGCTCGCCTGCGCCATGGCGGAGACTCCGGGCGCCAGCGTCCACCTCGTCGAGCGAATCGCCAAGAAGGCGGCGTTCCTGCGCGAAGCTGTCCGCGTCACCACGTCGCCGGGAGTCGTACATCTCGCTGAGATCGGGGATAATGTGGATAGAATCACCGGCCCCGTCGATTGCGTCACCGCGCGTGCGCTGGCTCCGCTACATCAACTCATCGGCTTTGCGGAGCCGCTGATGCGCCATGGCGCAAAGGCGTTATTTCCTAAGGGTCAAGATGTAGAGGCTGAATTGACCGAAGCCGCTAAATATTGGAATATTCAGCCTCAGCTCCACCAAAGCCGCACCGGTGATGGTTGGATCGTGGAGTTGAATGCCGCCGAACGGCGAGGGTGAGACGTTCAGGGGTGGAGTGGGGAAATTTCGATGAGCGTGACTGACGAGCCGCAAGACCAGACCGCCCAGGAACAGCCAGCTGAAGTCCCGCATGGCCACCCGCGCATCCTCGCGCTGGCGAATCAAAAAGGCGGCGTGGGAAAAACAACCACAGCGATCAACCTCGGCACGGCGCTCGCGGCGATCGGCGAGCGCGTCCTGATCGTCGATCTTGATCCGCAGGGCAACGCCTCGACCGGTCTCGGCATCGATCGTCGCAACCGCTCCTGCTCGACCTACGATGTGCTGATCGGTGAAGCGCCTCTGCGCGAAGCCGTGGTCTCGACCGCGGTGCCCCGGTTGCACATTGCGCCCTCGACCATGGATCTCTCCGGCCTCGAGCTCGAGCTTGGCACCACGCCCGGCCGCGCCTTCAAGCTGCGCGACGCGATCGGCGCGCTCAACAACAACGTCTCGCCGGACGCCGACTACACCTATGTGCTGATCGACTGCCCGCCTTCGCTCAACCTGCTCACGGTCAACGCGATGGCGGCGTCGGACGCGATCTTGGTGCCGTTGCAGTGCGAGTTCTTCGCGCTCGAAGGTCTGTCGCAATTGCTGCAGACGGTGGAGCAGGTGCGCTCGACGCTCAATCCGAACCTGTCGATCCATGGCATCGTGCTGACCATGTTCGACTCGCGCAACAACCTCTCCAACCAGGTCGTCGCCGACGTTCGCCAGTTCATGGGCGAGAAGGTCTACAAGACCATGATCCCGCGCAACGTGCGCATCTCGGAAGCGCCGTCCTACGGCAAGCCCGTGCTGGTCTACGATCTCAAATGCGTCGGCAGCGAAGCTTACCTGCGGCTCGCCACCGAAGTGATTCAGCGCGAGCGCGAGCTGCGCACGACGCATTAGCGGTGCCGTAGGGTGGGCAAAGGCGTCTTCGCCGTGCCCACCATCTTCCGCACATAAACAACTGGTGGGCACGCTTCGCTTTGCCCACCCTACGATAATTCAGTTCTGGAGTGCTGCACCGTGAATCCAAGGGAGCTGGCGATGGCCGACGAAGCGCGTTCGCGACTGGGCCGGGGTCTTGCAAGTCTGATCGGTGACGTCGGCGGCGAGGCTCAGCACGTCGATCGTCCGCGCGCGCAGCGCAAGGTGCCGATCGAATTCATCAAGGCCAATCCGCGCAATCCGCGCCGCACGTTTTCGGATACGGAGCTCAAGGAGCTCAGCGAGTCCATCAAGCAGCATGGCGTGATCCAGCCGATCGTGGTGCGTCCGGTGAAGGGCGCGCAGGACCGCTTTGAGATCATCGCCGGCGAGCGGCGCTGGCGTGCCTCGCAAATGGCCGGCCTGCACGAGGTGCCGATCGTCCCGGTCGACATCAGCGACAGCGATGCGCTGGAATTCGCGATCGTCGAGAACGTGCAGCGCGAGGACCTCAACCCGATGGAAGAGGCGCAGGGCTATCACGCGCTCGCCAATGAGTTCAAACGCAGCCAGGACGACATCGCAAAGGTCGTCGGCAAGAGCCGCAGCCACGTTGCCAACATGATGCGGCTGACCAAGCTGCCGGCCGAGGTGCAGGCCTTCATCGCGACCGGTGAATTGACGGCGGGTCACGCCCGCGCGCTGATCGGCGTCCCCGATCCGCTCGCCGCCGCCAAGCGCATCGTCGAGGAGGGCCTCAACGTCCGTCAGGCCGAGGCGCTCGCGCATGAAGAGGGCGTACCGGAGCGCAAGCCGCAGAAGGCGCGCTCGACCGGGGGCAAGGAAAAGGACCCGGATACGATCGACCTCGAGAAGCGCGTCAGCGACGCGCTCGGCCTCAAGGTCACCGTCAATCACCGCGACCCCGGCGGCTCCGTGCAGATCAACTACCGCAACCTCGATCAGCTCGACGAGGTGATGAAGCGGCTCGCCAAAGGCGCGCTGTAGACGCGCCGACTCTCTATCACCGTCACCCTGAGGTGGCCGCTTCTTCAGCGGCCCTCGAAGGGCGACGGCCCGGCTGTATCTCGGCCGTTCATCCTTCGAGGCTCCCCGCGCGCCGCGTTGCGTCGCACGGCTCGCACCTCAGGATGACGGGTTTGGCGCTTCGCTCTGTCATTGCGGGCGGATCTATTTCCACGTCGTCATTGCGAGCGCAGCGAAGCAATCCAGGATCTTTCCGCGGAGGGACTCTGGATTGCTTCGCTGCGCTCGCAATGACGAGTGGAGAGAGCTACGCCGACGTGGCGAGAACGGAGACCTAACCCCGCCGCTTCGCATTCGCCGCAATCGCCATCAGCGTGCGCTGGGCGATGGCGGCGGCTAGCGTCGATTGCTTGCGGGTGTCGAGCGCGGCGGTCGCGAGCTGCTCGATGATGGCGGCGAGGCGCGCCACGCTGAAATTGCGCAGCGCGGTTTCGACCATCGGCTTTCGTGAAAAATGTAAGCGCGGAAAGCCGCCGTCGAGCACGGCGGAGGCCGGCTGGCCGTCGGCGATGGCGAGTGCGGATTTGTGCAGCCATGCGGCCTGGCGCTGTGCGGCCGAGATGATCACGCCGGGATAGGTGCCGGCGATCATCGCTTTTGCAAATTCGGTCTCGACGATGTCGGGCCGGCCGGCGAAGGCGCCGTCCACGATCGGATCGAGCTTCAGCTCGGACGCGTCGGCGACCACGGACATCACGTCGTCCAGCGTGATCTCGCCCTTGCCATGCGCGTACAGCGTGAGCTTGCGCAGCTCGTTGCGCGAGGCCTGGCGGTCGCCGCCAAGGAAGGACATCAGCGCCGCGCGGGCATCCTGCGCGATGCGCAAATTCGCGATGCGGAGCTCGTCCTCCATCAGCTTGGCGAGGTCGCGCTCGGTATCGGGATAGCAGCCGATCGCGACCGCCGTCCTGGCCTTCTCGCAGGCTTTTCGCAGCGGCGATTCCGGGCGCAGCTCGCCGGCCTCGATCACGATGCGGCAATCCTTCACGCTCATCTCGGCCAGCGTATCGATGCCGCCGGCAAAGCTGCGCGAGCCGGCGCGGATGCGGATGGCGCGGCGGCCGCCGAACAGCGGCACCGTCATGGCTTCGTCGACGAGCCGCGACGGCTCGGCGGAGAGCTCGTCGCCGTCGAGCTTCACCAGCGAGAAGGGATCGTTGGGATCGTCGACCGCCGAGGCGATCAGCGCGTCGGCGCGTTCGCGGACGAGGCCGGCGTCGGGACCGTAGAGCAGGATGATCGGACGGCCCGCATCGGGGCGGGCGAGGAAGGCGTCGATTTCTTTTCCGCGCAGCGCGACCATCGGCCTAGATCGTCATTCCGGGGCGCGCGCAGCGCGAACCCGGAATCCAGAGGTTGGGGATCGAGATTCCGGGTTCATGCTTCGCATGCCCCGGAATGACGGAATGGAATCAGGTGCCCGCGGTGAAGAACGCGGCGAGCCGGGTATTGATGTTCTCCGCGATCTCGTTGGCGGCACGATCCTCGGCATCGCGAACGGCGCGGTTGCGCGAGAAGCGCTGGTAGGACCCGGGCATGTCGTAGGACACGCGCGAGAACGTGGTGCCGGTCATGACCGACTTGCCGCTGACGATCTCAATCAGATTGTACTGGCAGTCGATGCCGAAATTCTCGCTGCTCGGCAGACCCGTGTTGGGATCGACGATCAGGGAGGAGCGGCTGGAGTTGAAGCGGATGTCCAGGCGGTGCGTCGGCGGCATGCCCGTGGCGCTGCCGTAGAGCTTGAAAGCCAGGGCATTGCGGACCTCGACGCCGACACGAGCCTCGCGGGACGCGTTGGGCTTGCTGATGGGCGGCAGCTCGACCCCCATCAGCTTCTCGCGCAGGCCGGGGGTGCCGTCGCCCCGGTCGGCATACATCGGCTGGAAGCAGCCAGCCGTCAGCGCCGCCAGTGCGGCGACTGCCAGCAGGCGGGCTGCGATGCGGATCCTAGCCGACAACATTCACGATCCTCTTGGGGACGATGATCACCTTGCGGACGGGCTTGCCGTCCAGGGCCAGCTTTACCGCATCGAGGGCCAAAACGGCAGCCTCGATTTCCGGATTCTGAGCCGCTGTTGCAACTGTGACCTCACCCCGCTTCTTGCCGTTGACCTGGACCACCAGGGTCACGCTGTCTTCAACCAGCAAATCGCGTTCGATTTGGGGCCAATTGGCCTCCGAAACCAGCCCCTGCTGGCCCAGAGCCAGCCAGCACTCCTCGGCCAGGTGCGGCATCATCGGGGAGAACAGCTGGACCAGGATCTGGCCGGCCTCGCGGATGGCCCAAGCCAAATCTGGAGCGAGGTCAGCCGCCGGCTGGCCGGGTTGCTGGAGCACCTCCGAGAAGGTGTTGGCGAATTCGCGGATATGGGCGAGGCAGACATTGAAGTGCAGCCGCTCGATCCCGGTGGTGACCTTGTCCAGCGCGCCATGGGTGGCCTTGCGGAGGGCGGTCGCATCCGGGCCGAACGAGGCCGGCCGCGCCGCCGGCGCGCCCTTGCCGAACTCCACGGAGTCGTTCACGAGCCGCCACAGCCGCTGCACGAAGCGCGAGGCGCCCTGGACGCGCTCCTCGCTCCAGATCACGTCGCGGTCGGGCGGAGAGTCCGACAGCATGAACCAGCGGGCGACGTCGGCGCCGTAGGTCTCGATAATGTCGTCGGGGTCGACCGTGTTCTTCTTCGACTTCGACATCTTCTCGATCGGGCCGATCTGGATGTCTTCGCCTGACGACAGCAGCGTCGCGCGGCGGCCGTTGCCGCCGACCTCGATCTTCACCTCGGCCGGCTGCACATAGGTGCCGTCGGCCTTCTGGTAGGTCTCGTGCACCACCATGCCCTGCGTGAACAGGCCGGCGAACGGCTCGTCCAGCGCCACGTGCCCGGTCGCCTTCATCGCGCGGGTGAAGAAGCGGCTGTAGAGCAGATGCAGGATCGCGTGCTCGACGCCGCCGATATACTGGTCGACCGGCAGCATCCGGTTGGCCACGGCAGGCGTCGTCGGCGAAGTCTCGTTCCAGGGATCGGTGAAGCGCGCGAAGTACCAGGACGAATCCACGAAGGTGTCCATGGTGTCGGTTTCGCGGCTAGCGCTGCCTCCGCATTTCGGGCAGGTGACGTGCTTCCACGTCGGATGATGGTCGAGCGCGTTGCCCGGCTTGTCGAAGCTCACATCCTCCGGCAGCACCACCGGCAGGTCCGCATCCGGCACCGGCACGACATCGCATTTCGGGCAATGGATCACCGGGATCGGGCAGCCCCAATAGCGCTGGCGCGAAATGCCCCAGTCGCGCAGGCGGAAATTGACCTGGCGCTCGGCGACCGGCGCGTTGCCGCGCAGCTCGCTCTCGAGACGCTTCGCCACCTCTTCCTTGGCCTGATCGATGGTCATGCCGTCGAGGAAGCGCGAATTGATCATACGGCCGTCACCGTCATAGGCGGTGTCGGTGATGACGAACGATTTCGGATCCTGGCCCTCGGGACAAACGACCGGCGTGTTGCCGAGCGCGTACTTGTTGACGAAGTCGAGGTCGCGCTGGTCGTGCGCGGGGCAGCCGAAGATGGCGCCGGTGCCGTATTCCATCAGCACGAAGTTGGCGACATAGACCGGCAGCTTCCAGCTCGGGTCGAACGGATGCACCGCGCGGATGCCGGTGTCGAAACCCTGCTTCTCCGCGGTGTCGATGAGCGACTGCGCCGTGCCGATCTTCTTGATGTCGGCAATGAACTCCGCAAGCTCAGGGTTCTTTGCGGCGGCGGCCTGTGCCAGCGGATGATCCGCCGAGATCGCCATGAATTTTGCGCCGAACAGCGTGTCGGGACGCGTCGTGAAGATCTTCAGCTCGCTTTCGCCGGCGGGCGTCGTCGCCGCATCCAGCGCGAAGCGGATCAGCAGGCCTTCCGAGCGGCCGATCCAGTTGCGCTGCATCAGCCTGACCTTGTCGGGCCAGCGGTCCAGACCATCCAGCGCCGACAGCAGCTCCTGCGAGTACTTCGTGATCTTGAAGACCCACTGGCTCATTTCCCGTTGTTCGACAACGGCGCCGGAGCGCCAGCCGCGGCCGTCGATCACTTGCTCGTTGGCGAGCACGGTCATGTCGACCGGATCCCAGTTGAGCTTGCGCTTCTCGCGCTCGGCGAGGCCGGCGGCGAGCATGTCCAGGAACATCTTCTGCTGATGCTTGTAGTAGCTGGGATCGCAGGTCGCGAATTCGCGGCTCCAGTCCAGCGACAGCCCGATCGAGCGGAGCTGCTTCTTCATCGCGGCGATGTTGTCGTAGGTCCAGGCCTTGGGCGCGACCTTGCGCTCGATGGCGGCGTTCTCGGCCGGCAGGCCGAAGGCGTCCCAGCCCATCGGGTGCAGCACGTTGAGCCCTTTGGCGCGCATGAAGCGGGCCAGCACGTCGCCCAGCGTATAATTCCGGACATGGCCGATATGGATGCGCCCGGACGGGTAGGGGAACATCTCGAGCACATAGTATTTCGGCCGCGGATCGTCGTTCTTCGAGACGAAGATCGCCTGCTGGTCCCAGGCAGCCTGCCAGCGCGGTTCGGAATCGCGGGCGTTGTAGCGTTCGGAGGTCATGGAATCGTTGGTTTTTCTTGGGTTCGGCCGTCTAAAGACGGCGGACTAGGCCATAGAAGCCCTCGGGGGGTCAATGGGTTGCCTCACCCCGGAACCTGGGGCGCTGCTCCGCATAACTACCGAGGCCGCCGTTGGGGTGTGATTAAGGGGTCGATGCGAGGTTGCGGCTGGCCAGGGACCCCAAAACACTCGAATGGACGCCAGCTTCGACGATCCCGACTACGATTATGCCGCGTCCATTGCCGGACGGGCGATGCGGAGCATGGCCGAGCAGCGGATCGCGCCGACGCCGATCAATTTTGCGGTCTGGTACCAGTATTTCGCAGGCAGCCACGACGATTTGCGCAACGCCATCGATCTCCTGATCGACCACAATCGTCCGTTCGACGCCCGGACCAATCAGAACCTGTTCGAGACCTATGTCGCGCCACAGGTGAGTGCGGCCGTCGTCGACACGTCCGAGCGGCTCAACGCCCTGATGGGAGCGGCGAAGGAGTTTCTGGCGACCGCGATCGCGGACAACCATTCGCAGATGCAGGCGATCAGCGAGGTCGCCGACCAGGGCCAATCCGGCGTCGATCCGAAGGCGCTGGTCGCCCAGCTCATGAATGAGCTCGCCCGCGCGGCCACGCGGGCGACCCATCTGGAGGCGGGCTCCGCCGAAAAGGCCCGCGAGCTCGACGTGATCCGCGCCTCGCTCTCCAAGTCCGAGGAGCGTGCGCGGACCGACACGCTGACGGGCCTCGCCAACCGGCGGGCGCTGGACGAATTCCTGCGCAAGGCGCAAGTCACGGCGGACTGGGGCGAGCCGCTCAGCGTGCTCTTGCTCGACATCGATCACTTCAAGACCTTCAACGACGATTTCGGACATGGCGTCGGCGATCAGGTGCTGCGGCTGATGGCCAGGGTGCTGCGCGAGAAGGTGCGCGCGCAGGATCTGCCGGCCCGCTACGGCGGCGAGGAGCTGATCGCGGTGCTGCCGGACGCCGATCTGGCTACCTGTGCCGGGATCGCCGAGCACATCAGGCGCGCGATCGCCGAATGCACCATCACCCGTCGCTCGACCGGCGAGACCTTGCCCTCTATCAGCGTCTCGATCGGCGTGGCGCAGTATCGTTCCGGTGAAGCCATCGCCGATCTCATCGAGCGCTGCGATCGCGCGCTCTATCTCGCCAAGGGTGGCGGCCGCAATCGCGTGGTGACGGAGATCGAGCTCGATCGGGCGGGGGCTGCGGGTTAGGCGCTCGCCGCCATCATCATGGCGGCCGCGCCGGTCTCGATCGCCTGCACGCCGTGCTCGACGACGCTGTTGCGGCCGCGATGCTTGGCGGCGTAGAGCGCGGCGTCGGCGGCTTCGATGAGATCGCCGGGGCGCAAGGCCTCGTTGGGCCTCGTCGCGGCAACGCCGATCGAGACGGTGACGATCATGTGGGCGGAGGTGATGTGCGGCAGGCACAGCTTCAGCACGGCCGCACGCACCTGCTCGCCGATCTCGACGGCGCGGTTCACGTCCGTGTTCGGCAAGAGCAGGCAGAATTCCTCGCCGCCATAGCGCGCGGCAAAGCCCATCGTGTCGGCGGCGATGCCGGAGAGCGACTCGCCGAGCCGCGTCAGGCAGGAATCGCCTTCGAGATGGCCGTAGGTGTCGTTGAACAGCTTGAAATGGTCGACGTCGATCATCAGCAGCGCGAGGTCGCTGCCATATTGCTGCGCGCGCATCCATTCGAAATCGAGCCGGCTCTGGAAGCCGCGGCGGTTGGCGAGGCCCGACAGCATGTCGATCGAGGCCATCACGGTCAGCCGGTCGTTGCTCGCGATCAGCTCACGCTCGCGCTGGCTGAGTTGCGCGGCCATCGCGTTGAACGCGCGGGCCAGCGGCACGAACTCGGCCGGCAGGCGGTTGCGCGCGGCGCGCGCCGAGAGATCACCCTCGCCGAGACGCTTGGCCATGTCGGCGAGCATCTCGATCGGCTTGATCACGAGTTTCTCGGCGGCGATGAGTGCACCGAGCAGGACGAAGACGACGACGAACCCGAGCTGGAGATAGGCGGTGCGGATGTCGCGATTCACCGCCGCGGACACCTTGTCCTCGTCGATGCTGGCGATCAGGCGGGCATTGGTGCCGGCGATGCGGATGTAGCTGACCGCGCGGCGGGAGCCGTCGGCGGCGAGGAAGGACAGCGAGCCTTCGTCCTGGTCCGACCGCAGCGCCCTGTCGGCGATCGCGGACATCAGCGGCATGTTGTCGAGGGGGCGGCCGACCGTACTGTGCTGGTCGGCGGGGGCGGCCAGCACGGTGCCGGCGCTGTCGACCAGCACGGCGGTGATGCCGGCGCGGCCGCCGAGATTGTTCATGACCTTCGACATCCAGTCGAGGTTGACGGTGGCCAGCACGACGGCATCGGCGACGCCGCTGAACGCCGACACTGGGTAGACCGCCATGACGGTCGGGGACGGCACCGGCCGCGACAGGATGAAATCGCTCAGCACGAAACGGCCGGTTTCCTGCGCCTGCTGGAAGTAGGGCCGGTCACTGAGATCGAGGCCGACATACATGTTGTTGGTGGCGCACTGGATGCGCCCGTCCTGGCCGGCGATCAATAGCGTGCGGATCCAGGGAAGGTTCGAGGGCAGGCTCGCGCGCAGCACGTCGCAGCTCTTGCTGATGCCGCCGGCGGAGGCACGGATGAAGGCTTCCGATTTCAGGATGGTCTCGACCGACGAGATCACCTCGCGCTGCGCATCGGCGCTGTGCCGTGCGACGGTGGTGAATTCGGCCGCGGCCTGCGCGATCTGCCGCGTGCGCGCGTCCTCGAGCGAACGAATGCGCTCGAGCATCAAGGGCGCAACCAGAATGACGGCAAGCAACGCAAGCCGGGCCCGGATTCCGAGAACCTGCTTGAGTTTCGCTCGTTTGCGGTTGAAACTGACGTTTGCCATCTTCGCTGCCCACCCCGCGGGCTAAGGTAAAGCGAAGGGTTCAAAAACTCTTTCTTGAACTCGGTAAAATTGGACTTACCTCCCGTACGATCACGGCCAATCCAACGTCATGACAGAAAAAAGCGCAGCGCCGATAACCGGCGATTCACCAAACGCACTCGCTTCGGTCGAAGCCGAAATTGCACGCGCCTGCAAGGATGCGCGGCGTGATCGCAGCTCCGTTACGCTGATCGCAGTGTCCAAGACTTTCGACGCCAGTGCAATTACGCCGGTTATCGCCGCCGGACAGCGCGTATTCGGCGAGAATCGGGTGCAGGAGGCCAAAGGCAAGTGGCCGGCGTTAACGTCTGTTTACCCAGATATCGCGCTGCACCTGATCGGGCCGCTGCAGTCCAACAAGGCGAAGGAGGCGGTCGCGCTGTTCGACGCCATCCATTCGGTGGACCGTCCGAGCATTTGCCAGGCGTTAGCCAAGGAAATCGAATCCCAGAAAAAGCGCCCCCACCTCTTCGTCCAGATCAACACCGGCGAGGAGCCGCAAAAGGCCGGCGTCGCGCCCGGCGAGGCCGATGCCTTCCTCGCAAGCTGCCGTGACACCTATGGGCTGACGATCTCCGGCCTGATGTGCATCCCGCCGGTCGATGAGCCGCCGGCCGCGCATTTCGCATTGACCGCCAAAATCGCGGAGCGCAACGGCTTGAAGAATCTGTCGATGGGCATGAGCGCCGATTTCGCGACCGCGATCATGCTGGGCGCCACCCACGTGCGGGTGGGCAGCGCGATCTTCGGGCACAGGTGAGAGCCGTAGGCGCTGATGCGTAGCCCGGATGGAGCGTAGCGAAATCCGGGACCGGCGTCGCTTTCAGGCGATAGCGTCCCCGGATTGCGCTTCGCTCCATCCGGGCTACGAGAATCTCACGTGCCACGGGTGACGGCGGTGGTTACACAAACCCCACCGACACCTTCCCGAGCACACCAAAATCCGCCGCGAAATGATCACCGGCCTGGATCGGCAGCGGCGGATGGCACGTGCCTGTCGTCACTACCTCCCCTGCCCGCAAGGTAAGGCCGAGCCCGCGCAGCTCGTTGGCGAGCCAGGCGAGCGCTGCGCGGGGATCGCCGAGCACGTTCCTGCCGTGGCCGATATAGCGCTCGCCGCGCAGCGTGATCTGCGGCCGTTCCTCGACGAGATCCATCGCGCGCCAATCCGCAGACGTCGCCGCGCCCAGCACGAACAGATGCGCGCAGGCATTGTCGGCGATGAGCTGTGCCTCGCCCGCGCCGGCGAAATCGACAAAGCGCGAATCCGGAATCTCGATCGCGGGATGAAAGCTGCCGACGGCGGCCAGAACCTCGTCGACCGCGTACGGCGCCGCGCGCGGTGGCAGATCGCGCCCTATCCGGAAGGCGAATTCCGGCTCGCCGACGCGCATCGCGTTGCCCTTCATCGACGCGGTGCCGCCATCGGCGATGACGGTGTCGCTCATGATGCGCCCGGCCAGCGGTCCCGTGACATTGATGTGCTTCTGCCCTGATACGCTCGTGGCTGCGATCTTCCAGCCGAACAATTGTCCACGCGACAGCGTTTCGAGCCCGGCCTGAACGGCATAGCCCTCCGTGCGGCTCTGCGGCCGCAAGCGAGCCTCGAGTGCGTCGAGCTTGGTGCCGTCGCGCCAATGCTCAAAGAGGACGCGCGATGCGGCGGCGATCTGATCCTTGTCGAGCATGTGCCCTCACCCGATGATGATTCTCGTTCTTGGTCCCAGCCGCCGCAGCAATTGCAGCATCGCCGCCTTGGTCATCGAGACGCAGCCCGCGGTTGGGCCGAAGTTGTCGCGGGCCAGGTGCAGGAACACGGCGCTGCCGCGGCCGGCGATGCGTGGCCTCGTGTTGTGATCGATCTCGATGATGAAGTCATAGAGATGGTCGGCGCGCTTGAGCCGGTCACCGCCCTGCCCCTCGCCGAGCCGGATTCCCTGATTGTAGTGTCGGTCGTTGGGATCCTCGCACCAGGCGTCCTCGCCGGCGATGATCCGCGCCGGCAGGAATGTCTGCGGGCGGCTGTGCCGGTCGCCGCGCCACCACAGGCGTTTGGGACGGAAGCTACCCCTTGGAGTACCGCCGTCGCCCTCGCGCTTGTTGGCGAGAATGCCGCCCCGCCCCAGCGCCACCGGAATGGTCAGCGGCCCGGCCATCAGCCAGCCCCGGCGCGGATTGCCGGCAGCAGGCTTAACGCGGATCGCCGACAGCGGTCCGGAGCTTCGATTTCTGGTGTAAGTCACTGAAGAGACGTTGTTTTTCATGTGAACGTGCAATGTCGAATTCATTACAGGACATTCATCAAGGCGCCCTGCTATTCTGGGTTAGAGTGGTTCTGCCTTGAGAATCGGTAACAGCCCACTACTTCAACACGAACAACAATAATAACGGCGACCCCTAAACTTCCCCTCGCGGCCGGGCGCGGCATGCATGCGCGCCGAGCCGGACTC
Source organism: Bradyrhizobium sp. CB1717 (assembly GCF_029714325.1). Classification (NCBI taxonomy): domain Bacteria; kingdom Pseudomonadati; phylum Pseudomonadota; class Alphaproteobacteria; order Hyphomicrobiales; family Nitrobacteraceae; genus Bradyrhizobium; species Bradyrhizobium sp. CB1717. The sequence continues at coordinate 226,632 of NZ_CP121666.1, forward strand.
CAAAAGGATGATACCCCATGGCCAATGCCCGCAAGATCCTGATCGTGGATGACGATACCGATCTGCGCGATACGTTGGTGGAGCAATTATCGCTGCACGAAGAATTTGAAGCCTCCGCCGTCGATACCGGCGCCAAGGGCGCGAGCGCCGCAAAGGCCAATTCCCCCGATCTCGTTCTGATGGATGTCGGCCTGCCCGACACCGATGGCCGCGAAGTTGTCCGCTCGTTGCGCAAGGGCGGCTTCAAGGCGCCGATCATCATGCTGACCGGGCATGACACCGACTCCGATACGATTTTGGGCCTGGAATCCGGCGCCAACGACTACGTGGCAAAACCGTTCCGCTTCGCCGTGCTGCTGGCCCGCATCCGCGCCCAGCTTCGCCAGCATGAGGCCAGCGAGGACGCGGTGTTCTCGGTCGGCCCCTACTCCTTCCGCCCAGGCTCGAAGATGCTGACCGCGGCCAATGCCCGCAAGGTGCGGCTCACCGAGAAGGAAACGGCGATCCTCCGCTTTCTCTACCGCGCCGGCCAGATGCCGGTGTCGCGCGAGACCCTGCTCCAGGAGGTCTGGGGCTACAATTCCGGCGTCACCACGCACACGCTGGAAACCCACATCTACCGCCTCCGCCAGAAGATCGAGAAGGACGCCGCCAACCCGGAGATCCTGGTCACGGAAGCCGGTGGCTACAAGCTGGTGCCGTGATACGCTTCAGGGGCGCGCGAATCGTTTTAGATGGCGTGCCTTTGAGCCTCGGACCTGAATGTCAATCGACGACGACGTAGCGCTTCTCGAGCGTGTCCCGACATTGCGCCTGTTGGGAGACGCCTCGTTGCGCATGCTGGCGATCGGTTCCGAGCAGCGTGACTTCGTCCGCGGCGACGTCCTGTTCAATCTCGGCGACGACGCCGATGCCGGCTACGTGGTCCAGCGCGGCGCCTTCCGGGTCGAGGACGGCGCCGGCGCCGAGATGATCGCCGGTCCCGGCGCGCTGATCGGCGAGCTCGCGCTGGTGGTGCCGATGAAGCGGCCGTCGAGCGCGATTGCGCTGGAGCATTCCTCCGTCATTCGCGTTGCGCGCAGCCTGTTCCAGCGCGTGCTCGAAAGCGATCCCGCCGCCGCCGTGCGCCTGCGCGACGAATTCGCGGTCCGCTCCAGCCAGATCGCCAGCGATATCCTGATGGCGGGCGCGAAGCTGACGAGCTGAGATATTGACGCTTCGTAGCCCGGATGGAGCGAAGCGCAATCCGGGATTCCCGCCTGCGGAAAGACTGTCCCGGATTTCGCTGCGCTTCATCCGGGCTACGGGGCCTCAAACCTCCAGCGTCACCGTGACAGGCACATGGTCCGACGGACGCTCCCAGCTCCGCGCATCGCGCAGAATCTTGAAATCGCTGACCGCATCCTTCAGCGCGCGCGAGACCCAGATGTGATCGAGCCGGCGGCCGCGGTCGCCGACGGTCCAGTCGGCGGAGCGGTAGCTCCACCACGTATACACCTTCTCCGACATCGGAATGCGCTCGCGCGCGACGTCGACCCATTCGCCGGCGGCGAGCGCGGCCTTCAGCTTCTCGGTTTCGACAGGCGTGTGCGAGACGACCTTCAGAAGCTGCTTGTGCGACCACACGTCGTTCTCGTGCGGGGCGACGTTGAGATCGCCGACCAGGACATGGCGATCCTCGCCGCGCGGATGCAGCGGCTCGCACGCCGTCATCTCGTCGAGGAAGCGGAGCTTGTGATCGAATTTCTCGTTCAGCGCGGGATCGGGAATGTCGCCGCCCGCAGGCACGTAGAAATTATGCAGCACCATCGGCTTTGCGATGCCGGCCTTCTCGCCGAACGACACCGAGATATGCCGCGAATCCATCTTGTCGCAGAAGGTGCGGATGTCCTTCGACTCGAACGGGATCTTCGAGACGATGGCGACGCCGTGATAGCCCTTCTGCCCGTTCAGCGCGACATGCTCGTAACCGAGCCGCTTGAAGCGCTTCAGCGGAAAAGCGTCGTCGATGCACTTGGTTTCCTGCAGGCACAGCACTTCCGGCCGCGCGCTCTTGAGGAATTTCGCGACCAGGTCGATGCGCAGCCGCACCGAGTTGATGTTCCAGGTTGTCAGGGAAAGACGCATGGGGAATGCGTCTTAGCATGGATTGGCGCGGGGAAAATGCTTGTCCACAGCGAGCTCTCGTAGGGTGGGCAAAGCGGAGCGGGCCCACGTTGTCTGCCACGAGGACGAGATGGTGGGCACGGCGCAAGTACGCCTTTGCCCACCCTACGGCAGCGGAGCGTTCGGCTAACCCACCCTACGCACCGTCAACCCGGCGACGGGCCGTAGTTCGTGAAATCAATCTTGAACATGCCCGGATCGAGCTTCTTGCTCGTGTCCAGATTATAAACCGCGAAGGTGGTGTCGTAGCCTTGCGGATCGGTGACGGTCCACTGCTTGAGCTGGCCGTCCTTGGCGCCGAGCATCAGCAGGAGGCGGCTGGTGCCGACCAGCGCCTGCTTCTCCTCGATGGTGACGCTGATGAAGAGGTCGTCGGCAGTGACACTTATGACGTTGGTGTCCTTCATCAGGTCGATGCGGTCGGACAAGAGGAAGCGCAGCGGCGTCTGCGACAGCGGATAGACGTCCTGCGTCGCGAGCTTGCGGTCGCGCACCACCAGCGACGATCCATCGGCGACGATGTCGATCGGGCTCGGCGCGTCATATTCGACGCGCATCTTGCCGGGCTTCTGGATGTAGAAATCGCCCTGCGTCTTGCTGCCGTCGGGGCCGACCTGGACGAAATTCCCGACCAGCGTCTGCAGCGAGGACAGATAGGCGCTGACCTTGGCGGCCTGCGCCTTCTGGTTAGCATCGAAGGTCTGGAAGATGCTGCTCGGCACGTTGCGACGCGGATCCGGGATAACAGGATTCGGCGGCGCCTGCGTCGCGCCGGTGACAGCCGGCCCCCCGGCGGAGTTACCACCATCACGGCCCTTCGGCGCGGGCTTCGGCACCGGCACGGTCTGCGCAAAGGACGACGCAGTCACCATCGCGGCGGTGACGAGAAGCACGCCCGCTACCCGCGCGCTACGCGCAGCGATGGTGGCAGCGAATCGAATGTCCTTATGTCTGATCAACGCGTCGTCCTGTGTGGCTGGGCGCCTTTTTAGCGTGATTTCGGGCAAAAGCAGATAACGATTTCGCGTGAAATAATGATTTGAGGCCCCCCGCCTCACATATGGCTGTCTTCTTCCTCGACCAGAATCTCGCGCTTTCCGGCGTGGTTGGCGGGACCGACGATGCCTTCCAGTTCCATCCGCTCCATCAGCGATGCGGCGCGGTTATAGCCGATTTGCAGGCGGCGCTGGATGTAGCTGGTCGAGGCCTTGCGGTCGCGTTTGACGATCGCAACCGCCTGCGCGAACAAATCGCCGCCGCCATCGGCGCCCATGCCGGTGGCGTCGAACACCGCGCCGTCCTCGTCCTCGGTCGGCTCTTCGGCCGTAACCGCTTCGAGGTATTCCGGCTGGCCCTGCGTCTTGAGGTGACGCACGACCTTCTCGACTTCCTCGTCGGAAGCGAACGGGCCGTGCACGCGGCTGATGCGGCCGCCGCCCGCCATGTAGAGCATGTCGCCCTGGCCGAGCAGTTGCTCGGCGCCCATCTCGCCGAGGATGGTGCGGCTGTCGATCTTGGACGTGACCTGGAAGGCGATGCGGGTCGGGAAGTTCGCCTTGATGGTACCGGTGATGACGTCCACCGACGGACGCTGCGTCGCCAGGATCACATGCAGGCCGGCGGCGCGCGCCATCTGCGCCAGGCGCTGCACCGCGCCTTCGATGTCCTTGCCGGCGACCATCATCAGGTCGGCCATTTCGTCGACGATGATGACGATATAGGGCAACGGATCGAGCGAGAGCTTTTCTTCCTCGTAGATCGCCTTGCCGGTCTCCTTGTCGAAGCCGGTGTGCACTGTGCGCGTCGGCTCCTCGCCCTTGGCCTTCAATTCGAGCAGGCGCGTGTTGTAGCCGTCGATGTTGCGCACACCGAGCTTGGCCATGTTCTTGTAGCGCTCTTCCATCTCGCGCACGGCCCATTTCAGCGCGACCACCGCCTTCTTGGGGTCGGTCACGACGGGCGTGAGCAGATGGGGGATGCCGTCATAGACGGAGAGTTCGAGCATCTTCGGATCGACCATGATCAGGCGGCACTGATCGGGGCGCAGCCGGTAGACCAGGCTGAGGATCATGGTGTTGATGGCGACCGACTTGCCGGAGCCGGTGGTACCGGCGATCAGCATGTGCGGCGTGCGCGCGAGGTCGATGATGACGGGGTCGCCGCCGATGGTCTTGCCGAGGCAGAGCGGCAGTTTTGCAACCGTGTCGGTCGCTTCCTTCGCGATCAGCAGCTCGCGCAGATAGACCTTTTCGCGATGCGCGTTCGGCAGCTCGATGCCGATGGCGTTGCGGCCGGGCACGACGGCGACGCGCGCCGACAGTGCGCTCATCGAGCGCGCGATGTCGTCGGCAAGGCCGATCACGCGCGACGATTTGATGCCGGGCGCCGGCTCCAATTCGTACAGCGTGACCACGGGGCCCGGATTGGCCTTCACGATCTCGCCACGCACGCCGAAATCCTGCAGCACACCTTCGAGCGAGCGCGAATTGGCTTCCAGCTCGGCCTTGCTGAGCGGCTGGCGATCGCCGGCCTTGGGCGCGGCCAGCACGGAGACGGACGGAAGCTCGAACTTGTCGGATTTCTTGGAAGCGGCTTTCGGCGCGGCTTTCTTCTTCGGGGCGCGCGCGGCGGGCTCCTCCTCTTCCTCCTCCTCGTCTTCCGCTTCTTCCTCGTGCTCGTCCTCGTAATCCTCGTCCTCGGACTGCGGCGAGATCGACGGCGCGGCGCGGCCGCCGCCGAGATTCGGCTCCTGGCGGCTGAAGCTGACGGCCTTGGTCTTGGGTCCGCTCGAGACTAGCGAGCGATAGGCCGCGCCAAGCAGCCAGATCAGCCTTGCCTTCGTGCTCATCACAGCATGGAACAGCCAGCCCAGCGACACCGAGCCGCGATCGCTCCCCTCGTCCTCGTCGAGCGGCTTGTCGTCATCCTCGATCTCGGCAAGCTCTTCGTCGTGCTCGCGTGCGCCGAGACCGCAGGCGATCAGGAAGGTCGCGGTCATCGCGGCGAACAGGATCGTGCCGAGGATCATGCGATAGATCGTGCCGGGCGGTCCGAAGATCACCGCGGGCGCGCGCACCAGGGCATCGCCGACCACGCCGCCGAGTCCGGTCGGCAGCGGCCAGGCGCCGCCATGCGGCCAGCAGCTGACGAAGCCGGCCGCGATGACCGTGCAGAGGACCCAGGAGCCGAGCCGCAGCGCCTCGCGGTCGAACGGGCGATGCGTCATCATGCGCCAGCCCCAGACCGCGACGGTCAGGACCAGCATGATCGCGCCGAGCCCGAGGATCTGCATCGCGAGGTCGGCGCCGATGGCGCCGGCATAGCCGAGGATGTTGCGGATCGGCCGCGAGGTCGCGTGGCTGAGGCTGGGATCCTGCACCGACCAGGTCATCAGCGCCGCCGAGGCGACGCCCGACAGCGCGATAAGGCCGAGGCCGGTGAGCTCGCGGATGCGCCGCGTCAGCCCCTCGCGGATCGAGGGCGGCAGATGGCCGACGAGTGGAATGACACGTTCGATTGCCGACATGCTCACGGGCCCCGCCTAACCCAGAGTCTCGACCAGACGGTGCAGCGCCTGCGCCGTCGTTTCGCCATCCTGCACCAGCGCGAGGCGGATGTAGCCTGCGCCGGGATTGAATCCGTCAGGCTGCTGTCGCGCCAGAAAGCTGCCGGGCACCACGCGCACGCCGGCTTCCTTGAACAGCTTCAGCGTCACCGACACATCGTCGCCGATCTCGGAGGTGTTGAGCCAGACGCAAAAGCCGCCATCGGGCCGGCGGTAGCCGTAGCGATTGCCGATGATCTGGTCGGCGAGATCGAACTTGATCCGGTACAGCCTGCGGTTCTCCTCGACATGCGCCTCGTCGCCATAGGCGACGGTCGCGACATGCTGGAGCGGCACCGGCACCTGGGGCGCCGCGATGTTGCGCAGCTCGAGGAACATGCCGATGAGCCTCTTGTCGCCGGCGGCGAAGCCGACGCGCAGGCCCGGCAGGTTGGAGCGCTTCGACAGCGACTGGAACGCGACCACGCGGGTGAAATCGGGGCCGGCGCATTCCAGCGCGCTGCCCGGGGCCTCGCGGGTGTAGATCTCCGAATAGCACTCGTCGCTGAGGATCACGAAGCCGTAGCGATCGGCGAGCTGCTTCAAGCGCTTGAAATAGTCGGGCTTGGCGACCGAGCCCTGCGGATTGGCGGGCGAGGCCAGATAGAACGCCACCGTGCGCGCCAGCGTCGCCTCGTCGATCGCGTCGAGATCGGGCAGGAAGCCGTTCTCGACTGTGGTCGGCAGATGGACCGGCTCGCAGGCGGCCGCGAGGGCGCCGGCGCCATAGACCGGATAGAACGGGTTCGGCATCAGGATCGCGGGCTTGCCCGGACGCGGGCCGACATAGCGGGCGGCTGCGATCGCGGCGAGGAACAGCCCCTCGCGACTGCCATTGAGGACGAGAATCTCGCTCTTGGGGTCGAGCTGCCGTGGCAGCTTGAAGCGCGACGACAACCAGGCGCTCGCAGAGTTCCGGAACGGCTCGGTGCCCTGGTTCATCGGGTAGCGGCCGAAATCGGCGATGTGCTTGGCCAGGACCGGGCCGACGAAGTCTGGCACGGGATGCTGGGGCTCGCCGACCGCGAGCGAAATCAAGGGCTTGCCGGGCTGATGCGGGGCCAAAAGCTCGTTCAGCCGGACGAAGGGCGAGCGTGCGGAATCGGAGCCATTACCGCCCTGCGGCGCACGGGATGAAGCGGTCAGAGCCATTCGTTGGGCGCCAGTACTCTTGGAACGGCCGGTCGCACCAAGGCGCCGGCGGGAAGCGGTTCAGTTCACCATAGATAGGGCGAGGTTAAGACGCGATTAACCATCGGCCGCCGCTCCCGTCCAGAGCGGGAAAAATGGGGCCGGATAACAACGGGATGCATGGCGGGGTCGTCACCTCTCCCGCTTGCGTGAAAGGTCGACGCGAAGCGTCGGGTGAGGGTTCTCTCCTCTTGGGGGTTCTCGCCCGCGCAGATACCCCCACCCCAGCCCTCCCCCGCAAGCGGGAGAGGGAGCGCACCGTCACCCTGGCTCGATTCAAACTTCAGTGCCCCGGCAGCTTCTCGAATGTCTTCATGCCCGCGGGGATCGCGTGGAACTCCTGCATGTCGCAGGTGTAGATCGCCATCTGCGGCTTGAATTTTTCCGGTTCGTCCAGCGTGCCGACCTTCAGGATCGCGGCGGGCAGGCCCGGAACCTTGGTCACCAGATGCGTGCCGCATTCGGCGCAGAACTCGCGCGTCACGGCGCGTTCGAGGTCCTTGCGCGTGAATTGCTTCGGCTGTCCGGTGACGTAGCTGAAGCCGGCCGCCGGCATCGCGATGAAGGTGTTGGGCGCACCGCCCGAGATGTACTGGCACTCGCGGCAATGACACTGCGCCTGCATCATCGGGTCGCCCTCGGCTTGATAGCGCACTTCGCCGCAATAGCATCCGCCTTCCAAACGCATGACGACCTCCCGATTGTTTTTCGTTGTGGTCGGTATTTCTGCGCCGGCAATCTGGAATGGCAATCTTTTTCTTCGGCACCTGGTCAAAAAGAAAATCTACAAAAAGAAAGGGGCTCCAACTTGCGCTGGAGCCCCTCAACGGTCGGGGCATTGCCGGGTATGTGCCCAAACCGTAGTTGTGGACGCGGTCCCCGAGGAGACCGCGCCCAGGAGGAGAGGTTACATGTTGTAGGCGCGCTCGGTGTGCTCGGTGATGTCGAGGCCTTCACGCTCGCTCTCGACATTGGCGCGGAGGCCAACGATCACATCGACGACCTTGTAGAGGATCGCCGAACCGACGCCCGACCACACCAGCGTGGTGCCGACGGCCTTGAGCTGGGAGATCATCTGCGCCGCGAAGTCGTAGTCGGCAACCTTCGGCGGGATCGCGGTGTAGTCGATGATGCCGGCGCCGCCGAGGGCGGGGTTGACGAGAATGCCGGTGCCGATGGCGCCGACGATGCCGCCGATGCAGTGCACGCCGAACACATCGAGGCTGTCATCGTAGCCGATCGCGTTCTTCACGACGGTGCAGAAGAACAGGCAGACCACACCGACCACGAGGCCGAGGACGATCGCACCCATGACACCGGAGAAGCCGGCGGCAGGCGTGACGGCCACGAGACCCGCGACAGCGCCGGAGATGACGCCGAGCACCGACGGATGACCCTTCACGATCCACTCCGCGAACATCCACGACAGCGCGGCGGCTGCGGTGGCGACGAAGGAGTTGGTCATGGCGAGGGCAGCGCCGCCATTGGCCTCGAGGTTGGAGCCGGCGTTGAAGCCGAACCAGCCGACCCAGAGCAGCGAGGCGCCGATCATCGACATGGTCAGCGAGTGCGGGGCCATCAGCTCCTTGCCGTAACCGACGCGCTTGCCGATCAGGAGGGCGCCGACGAGACCTGCGATGCCGGCGTTGATGTGCACCACGGTGCCGCCTGCGAAGTCGATCGCGCCCGCCTTGAAGATCCAGCCGGCGTCGGCGTTGATCTCGTCGAGCTTGGCCTGCGCCGCGGTCTTGGCCGCCGCATCACCCGCCGCAGCCAGAGCCTTGGCAGCGTCCTGGATCGCGTCCGGGCCCGGCCAGTACCAGACCATGTGCGCGATCGGGAAGTAGATCAGCGTGACCCAGAGCGGGATGAAGAGAGCGATCGCCGAGAACTTCATGCGCTCGGCGAAGGCGCCGACGATGAGGGCGGGCGTGATCGCCGCGAAGGTCATCTGGAAGCACATGTAGATGAGCTCCGAGATGTTGGCGTCGACCGAGAAGGTCGCGGCCTTCGAGTCGGTGGTGACGCCCATCATGAAGGCCTTGGAGAAGCCGCCGATGAAGTCGGAACCGCCGGTGAAGGCGAGGCTGTAGCCGTACACGGCCCAGATCACGGTGACGACGCAGACGGTGTAGAACACCTGCATCAGAACGGAGAGCATGTTCTTGGAGCGGACGAGGCCGCCATAGAACAGCGCGAGGCCGGGGATCGTCATCAACAGCACGAGCACTGTCGATGTCAGCATCCAGGCGTTGTCTCCCTTGTTGACCGTTGGCTCGGCGTAGGCTGCGGTCGCAGCGAACAGGCCGACTGCGAGAGCCGCCAATCCCGCGCCATAGGGACGCTTGAACGTCATATTATTTACTCCTGATTGGATAAGGTTGATCGCGAAATCAAAGGGCCGCGGCATCGGCCTCGCCGGTGCGGATGCGAACCGCATGGTCGAGATTGATGACGAAGATCTTGCCGTCGCCGATCTGTCCGGTTTTCGCAGCGGACGTGATGGCGTCGATGGTCTTGTCGACCTGGTCGGAGGCGACAGCGACCTCGATCTTGATCTTGGGCAGGAAGCTCACGGCATATTCGGCGCCGCGATAGATTTCCGTATGGCCCTTCTGGCGGCCATACCCCTTGACTTCCGTCACCGTGAGACCGTGAACGCCGATGGCGGTCAGGGCGTCACGGACTTCTTCCAGCTTGAATGGCTTGATAATCGCCATAACAATTTTCATGGGTCCTATCCCCGCTTGGGCCCGGTCCGGACGTGGCCGGGCGTTTCTCGACTGGTTCGCCACGAGGGAGAAGTTTCACTACGCGGGCACAGCCGGACCCCTAGAATCAAATGCCGTGCCAGATCTGGCGGGTTGCCTAACGGACTATGAAAACGGGTGTTTTCGTGCCTGGCGCGTATTGCGGTGCAGTGCGCTATTACGTCGCGCTCAAAACGTGGTCATATCTGATCAAAAAGCAGGCATGACAGGCTGCCGACACAATTGCTGCTCACGCGTCGGGCAGCAAGAAGGTATTTAATTACAGAAGAGGCCTGATAAGGGGGCCCACCGCCCCGCGAAATATCGAATCGGCCCTCGGCGTGCTCACGGGATGCGCGCAACCGGCCTGGACCGTCAGGCGGCCTCGCGCTGCGCAAAGACCCGGTCAATCAATCCCCATTCGACCCCTTGCTGCGCGGTCATGAAGTGGTCGCGGTCCAGGGTGCGTTCCACCTCCGCCTCGGTGCGCCCGCAATGCTGCGCATAGAGCCGGATGATGCGCCGCTTGGTCTCCTGCATTTCGTTGGCATGGATCAGGATGTCGGACGCCTGGCCCTGGAAGCCGCCGAGCGGCTGATGCACGTGAAGGCTCGCATTGGGCAGCGCGGCGCGGTGACCTGGCTCGCCGGCCATCAGCAGGAACGAGCCCATCGAGCGCGCGGTGCCCATGCACAGCGTATGAACCGGCGCCTTGATGAACTGCATGGTGTCGTACATGGCGAGACCGGAGGTGACCACGCCGCCATAGGAGTTGATGTAGAGATTGATCGGTCTGTTCGGATTCTCCGCTTCCAGGAACAACAATTGCGCGCAGACGAGGCCCGACATCGCATCATTGACCTCGCCGTTGAGGAAGATGATGCGCTCGCGCAGGAGCCGCGAATAGATGTCGAAGGATCGCTCGCCGCGGGCGGATTGTTCGACAACCATAGGGACGAGCTGAAGCATGTCGCGCATTGGCGACCTCCATGTTTGCAGGTGATGAAGTCTGTTTGGTGCTCTTACTTGAGCATGATCTTCTCGGAAAACCGCTTCACACTTTGCGCTGCGCGGCCCTTCGGGTCCGGATCATGCTCTAGGCCGCCGCGCGCATCATGCAGCGATTGCTGTTGGCCGGCTGCGGCAGTTTCGCGAGGTCGTCGCAGGCTTGCTGGATGATGCGAAAGCGCGTGCCGCCGTCCTCGTTCGGCTCGATCCGGAAGATCACGTGGCTTTCGCGAAACGGCGGTTCGGAATCGCGAAGCCGGTAGCGCACCTCTTCGCCCGCGATCGACGATTCCGGCTCGGTCCCGGCAAGGTCGCAATCCGGTAGCCAGCGTTCGCGCAGCGCCGGAATGGTGACGGCGCGCCAGACCTTTGCCGGCGGCGCGTCGAATTCATATTCGAGCACCAGTTCTGCGTCGGAGGGATCAGGTTTCGCTGCGTCGCTCATTGATCCAGATCCTTATTGATCCATGTCCTTGAGGAGATCGGAGAGTGCTTCCATGCGCTTCGGCCAATAGGCGCGGTAACGCGCAAGCCATGCCCCGATGGCCACGATTCCGTCCGGGTCGACTTCGTAATTCACAAAGCGGCCCTGCCGCTGTTCGCGCACGAGGCCTGCCGCGCGCAGCACCGAAAGATGCTGCGACATCGCCGGCTGGCTGATCTCCAAACCGTCGCGCAAAGCGCTGGCATTCAGGCTTCCGCCCGCGAGCTTTTCAAAGACCTTTCGGCGCGTCGGGTCGGCCAGTGCCTTGAAGATGTTGGCTTCGATCATGCCGACACATAAGCATTTACTTATGTGTTGCGCAAGCCTCGATTATTGAAGGGCTTCGCCGTGCTGCGAAATATCCAGTCCCTCGAGCTCGTGCTCACGGGATACGCGCAAGGGCACGAACAGGCCGACCAGCTTGAGCAGCACGAAACTCACGCCCGCGGCCCAGACGAAGGTGACGGTGACCCCGTAGAGCTGGATCAGGAGCTGCTGCGGATGGCCCTCGATCAGGCCGGCGGTGCCGCCGATCGCGCTGGTCGCGAACACGCCGGCCAGCAGGGTGCCGGTCAGGCCGCCGATGCCGTGGACGCCGAACACGTCGAGGGAGTCGTCGTAGTTGAAGCGGTGTTTCAGCCAGGTGCAGGCCCAGTAGCAGACCGCACCGGCGATGATGCCGATCACGATGCCATGCCACGGTGCGACGAAGCCCGAGGCGGGCGTGATGGTGCCGAGACCGGCGACCGCGCCGGAGATCATGCCGAGCACGGAGGGCTTGCGCCGGGTCGACCATTCGATCGCGCCCCAGGTCAGCGCACCGGAACAGGCTGCAAGATGTGTCGCGATGATCGCCATCACCGCGCGCGAATTGGCCGCGCCCGCCGAGCCGCCGTTGAAGCCGAACCAGCCGACCCACAACAGGCCGGTGCCCATCACCGCGAGCGAGAGATCGAACGGCGAGAGATTTTCTGTGCCGTAGCCGTGACGGCGTCCCATCACCTTGGCGGCGACGAGGCCGGCGGTGCCGGCCGACAGATGCACCACGAGGCCGCCGGCGAAATCCATCACGCCCATGCTGGCGAGGAAGCCGCCGCCCCAGACCCAATGCGCCAGCGGAATGTAGACGAAGATGAACCAGGCGACGGAGAACAACAGATAGGCGGAGAACCGCATGCGGTCGGCGACGGAGCCCGCGACCAGCGCCACCGTGATGATCGCAAACGTCATCTGGTACAGCATGAACAATGCTTCCGGGATCGTCTTCGCCGCCGGGTTGACGCTGTCGAGCGTCATGCCGGCGAGGAACCAGCGGTCGAGCGTGCCGATCCACGGCCCGTCGCCGACGAAGCAGAGTGAATAGCCGAACGCGACCCAGAGAATCGAGATGATCGTCACCGCGGCGAGGCTCTGCGCCATGGTGGCCAGCACGTTCTTCTTGCGCACCATGCCGGAATAGAACAGCGCCAGACCCGGGATCGTCATCATCAGCACCAGCGCGGTGGCGACGATCATCCAGGCGGTGTCGGCGGTGTTGATCTCGGAGGCGGCGTGCGCCGGCGAAGCCATGATCGACGCAAGCCCGATCGGCGCAGCCACAGCAGCCGCGCGGCGCAACAATCCCGCCATGTCGTTTCCCCCAGCATAGAAATTACGTCGCACGCTGTGGCGTCGTTGCCCGGTGCGATCGAAACTTTCGTGTTTAATTCAGAGCGCGTCGCTGTCGGTCTCGCCGGTGCGGATGCGCAGCGCGTGGTCGATCGGCGTGACGAAGATCTTGCCGTCGCCGATCTGGCCGGTGCGGGCCGTCGCGGTGATCACGGCCACCGCCTTGTCGGCGACGTCGGAGGCGACCGCGATCTCGATGCGCAGCTTCGGCAGGAAGTTCACGACATATTCGGCGCCGCGATAGATCTCGGTATGGCCCTTCTGGCGGCCATAGCCCTTCACCTCGGTCACGGTCATGCCGTGGACGCCGATCGCCGTCAGGGCCTGGCGGACCTCATCGAGCTTGAAGGGTTTGATGATCGCGACGACGAGTTTCATGGTCAGGCCTATTCCCCGGGATGCGCCGCGCCGTATGTCCCCGGCGCCGCGTCAATCTGGCATCTTTTCGGGCAAATGGCATAAAAATGTTGCAGATTGAAGCGGAAAAACGTTTGGCCAAGGGCGGTCATGTGAATGGCCGCCTCTGTACAGGGCAGCTGTTCATCCTTCACAATGCATTTTTGGCATGGATGCGGTGAACCGAAGCGGTGAACCTAAGCGCCTTGGCCGGTACATAAGTATGTTCGAGGGGGACGTTTCATGGCGAGCTGGTTCTACGCATCCGAGGGCAAGCAGCAGGGGCCCTTTCCGGAAGGACAATTCCGCGATCTGATCGCCCAAGGCGTCGTCCGCCCGGATACGCTGGTGTGGACCGAGGGCATGGCCGGCTGGCAGAAGGCCGTCGAAATTCCCGGCCTGGTCGGCGGCGGCGGACCTCCGATGGTTCCGGCCGGCGGCCCCCCGATGATGGGCGGCGGTGGTTACGGCGGCGCGGCCGCCGGATCGTTGACGGCTGATTTCAGCCCGTTCGGTCTGCTCGGCCGCAGCATCGTGTTCGTGATCGGCATCCTGCTGGTGATCCCCGCACCCTGGGTCACCGTCTGGTTCTACAAATACATCACGTCGCACATCCAGGTGCCGGGCCGCCCGAATTTCGGTTTCGCGGGCCAGCCGATGGACATCTGGTGGGCGTTGATGCTCAACGCGCTCCTGACCTACGCCGGCGCGACCGGCATCTCGTTCGCGCCGCTGCTGGCCGTGATCGCCAATGCGTTCCTCGCCTGGGTGATCCTGCGCTGGATCATCGCCAACCTCACCTCGAACGGCGAGCGTCTGCCGCTCTCCTTCCAGGGCAGCGCGATCGGCTATGTCGGCTGGTACCTGCTGATGATGATCTCGACCATCACAATCATCGGCTGGGCCTGGGTGATTGCGTTCTGGATGCGCTGGAATTGCCGCAACATCGAGGGCACGCGGCGCGAGGTCGTCTTCAACGGCAGCGGCTGGCAGGTTCTGTGGCGATCGGTGGTGTTCTCGCTGGCGTGCAGCTTCATCATCCCGATTCCGTGGATGCTGCGCTGGTACGGCCGCTGGTTCGTGTCGCAATTCGCACTGGTCGATCGCGGAGCGGCCGCTCGCGCCTATTGAGCGCTACCTCCGCTCGCGCACGGAGCCTTCCTGCGCGACGGAGGCGACCAGCGTGCCATCGGGCTTGAAGATCGAGCCGCGGGTCAGGCCGCGTCCTGATTGCGCGCTCGGCGAATCCTGGGCGTAGAGCAGCCATTCGTCGGCGCGGAACGGGCGGTGAAACCACATCGCGTGATCGAGGCTCGCCGGCATCATGCGCTTGTCGAACAGCGTGCGGCCGTAGCGCGCCATGATCGCATCCAGCAGCGAGAAGTCCGAGGCATAGGCGAGCGCGCACATGTGCAGCGCCGGGTCGTCAGGCAGCTTTGCCGCGGTCCTGATCCAGACGTGGATGCGGCCGTCGTCGATCTTCTGGCCGAAATAGCGGCCGAGCTCGACCGGGCGCAGCTCGATCGGGCGGTCGGATTCGTAATAGCGGCGGATGAACTCCGGCATCTCGCGGAACATCGGCTGTTTCGCAACTTCCTCCGCCGTGAGCTTTTCCGGCGGCGGCACGTCGGGCATCTTGTCCTGATGATCGAACGCGGTTTCCTCGTCGGCGTGGAACGACACCATGATCGAGAAGATCGCGTTGCCGTGCTGGATCGCGGTGACGCGCCGCGTCGAATAGCTCTTGCCGTCGCGCAGGCGCTCGACCTGGTAGATGATCGGGATCTGCGGATCGCCCGGCAGGATGAAATAGCAATGCAGCGAATGCGGCAGCCGGCCCTCGACGGTGCGGCAGGCCGCCACCATCGCCTGTCCGATCACCTGGCCGCCGAACACCCGCTGCCAGCTCGTCTTCGGGCTGTTGCCGCGGAACAGGTTCACCTCGAGCTGCTCGAGGTCGAGGATCGAGATCAGGTCGATCAGGCTTTTGGACATGGAATGCTCTCGAAAACACCCGTCATTCCGGGGCATCGCGTCAGCGATGAACCCGGAATCCCGAGCTGATAACCTCTGGATTCCGGGTTCGCGCTGGGGCGCGCCCCGGAATGACGGAATGGGGCCGTTCCGCCCTTGTTTCACCGCACTGTTTCGCCCAGCTCAAGTCTGCTAGCAAGTCCGAGAATTGACCGGGAAGCTTGGTATGTCGGTACAGGGAAGCATTGTCATTGGCGGCGGCGCGTTTGCCGGCCTCGCGCTGGCGCTGGCGTTGCGCCAGGGGCTCGGGCCGGAGATTGACGTCATCGTCGCCGATCCCGCGCTCAGCACGCGGCCGAGCCGGGACCCACGCGCCACCGCGATCGTCGCCGCCTGCCGCCGCCTGTTCGAGGCGATCGGCGCCTGGGACGACGTCAGGGGCGAGGCGCAGCCGATCCTCGACATGGTCGTCACGGATTCCAAGCTGGAGGACGCCACGCGTCCCGCGTTCCTGAATTTCGCCGGCGACGTCGCGCCGGGCGAGCCCTTTGCCCACATGGTCGAGAACCGCCGCCTGATCGATGCGCTGGTGGTGCGTGCCGACGCCGAGGGCATCGATCTTCGCGCCACCACGGTTGCGTCCTACGATGCGCGCACCGAGGGCATCGACGTGACGCTTGGCGATGGCAGCGTGATCGCGGCGAGCCTTTTGGTCGCCGCCGACGGCGCGCGGTCGAAGCTGCGCGAGCGTGCCGGCATCGTCACCCATGGCTGGGAGTATGACCAGTCCGGCATCGTCGTCACCGTCGGCCACGAGCGCGATCACGAGGGCCGCGCCGAGGAGCACTTCCTGCCCGCGGGCCCCTTCGCGATCCTGCCGCTCACCGGAAAACGCTCGTCGCTGGTATGGACCGAGCGCCGGGCCGAGGCCGCGCGTATCATTGCGCTCAGTGACGAGGATTTTCACAGCGAGCTCGAGCAGCGCTTCGGCCTGCATCTCGGCGAGGTGAAGGCGCTCGACAAGCCGCGCGCGTTTCCGCTGTCCTATTTCGTCGCGCGCTCCTTCATCGCCGAGCGCCTCGCGCTGGTCGGCGATTCAGCCCACGTCATCCACCCCATCGCGGGCCAGGGCCTCAACATGGGGCTGAAGGATGTTGCCGCGCTGGCCGAGGTCGTCGTCGATGCCGCGCGGCTCGGCATGGATCTCGGCGGCGCCGACGTGCTCGAGCGCTACCAGCGCTGGCGCCGCTTCGACACCATGGCGATGGGCGTTGCCACCAACTCGCTGAACTTCCTGTTCTCCAACCAGTCGACCCTGCTGCGCACGGTGCGCGACATCGGCCTCGGCCTCGTCGACCGCGCCCCGCCGCTGAAGAACCTCTTCATCCGCCAGGCCGCCGGCCTCACCGGCGAGGTGCCGCGGCTGTTGAAGGGCGAGGCGTTGTAGGAAATTTCGTCGCTCTAAACTCGGGTCGTCGTCCCGGACAAGCGCGCTTCAAGCGCGCGCAGATCCGGGACCCATATGCCGCAGCAATAGTTTTGCGAAGACCCGGAGTGACCAGCTCGCACAATAACGCAATTTGGTGGTTATGGGTCCTGGCTCCCCGCGCGCAGCGCTAGGCCAGGACGACACCGGGTGTATTGCGCGGTCGTCGCGCAAAACGACCAGACCTCGTAGCCCGGATGGAGCGAAGCGCAATCCGGGGCCGCTGTGTCAGCACAAAGATCCCGGATTTCGCTACGCTCCAGCCGGGCTACGAAAACGTCAATCGATCTTGCGCGCCTCTTCCGGCAGCATGATCGGGATGCCGTCGCGGATCGGATAGGCGAGCTTGGCGCTGCGCGAGATCAGCTCCTGCTTTGCAGAATCGAACTCCAGCGGGCCCTTGGTCAGCGGGCAGACCAGAATCTCCAGCAGTTTCGGATCGACACTGGCTTCGGGGCGTTCGGTAGGCGCGTTCATCATTGTCTCCGGCGGTCGGTTGCCTCTAGCACAGAAATCCGCCCCCGCCCATCGCGTCAGTCACGCGGAGACCATTTGCAGAAGCTCGTCCAGCAGGGCCTCGAGCCGCGCCGCCGGCACCGGCGCCCCGGACAGGGCAAAGCCGAGAAACGCCCAATAGAGGATCTGCGCGCGGGCCTGCGCCGCCACCGGGGCAAGCCCGCGCATCACCAGCAGCTGCTCGATGTAGTCGAGCCTGCGGCGGTCGATCGCGCGCACGGCTCCTTGCGCGCCCGCATCGAACGCCGCCCAGTTGCGCACTGCGCGCTCGAGGTCGAGCCGCGCGCCGAACGACCGGCGCAGCAGCGCCTTCAGCGGCTCGTCGCCGGCCGCCTCGACGTCGGCGATGATCTGTTCCGCCGCGATCTCGCGCCAGCGCTTCAGCACCGCGGCGTGGAATGCGCCGAGATCGGCAAAATGCCAATAGAAGCTGCCGCGCGAAACACCCATGGCCCTGGCGAGGGGATCGGCCTTCAACGCGGTGAAGCCGTGTCTGGCGAGCGTCTTCAGGCCCTGGCTGGTCCAGTCCTCGGCGGAGAGCTGTTCGATCATATCAGTTCCCGGGATCAGACCATACACTAGTGTATTGACAGGTCGCGGACCAGCGCTTATCTCACCATACACAGATGTATGGACGAACCTTCGGGAGCCATGACGATGCGTGATCTCTTGCTCCAGTGCGCCGGTGTGCTGACCATCGTCGTGGCCCTGATCCACGGCTACCTCGGCGAGGCCAAGGTGTTCGTCCACGCCCGCATCGAGCCGGAACGGCTGCGCACCCTGATCCGCCTGGTCTGGCAGGCTTCGACCGTCGCCTGGATCGGCGGTGGCGTGCTCCTCATCGCGACGCCCTGGATGGGCTCGGAGCCGGCGCGCCACTGGATCGTCGCGACCATGGCCTTTGTGTTCGGCTTCTCCGCTCTCGCCAATGCGTGGGCGACGCGCGGCCGGCACTTCGGCTGGATGATGCTCAGCGCGGTCGTCGTGCTGGCGGTTGCGGGCTACTAGCTGCGCGTGAGGCGTAAGGCCGCAGAGGCGCGCCAAATCTGCACTGCGCACGGAGAGCACTCAGCTTTTGGCGGATGTTAGAACTTATCTAAAGCGATCCATGCCCGAACCCGATTGACTTCACCTCCCCCTTTGCTTCCTTCGGTCCCGCTCGCGGCTCCGCGCAGCGACCACGACAGAGGAGGAGAAGTTCGTGAAGGTCATTCGTGTTGTTGCCATTGCACTGACGGTCGGGATTGGCGCGGGATCGACCGCCATGGCCGACGGTTTCAAGGACTGCACCAAGCTCGACAAGGCGTCGTGGAAGCCGGCCAGCGAAGCTGAAGCCAAGGCCAAGGCGCTGGGCTACGAAGTGCGTCGCTCCAAGATCGAAGGCTCGTGCTACGAGGTGTACGGCGTCAAGGAAGGCAAGCTCTACGAGCTGTTCTACAGCCCGGAAGATCTCAGCCTGAAGCACACGATTGCCAAGTAAGGCTGCCAAGTAAGGCTGCCAAGCAAACTTGCCAAGTAAACTTGCCAGTTGAACTGCGCGAGATCGTCCGCGCAGAGTGAGGCTTGAGGGTGGTCCCAGCTTGATCGAAGAAGCGGTGCCAGAAGCGCGCGGGGCGTCCGACAGGACCCCCGCGGATCGAAGCGCTTCGCGGACGGTCGCAGTCTGGGATCTGCCGCTGCGCCTCTGGCACTGGGCTTTCGCGGCCAGCATCCTCGCCGCGTGGTTCACGCCCACCGTCTATGACCGGGTCCATCGCATCGTCGGCTACACGGTGCTTGGGCTTCTCGCCTTCCGTCTGGTCTGGGGTTTTTGGGGCAGTCGCTACTCGCGCTTCCGCATGGTCGGCGTAAGGCTGCGTGCCGCGCCGCGCTATCTCTGGAACCTGCGCCGCGGCATCACCGGCCGCTATATCGGGCTCAATCCCGCCGGCACGTTGATGCTGGTGGCGCTGTTGCTGGCGGTCGCCGTCTCGGCGATCACGGGCGCGATGTCGGTGACCGTGACCTTCTTCGGCCTCTGGTGGGTCGAGGACACCCACCACTATTCATCGGACGCGGTCATCGTGCTGGTCGTGCTGCACGTCGTGGGCGTGCTGCTGATGGGACTGCTTCAGCGCGAGAACCTGATCCGCGCGATGATCACCGGCCGCAAGCGCATCCGGCATTATCCCTAAGCGGAACCGGCTGAGTTCCCAAGCAACCACAGGCCCGCTCAACCGCGTAGTTTCACGGGGCGGAACCATCGTAACCCGCACAACTACGCCCAACTGGCGTCATTTGCCGGCAAGCATTTACCTCGCGATAGGCATGCAACTGGGCATTGCAGAAAATTAACGCGGAGAAAGTCTGATCGGCTCAATCCTCGATAGTATTGACGAGGGAGCGATATTGAATGTTCCGCGTTTTTTCCTGTCTTACGGCCGAGCACGATTGGCGGCTCGTTGTCCTCGCAGGCCTCGTCTGCTTCGTCGCAAGCATCGTCGCGGCCAGCATCTTTCACCGTGCGATCGCGACGCGCGCGCGAAGGCGGTGGATCTGGATCGCGATTGCCGGCGCAGCCATCGGATACGGCATCTGGGCGACGCATTTCGTCGCGATGCTCGCTTATGAGCCCGGCGTCACGACTGGCTACGGCCTCGTGCTGACCGCGTTTTCGCTCGCTGCGGCAATGCTTTTGACCTCGGTCGGCTTCGGCGTTGCGGTCGGCGCGGCCGGCCGCTGGGGCGCGATGGCAGGGGGGATCATCATCGGCGGCGGCATTGCCAGCATGCACTATCTGGGAATGTGGGCCCTCGAAGTGCCCGGCCGGGTCTCCTGGTCAGTGGACCTCGTCTTCGTCTCGATCATTCTCGGCATGTGTCTCGGCTACGCCGCGCTGTCAGTTGCCCTCACCTACCAGGGCTATCGAGGCACGCTGGCAGCGGCCGTCCTGCTCACACTCGCCATCGTGTCGCATCACTTCACGGCCATGGGTGCCGTGCAGATCACGCCGGATCCCACCCTCGCGACGGATACGCTTTCGCTGTCTCCTGCGTTCCTCGCGCTTGCCATCGCCGGTGTCGCGCTTTCCGTGCTGGGGATGAGCCTGATCGGCGTGCTGGCCGATCGTCGCCTGGCAAGCCGAACCGCCAGGTTCGAAGAGATCATCAGCCAGCTTTCGGTCGCCCGGCAGCAGCTCGAAGATTCGCAGCAGGAACTACAGGGACAGACGCTCAGGCTGGACACGGCGATCAATCACATGGTCGAGGGCCTTTGCATGTTCGACGCCGAAAAACGGCTTGTCGTCTGCAACGAGCGTTATGCCCGACTCTATCAGTTGCCGCCGGAACTGCTGAGGACCGGGACATCGCATACCGACATCATCAGGCATCGTATCGCGAAGGGCATTCTCAAGGGCGATTCCAGCGAAGGCGCTGCCGAGCAGTTCATCTCGAAACTGGCGGCCTTGCCGTTCGATGCCGTCTCGAGCAGGATCGACGAGTTTGCGGATGGCCGGCTGATCTGCGTGACACGGCAGCCAATGGCCGGCGGCGGATGGGTGGCCACGCATCTCGATGTGACCGAGCAACGCCGGTCAGAGGCCAAGATCACCCATATGGCGCAACACGACGCGCTGACCGACCTGCCAAATCGCGTGCTGCTCAGGGAACGGATGGAGCATGCGATTGCGGTGACGCGCAATGGCGGCCTCGATCTGGCCGTGCTCATGCTCGACCTCGATCGCTTCAAGGAAGTCAACGACACGCTTGGACATCCGGCGGGCGATGCCCTGCTGCGCGCCGTCGCTGCGCGTCTGCGCGAATGCGTCACGGAAACCGCGTTGATCGCCCGGCTGGGCGGCGACGAGTTCGCGGTGATCGATTACGTGACCAACCCGGCCGTGGAGGCCGCCGCCCTCGCCGAGAACATCAGAAAGGCGCTTTGCGAGCCCTTCGATCTCGGCGATCACCGGGTCACGGTGGGCACCAGCATCGGCATTGCCATCGCGCCGCGCGACGGCAACGATTCGGACGTGATCCTGAAGAGCGCGGATCTCGCCCTCTACTCGGCCAAGAGCGGCGGACGTGGTGCATTCCGCTTCTTCGAGCCGGAGCTCGACGAGCTCATGCATGCGCGACGCAATCTGGAGCGCGACATGCGGGCTGCACTCGCGGGGCGTCAATTCGAGCTTCACTATCAGCCGTTCGTCAACGCCGCGACCGGAAAGACCTGTGGCTTCGAGGCCTTGCTGCGCTGGCATCACCCGCAGCGAGGCATGGTCCTGCCGGGCGAATTCATCCCGCTTGCGGAGGAGACCGGCTTGATCGTGCCGCTGGGAGAATGGGTCTTGAGGACCGCCTGCGCGGAAGCCGCCACATGGCCTGCACATGTCAGGATCGCGATCAACCTGTCTCCCGCTCAATTCAGGAGCAAGGAGCTCGTTCCGGTCATCGTCGGCGCGCTGGCGAGTTCAGGACTTGCGCCGCACAGGCTCGAGCTCGAGGTCACCGAGACGGTGATCATGCATGACAGCGAAGCCGTCTTTGCGGTGCTCGCCGAGCTGCGCGAGCTCGGCGTGCGAATTGCCCTGGACGATTTCGGCACCGGCTATTCATCGCTGAGCTTCCTGCAGAGATTCCCGTTCGACAAGGTCAAGATCGACCGCAGCTTCGTGGGCGAACTCTCCAGCCCGCGGGCCGAGGCGCGCCACCTGGCGCGCGCAGTGGTTCGTTTCGCAGTCAGCCTCGGCAAGACGACGACCGCCGAAGGCGTCGAAACGAAGGAGCAGCTCGACATCCTGCGCGAGGAAGGATGCGGCGAAACGCAAGGCTATTATTTCAGCCGGCCGATGCCTGCATCCGACGTCGCCAGAATGCTGCGGCGAGGTTCCGCAGCAGCCATCCGCGCGGCGTGAGCCATTAGACCCTCACTGCAACGGCGGGTCGCCGCTGGTGCGCTTCTTGGCGAGGTCCATCTCGGTGACCGCGATCAGGATCTCGGCGCGGGTCTTCAGGTCGGGCGCTTCCAGCATGGCCTGCTTTTCGGCGGGGCCATAGGGCGACATCATCGCCAGTGCGTTGACCAGCGCCTCGTTGGGCGCGCTCTCGACGCCCTCCCAGTCGACCTTGAGATTGTTGGCCTTCAGGAAGTCGGCGAGCACCGACAGCAACGCCTCGCGGTCGACCTGGTCCTCGCCCATGCGCGCGGTGAAATCATCGACGAAGGCGAAGAAATCCACCTTGCACTGCCGGTAGGCGGTGAGCACCTCGAGCTCCTCGAGCACCTTGAAGCGCGCGACGCCGGTGAGCTCGAGGATGTAGCGGCCGTCGCCGGATTCGGCGAGCTGGGTGATGCGGCCGACGCAGCCGACGCGGAACAGTGCCGGCTTGTCGGAATTCTTCGGCGAATGCGCCACGTCGGGCTGGATCATGCCGATCAGGCGATGGCCGTCGCGGAAGGAATCGTCGACCATCGCGAGATAGCGCGGCTCGAAGATGTTGAGCGGCATCTGGCCGCGCGGCAGCAAGAGCGCACCCGGCAGCGGAAACACCGGAATGATCTCGGGAAGGTCGGCGGGTCCGCGATATTCGATGTTGATCGGCATCTTGTCCCCGCTGACGCTTGTACGTTGCCTTACGAAAACAGGATCGTCGACAAGCGCTTTCGTCCCTCGACGGTTGCATCATCCGTGCCGCCCCAGGCCTCGAAGAACTGCACGAGCTGCTTGCGGGCGCCGTCGTCGTTCCACTTGCGGTCGCGCTTGACGATCTCGAGCAGCTGCTCGGTGGCGGCCGCGCGGTTGCCTTGCGCGTTGAGCGCGGTCGCAAGATCAAAGCGGGCCTGATGATCGAGCGGGTTTGCGGCAACTTTCTGTTCCAGCTCGGCCACGGGCCCGAGCTGCTCCGCCTGCTCGGCGAGATCGATCGTCGTCTGCACGGCTTTCACCGCGGGATCGTTGCGCTTGGATTCCGGCACCATGGCCAGCGTCTGCTTGGCCTGCTCCATCGCGCCGGAGACGGCGTAGCATTTGGCAAGGCCGGCCAGGGCCGCGATGTTGGTCGAATCATGCTGCAGCGCCTCGGCATAGATCTGCGCGGCGGCTGCGGCGTCGCCCTCGGCGAGCACGGCATCGGCTTCCTGCACGATCTCGGCGACATTGACCTCGCCGGGGGCGGTGACGCCCTTGGTCAGCTTTTCGATGAAGGCGTTGAGCTGGCTTTCGGGCACCGCGCCCATGAAGCCGTCGGCCGGCTGGCCGTTGACGAAGGCGATCACGGCCGGGATCGACTGGATGCCCATCTGGCCCGGGATCGCCGGGTGCTGGTCGATGTTCATCTTGACCAGCTTGACCTTGCCCTTGGCCGCCTTGACCGCCTTTTCCAGCACGGGGGTGAGCTGCTTGCAGGGGCCGCACCACTCCGCCCAGAAATCGATCAGCACCGGCTGGCGCTTCGATTCCTCGATGACGTCCTTCACGAAGGTCTGGGTGGTGGTGTCCTTGATCAGATCGGCCGCAGCCGGGCCCGCCGCTCCGTTACCCTGGTCGATGATCGTCACGGGATCCCCTCGTCTGATGTCTGGAATGGCGGCTCTTTAGCACGTCGCCAACGCCTATGCTTGTTGTCGGCTCCTAAATTGGGCCGAATGGGCCGAATTTCAATCCGTCGGGGCCGATTCGCCGGTTCCGGGGTGTTTTCGGGGCGTTTGGCCGCATTCGGTGTCTATTTAGGGCCCGCAATTGCGAATCTATGCTGCCGGTAGCTGTTGCATTCCCCTCCCGCTTTTGGCATACGACAGCCGTTGCCGGCGCGTCACGCGACCGACACAGGATGCGGGTGTAGCTCAGTGGTAGAGCACGACCTTGCCAAGGTCGGGGTCGAGGGTTCGAGCCCCTTCGCCCGCTCCAATTTTTCCCAGAGCATCCAGCCAAACCGGACCGGGCCGTGGTCTTCCACGCCGCTGGCGGCTGTATTGGGTTTGCAATGACAATTCTGGTCACCGGCACCGCAGGCCACCTCGGCGAGGCCCTTTTGCGGACGCTCCGCCGGCGCGGCTTGCCTGTCCGCGGGATCGATCTGAAGCCCTCCCCCTTCACCGATGCCGTCGGCTCGATCGTCGATCCCGATTTCGTGCGGTGCCAGATGGACGGCGTCTCTGCCGTGATCCACACCGCGACGCTGCACAAGCCGCATGTGGCGACCCACTCCAGGCAGGATTTTGTCGACACCAACGTCACCGGCACGCTCAACCTGCTCGAGGCTGCTGCAAGCGCCGGCGTGAAGAGCTTCGTCTTCACCAGCACCACCAGCGCGTTCGGCTCGCAGCTTCGCCCCGAAGCCGGGCAGGCGGCGGTGTGGGTCACCGAGGAGCTGCCGCCCGTCCCGAAGAACATCTACGGCACGACCAAGCTGATGGCGGAGAATCTGTGCGAGCTGTTCTTTCGCGAGCGCAGGCTTCCGGTCGTCGTCTTGCGGACCTCGCGTTTCTTTCCGGAGGACGACGACGATCCGGCGATGCGGTCGGCCTATCCGCTGGACAACGCGCAGGCCAACGAGCTGCTCTATCGCCGGCTGGATATAGCGGACGCGGTCAGCGCCCATCTGCTCGCCGTCGAGCGCGCGCCAAAGATCGGTTTCGCGCGCTACATCGTTTCGGCCACGAGCCCGTTCGCGCCGCATCATCTCGCGGCGCTGGCGGATGACGCGGCAGGCGTCGTGCGCGCGCTCTATCCGGATTGTGCGCAGCTCTATGCGGCGCGCGGCTGGCGCCTGTTTCCGCAGATCGACCGCGTCTATGTCAACGCGCGCGCCCGGCGCGAATTGGGCTGGCGGCCCGAATTCGACTTCGCGCATGTGCTGCAGTGCCTGCGTGCGGGCCAGGATTTTCGTAGCACGCTGGCGCGCGAAGTCGGGTCGAAAGGCTATCATGAGGCGGTTTTCGACGGCGGGCCTTACCCCGTCGCCTCCTGATCACCGCTTTCGCAGTTTTGCTCGACGTGTCAAACGCCTGCGCGGTGTCGCCGGGCGCAAATTGGCCTGAGGCATTCTACTGTGCATGGGGTTGTTCTCGCACTTTTTGTGTGGGCCCTTCCCGCTGCCTGCAAATTGAGCTGGGCATCTTTCTGATTCCGCGTTGCAGCGAGATTGTTATCGTTGCTGCGCTGGCGCGGGCAGCAAATCCGTCTCAATTTTTATTGAGCGCAACCGCAGCACACGCGGTGCGCTTCTCACCGCCCGCAGATGTGCTAACCTTTTTGTGTCTGTCGTCCTGACAGACTCCGAGCTTCGCCTACTCAAACAGCAAAACAAAGAACGTGCAGCCCTGACGGCTGCCTTAGGGGAGTGACGCGATGACATCGATGTTCCATCGATCCGTGTTGGCGCTTGCAGCGGTTGCCCTTCTTGCCGGGACCAGCGTTGTCAATGCGCAGCAACAGGACAAGAACCGGACACTGAAGAAATACGAATCCGGCACCAAGGAATTCTGGACCCATCCGCCGGATGACTGGTTCCTCGGCGACGAGACCGAGGCGCAGAAGGGGCTCGCGCCGCCCTCGGGTCCGCCGACCGGCGCGTCGGAGGCGGAGCTCGCGGCGATGATGAAGAAGATCAAGCTGCCGCCGGGCTTCAAGATCGAGGTCTATGCGCCCGGCGTTCTCGCCGCGCGGCAGATGGCCTGGGGTGACAAGGGCACGCTGTTCGTCGGCTCATTCGGCCTCGGCAACGTCTATGCCATCAAGGACAACAACGGAAAGAAGGAGGTCAAGACCATCCTCAAAGGGCTGAACATGCCCACCGGTCTCGCCTTCAAGGACGGCGCGCTCTATGTCATCGCGGTCGACAAGCTGATCCGCTACGACAACGCCGAGGCCAATCTCGACAAGCTCGGCGATGGCAAGGTCGTCTATGACGACATGCCCTCCTATGCCGCGCATGGCTGGAAGTACATCGCGGTCGACAAGGAGGGCTGGTTCTTCCTGCCGTTCGGTCCGCCCTTCAATGTCGGCATTCCCCCGACCAGCGTGTCGCAGATCCGCCGCGTCGATCCCAAGACCGGCAACGCCGAAATCTGGGCGCTCGGCGTCCGCAACTCGGTCGGCGGCGACGTCGATCCGCGCACCGGCAAATTCTGGTTCACCGAGAATGCGCGCGACTGGGTCAGCGACGATCTGCCCTCAGACAAGCTGAACATGATCTCGAAGATCGGCGAGCATTTTGGCTATCCCTATTGCCACCAGGGTGACCTGCCGGATCCGAAGTTCGCGATGGGCCACAAATGCTCCGAGTTCACGCCGCCGGTGCTGAATCTCGGCGCACACGTCGCTCCGCTCGGCATGAAGTTCTACACCGGCGACCAATTCCCCGCCGAGTACAAGAACAACATCCTGATCGCCGAGCACGGCTCCTGGAACAGGCACAAGTACCAGGGCGCCCGCATCATGCGCGTGATCGTCGGGCCCGACGGCAAGAACGCCAAGCAGGAAGTGTTCGCATCCGGCTGGCTCGAGGGTGACCAGGGCTATCTCGGCCGTCCCAACGACATCATCCTCGCCAAGGACGGCTCGATCCTCGTCGCCGACGACTGGGCCGGCGCAATCTATCGCATCAGCTACAGCAAGAAGTAGCGCGACACGAGAAGAGGCTGCGACCGCGCGATGGCCGCAGCCTCTTTTGCTTGTGACCGACCTGCAATGGAACGCGTTCGTCATGCCCGGACTTGATCCGGGCATCCATCAAACGAGAAAACTTTGCAAAAGGGATGGATTGCCGGGTCAAGCCGGCAATGACAGCCGGAGAAATCAGTGATGCGGGTCGTTCGGTTCGGAATTCTGTTTGCGCTCGCGTCGCTCGCATTCATCCCAGCCCAGGCCGCCGACAATCCAGCGATCAAGGACAAGGCATCCGTCTGCTCCGGCTGTCACGGCGAGAACGGCATTTCGCAGACGGAAAACATTCCATCGCTCGCCGGCCAGCCCGATCAATTCATCCAGTGGCAGCTGGTGTTCTTCCGCGCGGGTTCGCGCAAGAACGACCAGATGCAGCCGATCGCGGAAGAGATCACCAACGAGGACATCCGTAATTTCGGCGCCTATTTCTCGCAAATGACGCCGCCGAAGGGAGCGGAGGACAACGACCCGGACCTGTCGAAAAAGGGCGCGCAGGTTGCCGTCGGCCGCCGCTGCGCCTCATGCCACACCGACAGCTTTGCCGGCACCAAGGCCGTGGCGCGGCTCGCCGGCCAGCGCGAGGAATATCTCGTCAAGGCGCTGCACGACTACAAGGCCGGCGCGCGCATCGGCGGCGGCGTCGCGGCGATGGCCGATGTCGCCTATCACATGAGCGACGAGGAGATCACCGCGGTCTCGCATTATCTGGCGAATTTCAAATAGCAGCGAGGCTGTTGCGGCGCGCAATTGCGCGCCAGGCCGGACGACATCGTGTGTGGAGCGCGAGCTACCCCGCCAGCTGCTTCTCATACGCTTTCAAATGCGTGTACGCGATGCGCAGCTTCGGCACCGGCACCTTGGCGGTGTCGGCGCGGGCGATGAGATCGCCGATGACGTGGTCGGCTTCGACCGGCAGGCCCGCCTTGATGTCGCGGAACATCGACGCCGTCATCGGCGATCCCTCGGCGGTGAGATTGCCTTTGACGCGCTCGAAGAACGGGCCACCCGGCGGATAGCCGGACGCCGTGGCGATGGCGCTGGTCTCATCGAGCATGCCGAGCAGGAAGTCCTGGCCGCCGGGCGCGGCGAGGATGTTGCCGACGGAGGTGCGCATCAGGCTGGTGCTTGCGGCGAGCGAGGAGAGGAACACCCACTTCTCCCACATGTCCTGCATGATGTTCTGGCTGGCGGTGGCGCCATTGATGCCGCTCTTGAAGGCCTCGTCGATGGCCTTGACCCTGTCCGACAGTTTTCCGTCGCGCTCACCGTAATTGAGCGACTGCATCGGCTGCAGCTGCACCACCTCGCGCTTCTCGTTCAGCGTCGCAGCAATGGCACAGAGCCCGCCCAGCACGCGCTCCTTGCCGAATTTCTGGTCGAGGATGTCGAGATGCTTCATGCCGTTGAGCATCGGGATGATCGCCGTATTCGGCCCGACCGCGGGCGCGAACGATTTGATGGCGTCGTCGAGGTCGAACGCCTTGCAGCTGAGCAGCACGACGTCGAACTTGTCCTTGAGCGCGTCGGCCTGCACGGTCGGCGGATTTTTCAAGGTCACGTCGCCATTCGGGCTCTTGATGACGAGGCCTGCGCTCGCCAGCTCGCCGGCGCGGCGCGGCCTGACCAGGAAGGTGACGTCGCGGCCGGCCTGCAACAGCCTGCCACCAAAATAGCCGCCGATGGCGCCGGCGCCGACCACGAGGATACGCATGGGATATTCCTTTTTGTTGCTATTGGCGGTCCATCTATAGTCGTCATTGCGAGCGAAGCGAAGCAATCCAGAATGCTGCCGCGATCACATTCTGTCGCCGGGCGATGAAGGGACTACGTCCCCGACACCATCTCCTCGACCTCGCGCAACTGCTCCTTGCCAAAAAACATCTCGTTGCCGACAAAGAAGGTCGGCGAGCCGAACGCGCCGCGGGCGACCGCCTCCTCGGTGTTCTTGATCAGTCTGGCCTTCACTTCCGGTTCCTGAGCGCGGGCGAACAGCTTTTGCGCGTCGAGGCCAGACGACGCCAGCGCCTTCGCCGCGACTTCAGGGTCGTCCATCTTCTTCGGCTCGCGCCACATGTGGTGAAACGCGGCGTCGACGTATTTCTCGAACACGCCCTCGAGCTGCGCTGCGATCGCGGTGCGCATCAGGTTCAACGTGTTGACCGGGAAGAAGGGGTTCATGACGTAAGGCTGGACCTTGAAGCGCTTGATGAAGCGCTCGGTCTCGATCTGCTGGAATTCGCGCTTGTTCTTGATGCCGGCGAGCGTCTCGGCCGGCGACTTGTTGTTGGTCGACTTGAAAATGCCGCCGAGTAGGATCGGCATATATTCGAATTTGACGCCGATCCGCTGCTCGATCGCCGGGATTGCCAGATGGCTGAGATAGGCGTTCGGGCTGCCGAAATCGAACAGGAATTGCGGGGCTGTGCGGGTCAAATTCGTTCTCCCTGATCTAGCTTTTCCTCATTGTGGCGCAGGCCGCGCCACAGGTCCATCGTTTAATGACGGTCATAATACTTTGACGGTCAGATCAGGCGCCGGACTGCCCGCTTGCGCCACACCAGAAGGTAATAGCCCATCTGCAAAACGAACATGGCGCAGAACACGATGGGATAGGCGGCCCACACGCCCTCGAGGCCGACGGTGCGGCTGAGGATGACCGCAGCCGGCAGCTCGATCGCGACAATGGCGAAGATCGACAGCAGCATCGGCGTAAAGGCGACACCGCCAGCGCGCATCGCGCCGGAAAACACCGTGGCCAGACCGAACGGCACCGAGCTCCACAAGGCGATGTCGAGCAGTCGCTTTGCCAGATCGAGCACGGCGTCGTCGGTGATGAAGATGCCGAGCACGGCGCGTGGCGCGAGGTAGATCAGCGCCACCAGCCCGCCGGTCAGGACGATGTTGAACGCAAGACCGGTGCGCACGATGCCGTCGAGCCGTGCCTTGTCGCCGCCGCCGACGGCCTGGGCGCCGAGGATCGAGACCGCGATCGAAATCGACATCGCCGTGAACTGCGTATAGCCCATCACCTGGTTGACGGCGCCATAAGCCGCGGTGGCATTCGAGCCGAAGCCGTTGACGAGGCCGAGCAGCACCAGCTCGGCGACCGCCATCACCACCATGCCGATCGCGCTTGGCAGCCCGATGCCGAGGATTTTTCCGAGCATGGCTCTGTTGAGCCGGACATGACCCAGCAACGCAGTGTCCGGTGCGAGCGCATGCTTCTTCCGCAGCAAATAAACGGCGAGCGCGATCAGCGTCAGCGCGTTGGCGATTGCCGCCGCCCATGCCGGACTGGCGATGCCAGCCACGGGCATGCCGAACGCACCGCGGATCAGCATCGGCGTCAGGATCAGGCCGATAGTCGTCGACAAGGCCAGCGCCAACAACGGCGTCAGCGCATCGCCGACGCCGCGGATCATCGCCGTCATCAGCAGGAAGACGAAGCCGAGCGGCATGGTGAGCAGCATGATGCGGGCATAAGCGCTGGTCTGGTCGAGAATGTCAGCGGGCGTCGCGAGCATCATCATCAATTGCCGGCTGAAGATCCCGCCGACCAGCGCGACCGATATCGACAGCAGCAGGCCGACCGCGAGCGTCGTGCCGGCGACGCTTCCAATCTTGCCGTGCTCGCCCGCGCCAAAGGCCTGGCCGATCAGCACGGTGGCGCCGGTGCTGAGGCCCATGACGAAGGCGAACAGGAAGAACATCACCGGGAAGAACGCCGACACCGCCGCCAGTGCGTCGACGCCGATCATCTGGCCGAGATAGACATTGCTGACGGTGCCGAACAGCGATTGCAGCGCGTTGCTCAGCATCAGCGGCGCGAGGAAGCGGAGGAACGTGGTCCAGAGTGGTTTCGGAGCAGACATGGATGTGCCTTTCATCAGGGCGTGCGAAGCCGTTGCCGCGCGACGCGCGCGGCTCGGCCGTCGATGGGGTTGAGAGAGAAGCGCTACCCCTAAGCGCGGTCGCTGTAGGCGAGCTTGACGATGTGGTCGCGGATATCAGTCGGCCATTCGGCGATCAGTCCGGTGAAGCGTCGCCGGTCATCCGCGAACAATGCGCGCGAGGCTTCCTCGAATTGCGGCAAATTGCCCGCCATGGTCGACATGAAGTGATAGGCCGCATCGCGCGCCTGCCGCTCGCGGTCCTTGTCGCCGCTTGCGCGACGCGCCTCGTCGACGAGCTTTCGCAGGGCGACCGAGGCGCCGCCCGGCTGCGCGCCGAGCCATTCCCAGTGCCGCGGCAGCAGCGTCACCTCGCGTGCGACCACGCCGAGCTTCGGCCGGCCGCGTCCACGCGGCTCGGCCGGTTCTGCGGTCTCCTCAACAGGGGGCGGGACAAGCTTCGCCAGGCGCGCCAGCACCTCGCGATCTCCACCGCGCAGATCGAAGTCGATCGATCGGCCCGTGGCATCCTCGAAGATGATGATCGGCTCGTCCGGCCGCGGCGCCACCCGCTTGACGACCAGCGCGACCTCTCCTGCCGGCCCGGACACCAGGCGGCGTTGTCCCTGAAAAGCGGTGAAAATCGTCTGCATTGGAATCATTGCCATATTGAACAGCGTTGGCGCGCTTAATACCCGGGTAAATTCCAGGCGTCAATATACCCGGGTGAAAATATCCATACCGACGGCTCGACATTGTGTTCCCGGGCTGGCACGAACGGCCGATCACGCCTAGCCCGGGGACCCCACGATGCTGACCGTTCACCACCTCAACAATTCGCGCTCACAGCGCGTGCTGTGGCTGCTCGAAGAGCTGGGCGTGCCCTACGAGATCGTGCGCTATCAGCGCCAGCCGGACATGCGCGCGCCGAAGGAGCTGCGCGCGATCCATCCGCTCGGCAAGTCGCCTGTCATCACCGACAACGGCAACACCATCGCCGAGTCAGGCGCGATCATCGAATATCTCATCGCCACCTACGGCAACGGCCGGCTGATCCCGCCGCCGAACACGCCGGAGCGGCTGCGCTTCACCTATTGGCTGCACTATGCGGAGGGATCGGCGATGCAGCCGCTGCTCCTGAAGCTGCTGTTCACGCTGATGCCGAAGCGCGCGCCGGCGCTGTTGCGTCCGCTGGTGCGCAAGGTCTGCAACCAGGCGCTGACGGCGCTGGTCAATCCGCAGCTCAAGCAGCACATGGATTACTGGGAAGGCGAGCTTGCGAAGAGCGAGTGGTTCGCCGGCAACGAGTTCACCGCGGCCGACATCCAGATGAGCTTCCCGCTGGAAGCCGCGCAAGCGCGCGGCGGTCTCGAGCAGGGCCATCCCGAGGCGATGGCGTTCCTGGAACGCATCCACGCGCGGCCCGCCTATGCGCGTGCGCTGGAGAAGGGTGGGCCGTATCAGGTGGGGCGGTAAGCCACTCTTCCGTCATTCCGGGGCGGTGCGCAGCACCGAACCCGGAATCTCGCGCCACAATCTCGAGATCCCGGGTTCGGCTCTTCGAGCCGCCCCGGGATGACGGCGCCTTACTAATCCGCGTGCAACACGCGTCCGCGCGTCTCCGGCAATGCGAACGCTGCGATGAAGAACACCGCATAGGCCACCACCGCGAAGATCGCGATGGCGTTCGCGAGCGACGTCGTCGCCGACAGTGCGCCGACGAGGAACGGAAACAGCGCGCCGATGCCGCGGCCGAAATTGTAGCAAAAGCCCTGACCGGAGCCACGCAGCCGCGTCGGATAGAGTTCTGTCAGGAACGCGCCGATCCCCGAGAAATAGCCCGAGGCGAAGAAGCCGAGCGGGAAACCGAGCACCCACAGGATTTCGTTCGTCAGCGGCAACTGCGTGTAGAGCAGCACCACCGCCATGGCGCCGATCGAGAAGATCAGGAACAGATTGCGCCGTCCGATCCGGTCGGCGAGCCAGGCGCCGGTGAGGTAGCCGATGAAGGAGCCGATGATCAGCGTCGAGAGATAGCCGGTCGAGCCGACGATCGACAGATGCCGCTCCTTGGTCAGGAACTGCGGCACCCAGAAGGTGACGGCGTAGTAGCCGCCCTGGCAGCCCGTCGCCATCAGCGATGCCAAAATCGTGGTCTTCAGGATCGGGCCGGAGAAGATTTCCCAGAGCGCCGGCCGATCGCCGCTCGCAGCCTGCCTGGCGCGCGCCTCGGCCGCGATCTCCGGCTCGGTGACGGAGCGGCGGATATAGAACACCAGCAGCGCCGGCAGCGCACCGATCACGAACATCCAGCGCCAGGCCGTCTCCGCCGGCAGGATCGAGAACAGGATCGCCTGCGACAGCACCGCGAGGCCCCAGCCGACCGCCCAGCCCGACTGCACCGAGCCGACCGCGCGCCCGCGATATTGCGGCCGGATCGCCTCGCCCATCAGCACGGCGCCCGCAGCCCATTCGCCGCCGAAGCCGAGGCCGAGTACGGCGCGCGCGATCAGGAGCTGGTCGAAATTCTGCACGACGGCGCAGACCAGCGAGAAGAACGAAAACCAGATGATGGTGATCTGCAGCGTTCTGACCCGTCCGATATGATCGGAGAGATAGCCGCCGAGCCAGCCGCCGATGGCGGACGCCAGCAGCGTCACTGTGCCGGCGAGGCCTGCGGAAGCCGCGTCGACCTTCCACAGCGCGATGATGGTACCGATCACCAGCGGGTAGATCATGAAATCCATGCCGTCGAGCGCCCAGCCCGCAGCGCAGGCCCAGAACGTCCGCCGTTCCGGCGTGTTCATGTCGCGATAGAACGCGAGAAGGCTGGTGTCCTCGATCTCTGCGCGCTCGATGCGTTGGTTCGGATCGGCTGTGGTCATGTGCGTTTCCCCGGCAGTTTCTTCAAAGCTGCGCGGTGGTAGCACGCGCGCCGGCCGGAGCAAGCCGGTGCGCGCTGCCATGCCATGCAGCGGCGGGTTACTGTCCCGCCGCTTCCGCGCCGCGCGTGCGCGGATCGGGGGCGCCGAGCGGTCCGTTCGGCGTCACGAGAATCGAATTGGCGGAGGTCTGTCCCATCGGCTCGACGATGACGTGGTCCATGGCCTTCAGCTCGGATAGGACCTGATCGGAGAAGCCGCGCTCGATGCGCACTTCGTCCGGCAGCCATTGATGATGCAGCCGCGGCGCGGCCACGGCGGCGGCGACGTCCATTTTGTAATCGAGCACGTTGACGATCACCTGGAGCACGGTGGAGATGATGCGGCTGCCACCGGGCGAACCCGTCACCAGCACCGGCTTGCCGTCCTTCAGAACGATGGTCGGCGACATCGAGGACAGCGGACGCTTGCCGGGGCCGGGCAGATTGGGCTCGTAGCCGACGAGGCCGTAGGCGTTGGAAGCACCGACCGCCGCGGTGAAATCGTCGAGCTCGTTGTTGAGCAGCACGCCGGTGCCCTCGGCGACGAGGCCGACGCCGTAGCTGAAGTTCAGCGTGTAGGTGTTGCTGACCGCATTGCCGCGGCTGTCGACGACCGAAAAATGCGTGGTGTTGCTGCCCTCGCGCGGCGCGTCGGCAGCGGACGCCAGCTGCTTCGACGGCGTGGCGCGGTCGGCGGAGATGCCCGCACGCAGCTTGGCCGCATAGTCCTTCGACGTGAGGGTCTCGATCGGCGCGTTGACGAAGGCGGGATCGCCGAGATAGCGCGCGCGATCCGCATAGGCGCGCTTCATGGCCTCGATCAGGAGATGCAGCGAGGCCGGCGATCCCTGCTTCAAATCGGCGAGCTGAAAGCCTTCGAGGATGTTGAGCGTCTCCACCAGCACCACGCCGCCGGAGGACGGCAGCGGCATCGAGACGATGTCATAGCCGCGATAGGCGCCGCGCACCGGCGTCCGGATCACCGGCTGATAGGCCTTCAGGTCGGCCGCCGTCATGATGCCGCCGGCATCGGACAGTGCCTTGGCGAGCTTCTCCGCAACCGGGCCCTCGTAGAAGCCGCGCGGCCCCTGTGCCGCGACGGCCGACAGCGTGTCGGCAAGATCGCCCTGCACCAGCCGATCGCCTTCGCCGAGCGAGCTGCCGTCAGGGCGTGAAAAAATCTTCGCCGAGGAAGGCCAGCGCGCGAGGCGCCGGTGCCAGCCCGGCAGGCTGTCGGCGATGTCGTCGCTGACGACGAATCCGTCGCGGGCGAGCGCGATCGCAGGCTCGAGCAGTTGCGCCAGCGTGAACTGGCCCGAGCCGTATTTCTCCAATGCCAGCGCGAGGCCTGCGACGGTGCCGGGCACGCCGACGCCGAGCGCGGAATCGCGCGACTTCGCGGCATCGGGCTTGCCGTCGGGACCGAGGAAGATCTGCGGCGTGGTCGCGGCCGGCGCAGTCTCGCGATAGTCGATCGCGACGTCCTCGTTGCGCTCGGCGGAATGGATCACCATGAAGCCGCCGCCACCGATATTGCCGGCGCGCGGATAGGTCACCGCCATGGCAAAGCCGGTCGCGACCGCGGCATCGACCGCATTGCCGCCCCGTCGCAATATGTCGGCGCCGACCTGCGCGGAGATCTTCTCCTGCGCCACCACCATGCCGTGCTCGGCGGCAACGGCGTGCACCGTATCGAGCGGCGGCGGAACATAGGCCCGCCGGGCATCCTGCGCGGTCGCAGGCGCAAGTCCAAACGCCAGAGTGGCGAGGAAGGCGACAAATGTCCGCCGGGTCCAATATGACGACATTATCAAATTTCCGCCGTGGCCTCGGGCCGGTTCACACGCCTCTCCTTAATGCTATACCGTTTGCGCTAAGAGGGACAAAACTGTTCGTGATAAGGACTTCGGAATGACGACAATCGCCCCCGATGTACGCATGGCCGGCGTGCAGCGGACCTATCCGCCGCGCGCGGCTGTCGTCAGCTGGATCTTCTTCGACTGGGCTGCGCAGCCCTATTTCACGCTGATAACGACCTTCGTGTTCGCGCCCTATTTCGCGACCAGTGTTGCGCCAGATGCTGCCACGGGCCAATCGCTGTGGGGCTTTGCAATGGCGGCTGCGGGTCTCGCCATCGCGCTGCTGTCGCCGGTGCTCGGGGCCATCGCGGATGCGTCCGGCCGCAGGAAGCCCTGGATCGCAGGGTTCGGCGCGCTGCTGGTGCTGGCGTCCTGCACGCTGTGGATCGGCAAGCCCGGCGATCCCTCGGTCATTCCGCCGCTGCTCACTGCGGTCGCGCTTGCCAGCGTCGGTGCGGAATTCGCCACCGTCTTCAACAATGCGATGATGCCGACCCTGGTGCCGCCGGAGCGCATCGGCCGGCTCTCCGGCACCGGCTGGGCCACGGGTTACATCGGCGGCATCGTCAGCCTGATCATCGTGCTCGGCTTCCTCGCCGCCAATCCCGAGACCGGCCGCACGCTGCTCGGATTTGCGCCGCTGTTCGGGCTCGATCCCGTCAGTCATCAGGGCGATCGCATCGTGGGACCGCTCACCGGGCTGTGGTTCATCATCTTCGTGACGCCGCTGTTCCTGTTCACGCCGGATTATCCGGCGAAGCTGCCGGTGCGTGAGGCACTGCGCGAGGGCCTGCTGGAGCTCAAGCAATCGATCAAGAGTCTGCCGCAGCAGAAGTCGCTCGCGGCGTTCCTGCTCGCCAACATGATCTATACCGACGGCCTGGTGTCGCTGTTCGCGTTCGGCGGCATCTATGCCGCCGGCACGTTCGGCTGGCACACGATCCAGATCGGCAGCTTCGGCATCATGCTCGCGATTGCCGGCACGTTCGGCGCATGGCTCGGCGGCAAGCTGGACGATCGTCTCGGGCCGAAGCGCGTGATTGCCGGCAGCCTGCTGGTCCTGCTGCTGTCGGTGGCGGCGATCCTTCTGGTCGACAAGGACAGCGTGTTGTTCGTCAAGGTGGCGCCGCCGCAAGCAGGCGCGCCGCTGTTCTCGAGCGCGGCCGAGCGCGCCTATCTCCTGCTGGGTTGTCTCATCGGCGCCGCCGGCGGCCCGCTTCAGGCCGCTTCGCGCACACTGCTGATCCGCCTCGCGCCCAAGGATCGTATCGCGCAGTATTTTGGCCTGTTCGCGCTGACCGGGAAGGTGACGTCCTTCATCGGCCCGCTGCTGATCGGGATGATCACCGCCGCGACCGCGAGCCAGAAGGCCGGCATGGCGGTGCTGGTAGTGTTTTTCGTTGCGGGGCTGGGGCTATTGATGCGGGTGCGGGATTAGCCACACTACGCGATCTCACCCCGTCATTGCGAGGAGCGAAGCGACGAAGCAATCCAGACTTCCTCTGCGGAAAGATTCTGGATTGCTTCGCTGCGCTCGCAATGACGAGGTCGATAGAAACGTCGTAGCTTTTGCAGCCCGCTCCGCCGATCGGCTCAGTGCCTGAAGTGCCGCGTGCCCGTGAACACCATGGCGATGCCGTGCTCGTCGGCGGCCTTGATCACCTCGTCGTCGCGCATGGAGCCGCCGGGCTGCACCACGGCGGTGGCGCCGGCTTCGATGCAGGCGAGCATGCCGTCGGCGAACGGGAAGAACGCATCCGACGCCACGACCGAGCCTTTGGTCAGCGGCTCGGCGAGCTTCAGCTCGTTGGCGGCATCCTGCGCCTTGCGCGCCGCGATCCGCGCTGAATCGACCCGGCTCATCTGGCCCGCGCCGATGCCGACGGTGGCGAGATCCTTGGCGTAGATGATGGTGTTGGACTTGACGTGCTTTGCCACCCGGAATGCGAACTTGAGGTCGCGCATCTCCGCGTCATCAGGCGCACGCTTGGTCACGACCTTGAAGGTCATGTCGTCGACCACGGCGTTGTCGCGGCTCTGCACGAGGAGGCCGCCCGCCACCGTCTTGGCGGTGAGGCCCGGGGCGCGCGGATCGGGCAGGCTGCCGGCGAGCAGCAGGCGGAGGTTCTTCTTCCCGCCGATGATGGCGATCGCCTCCTCGCTCGCATCGGGCGCGATGATCACCTCGGTGAAGATCTTCGTGATCTCGCGCGCGGTGTCGGCGTCGAGCGCGCGGTTCATCGCGATGATGCCGCCGAAGGCCGAGGTGGAATCGCAAGCCAGGGCCCTGCGATAGGCCTCGACGAGGTTGGAGCCTTCTGCCACGCCGCAGGGATTGGCATGCTTGACGATGACGCAGGCGGCGGTGCGCTTGGCGTCGAACTCGCCGATGCACTCATAGGCCGCATCGGTGTCGTTGATGTTGTTGTAGGAGAGCTCCTTGCCCTGCAGCTGCCGCGCGGTCGAGACGCCCGGGCGCTTGTCCGGCGTCGCGTAGAACGCGGCAGTCTGGTGCGGGTTCTCGCCATAGCGCAGCGACTGGATCAGCTTGCCGCCGAAGGCGCGGAAGTCGGGCGCGTCGATCTCGAGCTGCCGGTTGAACCAGTTCGAGATCGCGGCGTCATAGGCCGCGGTGCGCGCGTAGGCCTTTGCGGCGAGACGCCGGCGCAGCTTCAGCGTGGTCGCGCCGTTGTTGGCGGCGAGCTCGTCGTGCACGGCCTTGTAGTCGTCAGCTTCGACCACGACGGCGACGTCGTCATGATTCTTCGCGGCGGCGCGGATCATCGCGGGGCCGCCAATGTCGATGTTCTCGATGCAATCCTCGAAGCCCGCGCCTTTGTCGACCGTCGCTTCGAAGGGATAGAGATTGACGACGAGCAGGTCGATCGGCGCGATGCCATGCGCCTTCATCGCCTCCGCATGCTCTTTGTTGTCGCGGATCGCGAGCAAGCCGCCATGCACCTTCGGATGCAGCGTCTTGACGCGGCCGTCCATCATCTCGGGGAAGCCGGTGAGGTCGGAGACGTCCTTCACCTTGAGGCCGGCGGCGGCGATGGCCTTGGCGGTGCCGCCGGTGGAAACCAGCTCGACATCATGCGCGGCGAGCGCCTTGGCGAACTCGATCAGGCCGGTCTTGTCGGAGACGGAGAGAAGGGCGCGGGTGACGCGGCGGGGATGGTCAGTCATGAGCAAGATCCTCTGCTAAGGGAGTGTCTATGCCCAGGCGCGCGGCGGATATGTCCCGCGCTTCCCGATGGTGCTCCATCCAAGGTCGCCAGTCGCGCGAGCGAGGGCTCGATAGCAGCTTTTGGCGCGCGTCTCAACGGCTAGATAGGACCGGATTGCGCCTGGTTACAGCGGAAGTTCCGGCTCGCGCCTGGCGTTGCGGCGGGCATTGGTGACCGCTGGCGATGCCGTGGAGCGGATAAAGCTCCAGCGGATCGAAGGGGCCTGCCGCGCATCCTGCCGGATCACGATCTGCGCGGTGCGGCGCGGGCCGTCATTGCCGGCCAGGAACACGCTGTCCTCGAGATCCACCTTGTCGTCGAGCGCCTCGAAGGTCCAGACGTCGCGGTTCGGCAGCACCAGCATGACGCCGCGGGCATCCGACAGCCGGCTCGCCTTCACCGCCGGATGCAGATGGAAGCGCAGCGCGAAATCGGCGTCCGTGCCCTTGAAGCGTCCGCCCTGCGGCGGCGACAGCGTGTCCTCGCCGTCGATGCGCGCGCCGTCATTGGCGATCATCAGCACGCGGCGATGGATCGCTCCGAATTTGGAGAGATAGCCATCATGCGATGTCGTGAGCAGCGTCCCGTTCTGCACGACCTCGCGATAGCTCTCGACCTCGACCGGACCGCTGGTGACGGGCGAGCCGTGCAACAGCCGCTTCATCGCCGACATCTCCACGAACTGGCATGACGACGTGTCATGATAGGTCAGCGTCGAATGCGCCGCGGTGCCACGCGCGAACGGTCGCCAATTGTCGCGGCCCGTGGTCGGCATGCCGCAATTGGTGACGATGCGGCTGATGCCGGAGGACAGTTCGAACGACAGGCAGCCGGCATGGGCGTCGTGGCTGACGCCGGCGGGCGGCGGCGGGCCGGTGTCGATGATCAAAGTGGTCTGGCCGGCATCGAGCCGTTGGAAGCCGGTATGCGGCATGTTCGCCATCGGCGCGCCGTGGGTGTCGTCATAGGCGAGCAGCGTCGCGAGCAGGTCGGAAGGTGTCGCGCTCATGCCGTTGAACAGCGCGAAATTGCCGTCGCCGTGCCGGAAGAAACGCAGCATCGGCATCATGCGGTCGATGGCGTTGAGCAGCGCCGGCGGCGGCGCGATGTTGCGCGCGGCGAAGGTCTGCCGCAGCGGCAAGAGGTCGATCAGCAATTCGATCAGCGCGCCCGGATTGCGCGAGATGTGGCCGCCGTCGGGCAGGATCTGCCGCTGCAATTCGTCCGAGAGCTTTTTCGAGGCGCTGCGGATGTGGCGCGCCTGGTTGGCGAGGCACAGCGCCGAATAGCACAGCGCGATCAGCACCTGCAGCTTCGGCACCCCGTCGGGGATGTCGACCATGGTGTAGCGCAGGAAGCGGATCTCGCGCGCGAGCGCGCGCAAATAGCGGCGGTAGAACTTGTTGTCGGTGTCGTTGAGCACCAGCGGCGCCTGCGACAGCAGCGAGATCACGCGCCGCGCCAGCACGTCGGCGCGCCGCGCGACGGGGCGGCGCTTGTTGGCGGGGTTGGCGATCCAGTCCTCGACCAGCGCGCGCGCATTGGCCCGTGTCAGCGCGGTGTCGGCGGCGCGCAAATGGCGCAGCCAGCCGAAGCCGAGCAGCGCGACCTCCCAATCCTCCGACGGCGGCTCGAGATCGAAGATCGAGCGGCCGTGGCAATTGACGATCTTGCCGGCGAAGACGAAGCGGCCGGCATAGATCTCGGCGGCGCGGGTCGCATCCGCGGTGCGTAAGTCATGCGGCGCGATGATCAGCCGGTCGGTGCGGCTGGGCCACACCCGCGACAGCGCAACAGAACCGCCGCTCGCGCGCGCGAGCATGTTCCGCGCGAAGCGGTTCATGACCAGCGTCGAGATACGTCTGCGTTGAGCGACCGACACGCCTTGCCTTGAAGGGGGAGAGAGGATTCCGACGAATCCTTATTAATCCCAAAATCGACCGGCTGACACCACCCTGAACGGCGCGAATCAGCGTCGGGATTGCAAAAACCAGTGCAAAATCAGGATTTAACGAGCCGGCTTGCGAAGAATCCATCGAGCCCGCCGAGCTTGGGATCGGCGTTCGGCAGATGGCTCGGCAGGGTGCGCAGGTCGCCGTCTCCGGTGATGATTTCGGCGAGGCCCGCGACCTCCGACGCCTCGATCGGCACGCGCCGAAACGCGGGCTCGGCGGCCAGCAGCGCGGCCACGGCCTGCTCGCCTTCCTCGGGTTCCAGCGAACAGGTGCAGTAGACCAGCGTGCCGCCCGGCTTGAGCAGCGAGACGGATTTCTTCAGCAGCCGCTGCTGGAGCGCGGTCAGGGCGGCGATGTCGGATTCCTGACGGAGCCAGGCGACGTCGGGATGACGGCGGATGGTGCCGGTCGAGGTACAAGGCGCGTCGATCAGGATGCCGTCGAAACCTTCAGGCGGGCCGGCCCACTCCACGGCGTCGGCGACGACGGTCTCGGCCTGGAGCGACAGCCGCGCCAGATTCTCGCGCAGCCGCGCCACACGGGCGGGCGAGCGGTCGATTGCCGTGACATGCGCGCCTGATAGCGCCAGTTGCGCGGTCTTGCCGCCGGGCGCGGCGCAGAGATCGGCAATGGACTTGCCCTTGATGTCACCGAACAGCCGGGCCGGCAGTGCGGCGGCGGCGTCCTGCACCCACCATTGTCCCTCGGCGAAGCCGGGCAGCATCGTCACCGAGCCGTGCAGCAGCATCCGCACCGTCCCGGTCGGCAGCGTCTCGCCATGCAGGCGGCTCGCCCATTGTTCGGCGTCCGACTTCACGGTCAGATCGAGCGACGGCTCATGGCCGAGCGCCAGCGCCATGTCCCTTGCGGCCCTCTCGCCATAATGCGCGCTCCAGCGCGAAAGCAGCCAGGGCGGCAGATCGAGCGATTGCGTCGCGACCTCGTCGACCAGCGCCTTGCCCTCGCGCGCGCAGCGGCGCAGCACGGCATTGACGAGGCCCGCATAACGGGCGGCGCGTCGGTCGGATTGCACGAGGCGGACGGAGAGATCGACGGCGGCGTGATCGGGCACGTCCATCCAGAGGATCTGGGCGGCGCCGATCAGGAGCGCGCTCTGCGCGCGCGGTGCGTCGGAGGGAATGCCCTTGTCGAGCAGGCGGGACAGGACATGGCCGAGCGTGCCGAGCCGGCGCAGCACGGTCGCAACCAGGCGGCGCATCAGCGCGCGGTCGCGGTCGGCCAGCGTCTTCAGCCCGGGATGGGCGCCGCCGCCGTCGAGCTGGTCGTCAAGCGTGCGGTGCTTGTGCAGGACGCCGTCGACGATGTCGGCGGCAATCCGCCGCGCCGCGAGACCAGGCACTTCGGATGGTGGGGCGAAACGTTGAGATGGCATGCGGAAGCAAGGTTCTGAGCGAGCGGCAGTTCCGCCGCAATGGGCGCATGCCTAGAGAATTCGATCTGTGGCACGCGAATATGCCAAATGTAAGAATGGTCTCTCGCCTTTGCAGCCCGCCATGACCATTTCAGCAATGCGATATTGGACCTCGCATGCCCCGTGATCTTGCGCTAGGAGCGCCGACATGAGTGACCAGCCCTCCGTTCCTGATCGCAAGCAGCTCCCGCCGGCTGCCCAGCGCGCGTTGGCCGAAGCCGAAGCGCGCCGGCAGGCTGCTGCTGCGGCTCATGCCGAAGCGGGTCCCAAGGAATTGCAGGGACCGAAGGGGCCTGAGCCCACCCGTTACGGGGATTGGGAGCGCAAGGGCATTGCGTCGGATTTTTGAGCTGCAGGTCCGGCATACCCTCGCCTTCCTACATACTCTCCTCTTGAGGCATCTTGCCGGTTCAGCCGACTCAGCCCTAGCGTGCACGGATGCCGCGCTTCGAGCCCAGTCGCCCATACCGGCCGTACTACAGACGCTCGCCGTTCGGCCGGCGCTTCTCGGGGCTGTTGCCGTGGATGTTCGTGGTCGGAGCCGCGACGGCTCTGGTGCTCGTCTCCCGGCACGGAACGAACTGGCCTGCTGCGCATGACGCCGAAGGACGGGCGAAA
The DNA here is from genome assembly GCF_029714325.1 of Bradyrhizobium sp. CB1717. Lineage (NCBI taxonomy): Bacteria > Pseudomonadati > Pseudomonadota > Alphaproteobacteria > Hyphomicrobiales > Nitrobacteraceae > Bradyrhizobium > Bradyrhizobium sp. CB1717. The sequence goes on from NZ_CP121666.1 coordinate 269,425, forward strand.
GATACCGAGATCGTCCTGCAGCAGTCCGGCAACGCCAATGCACGCCAGCCGGTCGATGTCATCCGCACCGTTGACGGCGATACTTTTCTCGCGCGCGTGCTCCAGCGCAACGGCCGCGATCTCGTCGTGCGGGTTCGCCTGCGCGGCATTGACGCGCCGGAGATGAAAGCATCCTGTCAGGATGAACTGGACAAGGCCAAGGCCGCGACCGCCGCGCTGCGCGATCTGCTCGGCCAGGGTGACGTGACCATCAGCAATCTCGGAGCTGACAAATATGGCCGCGTTCTCGCCGACGTCGCCACCAGGCGCACCGCCAACGTGTCCGCAGCGTTGCTCGCCGGCGGCTACGCGCGGAGCTACGATGGCGGCCATCGCGACGGCTGGTGCGCGCGGAGCAGGCGCTTCTGGTAACAAAAAAGCCGCGTCGAATGACGCGGCCTTTTCGATTCTCTTGCGATTTAGCGATCAGCGCGTCACGACCACCGTGGTGCCGACCGAGACGCGACTGTAGAGATCGGTGATGTCGTCGTTGAGCATGCGGATGCAGCCATAGGAGACGAAGCCGCCGACCGAGCCCGGCACGTTGGTGCCGTGGATGGCATATTCACCGCCGGCCAGAGTCATGGCGGCAACGCCCATCGGGTTGCGCGGCGAGCCGCCGGGAATGACGTCGGGTAGCTGCGGCTTGTCGCGCTTGACCTCGGCGGGCGGCGACCAGGCCGGGTTGCGGTACTTGCCGTCGATGCGGGTGGTGCCGGCCCACTGCTTGCCGGACTTGCCGACGCCGACCGGGTAGCGCACGGCGTGGCCGCTATCGAGAATGAGATAGAGTTTGCGCTCGTTGGTCTTCACCACGATGGTGCCCGGCGAATAGTCGCCCGGATGCGCACCCACCATTTCCGGCCGCGCCTCGGCCGCGGACGACATCATGACTCCTGCCCCGATGGTGGCGGCCAGTGCCACCGCAATCCTCATCGACATCAATGCTTCCCTTCCGTTGCCCCGAACGGGTCGTCCCAATCTACGCAAAACCCGGCAATGGCCCGCTCGCCCACACAGTATTAACCGCGCCCGTTAACCGGATGGTTTCCAAGCACGGCCACCGAGGGCCAGCCGGCAGGGGGAACAAAGGAAATGTTCGAAATAAAGTAAATGACCTGAAAACAACAGTCGGAGGGAAAGATGCAGCCGCGCCGCCGCGCGCCCTGACAAGAGCGTGAGGATGTGAATGGCTGTTGTTTTAGGGGGCGTGCGACGGCGCGACGGAATGCAAATGGTTCGTGTCCCGGACAAGGCGCGGCACGAAGTGACGCGACGCAGAGCCGGGACCCAGGAGGCCGCACGATCCGCCGTTGCATGGGCCCCGGCTCTGCAGCGCACCGCAAGTGCGCGCTGCGCTGCGTCCGGGGCACGAGAGCGGCTTACGCCGACTTCTTGTTCTGCCGGTTCTTCACGAGATCGTCGACCACGGCGGGATCGGCGAGGGTCGAGGTGTCTCCCAGGCTGCCCGGCTCGTCCTCGGCGATCTTGCGCAGGATGCGGCGCATGATCTTGCCCGACCGGGTCTTTGGCAGGCCCGGCGCGAACTGGATCTGGTCGGGCGAGGCGATCGGGCCGATCTCCTTGCGCACCCAGGTCACGAGTTCTTTCCGCAGATCGTCGGTCGGCTGCACGCCGGCCATCAGGGTGACATAGGCGTAGATGCCCTGGCCCTTGATGTCGTGCGGGAAGCCGACCACGGCGGCCTCCGACACCTTCTCATGCGCGACCAGTGCGCTCTCGACTTCCGCGGTCCCCATGCGATGGCCGGACACGTTGATGACGTCGTCGACGCGGCCGGTGATCCAGTAATAGCCGTCGGCATCGCGACGGCAGCCGTCGCCCGTAAAATACTTGCCCTTGTAGGTCGAGAAGTAGGTCTGCTCGAAGCGCGCGTGATCGCCATAGACCGTGCGCATCTGGCCCGGCCATGACCGCGTCAGGCACAGATTGCCGGTGGTCTCGCCTTCCAGCACCTTGCCGTCGGCGTCGACGATTTCAGGCACCACGCCGAAGAACGGCTGCGTCGCAGAGCCCGGTTTGAGTTTCGTCGCGCCCGGCAGCGGCGTGATCAAAATGCCGCCGGTCTCGGTCTGCCACCAGGTGTCGACGATCGGGCAGCGGTCGTCGCCGACGACGCGGTGATACCATTCCCAGGCTTCGGGATTGATGGGCTCGCCGACCGAGCCGAGCAGGCGGAGCGAAGCGCGCGAGGTCTTCTTCACCGGCTCGTCGCCGCTCTGCATCAGCGCGCGGATCGCCGTCGGCGCGGTGTAGAAGATGTTGACCTTGTGCTTGTCGATGACGTTCCAGAACCGCGAATTATCCGGGTAATTCGGCACACCCTCGAACATCAGCGTGGTCGCACCGTTGGCGAGCGGTCCGTAGAGGATGTAGCTGTGGCCGGTGACCCAGCCGACATCGGCGGTGCACCAGTAGATGTCGCCGTCGTGATAGTCGAAGACGTATTGATGCGTCATCGAGGCGAACACGAGGTAGCCGCCCGTGGTGTGCAGCACGCCCTTGGGCTGGCCGGTCGAACCCGAGGTGTAGAGGATGAACAGCGGATCCTCGGCATGCATGTGCTCGACCGGGCATTCCGTCGTCACCATCGCCGCGGCCTCGTGGTACCAGAGGTCGCGCGTCGGGTTCATGTCGATCTTGCCGCCGGTGCGCTTGACCACGACGACCCAGTCGACGCCGTCGGCTTTGGCGAGCGCTGCGTCGACATTGGCCTTCAGCGGCACCTTCTTGCCGCCGCGCAGGCCTTCGTCCGCGGTGATGATCACCTTGGATTGGCAGTCGTTGATGCGCTGGGCGAGGCTGTCGGGCGAGAAGCCCGCGAACACCACGGAGTGGATCGCGCCGATCCGCGCGCAGGCCAGCATCGCATAGGCGGCCTCGGGGATCATCGGCAGGTAGATGGTGACGCGGTCGCCTTTCTTGACGTTGCGGGTACGCAGGATGTTTGCCATCCGGCAGACCTCGTCGTGCAGCTCCTTGTAGGTGATGTGGCGGGATTGCGAGGGATCGTCACCTTCCCAGATGATCGCGGTCTGGTTGGCGCGCGTGTGGAGGTGCCGGTCGATGCAGTTGTGGGCGACGTTGAGGACGCCGTCCTCGAACCATTTGATCGAGATGTTGCCGGGCGCGAAGGAGACGTTCTCGATTCTAGTCGGCGTCTTCATCCAGTCGATGCGCTTGGCCTGTTCGGCCCAGAAGCCGCTCGGGTCCGAGATCGAGCGGGCGTACATGTCCTTGTACTTGGCCTGGTCGACCCAGGCGCGCTTCGCCCATTCCGCCGGCACGTCATAGATCTTCTCGGACATATTTCCCTCCACATGCGGCAAGCTCAGGCCATGCCGACAGCATCATTTGACGGATTATGCGTCGGGCTAACCGGACCCGACAAGGAGCACAAGCTGGACCTTCGGCGGGCCGCCGACCATGCGGAGGGTCAAGGTCAGCCAGGTTGGCTGTCGCAAATCTGAAACAGGCCGACGGGGCGCCTTTCGGCTCTTTACCCAAACCGCGGAATAGGCCCCTGCAGAGCCCCCATGCGCTGGCTGGAGGTATTTAGGAACCGCCCTTCACTGATTCGGGACTCGCAATACGGTTCGGAACACCCTAAATGGCCAACCCGGGTCCGAAGAGACCCCGTGGAACAAAAATCAGAACAGCGGCATTGACCGATAACAGGCAGGGCTAAGGCGTAAGGCTATGATGGATCAGCAGAATCTCGGGAGGTTGCGGCCCGCTTCAGCCGATCCTGCCGCTATTGCGCTGGCCAAAGCCCTCGGACAATGGCCGAAACCGGCCGGTTCCACCCGTCCCAGCCCGAAAAAGGTGTTCGATTCAGCATCTCCGGCGGCCGTCGAGGCGCTCGCCAGGGAGCTGGGCCTGCGGCTCGGCGACCAGAACGAGCTGACCATCCGCCGCATCAGGCGCGGCAAGGGCTATTCCTTCGTGCGCCCCAACGGCGCCCATATCCGCGACGCCCGCACCATCCGCCGGCTGCACGCCATGGCGGTGCCGCCGGCCTACCGCGAGGTGCGTTATTCGGCCGATCCGAGCTCGCATCTCCAGGCCGTGGGTCGCGATGCCGCAGGCCGGCTGCAATACCGCTATCACGCCGACTGGGAGAAGGTCCGCGAGCACCGCAAGGCGCATCGCCTGGAGAAGCTCGTCGGCGCGCTGCCGAAGATACGGCGCAAGGTCTCGGCGTTCCTGTCGGGCGACGAGCCGACGCGCGAATTCGCGCTTTCGGCCGTGATCGAGCTGATCGCGCGCACCGCGATCCGCCCGGGCAATGAATCCTATGCCCGTCTGAACGGCACCCGCGGCGCCACCACGCTGCTCAAGGCCAACGTCACGCTCGAAGAGGATAGCTTCGTGCTGACCTTCAAGGCCAAGGGCGGCAAGGCGGTGCGGAAGGAATGCGACGCGGCCAAGCTGGTGCGCGCCATCGGCATTCTGCGCGGCGTTCCCGGCAAGCGCATGTTCCAGTATCGCGACGCCTACGGCATCGTCCGCGCGGTCAACACCACGCAGGTGAACGCGTTCTTGCGCGAGATCGCGGGCATCAAGATCTCGCTGAAGGATTTTCGCACGCTGATGGCGTCAGCCGTCGTGGTGGAATCGCTGTCGCGGATCACGCCGGCGACCAGCCAGCGCGGCCGCAAGAAGCAGGTGCTGGACGCGATCCGCGCCGCGGCCGACAAGCTCTCGAACACGCCGGCGATCTGCCGCAAGAGCTACGTCCACGACACCATCGTCACCGCGTTCGAGGATGGCATCCTCGAGCGTTTTGCTGCGACGATGAAGGGCCAGCGTTCGCAGGCAAGGCGCGAGCAGCTGCTGGCGCAGGTGGTGGCGACCGCGGCGGTGTAGCGACGCTGCCTTAGGGTGGGCAAAGGCGCGTAGCGCCGTGCCCACCATTGCTCATGGTGAAAGGTGGTGGGCACGGCGCGAAGAGCGCGCCTTTGCCCACCGTACGAGAGCTACGTCTTGTCGGACACACCCCTGTCCGGACCGGGATCGCCGCCAGCCGCTACGCTTGTGAGCCGTTCCAGGTAGTGCGCCCATCCCTTCGCATGTGCCGCCGCCTGTTCCGCATTCGGCAGCCCGCTATGGGTCATGCGCAGCAGCGTGCCGCCGTCGCGCTCGATCAAATCGATCTCGATCAGGCTCGAGCCGGGCGGCACTTCCTGACCGCCCTCCCAGCCGAACGTGTAGGCCAGGCGATGCACCGGCACGACCTCGCGGAAGGCGCCGCGGGCCGCGGCGCCGCGCGGACCGATGCCCTTCAGAAGATAGAGCCCGCCGGGATGCGGTTCCGTGGTTGCGTCCGACCCCATCCAACTCAGGATCTTCTCGGGGTCGGTGAGATAGGCAAAGACGGTGGCGCGCGGGGCGGCGATCTGGGTCTCGCGTCGCACTATGAACGGCTCGGTCATCGGCGATCATCCCTGGTCTGACGATGGGACATGGCGGCGGCCCTGCGCTCCGTCAAGGATTGCCCGTGACAAAGACGGCCTTGCTTCGCCATCATCGGGCCATGCATTTGTCCCCGCCCCTCGCCTGGCTCGTCGATGCCGCCTCGGATTGCCCCGGAGCGGACCGCCTGCTGGCGGAACTCGGTGCGCATCTGATCGCCGACGGCGTGCCGCTTGCGGCGGGCGCCCTGACGCTGGAGGTGCCGCATCCGCTGATCGCGAAGCGGACCTGGCTGTGGCGCGCCGAGACTGGCAGCGTCATCGAAGCGCTCGGCTTCGCGCCAGGCGGCCTTGCGCCCGACCCGCCCAACGATGCCGGTCGCCGCTGGTTGCGCGACATCGCAGGCGGCGAGGTGCATGAGGATGTCGTTGGACGGGCCGATGGGCCGCTGCTCGGCTGGATCGGGCCGCGTCCGTTCACGGCGGATGAGATCGAGCAATTGCGCCAGGCTGCTCGCTTCGCGGCGACGCCCCTTGCCGTGCTTGCCGCGCGTGCCACGTTGCGGGCGACGCTCGATGCTTACCTCGGCAAGCGCAGCGCGGAACGGGTGCTGGCGGCGCCTCTGCGCCGCGATCTCGGCGAGACCATCCAGGCCGCGCTGCTTTATGCAGACCTGCGCAATTTCACGATCCTCTCGGAAACCACGCCGCCTGCCCAGGTCATCGCGGCGCTCGATGCATGGTTCGATCGCATCGCCGGCGCCGTTCACGCCTTCGGCGGCGAGGTGCTGAAATTCATCGGCGACGGCGTGCTCGCGATCTTTCCGGTGCTCGAGGCATCGCCGCGCCGCGCCTGCGATGCCGCTCTCCGCGCGGCAAGTGCGGCCGAAGCCGGCATGGCCTATCTCAACGCCGAGCGCCAAGCTCAAGGCTCGCCGCCGCTCGCGTTCGGTGCCGCGCTCCATCTCGGCGAGATGCTCTGGGGCAATATCGGCGCCGCCAACCGGCTCGACTTCACCGCGATCGGGCCCGCCGTCAATCTCGCCAGCCGGCTCGAGGGATTGTGCAAGCCGCTCGGCAGGACGGTGCTGGTGTCGGGTGCACTCGCCGCCGAGACGGAGATGCCGCTGATCGCGCTCGGATCGCATTCGCTGCGCGGCATTGCCGCGCCTTGCGAGGTGTTTGCGCTACCGGAGACGCAGAACCGGACATCGTAGCCCGGATTACGCTGCGCTCCATCCGGGCTACGGCAGCGCCTACATCCCGCCCATCTTGCAGACGAGCTTCCACTCTTCTGCCGTCACCGGCTGCACCGAGAGGCGCGAATATTTCACCAGCGCCATGTCTTTGAGCTTCTTCTCGGCCTTGATCGCGGCCATCGTCACCGGTGTCTTCAACGGCTTGTCGGCCTTGATGTCGACGCAGACGAATTTCTCGGTCTTGTCGGTCGGATCGGGATAGGCCTCCTTGATGATCTCGGCGATGCCGACGATCTCCTTGCCTTCGTTGGAATGATAGAAGAACGCCTTGTCGCCCTTCTTCATGTTCACGAGGTTGATGCGCGCGGTGTAGTTGCGCACGCCGGTCCAGGCCTCGCCCTTGGCGCCCTTCGCCACCTGCTGGTCCCAGGACCACACCGACGGTTCGGATTTCACCAGCCAGTACGCCATGCTCATTCCTCTGCCTTGAAGGGCCGCGTCAACAGCCCCGAGATCGCGCCGTCGATCGTGCTGCGGCCGCTCAGGATCGACGCGACCGCTTCTGATACCGGCATCTCGATGTTTTGCGAAGCTGCGAGTTCGATCAGCACCGGCGCGGTGAATTCGCCTTCTGCAAGCTTGCCGGCGGACGGCTGCTCGCCGCGCCCGAGCGCGAGGCCGAGCGCAAAATTGCGCGATTGCGGGCTCGAGCAGGTGAGGATCAGATCACCGAGGCCCGACAGGCCGGTGAGCGTCTCGCTGCGGGCGCCGAGCGCGCGGCCGAGGCGCGTCAGTTCGGCAAAGCCGCGGGTCGTCAGCGCCGCCTGGGCCGAGGCGCCGAGCTTGCGCCCGACCGCAATGCCGACCGCGATCGCCAGCACGTTCTTGGCGGCGCCGCCGATCTCGACGCCGCGAATGTCGGTGGAGTGATAGGGGCGGAATGTCGGCGAGCCCAGCGCCTGCACCAGGCTGCTCGCCAGCGCTTCCTCCTTGGCCGCCAATGTCACCGCCGTCGGCAGGCCGCGCGCGACGTCGTCGGCAAAGCTCGGACCCGACAGGATCGCCGGCTGCGCGTGCGGCGCGGCTTCCGCGATCACGTCGGTCATGAACTTGTGGGTGCCGTGCTCGATGCCCTTGGCGCAGGCGATGATCGGTACCGGCTTCGTGATGTGCGCGGCCAGCATGTTGACCGCGCCGCGCAGATGCTGCGCAGGCGTTGCGATCAGCAGCATCTCCGCGCGCGACGCCTCCGCGAGATCGCTCGTGACGACAATCTCCGAAGCAAGCCGCACGCCGGGCAGTCGCGGATTGTCGCGCGTCGATGCAATCCGCGTCGCATGCTCCGCGTTGCGGGCCCAGAGCGTCACGTTCCGCCCTGCCCGCGCCGCCACCGTCGCCAGCGCCGTACCCCAGGCGCCCGCTCCGATCACCGCGATGGATTGGAACGCGGTCATCTAGTATCCCGCCCGCGTCTTGCCGTAGCCCGCTGGCGCCGTCGCATTGGCGTCGAGCAGCCAGCGTGCGCGCGGCTGCGCCTCCATCGTGTCGGTCATTCCGAGCGCAAGGCGCTCGGCGCCGGCCCAGGCGATCATCGCGCCATTGTCGGTGCAGAGCGCGGGCGGCGGCAGGATCAGCTCCGTCCCGGCCTGCCGCGCGACGTCATGCAGCGCGCCGCGGATCGCCTGATTGGCGGCAACGCCGCCGGCGGCCACGAGCGCGCGCGGCGCGCCGAACTGCTCGCGGAAAAGTTTGAGGCCGACGTTCAGGCGGTCGGCGGTCGAATCCAGCACCGCGGCCTGGAAGCCCGCGCAGAGATCGCTGATGTCCTGCGGCGTGATCTCGGCGAGCCGGCTCGCTTCGGTGCGGACTGCCGTCTTCAATCCGGACAGCGAGAAATTGGCATCGGGACGTCCCTGCATCGGCCGCGGGAACGCAAAGCGCGTGGCATCGCCGTTACCCGCCGCGCGTTCGACCTGCGGGCCGCCGGGGTATGGCAGCCCCAGCATCTTCGCGACCTTGTCGAAGGCTTCGCCGATGGCGTCGTCAACGGTGGTGCCGAGTCGCACATACTGGCCGACGCCGGTAACTGCCACGATCTGGGTATGGCCGCCCGAGGCGAGGAAGAGGCAGTAGGGAAAATCGATTCCGTCGGTGAGGCGCGGCGTCAGCGCATGCGCCTCCAGATGGTTCACCGCGACCAGCGGCGTGTCATGCACCATCGCGATCGCCTTCGCGGTGGTGAGTCCGACGATCACGCCGCCGATCAGCCCGGGCCCTGCGGCCGCTGCGACGCCGTCGAGCTGGGCATAGTCGATGCCGGCTTCGTGCATGGCGCGGTCGATGATCCCGTCGAGCACGTCGACATGCGCGCGCGCCGCGATCTCCGGCACCACGCCGCCGAAGCGGGCATGCTCCTCGACCTGCGAGCGCACGATGTTGGACAGGATCTTGCCACTGCCGTCAGGCGCGCGCTCGATCACCGCCGCGGCGGTCTCGTCGCAGGTGGTTTCGATGCCCAATACCAGCATTGGCGAATCGTTATCCAATTTGCGCCCTTGCACTGATCCATAAAGCAGAGTTCTGGTAAGTCCGGTAGCATTCCGGGGCCAGATTGCGCAATCGTCACGCGCAGCGATCCCGGCGAATGCGTCACCGTCACGCGGTTCGGGAACACCAGCGATGTCCATTCTTGTCACACGGCCGCATCCCGACAATGAGGCAACTGCGGACAATCTGCGCGCGCGGGGGCATGTGGTGCTGCTCGCGCCGGTGCTCAAGTTCGAGCCGGTCGCTTTCCATGACGAGAGCGAAGCGGGCTATGGCGCCGTCATCGTCACGTCGGCCAATGCGATCCGCGCCGTCGCGCCGCAATTGCGGGACCTCGGCCTTTTGGAGCTGCCGCTGTTTGCGGTCGGCGAGCACACCGCGTCTGCCGCGCGCGACGCCGGCTTTGGCGAGGTCATCGTCGCCGGCGGCGATGCTGCGGCCTTGCGCGACAAGGTCGTGCAAAGCGCGCGCGACAAGGTGCTGAAGAAGAAAAGCACGCTGCTTTATCTTGCCGGCGCCGATCTGTCGCGCGATCTCGGCGGCGAGCTCGGTGCGGAAGGATTCAACGTGGTGACGCAGACCACCTATCGCATGGCGCCGGTCAAGCATCTGCCGCGCGAGGTCTGCGAGGGCTTTGCCGCCCACTGGGTCGAGGCGGTGCTGCACTACTCCCGGCGCAGCGCGCGGGCGTTCCTGGACGCAGCGCGGGACGAAGGCGTCGAAATTTCGGCGCTGGCGATCCCGCAATGCTGCCTGTCCGAAACGGTCGCCGGCGTGCTGCGCGATGCCGGTGCGTCGCAGGTTCTGGTCGCCGCGACGCCGGACGAAAATGCCTTATTTGACACCTTGGAGCGTGCTTTGCGTACCCGTTTGGCGTAAGAGGTCGGGCCGAATCCGGCGCGATCGGGTCCGTTTAGGGATCTATGCTAGGGATCTGTGCAAGGTATGGAAGTGTGAGGAACCGTCACGATGGCCGACGACAAGCCTGAAGACGCAGGATTGGCTCCCGACACCGGTCGTGCCAAGCGCACCCCGCCCACCATCGACCTCGAGGCAACCGAAGTCTCGACCCAGCCGCAGGAGGTGGCGGGCGAGCCCGAGGCCGAGCCGACGGCCGAGCAGGCCGCGCCTGAACAGGAAAAGGTCGAGGAGACCAAGCCCGAGCCTCAACCCGAGTCAGCCGAGGAGCAGCCTTCCATTGCGCCCGCGTCCGCTTCGCGGCCGGTTTCCCCCTGGGTCATTGCACCGTTCTCCGGTGCGGCGGCGGCGGCGCTCGTGATCGGGGTCGGCTGGATGCTGGGCTGGCCCGCAGTGCAGGCGCCGCCGCCCGCGCCGCAAGTCACGAACGCGACGGTCGATGCGCTCAGCGGTCGCGTCGCCGCGGTCGAGGCCAAGGCCGGCAAGCCCGCCGCCGATCCGGCCATGGTGGCGCGGATCGACGCGCTGGAGAAATCGGCGAGCGCGCTGCGCAGCGACATCGCCAATCTGCGCGCGCAGTCCGACAAGACCGCGAGCGCGCTGAACGATAGCAAATCCGCACCGCGCGCTGCTGCGCCAGATATTGCCGCGCTCGCCGACCGCATCACGCAGCTCGAGCGCGCCAGCAAGACCGAACGCGCCGAGCTCGCGCAGCAAGGCGAGAAGATCGCCGACGCAAAAGTGATGGATGACAAGCCGCTGCGCTTTGTGGTGGCTGCGACCCTGCTCGATGTCGCCGTTCGCCATGGCGATCCCTACCAGTCACAGCTGTCCGCGGCGCGTTCGCTCGCCGCCAAGCCCGACATGCTGAAGCCGCTCGACATGTTTGCATCGTCAGGCATTCCGACCCCGGTCGCGCTGAGCCGCGAGCTGCTCGCCATCGTGCCGAAATTGTCGCCGCCGGCGGAAGCCCCGGCCGCGAATGCCGGCATCGTCGAGCGCCTGCAGGCAGGGGCGTCGAAACTCGTGCGCATCGAGCGCACCGACGGCGTCGGCAACGATCGCGGCGCCATCGTTGCCCGCGTGACGGCCGCGGCGCTTCGCAACGATTTCGTGGAGGCGCGGCGGGAGCTGAAGACGCTGCCCGAGGCCGATCGGGCGCCGGCGCAGGCCTGGCTCGAGAAGGCCGATGCCCGCGACGCCGCGCTCGCCGCGTCCCGCAAATTCGCCGACGATGCCATGGCGGATCTCGCCAAATCTGCTCAATAAGATTCGCGCAACAATCAGCGCGTAATAGGGATCGCCATGCTTCGCATCGTCCTTTTCCTTGTCCTGATTGCACTGGCGGCGGCCGGCGCGGCCTGGGTTGCCGACCAGCCCGGCGATCTCGTCCTGACCGCGGGGAGCTTCCGGGCTTCGACGACGTTGCCCAGGTTCGTGTTCTTGCTTGGCCTCTTTGCCGCGGCCGTTGTCCTGCTCTGGAGCATCGTGACGATGATCTGGCGCACGCCGGGCCGCATGCGCCGCCGTCGTCACGAGAAGCGTCACGCGCGCGGCCGCCACGCCATCACCCACGGCCTGCTCGCGATCGGACACGGCGACACCGCGCTCGCCCGCCGGCACGCCGAAGCGGCACGGCGGCACGCGCCGAACGATCCGCTCGCGCTTCTCCTGCATGCGCAATCGGCCCAGCTCGAAGGCAAGCGCGACGAGGCGCAGCGCGTCTTCCGCGCCATGGCCGAGCGCGAGGATACGCGGCTGCTCGGCCTGCGCGGCCTGTTCATCGAGGCGCAGCGCGCGGACGATGCGGTCGGCGCCGTGATGATCGCGGAGGAAGCGATCAAGCTGTCGCCGTCCTCGACCTGGGCCTCGCATGCGGTGCTCGGCTTCCGCTGCGCCCGCGGCGACTGGAGCGGCGCGCTCGCGATCCTCGAGTCGAATCTGTCCGCCGGCCTGATCGACAAGCCGGCCTATCGCCGCCAGCGCGGCGTGCTGCTCACGGCGCGTGCGCTCGAATTGGAAAAGATGGACCGCGACGTCGCGCGCGAGAGCGTGATGGAGGCGATCAAGCTCGCGCCGACCCTGGTGCCGGCAGCAGTGCTCGCCGCGAAATTCGAGAGCGAGGCGCATCAGGTGCGCCGCGCCATGAAGCTGGTCGAGACCGCTTGGCTCGCCAATCCGCATCCCGATCTCGCAGATGCCTATGCGCATGTGAAGCTCGGCGATTCCGCGCGGCAGCGCCTGCAGCGGGTCGAGACGCTCGCGGCCAAGACGCACCCCGACAAGCCCGGCCATGTCGAGGGCCAGCTCGCAATCGCGCGCGCGGCGATCGATGCCTCCGAGTTCGCCCGCGCACGCCAGGTGCTCGCGCCCTATATCAACGATCCGACCCAGCGCGTGGCGCTGTTGATGGCCGAGATCGAGCGCGCCGAGCATGGCGATAGCGGCCGTGCCCGCGCCTGGACCCTGCGCGCGGTGCGCGCCCGCCACGATCCGGCCTGGACCGCGGACGGCTATGTCAGCGACCGCTGGCGCCCGGTCTCCCCGGTCACCGGCCGGCTCGACGCCTTCCAGTGGCAGACGCCGGTCGCCAGCCTGCCCTCGGACAAGGCGACCACGATCGAATCCTCGGCCTTCGAGGAAGCCATGCTGGCCGCCCCGCCGCCGAAGCGGGTGACGGCGGCTCCGAGCGAGAGCCCGGTGGAACCGGTCGTGACGGGTCCGGCGCCGGCACCCGCCGCCCAGGACAATTCTCCCCCCGAGACCAAGGAAACCGCCAAGGAAACGGTCAAGGAAACGGTCAAGGAAGCCGTCGCGGAAACCGCCACGGAGGAGCCGGCGGTGGCACCTGCCGAGCCGGTCAAACCGGCCCCCGACCCGGCCGAATCATCGCCGCCGGCGGCAACGCCGGTGTTCCGGACCCGCGCCGATCTCGGCAAGCCCGCCCCGATCCCCGCCGTCATCCCGATCGTCCGTGCCCCTGATGATCCCGGGATCGATGACGAGGGCCCGAGCGATGAATTTACGGAACAAATCGGCACGCCCAAGCCCCATGCAAAGGCCCAGGCCGGCGGCTGGCGCGGATTCTGGTCCCGCTGGGGCGCGTGAGGCGCATTTCGGGCCCCGCTTGTCCTTGCCAATTCGGGCCATGCCCGATATCAGGAGCGCGCGTATCGGGACCGGCATCGCTTTGGTCCTGGCAGGGCTGCCGCAATAGCTCAGTCGGTAGAGCACGTCATTCGTAATGACGGGGTCGGGGGTTCGAATCCCTCTTGCGGCACCAGCGCCTTGTTTCAACAGACCGCCATGAAAACGTATGCCGACGGCAGCCGGCTCGCATGACCGCGCGTTGCATGCGGCCCCATGTTTGCGTGACGTGTGCCACATAACCTCGCGCCCGCCCCGTAATGTCCCGGTCACGCCAAACAGGGGGAGATTCACATGCGCAAAATCATTCTGGTCGCCGCCATGGTCCTGGCTTCTGCATCTGCCCAGGCTGGCGACCGCAGCCACGGCATCTACTGGTAGGCACCTCCTCCCCTTCCAAAAGCAAATGGCCGGGCAGAGCCCGGCCATGATGTCTTGAGGACGTGCTTCGACCGCTTACTGCGAGACCGTCTGCACCACGCTTCCGATCGGACGCGTGTTCGTGCCCGCGGTCGGCACCTTCATGTCCTTCATCAGCGCCTCGTCATATTCCGGCAGCGTCTGGAACGTCGTCTTGGCCTTCATCTGCACGACCTTGTAGCCGCCGGCCTTGAGCCGTGCGAGCAGCGCCGGCATGGCTTCACCGGTGTGCTTCTGGAAGTCGTGCATCAGGATGATGCCCTTGCCGAGCTTGTCGAGCCTGGTCATTACGGTCTCGACGATCTTCTCCGGCGTCGCGCCCTTCCTGAAGTCGAAGGAGTCGATGTCGGTCGAGAACATCGCGACGTTGCGGGTACCGAAATAGGTCACCATCGCCGGATTGTGCTGCAGCTGCGGGAAGCGGAAGAACGGTGCCGGGTTGGTGCCGAGCGCGAACCGCACGGCGCTAAAACCCTTCTCGACCTCGTCCTTGACCTGCTGCTCCGTCATCTTCTTGCTGTTCAAATTGACATGCGACCAGGTGTGCGTGCCGACCGTGTGGCCCTGGGCCAGCACCTGGCGCAGGATCTCCGGATGGTAGGTCGCGTGCTTGCCGACCGAGAAGAACAGGCCCTTGGTGCATTCATCCGCGAGCGCCTTCAGCACGGCGGGCGTGTTGACCGGCCACGGACCGTCGTCGAAGGTCAGCACGACCTCCTTGTCGGTCAGGAAGTCGAACTGCTTGAAATGCTCGAAGCCGAAGCCCGGACCGCCTGTCGTGTCGATCTCGACCACGCGGGCGACGCCCAGCGCGTTCGGATTGGCGCAGGCCTGCTTCGGCTGAACTGGCGCGACCGGTGCGGGTGCAGGCGCGGGTGCCTGGGCAACGGCCGTCGGTTTCGCCGCGATCGTCGCGGTGGTCGCGACGTCGTCCCTGGCGGCGATTTTCGCCTGTGCCGGCAACGGGTCGGCGGCACGGGCGGCAACTGTCTTGGGGGCGCCCTGATCGGCGCTTGCGGAATAATAAAACCAACCGCCGGCGGCGATCACGACCGCCGCAACTACACTGGCCAGCATCAGGCCCAACGCATTACGCATCGCTACTCTTTCCAATTACGCAACCAAACCGGCGGAATTTCCCGCGCGACGAGCCATTAATGCGAAGGAACAGTTAACGTGACACCAACACGACGGCGGATGCGGAGGAATTTCAGCAAGGTGCGCCAAAGTGACCGATGTCACAGAAGGTGGGTCGCTCGTGACCGTCATCACAGTGGAAACGGTTTTGCGGGAGCATCGTAGTTCCCATTAACAACGGGCCCGCTATGGCGGCGCCAATGGGAGCTTCAAATGACCACGTCGTTCTCTACCAAATCCTTGAGTAGCAAGATCCGCGCTACCGGCCTGGCTCTGGGCTTTGCCGCCCTCGTCTCGATCGTCTCGACCACGTCGAGCTTCGCCTTCACGGCCGAAGCGCAGCAGATGTGCACCGGCGATGCCTTCCGCCTGTGCTCGTCGGAGATCCCCAACATCCCGAAGATCACCGCGTGCATGATCAAGCATCGCTCGGATCTGAGCGCCGGCTGCCGTGCGGTGATGGACAAGGACCTCGCCAAGGGCGCTTCACGCAAGGTCGCTGACGCGCAGGACAAACAGTAAGCTGCACTGCGATCGTTGCGTCGGTTAGCTCCCCTCGCGATGCGCCCCGGCGTCAAGCCGGGGCCACGCGGCGGTGTCATGCAGCCTGCCAATAAAGCCGTTGCAGCTCAGGGATCGTCGCACTAGCTTCGCCCGCACATTCTTCCGGGTAAGAGGCATTACGCGATGACCAGATTTCTTTTCGTTATTTCCTTGCTCCTGTGCGCGACCGCCGCGTCCGCGCAACAGCAGCCTGGCCACGATGCCTGCGCGCGCGATGTCAGCCGCTTCTGCCGCGCCGTGATGAACAATGGCGACGGCGCCGTGCTGGCGTGCCTGAAGCAGAACCGCACCCGCCTCAGCAAGGCCTGCGACAAGGTGCTGACGGAGCACGGGCAGTAGTGATTCCGTAGCCCGGATAGAGCGCAGCGAAATCCGGGATTCTCTTCCTGCGGCGAGACTGCCCCGGATTGCGCTGCGCTCCATCCGGGCTACGAATTCACAATACCTACGTGCTGCTCCCTGCTGCGGTTGCGACCACCGGCAGCACCTCGCCGCCCGCGCGATCCGGCGTCTCGTCCTTCCAGCGCACCGAGCCGAACGGACGCTCCAGCATGCGGCGGACGCGCACCGGCTCGGGCCCGATGTGGAAATCGATCGCCTGCTGATGCAGCGCGCGTTCGGACAGGGTCGAGCGGTTGCGCTGGCGTAAGTAATCGAACCAGGTCGGGCAGTGATAGCGCTCGGTCCACAATTCGGGGTCGGCGATGTCGCGCGCGATCGACCAGCCATAGGCGCCGTTGCGCTGCCGTGAGAGCTGTACGTCCTGCATCACATTGTGGAAGGCGCGCGCGTTCTCCTGGGCGACGCGATACTCGATCTCGACCACCAGCGGCCCGCTGCGGCCGGTGAGCGACAGCCGCACCTCGGGATCAGCGAGCACCTCGGCATCCTCGTTGCGGGCGCCGACGCGCGGCATCGCGAGCCAGATACCGAGCAGCGGCGAGAGCAGCATCAGGCCGGCGGCGACCAGAAGCGCGACCTCGACGCCGGCATAGTCGGTGAGATGGCCCCAGCCCCAGGCGCCGATCGCGATGCCGCCGGAAATCGAGGCCTGGAATGCCGCGAGCGAGCGGCCCGCGACCCAGCGCGGCGCCGACAGCTGCACGCCGATATTGAACAGCGCGACCGCCGCCATCCAGACCGCGCCGGCGAGCACCAGCGCGGTGGCCGTCAGCACCGGCTCGGTGCTCACGGCGAGAGCGGCCATCGCGAACGCCATCGAGATGGTGCAGGCGCGGATCGCGGCCTCGCCGCTCATGCGCTTGCGGAGTTCGTGGATGTTGAGCGCGCCGACCACCGCACCCATGCCGAAGGCGCCGAGCATGATGCCGTAGGTCTGCGCGCCGCCATGCAGGAGGTCGCGTGCGACCAGCGGCATCAACGCCATGATCGCGCCGCCGATCAGGCCCATCACCAGCGTGCGCAACAGCACGATCTTGATCGGCGGCGAATTGGTGATGTAGCGGAAGCCCGAGACCATGGCGCGGTTGAGCTTTTCCCGCGGCAGGCGCGACGGCTCGACAGAGCGGCGCCAGAGCAGCAGCACCACCAGCAGCGGCAGATAGAGGATTGCATTGCAGGCGAAGGCGGCGACTGCGCCGAGCGCAGCGACGATGACGCCGCCGACCGCGGGGCCGAAGCTGCGCGCGATGTTGTAGCTGATGCCGTTCAGCGCGACCGCCGACGGCAGGGCTTCCGGCGGCACCTGCTCGCTGACCGAGGATTGCCATGCCGGCCCGAACAGCGCGTTGCCGCTGCCGACGACGAAGCAGAAGGCGAGCAGCGCTTCCGGCGTGATGAGCTTGAGGCCGGCGAGGATCGTCAGCGCGCTCGCGCCGGTCAACGCGATCGCGAGCGAGACCAGGGTGACGACGCGGCGGTCATACATGTCGGCGATGGCGCCGGCGGGCATCGAGATCAGCATGATCGGCAGCATCAGGGCGGTCTGCACCAGCGCCACCTTGTCCGCCGAGGCCGCCATCTGCGTCATCGCCCAGGCCGCGCCCACGCCCTGGATCAGGAGGCCGAGATTGGAGAGCAGGCTGGCAAGCCAGATGCGCCGGAATACGGTGAACCGCAGCGGGGCGGCGATGCCCTCGCCGGCGAATTTCTGACGGTTCGGCTGCTCGGTCATATCCCCTTCCATATGGGCTGGCAGAAGTGGTCTTTGGGTGATTCCGGCAAAGTCAGTGATGCCCGCGAAAGTCCTTCGCTGTCCAGTGGTTAGGCCGGTATAAGCGGTGCAAAGATGGTATTGCCGGGGAGGAACAGATGAGGCTGTCGCGACGGACGATCCTGCTGGGGGCGGGCAGCTTGCCTTTCGCGCTTGCGAGCTTGCGAACGGGCGCGCTGGCCCAGACGGCGCCCGCAGCGCAAAACGCGGAAGTGCCGCCGATCCTGTTCGTCCACGGCAATGGCGACTACGACGCGCTCTGGATGACGACGCTGTGGCGGATGGAATCCAACGGCATCGCGCGCGATCGCATGATGGCGATCAATTTCACCGATCCGCTGGCGCGCGGCGACGACAAGGTCGAGCAGGCGAACCGCTCCTCGACCGAGGATCAGCGCCGCGAGCTCGCTGCTGCCATCGCTGAGCTGAAGCGCCGGACCGGTGCGGCGCGCGTCGCCCTGGTCGGCAGCTCGCGCGGCGGCAATGCGATCCGCAACGTCATCAGGAACGGCGGTGCCGGCGATGTCAGCCACGCCGTGCTGTGCGGCACGCCCAATCACGGTGTGTTCGCGACCGACGACCAGCTTGGAAACGAGTTCAATGGCCGCGGGCCGTTCCTGCGCGGTTTGAACGAGGGGGAGAGCGAGGTGACGCCAGGGGTCGCCTTCCTCACCCTGCGCAGCGACGGCATGGACAAATATGCGCAGAGCGACGGCCGCTTCATCGGCAAAGCCGGCACGCCGACCGGCGTCACCAATGAGGGGCCGGAGTTGAAGGGTGCCACCAATCTCGTGCTCGGCGCGCTCGACCATCGCGAGGTGGCGTTCCACCCGCGCGCCTTCCGCGAGATCTACAAGTTCATCGCCGGCCGCGAGCCCCAGCGAATTGCGATCGTGCCGGAGCAGAGCGTCCGCCTGAGCGGCCTCGTTACCGGCACGCCCGGCGGAGTATCGACCAATCGCCCGGTCGCGGGCGCAACCGTCGAGATATTTCGCGTCGACCCTGATACCGGTGAGCGCAAGGGCAGTGCCGTGCACAGCGCGAAGACCGGCGCCGACGGCCGTTGGGGACCGGCGCAGGTCGAGCCGTCCTGGTCACTCGAATTCGTCCTGGCGGCGCCGGATGCGCCGACCACGCACATCTATCGTTCGCCCTTCCCGCGCTCGTCCGACGTCGTGCACCTCCGGCCCGCGCGCCCGCTCGGGCCGGCGGACAAGGACGCCGGTGCGATCGTGATCATGTCGCGTCCGCGCGGCTATTTCGGCCTGCCGCGGGATGTGGTGCTGTTCGACGGCAAGGAGCCGGCCGACGTCAAGTCCGGCGTGCCCACCGATGCGGCAGCAACATTGCGGCTTCCGGCCGCAGAGATCGGGCGTAACATCGTCGCCCAGTTCGGCGAAGAGCGGATTGTGGCACGCCTCTGGCCGGCCGCCGAGGACAGGATTGCGATTGCCGAGCTGACTTACTAGCTATTGAGCTGCGCCAGTACTGCGGGAGCGAGCCATGAATATCGCCAGTGTGCGTCGGCCCATCATCCCCCCGGCCCCGCCGCGTGCGCCCGACAACATGTCGTTTCTCGGCAAGCTCGCCGTGATCCGGCGCAACATGATCGCGACCTGGGGGCAGCGTGCCTACGAGGAAGAGGTCATCCCGGGCCGCTTCGTCTTCCGCAACAGTTTTATCCTGAATCGTCCGGACGCGATCCGGCATGTCCTGCTCACCAATTACGAGAACTACACGCGCACGCCGGCCGGCATTCGCATGCTGCGTCCGGTGCTCGGCGAGGGCCTCCTGATCGCGGAGGGGCACTCCTGGACGTTTCAGCGCCGCACGCTCGCGCCGGCGTTCACGCCGCGCGCGACGGCGAACCTCGTCCCGCACATGACCGCGGTGCTCGACGAGACCATCGCCAAGCTCGATGCGCGCGTAAGCGAGCTGGTCGACCTGCGCGAGATCATGCAGCGCATGACGCTCGAGATCGCCGGCCGCACGATGTTCTCGTTCGGCATGGACCGGCACGGCGCGACCTTGCGCAATTTCGTGATGGAATATGGCGAGCGGCTCGGCCGGGCGTACTTCCTCGACATGCTGCTGCCGGTGTCCTGGCCGACCCCGATGGATCGTGCCCGCGCCCGCTTCCGCAAACGCTGGACCGAGTTCGTTTCGATGCTGATCGCCGAGCGGCGCAAAATGGGCAAGAAGGACGGCGCGCCGCCGCGCGATTTGTTCGATCTTATGGACGAGGCGCGCGATCCTGAAACCGGCAAAGGCTTTTCCGACGCGCAGCTCATCGACGAGGTCGCGACCATGATCCTCGCTGGTCACGAGACCACGGCGACGGCGCTGTTCTGGGCGCTCTATCTGCTCGCGCTCGATCCGGAGACGCAGGAGGAAGTCGCCTCCGAGACGCGGGGCGAGCATCTCGACAGCATGGCCGATATCGATCGCCAGAAATTCACCCGCGCCGTGATCGAGGAGACGATGCGGCTCTATCCGCCCGCGTTCCTGGTCGCGCGGGCCGCACGCGAGAAGGACAATGCGGCCGGCGTCGAGATCGGCAAGGGCGACATCATCATGATCGCGCCCTGGCTGCTGCACCGGCACGAGAAGCTGTGGGATCAGCCGAACGCCTTCATTCCCAAGCGCTTCATGTCGACCGAGGCGCCCGACCGTTTCGCCTATCTGCCGTTCGGCGCGGGCCCGCGCGTCTGCATCGGCGCGCCGTTTGCGCAGGCCGAATCCGTGCTGGCGCTGGCCCGGCTGACCGGCGCCTTCCGCGTCGAGCTGGCCGACCAGACTCCCGTGATTCCGCATGGCGTCGTCACGACCCAGCCCGGTCACTCACCCATGTTCCGCATCACGCGTCGATGACAGGCGATTGCCTGGTCGATTGCGTGATTCAACAAAGATAGAGCCCCGCCATGAGCGACATCCAGGCCCAGTTCTCCGTTTTGAAGCAGACCGCCGATGCGAAGGTGGTCGATGCGATTGCAGATCTCATCGAGCATGGCGAGGATCACGAGCTCAACCGCGTCAACGTGCTCGATTTCTCCACGCAGCACAGTCTCGACGAGGAGCACGTGATTTCGGCCTTCCTGCATTCGGCGCGGCTCGGGCTGTTCGATCTCGGCTGGAACGTGCTGTGCCCTGGTTGCGGCGGCGTGCTCGGGGCGCACTCGACCCTGAAGGCGCTCAAGCCCGACGATTATCACTGCGCGCTCTGCGCCTGCGGCTACAAGGCCTCCGTCGACGACCAGGTCGAGGTCTCCTTCACCGTGAACCCGCGCGTGCGGCGCATCGCGGCGCACGATCCTGACACGCTTCCGGTGTGGGAGTATTTCAAGCAGGTGTTCTGGAGTTCCGGCGTCGACTTCAACAAGGAGTCGTTTGCGACGCTCGCCAACGAAGTCACGCTGGACACGATGGAGCTGCCGGCCGGCGAGAAGGCGACCATGTCGCTGCAATTGCCGAGCGACTTCGTCATCATCTTCGAGCCGGTGACGCACGCCGCCCACTTCATCGACGTCCAGGGCGAGCCGACCAAGGACCGCCAGCAGCTCGCCATCATGTACAACAAGGTGCAGGCGCCGACCGGGACCACGACCATGCGGCCGGGCCCGCTGCGGCTGTCGATGGAGAACCAGGCCGGCGTGCGCGTGCTGCCGTCGGTGTTCATCGCGGCCGAGGCGCTTCATCATCTGATCGGCAAGCGCAAGCCGTTCCTCACCGCCAAGCGGATGCTGTCGAACCAGACCTTTCGCGATGTGTTCAAGGCGGACAATCTCAGCCTCGACCAGCGGCTCCAGATCACTTCGCTCACCTTCCTGTTCACCGATTTGAAGGGCTCGACCGCGCTCTACGAGCGCGTCGGCGATCTTGCCGCGTTCGATCTCGTGCGCGCGCATTTCCACGCGCTGCTCGAGATCATCTCCTCCGAGAAAGGCGCGGTGGTGAAGACGATCGGCGACGCCGTGATGGCGACCTTCGTCCGTCCCGAGCATGCGATCGTCGCGGGCCTGCGGATGCGCGCGGCGATGGGCGAGCTCAACAATAAGCGCGGCACCGCCGACCTCATCGTCAAGATCGGCATCCACGAAGGTCCGTGCCTCGCGGTGATGCTGAACGAACGGCAGGATTATTTCGGCCAGACCGTCAACATCGCCGCGCGCGTGCAGAGCCTGTCGACCGCGCAGGAGATCCACATCACCGGCCCGGTGGCGGATGCGCCGGCGGTCGCCGAAATCCTCCAGCAGCGCGAGATCAAGCCGATCCAGAAACAGGCCGCGCTGCGCGGCATCGCTGACAAGATGGTGGTGTACGAGATACCGTGAGGGACGGGAGGAGATTGCCACACTCTCCGTCATTGCGAGGAGCTCGCGACAAAATTGCGTAGCAATTTTGCGCTGATGCGACGAAGCAATCCAGGCTGCCTCCGCGGAAAGATTCTGGATTGCTTCGCTGCGCTCGCAATGACGATGTGGAGGCAGACGGGTGTTGTATCCTCCATCTTCATTGCCTGGTCAGGCCCGGCCATGGTGGCCGAAGGCCCGCCCAGATTGCCGAAACGTAATATGCGCGCCGAACTGACGCACGTTGCGCCGGTTGAGTTTCCCGCTCATATAATGCTGGTAGCTGCCGCACCCCGCGGCAGCATCGATTTCGGTAGGACCTTATGCTCGACGGCCTGCGCCAGTTCATCGCCGACATTGTTGCCCCCCAGGCGCAGGATCGCGCATTCGGCGACAGCGATTATCGGCTCGCGGCGACTGCGTTGCTCGTCCACGTGGTCTCGCTGGACGGCCAGCCGAGCGCGGCCGAGCAGCGCAAGCTGCACAGCCTGATCGAAAGCCATTTCGGGCTCGATCACGGCACGGCTGATCGATTGATCGCCGATGCCACCCAGGTCGAGGGCGACGCCGTCGATCTCTACCATTTCACCAGCGTCATCATGCGCTCGCTCGACGAAGCGGGCCGCAAGCGCATCGTGCAGATGATGTGGGAGCTGGTCTATGCCGACGGCCAGGTCTCCGAGTTCGAGGACAACGTCGTCTGGCGCGCCTCCGACCTGCTCGGGATCTCGCAGCGCGACCGGATCGAGCTCAAGCATGCCGTTGCCGAGCGTGCCGGTGGGCAGGTGCAGGACAGCGCCGTCGGCGGTTGATCCGCGCAAGCCGGCCGACGGCCGGTTGTGCTGATCACATGACGAAACTTTAATGTGGGCGATCGCCCCCCGGATTCGCCCGTAAATTCCCGGGTTTTCTGCTTTCCCTGATGTCCGCTCAAGCGGCTATGCGGCCGGCGCCGCTTGCCTGTCGCGCACGGCCTATGCTCTCGTTCCGCCATTGCGGGACCAAAAAACTTCAATTCAAGAGACATCGATCGTGACTGAGCGGGTAACCTTGATCACCGGTGCCTCGGCGGGCATAGGCACGGAGCTGGCGCGCGTGTTCGCCGCCAACGGACACCGTCTCGCGCTGACGGCGCGACGGGCAGACCGGCTGGAGGCGCTCGCGAGTGAGCTCGCCGCCAAGGGCGGCAAGAAGCCGATCGTGATCGCCTGCGATCTTCAGGACGCCGGCGCCGGCGACAAGATCGCCGCAGCGCTCAAAGCAGAGGGCGTCGAGCTCGATCATCTCGTCAACAATGCCGGCTTCGGCGTGTTCGGCGATGCCATCGAGTGCGACCGCGCCGAGCAGGTCGGCATCGTCGATGTCAACGTGCGGGCGCTGACGGATCTGTCGCTGCGCTTTGCCGATCAGCTCATCAGGAACAAGGGCGGTCTTCTGAATGTCGGATCGGTCGCGGGCTTCCTGCCCGGCCCCGGCATGGCCGTCTACTACGCCTCCAAGGCCTATGTGATTTCCCTCACCGAGGCCTTGCGTGCGGAGCTCGCGCCGCGCGGCGTTCGTGTCACTGTGCTTTGCCCGGGGCCGGTGCCCACCGAATTCCAGGCGCGCGCCGGTGTCGGGTCCGGGCACAATACGGCGCTTCTCAACGTTTCGGCTCCCGATGTTGCCAGGCAGGCCTATCACGGCCTGATGGCCAACAAACGGGCAGTGCTGCCCGGTCTCGGCATCAAGATTGTGCCGCTCGCGCTGCGGTTCTTTCCGCGCGGCTTCATCCTGTCGGCCACCAGCCGGTTCCAGCGGCAGCGACGCTGAAAGCAGTTCTGAACGTCCGTAGTGGCCCGGAGCTTGCTTCAGTCTAGGAGCGTGTGTGCGCAAACTCACACGATGTTAACCATCGCTTAGCTATGCTGGCGGCTTGAACCGATAGCACTCGCAGAGGCCATGTCGTTCCGGACGGACAGGTTTGGTGGCGCAGAAGTGGTGCCCTTCCGAAGGAAGGCGCCGAGCGCCGCCGCCTCCGAAAACCGGTTGCCGGTCCTGATCGTCCTGCACCAGGAATCCTCGACACCCGGCCGCGTCGGCAATGCGCTCCGCGCGCTCGGCCATCGCCTCGACATCCGCCGTCCCCGCTTCGGCGATCCCCTGCCCGAGACCCTCGGCCAGCATGCCGGCGCCGTGTTCTTCGGCGGCCCGATGAGCGCCAACGATCCCGACGACTACATTCGCCGCGAGATCGACTGGATCGAAATTCCGCTCCGCGAACAGCGGCCGTTCCTCGGCATCTGCCTGGGCGCGCAGATGCTGGCGATGCAGCTCGGGGCCCGCGTCGCGCCGCATGCGGAGGCGCTGACCCAGATCGGCTATTACCCAATTCGTCCCACGGCTGCTGGACAGGCGCTCTGCCCGGACTGGCCGGCGCAGGTCTATCACTGGCACCGCGAGGGGTTCACGTTGCCCGTCGGTGCCGAACTGCTTGCGGAAGGCGATGATTTTCCGATCCAGGCCTATCGCGCCGGCAATGCCTTCGGCGTGCAGTTTCATCCTGACGTGACCTACGCGATGATGCATTGCTGGACCACGCGCGGCTATGACGGCCTCAGCGCGCCCGGCGCGCGCGACCGGCATCATCACTTTGCGGACCGTGCCGTCTATGACGCGGCGGAACGCGCCTGGCTCGATCATTTCATCGACGGCTGGCTGGCGCGGCGGCCGGTGCTGGCACAAGCCGCCGAGTAACTCGCGCCTTCGCGCAGGTCCTTCGCGCAAGTCCTTGGCGCAGATCCTTGGCGCAAGTCCTTGCCTCATCCCTTGATATGCTAGGCTCTTTCCTAACGAGCGCGCGAGAAGTTGCGCCGGCAGACAAAGGGAGAGCGTCATGGCCTACGAACACATTCTCTATGAGGTGAGCGACAGGATCGCGACCATCACGCTCAATCGCCCCGATCGCATGAATGCCTGGACGCCGATCATGGAGCGCGACGTGCGTCATGCGATGGAAGCCTCGAGCGCCGACGACAACGTCCGTGTCATCGTGCTGACAGGCGCGGGCCGCGCCTTCTGTGCCGGCGCCGACATGGATGCACTGAAGGGGCTCGATCCCGACGACGTCAGACGCGCAACGAACCTGCCGCCGTTCGACATGAACCGCCGGCCGGACTGGCAGACGCGCTACGGTTTCTATCCGTCGATCAAAAAGCCCGTCATCGCCATGCTCAACGGCGCGACCGCCGGCATCGGCCTCGTTCACGCGCTCTATTGCGACCTGCGCTTTGCCGCCGACAACACCGTGTTCACCACGGCGTTCGCGCGGCGCGGACTGATCGCCGAGCACGGCATCAGCTGGATGCTGCCGCGTATCGTCGGCCACGCCAATGCGATGGATCTGTTGCTCTCGGCGCGCCGCGTGTCGAGCGAGGAAGCGCTGCGGATCGGACTGGTCAACCGGCTGTGCTCACCCGAAAAACTGCGCGAGGAGACCCACGCCTATGCGCGCGACCTCGCCGATTTCGTCTCGCCGAGCGCGATGGCCGTGATCAAGCGCCAGCTCTACGAGGTGCCGTTCCAGACGCTGGCCGAAGCGACGATCGAGGCCAACAGGGAAATGATGGTGGCGCTCGCCGGCAGCGATTTTCGCGAGGGGGTGGCGAGTTTTATGGAGAAGCGGCCGCCAAGGTTTACGGGGAGATAGGGGGAGATTTGCGGACAGAGCCCGCCGTCGCCCTTCGGGCTATGGCGGGGCAGCCTTCGCTCACTTTGCTGCGATGGACTTTCCCAAGCTTGCCTAGCCGTAGCTCGCGAAGCGAGCGGAGGCTGGTGGAGCCAGGCGGGATCGAACCGCCGACCTCGTCATTGCGAACGACGCGCTCTCCCAGCTGAGCTATGGCCCCTTTGCTGGCCGCTCTGGTAAACGCGGCCGACAACCGGGCGCCATTTAAGTCCCTGCCAAGGTCAAGTCAAGGACGGGTGTAACCCGGTTTTAGCCATTTCGGTGCCCGAACTTCCCTTGTTTGGGCCGGGGGGAACCGATATCTAGCAAAAGGCGTCACTCCCGACCGAAGCCAGAGTTTTCATAAGCCAGAGGCCTCAAAAGCCATGCGTGCCGTTCTCGACATCGTCATCATCGTGCTCGACCTCTACGTCTGGCTGCTGATCGCCTCCGCGATCCTGTCCTGGCTGATCGCCTTCAACGTCGTGAACACGCGTAACCAGTTCGTGTCGGCGGTGGCGGAGTTCCTGTACCGGATCACCGAGCCGCTGCTGGCGCCGATTCGCAATTTCCTGCCCAGCCTCGGCGGTCTCGACATCTCGCCGATCATCCTGATCCTGATCATCATGTTCATCGAGCGGGTGATCCTGTACTACATCTACCCGAACGTGATCTGAGCAGGCTGGAGCGCCTTGGTCGCGAAAGAGGCTGGCAAGGAACCCTGGCGTTACTCGGCCTCGGGAATCAGCATCGCGCTGCGGGTGACGCCGCGCGGCGGTCGCGACGACATCGACGGGATCGAGCAGTTGGCCGACGGCCGCAGCGTGCTCAAGGTGCGGGTGCGCGCCATTGCCGATGGCGGCGAGGCCAACAAGGCCGTTCTGATGCTGCTGGCGAAATCGCTTGGCGTGCCCAAGGCCAGCGTCAAGCTCCTGTCGGGGGCGACGTCGCGGCTGAAGCAGATCGCGGTCGACGGCGATCCGGCGCGGCTGGGCGAAGCCCTGCGCCAGCTCGTCCAAGCCAAAGCGGCAGACGCCAAATCGACAGACTGAGGAACTGACATGACCGCCAAGATCATCGATGGAAAAGTCATCGCCGCGGAACTCCGCGCCCGCGTTGCCGACGAGGTCGCCCGGGTCAAGCGCGAGCACAATCTGGTGCCGGGCCTTGCGGTGGTCCTGGTCGGCAACGACCCCGCCAGCGAGGTCTATGTTCGCTCCAAGGGCACCCAGACCCAGGCGGCCGGCATGGCCTCGTTCGAGCACAAGCTGCCGGCTGACGTCTCGCAGGCGGACTTGCTGGCCGTCGTCGCAAAGCTCAACCGCGATCCCGCCGTGCACGGCATTTTGGTGCAACTGCCGCTGCCGAAGGGGCTGAACACCGAGGCCGTGATCAACGCCATCGATCCCGCCAAGGACGTTGACGGCCTGCATCCGAACAATGCCGGCCGTCTCGCCGGCGGTTTCGAAGCGCTGTCGCCCTGCACGCCGCTCGGCTCCATCATTTTGACCAAGAGTGTCCATGCCTCGCTCGAAGGCATGAACGCCATCGTCATCGGTCGCTCCAACCTGGTCGGCCGGCCGCTGGTGCAATTGTTGTTGAACGAGAACGCCACCGTGACGATCGCGCATTCGCGCTCGCGCGATCTGCCTGGCCTCGTGAAGCGCGCCGACCTCGTCTATGCCGCCGTCGGCAAGGCCGAGATGGTGCGCGGCGACTGGCTGAAGCCCGGCGCGACCGTGATCGACATCGGCATCACCCGTATCCCGAAGGAGGATGGCAAGACGCGCCTCGTCGGCGACGTCGCCTATCAGGAAGCGCTTGGCGTTGCCGGTGCCATCACGCCGGTGCCGGGCGGCGTCGGCCAGATGACGGTGGCGTGCCTCTTGGTGAATACGCTCCGCGCGGCCTGCGCGATCGCCGGGCTACCGAAGCCGGCGGTGTAGCTGGTCGTCATTCCGGGGCGATGCGCAGCATCGAACCCGGAATCTCGAGGTTCCGGGTTCGCCTCTTCGAGGCGCAACGACAACTAGCCCTTCTTCTTCTTCTCGCGCTCGATGCCCTCGAGGATCAGCTTGTGCGCTTCCTCGGGGCCGCCCCAGCGCAGGATCTTCACCCACTTGCCCTTCTCGAGATCCTTGTAGTGCTCGAAGAAGTGCTGGATCTGCTGCAGCGTGATGTCGGGCAGGTCGGAGTACGACTTCACCTTGTCGTAGCGCTGCGTCAGCTTCGAGGACGGCACCGCCAGGATCTTCTCGTCGCCGCCGGCCTCGTCTTCCATGAACAGCACGCCGACCGGGCGCACGCTCATGACGGCGCCGGGAATGATGGCGCGGGTGTTGATGATCAGCACGTCGCAGGGGTCGCCGTCGTCGGACAGCGTGTGCGGGATGAAGCCGTAATTACCGGGGTAACGCATCGGCGTGTACAGGAAGCGGTCGACCACCAGCGTGCCGGCCTCCTTGTCCATCTCGTACTTGATCGGTTCGCCGCCCACGGGGACTTCGATGACGACGTTGACGTCTTGGGGGACGTTTTTTCCGATCGAGATAGCATCGATACGCATTCAAGGCTCCGTTGTTGCCGAGGTTAAATCGCGCCCGGCAGCGATTTTGGCGCTGTCATACGCGGGCTTGGCCCGCCAATCCATCGTGTTTTTGCGAAATAATGAATCCAGCGATCACCGGCGCAAGTGGCGGGCGGTATCGAAGGAAGGAAAGCGCTGCCGGCTGGACTTCAGCAGCTCAATTGGTCCAGGCGAAGGCAACCTTGTCGAGCGACTTCGGCCCGAAACGCTCGGAGGAGCGCGCCACCATGCGGCCGCCCAAGGCGCGGTAGAACTCGGTCGCCGGATCGTTGTCCGAGAGCGCCCACACCACCATGCTCTTCAGGCCGCTCTGCATCAGGTCGCGGCGGGCGGCGGCGAACAGGCGACGGCCGAAGCCGAGGCCCTGGAATTCCGGACGCAGATAGAGCTCGTAGATCTCGCCGTCGAAGTGCAGGCTGCGCGCGCGGTTGCGACCATAGTTCGCATAACCCGCGATCTTGTCGCCGAACACCAGCACGCTGACGCGGCTGCCCTTGCGGATCGCGCTGTCCCACCACTGCGGACCGCGGCGGTTGATCAGCTTCTCCAGCTCGGCGCCGGGGATGATGCCCTGATAGGCCGAACGCCAGGCTTCGTCATGGGTCGATGCCACCGCAGTTGCATCTGCGGCTTTGGCCGGCCGGACCTCGATCAGGGTTGTGCTCATGGACGCGATCAAACCAAGTCGCCGCGCCGGCGGCAAGACCTATCGTTAATTATCGGTTAACCTGTGGACTTTCTGCATCAGTATTATGGCCACGTTGTACCGAAAGAGGACAAGGCGCCGCCTTGAAGGGCAACCGCCTGCTCATGCGTCGGTGCAAAACTGCGTCGCGGCAACCAATGAACGGCAATGGCAACGCAGAAAGTCCGCCCAGAATGATTCGTTCCTACTAGTCTGGCGGTCGCTTGTCCGTGCTCGCCTTTGGCCATTCATGCGGCTCTTCAATAACCTAGCGCTCCTGCCTTTGCTGGCCCTGCTGACCGCGTCGCCTCTGTGCGCTCAGGTCACGTTCGGTGCATCGGGCGCGGAAGGCGAGCCGTTTCGTCGGCAGGAGTGGCGAGTGCCCTCGCCGGATGCTGCTATCGCCGCGCATGCGCTGCTGTTTCGCCCCGTTGGTGCCGGTCCGTTCCGGCTTGCGGTCATCGCGCATGCTTCGACGCAGAACGCGTTGCGTCGTGCGCAAATGCCGCAACCGGAATACCGCGCGCTCGCAGCCTTCCTCGTGGCGCGCGGATTTGCCGTGCTGGTGCCGGAGCGGCTCGGCCATGGTGCGACCGGCGGCCGCTATGTCGAGGACCAGGGCGATTGCGACGAGGTGGACTATGCGGGCTCCGGCCGCGCGACGGCCGAACAAATTTCACTGGCGCTGGACTATTTGCGAAAGCAGGATTTCGTCCGCAAGGATGCCGCGATCGTGATCGGGCATTCCGCCGGTGGTTGGGGCGCGCTGTCGCTCGCGAATGCCGATCCAAAGGCGATCTCCGCCATCATCACGTTCGCGCCGGGGCGTGGCGGCCACGCTAATGACGAGCCGAACCGGATCTGTTCGCCACATGCGCTGCTGACGGTGGCAGCCGAATTCGGCAAAGCGGCGCGCATTCCCGTCACATGGTTCGTCGCCAACAATGACAGCTATTTTGCGCCGGCAGTCTCGAAGTCGTTGGCAGATGCTTTCCGCGGCGCTGGCGGCAAAGTCGATTTCCACGTATTGCCCGCGGTCGGCGGCGAGGGGCACGGGATGATCGAGACTGACGCCGGCGTGAAAGCTGCAGCCGCCGAGCTCGAACGTGCGCTGAACCCGTCGAAGCCAATGGCGACCAAGAAACCATGACGCTGTATTTCCTGGTCAAATATCTGCATGTGCTCGGCGCCATCGTCATCCTCGGCACCGGGACCGGCATCGCCTTCTTCATGCTGATGGCGCATCGTACGCACGATGCAGAGTTCATCGCGCGCACCGCATCGGTCGTGGTGATCGCGGATGCGATCTTCACGCTGTCGGCGGTGATCCTCCAGCCGGTCAGCGGCGGCTTATTGATGATGCTCTCGGCAACGTCGATCGCCGAAGGCTGGATTCTCGCTTCGCTCGCCCTTTACGTCTTTGCTGGTCTGTTCTGGATTCCCGTGGTGTTCATGCAGATCGAGATGCGCGATCTCGCGCGCAAGGCCGCCGATCAGGGCGCCGCTTTGCCAGAGCGTTACTTCATCCTGTTTCGCCGCTGGTTCGCATTCGGCTTCCCGGGCTTCGGTGCGACGATGGCGATCCTGTGGTTGATGATTGCGAAACCGTTTTGAGACACGTGATGAACCCAAAAACCATCCTCGTGCTCGGCGCCTCCGGCCTGATCGGCCGCTTCGTTACGGACGATCTGCGCGCGCGGGGTTTTCGCGTGGTCGGTGTGGCTCGCAGGCTGTCGCCGTCGCAGACAATGAGCGCGCTGGATATCGAGCTGCCGATCCTCTCGCTCGACGCGACCGGGCTGACGCGCATGCTCAGCGAGCACTCTGTCGATCTCGTCGTGAACTGTCTCGGCGTGCTCCAGGATGGTCCGGGCAGCGACACAGGCGCCGTGCATCGCGATTTTGTCGCGCGGCTGCTTCAGGCTGTTGCCGACAGCGGTCGTACGATCCGGATGGTACACATCTCGATTCCCGGCACCGCCGATGCCGATCGGACAGCCTTCGCGACGACCAAGCGCGAGGCCGAACGGCTGATCGCGGTATCAGGCATTCCCTACGCCATCCTGCGCCCCGGCTTCGTGGTCGCACCATCAGCCTATGGCGGCAGCGCGATGCTGCGGGCGCTCGCTGCCTTTCCGCTCGACCTGCCGGACAAGGAGATGGCAACGCCATTTCAGCCCGTTGCGATCGAGGATATTTCGGCCATCATCGCCTGGCTTGCCGCGCGCGACATCGACGATGCCACCGTCAAAGCGGTGAGCTGGGACCTGATGCAGGCAGAGCCTCTCACCATGGCCGGCGTCATCAAGCAGTTTCGCCATGCGTTCGGCACGGCCGGCTGGCCACGCATCGCGATGCCGGCCTTCATGCTCGATCTCGGTGCGAAAACCGGCGATCTCGCCAGTTGTCTCGGCTGGATGCCGCCGATGCGCTCCACGGCCATTGCCGAGCTCCGCCGCGGCGTGACGGGCGATCCCTCGGCCTGGATCGCCGCTACAGGCATCGTGCCGAAGACGCTGGCTGAGACGATCGGACGCCACCCCGCCACGATCCAGGACAAATGGTTCGCGCGGCTGTTCCTGGTCAAGGCGCTGATTGTCGCGAGCCTGGTCGCATTCTGGCTCGTCTCCGGCTTCATCGCGCTGTTCGTGTCTTATCGCGCCGCCGCCGGCATCTTGAGCGCGCACAACTTTCCGCACGTGCTGGTCGATCCCATCACCATCGGCACCAGCCTGATGGACATGAGCATCGGCCTACTGATCGCCTTCCGCCGCACGGCCGCGATTGGGCTGGTCGCAGGCATCGCCGCCTCGCTCGGCTACATGCTCGGCGCGGCGATTCTCACGCCCGACCTCTGGATCGAGCCGCTTGGCGCGCTGGTGAAGACCGGGCCGGCGATCGTGCTGATGCTGGTCGCGCTCTTGATACTGGACAATCGCTGATGAGTAAGTGGCCCGACGACGACGTGATCCTGTTCGACGGTGTTTGCATCTTCTGCTCGCGCTGGATTCGGTTCGTCGCCAAGCGCGATACGGCAAAGCGCTTTCGCTTCACGCCGATCCAGTCGGATTATGGGGCGCGTTTGGCGCGGACGTTCGGCATCGACCCCGGCGATCCCGACACCAACGCCGTCGTTCACGGCGGCGAAGTGTTCATGAAATCGGATGCCGCGCTAACGGTGCTCTCGCTGCTTCCCGGTTGGGGCTGGGTGCGCGCGTTGTTTGCCGTGCCGAAGCCGCTGCGGGACCCGATCTACAACCTCATCGCGCGCAACCGCTATCGCATTTTTGGAAAGTATGATGCGTGCTTCGTGCCTGATGCTGATTTGCGGGGAAGGGTGATTGAGTAGCCCGTCATTGCGAGCGCAGCGAAGCAATCCAGAATTCTTTTCCGCGGCGGCAGTCTGGATTGCTTCGCTGCGCTCGCAATGACGGAGTGTGCGATTACGGCTTGCTCAAAGCCGCCAGCACCTCCCGCGCCGCCCGCTCACCACCATCCCGCGCGCCATGCGCTGTCGTGAAGAAGGTCGGCGACGTCGCCTCGCCGGCGAAGAACAGCCGTCCATCCACCGGCGCGGCCAGCACCGCGCGATCTCCCGCATGCCCCGGCAGCGCGTGCGAATAGGAGCCGCGTGCAAACGGATCACTCGCCCAGCGCGATTCGTACAGCGGCTTTAGCTTGCGCCTGATATCGTTGCCGAGGAAACCCGCGATCTCGTCGATGCTGTGCGCGGCGATGGCGCCTTCGCCGGAATCTTCCAGCGCGCGGGCAAAGCTGCCGCCGAAGAATCCTTCGATGCAGGGCTGGCCGAACGGGCGGATGTGATAGGTGCCCATCTCCGTGCGCATGGTGGCGCCGCGCAGGTTTGCTTCTTTCGGGAAGGCTTCGGCATCCTCGAGCGCCAGCGTCACCTTGTCGTCGACGCCGAGCGGCAGGCCGGCGGCGGCATCGACCTTGGCGGGGAGCGGCGGCGAGAAGCGGATGGCCTCATCGGCCATGAGATTGGTCGGCACTGTGACGATCACCTTGCCGGCATCCAGCGTGCCCCGCGACGTCTCGATGCGGATGCGCTTTCCCGAATGATCGATCAGCGTGACGTTGCAGCTCAGCGCCAGCGGGCAGGGCGCGCCATAGGCCGCAACAAGCGCGCCATAACCGCGACGGACGCGCCAGTTGAGGTTGGTGTCCTCATAGGCGTCCCAGTCCAGCGTCGACATATCCTTCAGCTCGCAGCCGTTGATATAGGTCGAGATCGCATCGATCATCGGATTCCAGCGATTGCCAGGCTCCAGGCTCAGGCTCGCGGGCTCGTCCTTGCCCTTCTGCGCGGCTTTCCACATGCGCTCGTAGAACGCATCCATCGCGCGCATGAAGTCGTCGCGCTCGCTTTGCGGAAACGCATTGCCGTAGGCGCGCTCGCGCCAGGGCGGCAGGTCTTTGTTGAGCTCGAAACCGAGCTGCTTGGCGATTGCGACGAAGGAATTCTTGTCGGCGGAATGCAGCCAGCCGCAGCCGACGTCGAAGGTCACCTCGGGCGAGGCCTGCACCGTCCAGGCGCGGCCGCCGAGCCTATCGCGGGCCTCCAGCACGATCACGGAGAGGCCGGAGCCATCAAGCGCATGCGCGGCGCCGAGGCCGGCTGCACCGGCACCGATGATCGCGACGTCAACGGAGGAGGGCAGGGAGGTCATGGGCGGGCTCTAGCACGTTCGGAATGTGCGCTAAAGCCACCACAAGTCGGCTGTCATCACCCGCCTTGTGCGCAATTGCGCACTGGAGCGGGTGATCCAGTATTCCAGAGGCAGTCGTTATAGAGCCGAGAAGCCGCGGCGTACTGGATGCCCCGGTCAAGCCGGGACATGACAGTCGTTGAGTTTCGTAGGCTGGGCAAAGGCGCTCTTGCGCCGTGCCACCGTTGCCTACGAGGCTATCAAGTGGTGGGCACGCTTGCGCTTTGCCCACCCTGCGGCACTGAGGCGCGGCGGCCTTACGCCACCGCTTCCTTGGCCTTTTCCGCGCGCTTGCGCTCGTTCGGGTCGAGGTGCTTCTTGCGCAGGCGGATCGACTTCGGGGTGACCTCGACGAGCTCGTCGTCCTCGATATAGGCGAGCGCCTTTTCCAGGGTCATGCGGATCGGCGGGGTCAGGCGCACCGCTTCGTCCTTCGACGTGGTGCGGATGTTGGTGAGCTGCTTGCCCTTGAGCACGTTGATCTCGAGATCGTTGTCGCGGGTGTGCTCGCCGACGATCATGCCCTTGTAGACCTTCCAGCCCGGCTCGATCATCATCGGGCCGCGGTCTTCGAGCTTGAACATGGCGTAGGCCACCGCCTC
The DNA here is from genome assembly GCF_029714325.1 of Bradyrhizobium sp. CB1717. Lineage (NCBI taxonomy): Bacteria > Pseudomonadati > Pseudomonadota > Alphaproteobacteria > Hyphomicrobiales > Nitrobacteraceae > Bradyrhizobium > Bradyrhizobium sp. CB1717. Next base: position 303,663 of record NZ_CP121666.1, read on the forward strand.
GCCCTGGTCGTTGGAGATCAGGACGCCGTTGCGGCGGCCCTGGATCTCGCCCTTGTACGGCGCATAGCCGTGGAACAGGCGGTTCATGATCGCGGTGCCGCGGGTGTCGGTGAGCAGCTCGCCCTGATAGCCGATCAGGCCGCGGGTCGGCGCGTAGAACACCAGGCGCTGACGGTTGCCGCCGGACGGCTTCATCTCGATCAGCTCGGACTTGCGCTCGCTCATCTTCTGCACGACGACGCCGGAATGCTCCTCGTCGACGTCGATCACGACCTCCTCGATCGGCTCCATGGTGGCGCCGGTCGCTTCGTCCTTCTGGTAGACGACGCGCGGACGCGACACCGAGAGCTCGAAACCTTCGCGGCGCATGGTCTCGATCAGGATCGCGAGCTGGAGTTCGCCGCGGCCCGACACTTCCATCGCGTCCTTGTCGGCGGCCTCGACGACGCGCAGCGCGACATTGCCCTCGGCCTCGCGCAAGAGACGGTCGCGGATCATGCGGCTCGTCACCTTGTCGCCTTCGGTGCCGGCGAGCGGGGAGTTGTTGACGATGAACGACATCGACACGGTCGGCGGATCGATCGGCTGCGCCGGCAGCGGCACCTCGACGGTGGGGTCGCAGAAGGTGTCGGCGACGGTGCCCTTGGTCAGGCCCGCAATGGCGACGATGTCGCCGGCTTCGGCTTCATCGAGCGGGGTGCGCTCGAGGCCGCGGAACGCCAGGATTTTTGTGATGCGCCCGGACTCGACCAGCTTGCCCTCGGCGTTCAGCACCTTGACCTGCTGGTTCGGCTTCAGCACGCCGGACGAGATGCGGCCGGTGATGATGCGGCCGAGATAGGGGTTGGCCTCCAGGATGGTGCCGATCATCTTGAACGGACCTTCCTCGACCTTGGGCGGCGCGACGTGACGCAGGATCAGGTCGAACAGCGGCTCCATGCCCTTGTCCTTCGGACCCTCGGGGCTCTCGGCCATCCAGCCCTGCTTGGCTGATCCATAAAGAATGGGGAAGTCGAGCTGCTCCTCGCTGGCGTCCAGCGCCGCGAACAGGTCGAACACCTCGTTGATGACCTCGGTCGGGCGCGCGTCGGGGCGGTCGACCTTGTTGATGACCACGATCGGCTTGAGGCCGACCTTGAGTGCCTTGGAGACCACGAATTTGGTCTGCGGCAGTGGGCCTTCGGCGGCGTCGACCAGCACCAGGGCGCCGTCCACCATGTTCAGGATGCGCTCGACCTCGCCGCCGAAATCGGCGTGGCCGGGGGTGTCGACGATGTTGACGCGGGTGTCCTTCCACTGCACCGAGGCCGCCTTGGCCAGGATTGTGATGCCGCGCTCACGCTCCAGGTCGTTGGAGTCCATGGCGCGATCCGTCACCTTCTGGTTCTCGCGGAACGTGCCGGACTGCTGGAGGAGCTTGTCGACGAGGGTCGTCTTGCCGTGGTCGACGTGGGCGATGATGGCGACGTTGCGAAGGTTCATGTGTGGGCTTCTTTGCGGTCGAACAATGGGTTAAGCGCGATCTCGCCGGTCAGACCGGGACCTCTTCACGGACAACGCTGGAAACGTGGAAAACGGGGCCTGCTTCGCCCAAAAAGGAAGCCCGGTCAGCTCGACCGGGCACCCTACGCGTTTGCGCCGCAATATATGCAAAAACCGCCAAAAAACAATGTGTTCTTTGGCCCTTGGTTGACTGAATTTTGTCCGGGAATTCCCGGGGCTTAGGGCCGGGTTCCGGGATGGGTAGGGGCCTTTCGCCCCTTGATCGCCGCCCAGATCAGGACGACGCCCCCGATGCCGACGACCAGCCCCAGGAAGACCAGCGGCGCGATGTCGGAATCGATCTTGCCCCCCTCGACCACCGAGGCCCCGCCGAACAGCAGGGCGCAGAGCCCCGGAAGCAGCAGGATCACCCCCGAAATCACCATGAGCGCGGTGAGGCAGCCGCTGCGTGCCTCGCCGGGCGTCGGGACGGGCGGCAGAAGCGGCGGTGGCGTGTCGCTCATCGGGGTGCCTCTTCGCTTTGCCTTGCCTCGCGATAAGTCTGCCCTTCGAGCTCGGCGCGAATCCGGCCGATCGCACCGTTCCGGTAGAACAGATTGTAGGTGTCGAACGGAATGATCGCGCCTTGCTCCGTCACGAAATGGATGCAGCTGCGCTTGACGTTGCCGACGCAGAAATTGAAGCGGTCGAGAAACTGCACGATGGTGACGCGGAAGACGTTCTCGTAGGAGAGCCCTTCCGGCACCTGGAAGCTCGGCAGGCAGCACAACAATTCGCAGACGCGCTCGGACGTGTTCAGCGGCCCCGACGACAGCGAGAACAGATCGATGAATTTCTCCCGCAGCATCGGATATTTTTCCGGGCTGATGGTGTTGGGCATCACCGCAACCAGCTGTTCCTGCGGAATCAGCGAGGTCAGCGGCAGCACCTTCTCGCCATTGCGCAGGCCGTAGCCGATCGAGATGCTTTCGGGGTTGCAGGGCAGCGGAATCATGTCCTTGTCGCCGAACACGCCGGTCTCGACGACGCGCTTGCGGATCTCCGAGAGCATGATGCGGTCGGTGGTCTTGTCGAAACTCTCGTTGCGGCCGGCATCCTGCACCGGCTGCAAGGTGACACCGCGCACGCACTTCCAGGTGAGGGCATGGCGCACGATGTCGCCGATCTCGCCATCGTTGACGCCGCGCTTGATGGTCGCGACCAGCGTGGTCGACACGCCAAAATGCTCGAGATTCTCCAACGCCTGCTGGCGAATTTTCCGCAAATCCGCGCCGCGCAGGTTGATCAGCGCATCGCGCTGAAGCGAATCGAACTGGAGATAGACCTCCAGCCCGCGCCTGTTCTCGGCGAGCCGCGCCACAAAATCCTTTTCGCGGGCGATGCGCAGGCCGTTGGTGTTGATCATGACGTGGCGGATCGGGCGGGCGCGCACGGCGTCCAGGATCTCGAAGAAGTCAGGATGCAGCGTCGGCTCGCCGCCGGAAATCTGCACGAGGTCGGGCTCGCCTTCGCTGGCGACCAGCGCGTCGAGCATCTTCTCCACCGTCGCGAGCGGGGTGAATTTGGTTCGTGCCGGCGAGGATTCGGCGAAGCAGACCGGGCAGGTGAGATTGCAGTGCTCGGTGATCTCGATCAGCGCCAGGCAGGAATGCTGCTCGTGGTCGGGACAGAGGCCGCAATCATAGGGACAGCCGAATTCGGTGCGCTGCTGGAATTGCAGCGGCCGGTCGCCCGGCTTGATGAAGTCCTTGCACTGGCGCCAATAGGCGGCATCCGTCGACACCAGCGTCGACTGCACGCCGTGCTCCTTGCAGCGCTTCTCGTACCAGACCTCGTTGTCGAGGATCTGGATCTTGGTCGGCACCAGCTTCAGGCAGGTCTCGCAGAGGGATTGGGTCTGGCCCCAGAAGATGTAGGGACGCGGCTTACGCAACGGTGCGTTCATGCAAGTGACTCGTTTTGTAAGCGTCTCGCTTTGGGCGCCGTCGCCAGCATGATTGCGGCATAGAGCAGGATGGACAGCGACAGCAGGTGAAACAGGGTGAAGGGGCCGATCAGCGTGCCATAGGGCTTGAGGAATTCCCACAGGAAGCGTTGCGCTCCGTAACAGGCGAGCACCAGATAGAATCCATTGGTGATCGCGAACGTATTCCGGTTCAAGACCGCAAGCACATAGGCAAACGCGAAAAAGCCCATTGCCGCGCTCTCATAGAGCTGCACGGGATGGCGGAGAACGGCGTCGCCGAAATCATGAGCCCAGGGCAGCGCTGTCGGCGTGCCATAGGTGAAATCGTCGAGGCCCGCGAAGTAGCAGCCGAGCCGCCCGATCGCGATGCCGACGGCCAGCGGCAGCGCGAAACGCGCGCCGGTTCGGACCGTGATCCCGGCGGTCCATTTGTAGAGCTCGATCGCCACGATGCCCCCGGCAAGCGCGCCTTCCACCGAGCGCGCAATGCCGCTCTGCCCCGACAGCCACAGATTGGCGGACCCGAACAGGTAGGCGCCGAGCCCGGCGCCGAACACCAGCGCGGCGATATAGGGCAGCTCGAACGATTGTGCCGGAAACCGCAAGCCGCGTCGTGACAGCCAGGAGAGCGCCGCTGCCGCCGCCAGCCACGCCGCGATGTCGAAGAGAGTGTGAAGGAAAGCCCCGCTCATGCCGGGGTCAGTATAGCACGGTCACGTTCGATGGAGTGGCTGCGTCTTATTGTGCCCTCTCCCCCTGCGGGAGAGGGCAGCGACGCTGGTAGACACTAGCGCGCTCGGGTGAGGGGTTTGTCTCCGCGTTTTCCGTGCGGAGAGAGACCCCTCATCCGGCGCTCCGCGCCACCTTCTTCCACAAGGGGAGAAGGAGAACACGCAGCCTCTACCCGGCCTGCCGCTCCTCGGTCGGATACACCCCGCGCAGCACCTCCTCGAAATGCATCTTCACGGCGTCATTGCACAGGCAGGCGCGCAGCTTCAGGCCGTCGCGGTTGCGGACCAGGATCGATCCGCGCCGCGTGTCGAGCACGCCTTCGGCCCTGAACGACTGGAGCACGCGGCTCGCATAGCTGCGCCCGACCCCGAGCAGCGTCGCGAGCTGCTCATGCGTCAACGGCACGCTGCTCTCGTCGCCGGTCCGCTCCATTGCAGCCAAAATCCATTTCGCCGTGCGCTGCTCGATCGAGTGGATGGCGTTGCAGGCGGTGGACTGGAAGATCTGCGCCAGCATGCAGTCGGCGTAGCGGACGAAAATGTTGCGTAGCGACGCCGAGCGCAGCTTGGCTGCTTCGAGCTTGGCGACATGGATGCGTGCAAACGGACCGCCGAACTTGACGCAGATGCGGGTGTAGGCCGGCAGGAAACCTTCGCTGACGATGCCGCCCACCGCACCCTCGCGGCCGACCAGGATCGTCTCGACGTCGCGGCCGTCCTCATTGGGCACAAGAAAGGTCGCGAGCGCCGGTCCGCAGGGGAAGTGGACGACCTGGACGTCATCGCCGGGATTGTAGAGCAACTGGTTCGCGGCGGAGTCTTCGACGGTGACGTATTGCGCGAGCAGCGCATAGTCCGCCTGGTTCAAGCGCCGCAGCAGATTGTTGGCCGGTCGGCTTTCGACCTCGCTCGTCTTGTCGATGCGCGCATCCATCGTGAACCCCTGTTCTCCTTTCCACATTAGCGAGTTCCGTCCATTTCCTGTGTGCACAAGTGGACAGACTGGAGAACGGCGATGTGGTGGGTTTCGTTCCGGGAACCCTCCGATGCGCTGGGCGCAGGCATCGTGTCGCGGCAGTCCTGATCCGAAAAAACCTCACGCAGAAGATGCGATCATGGCACCCGCACTTTCCAATGGCTCAGGCCGGCCCGCCGATGTCCTGATCGTCGAAGACGATCCGATCATTGCGATCGATTTTGAGGATCGGCTCATCGGATTCGGTGTGACGAGCGTGCGGAGCGTCGGCTCGGTGACGCAGGCGCTGGAGGCAATCGCAAAGCACGCTCCCGACTTTGCGCTGCTCGATGTCGAGCTGATCCGCGAGACGAGCTTTGCGATCGCCGAGCGGCTGGTCGCGCTGAAGATTCCGTTCGTCTTCGTCACCGGCTACGGTGCCGACGCGCGGATTCCGCCCGAATTCGCCGGCCAGCCGCGCCTGCAAAAGCCGTGCTCGAGCGACGCGCTGGAGGCGGCGCTACAGGTGCGGGGTACCTGACGGCCTATTTGCCGGAGCGAATGCAGAGCTCGGCGAGGTCACTCTCGACGCCCTTGAAGAATGTGTGCGGAAGCGGCGGCGGCGATGAGGCCTTCTTGATCGCCGCACTCTGCGCAATCGCCTGTTGATCGGACAATTGCAGGAAACGTTTCAGCGCCTTCGAACGACCCTTGCCGGCGAACCTCTCCAACCGTTCTTCAGTTGCATCGGTCGGATTGAGACGGAGCAGGGCTTCGTTGCCGGTCTCCAATGGATAGACCGCTCCAAGCTTCACGCGCGCGATCACGTTGTAGCGGTCGAAATGCTCGAAGATCAAATCCAGGATCTTCGCCTGACGTATCGGCTCCTCCATCGCGAGATAGCGCTTCACGTCCGGATTGCTCTTAAGGCTTTCCAATTCGGCTGCGCCGGCAAATGGATTGTCGGAGTTCTGCCGGTCGATGAACGCCGATGCGCCTTCCAGCATGCGCGTGCCCCATGTGATGACGATGTCGCGGCCGCGCGGTCCGAGCTGATCGGCAGCTAACCCCTTGTCCGTCAGGCATGCCGGATCGGCGCTCGCGCGCAGTGACTTGCCAAGTTCGGCGGTCAGCGCCTTGCCATAGGGCGAGGCGAAGGCTTCGCGCACCAGCGTTGCCTTGTCCTGGCTCTGCGCCCATGTCGGGGACGCTGCGCCCAGCAGGAGCGCGATCACGAACGTTCGGCGGCTGAACGGCACGGCTGCAACTCGAAAATGGCTCGGACGGCATCAGGCCCTCGAAAATGCGCGGGCGCCTGCAATTGTCGTCCGGGCCGGCCGGATGGTTCACGGCCATCCGGCTTCAAATTGGCCGTCAGGCAAGCTTTGGATCGAGCGTGGTCGACCACAGCGCGACGTCGGCGCGGTCGCGCAAGGTCACCGTCATCTGGCCGGACGCGCCGTCGATCCTGACGTGACCGAAGAACTGCATGCCCGCTGACGGCGGTAGGTTCTGGCTGTCCTTGCCCGGCGCCTTGACGAAGCGCACCTCGGGCCCAAAGGTGTTGTCGAGCGCGTTGGGTCCGAACGTGCCGGCGTGCAGCGGACCCGAGACGAATTCCCAGAACGGCTCGAACTCCTGGAATTGCGCCTTGTTCGGATCGTAATAATGCGCGGCGGCGTAATGCACGTCCGCCGTCAGCCACACCGTGTTGCTGATCGGTGCCGTCTTGATGAAGCGGAGGATGTCGGCGATCTCGAACTCGCGGCCGCGCACCGGTCCGTCGCCCTGCGCAATGGCTTCCGAGCCGCCCTGCGGCGTGTCCGAGACGATCAGGCTGATAGGCATGTCGGACGCGATCACCTTCCATGTCGCGCGCGAATTCAAAAGGCCGCGCTTGAGCCAGGCGATCTGGTTCGGGCCGAGGAAGTAGCTGGCGGGACCGTAGGCAGTTTCGAGATTGGCGCCGTTCGGGCCGCGATAGCTGCGCTCGTCGAGCACGAACACGTCGAGATGCGGTCCGTAAGAGATCTGGCGGTAGACGCGGCCTGGCTCATTGATGCTTTCCCGCATCGGGTACATCTCATGGAAGGCGCGGCCCGCGCGAGCTGCGAGCAGCTCGATGTCGCGCACCTTGTAGGCGGCGGGCAGCTCTTTCGACAGCGACCAGTTGTTGGTCACCTCGTGGTCGTCCCACTGCACGAAGATCGGCACCTCGGCATTGAAGGCACGGAGATTGTCATCGGTGAGATTGTATTTGTGCGCGGCGCGGTACTCGTCCAGCGTCTCGGCGACCTTGGCCTTCTCGGGAGCCGTGACGTTCTTCCAGATCTTGCCGTCGGCGAGCTTCACCTCGGATGCAATGGGACCGTCGGCATAGATCGTGTCGCCCGAGTGCAGGAAGAAGTCGGGACGGTGCTTGCGCATCGCCGCGAAGGTGAACATGCCGCCGTCGTCAGGGTTGATGCCCCAGCCCTGGCCTGCGACGTCGCCGCCCCAGACGAAGCTGACGTCGCGGCGGTCGGCCGGCGCGGTGCGGAAGCGGCCGACGACGGACTCGCCCTCGACCGCGCTGTGCGAGAGATCGCGGAAGCGGACGCGATAGAAGATGTCCTGTCCGCCCGGCAGGTTCTCGATCAGCATCTTCGCGGTGAAGTCGCTCTCGGGCAGCGCCGCGATCGGCGGCAGCGCGCGGACGTCCTTGAAGGACTCGGTCGTCGCCACCTCGACCAGCATCTGCGATGGACGGTCGGCGCGCGCCCACACCACCCCGCCGTCGACGGTGACGTCGCCCGACTGCACGCCGTGAGTGACCGCCGGCCGGTCGGCTGCACGCGACAGATAGGGCATTGCGATGGCGCCGAGCGAGCCAGCGCCGGTCGTGAGGAAACGGCGGCGGGAGAATTTGATGTTCATGGCTGGCTCGCGGGCTGGCGATCTTGCGCTGTCGTTCCGGGATGGTCCGAAGGACCAGACCCGGAATCTCGAGATTCCGGGTACGCGCCCTGCGCGCCCCGGAATGACGGTGGAAGCTATATTGAGACAATGTGACGCAGCAATAACGCGGGCAAACCCTTACGCGTTGCCGGCGGCCCTGAATTGCGCACCCGCGCGTTGCAGGTTTTGCGGCAGGCTCATCAGCACCGCCTTGCGGTCGGCGACGGCGGCGTGGAACTGATCGAGCGCGATGTTGAAGGCAGTGAGCCCTCCTTCCTCGATCGCGCCGTGATCGAAGCAGTGCAGCGTGTCGCGCAGGATCTCGTCGGCCTCGGTCTGCATCTGGTCGAGCTCTTCCGTCGTCTCGCTCTTGCGTGCGGCCGCGATCATGTCGAGCAGGCGCTCGCGCAGATGGCTGTTGTTGTCGCGCTCGTCCTTCTTCAGGTAGCCGGCGAACCAGGCGCCGATCGAGCCCATGGCGGAGAGCGCCATCAGGCCCCACCAGATGTAATCGCTGTATTTGTCGAGGAAGGTCTTCTCCTCGCCGTCGACGAAGGCGGCGGCGCCGGGATGCACGGGGATCACCGCGTCCTTGTCGGTGTCGGGCGTCTCGATCTTGGCCGCCAGCGGGAATTCCGTCACCAGCTGCTGCCGCACGGCGAACAGCTGTCGCGTGAACGCCGCGATGGTGGTGTCGGACACGGCTTTGCGCGCCACGATGTGGTGCGAGAAGCTGATGGTCTTGACCTCGTCGTCGGGACGATCGGGCGAGCCTCCATAGGTGCCGGCGGGAATCTCGGAGGCTTCATAGACCGGATGATTCTGCGCGATCGCGTCGGCGGAATCGATGGCAAGGAAGGTCGGCGTGCCGAAATCCTTGGTGGAGGCAGCGATGGCCTCCGCCGTGATCTTGCTGTTGACGGGGCCGGCGGCGAGATAGGCATCGGCCTTCTGGGCCTTGATCGCCTCGGCGGCTTCGTTGGCCGGAAACTGGATGATCTCGACCTTGGCGGGATCGACGCCGTATTGCTGCAGGATCACCTTGAGCAGATTGACGTTGGCCTGGGTGCGGCCGACCACGCCGACGCGATGGCCGGCGAGCTGCGCGATCTTGGTGATCTTGGCGCCCTTCTTCTTGCCCTTGCCCTGGACGGACCACAGCACCACGACGTTCTTGCGCAGGGTCGCGACCGCCTGCGCGTTCTTCGGCACGTCGACGTCGCCGCGCACGATGGCGAGATCGACCTTGCCCTCCGCGAGCGCCTCGGCGCTGGCGGTGGCGCCGTCGGTCTGGATCGGACGCAGCCGCACATAACTCTTGTTCTGCGAGAAGGCCTGCGACAGCGCCTGCACGACCTTGACGTCGTCGCTGTTGGCGGGGCCGACCGCAACCTTCAGCGTCACCGGACGCATCGCGAAATAATAGCCGCCGACGAGCGCGCCGATGATCGCAAGCACCAGCGCGAGGGACACGAGCGCGGTCTTCCGCGCCGCTGATCGCGGCGAAGGCGGAGTGGGCGCTTCGGCCAGGTCCAGACCCCCGGTCATCGATCTCCCAAACAGGCGTTTCAGGCTCAGCTTCATCTCGGCCGGCGATTTAGGCCCGCAATTGTAGCAAATTTCTTGTCCGGCGGGGTTACATCTCCGTCATGGTTAGCGGATGGAGGAAATCCCAATGTGAACCCTGACCGTAAGCACGGTGTTAGGGTAAAGTTCCCCTGAAGCATGGAGACGATCATGGCAGAACGGCTGGCGGCGGAAGCACGCAAGCAGGCACTGGGTGGTATTCCCGGCTGGAGCGAGGTCGGGGGTCGCGACGCAATCGCGAAAACCTTTGTCTTCAAGGATTTCAACGAGGCCTTCGGCTTCATGACCCGCGCGGCCCTGGTCGCCGAGAAGATGGACCATCACCCCGAATGGCGGAACGTCTACAAGACCGTGGAGGTGGTGCTGTCGACCCATGATGCCGGCGGCGTCACGGCGCTCGACATCGAGCTCGCCAAGGCGATGAATGCGATCGCCAAGCTGACGGCTTAGCTGACACCAGGCTGACATCTTGCAGCGGCCGGCCGCATCCCCATCTTGTGATCAGCAGGGCATGCGGCGATCCGCCGCCCCTCGCTGAACGGGGAGTTGGAGCATGGCTGCCGAGCACAGCGTCGGCTTCGAGCCGGCCGATCGGCTTGCGGAAGATCGTGAGAGCGTCCGCCGCCGCTTCTGGCGCAAGCTGAAGCGCGTCGCCGCGCAACTGCCGTTCGCCGAGGATCTCCTCGCGGCCTATTACTGCGCCTTCGACCGGCAGACGCCGCGCCATGTCCAGGCGTCGCTGCTTGGGGCGATCGCCTATTTCATCCTGCCGTTCGACTTCGTTCCCGACGTGATGCCGATCCTCGGCTTCACCGATGACGCCGCCGTGCTCGCCACCGCCATCCGCATGGTCGCCACCCACATCACGACCGAGCACCGCGAAGCCGCCCGCGCCGCGCTGAAGCGCGGCGTGGAGGAGGGGGAAGCGGCGGAGTAGCCGTTGGCGGCACGGCCGTAGCCACACCCACTAATGTCGTCCTGGCGAAAGCCAGGACCCATTACCCCGTCCGGCAATGGTTGCGGGCGGTGCTCACTCCAAGTCTTCGTCAAACCTCTCCCTGTGGTTATGGGTCCTGGCTTTCGCCAGGACGACATCCGGAGAGCTACTTCTTCCCCGCCTCCGCCCGCGCTTTCTCCGCGTCCCATACCTGGAATTGCTTGAACAGCGTTTCCTTGTCCGCATCGGACACGTTTGCGGCGGTCGGGGTCTGCTTCAGGAACGCTTCGAAGCGCTGTCGCGTCACCGGCTCGACGCCGTGCTTGTCGAGCCATTGCTGCGCCACCGGCAATCTGTTCCAGCCGGACAGCGGCGCCGCGAGCGAGACCTCCTTCCACTTGGGATGGAAGGGCGGGTTCTGCAGCGCCGGGAATTTCGTGAAGAACGCGTCCACGAACAGCGCAAGCTTGCGATAGCGCTCGGTGTTGGGCGCCCAATTATAGGCCGCGAGCACCGCGGGCACCGCGATGGTGTCGACGCTCTCGCCCTCCTTGATCAGGTTCGGATAGTCCTTCGCCGTCAGCGTCGCCGGCAGATAGTCGCTCTGCAGCGGCTTGGCGTAGTCGACCTTGGCGAGATGGAAGCGGCCGTCATTGCCGAAGGTCGAGACCGACTTGTACGGCTTGCCGCCGACCACGATGACGGCGTCGATCTCGCCGGCCTTCAGCTTCTCCATGGCGATGCGCTGCTCGACATAGACGAAGTTCGCCTTGATCCCGAGCCGCTCGAACACCGTCAGTGCAGTGACGAAGGTCCCGCCATTGGGCAGATCGACGCTGACCTTCTTGCCCTCGAGATCCTTCAGCGTCGCGACCGACTTCGGCGCGATGACCTGCATCTCTTCATTGTAGAGCTTGGTCACGTAAGTGAACTGTTTCTTGATGTCCTTGGCAAAGCCCTTGCGCTCGAGATAGTCGAGCGTGTCGGCGCGCACGACGCCGAGATCGACACCTTGCAGGAACAGGATGTCGGCGACGCTCTGCACCGAGCCGCGGCCGACGATCGGCAGCACGCGGATCTTGTTGCCGTCGTCGAGCACCGAGGCGAGGTCGGCGCCGAACTGCACATAGGTGCCGCCGATCGTGCCCGTGATCAGCGTGACGGTGTTGGCGTTCAGCGACTGCTTGGTCGAGTTCGAGCCGAACTGGAAGATGGCCTTCAGGCTGTCAGAGACCTTGGCCGGATCGTATTCGCCCTGCTCGGCATGAGCCGCGAAGGCGCAGATGGTCGTGATGGCGGCAAGCGCCATTTTTAAAACGTTGCGCATGATGTCCTCTGAAATGGTCTAGTTCGAGAGCTGGGCGAGGCGCTTGCGCGCTTCAGCCGATCCAAGGCTGGCGGCGCGCTGGTACCAGTCGCGCGCGGCGGCTGCGTCGGGAATGATGCTCCGCGCGTCGCTGGTGCCGAGCACCGCGGGGTCGTAGGTCTGCGCCAGCAGCAGCGCGGCCGTTGCGTCCTTCGCGTTGGCGGCGCGTTCGAGCAGCAGGCGCGCGGCAGCGATGTCGCCGACGCTGATCAGGCGTCTGGCGCGCGTCATCAGTCCCGCCAGCGTGTCGGCATCGAGCGTTTTGGCAGGCTCGGGCGGCGCAGGCTGCGCCGCGACGGGCGCCGGAGCTGGCGCTTCGACTTGGCTTTGGACTTGGCCTTGGACTTGACCTTGGACTTGACCTTGGACTTGGCTTTGCGCTTGCAGCGCGGTCTGGTAAGCGGTCGCAATCGCTTCACGGCTTGGCGTCGAGGGCACCGGAAGCTCTTGCTTGTCGGCGCTCGCCGGCGTCGTGTCGGTCACGCGGCCGGGGTCCTTGAGCGGGACCTGGCGTACGGCCGGCAGACTGGCCTGAGCTGCACTTGTCACGCTGCCGGCATAGTCGGCGAGGAGACTACGCAGCTCGGACTGAAACAGCACGGCCGCGATCGCCGCGGCGGATATCGCAAGCCCGGCAGCGACAAGCGGCGCGATCCTGGTTCTGGGCCGGAGCGCCAGCGGCGTATATTCCTGTGGGTCTGGTGCTCCGCGCGGATCGGACAGAAACAGCGGAATTGGATCGTCCTGTGGAAGTTCGGCACGTTTGGCCCGCGCACGGATGTAGTCCGCGGTGGACGAATGTGATGCAGATCGATTGGAGTCGAGCGCGTGCGACTCCTTCGACGGACGGTAGGCCGTCGTCTCCATGGTGTGATGCTCCCCATTACTGACGCAACGCAGGGGCCGTCCCGGCTTCAGTCTTCTTGTTTTTGTCCAGAAGCGCCCCGCAAACTGGAACCGGTAAATCGCCGTCCGATTCAGCCCAAAAAACGACGGCGGTTTGCGCGAATCTGGATATATTTGGGTTTGATTGCGGCGGCGCGGCGAAATGCACCGCAATTTTGCCCGCGTTGGTTGAGGGATTTTTTTCCGGGCGGCCGGTGTGCGCAACCTTACGATGTCGCGGTTATCGACGCCGTCTGCCACGCCCGCCGCCGTCATGCCCCGGCTCGACCGGGCATCCAGTACGCCGCGGCTTCTCGGCTAAATCACTGGCGTCTCTGGAATAGTGGATCGCCCGGTCGAGCCGGGCGACGACAGTTGAGCATGCTGAAACAGCGTCGCGATGACATCGCGATCACGGATGCAGGATCACCTTGCCCATGGCCTGACGGCCCGCCAGCACCTTCAGCGCATCCGCCGTTTGCGCCAGCGGGAAGGTGCGGTCGACATGCGATGAAATCTTTCCTTCCGCGGTCCACTTCACGAGCTTCTCGAGATTGGCGCGGTTCTTCGCCGGGTTGAGCCGGGTCCAGGCACCCCAGAACACGCCGCGGATATCGCAGCCCTTCAACAGCGCGAGGTTCAGCGGCATCTTCGGAATGTCGCCGGCGGCAAAGCCGATCACGAGGAAGCGGCCTTCCCAGGCGATCGAGCGCAGCGCCTGCTCGGCGTAAGCACCACCCACGGGATCGAAGATGATGTCGACGCCCTTGCCGCCCGTCAGCTTGCGCAGGCCTTCCTTCAAATCCTCCTTGCCGTAGTTCAACGTGAGCTCGGCGCCATGCGCTTTCGCGAATTCGAGCTTCTCGTCCGACGAGGCGCAGGCGATCACCTTCAGGCCCATCAGCTTGCCAAGCTCGCAGGCAGCTAAACCGGTGCCGCCGGCGGCGCCGAGCACCGCGAGCGTCTCGCCCGGCTTCGGGCTGGCGCGATCCTCCAGCGCATGCAGCGCGGTGCCGTAGATGATGATGATGCCGGCCGCGCGGTCATAGTCGAGATTGTCGGGGATCTTCACGATCGACGCCGCCGGCAGCGCGATCTTCTCGCGCGCGCCGTTGTGGCCGCAGGAGGCGACGACGCGATCGCCGACTTTCAGATCAGTCACGCCGGGGCCGATGCTCTCGATCACGCCAGCGACCTCCGCGGCCGGCGAGAACGGGAACGGCGGCTTGATCTGATACTTGCCCTGGATCATCAGGATGTCGAAGAAGTTCAGCGCCGCCGCCTTGATCGCGATCACGGCTTCGCCGGGGCCCGCCACCGGATCCGGCACCTCGGCCAGAACGAGATCGTCGGGCTGGCAATATTGCGAGCAGAGGATGGCTTTCATGGCAGCACCTTGAGGCGTTTCGAGTGGAATTATAGTTGGGTCGGTTTTGCCGGATTTAGGCACGGGCGACAATCCGGATTCTTTGTCCGAAGCCATGCACTGGCCTATCCTCGTCATTGCGAGCGCAGCGAAGCAATCCAGAGTCCGCGCCGCGGAAAAAGTCCGGATTGCTTCGCTGCGCTCGCAATGACGGAGCAAGAGCAAAAAGAAGGATTCAAACGATGTTTGAAACGGGTCTGCTCAAGGACAAGCGCATCCTCGTCACCGGCGGCGGCTCGGGCCTCGGTGCTGCGATGGGACGCCGTTTCCTCGCGCTCGGCGCCGAGCTCGTGATCTGCGGCCGCAAGCTCGACCGGCTCGAGGCGATGGCGAGCGAGATGCGCGCGCAGATCGGTGGCAAGGTCTCCACCATTGCGTGCGACATCCGCGACGGCGCCGCCGTCGACGGCATGATGGATCAAATCTGGCGCGAGGCGCCGCTCGACATCCTCGTCAACAACGCCGCTGCCACGTTCATCGCGCAGAGTGAGCATCTCTCCTTCCGCGCCGCGGATGCGATCCTGGCGCCGACGCTGCATGGCGCGATGTATTGCACGCTCGCCGCCGGCAGGCGCTGGATCGAGGGCAGGCATGGCGGCGTGGTGCTCTCGATCCTCTCGACCTCGACCATCACCGGCCGCGCCTTCACCGTGCCGTCGGCGATGGCGAAATCGGCGGTGCTGGCAATGACCAGGAGCCTCGCGGTCGAATGGGGCCCGAAGGGCATCCGCTGCGTCGCGATCGCGCCGGGGCCGTTCCCCACCGCCGGCGCATCGGGGCAGCTTCGCCCGGAGGGCCGCGACGAGGGCTGGACCGCGCGCAATCCGCTCGGCCGCACCGGTGAGCACGGCGAGTTCGCCGATCTCGCGAGCTTCCTGGTCTCCGACCGTGCCGGCTACATCAACGGCGAGATGGTGGTGATCGACGGCGGCGCGCATTTACGCAGTTCCGGCGCCGAGGATTTGCTCGGCTGGACCGACGCGCAATGGGTCGCCCAGCGCGCCGCGCGATCCAAAGCCTGATCGCGCCGCTGCCGCTAACTGCCTTCCCAAATTGAACTTTCCCGGCTATCCCTACCCGGGGACAAAGCGCGGCCGGGCCATCTTCCAGTCACAATATTGAGGGAACCACTCCAGCATGTGGCGGGTGCTATTATTGGCTTTGACGACTGGCGGGGTGGCGTGGGGAATCCCTGATTCCGCGCGGGCGCAACCGGCGCCCAAGGCCGCACCAAAAGAGGCCGCACCAAAAGAGGCTGCACCGAAAGCGGCTGCGCCGGCGGCCAATACGGCCGCAAAGACCGCTGCAAAGCCCGAGAGCAAACCGGCGGGCCCGGCCGCGGCGGTTGCGGGCGGCGCGGAGCCGACCCTGATCGGCCAGTTCGGCACCTGGGGCGCCTATTCGGCGACACCCAACGGCAAGAAGGTCTGCTTCGCGCTGGCAAAGCCCTCGTCGTCGAAGACGAACCCGCCGAATCGGCCGCGCGATCCCGCCTATGCCTTCGTCTCGACCCGGCCGGCGGAGAAGGTGAACAACGAAGTCTCGGTCATGATCGGCTACGCGCTGAAGCCGGGCTCGGAATCCTCGGTCGAGGTCGGCGGCGCCGCCTTTGCGATGTATACGCAGGGCGATGGCCTCTGGATCAAGAACGCGGCCGAGGAGGAGCGGATGGTCGAAGCCATGCGCAAATCCGCCGATCTCGTGGTCAAGGGCGTCTCGGCCAAGGGGACGGAGACGACCGACACCTTCTCGCTGAAGGGCCTCGCCCAGGCGCTCGACAAGATCGCCCAGGATTGTAGGCGATAACGCCTAGTCGTTAAGGCTGAGGGCGATAAGGTCGCAATCGGCGGTTCCGGTTGCTATATAGGGGCGGTTCCAGATTTCTTTCGTCATTCCGGGGCGATGCGCAGCATCGAACTATGGTGCCCAGTTGGGCACCTTGAGAATCTCGAGGTTCCCGGTTCGGCTCTTCGAGCTGCCCCGGAACGACCACAGCAATTAGGCCCATAGATGCAACCGACGACCGAGCCGCACAACGCAATCCTGGTGGAGAAGACTCCGCTCGAAACCTACGTGCCGCCGGCCAAACCGTCGCTGATCGGCCTGTCGCGCAGCGAGCTTGCCGACCGCCTCGGCGAGATCGGGGTCGCGCCGGCGCAGCGCAAGATGCGCGTGCAGCAGCTCTGGCACTGGCTCTATTTCCGCGGCGCCCAGAGCTTCGACGACATGACCTCGATCTCGAAGGGCATCCGCGCCGACCTCGCGCAGCACTTCACCGTCGACCGTCCCGAAGTCGTGGCCGAGCAGATTTCCAACGACGGCACCCGCAAATGGCTGCTGCGGCTGCCGAGCGGCGACAATGTCGAGAAGGCGCATGAAGTCGAGTGCGTCTACATCCCCGAGACCGACCGCGGCACGCTCTGCGTCTCCTCGCAGGTCGGCTGCACGCTGAACTGCTCGTTCTGCCACACCGGCACGCAGCGCCTGGTGCGCAACCTCACCGCCGGCGAGATCGTCGGCCAGGTGATGGTCGCGCGCGATCGCCTGAACGACTGGGCCGATCGCGAGGACGGCACGCGCCGCGTCACCAACATCGTGATGATGGGCATGGGCGAGCCGCTCTACAATTTCGACGCGGTGCGCGATGCGCTGCTGATCGTCGGCGACAATGAAGGCATCGGCATCTCCCGCCGCCGCATCACGCTGTCGACCTCGGGCGTGGTGCCGAACATCGTGCGCGCCGGCGAGGAGATCGGCGTCATGCTCGCGATCTCGCTGCATGCGGTGCGTGACGAGCTTCGCAACGAGCTGGTACCGCTCAATCGCAAATATCCGATCAAGGAGCTCTTGCAGGCCTGCCGCGACTATCCCGGCGCCTCGAACGCGCGCCGCATCACCTTCGAATATGTGATGCTCAAGGGCGTCAACGATTCGCTCGACGATGCGAAGCTGCTGGTGAAGATGCTCAAGGGCATTCACGCAAAAATCAATCTGATCCCGTTCAATCCCTGGCCCGGCACCGCCTATGAGTGTTCGGACTGGGACCAGATCGAAAAGTTCTCCGAATACATCTTCAACGCCGGCTATTCCTCGCCGGTGCGCACCCCGCGCGGCCGCGACATCCTCGCCGCCTGCGGCCAGCTCAAGTCGGAGACTGAAAAGCTCAGCGCTCGCGAGCGCCAGGCGCTCCGCGCCATGGCGATGACGGATTAGCTTGTCATGCCCGCGCTCTCGCAGCTTCGTCATTGCGAGGAGCGTAGCGACGACGCAATCCAGACTGCCTCAGCGGATGCATTTCTGGATTGCTTCGCTTCGCTCGCAATGACGGCAACGGTGGCTTCTTCCAGATGTCCCTGATCGGCCGCCTCATCGTCATCTTCATCGGCTTTCTCGCCGCCTGTTTCGTCGGCGGCATGATCGTGGTCATGGCGCTGCTGTTTCCGGAGTTCGCCGATCTCGGCGCCGGTCCCGTCGATCAAGGCGCGATCGATATCCTGCTCGGCTTTGGCTTCATCTTCGTCTCGGGCTTCGCGCTGGTGCCGGCGGCGGTGATCGTCGCCATCACCGAAGCGCTCTATATCCGCAGCGCACTCGCTTATGCCGTCGGCGGCGGCCTTGTCGGGCTCGCCTGCTATCTCGGCCTCGTTCCCTTCCATTCTGACACGCTGCAGTTCGAAGGCATCGTGCGGCGTCACCTGGAAATCATGACGGGGGCCGGCATCGTCGCCGGCGTCGTCTACTGGCTGATCGCCGGCCGCAGCGCCGGCGCCTGGCGCAACCCGCCGCCCCCGCGCAAGCCGCCTCCACCGTTGCCGGCGAATTCGCGGCCGGATGCGAGGTGAAGTAATTCGCCACATACTCGGTGTCGTCGCGGCCTAGTGCGCAATTGCGCACGGGGGCCGGGACCCATACCGCGGAATCTATCGATGGCTATCGGTAGGAGTACCGAATGACGGGTCTTCGCCAAACTCCTCCCTGGAGGTACGGGTCCCGGCCTTCGCCGGGACGACTGTGTGGAGGCATTGCGTTTCAACAAAGTCATGCCCGCCCGCATCGCTCGCCGGGACCGTCTCCGGGGTTTCCATCCCCGCCCCACTCCGCTAAACCGCGCGCCATGAACCGGACTGGACTCTTCATTGCCCTGGCACTGTGGCTCGTGATCGGCGTCGTTTTCGGCCTCTATCCCGAGCTCGATCTCAAGCTGGCCTCGCTGTTCTTCGACCCCGCGACGAAGACGTTTCCGCTCAAGCTGATCGATTGGGCCGGCTTCGCGCGCGACGCGGCGATGTGGATCGCCTGGGCGTTCGTGCTGCCCTCGCTGGTGGCGCTGGTGGTCAAGATGATCCGGCCGGACCGTCCGCTGCTGGTGTCGGGGCGCGCGATCGTGTTCCTGCTGGTGACGATCATCCTGTCGGCCGGCATCCTCACCAATCTCACCTTCAAGACTTATTGGGGCCGGCCGCGCCCGGTGGTGGTGACCGAGTTTGCCGGCGACCAGCAATTCGTGCCGTGGTGGGATCCGCGCGGCGGCTGCGCGCGCAATTGCTCGTTCTTCTCGGGCGAGGGCGCGACCGCGTTCTGGACGCTGGCCCCCGCCGCATTGGCCCCGCCGGCATGGCGGCCGCTCGCTTATGCCGGCGCGCTTATCTTCGGCGCCGTGACGTCAGGGCTCCGCATGGCCTTCGGCGGGCACTTCTTTACCGATGTCTCGATCGCCGGCCTCGTCACCTTCGTCGTGATCTGGTTCGCCTATGCGCTGATCTACCGCTGGCCGCGGACCCGGTTCTCGGACGAGGCGGTGGATGCCGCCCTGACCCGGCTGAACATGCCCGCCTACCGGCTCCGCCAGCGCCTGTTCGGCCGCAAGACCAACCCCGCACCGTCGATTTGAGCCATTAAATGCGTGCCGAGCCCTGCGAAATTTGATATTCGCGCGGTCAGGTTCGCCCCGAAATCAGACCCCTTTGAGACCCGATTGGAAGCCCCATGACCACGATCCTGAAAAGCCTGCCCAAGGGTGAGAAAGTCGGCATCGCTTTTTCGGGCGGTCTCGACACCAGCGCGGCGCTGCTCTGGATGAAGCAGAAGGGCGCGCGCTGCTACGCCTACACCGCCAATCTCGGCCAGCCCGACGAGGCCGATTACAACGAGATCCCGCGCAAGGCGATGGAGTTCGGCGCCGAGAAGGCGCGCCTCGTCGATTGCCGCACGCAGCTGGTCCATGAAGGCATCGCCGCGATCCAGTCCGGCGCCTTCCACATCTCGACCGGCGGCATCACCTATTTCAACACCACGCCGCTCGGGCGCGCCGTCACCGGCACGATGCTGGTCGCGGCCATGAAGGAAGACGGCGTCAACATCTGGGGCGACGGCTCGACCTTCAAGGGCAACGACATCGAGCGCTTCTACCGCTACGGCCTGCTCACCAATCCGGGCCTGAAGATCTACAAGCCCTGGCTCGACCAGCAGTTCATCGACGAGCTCGGCGGCCGTGCCGAGATGTCGGCGTTCATGACCGCGCAGGGCTTTGCCTACAAGATGAGTGCCGAGAAGGCGTACTCGACCGACAGCAATTTGCTCGGCGCCACGCATGAAGCGAAAGATCTCGAGAGCCTCGACAGCGGCATCAAGATCGTCAACCCGATCATGGGCGTGCCGTTCTGGCGCGACGATTGCGCCGTCAAGGCCGAGAAGGTCGTGGTGCGTTTCGAGGAAGGCCAGCCCACGGCGCTGAACGGCCAGACCTTCTCCGATCCCGTCGCGCTGTTCCTCGAAGCCAACGCGATCGGCGGCCGTCATGGTCTCGGCATGAGCGACCAGATCGAGAACCGCATCATCGAGGCCAAGAGCCGCGGCATCTACGAGGCGCCGGGCATGGCGCTGCTGCACATCGCCTATGAGCGCCTCGTCACCGGCATCCACAACGAGGACACCATCGAGCAGTACCGCATCAGCGGCATGCGTTTGGGACGCCTGCTCTATCAGGGTCGCTGGTTCGATTCGCAGGCCTTGATGCTGCGCGAGACCGCGCAGCGCTGGGTCGCGCGCGCCGTTACCGGCGAGGTGACGCTGGAGCTGCGCCGCGGCAACGACTATTCGATCCTCAACACCGAGAGCCCCAACCTCACCTATGCGCCGGAACGGCTCAGCATGGAGAAGGTGGAGGACGCCGCCTTCACGCCGGCCGACCGCATCGGTCAGCTCACCATGCGCAATCTCGACATCGCCGATACGCGGACGAAGCTGAAGCTCTATAGCGACACCGGCCTGCTGTCGGGCAGCGAAGGCTCGCAGATCTTCCGCCTGGAGAGCGACAAGGGCTAATCTCGTAGGGTGGGCAAAGCGAAGCGTGCCCACCATCCTTCCACGACCGAGATGATTGGTGGGCACGGCGCTCACGCGCCTTTGCCCACCCTACGATTGCGCGATATGCCGCAACGTCGCGTGTAACACCGAAAACAAAAATGGCCGGGATCGCTCCCGGCCATTTGCGTTTGTGCGTGCCGTTACCGCGGCGGCGCGGTGCCGGGCGGGGGCGGCGGCAGCGAGGCCTGGCCGCCGTTGAGCAGCGGCGTGATGCGGCGGACCGTGACGCGCCGGTTGATCAGGCTCGGTCCCTGCGTCTGCTCCTTCAGGTACTGCTCGCCATAGCCCTGCGACGTCAGGTTCTCCGCCGGCACATTGAACTGCTGCGTCAGCAATTCGGCCGCGGACTGCGCCCGGCGATCCGAGAGCGACAGATTGTCGACCTCGTTGCCGACCGCGTCGGTGTGGCCCTCGATCAGGAACACCTCGCGCGGGTTGCGCTGGATCGCCTGGTTGAGGCCGTCGGCGATCACCTGCAGCCGGGCCGCCTGGTCCGGCGGGATGGTCCACGATCCCGTCTCGAAGTTGATCGTGTTGACGTCGATGCTCGGCATCTGCATGCGAACATTCGGGCTGTAGCGGATCTCGTCGAGCGAGTAACGGCGATCGATCCGCTGCACCGGCGGTGCCTGCATGGTCGCGTAGATCACGTCCGGCGACGCCTCCTGCGCGTCGACGATGTAGCGATCGTAGGGGATGTTCACGACCGGCGGCGGCACGTCGACATAGAAGCCGCCGACCGACCGCGGATCGCGGTAGCTGTTGTCGATGATGACGATCTCGCGCCCGCCGGGGTCCCGGCGAATTCGACGCAGCAGCGAGCCGTCCGGGCCGACCACGGTGATCACCTCGCTGCCATCGGGACGGATCACGACGGTGCGGGTTTCGCCGCCGATCGTGTCAGTGCGGATGTCGCGGGCGCCGTAGCGGAAGCGATAGAGATCGTTGCCGCGGACATAGGCCTGCCCGCCGGGATCGCGGATGATGATGCGGTCCGGCTCGTTGTAGATGGTGCGGCCGCCTTCGACGACCTCGCGCCGCTGGTTGTGGAGGTCGGCGATGGTCGCGCCGATCACGGCACCGGCCACCACACCGGCACCGATCGCGAGCGGCGTCAGGTCACGCTGCGGCGGGCGCGGCGGCGGCGGCAAGGGTGCCGCGACCGTCGGCGCGGCCTGGAAGGCCGGCGCAACCGTCGGCGGACGGTATTGGGCCCGGTTGGGCGGCGGCGTAGCAGCCGCGGAGCCGGGGACGACCGTCGGAGCTGCAGCACCGGCGGGCGCCGCGGGCCGGGGCGGCAGGGTGCCGGCCTGGGGCGGCGCGGCCGGAGCTCCGGCAGCAGGTGCGCCGGCAGGAGGCGTTCCACCCTGTTGGCCGGGAGTTGGCGTCGCCGTCGGGGCTGGAGTCGCGCCGGGGGCAGGGGTCGTGCCGGGAGCCGGAGTCGCCGATCCCGGACGTCCGGCCGGCGGCGCAGCGGCGCCACCTGGGGCCGGCGTTGCCGTTGGAGCGGGCGTAGCACCGGGGGCTGGCGTTCCCGCCGCCGGAGGCGCGCCGGGACGGGTGCCGGGCGGCAGTGCGCCGGGGCGGCCAGCCGGCGGTGCGCCGGGCGTGCTGCCCGGAGCCGGCGTTGCGGTCGGCGCAGGTGTCGCGGTCGGTGCGGGTGTCGCAGTCGGAGCAGGAGTGGCTGCCGGCGCGGGCGAGCCCGGGCGGGCCGAAGGTGCACCGGGTGGAGGGGCTGCGGGCGTCGCCGTAGGCGCAGGCGCGGGCCGCACCGAGGGTGCCGCTGCAGGAGGCGGCGGAGGAGGAGTTGGAGTCGGGTGCGCGGCAGCCGGAGGCGGTGCCGGCGGCGTCGGTCGTGCCGCAGGTGGGGCCGGAGGCGGTGCCGGCGGCGTGGGCGCCGGACGTGCCGCGGGCGGCGCTGGCGGCGGCGGTGTCGGGGCGTGCTGCTGCGGGGCCGCGGCCGGAGGCGGCGACGGCTGCTTCGGAGCGGCAGGCGGCGGGGGTGGCGGCGGCGGAGCCGGACGGGCCGCAGGAGGCGGCGGCGGTGGAGGCGGTGCTGCCGGTCGCGGCGGCGCAGCAGCCGGCGGAGGCGCAGCGGGCGGGTGGGGCGGAGCAGCGGCGGGCGGCGGTGCAGCCGGGCGCGCGGGCGCGGCAGGCGGCGTGGCCGCAGGCGGGCCCTTCGGCGGCTGCTTCGGTTTTCCGTCAGGGCCGGTCTCTTGCGACGGAGCCGGCTGCGCCTGCGCGACCACGAGCGGCGAAGCGCTTTGCGCATGCGATGCAGTGTTGGCCAATTGCATCGCGGTGAGAGCCGTCGTCGCAAGCAGCACGAAACGAAGGTTGGTCATGGTGGTGAACTTCCCCGGAAGGTTCTTTGACGAAGTGGTTGGGATGAACAGCTACGCGTTAGGCCGCATTGTGGCGGGCGAAGCGGTCGCGGCCCGATTTATTTGTGCACGCAAATCATCTCACTATGGCGACGTTCATTGCGCATTCAGACGCTCCTTGCAATCGCCTCACATGTGATGCTTCGCCTCATATGCGATTGCGCGGCGGCATTGCGTCCGTCGCAGGATTGGGCGTGAGCGGACCGTTCGGCCCGCGCGATGGAATCTCCTCAGGCACGTGGCCCGGCAGTTCGTCGGGCCGCGGTGATTCGCCGGGCTCGCGCACCGGCGGCGTGATATCGGGTTGCGGATTGCCCGGCGGAATTCCCGGCGGCGGCTCGGTCGGAGTGCCCGGTGTCGACGGTGGAATCTCGGGCGGTTCGATCGGCATCGGCATCATCGAGATCGTTGTCCAGAGAACGATAACGACGATGCCGTGCCGATGTTCCGCCTCGCATCGTTTCGAAGTGCGCCCTATTCGGGCAGATGGCAGACGGCCTCGATGTTGTGGCCGTCGGGATCAAGCACGAACGCGCCATAATAGTTCGCATGATAATGCGGACGGAGCCCGGGGGGCCCGTTGTCGCGTCCTCCGGCTGCCATCGCCGCCTTGTAGAAGGCATCCACGGTGGCGCGGTCCTTGGCGGCGATCGCGATATGCACCGGCTTGTTCATCGCGCCTTCGCCGCCGAACCATAAATCCGGCTTGCCGTCGGCGCCGAAGCCGGCCGCCGCAGCGTGACCGGTCTGCTCCGCCGTGACCTCCATGATCAGGCCGTAGCCGAGCGGAGCCAGCGCCTTCGCATAGAACGCTTTCGCGCGCTCGTAATCGGAGACGGAGAAACCCAGATGGTCGATCATCGCTAACCTCCCTTGCTCGTCCCTGTCAGCGCGACAGGAACGTATTGCTTCGTGTCTTGCGCGCGACCGCAAAGCCGCGCGCGACCATGTCGGCAATACAATCCTGCTGCCATTCGTTTTGTGACAGATGTTCGATCACCACTGCGCGCGGCCACAGCGATTGCGGTGCGTCGCGGAAGAAGCCGATCAGCACGCGGTCCTCAAAGCCCTCGACGTCGATCTTGAGCGAATCGACTTGGCCGACGCCGGCCTCATCGAGAATGCGCGTCAAGCGCAGCGACGGCACCTTGATGGCGTCAGCGCTGGCCGCGCCGGTCACGACATGCGTCGCGCCGAGATTGCCGCCACCGCTCTCGATCATCAGCTCGCCGTCGCTGTCGCCCGCGGCGGCCTGAACCAGGCGCACCTGCGTTGCCTGCGATGCGGCGTGGTTGAAGGAGAGCCGTCCGAAGGTCAGCGGATGCGGCTCGATTGCGACCACCTTGCCTTGGGTGCCGACCTGCCGCGCCATCACCAGCGCAAACGTGCCGACATTGGCGCCGACGTCGACGAACACGCCGCCCGCAGGCGTGTGCTGTCGCAGGAAATCGAGCTCGTCGAGATTGTAGTCGGGATTGAACAGGGCGCCGCGCTCGGTCGCGCTGCCTTGATGATAGAAGCGGAACGAGGCGCCCTGATACTGTACATCGATCGGGCCGCCGCGCAGTAGATTGACCAGCCGCGACAGCCAGGGCCGGAACGCGCCGCGCTTCAGCCCCGATCGCGTCGCAAGGCGGATGATCGCGGCCTGCGCCGCATTCGGCGCAAACGCGCCAAACGGCGCGGACGAAGGGGCATTGTCGGGCGTCAAGCAGCAGGTCCTCGTTGCAGGCGGCGCATGCATAGCCGGTTTTGGCGGGGACTCCAACGCTGCGGGAAGAGAATGTAGCCCGGATGGAGCGCAGCGAAATCCGGGGTTCTTGCCCTACGGACCGACCTTCCCGGATTACGCTGCGCTCCATCCGGGCTACGCAGCGGCGGGCCTCACGCCGCCTTCTTCCGCTGCCTCAGGAATCGCCCGAGCAGCCTGCGCCGGCCCTTGCGCGGGATGAGGTCGACGTCGCTGACGAGCTTGGCGCCGCCCTTGCGGCGTTCCAGCACGATCTTGCGGCTGTGAAAGGCTTCCAGCTCGACGCGATGCGCGACGCTGACGATGGTCGCTTTCGGCAGCTCGTCGGTGACCATCTTCATCATCTTGTCCTGGCTCTTCTCGTCGAGCGCCGAGGTCGCCTCATCGAGCACGACGATATCAGGGCTGTGCAGCAGCAGCCGCGCGAAGGCGAGGCGCTGCTTCTCGCCGCCCGACAGCGTCTGGTCCCACGGGCCTTCTTCCTCGATCTTCTCCTTGAGATGGTCGAGGCCGACCTTGTGCAGGGCCTCCCCGATCTCTCCGATGGTCCAATCCTCTTCGGCCCCGGGATAGGCGACGGCGCGGCGCAACGATCCCGAGGGCACGTAAGGCCGCTGCGGCAGCATGAACAGCCGCCGGTCGGGATGGAAGTTGACGCTGCCGCCGCCCCACGGCCACAGCCCCGCAATGGCGCGCACCAGCGTGCTCTTGCCGGTGCCGGATTCGCCGGCGACCAGCAGCCGCTCGCCGGGCTCGATCACCACCTCGGTCTCGCCGACCACCGCGGTGCCGTCGTCGAGCGTGACGGAGAGATCGCGCAGCTCCAGCATCGCCTCGTTGTGCGTCTCGCCGCGCTGGATGCGGCCGAGGCCGTCGCCCTGCTCGGCGCGTTCGAGGCCGTCGAGCGACATCATCAGCGAGGCGATGCGGCGCGCGCAGGCGTTCCAGTCGGCGAGCCGCGGATAATTGTCGACCAGCCAGCCGAACGCGCTCTGCACGATGGTGAAGGCGGAGGCCGCCTGCATCACCTGCCCCAGCGTCATGCTGCCGTCGAGGAATTTCGGCGCGCAGAGCAGCAGCGGCACGACCGGTGCGACGAGGCTCGACCCTTGCGACACCAGCGTGGTGCGCATGTGCTGGCCGGCGAGCCGCGCCCATTGCCGCAAGACGCTGGCGAAGTTGCGGTCGAGGCCGTCGCGCTCCTCCTCTTCGCCGCCGAGCAGTGCGATGCTTTCGCCGTTCTCGCGCACGCGTGTCAGCGTATAGCGGAAATCGGCCTCGGCCTGGTTCTTGTCCTCCGAGACCTGCACGAAGCGCCGGCCGATCACCATGATCGAGCCGGATGCGATCGCGGCGTAGAGGATGGCGGCGATCACGAGGAAGCCGGGAATGGTGATGGATGAGCCGCCGAGCGTGACGGTAAGCGCGCCGCCGATGGTCCAGAGCACGACGATGAAGGTCGCGGCCGACAGCAGCGCCGAACTGACGCCGGCGAGGAAATCGACCGGCGCATCGGTCGCGATGCGCAGGTCTTCCGCGATCCGGTATTCCGGATTCTGGTGGTCGCCGCCGACGAGGTTGAGCTGGTAGTAGCGCCCGTTCGTGAGCCAGCGCGTCAGCACGCTGCTGGTGAGCCAGGCCCGCCAGCGCCGCTGGATGCCCATGCGCGCGAACACCTGCGCCACGCCGAGCACGATGCTGCCGAGCGCGAGCGGGAAGAACATGGCGGTGAGATGGAAGACGCTCGTCGCGTCGCGCTTCTCGATCGCGTCGAAGATCGCGCGATTCCAGACATTGATGCCGTATTGAAACCCGACAGTGAGGACGATCAACGCGCCGAGACCGATCGAGAACGGCCAGGCGAGGCGATCGCCGTTGCGGCCCCAGAAGCCGCGCGCGCTGATCCAGAAGCGGGTCAGCAGATAATCCTTGCGGGCCTGCTCGGCCTCTTCGGGAGAGAGCTCGGGATCGGGTTCGAGCACCTCGGGCGGCGGCGCAGCCACCTCGTCGCCGTTCTCGCCTTTGATCTCGACAATGGGTGGCGTCTTGCCCTGGTCGCGCTTCCCGGCTGCCTTTTGCATGGCCGGATAACGCGAGACAAATCAGCCGGTTCCGGTCGGTTCCCGAATACCCTATTCGGCGGCGCCGCCGCGCACCCGCCGCAGCCGCGCAGCCCGGTGCAGCACGCGCGACAGCTCCTCGATCGAATAGGGCTTTTGCACGAGGTCGAAGCCGAGGCTGCCTTCCTGCGACAGCGCCTGGCTGTAGCCGGTGGTCAGCACGACCGGCACCTTGATGCCGCGATCGCGGATCGCCCGCGCCAGATCGAGCCCGGTCATGCCGGGCATCACGATGTCGGAGAACACGACGTCGAAACGATCGGCGTCCACGACGAGCTCGGCCAGCGCATCGGCGGCATTGTCGACCAGCGTGATGCTGTAGCCGAGCGCGGTGAGGCCATCGGCGGCGAAATTGGCGAGCTCGATATTGTCCTCGACCAGTAGCACCGACATGCCGCTGCCGGCCACCGCAGGCGCGGTGTTCGGCGCCTGCTGCTGTGGCAAGAGGTCCGCGGGCACGCGTGGGAGATAGAGCGAGAAGGTGCTGCCCTGGCCGACTTCGCTCGTCACCGTCACCTCGCCGCCGGATTGCCGGGCGAAACCGAACACCTGGGACAGGCCGAGACCCGTGCCGTGGCCGACCTGCTTGGTGGTGAAGAACGGCTCGAAGATCCGCCCGAGCCGCGCGGCCGGAATGCCGACGCCGGTGTCGCTGACGATCACGCCGACGAAGCCGAGGTGTCCCGGGATATGACTGTGCGAGACCTGCGTCGGCGTGTCGGGAAGGGTTGTCGCCCTCTCGACGGTGAAGCTGATCCTGCCCTTGCCCTGCATGGCATCGCGCGCATTGGTCGCCATGTTGATCAGCGCGGTCTCGAACTGGCTGGCATCGGCATTGACGAGACACGGCTCCGCCGGCAGCCGCATCGCGATCTCGATGGCAGGTCCGAGCAGCGTGGCGAGCATGTCGTGCAGCGACTGCAATCGCTCGCCGACGTCGAACACTTCCGGTTTCAGGGTCTGGCGCCGCGCAAAGGCGAGCAGCTGCGAGGTCAGCTTGGCCGCGCGCGCCACTGCGTCCGCAATCGCCGTGATGTAGCGCTGCCGTCGCTCTTCGCTCAGCTGCGGACGGTTCAACAGATCGACCGAGGCGCGGATCACGGTCAGCAGGTTGTTGAAGTCGTGGGCGACGCCGCCGGTGAGCTGGCCGAGCGCTTCCAGGCGCTGGCTGTGCTTGAGCGCCTCCTCGGCCTCGCGCCGCCTTGCGGCTTCCATCTGCAGATGCTGGGTGCGCCGGAAGGCGAATGCCAGCAGCAGGAACAGCAGCGCGGTGGCGGGAACGCCGAACACCAGATGCTGCCCGATGGTGGCGTACCAGCGCGCGCGGATCGCCGACGTCTCGAAGCCGGCGCTGACATAGATCGGATATTCGGCGACGCGCCTGTAGCCGATGCGGCGCTCGATCCCGTCCGAGGGCCAGGCGATGGTCATGAGCCCCTGCGCGGGGTGCGCGGCGATCTCGCGGCCGACCGGTCCGCCCGGATCGAGCCGGAGGTCGCGGTCGAGCCGCGGGAAATGCGCCAGCACCACGCCGTCGGTGCGACCCATCGCGAAGAAGCTGCCGGGATCCGAGCCGATCCTGGCATAGAAGCTCTCGAAATATTCCGGCAGCACGGAGGCCTGGATCACGCCGATGAAGCTGCCGTCGTCGGCGTCGCGCCGGCGGCTCATGCCGAAGAAGCGCGCGCCCTGATAGGGCGGACGCGGCGTCAGCGGCATGCCGATGACGGTGCCGATGGCCTGGTCGACATGGACGTAGAAATAGTCGCGGTCCGCGAAGGCCAAACCAGGCGGCGGCGAAACCAGGCTGTTGACCAGTGCTTTTCCATCCGCGTCGAAGATCCAGGCCGATTTGAGCTGCGGCAGCGAATCGGTCAGCCGCTTCAGGCGGCGGTGCAGCGCGGCTTCGCGTGCGCGGATGACGTCGTCGGGAAGGCCGCGCACGACCTCGTTGAGCTCGGACAGGCTGCGATCGATGGTCTCGAACACCTTGAGCGCATGTTCATGCGCCACATCGAGCGTGCGCTCGATCTCGCGGTCGGCGATGTCCCTGGTCGAGGTGTAGGAGATCGTGGAGGCGATCGCGAACAGCGCAATCGGCAGGGCCAGGGATGCAACCATCATCCACTGCAAAAGCCTCAGCGAATTGCGTTGCGCTCCCTGCACGGTCGCTCCGGTCCCTGACCGGTGAGCTTACTTGAATTTCCCGCCGGGAAGGAAGCGGCTTGTGGGGATAATCTTGGGTTGTGATCCGGCGAATCGCCCGCCACGCGCGTTGTGGCAAATTCTACTCAAACTGATGCAGATCGTGGCATGCCCCGGCCGCGCCGGCTGTATTGAGACAACAAAGTTCTTTGGAAAGTCGAGAAAATTGCTTTGTCTTTCGTGCGGCAGTATCGGCGGCTAAAAATAAAGTTCTTTCAGGGTTCGAGCGTAACCCAAAAGCTCATCCAATAAAGTTCTTTCAGAACTATTCCGCCCTCGGTGCTCCTCTTGCCTTAGCGATGTACTGGCGTACTTGATCTAGCGCCTGGCTCGGAACGTCGATCTCCTTGCAGAGGATATAGGCTGCGTTTGGCATCAGTTTCAGACCCCGCACATTGAGCTTTCGTCCCAAAACGCGGCTAAGCCCATTCACGGTCACCAACCCGCCCTGTTCACGGAGCTCTCGCGCAGATGCCTCAATCTGACTCGCCAAAGCGACGTCGTCTGCGTGCCTGGGTTGGGGCTTGGGCACTCGCGATCGAGTTCCCCGACGGCTAGGAAAGCTATCCAGCCACTTTCGATCATATTTCAATAGAGTTTGGTACGTGGTTCCTCTTTTTACTCGGCCATTCTCCAGCCAGGTCTTCCTCAGAGCAGCTATCTTCTCGGGCGAAGGTTCAAAGCCAGCTCGGATGCCGTCGAGAATCCGCCTCACGGTTTTGTGCTGCATCTTTAGCTCGGTGCAGACTTTTTTTATGAAACCGTGTTGCGCGTATAACCGCTTGACCTCCGTCTCTACCGCGGGACCGTAGTTGTTTACGATCTTGACGAGCGGCATGGCAGGATCACCCTCGCGGGGTCTTTCGAAACAGAATACGTACCCACAAGTGCATCGGGCATGGAAATAATGCTCGCGCATGCCCCTTTTTGCTCGTCTTAGATAAACTTGAGGGATTCTGAACCCTACCTCATGCTTTGCAAATGTGTTCGGGCACTTCCACTCTTGCCTAAATGAGTTGTCCAGCCCTTGGCGTTCCAAGGTCGAGCGGGTTGCCTTCTGCCGCTCTCCAAGAAAGTGTTGAACCAAGACATGCAACAAGGGATGATTGGCGCCGTCCTTGTAGAATATTTTGCGGATTGATCGCGATCGCTCGTTCAGCCGACATCCAAGCTTAACCAGCAACTCACCACCAAAATAATCGATGAGATCCGCCCCAAAAGCACGGGTCTGAAGCATCGTGATACCGAAGCCGTATCCCACTTCAACAGCAGCAGTCTGATACTGCTCGCTTGGATCTGGGCTTAGCCAACGGGAAGGCATTCCATGCAAAATGTCTGCGGACCTTGTCGCAATCTCCCGCGCTAACGAAGTTTCGCGGCCACTCAGAACTGCCACTGGCTCGGCATCTGCTCTACAATAATGCGTCGCATCCATCGTTGCCCTGTCGAGAGGGGACATTGGAGCCATCGAATTGCGCAGCAACTCTCCATGCTTGACGCAAAAGAGAGTGCCAGACAGCTGGTGCTGCCGACGCCAATAAGTTTCACCGAATCTGTCCATATCCTCTTCAAGACAAAGAACGCAAAACCTGAAGAGCTTCGGCTCAATGACGCTGGAATTGCCCATGCCCAGGGCAACCGATCCTCCATGGGGATTCGTTTCTAGAAAGCATTCCGTGCATTTCAAATGTGCGTCCGGTTTAAGGAATGCACCGTTGAACGGAAGGAGGGTGTGACGGTCGAGGATCTCCAGGCCTGATAGGCCCCAGATAGGCCGGGTTTTTTCCGCAAGGCGGTTCGCATTTCTTACATATCTTGTCGAGAACCATGAGGTGCCGTCAATCGTCTCTTGGGCGCTCTTGATGACGATCGGCTGCATATAAGCGAAGTGCCGCGCGATAACTGAGTATATCAATTCATCCTGATACGGCTTCGGGAGCATCAGATGCATGTTACTGCCCAACTAGATCGTCTATCAGACCGGCGCTTCTCAACGCGTCGACGGGATCTGCATTCTCTGCTTCAGCTTTCCTAAGAGCTTCAATAAGCTTATTCGGTACCTTCGGCGGACTTTTCTTCGCTGGTGTCGTGGTGCCCGACGGCGTCAGAACTTCATCGACCAAGGCGCCCACAATGCTTGGACTTGCTCCTGCATGAAGCAGGTTTGAAGTAAGTTGGATGCGCCTTTCGTTGAGTCGCTTCTCTGCGACCTTGATCGACTGGACCGCCTGCTGTTGGGTGGTCAAAGTCTTCAATGTGGTTACGCCCGACGAGATAAGATCTTCAAATTTGGCGATCCTATCATTATCGCCACTCCTGAGTGCATCGAGTGCGGGCCGCAAGAGAGAGAACTTCTCCTTCGCTACTTTGTTGATAAGGCTGACCGTTATCCTTTCGCTTTTCCCGCGAATTGCCTGCAACTGGACAAGCTGAAAGAGCCGGATGACCAGGGCGGTAATCCCCTGAGTCTGGTGGTACATCGCTTCCGAGACCTCAGGAGAGAGGTCTTCCGCCTTCTGTAGCCACTGATATTTCCAAAGCACCTTAAGGAAATAGTCCCACTCGCGTCCCAGAGCCATACGGTCCCAGAGCGCTGAGCCATACTGACCAACGCGGCGAGCCTCTCGGAAAAGCTGTTCCAGATGCACCTTCGCCTTCGGAGTGCCGAGAACGATGATGGGCACCTTCACGTCATTGGTGAACGTCACGAAGAAATTTAGCAACTTCTCCATGCCGACTCCCTTGGCGGCCAACAAGTGTTGGACTTCATCAATCACAAGGACGCCAAGATGGTGCTGGGCGGCGATCTTCGCGACATCAAGAATCAATTTGTCGGTCGGGACGCGACCATTGACGGACTTAGAGTGATTGGTGCCTAGAGTCGAATCGACCTTCGCGACTATAGAAAGCAGCAGTTGCTTTAGGCTGCCATCCATCGGGCAATCAATCTTCATCCACACAATCTGGTAGAAGCCGTACTTTTCATGGCTTAGAGCTCTCGGATAAAATGAGAGCGTCCGCTCGACCACAGTACTCTTTCCCATTCCGGAAACGCCGAAGAGAGCGAACGACGGCGCCGTCGACGGTCCGGAAGATTCGATCGGCGTGATTCGACCCTGCAATCGCTGACGATAGAATTCGACAAGGGACCTTTGGAACTCTGGGAGTGCTGGGTTGCGATGCACGTAGCCGCTATCGAGAATAAGGCCGATCTGCTCAATTATCTCCCCGTGAGAGGCCATCATGAGCAGATAGTCGTTGAGGCGGCCGACACATAGCATCCTTTCGCCTGCGGAAAGCATGCGCTCGTCATCCGAATACGTCGGCCGACGACCAAATGATAAAAGCAGATTCGTATCATCGGCCGACATCAACGGTGGTAGTGCCTCGAGAAGAGGATTTCCTGCGGCCTCGGGTCGCGCGGTTGGCAAGTAGTCGGCCGGAATGAGGTAAGAGTACATTGCGGAGTTTCCTACTTGCCTGCGTTACCAGCTTCTTCAAGAGACTCGAGCCTGGATAACATGTCATCTTCATAAGCATCCGGCGGGTCCTCAATGGTTGGCGCTACCGCAGGAGAGTTCGCGCGCGGCTCGGCGAGAGGGGCCAAATCGATTGTCTCGATCGGTCGCTGGAACGCCTTCTCGTCGGCTCGATTGCGTCCTATGCCTGCCACCTCAGCCCTCTTGGATGTATTGCGCTCCTGCACGTCGCGCGTCTTAGCGAGTGCTCCTTCCTGGATCGCTCTCAGCGCGACATCAGTCTCAATTTCCTGCGCTTGAAGTTTTCCCGCTTGGGAAGCAGCAAGGCACTTCTCGGCGAGCTCCTTCTCCTCATATTCGAACAGTGTTTTACCAACGAGTTCTTGGTAGGGGGGCAGCAGACGACAGGCTTCATATCCGCGTGGCGCCTTTGGATTCCAAAGATACAGTTTGTCTAAGCTTCGCGGATCGTACGATACCTCGACAGACCATCCTCCTTTGTTGCGTGCCGTCCAGAACCAACGACCTTCTTCGGCTTGATCGCACGTATAGAAGCCGCCTCTGAATTTTATGCCGTTACCAGTGATGCGAGCCGAGTCACGCGGCATGACTGCCAACGCAACTTCGTCATAACTAAGCTCTCTCAATGCTCCGCTTCGATTCTCGATACCCCAGGTCCAACGAGCCAGCGGAGTGGCGGACATGCCGTCGGTCGTCATTTCGGTGGGAGTATAAATGCCGGTAATCTTCGATCGATTGTGCTGAAGGACCGCGCGTATGACCGCCGCTGTAAAATCATTAAGGTCCATCGCGGATTCAAGTCGGTAGTCGCGAGCTCCTCTGGTTCCGAAATCCGGCTCGACATAACCCGGCATGAACGGCTTGAATAGCATCGGAACGATCTTGAACCGCGATTCAACGATCGCCTTGAGATCACCACGTCCTGATGTCGTATTTCCAATCTGGATCCGGAGGGTGTCGACGATGCGAGACCCCAATTTTTCGCTCATCAGTTCGCCTCGGTCGGCTAGAATAGAACGAGGAGCGTGATGTGCAGGCCATTCTTCGTGATCGATTTCTATGCCGTACTGCCGACAGTACTCCACTTTCGGAGTAACCATGTTGGTCAGAGCCATCATCGCACCGATCCACGACGGCCCCTCGAATCCGACGTAGACGCCGACGATCAAACGACTCCAAACGTCTATTACGAAGTAGATGACCGGTCGGCCAACGATGCGTCGCCGATCAAACTGCGATCGCAGGTAAACGTCGGCGACAGTGGCATCGACTTGAAATTCGTCTCCGGGCCCCTTTGTATTCTGATCAGCCTTGCCGAGGAGCTCGCGCGTTTCGAGGTCATATCGCTTTTGACCGTGACGAGCTTTGAATCTATCGTTCTCGGGAAAGTGGGTGCAGAGGTAATGGCTGAATTGTTTTAGAGTCGGTCGATCATCGTCCAGCACGATCTTCGGTCGACCCGCCTCGTCTTGACGGTGTGAAAAGAAGAGTTCAACGACGTAGTTCAGGGCACGCTTTTGGGAAGGCTTTCGCAGGCTAAGGTAATAGTCGGCCCCGACCCGCATCTTTCTCCGTAGGTCGTCATTGACCGAAATACCAACGCCGGTTGCGATGGTTCTCGGCCTCCCGACCTTCCGTCCACTCTCGATACTCCTTGTCTTGCCTGGTGCGCCGCAATTGTCGTAGTCCGACCGCACCGCTTCGCGGTTCATGCCACGTTGCCAAAATCGCATGATAGCGGTGACCACCGTCGGCCGCGTGACGCCCACGTCTTCGGCGGCCTTCTTTATTCTGGCCTTCCGCTGAATTTTAAACAGTAGACCTCGGCCGCGATCGTCGCCCTGCAGTTGGAGTACGATTTTCCAGTAGCGTGCGGAGGTTTGGGCTGCCGCACTATCCTGCACCTCCTCCGACAAATTTAACTGATACGGTCCGACATATTCGATGGCGAAGCTGGGCGGAGTTGTGACAAATCGGTCTACCAAGAGGTCTCGCTGGACACGCTCTGGCCAACCCATCTCCGCCACGTTAAAGAGCCAAAATCCTCCGCCATCATCGTCCACATGCACGATGCGAAACAGCGCGCCCTCAGGACCAGGCTCTCTGAGAAGCATGCGCTCGAGTAGGATAGGTTTCTTAACTGGAGAATCCGGCACTAAATTGCCTCAGCAACCGCGAAGTTGGAAACCGGAAGATCCTGAAGGCTGCGCGCCCTCAGATCGACCCGGAGCTTCTTTTCGCTGAGCATCCTCCGAGCAACCCTTAGAGTGCGGCCAGCGCGAAGTCCCAATCGCGAATCAATCACGCTGCAAACAGCACGCAATGGAAAGGACTTCAGGTCATCAAGGGCCTCGACGAGGGCCTCGCGAATGGTCGGTTCGTCCTCCGTTTCGGGATCGCGCTGGCAATCGAACATCCATTCGAGATTAAAGCTAACGTTGTCGTGGACGCTGGACTCCACGATGATGTTCCACCGCGTGCTTCTGCTTTCCCAAAAAAGTCGTTCGATTTCCAACTTCTCCAATGTTCGCTTGTCGCGGAGATCAGCATCCTGTTTGACTGCATAGGCGAGGTCGACGGGGCCGTAAGTCGAAGTCTGCGTGACCAACAGGTCGGTGGTCATTACGATGTTGATACCGTTCGCACGCGGATGTCGGACCCCGATCTGCTCAGCGATCTTTAATGTTTCATCTCGCGGAAGAGGAAATTGCTCGCGGATGTCCAAGGTCGCGTCGTCGTAACACTTGCGGAGAAACGCGTAAAATTCGATGTCCGAGAGGAGGTGGTGCTTGCGACCTGAAGTCGACCAGAATACTCGTCGACTTCTGCCAAGGGATGGAACATCAGAAACCTTGAGCCACGGGATGTACGTGGCGCCGGTTCCTATCCCTCGGCCTTCGCGTTTAAATCTTGCGATGCGCTGCTCAGTCCAAGTGTAGCGTCCACGAGCCATCAAGATCCCCAGGCAAGACAACCGACACAATCACCCAGGGTCATTCCGCCGAACGAAGTGCTATCTTAGGCCTAGTGTTGGACCGTAAACTTACGGTTGATCTTCTTGCGGGGGTGACCTCCACGCTCTTCATTGGTTTCCAATGCTATAACGAGATGCGGGGAGTTAGCCGTTTCTGCCTGTCACCAGTGTCCTTTACGAACTATCGAGCCGGGTCCGAGGGGAGCCGCCTCGAGATCAATCTGAACGACACGCGCGCACGCGAGGGCCAGTATCGATCGTCTAATGGATTTGAAGCCGATGATTGCTGCCTTGAGCTCGCTCATGCCCAGCGCTCGCTTGCGGCCGAGCTCCGCTACTATCTGCATGCGGAGATGCACGGGCACGGCATGGTCGCGATGCGACCATACTTCGCTTTCGTTGCCGGAGCGCGGCTCCTCCAGAAGGGAGGCCGTCGATATTGTCCAAAGAGGGATCAAGAACTCCTTCGCAACCTCGGCGACCTGTTCGGAGGGTCGCTTGGACTCGATATCTAGAAGGTGACGCCCCCTGTGGTCTCTGACGAAGATGGCGTCGGCTTTGATGATGGTGTCGCCCGTCTGAATTTGGTCGAAGTGGTCTATCGCCGTGACGTTGCGGTCAAGCGTAAGGTGGATAAGCGCCTTTTCAGTTTCGGCGCTGTCGATCGGAATAGGTTTCGTCACTAAGACGGACTGAAATGCCCAGGCCATATGTTGTCTCGGGGCTGCGAAGGGTTTCTTCGGGCGTTTCGGGGGGGATTCGGCGGCTGGCTCCGAACTGCATTTGGGAGCGAGAGGCGCTACGGGACTAGCCCGCAGACAATCCATTCGGGATCTTCGAAGAGGTTTATCCGACTACTCCTCACGACAGGCAGCGTGTCGGCGCATCAAAGCAAAACACATCAATTGAGGAGACGTGCCTCGTCGCCGGGCGGGCGGCGGATCCAAATCGGACCGTCGGCCGGCGTTACGTCCGGTGTACGAAACGCGTCGCCCTCGGCGGCGGAAAGGATTCGGTTTGGTGATGCAGCCGCCTTAGCGCAGACCAATCACCAGGTCTGCACGCTACAACTCGACGAAATCCGCCTTCATGATCTCCTCGCACGCTTTCGCCAACAGCACCCAGACCGGCTGCCTGCGCGCGTGGCCGCGCACCATGCACTCGCCGAAGCGTGCAGGAGCCCCGGTCAGCTTGTTGGCCCCTTCTGCCGCCTGGACCAAATAATCCGAGATGTCCGTCAAGTCGCTGGTGTTGGAGATGCGCATCATAGCGATGCGTCGTCGCATCGGTTCGAATCCACTAGGTATCAGCTCAACAGTGACTCTCAACATTCCGCCTCCTGTTAGCTTTAAAGATCTTGCCGAAGGCGGCCTCCCAGAGGGCAAGAGTCAACCAGCGTCGTCGCGCCGATCCTGGCGAAAATATGCAGCCCTCTTCTCCCCGATTCCAAGGGTTCAAATGGACGTCGCGTGCCAACCGGCCGTACCAAAGGCGAACAGCAATGTTTAAGGCCCAAGCACAATTGTTTGGGGACCAAGATGCGTGCCTTCTATATCCAGCCGCAGCAAATTTTGGCAGGCGAGAGCACAGACCGCGGCAACAACGTCGCAGCCGGGACGTGCACGCTCCTCGAGTTCGTGGATGGTCTGCGGTCCCTGCTCGAGTGATACCGCGAGCCTCAACCGGTCAATCAGCGACACGTGGCGTCCTGCATGTGACCAAACCGTGCGCGCGTTCGAAAACAGCGGCTGGCGGTGGATATGTTTCGTATCCCACTCGAGTAAGCGAAGGCCGTGTTGCTGCAAGACGAAGTGGAGGCGGGCGTCCTCTTCATCGCTTCGCTCGGGACGTGCTTGATGGACCCTAAGAAGAAACGTACCGTCTTCCCTACGAAGCACCACACCGGCCAACGACATGGGTGGACACTCTATCTGGGTTCCCGTCCGATAGCGGATCTCGCGGACTGAAGGATCCAACGAAGCTTGTTCTAAGGCATAGCGAAGAAGCGCGTCGTACACCGGTATCGCGACGCGGCATTTGCAACTTGTGAAAAGGAGCGGCCGCGCGACAGGATAGCGAGCTTTTGGAAATTGGGCAGTGCTCATCGCGATCATGTGCATCCCTTTCTCTGTCCTAGATAAACAATCGTCATTCACTGGGGCGAGGTTCGCCGTCAGCATTGGGCACGCGTGCTCACTCGTTTGGTAAGCCGATCCTCGAGATGGCTTCAAACGTTCGCTTGGGACCGCAGTTCTTGGTTGCTTTTGATGTGAAATCGGCCTTGAACAGCCAATCGGGCCAGCTCGGCTCGCGTTCTGCGTACTATATAGCGTACAAAAGAATTGCGTCGGCGCTATGGCTCTCATAGCTCTCTTCGGACTCATCGAAAGTTTGCCCGAACGCGCTAAAGCTCTACGTCTTTCGATCGCGTCAGCCTCAGTGGTCCGAGCCAAGTAGCTCAGCCGCGTCGACGCCCAGAGCTATTGCAATCCGCACGATAGTGTCCAACGTCGGGTTAGCCTCGCCTCGTTCGACCTCGCTGACCAACGCCCGGCGGACTTCGGCCTCCTCAGCCAGATCGGTCTGGGTCATCTCGAGCGAAAGTCTCAGGTCCTTGACCTTGCGGCCGAGAGTGACCCTCGTTCGCTTCTGAGCTCTTGTAAGTGACTCAGCCACGGCTCCTCCGCGAATCCTTGCCATTTCCAGGCGACAAAAAGCAAGGCGAGGCGGGAATCAGGGAAGCAGTCTGCCACGGTCGCCGCGCACGCCGACCATGGCCATCTGAATCCAAGCAAGGACTCGCGTCAAGAATCACCTGCCAATCCAGGGAAGGCGTCTTTCAGCACCGCCATCAATCTTCGTCGCCCTCCATCTGCGCCTCCAGCAGCGGCCTGTCCAGACTGTCGATCTCGGGCAATGCCGTTCCAGCGATGCCCTGCAGATCGCCGTACATGCCCGCCGTTGCTGCGATGACGCCATGTATCTGGCTTTCGCGCTTCGCCCAGATGCGGTTCATGAACTTGCGCTCCTTGCTGAGATCATTTTTGAGCTCCTCGAACCTCTCGATGAGTCCTTCCACGCGCTGGCGGAAGCGCGGCCCCACTAGGTATTGGTAGATGTGCTCCATCTTCGTCTGCTGCCCAACCTGGGCCTTCCGCAGGGAAGCGAGCTCGGTCAGCGAATGGCGTAGCGCGATCGCGACGGGTATCGCGCAGCGCGGATGCGCAACCCACACACCATCGACGAGACCGAAAGTCTCAACTTCCTTCGGCAAGGCATGCGAAATGATGAGGGCGATGTCGGCCTTCGCGTTCCGCTGATCCTCTCGCAGCTTGGCGAGCCAGCCGTCGTTCCACTTCTTCGTCGCCTTGAGCTCCCAAAGGATCGTTCCGGCCACATTCCCAAGCTGCCCGTTCACCGTCTGGACGATGTCGCCTCCCAACTCGCCCTTTCCGACGGGCTCGACCAGGTCATTCGGAAAATTGCTCCTCAGAAGCGCCTCGAGCTGGAGCTCCAGGGCCTCGCCTTGGGTCTGTTGCGATCCTTGCAAGGCCTTCCGTTTCAGGTCCTCGATGGTTCTGCTCATGGATTCGATCTGAGCATCCTTCTGGGATACCTGCGCCATGAGCTCGTCTTCCGCCTGTTGGCGCGCCTTGATGTGGATTTCCGTCTGCGTCGCCTGTACCCGCTTCTCGATCAGGAGATCGAGTTCGCGCTTCTGCTCGGCGAGCTCGCGCTGCCGGCGCAGCACCTCCGCCTGCGCCTGTTGAGCCTCGGCCAGTTTGGCATTGTAGACCGTCAACGTCTGCCGCATCTCTTCGACCTGGGCCTTTGAGGCGTCCAGTTCGGCCGAGGCCGCTTCCTGCGCTCTCCTCTGCTCGACCGCGCGGATCTGTCCGCTCGTTGCCTGAACCCTTTGGGCGATTTCGGCGTCCATGGCGCTGCGTGCGCGGTCTAGCGCTTCGTCCTTGCGCCGCAGCTCCTCAGCCTTCTGCTGGTACTCGGCATCCTTGGAATCCAACTGGCTCCGAAAGAGCCTGCGCTCTGCCTCAAGTAGCGGAGCGGCCAGCGACTCGGTCAGCCGGATCCGATGGTTGCATTTCGGACAGGTGATGTGAGGTTCGTGTGCACGGCTCTCGAGCATTCGGACTCTCTGCTGTGTTTGATCTTCATCTGAATGGGGTGGCGGAGATCGCGCCACCCGAAGAGCGGAAGAGATTCGGCAACCGGTCGCGCCAGGTTCACACGAACGTCAACTTGAACAGGTCGATCAGGCGGCCCAGTCGACTGCGTCGCCGCCCGGCCGGAGGTGAAGTGGACGGCATGGTCTTCGTTCCGGTCTTGTCGGCCAGATACTTCGTCCTTGCTTCCTTGTCCCGCCCGCGTCCGACCTCGATCTCCTCGTCGGTCCAACCGCCAGCGTCGATCACGCGCCCGTCTCGGACGACGTAGTGCGAACGACAGCGCAGGTTCCAGTTGCCGATCGAGGGGTACAGCGAGACAGCGTCGCCGTCGAAAGTCATCTTCCATTGCGCGGGACTGAACGGAGTGACGACCTCCTCGCCGCAACCGCAGCAGCAACGATGTGCTGCGGTCGCGTATTCCATCGAGATGTACAGGGTGCCAGGGTCGATCTTTTCGGGCATCGTCTCGACGAATCGATGCCGAAGCTGCTTCATCTTGATCATGATTGATCTCCGTTCAGCAGCATGTTGCCGTCGGTGGTGTAGGTGGAGTGATGTTCGCGCTCCAGATCGCGGTAGAAGCCGCGGATCTTCTTCCATTTCACGACGGCCATGGCGGCGTTCAGCGCGTTGAGGTCGGCCACCTGGATGTTGGTGGAGTACGGGTTGAGCTCGTCGCCGCTGGTGCCGAAAGAGATCCTGCCGTCGTGGACGTGCGTCCTCATCTCGGGCGTGCTCGCGGTCACCCGCAGGATGCCGCCGAGCGAACCGTCGACGAGCTCCAGGCCCATACCGACGTCGACGAAGGGAATGCCCATCTCCTCGCACTTCCCGATCGCAAGCTTCTTGGCCTCTCCCGCGTCCATGCAGATGAACGCGAACGTCGCGCCGTCCAGCAGGTGGAGGTTGGTCTGATCCAGGGCGACCGGGTGCGGAACGATGTTACGGTGCATCTTGGAATAGATACCGGCGAGGTAGTCGACCTTCTTCTGCACCTGCCGCAGCTCATCCAACGACGCCGCGCCCGGTGCCCGGAAGGCGTTGTGCGTTAGGAAGTCGTCGCCGTCGATCAGCCGGATCTCCGGTACTGGCGTCTTCGCGACGAGGTCCAAGGCGTAGGCGCCGGTCCCTCCCAAGCCGATGAAGACCACGCGTTCGTTCCTGAGCAGGTCCGCCAGGGTGCCGATCCCGGCGCGATCCGAGGCGGTCTCGGTGTAGTTGAAGACGGTCGTCTCTTCTGGTTCCGGCGCCGCGTACGAACGCAGTTTGAGCTCCGGTTTGAGCACCGCGGCCGCGCCGGCGATGACGCCGGCGTAAGTAGTCATCTTGCCATGGTAATCGGCGTAGCCTTCGGATGGCTTGCACGAGAAGGTGAACTTTGCCGTCAACCCGCTGCCGAGATTGAAGTCGCCGCTACCGTGCCGAAGCGCCTCGATCTCCTTGCCGTCCTTGCCGCAGGGATAGCCGCCGTCCCATTGGACGACGTGGGTGTCGGGGCGCTGGGTGACGTCGCCGGCCAAGGTAAGGGACGAGATCAGGCTTCCCAACCTGACCTCACCCTTCCCGTCGACGTAAGGCACCTGCATGACGAGAAAGCCGCTGCGGATCCGCACCGCGTAGCCTTCCTCGCGCAGCCTGCGGAGGTCGGGATTACGATCGAATAGTTTTTGTGACATTGAAGATCGTCCCGTTCTTCACCGTGACATGACCGCCGGGACCGAGCTCGCCGGCATGGGGTTCGGAGGCGGCGTGGCGGAAAGTCATCGAGAACGCCACGTTCGGATCGTGAGAGCCGGGGAAGGCGAGCTGCACGATCTCTTCGAAGCTGACCTCGTCGCCCTTCACGATCCGCTTGCGCGCGTTCACGATGATCACGGTCTGGCGCGGATGGAGCGCTTCCCCGAGTTCGCGTTCGGCTTCGGTGAGCTCATGCTCGGCGCGCCGCTCTTGCTGGTGCGCTTCTTCGAGGCCGTGTTCGGCGTGGTGGATGTGTTCCAGAGCACGTTCCACCGGATTACCGTGCTCCGGCGAGCGGGAGGGGTCGTCGATCGTCATGCTTTCACCTATTGGTTGGGTGAGCCTTGCGGCCCTCACCCCACTAATCGGTGCGGCAAAGCTTGACCGGTAATTCTCAGCCGAACTTTTTTTGGAAGCGGCCCGGGGGCACCGGGCCGCAGACGAAGAAGGCCGGGCAATTCGGGCAGGTGTACTGGGACTCGTCGGGCGCGAAGGCGCCGGCGCGGATTCCAGAGATCGCCGCCTCCAGGTGCTTCCTCTTGGTTTGCAGCGACTTGCCCTTTATCGAGATCGGGGATGTCCGCTCGTCGGACAGATGCAGGACCTGCGGCTCCGCGCCGGGAAAGTGCTGCTGCACCGCCAGCGCGAACGCTCCCGCCTCGATCTCGTCGACGTCGTCTTCACGGTAGTGACCGGTCTGGATTCTCCATAAGACCCGTTTGCCGTCCTTTCCGTTGAGGACATCGTCGGGGGCGATCGTGATCTCTCCGGTGCCGATGGCCAACCGAAGTAGCCTGGGCTGCTCCGGCGAATAGCCAGCGCGCTGCGACACGAAGTAGTCGAGCATTCCCAGGGCCATCTCGCGGAAACCCGTGGCGTAGCCGTGCGCGGTCAGGCCTCGCGCAGCGAGGGCCTGGTCAACGAGCGCTTCGACCTCAGACGGACTCGGCGCCGAAGCTCCCCGCGAGACGATTTCCTTGAGGACGGCACGGACGGATTCGTGCACCTGCAGGAACGGCGTTTGGGTGCGTCGGCCGCCGACGTTCAGGATATGGGTGTAGAAGAAGCGCCGCTGGCAGGAGTTATACAGGCCGATCTGGAAGCCGCTCACGCTGACGGCGCCGTCAATCTCGATAGGAATGGGCTTCTTCTCCGGTGCCGTTGGGCACGCCGCCAGTTCGCCCAGATGACGCGGGGCGAGGCCAATCCGCTCGACAAACTCCGAAGGCTCCCGTCGATGCCCCTTCGCGTTTTCGGTCGCGGCATAGATGAAGAGGCGCTCTTCCGCCCTCGAAAGGGCCACATAGAAGAGGCACTCCTGCTCTTCGTCCTGTCCCGTCCGGAAATTGTCCAGGGCGGTCCCGCGCGCTCCCTCAATCATCCCGTCCGGAGGCAGACAGGTCGGCGCCCGCGGGGTCCGCGGCAGCGTATTCCTGTTCATTCCCGGCAGGTGCACGACCGGGAATTCGAGACCTTTGGATCCGTGAATGGTCATCAGGCGGACCGCATCGATGCCCTGGGCCGCTGCGGGAAGTTGGCGCAGGTCCCGGTCGTCGCCGAGCCGGAGAAGCCTCCTGACACGGTCCAGAAGCCGACGGACGGGTAAGCCCTGCGCCGCGGGCTGGACGCGCACAAAATTCATGAACTGCCATATCGCGATCGCGGCGCTGCGATCGGACACGGACGAGGACGACGCGAGCCGTGCTCCCATCCCTGTCCGGTCGAGGAGGAGCTTGGCGAGAACCTCCCATGGACTGGACCCGATCTCGAACCCATCGAGGGCGGCCGCCAGCCGGCTCGTTGCCTCCCTTGCTTTCGTCGACACGCAAGTCGTGATCGCGCGATCCCGGAGCCACGTTAGCGGCTCCCACTCGTCCTCCCGCAGCGCGCCCAGTAGCCCCGCGACATCGGCCATAGACATCCCGAACTCGGGCCAGCACGCCACGCGCAGCAGGCCCATCGCACGACGGTCAGTCAGGAGGGAGAGAAACGCGAGAAGGTCCTTGACCTCCGGGCGTTCGAATAGGCTGCCGAGGAAAAGCACCGGTATGCCGAGCCGCTCGAGATCCCGGCCCGTCTCGGATAGCTTCTCGTTGCCGGTGCACAATACGGCTTGGGCTCTGAAGCCATATCCGAGGGCAGTCATTTCGCGGATGGCGTCCGCCAAGGCGGTGGGTTGCCGATCGGCCGTTTTCACCGTCCGGAACTCCGGCTCGCTGCCAACGGAGTCCCGAGTCGACTCCAAGGCGCTTCCGGAGCCGCCCGCGATCATATCCGCTGCGAACCGCGAACAACATTCAACGATCTCGGGCGTGGACCGATAGTTCTTTCTCAGCCGGCCTCTCATGCCGCCCGGGAAATCCTCGCCTCCGAAGCGCCGCATGTTGAACGACGAAGCGCCCCGGAACCGGTAGATCGATTGTTTGGCATCGCCAACGGCCCAGAGATTCTCGCCGTCGCCGCACAGCGCCTTCAGAAGAAGGACGCTGCTTCGATTTACGTCCTGGTATTCGTCGACCAGCACGTG
Organism: Bradyrhizobium sp. CB1717; assembly: GCF_029714325.1. Lineage (NCBI taxonomy): Bacteria > Pseudomonadati > Pseudomonadota > Alphaproteobacteria > Hyphomicrobiales > Nitrobacteraceae > Bradyrhizobium > Bradyrhizobium sp. CB1717. The sequence continues at coordinate 347,703 of NZ_CP121666.1, forward strand.
ATCGTATGTAACCCTCAGGTGCTCCCGGAGGGCGGCATTGCGCTCGAGAAGACGGACCGGCAAGGAGACCAAGTCTCCGAAGTCCACGCACTGCGAGTCCCGCTTCAGCCGCTCATAGCAGCGATAGACCTCGGCAACCTCTAGCGCCTTTTCCGCCTCTTCGGCACGCGCTGCGGGGACGCTGCTCTTCATGGTCTCGGCGAGCCGGGCGTATTCCTCGGCATCGACCACCTCGTCCTTGGCGCGCGAGATCGCAGCCAGAATGTCCGCGATCTTCTGCGTGGGATCGTACAGGTCGCGGTAGTACCGAAGGCCCAGCTTGGGAAACTCGTTCTCGAGGAGCTCCACCGCCTCGGTCCTGTCCATGAGCCTGGGGTTGGGCGGAAGGCCGAGCTCCTGATGAAAGCGTCGGATGATGTCCAGGCCGAATGCGTGGAAGGTACCGATCCACATAGCCGAGGCTTCGGTCGGATGTTTGCGGGCCAGTCGGCCCGCCATCTCGCCCGCGGCCTTGTTCGAGAACGTGAGGACCAGGATCCGCCGCGGGTCCACCCCGTCTCCCAGAAGCAGCTCGATCCTGCCGGTCAGGGTTTGGGTTTTTCCCGTCCCCGGTCCCGCCTCGAGCAAGTAGGCCGCTCCGCGATTGGCGGCGGCATCGGCCTGCTCCTTGTTCAGAGGTCTATCCGGTCTTGCTTCCTCCGGTAATATTTCAACCGACGGCAAGAACAGCGCATCCAGGAGCTGCTGCGCGACCACATCGAACGGGGCGCCGAGTTTTTCGGCGATCGCCGAAGCAGTCATCCCGTCTTCGACGTGCAGCTTCCGCGCCACGGGCCTGGGAAGAAGGAATTCTCGCGCAAAGAGGTCCATCTGGACCTCGCGACGCTGCCGCCGTCCATAATCGACCACGCGGTCGACTCCCATCGGAGAGGCCTCCGCGGGGCGCGCCAGATCGATTTCGGTCGGGACTTCGTCTTCGGGAGCATCGCCGAGATCGGCGTGGGCGATTTCATGCACCACAAGGAAGGCCTGCTCGAAAAGGCTTCCACCGTTTTCGTGCAGAATGAGGGCATCCTTCGCGACAAGCGTCGCGCGACTGCCGTCCAGAACCGCAGCGCCAGGCGCGGTCCTCTCGACGTCCAGGCCGCGGCGGTTGGCCTCCGCCACGGCGAAGTCGTACGGTCGCCAAGGATCTTTCCCGGCTTGCACGGCCTCTCGGTGAAGAGCAGCCGCCCTCTGCCTTCCGAGCTCGACCGCATCCATGATCAATCATCCTCTGAGACGAGGTCGGCGATGATGTCCTCGGATACGCCGGCCTCCCGCAGGACCTGCTCAAGAGAGACCTTCTCTCCTGTCGAGGGCCTGACATTGGCCTTGTAGCTTCTCGAGGCAGACAATTGCGGCCCAGAAAGCGCCTGAACGAGGCCATCGACGGTCGCGTTGAACTGAAGCGCCAGCCTTCGGCGGGTGCGTCGTGAAATCGTCTCGACCGCCACCTTGCACTCGAGTATCGCGGTGATGACCTGGCGTGGAACACGGAGCTCCTTGGCCGCAGCACGTCGTTGCTCAAGCGTCGGGTCGGCGAAAGCTGCGGACACCCAGCCTTCAGAATACTTTCGCGTAGCTTTTTCGATCCAGGCAATCTCTCTGTCGGAGAGAGTTTCATCTTCTGCGATCTCGCGCGACAACTCCCGTGAAAGGTCGACAAGGGCGATCGCGAACTGCGGGTACTCCTCTAGGTACCTTTGGAAGGTCGCGGCGTCGTGGTTCGGCTCGGCGGCGAAGGCGTCGAGAACGTCTTCCTCAGTAGGAACGGAGTTCATGTCTGATCTCCTTCCAGGATGCGCTTCAGTACGGCATACGCCTTGTTCCGGTTGAGCCTGATCGTCTTTTCGACCTTGCCCAACGTCTTCGAGATCGTCACGGCATAGGGGTCCTTGGAGTCGATCGGGACATCCTTTCGGAGCATCTGAACGATCCTCTGTTGCAGGGTGGGCAGAGTATCAATCGCTGCGTCCAGACTTGACCGGTAATCCCGGGTCTCGATTTTTGCGTTCTCGAAGGGGTTATAGTTCCCGATCGCCTTCTCCACGTCTGGCCGGATTTCGCCGGTTTCCGCGTCCTCGGGGGAGATATTGCGGTTCTGTCGACGCCATACCGCCCGCTGCGCGTCGAGGCGGAGCTTGGCCATCGCTCCGTCGAACCGTATCTCGAAAAAATCGAGCTTCTCCGAGTATTCGTTCCGATCGCAGGAGAGAAGAATGTTCAACGCGTCCAGGACCAGCTCGGTGATCTCGGCCTTGCCCGATGAGATTTGGTCGGTGTTCTGGGACCGCGGCAAGCAACGCGCAGCGCGTTCGAGGAGGACCCTGTATAGGCTCGCAAATCGAGCTTCGCTGTTGTCACGATGGCAGGCCCGCATGAAATGAACGAGGCACTCGGTTCTGACATAATCCGTGTGCGTCCGGTCCCTGATCTGACATCTCCTCAGGAGCTCATCACGGGACAAATGCTCCAACGCCGTTAGCTGTGCCTCTACCTCCGGCGGGCGGAAGTAGAGCGATCCATCAGGCCTCTGCTTTCGGAGCGGTGCTGGCAAGCAACTTACCTCTCGTCGAGGTGCGCAGGTGATCGCACTCTGAATGGATATGAATAACCTAAGTCAATGGCGTACGTAGACCTATATTGGATAGATATATTTGGTAGCTTCCATTACGGCGAATCTACCAATATTTCAGAGGCATGCTGCGTTTGAAAGCAAGCAAAAGGCGGCCGATTGCGGGGGAAAATAGTCGAGCGGCCGGACCAATCCCTTGCCCCCATCCGCAACCCATGGGACGATTCGAACCGTCGCACAACGCGCGGGCAGGGTCGGGGTAATGGCGGACAGGAAGCGGGCCATCAGGGGCAGAAAGCCTCCGGAGGGCGAGAAAAAGCAATTCCTGACGAGCATGGATCCGGACGTCATCCGTCGGATAAAAGCCGCGGCGGCGTTGCGCGACAAGACGGCGTCGATGTTGCTGGAAGAGATCTCCCGGGAGTGGCTCGACCGGCATCAGGACGGAAAGAAGTAGCGAGGCGAGCGGCAATTGAAGCCCCGAGGGGACGGGGACGTCGCGAACGCAGCGGGATAGATTTTGGGCGGAGGGTCGGAATGCTGAATTTGTCGTTGCGCGAGGAGTTTAGATCCGCGCGATTGAGGGGAACCGTCGTTGAATTGACCGACGAGCGCAGCACCGGTGCCGTTCAGGTCGCGCCCCCGGCGTTTCTCGACATAACGTATCCCACGCACGACGTTCTGAAAGCTATCGAAGCCGTGAACGAAGGTCAGGGCCGACCCGTCGTGGTTATCGGCGAGCGCGGTCTGGGCAAGTCCCACATCCTCGCGGTTCTTCATCATGCCCTGAACGACCCGGCAGCGGTACGGTCGTGGCTGGCAAGCTGGAAGGATACGATCGACCCGCCCACACTCGACGCGATAAAGCTTCGCTCGGCGAAGATGCATGTCGTCACGGAGAGCTTGCATAATCACCGCATCAAAAACCTTTGGGACCTGTTCACCAGCGGTCATCCGGCGTCGCAGTTCTTCGAGGGGTCGTGGGGCGGCCGGACGGACGTTCCGCCGAAGGAAACCGTGATCGAGACGCTGAAGAAGTGTCCGACAGCGCTTATCCTCGACGAATTCCAGACATGGTTCGACGGCCTGACGAACACGAAGGCGGCGCCTCGCCAGATTTGGAATTTCAACTTCATTCAGATGCTATCGGAGGTGGCCGCTTCGCATCCGGAACTGCTCGTCCTAGTGGTTTCGGTCCGCAACGGAGACACCGAATCGTACCGGCAGGTCCATCGAGTCAATCCGGTACAGATAGACTTCAAAGCGGGGGGCACTCCGGATCGGATTCAGGCGGATCGCCGGCGCATGCTTTTGCATCGGCTGTTCTCGAACCGGAGGAACATCGATCCGCACGCGATCGACAATCTTATCGCCACGCACTTTTCCGAGTTCGTTCGCCTGACCGATGTGCCAGCGGCAGAGCAATCGACGCGTCGGGCTCTATATCTCGAGGCTTGGCCATACTCCCCAGAGCTCCTCCGGCTACTGGAGGATCAAATTCTCGTCGCGACCGAAGCCCAAGAGACGCGCGACTTAATTCGGATTCTAGCCAACCTGTTCAAGAGTCGCGGCGAGTACACCGAGATCCTGACGGCCGGCGACGTCCGGATCGACGACGAGAAGACGGGCATCGGCGCGCTCCTCGATTCCGTTTCGAGCCAGAGACACCGCATCCTGCGTGACGTCGCGCTGCGAAACGTCGAATCGGTCAGGAATGCGATCGGATCGACCGAGGTCGCGAACCAAGTTCCTCATTTTCGCGACATCATGAGCTCGATCTGGCTTCGCTCGATCTCGGCCGGCAATCAGCCGGGCGCCTTGAGTTCGCTACTTCAGGCCGATGTCACCAAGAGCAAAGCCATCGACGACAACGCCTTCGCGGCGGAAATGGCGCTAATCGTCGAAAACAGCTTCAACCTCCACGACGTCGGCGGACGCCTTCTCTTCAAGGAGGAGGAAAATCCGGACGCCAAACTCAAGGCCGGCGCTCGGAACGTCAAAAACTTTGCGGATGGGGAGGAGAAGCTCCGCCTGGCGGAAATCATCCGTCATGTGCTCACCGGAAACGATGCCGGTGGCACGCACCGCGTGGTCGTGCTCCCGGAGAGCTGGAACAGCGACCCTTGGGCGTCGCTGGCTCCTGATGACCAGCCGACGGGGTGGGGCGACAGGATTCCCATTTTGATGGTGCCAGAAACGCCGCGCGATCCTGATGCGACTATGGGTACGTGGATCAAAGATCATCTCAAGGCAGGCCGAAACGTGCCGCGGTACCTTTTGCCGAGGAAGGACGCGGGAAACATCTACGCGGATCCGGAGATGCTCTTCTACGCCCGCATGGACGTCCTGGGCGTGAAATGGGACGGCGAATACAAGCGTCTCGCCGAGCGCCACCGCGAAAAGGAGCTGAAGCCTCGCATCAAGAAGTTGATCAACAAAGTTCTGGTTCTGTCCAAATGGGATTTCCAGAAGGCCGACGAAGCGGAATTTACCACGGAAGTCATCGAGCTCAACGGCAAGCCTGCCGCCGAGGTGATCGCTGAAAAGGTGAAACGCGATCTCTTCGAGCCCGAGACGCTGCATGCCTTCGTGCTGACCGCCGCCGCCGAGTCCAAAACGCTCAAGGGCGCGCTCGACGATCTCATGAACCCACGGCCCGCCGGCGCGCAATGCGTGATCTGGCTCGGCAAAACCGAGATGATCGATCGCATCGTGAACATCTGTGCCAAGGGCGATATCGCCCTCAACGTGCGCGGCGATCTGCTGCAGGCGAATGCCGGCGAAAGCGAGGAAGACGTTCTTCGTCGCATTCAGTCGCGTGTCAGCAGCACCGCGCACCAAAATCCGGAAAACGTGATTCTGTCGATGCCGCAGGCTTCGCCGGGCGCTCAAACGACCCCCAAGCCGGCCGCTCCTCAGCCCGCTGTAACGCCGACGACGTTCGGGACGTCGCCGACGCCCGCACCGGCCTCCAGCTCTCCCCCGGTCAACATCTTCGGGACCGATCAGCCGGTCGGGAAGCCGTACCGGCCTCGCGCCGTCGAGAGCCCGACTTCGAGCCTGAACCTCGTCGGGCAACTCGAAACGTGGCAGGTCAAGGCAGCCACGCGCGTCAAGAACGTCACGGTCACCATTTCCGATGCGACCGGCGCCCAGGTCGAAGCCCTGCTAAAGAAGCTTCCTGACGGCATGGTGTATGGACTCCAACTTGATGCGGAGGATGACAATTGACCCTCGATCGAGATGTCCTGGCGACAATTCTTACGCAGACTCCTTCCGTCGCCTGGAGCGCAATTGTCGAGCGCGTTCACAGTATCTGTCGCGCTCCGTTCGATAAGGATCTGATCCGAAGCGTCCGGGAACGGGAGCGTGAAGTCGGAGAGCTCGACGATCTGATTTCGACAAGCGCATGGGATCTCTGGGACACGTTTCAGGATGGCGTCCCCCGAACGTCGGCCCTGCTCCAGACCTTCTGGCAAAAGCCGGCGCATGGAAAGGCGATTTTGATCCTCGACGGATTGTCGTTGCGCGAGTTGCCGCATTTGATTTCGGGTGCCGAAGCACATGGGTTGAAGCTGATATCGGAGACCGTGACGGCGTCGGAGTTTCCGCCGGAAACCGATCCGTTCGCGGCCGCTCTCGGATTCGCCTCGCGCAGCAGCCTTCGGAACGCGCCGACGTCGAAATTCTTTCCAGGCGCCAAAACGACCGTGACCGACATGGATTGGCTGTCCTGCGCTCAAGCGGTGATGCCGGATCCGAACATAATCCTCTGGCATCAGATGCCGGACGATCGGATCCATTCTTTGGAAAACGACGGCGACGCCCTCGGGCGTCTAGCGACGGAGCTGGCAAGCGCCTTCCAAGGGGTCGATTTCTGGGGTTTGGTGAAAAAGCTGACGACGGGTCGCTCACTGATCATCACGTCCGACCACGGATACGCCGCCGGGGGAGAGTTCTACGAACTGCCCGATGGACCGACAGGATTTCTGCGCGATAATTTCAAGGCACGAAGGAGCCTGGCGGGCGACGGCGAACTGGGCGAAGCATCTCCTCCACTGGTGATGCGCTTCGACACTCCGCGCGGTCCATACCGGCTGGCTCTTGGTCGACGCAAATGGAAGGTCTCCGGCGGCTTTCCCAAGCTCACCCACGGCGGGCTGACCCTGTTCGAGGTCTTGTCTCCCTTCGTCGAAATCACTCAGTAGGAACACGCCAGTGGCTACGAAAAAGGAATTGCTTGCGCAGGACGTGTCGCGAGCAGTCGGAGCTGGGAAAGCCGTCGCACTGGAAACAGTGAACTTCGACGATCCGAATCGAGCAAAAACGTGCCTCGAGATCGATTTTCCGATCTTGCCGGTGAATCAGATTGCGATGGTCGAAGGCAACGCCGGAAAACCGATATATCAGATGTCCAAGTGGTGGGCTCGCCGCCGATCCAGCGTATTCCGCTCGATGTTGATAGCCGCGGCCACAAAAGCGCCGGATGATCCCGCCCATGCCGCCAAGTTGGTCTGGGACAATTACTACAGCAATCATCAAAAGAAGGGGGCATTCAAAGATCTAGCTGTCACCGACATCTTTATGGGCGGGGGGACGACCCTCGTGGAGGGATCTCGTCTCGGCATGCAGATGTCCGGGAATGATTTGAATCCCGTCGCGTGGTTTGTCGTGAAGCAGGAGTTCGCGAAGGTGGACGCCGACGAGGTCAAGCGTCTGCTGGATTACGTTCAAAGCGAGGTGAAGCCGCAGATAATCCCGTTCTACCATTGCGACGGGCCAGATGGCGAGAAAGGTCAATGGACGCACAAGCCGTCCGGAGAAGTCATGGAATCCGACTTCGACCCTCTTTCGATCGCCATTTCGGAGCGTTCTGAATACGAATACGTCGGCCCGGAGATAGTCTACACGTTTTGGGCCAAGCACGGGCCCTGCCAAGTCACTGGCTGCGGGCATCGTACGCCGATCATGGGCAGTCCCGTCGTCGCGGAGAAAATCCTCGCCGTAAAATGCTGGGAGCACACCTGCAGCAAGTGCGGACGCAATTTCGACATCGAAGCCAATTCAGCACGTATCGCGCCAGACGTACCATTGTACGTTGCGCCTTCAGAACCGCCGTTTGCGGTAATGGACCCGAAGAGCGGAGTGATTTGCCCCCATTGCAAAAAGTCCGAAAACAAGAAACTTGGAAAAGCGAAAAGCAAAAAGGTCGTGCTGACCATTCTTGTTCACCCCGACTGGTTGAAGGGAAGCTCCAAAAGCGGTGACGATGGCGAAACGTTCGGCGGCGCAGCGCAGGACGACGCAGTTTCGACGGCGCGGTGGAATGCCGATAGAGCGAAGAAATCTAAGCTGCTCGAAGCCAGAGGTGCCCTGCCCGACTCCGTCGTTTGCCCGGAAACGAAACGACAATTCCATACCGGAAAAGCCGGAGGTACCGTTCCCAAGCGATCTGCGTTCGCGTGCGCAGCTTGCGGCACCGTCCAAGACGTCATGACCTCTATCAAGTCGACCGGGAAGAGCGGCCAATCAGCGGCGTACGCGATCCAGGGATTTTCCCGAAATCGTGCCGCCAATGATGCTCCGTACGGCGGGCGTTTCTTTGCCCCTTTTGACGAGCCTGTTGCCCGACAGTACTCCGCTGCCGTGGCGGAGTGGGAGGCAAGAAAAGATGCTGATTTGGCGCCTTTCTGGCCGCGGTCGGAGGTGCCGTACGGATTCATGACGGCGATCGCCAATAGCGACATCCGATCGAACTACGGTTTCACCCACTGGTGGACGATGTTCAACCCGCGGCAGCTCTTGGTCCATAGCTTGGTGTTCAAGGCGCTGGCTGCCGCTCAGCAACGCGGCTTTTCGAGCGACGCAATTGATGCCGTAATCGGATCGTACATCCAGATTCTGCGCTATCACTGCATGTTCGCAATCTATCAGGCTCAATACGACAAGCTGATTCCGCACTTCTCCAACAACAACTTTTATCCGAAGAGTAACATGCTCGAAGGTAACCTTTTCTCTCAAGTCGGAGCGGGCAATTTCACGACTTTACAGAACTGGATACTGGATGGACTGGAGTGGGCAGCCAGCCCTTGGGAAATTGTGACCGGGGCCAATCTCAAGTCCACGTCGCCAAAATTGGCTGAGCAACTAAACGGCAAGAGCGAGAAGGTCCGACCCAACGACCGCGTGTCGGGCGCTCAAATAGTGCAAAGGTCGTCGACCGACCTTTCGAATGTCGGCCCGCAATCTCAAGACTTGGTAATTACAGACCCTCCGTTCGGGGGGCTACTCCATTATTCCGAACTGTCGGACTTCTTCTATGTGTGGTTGCGGCTTGTTCTCAAGGAGCGCTATCCAGAAGTTTTCGAGCCGGATCTCGCTCCGAAGGCGCTCGAAGTGGTGGCGAACAAGGCCCGGGAGCCAAACGATTCCGATGGCTTCTATCAGCGCTTGCTGACTCTTTGTTGGCGCGAAGCATTTCGGGTATTAAAACCCGGCGGCATTCTGGCCTTCACGTTCCATCATAGCGAAGACGAGCCGTGGGTAGCTGTCCTGGAGTCCCTATTCGACGCCGGGTTCTATCTCGAGGCGACGTTCCCCATACGGTCGGACGAGACTAAGGGAGAGGGCGAATTCGGATCGAAGAAGATCGAATACGACATCATCCACGTTTGCCGTAAGCGCACCGCCGAACCGACTGCGGTGAGTTGGGCGCGCATGCGCCGTGAGGTATTGCAGGACGTCAGGCAAATCGAGTCCTTGCTGGCCAACCACGCCAAGGAAGGCCTACCTGCGGCCGACATTCAGGTCATCCGGAGAGGGAAAGCGCTTGAGTATTTCTCGCAACACTACGGCAAAGTTCTCGTCGAGGAGGGTAGGCCGCTTACCGTCTCTGAAGCGCTCGTCGGCATCAATCAGCTGATCGAGGAAGAAAGCGACGTCGCGGCGGACCTTCCCCCGCCGAACTCAGAGCCGTTGACCAGGCAACTACTGCGCATCTTTCGAGGCAAGAGGGAGGTCGACCGCGACCAATTGCAGAAATTTCTAAGGGGAACAGGGGTCTCCCCAGAGGTGTTCGCGGACAACAATTGGACGGTCGAGAAGTCCAAACGGTTCAGTCTGGTCTCGCCACCAGAATTTGCCCTTCTTTGGAAGGGACGACAGCGCAAAGCACTCACGTATGATTACGACCAAGCTTGGTTTCTCATCGGAGCATGCCACGACGGTTCAGGAATCAACGCCGCCGAGCAACTTCGAAACGACAATTTCAAGCCCCATCCGGCGCTCAAGCCCCTGTTGGAATGGTTTTCCCGGAACGGAGTCGACGCAGCGACCAGGCAGGCTGCAGTTCGCGCAGGAACGATTTACAACGCTTGGGCCGACACGAATCAGGATGTCGTGGCAAAACAAATAGAAATGTTCGCTTGAACTGGATGATGTGATGCGCCAGATCGAAGATGAGGTGTGGAGGCGGCGGGGTTTCACGGTCCTCTGGAGTCCAACTGCACTCGGTCTTCTCTGTGGATCGACAACCGAGATAATCTCGATGCGGGAACTCTTCCGTGTTTGCACGAACTGGCCTGACACGCTCCCAACGAGCAACGGAAACGCTTTGGTCGTCACAGGCCTCGAAGGATGTCTTGATCGGATAAGTCCTCCGGACGCCGAAGCTTGGCTTGATGAGGTGGTGCAGCCATTGATGCTGAGATTCCAGAGGCAGTATTCGGATGATGCCGCCTTGATCTTCTGGATGCCGACCGGAGAAAAGCGCGTCGAGTTGGTGAACCTGGACGATACGTTTTCCTGGGAGTTTGCTCCGCCGTTCAAAAAGGAGCCGTTCTCGATTTCCCGGGCTCTGTTTGGCGGTGCTCACAAGGATGCCGGCAAGATCGTCGCTTCCGAGCAGGATGACCGCGGCCATCGAAAGCAGGCTTGGATCGGACTCCATCTGTCCCGGATCGCATAGATGGCACAAGCGCAGATCGGACCGGGGCAGCGCATCACGCATCCCCAATTCGGGGCCGGCGTCGTTATTGAGGCGCCCGTAGACGGATTCGTCCGCGCTTTTTTCGCTACGGGCGAACGTCGTGTTTCAATCGAGACCGTCAGCGCCGGATTGTGGAGCGCCGAGGCCGTGATTGGCGGGCTGTCGGGCGAAGCCACACGCCTTCGGGACGCGTGGCTCCATTATGAATCCTATGCATTGCCTATCATCGCAAGCGCACCGGCTCTCACATCGGCGAAGATCGACCTGTTGCCGCACCAGGTCGTTCTTACCCATCGGATAGCGAGCAGCGTTTCGAGGCGGTTCTTAATCGCCGACGAGGTGGGTCTCGGTAAGACCATCGAAACGGCCTTGGCCTTGAGGGAGCTCGCCAGCCGCGGCGAACTAAATCGAGCCTTGATGATCGTGCCGGCCGGGTTGGTGAACAATTGGGCGCGCGAACTGAACGAGGTCTTCAATCTAAATTTCGAAGTATTCGGAAGCGAAGGTGACGTCACCGACAAAAGATCGAACGCCTTCGCCAAGCATGATCGGTTGATCGCGAGCGTCGATACGCTGAAGCGACCGTCCCGGATCAAGAAGTTGCTCGAAGCGCCCGAATGGGATCTGGTCGTCTTCGACGAAGCCCACCACCTCACCGCCATGCGGTCCGGAGGTAAGGTCCGGAAGACGGAGAATTACAAACTCGCCGAGGCGCTGCGGGATCATACCCGTGATCTTCTGCTCCTCTCGGCAACCCCACATCAGGGAGACCATTTCCGCTTCTGGATGTTGATCCGCTTGCTGAATCCGACGCTATTCGACGGCGCGGATCAGATGGTGGCGCAACGCCATAGGCTAAACGCCGTGGTGTTCCGCAGGACGAAGGCCGACGCGTGCCGTCCGGACGGCTCGCCCCTTTTTGCGCGCCGTTGGGTTCACACGGAATCGTTCATCATGCAGGACGATGAACGGAAGTTCTACGAAGGGCTCCGGACTTACCTCGAGGACGGATTCGACCTGGCAAAGCGACAGGGAAACCAAGGACGCGGGCTGGGTTTCCTGATGGCCATATTCCAGAAGATCGCGGCATCCAGTTTCGCGGCGGTCCGACGGACTCTTCGGCGTCGCTTGCTCACCCTGACGGTCCATGAAGCTCTGCTTTGCGACCGCGCGTTGGACATCGACGGACGCGAGAGGCTATTCGAAGAGGCGCGTGCGCTGATCCACGACGACGTCGGGATCTCGCACGATTCGATCGGCCGATCGGAAGTGGATCGCGTCCTCGCCGATCTCAAATTCCGCCTGGTCAAGTCTCTCGACAAGGATGCGCTTGAGGATCTCGCCGACGAATACGCGTCCGAGGTCGCTTCGCCCGCTGCCGAAGATGCCGCCGCGACCGCGGTAAAGATATTTCTGCCGGAGGAGCGGACCCGGATCAAAGAACTCCTGTCCGTTTTCCCGGTCAAGCGTGAAACCAAAGTGCAAAAGTTGCTCGATGGACTTGGGTCGCTTTGGCGCCACAATTCGTCGGAGAAGGTCGTTGTGTTCGCGACGTATCTCGGGACCGTCGACGCGATCGCGTGCGAAATCGAGAAGGTCTATCCGGGTCAGGGAGTGGTCGTTCTTCGCGGGGGAGATCACGGAGCCAAACTGGCAGCTGAAAGGCGTTTCAAACAAAAGGATGGACCGCGCGTGCTGGTTTGCACAGCAGCGGGTCGCGAAGGAATCAATCTGCAATTCGCACGGGTGCTGTTCAATTTCGACTTGCCTTGGAATCCGATGGATCTCGAACAGCGCATCGGTCGCATCCATCGGTATGGGCAGAACCACACAGCTCAGGTCTTCAACCTTGTGCTTTCCGACACGATCGAGGGGCGCATCTTCCTGCTGCTCGACGCCAAGCTGAAGGAAATTGCTCGCACGCTGGGCAAGCTAGACGAGCAAGGCAATGTCGCCGAAGACTTGCGCGCGCAGATTCTTGGACAACTCTCCGAGCGTCTCAATTATGAGAAGCTCTACCATGAAGCGCTGTCGGACCCCGAATTGCGGCGTACTCAGGTCGAACTCGACATCGCATTGGCCAATGCCGAAGAGGCGCGTGAGGTCGTGTTCGATCTCTTCCAGGATTTGGACGGGTTCAGCCTCGACGACTACCGCCCGTTCGAAGACGTGAGCGATGGATTCAGGCGGCTGATCGACTTCCTTGCGGCGTCGTTACCAGATCAAGGGCGACGACTGGTTCGCAAAGAGGAAGACCTCTACGAAGTAGTCGACAACGCCGGCAAGCGCACTTCTTTCTTAACGACCGACCGTGCGAAGGCGGCCGATCGCGAAGATCTGGAACTCGTCGGCCTGGATCATCCTTTGGTCGAAGCAGAACTCGCGAAGTGGCGCGACCTGAATCCCGCTAACGTGGGTAGCTGCGTCAAGAAGGGACGGGAGAATACAGCGCTCCTGGCCATGTGGGTCGTCGAAGCGTCGAATGCGAAGAACGAGCGTAAGACCTCGATTCAATCGATCGCAGTAGACGCTATTACAGGGACCCGTATTCCATCGATTGAGCGGCAGGTCGAAGAGACCTTCAGAACCGAACAAGGCTGTCCTGCGCTATCCATCTCAACCCGTTCCCAGGTGTTCCATGAGTTTCTGGAGCCTGCGCTAGAGCGCGAACTCAAGATGAAAGGTCTGCTGGACGAGGGAGGAAGCTTTTCTGCAGAACTGATCGGGTTGGTCGAGGTCGTGTGAGCGTGCCTTCAGATGGCGCCCGGTACATCATTGGGCTCTCGAATAGCGCAGTGCACCGAGACCATGAATCCGGATGCGCGTGGTTTCCTGGCGACGTGAGCATTGACCAATGTAGGCGACGTACCTTGCATGCTGAGGGCATGATCGCCCGACCGGAATCGAAGCGAGGCGTTCATGTTCACTAGGCTTCGGAACAGCGTGCTGAATCCGGTACCCCGCTGCGCCGCCTTGCCGAACCGCGACTCGCCGTCGGTCAGGGCGCATTGCAGCGCGTCGCCCTCGTCGGTCAGGTGGGCGTACTCCGGATTCGACCGCAGGCTGGCGAGCGCTCCGATACCGTCATCGGCGATTGCGAATTCGAAGGATCCCGGACGGCCGCTGAACACGACGAAGCCCGTTGCAGCGGCGTTGGAGTGCTCCAGGACGTTGTCCGCGATCTCCCCCATCGCGCCCATGAGACGGCTGACGGCTTGCGAGGGAAAGCCCGCGGCAAGCGCTGCCTTGTGCGCTTCGAGTTTGAACGAGGTCCATCTCGCCGCTTCGGTCTGCAGCACGTCGCATCGGAAGAAGCCTGAGCCGCTGCCGTGCGGAGACGGCCATCCTTCAGAACCGCCGCCGGCCGCGCGCAAGACCGTCTCGGTCCCGTTCAAGCGGAGCCACGGCGCCGAGCTTGGAGGAGGCAGGAGCCCCGTCCGTGCAAGCTGGACCATCTCGATCAGCGGACCAAGGTCGCCGGCGACGTATTCCGGCATGTCGCCGAGTCGGCTTCGCGCGGCGGCGAAAGCGATGCCGTCGAGCGCAGCGAACGTGAGGTTTTCGGTTTCAGGCAACTGCGACCGCCGGCGCCGGGGGCAGATCTCGGCGCATCGTCTTGGCGATGGCATCGCGCGAGATCTCCCAGTTGGTCTCGAACAGGTCGTCCAGCAGCTGGCCCAGCGGGCCCGGCATCCGGATCCGGAGACCTGAGGACCTTGTGCTGGTGTGGACGGCCTCTCATCCCCACGGTTCTATGGCGCTCTGGCGTCATAGCTAGATGAGAGGAAAGTCTGATGAATCTTCCCATTCGTATCGGTATGGACACTTCCAAGTCGGTCTTCCAGCTTCACGGTGTTGACGAGAACGAGGCAGTAGTCGTCCGGCGGCAGTTTCGGCGAGCCGAGATGATCCGCTACTTCGAGCGCCTTCCGCCGGTCCTCGTCGCCATTGAGTCCTGCGGCAGTTCGCATCACTGGGCGCGCCTGCTGCAGTCGTTTGGTCATGAAGTGAAGCTGATCCCGCCCCAATATGTGAAGGCTTACGTAAAGCGCGGCAAGAACGACGCGGCCGATGCCGAGGCGCTGTGCGAGGCGGTCACCCGGCCGAGTATGCGGTTTGTACCGGTGAAGTCAAAAGAACGGCAAGCGGCCTGCATGTTGATGACCGTGCGGGAACGCCTGGTCAGCGTGAAGTCGCAGCTTTCTAATGCCTTCAGGAGTTATGCGGCTGAGTTTGGCATCGTTGGCCCCGCCGGTCGGCAGAACGTCACGGCACTTATCAAGCGGGTGCTCGAGGATGACAACTTACCGGAAATGGCGCGGGATCTCTTCCGCCTTCAGGCGGAGGAGTATGCCGCGGTCGAAGCCCGCCTGGCAAAGATCGAAGCCAAGCTGATGAAGTGGCATCGTGAGGATGATGTCAGCAGGCGGATCGCGACGATTCCTGGCGTCGGTCCGATTGGGTCGTCCATGCTAAGCATGAAGGCGCCCCCGCCGGAGACGTTCAGATCAGGCCGCGACTTCGCGGCTTGGCTCGGACTGACCCCCAAGGATCACTCAACTGGCGGCCGGCAACGATATGGCGGTATCACAAAGGCCGGAGATTCAATGCTCCGATCGACGTTGATTGTCGGCGCGACCGCGCTGCTGAGGCACATTCGAAAGGGCCGTCATAAGCCGACACCCTGGCTCACTTCGCTGCTGGAGCGAAAGCCGCCGAAGTTAGTCGCGGTGGCCTTAGCCAACAAGTTCGCCCGTATCGCCTGGCGCTTGATGATATCGGGTGGCGTGTACAACCGGCCGGTAGCCGCCATGCCCATCTGATCTGAACTCAGTGTACCGGCCGAGATTGCTCGCCGGATGACCCACGAACTTGCAGGACGCAGTAGATGGAAGGACCGATCGGTCAATACGCGCGAGCTTCCGTAGATTACACTGGCATCACGAATGTCGCCTATGTGCTTGGAGCGTGCGTAGCGAACACCATCTTGGCCAGCGGGCTTTGTCCGCGCAAACAGGCCGGACATCTGATAGCAAGCGATCTGGCCAGAAGTCTGCTAAAATCCTGACAAGCGGGGGGGCCGTCCACATCTGCAATCTGTACTCGATCACGACCAACCAGGCCGCCATCAGCGCGCTGTTCCGAGTCGTCAACCGCTACGTCGGCAACCTGGAGCCGATGCCCGGCGTGTTTCCGGACTACCGGGCCCCGATCGTCCGGACAGGACCGGATGGGCGCGAGCTCGCGCCGGCGCGCTGGGGCATGCCGTCGTCGTCGAAGGCGCTGATGGACGCGACGAAAAAGCGGGCCGAGAAGCTGCAAGCCAAGGGCAAGGAGGTTGATTTCAAGGAATTGCTGCGGATGGAGCCGGACGGCGGCACGACCAATATCCGCAACGTGAAGTCCAAGCACTGGACGAGGTGGCTGGGTCCGGAGAACCGCTGTGTGGTGCCGTTCAACAGCTTCTCAGAATTCAACAAGGCCGAAGGCGGCGACATCTGGTTCGCGCTCGACGAGACCCGGCCGCTGGCGTGCTTCGCCGGCATCTGGACCAACTGGACCTCGGTCAGGAAGGTCAAGGAAGGCGAGACGACGAACGACCTCTACGCATTCCTGACCACGGAGCCGAACGCCGAAGTCGGGGCGATCCATCCGAAGGCGATGCCAGTGATCCTGACGACGCCCGACGAGGTTGAAACTTGGATGACCGCGCCCCTCGAGGAAGCCCTGAAGCTACAGCGGCCCCTTCCGGACGGGACGCTCCGGATCGTCGCGCGGGGTGTGAAGGAGGATCCAGCCGGACTGGTGACGTGACTGGCAGGCGAGGCGACGGTCGCGGCGGTTCGCTCTCGTCTCTGCAGCACGACTCCCTTGAAGGCCTGCAACTCGGCAGGCCGATCTGACCCTGCACTGATGGCCGCCCGAAGGAAAGTTCTGCACAATCAAGGCGAGCAGGTGCCCAAAACCGCAATTTTCGTTCGGTTTCTGCTCCGAAAGCCGATATCTTGGACGGGCAAAATGACCGGGTCGGGCGGAGCCGGCCCATCGCCGACAATCGGGGGGAGAATGGCGCAATCATCGGTGAAGACGAAGGCGGTTAGGTCGGGGACCGGGAAAACTAGCCAAAAAGAACAACTCTCGACCATCGCCGACGACACCCTCGGATTCTTTTCGGACATCGCCGATGCCGCCAACGCAAAGCTCGGCGAAGCCCGCGCTTCCGGTGCGGAATCATTCGCTGTTGTCAACACGCTGACCGGGGCCAATGCCGTTCAAAACATGAGCGACATCACGTCGGAACAGCGGCAGCAGCTCGTCGAGCTCGCACGGGAGCCTGCGATCGCGCGTCTCGTCCTCCGTGACGAGGAAGGCGAGGAGAAGGTCTACTTCATTGCGCGCGCCGGGACGCTCCCCCACGACCGCCATACCATGGCGAGCTATCGCTCACCGATCGGACGAATGGCGTCGCTGCCCGTCGGAGGCGACCAGGATGTGCGCACGTCGAAGGGCATGCGCAATTTCGAGGTGGCCGAACGCGCGGTCTTGCAACCGGACATCAAAGACAAGAAGTGGGATTCTCACGATACTGTACTTCAAGGTGCCAACTATGGTCCCATCACGGTTACTTCTCTCCGCGAGCTTCTGAAGTCCACGGGTGCGGCGGAAATCGCCGATATCCTCGATGCGCTTCTGGCCGAAGGCAGGGAAGCCGACAACGTACTGGAAGGCCTGCGCCGCAATGCCATCCTCAAGATGGGTTTGCGGGATCAACCCCTGCTCGATCAGTACCAGGACGAGATCTTCCGCCTGCCGCTGGACAGCCGGCTGGTGATATTGGGGCCGCCCGGCACCGGCAAGACCACCACGCTGATCAAGAGGCTTGGACTGAAGCTGGATCGCGAATTTCTGCAAGCGGAGGAAGAGGCGCTTATTGCGCGCTCGTTCGCTGGAGCCGCCGGTCATACCGGAAGCTGGCTGATGTTCACTCCCACGGAATTGTTGAAACTCTATCTCAAGGAGGCATTTGCGCGAGAAGGTATCGCGGCGCCCGATGCGCGATTGCAGACATGGGACGACTATCGGCGCGAACTTGCGCGCAACAGGTTCGGCATTCTGCGCGCTGGCCTCGGGTCGGGCACCTTCGTTCTCAAATCCGCTTTCGACCCTCTGCTGACGGAGACCGTCGGCCGCCAAACCGCATGGTTCGAGGATTTCGAGAACTGGCACATCCAGACGTTCTGGGCAGAGGTCACGCAACACGCAAAGATACTCGCGGACAACCGCGATCCCGAGGCATCGCGGGTCGGGAAGCGCTTGACGCGGACGCTGGACGGAACGGGGGATACATCGTCCGCACAGTTCATTGAGATCGGCGAAGCTGCGGACGACGTCCGCGCCTTGATCGCCAAGATCAAGGCCCAGACCGATCTCACAATCAGGAACGCGTTCTCCGTTGAATTGAGGCGGGATCCGACCTTGCTCACGCAGCTCATCGCGTTCCTCGCGACGATGACCGAGACGACGGATGAGCCCGACGATGCAGATGGGGACGAGGATGAAGACGCCACGCCGCCGGCCGATGCTCGCAATGCCGCTTTCGAGGCCTACATGCGGGCAATTCGAGCTCACTCGCGCGCCTTGGCCGTCGGCCGGTCGCTCCCGGCACAGAGCCGCAACAGGAAGATCATCGACTGGCTCGGCAGCAAGATGCCCGCCGCAGACCAGTTGCGCTCGATCGGCGTAAGTCTCCAGGTCCAGTCGTCGGCTCGCCGGTTCGCGAACCCCATGCGGCGTCTGATCTCTGGCGTTCCGGCGCGCTACCGTCGATTCCGTCGCGAACGGCAGGCTGAAAATCGGTGGTATCGCTCGGAGCCATTCGCCGCGACTGACCTTTCTCCTCTGGAAGCCGACGTCCTTTTGCTCGCGACGTTGCGTGCAGCCAACGGACTTTTCGCGAACAGAACGATTGCTGCCGAGGTTGCCGCCGGAAAGCATCCGGCCTTACAATCATTCCGAGACGCTTTGCGCAACCAGATCGTGATCGACGAGGCGACGGACTTCTCCCCGTTGCAGTTGGCATGCATGGCCAACCTGTGCGATCCGGTGACGCGGTCATTTCTGGCGTGCGGCGACTTCAATCAACGTGTAACAAGCTGGGGCAGTCGTTCTATCGACGAACTGAAATGGGTTTTCCCTGACATCGACGTCCGGACCATCAACATCAGTTACCGTCACAGCAAAGAACTCAACGAGTTCGCGAACCGTATCGCCCAGCTTTCTGGGACTTCGCCCGACACTCAACTCCCTGCACATGTAATCAACGATGGCGTGCGTCCAGTCCTCGCGAACGGATTGCGCGATCGTCGCGCCGTTTGCGTCTGGCTGGCCGATCGTATCGGCGAAATCGAAAACCTCACGGGATCGCTGCCATCAATCGCGGTGCTGGTAAATGAAGAAGCTGAGGTGGAACCGCTTGCGGAAACCCTCGATGCGGCACTTGCCGACAAGAATCTCCACGCCGTAGCTTGTGTTCGCGGTCAGTCCGTAGGCCAGGAAAACGACGTTCGGGTCTTCGACGTCCAGCACATCAAAGGACTCGAGTTCGAGGGTGTATTCTTTGTTGGGGTGGACAGGCTCGCCGAGCGGGCGCCCGATCTTTTCGACAAATACCTGTACGTCGGCGCCACGCGTGCCGCCTACTATCTCGGCCTCACAACAGAGGGTCCCGCTCTTCCGATGAAACTGGAAAGCTTGAACGGCATGTTCGCTGATCATTGGCCAAAGCGGCACATCTGAAGCGAAGCGCGCGGGAAGGCGTCTCGAATACTCCAAGCCAGCAGAGCCGGGTGGAACACGTGGACAGCTCCAGCTCTGCCGATTGCGAATCCCTGCTGCGTGCTAAGCGCTCGGAACGAGCAGGCGGGCGGTAGGATGCGTCCCGGCAGGAGCGATCTCGATGCTGATGACGAAGGAAAGACAGCCGGCGATCCGGACGCAGCGTGGTTGGGCGATCAGCGTGCTGAAGGAGGCCGGCGCCATCAAGGAATGCGAGGAGCACGGCTGGGCCCAGGACCGGGCCGACCCGCATGCCCGCGAGCGCGCCTTCGATATCGCCACGCAGTATCCCCCGACCGGGTTCTCTCCGGACGAAGCCGCCGCTGAAATTCGCGATGTCCTGAATTCCATCGGCGACACCTGCCCGGAGTGCCCGCCGGAGTCCGACTAGGCGGCCTCTTCGCTGCCGGCGCCGAACATCGAGGGCTGCCGCATGCGGGCGATTTCCTGCCACGCCATCGCCAAGCTGATCCAGCGTTGCCGCTCCAATCCATCGGTTGCCGCGGCCAGCTTCATCGCCGCTTCGGCTTCGCGCTCGGGGTCATAGTCGCTGTCCATCGAGCCGAAATTTAAGCCGAAATCGTAAAGAATCCCGCGAAGTGATGTCCGTAGCAATCCGGTGCGCTACGCACTCCGGATCCCTGCGATTCTCGCGCGAGCCGCGTCCGGAGCGCTCAGAAGATTCCGAGAAGAGCGAACACTGCGACCTCGCCGAGGAAGGCAAGGGTCATGATCGCCACCGTGAGAAACACATCACCTATCGGCATCAGGGGCATCGGCACGCCTCGCGTATCCTGCGCCCCTGCCGTGAACATATGAGGCCATGAAAAGTTGCGGTTCCGCCCGCCGAGTTCCCGCTATAGCGTCGACGGCAGGGCAGGCCCTCTAACCAGGGCAGGTTATGCGAGTGCTTGAACTGTCGTGCTGGTGCGTGACCGCGACGGGTCTGCTCGCGGTGGTCGCGATCCTAGCGTTGCTCTGAGTTCCGCCCCAGCCGTCTGGGCGTGTCAGACGGGCACCTTTCCGCGTTCAAAAGCGACGGCCCGAAATTCATCCTCCGCCACTTCAGCCGACGCGCTCGCTCGCACTCGCTCGGGGGCGGCCCCAAGATGACTAGCTCTCGCCGGCAAGATCGGACGCCTCGTCGCCGCCGTCGGCTCGCGGCTCCTCGGCTTGCTCCTTGAGATCGGCGGCCTTCTCGACCAAGCCCAAGGCGACCATCGGATCGGTGGTCGTCTTCGCGAACTTGAGCAGGGTGGCCGCCTGTCGATTCAGATATTCGCGTCCCGCCACATCTCGCTTCCAACAGGCGCTGTCAGGAAATTCAGGCCCCAAGCAGAAAGTACAACCTTAGCGATTCGTTCCGTGGAAATGTTCAAAAGTGAACTTTTGGCCAGAGCCGCAACCAATCCGGCGCCGGAATGTTGGCAAGATCGAGGAAGACAGCATGCGGAACCCGGTCTCGATCGATGCCAACCAGAGCCGCGCCATTGCGGCGGAGATCGGTGAACGGCTGCGCCGCTGATGCGCGTCGAGAGAGAACTTCCATCTTCCCTGCAGTCTCTGCTGGAGAGGCTTCGGGCATCCGAGACGAGAGCGTCTCGCTAAGCGGATGACCGGCGTTGCAGGGCACTAGCCCGCAAAAGCGAACGCGATCTAGCCGCTCTTGGCCGCGCGATAGAAAGCTTCGACCCTCACCAGGTCTTTCGAGTGGGTGTCCTCGCGGTCTGTCTTGGTCTTTGAGTCCACTCCGGCAGGTTGCACGGACCGGATGGCCTCCTTGACGTTGTCAGGCCCTAGTCCGCCAGCGAGTATCACCGGGGTCCGAACAGTCTCGACGATCATTCGACTGATGCTCCAGTCATGCGTCACGCCCTGCGCACCGATTTGCGGATCGCCAACGCGATGACTGTCGAGCAGGATCCATTCGACGATCCCATCGTATGCGCGCGCCACCTGCAGCGCCTCTGGTCCCGTCACGGGTACGCTGCGCATGAACTTGATGTTCGGCAGAGACTTTCGGAGCGCCCCGACGTGATCGGGAGTGAGCAATTCGCTCGAAGCGCCAAGGTGCACGATGGGTGGGTTAAGCTCGCTGGCCATCTGTTCGATGAGAGCCACGTCCGCCGAAAGAAACAGGGCTGAAGGCACTGACGGCGCGCGAATCGCTTTCATGACAGCGGCTGCTTTATGGACCGGAAGCTCGCGGGGGAAGGCGCCGTCCCCGACGAGCACGCCGACATGATCCACGCCGATCGCGGATATCGCGTCGGCTTCGGCGGGCGTTGCAACTTCGTAGATCTGGGTCAGCATCGTTCGGCGTCGGCTCCTCTGGCCACCCCGCAATGCTCCTTCTCGCGGGCGAAAACGTGGCCTGAGATTGCCGACTTCGGGACTACGGACGGCCGGCTTCCTTGGATGGTTTTCCTGGCTTGTCGCGCGTGACTCCGGCACCCCTTTTGGCAGCCGCAGCCTCGCGAGCCAGCCGCTCCGCCTTCAGGCGCTCCCGGTTTGCATGGAATGCCTGCTGGTCGCGTTCATGCTCGGAGACCGGCGCCTTCGCGCTCGTGTCGCGAAACACCTTTCGCGCTTCCCGTTCGGCAGCGGTCGGCATCCTCCGGTCCGATGTGCGATTGCTCATTGCTCCCTCCTTCGGGCGCAAACGGTCCTTGCGCTATGTTGCGCATTCGGACCGCCAACCTAGGGGTTAGGTTTTCCGCCGGCGGGGCTTTTGGGGGGCCGGGGGCATGGATTCGACGCCCGACGAACCGGTTGGTTCCAATCTGTCCCGCTTCCCTTCATGGCGCCGACGGTTGCAGATCCTGCTCGCGCTCGACGCCCCCGGCGGCGGCGATCATCTTCCGGTACAGACCTTCGTATTCCCGCCCCATACGGTGCGCGGAGAAGCGCTCCTCCAACCGCGCGCGCACAAGCTTTCGATCGAGTCGAGCCACTTCGCTGACCGCGCTGACGGCCTCCTCCTCGCTGTCCACGATGAATCCGGTCACGCCGTCGTCGACCACTTCCGGCACGGAGCCCGAGCGATAAGCGATCACGGGCGTCCCGCACCAGGCCAAAGGGCTCCGGCCAATCGATTGGAAACAGCAGGGCCGCGGCCTCCGCGAGGAACGGCTGTTTCCTCCCTTCGTCGACCTCGCCGACGAGCTGCACCTTCTCGCCGTCGATATGAGGCTCCAGGCGCTTCTTGAAGTAGGCGGTCTCGGCACGCGGGATCTTCGCGGCGATGCGCAGCGGCTTTCCGGCGGCGCGGGCGATGCGGATGGCGTCTTCCGGTCCCTTCTCCGCCGCGAGGCGCCCTAGAAACGCCAGGTACGATCCTGGTCCGTACGACGGCCGAAACAGGTCGATGGGCAGCCCGTGCTGGATCGTGCCGCACCAATTCGCGTCCGGAAGGGGCCGGCGCTGGTGGTCGGAAATCGAGACGAAGCCGGCGTCTGGAAATTGGCGAACCACGTTGGGCAGTCCTGCCAGGTCGAGCCGCCCGTGCACCGTCGTGAGGAAGGGGACTCCCAGTCGGCTGAGCAGCGGAAGCGGCAGCCAGTCGATGTGGGAATGAATCACGTCGAAGTCGGCTGCACCTCTCGCAATCGCTTCCAGCAGGAGGGTACACGCGGCATTCGGGTCGACACCCTTTCGTCCGAGGCGAAGCGCGCGAGGCCACACCGGATGAAGCTTGCCGCGCGTCCGCGAATCCCCGGTCGCAAAGAGCGTCACGTCATGACCCAGTTCGACCAGCTCATCCACCAGCCAGGCGACCACCCGCTCCGTGCCGCCGTAGAATTTTGGGGGAACGCTCTCGGCCAAAGGAGCAAGTTGGGCGATGCGCATGGGGGCCGTCCGCTACGCCCCGGAGACCGATCGCAACGCCAGCACGATCACCGCCGAAAAGAGGTATGAAATGGCGAGCAGCGTCAAATCGGGATTGGTGCTATCGGCAGCTACCCGCCAGACCAGTCCTTCCACCCGCCTCAACATTCGTCTTCAGGAAGTCGTTCGAGGTAGGCGAGTCCGAGCTCTTTGGCATCGCTTTCGCGCGAGTCCCATTTCCTGTGCAGGTGGCGCTCGAGGAGGCAGCGACGGCCGTCCGCCGCATCGACGTCGCGGTGGGTCGCCCTGTAGACGGACCATGCCGTGTCTACCGCCTTTCGCAGCGGCACTTCGTCGGCCATGCTCAAGCTCCGACAAGACATTGTCCGGTGGCAACTCACCTTCGCAGCGAAAGTTTCCAGATTTTCCCGATGGACATTCGGCGCAGGAACGCCGGAAGGAACGTCGCGATGGCTAGGCGGACTCCGCTGCGGCCGCTCTTCGGAGCCGCGGCATCAGCCGAAGCGCCGCGGACGCTTCTCAGTCTCTCAGGTCTCCTAGCGCCGACGCGCGACCCAGATCCCCAACAGGAACGCGACGAGGAGCGACTGCAACGGGGCCTTTACGGTCACCTCGCGCAGCCGATCGGCCCACCGGATCGCTGCATCCTGCGAAGGCGATTGGAGCGGTCCCCGGCGCGCATCGGGACTTTGCTCAATGCCGCCCTGTTCGTCGATCAGCCCGGAGGCTTCCGTCATCGCCGCAGCTTCTTTCATATCCATGCGGCTCTCCTAATCTTGTGTCAGGCGGACTTCCGCTGCGGCCTCGCTGCCGGCTTCTTCGCCGCAGACTCCTTTGCCGGCTTCTTGCCGACGATCGGCATCAGCATTTCCTTCTGTCCGGCTGCCGCCTTGCGAGGCTTCTTCGTCGCCTTCTTCGGAGCCTCAGCCGCAGCGCCGCCGACGCTCCGCCGCAGCGCCTCCATCAGGTCGACGACGTTTCTCGCAGCGGGCCACTCCTTCCGCGTGATCGGTTTGCCGGCGCGCTTCTGGTTGATGAGCTCCACCAGCGCGCTCTCATAGTGATCCTCGAACTTCTCGGGATCGAACCGTCCCGCCTTCTGGTTCACGATGTGCTTTGCGAGGTCGAGCATGTCCTTGGTCAGCTTCACCTGCTGGATGTCCTCGAAATACTCCTGCTCGCTCCGAACTTCGTAGGGGTAGCGCAGCAGGGTGCCGACGAGCCCCTTGTCCAACGGCTCGAGCCCAATGATGTGCTCGGGTTGGTCAGCACCACCCGTCCGATCGCTACCTTGTTCATCTCGCGGATGGTCTCACGGATCACGGCGAAGGCGTCGTGCCCGACCTTGCCATCCGGACGCAGGTAGTAGGGCCTGATGAGATACCTCGGGTCGATGTCCGCCCTGTCGACAAACTCGTCGATCTCGATGGTGCGCGTCGACTCCAGCGCGATCTCCTCGAGCTCTTCTTTCGAGACCTCGATGTACTGGCCCTTGTCGAGTTCGTAACCCTTCACGATGTCCTCGTTCGGGACCTCGTCGCCGGTATCCGCATCGACCTTCAGGTACTTGATGCGGTGTCCGGTCTGTCGGTTGAGCTGGTTGAAGCTGATCTTTTCGCTCTCCGAGGTCGCCGGGTAGAGCGCCACGGGGCACGTCACCAGGGACAGACGCAGGAAGCCTTTCCAGTTGGCGCGCGGGGCCATGATACGCAGAACTCCAGATACGCGGGACCTCGTGGATTCAAGACGATCGGGACGCCTAGGTTCCGACATTCCGAGATGGCCTACTAGCCATCGATTTCCCGGCGGATCAGGTCGCGGTGGTCGATGTGCGAGGCCAACAGCATCCGGAACGTGTCCAGCACGTCGCTGGCCAGCCCTATCGGGTGTCCCGCGCGTTCCAGCCCTTCGACGATTGCGAGCTGCCGGGCGACGTGACCTTCGCTAAGCGCGACGTGACGCTCCGCTTCCGAGAGGTGTCGTCGCGCCATCAGCAGGTCCATCCCGCGAGCCTACCCCAGCCCGGGTCGATCGGAGATTAAACCTGCGGACGGCCGCTTGACTCGTTGGGAACGAATAGGGAACATAGGCCATGCCCGCTGCGCCCGACCCCGCTACGCCCGCTGAGCGCGACCTCGAGCTGGCCGCCGACCAAGCCATCCAGACCTGCGGCGGGGACGCCCGCGAGGCCGTGAAGGCGTTGTTGGTCGCCATCGATTTTCTCGAGGCCGAGGCCAACGAACTGCGCGCGGCGGTGTCGAAAGGATATTCGCGCGGGCGGCATGGCCTGCTGCATGAGCGCAAGGAGTGACTGCGATGGACGTCACCTACTACGTCGCACTGCCGTTCGTGATGGCGGACGACGGCGTCGCGCCCGGCGAGGCGGTCGAATGCCTGAGCGCCAACGCCGCCGTCATGCTCGCCGAGGCGCTGTCGCGAAAACCCGGCTGCGCCGGCGCGGTCGCCTTCTAGGGGACCGGCGATCCGTCCAGCGGCGAATTCGGCGACGCCAAGCTGATCCGGAAGTTCGGCGAGGTGCCGGACGATCTGAGCGCGCTCTGACGGGCGGCGATTTCGCTTCACTCGTCGCTTGGACCGACAACATCTCTCGGCTCGAGCAAGTTCAGCGCGGTCTCGATCTGGGCGAGCAATGCCTGGATTTCGTCCCGCTCGTTCGGCCCAGGATCGCTCTCCAGTCGCTCCAGGAGCGCCTGCTTCCGCGCGAGCAGCTTTGCGACGGTCGACATCGCGCCTCCCCATGTTGGCATCTACAAAGGAGTTGGTGCGCCCGCGACGAACTTGCCAGTCCTGGCCGTGCGTGTGGCCCGGACCACCCCGGGCCGACTTCTTTCGGACCACTACTTCGCCGGCGGCCGCAGCGGGCCCTCCACCCACTTCCGGGCGGCGGGATCGTGCAGCGGATCGTCGTCGCAATCGGGGCAGACGTAGCGCTCCCCGCCTCTGGTGACCTCGTCGCGGACGAGCTTCATGGGCCGCCCGCAGTGAGGGCACGGCTTCCGGATTTGGTGCTGCAACGACATCTGGCTTCCCCCGCCGCGCTTAGCCTATTCCCGATCGCCGCGCGGACACAAGCGAGCTCTTGACGCGAACCGCGCCACCCAATCTAATCCAGCTTCGGTGATGTTGTGGGGTGGCGTCATGGAAGAGTTCTACAGCGGCTTCGCGCAACGGGCGCGCGATCTTGCGGAAAGAGCGGACCCATTCACACGAAGACGGCTGCTCGACTTGGCCAAGAGGTACGACGCCAAGAGCAAACCCGGCGGGAGCGCCCGGCCCCTGCCGCCGCCGCGCACCACGCCGCCGGCGACACTCTTCGCCGGCCCGGGCGAGGCATGAGGAAAGGCGGCTCCGCCGACGCCAAGTGCGACGCTTGCAATGGCGCTGGGCACCAGCCAGCGCGCGAGACCGAACTTGGTCGCAGGATCTTTCCGGGCCGTTGCACGAAGTGCGGCGGCAAGGGGCGGATACGGGAGCCGGAGTGACCGCGCCGGATTCAGCGGCCGACCACCCTCACGGCGGCCGCGGGATCGCCGAGCAGCCCTCGGGTCGATCCGGACCAATCTGTTCGTGAACTAACGATCGCTCTTGCCGTTGTGCCGCATCCGGGCCGCCTTCGACTGCGTGCGCGGAGGGGACAACCATGAGGACCGATTCGCGCCAGCAATTGGATTCAGGCAGCACCGAGGATCGAACCTACCTCGAGTCGCTGATCAAGGAGGATTTCGAGCGATGCCATCCCGGTGAGACACTGGACGATCTCAAGCGGCGAGCGTCCTTTTCGAGAGAGGACAGAGGCCTGCTGCGGGACTGGATGACGGTCGCCGCTGGCCGCGCCGCGGCCACAACGCGCGGCTAAAGGATAGCGCGAGCAAGCGACGATCCGCTGCCATCCTTACGGGCTCGATCGAAGGATCCGAAACTCACGGCGGTCCCGGTTCAAGCCGGTGAGGCCCCGGTATCGAGTAGCTGCGAGACGACGGCAGCCAATTGCGCCGGGGCAAAGGGCTTCTGAATCAGGACGCTGCCGTCGACGCCCTGCGATTGCCAGTCAGGCGCGCTGGCGCTCGTCATGTAGACCACAGGAAAGCCCGGGATGATTTCCCTGATCTGCCGCGCCAGTTCCCAGCCGCTGATGCCGTCACCCAGGTTGATGTCCGTCACCAGGACCCGACATCCCTCGCGGCCATCGCAAAAAGTGGACATGGCCTCCTCCCCCGAATGGACCGAGCAGGCCTCGAAACCGACGTCGGACAACGCGTCCTCGACGAAGCTTGCGATGAGAGCCTCATCCTCCACAACCAGAACTCGAACGGAATCACTCACTTTCAAGTCTCCTCGGCGATCAGGCCTGATCGTCGACCGGGTCGTGGTGCGTCGAGCAGCCAGACGCCAGAGTGTCGTCCTGCCTCAGGCCACCGGCACGCCGTAGTAGGCGTTCACGGAGCGCGTGGTCGCCGGGTCGCTCCAATTCCAACTGCTCTCGTCGGCGTATTTGGGGGCGCCGCGGAGCTGGTCCTGGGTGATACCGGTGACGTAGCCGCCGAGGTTGGTGTCGTATTTCAACGCCTGCCAGGGCAGCGGATAATGATCGTCGCCGATGCCGAGCAGCCCGCCGAAGCTGAGCACCGCGTACGACACCTTGCCGCTGACCTTGTCGATCATGACGCGCTCGATGTAGCCGACCTTTTCCCCGTCGGCCCCGTACACGTTCGTACCCTCCACCTTGTCGCTGCCGATCAGGCTGAACGTCTCGCGATCTTCCATGGCCATGGTTGACCTCCTGGATGTTGTCTCCGGAAATCAACGGTGCCACGATGCCTCCGTTCCCGGCAGCGACCGCGGCGAAATGTTGATCTCCCAGGGATGGAGCGGCCGGGTCGGATGACGCGCCGCAATGCCCGCCGGAAGAAGTCGGCGAGCGGAGTTCGAGGATAGAGCTGACCGATTGGAGCGCGATTTTCTGAGGAAGCTCCTCGGCGAATCCTGGTCAGCCCGCCGACGTTCGACCACGAAATCGTGGCGCGGCTGGTGTAACTGGGTCTGGTGGAAACCGAACCGCTTCCATCCGGAGATATCAAGTATCGCATCACCGACGCCGGGCGGGCAGCGGCTACCGCGTGAACCACGGATCGGCGAGCCGCGGCAGATCGGAGGAACGATAGCCTTGCGACACTATTGAACTGGAGGGACTGTCGCCCGCCGTTGAACTACGGCGCCTGTCGCGGATAGCCAAAGGTCTCACGACCCGCTATTCAGAACTAGCGCTCGCGAGGATAGCCAAAGGCGGCGGTCTCTCCGCAACCTCGGTATTCTCGCAGCTACGCGCCTTTGCCGGCCTCAAGGTCCCCGGGCCGTTGCCGTTCGTGTCGCGCCTTCGCCGGCAGGCGCGATCTCCATCCCGCACCCGCACGACTTATTTGCCGCGCAGCGACAGACTGATCCGCGTTACGACGTCGTCCCACTCGCGCTCTTCGCTCGCCGGGTAGTTGATCAGGACGCAGTGAATCAATCCACTCGAGAAGTTGCAGCGGTTGTACCAGACCTTGTCGGCCTTGTAGCTGGAAACAGCAAAGAACCGAGGCGTCGTTCGCTTGTACTGGATGCGCGCGGGCGGATGCTTCTTTGCGAGAAATGCAGCGGGCGAATCGTTGGAGACGTTGGGTGCGGCCTGTATCGTAAGGTCGGCTCGGCCGTCAGCCGTCCGAAATCGCTGTCCGTAGCCATCCGGCCGGCCGACTTCTTCGGTAAAGATCGAGGCCGGGAAATCGACTGAGGTACCGGTCTGCGGGATGGAATAGGTCGTCCATCTCACCGGTTGAGCCGAAACCGCGGAGGTCGAGGCGACAAGTGCAAAAACTAGCACCGACACAACCCATTTCATAGGGTCTCCTCCCAGGAATCATGAAGACCCGACGAGCGACTTCATGAGCTTTCTTCGGACTGGTTTCCGCGAGCTCAATTCGATCCGGAGGCGGTCGTTCCGCTGCAAGCGCGTTTCTGACTACAGCTCCGCGATCTCGCTCGGCAGCGGAGCCGGCCTCGTCGTCGGCGCGAGCGGCACCCACCCTCGCGTCAAGGAGCAAGTCGCTGGCCTCCGAGTTTCCATCTGCTGGAGCGAAATCGTTCATGCATGGAGAGGTCGTGCGCGCGGTCAAGGAGAGCAAACGGTCCAGGAGGTCCCGCTTCCTCCGCGACGCGATGGTCGACGTGCAGATTGCCGGCCGCGGCATTCGCAGCAGGCGGGTCCTGCTGGCGATGCGGCAGGTCCCCCGCGAAATCTTCCTTGATCGTCGGTTCGCGGAAGCCGCGTACGAAGACAGCGCGGTACCGATCCCGAAAGGGCAGACCATCTCTCAGCCCTACATCGTCGCCAGGATGCTCGAGGCTGCCGCAATCGCCAAGTCGGACCGGGTTCTGGAGATCGGCGCGGGTTCGGGTTATCTGGCGGCACTCGCCGCCAAGCTCGGGCGGGAGGTTTGCGCGCTCGAGCGCCATGAAGCATTGGTGCAGCGCGCCCGATCTCGCCTTCGGCATCTCGGCTGCCGCAACGTGGATCTGCGTCAGGGCGACGGGACTGCAGGATGGCCGGATGGCGGCGAGTTCGACGTGATCGTGGTGTCGGCCGCCGGCGCGCAGATACCCGCGGCTCTCAAGGCTCAACTGGCTCCGTCGGGAAGACTTCTCATCCCGCTCGGCGATCCTGACGATGTGCAGTGGCTGACGAAGCTGACACGCGGGCCGGAGGGTCGTTTCGTCGAGGACAGGATAGAGGAGGTGCGCTTCGTTCCTCTTGTTTCCTGCGGGGAGCCGAGGAAGCCGTGACGACGGCCGGCCTTGACCTGGCAGTGTCGTCCGAACGCAAGATGCGTTGGCCGTACCCGTTCAGGAAGGGCTTGCCCGAGCTCATTCGCGCGCCTCGCGCCGACGCTCGCGGCGTTCGCGCCGCCGCTTGGCCCGATCCGCCGGTTGCGGGAGGGCAGGCACCGGCGCAGCAACGGTCTCGACCGAGGTCGCCTCGAGCAACTGGTGGGTCCCAGGGCGAGCCTCAAGGAATTCCAGCACCGCCCGGCCCTTCTCGGCGATCTTCCAACCGCCGCTTTCCGTCAGACCGCAGCTGTGGAAGAACTATTTTGTCTAAGAAGAACTCTATTGTCTAAAAAGAACTATATTGTCTTCACACACCGGCCGGGGCTCATCGCATGGACGATGCTAGATCTGCCGCTCGACCATCTTGAGCTTCAGCTCGGCGATGGCTTCCGCCGGGTTGAGGCCCTTCGGGCACGCCTTGGCGCAGTTCATGATGGTGTGGCAGCGATAGAGGCGGAACGGGTCCTCGAGATTGTCGAGGCGCTCGCCGGTGGCCTCGTCGCGGGAGTCGGAGACCCAGCGGTTGGCCTGGAGCAGCGCGGCGGGGCCGAGATAGCGGTCACTGTTCCACCAATAGCTCGGGCACGAGGTCGAGCAGCAGGCGCACAGGATGCACTCGTAGAGGCCGTCGAGCTTCTCGCGGTCCTCGTGGCTCTGGCGCCATTCCTTCTGCGGCGTCGGCGAGGTCGTCTTCAGCCACGGCTCGACGGAGGCGTACTGCGCGTAGAAGTTCGTCAGATCGGGGACGAGGTCCTTCACGACCGGCTGGTGCGGCAACGGGTTGATCTTCACCGCGCCGTCCTTGACGTCGTGCATCGAGCGGGTGCAGGCCAGCGTGTTCTGGCCGTCGATGTTCATTGCGCAGGAGCCGCAGACGCCTTCGCGGCAGGAGCGGCGGAAGGTCAGCGACGGATCGATGTGGTTCTTGATCCAGATCAGGCCGTCCAGCACCATCGGACCGCAATCATGGGTGTCGACGTAATAGGTGTCGACGCTCGGATTCTTGCCGTCATCAGGATTCCAGCGATAAACCCTGAACTCGCGGAGCTCGGTCGCGCCCGCGGGCTTCGGCCAGGTCTTGCCGCCGGTGATCTTGGAGTTCTTCGGAAGTGCGAATTCAACCATTTCGATAGGGCCTTCGCTGTTCGATCAGTACACGCGCGCCTTCGGCGGGATGTACTGCACGTCGTTGGTCATGGTGTAGTTGTGAACCGGGCGATACTCGATCTTGACCTTGCCGGCATCGTCCAGCCAGGCCAGCGTGTGCTTCATCCAGTTCTTGTCGTCACGCTCGGAGAAGTCCTCGCGGGCATGCGCGCCGCGGCTCTCGGTGCGGTTGGCGGCCGAGTTCATCGTCACCACCGCCTGCGAGATCAGATTGTCGAACTCCAGCGTCTCGACGAGGTCCGAATTCCACACCAGCGAGCGGTCGGACACGGCGATGTCGGTGATGCCGCTGTGGACCTTCTGGATCAGGTTCTGGCCTTCGCTCAAGACTTCGCCGGTGCGGAACACCGCGCAGTTGTTCTGCATCACGTGCTGCATGCCTTCGCGCAGCTTCGCGGTCGGCGTGCCGCCGGAGGCGTAGCGATAATGGTCGAGGCGGCCGAGCGCGAGCTCGGCCGAGTTCGCCGGCAGCTCCGGCTGCTTGGCGTTGGGCGTCAGCTTCTCGGCGAGACGGAGCGCGGCGGCGCGGCCGAACACGACGAGATCGATCAGCGAGTTGGAGCCGAGGCGGTTGGCGCCGTGCACGGAGACGCAGGCGGCTTCGCCGATCGCCATCAGACCCGGAATGATGGCGTTGTCGTCGCCGTCCTTCTTGGTCAGGACTTCGCCGTGATAATTCGTCGGGATGCCGCCCATGTTGTAGTGCACGGTCGGCACGATCGGGATCGGCTCGCGCGTCACGTCGACATTGGCGAAGATCTTGGCGGATTCGGAGATGCCCGGCAGGCGCTCGGCGAGCACCGCAGGATCGAGATGGTCGAGATGAAGGAAGATGTGGTCCTTCTTCTTGCCGACGCCGCGTCCTTCGCGGATCTCGATGGTCATCGCGCGCGAGACGACGTCGCGCGAGGCCAGATCCTTTGCTGAAGGCGCGTAGCGCTCCATGAAGCGCTCGCCCTCGGAGTTGACGAGATAACCGCCCTCGCCGCGGGCGCCCTCGGTGACGAGACAGCCCGAGCCGTAGATGCCGGTCGGGTGGAACTGCACGAACTCCATGTCCTGCATCGGCAGGCCTGCGCGCAGCACCATGCCACCGCCGTCGCCGGTGCAGGTGTGCGCCGAGGTGCAGGAGGCGTAGGCGCGGCCATAGCCGCCGGTGGCGAGAATCACGGTCTGGGCGCGGAAGCGGTGCAGCGTGCCGTCGTCGAGCTTGAGCGCGATGACGCCGCGGCAGGTGCCCTGGTCGTCCATGATCAGGTCGATGGCGAAGAATTCGATGAAGAACTCGGCCGCGTGGCGCAGCGACTGGCCATACATCGTGTGCAGCATGGCGTGGCCGGTTCGGTCGGCGGCGGCGCAGGTGCGCTGCGCCTGGCTCTTGCCGAACTCGGTGGTCATGCCGCCGAACGGACGCTGGTAGATCTTGCCGTCCTCGGTGCGCGAGAACGGCACGCCCCAATGCTCGAGCTCGTAGACCGCGTCGGGCGCGTTGCGCACCATGTATTCGATCGCGTCCTGGTCGCCGAGCCAGTCCGACCCCTTCACGGTGTCGTACATGTGCCAGCGCCAGTCGTCCTTGTGCATGTTGCCGAGCGAAGCCGAGATGCCGCCCTGCGCCGCGACCGTGTGCGAGCGGGTCGGGAAAACCTTGGTGATGCAGGCGGTGCGGAGGCCGGCCTCGCTGCAGCCGACGACGGCGCGCAGGCCTGCGCCGCCGGCGCCGACCACGACGACGTCATAGGTGTGGTCTTCGATCGGATAGGCTTTGCCGTTGGTGGCGGGAGCGCTGTTGCCCGTGCCATTGGTCGCATTGGCCATGGGTTACACTCCGGATGACAGTTGGAGAATCGCGTAGATCGAGGCGAGCGCGACCGCGATCGAGAAGAAATTGTTGAGCATGATCGCGGTGAGCTTCAGCTTCTCGTTGTGAACGTAGTCCTCGATCACGACCTGCATGCCGATCTTCATGTGCCAGGCGCTGGCGACGATGAAGAGCATCATGATGACGGCGATCGGCAGCGAGCCGAGGATCTGCTTGGCGCCGGCCTGGTTGCGGCCGAGCGTCATCATGATGATCACCAGCACCGGGATCATCAGCAGCGTCATCGCCACCGCCGTGAGGCGCTGGCGCCAGAAGTCGGACGTGCCGGAATGCGCCGCGCCGAGATTGCGGACGCGGCCGAGCGGGGTGCGCATGCTGCGCTTGGGCGTATCAGCAGTGCTCATCGTCCGCCTCCGATCGCGTAGGCGATGATCCAGATCAGCACCGTCAGGGCGATGCCGCCGATCGCTGCGCCCCAGGTCAGCGCTTCGCGCTCATTGGCCTTGAAGCCGTAGCCGAGGTCCCAGACGAAGTGCCGGATGCCGCTCAGCATATGGTGCATCAGCGCCCAGGTGTAGCCGAACACGATCAGGCGGCCGATGATGCTGCCGGTGAAGGCCTGGACATGGGCATAGGCGGCGGGGCCGGAGGCCGCCGCGATCAGCCACCAGGCCAGCAGCAGGGTTCCGACGTAAAGGGCGATACCGGTGGCGCGATGGACGATGGACAGCGCCATCGTCAGCGTCCAGCGGTAGACTTGCATGTGTGGTGAAAGCGGTCGTTCGATCCGTGCGGTCATGGGCTTTTGATGTTGTATGGCGGCCCTTGAGGGCGCGCGCGGGGATCGCGAGAGGTCGGCTCTATTTACGGAGTCGATTTCGCCTGCGCAATCACCAAATCGCCATAAATCGAACCCGGGTTCAGCTCTACAGCCTTGATGAAACAAGGCCAATCAGGGGCTTGGTATACCAGACCCTCGGTCTGCCAACGAAGAAAAGAATAATGATTCATCGTTTTCGAAAGGGCCTAGGTGCGTTGAAATTGCTATTGGAACACCTCTAAACGGACCATGCCGTCCAAACCGGGCAAAGATCGGCCAAAGGCGCTGCCGGCCTTAATTCTCCCCACGGCAAACCTCCTCTTCACGAGCCAATTTTCATCCGCTCCGGATATGCGCACCCTGCATTCCACCCCAGCCGCGGGGCACGGCGTGTCGACCGCGGGAATCAGATCGCTTACAGCTTGGCACGCAGCAAACTCCGAGCGCACGTTTCGGAGGCGCTGCGACCGGTCGCCGGGGCGGGTCAGGGGTGATTGCAGGTCTTGATATCAAGGAGATCGTCGAGCTCGCGCTGCTGCTGATCGCAACCGGCGCGCTCTCGGGATTTCTGGCCGGCGTGTTCGGCATCGGCGGCGGCGCGATCCTGGTGCCGGTGTTCTACGAATGCTTCCGTATCGCCGGTGTGCCGCTCGAGGTGCGGATGCCGCTCTGCGTCGGCACTTCGCTCGCCGTGATCATCCCGACCTCCATCCGCTCGTTCCAGGCGCATTACAAGCGCGGTGCCGTGGACATGTCGATCCTGCGCGTCTGGTGGGTGCCGATCGTGATCGGCGTCGTCTCGGGGAGCGTCGTCGCGCGCTACGCGCCGGAGCGGCTGTTCAAGATCGTGTTCGTCTGCGTCGCCTGGTCGGCGGCGGCTCGTCTCATCTTCGCGCGCGAAGGCTGGAAGTTCGGCGACGATCTGCCGAAGGGGCCGTTGATGCGCGTCTACGGCTTCTGCGTCGGCATCCTGTCGACCCTGATGGGCATCGGCGGCGGCCTGTTCTCGAACCTGCTGATGACCTTCTATAGCCGTCCGATCCACCAGGCGGTCGCGACCTCGTCGGCCCTCGCCGTGCTGATCTCGATCCCCGGCGCGCTCGGCTACATCTATGCCGGCTGGCCGGCGGCGGCGAACTATCCCGCCGTCGCAGCGCTGCAAGTGCCCTTCGCGCTCGGCTACGTCTCGCTGATCGGCGCCGTGCTGGTGATGCCGATGAGCCTCGTCACCGCGCCGCTCGGTGTGCGAGCCGCGCATGCGATGTCGAAGCGGACGCTGGAAGCCGCGTTCGGGTGCTATCTGTTCATCGTCGGCAGCCGGTTTGTGCTGAGCCTGCTGGGCGGGCAGTAGACGCCACACCCTCCGTCATTGCGAGCGCAGCGAAGCAATCCAGAATCTCTCCGCAGAGGCAGTCTGGATTGCTTCGTCGCAAGAGCTCCTCGCAATGACGTTGTTGAGAGAGCGCGCAATGCCAACTCCATCGTCGTCCTGGACAAGCTCGCGAAGCGAGCGCCGATCCAGGACCCATTACCCCAGGGAGTGGTTTGGCGAAGACTCGTGGTTGCCAGCTTTGCGCTGCAACTTCTCCCTGGGGTAATGGGTCCTGGCTTTCGCCAGGACGACGGTGAGTGTGTGGCGCCGTTTGAAGCTACGCGATATCTATTTCTTCGCGTAAATATCCTTGTACGTATCGCGCAGCACGTTCTTCTGCACCTTGCCCATCGTATTGCGCGGCAGTTCGTCGACGACGAACACCCGCTTGGGCATCTTGAATTTTGCCAGGCGCCCGTCGAGCGCCTTCAGCACCGAGGCCTCGCTGACGTCGGCGCCCTTGTTGCAGACCAGCACCGCGGTGACGCCCTCGCCGAAATCGGCGTGCGGCACACCGATCACGGCGGATTCCACCACGCCTGGCATGGCGTCGATCTCGCTCTCGATCTCCTTGGGGTAGACGTTGAAGCCGCCGGAGATCACGAGATCCTTGCCGCGGCCGAGAATGTGGACGTAGCCCTTGTCGTCGATCTTGCCGAGATCGCCGGTGATGAAGAAGCCGTCGGGCCGGAATTCCGACTTGGTCTTCTCCGGCATGCGCCAGTAGCCCTTGAAGACGTTCGGGCCCTTGACCTCGATCATGCCGATCTCCTCGCGCGGCAGCTCCTTGCCGGTCTCGGGCTCGGTGACGCGCACGGAAACGCCGGGCAGCGGAAAGCCGACCGCGCCGGGCACGCGCTCGCCGTCGTAAGGATTCGACGTGTTCATGTTGGTTTCGGTCATGCCGTAGCGCTCGAGCACCGCATGACCCGTGCGCGCCGACCATTCGCGATGGGTGTCGGCGAGCAGCGGCGCCGAGCCGGAGATGAACAGCCGCATGTGCTTGGTGGTCTCGTGCGACAGCGCCGCGTTCTGCAGCAGGCGGGTATAGAAGGTCGGCACGCCCATCAGCACCGTGGCGCGGGCCATCAGCTTGATGATGAGGTCCGGATCGAGCTTGGGCAGGAAGATCATCGACGCGCGCGAGAACAGCGTCACGTTGGTCGCCACGAACAGGCCGTGGGTGTGGTAGATCGGCAGCGCGTGGATCAAGACGTCCTTGTCGGTGAAGCGCCAGTAGCCGACGAGCGAGAGCGAGTTCGACGCGAGATTGTCGTGCGTCAGCATCGCGCCCTTGGAGCGGCCGGTCGTGCCCGAGGTGTAAAGGATCGCGGCGAGATCGTCGCTGGCGCGCGGCACGGTCGTGAACTCGCTGCCCGCCTTGTCGGCGGCCTCCGTCAGCGAACCCTTGCCGTCAGCGCCGAGCGTCTCGACCTTGGCCTTCACCTTGGCGGCGATCGGGGCGAGCCCCTCGGCCTTGGAGGGATCGCAGACCACCAGCGACGGCTCGGCATCGCCGATGAAGTAGTCGAGCTCGTTCAGCGTATAGGCGGTGTTCAGCGGCAGATAGACCGCGCCGGCCCGCACCGTCGCCAGATACAGCACGATGTTGGCGACCGACTTCTCCACCTGCACGGCGACGCGGTCACCCGGCTTCACGCCGCGCGCAACCAGCACGTTCGCCATTTGGCCTGCCCGCGCGACCAGATCGCCATAGCTGATATGGGCGCCGTCCTGCGTCTCGATCGCGAGGCGTTTGGGATCGTCCAGGCCGTCGAACAGGCGGGAAAACAGGTTGGCGTTGGCTGCGTGGTTCATGCAAGATTTCCTCGACCGCAAGACTGACAAGGCCGGTCAAAACCGAGGTCTGGATTAGCAAAAACCGCCCCAATGAAGCAACGGAGACAGTTTGCATGTCAAAAAACGGGAAACGCGTGGCCTGGGTGACGGGCGGCGGCAGCGGGATCGGGGAAGCCGGCGCCGAGGCGCTTGCTGCTGACGGCTGGACAGTGGTGGTGTCGGGCCGCCGCAAGGACGCCCTGGATACCGTGGTTGCGAAGATCACGGGGGCGGGCGGGGCAGCCGAGGCCATTGCACTGGACGTGTCCAATGCGGCTGAAGCCCAGAAGGCGGCCGATCAGATCGTCGCCAAGCACGGCCGCATCGACCTTCTGGTCAACAACGCCGGCATCAATGTTCCCAAGCGCAGCTGGAACGACATGGAACAGGAGGGCTGGGACAAGCTGGTCCAGGTCAATCTCAACGGTGTGCTCTACTGCATGCGTGCGGTGCTGCCGACGATGCGCAAGCAGCAGGACGGATCGATCATCAACGTCTCCTCCTGGGCCGGCCGCCACGTCTCGAAGATGCCGGGTCCGGCCTACACCACCACCAAGCATGCGGTGCTGGCGCTGACTCATTCCTTCAACATGGACGAATGCGTCAACGGCCTGCGCGCCTGCTGCCTGATGCCGGGCGAGGTGGCGACACCGATCCTGAAGCTGCGCCCGGTGGTGCCGAGCGAGGCGGAGCAGGCCAGGATGCTGCAACCCGAAGATTTGGGACGCACCATCGCCTTCATCGCCTCGATGCCGCCGCGCGTCTGCATCAACGAGCTGCTGATCAGCCCGACGCATAATCGCGGGTTCATCCAGACGCCGCTGAGCAGGGATTAGCCAAGGTTGTAGCCGCGAGCTCGTCATTGCGAGCGAAGCGAAGCAATCCAGAAATGTGTCCGCGGAGACAGTCTGG
This sequence comes from Bradyrhizobium sp. CB1717, assembly GCF_029714325.1. Classification (NCBI taxonomy): domain Bacteria; kingdom Pseudomonadati; phylum Pseudomonadota; class Alphaproteobacteria; order Hyphomicrobiales; family Nitrobacteraceae; genus Bradyrhizobium; species Bradyrhizobium sp. CB1717. The sequence continues at coordinate 385,811 of NZ_CP121666.1, forward strand.
ATTGCTTCGTCGCTTCGCTCCTCGCAATGACGGCTGAGTCAGCACACGAACACACCCCCACATAGTTTCACGCATCACAAAGAATTTTTCTCCGAAACCGCATCGCAAACCCTCCCGTAGTTCGGTCCAACGACGGCGCTGCTGCTTCACGCCATGGGGTCGCAAGCACCGTTGTTGCCCAACTCAAGCGCCGGCCATTGCCGGTCAAATTCAATCGGGAGACTCTCCATGTCGAAGCGCATTGCCTATCTCGCTGCCGCCGCCTTCAGCGCCCTCGCCATCACCGCGACCGTCGTCGCACCCGTGCGTGCCGAGGAAAAGACCGTGATGGTCGGCGGCGCCGCGATGTTCCCGTCGAAGAACATCGTCCAGAACGCGGTCAACTCGAAGGATCACACCACGCTGGTGGCGGCGGTGAAGGCGGCCGGCCTCGTGCCGACCTTGGAAAGCAAGGGTCCGTTCACGGTGTTCGCGCCGACCAACGCCGCCTTCGGCAAGCTGCCGGCCGGCACCGTCGACAGCCTGGTCAAGCCCGAGAACAAGGCGACCCTGACCAAGATCCTCACCTACCATGTCGTGCCCGGCAAGCTCGAGGCCTCCGACCTCACCGACGGCAAGAAGCTGAAGACCGCCGAGGGCGAGGAGCTGACGGTCAAGAAGATGGACGGCAAGACCTGGATCGTCGACGCCAAGGGCGGCACCTCGATGGTGACGATCTCCAACGTCAACCAGTCGAACGGCGTCATCCATGTGGTCGACACCGTGCTGATGCCGGCGACGTAACACCGCGCAGCCCGGTTTCATCCCCGGACCGGGTGCTCAGAGACGGCGAGCCGGGGGCACCCGGCTCGCTTTATTGTGACCATGATAGGCTGCGGGCATCGAGTCGATGCCGTGCGAAGGCGTAACGAAAGCCGGCGCATCGGCGTATATTCGGTGTCACAGGACGTTCAGGACGGAACCACCATGTCGAGCCTCACAGTCACCGACGAGCAGGTCAGGTCCACCCCGACCAAAGTGATCCAGCCGGCCTGGGTCCGCGTCATGCATTGGATCAACGCCCTCGCCATGATCCTGATGATCCTGTCGGGCTGGCAGATCTACAACGCTTCGCCGCTGTTCGGCTTCAGCTTCCCGCGCGAGTACACGCTCGGCGGCTGGCTCGGCGGCGGCCTGCTCTGGCACTTTGCGGCGATGTGGCTGCTGATGGTCAACGGCCTCGCCTATCTCATCACCGGCTTCGCCACCGGCCGCTTCCGGAAAAAACTGCTGCCGATCACGCCGTCCGGCGTGCTGCACGACGTCAGGGCAGCGCTGACCTTCAAGCTCGGCCATGACGACCTCACCGTCTACAATTACGTGCAGCGCCTGCTTTATGCCGGCATCATCGTGGTCGGCGTGCTGATCGTGCTCTCCGGCCTCGGGATGTGGAAGCCGGTGCAGCTCTATTATCTCGTGATGCTGTTCGGCGATTATCCGACCGCGCGCTACGTGCACTTCTTCTGCATGGCCGCGATCTGCGCCTTCCTCGTCATTCACGTCCTGCTCGCGCTGCTGGTGCCCAAGAGCCTGCGTGCGATGATCATTGGCCGCTGATTAGGAGAATTATCATGGCCAAGCGCTCATTCCTGATCCCCGGCGTCGACAAGCGTCTGCTCATCAAGGACGCCATCAAGACGATGCCGGACTTTACCCGTCGCCGCTTCATTGCGGGCGGCGCCAGCTTAGGTGCGCTGACGCTGCTGACCGGCTGCGACGTCGTGGACTCGTCCTCGGCCGATACGCTGCTGTCGCAGGTCTCGAAGTTCAACGACGCGGTGCAGGCCTTTATCTTCAATCCCGACGCGCTGGCGCCGACCTTCCCCGAAAGCGCGATCACAAAGCCGTTCCCGTTCAACGCCTATTACGATCTCGACGACGCGCCTGATGTCGACGGCAAAGACTGGAAGCTCGAAGTGCGCGGCCTCGTCGACAACAAGAAGTCCTGGACGCTCGACGAACTCTACAAGCTGCCGCAGGTGACGCAGATCACGCGTCACATCTGCGTCGAGGGCTGGAGCGCGATCGGCAGCTGGACCGGCACGCCTTTGCGCGATTTCTTAAAACTGATCGGCGCCGACACGCGAGCGAAATATGTCTGGTTCCAGTGCGCCGACAAGGACGGCTACAACTCGCCCTTGGACATGCGCAGCGCGCTGCATCCGCAGACCCAGATGACGTTCAAATACGCGAACGAGATTCTGCCGCGTGCCTACGGCTTCCCAATGAAGATCCGCGTGCCCACGAAACTCGGCTTCAAGAACCCGAAATACGTGGTCTCGATGGAAGTCACCAACGACTACAAGGGCGGCTACTGGGAAGACCAGGGGTATAATTCGTTCAGCGGGAGCTGAGACGAACTCCGCTGCCGTAGGGTGGGCAAAGGCGCGCAGCGCCGTGCCCACGGATACAGCGTTGGTGGGCACGCTTCGCTTTGCCCACCCTACGGCACCGGTTATTTGGCTGGTCCCACCTTCCGCTGACACAGCGCCGCCACCGCGCCCAGCGCCAGCAGCGCGGCCGAGACATTCAGCGCGTAACTCAAGCTCCCCAGCGCATCGGTGATCGCGCCGACCACGATCGGGCCGAGCGTCTGGCCGACTCCGAACGAGATCGTCATTGCCGCGATCGCGGTCGGCCACACCTCCGGCGGGTAGTTGAAGCGGACGAAGGCGGTAGTCGAGCCGACCACGGCGAAGAAGGCGACGCCGAACACGATTGCCGACACCGCGAGCCAGGCCGGCGAATGGCCGAGCATCGGCAGGGCCGCACCGAGCGCGTTGGTGCCGAGGATGATGGCGGTGGCGAGGCCGCCGCGATCGAGCGCCAGCACGCCGCGCCAGGCCCAGGGCGTGACGAAGGCGGACAGGCCGATCAGGCTCCAGAACGCCGCCTGCGCCGCGGCGCCGCCGCCGCCGTCGCGCACATAGGCGATCATGAAGGTCATGTAGGCGATGTAGCCGGCGCCGAACAGGAAATAGCCGGCCAGATAAATCAGCACGGGCGGAAGCGCGAAGGCGGCGTGGCCGCCTTCCGAGAAACGCACACCGCTTTCGATGCGGATCAGGAACAGCGGGATCGTCATGGCGACCGACAGCAGCGTCAGCGCCCACCACACCAGCCACCACGAGCCCGGCCCGAAATATTGCAGCGTGAACGGGGCGATCAGCCCAGAGGCGAGAATGCCGGTCCCGGGACCGGCATAGAACAGGCTGAGCAGGAAATTGGCCCGTTCGGGGCGCGACTGCGCGATCGCCGCGGCCAGCGCGCCGCCGGCGACGAAGCCGGCCGCGGCCCCGAGGCCCAGCACCAGGCGGGCAAGGCTCAGCGCGACGAAATTGCCCGTCAGTGCGCAGGTGGCGAGGGCGGCGACGCAGGCCAGGGTTCCGCCGCGGATCGCGGCCGACCAGCCGACGCGCCGGATCAGCCGGGACGCCACCAGGGCGCCCACGAGATAGCCGACGGCATTGATGGTGTTCATGAAACCGGCCGCCGAGTAGGACCAGCCGAGGTCCTCCCGCATATCGGGCAGCACCAGCGCATAGGCAAAACGGCCGATACCGAGCCCGACCGTCGCGGCCAGCGACAGGGTCAGGATCAGCCGCGCGGGATGCGCCTCTAGCGGGGGGCGGTCAGGGGCGTGCAAGGGGTAACTCCGGCCTATGCAGTGTGGCAGGCCCCGTCCGCCTTGCACAGCCGCACCCCGGCAATGGTGTCTTGCCAAGCGCGCAACGCCGCTCTAGCACTCCGGCCGAACCGTCATTCCGGGGCGCGCGAAGCGCGAGCCCGGAATCCATTTTCCCGCTTGCGCTGTGGCCTGATGGATTCCGGGTTCGCTCGCCGTGCTCGCGCCCCGGAATGACGGACGTAGATTGAGAGGATCCGACCATGGCGACCCACAAATTGCTGCTGCTCCCCGGCGACGGTATCGGCCCGGAGGTGATGGGCGAGGTGAAGCGGCTGATCGACTGGCTGAATTCGGCCGGGATCGCCAAGTTCGAGACAGACACCGGCCTTGTTGGCGGCTCGGCCTATGACGCCCACAAGGTGTCGATCTCCGAGGGCGACATGGCCAAGGCGCTCGCCGCCGACGCCATCATCTTCGGCGCGGTCGGCGGCCCGAAATGGGATGCGGTGCCTTACGAAGTGCGCCCGGAAGCCGGCCTGCTGCGCCTGCGCAAGGATCTCGCTTTGTTCGCCAATCTCCGCCCCGCGGTGTGCTACCCGGCGCTGGCGGATGCCTCGAGCCTGAAGCGCGAGGCGGTCGAAGGCCTCGACATCGTCATCGTGCGCGAGCTCACCGGCGGCGTTTATTTCGGCGAGCCCAAGACCATCACCGATCTCGGGAACGGCCAGAAGCGCGCCATCGATACCCAGGTCTACGACACCTATGAGATCGAGCGCATCGGCCGCGTTGCCTTCGAGCTTGCCCGGAAGCGCAAGAACAAGGTGACGTCGATGGAGAAGCGCAACGTCATGAAGTCGGGCGTGCTCTGGAACGAGGTCATGACCCAGGTCCACAAGCGCGAATATCCCGACGTCACGCTCGAGCATCAGCTCGCCGATTCCGGCGGCATGATGCTGGTGAAGTGGCCGAAGCAGTTCGACGTCATCGTCACCGACAATCTGTTCGGCGACATGCTGTCCGACATCGCGGCGATGCTCACGGGCTCGCTCGGCATGCTGCCCTCGGCCTCGCTCGGCGAGGTCGACGTCAAGACCAAGAAGCGCAAGGCGCTGTACGAGCCGGTGCACGGCTCGGCGCCTGATATCGCCGGCAAGGGCCTCGCCAACCCGATCGCGATGATCTCGTCCTTCGGCATGGCGCTGCGCTACTCCTTCGACATGGGCGATCTCGCCGACAAGGTCGACGCCGCGATCGCCGCCGTGCTGGCGAGCGGCCTGCGCACCGCCGACATCAAGTCGGAAGGCACCACGGCTGCCTCGACCACGCAGATGGGCGAAGCGATTTTGAAGGAATTGCAGAAGCTGCACGCGTAAGGCTCGCACCGCTCTTGTAGGGTGGGCAAAGCGAAGCGTGCCCACCGATCGATTGCGATCAGAGAGAGATGGTGGGCACGGCGCAAAGCGCCTTTGCCCACCCTACGGCACCTTCATCGGAGCTCCCTCATGGATGCCTCGCCCCGCCCCAAGATCGCGGAAACCATCATCCATGAGACGGTGCGCCGGCGCGAGGCGCAGATCGGGCGGCGTTGCGAAGTCCTCGCCAACACCCGCATCGAATATGCCTCGCTCGGCGACTATTCCTATCTCGGCGAGAATTGCGAGGTCGCCGATGCGGCCATCGGCAAGTTCACGGCCATCGCCAATTCGGTGCGGATCGGCGCGCCCAATCATCCGATGGGCCGTCCGTCCCAGCATCGCTTCACCTATTGCCCTGAATATTACGAGGCGAGTGCGACGCGCGACCGCGACTTCTTCGCCGACCGCCGCGGCGACCGCGTGATCGTCGGTAACGATGTCTGGATCGGCCACGCCGCGATTCTGCTGCCGGGCGTGAGCGTCGGCGACGGCGCGGTGATCGGCGCCGGCGCTGTCGTCAGCCGCGACGTCGAGCCCTACACCATCGTCGGCGGCGTTCCCGCGCGCCCCATTCGCAAGCGTTTTCCGGATGCCGTTGCGGCAAGCCTGCGCCGCATCGCCTGGTGGGATTGGCCGGATGCGCTCATTTTCGAGCGGCTCGGCGATTTCCGCTCCGAAGCGATCGAGGAGTTTTGCCGGCGGTATGATCCGGCTGCGAACGCGTGAGGCGCACGCATCTCATCCAAGCAACAGGAATCGTAGGGTGGGCAAAGCGAAGCGTGCCCACGCTTTTTTTTCCGACCGAGAGAGATGGTGGGCACGGCGCGAGGGGCGCCTTTGCCCAGCCCTGAAACAAAAAGGCCGGGCGCGAGCCCGGCCTTTTGATTCGGTCGTGACGCCCGCTCAGTACAGCGGGAAATTCTGCGGATAGCCGCCGACATCGGCCGGCGTGGAGAGCGGCTGGCGATCGATCGGGCGGTTGAGGTTCTCGCGGGCGAAGGACGGATAGCCGACCGCCGGCGGGAAGGCGTAGTCGGTAAACTTGCGGTCGCCAGGATTGACCTCGGTGCCGCCGTCGAGCCAGGAGCGCTTGCTCACATAGATGCGGGTGCGGCCCTGCTGATAGACCGCGTTGGGGCCGCTCGGGCCGTAATAGGGCCGGCCGCGCTCGTCATAGCGCTTGGTCTTGGTGTCGGCCGCAGCCGGCGTCGCGAACGCAATGGCAATCGCGGCGCCCGCCGCAAGCAGCGTCGCCAGTTTGTTCGCGGCAGAGAAATTCGAGCTCATCACGTCCCCTTCAGGCGGCACGCCGCCAGTCGATTTCGCCCCATACTAGCCCGGCCGGGGTGGTTGCAACTAGGTCTATTGGGTCACACCAGCCCGGAATAATCGGGCGGATCGGCAAAAGTTGCATGCAAACCAGCCACTTGAGCTTGATGCAGATCCTTGATGCAGGTCAAAGCGCCCCGCGCAATTGAGCGTTCGCGGCGCCGAGCAGCCAGTCCGGCGAGTTCTGAGACGATCCTTGGGGCTCGCACCCCCGGCGCTTCAGCTCGGCGCGGGCGAACAATTCCGCCAGCTTCGGCTCATTGCCGGAGGTGAGCAGCGTCAGCCGGTTGAGCGTGCAGGCGATCGCCGCGCGCCGGGCCGGCAGCGTATCGCCCTGGCAGGAGAAGCCGGAGATCTGCAGCGCCGGCTCCTCGCTGCGCTTGAGAAAGGCAAGGCAGGCCGACTGCGCCGTGCCGGTTGGCCGGAACAGGGCAACGGGGCCGAATTTTGTGTCGATCAGGCCGCCGTGCTCGAACGGAGCGTCCGTAGCCAGGCCCATCTGGACGGCGAGGTCGGCCGTCGCCGGGCGGGCCACGTCGAATTCGCCGCCCTCCCGGTAGATCTCGAGCTGGGCCAGCGGCTTGTCCGCCTCGCCGGTCCAGCGCATCACGTCCTTGCGGCCCCCATCGGGATGCCGGAGGATGGCGTAAGATGCTGTTTTCTCGGATGAATCGAGCCGGCTGAGGGCGAAGGCCGGATGCGAGCGGTCGGCCATGCTCCAGCCCGGCTTCGAAGCGGGCTCGTTGTCGTGCAGCTCAGGCAGCTGGCCGAGGGCCGCGAGGCCCAGGATGGCAAACAGGAGCAGCGCCCCTACATAGGCGAACAGGCGCGCCAGCGTGCCGACGACCTCGTCGGCGAAGGCTGCGAGCGTCAGATGGATCTGGGTAGGGCTAACGGCCGTCCTGGCCTCAGGCGACTGCATCCACGGCCTTCGGGCATGGTCCAACGTTGTCTTGAGGCCGGTTCTCGCATAGAAGCGCTGCTCTTCCTGTTTAAGCGTCAGCTTCAGGAACGGGCTTTTTCATCGGAGAGTGAACGATGGGTTACAAAGTCGCAGTCGTCGGCGCGACCGGCAATGTCGGACGGGAAATGCTCAACATCCTCGACGAGCGCAAATTCCCCGCGGACGAGGTCGTGGCCCTGGCGTCGCGCCGCAGCGTCGGTGTCGAGGTCTCCTATGGCGACCGCACCCTGAAGGTCAAAGCGCTCGAGCATTACGACTTCTCCGACGTCGACATCTGCCTGATGTCGGCGGGTGGCTCGGTGTCGAAGGAATGGTCGCCGCAGATCGGCGCCGCCGGCGCGGTCGTGATCGACAATTCCTCGGCCTGGCGCATGGACCCGGACGTGCCGCTGATCGTGCCCGAGGTGAACGCGGCCGCGACCGAAGGCTTCAAGAAGAACATCATCGCCAACCCGAACTGCTCGACCGCGCAGCTCGTGGTCGCGCTCAAGCCGCTGCACGACAAGGCGACGATCAAGCGCGTCGTGGTCTCGACCTATCAATCGGTGTCGGGCGCCGGCAAGTCCGCGATGGACGAATTGTTCTCGCAGACCAAGGCCGTCTACACCAATGACGAGCTGGTCGCGAAGAAATTCCCCAAGCGCATCGCCTTCAACGTCATCCCCCACATCGACGTCTTCATGGAGGACGGCTACACCAAGGAAGAGTGGAAGATGATGGCGGAGACCAAGAAGATCCTGGATCCCAAGATCAAGCTCTCCGCGACCTGCGTGCGCGTGCCGGTGTTCGTCGGCCACTCCGAGGCTGTCAACATCGAGTTCGAGAATCCGATCACCGCGGACGAAGCGCGTGATATCCTGCGCAAGGCGCCCGGCTGCCTCGTCATCGACAAGCAGGAGCCCGGCGGCTACGCGACGCCCTACGAGGCGGCCGGCGAGGACGCCACCTATATCAGCCGCATCCGCGAGGACGCGACCGTGGAGAACGGTCTCGTGCTCTGGTGCGTGTCAGACAATTTGCGCAAGGGCGCAGCCCTCAACGCCATCCAGATCGCGGAAGTGCTGATCAACCGCAAGCTGATCACCGCGAAGAAGAAGGCGGCGTAACTCCGCTGCCGTAGGGTGGATTAGCCGAAGGCGTAATCCACCTGTTCTGCCTCTGCGGATATGAACAGTGGCGGATTACGCTTCGCCAATCCGCCCTACTAGCGACGAACTCGGTCTCGTAGGGTGGGCAAAGCGGAGCGTGCCCACCACCTGCGTTTGAATCGGGAAAGATGGTGGGCACGGCGCTGCGCGCCTTTGCCCACCCTACGAGAGCAGCGGCCTAAGCCACGCCGCGCGCGTTCCGAAATTCCTTCGCGACCTTGTCCAGCACGAACAGCGATCCCTCCGCGACGCCGAAATAGGCGCCGTGGGTCTGCATCTGGCCGGCATCCACGGCCTTGCGGACGAACGGGAAGGTCATCAGGTTTTCCAGGCTGCGGAACACCGCGGCCTTCTCGATGCGCTCGACGAACTGCGCCATCGACTCGTGGTCGCGCTGCTCGACCACCTCGCCGGGCTTGATGAACATCTGCATCCATTTGCCGATGAAGTCGCCGGGCGTGAGCGGCTCGATCTTGTCGACGAAGGCGCGGATGCCGCCGCATTGCGCATGGCCGAGCACCACGATGTGCTTCACCTTCAGCACCGTCACCGCATATTCCAGTGCGGCCGAGACGCCATGGGCGTTGCCGTCGGGCTGATACACCGGCACGAGGTTGGCGATGTTGCGGACGACGAACAATTCGCCCGGGCCGACGTCGAAGATCACCTCGGGCGAGACGCGGCTGTCGCAGCAGCCGATCACCATCACTTCCGGCGACTGCCCCTTCACCGACAGCTCACGGTAGCGGGTCTGCTCGGTCGGCAGCCGCTGGGTGGCGAAGGCCTTGTAGCCTTCCAGCAAATGCTCAGGGAATGTGATCATGGCCTATGCCTAACCATAGAGCCCGGGAGCGAACAAGCCTTTCGAATGAGCAGGCCAGATGCTATCGGCTTCGGTCAGAAGACAGACGAGGAAACAGGAAGGAACGACCGCATGACCCGCCCGCGCCGCAGCCACCTGTTCATGCCCGGCTCCAACCCCCGCGCGCTGGAAAAGGCCAAAAATCTCTCCGCCGACGGCCTGATCCTCGATCTGGAAGACTCCGTCGCCCCCGAGGCCAAGGCAGTGGCCCGCGACGGCATCGCCGCGGCGATCGCGGCCAAGGGGTTCGGCAAGCGCGAGGTCCTGATTCGCACCAATGGTCTCGATACGCCCTGGTGGGCCGATGACGTCGCCATGGCCGCCAAGGCCTCGCCCGACGGCATCCTGGTTCCAAAAGTTTCAAGCATCGAAGATCTCGATGCCATCGGCCGCCGCCTCGCCGAGCTCGGTGCCGCGCCCACCGTCAAGGTCTGGGCCATGATCGAGACCGCGCGCGCGGTGCTGCATGCCGAGGAGCTCGCCGCCGCCGGCCGCGATCCGAAAACCCGCCTGTCCGGTTTCGTGTTCGGCCCGAACGACATTTCGCGCGAGACGCGCATCCGGATGCTGCCCGGCCGCGCCGCGATGATCCCGATGATCACCCATTGCATCCTGGCGACGCGCGCCCACGGCCTCGAGATCCTCGACGGCCCCTACAGCGACATCGCCAATTCCGACGGCTTCGCCACCGAATGCGCGCAGGGCCGCGACCTCGGCTTCGACGGCAAGACGCTGATCCATCCCTCGCAGATCGAAGCCTGCAACGCGATCTTCACCCCGCCCGAGGAGGAAGTCGCGCGTGCGCGCAAGATCATTGCGGCGTTCGAATTGCCGGAGAACGCCTCGCGCGGCGCGATCCGTCTCGATGGTGCGATGGTCGAACGCCTGCACGCCGACATGGCGCGGCGTACGATCGAGATCGCGGATGCGATCGCCGCGATGGGGAAGGGCTGAGGCGACAACTCGAAAACGCGATTTTCGCTTTTCCGCGCCAAGCGGAAATATTCTGTCCGTCCAAGTGGAGGATCAGGCGGTCATCGCGCTTTCCCGGAGCGGCGCACGGGTCGGCTGCGGCGCCGCCAATTCCTGGCAATACATCCGATCGATCTTGCGCTGCATGAGCGCATAGCAATCGCATGCGATCCTCTCGAGCCGCGTCCGATGGATCTCGACAAACCCGCGCCGCTCGGACGGGATGGCGCCGGCCTCGCGCAGCTTGCTCATCGTCAGAGTCACTGTCGGCCGCCGCACCCCAACCAATTGCGCCAGCGCCTCCTGCGTCACCGGAAGCAGGTTCTCGGGAACGCGGTCGTGAAGCTGCAGGAGCCACCGCGCCATGCGGCCATCCACCCGGTGCAGCGCGTTGCAGGCGGCAACGTGCTGAAGCTGCAACAGCACGGCGCGGGCGTGGACCTGCACGACATTCCTGATGGCTGCGCTTTGCGCATGGGCAGCGCGAAATTTGGCGGCGGAGATCACCGATGCAGTGCCGGCTATGCGGGCGATCGCGGTTACGGATGAAGGCGACGGACCGAGCACGGAGAACGAGGCCAAAGCGCCTTCCCGTCCCATCAAGGTGGTCGCGACCGTTTGTCCGTCCGGCATATCGAGCATGAAGGCGATGGCGCCGCTATGGGGAAAATAGACCGGGTCGAGCTCGTCGCCCGATCGCACCAGGACGGCATCGGGTTCGAACGAGACCTTCTGGAAGTGGGGCGCAAGTAAAGCGAGATCCGCCGGCGGCAGCGCCGCCAATAGCCGATTCCCGATGCCCTTGCGGTGGGCAGTCACGGTGTCCTCTGTTGAACGAGCCCCCAATGAACGACGGGAACCATCTGTTTCATTCGCCATGATTATCCGAAATGCGAATTGCGGAACGATAACGATCCAAACAGAGCTAATAGTCGAGATCAAGCACGGATAATTGCGGTGAGCTTTCCCGCATCCTCGCCGCGCAAACAGTCATACTATTAACGCCCGTTGCCACCCGCGATGCGCGCAAGGTGGGTGCTCTGCTGTACGCTGCCATCAGCGGTCCGGCAGATGGTCGGGTCTTTTCCCGTTGCGGTGGTGAACAGGGATGCTACCCTCAAGCCGTTATTAGATCATTAGGTCCGGGCAATTCATTGATGCGGTTTTTTGGGGCAGCCGTCCTTCTCGTCACGTCGCTTTTGTTCACTCAGCCGGTCCTTGCGCAGTCTCGGGTTGCTCTTGTCATCGGCAATGGCGCCTACGAGAAGGTGCCCGAGCTGCCGAACCCGACTCGCGATGCGGCCGATATCGGCCGCGCGCTGGAGCGGCTGGATTTCAAGGTTACCCAGGTCAAGAACGTGACCGCGCAAGAGATGAGAAAGGCCGTCGTCGAGTTCGGCCGGTCTGCCGAGGCGGCCGATCTCGCCGTCGTGTTTTACGCCGGGCACGGCATGGAAGTCGGCGGCGAGAACTGGTTGATTCCGATCAGCGCAGAGCTGCGCAGCGACACCGACATCGAGAGCGAGGCCATCAGCCTGCGTTCGGTGAGCCTTCAGGTCTCGAAGGCACGGAAACTGGGTCTCGTCATCCTCGACGCATGCCGCAACAATCCCTTTGCCGCGAAGATGAAGCGGTCGATCAGCACGAGGGCCGTGGCTCGCGGACTGGCGCCGACCGAACCGTCCGACAACGTCCTGATCGCGTACGCCGCCCGAGACGGAACCACGGCGAGCGACGGTGATGGCCGGAACAGCCCATTTACCGCGTCGCTGCTTCGCCACATCGAAACGCCGGGCCTCGAGATATCGTTTCTGTTTCGCCGGGTCCGCGACGACGTGATGGCAGCGACCAAACGCGAACAGCAGCCCTTCGTGTACGGCTCCCTGTCGAAGGACGAGATTTACCTGAAGGCGCCTGCCGCGAGCGCTCCGGCGCCAGTCGCGTTCGCCCCGGCGCCGGCCGCGTCGGCTCCGGCGCCGGCAAATCCCGCAGAAGACGAGAAGTTTTGGCTGGCGATCCAGACGTCGACAGTCGCAGGTCTCTATGAGGATTTTCTGGCCAGATATCCCCGCAGCAGTCATGCCGAAGAAGCGCGCCGGCGGATCAAGAATTTCAAGGCCAACGAAGTTGCGGCGCTCGCATCTCCGGCTGCCCCTCCGAAATCGGACGCAACCGGGCGCCAAGGATCTGATGTAAAGGGATATGATGTAAAAGGGTCTGACGCAAAAGGGTCTGACGCAAAAGGGGCTGACGTAAAGACCGCCGTCCGAAATCTATTTGCGCCGGAGGATAACCAGAAAGTCATTGCCATCGCGGCAGCTCAGAAACTCGAATTGCCGAGCTTCACCATCTCGCCCGATCAGAACGATCCGCTCAACGCCAATTCCAAGTTTGTCGGCGTGTGGTCCAACAAGCGTGGGTGGACCAATGGCATGGGACGCTACGCCATGCTGATCGTCACGCAGGTCTCCGCGACGGGCTTGGCCAAGGGATACTATCTCTGGGGGCCGCCCACGAAACAATCGTGGGCGAAGGATGCGGCGGGGTACAAAGTATTCGCGGAGTATATCGAGAACGATAAATTCTCCATCAATGGAACGCCGGTCACGGTCAAGCTGGACAAGAACGTCTTGGCCCTGTCTTCCTTCAAAAAGGAGGATCCGTCAGAGACCGCGAGCATCGAGCTTCGTCCGGTCTGGCAGCTTGTGCCGGCACCAGAGCAGGCCGAGCCTTCGACCAAACGCGAGAAAGTCTCGCAGCCTCGTGCCGCCAAAAAGGAAAGCGCGGCCGAACCGAGCCCGCCGAGCAATGCCAGTGGGACGAGCATGGAAGAGCGTTATCGTGCCTGCCGAAAGCTCGTGAAAGGATTTGCCCAGCGTGATGCTTGTGCGCGAAATGGCACGATTTAGCGGCGCCGGTGCCGTCGGCGAGATCGCGGTGATGGGGAAGGGCTGAGGGCTCGCGCACCCCGCCGCATCACGACGACGTGCGCAAGCGCCGCCTCGCTCAGATCGTCTGTCCGCCGGACACCTCGATCCGCTGTGCCGTGACCCAGCGGTTGTCGGGACCGAGCAGGCTCGCGACCATCGGCCCGATGTCGTCGGGCAGGCCGACGCGGCCGAGCGCCGTCATCTGCGCAAACTGCTTGTTCAAATCCGGCATGTCCCGAACGGCTCCGCCGAGGAAGTCGGTCTCGATCGCGCCCGGTGCGACGACGTTGGCGGTGATGCCGCGTCCGCCGAATTCCCTGGCCATGTAGATGGTCAGAACCTCGACGGCACCCTTCGCGGCAGCGTAGGCCGAGAAGCCGGGGAAGGACACGCGCGTCAGCCCGCTCGAGAAGTTGATGATCCGGCCCTTGTCGGCAAGCAGTGGCAGCAAGGCCTGCGTCAGGAAGAAAGGCCCTTTGACGTGCGTGTCGAACAGGGCGTCGAATTGCTGCTCCGTCGTTTCGGCAATCCCTGCCATTTCACCCTGACCGGCATTGTTGACGAGGTGATCGAACCTCTCCGTATCCCAACGCTCGGCGAGCGCGGATCGAACGCTTGCAGCGAACGCGGGAAACGTCGAGACGGAGGTGACGTCGAGCTCGAGCGCGACCGCCTTTCGGCCGAGCGCCTCGATCTCGGCGACGACGTCGCGGGCAGCTGCAGCCCCGCTGCGATAGGTCACGATCACATCGCCGCCATGACGCGCGATGGCGATCGCGGTGTTGCGGCCAAGGCCGCGACCGGCGCCGGTGACGAGGGAAATGGTGGGCATCGGTAGGTCCTCGAAGAGTTACGGTGAGGTCCTTCTGCCGGCGATCGATCATCCGGTGTTGCCGGATTCTCGGATTGCCTTGCCCAACCCTCCCGAATGCGGACGCGGGCGGCTTGCCCAGAATTCCTGTTTTTTGGCCCGATCCGCCGACCCGGATTGCCCGCGCACCGAGCCCGGCCTAGAATTGGCGGGTGACCGAAACGCTGCTCCAGATCGCCAGCCGTCATTCCGCAACTCACGCCGACGACAAAGGCCTTGCGTCCACGCCTTTCGCCGGCATCTCGATCATCCGTGAGACCGCGCCGAGCGCACTTCAATTTGCGATCTCCAAGCCTCTGGTCGCATTGGTGCTGCAAGGTGCCAAGCGTGTTGCGACCGGCTCCACGTCCTTCGACTTTGGTGCAGGCGATTCACTGGTGATCGCGGGCGACGTGCCGACGGTCAGCCAGATCACGCGCGCCACAGTCGCTGCGCCTTATCTGGCGCTCGTCGTCGAACTCGATCCTGTCGTCATCGAGGGGTTGGTCGTCGAGATGGGCTCGGTCCCGTTCGTTCCGTCCCAACCGCTGCGCGTCGAGCCGACGGAGCAGGAGGTTGCAGACGCGGCGCTGCGGCTGTTGCGCCTGATCGACCGTCCCTCATCCCTGCCGATCCTGCAACGCCAGCTGGTGCGAGAGCTGCACTACTGGCTGCTGGCCGGCCGGCACGGCGGCGCCATCAGGGCGCTCGGCATTGCCGACAGCCATGCGCAGCGGATCGGCCGTGCGGTCGCGATCATTCGCGCCGGCTATGCCAAACCCCTGCGCATCGACCGGCTCGCCAAGGCTGCAGGCATGAGCCAATCGGCGTTTCACCTGCATTTCCGCTGCGTCACGTCACTGACCCCGCTCCAGTTCCAGAAACAGCTTCGCCTGATCGAAGCCCGTCGCGCGATGCTGGCCGATGGCGCGCAGATCGCGACGGCGGCGCATCTGGTCGGCTACGAAAGCGTCACGCAGTTCACGCGGGAATATTGCCGGCTGTTCGGCATGCCGCCCGGGCGTGACATGCGCGAGACGAAGCGGCGTATTGAATCGGCGGCTTGAAGAGTTCTCCAATGGCGACGATTGACAAGATCTACATCCTCGACGGAGGAATTGCGGAGGTCGAAGACGGTTCGATCTATTCTCCGGGCATCAATGTCGGCGTCCCCATGACGTTGAGCTGCAATGCCTATCTCATCCGTCATCGCGGCGAGTGGCTGATCTGGGACACCGGCATAGAGGATGAACTGGCGAAGCATCCGGAAGGGCGCATCATCGCGCATGGCATACGCGGCATCGTGCGCCGTCCCATCGCGGACCAATTGGATGAAATCGGGGTGCGGCCCCGCGATGTCAGTACGATCCTCCTATCCCATGCGCATTTCGATCATATCGGAAATGTCGATCTGTTCGAAAATGCAAGATGGATCGCTCAGCGGGCCGAGTTCGAGGCCATGTTCGGACCGGAGCCCGAAGAATTCGGCTACTCGCTTCAGCACTACAGGATGTTGAAGGAGCGGCCTTACGAGATCGTCGATGGTGACCACGACATATTCGGCGACGGCGCAGTGCGCATGATCTTCACGCCCGGCCATACGCTCGGGCATTGCTCGCTGATGGTGAAGCTGCCTCGGCGCGGCGCCGTGCTGCTGAGCGGCGACGTCGCGCACAATCGAGAGAACCTCCGGCACATGCGCGTGCCGTCCTTCAATGCCGACCAGCAGGCAACGGTCGCATCCATGGCCAAGGTGGTCGATCTGCTTCGCGTCGAGAACGCCGAGATCTGGATCAATCACGATACGGCACAGAGCGAGGAGCTGGCTCACGCGCCGGGCTGGATCGAGTAAGGACGCGCATTACCGCGGCGCGAGGTCGGCGCGGTCGAGCGACTCCAGCGTCGCGGCGTTGCCGCAATAGCCGCGGTAGTTCTCCGCGGCGGTGCCCTCGGCGAGATCGCGGTCGCACTCTCCCTTGTGATTGCAGAGCGCGCAGACCCGCTCCATGTCGCGCAGCAGCAGCGGCTGTGCGCGGCCGAGCCCTTCGGCGCTGATGCCGAGCTGCTCCAGCATCTTCGGCAGCTCGTCGGCGGCGTGCTTGCCGTGACGGACCAGCTCTTCGAGATCATCAGGCGCGATCCTGAGATCGCTCGCGATGCGGTCGAAATCGGCGCGATCGAGCTGCCGCATCTCGTTGATCTCGCGGCGATGCTTCAGCCAGTTTGCGAAGGACTCGATGAGGTCCTGAACGATGGGATAAGGCCTGCTTGCGGTGCTCATGCGAGGCTCCGTTGGGGTCGTGGAATTGAAGCCAGATTAGGCACAATGGTGCAGGAGCGCGTTGCGCTGGATCAAATTGAGAATGGGTCGAGGAGACCGGTCTCGTGCCCCAAAGGCGTGCGACAGTGTCGCGACAATCGCAGCCGTCGCCGGGACGACAGCAGAGAGAGCTCAGCTAAACCTCTCCGCCGCCCAGGCATACAGGCTGCCGGGAATCGGCTTCTCGCCGCCGCGCCCCTTGGGCGAGATGTGCAGGCCGATGATCTCGGGGTTGGTGACGAGGCCGAGATAGCTCGAGGGATCGAAGAACAGCTTTGGCTCGGCGTGCACGGCGTAGAACGACTGCTTCGGCAGCGCGTTCTGCAACTCGCCGGTGCGGCGCGCGAGCGCGGTGAGTGCCGCGGGCCCGTAGATCGCGACGCGAATATCGGAGAGACGATTCGAGCCGCCGCGCAGGCGGCGCATCATGAAGGTGATGCGGTGGCGCACCGACAGCCAGTTCGGCGTCAGCTCCTCCTGCTCCATCAGCTCTTCAAAGGCGGCGACGATGCCGTGCTCGGCCGGCAGGTAGATCACGGAATTGCCGAGCTGGCGCGGCCGCTCCCAGGCGAAGTAGGGTTTTGCCGGATCGATCTCGACGGACTTCAAGAGCAGCACGTCGGCGTCGAGCCAGAGGCCGAGGCCCTTCGCCATCAGCTTCATGCGGAAGAAGTCGCTGAACTGCAGCGTGGTCCAGTCGCGCCAGGTACCGTCCGGCTGCGGCGGCCGCAGCCGCTCGGAGAACGCATGCGGCAGGATGGCCTCGGCCTCGGCATTCTCGACGCCCGCCGGCAGGCCGGGGATGGGGTCGAAGCTGTAGACCGTGACCTTGTGGCCGGCAGCTAACTGCGAGCGCAGGCAGGTCTGACGCAGTGCGTCCATCGGGCCATGCCAGAAGGTGACGATCTCGGGCAGCATGCGCACAAACTAGGAGATTAGCCGGACAAAGAAAAAGCCCCGGCGCTTGCAACGCCGGGGCTCGGACGAAAACTTACGATCAGGCCCAGGCGCGTTCGCGCTTCAGCTTGTCTTCGTAGCTGTCGATCGAGGCCTTCTTCTCCATCGTGAGACCGATGTCGTCGAGGCCGTTGATCAGGCAGTGCTTGCGGAACGGGTCGATCTCGAACTTGACCTTGCCGCCGTCGGGGCCGCGGATCTCCTGGTTCGGCAGGTCGATCGTCAGCGTCGCATTGGCGCCGCGCTCGGCGTCGTCGAACAGCTTGTCGAGGTCTTCCTGCGAAACGCGGATCGGCAGAATGCCGTTCTTGAAGCAGTTGTTGTAGAAGATGTCGCCGAACGAGGTCGAGATCACGCAGCGGATGCCGAAGTCGAGCAGCGCCCAGGGCGCATGCTCGCGGCTCGAGCCGCAGCCGAAATTGTCGCCGGCGACCAGCACCTTCGTGTTGCGATAGGCGGGCTGGTTGAGGACGAAATCCGGGTTCTCGCTGCCGTCGTCCTTGTAGCGCTGCTCGGAGAAGAGCCCCTTGCCAAGGCCGGTGCGCTTGATGGTCTTGAGGTACTGCTTCGGAATGATCATGTCGGTGTCGACATTGATGATCTTCAGCGGCGCCGCGACGCCTTCCAGCGTGGTGAACTTGTCCATTTCAGGCTTCCCGGTTCGAAGTCAGGGAAGGGCTGTTTAGCCCGGTTGGCGCTCAAATCCTAGGCCGGATTCGGCAATCTTGGTCTGTCAGACTGGCGGAGCCATGCTGTCGGGGACAAAGCCGGTCGGCAGGCCGTCGATGCTCTTGCTGTTCTTCAGGCCCCAATATTTTCGCAAATTGTTGACGCCCTGCTTCGTCCAGTAGCGCACGAGGCTGCCGCGCTCCTGCTTGTAGTCGAACAGGGGCACGCCCATGCCGCACGACGTCTGCACGAGATCGACCGAGAGGCGCACGATCTGGCGTGCCCCGGTCATATCCTCGAACTCCGGGGCGAGATCGGCGTACTCAGGCGTGCCGCGCATCAGCGAGCGGCCCTGGCCATAGAGCCGCAGGATCATCGGTGGGCCATCGAAGGCGCAAAACATGATGGTCAACCGCTTGTCGTCGGAGGCGATCAGGTGCGCGCGGGTCTCGCTGCCGCTGCCGGTGCAGTCGAGGTAGGCGACATCGCTGTCTCCGAGGACCCGGAATGAGGACAGGCCCTTCGGCGACACGTTGATACGTCCCTTCGGCGGGGCGCTCGCAACGAAGAAGATCTTCTGCCGTTCGATGAAAGCCCTGTGCTCGGGCTCGATGCTCGCGAATTGCTTGCCCATGTCCGTGCGTCCTTTGCGCAGCGACGAAGTCTGGACAGGAAGCTAGCACGCGCCTAATACCGGTTTAATGGCCTAACTTATGCTGGTATAAAAACCACCATGATCGGACAAGACCTGGACGCCCCGGCCCTCTCGCTCAGTGCGTTCCTGCGCGCGCTCCGGGAGCGTCAGTCTCCGGCGGAGTTCGGCCTCGTCGCCGGACCGCGACGGCGCACGCCCGGCCTCCGGCGTGAGGAGGTCGCTCAGCTCTGCGGATTGAGCGTCACCTGGTACACGTGGATCGAGCAGGGCCGCGATGTGTCCGTCTCTGCATCGGCGCTTGCGCGCCTCGCCAGCGGGTTGCGCCTGTCACGGGCCGAGCGCAGCTATTTGTTTGAGGTCGCCGGCAAGCGCGATCCCGAACGCCCCGGCACCCGGGATGATCCGCCCGACGAGATCCTGGCCTGCGTCGATGCGATCGATGGACCGGCCTACATCCTCGATCGCACGTGGCGTGCGCGTCGATGGAATGCGAAAGCGTCCGTCCTGTTTCCAGGATGGCTCGATGCCGACGGCGAGAAGAATCTCCTGCGCTACATCTTCCTCAGGCCTGAGGCGCGAAGCCTGATCCTTGACTGGACCTCTCGCGCCCGTCGCGTCGTCGCAGAGTTCCGCGCCGCGGTGACAGCGTATTCCAATGATCCGGAGATTCGCCGACTGGTGGAGGAGCTCAGACTGGGAAGCCCCGACTTCGAACGCTGCTGGGATACGCAGGGGGTTTTGGCGCGCGAAGGCGGCGAGCGTGCGTTCAATCATCCGACCATGGGGCTGCTGCACTATCAGCAGGTGTCACTGTCTCTCGCGGGATGGTCCGACTATCGGCTGACGATGCTTGTCTCTGCACCGCGCCTGGATCAGTCCGCGTCCTGATCCGCCTTGGCCTCAATCGCCGCCATATCGTCGTCCGAAAGACCAAAATGGTGGCCTATCTCGTGGATCAGGACGTGACGGACGATATGGCCGAGGCTTTCGTCGTGCTCGGCCCAGTAGTCGAGGATCGGCCGCCGGTAGAGCCAGACCATGTTGGGCAGCCGCGCCACGTCGCCAAAACTCTGCTGGGGCAGGCCGACGCCCTGGAACAGGCCGAGCAGGTCGAACTCGCTCTCGCAGTCCATCTCGTCGAGGACCTCCTCGGTCGGGAAGTCGTCGACACGGAGGATCACGCCCTCGCAGAGCTTTCGAAACTCCGCGGGCAGGCGCTCGAAGATGTCATGTGCCGTCGCTTCCATCTCGGCGAGCGAGGGCGCTTTCAGTTCTGTCCACATGGGTCTCTCTTAACGCGGGTTCCGCGGCGATGCATCCGGCTTTATAGGATAGGGCCAAGAAGGAGCGTTGACGTCGCGCGCGAAAACGGGGAGCGTACGGCGCATCAAGGGGTTGGCAGAGGTCGGTGGTGATGTGATGCGGGCGGGAACAGCAGTACCGGTTCTACTGTGCATGGGGTTGTTTTCGACTTTTTTTGTCGGCGCTGAGGCCAATGCCCAGGCGCAGATGGCTGCCCCCGAAATCCGGCTGGCCCAGGCGGCCTCGCCCGATGATGTCCCCCCGCCGCGCAGGCGGCCCCCGGCGCGTCTGCGCGTCACGCCCTATTACACCCCTGATGGCGTCTATCCTCGCTACAATCCAGGCCCCGACGCGGTCCGCGAGTGCAACGCCACCTATGTGCAGGAATACCGGCCGAGCGGCACGGTGATCGTGCCGCATATGCACTGCTTCTGGCGCCGGGGCTGACGCCGGCAGCGGGGAGACCTCGTGAGGGGCGTCATGGCGAGATGGATTGCACTGGCCGCCGTTTCCGTCGCGCTTGCCGCGGGCCTGCCTCGCGCTTCCGCTGCACACAGGGTGGCGATACCTGAGGCCTCGGCGGGAATCGCGGTTTTCGATGCGCGGCGACACGCGCGAACCCCTGACATCGTGCGGCCTGCCGTGCGCCGTGATCCACGCTATTACGCGCGGCCCGTCTACTACCGTCCTTATCCTTACGGCGTGCCCGCACCCTTCGTATTCGGCTACGGGCCGTTCTGGTGATCCGCTAGCCGGGCGCAAATCCTTTCACCAGCAGCACCGTCGCTTGTGCGCCCGCCTTGCGATCGCGCGAGATGTCTTCGTATTCGGGTGAGCTCGAGAAGGCGAGGAATGCGGCCTCGTCCGGGAACGACATCATGACGAGCTTGTCGTGCGGCCAAGTGCCTTCGAGCACGCGCGGATGTTCATCCGCGGCGAGCAGCCGCCCGTTGTGCTTCCTGAACACGTCGAAGAACCGCGCCTGATAGCGGTCATAGGCCGCGCGGTCAGTCATCTTCAATTGCGCAATCGCGTAGACGGTCATTTCGAATATTCCTTCGCAATCCTGTAGCCCGGATGGAGCGTAGCGAAATCCGGGATTCGTGCGGCGTGTGACACCGTTCCCGGATTGCGCTGCGCTTCATCCGGGCTACGCCGTAGTGCCGCTCGGAAACCTCGCCCATTCATGAGGCATTCACGCCGCTGTCCGTAACTTAATCTCGGGAGCGACTGCAAATGAACAGCGGCGGCGCGACACACTGCGCCACAATGCCGCTGTTCACATACAGGGAGGAATCCATGCTGAGGAGTTTGCGTCTCAGGGCAGGCCCGATGCGCTTGCTCGGGATTGCGGCCGCTACGACGCTGATGCTGTCGGCCGGGAGCGCGCATCGCGCTGAAGCGCTCACCTTGATCAATCCAGCGACGTCACCCGCGACGAAAGCTGCGGCCGATGACCTCGTCACGCAGGTCCGGCATGGCGGCGGCGGACATGGTGGTGGCGGACATTTTCACGGCGGCGGTGGCTTCCGCGGTGGCGGCGGACATTTCGGCGGCTTCCGCGGCGGCGGCTTTCATGGCGGCGGCTTCCGCGCCGCACCGGCCTTTCACGGCGGCGGCATTCGCTACGGCGGATTTCGTCATTACGGCGGCTATCACCGCCACTGGGGCTATCGTCCCCATTACGGCTATCGCCACTTCCACCGGCGCTATTATTACGGCGGCTACTATCCCTACTACCACTATCCGCGCCGCTGCCGGATCATCTGGACCTATTACGGCCCGCGCCGCATCTGCCGCTGGCACCGCTGGCATTATCCGTATCGCTATTGGTGAGCACGATCGAAATGAAAAGGGCGCCTCAAAGGCGCCCCTTGTGCAATTGGCCTAAAGCCAATCCTTCAGCTTCCACGAAGCCGACTTCCACCGCATCAAATTCTCGACCTTCCATTGTCGAAACATCGCCGGCGGCCAGCGGCTGAGCTTCGAGGTCTCCTCGACCTCGGGCTTGGCGACGACGCGCAAGCGTGGGGCGCGCCGCCTGTGCTGGCGCGTCGCTTCGCTGATCAGATCGACATATTCGGGCTTGTTGGCCATCGCTTGCGTCCCCGCGAACCGTCGCGAGGACGCAGTGTCGTCGTGGGCGATTAACGGCGGTTTGCCGTGATCGCTACAATTGCAGGAACCGGCTTAGCGCCAGTCCCGGACGTCGACGAAGTGACCCGCGATCGCCGCTGCCGCCGCCATCGCCGGCGACACCAGATGCGTCCTTCCCTTGAAGCCCTGGCGGCCTTCAAAATTGCGGTTCGAGGTCGAGGCGCAGCGCTCTTCCGGCTTCAACTTGTCCGGGTTCATCGCGAGGCACATCGAGCAGCCCGGCTCGCGCCATTCGAAGCCGGCCTTGATGAAGATCTTGTCGAGACCTTCAGCCTCGGCCTGCTCCTTCACGATGCCGGAGCCCGGCACGACCATGGCGTTGACGTTCGCCGAAACGGTCTTGCCTTCAGCAATCTTGGCAGCGGCGCGCAGATCCTCGATGCGGCCGTTGGTGCAGGAGCCGATGAAGACGCGGTCGAGCTTGATGTCGGTGATCTTCGTGCCCGCGGTCAGGCCCATATATTTCAGCGCGCGATGCTTGGAGAGACGCTTGGCCTCGTCCGCGATCTTGTCGGGATCGGGCACGATGCCGGTGACCGAGATCACGTCTTCAGGCGAGGTGCCCCATGTCACGATCGGCGGCAGTTTTGCCGCATCGAGGCGCAGCTCGTGGTCGAAATGCGCGCCTTCGTCGGAGCGCAGCTTCTCCCAGTAGCGCATCGCCGCGTCCCAGGCCGCGCCCTTCGGCGACTTCGGCCGATCGCGCAGGAAGTCGTAAGCCTTCTGGTCGGGCGCAACCAGGCCGGCGCGGGCGCCGCCTTCGATCGACATGTTGCAGACCGTCATGCGGCCTTCCATCGAGAGCGCGCGGATCGCATCGCCGGCATATTCCAGCACGTAGCCGGTGCCGCCCGCGGTGCCGATCTCGCCGATGATGGCCAGGATGATGTCCTTGCCGGTCACGCCGTCCGGCAATTGGCCGTCGACGGTGACACGCATGTTCTTGGCCTTCTTCTGGATCAGCGTCTGCGTCGCCAGCACGTGCTCGACCTCGGAGGTGCCGATGCCGTGCGCGAGCGCGCCGAACGCGCCATGCGTCGAGGTGTGGCTGTCACCGCAGACGATAGTGGTGCCGGGCAGGGTAAAGCCCTGCTCGGGGCCGATGACGTGGACGATGCCCTGACGCTTGTCGAACTCGTTGTAATATTCGATGCCGAATTCCTTGGCGTTCTCGGCCAGCGCCTTGATCTGCTCGATGCTCTCGGGATCGGGATTCGGCTTGGTGCGGTCGGTGGTCGGTACGTTGTGGTCGACGACCGCGAGCGTCTTCTCGGGGGCGTGGACCTTGCGGCCCGTGGTGCGCAGGCCTTCGAACGCCTGCGGCGAAGTCACCTCGTGCACCAGATGGCGGTCGATATAGAGCAGGCAGGTGCCGTCGTCGGCTTCGTGCACCAGATGGTCGTTCCAGATCTTGTCGTACAGGGTGGTCGGCTTGGACATGAGCTTGAGCTCCGGGAATGTTGTGTCAGCGGATAGCGCGCCTCGCGCGCGGGCAACAAAATCGTCAGCGCAGCTTTTAGGCTGCGCGCGTAAGTTCTGACGTTGCCGAGGTCGCGAAGCGTCCGAAGAACCGTCCAGGCAGCCGCGAGCGATCGTCGATGACGATGCGCTGGACGGGTGCGAAGCTGGTCAGATCTGGAAACATTCTAGAAGCTATATAGCATGCAGCGGTAAAAGCGCGAGAGTTTCAGCTCGTCATTGCGAGGAGCTCTTGCGACGAAGCAATCCAGACTGCCTTTTCGGAAAGACTCTGGATTGCTTCGCTGCGCTCGCAATGACGAGGTCGGGGAGGGCGTCCGGCCAAACAAAAAAGCGCGGAGCCGAGCCCCGCGCTTTTCGTAACTTGCCTGGTGGCGAAGCTTACTCGCCGACGGCAGCCTGGCGGTCCTGCTTCTCGACGATGCGGGCCGACTTGCCGCGAAGGTTGCGGAGGTAATAGAGCTTCGCGCGACGCACCTTGCCGCGGCGCACCACCTTGATCGAGTCGATCATCGGGGAGAGCAGCGGGAACACGCGCTCGACGCCCTCGCCATAGGAGATCTTGCGGACGGTGAAGCTCTCGTTGAGGCCACCGCCGGAACGGCCGATGCAGACGCCTTCATAGGCCTGCACGCGGGTGCGGTCGCCTTCGACGACCTTCACGTTGACGATCACGGTGTCGCCAGGGGCGAATTCCGGAATCTCCTTGGTGGCGGAGAGCTTCTCGAACTGCTCTTTTTCAAGCTGTTGGATCAGGTTCATGGGGTAATCTCCATCGGCGCGCCCAGCCGCAGATCGGGGGCTGCGCGAAATTCGTCTATCCAGCTATTGCGGATGTGGGCGCTCCTATAAGGCAAGCCGGAGCGTTTGTCACCCGTCTGTCTTGTTTTTTGGCGTTTTTTGGCGACGGGGCCGATTCGGGGGCTTGGGCGGGATTTGGGCCCATAAATCCGGCCGCCGGGCCTCTGTCAGGCTCTCGGATTGCGCCCGCCGCCAGCTAGCAACCTTGGCGTGGTCGCCCGAGGTCAGGATGTCCGGGATCGGAACCCCCTCGAACAGCTGGGGGCGGGTGTACTGGGGGTATTCGAGCAGGCCGTCCGAAAAGCTCTCCTCGGTTCCCGAGGCTTCCTTGCCCATCACCCCCGGCAGCAGCCGGACGCAGGCGTCGATCAGGGCTAAAGCGGCGATTTCGCCCCCGGAGAGCACGTAATCGCCGATCGAGACCTCCTCCAGCCCCCGCGCGTCGATCACTCGCTGGTCGATCCCCTCGAACCGCCCGCAGACGATCAGCGGACCGGGACCCTGGGCGAGCTCGGTGACGCGGGCCTGGGTCAATGGCCGACCGCGGGGGCTCATCAGCAGGCGCGGCCGTTCGGGGGCAATCTCGGCAGCATCGATGGCGGCGGCCAGAACGTCCGCTCGCAGCACCATGCCCGGGCCGCCGCCGGCCGGCGTGTCGTCGACGCTGCGGTGGCGATCGGTGGCGGAGGCCCGGATGTCCCGCGCCTCGATCTCCCACAGCCCCGAAGCCAGCGCCCGGCCGGCCAGGCTCACGCCGAGCGGCCCCGGAAACATCTCCGGAAACAGCGTCAGCACCGTCGCGCGCCAGGGTGAGGGATTGGTCATGGCCGCTGGTTAGGGCATTGCGGCCGGGAGGTCGAGGGGCCGCAGGCCTAGTTCTTGCGGCCGTATTCGACAAGCTCGTGGGTGTTGCTGATGAGCAGATGCCCGTTGCCCCGTGAGACAAAGGTGCGCTTCACCCAATGGTCGATCGCGGGGGCGTACCAGGTCACGGACGTGATGTCGTTCTTGCGCGTCGGATCGTTGGTCGGGCGCCTCACGAGTGTCGTTTCGATCTTGTAGGTCTCGAACGTGCCGGCCCTGGTGGTGATCGTCTCCTGACCCACCACCTTCGACTGGCCGGACCGCTTCCAGATGTTGCCCTTGCTGTTGTTAACGTCGTCGCCGGAGAAATTCCAGCTGGTGCCGACCTTCAACGGCAAGCGAACGCCGCTGCCGTCGCCCGGCTGGAATTTCCACTCACCCGCATTCTTCAGATTCCAGGTCCGGTCGAACACCTGCAGGCCCTGTCCGTCCTTGCCGTCGATCGTAAAGCGGATGCCGATCTCCGTCGGACTGACGTCTGTGACGATGTTCTTGCGGACCGCGTTCACCTTTCCGCTGATCTCGTCGTGCACCTCGTAGGTCCAGAAGTCGCCCTGCTGAGGCTCCTCCATTGCGATGACCGGCTTTGCGGCGGCAGGCGCGGCGGGCGTGGCCGGCGCATCGCCGGCCGCCCAGGTCGCTGTGCTCGCAGCAAGCAGGCAAACAGCCGCCATCATCGATTGACGAAGCATCAGAACGTCCCCCACATGTCTTTGTTCTCAGCCCGGCTGCTCAGCGGCGGCCGTATTCCACCAACTCGATCTGGGCCCGGTCGCGAACCCGGCCTTCGAAGCGGTTGACGGTCGAGCGCTTCACCCAATGATCGATCGCCGGCGCGTACCAGGTCTGTTGCTCGGTCAGGAATTTCTTGGTCGCGTCATTGCCGTTTCGCGATTCGATCGACGTCTCGATCTTGTAGACCTCGAACGTGCCGGCACGCGTAGTGACGGTCTCCTTGGCCATGACCTTCGAGGTCCCCGAGATCTTGAGGCTGGCGCCATTCGAGCTGTTGAACGCGGTCGATTTCACTGGCCAGCTCTTGCCGACCTCCAGAGGGGCGCGAATACCCATCCCGTCGTTCGGCGTGAAACGCCAGAGGCCGCCGATCATGTCCCAGGAGCGATTATAGGTCTGGAAGCCGGTGTCATTCTTGCCGACCAGCGCAATGCGGATGCCGATCTCGGAGGCGGTGACATCCGTAATGGTGTGCGTCATCGTCGATTTGAGATCGCCCGTGATCTCGTCGCGGAGCTCGTAAGTCCAATGGTCGCCGAGCTGCGGCTCTTCCATGGCTTCGACGGTTGGCGCCTCGGCTGCTGGCGGCGGGCTCGGCGGCGTCTGCGCGTGGAGGACGCTCATGGACACGAGCAGGCTCATCGTTGCCAGAAGACAGCGGCGCAGCATTTAAATCTCCGGTGGTCGGAAGCAGCTTGGGAGGGCGATGCAACCCAAGCGTGAACCAGCCGGACGTTTGAGGCAAGTGAAGATTTCGCGAGATGTGTTGGCGAGCTGTTATCGCGCCGCTATGACGACGAAGCCTCGTCCCGGTCACGGTCGCCCTCGATCTCCTGCGGCAGCACGATCACGACACGGCCGCCCTTGAGGTCGACCTCCGGCACCACCGCGTTGGAGAACGGCAGCAGTATCGTCGCGCCCTTGAGCGGTGCGATCTCGATGATGTCGCCGGCGCCGAAATTATGGATCGCGAGCACGCGGCCGAGCGGCTCGCCGTCCGTGGTGACGGCGGCGAGTCCGATCAGGTCGGTGTGGTAATATTCGTCCTCGTCCGTCGCGGGCAGTTTTTCGCGCGGGACGTAGAGCTCGATGCCGTTGAGGCGCTCGGCTTCATCGCGGGTCGTGACGCCCTTGAACGTCGCGACCAGATGATCTTTCGCCTCGCGCGCCGTCGCGACCTCGAACTGGCGCTTGCCGTCCCTGGCGAGAAGCGGACCGTAGCGCCTGACGGCGAACGGATCCTCGGTGAAGGTCCATAGCTTGACCGCACCGCGCACCCCATGCGCGGCGCCGATCCGCGCGACGCAGACCAGCGCCGACATGTCCTAGCCTTAGCCCTTGGCGGCGGCTTCGGCCTGCGCCTTGCGCTCCTTGCGCGGCACGGCCTTCTCGGGGTTGTTGCGCGCTTCGCGCTTCTTGACGCCGGCGGCGTCGAGGAAACGCATCACGCGGTCCGACGGCTGCGCGCCCTTGGCGAGCCAGGACTTCACCTTGTCCATGTCGAGCTTCAGGCGGGTCTCGTTGTCCTTCGGCAGCAGCGGGTTGAAATAGCCGAGACGCTCGATGAAGCGGCCATCGCGGGGGAAGCGCGAGTCGGCGACGACGACGTGATAGACGGGACGCTTCTTGGTGCCTGCGCGGGCGAGGCGGATAACGACGGACATTCAGTTCTCCTTCGAAGTACGGTTTGCAAAGTACGTTTTGTTCGGTTGATTGGTATTCCGCGTCGCGCGAGACCGCTTACGATCCCGTGCGACGAATTCCTCATTTCTTCTTGCCCGGGAACCCGCCGAGGCCCGGCAGCGTCGGCTTGCCGCTCAGCCCGGTCAGTCCAGGAAGGTTCGGCAGACCTTGGCGAAGACCCGCCGGCAGATCCTTCGGCAGATTCGGAAGGCCACCGCCGCCGGCCTGCATCTTTTCCTGCATCGCCTTCATCTCTTCGGGCGAAGGCATCTTCATGCCGCCGCCAAAGCCCATCGCCTGCGCGATGCCGGCGAGCGGGCCGCGCTTGCCCGAGCCCATGGCCTTCATCACATCGGCCATGTTCCGGTGCATCTTCAGCAACTTGTTGACGTGCTCGACGCTCTGGCCGGAGCCGGCGGCGATGCGCTTCTTGCGGCTCGCTTTCAGCAGGTCCGGATGACGGCGCTCGTCGCGCGTCATGGAATCGATGATCGCGACCTGGCGCTTCAAGATCTTGTCGTCGATGCCGGCCGCCGCGATCTGGTTCTTCATCTTGGAGATGCCGGGCATCATGCCCATCAGGCCGCTGATGCCGCCCATGTTGGACATCTGCAAAAGCTGCTCGCGCATGTCGTTGAGGTCGAACTGACCCTTGCGCATGCGCTCGGCGGTGCGCGCGGCCTTTTCGGCGTCGATATTGGCGGCAGCGCGTTCGACCAGCGAGACCACGTCGCCCATGCCGAGAATGCGGCCGGCGATACGATCGGGGTGGAAATCCTCCAGCGCGTCGGTCTTTTCACCGGTGCCGATCAGCTTGATCGGCTTGCCGGTGACGGCGCGCATCGACAGCGCGGCGCCGCCGCGGCCGTCGCCGTCAACTCGTGTCAGCACGATGCCGGTAAGGCCGACGCGCTGATCGAACGAGCGCGCGAGGTTCACCGCGTCCTGGCCGGTGAGTGAGTCCGCCACCAGCAGCACTTCGTGCGGATTGGCGGCGGCTTTGATCGCCGCGGCTTCCGCCATCATCTCTTCGTCGAGCGTGGTGCGGCCGGCGGTGTCGAGCAGCACGATGTCGTAGCCGCCGAGCTTGCCGGCTTCCAGCGCGCGCTTCGCAATCTGCGGCGGCTGCTGGCCCGCCACGATCGGCAGGGTCGGAATGTCGAGGTCGCGGCCGAGCACGGCCAGCTGCTCCATCGCCGCCGGACGGTAGACGTCGAGCGAGGCCATCAGCACCTTGCGCTTGTCGCGCTGGACCAGGCGGCGGGCGAGCTTTGCGGTGGTCGTCGTTTTACCGGAGCCCTGCAGGCCGACCATCATGATCGGCACCGGCGGCACGGAATTGACGTCGATGGTCTGGCTTTCGGCGCCGAGCGTGTTGATCAGCTCGTCATGGACGATCTTGACCACCATCTGGCCGGGGGTGACCGACTTGACGACGGTGGCGCCGATCGCCTGCTCGCGCACGCGCTCGGTGAAGCTGCGCACCACTTCGAGCGCGACGTCGGCCTCCAGCAGCGCGCGGCGCACCTCGCGCATCGCGGCGTCGACGTCCTTTTCGGTCAGCGCACCGCGCCCCGTCAGACGATCGAGAATGCCACCAAGCCGTTCCGACAGATTGTCGAACAATGCCGTTGTCCTTCTTTACCTCTCCCCGCCTGCGGGGAGAGGTCGGATCGCCTTTGCGATCCGGGTGAGGGGGTACGGGACCAACTGCGCGCACCACGCGCGGAGCGAGCCCCTCACCCCGACCCTCTCCCCGCAAGAGCGGGGCGAGGGAGCAGAAAACCAAACACCTTTACGCCCGAGGGCGCACAGCGCTGTCGGGCGTTGACCTCCGGCCTCGAGGACCGGTCGGCGGGTCGAAAAGAAAGCCTTTCCGAGAAAGTGGCGGGGTTAAACGCCGCTCCCGCCCAAAAGTCAAGGAAAGTTAGGGCGCCGGCATACCTTTCGGAGGGCAAGGCTCTGAAAGTATGATCTTTTTTGCAGCGGGTTCCTTTTCCGCCGGCCCCGCCCATATAGGCGGTGATGTCCTACCGCCCCGACCAACCCTAGAAGCCCGCCCGTGCCGGTCACCCGCCGCCGCCTTTTCGGACTGCTTGCCGGAGCCGGTGCTCTGGTCGGCGTCCCCTCCCTCTGGATGTCCCGCATGAAGACCTATGACGGCCCCGCCTCCGACCATTTCAACGGCCTGCACTTCTTCGATCCGGACGGGGCGCCGCCGAAATCGCTTCGCGAGGTGCTGCGCTGGCAGTTCAGCGGCAAGCGCCAGCGGGCGGCCTGGCCCGTGTGGGTTCCGAGCCCGCATGCCGACACGCCGCCGGAGCGGGTCGACGGCGACAAGGTGCGGCTCTCCTTCGTCGGTCACGCCAGCTGGCTGATCCAGGCCGGCGGCCTCAACATCCTGGTTGATCCCGTCTGGTCCTCGCGGGTCTCGCCGGTCGGCTGGGCCGGACCGAAACGGCACAACGATCCCGGCATCGCCTTCGAGAAGCTGCCGAAGGTCGACGTCGTGCTGGTTTCGCACGGCCATTACGATCATCTGGACATGGCGACGCTGTCGCGCCTCGCCAAGAATTTTGGCCCGCGCGTGGTGACCCCGCTCGGCAATGACGTCACGATGCGCGGCGTCGATCCCACGATCAGGGCGGAAGCGTTCGACTGGCACGACCGCGTCGAGCTCGGCGAAGGTGTCGCCGTTCATCTGGTGCCCACCCGGCACTGGACCGCGCGCGGCCTGTTCGATCGCAACAAGGCGCTGTGGGCGAGCTTCGTGTTGGAGACGCCGGCAGGGAAAATCTACGTGGTCTGCGATTCCGGCTATGGCGACGGCCGGCATTTCCGCCGCGTCGCCGAGAAGCACGGGAAGCTGCGCCTCGCCATCCTCCCCATCGGCGCCTACGAGCCGCGCTGGTTCATGCGCGACCAGCACATGAACCCGGAGGATGCGGTGAAGGCGCTGGCCGATTGCGGCGCCGAGGCCGCGCTCGGGCATCACCACGGCACATTCCAGCTCACGGACGAGGCGATCGACGCGCCGGCGAAAGCACTCGTCGAAGCGCTCGATGCGGCGAAGATTCCGCAGGAGCGGTTCGTGGCGATGAAGCCGGGGCAGGTGGTGGAGATTTAGCTCCATCCTCCGCTGTCGTCCCGGCCTAGTGCGCAATTGCGCACTAGGCCGGGACGACACCGTTGTTGTGGCGAACAGCGTGCCTCTTACTGCCCCTGCTTGATCGCCCAGCTCACATTCACCGTTACCGACAGCGTCTCCTCGCCCGGCGCGACCGCCGCAGGAGCCGCCATCGGTGCTGTCGCCATCCGCGACTTGAACAGCGGCACGGGCGCACCACCCTCCGACACACTGAGCGGAGCGCCCAGCGTGACGCCGGTGGCCTTGGCATAGATCTCGGCCTTGCGGCGCGCATCGGCCACCGCCTGCTCGCGTGCGTCATCGAGCAGCTTCGAGGCCTGCGTCACCTCGAACGAAATGTTGCCGATGTCGTTCGCGCCGGCGCTGACCAGCGTGTCGATGATGGTTGGCACCTTGGTCACGTCGCGGATCTTCACGGTGACGCGGTTGGAGGCACGGAAGCCGACCACGGGCGAGGCGCCGGTGGATTTGTTCTGGCCGTATTGCGGCTGCAGCGACAGGCGCGAGGTCTGGTAGTCCTTCTCGGCGATGCCGGCACCCTTCAGCGCCAGCAGCACCTTGCCCATCGCGGCATTGTTGGCATCGGAGGCTTCCTTCGCCGTCTTGGCGTCATTGGCGACACCCGCATCGATCTGCGCGAGATCAGGCGCCACCGACACAGTGGCTTCGCCGCTCACTGAGATCGCGGCGGGAAAATCGTCGGCGCGCGCGGGCGCGGCCAGCAGCGTGGTGGCAAGGACGGCGGCGAGTACTGCAGACTTTTTCATCACTCTCACTTCAGCGGCACGAAAACATTGATCACGAGCTTGTCCTCAGCCGTCTTCAGGGGATCGGTGAGGTATTCCTCGATGAAGGTGTCCTTGGCTTCCAGTCTCTTGTCGTCGAGGTGATTGGTGATCGCCTCGTAGGTGTTGTCCATGTTGTCGTACGAGCCACGATGGACGAATTTCAGCGCCTTGCCCTCCGGCGATTTGCCGACGCTCATGTCCTTGGGCAGGTTCTTGGGATCCTGCTCGACCGGGATCTCGGCGAGGAAGGTGAAGCCGGTGTCATCCGTCGAGGTGTAGACGATCATCGAGTTGCCGGCGTGCTTGATGCCCTGCTTGTCCAGCAGCGTGTTGAGCGCCTTGAAGGCGTCGATCAGCGTGTCGAAGGCGGAATCCCAATTGGCAGTGCCCTTGACCATCACGACCTTCTTCGGCTCGAGCGTGGTCTCGAGGCCAAAGGGATCGGCGGTCTGCACCGGGGCCGGGGTGGCGGCCGCAGCCGGCGGAGCCGTCGGGCTGGGTGAGGCGCTGGCTGCGGGCGATGGCGAAGCTGCCGGCGCGGGTGACGCGCTGGCCGCCGGCGACGGCGTCGCGACAGGGGCGGGCGACGCGCTCGCGGCCGGAGAGGGCGAGGCCGACGGTGCAGGCGCCGGGCTTGTCGCTGAAGGGCTCGCCGAGGCAGCCGGCGCCGGGCTCGGGGACTGCGCCAGAGCGCCTGATAGCCCAAGCGACAAGGCCGCTGCCGGGATCAGCGCGGCCAGAGCGAGACGACGAAAACTGGTCATTTTATTCTCCCCAAGGCCCCCGGTCCGCCAGGGCCTCAATTCATCAAGACCTTACCCACCAAGGCCTTAACCCGGCCGCGCGTCCCGGTTCGCGCGAACCGCGCCGTTCTAACACGCGAGCGCCGAATTCGTCCCATGACAGATGCGTCATGGCAGATGTCCTGCTCGCGGCGGCAAATCACTGGCCAAGCAGCCTGGGATCACCATATAAGGCGGGCGAAATTCGGGAATTTTCATGAGCGCGCTGGCCCACCACGCATTTGCCAAGATGAACGGCATCGGCAACGAGATCGTCGTTGTCGACATGCGCGACTCCGCGGCAAAGGTGACGCCGGACGACGCCCGCGCCGTGGCGTCCGCGCAGGGCGGCGTGCCCTACGACCAGCTCATGGTGCTGCAGAAGCCGCGGCTCGACGGCACCGAGGCCTTCATCAGCATCTACAACAATGACGGCTCCGAAGCCGGCGCCTGCGGCAATGGCATGCGCTGCGTGGTCCGCCGCATCTTCGAGAAGACCGGACAGACCACGGCGACCTTCGAGACCGCCGCGGGCCTGCTCAATGCCTGGCAAGGCCCTGCACCCGATCTCTACACCGTCGACATGGGTGCGCCAAAGTTCGGCTGGCAGGACATTCCGCTGGCGGAAGAGTTTCGCGACACCCGCTACATCGAACTGCAGATCGGGCCGATCGACAATCCGATCCTGCATTCGCCGTCGGCGGTGAGCATGGGCAATCCGCACGCGGTGTTCTGGGTGGACGACGTCAACGCCTATGATCTCGGCCGCTTCGGTCCGCTGCTGGAAAATCATCCGATCTTCCCCGAGCGCGCCAACATCACGCTCGCCCATATCGTTGATCCCCAGCACATCACGATCCGCACCTGGGAGCGCGGCGCGGGCCTGACCCGGGCCTGCGGTTCGGCGGCCTGTGCGACGGCGGTTGCGGCCGCGCGGCTGAAGCGCGCCGAGCGCAAGGTCGAGATCACGCTGCCTGGCGGCAAGCTCGGCATCGAATGGCGCGAGCGCGACGACCATGTGCTGATGACGGGCACGGCGACCTTCGAATATGAAGGCAATTTCGATCCGGCGCTGTTTGCGCCGGTCGGCTGATGGCCGTCGACATCGTCACCTTCGGCTGCCGCCTCAACGCCTTCGAGGCCGAGGTGATCCGCAGCAAAGCGGAAGGCGCCGGCCTTTCCGATACCATCGTCATCAACAGCTGCGCCGTCACCAACGAGGCGGTGGCGCAGGCGCGTCAGTCGATCCGCAAGCTGAAGCGCGAGCGCCCCGAGGCGCGCATCGTCGTCACCGGCTGCGCGGCGCAGACGCAAAGCCAGATGTTCGCCGACATGGCCGAGGTCGATCGCGTCGTCGGCAATGACGACAAGATGCGCAGCGAAGTGTGGCACGAGACGCGCGATGCGTTCGACATCGGCGCCAGCGAAAAGATCGCCGTCAGCGATATCATGGCGGTCAGGGAGATGGCGCCGCATCTGATCGACGGCTATGCCAGCGGCCTGCCGCGCGTGTTCGTGCAGGTGCAGAACGGCTGCGATCACCGTTGCACCTTCTGCATCATCCCGTTCGGTCGTGGCAATTCGCGCTCGGTGCCGATGGGTGCAGTGGTCGAGCAGGTGCGCGCGCTCGTGGCGCGCGGCCATGCCGAGATCGTTCTGACCGGCGTCGATCTCACCAGCTACGGTGCGGACCTGCCCGGCGCACCAAAACTCGGCATGCTGACGAAGCAGATTTTGCGGCATGTGCCGGAGTTGAAGCGGCTGCGCATATCCTCGATCGATTCGATCGAGGCCGACAACGACCTGCTCGATGCCATCACTGAGGATGCGCGCCTGATGCCGCATCTGCACCTGTCGCTGCAGTCAGGCGACGACATGATCCTGAAGCGCATGAAGCGGCGGCACTTGCGGCAGGATGCGATCACCTTCTGCAATCAGGTGCGCCGCTTGCGTCCCGATGTCGCCTTCGGCGCCGACATCATCGCGGGCTTCCCGACCGAGACCGAAGAAATGTTCTCGCGCTCGCTCGATCTGGTCGAGGAATGCGGCCTGACCTTCCTGCACGTCTTCCCCTATTCCCCGCGCCCCGGCACGCCCGCCGCGCGCATGCCGCAGGTGGCGGGCGGCGTGATCAAGGAGCGCGCGAAGCGGCTGCGCGCAGCCGGAGACGCGGCGCTACGGCAGCGGCTGCAAGCCGAGATCGGCGCAACGCGCGAAGTGCTGATCGAGAGCGAGGGGCAGGGCCGCACCGAGCATTATCTGCCGGTGGCGATTGCGGGCGAGCGGGTCGGAAGCGTCGTGCCGCTGATGATTGCCGGCAGCGATGGTGAGCGGCTAGTCACACGATAGGTGTCGTCGCCCGGCTTGACCGGGCGATCCAGTACGCCGCGGCTTTTCCGTATTCCACTAAAGTCTCTGGAATACTGGATCACCCGCTTTCGCGGGTGATGACACCGTTAGCTTGGTGCGCAGCGTAGCCCTACGACGCCCGCACCTGCCAGAACCGCAGCGTCCGCCCTGCGTTCTCCGGCGTCATGCGCGCGTAATGGCCCTGCGCTTTGGCAAGGTCGGCCGGCTTCATCGCGCCTGTTGCAAAACGGCTTTCGAGCACGGCGACTGTTGTTTCCCAGCTGAGCTGGGCCGCCTTGCACGGTACCAGCAGGCCGTCCTCGCGCAGGCTCTGCATCAGCGGACGGATCACCTCGACGGTCGATCCCGATAATGCCGCCAGGGCAGCGGCGGTCTCTTCATAGCGCCGCTGTCTGGCAAAGCCGAGCAGCGTTGCCTCGTTGAGCTGGCCGGTGGCCTTGAGGCCCGCGATGGCGCGCTTGGCGCCTTCGAAATCGCGGACGCCCGACATCTCGCGCTCGACGCCGACGGTGACGGCGGCGATCGCGCTCTGGATCTCCTCGAACAGATGCGGCGGCGCGCGCGACAACAGGCGCGTGCGCACCACATCCGTCGCCGAGCGCAGCAACTGCCGGCGCAGCTCCGACGGCAGGTCGATACGGACGCCGACGCTGACGGCGAGCTCGGGATCGCTTTCGGCCTGGCCGACGATGACGGCGAATCCATTTCCGGAGACGCGCGCGCCGGGATTGGCGGCGAGCCGCCGGCTGACGCTGGGATAGCGCCGCGCCAGCAGCGCGTCGGTGACGATCTCCTTCAGCCACCAGCGGCCGGCGACCGCGAGCAGATGCGGCTCGCTTTTGCTGGAGGCGATCCTCACCAGCTCGCCATCGTCGAGACGCGCGGAATCCTGCAGCACGGGGCCGGCGATGCGGATCTCGTCATTGTTGGCGAGGCGACGGATCACGGACGGCGGCGCCTGCGCGATCGGCGCCAGCTGCATGCTGATCTCGGCCAGCGCCACGCGCGCACCCATGTCGGCAATCGCGCGCAGCTCGATAGAGCCGATCAGGCGCTCGAGCACGTCGTCGAACAGCGCGATCTGCTTGTCGCTGAAACTGCCGGCGGAGGACAGGAACAGGTCGGTGACGCGCCGCGCCGTTTCCAGGCCCTTTTCTGGCGAGCCGATCCGAAGTGCGGATTCGACCTCGTCGATGATCGATAGCTCGGCCTTGGGCATGACGCGCGGCTCGTCCTGAGCGGATTGACGGAAGCTTGTTCTAAGCAACCGTGATCATTAGAGGCGAGCACTGAACGTTTCGTAAACCATGCCTCCGGGCCGCCACTACTCCCCGCTCCACCCGCAGGCGCGGAGCTTCTCGTGCATGTGGAGCGGGGCCGGTGCGACCACGCGAACCGGCTCCTTGTTCCGGGAGATCGGCACCACGATCTCGCGGGAGTGCAGGTGCAGCCGCGGCTCGCCGAAGCGCGGGCCGTTGCCGTAAATGTTATCGCCGAAGATCGGCCAGCCGCTCTCGGCCGAATGCACCCGCAATTGATGGGTTCGCCCGGTCACCGGTTCCATCGCGAGCCAGGTGAAACCGTCGCCCCGGCCCATCACCTTCCAGTTGGTGATGGCCTTCTGCCCGTCCGGATCCGGCTTCTGCCACCAGCCGCGCTCGGCATTGAGCCGGCCGAGCGGCATGTCGATGGTGCCTTCATCCTCGGCAGGGCCGCCCTCGACCACGGTCCAGTAGGTCTTGCCGATCTTGCCATGCTTGAACAGCAGGCCCAGCGATGCGGTCGCCTTGCGATGGCGGCCGAGCACGAGGCAACCGGAGGTGTCCTTGTCCAGCCGGTGGGCCAGCACCGGCGGCCGCGGCAGGCCGAAGCGGAGCGCGTCGAAGGAATCCTCCAGATTGGCGCCGCCCTTGGGGCCGCGATGCACCGGCAGGCCGGCCGGCTTGTCGATGATCAGCATCAGCCCGTCGCGATGGAGCACGCGGGCCAGGATTTCATCGGCCGTCAATTGGGGAACATCGAGCAATTGCAAGACTTTCGGTCAAGGCTTTCGTTTGCGAGCCGGAACGGCTAACACGCCACCATGAACGATACCACCTCCGAAACCCCCAAGCTGAGCTGGTGGCGCCGCCTGTCCAACGGGCTGAAGCGCACCTCGTCCTCGCTCGGGACCGCGGTCGCCGACCTCGTCACCAAGCGCAAGCTCGACCGCGCCATGCTCGACGACATCGAGGACGTGCTGTTGCGCGCCGACCTCGGGACCTCCGTCGCGGTGCGGATTGCGGATGCCGTCGGCGCTGGGCGCTACGACAAGGCGATCTCGGCGGACGAGGTCAAGGACGTCGTCGCGACCGAGGTCGAGAAGGTGCTGTCGCCGGTGGCAAAGCCGCTCGAGATCGACGCGGCCAGGAAGCCGTTCGTCATTCTCGTCGTCGGCGTCAACGGCTCCGGCAAGACCACCACCATCGGAAAGCTCTCGCAAAAATTCGCATCCGAGGGCCGCAAGGTGATGCTCGCCGCCGGCGACACGTTTCGCGCCGCCGCGATCGAGCAGCTCAAGGTCTGGGGCGAGCGGACCAAGACGCCCGTCATCGCCGGCGCGCAAGGCTCGGATTCGGCGAGCCTTGCCTTCAACGCGCTCACCGCGGCGAAGGAGCAGAACATCGACGTGCTGCTGATCGACACCGCCGGCCGCCTGCAGAACAAGGCCGAGCTGATGAACGAGCTCGAAAAGGTCGTGCGCGTGATCCGCAAGGTGGATGACACTGCGCCGCATGCCGTGCTGCTGGTGCTGGATGCTACTGTCGGCCAGAACGCGCTGTCGCAGGTCGAGGCGTTCCATCGCACCGCCGGGGTCACCGGCCTCGTGATGACCAAGCTCGACGGCACCGCCCGCGGCGGCATTTTGGTGGCGCTCGCGGAGAAGTTCAAACTGCCGGTGCATTTCATCGGCGTCGGCGAAGGCGTCGACGATCTCGCGCCGTTCACCGCGCGCGATTTCGCCCGCGCCATCGCCGGAATCGAAAGCTAGAGATGGACAAGACCCAGCCGCATCCGCTGTTCAAGCTTGCGACCGAGCTCGGTCCGCTGCTCGTGTTCTTCTTCGTCAATGCGAAGTTCAACCTGTTCGCCGCGACCGGCGCCTTCATGGTCGCGATCGTCGTGGCGATGGCCGCCTCCTACGTGGTGACGCGCCACATCCCGATCATGGCGATCGTGACGGGCGTGATCGTGCTGGTGTTCGGCACGCTGACCCTGGTGCTGCACGACGAGACCTTCATCAAGGTCAAGCCGACCATCATCTACGGCCTGTTCGCCGCGATCCTCGGCGGCGGCCTGTTGTTCGGCCGCTCGTTCATCGCCGTGATGTTCGACCAGATGTTCAATTTGACGCCGCAGGGCTGGCGCATCCTCACGCTGCGCTGGGCGCTGTTCTTCGCCGGCATGGCGGTGCTGAACGAGATCGTCTGGCGCACCCAGAGCACGGATTTCTGGGTGAACTTCAAGGTGTTCGGCGTCACCCCGATCACGATGATCTTCGCGGTCGCCCAGATGCCGCTGACCAAGCGCTACGGGATCGAGCCCGCGTCGCTGGAGACCAGCGAGGCTGAGGCCGGGGACGTGAGGAAGGGGTAGCTGTTGGAGTCATTCCGGGGCGATGCGACAGCATCGAACCCGGAATCTCGAGATTCCGGGTTCACGCTTCGCGTGCCCCGGAATGACGGTGACTATTTCAACGCCTTCTCCATCTGCGGCAGCAACACCGTCCGCAGATTGTCCGGCGTGATCGGCCCCACCAGCTTGTAGACGATGGTGCCTTCGCGCCCGACGACGAACGTCTCCGGCACGCCGTAGACGCCCCATTCGATCGAGGCGCGGCCGTTGGCGTCGACGCCGACGCGGCTGAACGGGTTGCCGTAGCGCCCCAGGAAGCGGCGCGCGTTGTCGGCTGCGTCCTTGTAGTTGATGCCGACGAGCTGGAAGCGCTTGTCCTTGGCGAGCTCGGTCAGCAGCGGTGCTTCGTCGTGACACGGCACGCACCAGGACGCCCAGACATTGACGAGGCTGACCTTGCCCTTGAAGGCGGCGGGATCGAGCCCCGGCACCTGTGCGCCATTGTCCTGTAATCCCTCCAGCTCCGGCAGCGCGGTCTGCGGTGCGGGCCGGCCGATCAGCGCGGAGGGAATCCGGGAGATATCGCCGCTGCCGAGCCGGAACCAGAACAGCAGCGCCAATCCAATGAAGGCGATCAGCGGCAGCACCATCAGGAAGGTGCGGCGCTGCGGCGCGCCGGAGGTCGATTGATCGCTCATGATGCGTCCATCGCGCTGCGGCCCGAGCGGCGGGTGACGCCGCTACGGTCGAGCTCGTGCAGGCGCCGGGTCTGGTTGCGATAGTCGAGCACGATCCAGCCGATCAGGATCACGATCACGAGGGCCGCAGCGGCATAGGACGTCACGATGAAGGAGGCGTAGGGACCGAGCGACATCATCACGCCGCCCCTTTTGACGTGTTTTCCTGACGCGAACCGGTGCCCACCTCGTTCGAAAACGCGACGCGGCTCGCCTGCATCATCTGCAGCGAGCGGACCCGGCGGCGCAAAATCTCGTTGCGCATCGCCGCCAGATGCAGCGTGACGAACAGCAGCGTGAATCCGATCGCCATCACCAAAAGCGGAATCAGGAAGGATTTGTCGAGCGTCGAGCCGCCCACGCGCATCACCGAGGCTGGCTGGTGCAGCGTGTTCCACCAGTCGACCGAGAACTTGATGATCGGCAGGTTGATCGCCCCGACCAGTGTCAGCACCGCCGCGGCGCGCGCCGCGCGCGAGGGATCGTCGACCGCACGCCACAGCGCCATCAGGCCGAGATACATCAGGAACAGGATCAGCACCGAGGTCAGCCGCGCGTCCCATTCCCAATAGGTGCCCCACATTGGCCGGCCCCACAGCGAGCCCGTGAGCAGCGCGAGGAAAGTGAAGCTGGCACCGATCGGTGCTGCGGCTTTCGCGGCGACGTCGGCGAGCGGATGCCGCCACACCAGCGTGCCGAGCGAGGCGATGCTCATCACGCCCCAGACGAACATCGACAGCCAGGCATTGGGCACGTGGATGAACATGATCTTGACGGTCGCGCCCTGCTGGTAGTCGTCGGGCGCAAGCGCCGATTGATAGAGGCCGATGGCGAGCAGGATGACGGTCGCACCCGCAAGCCATGGCAACACCCGCGCTGTCAGCGCGAGGAACCGCGTGGGGTTGGCGAGGTCGATCAGCGTCATGGTATCCTGATAATCACCGGTTGATGCTCACGCAATCAGCATAAAAGCGCGCCACGAAAGTTGATCGGGGTCAAGGTCAGTCCAGTC
Organism: Bradyrhizobium sp. CB1717; assembly: GCF_029714325.1. Lineage (NCBI taxonomy): Bacteria > Pseudomonadati > Pseudomonadota > Alphaproteobacteria > Hyphomicrobiales > Nitrobacteraceae > Bradyrhizobium > Bradyrhizobium sp. CB1717. The sequence continues at coordinate 426,022 of NZ_CP121666.1, forward strand.
CAACTCAATCCAGTCCATGCCGCAGGCTCGCCGCCGCCGCGAAGGGGCCGACCACGAGGCTGACCAGCGACAGCGCGCACAGGATCGAGAACGGCGCTCCGAACGTCATGGGACCGACGATCGCGGCCTGCGAGGCCGCGACGCCGAAGATCAGCACGGGAATCGACAGCGGCAGCACCAGTACGGCCATGAGCAGCCCGCCGCGATGCAGCGTCACCGCCAGCCCCGCGCCGATCATGCCGGTAAACGTCAGCGCCGGCGTGCCCGCCAGCAGCGTCAGCGCCACCGCGCCGGTCGCGACCATGTCGAGATTCAGCAACAGGCCGAGTACGGGGGTTGCGACAATCAGCGGCAGGCCGGCGGCCAGCCAATGCGCCAGCGCCTTGGCGGCGCAGGCGAGTTCCAGCGGGGTCCGGCTCATCGTGATCAGGTCGAGCGAGCCGTCCTCATGGTCGGCCATGAACAGCCGGTCCAGGGTGAGCAGGCTCGCCAGCAGCGCGCCGAGCCAGAGGATCGCCGGCCCCAGCCGCGACAGCAGCGCCAGGTCCGGCCCGACCGCGAACGGCATCAGCACCACCACGGTCAGGAAGAACAGCACCCCGATCAGCGCCCCGCCGCCGACGCGGAGCGCGATCCGGATGTCCCGGCGGATGAGAGCGGAGAGGGCGGTCATGGGGTGGCGCTTTCGGGGGCGACGCGGCTTTGAGGGCCCGGCTCGCGCGCCAGGCAAACTGTGCTCCCTCCCCCCCTGTGGGGGAGGGCGGGAGGGGGGTAGCCCCGGGCGAGATGCTCGTTCGAGGCGAGCCGCCAGCAACGGAGCTCTCCTCTCCAAGACGCTAGAGCCGATAGAGCACGCCGTGTGGCACCCCCTCCCTGCCCCTCCCCCACAAGGGGGGAGGGAACGGAGAGAGCCGAGTCTGGCCGCTTGGAAAACTGAGGGTGCCCGAACTTCATGCTATTCCCCCGATCCGCAGCTCCCGCGAATCGATCCCCAGCGGCGCATGGGTCGCCGCGATGATCATGCCGCCGCGGGCGAGGTGCTCCCGCATCAGGCCGCCGAACATGTCCTGGCCGGCCACGTCCAGTGCGGCGGTCGGCTCGTCCAGCAACCAGATCCGGCGCCTGATCGTGAGCAGCCGGGCCAGCGAGAGCCGGCGGCGCTGGCCGGCGGACAGGAAGGCGGCGGGCAGATGGGTGGCGTGGTCGAGGCCGACGGCCTCGAGGCTCGCGGCGCCGTCGCCCCGCTCCCCGCCCAGAAAATCAGCCCAGAATGCCAGATTTTCGGCCACGCTCAGCGCCGGCTTCAGGGCGTCGCGATGGCCGAGATAGTGGCACTGTTCGGGTAGCGTCATTTCGGCGTCGCCCCCGTCCAGTATGATTCTGCCGCCAGCCGGAATGAGCAGACCGGCGATCAGCCGCAGCAGCGAGGTCTTGCCCGACCCGTTGCGACCCGTCACCGCCACGGCTTCGCCGGAGACGGCCTCGAAATCGAGCCCGGAAAACACCTCGCGCCCGCCGCGTACGCAGGCGACCCCGCGTCCGGACAGTTGCATCTTGGCTTGATCCAGTCCGCTCAAAGCCAGGCCTCAGGAAATCTTGGGGTAGCGCATGGGAATTTTTGGCTCGGCAATTGCTGCGGCACGATTGTGGCTGTGGCGGTGCGGTTAGAAAGCTTCTATAAGCCCGGAACTACTTGATGCAGCAACTCAACCTGCCCCTGCAAGCGACCCAGCCTGCTACGCTGACGGTGTTAAAATACCCTGCCGGGTATAACTAACAATTGGGATTTCCTACATGACCTCGCTCGACAGCTTCAAATGCAAAAAGACCCTCAAGGTCGGCGCCAAGACCTATGTCTATTACAGCCTGCCCACGGCCGAGAAGAATGGTCTGAAGGGAATTTCGAAACTCCCCTATTCGATGAAGGTCCTGCTCGAGAACCTCCTGCGCAACGAGGACGGCCGCTCGGTCAAGAAGGAAGACATCGTCGCGGTGTCGAAGTGGCTGCGCAAGAAGTCGCTGGAGCATGAGATCGCCTTCCGCCCGGCCCGCGTGCTGATGCAGGATTTTACGGGCGTTCCGGCCGTGGTCGACCTGGCTGCAATGCGCAACGCCATGCAGAAGCTCGGTGGTGACGCCGAGAAGATCAACCCGCTGGTGCCGGTCGATCTCGTCATCGACCACTCCGTGATCGTGAACTTCTTCGGCGACAACAAGGCTTTCGCCAAGAACGTCACCGAGGAATACAAGCAGAACCAGGAGCGCTACGAGTTCCTGAAGTGGGGCCAGAAGGCGTTCTCGAACTTCTCCGTCGTGCCGCCCGGCACCGGCATCTGCCACCAGGTCAATCTCGAATATCTCTCCCAGACGGTGTGGACCAAGAAGGAGAAGATGACGGTCGGCAAGAAGACCGGCACCTTCGAGGTCGCCTATCCCGACTCGCTGGTCGGCACCGACTCCCACACCACCATGGTCAACGGTCTCGCCGTGCTCGGCTGGGGCGTCGGCGGCATCGAGGCGGAAGCCTGCATGCTCGGCCAGCCGCTGTCGATGCTGCTGCCCAACGTCGTCGGCTTCAAGCTGAAGGGCGCGATGAAGGAAGGCGTCACCGCCACCGACCTCGTGCTGACCGTGACGCAGATGCTGCGCAAGCTCGGCGTCGTCGGCAAGTTCGTCGAGTTCTTCGGCCCCGGCCTCGACAATCTCTCGGTCGCCGACAAGGCGACCATCGCCAACATGGCGCCCGAATACGGCGCGACCTGCGGCTTCTTCCCGGTCGACGCCGCCGCGATCGACTACCTCAAGACCTCCGGCCGCGCTGCACCGCGCGTCGCGCTGGTGCAGGCCTATGCCAAGGCGCAAGGGCTCTTCCGCACCGCCAAGTCGGCCGACCCCGTGTTCACGGAGACGTTGACGCTCGACCTCGCCGACGTGGTGCCCTCGATGGCCGGCCCGAAGCGTCCCGAAGGCCGCATCGCGCTGCCGTCGGTCGCCGAAGGCTTCTCGGTCGCGCTCGGCACCGAGTACAAGAAGGCCGAGGAGCCGACGAAGCGCTTCGCCGTCGAGGGCAAGGATTTCGAGATCGGCCATGGCGACGTCGTGATCGCGGCCATCACCTCCTGCACCAACACCTCGAACCCGAGCGTGCTGATCGGTGCCGGCCTGCTGGCGCGCAACGCGGCTGCCAAGGGCCTGAAGGCAAAACCGTGGGTGAAGACCTCGCTCGCCCCGGGCAGCCAGGTGGTCGCGGGCTATCTCGCCGATTCCGGTCTGCAGAAGGATCTCGACAAGGTCGGCTTCAACCTGGTCGGCTTCGGCTGCACCACCTGCATCGGCAATTCCGGTCCGCTGCCGGAGGAGATCTCGAAGTCGATCAACGACAACGGCATCGTCGCCGCCGCCGTGCTCTCCGGTAACCGCAACTTCGAAGGCCGCGTCTCGCCGGACGTGCAGGCGAACTACCTGGCCTCGCCGCCGCTCGTCGTCGCCCACGCGCTCGCGGGCAGCGTGACGAAGAATCTCGCCGTCGAGCCGCTCGGCGAAGGCAAGGACGGCAAGCCGGTGTACCTCAAGGACATCTGGCCGACGACGAAGGAGATCAACGCCTTCATGAAGAAGTTCGTGACCGCGTCGATCTTCAAGAAAAAGTATGCCGACGTGTTCAAGGGCGATACCAACTGGCGCAAGATCAAGACGGTCGAGAGCGAGACCTATCGCTGGAACATGTCTTCGACCTACGTGCAGAACCCGCCCTATTTCGAAGGGATGAAGAAGGAGCCGGAGCCGGTCACCGACATCGTCGAGGCGCGCGTCCTCGCCATGTTCGGCGACAAGATCACCACCGACCACATCTCGCCGGCCGGTTCGATCAAGCTCACCTCGCCCGCGGGCAAGTATCTCAGCGAGCACCAGGTGCGTCCGGCCGACTTCAACCAGTACGGCACGCGTCGCGGCAACCATGAAGTCATGATGCGCGGCACCTTCGCCAACATCCGCATCAAGAACTTCATGCTCAAGGGCGCTGACGGCAACATTCCGGAAGGCGGCCTCACCAAGCACTGGCCGGACGGCGAGCAGATGTCGATCTACGACGCCGCGATGAAGTACCAGCAGGAGCAGGTGCCGCTGGTGGTGTTCGCCGGCGCCGAATACGGCAACGGTTCCTCGCGCGACTGGGCTGCGAAGGGCACCCGTCTGCTCGGCGTTCGCGCCGTGATCTGCCAGAGCTTCGAGCGCATCCACCGCTCCAACCTGGTCGGCATGGGCGTGCTGCCGCTGACCTTCGAGGAAGGCACCTCATGGTCGTCGCTCGGCCTCAAGGGCGACGAGAAGGTCACGCTGCGCGGCCTCGTCGGCGACCTCAAGCCGCGCCAGAAGCTGACTGCGGAGATCGTCTCCGGCGACGGTTCGTTGCAGCGCGTTTCGCTGCTCTGCCGCATCGATACGCTGGACGAGCTCGACTACTACCGGAACGGCGGCATTCTGCACTACGTGCTGCGCAAGCTCGCGGCCTAAGCGCGAATTTGTGAACGGTGGCTCACTGCGACGTGAGTAGAAGGTTAAACGAAGGCGGCCTATCACAAGGCCGCCTTCGCGCGTTTGCGGCATGTTTTGGATGGGCCCATCCGGCGGAAAATCGGCTTGGCACGGTTTCCTGGATGGTTGAGCATGCCGCGCCCCGTAAGACTACGGTGACCATCAATCGATAAGATTCCCCCTCCCACGAGCTTTGGTGTGCGGCGTTCGACATGACAACAATGACGGCTTCCCATCTGATTTCACGTTGGTCCGGTGCCCTCTGGTCGGGAGCACTCGGCATCTGTGCAATCGTCGCCGTCATCCGTCCCGCACACGCCGATCCCCGCGCCGTTGTCGAATTGTTTACCTCGCAGGGCTGCTCGTCCTGCCCACCCGCCGACAAGATCATCGGCGACCTCTCCAGCGATCCCTCGATCATCGCGCTGAGCATGCCGATCGATTATTGGGACTATCTCGGCTGGAAGGACACGCTGGCGGATTCGCGTTTCTCTGCACGGCAGCGTGCCTATTCACGCATGCGCGGTGACCGCGAGGTCTACACGCCGCAGGTCGTGGTGAACGGCTCGACGCATGTCATCGGCAGCGATCGCGCCGGCATCGAGAGCGCGATCGGCAAGACCGACAAGGGCACCGGCGTGATGAGCGTTCCGGTGACGATGTCGCTCGCGGGCAAGCAGATCAACGTCTCGGTCGCCGCGAGCAATGAGCCGGCTGTCTCGCATGGCGAGGTCTGGATCTGCTCGATCGCCAAGTCGGTCCCGATCGCGATCGCCAAGGGCGAAAATCGCGGGCAGCAGATCACCTACCACAACGTGGTGCGCAACCTGCTCAAGGTCGGCGATTGGAACGGCCGTGCCGAAAGCTGGACCGTGCCGATCGAGAACCTCACGCGCGACGGCGTCGACGGCGCAGTGGTCTACGTGCAGGACGGCAGCCGCGAGAAGCCGGGCCCGATGTTAGGTGCGGCGTACACGTCGCTGCACTGATTCTTTCTAGCGTCGCACTCGCTTTCGCTCCTCATGGTGAGGAGCGCGCTCTTGCGCGCGTCTCGAACCATGAAGGGCCCCGCTGATGCAGCTCAGGCCTCGATCCTTCGAGACGCCGCGCGAAGAGCGCGGCCCTCAGGATGATGGGAGAGAGTTTGCGCAGCGGTGGAAGGGAGCGGCGTCGCGCCGGAAACATCCGGGCACAAACAAAAAAGGACCAACTCGCGTTGGCCCTCCTTGTCGCGCGTACAGACCCGATCCTGTTCGACCCCGGGGGGCTGGGGGCTGAGGAATCCGGAACCGAAAGGACCGGGTCAACGCACATCAGTCTTTTCGCAATGCAGGGCGGCAGGCGCTGGGCGGAAAAGCGGCGAGACTAAGATTCTTGAGCACGATCCCGTGACGGTTCGTCGCGACAGAGTTCCACCCCTGCGTGTGGCCCGGTTCGTACCCGATTCCACCGGTTGAGCCATAAGACCCTTTGGAGACTCTTTGGGGCTTTGTCCCGAGTTCCATCGAGAGCCCTTGCGGAGGACAGCGGTTGGCGCGATCATGCAACTGTCATGATCCGCGGCTCCGGGGACGGTTTTCGCGGACGCGGTCATGTTGTGCGACGAGGAGGCGCTTCCCATGAGCCTGACGCCGGAGGATGCCGATCCGAGCGGGCAGCGCGCGGCGGCGCGCCCCGCCGCTGCGAACGCGCAGTCGAACCGGGTCACCTTCGACCGGCTCGAGCTGCATCGTATTCTCAATCTCTATGGCCGCATGGTTGCCGAGGGCGAGTGGCGCGACTACGCCATCGACTTCCTCAGGGATCGCGCGGTGTTCTCGGTCTATCGCCGCGCCTCGGAAGTGCCGATCTATCGCATCGAGAAGGACCCGCGCCTCGCACGCAAGCAGGGCATGTACAGCGTGATCTCGGCGACGGGCCTGATCCTGCGCCGCGGCCACGAGCTCGACCGCGTGTTGCTGGTGATCGACCGCAAGCTGGCGGTGGTGTAGCGGCACGAACGGCGCCGTAGGGTGGGCAAAGGCGCGCAGCGCCGTGCCCACGCCCTTCCTCGATCGCCGCAGATGGTGGGCACGCTATCGCTTTGCCCACCCTACGAGACCTACTTTGTTGGCACCGTCTTCGCGCCCTCGCCGAGGTCGCGCTGCATCATCACCGTATCAAGCCAGCGGCCGAATTTCAGCCCGACATTGGGATGCGTGCCGATCATCTTGAAGCCGCCCCTGGTATGCACGCCGATCGAGCCGGCGTTGGCGGAATCGCCGATCACCGCGATCATCTGGCGGAAGCCGCGCGCCTCGCATTCGGTGATCAGCCGCTCCAGCAGCTTTGAGCCGACGCCGCGGCGGTGGAAGGAGGGATCGAGATAGATCGAGTTCTCCACGGTGAAGCGGTAGGCCGGCCGCGGCCGGTAGGCGCCGGCATAGGCGTATCCGGCCACGCGCCCGTCGAGGATCGCGACGAAATAGGGATAGCCGCCGTCGACCAGCGCGCGATAGCGGCGCGTCATCTCGGCGAGGTCGGGCGGATCCAGCTCGAACGTCGCCGTGCCCTCGCGGACGGCCTGCTGGTAGATGGCGGTGATGGCGGGAAGGTCGGCCTCGATGGTGGGCCTGATTTCAGGTGCGGACATGGGGGAAGATTAGAGCCTTCCGGAGACTGCTGGAAGAGGCTGTTCCGCTTCCACACCCGTCATTGCGAGCGCAGCGAAGCAATCCAGAAATGCATCCGCGGAAGGACTCTGGATTGCTTCGTCGCAAGGGCTCCTCGCAATGACGAGGAGAGGCCGCCCTTGTAGCCCGGATGGAGCGAAGCGAAATCCGGGGCAGGTCTATCCGCGGACCCGACGTTCCCGGATTGCGCTGCGCTCCATCCGGGCTACGGGACGCTCCCGCCCCAAACAAAAACCCCGGCCCCTCGGCCAGGGTTCGTGTCCGTTCTCTCGTCTCGGAGCTCAGTCGCGCTGGCCGAGGAGCTGCAGGAGCAGCGTGAACAGGTTGATGAAGTTCAGGTACAGCGACAGCGCGCCGGTGATGGCCGCACGCTCTGCGATGTCACCGCCGGCCGAGGCGTAGCCGTAGATGTAGTCGTTCTTCAGCCGCTGCGTATCCCAGGCGGTGAGGCCCGCGAACACCAGCACGCCGACCACCGACACGATGAACTGCAGCATCGAGCTCGCCAGGAACAGGTTCACAAGGCTCGCGATGATGATGCCGATCAGGCCCATGAACAGGAACGAGCCCATGCCGGTCAGGTCACGCTTGGTGGTGTAGCCGTAGAGGCTGAGCGCACCGAAGGTCGCCGCGGTGATGAAGAACACCCGCACGATCGAGGTGTGGGTGAACACCAGGAAGATCGACGACAGCGAGATGCCCATCAGCGCCGAGAACACCCAGAACAGGATCTGGGCGGTCGAGGGGGCGAGGCGGTTGATGCCCGCCGAGATCACGAACACCATCGCGAGCGGCGCGAGCATGAACAGCCACTTCAGGGGGCTGACGAACATCGCGTAGCCGAACGGCGTCAGGAACAGCTTGCCGACGCGGACGGCGTCCGCCGTCGGGACGTCGGTCACGGCGGCCATGTAGACGCCGAGCGCGGCAAGGCCCGTGATGGCGAGGCCAATGCTCATGTAATTGTAGATGCGCAGCATATAAGCGCGCAGGCCGGCATCGACCGTCGCGGCGTCGACACGCCCGGCGGCCCTGCCGAAAGGAGAAGCGTAGTTACGGTCTAGGTCCGACATGGTCGAATTCCCGTTGGTTGGCCGGTCCGGCACGAGGGTCGCCATGCCGCCGGTTCGTCAAACTCTATCTCGGATACCGCTGCCTGCCGACTAAATTTTGGCTAACAATCGGGGCTCCGAACCCATTCGATATGTGGGAAACTAACACATTCGCTGCAACCGTCCACGCGCGGCTGAATGTCGCCCTTGGCTGCAATCCAGACGGGCGGGCGTGGTTAATCGCAGGAATCGTGCGATTTCGCTACCGCACGGCTGCCCGCTACCATTTGTCACAAATTCCGCAACACCGTGGCGGGCTTTTTGTTCAACGCCAGCAGCGTGCCGGCGAGCCCGAGCCCGACCGTGACGATCAGGGCGGCCACCACCACGCCGGCCGCGCTGCCGGCCTGCCAGACGAAGCTGAGCGTCATCAGCCGCGTCACGATCATCCAGGCCGCGATGCTGCCGGCGATCACGCCGAACACGGCGGTGGCGAGCCCGATCAGGAGGTATTCGAGCGCATAGGCGCCGAGCAGCCGCAGCCGCGTCGCGCCCAGGGTCTTAAGGATTACCGCATCATAGACCCGGTGACGGTGGCCGGCGGCGAGCGCCCCGCCCAGCACCAGGATCGCCGAGATCAGGGTCACCGCGCTGGCGCCGCGGATCGCCAGCGCCAGATTGGTCACGACCGAGCCGACCGTCTCCATCACCTCGCGCACGCGCACGCTCGTCACCATGGGGTAGGCGTCGGCCACCTGCTTGATGATCTTGCCGTCGCCGGCGGCATCGCCGCCCGTCTCCGTCAGCGTCGCGATATGGGTGTGGGGCGCGCCCTTGAACGCGTTGGGCGAGAACACCAGCACGAAATTGATGCCCATCCCCTGCCAGTCGATGTTGCGCAGATTGCTGATCTTCGCCGGGATGTCGCGGCCGAGCACGTTGACCACCACCTCGTCGCCGAGCTTGAGGCCGAGCCCGTCGGCGATCTTCTTCTCCATCGAGACCAGCGGCGGGCCGGCATAGTCCGCGCTCCACCACTCGCCCTCGACCACCTTGGACCCCTTCGGCATCTCGGCCGTGTAGGTCAGGCCGCGGTCGCTCTGCAGCACCCATTCGGAATCGGTGGTGGGCTTGAGCTCCTCGGCGCGCACGCCGCGCGCGGCGACGATGCGCCCGCGCAGCATCGGCACGTCCTCGACCTTCGCGCTAGGGGCGATCTGGCGCAGATAGACGTCGAATTGCTCGGCCTGCGTGCTCGGGATGTCGATGAAGAAGAACGACGGAGCGCGGTCGGGCAGCGCCGCGAGGAACTGCCGGCGCAGATTGCCGTCAATCTGGGTGATGGTGACGAGCACGGCGAGCCCAAGGCCCAGCGACAGCACGACCGAGGGCGTCAACGCGCCCGGCCGGTGGATGTTGGCGATCGCAAGCCGCAGCATCGGCAGCCGCGACCGCGGCAACCGCCGCGCGACTGTCATCAGCAGGGCGGCGATGCCGCGCAGCAGGGCGAACACGACGACGGAGGAGGCCACGAACACCGCGGCGATGCGCTTGTCGAAGGAGAGCCCGATCACGACCGCGACGAGGAGGGCGATCACGACGCCCATGAACACGAGATAGCCGAGGCGCGGCCGGTGCCATTCGGAGCTGATGGTGTCGCGGAACAGCGCCGCCACCGGCACGTCGTGCACGCGCCCGAGCGGCCACAGGCCGAAGGCGAGCGCGGTCAGCAGGCCATAGACGAAGGACAGTGCGAGCTCGTCGGCATGCACGGCCGGCACCACCGGCAGCGGCAGCAGTTTTCCGAACAGCCCGACGATGGCGAAGGGCATGGCGGCGCCGAGCGCGAGGCCAATCACCGAGCCGATCGCGGCGAGCAGGAGAACCTGCGCCAGATAAATCCCGAACACATCGCGGCCCGTGGCGCCGACGGCCTTGAAGGCCGCGATCACCTCGAGCTTGCGGTCGATATGGCTCTTGACGGCGTTGGCGACGCCGACGCCGCCGACCAGCAGCGCGGCGAGGCCGACCAGCGTCAGGAACTGGGTGAAGCGGCTGATGTTGCGCTCCAGCTGCGGCGAGGCGTTGGAACGGCTGCGGATCTCCCAGCCGGCCTGCGGCGCCGCATTACGCGCGTCCGCGATGAAGGCTTCGGTGGCGCGCTCGTTGTTGGCGCTGTCGGGCAGCTTCACCCGGTACACCCAGCGCACCAGGCTGCCGGGCTGGATCAGCCCGGTGGCGCGCAAGGCCTCCTCGCTGATCAGGAAGCGCGGGCCGAAGCCGATGCCGCCGGCGAGCTTGTCCGGCTCGGCCTCGACGGTCGAGCGGATCTGGAAGGTCGCAGATCCAATGGTGACGCGATCGCCGGTCTTCAGCGAGAGCCGCGCCAGCAGCGTCGGATCGGCGGCGGCGCCGAACGCGCCGTCGCGCATCGCGAGCAGGTCGGCCATCGGCAGTGGTGGCGCCAGCGTCAGCTGTCCCAGCATCGGGTAGGTGTCGTCGACGGCCTTCATCTCGACCAGTGCGAGCTTGCCATCGGCCGAGCGCGCCATGCCGCGCAGCGTTGCGGCGGTCGAGACGGTGCCGCGCGAGCGCAGGAAGGCGACCTCGTCGGGCTTGGCCTCGCGCTGGAACAGCACGAACGACACGTCGCCGCCGAGCAGCGTGCGGCCTTCGCGGGCGAGCCCGTCGGACAGGCTCGCCGAGACCGAGCCGACGCCGGCGATCGCCATCACGCCGAGCGCGATGCAGGCGATGAAGACGTAGAAGCCGCGCAGGCCGCCGCGCAATTCGCGCAGCGCGTAGCGCAGCGACAGTGCGACGGCGTTCGGCTTCGCGAACGGTTCGGCAGCAGCGCTCATGCGGGCGCAGACTGCGTATCGATGCGCCCGGAGCGCAGACGGATGACGCGATCGCAGCGATGCGCCAGCGAGGAATCGTGCGTCACCAGCACCAAGGTCATGCCGCGCTCGGCATGCTTGGTGAAGAGCAGGTCGACGATCTGCTTTCCGGTGGCCTCATCGAGATTGCCGGTCGGCTCGTCGGCGACGAGGATGGCGGGATCGGGCGCCAGCGCGCGCGCAAGCGCAACGCGCTGCTGCTCGCCGCCGGAGAGCTGCGTCGGATAATGATGCAGGCGATCGCCGAGGCCGACCGATCGCAGCTCCTCTGCCGCGCGCTTGGCGGCGTCGGGATTGCCGGCAAGCTCGAGCGGCACGGCGACGTTCTCCAGCGCCGTCATGGTCGGGATCAGATGGAAGGACTGGAAGACGATGCCGACCTGGCGGCCGCGGAAGCGGGCTAGCGCGTCCTCGTCGAGGGCATTGAAAGGCGTGCCATTGACCACCACCTCTCCGCTATCAGGACGCTCCAGCCCAGCCATCACCATCAGCAGCGTGGATTTGCCCGAGCCTGACGGGCCGATCAGGCCGATCGTCTCGCCCGAGGCGACGCGCAGGCTGATATCCTTGAGGATGTGAACGCGTGCCGCGCCCGTGCCCAATGAGAGATTGACGTTGGAGATGGCGATGGTGTCCATCGCGGTCGTGGCGAGCGAAGAGGAATAGGTGTCCATGGTCCGGTCATATGGCAACTCCGATAGCGCGGTCGAGAGGCGTTACGGATTGTTCATGCACATAGCCGTGTTGATGCTCGTCTTGATGACAATTGCGAACCCGGCTTGGGCGGACGCGACAAAGCCGGTCAAGCTTGTCGTTCTCGGCGATTCCTTGAGCGCGGGCCTTGGCCTCCCGGCCCAGGAGGCGTTCCCCCAAAAACTCCAAAAAGCCTTGCAGGCCAAAGGCATAGCGGTCGACATGACCAATGCCGGCGTGTCCGGCGACACCACCTCCGGCGGCCGCGACCGGCTCGACTGGTCTGTGCCTGACGGAACCGACGGCGTCATCGTCGAGCTCGGCGCCAACGACGCGCTGCGCGGCATCGATCCCGCCCTGACGCGCACGGCGCTGACCGACATCGTGCAGCGGCTCAAGGCGCGGAAGATTCCAGTGATGCTGTGCGGCATGCTGGCGCCGCCGAATTACGGCGCCGACTACGCGGCGCGCTTCAATTCGATCTATCCGGATCTGGCCAAGCAATTCGGCGTGCCGCTCTATCCGTTCTTCCTCGAGGGCGTTGCGGCCGACGCCAAGCTCAACCAGGCCGACGGCATCCATCCGACCGCGGCCGGCGTCGACATCATCGTCGGCAACATCATGCCCACGGTGGAGGCATTCATTGGCACGATAACCGAGCAACGGCGTTGAAAAGCAGGCAACGCTAACCCTAATTCCCAGGGTTTTCACGGGGTGGGCCGCGCGATGCTTCGCAGAGTCACACAACTGCGATAGGAATCAGGGTACCGGTGATTCGTCGCCGGCTCTAATTTGGATATGGTTCTGCTTCAGGGCTGTACCCAAGCATCGGGAGTGCGAAACGATGCCGCGTTTGTTCACTGGTCTGGAAATTCCGGCCGAGATCGGCCAGTCGCTTTCCAATCTCAGGGGCGGCCTTCCCGGCGCCCGGTGGATCGATCCCGAAAATTATCACGTCACCCTGCGCTTCATCGGCGACATCGACGGCCTCTACGCCAACGAGATCGCCTCGATGCTGTTTCGCGTCGACCGCAAGCCGTTCGAGGTGAAGGTGCAGGGGCTGACCAGTTTTGGCGGCCGCAAACCGAGGGCGGTCGTTGCGACGATTGCACCGAGCAAGCCGCTGATGGAATTGCAGGCCGAGCTCGAGCGCATGATGCAGCGGATCGGTCTCGACCCCGAGGGACGCAAGTTCATCCCGCATGTGACGCTGGCGCGCTTGCACGACGCTTCCGACCGCGACGTCGCCGACTATCTGTCGCTGCGCGGCTATTTTCCAAGCAAGGCGTTCATGGCCGAACGCTTCGTGCTGTTCTCCTCGCGCGCATCGACGGGCGGCGGCCCCTATGTCGTCGAGGACGCCTACGAGCTGTGTGAGTAGCTCCGCTCTCGTGCCCCGGCCGTAGAGCCGGGGCGCAGCGTTCCGCGATGAACGAAATAGTGGGTCCCGGCTCTGCGCAGCAGCGTTACGCGCTGCAGCGCGTCCGGGACACGAAAGCGCATAGCTCTGACCTCATTTCACGGCTTGCAATTTCCGCCCATCTCTGGCCGTAAGGGGCCATGCTCTCCACCCAAAATTCCTCATTCCGCGAGGCATACCAGGCCGAGATCGCGTCCGGCGCGATCGAGCCGGATGCCGCGCAGGCCGAGGTCGCCGAGGCCTATGCGGCGCTCGACCAGCGGCTCGCAAGTTACAAGCCCGCGCGCAAGCAAGGGCTGCTCAGCCGCCTGTTCAGCAGCAGCGACAAGGACGACGCGCCGCGCGGGCTCTACATCCATGGCGAGGTCGGCCGCGGCAAGACCATGCTGATGGATCTGTTCTTTCAGCACTCTAGCGTCGAGCACAAGCGCCGCGCGCATTTCCACGAATTCATGGCGGATGTGCATGAGCGCATCTACGACTATCGCCAGGGCATCGCGCGCGGCGAGATCGCCGACGGCGACGTCATCGCGCTGACGGCGACGGCGATCTTCGAGGAGAGCTGGCTGCTCTGCTTCGACGAATTCCACGTCACCGACATCGCGGACGCGATGATCCTGGGACGCCTGTTCGCAAAGCTGTTCGAGCTCGGCACCGTGGTGGTCGCGACCTCCAACGTTGCGCCCGACGATCTCTACAAGGGCGGCCTCAACCGCTCCCTGTTCCTGCCCTTCATCAAGCAGATCACCGACCACATGGACGTCGCGCGGCTCGACGCGCGCACCGACTTCCGGCTGGAGAAGCTGCAGGGCGTGCCGATGTGGCTGACGCCGGCCGATGGCGATGCGGATGCCGCGCTCGACCGCGCCTGGTCGAAAATGTCGGGCGGCGCCAAATGCAGGCCGCGCGACATCTCGATCAAGGGCCGCATCCTGCACGTGCCGTGCTCGGCGCACGGCGTGGCGCGGTTCTCCTTCGCCGATCTCTGCGAGAAGCCGCTCGGTGCATCCGACTACCTCAGGCTGGCGCACGACTATCACACCATCCTGGTCGACCATATTCCAGTGATGGACTTCTCCCAGCGCAACGCTGCCAAGCGCTTCATCACGCTGATCGATACGCTCTATGACAATGCCGTGAAGCTGATGGCCTCGGCCGACGCCAACCCGATCTCGCTCTACCTCGCCACCGAAGGCAACGAGGCCATGGAGTTCAAGCGGACCGCATCACGCCTGATCGAGATGAGCTCGGAATCCTATCTGGCACTGCCTCACGGCCGCAAGGATTCCACCGCGAGCGGCTCCACCAAGGGCCTGGTGGAGACTTAAGTCCTATCCGGTGTCATTCCGGGGCTCGCGACTCTCGTCGCGCCCCGGAATGACGGGGCTGCCTGCCCCGCGCATCGCCAAGCCCGACAAATGGGCATCCACCGACTTGAACGGGCGAAGCGAAAGGGATAACCACCCATCAGTTTTCCCTCCTTCGGATGTCTAAAGGACAGGTTCACATGGCGCGCGACAAGATTGCTTTGATTGGCTCCGGTCAGATCGGCGGAACGCTGGCTCACCTCATCGGCCTGAAAGAACTGGGCGACGTCGTGATGTTCGACATCGCCGAGGGCGTGCCGCAGGGCAAGGCGCTCGACATCGCGCAGTCCTCGCCGGTCGACGGTTTCGACGCCCACTACACCGGCGCCAACTCCTACGAGGCGCTCGACAACGCCAAGGTCTGCATCGTCACCGCCGGCGTGCCGCGCAAGCCCGGCATGAGCCGCGACGACCTCCTCTCCATCAACCTCAAGGTCATGGAGCAGGTCGGTGCCGGCATCAAGAAGTACGCCCCCGACGCCTTCGTCATCTGCATCACCAACCCGCTCGACGCGATGGTCTGGGCGCTGCAGAAGGCTTCGGGCCTGCCGCACAAGAAGGTCGTCGGCATGGCCGGCGTGCTCGACTCCGCGCGCTTCCGCTACTTCCTGGCCGACGAATTCAACGTCTCCGTTGAAGACGTCACCGCCTTCGTGCTCGGCGGCCATGGCGACACCATGGTGCCGCTGGTGAAGTACTCCACAGTCGCCGGCATCCCGCTGCCCGACCTCGTGAAGATGGGCTGGACCTCGCAGGCGCGCCTCGACGAGATCGTCGACCGCACCCGCAACGGCGGCGCCGAGATCGTCAATTTGCTCAAGACCGGCTCGGCCTTCTACGCCCCGGCCGCGTCCGCGATCGCGATGGCCGAGAGCTATCTGCGTGACAAGAAGCGCGTGCTGCCCTCGGCCGCCTACCTCAACGGCGAATACGGCGTGAAGGACATGTATGTCGGCGTGCCCGTCGTGATCGGCTCCAAGGGTGTCGAGCGCGTCGTCGAGATCGAGCTCGCCGGCAAGGACCGCGAAGCCTTCGACAAGTCGGTCGGTGCCGTGCAGGGCCTGGTCGACGCCTGCAAGAAGATCGCCCCCGATCTTCTCGGCCGCTAAGGCGCCAACAAGACCCCCGCCGAAGATCGAAAACCGGTCTTCGGCGGTTTCACTTCCGGGACCCCGTTGCCGGGACGGGTTCCGGCTCGATAGTCCAGAGATCTCGTAGTCAAAGAATCCGGGTTGCAGTTCCTGTGGTATATGGTATGCCAGCCACAAGACTGAGGTGGGCCCAAGAGGTCACCGCCCGCGGGTTCAGGGAGCGACCATATGAATATCCATGAATATCAGGCCAAAGCGCTGCTGGGTGAGTTCGGCGTGCCGATCTCCAAGGGCGTCCCGGTCCTTAAAGCCGCAGACGCGGAAGCCGCCGCCAAGGCGCTGCCCGGTCCGGTCTATGTGGTGAAGAGCCAGATCCATGCCGGCGGCCGCGGCAAGGGCAAGTTCAAGGAAGCCTCGGCCGGCGACAAGGGCGGCGTGCGCATCGCCAAGTCGGCCGCGGAGGTTTCCGAATTCGCCAAGCAGATGCTCGGCGCCACGCTCGTGACGATCCAGACCGGCCCCGCCGGCAAGCAGGTCAACCGCCTCTACATCGAGGACGGCTCGGACATCGACAAGGAGTTCTATCTCTCGCTCCTGGTCGACCGCGAGACCTCGCGCGTCTCCTTCGTCGTTTCGACCGAAGGCGGCGTCAACATCGAGGACGTCGCGCACAACACGCCCGAGAAGATCGTGACCTTCTCGGTCGATCCCGCGACCGGCATCATGGGCCATCACGGCCGCACGGTTGCGAACGCGCTGAAGCTCTCCGGTGATCTCGCCAAGCAGGCGGAAAAGCTCACCGCGCAGCTCTACGCCGCTTTCGTCGCCAAGGACATGTCGATGCTGGAGATCAACCCGCTGGTCGTGACCAAGCAGGGCCAGCTCCGCGTGCTCGACGCCAAGGTGTCGTTCGACGACAACGCGCTGTTCCGTCATCCCGAGGTGCTCGCGCTGCGCGACGAGACCGAGGAAGACGCCAAGGAAATCGAGGCGTCCAAGTACGACCTCAACTACGTCACCCTCGACGGCAACATCGGCTGCATGGTCAACGGCGCCGGTCTTGCCATGGCGACGATGGACATCATCAAGCTCTACGGCATGGCGCCGGCGAACTTCCTCGACGTCGGCGGCAGCGCCAGCAAGGAGAAGGTTGCGGCCGCGTTCAAGATCATCACCGCCGATCCCAACGTGAAGGGCATTTTGGTCAACATCTTCGGCGGCATCATGAAATGCGACGTGATCGCCGAGGGCGTCACCGCTGCGGTTCGTGAGGTCGGCCTCAGCGTGCCGCTGGTGGTTCGCCTCGAAGGCACCAATGTCGAGCTCGGCAAGAAGATCATCCGTGAGTCCGGACTGAACGTGGTGCCGGCCGACAATCTCGACGACGCCGCGCAGAAGATCGTGAAGGCCGTCAAGGGAGGCTAAGGCCATGACCCAGGACCATCTCGCCGCATCATCTCCGCTCCCCGAGCACGCGCGCCTCGCCGCGTTCGCCGGCGAATGGGATGGTGAGGAGATGGTCTTCCCGTCGCGCTGGACGGCGGGCGGGCCGGCAACGTCGCACGTCGTCGCGCGCATGGACCTCAATGGATTTTATCTGATCCAGGACGCGGTCCAGATCCGCGACGGCAAGCAGAGCTTTGCCACCCACGGCCTCTTCACCTTCGACCGCGACGACCGGACCTACAAATTGTTCTGGTACGACTCGCTCGGTTACACGCCGCCCTCGCCCGCCTCCGGCGGTTGGGTCGGCCAGACCCTGACGCTGGTGCGCGGCTCGCTCCGCGGCAATGCGCGCCACGTCTACGAGATCCTCAATGAGGATTCCTACTCGTTGAAGATCCAGTTCTCGCCGGACGCGGAAGGCTGGGCTGACGTCCTCACCGGCGTCTACCGCCGCATCCACTGACCCCTTCACTCTGTTAGTTTCGCGAAAGCAGACCTCATGTCCATCCTGATCGACAAGAACACCAAGGTCATCTGCCAGGGCTTCACCGGCAAGAACGGCACCTTCCACTCCGAGGCCGCGATCGCCTACGGCACCAAGATGGTCGGCGGCACCTCGCCGGGCAAAGGCGGCTCGACGCATCTGGGCCTGCCGGTATTCGACACCGTGCGCGATGCGCGTGAGAAGACCGGCGCCGATGCCTCGGTGATCTACGTGCCGCCGCCGGGCGCGGCGGACGCGATCTGCGAAGCCATCGACGCCGAGATCCCGCTGATCGTCTGCATCACCGAGGGCATTCCCGTCATCGACATGGTCCGCGTGAAGCGTTCGCTGGCCGGCTCCAAGTCGCGCCTGATCGGGCCGAACTGCCCGGGCGTCATGACCGCCGGCGAGTGCAAGATCGGCATCATGCCCGCCAACATCTTCAAGACCGGCTCGGTCGGCATCGTCTCCCGCTCGGGCACGCTGACCTATGAAGCCGTGTTCCAGACCTCCCAGGAAGGCCTCGGCCAGACCACCGCGGTCGGCATCGGCGGCGACCCGGTCAAGGGCACCGAATTCATCGACGTCCTCGAAATGCTCCTGGCCGACCCCAAGACCGAATCGATCATCATGATCGGCGAGATCGGCGGTTCCGCCGAGGAGGACGCCGCCCAGTTCCTCAAGGACGAGGCCAAGCGCGGCCGCAAGAAGCCGATGGTCGGCTTCATCGCCGGCGTCACCGCCCCTCCCGGCCGCCGCATGGGCCATGCCGGCGCGATCATCTCGGGCGGCAAGGGCGACGCCGGTTCCAAGACCGAGGCGATGAAATCGGCAGGGATTACAGTGTCCCCGTCGCCCGCCCGCCTCGGTCATACGCTTGCCGAAAAATTGAAGGGCTAATTCACTTCTTCGTGCTTTTCCGGGCGAAGTTTCGCAGCAAATAGGGTAAAGGGTGCCTGTCGCGTCGAGCCCTGTCGGGGGAGCTCGGCGCCAGCGCCGTTTGTTATGCGCGAACCGAAATCGCCAGGAACTCAAGTATGTCTCGCCAGGACGCGAACGCAGCCTTTGCCCTGTCATCCTTTTTGCAGGGCACCAACGCCACCTACATCGACGAAATCTACGCCCGCTACGAGAAGGACCCGTCCTCGGTCGACGCCGAGTGGCAGGAGTTCTTCAAGAGCCTCAATGACCAGCCCGCCGACGTCCGGAAGAACGCGGAAGGCCCGTCCTGGGAGCGGGACAACTGGCCGCTGACGCCCAAGGATGATCTGACCTCCGCGCTCGACGGCAACTGGGCCGAAGTCGAGAGGGCGGTCGGCGCCAAGATCGCCGCCAAGGCGCAGACCAAGGGCGCCGACATCTCCTCCACCGACGTGCTTCAGGCCACGCGCGACTCGGTCCGCGCCTTGATGCTGATCCGCTCCTACCGCATGCGCGGCCACTTCCACGCCAAGCTCGATCCGCTCGGCATCGAAGCCCAGCGCAACCGCGAAGAGCTCGACCCGCGTACCTACGGCTTCAGCGAAGCCGATTTCGACCGCAAGATCTTCCTCGACCACGTGCTCGGCCTCGAATACGGCACGCTGCGTGAGATCACCGCGATCTGCGAGCGCACCTACTGCCAGACGCTCGGCGTCGAGTTCATGCATATCAGCAATGCCGCGCAGAAGGCCTGGATCCAGGAGCGCATCGAGGGACCCGACAAGGAGATCTCGTTCACGCCTGAAGGTCGTCGCGCCATCCTGACGAAGCTGGTCGAAGCCGAGGGTTTCGAAAAGTTCTGCGACACCAAGTTCACCGGCACCAAGCGCTTCGGCCTCGATGGCGGTGAAGCGCTGATCCCCGCGCTCGAGCAGATCATCAAGCGCGGCGGCAATCTCGGCGTGAAGGAGATCGTGCTCGGCATGCCGCATCGCGGCCGCCTCAACGTGCTGACCCAGGTGTTGGGCAAGGCCCATCGCGCGCTGTTCCACGAGTTCAAGGGCGGCTCGGCCAATCCCGACGCGGTCGAAGGCTCGGGCGACGTCAAGTACCACCTCGGCGCCTCCTCGGACCGCGAGTTCGACGGCAACCGCATCCATCTGTCGCTGACCGCCAACCCCTCGCATCTCGAGATCGTCGATCCCGTGGTGCTCGGCAAGGTCCGCGCCAAGCAGGACCAGCACGGCGATCCGCCTGACATGCGCATCTCGGTGATGCCGCTGCTGATGCACGGCGACGCCGCGTTCGCCGGCCAGGGCGTGGTCGCGGAGTGCTTCGGTCTCTCCGACCTCAAGGGCTACCGCACCGGCGGCTCCGTGCACTTCATCGTCAACAACCAGATCGGCTTCACCACCTATCCGCGTTACTCGCGCTCCTCGCCCTATCCGTCGGATGTGGCGAAGATGATCGACGCGCCGATCTTCCACGTGAACGGCGACGATCCGGAAGCCGTCGTGTTCGCGGCCAAGGTCGCGACCGAATTCCGCCAGAAGTTCCACAAGCCCGTCGTCATCGACATGTGGTGCTATCGCCGCTACGGCCACAACGAGGGCGACGAGCCGGCATTCACCCAGCCGGTCATGTACAAGCGGATCGCGGCCCATCCCTCGACCCTCACTCTCTACTCCAAGCGCCTGATTGCCGAAGGCGTGGTCACGGAGGGCGAGGTCGACAAGATGAAGGCCGACTGGCGCTCGCGGCTCGATGCCGAGTTCGAGGCCGGCACCTCCTACAAGCCGAACAAGGCCGACTGGCTCGACGGCAAGTGGTCCGGCTTCAAGATCGCCGACCAGGAAGAGGATGCACGGCGCGGCGTCACCGGCGTCGACATTGCCACGCTGAAGGATATCGGCCGCAAGATCACCAAGGTGCCGGACGGCTTCCGCGTCCACCGCACCATCCAGCGCTTCCTCGATAACCGCTCCAAGGCGATCGACACCGGCGCCGGCATCGACTGGGCGACCGGCGAGGCGCTGGCGTTCTGTTCGCTGCTCAACGAAAACCATCACGTTCGCCTGTCCGGACAGGATTCGGAGCGCGGCACCTTCTCGCAGCGCCATTCGGTCCTGATCGACCAGGAAGACGAGAGCCGCTACACGCCGTTCAACCATCTCGGCCACGAGCAGGGCCATTACGAGGTGATCAACTCGCTGCTGTCGGAAGAAGCCGTGCTCGGCTTCGAATACGGCTATTCGCTCGCCGAGCCGAACACGCTGACCCTGTGGGAAGCGCAGTTCGGCGACTTCGCCAACGGTGCGCAGGTCGTGTTCGACCAGTTCATCTCCTCGGGCGAGCGCAAATGGCTGCGCATGTCCGGCCTCGTCTGCCTCTTGCCGCATGGCTATGAGGGCCAGGGTCCGGAGCACTCCTCGGCGCGCCTCGAGCGTTACCTGCAGATGTGCGCGGAAGACAACATGCAGGTGGTCTACCCGACCACGCCGGCGAACTACTTCCACGCGCTGCGCCGGCAGCTGCACCGCGAGATCCGCAAGCCCCTGATCATGATGACGCCGAAGTCGCTGCTGCGTCACAAGCGGGCGGTGTCGCGTCTCGAGGAGCTGGCGAAGGGAACGACCTTCCACCGCATCCTCTATGATGACGCCCAGATGCTGCCGAACGAGGCCATCAAGCTCGTTCCGGACGAGAAGATCCGCCGCATCGTGCTGTGCTCCGGCAAGGTCTATTACGACCTCTACGAGGAGCGCGAGAAGCGCGGCATCGACGACATCTACCTGATGCGCGTCGAGCAGCTCTATCCGGTGCCGCTGAAGGCGCTGGTGGCCGAGCTGTCGCGCTTCAAGAAGGCCGAGATGGTGTGGTGCCAGGAAGAGCCCCGCAACATGGGTGCCTGGCACTTCATCGAGCCCTATCTGGAATGGGTGCTGAACCAGGTGAACGGCGTGAGCCGGCGTCCGCGTTATGTCGGCCGCGCCGCTTCCGCCGCGACCGCCACGGGTCTGATGTCCAAGCATCAGGCTCAGCTGAAGGCGTTCCTGGACGAAGCACTGAGCTGAACTTTTTGAACTGCGTCATGTCCCGCCTTGTGCGCAACCAGCGCACCGGGGCGGGGCATCCAGTCGCCGTGACGTGAATGCGAGCGTCCCGGCTTGCTGGATGGCCTGCTTTTCGCAGGCCGATGACACCTGAATTCATGACCGCTACTGGCGATCCCTTAAGGAAGAGACCATGACTGAAATTCGTGTGCCGACGCTCGGCGAATCCGTCACCGAGGCCACCATCGGCCGCTGGTTCAAGAAGGCCGGCGATCCCGTCGCCGTCGACGAGCCCTTGGTGGAGCTCGAGACCGACAAGGTCACCATCGAGGTCCCCGCACCCTCCGCCGGCACGCTGAGCGAGATCATCGCCGCCGATGGCGCGACCGTTGCGGTCGGCGCGCTGCTCGGCCAGATCACCGACGGTGCCGGCGCTGCCAAGCCCGCCGCTGCGCCGGCCAAGGCTGCTGCTCCTGCTGCTGCGGCTGCTCCCGCGCCGGCTCCGGCTGCCGCGAAGGCTCCGCCGGCCGACGCCCCGCTCGCGCCTTCCGTGCGAAAACTGTCGGCCGAGACCGGCATCGACGCTTCGACCGTTCCGGGCTCCGGCAAGGACGGCCGCGTCACCAAGGGCGACATGCTCGCTGCGATCGAGCGCGCCGCGTCCGCGCCGACCCCGGTCAACCAGCCCGCCGCCGCCGTGCAGGTCCGCGCGCCGTCGCCGGCCGATGACGCCGCCCGCGAAGAGCGCGTCAAGATGACCCGCCTGCGCCAGACCATCGCGCGCCGCCTCAAGGACGTGCAGAACACCGCGGCCATGCTGACGACCTTCAACGAGGTCGACATGACCAACGTCATGGCCCTGCGCGCCCACTACAAGGACGCGTTCGAGAAGAAGCACGGCGCCAAGCTCGGCTTCATGGGCTTCTTCACCAAGGCCGTCGTGCAGGCGCTCAAGGACATCCCGGCGGTCAACGCCGAGATCGACGGCAGCGACCTGATCTACAAGAACTACTATCACATCGGCGTCGCCGTCGGCACCGACAAGGGCCTCGTCGTGCCCGTGGTGCGCGACTGCGACCACAAGTCGATCTCCGACATCGAGAAGGGCATCGCCGATTTCGGTCGCCGCGCCCGTGACGGCCAGCTCAAGATCGACGAGATGCAGGGCGGCACCTTCACCATCACCAATGGCGGCATCTACGGCTCGCTGATGTCGACCCCGATCCTGAACGCGCCGCAGTCCGGCATTCTCGGCATGCACAAGATCCAGGAGCGGCCGATGGTCGTCGGCGGCAAGATCGAGGTCCGCCCGATGATGTATCTGGCGCTGTCCTACGATCACCGCGTGATCGACGGCAAGGAAGCGGTCACCTTCCTGGTTCGCGTCAAGGAGAGCCTGGAAGATCCGGCGCGCCTGGTGCTGGACCTCTGATCCCTGACGCTCTGCGAGCGCCGTCGCCAATCGCGACGGCGCATGTCGAACCATGGAGGCGCGCGTGACGGATAAGGTCGTTGTCATCACCGGCGGCAGCCGCGGCATCGGGCGGGCGACCGCCATTGCGGCGGCCGCGCGCGGCTTTCGCGTCGTGGTCGGCTATGCCAGCAACAAGACCGCGGCCGACGAGGTGGTCGCGCAGATCGAGGCCAGCAACGGCAAGGCCATCGCGGTGAAATGCGACGTCGCCGAGGAAAGCGACATCCTCGCGCTGTTCAAGGAAGCCGACAAGTTCGGTACGCTTGGCGCGCTCGTCAACAATGGCGGCATCGTCGGCAAGAGCGGCGTGCGCGTCGACGAGATGTCGGCCGAGCGCATCCAGCGCGTGATGGCGGTCAACGTCACCGGCTCCATCCTCTGCGCGCGCGAAGCCGTGAAGCGGATGTCGACCAAGCATGGCGGCAAGGGTGGCGTCATCGTCAACCTGTCATCGGTTGCTGCGAGGCTCGGCGCACCCAACACCTATGTCGATTACGCCGCGTCCAAGGGCGCGATCGATTCCTTCACCGTCGGCCTCGGCTACGAGGTTGCAAACGAAGGCATCCGTGTCGCCGGCATTCGCCCCGGCCTGATCGACACCGAAATCCACGCTGCCGGCGGCGAGCCGGACCGCGCCCATCGCCTGGCCCATCTGGTGCCGATGAAGCGCGTCGGCACTGCCGACGAAATCGCCAATGCCATCGTCTGGCTGATGTCGGACGAGGCCTCCTACGTCACCTCAGCCATTCTCGATGTGTCCGGCGGACGCTGACGCGCCGCGCGGACGCTGACACATCCTCATCACGCTAAACCTACGGGACTTCCTCTCATGGCTACCTACGATCTCGTCGTCATCGGCACCGGACCGGGCGGTTATGTCTGCGCTGTGCGCGCCAGCCAGCTCGGCATGAAAGTCGCCGTGGTCGAAAAGAACGCAACGCTCGGCGGCACCTGCCTCAATGTCGGCTGCATGCCCTCCAAGGCGCTGCTGCATGCGTCCGAGATGTTCGAGGAAGCCGGGCATTCCTTTGCCAAGATGGGCGTGTCGGTCTCCTCGCCGAAGCTCGATCTGCCGTCGATGATGAATTTCAAGCAGCAGGGCATCGACGGCAACGTCAAGGGCGTCGAGTTCCTGATGAAGAAGAACAAGATCGACGTGCTCAAGGGCACCGGCAAGATCCTCGGCACCGGCAAGGTCGAGGTCTCCGCCGACGGCAAGTCGCAGGTGGTCGAGACCAAGAACATCGTGATCGCCACCGGCTCCGACATCGCGCGCCTCAAGGGCATCGAGATCGACGAGAAGCGCATCGTGTCCTCGACCGGCGCGCTGTCGCTGGAGAAGGTGCCCGGCCGATTGCTGGTCATTGGCGCCGGCGTGATCGGGCTCGAACTTGGCTCTGTGTGGCGCCGGCTCGGAGCCGAAGTCATGGTGGTCGAATTCCTCGATCGCATTCTGCCCGGCATGGACGGCGAGATCGCCAAGCAGTTCCAGCGCATCCTTGAAAAGCAGGGATTTGCATTCAAGCTGGGTTCGAAGGTCACCGGTGTCGAAGCGAACAGCAAGGCGTTGCTCGCGAAAATCGAGCCGGCTGCCGGCGGTGCCGCCGAGACCATCGAGGCCGATGTCGTTCTGGTCTGCATCGGCCGCACGCCCTACACGGACGGGCTCGGCCTGAAGGAAGCCGGCGTCGCGCTCGACCCGCGCGGCCGCGTCCAGATCGACCCGCATTTCGCCACCAGCCTGAAGGGCGTCTATGCCATCGGCGACGTCGTCGCCGGCCCGATGCTCGCGCACAAGGCCGAGGATGAAGGCGTTGCGGTCGCGGAGATCATCGCCGGCCAGGCCGGCCACGTGAATTACGATGTGATCCCGGGCGTCGTGTATACCACGCCGGAAGTGTCCTCCGTCGGCAAGACCGAGGAGGAGCTGAAGCAGGCGGGCACAGCTTATACCGTCGGGAAGTTTCCCTTTACCGCCAACGGCCGCTCCAAGGTCAACCAGACCACCGACGGCTTTGTGAAGATTCTCGCAGATGCGAAGACCGATCGCGTGCTCGGCGTGCACATTATCGGCATTGAGGCCGGCGAAATGATCCATGAAGCCTGCGTTCTCATGGAATTTGGTGGCAGTGCGGAAGATCTCGCGCGCACCTGCCACGCCCATCCGACCCGCTCGGAGGCCGTCAAGGAAGCCGCGCTTGCAGTCGGCAAGCGGGCCATCCATATGTAGGCTCGCGCTCAGCGACGAACCGGGCGGGAAACACATGCTGCGCCGCCTTCTGCAACCGGTCTGGGTCCTGCTTGCGATCATCTTCCTGATCGAAGCCTGGCTGTGGGATCACCTCGAACCGATCGTCGCGCGGGTTGTCGCAGCCATCCCGCTCGCACGGTTCAAGCAATGGCTGACGGAGCGCGTCGACGCGCTGTCGCCGGCCATGACGCTGATCGTGTTCGCGGTCCCCATCATCCCGCTGTTTCCGCTCAAGCTGGTCGGCCTGTGGCTGCTCACGCACGAGTACTGGACCAGCGCGGTCTTCACGATCATTTTCGCAAAGCTCGCCGGCGTCGGCGTCACCGCCTTCGTGTTCGACGTCACGCGCGACAAGCTTTTGGAGATGCCCTGGTTCGAGCGGATCTATGATCTCGTGATGAGGGTGCGCGCCAAGGCGCACCAGCTGGTCGACCCGATCAAGCGCCGCATCCGCGAGCTGATCGCCGGCAACGGCGAAGGCTGGTCCGCCCGCACGCTCCGCCTGATCCAGCGCTTCCGCAAGAGCGTGCACCAGGCGCGCTAGCTGCCTGCCAGAGGCACGCGCCTCTATCCTCCGTCATTGCGAGCGCAGCGAAGCAATCCAGAATCTTTCCGCGGAGGCAGTCTGGATTGCTTCGTCGCAAGGGCTCCTCGCAATGACGCGGTGAGAACCCTGTCTCAGCCCCTCAATGCAAATGCACCAGATGCGGCCACCACAGGCCGAGGGCGGTCATGAGCAGGCCGGCGAGCGTCAGCACGCCAGCGACATAGGCCAGCGCGATCATGCCGGTGATGATGGTGGCGGACGCCAGCACGATGCCGATCTGGAAGGCGGCCGATGCCAGCTCGAAATGGTGGTACTTCGCGGTCGCCTCGTCGCGCTCGTGCTCGGCATGCTTGGCCTTCTCGGCGAGCTGCTCGGTGCCTTCGCCGGTCTCGGGCTCGGAGCGGTAGCGCGCCGCGGTCTTGGTCCAGTCGTCGACCTGCTTCTGCACGAGCGCCTTCTGGGCGTCGTCGGTCGTGCCGGCCAGCGTCAGCTTGCCCTGCTCGGCCGCGGTCACGACCACGGTGCGGCGGATGCTCTTGGCCTGGAAGAACGCCCAGAGATTGGCGGCCTCGACGTTCTTGCTGATCGATTCGGTCTGCGCGCCCTTGCCGAGCGTCTCCGAGATCGCCAGGAACAGCGCCAGCACGGCGATCAAGAGGGCGATCTTCTTGTTCGAGCCGGACGCGTGCTCGGCGTGCTCGGCGTGCTCCATGCTTTCATGTGCGCTCATAAATCCCTCCTGCTGCGATAGCCCACGATTGACCGAACCGCGCGGCCTGCGCAAGAGGCAAGGAACTTGTGACGTCAGTGTGTCAGCGTCTTGGATGCGCGCTGGCATAGACTTCGAGCAGGCGCTCGGAATCGATGCCGGTGTAGATCTGCGTGGTCGAGAGCGAGGAATGGCCGAGCAGTTCCTGGATTGCGCGCAAGTCCCCGCCGCGCGACAGCAGATGCGTGGCGAAGGAGTGACGGAGCGCGTGCGGCGTGGCGCTGTCGGGCAAGCCGAGCGCGCCGCGCAGCCGTTCCATCGCGAGCTGGATGATGCGCGGGCTCAAGGGACCGCCGCGTGCGCCGACGAAGATCGGCCCTTCCGCCGGCAGCGGATAGGGACACATCGAAACGTATTCCTGCACCAGCTCGAGCACGTTCTGCAGCACCGGCACCATGCGCGTCTTGTTGCCTTTGCCTGTCACGACCAGCACGTCGCCTTCGCCGGGCTTCGGCACCTCGCGGCGCTTCAGGCTGAGCGCTTCGGAGATGCGCAGGCCGGAGCCATACAAGAGCGCCATCACCGCGGCATCGCGCACCAGGATCCAGGTCTCGCGCTCCTCGCCGGCGCGCTCGTCGGCGTCTGCGAGGCGTTTGGCTGACGCCATCGGCAACGGCTTCGGCAGGCTCTTTGCGACTTTCGGCGCGCGGATCGCGGAGAGTGCACCGACCTTACCCTTGCCCTCGCGCTCGAGGAAACGGCCGAACGAGCGCAGGCCCGCCAGCGCGCGCATCAGGCTGCGGCCGGCAATGTCGTCGGCGCGGCGCATCGCCATGAAGGCGCGTACGTCGGTGGCCTCCAGCGCGGCGAATCGCTCGAGCGTGACCCGCTCGCCCCAATGGCTGCAAAGGAAATCCAGGCACTGCCGCAGATCGCGGCCATAGGCCTCCAGCGTCTTCGGCGACAGCCGCCGCTCGGCGCCGAGATGCGACAGCCAGCGCGTCATCTCCTGCGCGATCGAGGGATCGGCGCTGGCGAGCTCGATTTGAGGGGCGGTCGCTTTGCTCATGCGCTCTGGACGTAATGATTCCGCACAGTATATCGCATCACACAAGTTTACTGTTCGCTAAGGCTGCGCCATGGCGCTAGCCTTCAGGCCCCCGGGTTCCGATTCTCCTTCCAAAGATCGTTGATGGATTACACGTCGCGCAGCAACACCGCCCCCGCCAACGCGACCGGCATGGTCGACGTGCTGGTGCCGGTCGCGCTCGACCAGACCTATTCCTACAAGGTGCCGCGCGGCATGGAGCTTAAGGCGGGCGACCTCGTCGGCGTGCCGCTCGGCGCACGCGAGGTGCTGGCCGTGGTCTGGGGGGAGAATGCCAATCCCGATCCGCGCCTGCACAACCGCCTCAAGGAGGTCAGCGAGAAGCTCGACATCCCGCCGCTGAAGCCCGAATTGCGCCAGGTCGTCGACTGGGTCGCAAATTACACGCTGAGCCCGCGCGGCATGGTGCTGCGCATGTGCCTGCGGATGGGCGAAAATCTTGGCCCCGAGCGGGTGCGTCCCGGCGTGCGCCTGACCGGCGATCCGCCGCGGCGGCTGACGCCGGCGCGGCAGCGGGTGATCGAGGTGCTGTCGGACCGCCTGCTGCATGCCAAGTCCGAGGCCGCCAAGGAAGCCGGCGTGTCGGCCGGCGTGATCGACGGGCTCGTCGACGAAGGCACGCTCACGGTCGAGCCGATGCCGCCGCCTGCGCCGCCACCTAGCCCCGATCCGGAGTTCGGCCGTCCGGATTTCTCGCCGCTGCAGCGGGCCGGTGTCGATGCGATGCGCGCGCTCGCGGCCAATGGCAGCTTCCACGTCGCGCTGCTCGATGGCGTCACCGGCTCCGGCAAGACCGAGGTCTATTTCGAGGCCGTCGCGGAAACCATCCGCCGCGGCAAGCAGTCGCTGATCCTGATGCCGGAGATCGCGCTCACCGGCCAGTTCCTCGACCGCTTCGCGCGGCGCTTTGGCGTGCGGCCGATCGAATGGCATTCCGAGCTGACGCCGCGCACCCGCGCGCGCAATTGGGCGGCGATCTCCGAGGGAAGCGCGCCGGTCGTGGTCGGCGCGCGCTCGGCGCTGTTTTTGCCTTACGCCAATCTCGGCCTCATCGTCGTCGATGAAGAGCACGACCAGGCCTACAAGCAGGACGAGGGCGTGCATTACCACGCCCGCGACATGGCGGTGGTGCGCGCGCATATCGCCAAGATCCCGGTCGTGCTGGCGTCCGCAACGCCGTCGGTCGAATCCGAGGTCAACGCGCGCAAGAGCCGCTATCAGCGCATCGCGCTGCCCTCGCGCTTCGGCGGCCAGCACATGCCGCATATCGAGGCCATCGACCTGCGCCGCGAGCCGCCCGCGCGCGGCCGCTATATCTCGCCGCGCTTGGCCTCCGAGATCAGAACCGCGATCGAGCGGCGCGAGCAGGCGCTGTTGTTCCTCAATCGCCGCGGCTATGCGCCGCTGACGCTGTGCCGCGGCTGCGGCCATCGCTTCGCCTGCACCATCTGCGATGCTTGGCTGGTCGATCACCGCTTTCGCCAGCGCCTCGTCTGTCACCATTGCGGCTTCTCGATGCCGCGCCCGCATCTCTGTCCGAACTGCTCGGCCGACGAATCCCTGGTCGCGGTCGGTCCGGGCGTGGAGCGCCTGCAGGAGGAGGCGGCCGCGCTGTTCCCGGAAGCGCGCACCATGGTGCTGTCGAGCGATCTCATCACCTCGATCGAGACGATGCGCTCAGAGCTTGCTGAGATCGCGGAGGGCCGCGTCGACATCATCATCGGCACCCAGCTCGTCGCCAAGGGCCACAACTTTCCGCGGCTCAACTTGGTCGGCGTGATCGATGCCGATCTCGGCCTCAGCAACGGCGATCCGCGCGCCGCGGAGCGGACCTGGCAATTGCTCAACCAGGTGATCGGCCGCGCCGGCCGCGAGCAGGGCCGCGGCGTCGGCTATCTGCAGACCCATCAGCCCGATCATCCCGTGATGAAGGCGTTGATCGCCTGCGATCGCGAGGCTTTCTACGACAGCGAGATCGATCTGCGCGAGAAGACGCTCTATCCGCCGTTCGGCCGGCTCGCGAGCCTGATCATCTCCGCCGGCGACCGGCCGAGCGCGGAAGGTCTCGGCCGCCGTCTCGTCGCGCTCGCGCCGCGCGACGAGCGCGTGGTGGTGCTCGGCCCGGCCGAGGCGCCGCTCGCGGTCATCAAGGGCCGCTACCGCTTCCGCATCCTGGTGAAATCGGCGCGCGGTTTCGATCTCTCGGATTACTTGCGCAACTGGCTCGCCGTCTGCCCGAAGCCGACGGGCAATCAAAAGCTCGAAGTCGACGTCGATCCGCAGAGCTTTTTGTAGGGCTGCCCCCACTCTCTCCTCGTCATTGCGAGGAGCCCTTGCGACGAAGCAATCCAGAGTCTCTCCGCCGAACGATTCTGGATTGCTTCGCTCCGCTCGCAATGACGGTGGAGAAAGAGCCTGTAGCCCGGATGGAGCGAAGCGTAATCCGGGGCAGGTCGATCCGCGCACGAAGACCCCGGATTGCGCTGCGCTCCATCCGGGCTACGACGACAGCACACAAAAAAGCCCGCGGTCCCCCAAGACCGCGGGCTTGTTTTCATGCGCGCATCAAACTGATGGAAAGTGCGCGGGTCACGTGAGGCGCTTGAACGCCCTTAGGAGACGACTTCCGCGGTCACGCGGCCGACGCCGGCGCCGGTGAGGCCGATGGCGCGGGCAGCGCCGGTGGAGAGGTCGAGGACACGGCCGCGGATGAACGGGCCGCGGTCATTGATGGTGACGACGACGCTCTGGCCGCGGTGCGTGACGCGCAGCTTGGTGCCGAACGGCAGCGAGCGGTGCGCAGCGGTCAAGGCGTTCTGGTTGAAGCGCTGGCCCGACGCGGTCCGGCTGCCGGACTCGTTGCCGTAATAGGACGCCATGCCGGAGAAGCTGTGGCCGGTGCCCGAGGACGGCGTCATCGCCGCGTTGGCGTTGCGCCAATCGGGGGTCGCGTTGGTATCGGCCTGGGCGTGGTGGCGGTGATGATGCCGGTGATGCCTGGATTTTGCGGAAGCCTCGGTGGCAGTTCCACCGATGATGAGAGTTGCGGCGACGAAAGCGAGCGCCGTGCGCGGCCGGGTCACAGTGCCCAGCGTCTTCAAAGACAGCATTTAGTGGTCCCTAAGCTAGTATTGCCACATATGTGGCTAGTGGAGCCCCCATCAGTTTGTGAGCGGGTTGGCGTTTCGATTCCTAATGAGGCGTGAATTGGGCAGTAAATCCGCTATGTGTCGTCATGAAATATCTTGTTACCGGCGCGCGATATTCAGCCGATGTTCCGTAATCTTCGGCTTTAACGATTCATTAACCTCATGATTACTTACGAATACGGTAAAACGAAGTCATCGCCCTCCGCGTTTAGAATTGGGAAAGTATTCAGCGAGTGGAGCGGAGCAGGCGGGAATCACGCCTCAGCGATCCGTGTTCATGGCGGCTATGCGCTGGGGGCAGGAACCAAAGGGCGGGATGCCGCTGTCAGGCTCACGGCAATTCCGTGGCGCGGCAGGTCAGTCGTCTCACGCACCAGGAGTCTTCGCGGAGTGCGACGAACTGGCGACAGAACCCCGTGCCTTTAATTTGGCGTCATGTTGCACGTGCGCGCCTGCTATGTTAGCAAAGCCGCGATTTTAACGGACCCGGCACCTCCCGTGCCGGCCGAAAATCGAAGTCCCGCTTGAATTCCAAGGGCTTGGATCGCTAGGCGCCGCTTTGTGGCGACGGTTTTTCCCTTGCGAGTTTGACAGCAAAAAGAGCGCGTCTGTGGCTGCAGAAGATACGTCCGTTTCCGGTGTGTCCGGCCGTTATGCAACGGCCTTGTTTGAACTGGCCCGCGACCAGAAAGTGGTCGATGAGGTCAAAGCCGATCTCGACAAATTCGAAGCCTTGCTGAACGAGAGCGCCGATCTGAAGCGCCTCGTCCGCAGCCCGGTGTTCGCGGCCGATACCCAGTCCAAGGCCCTCACGGCCGTACTGGACAAGGCCGGCATCGCCGGGATCTCCGCCAATTTCCTCAAAGTGCTGACCGCCAACCGCCGCCTGTTCGCGGTGGCCGACGTCATCCGCGCCTACCGCGTCCTCGTCGCCAAGTTCAAGGGCGAGACGACGGCCGACGTGACCGTGGCGGAAGCGCTCTCTGACAAGAATCTCGACGCCCTCAAGGTTGCCCTGAAGTCGGTGACCGGCAAGGACGTCGCGCTGAACGTGAAAGTCGATCCCGCGATCATCGGTGGCCTCGTCGTCAAGCTGGGCAGCCGCATGGTCGATGGTTCGCTTCGCACCAAACTCAATTCGATCAAGCACGCGATGAAAGAGGCAGGCTGATGGACATCCGCGCCGCGGAAATTTCCGCGATCCTCAAGGACCAGATCAAGAATTTCGGCCAGGAAGCTGAAGTCTCCGAAGTCGGACAGGTGCTGTCCGTCGGCGACGGTATCGCCCGCGTCTACGGTCTGGACAACGTCCAGGCCGGTGAAATGGTCGAGTTCGAGAACGGCACCCGCGGCATGGCGCTGAACCTCGAAACCGACAATGTCGGCGTCGTTATCTTCGGTGCCGACCGCGAGATCAAGGAAGGCCAGACCGTCAAGCGCACCCGCGCCATCGTGGACGCGCCGGTCGGCAAGGGCCTGCTCGGCCGCGTCGTCGACGCGCTCGGCAATCCCATCGACGGCAAGGGTCCGATCCAGGCCGACAAGCGCATGCGCGTCGACGTCAAGGCGCCCGGCATCATTCCGCGCAAGTCGGTGAGCGAGCCGATGGCGACCGGCCTCAAGGCGATCGACGCCCTGATCCCGATCGGCCGCGGCCAGCGCGAGTTGATCATCGGCGACCGTCAGACCGGCAAGACCGCGATCGCGCTCGACACCATCCTGAACCAGAAGCCGCTCAACGCGCAGCCCGACGAGAACATCAAGCTGTACTGCGTCTACGTCGCGGTCGGCCAGAAGCGTTCGACCGTCGCGCAGTTCGTGAAGGTGCTGGAAGAGCAGGGCGCGCTCGAATATTCGATCGTCGTCGCCGCCACCGCCTCCGATCCGGCGCCGATGCAGTACATCGCGCCCTTTACTGCCTGCACCATGGGCGAATTCTTCCGCGATAACGGCATGCACGCCGTCATCATCTATGACGATCTGTCCAAGCAGGCCGTCGCTTACCGCCAGATGTCGCTGCTGCTGCGCCGTCCGCCGGGCCGCGAAGCCTATCCGGGCGACGTGTTCTATCTGCACTCCCGCCTGCTCGAGCGCGCGGCGAAGCTCAGCAAGGACCATGGCTCGGGCTCGCTGACCGCGCTGCCGGTCATCGAAACCCAGGCCAACGACGTGTCGGCCTACATCCCGACCAACGTCATCTCGATCACCGACGGTCAGATCTTCCTGGAAACCGACCTGTTCTTCCAGGGCATCCGTCCCGCGGTGAACGTCGGTCTGTCGGTGTCGCGCGTCGGCTCCTCGGCGCAGACCAAGGCCACCAAGAAGGTCGCCGGCAAGATCAAGGGCGAGCTCGCGCAGTACCGCGAAATGGCGGCGTTCGCGCAGTTCGGCTCCGACCTCGACGCCTCGACCCAGCGCCTGCTCAACCGCGGCTCGCGCCTCACCGAGCTCCTGAAGCAGCCGCAGTTCTCGCCGCTGAAGATGGAAGAGCAGGTCTGCGTGATCTGGGCCGGCACCAACGGCTATCTCGATCCGCTGCCGATCAACAAGGTGCGTTCCTTCGAGGACGGCCTGCTCTCGCTGCTGCGCGGCAAGCATGTCGACATTCTCAACGCGATCCGCGACAGCCGCGACCTCTCCGACGACAGCGCTGCCAAGCTGAAGTCGGTGGTCGAAGGTTTTGCGAAGAGCTTCGCGTAATTCAGGCATGGCCGGATCCGTCCGGCCATGACCGCTTCGCGAGAGGCAAACCAATAAGACGCGTGCCCGGCGCCCGGCCGGGCATTGCGGTAGGGACAGGCTAGCGGTCCGACGCATCAGTCGAACCGCCGGGGTGAACGAAGAATGGCGTCACTTAAAGACATGCGCGTCCGCATCGCCTCCACCAAGGCGACGCAAAAGATCACCAAGGCCATGCAGATGGTCGCGGCCTCGAAGCTGCGCCGTGCGCAGACCGCGGCGGAAGCGGCGCGTCCCTATGCCGACAAGATGAGCGCGGTGATCTCCAACATCGCCAGCGCCGCGGCGGGCTCGCCCGGCGCGCCGGCGCTGCTGGCCGGCACCGGCCGCGATCAGGTTCACCTGCTGCTGGTCTGCACCGGCGAGCGCGGCCTGTCCGGTGCCTTCAACTCCTCGATCGTGCGTCTTGCCCGCGAGCGCGCCATGGCGCTGATGGCGCAGGGCAAGGAAGTGAAGTTCTTCTGCGTCGGCCGCAAAGGCTACGAGCAGCTCCGCCGCCAGTTCGACAAGCAGATCGTCGAGCACCTCGACCTGCGCAGCGTCCGTCAGCTCGGCTTCGTCAACGCCGAGGACATTGCCAAGAAGATTCTGGCGCGTTTCGAGGCCGGCGAGTTCGACGTCTGCACGCTGTTCTATTCGCGCTTCCGTTCGGTGATCGCGCAGATCCCGACCGCCCAGCAGGTCATTCCGCTGGTGGTCGAGGAGGGCGGTGCCGCCAACACGACCTCTTACGAATACGAGCCGGAAGAGGACGAGATTCTCACCCGTCTTCTGCCGCGCAACCTCGCGGTCCAGATCTTCCGCGCGCTGCTCGAGAACAACGCCTCGTTCTACGGCGCGCAGATGAGCGCGATGGACAACGCGACGCGCAACGCCGGTGAGATGATCCGCAAGCAGACGCTGGTCTACAACCGCACGCGTCAGGCGCAGATCACCAAGGAACTGATCGAAATCATCTCGGGCGCCGAAGCCGTCTGATCAAGACGCTTCAGCACCCATCACACGCAACATCCCGGTCACGCTGACCGCGGTTTAGAAGTTCGGATCGAAGGAGACATTCAATGGCAGCCCAGGTCGGTCGCGTCACCCAGGTCATCGGCGCCGTCGTCGACGTGCAGTTCGAAGGCCACCTCCCGGCCATTCTCAACTCGCTCGAGACCAAGAACGGCGGCAACCGTCTGGTGCTCGAAGTCGCCCAGCATCTCGGCGAATCGACCGTCCGCACCATCGCGATGGACACCACCGAGGGTCTGGTCCGCGGCCAGGAAGTCACCGACACCGGTTCGCCGATCCGCGTTCCCGTCGGCGAGGGCACGCTCGGCCGCATCATCAACGTCATCGGCGAGCCGATCGACGAAGCCGGTCCCGTCAAGTCGGAAGGCCTGCGCGCGATCCACCAGGAAGCGCCGACCTACACCGACCAGTCCACCGAAGCTGAAATTCTCGTCACCGGCATCAAGGTCGTCGACCTCCTCGCGCCTTACGCGAAGGGCGGCAAGATCGGCCTGTTCGGCGGCGCCGGCGTCGGCAAGACCGTGCTGATTCAGGAGCTGATCAACAACGTCGCGAAGGCGCACGGCGGCTACTCCGTGTTCGCCGGCGTCGGCGAGCGTACCCGCGAGGGCAACGACCTCTATCACGAGTTCATCGAGTCCAAGGTCAACGCCGATCCGCACAATCCGGATCCGAGCGTGAAGTCGAAGTGCGCGCTGGTGTTCGGCCAGATGAACGAGCCGCCGGGCGCCCGCGCCCGCGTCGCGCTCACCGGTCTGACCATCGCGGAAGACTTCCGCGACAAGGGCCAGGACGTGCTGTTCTTCGTCGACAACATCTTCCGCTTCACCCAGGCCGGCTCGGAAGTGTCGGCGCTGCTCGGCCGTATTCCTTCGGCGGTGGGTTATCAGCCGACGCTCGCCACCGACATGGGCGCGCTGCAGGAGCGCATCACCACCACGCAGAAGGGCTCGATCACCTCGGTGCAGGCCATCTACGTTCCGGCCGACGACTTGACCGACCCGGCGCCCGCGACCTCGTTCGCGCATCTTGACGCGACCACGACGCTGTCGCGCTCGATCGCCGAAAAGGGCATCTATCCGGCGGTGGACCCGCTCGACTCGACCTCGCGCATGCTCTCCCCGCTGGTCGTCGGCGAGGAGCACTACGCGGTCGCCCGTCAGGTGCAGCAGGTGCTGCAGCGCTACAAGGCGCTTCAGGACATCATCGCCATTCTCGGCATGGACGAGCTTTCGGAAGAGGACAAGCTGACCGTGGCCCGCGCCCGCAAGGTCGAGCGCTTCATGTCGCAGCCGTTCCACGTCGCCGAAATCTTCACGGGTTCGCCGGGCAAGTTCGTCGACCTCGCCGACACCATTAAGGGCTTCAAGGGCCTGGTGGAAGGCAAGTACGACCACCTGCCGGAAGCCGCCTTCTACATGGTCGGCACCATCGAAGAGGCGGTCGAGAAGGGCAAGAAGCTGGCTGCCGAGGCGGCCTAAGTTTCAGATGTCATCGCCGGACTTGATCCGGCGATCCATCGAAAGAACTTTCGTTGACTGATGGACCCGCGGGTCAGGCCCGCGGGTGACAAGCGAAGCAAGCGGAAACACCATGGCCACCTTCCACTTCGATCTCGTCTCTCCGGAAAAGCTCGCCTTCACGGGCGAGGTCGATCAGGTCGACATCCCCGGCGTCGAGGGTGACTTCGGCGTGCTGGCCGGACATGCGCCGGTCGTGGCTGCGATCCGGCCCGGCATCCTCACCATCACCAGCGGTGGCAGGCACGAGAAGGTCATCGTGCTCGGCGGCCTCGCCGAAGTCTCCGAGAAGGGCCTGACCGTGCTCGCCGACGTCGCGACCTCGCTGGACGAGCTCGATCGTGCCCAGTTCGCCGAGACCATCGCGGAGATGGAAGAGGGTCTGAAGGAGCACGAAGGCGGCGAGCTCGATCACGCCATCGAGCGGCTCGACCATTTCAAGAGCATCCAGCAGCAGCTCAACTCCACGGCTATGCACTAAGCCCCGGCGCAGCCGCTCCGGGGCTCAGGCTCTAAATTCCTGAACAGGTTCAGCGCTCGTCACCGACCGTGGCGGGCGTTGAACTTTGTTGCACCGCGACGCCGATAGCGGCATTCTGCGCCCGCGAATTTGTTCCGGGGCGGGTCACAGATGAAACGCAAGATCGCGGCGATTTTCGCAGCCGATATTGCCGGGTATTCGAGGCTGGTCGCGGAAGACGAAGAGGAGACGCTGCGGCGCCTGGCCTCTTACCGCGAAGTCATCGACGATTTCATCGCCAAGGCCGGCGGGCGCATCTTCAACACGGCGGGCGATGCCGTGCTCGCGGAATTTCCGAGCGCGGTCGATGCGGTGCGCTGCGCGATCGACATCCAGGAAAGCTTGCGGACCCGCAACATGGCGTACCCGCCGAGCCGGCAGATGTCGTTCCGCATCGGCATCACCATCGGCGACGTGGTCGAGCGCAACGGCGATCTGTTGGGTGACGGCGTCAACATCGCCGCACGGCTGGAAGGCCTTGCCGAGGTCGGCGGCATCTGCGTCTCCCGCGCCGTGCACGAGCAGGTCGCCAACAAGCTCTCGGTGCAGTTCGCTGATATCGGCGCGCAGGAGGTCAAGAACATCCCGACGCCGGTGCATGCCTACATGGTGGCGATGCGGCGCGAGGACGGCAGCTATTCCAAGCCGCAACTGAAGAAGGCGGCTTCCAAGGTGGCCGCCGCACCGGTGTGGATGTGGCCGCTGGTGGTTGCCGTTGTCTCGATCGTCGCCATCGTTGTCTCCGGCTTCCTCTACAACACCAAGCTCAAGCAGACCGCGACCGCCGCATCGACCCCGGCCGCGCCGCCGGTTGTCACGCCGAGCGCAACACCGACGGCGATGGCGGCAACGCCGACTCCGATGCCGCCCCAAATGGCAAAGGCGCCGATGGCTCCGATGCCTCCGTCAAACGCCGGCGCAGCGATTGCGCCGATGCCCGCGCCGTCACCCTCCGCCGCGCCGATGACAGGCAAGCTCGCGGCCGACAGCGTGCCCTTCATCAACGAGCGCGTCCGCAATTATCTCGCGGGCGACTATTCCGCGGCCGGCGACTACAAGGCCTTCGCGCTCAATGTCGGCGGCTTCACCGGCTCGGTGTTGAACCAGCCGAGCGAGGAGGCTGCGCGCAACGGCGCGATCGAGCAGTGTCAGAAGCGCGCCGATGCCGCCCAATCGCCGCGGCGTTGCGAGCTCTATGCGGTGGGCAACAATGTCGTCTACGCGCACGGCAAGCCGCCGATGCCGCCGGCGCCCTACTTCCGGCATGACGCCATGACCGAGCGGGCGTTCGCCTCGAAGGATTTTCCGATCGTGCGCGATCCGCAAAAGGTCCGGCTCGAGAACATGTTCGTCCCGGCGGCGAAATCCCGGTCGGTCGCGCTCGGACCGGGCGGACAATATTTCATGGTGCTGGGCGCATCATCCGCCGAGGATGCGGCGCGGCGTTCGCTGGAATCGTGCGGCGCGATCGCCGGTGTTGCCTGCATGGTCGTCGCGGTCGATGACAATTTCGTCGTGCCGATCCCGACGCTGCTGAGGATCACCGGCTTCTTCCACGCCGCGAGCAATCCCTCGATCGTGGCGGATGCCCGCGACGAGGTCGTGCGCAAGCTCGGCGACGCCATGGGCTGGAACGCCGTCGCCGTTGGCACCGCCGGCCGCCCCGGCCTCGGCCTCAAGGCCGCCGACGAGCAGACCGCCGTCAACTCCGCGCTCGCCGACTGCGCCAAGCGCGACAGCGACTGCCACGTCATCGCGATCGGCCCGTTCACGGTAGGACCGATCAATTAGCGGTTGCTTTGATTTAGCCCGGCCAGCGCGCCAACAAAGGCGCGTTCCCTCCCCCCTTGCGGGGGAGGGCTAGGGAGAGGGGTAGCCCAGCAAAGACTGCCGATTATCGATGCACTGACGCGGTGCGCGCCGGACAGAATCCCCGTGTGGCACCCCTCTCCCTGCCCCTCCCCCGCAAGGGGGGAGGGAACGAGAGAGCGGTGCCCTCCTCACCCGCAAATCGCCGCCAAAAATTCTCCAATCATTTCAGCCCCGTTCTACTGTGCATGGGGTTGTTTTCGCAGTTTTAGTTTCCGAACGCCGCGAACTCTCGCGCCACGGCCCGATAAACCTCGCCACGGAACGGCACGACGAGATCGGCGACGCGGTCGAGGCGCTCCCAGCGCCAGGCGTCGAACTCGGCGGGCTGGCCGTTGCGCGGCGTCAGCGGATCGATCTCGTCATCCTTGCCGGTGAAGCGCAACGCGAACCATTTCTGGCGCTGGCCGCGAAATTTTGCGAGGCGATGTGTCTGCGGTCCGTCGTAAGGCGGGAATTCATAGGTGAACCAGTCGGTCTCGCCGAGATAGTCGGCGCTGACGACGCTGGTCTCTTCCCACAGCTCGCGCATGGCCGCATCGCGCAGATTCTCGCCCTCGTCGACGCCGCCCTGCGGCATCTGCCAGTCGAGGCCCGGCAGGATGATCTCCGGCCCGTCGCCCTTGAAACGATGGCCGATCAGGACATGGCCGTCGGCGTTGAACAGCGCGATCCCGACATTGGGGCGGTAGGGTTTTTCGTTCGTCACGCGCAAATCTTTCATCGTCATTCCGGCGATGCATTAGCACCGAAGCCGGGACGACAATTTGATTTATTCATCCGCGAGCGACGAAAATTCCTTCACCACGCGCTCATAGACCGGGCGCTTGAAGGGGATGATCAGCCCGGGGAGGTTCTTCATCGGCTCCCAGCGCCAGTTCACGAATTCGGCCTTGTGGCCGCCGCCGCCGGGCTTCTCGACGTTGATCTCGCTGTCCTTGCCGGTGAAGCGCACCGCGAACCATTTCTGGCGCTGGCCGCGATAGCGCCCCTTCCAGGCGCGGCCTGCGACCGTGCGCGGGATGTCGTAGATCAGCCAGTCCGGGACCTCGCCGAGCCGCTCGACCGAGCGCACGCTGGTTTCCTCATAGAGCTCGCGCTTGGCGGCTTCCCAGGTGTCCTCGCCGGGATCGACGCCGCCCTGCGGCATCTGCCAGACATGGGCGTCGTCGACATGCTCGATGCCACCGGCGCGGCGGCCGATGAACACCAGTCCCTTCGTATTGATCAGCATCACACCGACGCAGGTCCGGTAGGGCAGATCCTCGTAACGCGCCATTCCGCCAGACCCTCTTGCCTGCACTTGGTGGGCATGCCGGTCCCGCGCGACCCGTGCCGTACCAATTCGTTGATTTAGCTGGATTTTGATTTCAGCATCGCGGTTGTCAATGGCACCAAAAGGATACCTCGGTCGCCCAATGTCTTGGTCCAGGCACTGACGCGCTCGATCGAGACCGGCAGGGCCGAGGCGGTGCCGACGGCGACGCCGCGCTCGCGGGCGGTCGATTCGAGCTTGGTCAGGGCACGGTCGATCTCGGTCGGGGTCGGCACCACGTCGATCGCGATGTCGCCCTTGCCGAACGGCATCGACGCGCTTGACGCGGCCTGGGGCACGATGCTGCGTGGCGAGGAGCCGTCGTCGAAGAAGCCGAGGCCGCGCTTGGCCGCCTCGCGGATGATCGGCTGCATCGCCGGCTCCGTCGCGATGAAGCGGGCGCCCATGAAATTGGTGAGGCCGGCATAGCCCTGCATCCGGCTGAGGTGCCAGTACAGGCGGTCCATGTTCTGGTCGGGGCTGAGCGAGGTCAGCAGCGTCTGCGGTCCCGGATCGTTGTCCGGGAAGTCGTAGGGCTCCATCGGGATCTGCAGGAAGATCTCGTGGCGCTGGGCGCGGGCCCGCTCGGCGAGCTTGCCGGGATCGGCGCCATAGGGCGTGAAAGCCAGCGTCACCGCCGGCGGCAGCTTCATGATCGCATCGGTGGTCTTGGCGGCGCCGACGCCGAGGCCGCCGATCACGATGGCGACCACCGGCATCTTGGCGGCCTTGGCGCGGTCGGCATCCGCCGCATAGACGTTGAACGGCTTCAGGTCGCCGGCGACCACGGGGATCATGCCGTAGCGCGACTTCTCCAGCAGCTTGGGATCGATCCCGGCCATGACCGGCGGCGGGGCGGACGCTGCCTCGCCCTTGTCGGCGGCATCGCCCGCGCCGATCACCACGTCGCGCCGCGCGCCGGTCGAGCCGTCGATCATGGTGACGGTCTTCTGCTCACCGGGAGCGGCCTGCTTCGGGGCTTCCTTGGTGTCCTGCTTGCTCTCGTGCCTGGTATCGGAGGCGGCCGGCTTCTCGTCCGCGGCTTTGGGCTCGCTGATCGCGATCCGCGTCATCGGCTCGCCGCCGAGCGGGTCCTTGTTGAAGATGGCAAAGCCGGCAAAGGTGACCAGGAACAGGCCGAGCAGCACGGCCAGCAGCTGCATGGCGGTGAACGGCAACCGCAGCCGGCGCTTGCGGCGCGGCTTGTCCTGTCCGAGCGGGGCGCTCAGATCATCGGCCGTTTCAGTCATGCGCGATCCCGAATCACTCGCTCCGACGATACCACGGCGGGGTCAAGCGGCGGCAGGCCGGGATAGGCCGGGGACGACAGGAGTTCCAAGCAAAAAGGGCGGCTCGAGGAGCCGCCCTTTTCGGAAGATTGCTTGATGCGCTGACTCAGTTCGCAGCTTTGGGCTTGTCGGCCGCCGCCTTGTCGGTGCCCGGGGTGGGCGCGGCGGAGGCGCTGTTCTTGATGCCGTGGAGCAGGTCGTCGGCGAGCTTGAGCGCCTTGTCGTCCTTGGCGTCCGGCGGCACGTAGGACTGCGAGCCGGTCTTCTCGTCGCCGTCGTTCTTGAGGTGGCCGCGCAGCGAAGCCTCACCCTTGGTGTCGGTGCGCGACTTCAGCTCGTCCGGCACGTCCTGCAGCACTTCGATGTCGGGCACGATGCCCTTGGCCTGGATCGACTTGCCCGACGGCGTGTAGTAGCGCGCGGTGGTCAGGCGCAGCGCGCCGTTGCCCGAGCCGAGCGGGATGATGGTCTGGACCGAGCCCTTACCGAACGAACGCGTGCCGACGATGGTCGCGCGCTTGTGGTCCTGCAGCGCGCCGGCGACGATTTCCGACGCCGAGGCCGAGCCGCCGTTGACCAGCACGATGACCGGCTTGCCCTTGGTGAGGTCACCCGCATGCGCGGTGCGGCGCTGGGTCTCCTCGGCGTTGCG
This sequence comes from Bradyrhizobium sp. CB1717, assembly GCF_029714325.1. NCBI lineage: Bacteria > Pseudomonadati > Pseudomonadota > Alphaproteobacteria > Hyphomicrobiales > Nitrobacteraceae > Bradyrhizobium > Bradyrhizobium sp. CB1717. The sequence goes on from NZ_CP121666.1 coordinate 467,813, forward strand.
GCCGCGCGTCGAGACGATCTCGCCCTTCTCCAGGAACGAGTCGGACACGGTGACAGCTTCCTCGAGCAGGCCGCCCGGGTTGTTGCGGAGGTCGATGATGTAGCCCTTGAGCTTGTCGCCGATCTGATTCGAGAGGTTGGCGACCTCGCGCTTCAGCCCTTCGGTGGTCTGCTCGTTGAAGGTGGTGATGCGGATATAGGCGATGTCGTCGGCCTCGACGCGCGCACGCACCGAGCGGACGCGGATGTTGTCGCGCACCAGCGTGACGTCGAGCGGATTGTCCTGGCCCTTGCGGATGATTTTCAGCTTGATCTTGGTGTTGACAGGACCGCGCATCTTCTCGACCGCCTGGTTCAGGGTCAGGCCCTGCACCGCCTCGTCGTCGAGATTGGTGATGATGTCGTTGGCCATGATGCCGGCGCGCGAGGCCGGCGTGTCGTCGATCGGCGAGACCACCTTGATCAGGCCGTCTTCCATTGTGACCTCGATGCCGAGGCCGCCGAACTCACCGCGGGTCTGCACCTGCATGTCGCGGAAGCTCTTGGCATCCATGTAGCTCGAATGCGGATCGAGGCCGGTGAGCATGCCGCTGATGGCGGATTCGATCAGCTTGGTGTCGTCGGGCTTCTCGACATAATCCGAGCGCACGCGCTCGAACACGTCGCCGAACAGATTGAGCTGGCGATAGGTGTCCGCGGTCGCGGCTCGCGCGCTGGAGCCCATGAACACCGCGCGCGGCTGGGTCACGAACAGCGTCAGCGCCGCACCGGTGGCTGCGCTGAGGAGGATTACTGAAGTCTTGCGCATCATCCGCGAACCTTCTCGCCTTCATTTGCGGCCCACCATGGGCCTGGATCGATTGGAGTGCCGTCTTTACGGAACTCGACATACAGCACAGGTTGACTCGCGTTCGTGGCGAGAATGGAGGCGACTTGAGAGGTCGACCCCATGGTCGCGACAGGCTCCCCCGTGAGCACAAACTGTCCGATGTTGACCGAAATGCGCTCCATCCCGGCGATCAGGACATGATACCCGCCCCCGGCGTTGAGGATCAAGAGTTGTCCATAGCTGCGGAACGGGCCGGCATACACAACCCAGCCATCGCACGGCGTCGTGACCTGGGAGCCCGGCTTTGTCGCCAGCGAAATGCCCTTCTGCACCCCGCCGACCCCGTCGGAACCGCCAAAGTCCCTGATCTTGTTACCGTTAACCGGGAGTGGCAGGAGGCCCTTGGCCGAGGCGAATGCGATCGCGGGGGTAGTCCGGGACCGGTCCTTGAAAGCGGCGGGGCCGGATTTGGCGCTGGCGGCCGCGTTTGCCGCTGCCAGCTTGGCCTCCTTGGCCTCGGCCTGCCTTGCGGCCTCGGCGGCCTTCTCGGCCGCCTTGGCGGCGCTCTGCAGGTCCTGCTCCATCTTGGTGATCAGCCCCTGGAGATCGCCGACCTGCCTTGAGAGCGCGATGGCGCGCGAGCTTTCGGCGTCGAGGTCCTTTTCGCGCGCGGCCTGTTGGCGCTGCCGCTCGTCGATCAGGGCGGTGAGGCGGGTCTGGTCGCTCCGGACCTTGTCGCGGTCGGCGGCGAGCTGGTCGCGCTCGCTCGCGATGCTCTTGCGCAGGGCCACGAGCTCGCCGAGTTCGCCCGCGATCCTCTCCGCGCGGCCGCGCAATTCCGGCACCACGGCGCCGAGCAGCATCGCGGTGCGTAAGGATTGCAGCGCATCCTCAGGTCGCACCAGCAGCGCCGGCGGCGTGCGCCGGCCAGCGCGCTGCAGCGCCGCCAGCACCTCGACGATGTCGGCGCGGCGCGAATCAAGCGAAGAGCGCATCTGCTGCTCGCGGCCGTTCAGCGTCTTCAGCCGCGCTTCGGTTTCGTCGATCTTGGTCTCGACGGTGCGTACATCGGTGGCGGTGTCGATCAGCTGCTGATTGAGCTGGGTGCGGTCCTGGCCGAGCGCGGTGATCTCGGCCTTCAACTTGGCCTGCGCTTCCTCCGCGCTCTTTTGTCTGGCGCGCGCAGCTTCCAGCTCCTGCTCGCGCTGCTTGATGGCGTCGGGCGAGACGGCCGCGGTCTGGGGCGCCGGCGCTGCCGTCTGAGCTTGCGCGAGGCTTGTGCCTGCGAGGTTTGCGCCTGCGAGGCTTGCAATCAGCAGATTGAGGACCGGCGCTCGCATCGCTTTAGGCAAAGGTGCTCGTTGTGGCGCGGATCACGCGCGGTGATAGGGATGGCCGGCCAGGATGGTGGCGGCCCGATACAGCTGTTCCAGAAGCATGACGCGGACCATTTGGTGCGGCCAGGTCGCAGAGCCGAACGCGATCGCGAGCTTCGCCTTACGGCGCAATTCGGGCGAAAGTCCGTCCGCCCCTCCGATCATGAAGATAGTATGTCCGGCCCCCTCGTCGCGCCAGCGCCCGAGATGCCGTGCGAATACGGTGGAGTCGAGATTCTGCCCGCGCTCGTCCAGTGCCACCAGGATGGATTTGTCCGGAATATGCGCCGAGATCGCCGCGGCCTCTTCAGTCATCCGCGTCGCGGCGTCACGCGCGCGGCTTTCGGGAATCTCGTGGATGCTGAGCTCGCGGAATCCGAGCTTGCGGCCGGCCTCGTCGAACCGCTCGAAATAGCGGTCGGCAAGCTCCCGTTCGGGGCCCTGCTTCAGCCGGCCCACCGCAATGACAGCAACACGCATGATGGTTTCAGCGTCGTGTTTTCGAGGTCGCGCGCCTCAGGCGCGCGCACGACGCTAGCATGCGCGTCAACCGATTCGAAATCGGCTTCGTCAGCCTCTAGATCGCCTTCGCCGCCCCTGGGCCCTGCGTGTACAACCGCTCGAGGTTGTAGAACTCGCGGACCTCGGGTCTGAACACGTGCACGATCACATCGCCGGAATCGATCAGCACCCAGTCGCAATTGGGCAAGCCCTCGACATGGATGTTCTTGATGCCGGTTTCCTTGAGGCCCTTCGTCACGTTCTCCGCGATCGCGCCAACGTGCCGGTTCACCCGGCCGGTGGTGACGATCATGTAGTCGGAGTATGCCGATTTGCCGCGAAGGTCGATGGTGACCGTCTCTTCCGCCTTCATATCCTCGAGGCGGGAGAGGATCAGGCTCAGCGTCTTGTCGGCGTCGGGTTGCGCCTTCAAGGCCGCAGCTTTGGTCGATGTTTTACGCGTAGGCTTAGCAACCTTGGGTAAAACAGACTTGGACAATACAGATGTGGCCAGGGACCATTCCTTTCACTGTATCGCGAGAGCCGAATCCGGCGCTCACGGGTGACACTACATCATGTGGGGTTAAGGGTTTCAATATGCCAGAGAGGCCAAGGTCCCCACAACGCCCGGACACTCCGTCTCACTTCGTACCTTTCCAGCTCCCGTCCGGGTTCCGCAGACCGGTCGAGGACAGATTCAGCTTCAATCCGGTCAGGAACACCCAGGCGGGCGCCGACTGGTCCGCAAGCAGCGCTGCCTTGCTCTCCGGCAGACGGTAACGAGATAGCGCTTGGGCGGCGGGCGAGGCGAGGGCGCGAAAACTCTGCGGCGGGCGATCGATGACCGCCATCGGCACCTGGCCGGCGATGCGCCGCCAGTCCTGCCAACGATGGAATTGAGCGAGATTGTCGGCGCCCATGATCCAGACAAAGCGCAAGCCCGAGAAGCGGCGGCGCAAGGTGTTGATCGTGTCGATAGTATAGCGGGTGCGAATGACGGATTCGAGACAGCTCACCTCGATGCGCGGATCATCGGCGACGTCGCGCGCGGCCTGCATGCGCGCGCCGAGCTCATGCAGATTGCCATTCTCCTTGAGCGGATTGCCAGGGGTCACCAGCCACCAGACGCGATCGAGTTGCAATCGCCTCAAGGCGAACCGGCTGATCGCGCGATGCGCCTGATGCGGCGGGTTGAACGAGCCGCCGAGCAGGCCGATGCGCATGCCCTCCGTGTGGGGCGGGACCGCTTGCGCCACAAAACGCGGCACGACGAATTTGTTGCTCAATGCCCGCCCTGCAACGTTGCTTACGGCCGCGTCTGCCCGGTGCCGTGAACGCGATACTTGAAGCTCGTGAGTTGCTCGGCGCCGACCGGGCCGCGGGCGTGGAAGCGGCCGGTGGCGATGCCGATCTCGGCGCCGAAGCCGAACTCGCCGCCATCGGCGAACTGCGTCGAGGCGTTGTGCAGCACGATCGCGGAATCGACCTCGCTCAGGAATTTCTTCGCCGCACGCTCGTCGGCGCTCACGATCGCATCGGTATGATGCGAGCCGTGGTTCTGGATGTGCGCGATCGCGCCGTCGACGCCGTCCACCACCTTCGCCGCGATGATCGCGTCGAGATATTCGGTGTCCCAATCCTCGTCGTTTGCAGCCTTGACGCGCGCATCGGCCTTCTGCACGGCGTCGTCGCCGCGCACTTCGCACCCCGCCTCAATCAGCATCTCGACCAGCGGCTTCAGGCTCGATGCAACAGCTGCGCGATCGACCAGCAGCGTTTCGGCCGCGCCGCAGACGCCGGTGCGGCGCATCTTGGCGTTGAGCACGATCGACTTCGCCATCGCGAGGTCGGCGCTGGCATCGACATAGACGTGGTTGACGCCCTCGAGATGCGCGAACACAGGCACGCGCGCTTCCTGCTCGACGCGCGCGACGAGGCTCTTGCCTCCGCGCGGCACGATCACGTCGACGGCGCCGTTCAGGCCCGACAGCATCATGCCGACCGCTGCGCGGTCGCGTGTCGGCACCAGCGTGATCGCAGCTTCGGGCAGACCGGCTTCGCGCAGGCCCTGCACCAGGCATTCATGGATCGCGCGGCACGAGCGGAAACTGTCCGAGCCGCCGCGCAGGATCACGGCATTGCCCGACTTCAGGCACAGCACGCCGGCATCCGCCGCAACGTTCGGACGGCTCTCGAAGATCACGCCGACGACGCCGAGCGGCACCCGCACGCGCTCGATGGTCATGCCGTTCGGCCGCTGCCAGCTCTCGGTGACGACGCCGATGGGATCGGCGATGCCGCGCACGATGCCGATGCCCTCGGCCATGGATTCGACCCGCGCCGGCGTCAGCGTCAGGCGGTCGATGAAGGAAGTGGTCATGTTGCCGGAGGCGCGCGCCTCCGCGACATCCTCGGCATTGGCGGCAAGAATCGCCGCCGCGTTGGCGCGGATTGCCCGCTCCATGGCCTCGAGCGCCCGGTTCTTCTGCTCCGGCGGCGCCAGCGCCAGCACGCGCGCGGCAGCGCGGGCTTTGGCGGCGAGATCGGACATCAGCGCCTGGAGATCGGCATTGCCGTCAACGGCTTTGAGGGGGGCGGCCATGGGGGGTCAACCTTCTGCTAAGGCGGTGTCCTAGCACGGAAATCCCGCTTTTGCGAAGGGCGGGGAGGGTATGGCAGGGCTTCGGCCGGTGGGGCGCGGCTCGGCCACTGGCCCTGTCCGACGTCATTCCGGGGCGGTGCGTTAGCACCGAACCCGGAATCTCGAGATTCCGGGTCTGGTCCTTCGGACCATCCCGGAATGACGGAGGGGGCCCTTACCCGCCCACCACCAGATCGTCGCGGTGGATCATCTCGGCGCGGCCGCTGATGCCGAGGATGGCCATCACATCAGGGGAGGAGCGGCCCTTGATGCGCTCGGCATCATCGGCGTCATACGCGATCAGGCCGCGGCCGATCTCGCTCATGTCGGGGCCGCGCACGATCACGGCGTCGCCGCGGGCGAACTGGCCCTCGACCTTGATCACGCCGGCCGGCAGCAGGCTGGCGCCGGCGCGCAGCGCGGTCACCGCGCCGGCGTCGATCGTCAGCGTGCCCTTCGGCTCCAGCGTGCCCGCGATCCAGCGCTTTCGCGACGTGATGGGATTGGCGGGCGTCAGGAACCAGGTGCAGCGGCCGCCATCGGCGATCGCCTGCAGGGGATGCTCGATCTTGCCGGAGGCGATCAGCATGTGAGTGCCGCCTGTCGTCGCGATCTTGGCCGCCTCGACCTTGGTGCGCATGCCGCCGCGCGACAGCTCGGACTCGGCATCGCCCGCCACCGCCTCGATCTCCGAGGAGATGCTGTCGACGACCGGAATGAGCTTGGCGTTCGGGTTGTTCTTGGGCGGGGCATCGTAGAGCCCGTCGATGTCTGAGAGCAGCACCAGCAGATCGGCGCTCGCCATGGTGGCGACGCGCGCGGCGAGGCGGTCATTGTCGCCATAGCGGATCTCGGTGGTGGCGACCGTGTCGTTCTCGTTGATCACGGGGATGGCGCGCCACTCCAAAAGCTTGCCGATGGTGGAGCGGGCATTGAGATAACGCCGGCGCTCCTCGGTGTCCTGCAGCGTGACCAGGATCTGGCCGGAGTCGATGCCGTGGGCCCCGAGCACCTCCGACCAGATCCGCGCCAGCGCGATCTGGCCGACGGCGGCGGCGGCCTGGCTCTCTTCCAGCTTCAACGGACCGCGCGGCAGCTTGAGGCGGCTGCGGCCGAGCGCGATCGAGCCGGAGGACACCACGAGGACATCGCGCCCTTCCTTGTGCAGCTTGGCCATGTCGTCGGCGAGCGCCGCGAGCCAGGATGCCCGCACCTCGCCCTTGTCGGAATCGACCAGCAGCGCTGAGCCGACCTTCACGACGATGCGGCGGAATTGACTGAGTTCGGGGCTGGCCATGTGTGTCTGTGCTGGCGCGTGTGACGAAATGCTCTGCGTTGGAAACGGCGGAGCGAGAGAGCGGCGCCGGTGAGGCCTGCTTTTGCAGCAGGACGATGGCCGGCGCAAGGCGGCCGGCATGGTAAACGGCGCGGGGCGGCCCTGCCTTCAGACTTGTCTTGGTCGCCGGTCCGGTTCTAATGCCGGCCAATCAAATGGGCTGGAGGGGAAACGCATGGATCGCCGCACATTCATGGCCGGATGTCTTGGGGGAAGCCTTGGGCTGCCGCTGCTGGCGCCGGCAGAAGGGGCGCAAGCGCAGGCCGGGCTGACGAAGATCATCTTCCCGTTTGCGGCGGGAGCTGGCGGCGATACGCTGTGCCGGCTGATCGCGCAGGAGATGGCTCCCGTGCTGCAACGGACCATGGTGGTCGAGAATCGCACCGGCGGCGACGGCCTGATCGGCATCAAGGCGGTGAAGGGCGCAAGTCCCGACGGCAGCATGGTGCTGGTGACGACGGGGCCCACCATGTACCTGCTGCCGATGGTGGAGACGACGCCGAGCTTCGACACGTCGAAGGATTTCATGCCGGTGTCGCTGCTGGCGCGATTCGAATTCGCGCTCGTGATGGGGCCGGGCATCGATGCGACGGACTTCAAGGCATTCGTCGCCTGGCTGAAGTCGCATCCCGACAAGACCTCGTTCGGCGTGCCCAGCAACGGCACCATTCCGCATTTCATGGGCTCCAGGCTCGAGAAGGATCTCGGCATTCCCCTGACCCGCGTGCCCTATCGGGGCAGCGCGCCGATCCTCAACGACCTCGTCGGCGGCCACATCTCGTTTGGTATCACCACGCTGGCCGATGCACTGCCGCAGCATCGTGCCAAGGGCGTGAAGATCATCGCGGTGTCGAGCGCGGAACGATCGCCCTTCGCGCCTGAGGTTCCGACGCTGAAGGAGAGCGGCATCGATCTCGTCGCCGACGCCTGGTACGGCATGTGGCTTCCCGCCGGCAGCCCGCCGGATTTCGCCAGCAAGCTCGGCGCAGCCGCGAGTGCCGCGCTCGCCAAGCCGGAGGTGAGAGAGAAGCTGACCGCGATCGGCCTGATCCCGGTCGGCAGCAATGCGGATGGGCTCTCGAAGGAGCTCGCCGCCAACACGGCGTTCTGGCAGCCGATCGTCAAGGCGACGGGCTACAAGATCGAGAATTGAGTCTCTCCTCTCGTCATTGCGAGGAGCCCTTGCGACGAAGCAATCCAGAGTCCCTCCGCGGAGAGATTCTGGATTGCTTCGCTGCGCTCGCAATGACGGCGTGGATGGATGTTCGATCGTATCGACGATGCTGACTCGCGAAAAGCAGCCTACATCTTCGCGCGCTGGGCGATGCCGTCCTTGATCGCGGCGAGCTCTTTCTCGTCCCAGATGCCGATCAAGACCCCGCCCTTCACCTGCAGCTGGTTGTCTGCATAGGCCGCGATCTTCTCGCGCGGCGTGGTGATGTGGTCGTTGGGATGCAGCGCCCAGTCGAACAGCTCGGCCTGCAACCGCGCGATGATCCCGGCGCATTCGGGATCGTCGCCGCGATCGACATATTCCTGCGGATCGGTTTCGAGATCGTACAGCATCGGGCGGAAGCCGGAGGCGTGGATGTATTTCCAGCGGCCGTCGAACACCATGAACAGGCGGCAGCGCTCGATCGGCTGGTTCAGCTTCAGCCGCACGTCCTGCATGGCGTAGTCGTATTCGGAGAACGCCACCTTGCGCCATTCGGGCTTCTCGCCGCGCAGCAGCGGCAGCAGCGAGCGTCCTTCGAGGATGTGGCCCGGCACCTTGCCGCCGAAATAATCGACGAAAGTCGGTGCGAGATCGATTCCCTCCACCAGCGCGTCGCTGCGGGTGCCGCGCGTGGCGTCGGCCTCTTTTGATGGGTCGATGATGATCAGCGGGATCTTTGCCGACTGCTCGTGGAACAGGTCCTTCTCGCCCATCCAGTGATCGCCGAGATAATCGCCGTGATCGGAGGTGAACACGATCATGGTCGTCTCAAGGAGACCGCGCGCCTCCAGGAATTGCATCAGGACGCCCATCTGGTCGTCGATCTGGGTGATCAGGCCCATATAGGTCGGGATCACCTTCTCGCGGGCATCGTCGCGCGCCATGTTGCGGGAGTAGCGCATGTCCATATAGGCGCCAAACACCGGATGCGGGCTCGAGCGCTCGCGCTCGGAGCGGATCACCGGGATCATGTCATCGGTCGAGTACATGCTGGCATAGGGCTCGGGCGCGATGTAGGGCCAGTGCGGCTTGATGTAGGATAGATGCAGGCACCACGGCCGGCCGTCGGTCTCGGCCTCGCTGATGAAATCCATCGCACGCCGCGTCATGTAGGGCGTCTCCGAATGTTCGTCCGGAACGCGCGCGGCCTTGTCGGCATGCACCAGCAGCCAGCCGTTCTGCAGCGAACCATCCTCGGCAGCGCCCGAGTTAGCCCAGTGCTCCCAGGGATTGGTCGCTTCAAAGCCCTGCTGGCGCAGATACTCGTCGTATTTCGGGCGCGGCCGTCCGGTCGGATGCAGGCCGTCGTCGCGCTCATAGGGCTCGAAGCCGCATTCGGCGACGTGCACGCCGATCATCGATTCCGGGGGAATGCCGAGCGCCTTCATGCCTTCGATATCAGGGGCCATGTGGGTCTTGCCGACCAGCACGTTGCGCACGCCGATCTTGTTGAGATGATCGCCGAGCGTGGGCTCGCCGACGCGCAGCGGCCAGCCGTTCCAGTGCGAGCCGTGCGAGCGCATGTAGCGCCCGGTGTAGAACGACATCCGCGACGGGCCGCAGATCGGTGACTGTACATACGCCTTGCTGAACAGCACGCCGCGCTTCGCCATCGCGTCGATGTTCGGCGTCATCAGCGTGGGATGGCCGGTGCAGCCGAGATAATCGTAGCGAAGCTGGTCGCACATGATCCAGAGAACGTTTTTCGCGCGCGCCATGCGTCGCCCCTGTCGTTTCTTGAGCGTTTGATGCTGCGATATCGAAGGCGCGATGGCAACCGGCTAATGGTGCGCCGGCGCGCGGCCGCACACTCCACTGTCGTCCCGGCGAAGGCCGGGACCCATACCGCGTGATCTATCGATTGCGTGCGGTCGTGGTACCGAGCCAGGAGTCTTCGCCAAACCACTCCCTGTGGTTTTGGGTCCCGGCCTTCGCCGGGACGACGCTGGGGAGAGCTTACGCCGACCACGGCTCCGCTTCGGCCGCGCTCTTCGCCTTGGCGGAGACCGGGCTTTCGCCGATCACGTCTGCCAATGCGCGCAACGCTTCCTTCACGCCCTGACCGGTGACGCCCGAGATCAGCAGCGGCGTCTTCTTGGCGGCGCGCTTCAGGCGGTCCTTCTGCTTCCTCAGCTCGTCCGGCTCGACCGCGTCGATCTTGTTCAGCGCGACGATCTCGATCTTGTCGGTGAGCTGCCCGCCATAGGCGTCGAGCTCCTTGCGCACCGTCTTGTAGGCCTTGCCGGCATGCTCGCTTGTCGCGTCGATCAGATGCAAGAGCACGCGGCAGCGCTCGACATGGCCGAGGAAACGGTCGCCGAGGCCGGTGCCTTCATGCGCGCCTTCGATCAGGCCCGGAATGTCCGCCAGCACGAATTCGCGGCCGTCGGCATTCACGACGCCGAGCTGCGGATGCAGCGTGGTGAAGGGATAGTCGGCGATCTTCGGCCGCGCCGCGCTGACCTTGGACAGGAAAGTCGACTTGCCGGCATTGGGCATGCCGACGAGGCCGGCGTCGGCAATGAGTTTCAGCCGCAGCCAGATCCAGCGCTCCTCGCCGGGCTGGCCGGGATTGGCGTTGCGCGGCGCACGATTGGTCGAGGATTTGAAATGCGCATTGCCGAAGCCGCCATTGCCGCCCTCGGCCAGCACGAATTTCTCGCCGACCTTGGTGAAGTCATGGATCAGCGTCTCGCGATCCTCGTCGAAGATCTGCGTGCCCATTGGCACCTTCAGCACGATGTTCTTGCCGTTGGCGCCGTGACGGTCCGAGCCCATGCCGTTCTCGCCCTTCTGGGCCTTGAAGTGCTGCTGATAGCGGTAGTCGATCAGCGTGTTGAGGCCGTCGGCGACCTCGAGGATGACATTGCCGCCGCGGCCGCCATTGCCGCCAGAGGGACCGCCGAATTCGATGAACTTCTCGCGGCGGAACGCCACGCAGCCGTTCCCGCCGTCACCGGAGCGGATATAGACCTTTGCTTCGTCGAGGAATTTCATGGGGCATAGGTAGGCCAGGGGCGGGGATGCGGCAACCCGAACTTGTCCGTGAAATCAGGGAAATTCGGCAATTTTCCGTGCTTGCTTAACCCCTGATCCCGCCCTTGCCTCAATTTGGCGACGGGCGGTCCCGGTCCGGCGCATCGCCGGCCGGCAGCAGGATGCAGCGAAGTGGATGCTGGCGGGCCGCCGCAAGGGTCTGGATCTTGTCGCGAAAGGCCACAGCCTCGGTGCGGGGAAACACCCCGCAGGAGCCGCGCTTGCGCGCATGGGTGGAAAACACGATCGCGATGGCGCGCTCGCGGCTCATCCCGAAGACGTTTTCGAGAACGAAGGTCACGAACTCCGCCGGCGTATAGGGGTCATTGAGCAGGACGACCTCCAGGTCAGCCGCCTCGCCGCGATCGGCTTCGACATCCGCCGTTACGCCCTTGGCGATGCCATGGCTCAGATAAACCAGCGCATCGTAGCGGGTTGCGCCCTGTGCGGAAAGGAAGCGGCCGATTGGCTCGGCAAACAGCTCGACCAGCATGTCGGCGCCCGTCACGACCGTCCGTTCGGACCGCTGTGCCTCGTTGAAGGCAAGCTGAAGCAGATGGCCCAGGCCCGTCACTGGCTCCGTCGTGCCTGCGGTCTCGACATCCCGCCGCAAGCGCGTCAGGTCGATGCCGCAGGCCAGCAGCACCGGCGATGCGTCGTCGTCCTCGATCAAGGCAATCAGCAAATCCTGCGGGCCGGGATGCGTGCGGCCTCGCGCCCGCGCGACGGAAGTCGCGCGCTGGAGCGAATGCTTGAATGTCTCGGAGCAGGGCGGAAGCAGTGCCATCGCGGGCCTTTGTGTACGGGCGGAGCGTGCACGGGCTTTGTCGGCACTTTCTCCGCCGCGGTTCACACGGTGCGGCCCGCCGGCTTGCGCCGCGAGACGGCTCTGCTAGCCCGGCCGGCGACGGATCAGGAATTTCTGCGTGCCCTCCAGCACCAGCTCCTTGCGCTGGTTGAACACGGTGCTCCGCAGCGTGACCACGCCGGTGGTGCGTCCCGGCACCAGCTCGGTGACCTCGAGCGCGGGATAGATGGTGTCGTCGGCGAAGACGGGCTTGAGGAACCGGCTCGATTGCTCGAGGAAGCCGACCAGGGAGTCCTCGACCATGAACGGAAACAGGCCGGCGCCGGGCGCGGTGTGGATCAGGGTCTGGAAGCCGTGAGCGAGCAGATGCGGCATGCCGCGGCTGCGGCAATATTCCACATCGTAGTGCACGGGATGGGTGTCGCCGCTCGCGGTCTGGAATGCCGCGAACACCGCCGAGGTCTGGGTGCGGCTCGGCAGCACGAAGCGCTCGCCGACCACGAAATCCTCAAACCAGCGTTGCGTGGGGATCATGCGATGCTGGGTCGGATCGAAATCGGTCATGTCCATGCTCTTTTCTCGGTGCCGCCTCTATCGCTACCGCGATGCGAAGAGTGCGACAATCCGTTCAATTCAGCGTGGCGGGCTTGTCCCTGCGGCCCACGTCATTAAAACGACCGCAAGCGATACTATTCGCCGATTCCTGATGCTCTCTCCCGTCATTGCGAGCGCAGCGAAGCAATCCAGACTGCCGCCGCGGAAAGATTCTGGATTGCTTCGCTGCGCTCGCAATGACGAGCTCTCAGATCCAGACTCGTTTCAATGCCCTTCTTCAAGAACCTCTCAGCCTACGACGACCGCTCCGCGCGCCTTGCCGGCATCGCGCTGATGGTGCTGTCGATCTTCATGTTCTCGTTCGGCGACGCCATGGGCAAGTTCCTGGTCGGGACCTATTCGGTGGGGCAGCTCTTGTTCCTGCGCGCCTGCGCGGCGCTGCTCTTGCTGTCGCCGCTGATCTGGAAGCAGCGCCGCCAGTTCCTGCATCTGGAGCGGCCGGGCCTGCAGCTGTTTCGCGTCGTGCTCTCGACGCTCGAGGTCGCCGCGTTCTTTCTCGCCACGGTCTATCTGCCGCTCGCCGACGTCATCACCTATTATCTTGCCGGCCCGATCTTCGTCACCGCGATGTCGGCGATCTTTCTGGGCGAGAAGGTCGGCTGGCGGCGCTGGACCGCGATCCTGATCGGCTTCTGCGGCGTCCTGATCGCGCTGCGGCCGTCGGCACAGACCGTCAGCCTGCCGGCGCTGATCGCGCTCGGCGGCAGTCTCTCCTTCGCAACCCTGATGCTGATCACGCGAAGCCTGCGCAAGACGCCCGACATCGTGATGGCGTCCTCGCAATTCGTCGGCACGTTTTCGCTGGGCGCGGTGCTGTCGGCATTCCACTGGGTGCCGCCGACATCGGGCAGCCTGGTGATCTTCGCAATGGCCGGGCTGATCTCGGTGACCGCGCTGTTCTGCGTCAACCGCTCGCTCAAGCTCGCGCCGGCGAGCGTCGTGGTGCCGTATCAATATTCGATGATCGTCTGGGCGGTGATCTTCGGTTTCGTGGTGTTCGGCGATGTCCCCTCGATCGCGACCATCGTCGGCGCGGCGATCATCATCGGCGCCGGGTTCTATATCTACTTGCGTGAGCGCGATCTGGGGCGAGAGAGCGTGGAAGTGAATCCGCCGGCGTAGCCCCGTGTCGTCCCGGCCTTCGCCGGGACGACACGTGGTGAGAGTCGGGTCTACCTCACCCGTCGCGCGCTGCTCCAGCTCTTCAGCGACGCCCACACGCCGCGGGAGAGGCGGAAGCAGTCGACCGGCGTGGAGGAGCCCAGCGCCAGGAAGCGGTGCAGCTGGACGCCGCTCCACTGGAAGCCGCACTTCTCCAGCACCTTGCGTGAGGCCGGGTTGGTGACGCGGGCGCCGGCATGGAGATGGTCGTCGTCGTACTCCTCGAAGAAGAAGTCGATCGCGCCGCGCGCAGCTTCCGTGGCGAAGCCCTGGCCCCAATGCTCGACGCCGAGCCAGTAGCCGAGCTCGGCATTGCCGGGCTTGGAGCAGTCGATCCCGACCATGCCGACCGGGCCGCTGTCGTGTTCGATCAGGAACACGGTCTCGCTGCCGAGCTCGGACGTGGCGCGGATGAACTCGACGGCGTCGTCCTGCGAATAGGGATGCGGCAGGCGGCGCGTGTTCTCGGCGACGCGGCGGTCGTTGGCGAGCCGGGCGATGGTCCTGACGTCGGCGAGGGTCGGCCGCCGCAACGTCAGCCGCTCGGTGGCGACGACGCTGGGTCTCGCCTCCCGCAAGGTCACGCTCGAGAAGTCCTGCAACATGTCCGGCTCCGTGAAAGTCACTAAGTCAAAGTGAGCAAGTCAAAGAAAAGGGGAGGCCGGTTTCCCGCCTCCCCTTGGAGCCTTCGATCTCTTTGATCTCTGGACTCCGCCGGTTTGGTAGGACCCGGCGGATTCCAATTTGATCCACCGTCTATTCAGCCGCCTCTGCGATCGGGAGTACCGATACAAAGGTGCGGCCGTTGGCTTTGGCCTGGAACGCAACACGACCTTCAACCTTGGCGAACAAAGTGTGGTCCGTGCCCATGCCGACATTAAGGCCGGGGTGCCAGGTGGTGCCGCGCTGACGCGCAATGATGTTGCCGGGAGTGACGATCTCCCCGCCGAACGCCTTGATGCCGAGGCGCTTGCCCTTCGAATCGCGTCCGTTACGCGATGAACCGCCTGCTTTTTTGTGAGCCATGGCTCGTCTCCGAAATCCTGCGTATTTCTAGATCAATTCCTTGACGGAATCATTTCACGATTTCTCACGCATCAATTCGTGAATTGGCGTGATCAAATCCCGTTATTCGGCAGCTTCCTTTACGGACTCCTTGGCCACCTTCTCCTTCTTCGGACGCGGGCCCTTGGTGGGCTTGGCGCCGTCGGCCAGGATCTCGGAGATGCGGAGGACCGTGATCTCGTCGCGATAGCCGCGCTTGCGGCGCGAATTCTTGCGGCGGCGCTTCTTGAACGCGATGACCTTGGGGCCACGCTTGTGGTCGAGCACCTCGACCGCAACGGAGGCGCCGGCCACCGTGGGAACGCCGAGCACCGGCGTGTCACCGCCGAGCACCAGAACTTCATTCAACTGCACGATCGAGCCGACTTCGCCTTCGATCTTGCCTACTTCGAGAACATCATCCGGCACGACGCGGTATTGCTTGCCGCCGGTTTTGATGACTGCGAACATCGTTCTTTCTCCGTGTTCAATCCCGGCCTCGGGACGAGCATCGTCCGGGTCGGCTTTTTGTCAGTCGCTATGGGTTTATGTGCGTTTTGTGCGGGTGGGAGTTATCCCTTTGAAAACCCACGCAAAAACAAGTGGCGCGAGAAACGCCCCGCGCCAGCTGGGGGACTTATAGCGGCCAACAGCCGCAAGTCAAGGAAAAGCGGGCGAAAATGGCCCGGATTTGAAGGATTTGGCTCTGCCGCCGGCCTTCCGTCAAATCTCGACCGGCCTTGCAACAAACCGGTTCCCCCGCCGTTAGTCCGCCGGAACAGATAAGCGGGCAAGGGCTCCCATGGCAACGGACGAACTGGTCAAGACGACGGGCATCGCCCAGCACGGGGCGAGCCGCCTGCCGTCAGTCGACGTCGACAGCTTCAACATCGAGATCAAGGACGAGGACGGTTTTCTCGGCGATCGCGCCAGCAAGGGTGCCTTTCGCGAGATCCTCGAACAGTGGCGCAAGCCGCTGCGCAAGAGCGGCGAGGATCCGTTCGGCGACGAGCCATCCGACAAGATCAGCAAGAAGGTCCTCGATGCGGTTCTGGTCGGCGACGATACCGAGGCCACGGCGGTCGTCCATAGTGCGATCGAGGATTTCGCCCAGGAGCTCGCTTATGTCACCCGGCGATTCCTCAAGACCAAGGCCTGGGCCAAGACCGAATGCATCGTGGTCGGTGGCGGCTTCCGTGCCAGCCGGCTCGGCGAAATCGCCATCGCCCGGGCCGAGATCATCCTGAAATCGGAAGGCTTCAAGGTCGACCTCGTGCCGATCCGCTTCGATCCGGATGATGCCGGCCTGATCGGCGCCCTGCATCTCGCGCCGTCCTGGATTTTCGAGGCCTATGACAGCATCCTCGCGGTCGACATCGGCGGGACCAACATCCGTTGCGGTATCGTCGAGACGCGTTGGAAGAAAGCGCCCGATCTGTCCAAGGCGGGGGTCTTCAAATCCGATCTATGGCGCCATGCCGATGACGAGCCGAGCCGCGAAGCCGCAGTCAAACGGCTGGTCAAGATGCTCGTAGGCCTGATCGAGGACGCCGAGGCCGAAGGCTTCAAGCTCGCGCCTTTCATCGGCATTGCCTGTCCCGGCGTGATCGACGCGGACGGCTCGATCGAGAAGGGCGCGCAGAACCTGCCGGGCAATTGGGAGAGCAGCAAGTTCAACCTGCCGGCAAGCCTCGTCGAGGCCATCCCCGAGATCGGCGCGCATGACACCGCGATCCTGATGCACAATGACGGCGTGGTTCAGGGCCTCTCCGAGGTGCCGTTCATGCAGCATGTCGAGCGCTGGGGCGTGCTCACCATCGGCACCGGGCTCGGCAATGCCCGCTTCACCAACCGCCGCAAAGAGAACGGCAACGGAAAAGACAGGGATTCTACGGAGAACGGGAAGAAAAAAGGTAAGAACGACAAGGAGTAACCTTGATCGGTTAGGTTAAGGACCGGATTGCGTTGCGGGGCGCAGGCTGCACGCTAGGGTCGAATCGTCGCTTCACCTGGCCGGCGAAGCCGCCCTTCACGGCCAGCATTGCAATGAGCGGCACGGGACCGCCAGTGTTTACCGCGTCTGGCGGTCCCACCCGTTCTTCCAAAGCATGATGGGATCAGATCGGATTCGCGCCCCAACGAAGGTGCGTTCCCTCCCCCCTTGCGGGAGAGGGTTAGGGAGAGGGGTAGCCCAGCAAAAGGTGCGTCGAGAGTTGAAGTTGCTCTAGCTCCCCCGAACTCAGCTCCAGCCGATGCGCTGGAAGAACGCCGCGATCTCGCTTGCGGCGCGATCCGGATCCTCCCGATGCGGGAAGTGGCCGACGCCGGGAAACATCTTAAGATCGAGCGCGCTGAAGGTCTCGCCGAGTCGATCGGTCCACGCATAGGGAAACAGCGGATCGTGCTCGGCCCAGCGCACGCAGGTCGGCACGTCGATCGGCGGAAGCTGAGGCGCTTCGCCCTTCATCATCGCGACCCGCCCGGCATGCGAGGCCCGATAATGCGCAAAGCCGCCGGCGAGATTGCCGGGCTTGAAGAAATTGTCGGCGAAGGCGTCGAGGACGTCGTCGAAGGCGTTCTTGCGATGCGCCCAGCCCCTGAGGAAGTGGCCGATATAGAGCCGGCAGCTTTCGCGGCTCGCGCCGACCAGGCAAGGCGCCATCTCCATCTGCTGGAAGGACTGGTACCAGATGTGATTGAGCCGATCGGGTGCCGCCATGCGCGCCCCGATCCCGGGATAGACGAAATTGAAGAAGAACAGCCCGGCGAGCCGCCCCGCTGCCTGCCGCGCCAGCGGCTGCATCACGGCGCCGCCGACATCGTGCCCGACCACGCCGAATCGGTCGATGCCGAGCGCCTCCATCAGCGCCAGCATGTCAGCCGCATGGCCGTCCGGCCCAAAAGGCCCAGCCGGCTTGTCGCTGTCGCCGAAACCGCGGAGATCGGGCGCGATCAGGGTGAAACGGTCGGCGAGGCGCGCCATCACCGGCTCCCAGGTCAGCCAATATTCCGGCCATCCATGCAGCAAAAGCAGCGGTTTTCCGCTTCCGGCGCGAACCACGTGGAAATTGGCGCCGTTGGCGCGGGTCGTCAGGTGCTCCATGGCAGTTCCTCCGGGGCGAGGCACGAGGGCGAAAAGAGGCAGCGGATTTTCCCCTTTCGCGCCTTGTCTGGCCCGCCATCCTCGCCTATTAACGCCCCCAACCACAGGGGCCGCAGCTCCTATATGGCGCCTTCAGGAGAGGTGGCAGAGTGGTTGAATGCACCGCACTCGAAATGCGGCATAGGTGCAAGCCTATCGGGGGTTCGAATCCCTCCCTCTCCGCCATTCGACCGAAGGTGTCGGGAAACCCGGGCAAAATGGGGTTATTTGGCAAAGCCCGGTGAACGTCTGTGTAGCACCCTTGTGGAGCACCCAGCATACACCGATCTTCCGCCGGTCACCCAGCTGAATCCTTGCCGATTTTCCTGAGTCCAATCCTTGAGCCGGGTTTTCCGTTTCGGATGCGGTTCGTCGGTGCAATTCATCAGTCCGTAGGATTCGCGTAGAGCAACTAGAGGTATTCGAATCCTTCGCACCAAAAACAAAAATCCGAGGATGGCATCGAGGCGCCGCCAGAAGCCAAGCTGTGCCTGATAGTTTCCCTTCGTCTGCTCCAACTTGAGGCGTGCATTTGTGGTTTTGGGCCCTCTCCATGCTGAAGCAGGGGTTCGATTCCGCTAGGGAACGTAAATTTTTCAATAGGTTAGATTGAGAATTGGGGCTGATGGTTTTCAGTTCTTCAAATTTTCTCCAACTGCCTAATCTGTGCAGTATTGCTTCAATCAACTTGTTGGTCGTATCTCGCTGCTGCAACCTTTAGGTAGCGGCAATAGAAGCGCGGGTGACGCGTTGACGGTGAATGAAAACTGGGTAGGCGCGGCGAATGGCAGAGGGGGCAATTGATTTCGATCGACTATTGAAACTTCGTTTGGTCGCCGCCCGGGTGGGCGAGATGGATCTCGCCAAGTGGTGGAATGGCAGCTTGGTCGGCTGGGAACCGCTACCGTCCGTCGTGGATTTCCCCGCACCCATTATTTTGCTCAAGCCCGCTCTGTATTCTCAGTTGCCGGTTTCCGATGTCGTGAAGTGTTTGATCCACCCCAATGCGTCACCCTCTGGCAGCTCCCTGAAGTAGTCGAGGAGGAGTTCGAGACTCATTGGGAGCGCTGGCTTGATCAGGCGGACTACTGGAGGCCGTTTTTCCTGGAGTTGGAAGCCGTGAAGGAGATCGACCTGAAGGTGGTGCTCCAATCGCTCGATCTAATCACCGATGAAGATTTCGAGTCTTTCTCAAGATTGCGTCGCTCGGCTGAAGGGCGCGCGGTACCCTTGCCGACGCCGTTCGCCGCGACAAATCAGTGTGTCACTTCCCTCGCGCTTGGATTCGCGCGTGGTGAGCCAGGCGCCCTCGCGGTTCCGTATGCCCGCCTGAACAACGCATGAAGGGTCCGCATCGATCCCACGTCGCTTCATCGTTCACTCTCATCAAGGGAGCAATGATCGATGAAACCTACGCCGTCTTTGCGGCCTGGGACTTTGGCTCTTCTAAGAAGGAAAATCTTGATCGTCTGAGACGAGAGAATTTTATCGGAGCCAACACTACAACCTGGCTTCGGGACATCGCGAAAGTTCTGAATCGGAGGTTCGACCCAGTCGATCGTGATCGTGCGTTAGTACTTCTTGCAAAGAACGGTTGCCCCATCGAAGAATGGAAGCCGATCCTACTCTGGCATGTGACTCGCGACGAATTTCTGCTTCGCGATTTTCTTACCAACTGGCTTTTTCCAACCTTCGTATCAGGAGCCTATCGAGTTCGAGCCGAAGATCTCTACGAGCATCTCCGCAGCGTTGGTCGTCGAGGCGGGATTACCGAACATGGTTGGAGTGATACGACGCTGAAACGAGTGGCCACCGCGCTGCTGAAAATGGCGGTCGATTTTGGCCTACTGCGCGGCAGTGTTGTCAAGGAATTTGCGAGCTACCACCTTCCGGAGCGGAGCTTTGTCTACCTCCTCTATGCAATTAGAGAGGAACTGAGCAACCCACGAAAGGTGCTCGCGTCGGAAGATTGGAGAATGTTCTTCATGTCGCCCTCGGATGTTGACCGTGAGCTCCTCCGACTTCATCAGTTCCGCAAGGTCGACTATCAGATCGCTGGCAGCATTGTGCAACTCACGCTGCCCTATGCCAATGCTTGTGAGTATGCGGAAAGGATGGTCGCATGAGCGATCTCGTACACCGCATCAAGACCAGCCTCGAGCCCATACTCGACCTGTCAGATCCACGAGAGCGCATTAGCGCCTACCACGATATGCCCTACGCGCTGTTCCGCTACGAACCTGCAGAAGAGTTCGAGCTGCGCAAACAAATCAGCCTGCTGGAGACGCGGCTCACTCAAAAGGGGAAGCGGGTAAGCCGCATATCCTTGGCTCGGTGTCTAGATCAGGCGATGCGATCTCAACGGCCACTCGAAGAGTGGTTTGCGGCAGAGCGCGAGCAGGGCACGGATACGATTGTCGAGACCGTACATTCGGTCCTTGCGGAGTACGCACCGCTGGTTGATCTAGTTGCCGCGCAAATGCCCGACCAGCCTAACCCGCTCAGCGATATCGTCTTCATTCAGCGTACTGGCGCATTGTTTCCCGTCTACCGGACATTCTCACTATTGGAGCAGCTGAAAGGACGAGTCACCGTCCCTACGGTTTTGTTCTATCCGGGCGATCTCGACGGTGCCGCCGGGCTGCGATTCATGGGCGTGCTCGCAGCCGAGCACAATTATCGCCCAAAAATCTTTTGACGGGATATGAGTGATGGCCAATGAACCGATCAAAAGCCTTTTTGCAAACGACATTAGTCGCCGTATCGAAGAGGTAATCAAGGTCGATCAGACCAGCGATGATATTCTGCGCGATGAAATCAACGAGTATGTAGTCACTGACGCGATCAGGTCTCACTACAGCAATATTTTTGACGCATATCGCGAAACGCCGAACAAGCCACATGAAGGCATTGCGATTTGGGTCTCGGGCTTTTTTGGCTCCGGTAAATCCAGCTTTGCGAAGATGCTTGGGCTGTCGATCGAGAACCGCCCGGTGGCAGGAATCCCTGCCGGCGATCGGTTCGCGCTGAGGGCCGGCCACAACAAGCTTCAGGTTCTTCTGAAAGCAATAAATGAAACGATACCCACGCATGCGGTGATCTTCGACGTCTCAACCGACAGGGGGATCAGGAGCGGCAATCAATCTCTCACTGAGATCATGTATGGGCTTTTTCTTCAAAGCCTCGGGTATGCGAAGGATCTCGATCTTTCGGAATTGGAAATTGCTTTGGAGGAGAAAGGGCAACTGGAGGGCTTCGAGGCCGAGTACGAGCGTCTATTCAAGAAGGAATGGTCAGTCGAGAAGGGCAAAGTCGCCTTCGCCCTTAGCGAAGCCAGCCGGGTTCTACACAGCCTTCATCCTGAAACCTATTCAATGGCGGATTCATGGGTGAAGGCCGTCAAAAACAAAGCCGATATATCACCCGGCAAGCTGGCGGAGCGCGCTAATGAATTGATGAAGCGCCGGCGGCCGGGTCAGGCCCTTATGTTTGTCGTGGACGAGGTCGGCCAATTCGTCGCACGGGACGTCCAGAAGATGCTTGACCTTCAGGCGGTCGTTCAGAGCCTAGGCGTCAAGGGGCGGGGCAAGCACTGGATTGTCGTCACATCGCAAGAGAAATTGGGTGAGCTCGTCAGTGGTCTCGATGACAAGAAGATCGAGCTTGCGCGGCTCATGGACCGCTTCCCCCTTCAAGTCCATTTGGAGCCGTCCGACATTTCGGAGGTCACAAGCCGACGTGTTCTCTCCAAGAATGCACCTGCGCAGAAAGTGTTGGGGGAGCTATTCGATCAGCACCGTGGACGGTTCACGGAGCACACCCGCCTGACCGCCGATATTAAGCTGCCCGAACTTACTCGTGACAGCTTCATCGATCTCTACCCGCTGCTGCCCTATCAGATAGATCTGATCATCCAGGTGGTCTCAGGACTTCGCACACAGGGCGGCGCGAGCAAACACGTTGGCGGCGCGAACCGCACGATCATCAAGCTGGCGCAACAGCTCCTTATCAATCCTGCCGTCAACCTTGCGGACCAGCCGATCGGCTCTGTCGCAAGGCTTGATCAGGTCTACGATCTAGTCGAAGGCAATATCGGCTCCGAGGTCCGCGCAAAGATATCCGCAATCTCCAAGGAGCTTGACCATCCGCTCGCGCAACCGGTCGCGAAGGTGATCTGCCTGCTGCAATACGTGAAGAGCGTTCACCGAACCGCAGAGAATATATCGGCGGCCCTCCATCCGGGTGTTGCCGCGGATTCTCAGCTTGCCGTCGTAAAGGATGCGCTCCACCAACTCGAAGCGGCGAACAAAGTTCGGCTAGGTGATGACGGATTCCGGATTCGGACACCTGCAGAGGACGACTGGGAGCGCATTCGTAACGGCATCAATCCGAAACCCGGTGAAGCGCATCGGATCTATTCCGAGGTGTTAGCCGGCTTCTGGCAGCCACAGCCAACGCACACACTCTTCGACACGAAGACTTTCAAGGCTGGCCTCGCGATCCATGGACGCGAAATTGTCGATGGCGACATGGTGTTTCACGTCCATCTCGCCGAAGATGGCTTGGCGTTTCGGGCGCTTGCGTCTGAGCTGCGTGCCCGAAGTCAGCAGGAGCGCAAAAGTGTTTTTTGGGCTGTCTCCCTCAACGAAGCAATCGACCGGGAGACGGTTGAGCTATTTCGTTCCAAGGAGATGTTGGCACGAAAAGAGCGCGAAGCTAAGACTGCCGACGAAACCGCGCTCATTGGCGAGGAAAAGGTTCGGCAAAGGCGACACCAGGATGAGCTGCGCCGGCTCGTAAGGGCGGCGTGCCTGGCTGGCAGCGTCAGTTTTCGGGGCAATGATCGTAGCCCGGACGACGGGGCCGTCGACATGGGCAAGAGCGCCGCCGAGATCCTGAGCGACGTCCTGCCAGACGTGTTTGATCGCTTCAAGGAAGCTGCCGCTAAGCCCGCCGATGCGAAGAAGGGCTTAGATGCGCTCTTTACCGCAGCGAATCTTCAGGGCCTCCCATCGGTCTTCGGAAGCCTCGGGCTTTTGCGCGACGAAAAGGGGAAGACGGTTTTTCGGGTTGAAAGCGGCGCTCTGGCGGAGGTGCTTTCTCGAATCGAGGAACGCGCCAACTACGGCGATACTGCGAGTGGTCGATACCTCGCCGATGAGCTGGCGAAGGAGCCCTTCGGCTGGGACTTCGAAGTCGTCCGCTTGCTAGTTCTCTCGCTGTTGCGAGCTGGGAAAATCCAAGCCACCAGCAAAGGCCAAACAATCGACTCCGCAACAGGGATCGACGCCCGAGACACTTTTTCGAACAACAACTTTTTCCGCCAGGCGTCGTTCAGACCAAAGAAGGGAATCGAGTTCGAGGAGCTCGTGAAGGCATCCGAAGCTTTCCGGGAAACATTCGGCAGCGAAGTGAAGGAACTCAACGCCGGCGCGATCGTCTCCGAGCTCCGCAAGGAGATCGCGCGGCATGAAGATCAGGTAGCCTCCGCTCACGGCCAGCTTATCGCGTATCGCCTTCCCGGTGCAGCGGTCCTCGACGGCGCGATAGGGCAGATGAAGGCCGTTCTGCGCGGATCCGAGGACAATGCGATCGCGACGTTTAATTCGTCGTACCGCTCCATCAAGGACGCCATCAAACGCGCTACGGAGCTCGATCAGGTCCTGTCGGAACCTAAGTTGCGGGATATCGATCGGGCGCGGGAAGCTCTTCGGTCGGCTTGGCCGTTCCTTAGCAGCGAGGCGGATGTAGGTGACGAGCTGCGTGCCAAGGCTGCTGAGCTCGATGATCTCCTCACACGAGAAACCTTCTACCGTGAGCTGCCGCCGATCGAACAACACGCGTCGGCCATCGACGCCGAGTACGCACGTCGTTTCGATGAAGCGTTGCAGGCTCGGATGGACACCTACAGCCGTGCGCTCGATCGCCTGGTACAGACGCCTGGCTGGGATGGCATCGATCCAGACCAACAGCAAAAGCTCGCGGCGCCGTTGATGCAAGGGAAGACACGGGAACAGGAGCGCGTGCCAATTCCTCAGCTCCGCTCGGAGCTGGACGCTTGTGAGGCCCGGCTTCAGGACGCCATCGCAGAGCTGCACCGCATCGTTGATGGTGATCGTGTGGCGACCGTGAGGTTGGGTGGGTACTTCTCCGGAGGGATTGAGACCGAAGAACAGCTCGACGCCGCTCTCGCCGGCATTCGGGAGGAGTGTTCGCGCCTGATCGGCACCGGCAAGAAGGTAATTGTCCAGTGATCGGTCCGCACCATGAATAAGGCCACGCGCAGCGCCATCGAGCGGGCGACCCAGCAGGGACGCAAGCTCCTCGACGAGGATTTTTCGTCACAGCTGGAAGGGACTTTCGACGTCTTGCGAAGCGGCGTCATCGCTCCAGCCGGTGGCGCACATCTATCGGTCCGCCAACGGTTTCAACGGGACAAGATCGTCGCAACCATCGAACACAAACGCGCCGCGGGGACGAGCGCCACGGAGGCGGTCACCGATTACGTAAGGGATGCTGCGTTCACGACACTGAACCGGTTCGTCGCGCTCAAAATGCTGGAAGCACGCCAGCTCGTTCAGGAGTGTATTTCCAAAGGCGAACGGTCTTCTGGCTTTAGAGAGTTCTGTGGTATGGCGCCGGGGGTGGGGCTGCTACCCGACGCCGCAGGTTATCGCCTTTATGTCGAGAGTCTGTTCGACGAGTTCTCAACCGAGATAAAGGTCCTATTTGACCGGCGTGACGCCGCTTCGGTTCTGTGGCCCAAGCGACAAACGTTTGAAGCGCTGCTGACCATCTTCAACGCGCCTGAGCTGTCGGAGGTGTGGGGTGAGGATGAGACGATTGGGTGGGTCTACCAGTATTTTAATTCCGATGCAGACCGGGACGACATGGGTCGGGGTAAGCGTCCGCCAGCAAATAGCCGCGAGCTTGCGGTTCGCAACCAATTCTTCACGCCAAGATATGTTGTGCAATTCCTCGTCGACAACACGCTTGGCCGTTTGTGGCTCGAAATGCATGGGGAGCATTCGCATCTGGCGCAGTATTGCCAGTACCTCGTCAGCGCAGTAGATGAACCGCTCCGAGCCCGCCAGAGGAAAGATCCGCGCGATCTTCGAATCCTGGACCCCGCGTGCGGCTCTGGACATTTTCTTCTATATTGCTTCGATCTTCTGTTGACGATCTACGAAGAGGCTTGGTCGGCTGAGGACGACTGCCCAAAAAGTGAAGCGACAGGCCATAGTCTTCGCGAAGATTACCCCGACCTTGCGGGTTTGCAGCGAGCGGCCCCGAAACTGATCGTAGAACACAATCTGTTCGGCGTGGATATAGATCCCAGGTGCGCGCAGATCGCTGCCCTGGCCCTATGGTTACGCGCGCAGCGGGCATGGAAAGATCAAAGCGCTGCGGCATCGGATCGACTTCGTGTCCGGCGAACACACGTTGTAGTGGCTGAGCCGATGCCAGGCGATGACGCGCTTATTAACGAATTCGCGGCTAACCTCAATCCACCGCTATTGCGCGATCTATTCAAGAAGATGATCGCAGAGAGTAAGCTAGCTGGTGAATTGGGCATTCTGCTTCGCGTGGAAGATGGCATTGCATTCGAGCTGAGCCGAGCGCGTGAACAGTTTGTGCTTCAACAAAAAAATACTGGCTTCCTTCCGGGCATGGAGCCGGAGAAAAGACAAGGATCTCTGGACCTCTCCGGCATTGATGACCACCATTTTTTTTTCGGAGCTGAGACCACCATCATCGGGGCGCTACGTGAGTTCGCTGAGACAGCGTCGGGGAGCGCAAGCATCGCGCGACGACTTTTCGCGGGTGACGCCGCACAAGGAATCGCGCTGATCGATGTGGCTCGTTCACGGTTTGATGTTGTCTTGATGAATCCCCCCTTTGGATCATGTAGCGCGCCGGCCAAAAAGGAGTTCGACAGGAGTTATCCACGGACCAAGAATGATGTTTATGCTGCCTTTGTAGAGCGGGGCATTGAACTTTTGCATCCGCGCGGCCGGCTCGGAGCAATCACCTCAAGAACAGGCTTTTTCTTATCGAGCTTTCAGAAATGGCGAGAAGAGGTCTTGCTGCCAAAGGCGCCACCCGTCGTCGTTGCCGACCTTGGCATTGGTGTACTTGACGGAGCAATGGTCGAGACCGCTGCCTACTGTTTAGAGGCGGTGCTATGACACTCTTTATCCGAGCGGTCGCCGTTGAGGATAAAGCCGCGGCAATCAGGCAGGCAATTTCTGGGGAATCGGCCGACAGGTTTACGCCGTCGCTTTCACAGTTCCGAGAATTGCCGGGAACGCCATTCGCCTACTGGATAGGCAAAGGCGTACGCGACACGTTTGAGCGATTTCCCGCGGTTGAGGGCAATGGGAGGGCCGTTAGGCAAGGTCTCGCGACATCGGATGATTTTCGCTTCCTGAGAGCGCACTGGGAAGTAAGCTATAATGCTCGACCAAATAGTTGGATGCCCTTCGCCAAGGGCGGTGAACTTTCGCCGTTCTACGCATCTTTGCATCTTGTCATCCAATGGCAAGAACAGGGCAAAGAGCTGAAGGCATGGGTGGTATCGAATCCGGCGGACCCACGAACCGTGCATTGGTCTCGGAGAATCGCTAGCTCTGAATATTACTTTCGCCCCGGAATGACATGGCCACTTAGAGCGAGTCGGTTCGCTCCACAGGCGTTGCCTTCTGGCTGTATATTTTCCGTGCGGGGATATTCGGTTTTCCTCCCGGAAGGCGCACTCTTGCCCGGCTTAGCGATCTTTAACAGCAGAGCATTTGATTATCTTTTCAAGGCTCTGCTCGGAAGGTTTGGCTATCCGGAGTTCATAGTTGGGGTTCTCCAGAAGCTTCCCTGGGCCGAGCCTTCACCTCAACAATCTCAAGCCTTATCCGTTCTCGCCCGGAGCGCCTGGAGTGTTGCCCGGACCGCGGATACGGCAATCGAAACATCTCTCGCATTTGTATTGCCGAAGCCGCTTAACAAGGCAGCAGGTGCTGACGTAGAAAAAATCCTAGCGGAGCTGCAATCGAAGATCGATGCGATCGCTTTTGAGCTTTTTCAGCTAAGCGACGCTGATAAGTTGGAGATTGAAGAGGCTTCGGTTTTTGCCTCAGCAGAATTAAGCGAAAACTCGGATGGCTCCGCAGATCTCGGTGACGGTGATACCGTGGTCGAGAACGATAGATTTCATTTACAGTCTTGGGCCGTTGGCGTGGCATTCGGTCGGTATGATATCCGCCTTGCTACGGGAGAACGTGCAATCCCGGCCGAACCGGAGCCATTTGATTCTTTGCCGTGTGTGAGCCCGGCGATGTTGCCGAATGGCGATGCTCTATTCATGCCTTGCCGAGGTATTCTGGTCGACGATCCAGGCCACGTCGATGATATAGCCGCGCGCCTCAACGCGGTCTACGAACGCGTCGGACAGCCGCTGGAGGAGGTCGCGCGCCTGCGGCGGAACATCGCTCGGGAATTCTTCCCTGCCCATCTCAAGATGTACACCAAGAGTAGCCGGAAGGCGCCGATCTACTGGCAGCTCGCTACGCCCTCAGGAGGCTATTCGGTTTGGCTGTATCTTCATGGCCTAAACAAGGACACGCTTTTTCGTATTCAGGTCGACTACGTGCTCCCAAAAATCGCTCACGAGCAGCGACGGCTTGAGAGCCTGCGCGATGAGGCCGGGCACACTCCGAACGCGGCGCAGCGCAGGGTTCTCGAAGCGCAACAAGGCTTTGTTGACGAGTTGCTGAAGTTCCTTGAGGACCTGAAACGTTTAGCGCCCCTTTGGAATCCGGTGCTTGACGATGGCGTAGTGCTTGCGATGGCCCCGCTCTGGCGGCTCGCTCCGCTGCACAAGTCCTGGCAGAAGGAATTGAAGGCCAAATGGGGGGATCTAGTTGCAGGCAGGTTCGACTGGGCGCACATGGCCATGCAATTGTGGCCTGAGCGAGTGATACCAAAGTGCAGAACCGATCGCAGCTTAGCCATCGCGCATGGACTAGAGGATATCTTCTGGGTGGAAGCTGAAAGCGGCAAGTGGGAGGCCAGACCCACGCCGTTGCTCTCCATTGGCGCGCTGATCAGCGAGCGAACCTCGTTAGCTATCAAGGCCGCGCTGAAGGAACTCGCTGAACCGTCATTGGCAAATGGGTCGAGAACACAAAAGCGGAGGTCCTCGTCATGACGATCTTCGAGGATACCATTAAGAACGCTGTTCTTCGGTATCACCGCGAATACGACCGATACCTAAAGCTTTCAGCGCGTGTCGCAGAGATTTGCAGATTTGAGATCGTTGAAGGAAATGCAATCCGAGCGCAGGTCACGTTCCGTGCGAAAAGCCCGAAGAGCTTGGAGGGCAAGCTTCGCCGCTTCGCCGCTTCTGGGAAAAAGGACCTGCCGAACGTGCAGTCGGTATTCGACGCGGTGCGCGATCTCGCCGCCGTGCGAATTGCCACTTACGAACAGCGACATGAAGATCAGGTTGTTCAGCTAGTTTGCAAGCGGTTCGTCGATCTAAGAGGTGCAAGACCGGAGAGCGAACGGAAGGATAAAAACGCATCGGACAACAATAATTTCTACAGGGCCTCGCATATCGAAGCGTTTTTGCCGGAGGCCGATGTGATCGGCACCTACGCCAATGTCTCGGACGTCCCCTGCGAAATTCAAGTCTGCAGCATGATGGCCCATGTCTGGAATGAGATCGAACACGATCTCGGCTATAAGCCTCTGACCGGCTCTCTGTCCGAACAGGAGCGCAGCTTGCTAGTATCGCTTGGGTTCGCCGTTCGGCAGGGCGACATGACAATCGGAAATCTGTTTGCCGAGACGGAGCGACGGCAACGGGAACACGGAGGCGTCTTCACGGACGTCTATGACTTTGTGGCGCGAGTCCGTGGCTGGTTTCCGGACATCGATTTCGGGCGAAACGCTGGTCCCCTGTACGAAGCGCTACAACCAGTGCGCCTCGTCTCCCCGGAGAGCATCCGGAAGCTGATTGGTGCTTCCGAGCCTATGACAGACGCCGCGCGGAGCGGGCTCGATGAATTTGCGGCGAAGCTGGCGGCCAAAGGCGACGCCCGGTTCGCGTTGGACCGTAACTCCTCCGACCTTCTGCTCGTCCTGCTTTTGCCAAAGGTCGCAACTTACATCGTGTCGTCATCCGGCGACGCGGTCTCCGACGGTGTTGCTCGCCTACGCTGGTTTGCGGCCCGCTTTCAAGAGCTCTCCAAGGTGGAAAGCGGAGGTCGCAGCTGATGCACCCTTTGAACAAGTATATTTCGAAGCAGCTCAGTGAGAAGCTGAAAGCCAGAAAGGTGGTCGTCTGGTACGATCCCCGCCGCGAATTTGCTCCTTTTGTTGCGGAATTGCGCGGTGGCGCACGGACCACCGACGAGGCGGTCCCCGTAACCGTCAGCGATATATCGGCGCGACTGACGGAATATGATGGCTCGATGTTTGAGCTTCGGACGGTCGTGGAGCCCTTCGTCTGCGCGGATGCGCCGACCGAGTGCATGATCGTCTACCTGCCTGGCTGTGAGCGTGATCGTCAGGGTTCGGTACTGATGGAACTCGAAAAGGCTGGTGATTGCTATGAGCCGCAGCTGAAGCGGCTCGCGCGCAATGTGCTGCGCCAGCGTTACACCGACGGCGTGATCGACGAGATGCTGGCGCCGGAGCAGGTTTCCTATGAGGATCTTGCGCGTGCATCTTCGGACTCGTCGTCGACCGAGCCGCCATCGGTTTTGAGGTCGATCTTCCACAGCGCGTCGGGGAACGAAGGGATTATCGCGGCGTGGCTTGCAAGCGACGAGCGCGATGCCGAGATCGAGGCGAAAGAGGCGATCCGAGAGCTGGTGAAGCTGGTGCGCTCGAAGCTCGGACTTGAGCTCTCCGAAGTGGCCCCGTTGGCCAAACTTCGCAGCATAACGCTGCGATACGTTCTCGGTGCTGAGTTCAGGAGTGTTTTGGTCGGCGTCATTCCATCGTCTGTTCAAGCTATCCCGGCGCCGAAGTCGCGGGATGAGGAAACCTCGATCAAAGAGCTCGCCCATGTGCTTCGTGCCCGTTACTCCGAGGTATATCCTCAGATCGCAGATCGCGTCGAGGCGGAGCTCGGCCTTCACGAAGAACAAGCGACATTCGCGGGTCTTGGATCAACTGATACGTTCCGCTTCGCGGAGCGCGTGCTACTGGCTCAATGTGGTGAGCTGGTCGCGGCGAAGA
The DNA here is from genome assembly GCF_029714325.1 of Bradyrhizobium sp. CB1717. Taxonomy (NCBI): domain Bacteria; kingdom Pseudomonadati; phylum Pseudomonadota; class Alphaproteobacteria; order Hyphomicrobiales; family Nitrobacteraceae; genus Bradyrhizobium; species Bradyrhizobium sp. CB1717. Next base: position 497,757 of record NZ_CP121666.1, read on the forward strand.
AATTCGACGAGGCTCTCGAGATCATCGGTGGGTTGGAACACAGCTTCTGGCTGGAGCGCGATGTAGGGCGGAAGGCCCAGTGGGAAGCCTGCCGTCTCATGGCCGAGCTCGGTATTCTCGGAGTGGCTGTGCACGCCGCGATCGGAAAAGCCAGTGGCGACGCAAATACCTGGATTAGCGCCTACGCCGCCAAGGACGGTTGGTTCAGACTAGACCAGGCGCAACGCCGTCTTGAGGCATGGGTCGCAAATCTTGACGACGAACCGGAGGAGCGACCGCTGGGGGTCGTTCGTGGCATCTACGAAGACGCATGCCGCGCTATGGCAGAGGGCTTTACGAGAGCTCTTGTCGCCGCGAAATGGACGGTCTCATCGTCACTGCATCAAACGAAGATCTACAGCGGTATCGTCTCAGAGCAGCCCAAGCCCGTGGCATACTTCTTTGTTGACGCCATGCGTTTCGAGATGGGTGTCGAACTCGCCGAGCGGCTTCCACAGGTCGTGGAAGTCAGCGTGCGCCCCGCGGTCTGCGTGCTGCCTAGCATCACTCCGATCGGGATGGCAGCCCTTCAGCCAGGAGCATCTTCGAGCTTTAGTGTGGTGGAGCAGGCGGGGGCGTTGGGTGTTCGCATCGATGACGCGTTCCTTCCTGACCTAGCCGCGCGAAAAAAGTTCGCCAGCTCGCGCATTCCCAAATTGGCGGATGTGGCGCTGGACGAACTGCTGAGCCTTCAACCGTCAAGACTTGTAAAGAGGATCGACGGTGCTCAGGTCGTCATCGTACGGTCGCAGGAAATTGACCACGCAGGTGAGCGCGGGTTCACGTTTCAGGCTCGGCAGGTGATGGACACCGTTATCGATAATCTCGCCCGAGCTGTCAGAAAGCTTGCTACGGCGGGTATCGAGAACTGTGTGCTGACGGCAGACCACGGGCACCTCTTTTTTCCATCAGATCGCGACGAGTCGATGCGGCTGGACCCGCCGGGAGGGGATGAAGTCGACCTACATCGCCGCTGTTGGATTGGGCGCGGCGGAGCAACGCCGACCGGTTGCGTGCGCGTGACCGCCTCGGCACTCGGATACGACTCCGATCTCGATTTTGTATTTCCCGCAAGCAATGCGGTCTTCAAAGCGGGGGGCGACCTGGCATTCCACCACGGTGGTCCCTCATTGCAGGAAATGGTTATCCCTGTGGTCACGGTCCGCATGAAGACGAGCGCGCCGAAGCGTTCGACTTCAGAACCGGTCACGGCCACGGGCCTGCCTGACGCTGTCACCAACCGTATCTTCAGCGTCGTGATCCAGCTCGACGGCAAGAACCTCTCGCTGTTTTCCACCGAACTGTTGGTCCGACCGATGCTCATCTCGGCCGGAAAGCAGGTGGGTGGAGTCGGAATGGCCATTGACGGCGATTTCGATCGCACGACAGGCTGCGTGAAATTGCAGGCCGGGAAGCAGGTCACGGTCGCGTTCTTGTTGAGCGACGAGAGCGTGCCGTCGCTCCGCATCGTTATCCAAGACCCGACTACTGACGCGGAGCTGTATCGCTCACCCATCGACATCCCGGTTCGTCTCGGAGTTTAAGATGAGCAACGGTATACCGTCGGCCCGCGATTTACTCGACAATAAGGCGAACCAGCTGTTCGCCGGAAAGGTCGTCCGGAAGGATCTCGTTCGGAAGGTCAAGGTTGGGGCCAATGTGCCCGTCTTCGTGCTGGAGTTCCTGCTCGGAAAATACTGCGCCTCGTCCGACGAAATCGCGATTCAGATGGGGCTGCAGGTCGTCAACGACACGCTCGCAAACAACTATATCCGGCCAGACGAGTCTGCAAAGGCGCAGAGCAAGGTCAAAGAGAGTGGAAGATACTCCTTCATCGACAAGGTGAAAGTGCGGCTGGTCGATTCGGACTACTGGGCAGAGGGTGTGAATTTTAATAACAAGTTCCTCCATATACCCAGCCAATACGTGCGTGACTATGAGCGCCTGCTTATGGGTGGCGTATGGGCACAAGTCGACATGCGGTTCGAAACCGACGAGGAGTCAAAGGGCAAGAATCCGTTTTGGATCGACAAGCTCGTCCCAATTCAAATTGCGACCTTTGACCTCGACGAATACCGCAATGTCAGGAAGCAGTTCACGACCGACGAGTGGTTGGATCTTATCGTTCGGAGCATGGGGTATGAGCCCGGCGAGATGTCCCGACGGCTCAAGCTGCTCTTCCTGGTTCGGCTCATCCCCTTGGCGGAGCGGAACTACAACCTGGTTGAGCTTGGCCCCCGAGGGACCGGCAAGAGTTATGTGGTCCAGGAGGTTTCGCCTTACACGGCGCTTCTGACGGGAGGGACGACGGTCGCTAATCTATTTGGCCACATGTCGGGACGTCAAAAGGGCATGGTGCAGATCTGGGATGTCGTCGGTTTCGATGAGGTCGCAGACCTGCAGAAGATGCCGAAGGAAGTCATCACGACGATGAAGACCTACTGCGAGTCCGGCACGTTCCAACGCGGACAGGAGGCCGTTGCGGGAGACGCGAGCATAGCGATGTTCGGCAACACCAATCAGCCGATCGATGTCATGGTCCAGACAGGTCACCTCTTTGCCCCGATGCCTGACACCATTCGCGACGATATGGCTTTCATCGATCGTCTGCACTTTTATCTCCCAGGCTGGGAGATTCCGCAGATGCGGAACCAACTCTTCACCGACCACTATGGATTCGTCGTCGATTATCTCGCTGAGGCCTTGCGCGATATGCGCAAGCACAATTTCACGGAGATTATTGACCGTTTTTTTTTCGATGGGGGCACACCTCAATGCGCGAGATCGTAAAGCGGTCAGGAAAACCGTATCCGGCTTGGTGAAGATCTTATTTCCGCACGGTGAGGTGACTCAGGAAGAGCTTGCCGAGACTCTCGAGCTGGCTCTTGAGGGTCGGCGGCGCGTGAAGGAGCAGCTCAAGAAGATGGGCTCCTTTGAGTACCATCAAACATCGTTCAGCTATACGCTTCAAGATACGGGCGAAGAGCGCTTTGTTGGGGTCCCCGAGCAAGGTGGACGAGATTTGATTTCTGCGGATCCCCTATCTCCGGGAACAGTCTACACTGCCGGTGTGACGTCCGAAGGAACGGTTGGTCTATATCGCTTGGAAGTTTCAGTTTCGAGCGGGAACGGAAAGCTCAAGATGGCGGGCGGCATTTCTGGGGCCATGAAGGAATCCGTGCAGCGCGCTTTCAGCTATATTCAGGCGAAGAAGGTCGAGCTCGGCATCGCGCGAGACCTTGATAGTTCGGACATGCATGTTGAGGTCATTGATCTCCTGGGTAATCGCTTGGAGGCTGAGGTTGGAGTCGCGTTTTTTGTCGCCGCCTATTCGGCCTTTCGAAAGGCCCCTGTCAGTCCTGCACTGCTAGTACTTGGCGATATGAGCGTGCAGGGCAATATAAAGCCTCTGCGATCTCTGACTGAACCGCTTCAAGTCGCGAAAGACAATGGCGCGAAGCGGTCCCTCATTCCGATCGAGAACAAGCGGAACTTCCTCGATGTGAGTGCGGATATCATGGAGCACGTCGATCCGATCTTCTACGGAGATCCGAAAACAGCGGCTTTAAAGGTGATAGGAGCTAACTGATTGAGCGTAGGCTGTTTGGGGTCAATGCTGACAATGAGCCTGCCTTTGGCTTCATCCTGACGGGCGCGCGGATGAGCAGAAGATTCGCTACTCCAATCGTGGCGGTTAGATATATTGTCGCGAATGCGATCAGCTCGTCGCTCCGCCTGCGCGTTGCTCGACAAGCTCGGTCGGGTGATCCTAGCTAGAGCGTTTCGTGGCGAACTGGTGCGGCTCGACTCTAGACTAACGACCAGCCCGCCGAGGTGTTGCTCGACCGGGTCAGGGCGACGCGGTCCTGTCGCATCTGCGGGCACATGGAAACAATCGCAGATCCGATTTTGGAGTACGGGATAACTGGTCCTCTCCCGGTATAAACCATTGATTGCACGGCCGTTGTTGCTAACTTATTGGCGTTCCTAGTATCTTTTGCAGATCAAGATCCAATTGGTGAATCGTGGAACTTTTGAATCAGCTCCTGCGCGAACTAGGGTTGGAAGCCAAGCTGGCCCAACTGAGCGTTCTCTGGTCCACCTACGCCGGCCAGCCGCGCACCTCTGTTATGGCGATTGGCTTCGCTCTCTTTGTTTTCACACTGTTCTTCGTCGTCTTCTTCCTTTTGAGGTCTATTCCTCTTCGTATTCGGCTCTGGCGCGTAGCATACCGGCTTCGCAATGCAGACCCTTTGACGTCCGACTTCAAAAAGATATTCGCGGCCGACCGCAAGCTTCTGCACCTCTGGAACGAGTATCGCCATACGCTCCATCCTCAGAAGGAATTTGATGCAGAAACGGCCACAGACAAAGTCGTAGCGCTACGCGCAACGTCTTCCGCTGAGCATTTCTTCAATAGCCAGACCGTCTATGAGACACGGTTACGGACTGAATTCTTCAAGCATCTCCCGGGCATCTGCACGGGCCTTGGAATCATCGGCACTTTCCTTGGCCTCATACAAGGACTTTCTGCTTTCAATGTATCCGAAAACATCCAAGAGGTCCGCAGCAGCATAGATGCGCTTCTGCATGGTGTTTATGAAGCATTCGAGGTCTCTGTTACTGCAATCATTCTCGCGATAGCCATCACTTTCGTCGAGAAGTGGATTGTTTCCAGTCTTAGTCATGCGACTGAGCTCATTGTCCAACGTTTGGACGCCATCTTCGAGAGTGGTGCAAACACGGAGTACCTTGAACGACTTGTTCGCTCATCCGAGGAGACGGCTAAGCAGTCTCGTATACTCAAAGATTCGCTGGTCGCAGACCTCAAGGAAGTCCTTTCTGAGCTGACCCGCAAGCAGATAGAGGCGGCGAACGCCCACGCATCTACCATTGGACCTCAAATTGCCTCCAGTTTAAAGCAGGAGCTTGCTGATCCACTTGCGAAAATTTCGGCTGCCGTCGCCCAGGTTAGCAACGACCAAAGTGGCGCTGTGACCAAGCTGCTTACAGACGTTCTCGCGAGCTTTAGCGAACAACTGAAAGGCCTGCTGCAAAGCCAAGCTACCGACATCACCAGACTCCAGCAGGAAGCCGCACAAGGACTCCGAGCCGCTGTCGACAAGATCGACGCCATGGTAGTCAAACTTGACGAGACCAGCAGCAAATCGACGACCCAGCTTACATCCAGCGTCGCAGACGCTATCACCAATATCCAAAAGCAATTGGCACAATTTGAGACCTCAACTGGCACCTCGACCAATACTCTGTCTAACAGTGCCGACCGACTTAGCTCCTCAATTGATAATTTCCTCGCTGCTGTTGGAGGCCTGATAAACGCGGTCTCTGCGATTGGTCAGACGAGTGACAACCTGATGCGATCTGCAGATCAGATCGCGACCGCCTCGTCCCGCCTTTCGGAAGTTTCCGCAGATTATAACACGACCCGAGCCTCGATCGCTGCCATGATCGGTGAACTGGGAGCAATTACCGAGGTGGCTAGACGGGACGCTACAGTCACGAGCGAAATCGTTGCCAGGATTGAAGCCTCCGCCAACAAATTGAATGAAGCTCAACTACATGCGCAGGAGTTTCTGGACCGGGTTTCCGATGTGCTGGAATCAACTCATCGAGAATTTGCAGAGAATATGAGGAAGACACTCGGTGAAGCCAACCGACAATTCTTCGACCAGCTTTCGCAAGCGACTGGGCTGCTTCGTACCGGCATTATGGAGCTGGAGACCACGCTGACAGCGCTTGATATCAGACAGAGCGCTTAATAGCCGAATATTTCTCATGTTTGAAAGCACATCACCGCGTCGAAGAGCGAGCCAAGATGACGCCGAGCGCCCATTTTGGATATCCTTCTCGGATCTGATGACAGCCTTGATGATCCTCTTCCTTGTCGTCATGTGCGTTGCAATGCTTTCCATTACACGCAAGGTAAGCGACAACGAGAGAAGAGGTTTGGACAGGGACGCCGAGATCGGCCGACTGCTCGATCTGCTCGAAACCAACATAACCGCCTGCGGCGACGCGCGCTTGGATAAAGAGCGGCGAATAATTGATTTTGGAACGCAAGCTTCTTTCGAATTCAAGAGTCATCGACTATCGGCTACGCAGGAAAAATATCTTCGTGCGTGCGTCCCACACATACTCTCGGCTGCTGATAGCGAACTTGGACGAAAGTGGATCAAGCGCATCGTCGTTGAAGGATATACTGACCAAGTTGGCGGATATCTCATCAACCTAAATTTGAGTCTTCAGAGGAGCCAACGAGTACTATGCACGTTACTAGGAAAAACCTACCCCGACGAACCAGAGTTCAGCGCGGAGAATCGCAAACGGATTCAACAACTCTTCTTGGTTGGCGGTTACTCATTCAACTCTGCCAAGCAGAATGCCGATGAGAGCCGACGCGTTGAGCTACGATTAGAGTTCCTGGGATTGAATGAGAAGTCCCAGTCGCCTCTCACAAGCGACCCTAGTACAGCCGATCCCGAAGCTACGTGTCCACTCGACCCGGCCGTTCCGCGGCTGCAAGCCCAGCCTCTACGTCCGACGATGCCGCCACCGCTGGCCACGACCCCTAGTCGCCAAGCGACGCCCTCTCCCTCTCCCTCCCCCTCTCCGTCAAACTCGCTTCTGCAGCGACTATTTCCGAGATGACGAACGTTTCGCAGCTGCGCAACTATCGCCGCTTCCTGCATTGACTGCCGCCGTCGTTCGGCAAGTGCTCTTCGAACTATTGCCAAGTCGGAAACAGAAGACGTTCTACGTCTAACAGCGAAGTCGGGTGTTCTTTGAGTAGGGTGCGGAGTCCGTCTCGATCGATTAACTGGACCTTATTCAGCTCGGCATGTCGCTTCGCGTTATCATTGAAGTAGGAGTTCGTCACGCAGACTCTTATAAAATTGACGCCCGGGTGCCTGCACCTGTAGGAAGCTTCCCCGGCTACGACATCCTTGATCGCATCCCAGCCCAATCGCGATTCTGGAACAGTTGAGCTCTTGCACTGAACGAGCTCGCCAGCGGAGCCGATGGCAACTACGTCAACACCATCGTCAAAGCTTGCTGGCGTTCTATACACGTATCCAAATCCCCTCCGTTGCCAGAGTGACGCAATCAGACACTCAAAATAGTCTGGCCGCATACTGGCAACATCATCGATCGTAAGGGATGTATCCGAGTGTAGTCGCGTGTCGCCGGGCGACAAGTTATTCAGATCGAAGTCGTGTGGGTTTATATCTCCTGCCCCATTTAGCATGTCGTCCGCGAGAGACCTCTTTGCAGTCAGCAAACGATCAAGCTGGACTTCGAAAGTGGTAAAATCATCGGCGTGGATGGTGGGATAGTAGACATACACGTCCTTCTCCTGTCCAATCCGATACGCGCGGTCCGTCGCTTGATCCTCTTTCGCCGGATTCCAGGTCCGCGTGAAATGAATCACATGGTTCGCTGCCTGGATATTGAGTCCAAACCCCACCGCAACAGGCGAAAGGATGATAACGCCGAACCCAGTCTTTTCCTGGAAAAACTTAATCCGCTTCTGTCGACTGGCGATATGAGAGGCGGCAGCAGTCGTATCGCCGTTAATGATATCTGCCGTGAGCCCGAACTCCTCCTCGATATAGTGTCGCAAAAGTCTCTGAATCACTCTGAATTCACAAAAGATAATGGCCTTTTCCTTCCTTTTCTGAATTGAGGCCAACGATCTAAGGAGCCAATCCAGCTTTGGCGATTTGGCCCGATAGTGCTTGATCGGCTCTGCCTGGAATTCATTTAACCCATACTTTCTGGGGTCAGTGCATACCAAGCGTAAATACTGAAGAAGAGTGAGGTGATTTCTGAAGGGATTTCCGTCCGCGTCGATCGAACGATTCTGAAAGCGATCAATTGCCTGAGAATAGAGGGTCCTCTGGTGAACTGAGATCGGGAGCCGTCTGCATCCCTCGTCGACGACCTTGAGCTTGAGATCCCTCGCTACGTCCCTCTTCAATCTGCGCAGAATCTGTGGTTCGACCTTCGCTCGAAGCTCTTCGATCCTCTGCCGCTCCTCGCCCGTTTGGGCCTCTATAGGACGTCGATATGTCTGCCCAAAGTCATTCAGAGCGCCCAACAGGCCAGGCTGCACGAAATCGAACAAGCACCAAAGGTCGGCAAGCGAATTTTCAACCGGGGTACCGGTGCAAGCGATCCTGAACTTAGCTGACTGTTTTTTGGCAGCTCGCGTCACCAAAGCATTAGGGTTCTTGATCTTCTGCGCTTCGTCGCAGACCATAATGGACCACTGCTGGGTGGCAAAAGAGAACTCCAGATCTCGCAACGTCTCATACGTGGTCAGCACAATCCGCGACCTTCCAACCCAGCCTGGCTTCAGAAACTTAACCAGCCCTTCTTCCTGAAGCTTTAGGTCGACTCGCTCTCGAGGTACTCGTATTCTTGCAAGCTCGGATCCGTAGGCCATCAGCAGGATTGACGGCTCGACGTCAAAGAATTTGACTAGTTCATCCTTCCAGTTCTCGAGGAGGGCGACAGGCGCAACAATAAGAACGGGGTCAAGGAAGGAGTCTCGATCGAGGGCATCGAGAGCAAGAGCAAGTAGTTGGAGCGTTTTCCCTAGCCCCATGTCATCTGCTAGAATCACTCCGCGGCAAAGATCAGGAGCTTTGCTTAAGCGATACTGAAGCCAAGCGAGCCCGTCCATCTGATGCTGCTTCAGCTCAATCGAGCCCTTCAACGCTCTGGGGAGTCGAGGTTCAACAATCGCATCCTGCATCAGATCGCGCCGAACCTCCTCGTAGTCGATCGTAAGTATGTTCGACCGAAGTAGAAGTACCTTTTTAGGCCCCGACTTCTCGTCCCGCTTGGCTGCTTTATCAGGATCGAACGATTTCGCGGCGATCTCGGAGGAGACGTTGGCAAATGTGGCTAACAGCGCTTCGGCGTCGGCTATTTTGATCGACCCGCCCAGTTCCTTAAGCTCGATCTCCGCATTTTCGTCGTGCCGCGCCTTCTCAATCTGATTTCCTATCCGCTCTGCAAGCTCCTTCGTAAATGGTACGGCGATCGGTTCGTTTGCTCCGTCCGGAGTCCAGGCAATTAACGGCACGACATTATCTGGTATCCACCCCTCGCCCTCGACCTTCTTGGCAATGAAAGGCGAATGATACGGCTTGTCGACCCCGATGCCCTCGATCCGCCGATAGTAGTTCGACAAATCATAAACGCTCGAATGATCGACCAGCCATCTCGGCTTTTGGAGCTCATCCAAGGCCTGCTGAAGATTATCGAGCTGCAGGGCCGTATCGCCCAGCAATTCAAACTCATATCCCTTCCACGCGAACACCTGCATTCCGCCAGCAATCCGAGATCGCGCCTGCCCAATGAAGGAAGACAGCTCCTCGGCGCTCGCGAAATCTCGAATTTCGCTACGGGGATTGCCCGCTATCAGGCTTTCAATGACTAAACTCACGCACGTTGGCGCGCCGGTCGGATCGCGTTCGATCTTCGCAATGAAATGGTCGAACGCAATTCCTGCGGCTGCTTTGGCCTCCTCGATCTGGTCGGGATCGAGCACTTTAACGGCATCATCACCGAGAGCGCTAAACGGATTCGACAAGAATGCTTCAGCCCGCGCACCTACTACTCTTCGACCTGGAAACTGCTTGATCTCCTGCAAGACTGTGCGAACGGCCGGCGTTATGACGACTTGAACAATGCCGCTGTCCGTGGGGATGTCGTATCGCTTTGGAACGCTTGAAAGCCGATCAAATTGATCAATCCATCCCTTCGGCGCTTCTTGGAATTGCGGTTCGACTTCTACTAGTTTTGCTCCTCCGATGTCACTTCTTCTGAGCTTCAAGTCGAGTTTCTCAGGAGTTAGGACAACCGTCCCAAATAGAAATGCATCCAACCCTGCCTTTGCGTCCATCGCGCGCTTGCGTATTTCACCCCAAGCCTGTCGGTGAAAGTCAGGATTGCGATCTTGGGCTGAACGCTTGGCAAACTCCACGACCCTACGTGTAAGATCCCAACTTTCGTACGACAGGAGGGCTGTCTGTCCCTGATACGTAACCAAGCCACCCTGCCGTTTTAGATCGGTTAGCCTGCGACCTTCTTTGTCGCGCCAGCCCGTAATCCTGATAGTGAAGTCCGCGTCCGCAAGCGATTGAGAGCTTTCAAGAATCGGGGCGATCTCGTCTCGCCGCGGGATTCCTAGAATGTTAGTGACGTCGCTGTATTCTGGGCGGCTCAGGGCTGAATACAGGCATGGCCAGGGAATCGTCCAACAATCTGTCTCGCTAACGGCAATAGCATCATCTTCCAATTGCTCAAGGAGCGGAATGCAAGCAGGGTCCAATGGATGAGCAGCGATTCCATCGCCATCAGCTAGGGAAGAGTTTTCTCTTTTGACAACGATTGACGCTTCGCCGAACCCTATGAACAGCTGCCCTGTCCCCCTCCGGAAGCGATTGCCCAGCCAGCTGACCATCACGAAACCTTGCGCCACCATCCGCGGCTTTGACGAAACTGGAAACCCCAGGTTCGCAATTGCTGGGCAACATTCCCTTCAGCCTCATGGCTCTCAACCCAGAGATTTCCGCTTACTTCCGTCAAATCTCGAACCTTTATATTGCGGCTCTTACAAAAGGCCTCCAAGGCCCCGCGTGAATATGAAAGCAAGGGTGGCGCTGACTGTTGCGTAGTGCTGGACGGCGCTGCTCTCAATCGACCATCATTTGATGACCGTCGTGTTCCAGAGCTGCTGCCTATGAGCTCACTAAGAATCCCACGAAACTTTCCTTCCCATGGCTCGGAAGCTCCATCTACGTGCAACAGGCGATGCAGGCAGTCCTGGCTTTTTAGTTCAGTGCGATCGCCCGAAATGGATCTTTGATTCAGATTAAATGGAGCTCGATCTTTCTCGAAGACGAAGCAGGCATTTCCCTTAGCTCCGAACTCCACGACCGTGAACCTCCCAATCTGCATGATGAATGCATTGTTATGTGCAGAGCCACCGTTTAGCAGCTCTAGAACGCGGCCGGTCATTTTCTTCCGTAGCTCGGCTAAATCTCGCGACAAGCTCGCCTGAGCAGTTCTGCCCAACGCAAAGTACATGTCATCGATCTTGTCATGATAAGATCGCCAAAACTTCAGCCGGCGCCTATCATTGGTGCCGTCCTCAGCGAGGACGCTAAAGAATTGCTGAATGAACTCCAGCTTAAGCCAATCGACTATCATTTGGCGCGCAGACGCAGATAGCGCAAACCAGCGGCCACTGTTCGAAGGAAGCCAAGGAATGCCCCAGAACTTCACTGCGAAATCACTCAGGGCAAGATTTTGTGTTCGCTCGGAGCAGTCGGCATACCGCTCGAGGATGAGTCTAAGGCCAGAATTTAGCACCTGACCATTTTCCTGCAGCAAGCCCAAGAGATGCGGAAGGCCAGCCCTAAACTCATCATCCGGGGCTTTCGCCGCATGCTCAATTCGATCGATCAAATATCGATTCTGAATCCAGGATCGCTTTGAAATATCGAGCTGAGAACATACGGATCGAAACTCTGCATCGGCCGTCTCAGCTGTAGAATAACGCTTCGTCGGCTCATTCGAGAGCAAGTTGACGTGCTGACGAAGCGTCTTAATCCAATCAGGTACGTAAGCCGTTCCCTCAAGACAGCCAATCTCATTCAGCAAAAAAGCCTGCAAGCTTTCAAACTGAGGCTTCACTGGTGCAAACCGTGTGCTGTCGCCGAAATCATAGTTGAAGTAGCTAGATAGAAGTCCCCTATAGCACCTTCGAAGCAGGCGAGGGCGATCCCGCAACTTGGCGACGAGATCCAAAAGCCTGTGAAAGAGGTTCTTCTTGTCCCCCAAGCCGGGAACTGTGTCGCCAGTGCCGTTCAGGCAACCGAACGTTATCAACTGAAGATCGCGAAACGATACTTTATCGTTGGGAGATCCCACGAAACGCCTAATAGCGGTTGCAATGATATCGTCAGGTGGTGCGTTGGTGCCCTCGGCATCATTGAGCCATTTTCTGAGAGTGCCAACTTCGCGCTCTAGCTGACGCAAATCAAACGTCAGGCCGCCAAAGGCGGTGTCGTTGATCTGCCGCATCCTCTGACTGAGGCTAGACAGTCGCGAAGCCATGCCCCCCTTGCCCGTCGGCATTTTGTCTTCTCGAATCTAGGTTCTTCAGCGGCCAAAGTGTCTTCCGATGCCGCTCTAAATTGAAAGACATGTTAATAACACATATAGGCGTTCACAACCAGCACGTTCATTTGTACTGTAGCAGCCACAAAATTTTCAAGGTGGGCATACCTAAGGAAACGGCATCCGTTCGGATTATTTCTGCTGTTCGCTTGGCTGGTTGCTCGAGGGAGCGGCGCTTTTGCCGGCATTTGCCAATCCGGATCTCCTTGAGGGGCCGTAAGTAGTGTCGAAGAGGTGCGTCTCGTCAACGGTCTTTGCGCACTGAAAGAACCTGGAGAAGCGGCGGCGCATGGCTAGGCCAGCGATAAGCTCAACTACTTCGCCTTTGGGTTGGATCGAAATATCGGACACAGCCCTGCAGCGTTTGCGTAGCGAACTAGAGCAGAAGGGGCAAGGGGTCGTTGACGAGATGGGGGTCCTTGCGATCCACGCGGGCTACGCAGACTATTTTTTTCCCGGCACATCGGTGCTTCAGACTCGCCCGCGATACTTGTTCTTCGCTTGTTGGAATTTTCTATGGCTAGCTCGGCAACGGGGAGTGAGCGCGACGAACTTACTTAAAAGGAAGGATGAGGCCGAGCTGTGGGTGACCGGCCAACTCGTGGCCACAAGGAAACGAATCTCAGCTTTGAACGAGCCCACGGCTAGTGTGGACGGAATCATAGGCATTCAAGTCTTTGATGAGGAGCCGCCTCGGGTTCCAGCGCAGCGCGTCGACTTCATCTATTGGACAGCTATGCGTCGATGGGGCTTCTACCGCAGCCGTATCGCTCAAGAACGAGCACGTCTATTTAATCGCTGGCGTGGATCAGCAATTGGCCGCGTGGGTGATGATATAGGCGAGACCGCCGATGACGTAATTCGCGAAGAAAGGCTCGCGGAGTTCCTTGTTCCAGAAGCGCCGTCGGGGTGGCAAAGCGAAGATGGAGAGGGCCTCGACTTTGAGTTGAAGGGCGCTGAAGCCGTTTGGCTGCGGGATCGACTTCTGTCGATCGAAGATGTGGCAGAGGGGCCGTGCCTACTCGCGAAGGCTGCGGAGTTGTGCGTGGAGTCGCCGCCTCAATTGGAGCCCTCCTCGATTCGCTTGTGGGACGACGTCTTGATTCGACAATCGGCCAAGTCAGCGATGCAGCTTGATCGTCTCGAGAGAGCAAGACAAGCGTCTTACCTCAGCCACTACGTTCGCGCGATTTACGCCGCGCTTGTTGAATGGGTCGTAGAGACTACGGCATCACCGCGCCGCGATCTCCCGCTCAGGTATTATCGAGAGTTACTCGGTGACCTCGCCGAAGACCGAGCAATGCGCGATGTCGCCCTAGCGCTCTCGTTGCATTCGCTCTTCGCTGATGTGCCGCGAATTCCCGGTGCTTTGCAGAAATGCCTTCACCATGTCCAAGTTGGTCTCCGGAAGGTGGCGGGTGGTGAAAAGGCCGAAGCAGTCTTTATGAATAACGTGACACACCGGCTCTTCGAGCTCGTCGAGCGACGTCGAAAGGGGGGTCGTGCTCGGTTGTCCCGAACGGAGCAAGGTGCGGCGCGCCGCATTGGCTTTGATCGAAATACTATCAATGTATACGACCTCGACTACCGCTGGGGCCAAGTCCGCTCCTTGCTCGCGGATCTCCACCGTGGCTTAACCCGCGCATGATGCAGTCCACCATCGGCCTTTTGGAGAAGCTGCGTCCGCCAACGGGATTTAAGACCGTGGCTGCGCTTGGCACAACTTATTCAGCAGACCTTCTCGCCTGTATGGCCGTTCTGACGACAATGGATGGTAGCGATACAGAGCAACTTTGCTATGGCCGGGTTGAGGCCTACCGTGCTCTCGATCGTCTCCGCGACAAGGTCCGCATTTGCTATCACGCCGGCCGCCTTAGCCGCCGTGACGGCCAAAAATACCCATCCTTGGCGCTACTCGATCGTATAGTGGCGCCTATCCGCCTCTCAGGACGAAGATCGTTTCATCCCAAGGTCTGGTTGGTACGTCAAATCGATAATATGAGCAGGGAACGCTTCGTTCTCGTGGTGAGCTCTCGCAATATCACCACCTCAATGGACTGGGATCTTGGCATTGCTCTAGAGGGTAGTTTGGAGGGTGGCGGCGTGACCTTGCCGCGCGTTCGCGCCTTTGCCGAGCATGTCTTGGGGCTAGCAGGTGAGGTCGATAGGCTCAGCACCCTAGGTAAGCTAGATGATGTTCGATGGAGATTACCGCCGCATGTCCGACAGCTAGCTTTCGATTTTCAGGCAGGTGGCGCCGACTCACAACAGTTGCACAGTGAGTGGGGCACATTCACAGCCAAGCCTTCGCGCGTACTGCTTTTGTCGCCGTTCATCGACGAGCGGATGGTTGAGGAAGCGGCGGCGCGGTGGCGTCATGTCCGGACCCGGCGCCTTATCGCTGGTAGGGAAGGCCTCAGATCCGTCGCGCTCGGACCCAAGCGACGGGCGCTGCAGGTGCTCGAGCCGCGCGAAATGGTAGCTGCCTCCGAGGCAGCAGATCCTCCGGAAGCAGAGGCAGGCGAAACGAGCGAATACGAAATTGAGCAAGTTCGTGCGCTTCATGCAAAGGTCATCGCAATTGAAGATGGTCGGCGTGCAACAGTAATTGTCGGGAGCAATAATCTCACGGGCCCTGGCTGGTGCGGCGGTAACACCGAGGCGTATGTTCGGTTAGTTGGTGATGCCTCAATCTGCGATGCGCTTTGGGACTGGGCCGGCGCGCAGGCGCAAGTCTTTGACTTCCCAGAGCTTGGAACGCCCCAATCCCCGCCTGACATTCTTGAACAGATGAGAAGTAAACTCCATGCTGTACTTTTTCGACTGGAGGATCCTGGGGCAGGAGCTCCGTCCCGCCTCGTAATGCTAGATCCACCGAAGCTCCAGCTACCTGAAGGTGTTCGAATGGAGGTGGCGCGTTACACCACACCCCGCGATGCCGTGTCTTTTCCCAGTGATAGTAGCACCGTAAGCATTCCCGCTTGCACACCCGCACTGCGAACCTGCTTTGTCGTCTGCACGCTCCGTTGCGGTGACGACGAGACGGCCTGGATCGCCGCGGCTACCCTGGACCCGCCCCTCGGTGATGAGAGAGATCGTGAGCTCGCGGCGCAATTGCTTGGTCTTCGCGAGTTTCTTGCATACCTCCAGTCGCTGCGGTCCGACGAGACCATTCTCGGAATCGTCGAAGGGGACTCGAGAGATAATAACACGGGGGAGCCTCCGCGAGATCCCCAAGCTAGGCTAGTCGATAGCGTGAGCCTTGAAGGACTGCTGAGGCAGCTCGTCGCCGATCCAGAGGCCTTTCACGAGATGGACCTTACGGTCATCCGCTATGGCGAGTTGATAAAAATGGGCCAGCTCTCCCGTAACGAGCGGGAGTTACTTGCCGACTTTCTCAAGGCGTGGGGTGTGATTCGGGAGGCATTCAGCCGATGATCCGTTCGCGGCTAAGGCCGCCTCAAATGGGGCGCAAGCCGTTTCAGGAGGCGACGGTTCTGCATGCGGTTGCTCAACTTCGCGATCACCTTGGATCGCGACGCTTTCTCATTGCCGACGAAGTGGGGCTTGGCAAGACGTTGGTCGCCCAGGGCATTCTGCAGCACCTGGCGAATGGCTCAGGTCCATTCAACGTCTTCTACGTCTGCTCTAGTCTTACAATTGCAAACCAGAATCGGGATAGCTTGCTTGAGGTCTTGCCACCTGCGGACCGAGAAAGCGCGTCGGTAAAGGTAGATCGGCCAACGCTACTCCCCTGGGCCGATCCACCCGTTAGCAACGCCTTTACACTGTTCACGTTGACGCCGGGTACACTTCCCATAAAGGGCTCGTCGCGTGGCCGTGTCGACGAACGCGCCGCCATTTGGTGTCTCCTTCGCGAAGGACTATCCGAAGCCGGTGGTACTCTCCGGTTGCTCGAAGAGCGTCTCAAGTTGGTCCAGGAAGAAACCTGGCGTTCGGCGGTCGATATCCGGAGTCAAGGCGTGATGTCGCGCCGCATAAAGGATCTCGCCAAGCCTTTCATAGCTGAGGTGCGCACACTCCTGCAGCTCATCGGCGCAGGAGATCGAGCGGTCGCAGATGCCTTGATCCACCGGCTTGATGGGAAGTCGCAGCTTCCAACGATCCAGAGTCTCCGTCAGCGCCTAGGGCGCCTCGGGCTCGCCACGATGAAGCCAGACCTCGTAATTCTTGACGAGTTCCAGCGATTTTTCGAATTGCTCGAGCCGTTCCGCGGGACAAAGGAGTTCGAAAGGCAGGCCGCTGCCGTGGAGGCCGACGAAGAGCCTGACGATGATGATGAGGACGCCCATAGCCTACTCAAACTTCTGCTTGGCGCGAGAAGCGACCATGCGGCTCCGGCAATCCTACTCATGTCGGCGACGCCATATCGTCCACCGGCCGGAGGCATTGATGGAGCAGGTATGCGTCACTACGAGCAGTTCTTTAGACTGCTGGAGTTCCTTTATGGGCAGCAAGCGAAAACACAAGTGCCCGAACTCCGTACGCTTTTCCGTCGTTACGGCATCCTCCTCCGTGAAGCTGCCCCAGGGAATGAAGAGGTTCTTCGGCTGCGTGACGACATTCAGGCTCGCTTGTTTCGAGTGATTGCACGCACCGAGCGCGCGGGTCTTCTGGGCGGGAAGGCCGACGTGACTTCGCCTGAGCGGCGGCCGGTAGAGCTTCGTACCGATGACGTCCGCGTCTACCGCCACCTATGGGATTCGGCCAGCGAGCACGATCGGAGCGCGGTAACTCCCTACTGGAGCTCAATTCCCTATCCCCTTCAGATGATGGACCAGCGATATTTGCTTCGGAAGCGCGCGACGCCGGCGCCTATCGATAGGATTGCTGCAAGCCCATTGGTGCTCCGCGCGCGGCAAGTACGTCACTATGAGCAACTTACACCGCCTCACCCCCGGATGCGGGCTTTGTTCTCCGGACTAGGTGATACGATGCTCGGATTGCCGTGGCTGCCGCCGTCGCTGCCATGGTGGCCGCTGGGAGCGCCATTTAAAGATGCCGTCGAAGCAGCGCCATCCGGTGGGCTCTCGAAGATCCTGCTGTTTTCTCGTTTTCGCGCGGTACCCCGTGCGGTCGCATCACTCGTTAGCTTCGACTCGGAACGTCGCGTCTATGCAGAGGCTCGCAGTCGAGGCAGAAGCTACGATTATCAGGCCCGTCGCCGCGGCGGTGGCGAAGAGGAAGTGGCGCTGGAGCCCGGACTTGAGGCGTTGCCTGCGCCGTCTTTCACCTGGCGGCGACGAGAGACTGGTGAGCGCGAGTTCGACCATCTCTTGCTGAGTCTTTTTGTTCCCGCTCCCCGGCTCGGGGAGATTGGAGACCCGCAGCGGATTGTCGGCTTTGCGCGTGGTAATCTTCGCCGTAGCGAGGCGCTAGACTCAATCGAAAGGAAACTTAGCGCTCTACTAGCCGAACGTTCAGGTGGCAATGTTCGCGTGATTGAAGGCGGGCGCACAGGTCAGGCATGGCGCGCTTTGCTTCGCCTCGAACGCGCCAACGGTGTGACGTGGCCGGATTTTAGAGACGCCCTCAAAGATTGGTCTGACAAGACAAAAAATCAGGGAGCAAAAGCAGTCGTTCGTGCCTGGCTACGTGAGGCCCAAGATATTGGCTCCTTGGTATCATCGCCGTTGACGATCACGCAGGGAGATCTCGAGGAATTGGCGGAGCTTGCGCTTGTGGGTCCCGGCGTCGTTCTGCATCGTGCCGCTGAACGTGTGTTCGGAAGTGCCTGTGACGGGAACCTCCGAATGCGACGTTCGGTAGAAATCGCGCTCGGTTCGCTCCGGAGCTACCTCGACGAGCCAGAATTCCATCTGACTCTCGCAAGGGGTGATCGCTCAAAACCCAATCATCCCGAAGGCGTGCGCAGGGCGATCTGGCATGGTAATCTCGAAGCCGCACTTGATGAATACTTCGCGGTACAGGCGGGGCTTGGCAAGCTGGCCATTAACATCGACCCGGGGCGGGAAGGGAAGGCGCTCGACGCGTTGGAGCAAGCACTCGCCATTCGGGTTTCGAGTATTCGGGTCCAGAACCTTGAGACTTCAGAAGCGTTTGGGCTGCGCTGCCACTCTGCCATGCCTTTCGGGCTCACGCCCGACCAAGACGAGCAGCGTGACGAAAGCGGTACGGAGACTCGTCCGGATGCACTTCGCCATGCGTTCAACTCGCCGTTCCGCCCTTTCGTATTGGCGACAACATCGATTGGTCAGGAAGGGTTAGACTTTCACGTCTACTGCGACCAGCTTGTTCACTGGGATCTGCCTACTTCGCCCGTAGATCTGGAACAGCGCGATGGACGGGTAAACCGTTATGGCGGACTTTCGATCCGAAAAGCTCTGGTTCGGCGGCACAACGACCGAACGGCACAAATCCCCATCGAGGGCAGCCCCTGGCTTGTCTTGACAGGTGAGCTGGAAGAGACCTGCGAGGGCATGGCCCCGTGGTGGGGTACAGATGGAGCGGTGATCAATCGAACAGTGTTTCTACCACCGCTCTCTAAGCAAGCAGGCGAGTTGGATCGCCTGCTTGCCTCTCTATCTCACTATCGCCTTACGCTCGGGCAATCAGACCCTGAACATCTCCTTCGCGCTCTCCATCGCCGGATTGAGGGCGCTGACAGCGAGGAAGAGCGGGCCGCACTTCACAAGTGGCTTCGAGAAATCCGGATCGATCTATCACCAGTCCGAAGGAACAGTGCGACGGACATTAGCATAAAATTAGCGTCGGCGGCAGATTAGCCGTTTCCTTCCTCCCTCACAGCCCCAGCTTGCTCCACCCCTCTCTTCGCTCGGCGACTTCCATGGAGTATATGTAGAGGGCCTTGTTCTGAAGGAAACTGAGGCGTCCTTCAGCGAGTTGTTCCTTGTACTTCTGTTCCGATACGGCCTCACGAATGATGTGTCGCACCTTCTGCACACCAAGCGACAGAAGTTCCTGCGTGAAATCAGTCTCCACGCTAATTGTCTTCCCGTATGCCTCGAGCCACACTGGCAACTGTCGGTGGTTCAATACGCCCTGCACAAGCAGCGCCCACAATAGGTTCTTGGCGCGGGGCACATACCAATAGCCCTTTGCGGACTCGTCGATCTCCTTTGCGATCTTGGGCAATCGGTACTGGATCTTGTAAGCAAGTAGAATTCGACGAGCATCAGTCTTCAAATACCTTTCAGCGAAGCACGCTCGGTACTGACTTTCAGTCTCGAACATGTCGTTAAGGCGTGACATCCGATCCACTTCGCCTTGCGCAGCAAGAAAAGTCTTGGCTAATCGCTTCATCTCAATCGCGCGGCTCTGGGTCGGATCGAAGCCTTGCTCGATCATCTCCTCCTCCGACAAACTTGCGAAAAGCTTTTCTTGTCGCTCGTAGAGCAAGCCGTTAAGTTCGTCGCGAAACTTGTCCTGAAGCTCGAGCTGAATCGGGTCGCTTGCGCGCAGGTTGGCGGGTTCAACCGAATTCTGTCGGTTGGTGTTGATGGTTACCGCGGTGATAAAGGGCTGCTGGGCTCGCGTCACAATCTTGGCGAGCACCTTGATAGCATCCAAGCGGTCGGCATGCTCAGCTGGAGCCTTTTCGAAATCGTAGCTCTCAATGAATCTTGCGAAGCTGGTGATCGTTTGAGCGCCATTGAGAACGCGAGGCTCCGTGATGTGGGCTCGTTCGCCTTGAATATCGAGCTGCTCGGCCGAAATGGTTATACCGTTATGGTTGAAAACGAAGGCGGAGGCAGACGACTTACCCTCTACAACATCCGCGAACGCTGCCCGGATTTTTTTGTTGATTGGTCCGTCGGGATCGAGGCCAGCGCGGATGTTTCGCTCGAACAGCCGTTGACCCATTTCACGAAACATCTTGTAAAGGTCGACAATACCGACAAAGCCGACGTGCAATTGCTCTTCGGCCTCGGTCTTGCTGGTGATCACGTGTGGTAGCCCAAGCTCATATCGATGTGTGCTGCGCGTATGGCTTCCAACACGGGGCCCCCGTGCTTCGTTAGAGATGAACTGGAACGTAAGGGTGACGTTGCGCCCATCAAAGCGCCGGTCTATCAAGTGTTTCTTTGATTCCAGATCCTCCCGCAGCGCGTCGAGCGTCGCACTCTGGTCAGCATCAGACGGATCACCATTGTAGACAAAGTGGATGAGAACCTTATCGATTACGGCATGATCCTCGTGCAGTCGGTCACGGAGTTCTGCCAAAAGAAGCCCAGGCGCCTCGGGGGCGGGGCCAAAGATGCGCTCCATACCCTCACGTGCCAAATGCCGCAGCGGCTCTTTGAAGGACTGTTGCTGCGCGGACCACTGGAACTGATAAAGGTAGAGGTTCCGACGATTGGGGTCGACGTGAAAGGCATTTACGCCCTCTGTCGCGTCTTTTCCGAAAGCAATATGACGGGCCACTTGCTCGGGGATTCTATCAAATTCGCGCGTTAAATAGAGCAGTGCAAAGTAATCTTCCCTTCTGCCACCATACTGTGTCTTGTATAGTTCATATGCTTGGTCAAGATCGCGATTTGTGATGCCCATGTATTTTGAACCCGCCGAAATCTATCTCTGGAATTGCCCTCGCGAAAGCTACCTGGATCGGCTGGCGCAATACAGCCTAAGAACGCACGTCGATCCCAGAAACTCAATCTGAGAGGACGATTGATGGTTCTTACTACTCAACGGTTTGTTCGAGAGTGAAGGCGCCAGTTTTCGTGTCAACGTGGGTCACTCGCATAACTAGCTTTTGCTGGGGATAACAGTCGGCAATCCGACGTGTCTGACCTTTCTCTTCCTTGGGGTTAGCGACGATTACTCTGACTATGCCATTGCAGTTGTCGCGAGCCCACGTCAGATCCTCCATGAAGAAGCGATAGCCGGGGTCGTCGGTCCAATCACCCCGTTCGGATCTCGAATATACGAATTGGCCAGCTAAGCCTCTAAACTCGTCCTTCCAAAGAGTTACAACAACGGTTTTCCCATCCGCCGATCTACCTGACCAACTCCAGTTCGCATTGCGCGGCTTAACGCCATAAGTTTTGAAGGCCTCTGTGTGGGTTATCTTGCTCACCAATGTTTTCCTCCTGATTTTGTTTGATCATATCGCCCTCGAAGACCGAGATGGGTGCTTGGGTTCACGGGGATCGTTTCGAGTACCGAGGCCGATCGTTTGGAACTGCTGAGCTCGGCGCATGAGTGTGGGCTCATTGATCGGTGACGAGTTAACTCAAGCTCATACTGAAGGGTGAGGGTCCTAGCCGGTGGTTAGGACGCGACCGATTGAAAAAACCGAGACAAACTGTCCCGATGTTCGATGGCTGCCAGCTTCTTCCGCGGTGAAGCGCGACACAGCATGGTCTCTCACAATCCGGCCGACGTCCTTTGCGTCATCAGCGTAAAGAGAATGCTTGGCTTTGAGGCCGCTGCTTACGCTGGGTACATTACCTTCGTTGCAAACCTGGAATTCAATTTTTCCTCCCGCGGCACATATTTCGTTGATTAGGGCTGACTTGGATTGATATCCAATCCGGCCGATGGTGTATTCTGCAACCAGCAACAGGCGGGAATAGTCCTCGTGCCTCGGGGGTGCCAGTTTCACGAAATCCTTCAGCAATCTTGAGTCGTTTTGCTTCTTTAGATACTTGAATTCAACAAGCAGCCTTTGTCCCTTGCTCTCAGCCAACAGGTCGAAGTTAATCGTTCCATGTTTGGCATCATTCACGTCGTACCACTCTCCCTGAAGCTTCCATCGATCCGCACCGTGATGACGGATAAAAAACTCTCCCACAGGAACCATTAGCAAGGCTTCCGCAAAGAGACTCTGTTCAAATCCTAAGCTTGCTTTCTCGGCGAGCCACTCGGCGGTAGCCTTTGCGAGCGCAGCAGCTAGTTCTTGAATATCGACTCTATCCATCTAATCCACCCGTGGTGCGAAGACCGCTGAACGACTCGTTAAATCTCAAAGGGATTGCCGAAGTAGGGCCGTTTGGGGTTGGTTTAAGCAGCGGATCCCCATCCCGGCCGCTCGCAACGTCGTCTATACTTATCATGCGGCCCTTCCGGCTGGGGAGGCCGTCTTCAAGAAAAGCCACAAGCATGGATACTGAATTTACCCGGAAGGAGCTATACGATCTCGTGTGGTCTCAACCCATGAGGACCATGGCAGCTAGCCTCGGCATCTCCGACGTTGCCCTCGCAAAGCACTGCAAGAAGGCTGACATTCCTGTGCCGGAACGAGGATACTGGGCGAGGAAACAAGCTGGAAAACCGACCGTACAAATCGCGTTGCCTCCTCGTTTTCCGGGGGCTTCTGATCGTGTCGGTGCATCACCGGGCAACAACAATTGGGGTTCGGATTGGGCAGAAAAATTCGAAGAAGTAGCCATTCCGCCAGTCCCCACTTTCGATGAGGACATGCCTTCCGTTCAGCAGCGCGTCAGAAAGTTGGTGGGTCAGGTGCGCTGTAGGCGCGCATTCGCGCCTGCACATCCGCTCGTGGCGAAACTACTTTCGCATGACGATGAGCGACGAAAGGATTTTACGAAATGGCGTTCCGATTACTACGCGCCAAGATACGACGCCGGAATCGAACGGAGGCGTCTACTGATGATTAATGCGCTCTTTCTCGCCGCTGCTCGCCTTGGGTGCCGGCCATCAATGAGCACCTCTAAGTATGGACAAGATGCTAGCAGCGAAAGGGATATCTGTATCACGATCGGCCGATCCCATGTGCACTTTACTATCGAACCGATAAAATCGAGAAAGGAGGGCCAAAAAGAGCGTTTGCGTCTTGCTTTCGGCACGGCGCGTGTTCGAGCGAACGCAAACAAATTTTGGGAAGATGGCGACGAAAGCCCGCTTGAAGACCAGCTAACGGGTATCTTCGTCGAAATGCTCGTCAGCGCGGAAGTTTCTTACCGCAATGGTCTCATCCGCCATAGAGAATGGGTCATTGGGCGAAAAGCCGATGCCGAAGCTGAACTCAAGCGACGACGGGACGAGGCCGAGCGCAGAGCACGGGAGCTTAAGGAGAGGCTAGAGAGGGAACGGATTCGACGTTTGCTGTTTCAGGCCAAGGCGCTGGATCGCGCCAACCAGATACGGACTTACGTGGAGTCGGCCCGCTTGCGGTTTGCCGAGGTAGCGATGACAGAGGCAGAATTCGAAAAATGGGCGAGTTGGGCGCTACAGGAAGCGGATCGCATAGATCCGTTGAAGAATGGTGCGATTGCGCAAGCTCTTGAGGAGCCTTGTCACGGAAGCTGAGTTGAGGGACGTATAGCCTCGTCTGTTTGAACCGGCCCATGGCAGTACTGGAGCAATATCAAAAAGGCTTCTCGGTGCGAGGAGACGCCCGTCCAAGTCGGTTCGACTTGCTCATCGTTCGAATGCGATCGATTATGACGCCTTCCGCTCACCTTCCGCCGAGCTTTCCAGCAGAGGCATATCGAGGCTAGGGATCTCAGGCATCGCCTTGCCGGCAATCGCTTGCAAATCTCCGACCATGCCGACGGTGGACTCGATCACGGCGACGATCTGCGTCTCACGCTTTGCCCACTGCCGGCCCATGAACTTTCTTTCACGGTCGAGATCTTCTCGCATATCGTTAAATTTCTCGACGACAGCTTCCACCCGCTGGCGGAATTTCGTGCCAGTCAGATAATGATAAACTTGCTCCATCTTGGTCTGTTGTCCTTGCTGGACCAGGCGCGAGCTGTTGACGTCTATCAGAGTCTGACGAAGCGCGACGGCAACTGGCACCGCACAACGTGGATGGGTCACCCACACGCCGTCGACCAAGTCAAAGTGTTCGACATGCTTCGGGAGTGCGTGAGAAATGATAAGTGCAACATCTGCCCCGCAGCGGCGTTGATCGTCGCGCAGCTTTGCTAGCCACCCATCGCTCCAAGCTTTGGTGCGCTTGGATTCCCAGAGAATTATGCCAGCAGACTGACCGATAGAACCATTAACCTGTTGGACGACATCGGCGCCCAACTCGCCCTTGCCGACGGGCTCAACGAGATCTGTAGGAAAACGCGCGCGAAGAAGCTCCTCGAGCTCCAGCTCGAGCACCTCGCCTTGAGACTGCTGGGACCCTTGCTCGGCCTTGCGTTTGAGCTCCTCGATCGTGCGCGCCATCGATTCAATGGTCTGATCTTTCTCGAGCACTCGGAGGCGCGCGGCCTCGTCCGCTTCCTGCTTTGCTCTTGTGCGGATTTCGTCGATTGAGGCCTGTACACGCTTTTCGATTGTCAGGTCGAGCTCGCGCTTTTCTTCATCAAGGGCGCGTTGCTTGCGTATCAGCTCGGCTTGCGCTTGTTGCGCCTCCGCCAGCTTGATATTGTTGGCTTCCAAGGACCGACGGAGTTCTGCAGCTTCCGACGTCTTGGCCAGCAACTCGGCCGCGGCGGCTTCGCGCGCCTTCGTCGCTTCGATGGTGGCTATCTGGTTTCGTTCGGCCGCGAGCCGCTCTGCAACCCGATCTTCAATCTGCTCGCGCGCCTTGGCGAGTTGCTCGCGCTCCTGGCGCATCGTCTCCAATTTTTGGAAGACCTCAGCATCCTTTCTGGCGAGCTGTTCGTGGAAGTGCCGCCGTGTTTCCTCGATAAGGGGGGCGGCGAGCGACTCCGTCAGCCGGATCTCATGATTGCAGTTTGGACAGCAAAGAGTGGGTTCGCTCGCAATTGCCGCTGCGGCTGCTCTAACGTTCATTTGCCCTCTCTCCTTTGCCGCTCTGTGATGCCCCGAATCAGGATCGGGCCAATTCCGCTTCTGTGTAGAGTACTGCGGCTCTAGCGCGAGTTCCGCACGTTCGACGCGTACATTGGTGATCTGAACGGGCTTTTCCACCGAAAGCAAATTGAGCTGCCACGGCGGCCGCTCGAAGAGGCCGCAAGTGGATCTCGCTGCCGCAGAGTGCCTAGACGCATTTGGCGACTGCCTCTGCATGCGCAAACAAATTGAGGCGCAAGAGGTCCTCTTGCCGCGGCCACGAGCCTTCCATCAGCTCATGGCTGAGCACGACAATCGCAAGGCACTGTGCACGGCTGACAGCGACGTTGAATCGATTGCGGTTGAACAGAAATTCCGTACCTCTGGGCGCGTCTTCACCTCGAGAGGTGGTCATCGATAAGATGCTGACGGCTGCTTGCTGGCCTTGAAACTTGTCGACGGTACCGACTTTGGTGCCAGCCGGCAGCCGCCGCTTGAGCAAATTGACCTGCATGTTGTAAGGCGCGACGACCAGGATGTCGGCCATGGACAATGGAGTTGTTGACGTCGGATGCCTTTGTACGTGGTGCCTCAACAGGTCTTGGATCAGCGCTGCGATTGCGTCAGCCTCTTGAGATGACGATTGTGTGCACCCTTCGTGTTGCACGCCGAAGAGGGTGATCCCGGCCGGCTGGAGCGCGCGATGCGCTCCAGGTGACAGGATGAGCTGACGAGCTTTGGCCTCAGCATGCGCTGTCAAACGACCATCATAGATGGCATCCGATATGAAAGTGCAGAGCGTTGGATGAAGCCGCCGGCTTTCATTCAAGAGGATACCGCGGTCAGGCGGAACGGTCGCTTTGTCCTGCAAGAGATATTCGAGCGATGAGAGCCCGCTTTCGCCAGGGTGCACTCCTTGCACAGGCTGAGCTAGTTGCATTTGATCGCCCACCAGCACGAGGTTTCGAGCCGCAGACCCCATGGCAACGATGTTGCCCAGCGACACTTGGCCTGCCTCATCGACGATCAAATAGTCGAATTGTTGCCTCTGATCGTCGCGGCAGAAATGGAAGGCGGTACCGCCGACCAGCTGGAATGCACGACCAATGTGCTTGGAATCGAATACGGTTCGGACATTTCGGCTATTGAAATGACTATCCGGCTCGTCGTTGCGGCCTTTCTTGGCACCTGAGAAGGTGAGCCTTACCGGGACTGCCCGCTTTTCGATCTCCTCAAGCACGTTGTTGATAGCCTTGTGCGAATTCGATGCCACGCCAACACGAAAGCCCTTGCT
Source organism: Bradyrhizobium sp. CB1717 (assembly GCF_029714325.1). Taxonomy (NCBI): domain Bacteria; kingdom Pseudomonadati; phylum Pseudomonadota; class Alphaproteobacteria; order Hyphomicrobiales; family Nitrobacteraceae; genus Bradyrhizobium; species Bradyrhizobium sp. CB1717. The sequence continues at coordinate 524,029 of NZ_CP121666.1, forward strand.
CAACAGGAGCGCCGCGATTTCGGCAGCGGTATAGGTTTTTCCGGTGCCAGGCGGTCCTTGAATAAAGATATAGCTGTTGTCGAGGTCCAGAACTGCTCTTGTAGCCGCGGCTCCGGCCGGCTCACCGACATCCTGAAGCGGAAGGCCAGCCGCGCGGCCTTTGAGCCTTGGCGCACGCCGTTCGAGCAAATGCATGACAGCCGTATCGCTTTCAAGGGCACCGGCTGCAAAGCGTTCTGCGAACGCCATGACCGCCTCGGGTAGATCACGCTGATTAAGTGGCGTCGACAAAAGGCTGAAGCGGTCTGGAAAGCCTCCGGCCTTAGTGCCGCGCCGAAGAACTATGAATCCGTCTTCCGGCATCAGGTCGACGATCGTCCCGGCAGGAGCCAAGGTTTCGGCAATCTTTGGGGTGCCTCCAGTACGCAGCTTCGTATCTTGCGGGGGGAAACGAAAAGTGGTTTCAACGGATCTCTTGTCCAGCACCGGTGGAGATGACGGATCGGGTACGAGGTCGCCGAGGCTTTCCGGGTCATCGACGAGTTCGTCTTCCGACCAACTTTGACGTTCGAAGACAGACCACCAGCCGGGTTTTTGTGCCCTCTGGTGAAACCAGAGCAGTTCCGCCACGAGCTCCCGCAGGTCAGCATTTCCTGAAGCGCTCGCACGCACCCGCCTCGCGAGATCCCGCTTCGCTGCTTCGCGCGCTTTCCGCGCGGCACTCTGTTCGGGTTTGTCATCGGCTTCGTCAACGACCCGGTAATCAACGCCTGGGGGACGCATGTCTTCGAGCCAATCGCGGAGCTGCGCGGTGGAGACGCAGTCTTCCTTGTTGTAATATGCAATCGATTCGAGAATTGCAGCTTCGCCCGTCAGCCGCCACTTTTCGTACTCCACGATGCTATCTGCCGCGGTGGTCACGTCGCCGGCGCGCTTGCCGCGGTAAATCTGCTCAAGGTCTTTCAGCGAGTAGCCTTCCGTTGATGCGCGGATCGCTTGACGGACCACCCGGTAGAGGTCGACGAAGCGGCGCTCGTACAGCATTGTGTCGAGCTCGGCCTCCATGGTGGCGTATCGCATCGCTAGGCGCTTGAGCGCGGTCAGTTCATAAGCAGCGTAGTGGTAGATGTGGGCGTCGGGATATTTGGCGATGTGCCTAACGAAGCGTCGCATGAGCGCCTCGAAAGCCGCCTTCTCTTCTGCATGGTTGTGAGCCCACGAGACATGAAATGTATCCGGCGCGCTATCGTCGAGCGGTCCGACTACGCCAAAGAGATACTCAAGGCCCTCTTCATACAGCGCATCGCCTTCGAGATCGAAGAAGAGGTCGCCTGGATCTGGCGGCGGCAACAGGTAAAAACCGCGGCCAGGAACGGTCGGCAGGATCTCCAGATGTGGCTTGCCATCGGCACGCGCGCGCAACTGTAGAGAGGCTTGGGCCGCAAGCTTTGCGACTGTATCGGCGCCCATGCCCGCCACCTTCACATCCGGTTGCACAGCGGCAAGTTCCGCAAGTGTCTTGACCCCAGCTTCTTCGAGCTTGAGGACCTGCGCCCCGCTGACGCCTGCGACGAAGAAGGGGCTATCGGCCGCGCGCCATTCCGCCTCGCAGTTGGGCTTGAAGTCGCATTGGGCGCAGGCGGCGCATGGAATGGCGCGCGTAGTGCGGGTCTCGGCGGCGCAGAACGCCTCGAAGCGGCGCATGAGGCGGCGCAGGATCTGCCGCGTCTGCGCGAGATCGAACGATACCGGACCGCCGCAAGCAACGTGCAGGGTGCCCCGGGCAACGGGCATGGCGTGTGTTGCGGCCAGAAGTTCGGCGTAGATGCCGAGCTGAAGGACGTGTTCGACTTTGGCTTTGTGGGCGAGCTTGGCGTCTTCCGGCTCGTAGACAAACGCGCCGCCAGTTACAGGCTTCCGCACCAGAAAGTCTGGAAACCCGATCCAGTCGCCGTGGATCAGCGCGCCCTGATAGATGAGCGGCGCTTTAGCCGCGACGGCGGCACGCGTTGCCGCGTCGCGCTCGCTCGCCGGTGCCGACCCGGAAATATGGACGGCTTTCCCATATTGCGTTTCAAGGTGGGCGAGAACCTTGGCTTCGTGCTCGAAGCCCTTGGTGCGGATCAGGTCTATGGTAGCGTCGGGCGCCGGTGCTTTGGCGCCCGCAAGCCATAGCGCCGCCTGGTGCGGGCAGCCGAGATAATCGTTCAGGCGCGAGGGTGACAGCGGTGTTTTCATGGAGGCGAATCAACCAGCGACCTACGACAAAAGCGGTCGTAGCCAAGAAAATTATTCGACAGCGCCGGAGCTCGGGACGGTGGACGAAAGCCGTGGCGGCTCCTCATGTCGGGAGAGGGCCACACGCAATTCCGTGGTCATGAGCTGGCGTAAGGAGACGGGGGAAACAATTTCGATCTGGTTGCCCCAACAAAAGAGATGCCAGGCGAGCTCAAGCATGCCGCTTGCTCGAAATCGCACAAGCGCGCCGCCGTCGGAAAGGAACTCGACCTTCTGGTTAGGATGAAATTGCCAATTCTTGAATTCGTCCATGCCATGGGGAAGGACGTGAAGCACCACATCTTCCTGTTCGCCTTGGAAGAAGCCGAATGACCCGGTGGCGAACTGAACGAGGTTGAAGCCGGCAGGTCGGGACGCGGTCTTCTCGAGCACGGTGATGCACTCGATCTTGTCGAGTCGCCAATGCTTGGGCTTGATGGTGCCGAGATCGGCGGCGATCAGGTAGTTGCAGCGCCCGAATAGGATGCCGAACGGCACGACCTCGCGCGCGGCGCCAGGCCTTGAGCCGCCGTGATAGACAAATTGCAGAACCTTCATCTGCAAGAGGGCATCGCGAATCGCGAGAAGCACGTCGGGATCTTCAACAGCCCGAGGTCCTGCTGGCACGGCGATCATCTCGGCCCGCAGCAACACCTCCAGATCTGGGGCAAGCTTGTTGAGTGCCGGCCGCTTTATGGCTGAGCGTATTTTCTTCTCAAGAGCCTGTAGAGCATCGGCGCTGGCGTTCGCATCGCGACGGCGGAGGCCCTCGATCGCCTTGTTCAGCTCCAGCAATTCTTCCTTCGTGGGCGCGTTGATGAAGCCATCGAGCCCGCCGGGAATGCGGAAACGCTTTGTGGCGCCATCCTGGTGTTCTTCGAGCTGCGGAAAGACGGAGGCGAGCGCATCACGCATGCGCTCGATCGTGCGCCGGTTTTCACCAAGTTCCTGAGCCATCTCGTCCAAGGTCAAGCCTTCGGCGCTGGAGGCCAGCGTCCGCGCAAGATTCAGGATGGCTGCCGCCTTCTCGTGCCGCATGGAAATCCTACGACCGATTTTGACGTAGGACGGTAGCAAAGTTCCTTTCGACGGTCACCCAAAGCTTGGTCTGGCGACTCGGTCGGATGGAGAAAAATATGGAAAATCAGAATGTTAATGCGAGGTCTGAGGCAAGAGACGGTGCTCGCCGGGAACAGACTTGGAAGCTCAACGTCCAAGGTGTTGTCATCGAATCGCGCTCCCCTCAGATTGTGGTGCGGGATGCGCTCAAATTGGCGGGCTTCGATCCCGATGCCGGTTGGATCATTGTCCTGAAGGTCGCCGGCGAACCTCGCAAGGAGGTTGAATTAAACGCGACCATCGACCTCACGCATCCGGGCGTGGAGAAGCTGCGGCTGACCCCGCGGCAGATCAACAACGGCGAGGTCGCAACGCCACGCCGTCACGATTTCGCTCTCCTTCCGCAGGACGAGGTCCATCTGGACCGCTTGAGTCTGCGCTGGGAAACCATCGTTGATGGCGCACGCCGCTGGTTGTTGCTCCACTCGTATCCGCTGCCGCAGGGCTACACCGTTGCGGCCACGGACATCGCGATCGAGGTACCGGTGAGTTATCCGGGCGCTCAGCTCGACATGTTCTATTGTCACCCACATCTGGCGCTGGCGAACGGCCAGCCTATCCCTCAGGTGCAATGCATCGAATCCGTGACCGGCCTTGGCTTTCAGCGCTGGTCGCGGCACCGCCCATGGGACAGCGCGCGCGATAATGTCGGCACCCACCTCGCGCTCGTGGACGAGTCGCTCCGTCGGGAGGTCGAGCGGTGATCACGCGCCAAGAGACGTTGGTGCTCCCACAGCCGATCTTCCAGCTGCTGCATCGTCACCTCTTTCCGGGAGACGGGCTGGAAGCCGCAGCCCTGCTGCTCTGCACACGCGCGACCGGACGACGTCGCAAACTTCTGGCCTGCGACCTTGTCGCGGTGCCCTACCAAGCATGTGCGCAACGCACGGAGAGCCTTTTGAGTTGGCCAGGCAGCTACGTCGAGATGGCAATCGAGCGTGCGAACTCTGCCGGGTTGAGCATCGTCGCGGTGCACTCGCACCCCGGCGGCCTGTTCGCCTTCTCCGATCTCGATGACGCGAGCGACAGGCTGCTGCTGCCCGCTCTCTTTCATGGAACGGGCGAGGTGGCTGGCTCGGCCATTATGCTCCCGGACGGTGCGATGCTCGGACGCCTATGTGGGCCTGATGAGTTTGCAAAACCGGTCGACCTTGTAAGCGTATTCGGTGACGATCTGCGCTTCTGGTGGCACCATGATACCCACTTTGGAATGTCACCCAAGAGGCCAGCTGCGTTTACAAGCGGGATGACAGAATGGCTGGGCCGCCTCAGCGCTTGCATTATCGGCGTCTCCGGGACCGGTTCAGTGGTCGCCGAGCAGCTTGCCCGCCTTGGCTTCGGTGAAATAATCGTTGTTGACTTCGACAAGGTAGAGCTTCGCAACCTCAATCGTATTCTCAATGCGACGATCGATGATGCGAGAATCGGTCGACTGAAGGTCGAAATGTTTGCCTCCGCCGTGCGATACTACCGCGAAGGATGCGATGTCCGGTGCGTACCGAGCTCAATCGCAACCCGTGATGCGGCTCTTGAGGCAAGCGAGGCCGACATTCTGTTCTCGTGCGTTGATACCGCCGAAGGGCGACACATCGCGGATCGGCTCGCCGCCTACTTCGCCATGCCGCTCTTCGATCTCGGCGTCTCGATTCCGACGCGAAGGAGTTGGGGAGACGAGCACGAGATCGCGGAGGTGTGCGGTCGCATCGACTATGTGTTTCCGGGCGGCTCAACGCTCCTCGATCGAAGTGTCTACGATGCCGGTGTGCTGGAGGCCGAGTACCTCGCCCGCACGGCGCCGGAAGCACTGCGGCAAAAACTCAACGATGGATACCTTCGCGGCATCGAGGAGCAGGCTCCCGCCGTCATCACCCTCAACATGCGCGCCGCTTCGGACGCGGTCATGGAATTCATCGCGCGAGCATTTCCGTTCCGGCACGCGCCGAACGGTAGCTGCGCGCGCACATTGTTCATGCTGGCTGATGGCGATGCAGACGTGTTCGCAGAGCGTGATTTCCCGGCTTCCGGCGCCTATCCGATTGCGGCCGGTCCGCAAGAGCCGCTCCTCGGTTTGCCGGCCCTCGGCAAGCAAAGGAGAGCCGCATGAGGCCGAAGATCGTATGGTGGCGGCGTCTCCTGGACACCATGGGGCCGCGGCGGAAATTACGCGTCGTCGAGGGGGATTCGCTTCCGGCAAAGCTCCCGCTTCGTGATCTGGTGCTGGCGCGGGACGGTCAGGAAGACTGGTCGGTCGGACTGCGTTGCCCGTGTGGGTGTGGGGAGCGCCTCGAAATGATGCTGCTGGAAGCGGTAAAGCCGCGTTGGGACGTCATGCTCGACGATAAGGGCCGGGTCAGCCTCCATCCATCCGTATGGCTGAGAACGGGCTGCCGCTCTCATTTTTGGATCCGCAACGGAAGAATAGTTTGGTGCGATTGACCCCAAAGAGCAGCTCCTAGGAGGGCTAGATGCTTTCAAATTGGCTGTCGACGGGCTCGTTACCAGGAAAGTTGGAAACGGCGAACTTCCCCCTCAGAGAGTTTCACAAACTGTCGATTCGAAGCCTGCATTACGTATGTCGCGGCTAAGGTCTGGCCGGAGGATGCAGGCGAGGATCGAGGGCGAACGCTGCCTGCGAATTCACCTTATAGCAGCCAGCTGCGTTTGACGCGACAAACATCAGATTCCAGCTCGCGGTCGACACGACACTCGGAATCAGCACGACCTTATGTCTATCAAGAAGATCGTCGCCGAATGCTTGCTGTCCGGCGCTGGGGATGCCGGGCCGAAGCCAATTTGGATTTGGAATTATTGTCGGGTCCGCCACGAACACGCTTGCCGGGTCGACTGTAATGGCGGTGATTACGTGGGGGACCGTATCAAGCGCTCTGAATCCCTTGTGGACTGCAACCTCCAGAATTGCGGTAGAGGGATCGATCGAGCAGTACACGGCCCGAAGTCCCCTGCTGTTCCAGCGGCCCCCGACCAGAAAAGCTCCCTCACCGCTGTCCCATGTGGCCGCGTATATCGCTAGGTCTAACCGCCAAGCGATAAGCTCGGTCCCCCCCAGCGCCCCAGGTAACGGCGTCAAGCGTAGACACCGTGCTCAAGTCGAACGAGGAAATCTTCCACCAGTTCGACGCCAGCCGGCGTGGCCAACAGATCGATTGGTTTATGCTGGTTCAAGCCGATAGCCGGCCGTTCCAACCATTGCTCAGCTTCCTGCTTGGAGCCGAAAATGGAGGTCGCTTTCGCCAGGACTTCCGCAAGTTTCCATGTTCGTCCGCTTTGCTCGGGGCTGAGTGGCTTGGCTCCCGCGGAGGCGTGGCGTTGGTAGGTGCGATGGCTCATTCCAATCGCTTTGGCGAACGAGTCGTCCCAGCGAAGAGACGCCAGGTTCTGAACTAGATGGAATAGTGCTCTGGACGGCAGCCCGTTCAGGAGCATCTCATGCGCTTCCAGTGGGCTCTCTGGCACCTTTCGAAAGGTAGACGGCGCCCCAAGCAGGCTGGCGATCGCAGCCAACCGTGTCTTCTCAATCGGCTCAGGTCGGTCGGTCCATCGGCTCGGCATGAAAGGTCTCTGCGACAAGTGTCGCATTATATATGACAGTTGGCATCAAATTCAAGGCACCTCCCGAACTCTGCCAAAGCCGAGATTCGGCGGAATCTCCGCGCCTATGCGCCCCTGCTGGCCCTCGTAGAGCGGATCGGGTAGTGAACTGAAGGTAAGAAAAATAGCTGCCGGCATACCAGTCGGTAACCGATCTCGCCTCCCGCAATCCGGCGCGCCCGACGCCCAATTACCTCGACTGATTCTGCTGCCTATCCCTGTATTCACCGTCCTCGCCGCAAGCGCGACCCGGCGGCTTTCCCTGGGGCAGGCAATGGAGCTTCTAGGCGGCTTGATTGTCCCGCGCGTCATCCTGTTTCAATGACCACCTGGCTCTATTCCGTCCATGGGCCTGGAAAGTATCGCTATGTCGGCTGAGTAACGTACAAAGGTACCTTGACCCGTCACTGTAGATCCGCAACCCTTCCTGCTCGAAGAAAGCTATGAGTTCGATCGGGCGCATAGGCTGACCTGCGCGTTTCATGGCCACCTGGACCAGTTCGAGGACTTCCTCGGAAGTCCGGAAGTACCTCTCTGGTAGAGCTTCCCACTCGCAACGAAGCATGAACCCCTTTGAAAAAATCTGGACGTAGGTATCGGGTTGGCTTTTGAGCTCATGGTGCACGGATCCCAATGTTCGGAAGATGCCTCGCTTTTCCAGGTCTTTAACGATTACTGCCGCCGTGATCGGCACTTGCGACCCTCGCAGGCATTCGAGAACGGGCTTTGGCTTAGGTGTGACCGCCACCGTTGGGAATTGGAACTTTAGCTTCTGGGCGGCGCCTGTGTTCGTAAGGGTTTCGGACGTACGGATATCCGTACGTCCAAAACCCTTACGAAAGTCGGTTTTGTGTGACGAGTTGTCCGCCACCAATTGGGCAAGCTTGCCGAAGACTTCAACCGAAAAGCCGCGTCCCTCAGGATTCGGGCTAACCAGCACGTAGTCGATCATCGCCTCAAGGCACTCGGCGACTTCGATGTCCAGCGCGTCAGTCGGGCTCTTCGTCAGCCGATCGAGCATACCCTTGGCCATGTCCAAATAGCGTTCTAGGGAAGCGGGCTCGATTTCGAATTCCACATCTTCGGAGTCCAAGTCCGCCAGTTGATCACTGAGCTTCTGCTTCTCGTTTTCGCGCTGTACGATGTGAGGAATGATTGCGGTATTGGGCGCACCATCGGCAATGGATGTGGCCAAGCGTTTGATCTGTGCTTCCAGTTTTTGCAGGTCGCGCGAGAGCTTTGCCCGGTGCGCACCTTTCTTCTTTCGATTGGTACGGCTCGCCAAGTTATGCTCTTCCAAAAAGATGGCCACCGCCTCCGGCGTTTCCAACTGCTGCACTAGGCTTTGAAGGACGGCCGTCAGGATCTCATGGCGATAGTGGGTACGGTTGTTACTGCACTTGTCTCTGTCATCGCTGTAATACGAGCAACGAAGGCGCGTCGCTCGCCCGTCACCACCGCAGACACTCATCGTCCCGCCCCTCGGGATGCCGTCCTCGTCGAGTTTAGTGCAGTGGGCGCATTTTAGCTTGCCGGAGAGAAACACGGCGGGCCCGGTCTTCTTCGTGATGGGCCGCGGCTTCTTGCGGCCGTTTCTTTTTGCCTGGACGCGGTCGAACTGGTCGGCGTCAATGATCGGGTCGTGCTGCCCCAGGCGCCTGAGCCATTGTTCTTCCGGCCTGGGTTCGCGTTTCAGCTTCTCGTCGTCCGCATCAAAGTATGTCTTGCATTTGTTCCAGATTAAATCTTTACGATAGACAGCGTTCGTCAAGATGTAAGCGACGGTCTTTCTGTGCCACCTGCCGCCGCCGGGCGCTGGGGTGCGCTTGCGGTTCAACGTTCGGGTAATTGCTCGGTCGTCGAGGCCACGCTCGTCGGCAAGGTTATACATCAGCTGCACGATCGCAGCTTCTTCCTCGTTTTTTACGAGATGGCCTTTCTCGCCGTCGATTTCCACGTTGTCGTATCCGAAGACTCTCCCGCCTGTTCGGAGTCCTTTGATTAGCCTCGCAACTAGTGCCTCTTTGATCTGGAGGGATAACACCTGCAACTGCATCTGCGCGACAATACCAACCGCCCAGATGTGCATGTCGGTAATTTGTCCCATCTGCGTGTCGTAGACGAGCACCCCGTTCTCTGTACAGAGCTCCATCAGATGATAGAGATGTCTGATTCTGCGCCCAAAGCGACTAAGGTCTCGAGCGACGATATGCGTTATCTTGCGCTCGCGAATCAGATTCAGGAGCTTCTGGTAGCCGGGACGGTTCTTGACGCGTGAGCCCGTTCCTACGTCTGACAACTCGTAGCGCAATGCGCCCTGCGCCGCGTCAACGTACCTTCTGTTGAGGTCACGCTGAACAATGTTGCTTTCGATCTGACCAGGGGTCGATACTCGGCAATAGCTAGCCCACACACCACCCTTCGGGGGTACCTGATGCATCACGAACTCTTTCATCGCGACGCCCGATCAAGAACACGAACTCCTTCTCGGGCGCCGACGCAGGTCGGGTACCGGGAGTGGAGGGCGTTGAGGTTGAGACGTTGATGAGTCATGATGTGTTGTAGCCGATGCAATATAATATGTATCACGGTACAAGGAAATTCGTGCCGCAAATCACGGTTAACGAACCGCAAATGATCGGTCATAAGAAAAGCAGTCGTAAAACCAAGGACTTCGGAGATCCTCGGTTAGGCAAACTTCTGGCGGCCGCCCGCAAGAGGGCTGGGTTTTCGTCGGCCGCAGCTGCTGCGCTGGCCTATGGGTGGGCCGAAGCCTCTCTACGGGCGCATGAGCGGGGAGGCCGAAAGATAGGGGCTTCCGACGCGGAAAAGTACGAAGCTGCCTTCGGCCTTCCAGCAGGAAGTCTTCAAGATCGGCACCTAGCGGAGTACCAGCTCGGCGAGCTGACCCGGGCACAGGCTTCCAGGCTTAAAGATTCGCCTATCGAAGAGAACAGCTCGTCGAACGAGCAGGTGGGACTTCGCCTTAAGATTGCACGCAAACTGCGTGGGTTCGAAACCGTCGCTGCTGCCGCTACAGAATTCGGGTTAGCGCACCCCACCCTGGCCGCGCACGAGGCTGGCACCAATCGGGTGAGCGAATTGATGGCGCTGGCGTACGCGTCAGCCTATGGCATCAGCTCGCTCTGGCTTCTAAAAGGCATTCAGCCATCCGGTCTCGGGGCGCGCGTTGACCAGCGCTTGGCCGTGCAGCCGAGCCTTGAGACCATAAGCTTTCGCGAGCTTCGGAGCCTCGCCGAAAGAGAGACTCCCCCCGATTACTTTGAGGTCCGGAGACTTGTTGAGGAGGCAATCCACAAACAGAGAGTCTCTGCATCAGACGCTGACGATATCCCTGAGATGAATCCGGACCAGTTCGGGCCGTCGGGCCCGAACGAAAGAGCGATAGCCAGCACACGACGTTGGAGACTTCCCAAAGGATTCGTTTCCCATATGCTTTCGGCGAATCCCTCTCGGGTGGTGGCAGTAGCAGTCGATGTCCCGAATGAAGGCCTCAAAATTGGAGACCGAGTCTTCGTTGATACTGGATGCCGTGATGTTGGACTGGGAGGACAGTTCGCATATTCCTATGGCAAGGGTCATCTCATCCTCCGAACTCATCCCATGGGCCAACATGCGATCCCGGTGGAGCAAACCGGGGTGCTCATCGGAAGAGTCGTGGCAATATTTGTGCGAATGCAAGTTCACGATTGAACTGGGTCAATCCGCGCAGCACAAACTCAGGTCGAACCGCTCTCGTTTGAGGACTTGTTTGCGCCGTCTTTGCACAATTTGCGCCGCCGCTCTGCTCTATCGCAAAGTTGCCGCTCGACGTCGGCCTTGGCCATTACCGCCAGCACGATACGCATCAGTTCTCTCCGCCTCACATCCGAACTCGGCGTTCCGCTGAGGTGTGGCTCGACCGCGTTCGAACTTGTGTACACTATTCGCACCCTTGAGGACGTCTGCAGCGTCTTGTTGGAAATCATCGACCACTCCCCTGTAATTGTTGAGCCAGAATCTCAGCTCGCCCGTCCCCGAAAAAAGTTTGCGCTATTCATCGCGCAGGTGGATCGGCCGACCGAACGGACATCATCAAAGTCACTCAAGTGATGAGGGGGCAGCCCCATACCGGCTTGTGCGTCGGCAAAGTCCCCATACTAGTCATACGAGCTTTCCCTCGTATCGTTCTTCAACAAACCGCTTTGCACGTGATGCGTTTTGAGGAGTTCGCCAATGGCAGCGCGATCGAGGTAGCCCGTCGCCTCCAATCGCCGTGCCACCGCTTCTACGGCTTCTCGGTTGTTTGCGATTAGTTCGCGCGCACGTATCAAGCAACGATCCAGGCGCTTCGTGATCAAAGCTACAATGGATGGATCGTGAAGAAGCATTTCGGTCGCTCGGTCCGGAAAATGCGCCACTCCGATCACTCCGAAGCCGTACTTGAGTTCAAGGTCGACTGCCGCTTGGGTAGCTCGCGAAAAATCACTATCATCGCCGATGCCGGCGCCCGCCGTCGCCTCAGACGAGCCCAGTAGAATCTCTTCGGCGGCGCGGCCGGCCAGAAGGGCTGTGATGTAGTTTTCGATGCCTGCTCGGGTTTGGGAGTTGGCCCGCGAAAGCTCGACGCGCGTCGCCCCACCGTGATCTAGAATCGTCAACGCCTGCGGTTCGAAAACGGCCAGAGCCACGCCGGAGACAACGTGTCCGGCTTCGTGGATGGAACAGGATCGCCTGAGGCTTTGCGGCATTCCTTCGCGTCCAGACCTGATCTCGTGGAGGACATCTTCCAACATGAGCTCGCGCCTGCCGCGGCGAGCGCGCGACTTCGCGCGCCGGACCCATGCCTCGACGTCCGCGCCGGTTTTGCCGGCGGCGGCGAGCGCGGCAGGCATCAGATCGACATTGGGCAAAGGGTCTGGGCCGAGATGAAAGCGGAAGATCGCGGTGAGGCTCTCGGTGTCAGGCAGTTCGATCTCGATCGTGCGGTCGAGGCGCCCCGCGCGACGTACAGCCGCGTCGATGTGCTCGGGGTGATTTGTTGCGCCGATCACGACCACGCCGGGCCGCTCTTCGATGCCTGCCAACAGCTCCAAGAGTAGATTGACGATCTGGGTCCAATACTCCTTGTACTCGGTCGTCAGGGTTGCGCGATCCGAGATTCCGTCCAACTCGTCGACAAATAGAATGCACGGCGCAAGTTTGCGCGCCTGCGAGAATGCTTCCTTGATGGCCGCTAGTGTGCCGGACAAATAGGCCGCTGCATTCCAGTCTGCGACTGACGTGGCCACAAGGGGGACACCCGCAGACTTCGCCACCGCGCGGGCGAATTGCGTCTTGCCTACGCCAGGCGCGCCGACCAGCAGAAGGCCCTTTTCGATACATTCCCAATCGAGACATCCTGCCCGGTACTCGCGCAAGTCCGCGACCAGATTCATTCCCCATTCGCGTGCCGCACCGTAGCCAGCAAGTTCCTCCAACCCGGGACCGCGATGGTCGAAGAACGATTTCGTCGAGACGACCTTTTCCAGGCGCTTCACGCAATCGTCAGCCGTGCGATCCGAGCGAACTGCGAGCGTTAGGTCTGCGATGTCGACTGCGCGGACAACTTGCTCGTTCACCGCTGCGTTCGGAGGGTTTCCGGTCACGGCTTCGATCACCAGCGCGATCGCGGAAGCGTCGAGCTGGCTGAGCAAAAGGTGATGTTCCGCCGCGCGGAGGAGATCGCGCGGCAGGTGTCGGCGGGGATCCGGTGCAGCACCGAAGATCGGCGCGCGGGCATGCAGAGCCTTCGCAATCGTGTCGTTCCCCCGCTCCGATTTGTGCTCGGTCGATGTTCCATCCCGCGCCAGCAACAATACCGGACGCGTATAGTGGTTCTCGTTGAAGGAGCGGTCGTCGAGAACTCTTGCTTCAGAGCCGAAGGCGCATGTCTTTAGGACTTGCCGAACGAGAGAAACCACCTCGGCGCAGTGCGTGGCGAGCGACACGACCGGGCAACCGCGGCGTAACTCGCGAGTGAGCCCGTCGACCGGCTCGATTGCGCGCGCGACGAGGATCGCTGCGGCCGCCAGGTCCGCCCGGATCGATGTCCTTCCCACCGACTCTGGGGCGGTCGACAAATCCTCGATCAGACGCTCGATGGGATCATCCGGGTCGCCGCCTCGCAGGAGCGGGCTATTATTTGTGCCAGCTTCGGCGGCCAACATATCGAGGTAGGCGCGGGCGAGGAGGTCCCGCTTACCTTCTGCGTACATGTTCATTACTTCACTCCATCGAGAAGCGCCATTGGGCGAGGAGGTGTCCGATTGCGAGCGGCGCGGGACAGCGCCGTGGCGCAATTCGAGACCCGTCGGCCTCACGCTACCGGCGAAATGGACGTTCGTGATGGCGCTCGCTGCTGGCCCCTGCGCCGGCTTCGCGTGCGGGTGCAGCGGCTGATGCTGACGCCAACAGGATGAAGAGTGTGCTTGCTGCCGATACTCCCACGCATGGAGGCGGAGCATCCCTTCAGGAGCGCAATGCAATCTCGAACTGCCAGTCACATACGGCAATAGGTTACGACCCGAGATTGCTTTTCCGCGCATAACGGGGGTTCTGTTCTAAGCGCGCCGAACTTCTCTGACGCGCCGAAAAGTCGTCGATTGACTGCATGCCGCCGCTGCAGCACTGGAGGTCTTCAGCGGCGGCCGTGAATCTCTAACGGGAGCACACAATCGTACGAGGACCCAAAGGCGCTTCATAAATGCTAAGCTCCACCAGATCCTCGCAGGCCAAGGCGCACACAGCAGCCAGGATATCGTTACTCGGTCGCGCATTCTCCTCGAGTTCGAGTATCGATTGCGGGCCATCTTCCGCGAGTGCAGCCGCGATCTTTAGCCTATCATTCACAGATACGTGGTAGCGCTCGTGCGACCAGACCGCGCGGGCGTTGGAGAACAGCGGTTCCCGTCTAATATCGACCGCATCGCGTTCGAGCAGACGCAGCCCGTTTGACTCAAGCACACCAGAGAGGTGTGCTAATTCCCAGTCGCTTCGCTGTGGTCGCGTTCTGCAAACCGACAGTAGGAAATCACCGTCAATTCTGTTTAGGACGATGCCGTCTAACCTTTCTTGACGATCATACAGGTCCGGAGCCTTCCGATAGCCGATCGCGCGAACCGAATGGTCAAGGCTCGCTTGCGCGAGTGCGTCGCGGGTAAGGAAATGGTGTACGGGAATCGCAACTTTGCACTTCGGGCTGGTGAAGAAGGCGGGCGCGGCCCGTAGATGGGGGTGATTGCTATCCATGGCACAATGTCCTGAACACGTTGTGGGCGAGGGACGGTGTGACCAAGATCATGATGATGGTCGATGAACATGGGCATGTTCCTTCCTGCGTGATCGAACGCCTACATCGATCGCCAAAAGGCCTTGGAATTGCGATTGCGCGCGGGCAATCGTTTGCTGAAAGGCTGCTGGACCTAGCGCATTGTGTAAGCGACGAGGGGGCCGTCCCTCGGCCCCCTGTCATGGCAGTTGTTATTGCTGATCGATGTCGGCGAGAGCTCTAAGATGCATTGCCACGTCTCCGCACAATGCTCGCAGGCAAAAAGCGATTGACACGTTATAGCGTGTCATAGGATTGTGCCGAAGATATGGCAAATCGACCGTTGCGAGTGCCTCGTCCGCCACTTCGGAACCGAGGGGCCGGTATGCTTCTTTAGGAGCGCGGCAACTCGAAGAGCTCGGCGAAGCTCACGTTCAGCGCAGCTGCGATCCTCAGGATCGAATCCAGCGTCGGGTTCGCTTCTCCCCTCTCGATTTGACTGACGAGCGCCTGACGGACTCCGGCCCCCTCGGCCAGATCCCTTTGGGACATCTTCATGGAAAGCCTTAGCTCTTTGACCTTGCGGCCGAAGGTGTCCCTCAGCTGCGTGCTGACTGATACAAAGGATTCGGATTCCGTCATGAGCCTCTCCGGAATATCCTTTGTTCGGCGATCAAGACTTGAGAGAAGGTCTTGATTAACGTTGCCACGTTTCGGGTGCTCCCGCCACCGGGATAGCGTCCGTGCGCAAGGATTATCCTTCGTTAGCCAGCTCTGCCGGCGCTATGGGACGAAAAACCGAATCTTGCGAAGGAATCGTCCATCGGACGCCATTGTAGCCCGCGACTATGGCTGCAGCAGGCGCCCCGATACGTAGTACCCTGCCTGATCTCACTGACTTCCGGAATGAGAGTAGTAGACTATCGATGGAGTATTAGCGGGGCAGCTTAGGCAAGACCCGGCCGGTCCATCAGGCGTCAGCGGACGAGTCCTTTGTGGACGACAGGGCAGCTGCCGTGCGCAACGAGGAAGTCTTGACGGCCGCTCGCCCGCAACCGCTGTTTCGCGAGCGCCTTGAGCGCCATGCCTTATTGTCGTGAAGCAGTATTCCTTGGCGTCCTTGGCAACGGCGGCCAATCCGTATCGCCGATCCTTCGGCAGAACCTGGCCGAGCGTCACTGATCCGACCGCCGGCGATCAGCGAAGTTCTATTGTTAATGGCCGGCCTAGTTCCGCCCTTCGAGACAAAATCGCCAGTACGTTACCTTTCCGTCCGGACGCAGGTAGTACGGGCGGATCAGGTAGCGCGGGTCGATGTCGGACTTGTCGACGAATTCGTCGATTTCGATGGTACGCGTAGACTCCAGCGCGATCTCCTCGAGCTCCTCCTTCGTGACCTCGATGTACTGACCTTTGTCGAGCTCGTAGCCCTTGACGATGTCCTCGTTCGGCACCTCGTCGCCGGTGTCGGCATCGACCTTGACGTACTTGATGCGGTGGCCGGTCTGCCGGTTGAGCTGGTTGAAGGAGATCTTCTCGGACTCGGAGGTGGCCGGGTAGCCGCCGAGAAGGGAATGCGGTTAGACGCTGACGGCCTGCGCAAGGGCCGCACACTGGTCGCCGGCGAGGAGGCCGACATCTATCGCGCCCTCGGTCTGCCCTTCATCGATCCTGAGCTCCGGGAGCGGCGCGGCGAGGTCGAGCTGGCTCTGAAGGGTAAGGACCTGCGCGGAATCCTGCACTGCCACACACCGATGCTTCCGATGGGACAGAGACCCTGGAGACCATGGCGAAGGCGACGCGCCAGCGCGGGTTCGAGTATTTCGTATCCGTCCGGTGTAGGCCCCTAGGACACCATCATTCGTCTCGACTAACAAAGCTGATGACACCAGGTTGGTACGCGTCCGGGCAAGACCCTGGTCCCGCAAGCTCGCCGTTGACTCGGTGGTTTGGCAGCCAGATCGAGCGAGAAACGACGGCATTGAGTTGTTGCTGCGGCATTTGTATCTTATAAAATACGGCGTGGCGTAGGTTAGAGAAACTGGCCAATTGTCTTAATCCGTTAGTGATTTGGCGCGCTCGCCAGTGGCGTTGGAGAAGAGCAATGGCCAAAACTAGACCATTTGACGCATCCGAGTATCTGGACAGTCCTGAGGCGATCGCCGCTTACCTAAGCGAAGCCTTCGAAACCAATGATCCAGGCTTCGTCACCGACGCTATCGGCATTGTTGCCCGCGCGCGCGGTATGTCCACTCTTGCTAAGGATACAGGTCTTTCACGCGAAAACCTTTATAAGACCCTTAGTTCAGAGGGACATCCCGAGTTCAGCACCGTTATGAAAGTACTTGGTTCTCTTGGTGTTGAACTGCACGCCCAACCGAAAGGCGTATTCGGGTCCCTCCCATATAAGGGGCCAGCAAAGTCGATCGCGGATATGGAGGCGGGGATCGCCGCGGAGGCGAAACGGCGGCATGCTCGCAATCGATACTAGTCTCATCATGCGCTATCTGGTGGGCGACGATCCCACCTGCCATTGGCGCGGCAGGTCAATCCGTCGATAATCCCCCTGGTGCTTTTGCGCGCGTCCAACGACCGCCCCGGCTACGCCGTTTTTTGGCAAGGCTGATCGTAATTAAGCGGCGTGAGCGACGCTTTGGGGCTGCCAATTCCAAGGAAGCAGCTCGTCAATGCGCTTGGCAGGGTGATCCGGTAGGCGCGCCAGCACGTCGGCAAGCCATGCTTGTGGGTCGATGTCATTCAGCTTGGCGCTGGCGATGAGACTGTAGATGGCAGCCGCACGCCGGCCGCCCTCATCGGAGCCGGCGAAGGTCCAATTTTCCTGCCCCCGGCGACCGCCCGTAGCTCACGCTCAGCAGCATTGTTCGACATGCAAAGCCGTCCGTCATCAAGGAAGCGGCTAAATGCGTCCCAGCGGCTGAGGCAGTAATTGATCGCCTTGGTCGTGTCGTTGTTGCTGGAGAGCTTGGCGCGCTGCTCTCGCAACCACGCCTCGAGCTCGACGATCAGAGGGCGGGTACGCTCCTGGCGCACGCGCAGGCGCGCCTGCGCAGCAAGACTGTTGATCTCACGTTCGATGGCGAACAGGACATCGATGCGCTTGACCGCCTCGGCCGCGATCGGCGCCTTGCTGAGCCGCGCGAGATCGAAGAACTTGCGCCTGCCGTGTGCCCAGCACGCGGCCTCGATGATCAGGGCTGCTTGGCGATTGGTCTCGTAGAGCCTGCTGAACCCAGCGTAGGCGTCGGCCTGCAGCGAGTTCATACCGCGACGCATACCGGTGTGGCGTGTCGCAATCCACATGGCCGCCATTGGCATGAAGCGTATCCGCCCGCTGAAGGCTGCTTTGCCGAGTGAGGCGCAGTATTGAGAACTGCCCTTATGGACAGTGATAAGCGCAGTGCCCAGTCGAGCGGCTTAAACTGGTGGATACGAGCCGGCGGCGGCGCTGGTCCGAGGATAAGAAACTCAAGATCGTCTTAGAAAGCTTACAGGTGCCGCGCCTGGTAGCGGCGATATGGCCTTTCGCGGTCCTTGCTGCTGCGATGGCGATGGTCTTTTCACACGGAGCCAAAGGATGCCACGGGGCCACAAATGGGCTTCGTCCCAACCAGGGCGGTCCCGGACCCAGGGGTTACGCCTGGTCCAGTCGGGCCGACCAGCAGCGCCGCGATCGAGGTCGAGTTTGCGGCTGGGGCCAGATGCGGACCACTGGCGCGGTCGACGCGGCGCTCACCTTTGCTGATCGATCAATTGCACCAATTGGCGGATACATTCACTCTCATCGTTCTGGTCGGTTCTTATGACGGGTACCTGGCGCAGTGTCGCTCTTTCGACATACGTGGCCAGAAAGTGTGCATGCCAGTCGTTCGTTTCGCCTCGTTCGTCCCTTCTGTGCGTCAGCCGCGATAATGTCGTGGGAAGATCACACCAGATAAGTGCCGTCGGAACCCAAAGGCGCCATTCGCTCATCATCTTGTCGGCCGAGACGAGCGTCGAAACGGTCAGCCACCCTCGGTCCAGAACCGCGAGGTCATTCGGGGGAAGGCCATTCAAGGCATGCGACAACGCACTCTCGCCGACCCGAAGAACCTCATCTTCATCGCCGCCTTTATAGGCGCGCAGCAGCCGAGATCCCTGCTCGCCGCCGAAAGGACGAACATAGTGGGCTTTCAATTTCCCGGCCAGAGCTCTCGCAAGCGTCGTCTTGCCAGCTCCATCATGCCCGTCGAGGGCCAGAAGGATCATTGAAAAGGATGCAACGATATGGTGCCGGCATCATCGTCGCTTACGCACCAGTAATGCCTTTTCACACCACGCTCCAGAAGTGCACGCGCGTCGCCGAGCAATTCGAGTTGGCCCTTCGGTGAGATGCGGTGGCCCGCTGCTTCGCCAGCGGGCCGGATGACAACCTTGTCTCCGTCGACGGCGACCGTAACCCTGCCCCCCTTCTTCGGCTGCATCTTAAGAGTCTTTCGCGCGGACACCGGAAGAGTGACAATGCCACCCGGTGAAATCTTGAGACTGCGATTCTTCAGCGTAATGACCGTCACGTTCCCTCCTATCGATCTTGCCGTTGATCAAATATTCTCTCGTAAAGACTGGCATAACGCCGCAGAACGGAATTGGCGTCGCCGCCCTGACGCCATTCGTCCTTGTCCAAAGCGTCCGCATCATCGGACGCGCGGCTGCGCACCCGCATGCAATCCGGACTTATTTCTCCGAAGATTGATGTTCCGGACCGATCGATGAAGAAACAGATGTCGATAAGCTTCAGTCCCTTTGCATCGAAACGCACTTCCAGCCACTCAAACGCATCCCGCGCGAGTGTCTTCGCTGCATTCAGATCGTCAATCCAGACAGCGGCATAGTCGTCCGGCAGAGGCTCGTCAGCGAGCCGCGTGCCATCGAGATCATGAAGTGGGTGTCGCCAATCAAAGCAGACCACGGGCTTTTCAAATCGTGTCCACCTCGCCAGTGGGGGGCCCCCATGCGCGGTTTGGAACGTTTCGGTGAATTTGTACCGGTGCGTCGGCGATCCTATATGATAGCGTTTGACGCGAACCTCGAGATTGCTGGCGCGGACGTGACGCTCGACCAGCAGTGGGGAATCCGCCTGTTCGACCAGACCTATGAATGCCGTGGACAGGTGCCGCTTGCCGGGATGCCGGGACATCTCGCGGAAGATTTCCGCGCAGAAGTGAGTTCTTACTCTCTCTGTGCCTGGCGCAAATCCATATCGGTTATTCGTGTACGAGTAGACCGACGGGATGAGCTTCGCGACGGAGACCCGCGGCGAAAGACCACGTACTTCCTTGCTCTCGCCTTTTGCCAGAAGAGGGAGAGATGCAAAGTCAAACCGTAGCCCCTGCACGAATTGCTCGATCAGCGAACGCCGATTGTTCAGAAGCGCCAGGCTGATCTGTTCGCCGTTCGCGCCGCGCACGTGGATTCCAGCTTCATCGGCTGTTTCGATCCGGATCGGAAGCTCCAGATCGTCGCATTCGTCTAGGAGCTTCTCTGCTGCAGCACTTGCTCGCGGGGACATAGACTCGAACCGGTTTCAATCGGTAATTTGGACAACAGATAGTTCACTATTCAATCGTAGAAGCGCGGTCATGGTCGCCACGGCCGATCGGGCGAGCGGGAGTGCCCGGTCTCCGTTGATTGCTTCGTGCTGCTCAGCGACCGGATCGAAGCCACATCTTTCGCGCAGCCAATCGTGCACTCTTTCCTTGGGCCAACGCTGTCCGACCGCCCCGTACGTACCTTTCACCACGTTGGCCGGTATCTTGACGAAGTATCCATAAAGATTTCTCCGGTCGTCTGTTGGATCATCGTTGTCTTGGGCACTCGGTATCATCCCAAGCTGCTGTCGCTGTCTGATCATCCCGAAGCTGAAGTTGCGTGCCAGCAGCAGCTCAGTCGTCTTTTCAGGGAGCAAGGCCTCACCGTACAGGCACAGGCCGTAATCGGCCAAATTGTCCCCGGAAATCAACTGCATGGTCCAAAGCTCGTCCTGCGAATAGACACTTATGTTCAGCTCTTTCCCGTTGAAGCTCGGTGTCGTACCGCACAACGCCTTCAGGGTTGCATCTGCATCCTCTACAACGAGAACAATATCGTAGTCCGCAAATATCTCACTAGAAACGCTCGATCCATATACAATCACAGCTTGTATCTTGGCGACAGAATGAAGTAGGCTTCCGAGGAAACCGAACCGCTCTGCGAGCGCTGGGGGCAGCTTGGCTTGCCGCATGCTGACCTTGCTTGCGTGTATGTCGCCCGACAGAACGCGGAGAGCGTCGGCGAAGAGGTGCTTTATCCCCAACAGAATGTCTGGACCGGGGGGCGCTGAAGCGAGCCGCCGTACTTCATCCCGGAGGCCCGGCTCATGCAGGTGGGACAACCTGCCAGGATCGCTGGCATGCCAGAGCTTGTCCAGCTTGCTTGCGATGGTCCCTGTGGACCAACGGTTCTGAATGATCGCGGCCGAAAGCGTTACATAAGCAAGGAAAACAAGTGACTGCAGATGGAATTTCTCTCGCCTGCCCCAATCGTTGAGAAAGTGCCCGGTCGGAAATGAGATTGAGGAGAACTGCCGGGAAGACCAGCCCTGAGCCGACCTGAAGAAGGCGGGGTGAAATGCAGAAGACCATCTGAGAAGAGCAGGAGATATCACACGCGGGTTGGGCAAACCCGCATTACGTGCCCATTGAAAGGCCCTCAGCAGGTTTTCGCCACTCACGTCAGCAGAAAGCGTTAGGAAGGTCACCTTCAACGGCTCTGGTCGCCACGTAGGTGGGTGTTCGACCGTATGCACATCGACGACCAGTTCCGGGAAAGCCATGCTTCGCGAACGACCTCCGGTTGAATGGTCGAAGACTAGCAGAGCCGCTCTGGTTCGCCTACGGCCCAATCAGCAAAACGCTGGCCGATTGGCCCATGCCTATCTGAACAATCCCGATCTTGTGTCCTGGTAAGGACGGACGGGAATGTTTCGGACCGGAGTCGCTTTCGGCTGTTCTCCGGGCCACTCTCAGCAATACTGCCCAGATCGTAGGGGGTCGATCGGGCCTCCCCAAGCCGTATCCAACGGTTCGAATTCCCTTCGCATGCCCAACGCGCTAAGGGGCCATAGCTCAGCTGGGAGAGCACTTGCATGGCATGCAAGAGGTCCGCGGTTCGATCCCTCGTGGCTCCGCCAGCCTTCGCATAGCGAGGGCTGCCGCGCTATAGACCGAAGGGCGACCGCGGGCTCTACTCCCCCGCCCGCACTAAGCCGATCACGCAGCCCGATGATCTCGTTTCCAGTCCAACAAACCTCGCTTGAGGGCCACTTGGCAACTTTTAGAAGCTTTGAGCGCGAAGGCATTGAATTCATTTTCCCTAGCGAGGCATTCGGCTAAGGGGTACGGATAAAAAGTGGCGGCTGGACGTCGATCGAAGAAGGCGTGGTCGATAATAACGGCTTACTGAACGAAGTAGCGAACCCAAGCCGCTGATTGCAGCCCAGAGAAGAGGGCCGGCATTCGGTGAAATGGAAACAAACGAGTTTAATGAACCGGTGGACATTCAACGCATCGACCTAGATCACCATGCGGAGCTCCTGCGATGTTTCCAGAGCGCAGCGTCGGAAATAGTCTGAAGGTAAGAAAGAGGCAAATCGCTTTTCGGCGAAAGTGATCTCGTTGACCAGAGTCAACGTGAGACCGAGGTTGTTGTCGCTGTCTTTCCCAGGCGCATAGCCAGTCGGTAGAACATCGAATGGCATTCCTTCACCCGAAAGTGCGAGCGCCGCTGCCAAGCTGCGCAATGGTCCTGTCATGTGCCTGCGAGCAGCGTTATGAAATCGTCCGCCTCGCCGATATGATTGGTCGAGGAGCATGCATACGGTCCAATAATGAAGGTTTCCGAGATGCCTTAAGGCCGGAAGCTCGGAGTCAGGCACGACTTCACCCGCCGGAGGAAGGCCGCTGGTGACCGATAAATCAAAGGCTGGGTAGTTGGGATTACTCGGGTCCCAAATCTGTGGACCGGGTAGTGCTGGATGAGTGCCCTCAAATAGAGAGCGAAATAATGCAAAGTGCTCGCCTTCCCCTTCTTCGCGCACCGCCTCGAGCCGAGATTGCCATACACTATAATCGATCAAGTCAGGTTGGCGCATGCGCAATTGATCCAGAACCGCCTCAATCTTGCGGTAGAGCGAGCCGACGTGATTTGCGCGGGTCGTTCCAAGCACTTCATAGAGCCGTTTCACGAAGGCCCGGTCTGCCGGATTGGTTTGTCGATCTGGATCAACTGCGTCGGCAGGAGCTTCGACGTAAACGTACTTCGCTACGGTCTCCAGGCTCAATGACTCTAGCTTGAAGTCAAACGGATAGATGTCTTGTTCATACGGAAATTCCTGCCTGCCGAGATGCGGCGCTGCTCCTAACGCGAAGAGCAAATTGTTTGCCACATCTAGATGGATCATCTCTTCAATTGCTACGCCCAGCACATGCAGTGGAGGGCCGCCGTACCGATGACTGGGCCAGCCCGCGAGCGCGGCATACTGCGGAGTCTTAATCGAGAAAGCGGCAAACAGGTATTGAACTAGTAGGGAATGCTCGATCTCCGCCGCGTCCCGCAGCAACCGGATCAGTTCGAGCAACGGGTTGTCAAATAACGGCACATATTTTAGAGCGATTTGGGTGTCCCATGGTAGCGTTTCGCGGAGCGGGGTCTTAGCGGTCAGTAAGCGATTTGGGGTCCCTGGCAGGTCCGGAAGCCGATCGCTAGAAGACTCGACTAGTGGAGAGGATTTGGTAGCAAACGACGCGACCACTTTACTGATTGCATTTCGATAGCGGATGTAGCCTGTGCATCGACAGAGGTTGTGGCCAGTGACCGCCTCGACTATCGCAGCAACGTCCTGACCAGGTGCGCGTAGCATATGTTCACAAGCGACGGCGCCTGCAACGACAAAGCCCGCCGCACAGTAGCCACACTGCATGGCATCTTCTTGGAGAATGGCTTCTTGAATTGGATGTAGCTGATCGCCAGAGGATAGGCCTTCAATGGTAGTAACTTCCCAACCATTGACGTGCCGTAAGCTTATCATGCAAGCCTGCTTCGTCACCGGAGGTTCGCTTCGAGCATGACGAACCATCACAGTGCATGCGCGACATTCCCCAATACTGCATCCAATTCGGGTGCCGGTTAGACCCACTATCTCGCGGAGATAGTGGCCAAGGTGCATATCATCTGGTACATCAATAAGGTCATGCCGCTGACCATTGATAATCAGATGTGCGTCGGTTTTTTTTCTAAGCACCGGGCTCACTCCTGATTTGAAGATCTTTGAACCTAATCGGTAGCGCGCTTGGCCAAGCGCGCTCGTCATGATGTCCAAGGGCGTGCGCGATTGCGTTCGCGATTGCGGGGGCCACAGTCGTCATTGTGACTTCGCCGACGCCCTTGTGGCGGATGTTCGCATCTTGTGCGTTGAGCGCTCCATCTTCCGGCAGTGGCAGAAGTACGGTTTCGAGGTTGATTGTCGCAATGTCCGAAGCCCGGGGAAGCATATAGCGGTCGAAATTAACGAAGCGGTCCTGCCCAACCTCGGGAGGCAATGTCTCAAAAAGCGCATGCGCCAACCCCATTTGGAATCCGCCTTCGACTTGGCCTTGGAGAATGGTTGGTGTGATCGGGTCTCCGGCGTCCAAAAAAGAAACAGCATCGGTAATGCGAAGGCTGCGCGTTCGTGGATCAATTTCAACGACCGCAATATGGCCTCCAGCGGCGTATCCCGAACGAGGAACGCGCGTCTTTCCATCGGCCGAGAACGCCGGAGGGAACGTGGGATCGCCTTGAGTTGGAACGAGGATAGCTCGACTATCTGCGTCCTTTGCGAAACCAAGCGCGTCTATAAACCCCTCGTAGGTAACACCTGAATCTATAAACGTCGCGCGAGACCAACCATTCGCGAAGTAGCCATGCGCAATAGCAAAGCGGGGAACGCCGGCTGCGTCGAGGTGGGCTGCGACAGTGGCAAGCGATAGAGCGTTGCCGTTGCCCATATGAAAATGGCCGTCGCGCCAGGAGTTGAAAAGTTCGGCGTCCGGAATGTTTCTGCCGACGAGGGTCCTTATGCCGGGAAAGAGTTTGAGCCTGATGAGTGCGTTGCACGCCTGCCGCAAGACGTGGACGTGGAAGAAAGCTGTCTTCGACGCGCTTGTCGACGCGTGTCCGTACGTACTTCCTCTAGGCTGGAGTTGCTCTGCGAACGAGAGAAAGGGCTGGGCTTTGCCGAGTGAAACCCTAGCTGAAGTCTGGAACAGATCGGAAGCAACTTTGCCGAGCGACCGTCGTGAACCTTGACCCATATCGACGGCTTCGCTCCACACTGTAACTCTTCCGTCGATGTCCAGTTGCACGGCTGCGTACACGGTGTCGCTGGATGTTCCATATGCTTCCATGCAGCCTGCAAAGCCAACCCCACAATAGAGTCCATCTGCGGCGGCCCTTATTCGAATCTCCGCTCGACTCTGCCACAATTTGTGTTTGGCAGCTCGTTCACAGACCTCGGCGGTGGCAACGTGGAAACGGAGTGGAGTTCCGGCGATGTCCCGATCGGCCGTGCGAGGGTCAGGGTCATGGTGCAAAACATTCTGGCGCCGAACTTCGATTGGATCGCGGTTGAGTTTTAGGACAGCCAGCTTGTCGATGGCGGTCTCGATATTGAAGGTCACTTGTGGTATCCCGAACCCACGCATCGAACCAACGATGGGGATACGACGTTGGGTTACAACCCCGTGCACACTAGCTTGGTTGAACTTGTAGAACCCTGTCGCATGAAGAGCGCCCAATTGCATCACCGGGTTGCTCAGGTTGAGCTCTGCTCCTCCTTCGAATACAAAATGGACGAGTGCCTTATCCAAGATGCCATCCGGCTTGCAAGATATCATGCTATGGACGCCGGAGCCGTGACGTTTCAGGCCGGCTTGAAATTGCTCAAACCTATCGTAAGCTAACCGTACGGGCCTGTCAGAAAACGCAGCCGCGAGAGCTAATTGGACACTTAGCGGCGCTTTATCTCTCCCGCCGAATCCGCCACCTGGATCTGCACTCAGAATCCGAACATTGCGAATGTTAGGATTGGTAGGGCCTGCTGCAACCGCCTTGCGAACGTCATTCTGATCGCCGTACGGAGACTGTGTCCCAGTCAATATTGTCAAAGTCCCGTTCACGACAGCAGCTAGGCCGCTTTCTGGTTCAAGAAACGCCGGGTCAATCTGTTGTGTGAAAGTCGTAGTTTCAACAACGAGCGCTCCGGGTTTCATTGTTGATAAGCCGTTGTAGATGGCTTCCGCCGTTGCATCCGGAGCGTCTCCGCGGAAGAACCGCCCCTCCTTTCGTCGAAGAGGTCCGTTGTCGAATTGGCTCGAAAGTTGATTGGGAGGAAGCGATAACAAATAGTGCTGTGTAGATAATGCGGCCGGAGCAACCAGAGTCCGCCAATCGTCTAGCAATTCTTGTGTAGACTTTTCGGCTGCCGCGAGCTCTATCTCGCCGTAGCTCACTATGCTCCGATCCTCGCGCAACTGCTGCGCCGCTCTTCGGTATGTCAAAAAGTCATGGAAAACTAGAATCGCAAGAGGTTGGCTCAGGAATTGTGGAACGTGACCTATCGGGCATAGTTGCTGCATTCCCGTACCGGCGGCCATACCCGCCGTGTTGTCCATCCCTCGCGCCGTTAGCTCCTCTGCAGTGATGACAATTTCTGGCCTGTTTTCGAGAC
Organism: Bradyrhizobium sp. CB1717; assembly: GCF_029714325.1. Classification (NCBI taxonomy): domain Bacteria; kingdom Pseudomonadati; phylum Pseudomonadota; class Alphaproteobacteria; order Hyphomicrobiales; family Nitrobacteraceae; genus Bradyrhizobium; species Bradyrhizobium sp. CB1717. Next base: position 550,143 of record NZ_CP121666.1, read on the forward strand.
CTAAGCGATCAATATTGAGACTTTTGAAGCGACGATCGATCCAAGCAGCTCGGACAAGAAGGGCGTGAGCGCATTCTTGTGGCCACCCAAATTGCTCGGCGATATCCGCCACTCGAAAATCGCTTGCGAAGACTTTTGCGCCAGTGATCTTCGCCTTACGGAGGTCGGACTCGGTGCGGAAGAGGGATGTCTCTAGAGCCATGTTGATCTCGTTCAACTAGTTAATGCTGGTCGTATGGTCCTCGTGGTGGTGAGCCTCGCGCTCTGAGCAAAAAGTCTGTATAATCTCCAAGTTCGTCGCATAGTTTGGGTCGGTTCCAAACTCTGTAGCCATGCGCCCCTGTTGCGCAACTCGTTCGAAATCCCCGAGCTTCAGGAGTTCAACCGCCAAGTTATTATGGGCTGCCGGGTGATGGGGGTTCACTCTGATGGCAACATGGGCATGGTCAAGCGCACGCCTACTATCTCCAAGCTCAGAGGCCGCGAAGCCCGCAATCGCATTTAAATCTGGATCGCTAGCTTCGTGCCGCAAAGCCAGCTCGTACATTCCTAACGCGCGCTGAGCATCGCCTAGCTGGAGGTCTAGATTTCCCATTTCGCGCCTGGCTCGCCATTCTGATAGGCATTTTTTTTGGAAGCGGTGCTCTCAATAGCATTCAATGTCGGGAATGCTTGAGCCGGCTTTAGCTAAGGCTGCATTTATCGTGGCCTGGATATCGGACAGGCTCTTCCTCAGCTCCACTGCTCCGCTTTGGCCGAGATAAACCGCCTTCTGAGATCCGCAAACCGTTAGGGTATCGAGTTTCGTCCCTTGCGGCAGCAACTGGGCCAGTAGCGTCGGGTCTCCGTAGACTGCCTGACCTCCGACAACGACGAGTTTGATGTCCGCCGGTGTTGCCTTGACGACCGGATCGAGCGGCTTCTTCGCATTCGGGTCAATTTTCGCGTCAACGACCACGAAGTCGGCGAATTTGCCGGGCTCCAACGACCCGATATATGCGTCGAGGCGTGACATCTTTGCGGGCGCAGTAGTCGCCATTTCGATCAGCTTTTCCGACGCAACGAAATGGTGACGAGCGGCATAGCCGATCTCCTGGAGTACCCCCGCGCTACCCGAAGGGCTCCAGTCCGGCGCTATCGAGACCGTCACGTTCGCTAGCCGAGCGGCAGCCACGTTCGTGGTCGAGCCGTACAGTTCGTCGTTGCTTCGGGGGGACCACACCAAGCCGACGCTCGTACCGTCGGTCATCTTGGCGAAGTCTTCGGAACGCAGCGCGGTCCCGTGCACGAAGATCAGCCCCGGTGGCAGCGAACTGCTCTTGCTAAGCATCGTGAACTCGCGATGCGCACTGGAGTCACGCGGATTCCCCTCGGAGAGATGAACGATCAGGCTGCGTAGATTTCCGGTGCCGAGTTCGCAGAGAAGATAATCAAGTCGGGCGTGCGGCAACTCGAGGGGAAACACTTCGTAGTCGACCACATCAAGCAGGGCATCGGATCCCACCCCTTTGTTGCATTGGTCGTTCGTGGCTGGTTGTGTGAACGGGAGGCCCGACGCCATGTCGAGGTTGCGAGCCAGTCCCTTTGCGCATTTCGCGTTTTCCGGATGCCCGATCGGTAGAAGGCTCCCGACCACCGAGGTCGCACCGCCAGCCAACGCCTTAATTTCCGCGTAGATCTCTGACTCGCAGGCCGCCGCGTTTAGCGCCAAGGTGTGCGGTGTTACAAGGAACCGGTCGTACTCGGCGGTGTCCTGCCACTCATACCGATCTGCGAAGGTCCTGCCCGGCAGCCAGCGGGGCAGAATGTTCCATGTGAGGTGATTGTGGAGGTCAATGAATCCGGGAAGGACGATGCCCGGTACTTTGATCGAGGTGGGGGCGGATGCAAGTGTGGCGCTTGTCCCCACAGCCGCAATCTTCTGTCCTGAAATGGTGATGGCGCCGTCGGTAACGATGCCGGAGGGAGTCAGCAAGGTGCCGGCGATCGTCCAATCGTCGGCCGCCGCCGGGTCCAACCACGATCCAACGATCATCAAGCTGGCGATCACGCGGGCTGCGATAGAAGCCGAGACGTCCATAAGATGCTCCTCGGTGGTTTGATCAGCATTTTATGAAGCGGTTGTCATAATCCTCAAGAGCAACGAAGGCTTGTATAGAAAATTTTTTTCAGGAGGTTTCGGGAGACGGGTCGACCGGCGAGCTCGAAAAGTTGCTCCAAACCATCGCAGTCCTGGATCCGTTTAGGTCGCTGCACGCAAGATCAGGACTTACACGGAGGAGAGCTTCAGCGGTTTACTGAGGGAGCCTCAACCCCGTACAGAGGAGAAACCTTGGTAAAGCACGATAAGACGTATGTCGGTGGACAATATGTGTTCGGGCAGCAAAACCTGAACGGGCGAGATGATCTACAAATTATGACCGCTTGAGCAGCTTTCCGATGGTATCGTCATCCACCATGCCTCGGGCTCTGAAGCCTGCAGAAGCGATGAATGAGTGTGCGTCGCAAAGCGGCATGCTTTCACATCTTCCGTCCGCTTTTTCGGCAGTCTCTTGATCCGACACGCCGTCAAAATGGCAGAGGATATTCACCGCTTCAGCGGACAGATCAAACGCGCCGTCCGTCGTGGAAAGTCGGCGAGCTTGGAATTTCTCCTCAGAGTAAACGAACAGAACGTCGAGCTCGAGATGGCAAAGCTTCTCCTCACACACTTCGGCTGCTTTTCGCGCCGGCGCCTTATCATACAAGCTACCGAACGAGGACTCCGTTCGACCGAAGGAGCATAACTTCCACCCTGCCCAAGGGAAGATCCTGCGCGAGAACGCTGCAATCTGCAAAGCGTAATCGTAAACACTTGCGGCATCAAAGAACGAAGGTAAACGATTGAGTACAAGATAGTGATCCAAGGCGGGCCGGCCGCTGACCCGCCCAGGAATCTGAAGGTCCCAATTGGACGGTAGCCGCTTCAGCAGTTGAGCGCGCCACTTTTCCGTAGGATTAGTTTTCACGTAGCCGGCCAGAAGGCCATCAATTGTTTGGTTCAGTAGGTCCTGCGCCGCGAGCAGCATGGTTTGCCAATCGCCCGCAACTCGACATCCTTCCAAGTCGAGTTGAAGTCGTTTGGCGGCGTGCAGCGCGTAATTCAGTTTGTGGCTCGCTAACGCGATGGGGTTAATGCGTGCTTGCAACGCCCCTAATGTGTCTGGTCGCCAGATTGCTCGTCCGACGACTAAGCGGTGCAGCAACAGGCGTTCATCAGGGCTAAACTTCCACGCTTCTCCTGTATCGCGCTCCTGCCGTGTATATTCTTCAAACCGCGCAAGCAGCCGATCAAGCTCGTCGGGTCTCATCACTGCGACGTCGACAGTTACGGATCCTAAGGGAAGAACATGTATATCACACGGGACGTCGGTTCGCGCTGAAATTAGGTAAAGATCAAGGTCGGAATGCGGGTTGCCGAGATCTTCCACCAACGAGCCGCTGGCGAACAGAACATCTTCACCGCTCCGACCCAGAGCCTTGCCGACCCCGATATCGAGGTCGGTAAGAGTGGCACCGCGTCTATGCAGGTATTCTGTCAAGTCCATTGGTCGATAGCCAACCCAAGTCTATTCGATGTTGTTCTTGCCGCGACGCAAACTTCTTCGCTTCTTTAGCTTTCTTGACCAACGCCATCAGTCTGGGGCGTATCTTGTTGTCAATCGCGTGTTGCTTGACCTCGTCCTTGGTTTGTTTGGTCAAGACACCATATTTTTCAACCAGTTTGCTCGCCTGAGGCGCGTCATCCCCGTCCGATAACGCTGCCTCGAGCGCGGCGTTAATATTGATCTCATCGGCGAGATCGGGATCGTCGTGAAGCATCCACTCCACAAAACGCCAGGCGAGATCGCCGTGACCGGCTTCCTCTTTGGCGATCTTGGTAAGGACCCTCTTGACGATCGGATCCTCTGCGTGCTCGCAAGCTATCATAGCCTCTTCCGCAGAAATCGATTCTCCGATGCAGCCTTCGTGAACGGCTTCCAAAAAAATCCTGCGTTTGTCTCCTCCATCCGCCAGAATGTCTGAAACGTCTAGGTTTCCCGGACCGACCGGCGCTCCCGCGATATGACCGGCGATCATGAAGGAGTCGCTGGCGTGTGCGACTTCATCGGCCATCGCCCTTATAGCGTCACGTACTAGATCGGGCGGCGCGCCGAGTCCTAGCAACTGCAGCACGAACCGTGCAAATGCCGCAATTGAAGCATGCTCGCCCAACCCTGCCTTAGTCCAGGCATGAATCGTAGCGAGAGTGTCAGCCTCAGAAAGTTCGATTCTTTCCATCCCTGCATCCAGACACCAATCCGGGCTCTCTGAAAGGCCCGCAACTCTGACGTCGCCATTCACCGTGATCGGTCGGCCTGGCATCGACCGGCCTGCAATCGTTATAGCCATGCTTGCTTTGACGAACGGCATCTGAGTCTTCTTCGCGGCAAATCTTAAAAGCGGCTCTAGTTGACGGTAGCGTACGGAGGCACTCACCGTTGAAGCGAGCTTAGCTGCAGCGTCGTTCTCCCCTTTGGCTAGGAGGATGTAAGCCAAGCGACCTGCCGCGAAAGTGTCGTTCTTATTGGCCTTAAGCGCTTTTTCGAATGCTTCTTGAGCCGAGTCAGTGCGATCGTTCAGTAACAGTGCTTCCCCGAGTAGCGTCATCGGGGAGTATTCTTCTCCCAAGCAGAGCGAGCGAAAGGTAAATGACTTTGCTCGTCCGGCCAGTGTTATGGCCGACCTCAAGGCGTCCTCATGTTTCCCCGCCTGAAGCTCTACGATAACGAGCCTTGCGAGAGCTTCGTCCATTTGGTCGTCGTTTTCCACGGCGTCTCGGTACGACGTGATCGACAACTCATAATTCTTAGTGATCTCGAAGAGCTTTCCTCGCGCCATCGAACCGATGGATGACTTGCTCTTGAGTTGTGGGCCGATCTCCTTCATGACCGCGGCGATATTCGCGGCCAGAGTTTCAGCAAATTCAATTCTGTAAGCGCCATCCGAATCAGCCATGTGAGAGCCTCCGCTTGAAATAAAAGGCAGGGTCGTCGTTGTTCGGGCCTTCCCCGCACATCCGGCGAAACGTCACCGCAAGACAGCCCATGCAGCGCCTTTGCCGGTCGTCGGCGTTCAAAAAGTTCTCTGAGGTTACTACCAAAGGTTGGTAGTCTATCGTAGCTCGCATGAAAGAGGAATAGCAAAATTCGAAGCACGCGAGTGGCGGCGACAATTCAGGGTAGATCTCCCTATCTACCTGGTCCAGGCATCCAAGCCGACATCTGGTATCACTGGCAACATATCGGGGAAATGCCGCTGGCAAAGCTCGGCGGCAATCGCGATTTCGTCCCAGCGGTCGAGCTGAATGCGTCGGTCCTTAAGAGTTTTCAGCAGGCCCCGCCAATCTGAACTGGCGCCCGCTTGAATTGCATTTAGGCGGTCAACCAACGGATCGCACTCCTTGCGGTGCGGCGGCTCGCGGATGATCAGTCGTATTTTCTGAATGACATTTGCCATCAGCAGGTCGTGTTCCGCACTTGACGCGTACTGCTCATTCAATACTGCTCGAAGTTTGGTCGTCACATCGCGCCCTGCATTAACGGAGCGCAGCGCTCGTTGTCTGGCTGCGTAGGGTAGGAAGACGCCGAGTTCACGAACTACATCGGCCGGTTCATCTGAAATATGCACAAACGTCAACACCGAGACTTGAGCTTTTCCCAGAACGAAACGCAGATGTCCGGGTGCACGGCCAGCTGGTAAACTCGGCCCCTTCATTTCGCTGAGCCAAACCGTGGTGGGCAACTGCGCATCTGGCAAGTCCTGCCGATAAAGGACCATTATCGATCGTCCACAAGTCAGCAACATGTCCATGACATCGATGCGATCACGGGTGGCGATATTGAGCTGATACCGCCAACCTTCGCGAACCCTCATTCGATCGTATTTGAAGGTTGTCACCGCGACAGGGGTCAGGCCCTTCGCGTTAAAGATCTCAAGAGCGAATTCGATGCGCCGGCTTACGATGGCATCGGGACGAAACACCACGAGGGCGGTTTGATGCAACCGCATAATCTGTTCGCGGCTGTCGGGCCAAAGGTTGACGATGTCGTCCCACGCATCGCGGAAATAAGGATCGCCTCCGAACAAATCCCGCTTCCGGCTGTTTCTTGTCAGAGAAGGCGGAATCTCGATCATGCGAGAGCGCTCGAAACTACAGTGGTCCGACTAAGCGCCGCGAGGAGACTTGCGAAGGAGCAATGTCCAGCGCGAGCGCCGACGCCAGTTGTCGCTAGGCCTCCGGCCATGTTTGCTAGTCGTAGCCGGTCTAGATCCGAAGCTCGTTCGAGCGATCGGGCGATAGAATACGCTGCTACGAAAGCGTCGCCCGCGCCGGTTTCATCGACAACACTGACGTCGAACGCCGGCGAAAAAATGCGATTTCCGCTTCTGTCGAACAGCAGCGCGCCCTGGGGGCCAATAGTTACCACTACATCGCAGTCCGCGCGCGGACCCGATTCGACCAGAGCGGCAACCGCTTCGCCAAACGTCGCTTGATATTCGCGACGGTTTAGAATGATTGTATCAGCGATTTGGCTGATACGGGAAAAACGCTCAAAGGACGCAAACAGTCCTCCCGGTGCCCAAACCAGGCGTGGTCTTGATTGTGCTTTCAGACGGGACAGGATGGCGTCTGTCAAACCCAAGCCAGGATCCATCAGGATGACGACGTCGAATTCGGTTGGATCCAGCTTCGAGAGTCTTGCTGACCAATCCAAATTCGCGTCGTTGGCGCCGCGGTGCATCAGCATGTATCGCCCGGTCGGGGAACTCGGGATAACGACCGATCCGGTCTGTCGTTGCGCGTCGACGGCGATGGCCGACGTATCGACCCGATTGGTATTTAGATCATTGCATAGTTCCTTTCCATGGAGATCGTCACCTATTGCGCCGATAAGTTGCGTGCACGCCCCAAGTCTCGCCGCGGCAACGGCGCAGTTGGCGCCATGGCCTCCAAATCCCGTGCCGAAGGAGCGTATCTCTGCCGTTCCGTCATCAGGCGGAATCCGATCCACATGAATGAACAGATCGTGGTTGATACTGCCGGCAACCAGTACCTTGGTACGCGCCACCTGACGGATAATTTCATCCGCCTTGCCGATCATGATTTTCGTTCCGAAGGCAGCACGGCAATCGCGGAGATTTCGACTAGATGATCTGTCACCGCTAACCGCGACACCTCCACTAACGTGCTGCTCGGCGGCGGCTCGGTGAGGACTTTGTTCCTGACTTCGGAGATCGCCTCGAAGTTTTCCATGTCGGTGAGGTAAATGACGAGGCTCACGATGTCCTCCATTATCCCTCCGGCCTCGACCAGCAGGTGTTCGATCTTTTCAAAAACGTACCGCGCCTGGCCGGCTGGATCGCCGACGGATACCGTTTCTCCGGCCGCATCGCTGGAAACTTGACCGCTGATGAAGACCATACGGTCACCCGGCGATATTGAAACCGAGATCGCCGGCGAATAGCGAGCGATCGGCTTGGTATGTCCTTTTGGCGAAATGACGATTCTGTTAGCCATCGCGCGAGAACCTCAATTCTGCTCAGGATATGGTCCAAAAGTGTCGTTGATCGACGATAGTTGCAACTCGCGCATTTCCACTCGTGCCGGCACCAAGAAAACAAGCCTGACCACCTCGCTAATTTCCTGGATGGAAAGACTGGAAGGCCGGTCTCCTGGCTGTTTTGTTCGAAAGAACGTGTCGACCCGGCTCATGGTCAGGTTAGTGATGCGAATGCCCGAGCTTCTGGTTTCACGACGCAGCGATTCGACAAATCCGTTCAGGCCCCACTTCGATGCACAGTAAGCTGCGCGGCCCGCAAATCCGAACCGGCCGGAATCTGACCCCATGATGACGATCTGTCCACGGTCGTGCCGCTCAATTAGCGGAAGGCAGGCTTTCATTGTGTAGAACGCGCCGTCGAGGTTTGTCGACATCACAGCTCGCCATTCGTCCGGCTTGGTTTCGGTGACGGTCCCCCAGATTCCAATGCCGGCATTCACCACGCAACCGCGTAAGGAATCGAGATCGACGAGCGAAGCAGCCCCTGCTTCGTTGACGGATGCCTCATTGCTGACATCGACGATCGCCGTTCTTGCGTCCACACCAAATGCCCGGCACCTTTCTGCAGTCTTCGCAAGTTCCCCGCCTGTCCGCGCCCACAGTACGAGATCGAAACCGCTTCGTGCGAGTTCAAGCGCCGCTCCTGCGCCAACTCCCCGACTTGCGCCGGTCACCAGTACATATCCTTCGCCCTCTTCCATTACAGGCTCCTTGGATGCAGAATTGAATTGACCCTCGCGGTTGCAAGCCTTTCGTCAAAACTCGCAGGGTCGGCAACATGCATGTCGCTCAAGTCACTGAACGGGTCCGGCATTCTTAGGATTCGAATGACGCCATCGAAGCCGATCTGAACTAGGCGGTCCGAGATTTCATCGACGAAGTGATCGACACCCTTGGGAAAAGTACGGTTGGGACCGTCTAACCGTTCCCGTTGAATGTAGACCGTCCGTACCCCGTCCAAATGGTCTTGGCTTAGCACCATTGTCTGGTCGGAGCCTGGAATGCCGAGAGTTCGAACGCCATGGGTCCATGCCGTCCAGCAATCTGATTCTCCTTCGACGACGATCATCTCCGCTGAGTTGTGGAAGGCATGGTTCGGCGGGGCGATATAGGCAGTGATTGGTTCGTTGGCGATCGCAGACCATTTCGATCCATCGGCGCCGCGAAGCGCCACGCGCAGCCGCGCTTTGCCCGCTCTGCCATCCGGAAAGTGATAACTAAAGCGTACGCCTTCCGGTACGTTGGTCAGCCCGTATGATCTTAGATCCGCAACGGAAATTCGCTTAAGGTCGCTAAGAACTTCGATCGTGACAGCCATCTTCCAAACCAATTTAGTGCTGATACCGCCGACTAAGCTCCGCCGCCGTCCGTGAGACCATCAGCAGGAGTGCGCGTGGAAAATATCTCCAAACGTCTTCTGACCTGCCCCACGATCGCCGGGTGGAAATGCTCTAGGATCAGGAAACCCATGACTATCGATTTCGGGCAGACGTTTTCTTTTTGACCGCCAATCGACCAGATCTTTCCGTCCCGAACGATCCCGCCCATGGGAATACAGCCCCCTGCCAGTGCCAGGGCATCCTTTTTGTCCGCATGAATAGCCACCTTGCGACCGGACAAAAGTCCGCACCCAGCTAGAATGAATGCACCGGAACAAACGCTGCAAATGATCGTCTCTTGTTGGGTGGCTTCGCGCAAGGATGCCTGGAAAGACATCGACGGCCGCACCCATTGCGCAGCCCTTCCGCCTGGGAAAACCAGCGCATCATATTCCCGAAGTCTTCCATGATTGATTTCGCAATTTACCCGTAACCCGCCCGCGGTTATGGCAAGGTCGATTCCCAGACAAGAAATTACGGTCAGTCTTGGAGTGGCAGCGACGAGTTCAGACGCCTTTTGCAGGACGCAGGCGACCCCGACAAAGTCGAGATCATCCATCCCGTCAAATGCAACGACGCCGATGTGGGCCATTGGATCACACCAACTCTTGTGCGCAAGCGGCGTTGAGCCGTCTTAGTTCCGCAAGCTCTCTCTCCTGCTCGTCCGCCAGATGACCGTGTGGAGGGGATTTCAGGAATGAAGCCGCAGCTGCGTTAAATCCGGCCAATCCGCGCCGGCGCGCTGACGCGGCAATGCGGATCAGGTCGATAATTACGCCCGCTGCATTGCTCGAATCCTGAACCTCCAATTTCAGATCGATCGAGATCGGCATGTTCGCCCAGCCCCTCCCGATGACGTTGAGATATGCAACCTTTCGATCCTGGAGGTGCGGCACTACGCCTGCGGAGGGAATGACGTGGACTCTGTTCATGTCGAGGCCGGTCCGCGCCAGCGCGTTGCGCTTGCTGACAGTTTTCGACTCACCCCTGTTCTGCAAGTTGCGGAAATCCTCGTTGCCGCCGAGGTTCAGTTGATAGGTGTTTTCTAGCGTCAGCCCGCGGTTAATCAGCAGGTCGAGAATGGCCCGGTGTAGCATCGACGTGCCCATATGACTTGCAAGATCGTCGCCGATCAGGGACAGACCTCGTTCCTCGAATCGCTGCAAATGCTCTGGATTGCGCGCGACCGCTTCTGGCGTGCAATTCACAAAGCTGACTCCAGCCTCCAGCGCGCATTCCGCGTAGGCATCGGCCGCACGTTGCAGGCCGGTCGGCAGCGAGTACAGTAGGACATCCGCTTCGGATTGACGCAGTTCCGTCGCGACGCCAGCCTGTCCCATCACACCCTTGTCGGCGAGGTGCACACCATTGTGCACGATGGTGGTCGAGTGCGGGATGTCGAGACCAAGATTCGGATAGTTGTTCGGCGCGCAGAAAATAGCCTTTTCGATCGGCAAACCGATTTTTTCTGGTTGAACGTCGAAGGCGGCAACCAGCTCTATGTCTCCGATTGCGAAGTCGCCGATCTTGAAATGGCGAATTCCGGGCAGCTTATTGGTGTCGGCCCCGTCAGCAATCAGCGTTCGATAGTAATAGATGCCCTGCAATAGTGCCGAGATATTGTTCCCCACACCAGCAACCGCTAGCCGCAACGGCTTCGCCATGATCTTTCCTTTCCCATCACGCCTTGACCCAACTTTCGTCGACGCATTCGTCCGCCGCAAGAATGCCATCACGTTTCTCGAGCTCCGGAAAGGCAATCCTGTTCTTGCGGGAGAACATGATTCCCCCGGCCCAAACATAGTTCGTGCCGCCCCATCGCATTGCGGATTCATCAGACGCGAAAAAGCCGCGTCCCGCCGAGTTTGCGCTGGTGTTGCACAATACAGCCAATCCGCTGATCGCGCTGTAGCGGTGCAGCAGGTCCGAGATCGTAGAGTTCTGTCTTTTATTGACGGTCTGCACACGCGCTGTGCCGTCCTCGTGGAGGACCGCCGGAATTCGGTTCTTCCAGCCGGGCTGCACGTCCCACTCGAACGACATGTAAGGGTCGGGCCGGTCGATCAGGAAGAATTCAGCAGCCAGATCCTCAATGCATATCGGAGCCACAGGACGATAGCCTTCTCGCCGCTTGATGACGTTCAGGTGGCTCTTCATGGCGGTGGACGTAGCCGGCGCGATTATGCTCCTGTTGCCCAAGGCGCGGGGACCCAATTCCGCGCGGCCGTTCAAGATTACGACCGGTTCACCGGTCAAATGCAAAAGATCCGCGACCTCCGCAATGGCGCATGAGGCACCGCTCCAGCCGGGAGGCGGACCCTTGAGCACCAGCTCCGGCCCGCTATAGACCGACCATTCGAGCGGCGCTAGTCCGCCATCTGCGACCCATCCGCAGACGGCCGCGCCCAGCGCGGCGCCAGAGTCGTTCGGGAAGGGCGGCACCCAGACGCTATCGAAAAGTCCGCAGGTCCGCAGCCTACGATTCCACTTGATGTTCAACGCACATCCGCCGCAAAACACCAAATCCCCGCACTGTCTTGTCTGCTGCTTGAGTAGGGCTGCCAACGCAGCATGAAACGTCCTCCAGATGAACTCATGCCAGGTCGCGAGCACGTCTTCCGGCGCTATGTCGTGGAAGTCGATCCGGCTGAGGAGCTGCTGCAGCAGCTGATGTCCTAAAGGCTCCTGCCAGTAAAAGTCGTCATGGCTTCGGCGGCTGTCGATCACGAGCGCGCAGACACGTTTGTAAGCGTCGTCACATCTCGCCAGCAGGCGTTCGTCCACCTGTCCGCGCGCGATAAGGGCCATTATTTTCCCAGGAACAGCAAGGGTATCCGGAAACTGAATTCCGGTGTCGAAGGGGGGCACCCGCAGTGCCATCTCGTGATACGCATTGCCGATCAGTGGGCAAATCGTCGAAATGGATTGGACGTTGTTGGCGGCCGGATCGGCATAATACAGGCACGGGAACATCGCGCCGTCCCAGACGATGATCCAACTCGGTTTGCCAGCGGCCGCGAAAGGGCTGGCGCAATAGCTGCCGAGAAGGTGACCGGAATAGTGACAGAAGCTGGAGTAGGGAAGATCCCACACCTTGAAGCGATATTCCTGAAGCGGATTATTGCCTAGGATGCCCCGTCGGTACGGCGCGAGATTTACCTCCACTTCTTCGTGAAACAATCTGGATGTCTTGAAGGTTCGCCGCCATCCGTCGAACACGAACTTGTCGACGTCGCGGGAATCGTAACCGTTGTCGGCGAGAATATCGAAAACCTGTCCCAGATCGGTGATCTTGCTATGCCGCTCTGCGTCATTGAGTTTCTCCATCTCGATGGAGAAGATTAGGCGCCCGTTATCAACCAGCGCTACGCCTCCGTCGTGAGTAAGCTTGACGCCACAGGTGATCATCCGGCTCTTCCAGTCTCTAGAACCGACCGCAATCGGTCAAATATCGGCGGACAAGCGATCAGGAAGTCTTCGCCATCGCTGGCGTCCTGACCTCCGTGCAATGTGAGCCGAGCCATTTTCGCGCCGGCTTCGGTTGCAATCAGACCGGCAGCGGCAACATCCCAAATGCGGATACGATCGAAAAACCCTTCAAGTCTGCCATCCGCGACCCAACAAATGTCTAGCGCCGGCGCGGCCAACCTCCGAATGTCGCCGAACATCAGCAACAACGGCTTCAATCGGTCGAGAATACGCTCGATGTTCCTGCGATCGTGAGGAAAGCCGGTGGCAATTAGCGCCCGCGCGGGATCGACCGCACTCGAGATCTTGATCGGAGCGCCGTCACGGAATGCGCCCCCTCCCAGCGTCGCGTGGAATGTCTGGGACTGGAAGGGCGCATGGACGACCCCCAAGACGATATCGCCTCCCAACGACAGTGCGATCGAGATCGCCACGTGGTCGAGGCCATGCGCGAAGTTCGCTGTCCCGTCGAGCGGGTCGATGATCCAGCACGGATCGGACCCGGCCGAAGCGAAAGCGGCGCCTTCCTCCGATAAGATCATGTGATCGGGCCAGCGCTCGCCGATGCGCGCGCGGAGCAATTGGTCAACCTCAATATCGGCCGTAGTTACGAGTTCGAAGCCGCCCTTGGAGCAGACGTCGAAATGCGCGCGCTCGCGCATCCGAAGTAGGGTCGCGCCGGCCTCGTGACTGATGGCAAGCGCGAATTCCAGATAGGGCACCAGATTAACCGACGCGGACGACATTCTGATCTACTCGATGGCTAGGGATTCTCGCAGATAGGCCCAGTCTCCCTTCTTGGTCGCGTCAATACTGACATAGAAGACCGGCATTGCGGACACGATGTGTTTTAGCTTTGCCTTCATCGATCCGTACATTTCCGCGAGTTGGAAATGATCGCCTTGCACGGACGCAAGGATATCGTCCTTGATGCCGTAGGTCACGGTCGGAAAAGCGAATAGTTCTGCGAACCCGTAGATCTGATCGATTGTCATTCGTCGTATCAAAGCAGGCCGCTCCGGACGATAATCTATTACGCACATGATGTTTGGCGTTGTTTCGCTCTTGGTGTGCTCGAAAAATGATGCATGTCTAAGGGTGTACTCGTCGGCCTCGATATGCGGTTGGGCGCCGCTGGCCCGAATTTGGTCAGCAAAGATCGGGTCGTCGCGGACGCGGACCGGACTCTGAACCCCGATCACTCGCGTGGTCGATACAACGCAATGCGTATTCGCGACGAAGATGGCGCCGTGTTTGCAGGCTTCTTTGAGCATGACGGTCTTGCCGCCACTCCCTCGCCCGATAAGCAGAATGCCTTTTCCGTTCAACTCCACGCAAGCTGCCTTCAGATGCAGGTCGCCCCGCTTTTCGGCCTCCAGTGTCAAAAACACTTTGGTAAAATATGGCCAGATCAATTTTTTCAACGTTGTCCCGATCACGAGAACTTCGGATCCTGCAGTGAAAATAAAGGCAGGATCACCGAAATGGTGCGTAATGTAGAAGCCGGAGCGAAATCGATCGCCGCGAAAAGATTTGTCGCAGTAGTTCTTCAGCCAACTGAGCTCCTCGCTGCTAAAACTCTCTTGCTCGAACAGCGACACTCGATACTTGCATTGTTCAAACTCTGATTTCGAACTCGAGTGCGAATAAACGTAGCTCGAGCCCGGAAACGGGGCTGAATTCGAAGCCACCCCGATGCGAAGATAGTTAAGGTCTACGATCCAGTAATGCGGGCAGCCGAACCGTCGGACAGCCTGCTCGTACGACGAATTCATGTCGGCCTCACGTTGCTAGGCCCATGCGGCGCAGCGCCCTGATCAGCGCGTTAAGCTTCGTAGCATCAATTTTCTTCTCTCCCTCTTCCTGAATGCCTTCGTGTGCTGATTTCCCGACCCGCGTGCGTCGTCTACCGGTTCGCAATTCGTAGATATCGAATGAATTGCGATTTATGGGTCCCTGCAGCATAAGGCTTACGGTATTTGCCGACGCAAACGTTGAATGAACCATCTCGCTGTCGATCATGTAGGCCGAACCGGCAGCTTGTGCCTGCACAAGCAGCGGCCTCAGTGGGAACGATAGCCGGTCTGCATCCAAACTGGAATTGGCACCGAATAGTAGGTGCTTGTATTCACCGGACAGGATTCTCGCGCAGAAATGTGCCCGGTGGTGATGAGCTTCTAGAACCTCTTCGCCGAAAACATGCAGTCTCAACTTCCAAGCGTTCTCAACGCCCTCCATAAGCACAATCTTCGAAAACAAATTGAAGCTCTCGCATTGCGCGAGAAGAACTTCCGAGTTCAAGACGCCTTCGAGAAGGGCCCCCAACACGGACGGACGAGACGCATGCTCGAGCGCGGCGCAACCGCCTTGGTGTGCGCCCAGGATATCATTCCAGCCGACCGCGTCACAAAGCGCTCGGACCTGGGTTGCGGAATCGCCCCGGCCATCGATCGTCATTGAACAAGCCTCGCTTCAATGACTGCGCTGGTCCATTGTCTCAGCGAAGATCGGTCGATGTCACTCCAGCCTCGACGACTTCCATCGATGATCCGATCAATTTTGCAGCTGTGATCATAGCGATCCTCTCCGCGAAAGCCGATACTCGCCGTATAAATGAGGTCCCCCCCGTCGGGAGTCGACAGACGGAGCGCCGCGATTTGACGAGTCGAGTTGAATAGCACCTGATTGGGCCCGGGATTGAGCTTGTCTGCGGTCGCCGTCCCGATTATCATGTCGGGAATTCCGGCGATCAATTTGTTGAGACAGATTGCTTCTTCGCGTAGCCGCTGAATCGCCGGTAGCAGCGCTGTCCATAGCTTCCGAAAGAAGTTTTCGCGTTGCACCGCTGAATGGTCACCGCCGGAATCCAGGTGTCTAAAAGCGGTTTCAAAGACCGTGAAGTAGATTTCGCGCTCCAGCCATTCCAGTCGACGATGCGCTTGGCTTACAAGGTCGGTCAGCCAGCGTGGAGATTTGCTAGAATCGATATCCTCGTGGCCGCGGACAAAGACGCGAAAGCGTTCTTTGGCATCGAGAAGCTCCCGAGATTCATCATCCTCAAAACGGCGATGATGCAATCGAACGCATTTTTCGACAAATCTAACGCCTGGGTCATCGAATTCATACTCCCATCTCTCACCGAACGGCGCAATGCTGACGCGCCCCTGCGCCACCATCCGATCATAATGTGGAGTGCCCCAGTAAATATTCATCTTGTTCTGAAGGTGCTGAACCTTCGCGTATCCTGTGCCCTTCACCCAGGCGAACTGCTGCTTCAGTTCAGCCAAGGTCATTTCCGGATCGAACATGATGTATCCCATGTTGATCTGAAACGGCTCAAAGCTCGATTTCTTGAGTTCTTCGATTGCGTTGTTGTTGTCGGCCACCGTGGTCCCTTTGTCCCAGCGTTGCAGCACCGAATCAACGCCGGCCTCGAAACCGATGAAGATGCGGTGCATACCCGATCGCTTCATCTTGCTCAGTAGATTCTGATTGAGGGTATCGGCGCGCATCTCCGCGTAGAAATTGATGTCCAGCCGCTTGTCCCAGATAAGGTCGCAAAACTCCTCGACCCAACGAACTCCCTTTCGGGATGGAATCAAGAAGATGTCGTCGACAAACGAAAAGCGTTGGATGCCGTAGTCGTTGATGATCTTTTCAATCTCGCTAACGACGTTTCCTGGTGTCCGTCGCACCACCGCGCGGTTACCGTAGATCTGGTGAATCGAGCAGAAGGTGCAGGCGG
Source organism: Bradyrhizobium sp. CB1717 (assembly GCF_029714325.1). NCBI lineage: Bacteria > Pseudomonadati > Pseudomonadota > Alphaproteobacteria > Hyphomicrobiales > Nitrobacteraceae > Bradyrhizobium > Bradyrhizobium sp. CB1717. Next base: position 566,378 of record NZ_CP121666.1, read on the forward strand.
CGTAGCATCCCCTGGAGGCGACGATATAGGCCGACGCCTCGGCGGCACCGGTGGTCTTCATCACATAACGGAGGTCGTCGCGCAGGGGAAAATTCAAGTCATCGAGGTTTCCGATTCGCGCGCGCGGGTCGTTACGCACGATGCCGCCATCTCTGCGAAACGTGACGCCAAGCATGTCGTCGAGTGGAATCTGGTCGCGCACACGCGTCGCGAGTTCAACGATAGCGTTTTCACCCTCCCCTCTGACAACGGAATCGATGTCCGGACAATCTTCAAGGAGTTTGATGTCGGCTGCTGTTGCGAGAACGCCGCCGATGGTGATGTGCATATCCGGCCGACTACGTTTCAATAGGCGCGCAATGTCCTTGGCGGCCCGGTAGGTTCGCTGGGATTTGCACGACAACCCAACCAAGCCGACGTCGTCGTCGATCGCGAGCAAGTCGGCGACTTCGTTTGGATCAAGAAATTGCAGCTCGGCGTTGATGGACCGATACTTGATTCTGGCATGATGGAGCGCTGCCGACAGATATCCTAGTGCCAGGCTTTCGCGAAACTTCAGCCTGTTTTTATTCTGCGCTTCCGTCAGAAATGGGTGAATGAGTCCCACGGAGAATCCCATCGTCCCTCCTTGCAACTTTCATCAGCGTCTCAAATCCCATGCCGGAGAAATCCTAGCTGTCGTCGGCTTGAAAGCTATCGGTTGATCGCGAGCAAGGGACTCCGGTCTAATTCAAAAGCAGGTTGCAGCAGGTGCATTATACATGTAAGCTTAGAAGCCGCCAGACACCTGTTTTCTGAAAATGGGAGTTGCCAATGAAGGATAAGGATAGTGCCAAAGCCTCGTTGAAATCCGCGGTGACCGACAGTGCCATGGTCTCTTTAGCGTCCATGTCGACGGACAGTGCAGCAGTTTCGATCCGGGTACCCTTGGCCGAACTTGCTTCCAAGCTTTCGGCGCTTTCTTCAATATCGAAGTCGGCTGTCGTCCACATTCACGGAAAGCCGAGAATGATAGCCTCGGTGGTAGCGTCGCTTAGCAAGAGGGTATCACACGTGTCTGCCCGGATCGGGTTTTCAGCGACTGATTCGGTTGCGGCTGGCATTTCCGGACGGAAGCCGGTGAAGTAAGAAAATCCGGTTTATTAGATGTCAGATTGGCGAGCAGCCGCTCGTGGTTTATTGCGTTGGACGATGACCGGCCAACTCTCTTGTGCCGTCGACGATTGTTTCAGGCATGTTGATGCCCTTAGGGAAAAAGGTTTGGATAGCCTTTACTATCTCGCCTTTGAGCCCGACAGTCACGTGCAGCGCCTTTATGACGAGGTCTGGCGGAAGCAAAAAGCAGCTTACCTGCAAGTTCAGAAAGAAGCTGCATCCGCCGGCATCGAAAGCCTTGTTTTTAAGGGGGCGGCACTAACGGACCGCTGGTACGGGCGTCCGCTAGGTTGCATGGCCGATGTCGATCTCCTTGTGCATAAGGATGCGGTTATTGCGACGATCAAAATACTTTACGATTTAGGTTACAGGCCTAGTGAATTTCATGGCGACCACGGTGTCCTCAGATTGCGCAGTCAAGCCGAGATCTTGCACCACGAAGCGCAGCATTACGAACTGGTGCCGTACAACAGACTTGAACCGATCGAACTGTCGGGGGCAGAAATTTCCGCAATTCAGGGGGTCCATCGTCATGCTATTCGTCTTATTGACGGCCGGCCTCAGGTTCTGATGGAAGTCGACCTTCATCACGGCGTCGCCACTGATATGGACTGCGACTTCTTTTTTGACCGCGCAGTAACCGGCCCGCATGGGCGTACGTTCTCTGATTCCGATCACCTCTGGTTCGGCTTGAGCAGGCTCTACGCCGAGGTCGCGCTGTATGGAAAGCAGTCTTTGCGCGATTTTGGATATCTTGCGCCGTTGTTGACGCGTGGGAGCTTGGATTGGAGCCTGATCGCGAACATGGCGGCCGAGCATGAGCTCAGGCCCGCGCTCTTTTACTTCCTGAGCTTTCTGGATGATCTCGCTGGCCACGTGGTTGATCCCAGTGTTCTTGACGCATTGTCTCCGCGCCGTGGTCTCCGATATCGAGATTGGGGCTGGCAGCTTGGGAAGCTTTTTGACACAGTAGAGCCACCGCCAAACATTTGGTGTTAGTGCCTATGCAACAGCCGGGTGATGGGGCATTCCAACGAGCTAACAGTGTTGGTTGCGGCGTGGCCGTGGTCGGCACGGGATTTGGGTCGAGCCACCTAGCTTTGCTGTCGGAATTGCCATCCTTCAAGCTGCGCTACATCTGCTATAAGAACGATCGTGCTAGGGCTGAACTTCTCGCGCACCGTTTTGGCGTGGCTGCTGTTACAGATTCCTATGAGGAGATCATAAAGTCCGATGTTGACTTGGTGGTTTTAGCTACTCCTGTAAGCTCTCACTACGATCTCGGATCGCGTGCACTAAGGGTAGGCAAGAATATCATCGTCGATAAGCCACTTTGTCTGAATGCTAGTGAAGCTTGGTCGCTCGCCAAACAAGGTAAGGATCATCGCTGCATGACCTTCTTTCAATGGCGCCATCACCCGGGCTTTAGGGCCATGCACTGGATTGTGAACCAGGCGGTCCTCGGACATGTTCATCATATCGATTTACAGTTTCGCCACGACTTCCTCGCAGGTGAGACGGCATGGCCATGGCGACATGTATGGAGCGAAGCGGCTGCAGGCGCGTTCGCAGATCAGGGCGTTCATTTGCTCGATCTAGCGCACTGGCTCAAACAAGACACTCCAAGGGTAAGGGCTGCGTTTGGTCGCTGCTTGCGAAGTGAACGAAAGACAACCGACGGCAAGACAGTGGTCGCCGAAACGGAAGATTTCGGGCAGGCGGCCCTTTGTTTCAGCGACGATACGCTCGCGAGTATTTTTGTCTCGAGATCAGCGTCCGGATGCAGAGAAATTAGCGCAACCTTGACCGGAGACAGGGGGACGGCACGCCTCCTTGTAAATACTGATAACTCAATCTACAAAATTCACGTAGATGCCTCGACCGCAATAGCCTTGCCTGACTTTCCAAACGAGAACCCATATCGCCTTTGGCTTGATGCAGATGCAACTTCCTTTGGCCGCTGTGCCAGTTTGGTTGATGGAGCAATAGCTCAAGAGCTGCTCGATGGTATTATCGCAAATCTTAGGCACGAGACCGGCTCTTAGATTGCCGGAGGGCCCTCCTGTCGTGCAGAGGGGGCTGACGATCGCAGTGACGTCCCTCTCCCGATCAAACCGGCGGAGAGCGGTCCATCAATTGTTCAAGGTGCCTTATTAAGCTACGCCACACCGGCTTGCTGGCCATCAATTGTGTAATTTACTTCCAATCGAGCAGGACGAACGGCTGCGCCCTCGTACGTGGTCGTAATCCGTATTGTTATCTTGTTTTCCTTCGCTAACTGCTTTCGCCAATTGATCTTCCATGTCCTTGAAGCTGTATCTGCTTCGGCGGTTGCAGCGACTGCGACGTCGGCTGCTGCTTTCTGATATGCGAATACTGCCTGACCGATCGAAGTGTATCGGTCGCTGAGGTTATTCTTTGTGGGACAAGCAAGGTGTTACCTAAGGCAAGAAGACACACCAACTAACAATGATCATATCTGGCTCAGAGTACGAGCAGCAATCGCCCTCAGGACCTAGCTAGGATCTATTTCATGTCGCGGAACGTATCTTTACGGGCTTGAAGTAGGCGCTCGATGCTCTCTTGCGGTTATTCGGCGAACTAAATGATCGAAAACCGTCGGCTTTGAATCGAAGACCGAGCCCAGCCAGTAATTCTAAAGGGTTTGTCAGGCTATGAATGTGAGGCGGTGCTGGCGCGGGAAATTTGATTGCGCGGAATCATCTCGATCGCTCTCTTGAGCGTCTTTGGCCACTTGGAGCCGTACTTCTCAGACACCGAACCACTGCCGTGGCCCTGGATGAAATCCGCCACTTGCGCGTGCATGCCGACGTCGCGCGACTGCGACTTCCAGCGGTGCCGCCAGCCATGGTTGGGCCAAACGTTGTGATCGACTGGCATGTTCCTGACCCATTCCGCCAGCCGTTCGCCGACCTTCTGATAGTGAGGGTGCGCACCCTTGCCGCCCCGTGATCGTGCCGGATCGTAGAACAACGGTTTTCCAAATTTCTTGCGCTCTGCCACGTAGGCCCGCAAACCCTGATCGATCAGATGGGAGTGGACCGGGACGAGGCGCCTCTTGCGCCCCTTGGTGCGATCCTTCGGCAGGTTGAAGCAGAGGATGCCTTGAACCGTCACCACGTCTGAAGGCAGGAGAGACGTGATCTCGTTTACCCGCGCGCCCGTATAAGCGCAAATCCAGGGGACCCAGCGCCGGGCCGCGGCCATTTCAACGGAAAGCAAATGCGAGCCCTTCCAGAGGGTCGCGGCCAGGATGGTGCGAGCGTCCTTGTCGCTAAATCCCTTCTCGTCATCGTCCTTTTCGGTCTCGACATTTCGAACCACGACGCCGGCGACGGGATTGACCGCCAGCTTGTCCTCGTCAACGAGATATTGGCAGACGGCCTTCAGGGCGGCGAGATGGACGTCCTTGACGGTACGCGGTGCGCGCTTCCTGATCTCTCGCCCGATCCTGACCTCTTGCCGGAGAAGTGCGTTCTTCCAGTCGATGACCTGCTTTTTCGTCACCTTGGCGAGATTCGAATCCTTGGCCCAGTCCGTGAACTCCTTGATGACCGGTCGCCACCGCTCCAGGGTCGACGCAGCCAGCCCCGCGGCATCGGCATATTTGTCGAACCAGACTAGGGCATCGAGTTTTTCAGGTTCGGGCGGCGGATAGCTCGCAGCGTGAGGAGAAGGCGAGAAGTCCCCGTTCGCTGCACGAACCAGATCTGCCGTCGCATGTCCCCTGGCTTTGAAAAAGGCACGCACGAACATGGTTTGGCTGTTAACGTCGAGCCGCAGCTTTTTCCGCTCTAGGAAGCCCAAAATGTCCTCCCAGTAGGCGAACAGCTGCCAATTGGGTTGCCAGACGACGGGTTTGGACTTCCTCTTGTGGACTTCTGCCGCTTGGTAGGGCGCGGGAGTAGGATCATTGCCATGCTTTTCGACGTATTCGCGGTAGTATTCGCCGGCGAGTGCGAATGCCTGCTTCGGGCTGAGCGCCGTCATCGGCAGGTCCTGGGTCACGGGGTCGGGCAGGCCGGCCCGGCGCGCTTCGAACCTTTTCTCCCATTCGGTGTCCAGCTCGAGGGACAGCGTGGCACAGCGGACGGTGGCGATCCGCTCGTCCTCGGTCTCCAGCGAGCGCCAGATCTCGCCGCGCCCGACGATGTCGCGGTAGCGCTGCGGCACCCGCTTGCGCATCCAATAGGATTTGCTTTTCTTGTCACGCAGGACCGGCGCGGGCATACGAATAACCATGGCTGTGTAGCATCCCTGTGTAGCACCCGGATGCTGCGCAAGCCCTTATCAGACCGGAACAATTTGAACGGACTGACAAAATCCCGCCGATGGGTTAGGAATCCCTCCCTCTCCGCCATATCAAAGACGATGCTTCCAAATAGCTCCGCAAAATCAGCCTGATGCCGGTGCCGCTCGGCCCGCCAGCACCGCCCGCGCCGTCGCCACAAACGCCTGCGCCGCCGGCGACAGCGTTCGGCCCTGACGCTGCAGCAGCGACACCGGCCGCGTGAGGGCGGGCCGCACCAACGGCCTTGCGATCAGCGTCGGAAACTGGTCGGCCGGCAGCATCGTGGCGGGGAGGATGGCGAGGCCAAGGCCCTGCGCGGTCATGGCGAGCGCGGTGTTGATCAGCGTCACTTCATAGGTTGGATCGAGGCGCTTGCCCTGCGCGCTAAGTGCCTGATCGATCTGCATGCGGATCCGCGTCTCGCGGCGCATCGCGATGGTCGGCAGTTGCGCCAGCTCGTCCCATGTGAGGGCACGGCGTGCGGCGAAGTCCGCGGTGCGGCGGCCGATGGCGCTGAGGCGGCCGCTTGTCAGCGTCTCGATCGTCATGTCGGCGAATTCGCCTTCCACGCTGCCGATCGCGAACTCCGCGTCGGCCGCGCTCAGGCGCGGGACGAGATCGTCGGCGGCAACATCGCGCATGTCGATCTCGATGTCGGGATGGCTGGCGCGGAATCTTGCGAGCACCAGGGGCAGCAGCGCCGAGGCGGCGCCGGCCGAGGCGAGAAACGCGACGCGGCCGGCGCGGGCCTGCGCGAGGTCGCGCATCCGGCGCGACAGGCCCTGCGCATCGCTCAGCATGCGCTCGGCGGCGTGGAAGGCTTCGTCGGCGGCCAGCGTCGGCTGCACCGAGCGCGTGGAGCGGTCGAACAGTTTGACGCCGAGCTGGCTCTCGAGCTGCTGGATCAACAGGCTCGCCGCCGATTGCGTGATTCCGAGCTCGCGGGCGGCCCGCGTGATGCTGCGTGTCCGGTACACGCCTGTGAAGGCCCGCAATTGGCGCAAGGTGACATTCATAGCAAAAGCTCATGAATTGATGAGTTCTTTCCGGCTTATCGCATAAACGGACCTGCAATAAAATGCATGCTGCGTGGGCAACGAATCCGCGGTGACAAGGGACGGAAACGAACATGAGGACACAGGTACTGGTGGTGGGCGCCGGGCCCGTCGGATTGACCGCGGCGATGGATCTGGCCTCGCGCGGCATCGACGTCGTCGTCGCGGAGATCCGTCACGCCGGCGATCCGCCCAGCGTCAAGTGCAACCATGTGTCGGCCCGCTCGATGGAGATTTTTCGACGGCTCGGCGTTGCCGCCAAGCTGCGCGATGCGGGCCTGCCTGCGGACTTTCCCAATGATTGCTCCTACCGGACCACGGCGACCGGCATCGAGCTCTGCCGGATCGACATTCCCTCCCGCGCGCGCCGCTACGGCGCAACCGGCGGCCCCGACACCTGGTGGCCGACGCCGGAGCCGCCGCACCGGATCAACCAGATCTATCTCGAGCCGATCCTGTTCAGCCATGCAGCGGCGCAAGCACGCATCGAGATCCTGGCGCGCACGGAAATCACCGATATCGAACAGCACGGCGACCATGTCGTCGCGCTGGCGCGCGATCTCGACAGCGGCACCTCGCTTCGCATCGAAGCGTCGTTCGTGATCGGCTGCGACGGCAGCCGTTCGCTCGTGCGCAAATCGATCGGCGCCAGCCTGTCCGGCACGCCGGTGATCCAGCGCGTGCAGTCGACCTTCATCGAGGCCCCGCAACTGAAGGAGTTGATGGGCGCGCACAAGCCGGCCTGGATGGTGCTCTCGCTCAATCCGCGCCGCTCCGGCACCACGGTTGCGATCGACGGTCACGACCGCTGGCTGATCCACAATCACCTGAAGCCCGACGAGCCCGAATTCGACTCGGTGGATCGCGACTGGTCGATCCGCGCCATCCTCGGCGTCGACGAGCGGTTCGAGTACAAGGTCCTCAGCAAGGAGGATTGGGTCGGACGCCGCCTCGTGGCCGATCGCTTCCGCGACCGCAGAGTCTTTATCTGTGGTGACGCCGCGCATCTGTGGATGCCCTATGCCGGCTACGGCATGAATGCGGGCATTGCGGACGCCGTTGACCTCTGCTGGCAGCTGGCCGCGCATCTGAACGGCTGGGCGCCGGCTGCGATCCTCGATGCCTACGAGGCGGAGCGCCAGCCCATCACCGAGCAGGTGTCGCGTTTTGCGATGGACCACGCGATGAAGATGATGGCGCAGCGCGGCGGCGTCTCGGCGGAGATCGAGGACGACACGCCGCGCGGCCACGCCGCGCGCGCGGCGCTGGCGCGAGCGGCCTACGATCTCAACGTCCAGCAATATTGCTGCGCCGGCCTCAACTTCGGCTACTACTACGACGCCTCGCCGATCGTCGCGTATGATGGCGAGACACCGCCGCCTTATGCGATGGGCAGCTTCACGCCCTCCACCGTGCCGGGCGCGCGTGCGCCGCATCTGTTCCTGCGCGACGGGCGGTCGCTCTACGATGCGTTCGGCGCCGGCTACACGTTGTTGCGGTTCGATCCGGCGATCGATGTGACGCGGCTGCAATCTGCAGCAAAGGAGCGCGGCGTGCCGCTTGCGCTGGTCGACATCGCGCCTGATGAGGCGAACGGCGCCTATGCCGAAAAGCTTGTGCTGGCGCGGCCCGATCAGCACATCGCCTGGCGCGGCCAGGCCGCGCCGGAAAATCCACTGGGCTTGCTGGCGCGCATCACCGGTGCCGCGGCGTAAGACGACTTCAAGCGGATAGCCCGGCGGCGCAGGCCGCCGGCTGTGTTTCAAGAACAAAGCACACTTGAGGAGGAGAACGTGTTTCACGTTGCAAGGCGCCGCATCCTGGCCGTGCTGACGGCTGCGACTTTCGCCGTGTTGCCGCTGCAGGCAGGCCGTGCCGCCTATCCGGAGCAATTGATCAAGGTCATCGTGACCTTCCCGCCCGGTGGCAGCGCCGACACCGTCATCCGCGCGCTCGAACCGCTCGTCACCGCCGAGCTCAAGCAGAGCCTGGTCATCGAAAATCGCGCGGGCGCCGGCGGCAACATCGGCATGGCCGCAGTCGCGCAGGCCAAGCCCGACGGCTACACGCTCGGCGTTGCGCCGGCGGGTGCGCTCACGGTGAATCCGCACCTCAATTCCGCGATGCCGTTCGAGTTGAAGGACCTCGCACCCATCACCCTGCTTGCGGAGATTCCCTTTGTGCTGGTCGCTTCCGCGAATATCCCGGCACACACTGCCGCGGAGACGATCGCGCTCGCCAAGGCCAAGCCGGGCGCGCTGTCGATCGGGCATGGCGGCAACTCGACGGCGATGCATTTGACGGCCGCGCTGTTCACGCAGAAGACCGGGATCGCCATGGAGCTGGTCCCGTATCGCGGGACGGCGCCGGCGACGGTCGACGTTCTCGCGGGCCATGTCCCCTTCGCGGTGCTGGATATTCCGTCGTCGCGGCAATTGATCCTCGATGGCAAGCTCAACGCCATCGGCGTTTCCTCCGCGCGCCGTCTTCCGTCGTTACCCGACGTTCCGACGCTGGCCGAGAGCGGCATTGCGGGTTTCGAATCCGTGGGCTGGTTCGGGCTCGTTGCTCCCGCCGGCACGCCTGCAGACGTCATTGGTCGGCTGAACGAAGCCTTCACCAAAGCCCTGAAGGATCCCTCGGTGGCTGAGAAGATCAGGACCCTCGGCGCGGAGCCGGCACCGATGGCGCCAGAGCAGTTCGGCCGCTTCATTCAGAGCGAAAGCACGAAGTGGGGCAAGCTCATCAGCGAGGCCGGCATCAAGGCGAACTAGGTTCGCTCTTCACGCGATGCTGGCCCGCATCTCGACATCGGCTCCTTCCGCTACGTCGCGATCGGTCGGCGCCACGTCGACGACCGCTCCTTCGCGTGTGCGATGTACACGGCCGCGCCTGAGCTAACGCGCACCGATGCCCGCGCTCTCGATCACCCGCTTGTAGCGTGCGGTCTCCTCGACAATGAACGGGCCCATCTCGGCCTGCGCCTTGTCGGCAATCGACACCTGGCCGTTGGCGGCGAGGTCCGCGACGATGGCGGGGTCGGCGAGCGCGGCGGCCAGCGCCTCGGAGAGCCTGCCCACGATTCTCGGGTCGGTCCCGGCCGGGACAGAGACCCAGGTCGAGCCGACACTGACGGCGTCCGGGTAGCCGGCCTCCAGCACCGTCGGCGCGTTGGGCAGCGCGGCCAGCCGCGCCGTGCCGGTGGTGCCGAGCACCTTGACCTTGCCGGTGTCGATCAGCGGCCTGAGCACGGTAAGGTAGTCGAAGGAGACGTCCAGGATGCCCGACATCATGTCGGTCATCTGGCTCGAGCCCGACTTGTAGGGCACGTGGGTCAGCTTGATGCCGGCGGCCGCCTGGAACATCTCGCCGGCAAGGTGCTGGGCGGTGCCGGGGCCGGGGGAGCCGAAATTGACCTTGCCCGGGTTGGCCTTCGCGTAGGCGACGAACTCAGCCAGCGTGCTGTAGGGCGCTGCTGCGGTCGCGACGAGGATCTGGTTCGCCGAGCTCACGCCGCGGACGTGGACGTAGCTCAGAAGCGGGTCGTAGTTGAGCTTCTGCAGCCCCAGGTTCGGCTGGATCGTCATCGGCCCGCCGGAGGCGTAGAGCACGGTGTAGCCGTCGGGCTGGGCCCGGGCCACGAACTCCGTCCCGATGGTCCCGCCGGCGCCGGGCCGGTTCTCCACCACCACGGGCTGCCCAAGCCGCGTCCGCAGCAGCTCCGCGATCTTGCGCGAGACGAGGTCGGTGACGCCGCCGGCCCCGAACGGCACCACCCAGGTGATCGCGCGGTTCGGCCAGGAGTCCGCGGGCGTCTGGGCCCCCGCGGCGCCCGCCTGGAGCGCCAGCGTCGTCGCGGCGACGAGACACAGAAGCGCTCTCATCACCGTGGATCCGCGGCGACCGTTCAGGCCGCTGCCCGCGCCAAATCCCATGGATGAAGTCCTCCCTCGCTGCAGTGTGGCCGTTTACGGCCATGTTGACCGAAAGTTACAGCGTTGAGTCTCCTCCAACCATTGGCGCAGTCTGAGCATCTCTTTTGCAAAATATGAAAAGATCGATGAATCGCTTTCAGGAGTGTTGCCGGAACAGGAGCGGTGACGGGTTGAACCTGCCGGCCGCGGGGGCCGACCTAGCAACAGCCCGCCGGCCGGCTGGGAACGAGGTCATTTACGACGATGTTCGACAAAGCCTACCGGCAGCGCCTCGAAGCTGACCTTGCGCAATGGGAAGCCGACGGCGTGATTGCGCCGGCGGCCGCCGCCTCCATCCGTCATGCGCTGCCGCCACTGTCGCCCGGCATCAACATCGCCGTGGTCGTCGCCATCGTCGGCGGTCTCCTGATCGCTGCCGCGTTCCTCGCCTTCGTCGCGGCGCACTGGACGGAGATCGCGCGGCTGATGCGGTTTGCGATCCTGATCGCCGGCATGGCCGTCGCCGGCGGTCTCGGCGCCTGGTTCGCCGCGCGGGAGCGCACCGTTCTCGCCGATCTCTGTGCGAGCGTCGGCGCGATCATCTTCGGCGCAGGCATCGCGCTGGTCGGGCAGATGTATCATCTCGGCGAAGACTTTGCCGGCGGCATGCTCTTGTGGTCGATCGGCGCGCTTGCCGCCGCAGTGCTGACCGGCTCGCGCGGTGCGTTGGCGGTCGGCCTCGTGGCCGCCTCGGTCTGGACCTGCATGCGGGCTTACGATGCGCCTGATGTCCTGCATCTTCCGTTCGTGGCGGTCTGGCTGTTCGCCGCCGCTCTCGCCTTCGCCTGGCATTCCCGCGTCGCCGCCCATCTCGTTGCGATCGCGGTGCTGCCGTGGTGGATTGCGACGTCGCTTCGTTTCGAATTCGACGGAGCTCAGCCGTCATTCGTGCTCGCCAACGGCGCGGCCTTGCTGTTCGGCGCGGGGCTTGCGATCGCTGCTGCGCCGTCGCCGAGGGCGCTCCGGCTCGGTAGCGTCCTGTCGATCTACGGAGCGCTATCGCTGGCCATCGTGGCGTTCCTGGAGGTGACGACGGTCGACGACATCGTCCGCTTCCGGGCCGGTTCTGGTGCGGGCCAGCCGCTTTGGGCCATTGTGTGCGGGGTTGCCGGTGTGGTCCTTGCGCTGGCGTCGGCCGCGATCACCAGGCGCGCAGGCGAAGTCCTTGCAGCAGGCGCGATCGGGCTGGTCCTGCTCGCGGCGCCGGTGTGGCCGGCCTCCATGGCCGGCGAGTCCTGGCTCGCCTATGCCGCGCTGCTCTTGGCGATGCTGTGTCTCGTCGTCTCCGGCATGCTCGATGACGTGCGTCCGCGCATCGTCGCCGGCTGGCTCGGGATTGCCGGGGTCATCGCGGGCATCACCTGGGCGGTGAAGGGATCGCTGCTGCGCCGCTCGGCGTTCCTGGCAGCGGCGGGCGTCGCGGCCGTCGCATTTGCAACCGCACTCAATCGCGTGCTGCCGAGGGCTGGGCGATGACCGATCTGATCGCATCCGTCACAAAACTCTGGCAGCGCATTCCGAAAGCCGTGCTGTTCGGTGCCGCCATCCTGATCCAGTGCGCGCTGCTGGTTCTGATGGTTGCCGATCGCATGCAGATCCTGCGCGACGGCCGCGAGGTGACCCTCCAAACCCAGCCCGTCGATCCCCGCGATCTCCTGCGCGGCGATTATGTCGTGCTCCGCTACGACATCTCGCAGTTGCCGTCGGGTGCGCTCACCGGCAAGCCGTCCGGGACGCGCAATCCCGTCGTGTTCGTCAAGCTCGCGCCGAATGCCAACGGGCTTTACGAGGCCGTCTCGGTGCATGCCGAGCCTGTTCCGGTCACGGCGCCCGAAATCCTGATCCGCGGCCGCGTTCTCTATTCCTGCGGTTCGACCAGCCCCATCTTCTGTGACAAGCTGACGATCAAATACGGTCTCGAAAGCTATTTCGTGCCCGAAGGCGAGGGCAGGACGCTCGAGCAGGCCCGCAATCAGCAGAAGCTGCGCGTCGTCGCCGCCGTGCTGCCTTCAGGCCGCGCCGCCATCAAGCGGCTGCTGCTCGACGGCAAGCCGGTGTATGAGGAGCCGTGGTACTAGGCGTCGCTGATCCTCAAGCCGCCTTCAGCGCCCGCCGCAGCACGTCCCATATCCGCGGCTCGCTCATATGCGTCACGTTGAACCGCATGAAGTTCGTTGCCGTCTGCGACACGCTGAACACGTTGCCGGGTGCGAGCACGACGTCTTCTTCGAGCCCGGCGCGCGCAACGGCCGTGGCGTCCTGTCCGCCCGCAAGGCGGCACCAGAGGAAGAAGCCGCCGCGCGGCATCAGCCAGGGTTCGATGCCAAGGGCCTGAAGTTTTCGCGCGATGTCGCGGTGCGTGCGTGTGAGCCTCTGCCTCAGCTCGTCCATGTGCTTGCGATAGCTGCCGCCGGCCAGCACGTTGGCGATGAGTTCGGTCGCAACCGGGCTCGGGCCGCCAAAACTGGTCGCGACCTGGAGGTCGACCAGTTGCTCGATCCAGTCGGCGCGTCCCGCAATGTAGCCGCAGCGCACCGAGGCCGAGAGCGTCTTGGAGAAGCTGCCGATGCGGATCACGCGGTTGAGCCCGTCGAGCGCGGCAAGGCGCGGTGAGCGCTCCGGCTCGAAATCGCCGAAGATGTCGTCCTCGACGATGGTGAGATCGTGCGCGGCGGCCGCCGTCAGAAGCCGGTACGCGCTCTGCAGCGACATCGTCGCGCCGGTCGGGTTGTGCAGCGCTGAATTGGTGATGTAGAGCCGCGGCCGCTCGCCGGCGAGGACCTGTTCGAAACGTGCGACGTCAGGGCCCGACGGCGTATAGGGCACGCTGATGATCCTGGCCTGATGGGCCCGCAGCAGCGCGCGAAAATTGAAGTAGCAGGGGTCGTCGACCAGCACGGTGTCGCCGGGGCGGAGCAGGAAGCGGCAGATCAGGTCGGTTGCCTGCGTGCCCGAACCCGTCAGCATCAGCTGGTTGACCGAGGCCTCGATCTCATCTTCGGCCAGCCGCTTCAGCAGCAACCGGCGCAGAGCGGGGGAGCCTGACGTCGAGCCGTAATTGGTCAAGACGCTCGCATCCGTGCGGGCAAGTGCGCGCGCGGCGCGGCGCAGGGCGTCCTCCGGCATCCAGTCCGGCGGCAGCCAGCCGCAGCCGGGCTTGAGCACGCTCTCGTCGGCGTCTAGCGATTGCCTGGACACCCAAAACGGATCGACCGCGCGGTCGCGGCGCGGCTCGGCCTCGGTCAACACAAGTGGCGGCATGACGCTCGGCGACACATAGAAGCCCGAGCCGCGGCGGGCGCGGATCAGGCCCTCGGCCGCCAGGCGATCGTAGGCTTCGACCACCGTGGAGGGCGAAACCCCCATCGTCGCGGCAAGACCGCGGATCGACGGCAGCCGGTCGCCGGCACCGAGCGCGCGGCCCGCGACCCTGGCGCGGATCGCGGTCATCACACCGCTCGTCCGCGTCCCGTTGCGACCCTTTCCTTGCGCGCCGTCCAAAGTGTATGACCTTCCATATCCATACAGTTTGGCGCAATTGTACTGCATTGTCGCTGTCCCCGCCAGCGCGGAAGGCCGAAGATCGCCGTCTCAAAAAGAGGTGGACATGCAATCGGCGGGCAGCGGCTGGGGCAACGGGCTTCTTGGCGTCATCATCTTCAGCGGCTCGCTGCCGGCGACGCGCGTGGCGGTCGGCGGCTTCTCCGCGCTGTTCCTGACCTCAGTGCGCGCGGTCATTGCCGCACTGATCGGTGCGGCAATGCTCGGTCTGCTGCGTCAAAGCTGGCCGGAGCGGCGGAATCTCGCCTCGCTCGCCATCGTCTCCATCGGTGTCGTCGTCGGCTTTCCCCTGCTGACGGCGCTCGCGCTCCAGCACATCACGTCCGCGCATTCGATCGTGTTCATCGGGCTGTTGCCCTTGTCGACCGCGATCTTCGCCGTGCTGCGCGGCGGCGAGCGGCCAAAGCCGCTGTTCTGGCTGTTCGCGATCCTCGGCAGCGCCACGGTGGTCGGCTTCGCTCTCTCCAGCGACGGCTCCGCCTCGCTGACAGGCGATCTCCTGATGGTCGCGGCGATCGTGCTGTGTGGGCTCGGCTATGCCGAAGGCGCCGCGCTGTCGCGCCGTCTCGGCGGCTGGCAGGTGATCTCCTGGGCGCTGCTGCTCGCGCTGCCGCTGATGGTGCCGGTCGTGGCGTTGACCTGGCCATCGACGTGGAGCGGCGTTGATACGCCCGCCTGGATCGGGCTCGCCTACGTCTCCGTCTTCAGCATGTTCGTCGGCTTCATCTTCTGGTACCGCGGGCTTGCCATTGGCGGCATCGCCCGCGTCGGCCAGTTGCAGCAGCTGCAGCCGTTCTTCGGCCTCGCGCTCGCCGGCTTCCTGCTGCACGAGCCGGTCGCCTGGAGCATGATCGCCGCGACCGCATTCGTCGTCGTCTGCGTCTTCTTCGCGCGGCGGTTCGCATGAGGCTGAAAGCCTCACGCCTGTCCCATCACCGTCCGCGCCAGCGCGCTCTTTGCGAACTTCTTCAGCGGCATCGGCTTGCCGAACAAAAAGCCCTGCACGAGGTCGAAGCCGAGCTCGTTGGCGGCGACGAGATCGGCGCGGCTCTCGACGCCTTCGGCGATGGCGCCGACACCGTAGCCTTGTGCAAGCTCGACGATGTGGCGGCACACCGTTCGCTTCAGCCGATCATCGCCGCTGCCGGTGACGAAGTGCCGGTCGGCCTGCAGCTTGATGAAGGGGATCTTGCCGAGGTCCATCAGCGAAGGCCAGTTGGCGCCGAGATTGGCGATCGACAGGCCGATATTGTGCAGGCGCACCTCGCGGGCGACCTCGACGAGGTGATCGAGGTCGCGGAACGCCTCTTCGCTGTCGATCTCGATCGTCAGTCCGCCGAAGGCCGGATGCGTCGGCACACGGCGGCAGAGATCGCGCACGGCCTGCGGTTCCTTCAGGTAGGAGGCCGGCAGGTTGATCGAGAGATCGACCGGGCCCTGCCGCTCCAGCAGATAGTGCCAGTCCTGCACGGCGCGCTCGATCACGAATTCCGACAGGCTGCGCAGATGCGGATCGTCCGCTTCGGGAATGAAATAGGCGGGCGGCACCACGCCCCAGGTCGGATGCCGCATCCGCACCAGCGCTTCGGCGCCGCTGCGGATCAGCGTCCTCGCGTCGATCTTGGGCTGGTACCACAGCTCGAGCCAGCCGGCATGCAGGGCCTCGCCGACATGCACGGCGGGGCTCGGCGCCGGCTCCTCCGGCAGCAGCATCGCGACGCGGTCGCGCAGCGTCTCCGCGGCAAAGGGCGTGGTCAGCGGCGGCAGCATCGCAAGACCGTATTCCTCGCCGACCTGCTGCACGGCCCTGACGATGATCGACTCGCGGGCGCCGACGGCGAGAACCTTGCCGTCGAATGACTCGCGCACCAATATCTCCAGGAATTTCCCGGGCTCGATGCCGTCGGCGGCGATGCCGAGCAGGATCAGGTCCGGCAATTCGCGCGTCAGCACGGCTTGCAGCTCGTCCGCGCTGGCGCATTCGCTGGTGACGAAGCCGAGATCCTCCAGCACTTCGGCGAGGAAGGCGCGCAGGTGGCGCTTGCCGTCGGCGACGCAAGCGCGCGGCGTCATCTTTCGCCGCCCGAAGGTTTTGGGCCTTCGTCCGGCGAGCTCAACAATTTCATCGTTCATCGCAAACCACTCCCGTTCCGCGACAGGTGTTAGCGACGGGAGCAGTTTCAAATATGGAGAGCTTCAGCCGATTGTTGAATTATCTGGGTAACGTTAAAGCGCGCACCACGTCTAAAATTGTCCGGATCTCGTTGCAGAAGTTTTTACGTCTGACCGCACATGACGGCCGCGTGACACCGTCATCGCGGAAGAATCTCGAATGATGCGGCTCGTTGCGCGCGCGAGGTCGGTGTCCTGCAATAGGACGGAGCCGTTCGCGTTTCGCCCAATTGAATAACGGCGGTATCAGTTGCCGGTGGCCTTCTCGTGTTGAGCCATCCCGACCGCCTTGTAGTCGTAGGTCGGATAGAACTCGGTGCGGTAGGGACCCCACGCGGTGTCCTCGATCACGCGGTTGACCTCGCGCAGCCGCGAGGCCGGCAGGCGCAGCGTGACGACCTGGCCGATGCCCATAATCACGTACCAGCTCACGACCTCGATGCCGGGCGGCGGAAACGCCTTGCGGAAGCCCTGCTTGTCGAGCTGCGCATTCAATTCGCTCAAGGGGCGGGACTGGTCGTGCTTGAAGAAGATGGTGAGCAGCACCGCGTTGTCCGCGGTGGGCGCCGCATCGCCCTGCGGCGGCGACGTCTGTGCCATCGTCGTCGATGTCAGCGCCAGCGCGACCGTCAGCAGGGCAGCCATCGTCAACGTCCGTCGGTTCGATATCATCGCGGATTCCTTCCCAATGCTCGTCAGATGGACCGGAGCATAGAAGCGACACATGCAGCGGAAAAACTCATATTCGCGCGATGCGCGCATGTTCCGCCGTCGCTCGTGACGGTTCTGCGACAATGCGCGCGGGCGAGACGGCGCGTGTGTGAAGCAGATCACATGTGCATTGCCGCAGCTGCGGTAATGGTCCACGTAGCCGGTGGTGGGCTGTCGAGGATTGCAGCTATGTCGATGCGGCGAATGATGTATTGGTGGTTCAGGTTCGTGCTGTCAGGGCGGTTTATGGATCGCTTCCTGTGCCTGCCGCGTTAGCCGCGCTGCGCAACGTGGCCCTTTGCGGCCGAACCCCGATCTAGGTCTGCCCGATCAATTTGCGAAACGCCGCCGCGCCGTCCTGCACGGCGTCGCGCCCCTTCCAGGCGAGATAGGAGAGCTTGCCGCCGAGCGTGTCGTGGCTGCGCAGCCGGCGCGAGCCGAGGATGTGGCCGACATTGGACGGGAAGCGGCTCACCTCGGCGGACACCAGCGCCGCGATCGCGTCCATCAATTGCTGGAGGCGGACGCCCCATTCGCTGGCCTCGATGCCGTCGATGCGGACCTTGAGCGCATATTCGGTGTCGTAGATCTCGGCGAGCAGGTCGCGGGCGACCAGCACCCGGTTGTGCCGGAGCGCGACCCTGAGCGCGAGGCGCTTGTCGTCGAGTCGGTCGAGCACCATGGGCACGACGCAGGCATAGGGCGCGGCGGCGACGTCGGCCGCGGCCTTGCTTGCGGCGGCCTTGGTGGCAAGGTGCACCAATTGCCAGGACGTCTTCAGCCGCCGCGCCACCAGCGCCAGCGCGTAGGGCAGCGCCTCGGGATGTGACTTCCTGAAGGCATCGAGCTGCGCGGTGATCTGGGCAACCTGGCCGTCGTCGAACTTCGCGATCTTCTCGGGTAGCTTTCCGTTGAACTTCGGCAGCGCGTCGCCGGCGCGCAGCACGTGCTGCATCTTCCTCACGTCGTCGAAGGCGGTGCGCGAGGCCGTATATTGCGCGAGCTTGCCGCGGGCGAACTCGGCGCTCTCCACTGATGCAAGGGTGTTCTCGAGCACCTTGATCACCTTGGTCTGGAAGCTCGACGCGATCTTCTGCACTTCCTTCGGATTGTTGGCGGTGACCTGGTCGTTGATCGCCTTGATGTAGTCGCGTGCCATGGTCGGCAGCAGGTCGCGGCAGATCCACTCCCAGATCGGGGTCAGGGTGTTGCGCGAGATGCGTCCCGCATTGGCATGCTCGGGCGCGCCGTCGATCAGCAGCAGCTCGAGCGGGGCGAAGAAATAGCGCGAGGGGCTGGTCGCGCGCGCCTGGGTCGATCCGTCCTTGCGAAATTCGGCGCGCAGGCGGGCCTGGACCTCGGCCGAGCCGGGCATGTCGATGCCGCACAGCTCGAGCCGCTCGAGCTCGCTGAGCAGACAGCTGCGCGACAGCGGCGTCAGCCTCTGCAGGAATTCCGACAGCCGATCGATCTCGTTCATGGCACGCAATCTTCCGCAACGATTCCAGCAGGCCTACCGGCCCAATGCATGGAGGCATTTGCGCGCTCTCAATTGTGACCTAGAGAAGCAAGTCGCCGTTAATTAATCCGTAAAATCCGGGGGCCCGGGCGTCCGGCCGGGGTGGCGGCCAAGCAGGCTTCGGCGTGTTCACCGGGGATTTGGGCGAAGTTCTCAACCCTTGCATGGTCGAAGCAAGCCTCGCGCAAGCATAAATTGTGCCGATGCCGAGGTTTTAGCGCAAAACTGACAAAATCACCGTAGTCTTACGGAGCAAAAAGTTAACCACAGATCGGCCCCGGTTCCGCTAAACAGGTCACATGGGGTCACAGAATGATACGGCCGCCGATTCGCGGCCGTCGGAATGGTACGAAAGCAGCACCGCTCCAGCTGAAGAGCTCGATTTCGTCCGCCTGAACGCCGCCCGGGCCAAGGCAGCCGACGAAATGGCGGCGGCCATCGCCCGCGAGCTCAACGGACCCCTGACTGCGCTCCTGCTCTATATGGGCGAGATCAAGCATCACAGCGATCAGCTCGCGCCTGTCACGGCCGACCGTGCCTATCTGCAGCGGGTGGTGGAGAATGCGCTGACGCAGACCGAGCGCGTCTGCGGCCTGGTCAAGCAGCTTGCCGGCCCCCACAAGGGTGCCCCGCCGATTCCGTCCCGGATCGAAGACGCAGAATCGAACGCCCCGCGCGCACAGCAAGCCCAGCGCGTGCCGAGCGCCGAACTGATGGGTCTGTCGGGCCAGAAACGGCTGACCAAGCGCGAACGCGAGGTGCTCCGCCTGATCAGCGAGGGCTATTCGAACAAGCAGGGTGCGCTTCGGATGCAGATCAGTCCGCGCACCTTCGAGAGCCATCGCGCCGAGGCGATGCGCAAGCTCGGTGCGCGCAACACCGCGGATCTCGTCCGCGCGGCGCTGCTGCATTCGATCGATTGAGGTTCTTGTCTTGCGCCGCCGCCGGCGGTGCGGGGCGGGAGAAGCCCGATCGCGGTCAGAAATAATCTTCAGCGAAGGGACGCGCGCGCGATGAGGGCCGCAGCGGCTTGAGCTCTTCCTTCGGCACGTTCGGGATGATCGTGATGGTCCAGCGCGGAGGGCTCGATTCCTGCTCCAGCACCGAGCGTACGAAGCCAGTCACCGTCGACTCGCCGGACTTCACGGTCGCCATCCGGCCGTTGAACTGGGCGATGCGGAAGCGACGGACCTCCTTCTGGTCCGCAGTCTCATAGGTGAACATGGAAACCCTCCTGGTTTCCCGCGACTATCGCCACCTATGATTAGCCATCTCTAAAAATCACAAACCGTAGAAGTACGGCGGGTTTAGCCCGCGCTTTAAGCCTGCGGCTCCTGCGCGCGCGCGGCGGCGTAGGCGGCATCCATCCGGTCGACGAGATCGCGGAATTCGGTCTCGCCGAGGCTCTCCGCGGTCTTCTCCAGCCGCAGCGCCAGCGCCGCGAGCCTGACATAGCCGAACGTCCCGGCTGCGCTCTTCAGCGAATGGGCTTCGCGCGCGATCTTGGCGTGCTGCTGCGCCAGCGAGAGCGTCCGGAACAGCTGCAGGCGCGCGCGGGTCTCGCTCCAGAACACGGCGCGCACTTCCCCGGCGCCGTCCTCGCCGATCTCGCGCACCAGCGCCGCGTACGCGCCCGGCTCGCGCGCAGGCTCGAAATCGAAGGTTCCCTGCGCGGGTGCAACGGTCACGTCAAACATGGTCTCGCCCTGGTCACGGTTCGCTGGTCGCGCGGCGCATGCAGCGCGCGGCTTGCCCTCCGTGTCTACGGCATTTGAATTTCAGTTCCGGTAGCGGAACGGAAAATGTTTGCGGGTCGCCGTTAGCCGCAGATTTACCACGTGCCGCTCAGCGCTGGCCGAGCAATCGGTCGTACTGGGTCTTCACGGTGCTGTAGCACTCGCACGCCGTCTGGCGCAGGCCGTCCAGGTTCAGGATCTGGATGTGCCCGCGGCTGTAGTGGATGAAATTGGCATGCTGCAGGGTGTTGGCGACCAGCGACACGCTGTTGCGGCGCGCGCCGATCATCTGCGCCATCGCCTCCTGGGTCAGCAGCAGCCGGTAGTCGCCGGACAGATCATGGGTGTGCAACAGGCAGCGCGACAGCCGCGATTCCACCGGATGGGCGGCGTTGCAGCCCGCGGTCTGCTGCACCTGCGCATAGACCGCCAGCCCGTGGCGCGTCAGCAAGGTGCGCAGGGGCCCGCTCTGGTCGGCCGCGAAGCGCAGCCGGTCGAGATCCATCACGGATGCGGTGCCGGGGACCAGCACGATCGCCGTATTCAGTGCGCAGGCGTCGCCCATGGCCGAGAGCGCGCCGAGCACGCTGTCGCGGCCGATCATGGCGACCTGCACATGTTCGCCCTTGGCGAGCTTCACCACCAGCGAGATGACGCCGCGATGGGGAAAGTAGGCGCGCTTGAGCGTCTCGCCGGCCTCGACCAATACGGCCTCGTGCGGCAGCTCGATCGTGCGCAGGTACGGGCGGAGCAGTTCAAAATCGTCCGCCGACAGCGCGGATAGGAAACCATTGGAAGGGCGCACCATCGTTTCCAAAGCTGCCTCCCGTCTCCTGCATCGGTAAGTCGCGGCGAGCGAGATTGCTCCCGACACGGGTAAGTTCCATCATGTTCACGTCGGGATATATTGGCAATTGGGACAAGATGTCCGGGTGCAGCGATCGCGCCCGCGGTGCTGTGTTCACCGCAGCATGCAGATGACGGCACTTGTCTCGCGTCACTATGGCGCTCCGAGCAGGCGCGAATGTGACTTCTTCACCGCCGCATAGCAGTCGCAGGACGTCGCTTTCAGCGCGGGCAGATCGATGATTTCGATCTGTCCGCGGGTATAGCGAATGATGCCGGCCCGCTGCATCGCATGCGCGACCAGGGAAATGGCATTGCGCCGCACCCCCATCATCTGCGCCAGCGCCTCCTGCGTCAGCGGGAGGCTTGCGCTGTCGGACAGATCGCGGGCTCGCAGCAGCCAGCGCGCCAGCCGCGCCTCGACCGGATGCCGCGTATTGCAGAGCAACGATTGCTGCGCATGCGCAAGCAGGACCTGCTCATGACGCATGATCAGTCCTCGAAACCGGAGGCTTGCGGCGGCGATCGTCCGGCATGCCGCGATTTCCAGCGTGGAAGCAGTGCCGGGGAAGAGTACGACCGCGTCCGTCGGTGCGATGCCGTCGGCAAGCGCCGCGCCGCCGCCGATCACGCTGTCGCGTCCCAGCATCGCGACCTCGATGGTCTGTCCTTCGGACAAGCTCACCGAGATCGAAATGGAACCGCCGTGGGGGAAGTAGACGTGTCTCAGCGCAGCGCCGGCCTCGCCCAGGACAGATTCTCTGACCATTCCAACGGTCGCCAGATGGGGGCGCAGCCGATCGAAATCTGCGGCGTCGAGCATTTGCAGCAACTGATTGGGCGGGCGGCCGCTCGCGGTCATGCAGGATCAATCCCAATGCGTTCAAGCTACGATCGGAGCCGCGCCCAGTTGCACGGCGGATAAATCCTATTCTAGAGGTTGTGGAAGTGTCCATATACCCGTTAGGGGGCAGACACGCCGGCGCGTTTGCGACGGAAATATAGGTTGCGTGCTGATTCGCGCACGCGGCTGGCGTGCAATCCAATGTCGCCAGCCGGGAAGAACCGGCAGGGGGGCCTTGATGAGCCGGAAGCTTTCGGTCGGCGGCAGACATTGCGTTGCCAATGCCATCGGACGTCGGCGATCCGCGCAGCTTCCCTTGCCACCAACCTACATCACTCGTCAGCGATTGCTTCGCGCCATTCAGTGACGCCGCCACATATTTCGCGTCCGTCGTCGCCTTTTTCCTGACTCCGCCACCGGCGTTCGCAACCGTCAATATTTCGATCCAAACCAGAGGAGAACGGTGTGCCCCACGGTTCAATTCTTGAATCGCCGAAACGGGAAATCCAAACGGGGACAGAAAGTCTGCGCCATATTCTCGTTGTCGACGACGACCCGATGGTGTGCATGGCCATCGAGGTCTATCTCCAGCGAAACCATTTTCGGGTGACGATTGCCGACGGAGGTGAAGCAGGGCTGCGGGCTCTCGAACACGAACAGTTCGATCTGATGATCATCGACATCTTCATGCCGCACATGCGCGGCTTCGAATCGATCAGGGTCTTCCACGAGCGCGCGCCCGCCATTCCGCTGATCGCGATGTCCGGCTACGCTTTCGCCAATCTGAATTCACCGGCGCCCGATTTCCTCCGGATGGCGCTCGAGCTCGGCGCGGCACGCTGTCTGCGCAAGCCGTTCACGCCGCACGCGCTGCTCGCCGCCATCAACGATTGCCTCGCGGAGCACCGTCCCGACGACGTCGCCGCGGCCGCGCGCCTCGGTTAGCGCTGCACCGGTGGCATCGAGGGCGAGGTAAGCGTTCGTTTACTCTAAATGCGGATCCTGCGGCGTCCCGCCGGTCACGACGCGATGGCCACCTGAGCACGCGCGGCCGCGGGCGATTTCGCGCTCGCTGTGCCTATCGTCCTTCAAGAGCAGGACTTTTTCGCGCGCGTCGTCCCGCCTCTCCGGACATGTTTACCCGACGTTAATCGTCGTCACGCCGCGGCGCCGGTTTTGCCGAAAAGCGTTGCCACGTGCGGTCGAACCGCAAACTTCTCTTCAATATCCGTATTAGGACGGAGGATGAAATTAACGGGACCGTGAAAGGGGTTGTCTAACGATCTAAAGCGAAGACTTCCGCCAACTCCAGGCGCGGCGCAGGCGTCGAAGTCCAGCTCAGTAAGGCGTACCCCATGGATGATCTGTTGCGGGAGTTTTTGACGGAGACCAGCGAGAGCCTGGACACCGTCGACAATCAGCTGGTGAAGTTCGAGCAGGAGCCGAACAACGCCAAGATCCTGGATAACATCTTCCGCCTGGTCCACACCATCAAGGGCACGTGCGGCTTCCTCGGCCTGCCGCGGCTCGAAGCGCTGGCGCATGCCGGCGAGACGCTGATGGGCAAATTCCGCGACGGCATGCCGGTGACCGCCGAAGCGGTGACGGTGATCCTGTCCTCAATCGACCGCATCAAGGAGATTCTGGCCGGGCTCGAGGCGACCGAAGCCGAGCCCGAGGGTAACGACCGCGACCTCATCGACAAGCTGGAAGCGATGGTCGAGCAGGGCATGGCCGCCATGGCGGCCGGTGCAGCTCCCGTTGCCGAAGCGCCGCCGCTGGCGCCGGAAGCACCAGTTGCCGCTGCGCCGGCAAAGGAGATGACCACGGGCTCGCTGATCGAGCAGACCCTGGAGCGCCCGCTGCGCCCCGGCGAAGTCTCGCTCGACGAGCTCGAGCGCGCCTTCCGCGAGACCGCGATCGAAGCGCCGGTCCCTGCGCCCGTCGCCAAGGCGGAGCCCGCACCCGCTGCTGAAGCGCCGGCCCCTGCCGCGAAGGAAGCCGCCAAGCCCGCCAAGGAAAAAGCCGCGCCGAAGAAGTCGATGGCCGACGAGACCGCGAGCGAGGGCGACCGCATCGCCAACCAGTCGATCCGCGTCAACGTGGATACGCTGGAGCATCTGATGACCATGGTCTCCGAGCTGGTGCTGACCCGCAACCAGCTGCTGGAGATCTCAAGGCGCAACGAGGACACCGAGTTCAAGGTGCCGTTGCAGCGCCTCTCCAACGTCACCGCCGAGCTGCAGGAAGGCGTCATGAAGACGCGCATGCAGCCGATCGGCAATGCCTGGCAGAAGCTGCCCCGCATCGTCCGCGACCTCTCGAGCGAACTCGGCAAGCAGATCGAGCTGGAGATGCACGGCGCCGACACCGAGCTCGACCGCCAGGTGCTCGACCTGATCAAGGACCCGCTCACCCACATGGTGCGCAACTCCGCCGATCATGGTCTTGAGACCCCCGCCGAGCGTTTGGCGAGCGGCAAGGGCGAGCAGGGCACCATTCGCCTGTCCGCCTATCACGAGGGCGGCCACATCATCATCTGCATCGCCGACAATGGCCGCGGCCTCAACACCGAGAGGATCAAGGCCAAGGCGATCTCCTCAGGTCTCGTCACCGAGGCCGAGCTCGAGAAGATGAGCGAAGCCCAGATCCACAAGTTCATCTTCGCGCCGGGCTTCTCGACCGCCGCCGCCATCACCTCGGTCTCGGGCCGCGGCGTCGGCATGGACGTGGTGCGCACCAATATCGACCAGATCGGCGGCACCATCGACATCAAGTCGGTGGCGGGTGAAGGCTCGAGCGTCACCATCAAGATCCCGCTGACGCTCGCCATCGTCTCGGCGCTGATCGTGGAGGCCGCCGGCGATCGCTTCGCCATTCCGCAGCTCTCGGTGGTCGAGCTGGTCCGCGCCCGCGCCAACTCCGAGCACCGCATCGAGCGCATCAAGGACACGGCGGTCCTCAGGTTGCGCAACAAGCTCTTGCCGCTGATCCACCTCAAGAAGCTCCTCAAGATCGACGACGGCGCGGCCAGCGATCCCGAGAACGGCTTCATCGTGGTGACGCAGGTCGGCAGCCAGACCTTCGGCATCGTCGTCGACGGCGTGTTCCACACCGAAGAGATCGTGGTCAAGCCGATGTCCACGAAACTCCGTCACATCGACATGTTCTCCGGCAACACCATTTTGGGCGATGGCGCGGTCATCATGATCATCGATCCCAACGGCATTGCCAAGGCGCTCGGCGCCGCCGGCTCCTCGGCCCATGACATGGGCGACGAGAACGGCGCGCACCACATCGGCTCGGGCGAGCAGACCACCTCGCTGCTCGTCTTCCGCGCCGGCTCGTCGCAGCCCAAGGCGGTCCCGCTCGGCCTCGTCACGCGCCTGGAAGAGCTGCCGGCCGACAAGATCGAGTTCTCCAACGGCCGCTACATGGTGCAGTACCGCGAGCAGCTGATGCCGCTGGTGGCCATGGAAGGCGTCACCATTGCGAGCCAGGGCGCCCAGCCGATCCTGGTGTTCGCCGATGACGGCCGCTCCATGGGCCTCGTCGTCGACGAGATCATCGACATCGTCGAGGAACGGCTCAACATCGAGGTCGGCGGCTCCAGCCAGGGCATTCTGGGCTCGGCCGTGATCAAGGGCCAGGCCACCGAGGTGATCGACGTCGGCCACTTCCTGCCGATGGCGTTCGCCGACTGGTTCACCCGCAAGGAGATGAAGCCGTCGATGCACTCGCAGTCGGTGCTCTTGGTCGACGACTCCGCGTTCTTCCGCAACATGCTGGCGCCGGTGCTGAAGGCGGCCGGCTACCGCGTCCGCACCGCGCCGACCGCGCAGGAGGGCCTGGCTGCGCTGCGCGCGCAGAGCTTCGACGTGATCCTGACCGACATCGAGATGCCCGACATGAACGGGTTCGAGTTCGCCGAGACCATCCGCTCCGACAACAACCTCGCCGCGACGCCGATCATTGGCCTCTCGGCGCTGGTGTCGCCGGCGGCAATCGAGCGCGGCCGGCAGGCCGGCTTCCACGACTACGTCGCCAAGTTCGACCGTCCCGGTCTGATCGCGGCGCTGAAGGAGCAGACCGCAGGCGCCGCCGGCGCCTCCGAGCTGAGCCGGGCCGCGGCATAAGCAGGACAGGGATCAGGAGATACGCCTATGACCAAGAAGACCCAGTCCAGCGAAGGCGCCATGGTCGAGTACGTCACCGCGATGATCGGCGGCCAGCTGTTCGGCCTGCCGATCTCCCGCGTCCAGGACGTGTTCATGCCCGAGCGCGTCACCCGCGTGCCCTTGTCCTCGCGCGAGATCGCGGGCGTTCTGAACCTGCGCGGCCGCATCGTCACCGTGGTCGACATGCGCTCGCGTCTCGGCCTGCCCAGGGACGAGGACGGCAAGACCCCGATGGCGGTCGGCGTCGATTTGCGCGGTGAATCCTATGGCCTGCTGATCGACCAGATCGGCGAGGTGCTGCGCCTGCCCGAGGCCGGCATGGAGGAGAACCCCGTCAACCTCGATCCCCGCATGGCCAAGCTCGCCGGCGGCGTCCACCGTCTCGACGGCCAGCTCATGGTCGTGCTCGACGTCGATCGCGTCCTCGACCTCGAAACCAAAGTGCAAATGGCAGCGTAAGCCAACGAAAACATCGAAGCCGGAGAACCAAAATGAAAACGTGTTTGGTGGTCGATGATTCCAGCGTCGTACGCAAGATCGCGCGCCGGATCCTGGAAGGCCTCGAATTCGAGGTCACCGAGGCCGAGGATGGCTCGAAGGCGCTCGAGATCTGCCAGCGGCAGCTGCCCGACGCGGTGCTGCTCGACTGGAACATGCCGGTGATGGACGGCTTCGAGTTCATGGGCCACATGCGCCGCCTGCCCGGCGGCGACCAGCCCAAGGTGGTGTTCTGCACCACCGAGAACAACGTGGCTCATATCGCTCAGGCGCTCAGCGGCGGCGCCAACGAGTACATCATGAAGCCCTTCGACAAAGACATTATCGCCGACAAGTTCGCTGAAGTTGGTTTGATCCCGGTCGGACAAGCCATGGTCTGAGTGTGTCTGGCCCAAAGTGTTTGGGCCAGAGTGTTCCAGTACAGCTTTCTAAGAGGCCATCCGTGACCCCGACCGAGTACGAGTATCTGCGTAAGTTTCTGAAGGATAATTCCGGTCTCGACCTGTCCGCAGACAAGCAATATCTGATCGAAAGCCGCCTGCTGCCGCTCGCCCGCAAGGCGGGGCTCTCCGGCATCGCCGAGCTCGTGCAGAAGCTGCAAGCCGGCTCGCGCCAGCTGATCACCGACGTGGTCGAAGCCATGACCACCAACGAGACCTTCTTCTTCCGCGACAAGGTCCCGTTCGATCATTTCCGCGACCACATCATGCCGGAGATCATCAAGGCGCGCGCCGGCAAGCGCAGCGTAAGGATCTGGTGCGCCGCCGGCTCGACCGGGCAGGAGCCCTATTCGCTGGCGATGTGCCTGAAGGAGATGGGCGCCGCCCTCACCGGCTGGCGCGTCGAGATCATCGCCACCGACCTGTCGCAGGAAGTGCTGGAAAAGGCCAGGGCCGGCGTCTACAGCCAGTTCGAGGTGCAGCGCGGCCTGCCGATCCAGATGCTGGTGAAGTATTTCAAGCAGACCGGCGAGACCTGGCAGATCAATCCCGAATTGCGGGCGATGATCCAGCACCGGCAGCTCAACCTGCTGCACGATTTTGCCCAGCTCGGGACGTTCGACGTCATCTTCTGCCGCAACGTGCTGATCTATTTCGACCAGGACACCAAGATCAACATCTTCAACCGCCTGGCGCGCCAGATCGAGCCCGACGGCTTCCTGGTGCTCGGCGCGGCGGAAACCGTGGTCGGATTGACCGATACGTTCAGGCCGATTCCGGACCGGCGCGGCCTCTACAAGCCGAACGATCCGCGTGCGGCGGCTGCCAGGCCGGCTCTCGCCGGCGCGGCGCCGCGCATGGCGGTGATGGCAGGACGATAGGCATGGCCGAGGATGGCAAGGGCGCCGAACGCGTGACGTTCAGCCGTGGCTATGATGTCTGCATCATGGCCATCGACGGCACCTGGCGTCGCGACTGCAAGCTCAACGCCATTTCCGACACCGATGCCATCCTGACGGTTGAAGGCTCGATCCAGGGGTTGAACCTGAAGGAGTTCTTCCTGCTGCTGTCGTCGACCGGCCTTGCCTACCGCCGCTGCGAGCTGGTGCGGGTCAACGGCGCCGAAATGGACATCCAGTTCCTGCGCGGCAAGAACCGCAAGAAGCGCGGCGCGGCCGGCGGTCACGACGCGGCAGCCTGATCGGCACCTGGTGCCCAGCGCTTTCCGCCAGGTTGCTTTATATTTACTGAAACATCCGAATGAATTTGCCGCAGCGGCTTTACGGGGCCTAAGCGCGCGCCGTGTATCCATTGCCCGTCTCAATCTCAGGATCCGGCAATGCCCAGAAGTTCCCTCTCCTCCGTCACATCGAACCTGCCCGACGTCGCCGAGCGGCGTGCGCTTCAGCTCCTGGTCGTCGACGACGACGCCACGCAGCGCAGCCTGATCACCGTCGCCGCCAAGCAGGCCGGCCACGAGGTCACGGTGGCGCCATCGGTGGCGGAGGCGATCGAGAAGCTTCGCGCCGCGCGCTTCGACTGCGTGACGCTGGATCTCGTGCTGGAGGATGGCGACGGCATCGACGTGCTGCGCGAGATGGCCGAGGCGAAGTTCGCCGGCGCGGTGATCGTCATCAGCGGCATGGACGGCAAGCGCCGCAGCGCCGCCCGCAGCTTTGCCCGTTCGGTCGGGATCGAGCTCCAGAGCCTGCCGAAGCCGCTCGATCTGGCGGCCCTGCGCATCAGCCTCGCCAATCTCGGCAAGACCGCGATGGGCCTGCCGGCGATTCACACCTGGGGCGGTGTCGCGACCGACGCAATCGTGGAGCGGCATCGCGCCTGACGCGCGGGCCTGCCATGCGGTGGTCGCGGCGCGCGCGATTGCGGCCTACGCAGGACCGTCCGATGCCGACAGCTGCTGCAGGGCGTGGTCGAGCTCCGCCCGGCAGGCGTTGAGAGCGGCGCCTGCCGTGGCAAAACGGGGCGTGACGTCGTCGAGCACGAAGATCTCGCTGGAACCCGCGGTAGCGCTGTCGTCCTCCGGCTCCATGTCCTCCACGGTCATGGCCGCGTCGATCAGACGCATACTGAGGTCGATGCGCGCGATCAGAGAGCGAAGTTCGGCTGCGATCAACTGACGGCTGTCGGTGTCGGCCATCGCAGCGAGCGGGGGTGTGCCTGCGTAATTTAGCATGGATATTCTCCGTCTCCCGCAATAAGGCACCCAGCCGCTACTTGTGCGTTAAGTCCATGTCCCGTACAAATACGGGTGGGCCGAATCCGCGCCGAACGCCATAACGGGAGGCGCGGACGCGAGTCCTTCATGCCAACTGGATGTGGCACATGGCCGAACAAAGCTCTCGCGGTGAAATCTTCGTAGTCGACGACGACCCTGCCGTTCGCGACACCTTGTCGATGGTGTTGAAGGCGGCGGGCTATGAGGTGATCTGTTTTGCGGACGGCGCAGCGCTGCTGTCCGTTGCGCGAAACCGCACACCGGCTGCGATCCTGCTCGACGTGCACATTCCCGGAAAGTCGGGTCTCGACATTCTGAAGGAGTTGCACGGCGAGGATTATCCGGCGCCGATCTTCATGATCTCCGGGCAGGGCGACATCACGATGGCGGTGAGCGCCATCAAGAACGGGGCGCTCGACTTCATCGAGAAGCCGTTCCGCGGCAGCGAGATCGTCGGCCGTCTCGACGAGGCGATCGGTGCCTATGCACGCCGGCAGGCAGAGAATGCGGCGCCGAAATTCGGTTCGCTGCATTTCCCCGGGCGCGAGCCGTTGACGCGCAGGGAACGCGAGGTGCTCGAGCAGTTCGCCTCCGGTGCCTCCAACAAGGAAGCCGGCCGTACCCTCGGCATCAGCCCGCGCACCATCGAGGATCACCGCGCCAACATCATGAAGAAGCTCGGTGCGCGCAATGCCGCCGACCTGATCCGCATCGTGATGACCGCGGCCCAGCGCGCGTCGTAAGGCTATCAGTGACGCTTCGTAGCCCGGATGGAGCGCAGCGAAATCCGGGGCCGCTGCGTCCGTGGATGAGCTTGTCCCGGATTACGCTGCGCTTCATCCGGGCTACGGGGTATCACCTCACCCGTTGAGCGCCTTGCGGATGATCCGCGCCAGATCCGACTTGCGATAGGGCTTTGCCAGCAGCAGGACGCCGGAATCCAGCCGGCCGTGATGGATGATCGCGTTCTCGGTATAGCCTGACGTGTAGACCACCTTGAGATCGGGGCGCGTCTTCGTCAATTCGTCGGCGAGCTGCCGCCCGTTCATCTTGCCGGGCATGATGACGTCGGTGAACAGCAGGTCGAACGGCTTTCCGGTGGCGACGATCGCGAGCGCCTCCGCGGCGTTCGCAGCCTGCAGGGTGACGTAGCCCAGCGCGTGCAGTTGCGCCAGCACGTAGTCGCGCACCAGACGGTCGTCCTCGACCACCAGGATCGTCTCGTGTCCACCCTCGATCGCCGCGGGCGTCACGCCGTCGCCGACCGCCGTCGCGGTCTTGCCCGGCGGCAGGTACATCTTGATCGTGGTGCCGTGGCCTTCCTCGCTGTAGATCTTGATGTGTCCGGCAGACTGCTTGATGAAGCCGTAGACCATGGAAAGCCCGAGCCCGGTGCCCTTGCCCGGTCCCTTCGAGGTGAAGAAGGGATCGAACACCCGCGCCAGCATGTTCGCCGGAATGCCGGTGCCGGTATCGCTCACGGCGATCAGCACGTAGTGGCCGGGCCTGATATCGTTGACGCTGGCATAGACCTCGTCGAGATAGGCGGTGCCCGTCTCCACGATCAGCTTGCCGCCGCCGGGCATGGCATCGCGGGCATTGAGCGCGAGGTTGAGGATCGCGGTGGTGAGCTGGTTGGGATCGACGATCGCCACGCAGCTCTCGTCCTCGAACACCGATTCGATCTGGATCTGCTCGCCCAGCGTCGGCCGCAGCAGCTTTGCGGTGTCGATAATCAGCGAGTTGATGTCGATCTCGCGCGGCTGCAGCGGCTGCTTGCGCGCAAACGCAAGCAGGTGCTGGGTCAGCTCGGCGCCGCGTCCGGCCGCCTCGTCGATCATCCTGGTGATCGCCGCGAGCTCGGGTTCCTTGGCCACCGCATCGCCGAGGATTTCGATCGTCCCGGTGATCACGGTGAGGATGTTGTTGAAGTCGTGCGCCACGCCGCCGGTGAGCTGGCCGACGGCCTCCATCTTCTCGGCGTGGCGGATGCGCTCCTCGGACGCGATCTTGTCGGTGAGGTCGCGGTAGAAGACGTTGAACAGGATGCCTTCGCGACGCTTCAGTGCGGTGACGCTCAGCTCGGCCCTGAATTCCTTGCCGTCGCGGCGGCAGCACATCAGCTCGCGGCGGCGGTTGAGCATCTGGCCGTCCCTGGAATCGAGGAAGTGAGCAAGGCCTTCCCTGACCCTGTCACGTTCGCTGGGAGCGACGATGAGGTCGATCGAGCTCCGGCCCAGCGCTTCGTCGCGGCGCCAGCCGAACAGCTCTTCGGCCCGCGAGCTCCAGTTCAGGATGATGGCGCGCTCGTCGGTCTGGACGAAGGCGTCGAGCGCGGTCTCGACGATGTTGCGCGCGAGCTGCTCGCTCTCGCGCTGGGATTCATCCGCCAGCCTCGCCTCGGTCATGTCGCGGCCGACGAAGAAGAAGCGCTTGGCCTTCTCGGACCAGTTGCCGAGCCAGGACAGCCAGACCTCACGCCTGTCCTTGTGGAAGCAGCGGGTGTCGGCAAGCTTCGGGTGCTCGCCGCGCCTGAGCGCGCGCATCTCCTCCTGGGATCGCTCAAGATGCGAGGGGTGGATGAAATCCACGCCGCTGCGGCCGATCATCTCGTCGGGCCGGTAGCCGAGAATGGCCTCGCAACTCGGGCTGATCTGCACGACATGGCCCCCCGGGTCCATGATCATGATCAGGTCCTGCGAGGCGTCGAAAAGCTGTCGCCGCTCCTCGAGCTGCTGTTGCAGCGCCCGCTCGGCGCGCCGCGCCTCGGTGAGGCTGCGCGCGGCTCCGGAGGCGCCGACGATTTCGCCCGACGGTCCCTTGATCGGCGAGAGGCTGAGCGAGATTTCGACCGGCGTGCCGTCCTTGCGCAGCCGTATCGTTTCGAAGCGTTCGATCGGCTCGCCCCGGGCTATCCGTCGCAGATAGTCCTTGCCCTGCTCGCGGCGGTCGGGCGGCACGATGATCGCAGTGGATTGTCCGATCGCCTCGCTCGCCGCATAGCCATAGAGACGTTCGGCGGCGGGATTCCAGCCCGTGATGACGGCATCGAGCGACTGCATCACGATCGCGTCGTCGGATGATTCGACGGCAGCGCTGAACAATTGCTCGCGGGCCGCATGATGGCTTCGTGCCGCCTCGGTGCGGCGATGCTCCCGGACCTCGCGTTCGAGCGCGGCCGTCTTCGCCTGCGTCTCCTCGACCATCCGGGCAAAAGCCCGCGCCAGCACGCCGGTCTCCCCGCTCGCATCGACGGGAATGTCTGCGGGCCGCCCGCTGCCGATTGCTTCCACGGCCGCGGTCAGGCGCCCAATCGGACGGGTCAAGGAGCGCGCCACCAGCACCGCGAGCAAGGCTGCGCCGAGCACGGCAAGTATGCCGACGAGAAGGGATGTCTTTTGAATGGCGGCCGGCACGCGACCGAAGACGGACGGGGGAACGGTCACGATGATGGCGACCCATTCCTTGCCCGCGAGCAGCGCCGGCGCGATCGCCGCGCCGCTCGGCCGGCCCGACTCGTCGGTTGTGAGCCGCGTGGCGACGTCCGGCGTGCCAGCCAGCCCCGAGAAGAACGGAAAGTCTTTGCGCCAATCGGCAGGATGGCCGCGCAACGAGCCGAATTCCTGCGTGCGGTCGGGATGGACGAGATAGTCGCCGCGCGAATTCACGACGTATATCTCTCCTCCCGGACTCCTGGTCGAGCGGACGCGGTCGAGCGCCGGACGCATGTCGATATTGGCGATGACGATCCCGAACGGCTTGCCGCCCGACGTGAACAGGGGCATCGCGACGCGAAGAGTCGGAATGTGGAGGCCCGTCGTGCCGCCCTGGCGGGTGGCAAGATCGATGGGCGAGACATAGATCTCGCCGGGTGCCAGCCGTATCGTTTCCTGAAAATAGGTTCGCTCGCTCTTGTGCTCCAGTTCGTTGTCGGGGACGATCCGTACCGTTCCATTCGGGCCGGAGCGATCGACGCGCACCAGCTCGCGCTGGTTATCGTCGAGACCGATGATGCGAAACTGCGCATAGCTGGGCTTGGCCTCGATCTCGGCTACGAGCCGCGCCGCGATGCGCTCGCGCCAGGTCTGCTCTGAAACGCCGTCGGAAGCGTCAATGCCTCCACCGAGGTGAGCGCGGATCAGTCCGTTGATGGCTGCGGCGGAGCGATAGCCGGTCAAATCGCCGCGAGCGCCGGCAACGTAGGATTCGAGATTGGTGGCCAGCAGGCGCGACTGGGCCTCGACCCGCTCCAGGACTCGCGGAATGACCGCTTGTGTGGTGTTGCGATAGCCCAGCCAGCCGACGGCGGCCACGGTCACCGCCACCAGCAGGATCATCGCGATGGCCAGCCGCGTTGCGAGCGTCATGCGGATGTTCGCAGGACTTGCCGGACGGCCGCGCCTGCTCCGATCCGGTGCAGAGAGGAGGGGCTCGTCATCGGCGGCCGGATTTGACATCGGATTCTTCCGGCTCGCTCGCCTTCAGGCAGCCGTCGACCGCCGCGAGCAGCGCGTCGGGCCGGAACGGTTTCTGAAGGCTCGCCACCGCGCCGAGCTTGGTCGCCATTTTCAGGAAATCCGGTTCCGCATAGGCGTCCGGCGTGATCGAGCGCCCGGAAATGACGATGATCGGAATGGCGGGGGCCAGCGCCCGGATGTGGCGCATCGTCTCCAGCCCGTCCATGCCGGGCATGAAGATGTCGAGAAACAGCAGGTCGAACGGGCTGGCCTCGAACAGCGCAAGTCCCTTGTGGCCATCGCCGGCGACCGTGACGTGATGGCCGGCCCTTTCCAGAAGCAGCCGGATGGTGATCTGCACGGCCGGGTCGTCATCCACGATCAGGATGTTGGCCACGTCAAGAATCCTCCGGGTCGCATGGCACGTTCCCGCGACCTCCAATCAAAGCAACAAATGCGAAATTGTTGCGCGGATTCTGGCTGCGCCGCAAGCGCCTCGCGTCTGCCGCGATTGCCTTTCGCTGGCGCGCCGGGAGCCAAATGCCTTCGAGCACCATACGCACTCTTGCGTGCATATGAGTTCAAATTTCGGTTCCGAATGCAGTAACCCATTTCAAAAACGAGAGATATTACTCTCGCCGTAGTTGTACGTAACCTCGGCCTTCACGATGGATTAAAGGCCGTGGGCTACAATCTCCGATAGTTTCCGAACGTATTTCGCGCATTTCATTTCCGCATTCTGGCAACCGACGAAGCCGTCTCCCCCAACCGGCATCAGCACGAGACCTCTCATGTTCAAATCGATCGCGAATACCGGAATTCGCACCCGGCTGCTCGGCGGCTTTGCGTTGATCTGTGGCCTGCTCGCGGCGACCGTGATCTACACCGTTGCCGCCGTCTCGGACATTTCGTCGCGGATCAGGGAGGTCGTGGACCAGCGTGCGCCGGTCGCGATCGCCAGCACGGAGCTCGTCGGCAATCTCTATTCCACGCTTTCGACGCTGCGCGGCTATCTGCTGACGGGCGATGCGCAGGGCAAGCGCGACCGGGCCGCCGTCTGGGCCGAGCTGGACCGCACGGCCGCCGCGGTCGACCGCATGGCGGAGGGCTTTTCCAATCCGCAGAACAAGACCAACTGGAGCGAAGCCAGGGCGCTGATGGCGGAATTCCGCCAGGCCCAGGACAAGGCCGAGCTCGCTGCCTTCACCCCATCGGCCTATCCGGCGAGCGAGCTCCTGGCGAAGGAGGCCGCGCCGCTGATCGCGACCATGTTCGCCGAGATCACCGCGATGATCGACGAGGAGGAGACGCTGGAGGCGACGCCGCAGCGCAAGCGTCTGCTCAAGACCTTTGCCGACGTGCGCGGCAATCTCGCCGCCGCGGGATCGCAATTGCGCCTGTACGTGGCCTCGGGCGAGGCTGCCGATCGTGACAAGTTCGAAAAGCCGGTGGCAACCTTCAGGGCCGCGCTCGCATCGGTCGGCACCCAGACGGATCTGCTCACCGAACGGCAAGCGACCGCTTACCGGGCCATCGTCAAAGCGAACGAGGCCTTCACCCCGCTGCCGCAGAAGATCTTCGCGATCCGCCAGACGCCGCAATGGAACACGCCGGTCTTCATCCTGTCCACCGAGGCCGCGCCGCGCGCCGCCCGCATTCTCGATCTGCTCGACGGCCGCAAGGACGCCGA
This sequence comes from Bradyrhizobium sp. CB1717, assembly GCF_029714325.1. NCBI lineage: Bacteria > Pseudomonadati > Pseudomonadota > Alphaproteobacteria > Hyphomicrobiales > Nitrobacteraceae > Bradyrhizobium > Bradyrhizobium sp. CB1717. Next base: position 601,762 of record NZ_CP121666.1, read on the forward strand.
AGGCAAGCGCTCGGGCGGGCTCAAGAGCGACCAGCAGTCGAAGCTCGCCGACGAGGCCCGCAATGTGGCCGACGCGGTCGAGCGGTTGCTGCTGCTGCAATGGATCCTGCTCGCCGCGGGCCTTGCGCTCGCCACAGTGATTGCGATCCTGGTTGCGCGCTCCATCACCCGTCCGATCGTCGAGCTGGTGGGCGATTCCGCGCGCCTGTCCGGCGGCGACACCAGTGTCGAATTCAGGACCGCCGAGCGCGGCGACGAGATCGGCGTGGTCTCCCAGGCGGTGGCCAAATTCCGCGACAACGTCATCGCCCAGCAGCAGGCGGCGGCGTCTCTCTCGCACGAGGCCGGGGCGCGCGAGGCGGCCAACCGCAACATGGAGGACGCGGTCGAGGAATTTCGCGGGACCTCGCGCGACCTTCTCGCGCTGGTCGGCGAGAATGCGGGCACAATGCGGCAGACCGCGGAGAGCCTCGGCGGCATCGCCAATCATGCGACGAGCCAGGCCGCGTCCGCAGCGACCGCCTCCGAACAGACCGCGGTCAACGTCCAGACCGTCGCCGCCGCAGCCGAGCAGCTCGCGAGCTCCATCGTCGAGATCGGCCGGCAGATCGAACTGTCCAACAAGACCGTGCGCTCCGCGGGCGAGGTGACCGCACGCTCGGAGCGCGAGATCGAGGGGCTCGCTCACGCCGCGCAGAGCATCAGCTCGGTGGTCGATTTGATCCAGGCGATCGCGGCCCAGACCAATCTGCTGGCGCTCAACGCCACCATCGAGGCCGCGCGCGCCGGCGAGGCGGGTCGCGGCTTTGCCGTGGTCGCGTCCGAGGTCAAGGCGCTGGCCGACCAGACCCGCAACGCGACGCAGGAGATCGCCCAGCACATTGCCGCGATCCAGGACTCGACCGGCAGCGCGGTCGCCTCCGTCAAGGAGGTTGCAACTGCCATGCGCCGGATCGACGAGGTGACCGCGGCGATTGCCAGCGCCGTGGAGGAGCAGGGCGCGGCGACGCGGGAGATCTCGCAGAACGTCCAGATGGCGGCATCGGGAACGCAGACGCTGGCAACCAGCATCGGCACCGTCTCCGGCGCCATTGCGGAAACCAACCGCTCGGCCGACGACGTGATGGGGGCGGCGAACCAGGTATCGGGGGCGGCCGAGCGTCTCGCTACCGAGGTCCAGGCCTTCTTCGTCAGGCTGCGCACCGGTCCGACGGAACGGCGCAGCGGTCGCGACGCGGCCTGATTCAATCCGTCAAATACTCCGGATGGTGGCTCCGGATCTTGTCGAGCTCGCTCAGCGTGCCCGACAGATGCTTGCGCAGATGCTGTTGCGCGGCATCGGCATCCGCCGCCTCGATCGCGCGCGTGATCAGCCGGTGGTGGCGCACGATGTTCTGCGCTTTGCCGGGTGAGGGCAGATGCAGCCGGCGCAGCCGGTCGATGTGTCCGCTGCGGCTGCGCACCAGCGCCCACAGATCCTGCTTGCCGGCGGCTGTGTAGAGCTGGGCATGGAAGTCGTTGTCGGCGGTCATGAAGGCCTCGAACTCGCCGGCTTTCGCGAACTGCTGCTGGAGTGCGATGGCGTGGTCGAGGCGGATGATCAGGGCCTCATCGTGCTGTTCGGCCAGCAGCCGCACGATCTCCAGCTCCAGCGCCTGGCGCAGGAAATGCGCCTGCTGGGCGCGGCTGATGTCGATCCGGCTGACCACGGTCGCATGCTGCGGAAATACGTCGACCAGGCCCTCTTCCTCCAGCCGCATGAGAGCGTCGCGCACCGGGGTCGAGCTGATTCCGAACTGGGCGGCGAGCTCGGCGCGCGACAGCGGGGCACCGGGCGGCAGCTCCAGCGCGATGATCGCATTGCGCAGCCGCTCGAACACCTGCGGCGCGGCCTGGCGGGCGCGGTCGAGCCGGGCGGGTCGTGACGCCGCGCGCGGCGCGGTATGGGCTGCTTCCATATGTCGGGTCCCGCGGGCTTGCCTTTGATGCACTAATATATTAGTGCATCAGCAGGGTCAACGCAGCACGACGCGCACCCGGAGGAAACACACAACAATGATCGAGCATCTTCGCAGCAAGCTTGCGGCCGCCGTTCTGACCGCCGCCGCACTTTTCGCGCCCGCGGCGCAGGCGCAGCAGAAATCCGAGATCGCGCTGTCGCGCCAGCCCGGCATTTTCTACATGCCGAGCCACATCATGGAGAAGCTGAAGCTGATCGAGAAGCACGCGGCGGCTCTCGGCGTTCCCGCCGTCACCACAAAATGGATCACCTTCTCCGGCGGCGGCGCGCAGACCGACGCGCTGCTCGCGGGCGGCGTCGACATCCTCAACACCGGCACCGGCAATCTTCTCTTGCTGTGGGATCGAACCCGCGGCGGCGTGAAGGGTATCGTCGCGACCTCGGCGCAGCCGATGACGCTGATCAGCCGCGACGCGAACATCAAGTCGATCAAGGATTTCGGCCCGAGCGACAAGATCGCGGTGCCGACCGTGAAAGTTTCGACGCAGGCGATCGTATTGCAGATCGCGGCTGCCGAGGCCTTCGGGGCCGACCAATGGTCCAAGCTCGATGCCAACACCGTGCAGCTCGGTCATCCCGACGCCTATGCGGCGCTCGCCAACCCCAAGCACGAGGTGCACAACCACTTCTCGATCCCGCCGTTCACGTTCCTGGAGCTCAAGAACGTGCCGGGCGCGCATGTCGTGCTGAATTCGCCTGACGTGATGGGCGGCCCGCTCAGCCAGGCGCAGTTCTTCACCACGACCAAATTCGCCGACGCCAATCCGAAGATCATCCAGGCCGTGCGCGACGCCACCAAGGAAGCGCAGGATCTGATCCGCAGCGACACGAAGCAGGCCGTCGAGATCTACAAGGAGATCACCGGCGACAAGACCTCGGTGGAGGAGCTGCTCGATCTGCTGAAGGAGCCCGGCATGATGGAGTGGAATCTCGAGCCGCAGGGCACGATGAAATTCGCGGCACATCTGTTCAAGACCGGCACGCTGAAGAACCAGCCCAAGGCCTGGACGGATTATTACCTCCCCGTCGCGCACGACCTGAAGGGCAACTGATGGCCCTGCTCGATGTCAGCGGCGTGACGCTGCGCTACAAGACCTCCAGCGCCGTCGTCACCGCCACGGAAAGGGTGAGCTTTACGGTCGACAAGTCTGATCGCTTCGTGCTGCTCGGGCCGTCCGGCTGCGGCAAGTCGACTTTGCTCAAGGCTGTCGGCGGCTACATGAGCCCGAGCGAGGGCCGCATGACGATCGGCGATCGTGAGATTCACGGCCCCGGCGCCGATCGCATGATGATCTTCCAGGAGTTCGATCAGCTCCTGCCCTGGAAGAGCGTGCTCGCCAACGTGATGTTTCCTCTGCTCACCGCGCGAAAATTGTCGCGCAAGGATGCCGAGGCGAAGGCGCGGGCCTATATCGAGAAGGTCGGTCTCACCCGTGTGGTCGACGCCTATCCGCACACGCTCTCCGGCGGCATGAAGCAGCGCGTCGCGATCGCGCGCGGCATGGCGATGGAGCCGGACATTTTGTTGATGGACGAGCCGTTCGCCGCGCTCGACGCGCTGACGCGCCGGACCTGCCAAGACGAGCTGCTCCAGCTCTGGAGCGAGACCAAATTCACCGTGCTGTTTGTGACGCATTCGATCGCGGAAGCGATCCGCATCGGCAACCGCATCCTGCTGCTGTCGCCGCATCCCGGCCGGGTCAAGGCCGAGGTGATCGATGTCGACAAGGTCTCGAACGAAGACGGCAGCGCCGGCCGGCTGGAGAAGGAGATTCATGATCTCCTGTTCGCCGGCGAAGCCACCGCGCATTGAAGGAGCCTCCGATGGGCGAAGCGAGAATATTGCTGCGTGACGCGCCTGTTGCCGCCACTGGCGCAGACGAGGTCGAGCGCAAGCTCAGCGTTGCCGAGCTGCTCTGGAACGACGGTTTTGTCCGCAAGACCGTCATCATCCTGTTCCTGGCGGCGGTCTGGGAAGCCTACGGCGTCACCCTCGACAACCCGCTGCTGTTTCCGACGCTGCACGATACGATCGCCACGCTCTACGACCGCGTCAAGGACGGCACCATTCCAACGCGCGCCTGGACGTCGCTGAAAGTGTTGTTCATGGGCTATTCGGCCGGCATCGTACTGGCCGCGATCTTCACGATCCTCGCCATCTCGACCCGCATCGGCACCGATTTCCTGGAGACGGTCACGGCGATGTTCAATCCCTTGCCGGCGATCGCGCTGTTGCCGCTGGCGCTGATCTGGTTCGGGCTCGGCAATGGCAGCCTCGTCTTCGTGCTGATCCATTCGGTGCTGTGGCCGGTCGCGCTCAACACCCATTCCGGCTTCAAGAGCGTGTCCAACACGCTGCGTATGGTCGGGCGCAATTACGGCCTGCGCGGGCTGCCTTACGTCGCCAAGATCCTGATCCCTGCGGCGTTCGGCTCGATCCTCACCGGCCTGAAGATCGGCTGGGCCTTTGCCTGGCGTACCTTGATCGCGGCCGAGCTGGTGTTCGGCGTGTCCTCGGGTCAGGGTGGACTCGGCTGGTTCATCTTCGAGAACCGCAATCTCCTGGACATACCTGCGGTCTTCGCAGGCCTCTTGACGGTGATCATCATCGGGCTCTTTGTCGAGAACCTGATCTTCCGCGCCATCGAGCGGAACACCGTCCAGAAATGGGGCACCCAATCATGACCAAGAAGAAAATCACGCCCGACCAGCTCCGCAGCGCGCGCTGGTTCGCGCCCGACGATCTCCGCTCGTTCGGCCATCGCTCCCGCACCATGCAGATGGGCTACGCGCCCGAGGAGTGGAAGGACCGCCCGATCATCGCGATCCTCAACACCTGGTCGGATGCGCAGCCCTGCCACATGCACTTCAAGTCGCGCGTCGACGACGTCAAGCGCGGCATCCTGATGGCGGGCGGCCTGCCGCTGGAATTGCCGGCGCTGTCGCTGTCGGAATCGCTGCTCAAGCCGACCACCATGCTCTATCGCAATCTGCTGGCGATGGACGCCGAGGAGCTGCTGCGCAGCCATCCCGTCGACGGCGTGGTGCTGATGGGCGGCTGCGACAAGACCACGCCGGCGCTGCTCCTCGGCGCGACCTCGATGAACATCCCGGCGATCTATCTGCCGGCCGGTCCCATGCTGCGCGGCAACTGGAAGGGCAAGACGCTCGGCTCCGGCTCGGATGGCTGGAAGTACTGGGACGAGCGCCGCGCCGGAAAAATCTCCGACAAGGACTGGCTCGACATCGAGGCCGGTATCGCCCGCAGCTACGGCACCTGCATGACCATGGGCACGGCCTCGACCATGACCGCGATCGCGGAAGCGATCGGCATGACGCTGCCGGGCGCCTCCTCGATTCCCGCCGCCGACGCCAACCACATCCGCATGGCCAGTGAATGCGGCCGCCGCATCGTCGAGATGGTGTGGGAGGATCTGACGCCGAAGGTGATCCAGACTCGCAAGGCGTTCGAGAACGCGATCGCGGTGGCGATGGCGATGGGCTGCTCGACCAATGCTATCATCCATCTGATCGCGCAGGCCCGCCGCGCCGGCCAGGACATCGGGCTCGACGATTTCGAGATCGCCAGCCGCAAGGTGCCCGTGATCGCCAACGTCCGCCCGAGCGGCGATGCCTATCTGATGGAGGACTTCTTCTATGCCGGCGGCCTGCCGGCGTTGATGGGCGAGATCAAGCAGCACCTGCATCTCGACTGCATCACCGTCACGGGAAAGACGGTGGGCGAGAACATCGACGGCGCCGAGGTTCACAATGCCGACGTGATCCGCTCGGTCGACAATCCCATCTACAAGGAAGGCGCGCTCGCGGTGCTCAAGGGCAATCTTGCGCCCGACGGCTGCGTCATCAAGCCCTCCGCCTGCGCGCCGCGCTTCCTCAAGCATACCGGCCCCGCGCTGGTGTTCGACGATTACCCCTCGATGAAGAAGGCGGTCGACGATCCCAATCTCGATGTCACCGAGGACCATATCCTGATCCTGCGCAATGCCGGGCCGCAGGGCGGGCCGGGCATGCCGGAATGGGGCATGCTGCCGATCCCGACCAAGCTCGTGATGCAGGGCGTGCGCGACATGGTGCGCATCTCGGACGCGCGCATGAGCGGCACCAGCTACGGCGCCTGCATCCTGCACGTCTCGCCGGAATCCTATATCGGCGGCCCGCTGGCGCTGGTGCAGAACGGCGACCGCATCACGCTGGACGTCGCCGCACGCACCATCAATCTCGACGTCCCCGAAGCCGAGCTCGCAAAGCGCCGCGCCGCCTGGAAGCAGCCCGAGCGCCGTTTCGAGCGTGGCTATGGCTGGATGTTCACAAAACACATCAAGCAGGCCAATGACGGCTGCGACTTCGACTTCCTCGATACCGACTTCGGCGCGCCGATCGGCGAGCCTTCGATTTATTGATTCACCGTCGTTCCGGGATGGTCCGAAGGACCAGACCCGGAACCTCGAGATTCCGGGTTCGATGCTTCGCATCGCCCCGGAATGACAGATGAGGATGCACAAAATGTCCAAACTTTCCGAAGCCACCCGCAACAAGCTCAAATCCGTCTCCACCGCCACCGTCGCCACCGCGCTGTTCAAGCGCGGCCTGCGCATCCAGATGATCCAGGATGTGCACCCCGTCGGCGCCGACCAGCCCACGATGGTCGGCGAAGCCTTCACGCTGCGCTACATGCCGGCGCGCGAGGACCTCAACACCATCGACGTCTTCAGGGACCGCTCGCATCCGCAGCGCAAGGCGGTCGAGGACTGTCCGCCGGGCGCGGTGCTGGTGATGGACAGCCGCAAGGACGCGCGCGCGGCCTCGGCCGGTGCGATCCTGGTGACGCGCTTGATGAAGCGCGGCGTTGCCGGCGTCGTCACCGACGGCGGCTTTCGTGACTCCGCCGAGATCGCCAGGCTCGGCATTCCCGCCTACCACCATCGCCCGTCGGCGCCGACCAACCTGACGCTGCACCAGGCGATCGAGATCAACGTCCCGATCGGCTGCGGCGATGCGCCGGTGTTCCCCGGCGACGTCATCCTCGGCGATGCCGACGGCGTGATCGTGATCCCCGCGCATCTCGCCGACGAGATCGCCAGCGAGACTTTCGAGATGACCGCGTTCGAGGATTTCGTCACCGAGGAGGTCGGCAAGGGCCGCGGCATTTTCGGTCTCTATCCGGCGACCGATCCGCAAACGCTCACCGATTTTGCGGCATGGCGGAAGAAGAACGGCCGCTAAGGCCGAGACGAACTCGCATCAAGACATGAGCCGGCGCATCAAGCGCCGGCCTTTTATCAAGCAGGGAGGACTTTTATGAATTTCACGCGACGCAATCTCATGGCCGGCGCCGGTGCGGCGGCGGCTTCGACGCTATTTGCCCGCGCCGCCGGCGCCCAGTCGTTCGTGTTCACGCCGAACCAGCGTTATCCCGATCCCGCCATCCAGATCCTCGATCCGAGCTTTGGAAAATACCGGCTCTATTCCTCGACGGTCGAGCAGGTCGCGACCGGCATGCGCTGGGCCGAAGGCCCCGCCTATTTCCCCGAGGGCGGTTATCTTCTGTTCTCCGACATTCCCAACAACCGGATCATGAAGTTCGACGAGAAGACGGGGCAGACCAGCGTGTTCCGCGCCGACGCCAATTACGCCAATGGCAATGCGCGCGACCGCCAGGGCCGGCTCGTCACCTGCGAGCACTCGGTCACGCGCCGCATCACCCGCACCGAGAAGGACGGCAAGATCACCGTGCTCGCCGACAAGTTCGAGGGCAAGCGGCTCAACGCGCCGAACGACATCGTAGTGAGGTCGGACGACAGCATCTGGTTCACCGATCCCTTGTTCGGCATCAACGGCGAATGGGAAGGCAAGAAGGAGAAGGCCGAGCAGGCCACCACCAACGTCTACCGCATCGCCAAGGACGGCAAGATCAGCGCCGTTCTCACCGACCTCGTCAATCCGAACGGCCTCGCCTTCTCGCCGGACGAGAAGAAGCTCTACGTCGTCGAGTGGAAGGGCACGCCCAACCGCAGCATCTGGAGCTACAATGTCGGCGACGATGGCTCGCTCAGCGGCAAGACCAAGCTGATCGACGCCGCCGACCAGGGCTCGCTCGACGGCTTTCGCGTCGACCGCGACGGCAATCTCTGGTGCGGCTGGGGCTCCAACGGCGCGCTGCAGGGCGAGCCGACCGACATCGGCGGCCGCAAGGTGTTTCAGCTCAGGGGCAAGTCCGAAGACCTCGACGGCGTGATGGTGTTCAATCCCGAAGGCAAGCCGCTCGCCTTCATCAAGCTGCCCGAGCGCTGCGCCAATCTCTGCTTCGGTGGTCCCAAGAACAACCGGCTCTATATGGCCAGCAGCCACTCGGTCTATGCGCTGTACGTGGAGGCGCACGGGGCGGTGTGAGCCCTTGCCTCTCCCCGCTTGCGGGGAGAGGCCGTAGCCCGGATGGAGCGAAGCGTAATCCGGGAGCAGTCTTGCCAGTTGCGCGAACCCCGGATTTCGCTGCGCTCCATCCGGGCTACAAGATCAAGCCTCCGCCATCCCCGCCGCCCACAGCGCGAACGCATAGACGATCGCGACTTCGTCGAGCCGGTCGAACCGTCCCGACGCGCCGCCATGGCCGGCGCCCATGTTGGTGCGCAAGAGAACCGGCCCGCCGCCTTTCATGGTCGCCCGCAGGCGCGCGATCCATTTGGCGGGCTCCCAATAGGTGACGCGCGGATCGGTCAGGCCGCCCATCGCGAGGATCGCGGGATAGTCCTTCGCCGCGACGTTGTCGTAGGGCGAGTACGACAGGATGGTGCGAAAATCCTTCTCGCTCTCGATCGGGTTGCCCCATTCCGGCCATTCCGGCGGCGTCAGAGGCAGCGTGTCGTCGAGCATGGTGTTGAGCACGTCGACGAACGGCACCTCGGCGACGATGCCGGCGAACAATTCGCCGGCGCGGTTGGCGACCGCGCCCATCAGCATGCCGCCGGCCGAGCCGCCATGGCCGACGATGCGCTTGGCGCTGGTGTACTTCGCATCGATCAGCGCGCGGGCGCTGGCGGCGAAATCGTCGAACGAATTCGTCTTCTTCTCGCGCTTGCCGTCGAGATACCAGCCCCAGCCCTTGTCGGCGCCGCCGCGGATATGGGCGATGGCGTAGACAAAGCCGCGGTCGACCAGCGACAGGCGGTTGGCGTTGAACGAGGCCGGCATCGCCATGCCGTAGGAGCCGTAACCGTAGAGCAGCAGCGGCGCCGTGCCGTCGAGCTTGAGCCCGCGCCGATGGAGAATCGAGACCGGCACCTCGGCGCCGTCCTTCGCCTTCGCCATGATGCGCGTGGTGACGTAGTCGGCGGCGTTATGGCCTGACGGAATCTCCTGCCGCTTGCGTAAGGTGCGCGTGCGCTTGACCATATCGTAGTCGTAGACTTCCGACGGCGTTGTCATCGACGAATAGGCAAAGCGCAGATTCGTCGTCTCGAATTCGTAGGAGCCCATCGTATCCAGCGAATAGGCCGCCTCGTCGAAGGCGATCGCGTGCTCGTCATTTGTCGCGAGGTCACGGATCACGACCGATGGCAGCGCATTGGCGCGCTCGAGCCGCACCAGATGGCCGGCATAGAGATCGAGGTCGATGATGTAGATGCCGGGCCGATACGGGATCAGGTCGCGCCAGTTCTTGCGCTCAGGTGAAGCGAGCGGCGCCGTGACGATCTTGAAGTCGATGGCATCATCGGCATTGGTGAGGATGAACAGCTCGTCGCCGCGGTCGGCGAGCGAATATTGCACGCCTTCCTCGCGCGCTGCGACAAGGCGCGGCGGCGCCGCAGGGTTTGCGAGATCGATCAGCCGCTGCTCGCTTGTCTCGTGATCGCCGCCCGCGATCACGCAGAAACGGCCGCTGGTGCTCTCGTGCAGATGGGTGAACCAGCCGGCATCCTGCTCCTCATAGACGAGCGAATCGTCTGCCTGTTTGGTGCCGAGCCTGTGCCGCCACACCTGCATCGGCCGGTGATTGTCATCGAGCTTCACATAGAAGAAGCTCTTGCAGTCTGCGGCCCAGACCACGCCGCCGTCGGTCTCCTCGACGAGATCGTCGAGATCCTTCCCCGTGGCCCAGTCGCGCACGCGGATCGAAAAATATTCCGAGCCCTTGGTGTCCGCGCTCCAGGCCTGCAGCTTGTGATCGTAAGAATGCCGGCTGCCGCCGAACTTGAAATATTTGTGGTCTTTCGCGAGCACATCGCCGTCGAGCACGATCTCGCCCTCGCCGCCGTCGCGCGGCATGCGGCCGAACAGCTCGTGCTGCTCGCCCTCGCGGAACCTGCGGAAGTAGGCAAAGGGCCCATCCGGCGACGGCACGCTGGAATCGTCCTCCTTGATCCGTCCGCGCATCTCGCCGACCAGCGTCTTCTGCAGGGACGCGGTATGGCCGAGCAGGCTCTCGGTGTAGACGTTCTCCTCATCCAGATATTTGCGGATATCAGGATCGAGCACTTTGGGGTCGCGCAACACCTCCTGCCACTTCTCGTCCTTCAGCCAGGCATAGTCGTCAGTCACGGTGATCCCGTGCCGCGTGAAGGAATGCGGCCGGCGCGGGGCGACGGGGGGCTTTGAAGGCGTCTTGGCTTGTGTCACTCGGTCCTCGTTCAACTATGTGTCGCGGCGTCGCCCTTCTTAACCTCTCCCCGCCTGCGGGAAGGGGTCGGAATTTGCGAGAGAAAATTCCGGGTGAGGGGGTACAGGTCTCTCGAATACCTCATCCGTGGAGAGAGCCCCTCACCCGACCCTCTCAGGGCGAGCGTAGCTCGTCCCGCCCCCGTAAGAACGGGGAGAGGGAGAAGAAGCGGCTCGCCGCGTTCCCTTATATCGTCCCGATTCCGCGAATTGCCAGCGTGACTGCGCCAAGTCGCCGGGTTGTTGATCCGCCCCTTGTATGCTTAGGCTCCATTTCCCCGCCGCCGGTCCAGCCTGATGCTGTTCAATTCCTACCCGTTCATCCTGCTGTTCCTGCCGGTCGCACTGGTCGGCTATTTCTGGCTTGGGCGGCGCAGCAATCTGACCCCGGTGATCTGGCTGGCGCTGGCTTCGATCACCTTCTATGCGATCGGCAGCTGGCAGTTCGTGGCCCTGCTGCTGCTCTCGATCGCGTTCAACTATGGCGTCGGTCATCTCCTCATCGTGGCGAAACTTGGCCCGGCGCAGCGAAAGGCGGCGCTCGCGCTCGGTGTCGTTGGCGACCTCCTCGTGCTCGGCATCTTCAAATATGCCGGCTTCGCGGTCGAGAACATCAATGCGTTGCTCGGCACGCAGGTCGTGATTCATATCCTGCTGCCGGTCGGCATCTCCTTCTACACCTTCACCCAGATCGCGTTCCTCGTGGACGCGTATCGCGGCCAGGTCGCGGCCTATGCGTTGCCGCATTACGCGCTGTTCGTGACCTACTTCCCGCATCTGATCGCAGGGCCGATCCTCCACCACAAGGACATGATTCCGCAATTCGAGCGGGAGGACTCCAAGCATCCGCACGCGCATCTGATCCTGTGCGGCATCATCATCTTCGCGATCGGCCTGTTCAAGAAGACCTGCCTTGCCGATGGCATTCAGCCCCTGGTCGCGCTCGCCTTCGAGGCGCGCTCGCCGAGCTTCGACCAGGCCTGGCTTGGGGCGCTCGCCTACACGTTCCAGCTCTATTTCGACTTCTCCGGCTATTCCGACATGGCGATCGGCATATCGCTGATGTTCGGCATCTTCCTGCCAATCAACTTCAACTCACCCTACAAGGCCACCAGCATCGTCGAGTTCTGGCGGCGCTGGCACATGACGCTGTCGCAGTTTTTGCGCGACTATCTCTACATCCCGCTCGGCGGTAACAGGCGTGGCCGCGTGCTGCGCTATGTCAATCTGATGATCACGATGTTGCTCGGCGGGCTCTGGCACGGCGCGGCCTGGACATTCGTGGTGTGGGGCGCGCTGCACGGCGCCTATCTCTGCGTTAACCACGCTTTCAACGCGCTGGTGCCGAACGTTCCGGCGTTGCTTGCGCGCCCGGTCCGTATCGCCGGTGCCGTGCTGACCTTCTTCGCCGTCGTCGTCGCCTGGGTGTTCTTTCGCGCCGAGAGCGTTACCTGGGCGCTGCGGGTTCTGCATGCGATGGCTGATCCCGCGAATATCGTCTTTGGCCGCGAGGAGATCGCGGCGCTGGTGCAGGTCACGGTCTATGCCTCGCTGGTGTGGCTGGCGCCGAACACGCAAGACATCATGGGCTACGATCACGGCAATCGCCGGGTCGGCGAAGCCTTGCCGGCAGGGCGCATGCGACCGCTGGCTCTCTCTGCGGCGTCGCTGGTGCTCGCGTTCGGCATCCTGGGCATCCAGAGCCACAGCGAATTCATCTATTTCCGGTTCTGATGCGCACATCGTTCACCAGCCTGAAGCGTCTTCTCCTCGCGAGCATCGTGTGCCTGCTGGGTGCGGCAGTGCTCACCTACGTCGTCGATCCCCTGCAGCTGTTTCGTCCCTCGCGTCTCATGGCAGCGTTCTACTCCGACGACACGCGCGTGCAGAATGCCGGGCTGATCCGCAGCCAGTCGTTCGACACCGCCTTCATGGGCACCTCCCTCGCGATCCATTTCCGCCAGAGCGACATCGACCGGGTGCTCGGCGTCCGCTCGCTGAAGCTGGCGATGACCGGTTCCAATTCGCGCCAGCAGGCCTTCGTGCTGGGGCAGGCGATCGACCGCGGCGCCCGACGCGTGATCTGGGCGATGGACGATTTCAGCTTCGTCGATGCGGCCGATATCGAGGCCGATCCCTATCTGCCCGTCGATCTCTATCGCGGGACGGCCAGGGGGATTGCGTCCTACGTCTTCAGCGCGGCGATGGCGAAGGAATCGCTGTTCACGGTGATGCGGTCTGTCCCGCCGCTGCGGGAGCCTCTGACCCGAGCGGCGCCTTATCTTCCAGTCAAGTTCGCGCTGGAAGATGTCGACGACATCTACGCGCTGCCGCGGAATTTCGACATTGCGCGAGACTACAATGCAAAGAAGACGCTCGCCGCCTTCGCCCATATCACCGCTCCCGCGCGCAGCCGTTTCCTCGGCGAAGGCTATGGCTACGAGGCCATGGCCCGGCATTTCGAGCAGGATGCCGTCGGTCTCATCACGCGCCATCCGGACGTGACCTTCGACATCTACTTCCCGCCCTATTCGATCCTGCAATTCGTCGCCATGCGCGATGCCTCGCCAGAGACGCTGAAGATCGTCACCGATCTCACGGCGCATATCGCGCAGCGATTGACGCAGCTGCCCAACGTGCGCCTGAACGATTTCCGCGCGATCAAGGCGGTGACGCACGATCTCAATAATTACAGCGACGTCATTCACCACTCGCCGGTGGTGGACGCGATGGTGCTGAGGTGGCTGAGAAGCGGGGAGTATCGCGTCGATCCGAAGAAGCCGCTCGCCTCGCTGGATCAGTTGAAGGCGCAGGTCGAGGCGTATCGCGTCGAGCGCTGATCTTTCCCTCTCCCCTTGTTGTGGGAGAGGGTGGCTCGCCGCATAGCGGCGAGACGGGTGAGGGGTGTCTCTCCGCGTATCCAACTCTCGTGAGTGCGCGGAGAGATACCCCTCATCCGGCGCTTCGCGCCACCTTCTCCCACAAGGGGAGAAGGAAGAAGGGCGCGCTTGCGTTTACGCCGCCACCTCTTCACCGAGATACGACACCGCCGCCTCGAGCCCGCCCTTGCCATGCGGGATCTTCAGCGCATTGAGCCCCACCTCGATCACCCCCAGCGTGCCGAGCAGCATTGGTGCATTGACGTGGCCCATATGGGCGATGCGGAAGGCTTGTCCGGAGAGGTCGCCGATGCCGGTGCCGAGCACGACGCCGCATTTGTCCTTGCAATAGTGTTGCAGCACCGCCGGATCATGGCCGTTGTTCATGGTCACCGTGGTCACGGTGTTGGAGCGCTCGCTGGCCTCCGCAACGTTGAAGCCGAGTACCTGGCCTTCCGACCACATCGCAACCGCGCGGCGCGCGGCTTCGCCGAGCAGGCTGTGGCGGCGGAAGGCGTTTTCCAGCCCTTCCTCGTGCAGCATGTCGATCGCCTTGCGCAGCGCGAACAGCAGGTGCACCGGCGCGGTGCCAGCATATTTGCGATAGTTCTCGGTGCCCTCGCGCTCGCTCCAGCTCCAATAGGGCGTCGACATATTCGCCTTCTTGTGCACCTCGAGCGCGCGCGCATTGGCGGAGACGAAGCCGAGGCCGGGCGGTGTCATCAGCCCCTTCTGCGAGCCGGACATCGCGACGTCGACGCCCCATTTGTCCATCTCGAACGGCATGCAGCCGAGCGAGGCGACAGTGTCGACCATGTACAGCGCAGGGTGACCGCTGGCCTTGATCGCCTTGCCGATCGCCTCGATGTCGTTCTGCACGCCCGAGGCCGTGTCGACCTGGACGACGACGACGGCCTTGATCTTGTGCTCCTTGTCGCGGCGCAGGCGTTCCTCGACCTCGTGCGGCCGCACCGCGCGGCGCCAGTCGCCCTTGAGCACCTCGACCTCGGCACCCATCAGGGCGGCCGCATTGCCCCAGCCGATCGCGAAGAGGCCGCTCTCCAGCACCAGCACCTTGTCGCCCCGCGACAGCACGTTGCTCAGCGCGGCTTCCCAGGCGCCGTGACCGTTGGCGATGTAGATGTAGGAATTGCCCTTGGTCGCAAACAGCTTCGAGATGTCTGCGAGCAGCGTATCGGTCAGCTCGTGCATCTCTTTGGAGTAGATGTCGATCGCCGGACGATGCATCGCCCGCAGCACCTCGTCGGGCATCGTGGTGGGCCCGGGGATGGCCAGAAATTCCCGGCCCGCGCGAACGGTCATTGCTGTCGGTCCTTGTTGCTAGAGAACAGGATGGTGGGTCGCTGATTCCTACTTTTACGTGGCGCGGAGATGCAAGAAAAGCACCCAAAACGCAGGTCTGAAGTGGGTTATCTCTTGGTCTCGCGACAGCCGGCGGCTTCCGCCTCCTCCACCGAGCAGAACCAGCGGGTGCCCTTGCTGATCTTCATCTTGATCTGGGTGTACCAGCGGCTGGTCGGCTGGTGATAGATGCACTCGCCGGCGCTGTTCACATTGCCCTTGATGGTGCAGTCGGGCGAGGGCGCGACCGGCCCGGAGGCCGAGGCCAGCAGCACGGCATGCGCGCCCTCCGGCGGCTTGGTGGCGCCCAGGATGGCGGTCTTCTTGTTGCGCACGCGCCAGTCCCAGGGCGCGATGAAGGCGCCCTGCCACATGCCGGCTTTTGCCTCGCGCGCGGCAGCCTCGTCGGGCTCGTAGTCCTTGGAGACGCGGGTGTAGGCCAGTGCCCAGCCGTTGCGCACCAGCCATTTCTGGATGTCCTCGCCGCCGACCTCGCAGCGCGCCACGGTGCGGCCGCGCCGGTCGATGGCGCGGGTGTGGCAGACCCAGGTCTTTCCTTCCGTGTATTTGGCGAGTTCCTCGCGCGCGGCCACGCCGCAGGTCCAGCGCTCGCTCTTGGTGTTGAGACAGAGCTGGTCGGACGACGGCGCGTCGATGCCGCCGAGCCGGATCCGCGTGTTGCCGATCACGACGGAATCGCCGTCGCGGACCTTTGCCGTGCCGGTGATGTCGGCGGCCTGGGCGAGCGACGGGGCGAGCAAGGACAGCGCAATCAGGAATTTTCGCAGCATGCCGGTCCGGGTGTTCAGGACAATCTCGATAAGCCGCGCAATTGTGGTCGGCTTTTGGCCACTCGGCCAGCTTATGCCTAACAGTTGAGCTTTCAACTTCCTGTCATTGTGGGAGGTCCCGTAGGGTGGGCAAAGGCGCGCTCTTCGCGCCGTGCCCACCTTCTCTTTGTGGTGCAAGGCGTGGTGGGCACGCTTCGCTTTGCCCACCCTACGAGACCGCGTCCGGGGCACGAGACCTAACCCCGCGCCATCGCCCGCTTCGCCACCGCCAGTCCCATCAGCACGAACGCCGAGGTCACCTCCGGCCCACCCACCAGGATCCGTGTCGGCGTCTTCATCTTGTTCCATTCATAGGCGCGGAACGGGCCGCGGCGGCCGCCTTCGCCGAGGCTTGCAATGATGACGTTCAGCGCCGGCGCAAAGGCACGCGGGTCGGCGCCGAGATGGCCGAGCGCGATCAGCGCCAGCGCGGCGTCGAACACGTTCATCTCCGCGGCCATCAGCTCGCCCTTGACGTAGGAGAGCACCCGGTGGCGGATGAAATCGAAATCGCCGTCGGGATCGATCGCCGCCTGCGCCGCCAGCGGCAGCGCGAGGAACGCCGCGTAGCAGCGGCCGAAATAGGCGCTGTAGAGCTCCGGCAGATAATAGATGTGCGAGCGCGGATTGGCGAAGGCGCCGCTCGCCGCGAGCCGTTTCTGGAAACCGATGATCCGATGCACGGTGGCGAGCCGCGCCGGCGTCTCCAAAACCTTCCAGCGCGCCAGATTGCGAAAGCTCACCTCGAGAATGTCGAGATTGAGCGTCGGATCGAGATCGTTGCCATAGGGCCGCTCGCCCCTGAGATTGTCGATCCAGGTCGCAACCCCGCCCTCATAGTCGATGTTGTCGTTGAGCGGCACGGTGACGCGCGGCGCGTTGACACCCGCACGCACCTGGTAGCCGCTGTAGAAGTCGAGCAGCGGCTGGTCGATGATCGCATCAAGGCAGCCGGCCTGCGTCGCCGCCGAGATCGAGCACGCCGTGGTGTCGCAATCCGGCACATAGATGCCGAAGCCGAGCTCCTGCTTGATCTGGGCGAAGAAGCGGGAAAAGCGCGGATGCGGCGCCGGCGCCAGCGCCGTGATGACGTTGAAGCGCGCCCCGTCGATGCCCTCGACTTCTTCGCGGCTGATATTGACGCAGAAATCCACCATGTCGGCGATGGCGCGCTCCGCCGCCGTCTTGTCCGCTGGCGAGGCGAGCCCGGTCTCGACATAGCCGAGCAGCGCCTCGATGAAGAACGCATCGTAGTAGGCCGAGCGGTGACGGATCTGCACCGGCTCCCACATCGGCTCGGCAATACCCTTCCAGGGCGGATTGACTACGGCGCGCGCGTGCGAGCGCGCGATGAAGACGCGCGCGAGGTTGAACAGCAGCGAGGAGTTCTTGTAGCCGCGCGCGTTCAGCCCCGTCAGCGCCATGATCAGCTCGCGGCCGCGGACGTCGGGATCGCCGATCAGGTTGAAGGCGGCATAGGTCGGCAGGAAGCCGTTCTTGCGGTACGAGCCGAGCAGGTGCTGCGCGCAGTCGCGGATCACGCCGTCGATCTCTGAGGTCTGCGGCATGGTGCCGGTGAACATCGCCGGCGGCGGCTTCGGGTGGTCGAGCGCGATGCTGTCGACGAGATCGGCCACGGGCTGACCGACCGCCGCCCAATCCGGCTCGGCATCGTCGCGGGCGCGGGCGAGGGCCTCGCGCAGCCGGGACAGCTTCGCCGCGTCGCGCAGCTCGGGCAGCCCGGCCCGCCGCAGCAGCATCCGCAATGCGGGATTGCCGAGCGCGGTCTTGTAGAACTTTGCCAGGTGCGGATCGCCGCTGGCACTGGCCGCCAGCACGGGATCGCAGACCTCATAAAGAGAGGGGCCGTCCTTCCGCGCCGTCAGCGCCCGGCAGGCGGCGCCGGCAAAATAATGAAAGCTCATGAAATACCTGGTCGCGGGGCCTTGCGCGGAAGCGGCGAGCGCGCGCACCCGACCGCCCGCCACCTTCTGCAAGTCTTTGAAAAGCTACCCGGATTCGCAGGAAAAACAAATGTGACTGATGTCACGGAATTAACCGGCACGGAGCCTGCATGATCAGCCCCCGGGTGCCTACGGGGATGTCATAAATCGAGAAATCCGGCTTGGAGAATTAACCAATAACTTCAGTGACTTAGTTCAAATTTTGGGCGATCTATTGCTCGGGGGGCGATATCCGGTTAAGGGTTTGTTTGGTGCGGCGCCGCAAATTGCGCGCAATTCGGGGGCACTCCCCCGGCCAATCCCTCAAACCTAAAGACGCTATCGCGCTACTCAAACAGTGTGCGCGCGCTTGGCTGGTCTTTGGCACTGACAGGAATGAACCGAGATGAATGTAAGGCAGCTCGACATTTCCCGACGCACCATCGCGGTGGCCGCAGCCCTCATCGGCACGGTGTCGCTGGTGATCGGCGCCCATGCTGCCCTCAACATGCGTGCGCTCGATGCCGCCAAGGCCGTGACGACCGACCAGATCACCGGCTCGATCGGCCAGACCTCGCGCCTCGCGCTCGTCATCGGCAATGGACATTATCCCGACGCCAGTGCGCCGCTGACGCAGTCGATCAACGACGCCCGCGCGCTGTCCTCGTCGCTGCGCAAGAGCGGCTTTGACGTCGACATGGTGGAAGACGCGACCAAGGACGACATGGTCCGCGCCGTCAATCGCCTGAAGTCCCGGATCAAGCGCGACACCGTCGTCATGCTGTTCTTCGGCGGCTTCGGCGTGCAGGCGGGCCGCGAGAGCTACATGCTGCCGGTCGATGCCGTGATCTGGAAGGAAAGCGACGTTCGTCGCCACGGCGTCTCCATCGAAGGCGTGCTCGAGATGATGAAGGAGCAGGGCGCCAAGGCCAAGCTCGTCGTCGTCGACGCCTCCCGCCGCAATCCCTACGAGCGCCGCTTCCGTTCCTACAGCCACGGCCTCGCGCCGATCAGCGCGCCCGACAATGCGCTGATCCTCTCCTCGGCCTCGCCCGGCAAGGTCGTCGACGACGGCAAGGGCGAGCACAGCGTGCTGGTCGGCGAGCTGCTCGGCAATCTCAATGCGCAGAGCGGCAGCGCCGAAGCCGTCTTCAACAAGACCCGCGTCGCCATCTCCCGCGCTTCCGAAGGCGGCCAGGTCCCGACCGTGTCGTCCTCGCTGCTCGAAGACGTGCAGTTCGACCAGGCCGGCGGCTAGTTTTTCTCGCGGCAACCGTAGCTCTCGCAGGGTGGGCAAAGGCGCAACGCGCCGTGCCCACATCTTTCCAACATCTCGATAGAAGACGTGGGCACGCTTCGCTTTGCCCACCCTACGATGATGTGCACGTAGGCCCGTCTGCCTCTCCACCGTCATTGCGAGGAGCTCTTGCGACGAAGCAATCCAGGATCCCTCCGCGGAGAGATTCTGGATTGCTTCGCTTCGCTCGCAATGACGATCGTGGCTGCTACTTCGCCGCTTCCGCGCTCGCCATCGCCGGGCGGACGGGGTCGCCTTCGCGCAAGAGCGCGCCGGCGCGGGCGACGACCACGTCGCCTTCGTTGAGGCCGTCGCGGACCTCGATATTGCCGCCGGACATCAACCCGATCTCGACGCGCTTGGTCTCGACGCGGTTGCGGCGGATCACCTGCACCACGGTGCCGGCGGACGAATACTGCACGGCGGTGAGCGGCACCGCGACGTTGCAGCTCTGGCCGGTCTTGATCAGCGCGCGCCCGCTCGCGTTCAGCAGCAGCCGCTTCTGCGAGGAGATGCCGATATAGACCATGCCCTGCTGGATGTTCGGCTCGACGGTCGGCCCGATGCGGCGCACCTTGCCCTCGAGGTCGCCGGCGCCGGCGATACGCACGGTCGCCGGCTGATTGACGGCGAGCTTGCGCATGTCGGTGGTCGCGACCAGGCCGACGAGATCGTATTCGCTGCGCGCCACGATGGTGAACAGCGCCTCGCCCTTGGCCGAGGCGAGATTGCCGATCTGCGCCGTGGAGGTCGCGATCACGCCCGCCACGGGCGCCGTGACCTGAAGCGTGCCGCCTTCGGGCAGCGCGAGGCGCGCCAGCACCTGGCCGGCCGTGGTGGTGTCGCCGGCTTCCGCCAGCACCTCGGTCACCTTCAGGCCCGGACGTTCGGGCCGCACCGAGGTTTCCTCGCGCGCGATGATGGTGCCGGTGGCCTCGACGATGTCGGAGAAGCAGGATTTCGCGACCTTGAGCACCGTGACCGCCGGCCCTTTGGGCGCATCGTCCTCGGCGGCAGGCGCGCCTTGCACGCCGAGGACGAACACTCCGGCGATGGCGGCGGGAAACAGGCTTCGAACGACGGAACGGGGCAAATGACGCATTGGAAATTCCACTGGGGCGATGCCTCCAACCGATAGCAGATGGCGGGAGCCCGGACTACGGCAGCGTTGTCCCAGAGCGGGATGCCACGCCGCCCGGGCTGGCGCGGCAAGTCCTTGATTAGTCGCGGAATTGGGAAACAGGTTCGCTATCGGCCAAGCCGGTCCCAAGGGGGCCAAAGGGGACGGCTCAGCTCCGGCGATCGCCGAGCAGCCTGCCGGTGGAACGGTCGATCAGGTGCAGGCGCGTGCAGGCCGGGCAGGGGACGGACACGTGCGTGCCCTCGGCTGGCGCGTCGCCGAGCCGATGCTGCACGTTCATGCCGGTCTGCGGGCACTTGAAGAGGATATGGCGGTCCATGACCGCCATATGATGGCAATGCAGGATCCTGCGAAATTGCGGATGATTACGTAGGTCGGTCGCAGGCCCTCACGGCAGGCTCAAAAACTCCACCCAGTTCGGCTTCTTACCGGTGGGGTAGGATTTCAGCTTCGCCAGCGCGCCGCTCGACTGGTCGATCGCATAGACCGTCATGCCGTCGGAGAGCTCGCCGACCGCGGCAAGGTAGCGCCCGCTGGGATCGATGTTGAAGCCGCGCGGCTGCTTCTCGGTGGGCACGCTGCCGATCGTGGTCAGCTTGCCGGTGGCCGCATCGACCTTGTAGGCGGCGATCGTGTTCGTGGTGCGCTCGGAGGCGTAGAGGAAGCGTCCGTCCGGCGTGATGTGGATGTCGGCGGCCCAAGGCTTCTTATCAGAATCCTTTCCGGAAAACCCTTCAGGCAGCGCGGTGGTGCGCTGGATCTCGTCCCATGCGCCGCTCCTGGCTTCATAGTTGAACGCGGCCACATCGCCGTTCAGCTCGTGGAGGAGATAGACGAACTTGCCGTTGGGGTGGAATACGAAGTGCCGCGGCCCCGATTTTTCCGGCACCTTGTAGGCCGGCGGATCGCTCGGCGTGAGCGCACCGGTGGTGGGCTCGAACGCAAAGCTCAGCACCTGGTCGGAGCCGAGATTGGTCGCGAACACGAAACGATTGTCGGGCGAGGGCAGGAAGGCGTGCGCGTTCAGCCCGGTCGGGATCACCTGGGTCGGCGCGGCCACCACGCCGTTCGCTCCAAGCGGATTCACGGCGACCTTGTTGCCGCCATAGGAGGCGCTGAACAGCACCTTGCCGCCGCGGTCGGTGGCGATGTTCGCCATGCTGTCGGCGAGCGGCCCGTTGCCGATATGGCTGAGCTGACCGGTCTTGGGATCGATCGAAAAGCTCACCGCCTGGAACGGCTGCGAGCGCACGCCGGCAATCAGCACGCGGTGGTCGGGCGTGATCGCGAGCGGCGTCGAGGAGCCCGGCTTCTCCACACCGGTGAAGGCGGCGGTCTGCACCGGTGTCATCTCGCCGTTCTCGGCCAGCTTGAACACGCTGATGTCGTTGCTGTCGGCATTGCCGACATAGGCGAAGGTCTCGGCCATGCCGGCACGGGCTCCCAAGGTAAGGGCAAGAAAGGTGAGAGTGGTGGCGATCGCAGCGCGGGGCGTTTTGGACGCGATGCGGCGGGTCGGACTCGACATGGGCGTTCTCCTCGGGACCAAGTGTTGTCGTTTTGCCGGAGAGGATAGCGGGCAGCCGGTTGCCGCACCAAATTCCAATTGAGATTGATCGATACCGAAATTGTATCGGTCGCACGGGTGTGGCTATCGCACCGCCGCCGTCAAATTGCGGGAGGGCAGATGCGGGCCGGCCGGGCGGTCCGGCGGCCCGAGCACGGTCCACACCGCGACCGCGAGCAGGGTGCAAGTCAGAATCGTCCAGGCGACCAGTCGTTTTCGCATCAGGCCAAACCCCGTCCGTCAAATGCTTGCGGCGACGCACGCTGGCCATCGTGCACTGCAACCCGCGACGATCCTATGAACTCGTTCACAGGCGAAAGCAGGGCAATGCAAGCGAACCAATGTCGCGCACAGGCATTAACCGGCATGCCCCGCGAAAACGATCTCGAAGGCAAGCCCGACATGGGCGGCAAGCATGGTGGTCAGGCCGGCCAGCCCAAGCTGCCGCCGCGCCCGCACGAAGGCCCGCGCGATGAGGATGTCGTGGCAAAGCGCCACACCGGTCAAACCGATCGTGCATCGCCGCCGACCAAATCCAAATAGCGCCTCGCCCGCGCTGAACTCGCGTCAGGAACGGCAGCCTCGCCTTGTCGTTACCCTGATCCCGCAGGCGAAGGACACCAAAACGGAGGGTGGCACGTGTTTTGGATTTATTGGGACACCGCCTGGTCGATCATCATCAGCGGCATCATGTTCACCACCATCGTCACGCATCCCGACGCCGAGTTCGCCGAGGTCCGTGCCGCCAAGCAGGTGAAATGAGCCGATCCCGCTTCAGGCTTTCATCTCCGTAGCTCGGTCTGCGTAGTTCGGCCTTGGCCGGCTCGCCCCCCGTGGGCGGTGGACGCATTTGGTGAACCAATTCTTAGGGGGCGACCGGTATTTTTCTGCATCTTTTCCGCAGAGGCCCGGCACTCCCAATGGCATTGTTCGGCAATCCCTCCATTCGTTCCGTTCTCGGCGCCATCATCGGCGTCCTCGGCTTGTTCCTGGTCGGGCAGCTCGCGACCGGTCTGTTGGGGGCCATTGAGCGCAACGGCGCCGCGCAGAAGGTCGAGCGTTTCGCCAGCACGGACCAGCAACTGTTTGCGACGCTGCTCGGTTTCCGGCTCGAACGCGGCACCTTCTTGTCGGCGCTGGTCGCGGACGCGCCGGCCAATGCCAACGCCGATAACCGCATCGCCACCAACCGGCAGTTGTCGGAAGCCGCCTACAAAAGCGTGCTCGAGCGTCTCGATGGCGTGTCCGATCCGCGTCTCGCCGGTGCCCTCCGCAAGCTCGTCGCGATCCATGACGCGCTCGTGCCGCTGCGGCCCAAGGCGGAGGCCGCCATTCACCAGACCAAGGCGGAGCGTGATCCGAAAGTCGGCGACGAATTCCGCAAGGCCGCGCAGGATTATCTCGACGCGATCCTGGCCCTGACCGCCGAGCTCGAGAACGCACTCAAGCTCACCGATCCCGTGGTCGATCATCTGCTCGCCGTGAAGCAGTCGGCCTGGGCCGCGCGCAATTTCGGCGGCCTCGTCGCCATCCGCCTGGAAGCTGCGGCCGCGAGCGGCAAGCCCTGGAGTGCTGCCGACATGGTCGGCGCAGCCGAGGACACCGGCCGCGCCAAGCAGGCCTGGAGCCAGGTGCTCGACGCAGCCGCGCGCGCTGATGCGCCGGC
Organism: Bradyrhizobium sp. CB1717; assembly: GCF_029714325.1. NCBI lineage: Bacteria > Pseudomonadati > Pseudomonadota > Alphaproteobacteria > Hyphomicrobiales > Nitrobacteraceae > Bradyrhizobium > Bradyrhizobium sp. CB1717. The sequence continues at coordinate 625,140 of NZ_CP121666.1, forward strand.
AAGCCTCACCGACGTCATCGCGCGCTCGAAGCAGGGCGAGGCCGCGGCCATGACCGAGCGCCAGCAGGGCTTCATCAAGGCGCTGAGCAACAACCAGACCATCGACATCAAGATCGAGGATCTGTCGAAGCTCAACACCGCCCTCCTCAATGCCAGCGTCGAGGCCGGCCAGGCCGCGCTCGCCGAGATGGTCGCCCGCGCCGGGCAGCAGATGACGTCGGCGAAATGGAGCCTCGCGCTCGACGGCGGCATGATGCTGGTTGCGCTCGCCATCACAGTGTTCGGCTTCATCCTCGTCAACCGCCGCGTCAGCACGCCGATCCGCAAGATGACGCAGGCCATGGGCCGCCTCGCCGAACGCGACTATGCGATCGAGCTCGCCGGCATCGAGCGCGGCGACGAGATCGGAGAGATGTCGCGCGCGGTCGCCGTGTTCAGGGAGAACATGATCACCGGCGACCGCCTCGCCGAGGAACAGGCCGCCGAGCAGGCGAAGAAGGAGCGGCGGCAGCTTGCTGTCGAACGCCTGATCGAACAGTTCGAGAAGACCGTGACGGAATCGCTGCACACGCTGGCCTCCGCCTCCGGCGAGCTGAACGCCACCGCGCAGTCGATGTCGTCGACCGCCGAGCAGGGCTCGTCCAAGGCCGCCTCGGTCGCAAGCCTCTCGGGCGATGCGTCCTCAAACGTTCAGACGGTTGCCGCCGCCACCGAGGAGCTCTCGGCCTCGATCAGCGAGATCAGCCGTCAGGTCGCCGAATCCTCCAGCATTGCCGGTGCCGCTTCGGCCGAAGCCGACCGCACCAATGCCGAGGTGCAGGCGCTGGCCGATGCCGCGCAGCGCATCGGCGATGTCGTCGCGCTGATCACCGGCATTGCCGAGCAGACCAATCTGCTCGCGCTCAACGCCACCATCGAGGCCGCGCGCGCCGGCGAGGCCGGCCGCGGCTTTGCGGTGGTCGCATCCGAAGTGAAGAACCTCGCCACGCAGACCGCGAAAGCGACCGAGGAGATCACCGGACAGGTTGCCGCGATCCAGGGCGCGACCCAATCCTCGGTGACGGCCATCCGGTCGATCGGCTCCACCATCCAGCGGGTCAACGAGATCGCGGCCGCGATCGCGGCGGCCGTCGAGCAGCAGGGCGCCGCGACGCGCGAGATCGCGCGCAACGTGCAGCAGGCTTCGCAAGGCACCAACGAGGTCTCGCGCCACATCTCCGGCGTCTCGCAAGCCGCCGGCCAGACCGGTGCTGCCGCCGGCGAGGTGCTGGATTCCGCAAAAATGCTGGCGCGCCTGTCGGATGATCTCAAGCGCGACGTCGACCGCTTCGTCGGGGATCTCCGGGCGGCGTAGTCAACAGGTCCGTAGTCCCGTAGGGTGGGCAAAGCGTAGCGTGCCCACCACGTCTAGATGGTGGGCACGGCGCGAAGAGCGCGCCTTTGCCCACCCTACGAAACCGTCGCCGCAGTTCACTGCACCATCGCCGCAGCGATCTTCTCCGCCGTCATCAGCACCGGGAAATTGGTGTTGGCGCACGGCACCACCGGGAAGATCGAGGCGTCGACGACGCGCAGTCCCTGGATGCCCTTGACGCGGCCCTGGTTGTCCACCACCGCCATCGGATCGTCGGCCCGGCCCATGCGGCATGAGCAGGAGGCGTGCCAGACCCCGATGGTCGCCTTGCGCACGAAGGCTTCCAGCGCCTCGTCGTCGTTCATCACCTGGTCGAAGGTGAAGCCCTCGACCACGAAATTGTCGATCAGATAGTGACGCAGTGCTGCCGGCCCGTCCATCAGCGTTGCGGCGATCTTGGTGAAGATCCTGTTCTTGGTGTTGACCACGCCGATCTTGCGGACCTTGTCGGTGTAGGCGGCCGGGAACGGCTTGTCCGTCACCTTCTTCACGATGTCGCTCATCTGAATGGCCGCCATCTTGCGGAAGCCGTCCATCAGGCGATCGAGATCGCGCCGATCAGACAAGAGATTGAACTCGACGATCGGTTCGGCTGTGGGGTCACGCGAGGCAAGCTTGACCTGTCCGGTCTCCGAATAGGTCTTGTTGACGAAGGTCAGCAGCGAGCCGATCTGCTCGCCGACCGCATGCCAGGCGGATTTGCTGAGCAGGACAACGAACATGTCGCCCTTCGGTACGCCGGCGAGGCCCGACGAATAGCGCAGGCCGAGCTGCATGTGGCGCCTGGTGTGCTCGTTCATGCGCGCGCCGCGGCGGACGAAGGACGACAGCGAGATCGAGGGATGGTCCATCAGCCGCTGGCCGACGCCCGGCAAGCCCGTCAGCACGGGAATGCCCAAATCCTTGAGATGGCCGACCGGTCCGATGCCGGCGCGCAGCAGATGTGCCGGTGAATGAATCGCGCCGCTGGAGAGGATGATCTCGCGTCCGCGGAATTCCTGCTCGCGTCCGTCGACCACGGCCTTCACGCCGACGCATTGCGTGCCTTCGAACAGCAGCTCCCTCACCTGCGTGTTGGTGGAGATCGTCAGGTTCGAGCGCTTGCGCGTGTCGCGATCGAGATAGCCCATCGCCGCCGAGACGCGTTGCTCGGCCTGGTTGGAATGCGTCACCGGGAAATAGCCGTCGACGAACTCGCCGTTCTGGTCCGGCACGAATTGATGGCCGGCCTGCTGGAAGGCGTCGGCGAATGCTTGCGAATGCCGCGTCCAGTGCTCCCTGGGAATTCTGCGCACCGGAATGCGGCCGTCCTTGCCGTGATACGGCCCGTCGAAATCGAGATCGCGCTCGACCTTCCTGAAGAAGGGCAGCACGTCGTTCCACCGCCAGCCCTCGGCGCCGCGCGCATCCCACTCGTCGTAGTCGGTCGGCGCGCCGCGATTGGCCATCTGGCCGTTGATCGACGAGCCGCCGCCCAGCACGCGCGCCTGCTCGTACTTGCGCAAGGGCGGACGCGCTTCGTTCGGATTGTTGTGGCTGACGACCTGCGTCGTGACCTTGAGCTCGGTCCAGTGGAAGCGCGGGTCGAAATAGGCGGTGCCCGGATAGCTGTCCCTGATCTCGGCCGGCTCGTTGCCGGGTGGTGTGTCCTGTCCGGCCTCGCAGAGCAGGACCTTGTTGGCACTCTTCGCGGAGAGCCGGTGGGCCAGCACGGACCCCGCCGAGCCGCCGCCGACGATGATGTAGTCGTACACGATTGGCGCTTCCTCTTGTTCTTGCAAGAAGAAGCTAGCGTGGATTTATCGTGAGGTCACCTCACCGCAATCGTCGGTGCGCCATGAACGCCACGAATGGCCCGCGGCATGTGAGCCCGGATCTCACGTCATGCTGCCCGGCATGAAGCAGCGGATCATGGCGCGGCCGTTGACGTAGTAGGGCCACACGAAAGTACGACCGGCGCGGTTCGGCTCCTTGATCACGGCATCGTCAGGCACGGTGATCCACTCGCCCAGAAGGCGAACGCGGTAATGTCCGTCCAGCGTGTCCCAGTCGACCTCATCCAGCGCGGTGCCGTCGGCATCGGCGCAGCACGGACCTCCAGCTTTGCTTTTCAGGCTTTCAAACCAGCCCTTGAGCGGAGAATTCGCGTAGCGACCGTCGTCGCGGGCCTCCGCCGACAGGCCGATCATGGCGATAGCCGTCAGCAGAGGAATCATCCTGAAGGTCACGATCGCCATCTCGCCTCGCTCGATCCGCGCACGCGCGCAACAACGCAGGCGCAAGTCGCCTGCGATGCGTGTGATGTGATGCTGGCTGACGCTCGCCGGTCACGTTCCGGCCAGTTCGGCGGAACGACAACCGCGATCCTCAGCGTTTGATCCTATTTTGTTTTGCGGAAAGGAGCCGGCCATCATCGCGCAATTACAGGTGGAGAGATCGGCCACAATTCCTTCTCCAGGTCCCTTGATTTGAATCAATGTGACATCGTCCTGCCGACCATTGTTAGCGTGGTGCCTGGGGGCTACTCACCTAGGAGGTCGCCGATGATGAAAATAGTAGTGATCGGAACAGCTGCACTCCTTTTGCCGCACCGTCGATTGCCAGCGCGCAAGCTCCGTCCCCTGCGACGCCAGAACGGCTCAATGCAGTGGACCGCAATACACTGATGGACATGCGGATCGATTTGACCAAGGCCGCATTGCAGCTGACACCTGACCAGGAAAAGCTCTGGCCGCCTGTCGAGAGCGCCATTCGTGCCAGAGCGGAGGATCGGAAGGCCCGTGTTGCAAAAATCTCGGAAACGGTGGGTCGACGGGCCGACCAAAATGCCGTCGAAACCATGCGTAATCGCGACCCCATCGCCTTCCTGCAACGACGCTCGGAGGCCTTGGCTCAACGATCAGCCGATTTGGACAAACTCGCCGAGGCGTGGCAGCCACTCTACAAGACCCTCAATCCCGAGCAGAGGCAGCGCATGGGGGCCCTCGCGGTCCTTGTACTTCACGACATGAGCGATGTCGTGGAGCGACGTCGTGCGCAGGCCGAGGACGAGGACTGAAGCAGGATGTTGATTCATACAAGCCGCGTGATGATCTGAACCTGCGCGGCTAACTAACTTTAAGCCTGGGGATGTCCCCTTTGCCAAGGTCGACATCCCCAGGCCGCGTGCGCGACCTGATCTAGGCCGCTGCCGCCTGCGCCGACAGCAGCTGCTTCAGCTTCGCCGCCGGCACGGCCGGGCTGAACAGCCAGCCCTGCATCTGGCTGCAGCCGAGCTGTCGCAGCACCTCGCGCTGGGCCTCGGTCTCGACGCCTTCCGCCGTCGTCGCCATGTGGCGGGCGGCGGCCATGTGCACCACGGCCTGCACGATCGGCGAGGAATCCTCGGGCTCGCCGATGTCGCTGATGAAGCTGCGGTCGATCTTGATCTTGTCGAAGGGGAAGCGGTGCAGATAGCTCAGCGACGAATAGCCGGTGCCGAAATCGTCGAGCGCGATGCGCACGCCGAGTTCGCGCAGTTGCTGCAGGATCGTCAGCGCCTCCTCGTCGTCGCGAATGAGGACGGTCTCGGTGATCTCGAGCTCCAGCCGACCTGGTGCTAGGCCGGACTCCGCGAGCGCGGCTGCCACCTTCAAGGCCAGTGACCGCGACCGGAACTGCACCGGCGAGACGTTGACGGCGATGTGGATATTGCCCGGCCAGCTCGCAGCCTCATTGCAGGCCTGCCTCAAGACCCATTCGCCGATCTCGCCGATCAGGCCGGTGTCCTCCGCGACCGGAATGAAATCCGCCGGCGAGACCATGCCGCGCTCGGGATGGCGCCAGCGCAAAAGCGCTTCGCAGCCGGTGACGACATTGGCGGCGAGATCGACCAGCGGCTGGTAATGCACCTCGAACTCGCAGCGGGCGAGCGCCTGGCGCAGATCGAGCTCGAGCTGGCGGCGCTGCCGCGCCTTGGCGTCGTATTCGGGCACGAAGATGCGGAAGGTGCCGCGCCCCTCCGATTTCGCCGCGTACATCGCGAGATCGGCGCGCTTGAGCAGGTCGTCGAGATTGTCGCCGTGCTCCGGTGCGATCGCGACGCCGATGCTGGCGTCGGTCAAAACTTCCTGGCCCTTGCAGCTCACGGGCGCGCGCAACGCCGACAGGATCGTGTCCGCCAGCCTCGTCAACTCGGCCTGATCGTTTGTGCCGGCCTTGACGATGGCGAATTCGTCGCCCCCTAAGCGCGCGACGAGATCGTTGCCGCTGACGCAGGCGCGCAAGCGGCTGGCGACCTGGCGCAGCAGCTCGTCGCCGACCTCGTGTCCCAGCGAATCGTTGACGCCTTTGAACTCGTCGACGTCGATATAGAGGATCGCGAACGGCCTGCCCTGGGCAAGCTCCGCGACGCGGCGTTCCAGATGGCTGCGCATCAGCACGCGGTTGGGCAGGTCGGTCAGCGCGTCGTAATGCGCCATATGTGCGATGCGTTCGTCGGCGCGGATGCGCTCGGTGACGTCGTCATGCGTGGCGAGCCAGCCGCCGGCGGCGCCGGGCTGGTTCTTGATCTCGATCAGGCGGCCGCCACCCGTCTCGACGATCGTACTGTGGGTCTGCTCGACGCTGCCCAGGATGCCGTCGCAATAGGCATCGACGTCGCCGTCGAAGGAGCCGGTGTCATGGCGGTGCTGGATCACGTCGCGGAAATGGGCGCCGGGCTTCACGATGTCGGCCGAGAGGCCATACATCTCGATGTAGCGCCGGTTGCAGACGATCAGGCGCTCATCCTGGTCGAACATCAAGAGGCCCTGCGTCATCGTGTTCATCGCGGTGTCGAGCCGCTGCTTCTCGACCGAGAGCCTGTGCGTCATCTGGCGGAAGATCAGGAACAGCGTTAGCACCAGCAGTCCGATCGACGTCACGGCGACGGCGACGAAGAATTTCGTCTGCGTTCGCCAGGTGGCGAGCGTCGCGTCCAGAGATTTGGTGGCGACCACGACCAGCGGCTCGCCGGCCAAAAGGCGCGAGGCGACGATGCGGTCCTTGCCGTCGATCGGGCTCGCGAGCTGCCTCGTGACGAAGGTGCGCTCGAACACCGCCATCTGCTCCGGCGTGCCCTGGCGAAAATTCTGCCCGATCATGGCATCGACATGCGGGATGCGCGCGAGCAGCTGGCCGTTCTGGTGGTGCATCGCGATCGAGGATTCCTCGCCGAGCCCGGTCGAGGCGAAGAAGGATTCGAGCTGGTCGGGCGCAATCGCGCGCGTGACGATGCCGAGGAACTCGCCGTGCGGTCCGGAGACGCGCCGCGCGAACACGATCGCCGGTCCGTTGCCGAGCCGGCCGGGAACGACCTCGATCTCTTCCTGCGCGATCGGATCGTTCTTGAGCCGCTTGAAATAGCCGCGGTCGGCGACCGAGACGTCGGCGACCGGCCAGCGCCGCGACGAATTGATCAGCACACCCTCGGAATCGAACACATTGGCGCCGGCGACGTCGGTCCAGCCGCTGGCCTTTGCGCGCAGCGCTTCATGCACGGCGAGCGTGCTCATCTGGCTGCGGAACAGGTCGGCGGACTCGATCCCATGGCTCTCGAGCTCGGCGATGACGCTCTTCTGGAACACGGCGAAATCCGCGAACTCACGGTCGTAGTGCCGGGTGAGCAGCCGCACCGCGCTCTCGAGACTGTCGCGACCGCTCTCGATCGCATTCTGCCGGAAGCGGTCGACGGTGAGCGCGGTGCCGATGCCGGTCGCAAGCATCAGCACGAAGCCGCCGGCAATCAGCCATGTCAGCGGCGCCCCGCGCCAGCGGCGCAGCAGCGCACGCATCCGCGCGGTCCATCGGATCGATGTGCCCATCCAGCCCTCCCGTGGGATGCAAGATGCAGCAAAACCGACAAGACCCCGTTACCATGGAGGGTTAGGAAAAGATGAATCGGAGTGGAATCAGGGGGTTGGTTCCCTCGCAGTCCGTAGGGTGGATTAGCGGAGCGTAATCCACCTCTTCTGCTCCCGCGGACGCGAACAGTGGCGGGTTACGCCAGCGGACCGCGCTTCGCGCAGCCACTGGCTAGCCCACCCTGCAAAACGCCCTACCGCCTGATCTCCCACTCCAGCGCTTTCGCGTTCTCCTTGGCGAACATCTTGGGCACGTCGAAGGTCCCGGTCTTGAGGTCGTAGCGGCAGCGCCAGTTGGCTAGTCCCTTCACCGCGACGTTCTTCGGATGCTTGTCCATTTCGCCCGACAGCGAGATCAGCAGGTAGCGGTTGTTGGGCCAGTCGACGCCCAGCCAGCGATAGCCGTCCTCCGTGCCTTTCATGAGATTGGCCGAGATGTGGTAGTCGAGCTTCATCCTCTTCGTGTCGGGCCGGCTGTGGAAATAGTCCCAGGCGAGATCGCTGAGCGACTTCTTCGTCGCGTTCACGAAGGCGCCGTTCTCGACATGGTAGAGGAACAGATCCTGCTCGCCCGAGCCGGTCTTCTGCATCCGCACCAGCCACTGCGAGTCGCTGGTGAAGCGGAAGCCGGCACCGTAGCCCTGCTCCGGCTTCAACTCCGTCATCTGGTCGCCGCGCCGCGCCCAGACCTGCCACTTGACGCCGAACAGGTCTTCACTGTCCTTCATGTACTGCTCGAGCTTGGTGGCGCCGTCGGGCGAGGTGAAGGCGAGGTCGGCATCGTCGGTGAGGACGAACCCCGGCGGCGGGCCGGAGGCCGCGAGTGCGGGGGAGGCGGCGAGCATCAGGGCGAGCGCCAGCCATGGCGCGGTTCGAAAGGATGACGTCATGGAAAAATCCTTGAAAAATAGCCGCTGCGCGGCCTCGCTCATTTGACGCCGGAGGGAGCGCGCCGGTTCACCCGCAGCGGGCGGAAACGATGGCCGATCATCCCTTCGGGCGACTTGCTGCCGTAACCAAATCGGCGCAGGCTACGGTCATCGGCTGATTTGCCAGCAAGGATTCGACTTCTGATGATGACCGCAACCAAGGCCCTCATTGCGTTCTGCCTGCTCGCGGTGGTCGGCACCGTCCTTGTGATCGGTCCCACCGAGCTGCGCCGCCTGTTGCCGGGCGGAGCGGGCACCGAGATCGCTGTCGCCGCCAGGCCCGAAGTCAAGGCGGAGACCAAGCTTGAGCCCAAAGCCGCAACCAAGGCCGAGCCGAAGCCCGAAGAACCGAAGCTCGCCGCCGCGCAGCCCGCGCCATCCCCGGCGCCGGCCGCAGCGCCGAAGCCGACGGGGCCCGTGGCCGAAACCCAGAAGCAGGTCACGGCCGCGCTCGCCGATCTCGCGCCGGTCAAGCCGCAGCCCTCCGCGACCGACGCCGGGCCCCGGTTCGACGTCGCCCGCGTCGACGATCATGGCGAGGCGGCGGTGATCGCGGGCCAGGCCGCGCCGGGGTCAAAGGTCGAGCTGTTGCGCGACGGCCAGCCGCTTCATTCGGTCACGGCCGATGCGTCGGGCCAGTTCGTCATGACGCCGCCGCAGCTTCCCGCCGGCAGCTACGAGCTGACGCTGCGTTCCAGGGCGCCCGATGGCACCGTCACGCAGTCCAGCCGGACCATGCCGGTGACGATCGCGGAAATCGCGCCGCCGCCCGCGCGACCCGTGCCGGTTGCGAAGCAGGCCGAGAAGGTGGGCGACAAATCGGACGTCGTGGCGTCGCTGCCATCGGCCGCACCGCATTTGGCGTCAACGTCTTCCGCGGTTCGGCCCAGGATGATGGGCGCGACAAAGCCAAGAGCCATGGCGCGGGTGCCGGCGGCCACGACAGTCGCATCGGCCTCGCCGGCGGACGCCCTCACCGCCGGACCGACTGAAGCGGGCGGCAGCCGTGTGATCTCCCGCGGCGACAGCCTGTGGGCGCTGAGCCGGCTGGCCTATGGCGACGGTGCCCGCTACGCGGTGATCTTCAAGGCCAACCGCGACAAGATCCACAATCCGAACTTGATCTACCCCGGCCAGACGTTCGTGTTGCCGCAAAAGCCGCAGTGAGCGCGGCGCCCAGCACTGCGACTATCGGCATACTCTCTCCTGCGACGGTTTGATCGTCGCATGTCGGGAACCTTTGGTTCCCCTGCGCGTCATCTTGAGTGCGACGCATTGCGTGCGTCGTGCAGGAGGGAGGGCCAGGACGTGGCCAAGTCAGCGCTCGGGTCTGCGATCATGTCGGGACGCATGGAGCTGGTGCTCGCTGGCGCGACCCTCCTGATTGCGGCAGTGCTGCTGCCGAATACGGCGCAGGCACAGTTCGGGCTGCGCGGCGGTCCGCTCGGTGTCGCGCGGTTCGCGGTCGGTCACGTCATCGGTATGTCGCGCATGCGCCACGCCCGCATGGCGGTGCGCGGTGGCCGCTACCGTTCCGCTGCGTTGCGATCCCAGGATCCGCGCGGCGCCGAGCGCGGGCAGCCTTCCAATCCTTACATCATCCGTGCGGCTCTCTCGGCGCAAGCCGCGCTCGCGGGCTGGCACGGCGGCCGCCGCCCGCAGGGCTGGTGGCGTCATCCCGACGGCAGCTATGGCTGGGCCGGCCCGGTGTTCTGGCCGTTCGCACATGACGATCTCGCCAACGCCGTCATCTTCGCCGACACCACCGGCATCTCGCTGTACGGCTATGGCGACATCTATGCCGCGCTCTTCTCGCCCTATGCCGCCACCGAGCTCGCCGCCTACACCGCGCCGCAAGGCAGGCGCGCGCGAAAGATTCCTTCGGCGCAGAACATCTGCGATGTCAGCGATCCCGCCGGCTTCCCCGCGGATCTCATCGCCGCCGCCGTGCACCCCAACGAATTGCAGCGCACCGCGCTCGACGAGCTCGTGAGCGCCTGGCAAGCTGCCCGCGACAGCATTCGCGCGACCTGCCCGACAGAGGTGCCAGCGACCGCAGCGGAGCGCCTCGGTCTGATGCGCGAGCGCCTCGTCGTCATGATCAAGGCGATGGACACGCTTGCGCCGCCGCTCGCGAAATTCGAGGGGCTCCTCGACGAGCGCCAGAAGGCAAAGCTCGACGGGCTGGCCAAGGAACGCCGCGCCGCGCTCGCAGCAGGTCAGCCCAGGGATGCGCAGGCCGCGAGCGCCTGCGATCCGAACAGCGATCCCCGCTATGACGAGAAGCTGCAACGCCAGTATGAGCAGCTCGTGCAGCAGCAATGGCCCGTCGCGGATATGGCCACCACGCTTCGCCTGGACGAGATCGCGCGCGCCCGCCTCGACGTGCTCCAGGACACCACGCTGCGCACCATGGAGACGCTGAGCGCCTGCCCGACCAGGCCCGCCGAGACGCCGCAAGGCCGCCTCACCGAGGTGAAGGCACGGCTGCAGAAGATGCTGCAAGCAGTGAACGGCGTCGCTGACGCGCTCGACGATTTCGAGGCGGACTTGAGCGACGAGCAGAAGGCGGGCTTCGAGGCCATCGGGCCGAAGCGGGGGGTGTGATCACCCGCACGCCCAGTCGAACTTCATATCCCTGAAGTCGAGCTGTGCATTGCCGCTGCCGAAATTGTAGCCGCCGAAATATTCCTCGAACTCGATGTAGAACGGGCTCATCTCCGGCACCGCCTGGCAGGGCCGCATGGTGCCGCCGAGATGGTTGTGGGCGTGGTCCTTGCTCCAGTCGTGCAGGCGGAAATTCTCGGAGGTCGGGACGCCGCCGACAAAGTAGTAGTAGGACTGATAGTCGCTCGGCGGGTTGCGTGGGATGTGCGGATCCTGCGGGGCCTTGCCGGCGTTGGGATCGGTCGCGCGCGGCATCAAGGCGATCGCGAGGTTCTCTGCCAGATCGGCCCGCGGAGGGCGGGCGAACATCTTCTGCGCGAAGGGCGCGGCGGCCGCGAAGAAAGCGCTGGCGCCGCCGACATCGAGCCAGCGCGGCCGCTCCGCCGTCGCAAGCGCGAGCGGCGCGGGCGGCGTCGCAAACGCGCCCTCGTATTCGGCTTTGGTCAGCAGCAGCGCGGCATATTCGTAGTCGAGGATGTCGGTCATGCGCGACAACCGCGGATGCGCAGGCCGCGCCAGCACCGCCTCGCGGATTTCGGGGTCACCGGGCGCACCGCCGTCATTGTGATCGGGCGCGGTCGCGAAGAACGACACCGCGACGATGCCCTCGCCATGCACGCGATAATCCTCCGGCAGCAGAAGCGTAAACCCGTGCATCAGCGGAAAGCCGGTGACGGGATCGAGCGGCCATTGCTCGCTCGTGATCCCCGGCGGCAACCCATAGACCCAGCCCTGATCGCGCGCCCGGTCGGCGGGCCGGTCCAGCATCTGCAGATCATAAGCGCGCGAAGGCAAGGCAAGCGTCACGGGTCATCTCCCACGAAATCCGTTGAGGCGATGGTTAGTCGCAAAGAGCGGAGATGTGGTTCGTGGGGGGAAACTGGGAGGCGATGCCATTCTGCCGGTGTTTTGCCCGACGGGTCATCGCAGTCCGGCACCCGCGCAAGTCATTGATCTTGCAGACCCCGTCTACTGTGCATGGGGTTGTTTTCGACTTTTTGTTTGGTCTCGTAGCCCGGATGGAGCGAAGCGCAATCCGGACCGCTGTTGCTTGTGGCACGACCCCGGATTTCGCTGCGCTCCATCCGGGCTACGATGTCGTCGCGGCGATTACCCTCGTCGCCGCACCGCAGCCGCATCCACCACGTTCTCCACCTCCTCGCGCCAGCTCAAAATCTCCATCGCCAGCACCGGGTGATTGAAGCCCTTGAGCTGGAGATCGTCGAGCGCGCGGGCCTCGACCCAGGGCTCGACCATGCCGTAGACGCGGCGGCTGACCACGATCTGGTTGGGCTTGGCCTCGCTGCAGAGGCGGGAGGCGAGGTTGGTGACGCTGCCGATCGCGGCATATTCCAGCCGTTGCTCGAAGCCGACCTGGCCGAGCGTGGCATAGCCGAGCGCGATGCCGATGCCGAAGCCGAGGCTGTGGCCGCGGTTGCGCCAGCGCTCGGTCAGCGGGCCGATGGTGTCGCGCATCTCCACCGCCATCTTCACCGCGCGCTGGGTGTGGTCCTCGAACTGGATCGGCGCGTTGAACAGGATCATCACGCCGTCGCCGGCATATTTGTCGAGCGTGCCCTCGTATTTGAAGATCAGCTTGCCGAGCGCCGCGTGATACTCGCGCAGCACGTTCATGGCCTCTTCCGGCTCGGTCGCTTCCGTGAATGCGGTGAAGCCGCGCAGGTCGCAGAACACCACGGTGACCTCGCGGCGCTGGCTGGTGAGCAGTCCCTCGGGGCTGTCGGAGGAGGCGATCAGCTGCGCCACCTGCGGCGCCAGGAAGCGTTCGAGCTTGCGGATGCGCTCGATCTCGCCGAGCTGGGTCTCGACGCGCTCCTCCAGCGACTTGTTCCAGTCCTTGAGCTGCTCGGTCTGCACGCGCAGCTTGTCGGCCTGGGCGCGCACGGTCTCGTGCGCCGCTTCCAGCGCGTGGCTCTTGTGATCGACCTCGGTGAACAGCCGCGCGTTGCGCATCGCCAGCACCGCCTGGTTGGCGAAGGTGCGCATCAATCCGATGAGGCTGCCGGCGAACTCGCCACTGGGGCGTCGCAGCACCACCAGCGCGCCGAGCGTGCCCTGCTGGTCGACCAGCGGCACCACCAGCACCGAGTGGAAGCCGGCAGCGATCGCGGCATCGCGCAGCGGCTGCCCGGCCGCCTGCTCGAGATCGGCAAGCGCGATCGGCTCGCCGCTTCTGGCGGCATCGCTCAGGATGTTGTCGCCTTCGTCGATGGTGACATGGGCGCCCTCGGCCGATCTGTCGATGCCGCCCGCTTCCACCAGGTTGAACCGGCGTGCCTCGGCGTCATAGCCGTAGATCAGCACCGCATCGGCGTGGGTGATCTCGATCGCGCGCGCGGCGATGGTCGGCAGCACGGCGTTGAGATCGAGCGAGGAGGAAACCGCGCGGCCGACCTCTTCCAGCACCTTGAGCTCGTGGTTCGACTGCGCGAGGTCGCGGGTGCGCTCCTCGACCTTGGTCTCCAGGTTCGAATAAGTCTCCTGGAGCTGCGTGGCCATGCGGTTGAACTGGCCGGCGAGGTCTTCCAGCTCGTCGGAGGTGTGCACGTCGATGCGATGGCTGAAATCGCCTTCGCCGAGCTTGTGCGCACCGTCGCGCAATGCGGTGATCGGGATGATCATGCGGCGTGCCAGCAGCGTGCCGGCGAGGATCGCGACCATCAGGCCCATGCCGATCAGAAGCGCGATGCGCACCAGCTGATCGCGGATCGGCGTCAGGGCCTGCGTGGTCGGCTGCTCGAACATCACGCTCCAGCCGAGCTTTGGCACGGTGCTCGCAGCTGTCAGCACCTCATGACCGTTGAAGTCGGTGCCCGACGTCTCGGGCGTGCCGCCGGGCGAAATCGCGGCGGCCACCTGCGGCAGCTTCGACAAATCCTTGCCGACATCCGGACCTCTGGCGGACGTCGCCAGCACGCGGCCGCGCGGGTCGACCACATAGGCGAAGGCGGCCTTGCCGACCTGGGCGTCGGACAGGAAGTCGGAGAGGAAGCCGAGGTCGATCTCGGCGACCGTGACGCCGGCGTTGAAGCCGGAATGCGCCACCGAGATCGACATGAACGGCGTCCGGTCGGAGAACCAGGCCGGCGCGTAGCTGACGCCGCGCGCGACGGTGTCGGTGAAGCGCATGTCGCGGGAGAGGTCGGCATTGCCACCGGTCGTGGTCGACTGCCGCGAGACGCGCAGCACCTCGCGGCCGTCGCCGTTGAGCTGGAACAGCTGGTTGACGACCGAGACCTGGTGCAGCAGCTGGGCGTAATCGGCGCGGCGCTTCTCGAGCGTGTCCTGGCTCGCCCGCGTCACCCAGCTGATCTGGCGCTCGAGCTCGGAGATCGACTGTTCGATCCGCCGGGCCGCGGCCTGCGCCTTGTCCTCCAGCCCGCCGGTCAGTTGCGTCTTGGTGGCGCGATAGGAGATCCAGGTCTCCATCGCGCCGTTGACGGCCAGCACGAACACGACGAGGCCGACGAGGGAGACGACGTATTTGGCGAACAGGCCCTCGCGCAGAAACCGTGTCTTGTCGTTCGCCCCAGCCATCCGGATCCTCTTGCGCCATCGACGCTGGCGCTACGGGCCGTGCAGCCCAATTGCCCCTTCTACCACAATTTGGGCCAGCGGACGGGTGGACCGCCGGTGTGGTTACCCGTTGCGGACGCTGGGAGGGGTCGAAGGGTGGTGAATTGTCGCAGCCTCATCCGTTCGGAGGAAGCAGCGCACGGGGAAGCCGATGTAAGGGGATTGGCGTGAAATCATCGATTGAAGAGCTGCCGCAGCACGTCGTTCATCGGCTGACTGTCCTGCTGTGCCGCCGGCGGGTCGTCCTGGGCGGGGGACGCGGGCGAGGCCTGTGGCGCCGGGGTCGGCGGCATTGCCGGCAGGCTGCGGCTGCGGCCGGTGCCTGTCGCGGTGCCAGTGCCTGGTCCCGCACCACTGGACAGCCCCTGCTGGATCAGATTGCCGATCGCCTCGCCGAGAGGACCGCCGAGCAGGTTGTTCTGTCCCGGTTGCTGGGCCTGCGGATTCGCATTGCCGGTTGCATTGCCGCCGCCCGGCGCGGTGGCGCCGCCGAGACCCAGGCTTCCCAAAATATTGCCGAGCCCCGCGCCGTCAGGCCCGAACAGGCCCTTGCCCATCTCGCGCAGCTTGGCATAGGCAGCGTCCGGATTGTCGAGCATGCCGGCCATGTCAGGGTAGATCTTCGGCTGCGACCAGCTGCCCTGGATCATCACGGGGATGCCGAACCCGACCGGGTCGGAGGTGCGGCCCTGGCCTTCGGTCGTCATCACCAGCTTGGGCTCGACGCGAAAGCCCATCATCTTGGTGTCGAGCGCGATGGTGCCGGCGCCGGTCACCCGCACCAGCGGACCGATCAGGTTGAGATCGGTCGTCACGGCCTGCCCCTTGTCGATGCGGAAGGAGGCCGAGAGCTGCGACAAATCCGTGCTCTGCTCCTGGCTGGAGTCCTGGTTTCCTTGCCAGCCCGAAAGCGTTCCGGTCGTCAGCGAGCGGATCACCTGCGCGACATTGATGCCGCGGATGGCGCCGTCCTGGAAATTGACGAAGGCCGTGCCCTGCATGTTCGCCATCAGCGCGCGCTGACTGGTGCCGGCGCTGCGCAGGGCGAGCTTGGCCTGCAGCTTGCCGTCGATCCGGTCGAATTCGGCGAGCCCCTGCAGCAGCGGCAGCGCGCGCACGCCGACGAGGTCGGAATGCATGGCAAAGCTCGGCGCGCCGGTGGTCGCATCCAGGATCACCTCGCCCGAGACCTGGCCGCCATAGGCGCCGAGATTGGCGGTGCCGGCCTTCAGCACGCCGCCGGCGAGCTTTGCGTCGAGCGCCAGCGGCGCAAGGCGCGCATCGCCGATCACGGCCTCGTTCGCCGAGATCCTCACTTGCGCGTCGACGTAATTGAGCCCGGACACGTCGATCGGCGCATTGCTCCAGGGCTGTCCCGACGCACCATCAGGCGTTTTCGCCAGCGGGATCGCGAGGCGCTGGAAATCGAGATCGACCTTGACCAGCGGCTTGCTCGCGATGTCGACCGAAGCCCAGCCGTTGAAGGCGCCGTCGCCGAGCCGGCCGCTCACGCCGTTGATCATCACGACATCGCCATTGAGCCGCATCTCGGCATGGCCGGTGAGCTGGGACTTCAGCACGTCAGGCATGTCGATGGCGAAATCCACCGGAACGGTCGGCCGCTCGGCCGGTGGCGTCGGCGCCGTCGCCTTGATGTCGAACTTGGTCGGGTGATCGCCGACGCGCGCAGTGCCGGTGATGTCGACCTTGCGGTCGCGGCCGACGACGGCGTCGGCGTTGATGGCGCTGATGCGGCCCTCGACGCGGTCGCGCACGCGCGCGAATGCGACCTCACCGTCGATGAGCTTGACGCGGTCGATGGTCGCCCCGGCCGTGTCGAGCGTAACAGGCTTCGACGCGGCGCCGACGTTCGGCAGGCGCTCGCGCAGCAGCGGCTGGTAGAGCACGGGATGGGTGACGACGAGCTCGCTGATCCTGGGGGTGCCCGACCACACGCTGGAGAGCGACATGTCGGCCTGCACGCTGTCGACCGTCAGACGCGTGATGCCGCTGCGGTCCTTGGGGTCCTGGAGCGTGAGGTCGTTCAGCGTGACGTTCAGCGTCGGCCACAGGCTGATCTTCGTGGTGCCGTCGATCGACAGGCGATAGCCGGTCGCGCTCTCGACCCGGGCGGCAATCGTCGAGGTCAGGAAGCCCGAGGGGATTCCGACCACGAGCAGAAGCGCGATCACGATGATGATAGCGGCGACCGCGGCGCCGGCGAATTTCACTGCTCTCATGTCGACTTTCCAACGACGGACGAACGGCGCCGAACCCGGCCGCTCACCCGTCCCTTGCGCGTGAGTTTATCCCCGGACGGGAAGCCGCTCCAAGCGGTCAAAAATAGTCAGGGGGTGCTGCAAAGTTATGTGACTTATGACACACTTCTCCGGCGCGGTTTTACGCGATCCTGAAGTTGATGGTTCCAAGCGATTTGCCGGTGACGCTGACAAGCAAATTCACAAGGACGTTGAAATGAGCAAACAGGCCGAATTTGCGGTCATCCTGAAGATGAACCCGATGTTCGCCGATCTCGGCGCGGACGAGCTCCAGCGGCTGTCCAATCTTTGCCACACCCAGCATCTGGCGAACGGCGAGGTGCTGTTCCAGAAGGGCGATGCCGGGGATGCGCTGTTCGGGGTGCGCCGCGGCCAGGTCCGCATCGAGACCGGCGCCTCCGACGGCAGCCGGCTGACGCTCAATTTCATGGGGCCCGGCGATCTGTTCGGCGAGGTCGCGGTGCTGGACGGCCAGGACCGTACGGCGGACGCGACCGCAGGCGAAGCCAGCGAATTGTTCGTGCTGCGGCGCGAAGACTTTCTCGGCTTCCTCGAGCGCGAGCCCAAGGTCGCGATCAAGATCATCGCGCTGCTGTGCCAGCGCATCCGCTGGCAGAGCGAGCGTATGGAAGAGTCCATGCTGCAGCCGCTGCCGGTGCGCCTGGCGCGGCGGCTCTGCGCGCTCGCCGCCGATTTCGGCTCCGAAGTGCACATCTCGCAGGAGCAGCTCGGCGTCTTCGTCGGCGCCGCCCGCGAGAGCGTCAACCGCCAGCTCCAGGCCTGGCGCAAGGAAGCCATCCTCGATCTCCAGCGCGGCCGGATCCTGCTGCGGAACATGACCAAGCTGACGGCAATCGCGCGGAACGAGTAGGGGCTGGGCTGCTTCGCACGTCATGTAACGTCGGTAACTCAGATCGCGGGGCACGGGGCGGCACATGGCCGCCCATCGCGCGAATCCTACTCCGCCGCAGGGTGCACGATTTTCTTCGGCGCTGGCCCCGCTTCTGCAGGCGCGGCCCCGTGATGCTCGGCGGCCTCCGCATCCTCGCTGTGCACGATCAGCCGCTTGCCGAACCGCCAGATCAGGGCGCCGAGATCGTCCATCACCATGAACATCGCGGGCACGAACACCAGCGACAGGATGGTCGAGAAGAGCAGGCCGCCGATCACCGCGAGCGCCATCGGCGAGCGGAATTCGCCGCCGGCGCCGACCGCGAGCGCGCTCGGCATCATGCCCGCGGCCATCGCGATCGTGGTCATCACGATCGGGCGGGCGCGCTTCATGCCGGCGTCGATCATGGCCTCCTCGCGCGGCTTGCCGTCGCGGATCGCTTCGATCGCGAACTCCACCAGCATGATCGCGTTCTTGGTCACGATGCCCATCAGCATCAGGATGCCGATCCACACCGGCGTCGTCAGCTGCTTGCCGGTGATGAGCAGGGCGGCGATGGCGCCGCCGATCGAGAGCGGCAGAGAGAACAGGATGGTGATCGGCTGCAGGAAGGTGCCGAACAGCAGCACCAGCACGGCATAGACCATCATCAGGCCCGCCGTGATCGCGGTGGCGAAGCCGTCGGACAGCTCGTTGAGGCTTTCGGCATCGCCCGACGGTGAGACCTTCACGCTCTTCGGCAAGGTCTTCATCACGGGCAGGTCGTAGATCTTCTTGGTGGCGTCGCCGAGCGCGGCGGAGCCGACGAGATCGGCCGCGACGGTTGCCTGCCGCTCGCGGTCGTAGCGGTTGATGCTGGTTGGGCCCTGGTCGAGCTTGACGTCGGCGATGACCGAGAGCGGCACGCCGCCCTTCTCGCCGCGCTCGCCGAGCGGCACGCGCAATTGCTCGAGCGTCTTCAGATTGCCGCGCGCGGCGTCCTCGAGCTGCACGCGGATCGGCACCAGGCGGTCGCCGACGTCGAACTTGGCGAGCGCCGGCCCGACATCGCCGATGGTGGCGACGCGGATGGTCTGCGACAGGCTTTCTGTGGAGACACCGAGACGTGCGGCGAGATCGGCGCGCGGCTCGATGCGCAACTCGGGCCGCTCCAGCGTGGTTTCCGAGATCACGTTGGAGATGGTCGGAATCCGCTTCATCTGCGTCGCAAGCTCGCTGGCGACGTTGTTGACGATGTTGGCGTCGACGCCGGTCACGACCAGCGAGATCGCGCGCAGTCCGTTCTCGTCGAGGAACCAGAAACGGATGTCCGGAATGTTCTCCAGCTCCTGGCTGATCGAGAATTCCAGCTCGCGCTGGGTGATGTCGCGATCGGCCTTGGGCGTGTAGTTGATGATCAGAGCGGCGCGCCGGACTTCCTGGGTGCCGGGCGGAACGCGGCCGCCGTCGACGAAGATGCTCTTCACCTCGGGCCGCTTGCGCAGCCGCGCGACGATGTCCTCGGTGACCTTCTCGGTGTAGGCGAGCTGGGTGCCCGGCGGCAGCTCGAGCGCCAGCAGCGAGCGCGCGCTGTCCTGCGCCGGCAGGAAGCCCTGCGGCAGCAGCGTGATGCTCCAGATCGAGGCGGCGAAGATGCCGAAGCCGATCAGCACCGTGATGAAATAGTGCTTCACCGACCAGGCCACGATCCCATGATAGGACCGCAAGATGCGCCCGGGCGGCGGCTCCTCGTGATGGCCATGCTTGAGGAAGTAGGCGGCCAGCACCGGCGTGACGAAGCGCGCGGCGAGCAGCGAGAAGAACACCTGCACCGAGACGGTGATGCCGAACTGCTTGAAGAACTGCCCGGCGATGCCCGACATGAAGCTTGCGGGCGCGAAGATCGCGATGATGGTGAGCGAGATCGCGATCACGGCGAGGCCGATCTCGTCGGCTGCTTCCAGTGCGGCGCGGTAGGGCGATTTGCCCATGTTCATGTGCCGGACGATGTTCTCGATCTCGACGATGGCGTCGTCGACGAGAATACCCGTCGACAGCGTGATGGCGAGGAAGCTGACGAGGTTCAGCGAGAAGCCGAGCAGATCCATCGCCCAGAACGCCGGGAAGATCGACAGCGGCAGCGAGATCGCGGCGATGATGGTGGCGCGCAGGTCGCGCAGGAACAGCAGCACGATGACGACGGCGAGGATGGCGCCCTCGAACAGGGTCGAGATCGCCGCTTCGTAATTGCCGTTGGTGTATTCGACCGAGGTGTCGATCAGCTTGAGGTCGACGTCGGGATAGGCCGCCTTGAGCGCGTCGATGCGCTTCTGCACGGCGGCGGCGACCTTCACGTCGCTGGCGCCCTTGGAGCGCTTGATGCCGAGCGCGACCACGGGCTCGCCGTTGAAACGGGCGAAGGTGCGGCGGTCGGCGATGGTGTCGGTGACGGTGCCGAGATCGTCCAGCCGCACCTCGCCGCCGCCGAACAGCGGAACCATGGTGCCGGCGAGATCGCCCAGCGTCTTGGCGCCGGCGAGGGTGCGGATCGCCTGGTCGTTCTTGCCGATCTCGGCGCGGCCGCCGGCGACGTCGACATTGGTGCCGCGCAGGCTCTGGCTGACATTGACCGCGGTCAGTCCCATCGCCTGCAGGCGGTCGGGATCGAGCGAGACGAGAATTTCGCGCTCGACACCGCCGATGCGCTCGACCTGGGCGACGCCGCGCACGCCCTGCAGCGCGCGTTTGACCACGTCGTCGACGAAATAGGACAGCTGCTCCGGCGTCTTGCCGGGCGAGATCGCGGCATAGGTGACGATCGGCAGGCCGATCACGTCGACGCGCTGGATCAGCGGCTCGGTGACGTTCTGCGGCAGGTTCGAGCGCACGCGCGTCACCGCGTCCTTGACGTCGTTGAGCGCGCGGTCGGTGTTGGTCTCCAGTGCGAACTGGATGGTGGTCAGCGACAGGCCGTCGGTGATCTGCGAGGTGATGTGCCTGACGCCCTCGACGCCGGAGACCGCGTCTTCAATGGTCTTGGTGACCTGGGATTCGAGCTCGGCGGGCGCTGCGCCGAACTGCGACACCGCGACCGAGATCACGGGAATGTCGGCCGAGGGCAGCCGCGTCACCGCGAGCTTCACGAAGGAGGTCCAGCCGAGCACCAGCAGGATGATCGAAAAGACGACCGACGGCAGCGGATGACGGATAGACCATGCCGAAATATTGAGAGCCATCAGCGTACCCGCGTGCGATCGAGTTCATCGGCGAACATGGTCTTGATCTGGTCGCCGTCATGGAGCGAAGAGCCGGCATCGGCCACGACGATTTCGCCGACCTCGAGCCCTTCCAGGATTTCGGTCGCGGTATCGGACGACAGTCCGACCCGCACCTTGCGCGTCTCGACCGTGTTGCCTTTGACGACCTGCACGGTGAGATGGTCGATCGCGGTCTTGGGGACCGCGACGCCGCAGCTTCGCTTGGCGTCGATCGAGGCGCGGGCGAACACGCCGACCTTCAGCGAGGGATTGTTGGTGACGCTGATGCGGACGCGGCCGAGCTGCGTGGTGCGGTCGATCTCGGGCGCGACCAGCCGCACCCGTCCGATCAGATCGGGCGCGTCGTCGCGGCTGATGCGCACGGTCGCGCCGGGGCTGAGCTTGGGCATGTGGACCGCCGGAACCTGAGCGTCGAGCTCGATCTCGTTGTTGACGGCGATGCGGAACATCGGGCCGGCCTGCGGCGAAGCGGGCGCGCCGACGATGGTGCGCACCTCGGTGACGAGGCCCGGCGCAGGCGCCTTCAGCGAGATCGGGCCTTGCGGTCCCGGCCGCTGCGGCTGGCCCGGAATCTGCGGCGGCGCGGTCAGGCGCGCCAGCTCCTGGTTGTCGGTGACCAGAGTACCTTCAGTGACGAAGAGGTCGGTGACCCTGGAGCCTTCCTGGTCGGCGACGACCACGGCTTCGCGGCGCGGCACGAAGAAGCCGGTCACCCGCACGAGGTCGGAGAAGCAGGCATTGGTCGACTTCGTCACGATGACGAGCGCCGTGCTCGGCGTCTCCTTCACCTCGGGGCGGCGCCGATGCTCGAACAGATAATAGCCGACGCCGAGAGCCACGACGAAGGCCACGGTTCCGGCTGGCTTGAGATATTCGGAAAGGTTCATCGCCGGATCATCCTGGCCTGGCTCACGGCCGTCCGCACGAGGCCCATGAAGAGCATTTCCCTGAAATAAAGCGGCGTCCCGCAAGGCTGCGGGACGCGCTTTGGAAGCGAGACTTTACACCACATCACGACGGGTCACTGCAAAGGATTACGTCGCGCTTACTTCGAGGCCGTGGTCTTGTTTTCCATGTTGACCACCTGCACGCGGCGGTTGACCTCGGCCATCGGCTGGCTCGGGTCCTTCAGCTTGCTCTTGCCGTAGCCGACGGTGACGAGGTCGGTCGCCGAGATGCTGTACTTCTCGACGAGGTAGCGCTTGATCGAATCCGCGCGGCGCTCCGACAGGTCCTGGTTGTAGCCCTCGCCGCCGGCGGCGTCGGTGTGGCCGGCGACCACGAAGGTCGAGCCCTTCAGGTCGGGGCTTGTCAGCGCGCGGCCGAGCGCCTGCACCGAGGGCATCGACTTGGCGCTGATATTGGCCGAGTTGTAGTCGAAGGTGATCTCGAGATCGATGTTCGGCTTGTCCTTGGCGACGGACGCGATCTCCTCGCGCTCGGTCGACGACAGCGAGCGCGTCGAGCGGCCGCGCACGGACTGGATCAGCTTGGTCTCCGCTGCGTTCGGCGCGGGATCGGCCTGCGGGGCCATCGAGAGGCCGCGGGTCAGCGGCTTCTTCGCCGGCGGCGCCAGCGCGCGAAGGATCTCGTCCTCGGTGACGTTCTTGCTGTTGCCGTCATCGCCGGCGAATGCGGGGGCGGCCGGCAGCGACAGTGCCGCGCCGATGGCCATGATGGACAGGATTGCGGTCAGTCCCTTTGCAGCCAATTTCATAGCTAGTCCCTCCTGCGCGCAGCCGTGCCCGCGCGGTTCCAAAATTTCTGCAATAGGCCCCCCGGGAAAGGCCGCCTGCGGCATCCGAGCGTTAGTCTTCCGAAGGCCGCCAAGGGTTCGAGGCGTCGGCGGCCTCAACCCAAAAAAATACTAGCGTACTCCGTAGCTTGCGAACTCCTGAACGATGTTCGGATCCATCGCCTTGGCATTGGCAATGTCGAGCGCGCCTTCCTGGGCGGAGCCGTTACGCTGCTTGGCGAGGCCGCGGCCGTAGAGCGAGGAGGTCAGCCGCGGATTGATCCTCAGGGCCGCGTCGAAATCGGCGATCGCGTTCTTGACCGCGCCCGACTTCAGATTGACGAGCCCGCGGCTGTCCAGCGCATCGACGAAGTTCGGCCGCAGCCGCAACGCCTCGTTGCAATCCTTCAGCGCACCCTGGAGATCGCCGATCACGGTACGGGTCCAGCAGCGGTTGTTCAGCGCCTCGACATCCTTCGAATTGATCCGGAGCGTGTCGTCGAAATCCTTGATGGCGAGGTTGTAGGCGCCCTTGCTGGCATAGACCTGGCCGCGCCGGTACAGCGCGTTCACGTCGTCAGGATTGGCCGCGATCTTGGCCGTCAGGCCCTTGATGGTGGGATCTTCCGCCAGGACGGCCGCGCTCGGCCCGCCATCCGCGTTCGGTGCGGGCGCGGGATCGGCCGGTTTCGCCGGCGGTGGCGGTGGCGGCGGGGGCAGCGCGGCCTCGACCTGCGGCTTCGGCGACGGGGCCGGTGCGGGCGCAGGCGGAGGGGCAGGCGCAGCAACATTGTCAGCCGGCTTCGAGGGCGCGGGCGGCGCCGGCGGTGACGGCGGCGCGGGTGGTGCCGGCGGCGGGTTGTTGGCGACGACGGGCGGCGCAGGCGGCGGGGCCGTCGTGGTTGTCGTCGGGCGCGACCCGGCGGCGCCCGGAATGAAGGAGAAATCCTCGGCCAGCGAGGAGGAGATCCACGGCACCTGCTCGCCGCGCGAGGCGCGGGTGACGCCCATCTTGGTGCGGTTCAGCGTCTCCTCGGCCATCAGGTCGGGGACGCGGATCTCCTTGAGCAGTTCCTGCACGAACAGGCTGTGCTCGCCGCCGGCGTCGGAGACCACCGAGGCCAGCGCTGCCGAATACATCACCAGCGTGCCGTTCGGCGCGATGACGGGCGTGAGGCCCGCCGAGAAGCTGCGGAACCGGCGCTCGAACGGGTTGCGCCTGGAGGCATCGATCAGCGCGATCTTGACGCCGGCGCCGCGCGTGTTGAGCTCGCCGAGCACAGTCTCGAGGCTGAACCCGTCGCGGCGCACGTCGGATTCGGTCCAGATCTGCGCATCGACCGGCAGCATGTAGCTCTGGCGTGCCGACTGGATGCCGAAGCCGCTGAAGAACACCAGCGCCACCGAGCCCGGCTTGATCTTGCCATAGAGCTTGTCGAAGGCGCGGCGCATGCCGTCGCCGGTCAGGTTCTCGCCGATCTCGACCGAGAAGCCGTCGCGCTTGAGCTCATCGGCGATGTCGCGCGCATCGTTGAGCGGTTCCTTCAGCGGAGCATCCGCATCCGGATATTTGGCGTTGCCGATGACCAGCGCATAGCGGTCGCCGGCCGCCAGCGATGGCGCAGTCGGGACGAGCGAAACGAGCAACGGGAGAAGGAAAAGAAAGCGAATTTTCATAATCAGCGCGGTCCAGCCAAAAAGGCGCCGTTCCAGCTTGCGCCGCGGCGACCTTAACTTACGCTCTATGCATTATCAAACCGGGGGGAGGGGGCGTCAACCTCTTGGAGATTCGGCATTATCGCGGCGATTGACCGCAACGCAGGGGTGCGCGGTAGCGGGATGAACGGGCTGTCATGTTTGGTTCGACCCGACCTGGTTGGGCATGGCAGCGGCCATGTTTGCGGCAGTCATGTTAGGGGACTGATGTTAGGGGACTCATGGCGACGAAAATGTGATTGGTCTCACATTGCAGGCCCGCGGTCGTCGCAAGCCCCGGCTGTTTGACCTTTGCGGCGGACGATGGCTTGGTGCGTCCGCTCGCTCAGCTCCCCTCACAAAAAAGCAAAGCCAAGAGCCATGGGAAACGTCTACGAAATCTACGCGCTGCGCTATGCGACGATGTCGCCACGCACCCCCAGCATGAACTTCCTGGCGCCCGATCCGCATGACAGCGCGGCGCAGGATCTCGACTATTTCGTCTGGCTGATCCGAGGGTACGGGCGCGACATCCTGGTCGATACCGGCTTCAATGCCGAGGAGGCGAGCGCGCGGGCGCGCAAGCTGACGCTCAATCCGGTCGATGCGCTGGAGCGCTTTGGTGTTGCGGCTTCGAGCATCCGCGACGTCATCGTGACGCATCTGCATTACGACCATGCCGGCAATCTCGATCGCTTCCTGAATGCGCGCTTCCATCTGCAGGAGCGCGAGATGGCTTACGCGACGGGGCGGTGCATGTGCAACGGACTGCTGCGACATCCGTTCTCGGTCGAGCACGTCACGCAGATGGTTCGCCATGTCTATGGCGAGCGCGTCACGTTTTATTCTGGCGACGGCGAGGTCGCGCCCGGCGTCACCGTGCACCGTGTCGGCGGCCATTCCGACGGCTTGCAGGTGGTCAAGGTCGAGACCGCGCGCGGGCCCGTGGTACTGGCGTCCGATGCCGCGCATTACTACGCCAATCTCCAGCGCCGCAGCCCATTCCCGATCGTCTACAATGTCGGCGACATGGCGCAAGGCTGGGAAACGATCGAGCGCCTCGCCGGCCACCCCGATCGTTTCATCCCCGGCCACGATCCGATCGTGACCGAGATCTATCCGCGCGCCAGCGACAAGGTCGACGCCTGGGCACTGCATCTGCCGCCGACGCGCTCGTTTGCGAAGTGACGCGGTAACGTCATTCCGGGGCGCTCGCAGCGCGACCCCGGAATCCAGAAGTTGTCGCGCGAGATTCCGGGTTCGCGCGCTTTGCGGCGCCCGGGAATGACCACATCAGGTGGATACGCCTGCTTCGCATCCGAGGGCAAAGCGAGCGTCCCGTCATTGCACCCAAACAAAAATTCTGCCGTTGACAGTCGGCCGCTTCATCGCTCGAGCGTGGCGAGATAGGCGGCAAGTGACAAAAAGTCCGCCTCGTTGAGCGTTTTGACCACATCGATCATCGGCTTGCTCTCCGGCCCAGCGCGGAAGCCGTGCCGGTATTCGTAGAGCTGGCGGAAGATGTAGGTTGGCGAGCGCCCCGCGATGCCCGGCACGACGTCGGTGCCGGTCAGCTTCTCGCCATGGCAGCCGGCGCAGGCGATCTCCGGCTTCGCGGCCAGCCCACGACCGGCAGCGACGCTACCGGGCGGCACGTAGGCGGTAAAGCGGACGCGTGCGTCGCGGTTGACGAAGCGGCCAACGTCCGCCGGTGTCTCGATGATGCGCATGCCGATCAGCTCGTATTCATCGCCTTTGGTGACGAAGAACCAGCCGGCGACCGTCGGTTTCGGCACGGTCTCAGTCTCCACCACATCAACCAACTTCTTTGGCTTGATGGCGGCAAAATATTCAGCCGCCGCCTTGATCTCATCGTCGTTCGCTGCCTTCGCGAGCGAGATCATCCATGCTTGCGGAATGCGGTCGGGTAGTGCTGTCGCGCGTTTGCCGCTCCTGTAGTCTTGCATCTGTCGAATAAAATAGGCCACCGGCAGGCCGGCGATGTCGGCGTTCTCCGGACCACCCGTTCCAGAGGCACGATGGCAGAAGCCGCAGGCGTAGACGTCAGGCGCGCGGCCGCTCGCCACCACCGTCGGCATCGCCGGATGGTCACCCGGGTGCCAATCCGGTGCGAGGAAGCGGTCGCGCGTTTGTGGAACTGTATAGCTCGCCGTGCTGTCGGGAACGTGGCGAGGTTGGCCGTCATCGGCCGGCGGCTTGAAGTCAGGCGGATTGTAAGTGTAAGCCCAGAATGGCGGCTTGTCGGTGGGCTGCGCTTGCGCGCCCGCCGCAGATACGAAAATGATGGGCAGTGCAACTAACGCCTGAACGGCCGCTCCCAACCGTGCCATGTTCGCCTCCGTCTTTCGGGCAGCGAAGAGAAATAAACTAGCCCTGAATCCGCGCGGGAACAATTGGCTTGCTTGTTATTGAGGCCGGCCGTCCTGAGACCCGCTTCGGCTCAAAAAGCGCCGGTTTGAGTCTCAACCGGCGACTTCGGTCTGACCGCTTCTTTGGATACGTTCAGCCTCTGAGACGGGTGGCGGGCGAGGTATCAACGAGCGCCGGCAGGATTCCTGCAAGCAACGATATCGCGGGGAGATTTTCGAGCCGCTACCTCCGGCGGAGAGAATACCGCCAAATATCCTCCGTCACCTGCGAGCTTATATGTGGCGATCTCGCGATAGCCGACGGCGGTCAATTCGCAGCGCAAGAGCTCAATTGGGGTGCCATGCTTCGACGTCGGAAGCTCGAGATCGACAATTCCGACCCGCGCACCCTGCTTCAAGGCGGGCGCGAGGTTGTAGAGGAAGGCATAGGGTTGGGCTATCTCGTGATACATGTGCACGAGGATTGCGGCATCCAGCGAGGAAGCGGGTAGACGCGGGTCGTGTGGCTCGCCGAGCGCGAATTGCACGTTCGTCAACTTCAGACGTTCTGTTCGCCTGGCGAGTTCGATGAGGTAATCCCGCGTGACGTCCTGGGCAACGACAGACCCGGCGGGTGCGACGAGGTGCGAGAGCCTGACCGTGTGGTAGCCATCGCCTGCTCCAATGTCGCCGACTGTCATGCCTGGTTTCAGTGCGAGCATACGTGCGATTTGACCGGCCTCATCGAGGGCGTCGCGGCGCTCTTCGGCGGCGCGGCGTGGGCTGACGATCCGTGCAACAGGACGCTGCGGTGAGGGAAACTCGTTTGCAGCGACTCCGGGGGGAGCCAGATAACCTATGTCGGCGGCGTATGCGCGAGTTGCGGCAAGCGCCACAAGGAGCATCGCTATATAAGCCAGTGCCGTTACGGTCCTACCAAGCTTCCTCAACCGGACCCCCAACGCCGACGTCCGCGCCTCTATGAGTCCCTAATACGCCTGCTTCGCGTCGGCCTCTTCGCTGGTCTGGATCAAATCGAGGCTCGTTTCGATCTTGCCGAGCAGGGC
This sequence comes from Bradyrhizobium sp. CB1717, assembly GCF_029714325.1. Classification (NCBI taxonomy): domain Bacteria; kingdom Pseudomonadati; phylum Pseudomonadota; class Alphaproteobacteria; order Hyphomicrobiales; family Nitrobacteraceae; genus Bradyrhizobium; species Bradyrhizobium sp. CB1717. Next base: position 652,923 of record NZ_CP121666.1, read on the forward strand.
CGAGAGCTGCTTGCGCTCCTGCGCGGAGAGGCAGGCGAGGATTTCGTCCTCACGCCGTAGCAATTGCGGGAACAGCTCCTCGTAAAGCGCGCGTCCCTTCTTCGTCAGTTGCAGGCGGAATTCGCGGCGGTCGGCTTCGTTCTCGACGCGCTCGATCAGTTGCTCATTGAGCAGCGTTGTCACCGCGCGGCTGATGGTGGATTTGTGCGTGCGGGTGCATTGCGAGATGTACTGCGCACTGCAGGCATCAACGCGGAAGCCGAGCGTGGCGATCACGCGCCAGGCCGGGATGTCGAGGCCGTGGCGCTCCTGATATTCGACCGACAGCGCGGCGCTGACCTCCGCCGCCAGCCGGTTGAGGCGGAACGGCACGAACTTGAACAGGTCGAGCCGAGCCTTGGGTCGCGGCGAAGCCTCGCCGGGGTCGCGTGTCTTCAGCGCGATGTCGCTGGATGTCCTCGCCAAGGAGAGCGCTCCGATTTCCAGTTGACGGCCGGCCGGCTCCGGTCCAAAATAGTTGCACGTGAGACTATCTAGCAGATCAGTCCTCTTCTGACCAGAGCCGAGGTTAGTGTATGGCGCCGGCCAATACGCATCAGGCCAAAACCCAGTTCGGCTATCGCCGCCACCCCGATCAGGACCGCCCCGGGCCAGGCCCCGCGGAACATCCGGTCGTGATTGTCGGCGCGGGCCCGGTCGGCCTGTCGCTGGCGATCGATCTCGCCCAGCGCGGCCAGCGGGTCGTCCTGCTGGATGATGCCGACCGCATCGGCGAAGGTTCGCGCGCGATCTGCTTCTCGAAACGCTCGCTGGAATATTGGGACCGGCTCGGCGTCGGCGACCGCATGGTCGACAAAGGTGTGGTCTGGAGCGTCGGCCGGATTTTTCACGGCGAATCCCAGCTCTACCAGTTCAATCTCCTGCCGGAAGACGGCCACAAGCGGCCGGCCTTCATCAATCTCCAGCAGTACTACGCCGAGGCCTATCTGGTCGATCGCATCAACGAGCTGCCTGAGATCGACCTGCGCTGGCGCAACAAAGTGACGGCGCTCGAGCAGCGCAACGATTCCGCGCTGCTGACGATCGAAACGCCGGAGGGCGCCTATCGCCTCAATGCGCAATATGTCGTGGCGTGCGACGGCGCGCGGTCCTCGCTGCGGCACATGGTGGGCGCCGAGTTCGCCGGGCAGGTGTTCGAGGACCAGTTCCTGATCGCCGACGTCAAGATGACGGCGGAATTCCCGACCGAGCGCTGGTTCTGGTTCGATCCGCCGTTCCATGCCGGGCGTTCGGCGCTGCTGCACCGGCAGCCTGACGATGTCTGGCGCATCGATCTCCAACTCAATCGCTATGCCGATCCCGTTCTCGAGAAGAAGCCGGAAAACGTGCGGCCGCGGATCGCGCGCATGCTCGGTCATGACAAGTTCGAGTTCGAGTGGATCTCGCTCTACAAATTCCAGTGCCGACGGATGGACCGCTTCATCCATGGCCGCGTGATCTTTGCCGGCGATTCCGCGCATCAGGTCTCGCCCTTCGGCGCGCGCGGCGCCAATTCCGGACTTGAAGACGCCGAGAACCTGTCCTGGAAGCTCGATCGCGTGCTGCGCGGCACCTCGCCCGCGAGCCTGCTCGAGAGCTACCATGTCGAGCGCAGCATGGCCGCGGATGAGAACATCCGCGAGTCCACCCGCTCGACCGACTTCATGGCGCCGAACTCGCATCAGGAGGCGCGGCTGCGCAAGGCCGTGCTGTCGCTGGCCAAGGAGACCGAGTTCGGCAAGCGCATGGTCAATGGTGGCCGGCTCTCCGTGCCTTGCAGCTACGATACGCCGCTGTCGTCGCGCGATGCGGATGCGTGGACAGGTGGTCCTCGTCCCGGCTGTTCCATGCTCGATGCGCCCATTGCAGAGCGGAGCTATCTCACGGATGCCTTCCGCAAAGGTGGAACAGACTTCACCTTACTGTCGTTCAGCAATGGCGCCGCGATCGATGCGCCCGACGGCGTCAAGGATATCCGCATCGGCGGAGAGGGAGGACTTGGCGATCCCTCGGGTCTCGCCGCAAAGCGCTACGACGCCGAGCCTGGTGCGGCCTATCTGCTCAGGCCCGATGGCTACGTCGCGGCGCGCTTCCGGCATCCGACGCGCGAAGCGATTCAGACAGCGCTGTCGCGTGCCGCAGGCTTGAATTGAGGTTTCGCATGCCGCTTTCCACCAGCTCGAACTTCGCACGTCCGGACGACGCCTTCCGCGCCATCGTGGAGGCGCATCGCGGTCTCACCGAGGAGCAGAGCGCCGATTTCGACGCGGCGCTGGTGCTGATCCTCGCCAACCATATCGGCGACATCGACGTGCTGCGGGAAGCGATCGGGCTCGCCAGGCGTCGCATGATCGACGGTCAGCAGCAACAACAGCAACAGCAATAAACCCGTAAGGATGAATTGATGGCGAAGAACTTCGCATCCACCGGCGATCTCTCCGAAAAGAAGATCACCTTCTCCGAGATCGGTACCGATCTCTATGCCTTCACCGCCGAGGGCGATCCGAACACGGCGGTGATCGTCGGCGACGACGGCTGCCTCGTGTTCGACGCGCAGGCGACGCCGGCGATGGCGAACAAGGTGATCGAGCGCGTGCGCACCGTCACCGACAAGCCGATCAAATATGTCGTGCTGTCGCACTACCACGCGGTGCGCGTGCTCGGGGCCTCCGCCTACAAGGCGCAAGGCATCGTCGCCTCGCAGGAGACCTATCGTCTCATCGAAGAGCGCGGCAAGCAGGATTGGGATTCCGAATACGGCCGCTTCCCGCGCCTGTTCCAGGATGCGCAAAGCATCCCCGGCCTGACCTGGCCGACGCTGACCTTCGAAGGCGAGATGTCGATCTATCTCGGCAAGCGCGAGGTGCGGCTGATGCAGCTTGGCGCGGGACACACCTCCGGCGACATCGTCGCCTGGGTGCCGGATGCCGAAGTCATGTTCTCGGGCGACCTCATCGAATACCACTCGGCCTGCTATTGCGGCGATGCGCATCTGCGCGAATGGCCGATGACGCTGAACGAGATCCGCAACTTCAATCCCAAGGCGATCGCGCCGGGCCGCGGCGATGCGCTGAAGGGCACCGCCACCGTGCGCGAAGCCATCGCGATGACGCGCGACTTCGTCACCTCGCTCTATGGCGCGGCCGAAATCTCGGTCGCCAAGGGCCGCACGCTGAAGGAATCGATGGCGGCGACCCGTGAAGTGATGGATCCGAAATTCCACAGCTTCGCCATCTACGAGCACTGCCTGCCGTTCAACGTGTCGCGCGCCTATGACGAGGCGTCGGGAATCGACGACCCCGTGATCTGGACCGACAAGCGCGACCAGGAAATGTGGGCGGCTTTGCAAGGAGGAGGATAGTCATGAACATCAATACCTCGCCTGACCAGATCGTTCGAAGCTCGGCCCAGGTGACGCCGGGCTACATGTCCGGCTTCGGCAACAGCTTTGAGACCGAGGCGCTGCCGGGCGCGCTGCCGATCGGGCGCAATTCGCCGCAACGCTGCGCTTATGGCCTCTATGCCGAGCAGCTTTCCGGCTCGCCCTTCACCGCGCCGCGCGGCACCAATGAGCGCTCCTGGCTCTATCGCATCCGTCCCTCGGTGAAGCATTCGGGCCGCTTCGAGAAGGTCGATGCCGGGCTGTGGCGCTCGGCGCCGTGCCACGAATACGATCTGCCGATCGCGCAATTGCGCTGGGACCCGACGCCGCTCCCGAAGGCGGACGTGACCTTCGTCCAGGGCGTGCAGACCATGACGACGGCCGGTGACGTCAATACGCAGGCGGGCATGGCCGCGCATGTCTACCTCATCACCAAGTCGATGGTGGACCAGCATTTCTACAATGCCGACGGCGAGCTGATGTTCGTGCTGCAGCAGGGCAATCTGCGCCTCGTCACCGAGTTCGGCCGCATCGATGCCGAGCCCGGCGAGATCGTGGTGATCCCGCGCGGCGTCAAATTCCGGGTCGAGATCCCGAACGGGCCGGCGCGCGGCTATCTCTGCGAGAACTACGGCGGCGCCTTCACGCTGCCGGAGCGCGGCCCCATCGGCGCCAACTGCCTCGCCAATGCGCGCGACTTCCTGACGCCGGTCGCGTATTACGAGGACAAGGACACGCCGACCGAGCTGTTCGTCAAATGGGGCGGCTCGCTGTTCAAGACCACCCTGCCGCATTCGCCGATCGACGTCGTCGCCTGGCACGGCAATTACGCGCCCTACAAATATGACCTGCGCACCTTCTCACCCGTCGGCGCGATCGGTTTCGACCATCCCGATCCCTCGATCTTCACGGTGCTGACCTCGCCATCGGAGACGGCGGGCACGGCCAATATCGACTTCGTCATCTTCCCCGAGCGTTGGATGGTCGCCGACAACACCTTCCGTCCGCCCTGGTACCACATGAACATCATGAGCGAGTTCATGGGCCTGATCTACGGCGTCTACGATGCCAAGCCGCAAGGCTTCGTCCCCGGCGGCATCTCCTTGCACAATTGCATGCTGCCGCACGGCCCCGACCGCGATGCCTTCGAGCACGCCAGCAATGGCGAGCTGAAGCCGGTGAAGCTGACGGGCACCATGGCCTTCATGTTCGAGACCCGCTATCCGCAGCGCGTCACGGAGCACGCCGCGAAATCGTCGACGCTTCAGGACGATTACGCCGATTGCTGGAAGGGCCTCGAGAAGCGCTTCGATCCGAGCAAGCCGTAGCGTTCTTCCCCTCTCCCCTTGTGGGAGAGGGTGGCATAGGCGGCCTTCGGCCGCCGTCTTCTAAGTACGCCGATGCTTTGCATCGGCTATGGCGAAGCCGCGAGACGGGTGAGGGGTTCTCTCCGCGAGTGAACCTCTCTCATTTGGACTCGCGGATAGAACCCCTCATCCGGCGCTTCGCGCCACCTTCTCCCACAAGGGGAGAAGGAAGAAAGGACCGGGCCAAAAGTGACAACCCACCCCAACGACCCCAGCCTCCGCTCCTTCATCGAGGTCGATCCCGCCTCCGACTTCCCGATCCAGAACCTGCCCTATGGCGTGTTCTCGACCGCGGCCAATCCGACGCCGCGGGTCGGCGTGGCCATCGGCAATTACGTGCTCGATCTCTGGGAGCTCGAGCAGGACTCGCGGCTCGATGTCGGCCCGCTCGGCGTGTTCTCCGGACCTTCGCTCAATCCCTTCATGGCGCTCGGGCCAAAGGTCTGGACCAGGACGCGTGCGCGGATCAGCGAGCTGTTGCGCGCGGATCATCCGGAGTTGCGCGACAACGAGGAGCTGCGCAAGCAAGCCTTGGTGCCGATGCGCGATGCAAGGCTGCATCTGCCGTTCGCCGTCTCCGGCTACACCGATTTCTATTCCTCGAAGGAGCACGCCACCAATGTCGGCGTGATGTTCCGCGGCAAGGACAATGCGCTGCAGCCGAACTGGCTGCACATGCCGATCGCCTATAACGGCCGCGCCTCCACCGTCGTGGTGTCCGGCACCAGGGTGAAGCGCCCGCGCGGGCAGTTGAAGCCGCCGAATGTGGACGTGCCGAGCTTTGCGCCGTGCAAGCGGCTCGATTTCGAGCTGGAGATGGGCGTCGTGATCGGCCAGCCCTCAGCCATGGGCGGCATGCTCACGGAGAGCCAGGCCGAAGAGATGATCTTCGGTTTCGTGCTGCTCAACGACTGGAGCGCGCGCGACATCCAGCAATGGGAATATGTGCCGCTCGGCCCGTTCCTGGCAAAAGCCTTCGCGACCTCGATCAGTCCGTGGGTGGTGACGCGCGAGGCGCTGGAGCCGTTCCGCCTGAAGGGGCCGGAGCAGGAGCCGGCGCCGCTCGATTATCTCAGGCAGGCCAGGGCGCAGAACTACGACGTCGAGCTCGACGTGTCCCTGCGCGCTGCCGGCACCGACGCGCCCGCCAGCATCAGCCGCACCAGTTTCAAGTACATGTACTGGTCCTCGGTGCAGCAGCTGATGCACCACGCCTCGAGCGGCTGCGCCATGAATGTCGGCGATCTCCTGGGGTCCGGTACGATCTCCGGCCCGGAGAAGAACCAGCGCGGCAGCCTGCTCGAGATCAGCTGGAACGGCACCGAGCCGGTCGAGCTGCCCGGCGGCGCCAGGCGATCGTTCCTGGAAGACGGCGACAGCCTCGTCATGCGCGGCTGGTGCCAGGGCAACGGCTATCGCGTCGGCTTCGGTGAGGTCGAGGGGACGATTGTGGCGGCGGAGTAGGGCGTCGCGCGCTCCGATGCCGTAGGGTGGGCAAAGCGAAAGCGTGCCCACCACAAGCAGATGGTGGGCACGGCGCCGACGCGCCTTTGCCCACCCTACGGCACTGGGAAATTGAAGCGACGCTCTGTCCTCGTTCTCCGTCATTGCGAGCGCAGCGAAGCAACCCAGAATCTTTCCGCGGCGGCAGTCTGGATTGCTTCGTCGCAAGGGCTCCTCGCAATGACGTGGAGAGAGCCTACCGCTTCTCCGGCGGCACGTCGCGCACCCTGGCGCAATGCGCAGCGACGTCCTCGACACTGTACTTCAGATGCACCCGCTTGTCGGATGGCACCTGCCTGGTCGTGCACACGCCCGGCCGCCATTCCTGCGTCGGCCTGATCGGGCGCGGAGCAAAGCCGCCGCCGCAGTTCGGGCAGACGTTGAAGAGTTTTGTCTCGACGCAGGCCGCACAGAACGTGCATTCGTACGAGCAGATCCGCGCATTCACCGCGCTCGGTGGCAGATCGCAATCGCAATATTCGCAGTTCGGTCGAAGCTGGAGGGCCATGGCGGAGTCTCCCGGATTGACCTCGATCATCGCAGACGGCGCTCGACGCGCGAAGGTCGTAGTTCCCTCGATTTCAGCCAGCCTTCAATTCCCTCAGCGGCAGCTTCGCGCTTTCCTTGAGACGGTCGAGCACGATCGAGGAGCGGACATGCGCCACGCTCTGGTGCGGCATCAAGACGTCGTTGACGAGGTTGGAGAGGCCCTTGAGATCGCGCAGCACGGCCTTGAGCACGTAGTCGGCATCGCCCGTGAGCGAATACGCTTCCTGGATTTCGTCGATCCGGTTCACCAGCGCGCGGAAGCGTTTTGAATTGTCCGGCGAGTGGGTCGCGAGCCCGACCTGGATGAAGGCGATCACACCGAAGCCGAGCGCCTCGCTGGAGAGGTCGGCGTGATAGCCCGAGATCACCTTCTCCTCTTCCAGCCGCATTCGCCGCCGCGAGCATTGCGAGGCGGATAGCCCGGCGAGGTCGGCCAGCTCCTGGTTGGTGAGGCGGCCGTCGTCCTGCAGCGCGGTCAGGATCTTGAGGTCGAAGGCGTCCACGGAGATCATGCGTGTTTTGTCCATTTCATGCACGGATCGTGCACACGATAGTCAAATCACGTCCCGTTTGCACGCTCTTTGCGCCCCAGATGAAGGATAGTTCCTGCCGGCAGCCATTTGGGAGAGCAGCATGGGTCCGTTTCCGCACGATGCACCGCCGGCCACGATCAGCGCCGACAATCCGATGGGCACCGACGGCTTCGAGTTCGTCGAATATGCGCATCCCAATCCGGGCGAGCTGCACGCGCTGTTCAAGCTGATGGGCTATGCGCCCGTCGCGCGGCACAGGACCAAGAAGATCACCGTCTACCGCCAGGGCGACATCAACTATCTCGTCAACGAGGAGCCGGGCACCCACGGTTATGAGTTCGTCGCCGCCCACGGCCCCTGCGCGCCGTCGATGGCGTTTCGCGTGGTCGATGCCAAGGCGGCCTATGACCGCGCGATCGCGCTCGGCGCAGAGCCCGCCGATGTGTCATCGGCGCAGAAGACGCTCGACGTGCCCGCGATCAAGGGCATCGGCGGCAGCCTGCTGTATCTCGTCGAACGCTACGGCGCCAAGGGCTCGGCCTATGATGCCGAGTTCGAGTGGCTGGGCGCGCGCGATCCCAAGCCCGTCGGTGCCGGCCTGTTCTATCTCGACCATCTCACCCACAACGTCCATCGCGGCCGCATGGATGTTTGGGCCGGCTTTTATGAGAAGCTCTTCAGCTTCCGCCAGATCCGCTTCTTCGACATCGAGGGCCGCGCCTCCGGCCTGTTCTCGCGCGCGCTGACCAGCCCCGACGGCAAGATCCGGATTCCGATCAACGAGGACGCCGGCGAGTCCGGCCAGATCGAGGAATATCTGAAGACCTATCGCGGCGAGGGCATCCAGCACATTGCCTGCGGCTGCCGCGAGATCCACAGCACGATCGAGGGCCTGCGCGAGGCCGGCCTGCCCTTCATGCCGTCACCGCCCGAGACCTATTTCGAGCGGATCGATGCGCGCCTCCCGAAGCATGGCGAGGACATCGCACGTCTCCAGAAGAACGGCATCCTGATCGACGGCGAAGGCGTGGTCGAAGGCGGCCAGACCAAGGTGCTGCTGCAGATCTTCTCGGCGAATGCGATCGGCCCGATCTTCTTCGAGTTCATCCAGCGCAAGGGCGACGACGGTTTTGGCGAGGGCAATTTCAAGGCCCTGTTCGAATCGATCGAGGAGGATCAGATCCGGCGCGGGGTGTTGAAGGTGGGGAACGCGGCGTAAGAGCGGCGTTGTTGAGTACGCTGCGGCATCAAACACAGTCGTCCTGGCGAAAGCCAGGACCCATTACCCCAGAGCGCGGTCGTCACGCGAACTGGTAACTTCAAACCACGTTCGGTGGTTATGGGTCCTGGCTTTCGCCAGGACGACGACGGAGTGTGGCGCGACAGCGGAGAACTTGCCGCAGCTATCTTCCCGCCCACGCCTTCGTCACCGCCGAAATCTCCGCACCCTCCGGCTCCCGCACCGCCGACGGCGTTCGCGAGAATCTCGGCGCGGGCGCGGGCTGCTTCACGCCGTGGCGCTCGACGAAGACGTTGCGCGCGACCATGTGCGGATGCTTCGTCGCTTCCGACATGGTCAGCACAGGCGCGAAGCAGATGTCGGTGCCTTCCATGATCTTGCACCAGTCCTCGCGCGTCTTGCTCTTGAACACCGCCTTCAGCTTCTCCTTCAGCGCCGGCCAGGCCTTGGGATTCATCTGCGCGTCGAAATCGGCGTCCGTCAGGCCTGCATGCTCGCGCAGCAGCGCGTAGAACTGCGGCTCGATCGAGCCGATCGAGACGAAATGGCCGCAGGCGCATTCATAGACGCCGTAGAAATGCGCGCCGCCGTCGAGGAAGTTCTGGTTGCGGCCCTCGGTCCAGCGCCCCAGCGTGGTCATGTCGAAGAAGAACGACATCAGCGATGCGGCGCCGTCGCACATTGCGGCATCGACCACCTGCCCCTTGCCGGACCTCTGCGCTTCCAGCAGCGCGGCGAGCACGCCGACCACGAGATAGAGCGCGCCGCCGCCGAAATCACCGACCAGGTTGAGCGGCGGCACCGGCGCTTCCTTCGTGCCGATCGCGGCGAGCGCGCCGGTGATCGAGATGTAGTTGATGTCGTGGCCGGCGGCATTCGCGAGCGGGCCTTCCTGGCCCCAGCCGGTCATGCGGCCGTAGACGAGTTTTGGGTTGCGCGCGAGCACGATTTCGGGGCCGAGCCCGAGCCGTTCCATCACGCCGGGGCGAAAGCCTTCGACCAGCGCATCGGCGCTGGCGAGCAGCTCGAGCACCTCTGCGATCGCCGCCTTGTCCTTGAGGTCGAGCTCGATCACCTTGCGGCCGCGGCCCGCCACCGACTTCATGCTCTTCTTCGCGCCGACGCGGTCGAGCGTGACGACGTCGGCGCCCATGTCGGCCAGCATCATGCAGGCGAACGGCCCGGGGCCGATGCCGGCGAATTCGACGATGCGAAAGCCGGAAAGGGGACCGGAGGCGCGGACGGACGAAGTGGGGGCTGATTTATCGAGCACGTTGTTGTTTCCTCGGGTCGCGGGCAAGTGCCGGTGATCCGGCAAACGCCTCACGTTGCTCTTGGGGGCGAGTTAATCGGCTGATTAACTTTTCTCGCCTTCCCGCCAGCGAGGCAAGCGGTTTTCATGCCGCACGGGCAAAATAAAGCGGCGCGCACCGAAGTGCGCGCCGCGGAAAATTTGTGTCGAGGCGCTGGCGTGCTTTATTCGAGCATGATCTTGCCGGAAAACCGCTTCACACTTTTCCGGATCATGCTCAGCCCGCTGCAGCCACCGCGCGCTGCGCCATCACCTTGACGAGGTTGGCGCGGTACTCCGCCGTGCCGTGGATGTCCGCCAGCAATCCGCTCGCCGGAATGTTGACGCTGTCGACCGCCGCAGGCGACCAGTTCGCTTTCAGCGCGGCCTCGATCGCAGGCACCCGCATCACGCCGCTCTGCGACGCCCCGGTCGCGGCGACGCGGATCTCGCCGGATTTCGTCTGCGCGACGAAGACGGCGGTGAGCGCGAAGCGCGAGGCGGGATGCCGCATCTTGGCGTAGCCCGCCTTCGCCGGAACCGGGAACGACACGGCGGTGATGATCTCGCCGTCTTCGAGCGCGGTGGTGAACAGGCCCTTGAAGAAGTCATCCGCCGCGATCGACCGCTTGTTGGTCTTCACGGTGGCGCCGAGCGCGAGCAGCCCGGCCGGATAGTCGGCGGCGGGATCGTTGTTGGCGATCGAGCCGCCGATGGTGCCGCGATAGCGCACGGCGGGATCGCCGATCAGCGACGCCAGATAGGCGAGCGCGGGAATCGCCTGCTTCGCGGCATCGCTGGTCGCCACATCGTAATGCGGCGTGGCGGCCTTGATGGTCAGCGTGTCGCCCGAGGCCTCGACGCCGATCATGTCCTTGATCTTGCCAAGGTCGATGACATCGGTGGGGCCCGCGAGGCGCTGCTTCATCACCGGCAGCAATGTCTGGCCGCCGGCAAGGAATTTCGCCTCGCTGCTCTTGCCGAACAGGCTTGCAGCCTCGTCGACCGAGGAGGCGCGATGATAGGTGGTCTGGTACATCTTCGGTCCTCCTCTTTACGCCGCGTTGATCGTGCGCCACACCCGATCAGGGGTTGCGGGCATTTCCAGATTGTTCTTGCCGATCGCATCCGTGATCGCGTTGATCACGGCCGCTGACGCCCCGATCGCGCCGGCCTCACCGCAACCCTTGATGCCGAGCGGATTGCCCGGGCACAGCGTCGTGGTGTGGGAGAGGTTGAAGGAGGGCACATCGTCGGCGCGCGGCATGGCGTAGTCCATGAACGAGGCCGTGACCGGTTGGCCATTGGCGTCGTAAATGGCGTGCTCGAGCAGCGCCTGCCCGATGCCTTGAACCAGGCCGCCATGGACCTGGCCCTCGACGATCATCGGGTTGATCAGCCGGCCGAAATCGTCGGCCGCGACGAAGTTGACGAAGGAGGTCTTGCCGGTGCCGGCATCGACCTCGAGCTCGCAGATATAAGTGCCGGCCGGGAAGGTGAAGTTGGAGGGATCGTAGAAGGCGCTTTCCTTCAGGCCCGGCTCCATCCCGTCAGGCAGATTGTGCGCGGTGTAGGCTGCGAGTGCCACCATCGGGAAGGCGATGGCCTTGTCGGTGCCGGTCACCTTGAACTCGCCATTCTCGATGACGATGTCGGCTTCCGACGCCTCCAGCGCATGCGCTGCGATCTTCCTGGCCTTGGATTCCATCTTCTCCATGGCCTTCAGGATCGCGGTGAGGCCGACGGCTGCGGAGCGCGAGCCGTAGGTGCCCATGCCGAACTGCACCTTGTCGGTGTCACCATGGACGATCGAGACCTGGCTGATCGGAATACCCAGGCGATCGGCGACGAGCTGGCAGAACGTGGTCTCGTGGCCCTGGCCGTGGCTGTGCGAGCCGGTGAGGATCTCGATGGTGCCGACCGGGTTGACGCGCACCTCGGCCGATTCCCACAGGCCGACGCCGGCGCCCAGACTGCCGACCGCCTTCGACGGCGCGATGCCGCAGGCCTCGATGTAGCAGGACACGCCGATGCCGCGCAGCTTGCCTTGCGACTTCGCTTGCGCCTTGCGGGCGGCGAAGCCGGCATAGTCGATCGCCTTCATCGCGGCATCGAGCGAGGCGTTAAAGTCGCCGGTGTCATAGGCCATGATCACGGGCGTCTGGTGCGGGAACTGGGTGATGAAGTTGGTCCGGCGCAGTGCGGCCGGATCGACCTTCAGCTGCCGCGCCGCAGTCTCCATCAGACGTTCAATGAGATAGCTCGCCTCGGGCCGGCCCGCGCCGCGATAGGCGTCGACCGGCGTGGTGTTGGTGTAGACCCCGATCACCTCGGCATGGATCGCCGGGATATTGTACTGGCCCGACAACAGCGTCGCGTAGAGATAGGTCGGCACTGACGACGAGAACAGCGACATGTAGGCGCCGAAATTGGCGTAGGTCTTCACCTTCAGGCCGACGATCTTGTTGTTGGCGTCGAACGCCATCTCGGCATGGGTGACGTGGTCGCGGCCATGTGCGTCGGTGAGGAAGGCCTCGGTGCGGTCGCCGGTCCATTTCACGGGACGGCCGACCTTCTTGGAAGCCCACAGCGCCACCATCTCTTCCGGGTAGATGAAGATCTTCGAGCCGAAGCCGCCACCGACATCGGGGGCGATCACGCGCAGCTTGTGCTCGGGAGCGATGTTGTAGAACGCCGACAGCACGAGGCGCGCGACGTGCGGGTTCTGCGAGGTCGTGTAGAGCGTGAAATGCTCTTCCGCCGCGTCGTAGTCGGCGATCGCCGCGCGCGGCTCCATCGCGTTGGGGGCGAGGCGGTTGTTGGTGACGTCGAGCTTCACGACGTTGGCAGCCTTGGAGAAGGCGGCGCTCACCGCGCCCTCGTCGCCGATCACCCAGTCATAGACCTGGTTGCCGGGAGCTTCGGGATGAAGCTGCGGCGCGCCGGCCTTGATGGCGGCGTGCATGTCGGCGACGGCGGGAAGCTCCTCGTAATCGACGACGACGGCTTCCGCCGCGTCACGCGCCAGATTCTTGCTGTCGGCGATCACGACCGCGACCGCCTGACCGACGAAGCGCACCGTCTCCGGCGCCATCGCCGGCCATGCGCCCATCTTCATCGGGCTGCCGTCCTTGGAGGTGATGGCCCAGCCGCAGATCAGGTTGCCGACCTTGTCGTCGACGAGCTGCTGGCCGGTGAGCACCGCGACCACGCCCGGCATCTTCAGTGCCGCGGAGGAGTCGATCCCCTTCACCTTGGCATGTGCATGCGGGCTGCGGATGAAATGGGCATGGGTCATGCCCAGCAATTTGATGTCGTCCACATACCGGCCCTTGCCGGTGATGAAACGCTTGTCTTCCTTGCGCACGACGCGCGCGCCGATGCCTTCAACACCCATGTCTGGTCCTCCCGACCGGAAATTGTTTCGACTGCGCTTTCCCTCGAAAGCTGCAGCGGTGGTTCTTTGTTCGAGGCGGGCGGCCTTACTCGGCCGCCTGCGAGACCTTCATGCGCCCGGCCGCATCCAGCACGGCTTTGACGATGTTGTGATAGCCGGTGCAGCGGCAGATGTTGCCTTCGAGCTCCTGACGAACGGTGGCCTCATCGAGCTGGCCGCCGTGACGATGCACGATGTCGATCGCCGACATGATCATGCCCGGGGTGCAATAGCCGCACTGCAGGCCGTGATTGTCGCGGAAGGCGGCCTGCATCGGGTGCAGCTCGTCGCCCTTGGCGATGCCCTCGATCGTGGTGACGTTGGCACCGTCGGCCTGGCCCGCCAGCATGGTGCAGGACTTCACTGCGCGACCGTCCATGTGCACGACACAGGCGCCGCACTGGCTGGTGTCGCAGCCGACATGGGTTCCGGTGAGGTTGAGGTGATCGCGCAGAACGTGGACCAGCAGCGTGCGGTCCTCGACGTCGACGGCAACGGCCTTGCCGTTGACCGTCAGTTTGACTGTAGACACGGCGTACTCCTCCCGAATGTTTGTAGTTATTCTAATTAGAGACAGCGCGAACGGAACTTTGCAACTGGGATTTTGCTGACCGCGCGTCATGGAAAGGTCATCGTGGCGGTCGCCGCAGATGTACGATTCGGTCGCGACATTTCGTGTCGCCACCAGCGCGTGGCGCGACCTTGCAATGAGCTTGCGAAAACGGTGTCCACGTCGTCAGCTGCGGCCCATGCCCAACCGCTATCGCGCGAAGCGCTGGCCTTGAGCGCTGGCCTTGGACGCTGGACTTGGACGTCGCGCGCCTCGCGCGTCGTTTCTCCCTTTGGTGCCTTGTTCCTTGTCGCGAATAGGAGCACGCGCTCACGCCCTTGTAATCGCGATCTTGGTAGTAGGCGGAAGCGGTCTAAGTCATTGATTTTACTTACGGCGATGCAGCAATCCGCTTCCGACAGGCCGCGCCGGCTGGGTGTTGCGGCTCCAACACTCCAGTCCGTCATTCCGGGGCCCGAGCGAAGCGAGGGAGCCCGGAATCCATCGGGCCGCAGAGTCCGCGGGGAAACGGATTCCGGGTTCGCGCCAAGAGGCGCGCCCCGGAATGACATCGAGTGAATGGTCAGAAAAGCAGCTCTAGTACTTCCTGGCGATTGATCGCAGCCGGGCGTCCCCCTAGTCGAGCCGTACAACCAACGGTCAAAAGGGGTGGAAGCGATGCAGATGAACGACAGTCAGCGGATTCCGGCGTCGAAGGCCACGGTGTGGGCCGCGCTCAACGATCCCGATATTCTCAGGCGCTGCATTCCCGGCTGCCAATCGCTCGAGATGGCATCGCCGACGGAGATGACGGCGACCGTGGTGCTGAAGGTCGGCCCGGTGAAGGCGACGTTCAGCGGCAAGGTGACGCTGACCGATATCGATGCGCCCAACGGCTACCGCATCGTCGGCGAAGGCGCCGGCGGCGTCGCGGGCTTCGCCAAGGGCGGCGCGAAGGTCAGGCTGGAAGAAGAATCGCTTGACGTCACCATCCTGCATTACGAGGCCGACGCACAGATCGGCGGCAAGCTCGCGCAGCTCGGCTCACGGCTGATCGACTCGACGTCGCGCAAACTTGCCGCGAACTTCTTCGAAAGTTTCGCAGGTCTGGTAGCGCCATCATCGTGACCGATGCACGCGTAGCCTGATGCAAGCCATCGGATTGCGGCGCGATGTTGCCGTAATCCGACGACGCATTTCGAGCTGAAAAATAAGGGCAAGACGCAAGTCGGGGCAACGAGATGAGCGGCGAAAACCGCCGATGATCTGCACTACTACCTTCCGCCTATACTAAGCGCGAAAAGGCGATGCTGTAATTTCGAACGATGGCTCGCAGACGAACTGCGCATCACGAGCGCAGCGCGCTCAGGCGCCCAACGAGGCGTGCACAACAACATCGCGGAGGGAATACATGACCTTTGGAACGAAGGGCTTCTTGGCCGGCATCTCGATGATTGCGATGCTGGCCGCCACCACAACCGGCGCTCGCGCCAACGAGACCGTGCTCAAGGCGCAATCCGATTCGAACCAGTGGGCCGTCGCCGGCCACGACTACGGCAACACGCGCTTCAGCCCGCTCAAGCAGATCAACACCGAGAACGCCGGCAAGCTGACGCTCGCCTATTCCTTCTCGCTGGCGTCGCTGCGTTCGAACGAATCCTCGCCGATCGTCATCGGCAACACGCTCTACGTTTCGAGCTCCTGGGGCCCGAAATACGTCTACGCGCTCGATGCGGCCACCGGCGCGCGCAAATGGACCTGGGAGCCCGACATTCCCGAGGACGTGCTGCAATACGCCTGCTGCGACGTGAACAATCGCGGCGTCACCTATGCCGATGGCAAGATCTTCGTCGGCCGTCTCGACGGCAAGCTGACGGCGCTCGATGCCGCGACCGGCAAGGCGCTGTGGACGACGAAGGTGGTCGACTACAAGCAGGGGTCGGTCATCACCTCGCCGCCGCTCGTCGTGCGCGACAAGGTCATCACCGGTTTCGGTGGCGGCGAATACGGCGTGCGCGGCTCGCTGCAGGCCTTCGATATCAACACCGGCAAGCAGGTGTGGCAGACCTACACCGTTCCTTCGCCGGACGAGCCCGGTGGCGACACCTGGAAGGGCGACTCCGCCCAGCATGGCGGCGGCGCGGCCTGGCTGGTCGGCTCCTACGATCCGAAGAGCGACACGGTCTATTGGGGCACCAGCAATCCCGGTCCGTGGAACACCGCGGTGCGCTCGACCGGCGATGGCAATTTCGGCAAGCTGACCAACCTCTACACCGCGTCGACGGTGGCGTTCGATCCCAATACCGGCAAGATCAAGTGGCACATCCAGACCACGCCGGCCGATGCCTGGGACTATGACGGCGTCAACGAAGCCGTGCTCGCGGATCTGAAGATCGGCGGCAGCACCGTTCCGGCGCTGATGAAGGCGGATCGCAACGGCTACTTCTTCGTCGCCAACCGTGAGACCGGCAAGGTGTTGTCGGCGGAGAAATACGTGTTCTCCAACTGGGCCAAGAAGTGGGACGTCGCCACGATGCGCGCGGTCGAGGATCCCGACAAGCGTCCCGGGCCGAACCATCCCGCCAAGGACATCTGCCCGAACCTGATCGGCGGCAAGAACTGGCAGCCGATGTCGTTCAACCCGCAGACCGGCCTCGTCTACATCCCGTCCAACAACGTCTGCATGGATTGGTCGGTCAGTGATGTCGCCTACAAGCGCGGCGTGTTCTATCTCGGCGCCGAATTCCCGACCAAGGAAGGTCCCGGCGGTTTCCTCGGCGAGCTCGTGGCCTGGGATCCGGTCGCGCAGAAGAAGGTCTGGTCGATCAAGGAAGACCTGCCGTTCAACGGCGGCACGCTGACCACCGGCGGCGGTCTCGTGTTTGCCGGCAACATCCATGGCGATTTCCGTGCCATCGATGCGAAGTCCGGCAAGGTGCTGTGGAGCAAGAATCTCGGCTCCGGCATCGGCGCAGGTCCAGTGACCTACCAGGTCGACGGCAAGCAATATGTCGCCATCGTCGTCGGCCGCACGGCTGCGCTGCCTGCGTTCCTGGGCGAGGTAGGAAAGAAGATGACGGCCGCAGCTCCCGAGGGCGGTTCGCTCTTCGTGTTCTCCGTCCAGTGACCACTCGCGCGCGTATCCTCTCGAGGTGACGGGATACGCGCGCGCTTTTTCCAGACTTTAGCTGCGGCATCGGCCGATGCCTGATGTCGCAGCACCTGGTTCAACAAGCTCTGGCTCAACAAGCTCCGGCCCAACAACGCTACGGGAGACGAGGATGCGTGCCAATCATTCTGCCATCGGTGCGAGCCGACGCCGCTCCATCTCAGCCTTGCTCGCATGTGCCGCCGCGGTGCTGATCGTTCCGGCCTCGCCGCTGCACGCCGACGAAGCGCAGCCGCTTCGTCTCTGCGCCGATCCGACCAACCTTCCATTCTCGAGCGATAGTCCGTCGCAGCCGGGCTTCTATGTCGAGATCGGGCAGGCCCTGGCGCAGGCGCTCGGCCGGCCGATCGCCTATGACTGGTACAAATCCTATTTCGGCAAGCGCACCGTGCGCGTCACCCTGCTCGGCAAGCAATGCGACGCCATGATCGGGCTGCCGCGGTCCGAGGATTTCATGGGACCGGCCGTGATCTTCTCCAGCACCTTCGCCAAGGAGGGCTATGCGCTCGTGGCCGCCAAAGGGCAGGCCCTCGGCGGCATCGACGGCCTCAGGGGCAAGCGCGTTGCCGTGCAGTTCGCCAGCACCCCGCAAAACCTGCTCGCGAGCCGTGACGACATCCAGAAGGTGACGGTGCTGTCGCCCGAGGAAGGCATGCAGGCGCTCGACCAGGGCATGGCCGACGTGGCCTTCATCTGGGGCCCGGTCGCCGGCTGGCTGAACAAGACCACCTATAACGGCCGCTATCAGATCGAGCTCACCGAAGGCGAAGGCCTGTCATGGGACGCCGCCATCGGCTTTGCGAAGACCTCGACCGAGCTGCGTGATCGCGTCGATGCCGTGTTGCCGCAGCTTCAGCGCACGATCGGCGAGCTCGCGGTGAAATACGGCCTGCCTGCCGGCGCGCCGGTTCGCTTCGGTGCGGTGCCGGCGGGAACGACGACGGGGACGGGAACCGGCGCCGGCGCGACGCAGACCGCCAATGTAGTGGCGACCGAGACCAAGGGCGACGCGGCAGCGCCAGGCACCGACGCCGTCGGCGCGGGCAAGGAGATCTTCAACGGAACCTGTGCGCACTGCCACGGTCCCGATGCGATCCAGAGCGAGCGGAAGATCGATCTGCGGCTGCTGCGTCATCGCTACGGCGACGAGATGCGCGAGAAGTTCTGGATGACCGTGCATGAGGGACGGCCGACCAAGGGCATGCCGGCCTGGAAGGAGGTCTACACCGACGAGCAGTTCGACAGCATCTATTCCTTCCTGCTGACGGTCCAGTCCGAATCGAACGACTGAACGATCTTGACCGAACCCGATCGGGAGGATGTGCTAGCGTCCGTCCGGCACCATCCCGGTGCCGGACGGGTGCCGTATGGTTCTGCCTCTTCCGCTCCAGCGGCGGATGCCTGTACGGTGCAGCATTCGGCGGTGCAGCCCTGTGAACGCGCCATGACCAGCTTCCTGATCATCGACGATCATCCGCTGTTTCGCGAGGCGCTCGGCAATGCGGTGCGTCTGGCCTTGCCGGAGGCGCGGATCTTCGAGGCGATGTCGATCGAGGACGCCCTTCATATCCTGACGGCCGAGCAGGGCGAGGGCATCGACCTTGCGCTGCTCGACCTCCTGCTGCCGGATTCGACCGGCTTCTCCGGCTTTCTGCGTTTGCGCGAGGCCCATCCGCGCCTGCCTGTCGCCATCGTGTCGAGCGACGAGGACCAGCGCGTCGTCCGCGAGGCGCTGGAGCTGGGGGCCGCCGGCTATTTGCCGAAATCGATGTCGAAGCGCGAGCTGGCGCAATCGATCGAGGGCGTGCTGAAGGGATCGGTGTCGGTGCCGAAGGATTTCGTGGCGGCGCCGCAGCGGCGGCGGGCCGAGGCCAGCAAGGCGCTCGAGGTCAAGCTCTCCGAGCTCACGCCGCAGCAGCTTCGCGTGCTCGACCTGCTGCGGCGCGGCTATCCGAACCGGCAGATCGCCCAGGAGCTTCAGCTCGCCGAATCCACGGTGAAGGCGCACATCACCGAGATCCTGCGCAAGCTCGGCCTGTTCAGCCGCAACAAGGCGATCATCGAGATCGGCAAGATGGACTTGCCCGATCCGAAGGCCCGACCCTATGCGCGGGCCGACCGCGGGCGGCCGCAATGATGCGCGATGTCGTGCTTGACCTGGATCAACCCGGTCTGACGCGGCTGAGACATTCTCGTTTCGATTTCGAATCCGGCAATAGTCCAGGCAATAATCAGGGAATGGCTCGCGCGTGATGCGATTTCTGATTGTCGAAGATCATCCGTTGTTTCGCGAGGCCCTCGAGGGCGCGCTCCAGATGGTGGCGCCCGCGGCCGAGATCCTTCAGGCGACGTCGATCGACGGTGCGCTCGAGCAGGTCGCAGCGATGACCGAGCTCGATCTCATCCTGCTCGATCTGTCGATGCCGGGCACCACGGGTCTTTCGGGCATCATCCGCATTCGCAAGGCGTTTCCCAGGATCCCCGTCGTCATCGTATCCGGGCATCAGG
This sequence comes from Bradyrhizobium sp. CB1717, assembly GCF_029714325.1. NCBI lineage: Bacteria > Pseudomonadati > Pseudomonadota > Alphaproteobacteria > Hyphomicrobiales > Nitrobacteraceae > Bradyrhizobium > Bradyrhizobium sp. CB1717. The sequence continues at coordinate 672,490 of NZ_CP121666.1, forward strand.
ATCCGCAGATCATGTCCGGCGCCCTGTCGCTCGGCGTCTCCGGCTACATCCTCAAATCATCGTCCAAGCAGGAGCTGGCGCAGTCGATCGGCGAAGTGCTGCGCGGCGCGGTCTGTGTCCCCGCCGCCTATCGCGCGCTCGTTCGCCCGCAACGTGCCGCCGGCCCCGCGCAGGATCTGCTGAAGCGCCTGCACGACCTGACGCCGCAGCAATTGCGCGTGCTCGAAATGCTCAAGCGCGGCCTGCAGAACAAGCAGATCGCCTATGAGCTGAAGATTTCCGAGACCACGGTGAAGGTCCACGTCTCCGACATCCTGCGCAAGCTCAACGTGCTGAGCCGCACCAAGGCCATCGTCGAAATGTCCCGGATCGATTTCGCGACGCTGGCAGCCGAGGGCCCGAGGCGCGAGCGCGGCCGGCCAGAGCCGCAATGACGCGATTTCGTCTCTTTTTGTCGCGCCGGGCGCGCCACATTCGGCAGATGATTCATAGATAAATCAAAGCCCTGGCCCAGCGTAAGGTGTTACCTCTACGGTGCATGGGGTTGTTTTGCGATATTTATGGGAGCAGCCGCGCGCTAGCTCAGCAGGAACGACAGCAGCGCCCGCATCTCGGCGGGCTTGATCGGCTTCTTCAGCACTTCGAGGCCGAAGAGGCTCGCCTCCTTCGCCGCCTTTTCGGAATAGTCGGCGGTGATGATCATGGCCGGCGTGTCGAGCTTCAGCTGCTCCCGGACGGCGGCGATGGCCGACAGGCCGCTCTCGCCGTGATCGAGATGGAGGTCGGCAATCACGGCATCGGGCGCGCCGCCGAGCTCGCTGAGGCGCACCAGCGCGTCCGCGCCCGATCGCGTGGTCGCGACGTCGCAGCCCCAACCCTCCAGCAGCGCGGCCATTGCCTCCGAGCCGTTTGGATCGTTCTCGATCAGCAGGATCTTGGCGCCTTCGAGCCCGCTATAGCTGTAGTGCCGCTCGGCGAGCTTGACCTCGTGCACTTCGTCGCCGACCCCGGTGAGGTCGGCCGGCTCCAGCTCCAGGGTGAAGGTCGATCCCCTGCCGAGCTGCGACGACAGCCGCACCTCGTGCCCGAGCACGGTCGCGAAGCGGCGGACGATGGAGAGGCCGAGCCCGAAGCCGGCCTGGTCGGTCGCAATGGCCTCGCCGCGCTGGAATTCGCGGAAGATCGCCTCCTGCTGCGCCTGTGCAATTCCAGGCCCGGTATCTGAGACCTGGACGCAGATCCGGTCGCCCCGCGGCCGGCATCCCATGACGACGCCGCCGCTGCGGGTATAGCGGATGGCGTTGGCAAGCAGGTTCTGCAGGATCCGTCGCAGCATCATCGCATCCGACATCACCGCCAGCGGTGAGGTGCGGATGCGCAAGGACAGGCCTTGCCGTGCGGCGATCGGTTCGAACTCGTTGCGGAGCTGCTCGAACAGGGGCGCCAGTGCAATCGCGCGTACGTCGGGTTTGAGCGCGCCGGCGTCGAGCTTGGCGATCTCCAGCAGCGACCGCAGCAGGTCCTCCAGCATCAGCAGCGAGCGGTCGGCCTGATCGATCAGCAGGCCCGCCTCCTGCGACTCCATCATCTCGGTCAGCGCCGACAGCGTCAGGCGCGCCGCGTTGAGCGGCTGCAACAGGTCGTGGGTGACCGAGATCAGCACCGAGGATTTCAGCGAGCTCGCCGCCTCCGCCTGCTGCTTGGCGCGGTAGAGACCCTCATTGGCGCGCTCGACCGAATGCAGCGCCTCGCGCAACTGGTGCGTCCGGTCGCGAACCTTGTGGTCGAGCGCAATGGCGGTTTCGAACAATGAAAAGGCGTTGAGCTGCTGGTCCATCGAGCGCTCGACGCGCGACATCAGCGCGGCGTTGATCTTCCTCAGCTTGGCGGCCTCGCGCCGCAGCTGGTCGACCGCGTCAGGGCCCTGCCACATGTCCGTCACGACGGTCGCCTTCCGATCGCGACGCCCGTGAAGGTCTGGTTCACATGCATGGAGCCGAACTGCTCGCCGTAGGTATGAAAACCGACGACCCGATTCTGCCGGTACAGTTCGGACATGTCGCGGGTGAGCTGATGCTGTTCGGCGTCGAGCCGGCGGAGCAGGCACTCGAAACCGATATAGAGCGAGACGTCTCCGATCTGGTCGCGGATGTCGGCAAACGTCTCGCAGGTCGCGCCGACCAGGCTTCGCGACGTCGCCGCCGTCAGCACCATGCCCTCGTCGATGGCGCAGAAGAAATGCAGCGAGCCGTCCGGTTCGACGCGCTGGATCGATCGCGCGTAATAGGCGCCGCCGACGCGCACCAGCACGGGGTGGGACGCGAAGGAGAACGGATCGAGCTTGGCGTCTATGATCCCGACCATGCGCGAATATTCCTGGGCTGCAGGCTCGGCGTTCAGCTCCCTGACCGTCCGGTTCTCGATGTCGGCCTCGGTGACCACCATCTTCTGCGGGCTCGGCTCGAAATTGTCGCACTTGAAAACCCGGAACGGCAGCGAGGTGTTCAACAGGATCAGGAGGGCGGCATTGGTGTGTGCCTTGCCGTCGAAGAACACAAAGGTCTTCTCGAAGCGCATCCCGTCGCCTGCGGACCCGCCGACGACCGGAATGTCGTCGAGCGAGGCATAGATCGCCGACATCACCGCCTCCTCGCGGCGGCACAGGCCGTCGATCAGCACCAGGCCGAAGGGATTGCCGCGGTCGACTTGCGGGGTCGCCCGCAGCAGCTCGTGCCGGAGCTCGCCGCCGATCCTGCGGCCGTCCTCGACACGGAAGCTGTCGAGGTTGAGGATGGGCCGCACGGCCGCGGAGAAGTCGGTACGGCTGAACGCCAGCGCCACGACGCTGTTCTCGTCCCAGCCATCTGGGGCAAGCTCGCCCGCGGTGGTGCAACCGCAAACCTGGGTCTCGTCGAATTGCCGGGTGATCTCGGCGATGAAGTGATGGGGGTCGTAGCTGGGGGAGAGGAACACCAGAATCAGTGCCAGCCCGTCGGAGGGGAGCTGGGCCGCCAGTTCGGCCACGGCTTCGTCGACGCTCGCAGCCTTCGACTTGGCCACGGCAACGCCAGACGCACCGCCAAACCGAAAATCGGTTTGCCCCACTCCGTTTCTCCCCTCGAGGACCAGCTCGGTCTAACGCCAAGTGCCTGATAAGTATTCGAGAGTAAGGCGTTTTCCGGTGAGCCGCAACACGGCGCCCGGTCCCAGCAAGGATGCAGACCGGACGGATTTACCACCCCTTGACGATTCTGCCTTAATTTTCCGCGCGGTTCGGAGAGGGCTGCTTCCGGGCCGCAGAATCGTTGCAAGAACATAGACTGGGGGTTGGGAATGTCCGGGCGTACCGCGTCGCCGCCGAAGCGTGCACTATTTCCAACTCTCCGGTTCCGCGCGAAAATCATTCTCGGCTTCGCCGCGGTGCTGGTGATCTCGGCCGGCAGCATGGCGTTTGCCTATTTCGGCTTCGAGCGGGTGTCGTCCGGGGTCGGATCCTACCGCACGAGCGTCACGGAGGCTGACCTCGCCCGCAGCATCGATCGCGAGCTGCTCGCCTACCGTTCGGCCGTCAGATATTTCGTCGTCACCGGCAAGGAAGACGATGCCAAGGCAGCGTTGGATGCCGAGGCCAGCCTGAAGAGCTCCATCGACCAGGCCATCAAGGGCGCCAAGAAGCCGGCGCGGCAGGAGAGCCTTGGCAAGCTCGCCAAGGAGTTCTCCAATTTCTCTGCGACCTTCGCAAAGGTGCTCCAGGCCAAGCGTGACAGCGCGCTGCTGGTGCAGAACCAGCTGACCCGCAACGCCAACCTGCTCAAGTACAAGCTCGACGATATCGGCAACAATGCCTCCGATTCCGAGGCGCAGGCGATCGAGTTCGGCACCAAGCAGGTCAACGCCCAGTTCCAGACCGCGAGTGCTGCGGCAACCAACTTCGTGCTGACGTCCGACCAGACGATTGCCACCAGCGCGCTGGCGCGGCTGAAATTCGTCGAGAACTCGCTCGGCGCGGTCTATTCCATGGACGACAAGATCGTCGCCGGCCTGAAGGACGCCAAGACCATCCTGGTGGCCTATCGCGAGTCGCTGGAGAAGCTGATCGCCAACGCCAAGATGGTCGACGATCTCGTGACTGAGATGAGCGGCTCGGCCGGTGCGATCCTGCAAGGCGCGACCGCCATGAAGGCGGACCTGGTCGCCGAGCAGCAGCGGCTGGAGTCGGAGTCGGAAGCGACCATCGGGCAGACCGAGCAGCTGGTGCTGATGCTGGCCGTCGGCGGCACGCTGCTGGGCGCCATCCTCGCCTTCCTGCTCGGCACCGGCATCTCGCGTCCGATGATCGCGATGTGCAAGGCGATGCGCGAACTCGCCTCGGGCAATTTCGATGTCGTGCTGCCCGGCCTCGGCCGCAAGGACGAGATCGGCGAGATGGCGGGCGCGGTCGAAGAATTCAAGGTTCAGGCCATCGCCAAGGCCGAGCGCGATGCTGCCGCCAGCGAGGTCCAGAACCGCGAGCAGGCCGCCAGCCGCCGCGCCGAGCTGATCCGCTTTGCCGACGATTTCGAGAGCGCGGTCGGCGCCATCGTCTCCAACGTCTCGGCCTCGGCCGTGCAGCTGGAATCGGCGGCCTCGACCCTGACCCGCACCGCCGAGACCACGCAGAGCCTGTCGAGCCAGGTCGCCGGCGTCTCCGAGCAGGCTTCCTCCAACATGCAGTCGGTCGCGACCGCAACGGAAGAGCTCTCCGCCTCGGTCGAGGAGATCGGCCGCCAGGTCCGCGACTCCAGCCGTATCGCGGAAAATGCCGTGGTGCAGGCCAGGGAAACCGACGGCCGCATCGGCAAGCTCTCGCATGCCGCCCAGCAGATCGGCGAAGTGGTCAAGCTGATCACGGCGATCGCCGAGCAGACCAATCTGCTGGCGCTCAACGCCACCATCGAGGCGGCACGCGCCGGCGACGCCGGCCGCGGCTTTGCGGTGGTCGCGAGCGAGGTGAAATCGCTGGCAAGCCAGACGGCCAAGGCCACCGACGAGATCTCCTCGCACATCGCAGGCATGCAGGGCGCGACCGCCGAATCGGTCGCCGCGATCAAGGAGATCGGTGCGACCATCGGCCAGATCTCGTCGATCTCGACCTCGATCGCGAGCGCCGTCGAGCAGCAGGGTGCGGCCACGCAGGAGATCGCCCGCAGCGTCCAGACCGTCGCGCAGGGCACCCAGACCGCGGCCACCGACATCGGCCAGGTCAACCGCGGCGCCGCCGAGACCGGCTCGGCCTCGGAGGACGTGCTGAACTCGGCCAAGACGCTCTCCAGCGAAAGCACCCGCCTCCGCGCCGAGCTCGACCGCTTCATGGGGAATATCCGCGCGGCGTGAGGGCCCTCTCCATCGTCGTCCTGGCGAAAGCCAGGACCCATTACCCCAGGACGTGTTTTGGCGAAGACAGGTAACCGCGAGCCTTCGCCAAACTACGTCCTAGGGTAATGGGTCCTGGATCAGCGCTCGCTCCGCTCGCTTGTCCAGGACGACAGCAGAATTTTAGCAGCGCGAGAAAGCCCGCCTTAACACTCCCCGCGACACCTAACCGCTAGTTGCGACGCCATAAATTTACCGTGGCTTATCCTTTGCCAACTACCGTGCATACGAGTCGGGGAGCGGGCTGCTCCCGGGCTGCGCCTGGTTTTCCGCGAATGGAATGGGGTGGGGGAATGCCCGTCAAGTCGAAGCCGAACACATCAAAGCTCCTCACCTTGCGTTTTCGCGCAAAAATCATCCTCGGCTTCGTGGCGGTGCTGGCCATCCTCGCCGTCAGCATGGCTTTCGCCTATTTCGGCTTCGAGCGGATCCAGGCTGCCGTGACCTCCTACCGCACCAGCGTGTCGGAAGCGGACCTCGCCCGGACCGTTGACCGCGAGCTGATCTCCTATCAGGGGCTGGCGCGGGCCTACACGCTGACCGGCGCGAACGAAGACGAGACCGCGGCCAAGGCGGCGGAAGAGAATCTGAAGGGTGCAATTGCCAAGTCCGTGGCGGCCACGACCGGCGCTGCGCGCCGCGAGCAGGTCGGCAAGCTCGAGGCCGAGTTCCAGCGCTTCACCAAGGTGTTCGGTGAGATCATCACCCTGACGCGCGAGAACAACAAGATCGCGGCCGACGAGCTCAACAGCGTCGGCAACAAGATCCGCTTCAAGTTCGACGATCTCGCCGATACCGCCGCGCTGGCGGGCCTGAACTCGGTTCAGACCACGGCCAAGGACGTCACCTCGCAATATCTCGCGGTCTCCACCTCGGTCAGCGCCTTCGTCGCCAAGCCCGAGCCGAAGACCGCCGACGGCGTGATCGCGCGCATCAAGTTCCTGGAGACCCTGCTGGTCTCGATCTACGCCAACGACCAGAAGATCACCGACCGCGTCACCGAGATCGGCAATCTGCTGAAGCAGTACCGCACCTCCTTCTCCAAGCTGACCGAGAACGTGAAGGTCATCGTCAAGTCGAACGGCGACATGACCAAGACCGCCGCGTCCATTCTCAAGCTTTCGGGCGAGCTGCGCTCGGACCTCACCGCCGACCAGCAGCGCATCGAGGCCAGTGCCAATGCCACGATCGGGGAAACCGAGCGGCTGATGCTGATGCTGGCGCTCGGCGGTCTTGCCATCGGTGCCGCCTTGGCCTGGATGCTCGGCAACGGCATCTCGCGTCCGATGATCGCGATGTGCAAGGCGATGCGCGAACTCGCCTCGGGCAATTTCGACGTCGTGCTGCCCGGCCTCGGCCGCAAGGACGAGATCGGCGAGATGGCGGGCGCGGTCGAAGAATTCAAGGTTCAGGCCATCGCCAAGGCCGAGCGCGATGCTGCCGCCAGCGAGGTCCAGAACCGCGAGCAGGCCGCCAGCCGCCGCGCCGAGCTGATCCGCTTCGCCGACGATTTCGAGAGCGCGGTCGGCGCCATCGTCTCCAACGTCTCGGCCTCGGCCGTGCAGCTGGAATCGGCGGCCTCGACCCTGACCCGCACCGCCGAGACCACGCAGAGCCTGTCGAGCCAGGTCGCCGGCGTCTCCGAGCAGGCTTCCTCCAACATGCAGTCGGTCGCGACCGCAACGGAAGAGCTCTCCGCCTCGGTCGAGGAGATCGGCCGCCAGGTCCGCGACTCCAGCCGTATCGCGGAAAATGCCGTGGTGCAGGCCAGGGAAACCGACGGCCGCATCGGCAAGCTCTCGCATGCCGCCCAGCAGATCGGCGAAGTGGTCAAGCTGATCACGGCGATCGCCGAGCAGACCAATCTGCTGGCGCTCAACGCCACCATCGAGGCGGCACGCGCCGGCGACGCCGGCCGCGGCTTTGCGGTGGTCGCGAGCGAGGTGAAATCGCTGGCAAGCCAGACGGCGAAAGCAACGGACGAGATCTCCTCGCACATCGCGGGCATGCAGGGCGCGACCGCCGAATCGGTCGCCGCGATCAAGGAGATCGGCGCGACCATCGGCCAGATCTCGTCGATCTCGACCTCGATCGCGAGCGCCGTCGAGCAGCAGGGCGCGGCCACGCAGGAAATCGCCCGCAGCGTCCAGACCGTGGCGCAGGGCACCCAGACCGCGGCCACCGACATCGGCCAGGTCAACCGCGGCGCCGCTGAGACCGGCTCGGCCTCGGAGGAGGTGCTGAACTCGGCCAAGACGCTCTCCAGCGAAAGCACCCGCCTGCGCGCCGAGCTCAACCGCTTCATGGGGAATATCAGGGCGGCGTAGGCGCTCTCTCCCCGTAGTCGTCCTGGCGAAAGCCGCCGGGACGACAGCGGAGTTAGGAGACGCAAGCCTCACTCCCTCCCGAACGCCCGCTTCAGCTCCACCTTCGCGCGCTCCAGTCGTGCGCGCTGGGTCTTCGGCAGCGTCTTGCCGGCGCGGTTGATGTAGAAGGTCAGCATCGACTGCGCCGAGCGGTAGGCGCCGGTCTTGCGGCGTGAGCTGTGCTCCGCCGAGCGCTTCAGTGACGCCGCGATCTTCTTTGCGCTGGTCAGCTTGAACACGCCTTGCTTGAGATCGAGCGCGTCGCTCTCCCTCGTTACGCGCTGTGACCAGCGCTTCGGCGTCGCGCGCTTCGTGCCCCCACGCGCGGTGCTACGCCTCGCGCTGGTCTTTCGGCGTGCAGTCTTGCGTGCGCCGCTCTTTCGCAAATGTGTCGTCTTTCTGACATGAGCCATGCGTCAACTCCTTGCGGCTCCGTCGCAAACGGGCGGCCCGTGAGACTGTTCCTGCGGGAACCTGGCATCGCCGCAGACGTTGTCGCAGGTGGCAGGCGAGATGCCGCACCCCGATGATCGGGTCGCCCCGTCCACCTCATGTGAACCGGGGCTGCTTCCTTTGGTCAGATCCAACAACCCGATGGAATTGCAGCAAACCCCAGCGCTGAACTACGGACCTGACGTCCCTGCGGCAGTTGCGGCCGATCGCATCGTCGAGACCAGCATTCCCTCGCGCCTCGACGCGCTGCCGTGGAGCGGCTTTCACACCCGCGTCGTGCTGGCCCTTGGCATCACCTGGATCCTGGATGGCCTCGAGGTCACGCTTGCGGGCGCGCTCTCCGGCGCGCTGAAGCAGAGCCCTACGCTGCAGTTCTCCAATCTCGATCTCGGCATCGCCAACTCCGCCTATCTCGCCGGCGCCGTGCTCGGTGCGCTCGGCTTCGGCTGGCTCACCGACCGCATCGGCCGCAAGAAGCTGTTCTTCATCACGCTCGCGCTCTATCTCTCGGCGACCGCCGCGACCGCGCTGTCCTGGGACATCGCGAGCTACGCGCTGTTTCGCTTTCTCACCGGCGCCGGCATCGGCGGCGAATACACCGCAATCAACTCGACCATCCAGGAACTGGTGCCGGCGCGCTATCGTGGCTGGACCGATCTCGTCATCAACGGCAGCTTCTGGATCGGCGCTGCGATGGGGGCGGTGGCGGCCATTGTGCTGCTCGATCCTGCATTGATGGGCCCCGATCTCGGCTGGCGGCTCGCCTATCTCATCGGCGCCGCCATCGGCCTCGTCGTGCTCCTGATGCGGATGTGGATTCCGGAGAGCCCGCGCTGGCTGATGATCCACGGGCGGCCGGACCAGGCCCATGCCATCGTCGACGACATCGAGCGCTCGGTGATCGGACATGACCACGGTGCGAGCGACGGACGCTTCACAAAAATCCGGCTGAAGATGCGCGATCACACGCCGATCCGCGAAGTCGTGCATACGCTGTTTTCCACCTATCGCCAGCGCGCGCTGGTTGGCCTCGTGCTGATGAGCGCGCAGGCGTTCTTCTACAACGCCATCTTCTTCACCTTCGCGCTGGTGCTGACCGATTTCTACGGCATCAGCGCCGATCATGTCGGCTGGTACCTGCTGCCCTTTGCTGCCGGCAATTTCCTTGGCCCGCTGCTGCTCGGCCGTCTGTTCGATACGCTCGGACGGCGAACCATGATCATGTTCACCTATGGCATCTCCGGGCTGCTGCTGGCGCTCTCGGGCTATCTGTTCACGATCGGCGCACTCAGTGCGCAAGGACAGACCATCGCCTGGATGGTGATCTTCTTCTTTGCCTCGCCCGCCGCGAGCGCGGCCTATCTCACCGTCAGCGAGACCTTCCCGCTGGAAGTGCGCGCACTGGCGATCGCGGTGTTCTATGCGATCGGCACCGGCATCGGCGGCGTGATCGGGCCGGCATTGTTCGGCGCGCTGATCGATACGGGATCGCGCACCAGCGTGTTCGCCGGCTATCTGCTGGGTGCCTTCCTGATGATCGCGGCCGCGATCGTGGCGTGGCGCTATGCCGTCTCCGCGGAACGAAAATCGCTCGAACAAATCGCGCGGCCGCTCGCCTTTATGGAGTAGACTGATGAAATCGGAACTTGCGGACATGTCGATGGTCGACGAACGCGCCGAGCGCAACGACAACGAGAAGCCGGATGCGGTGCCGGTGCCGCATGCGCTCGTCCCGCATCTCGACGAGACTGCGATCCTGCTCGACATCGACGGCACGCTGCTCGACCTGATGCCGACGCCGCGCGAGGTGTGGGTGCCGCCCGGCCTGTCGGAGACGCTCAACCGGCTGACAGAGCGCACCTCCGGAGCGCTGGCGCTGGTCAGCGGCCGCTCGCTCAACGACATCGACCTGATCTTCGCGCCCGACGTCTTCCGCGCCGTCGCAGGCCACGGCGCGGAGATGCGATTGTCGGTAGACAACGAAGCGGATGACGTGCACGCGCCGCCGCTGGACAAGGAGCTGAAGCGGCGGCTCGCCGCGATCGCCAAGCTTTCGCCCGGCATCCTGCTCGAGGACAAGGGCTATTCGCTGGCGCTGCATTACCGCCTCGCGCCGCATGCCGAAAAGGCGATCTACGAATCCGTCTCGCTGATCCGCGCCGACCTGCCCAGCGCGCCCATCGAGGTGCTGCCGGGCAAGTTCGTCTGCGAGATCAAGCATTCCGGCTTCACCAAGGCGAGCGGCGTGCGCGAATTGATGAAACATGAACCTTTTCGGGGGCGCCGGCCGCTGTTCATCGGTGACGACGTCACGGATGAGACGGTGTTTGCGATCATGCCCGACATGGACGGGCTCGCCTTCTCGGTCGGCCGCCGCGCCATGGGCGTGAATGGTCACTTCGATGCGCCCGCCGATGTGCGCATGTTCCTCGCGCGCCTGCTCGATCCAAGGTGAAACGAAGGCAGCGCCACGTCACAGACACAATGCCATCGGCACAGCGTCATTGCGCGGCGTAATGCACGCTCGCAACAAGGTCGCGAATGCTGTCTTTGCAGTGAAATTTCGGGTTCCGCAGGCGAAACCTGCTCCAACGCGCATGCCCGATTTTGGTTTCAATCCGAAGAAATCATGACAGGAACCATATTGATGAACGGCAGTTAAACGGGGTGGAATGAACAGGAGGGGACGACCTGTGAACTTAGTCGTCGTTTCAAATCGCGTCGCCCGCGGCAAGCCGAATGAACCCATGACGGGCGGCCTCGCTGCAGCATTGCTTCCGGTTGTCGAGCATTCAGGGGCCATCTGGGTGGGGTCTTCAGGCCGCGTGCGTGACGGCCATCAGAAGGAACCATTTGCCGAGATCGAAGCGCTGGGTACGGGCGCGATCGCAACGCTGGATCTGCCGGCGGCCCATTACGGCGGCTATTACGAAGGTTTTGCCAATTCGGCGTTGTGGCCGGCTCTGCATTCGCGCAGCGATCTGATCCGCGTCTCACGCGAGGATTACGTCAGCTATCGCGAGGTCAACGCCTTCATGGCGCGCGCCTTGATGCGTTTCCGCAAGGCCCGGACCGCGTTCTGGGTGCAGGATTATCATTTCCTCGCGCTCGGCGCGGAGCTGCGCGAACTCGGCGTCGACGATCCGATCGGCTTCTTCCTGCACACGCCCTGGCCAGTGACCGCGGTGATGCAGGGCGTGCCCAATCATCGCGAGCTGATCACGGCGATGCTGGCCTATGATCTGCTCGGCTTCCAGACCGAGGAAGACCTGCAGAATTTTCTCGGCTATGTCGGCGGCGAGCTTGGCCTTGCCATCGAAGACGGTGTCGTGGTCTCGCAGCACGGTCGCACGCGCTGCGAAGTCTTCCCCATCGGCATCGATGCGGAGAAATTCGCAGCCTATGCCGCCAAGTCGGCATCGCATCCCGACGTGTCGCGACTGCGCCGCAGCCTCAATGGCGAGCGGCTCGCGATCGGCGTCGACCGGCTCGACTATTCCAAGGGCCTCGTCAACCGCATCAGCGCGTTCGACCGGCTCTGGACCGAGCAGCCGCAGTTTTCGCGCAGCATCTCGCTGCTTCAGATCGCCAATCCCTCGCGCGGCGCGATCGAGGCCTATGGCAATCTCCAGAACGAGGTCGCGCGTCTCGTCACCGACGTCAACGGCCGTCACGGCGAGGTCGACTGGACGCCGATCCGCTATCTGAACAAGGGTTTTAGCCAGGCCGTGCTCGCGGGGCTCTACCGAACCGCGCAGGTCGGCGTGGTGACGCCGCTGCATGACGGCATGAACTTGGTTGCCAAGGAGTATGTCGCCGCGCAAAACCCGGCCGATCCCGGCGTGCTCGTGCTGTCGAAGTTTGCCGGCGCCGCCAACGAGCTCGACGCCGCACTGCAGGTCAATCCGCACGACATCGACGGCATGGCGCGCGCGATCGCGATCGCAGCCTCGATGCCGCTCACCGAGCGCAAGATGCGCTGGGACGCGATGATGAAGAAGCTGCGCGGGCACACCATTCAGCAATGGTCCACCGATTTCGTCACTGAACTGGAAAAGTGCCGCACGCAGAAGGCCGCCGTCGCCCCGCTCGCCGCCCAGCCGCCGCAAGCGCTGCGCTGGCTGAAGTCGGCGATATCGGGTGTGCGGTTGATTTAGCCTCCTCTCCCTCTCCCCGTTCTTACGGGGAGAGGTGAAAACGAAAGCTTCAATAGCAATACGACACGCCCTCCAGGATCGCGCATTGTCGCTTGTTCGGCGCGTTGGGATCGTCCAGCGGCACCATGCCCTTGCCCTGGCCGACGAACACGCCGGGCCCGACATGCACCGAGCTCTTGTTGCCGATGATGACGCTCTGATGCGGCGTCGAGCTCGAGCGCGTTCCGTCCGGCCAGAGGATGGCATCGCCCGACAGCACCCCGCGCCGCCCGTCGTCGCAGCTGACATCGACGCCCTGCCGGGTGCAGACCTGTGCCAGGGCCGGCACGGCAAAGGCGGAGCCGAGGGCCGAAATCAGGCCCAGCGCGGCGATGGTGTTGCGGATGGTCATGGCGTCCCCGGTCGTGTTTGGTGGCCTCAGGTGAATCGTCGCGCCAAACCCGCCTCCGGTTCAGTCCTCGGGCGGTTCCGCAGGGCCCGCCTGCGCCTGATATTATTGTTTAAATACAACATCTTACGGAAAATTCACCCGATTTTCCCGCGATCCCTTGCAAAATCACCGGCGCCCCTTCAAGAGAGGGCGCTCCGGAGAGATGGCCGAGTGGCTTAAGGCGCACGCTTGGAAAGCGTGTGTGCGGGAAACCGTACCGTGGGTTCGAATCCCACTCTCTCCGCCAGACCCTCATCTCACCAATTTCCACCTCCCATCCCCCGTGCGCTTCAGCGTGGGGTCATTCACCCGCACATGCTCCGCCAAAAAATCGATGAAGGCGCGCACGCGCGCCGGGAGCGGCGCGGTGTGACCGACATAGACGGCGTGGATGTCTTCGCGGTCGCCGGGATTGTAGCCTTGCAGAACCGGGACGAGGCGGCCGGCTTCGATGTCGGGGCCGATGTGGAACAGGGCGAGGCGGGCTAGTCCCACGCCGCCGAGGCAGAGGCGCCGGGCGGCTTCGCCGTCACTGGCGCGCGCGATCGGCGGCGGCACGGCTTCCTCGGTGCGATCGCCGCGCCGGAATGGCCAGCCGCCGCGGATGCGCGAAAAGGTCCAGCCGATGCCGCGGTGATCGGCAAGATCCTCGGGCGTCTTCGGTGTGCCGAAACGCGCCAGGTAGTTTGGGGCGCCGACCACCACCATGCGGCTGGTGCCGAGCTTGCGCGCGATCAGGCGCGAAGTCTTCAGAGGCCCGACGCGGATGGCGACGTCGGCGCGCTCCTGCATCAGGTCGATCAGCGTATCGGTCAGCATGAGGTCGAGCGTGATTTCGGGATGCTGTTCGAGGAAGCGCGGGATAAGCGGCATCACGTGCAGCATGCCGAAGGGGATGTTGCTGTTGACCGTGAGGCGGCCGCGCGGCGCGGCCCCCGAGGCCGCCTCGCGCTCGGCTTCCTCCATCTCGCTGAGGATGCGCACGGCGCGGTCGTAAAAGGCCTGGCCTTCCTCGGTCAGCGTCAGCTTGCGCGTGGTGCGGTTGATCAGGCGTGAGCCGAGCCGCACCTCCAGCCGCGAGATCAGCTTGCTCACGCCCGACGGCGTCAGGCGCAGTTTTCGCGCGGCCTGGGTGAAGCCGCCGAGGTCGACGACGCGGACGAAGACCTCCATCTCGGCCGAGCGGTTGGTGTCGAATCGGGCCATGTTGAATTCACGTCACAAATGATTGGATTGAGGACATTCTAATGGTTTTGCCGCGATGCAGCTATCTGCGTGGCTCGTCTCATCCATTGGAGCAACGCATGCCTCCCGCCGTCCTCGCGCTCACCGCCGGTGCCTTCGGCATCGGCACCACCGAATTCATCATCATGGGCCTCTTGCTCCAGGTCGCCGCCGAGATGCACGTCTCCGTGCCGGTCGCGGGCCTGCTGATCTCGGGCTATGCGCTCGGCGTCTTCGTCGGTGCGCCGGTGCTGACCTTGGCCACGCGACGGCTGCCGCGCAAAACTGTGCTGCTGGCGCTGATGGCGATCTTCACGCTCGGCAATGCCGCCTGCGCGCTCGCGCCGAACTATGAACTGCTGATGGCGGCGCGGGTGCTCACCTCGCTCGCCCACGGCACGTTTTTCGGCGTCGGCTCGGTCGTCGCCACCGGCCTCGTCGCCGAGGACAAGCGCGCCTCGGCCATCGCGACCATGTTCATCGGCCTCACGGTCGCAACGCTGCTGGGCGTGCCCTTCGGCGCCTGGTTCGGCCTGATGCTCGGCTGGCGCGCGGCGTTCTGGGCGGTGACTGCGATCGGCGTGATGGCGTTCGTGGTGGTCGCAGTGCTCGTCCCCGGTCATGTCGGCAAGGGCGACAAGCCGATCTCGCTTGCTGAGGAAGTCGCGGTGCTCGGCCGTCCGCAGGTGCTGCTCGGCCTTGCCATGACCGTGTTCGGCTTTGCCGGCCTGTTCGTCGTCTTCACCTATATCCAGCCGATCCTGACGCGCTTCACCGGCTTTTCGGAAACCGCGGTGTCGCCGATCCTTCTGGTGTTCGGCGTTGGGCTTGCGATCGGCAATGTCGCCGGCGGCAAGCTCGCCGACCGTGGCCTTGCGCGCGCCCTGATCGGTACGCTTGCCGCGCTCGCCCTCGTGTTGCTCGGCCTTGCCGCTGTGCTGTCGATCAAGATCATCAGTGTCGTGCTGATCCTGCTGCTCGGCATCGCCGCCTTCGCAACCGTCGCGCCGCTCCAGCTTCGCGTGCTGGAAGCCGCCGGTCCCAGTGGCCGTACGCTCGCCTCCAGCCTCAACATCGCCGCGTTCAACCTCGGCAACGCGCTGGGGGCCTGGGCCGGCGGTGTCACCATCGATCGCGGGCTCGGCCTCTCGGCGCTGCCGCTGGTCGCTGCCGGCATCACTGCGATCGGCCTCGTGCTGGCGCTGTGGAACCTCCAGCTCGATCGCACGGCGACAGCAGTCGCGGCGTGCCCGGCGGAATAGGAGAGTGATCATGGAATACCGCAATCTCGGCGCATCCGGGCTCAAGGTCCCGGTCCTCAGCTTCGGCACCGGCACGTTCGGCGGCCAGGGCCCGCTGTTCTCCGCCTGGGGCCGCAGCGGCATTGAGGAGGCCCGCAGGCTGGTCGACATCTGCCTCGATGCCGGCGTCAACCTGTTCGACAGTGCCGACGTTTATTCGAACGGCGCCTCCGAGGAGATCCTCGGTGCCGCGATCAAGGGCCGCCGCGACAAGGTGCTGATTTCCACCAAGATGAGCCTGCCGATGGGCGATGGCCCGCTCGACGCCGGCTCGTCGCGGCAGCGACTGCTCGCCTCGGTCGATGCGGCGCTGCGCCGGCTTGGCACTGATACCATCGACCTGCTTCAACTCCATGCTTTCGACGCCTTCACGCCGATCGAGGAGGTGCTGTCCACGCTCGATACGCTCGTACGCGCCGGCAAGCTGCGCTATGTCGGCGTCTCGAATTTCGCCGGCTGGCAGTTGATGAAGTCGCTCGCCATCGCGGACCGCCATGGCTGGCCGCGCTATGTCGCGCACCAGGTCTATTACTCGCTGCTCGGCCGCGACTATGAATGGGAGCTGATGCCGCTCGCGCGCGATCAGGGCGTCGGCGCGCTGGTCTGGAGCCCGCTGGGCTGGGGCCGGCTCACCGGAAAGATCCGGCGCGGCCAGCCGCTGCCGGAAGCGAGCCGCCTGCACGCCACCGCACAGTTCGGCCCGCCCGTGGACGAGGCGCGCCTCTACGCCGTCGTCGACGTATTGGACGCGATTGCCGCAGAGACCGGCCATACCGTGCCCCAGGTCGCGATCGCCTGGCTGCTGTCGCGCCCCACGGTCTCCTCCGTGATCATCGGCGCGCGCGACGAGGCGCAGCTGCGCGACAATCTCGGCGCCGTCGGCTGGACGCTGAGCGCGGATCAGATCAGGCGGCTCGACGAAGTCAGCGCGGTGATGCCGCCTTATCCCTATTATCCCTACTGCGTCCAGGAAGGCTTTGCGCGGCTCAATCCACCGCCCGTGTAGGGGGCTAGTAAAAGACGGCGATCCCTGCGGCGATTCCTGGCGGAAGATTCGACTCGTTCTTCAGCGTGTCCAGGAAGACGGGATCGCCCGCCACGGTGAGGCCGTCCAGCTTGATCGGATGCAGCGGCTCGTCGGTCACGGCCACCGCCGCCAGATCGGGACCGGTGCGGACGCCGTCATATGCGAGCCGCGGGCGCAATTGGACATTGTTGCCGAACTGCTCATCCAGCGCGAGGCGCCACCCGGTGCGCGACACCGTTCCGCGGGCGATTGCGTCGCTCATGGCGAGGCTATCCGTTTGCAGTGCGCCGAGACTGCCGAGCGCGGCCTTCAGGCGGCTCGTCGCTTCCGCCAGTGAAACTTTCTCGATCCCTGGATCCTGGTCGGGCGAGGAGAAGTCGATCACGCGCGCGCTGCTGCCGATCTTGAGGGCCTCACCGCTTCCGCCGGCCTTCTGCATCACCGTCTTCGTTCCGTAGCGCGGCCGTCCGCCGATCGTGACCAGAACGATGTCCTGCTCGCGCGATTTGATCAGGTGGGCGTAGGGATCGCCGGTGACCCCCTTCACGACCAGGAGATCGGCGAACTTGCCCTTGGCGATGGTCCCGAGCTTTGCATCCCATTTCAGGATCGCGGCGGGATTGCGCGTCGCCATCGCGACGATGTCGAAGTCGCTGAATCCGAGATTGAAATGCGCGGACACGACCTTCGCCGCCTTCAGCTCGCCGAGCAGGTTCTTGCTGCCTGATGGCGACCAGTCCGAGCCGAGCGCGATAGTGAGGCCGGCCGTGCGCGCGGCCGCGACGTCGGTCGTCTTGCCGTAGAGCAGCAGATTGCTCAGCGGCGACCAGACGACCTTGGCATGATTTTCGGCCATCGTTCCGAAGTCGGTCGCGTCCAGCGCCGTGCAATGAATGCCGGCCAGCGACGGTTCGATTGCCCAGTCGCCTTGAGGGTTGCGCAAGGCGAGGAAGTGGCTGTGCGCCTTGGTGTCGATGCCCTCGCTCAGGTGCAGCAGGAAGCACGACGACGATTTCAGCTCCTTGTCGAACTTCGCCCAGTCCTCGGCATCGATGTCGGGAATCTTGGAGTGAGCGCGCGGCAGATCCGGCGGGCTGCCGATCTCGGCGGCCCGCAACGCGCCCTTGTAGTATTTGTGGATCGTGCCGCTCCAGTTCGACAGCGTGATCCCCTGGCTCGTCGTCGTTCCCGCGACCATGCATTTGGCTTCGACATAACGGACCAGGGCCGGCAGCAGCGAGCCGTCATCGGCGAGCGCGATCGCGCTCATCGGGCCGGTCACGGACGTCTTGTAGGATTTGGCATTCTGCCACTGGTCGCGATTGCCGTAGGGCTGCGGCACCTGCCAGAGCGGCAGGATGTTGTAGCTGAGGTGATTATGCAGCTCGATCAGGCCGGGATAGATGGTGCCCCCGGTCGCTACCGGATTTGTGGTCTCGAAGCCCGTCGGCGCCGGCTGTCCTTTGGGGACGACAGCGGCGATGCGACTATCCTCGATGAAGATCGTCCCGCTCTTGATGACGTCGCCCTCGGCCGCCATCGTCACGATCCGCCCGCTCAGCGCCCAGCGCTTCGGACCCGCGGCCGGGCTCATGGGATCACCCCATTGGGAATGGTGATCGTGATGTTGCGCCGCTTGGTGGCTGCATCGGTGCCCTGGCGCACGGCCCATGGCGTGTCGCCGCGCATCCAGGCCGGCAGGCCCGCCGGAAGGTCCTTGGCGATGATGTCGACCAGTTCGGCCGGCTTGAACGCATCGCCATAAGGCACGAGCGCAGTCTGGACATCGGGATGCTTGACCGCAGGCGCGAGCGCGGCGAGGGCGGCATTCCATTTGGTCAGCATGATCTTGGTGTTGGCGGCCTGCGTGGCGGCATCATGGGCGGAGCTTTCCGGCCAGGTCGGGTGCGTGATGTGCTGGTAGGCGAGGGTCTTGTAGGCCGCGCCATCGGCGGTCTTCAGCCACGCTTTCCAGGCCTCGTCCGCAAGGCCGCCGAGCGAGACAACGGCCTCGATGTTGCCGGCGCGAGCACGGCCTTGAACCATTTGTTGCGATAGTCGACGATGCCGGGCTCGTTCTTGTGCTTGGAGCCGCCGCTCTGCCCGTAGACGCTGTACAGGAACGTGTTCACCATCACGTAGCTCTGCTTGATGCCGAGCTTGGCGAGGAAGCCTTGCGTCCGGCGCCCCGCGGTGCCGACCAGGATCCGGCGCGCGATCGTCTCATGCTGGGCGGGGTCCTGTCCGACGACAAGCACGCGCGCCGATCCATCGAGCCGGCCGCGATGGAAGATCGGTCCCCATTCAATGCGGAAATCGTGGGGATCGTAGACTTCAGGGCCGGGGTAATTGGCGCACAGATCGCGAAAGGGTTGTTCGCCGTATCCGGCGTCGAACTCTGTGAGCATGGCAATGCTCCAATCTGTCGAGGTCAAAATAGCTGCGTCACTGAACCTGTCGATGCGGCAATCTTGGCGGTCATGTCCTAAATCACTCAACCAATATATGGGTCGAGCCAGGTCGCCCAAAGGTTCATGATCGTCTGGGCGTGACAGAGCGTCGCGACAACGCGCCATGCAGAAACGCACCTGTACACGGTCGCGTGATCTCCATAACCTCCGCGGCGCAATTTTTGGGAGATGCGACGTGGCGAAGAAGGCGGCGGCCAAGAAGAAAAGTACTGCAAAGAGGGTAACGAAGACCTCGAACAAGACGAGCACCGCCCGAAAGGGCACCGTCGCGAAAACCGCGAAGAAGACAGTCAAGACGGCGGCATCGCGCAAGCCAGGCGCGGCACGTCGCCCGAAGGGGCCGGTCTGGCAATGGTCTGCGGTCGAGACCGCGGCCGCGATCCGCTCCGGCGCAATCACTGCCGTCGAGACCGTCGAGGCGCATCTGGATCGGATGCGCGCCGTCAATCCGAGGCTGAATGCGGTGGTCGTCGATCTCGGCGACGAGGCGCTGAAGGCGGCGCATGCGGCGGACAAGCAGCGCGCCAAGGGCGGCGAGCTCGGCCTTCTGCATGGCGTGCCCATCACCATCAAGGAGAACGTCGACTACGAGGGACGGCCGAACTTCAACGGCGTGCCGGCGAACAAGGATCTCATCGCGCCATCGGATTCGCCTGTCGTCCGCAACCTGAAGAAGGCCGGCGCCATCGTCATCGGTCTCACCAACACGCCGGAATTCTCCTTTCGCGGCTTCACCGACAATCCCCTGCACGGGCTGACGCTCAATCCCTGGGACCCTGACATCACCTGCGGCGGCTCGTCGGGCGGCGCGGGGTCGGCGGTTGCCGCCGGCATCGGCACCATCGCCCATGGCAACGATATCGGCGGCTCGCTGCGCTGGCCGGCGCATTGCAACGGCGTTGCCACCATCAAGCCGACGCAGGGCCGCATCCCCGCTTTCAACGGCAGCGCAACGGCCGAGCGGCCGATGCTGGCGCATCTGATGTCGGCGCAGGGGCCGCTCGCCCGCCATGTCGCCGACGTTCGCCTTGCGCTGGAGGCAATGAGCCAGCGCGACCCGCGCGATCCCTGGTGGGTGCCGGCGCCGCTGGTCGGGCCGAAGCCGAAGGGTCCCATCAAGGTCGCACTCGCAAAGATTCCAGAGGACATGGACGTCGATCCGTCCGTCGCCGCGGCGCTGCGCCAGGCCGCCGATCACCTCGAGCGTTCCGGCTATCGCGTCAGCGAGGTCGAGGTGCCCGACATCAACGGCGTCTGGCAGACCTGGTGCGACATCATCACCAACGAGACGGTGGTGATGCAGGAGGCCAGCATGCTGAAGGTCACGTCCGAGGACTTTCACAAGGCCTGGGGCGGCATGAGGGCCAAGGCCAATGGGCTCGATCTCAAGGCCTGGATGCAGGCGACGGCCGCGCGCAACGGTCACATCCGCGCCTGGCAGCTGTTCTTCGAGGAGTATCCGGTCGTGCTGGCACCGACCACGGTGAAGCCGACGCCGGGACCGCGCGACGACACCGTCAGCGCCGAGCGGGTGCAGGAGATCTTCTGGGGCGAGATTCGCTTTATCTCCGCGATCAACGTGCTGGGCCTGCCCGGCGCGGTGGTGCCGGTGGCCGTCAACGAGGGCAAGCCGATCGGCGTGCAGCTCATTGCTGGCCGCTATCGCGAGGACCTCGCGCTCGATGCCGCAGCCGCGATCGAGAAGCGTGCCGGCGTGATCGCCCATCGCCTCTGGGAGACGATGGCCTGATGCCATGCGCAAGGGCTCCGCGTCACGCGCGGAGCCCGCGGGGACCGGTCAGTTGGTCAGATGCGCGGAGGCGATCGCCTTCTGGAACAGCGCGTTCAGCGCGTCGGTGATGCTCGAATCGCTCGAGACCTCGTAGTAATAGCCCGACGTCGCGCAGGCCTGCATCTTGGTCGCGATCGAGCTGCGCCACGGCGCGATGTAGGTGTTGTACCAGCTGTTGTTGGTGATCGCGAGATAGGTGGTGTAGAGCACCGCGATCTTGACGCCGCGCGCCTTGATGGTGTCGCAGATCGTCGTCGTCAGCGGCTCCTGGCATCGGCCCGACGAGCTGATCACGGTCTGAGTGCAGCTCGAAGGGTAGTAGTAGTCGGCAACGCCGTCCGCGACGAAGAACAGCCATTTCTGCGGCGAGGACGAGGAGCCATCGCCGGGGGTCGGAATCGCGCCGTTCATCGACGACAGGATGCCGTCGAAATCCGTACACATGTCGTTGTTGTAATTGGTGTAGGGAATTGTCATCAGGTCGACGGCGGAAACCGCTGTCTTCACCGAAGAGAGGCTCGAGGTCAGCGCCGAGATCGTGGTCAGGCCGATCGAGGCGTAATCGCTGCCCATGGTGTAGACCGCCATCCGGTACTGGTTGCTGACGAGCTGGCTCGCGGTCGCCGTGTCCGTCAGCGACTGCGTTGCGTCCCGCACCAGGTCGATCCGCATCTTGATCCCGAGCTTCTTCGCGGTCGAATAATAACTGTTGGTCTGTTTGGTCTTCTTCGAGCTCGACGTGTAGGTGTCATGGCAGGCGAAGGCGCAGCTATCGGATGTCGCATTCTGTAACGCAGTCATGTCGGCCGTGGTGGCGCCGAGCCCCTGCGACGGCGAGTTGTCCAGCAGCACGTAGAAGTCGATGTAGGACGGCAGCGAGGCCGCCGCGCTAGATGTGGCAGAGAACTCCAGGGTCTTGTAGCCCAGGATTCCCATGAAATAGGTCGTCACCGACGACGACGCCGTTCCCGTGGCGGTGCGCGCGGTGACGCTGTCGGTCACGGTGATGGTCACCGAGCCCGTCGCCAGGCCGTATGCGGACATCTGCCCGGTAAAGGTGTTCAGCGCATCGCTCTGCGCGGCCGATGCGCTCTTGGTGATCTCGCTCTTGGCGGTCGCAACCAGCACGGCGGTGTCGAGCGCGGCGATCAGCTTTGTTCTCGCCCGCGCGGCGAGGGAGTAGTCGACGGCGGCGCCGACGAAGGACAGCAGCGGCACCAGCGCCAGCGCGAAGATGACGGCGATGTTGCCGCGTCGATCGGAGACGAAGCGCGAGAGCAGGTGACCTCTGGTGACGTTCGTCAAGCCGGCATGTCCCAAAGCTGGAAACGATGCGCGAGCGTAAAGTCGACGAACTTACGCAACGATTGACCGTGGCATGATCGTTCGTGTCCGCCGATTGCGGATCGTGTCGCCGGAGCTTTGAGAGACGTTGCGAAACGATTGGGGCGGGGGCTCATGCCGCGCCGTGGCGGAGCGGATGCGGGTGGCACTTCCGGCCGGGCTCGCCATGGTGCATCAATTCGTTAATCCGATTTAACTCGGATTTCAGACGATTCACCAACAACCGTTAGGGTTACTTCCTCGATCTCTAGGCGAATTATTGTCCGCTTTACCACCCGCCTCTAACAGAGGGACGGCGGACAACGCACATGCCTCATACAGGCCAATAAGTGCGGCCCGCTCCACGCGGAGGTGGCACGATGCGCAACGAGACGATCGCTATTCACGCCGGCTACGAACCCGAAGCCACCACGCACGCGGTCGCCGTGCCGATCTATCAGACCGCGGCCTACGCTTTCGACAGCGCCGATCATGGCGCGGCCCTGTTCAATCTGGAGGCCGAAGGCTTCCGCTACAGCCGCATCGCCAATCCGACCAGCGCGGTGCTGGAGAAGCGCATCGCCCAGCTCGAAGGCGGTGTCGGCGCGCTCGCCGTCGCGACCGGCCAGGCCGCACTGCATTTCGCCTTCGTCAACGTCGCCGACCACGGCGGCAACATCGTGTCGGTGCCGCAGCTCTACGGCACCACCCACACGCTGCTCTCGCACATCCTGCCGCGCCAGGGCATCACCGGCCGCTTCGCCGAGAGCGACAAGCCCGAAGCGATCGAGAGGCTGATCGACGAGAACACCCGCGCCGTGTTCGCCGAGACGATCGGCAATCCCGCCGGCAATGTCTGCGACATCGAGGCGCTGGCGAAGATCGCGCATGCGCATGGCGTGCCGCTGATCGTCGACAACACGGTCGCAACGCCGATCCTGCTCAAGCCGTTCGACTACGGCGCCGACATCGCCGTGCACTCGCTGACCAAGTTCCTGGGCGGCCATGGCACCACGCTCGGCGGCGCCATCGTCGATTCCGGTAACTTCCCCTGGGCGAAATACGCCGATCGCTTCCCGGCCTACAACAAGCCGGACGCCTCCTATCACGGCCTCGTCTATGCCGAACGCTTCGGCCGGACCGCCTATATCGAGCGCGCGCGCAGCGTCTATCAGCGTACCATGGGCTCGGTGCTGTCGCCGTTCAACGCCTTCCTGCTGCTCCAGGGCATCGAGACCGTGGCGCTGCGCATGGAGCGCCATGTCGAGAACGCCCGCAAGGTCGCCGAATTCCTCCGCAGCGATTCGCGCGTCGCCTGGGTCAATTACACCGGCTTCTCCGATAGTCCCTACTATCCGCTCGTCCAAAAGTATCTCGACGGCAACGCCTCGTCGCTGTTCACCTTCGGCATCAAGGGTGGCATGGAAGCCGGCAAGACCTTCTATGATGCGCTGAAGCTGATCACGCGCCTCGTCAATATCGGCGATGCCAAATCGCTGGCCTGCCATCCGGCCTCGACCACGCATCGGCAGATGTCGGCGGAGCAGCAGCGCGCCGCCGGCGTGCTGCCGGAAACGATCCGCCTGTCGATCGGCATCGAGCATTCCTCAGATATCATCGAGGACATCGACCAGGCGCTGGAGAAAGCTTGTCCGTCGTCGCGCCTCCAGGCTGCGGAGTAGGCGGACGGCCCGATGACGATCTTGATCGACACGGATCAAGGCATATCGAGCCCGGCGCTGGTGCCGGCCGAGGGCGATCTGGTGCGCGATCATGCCGGCGCCGAGCTTACCATCGGACTGATCAACAACATGCCGGATCCGGCGCTGAAGGCGACCGAGCGGCAGTTCATGAAGCTGTTGCAGGCCGCCGCGGGCCCGCGTCGTATCCGCTTTCACTGCTTCTCGCTTCCTAGCGTGAAGCGCTCGCCGGAAGCGAAATGGCATGTCGAGAGCGAATATTCCGATCTCGCCGATCTCAAGCGCGGTCGCTTCGACGGACTGATCGTGACTGGCGCCGAGCCGGTCGCGCCCGAGCTACATCAGGAGCCGTATTGGCGCGACCTCACCGATCTCATCGATTGGGCCAAGGCCAACACGCGCTCGACGATCTGGTCGTGCCTCGCCGCGCACGCCGCGGTGCTGCATCTCGACGGCATCGAACGGCGCCGTCTGCCGGCCAAATGTCACGGCGTCTTCGACTGCGAGGCGGTGGTGGATGATTCCCTCACGCAGGCGGCGCCTGCACCGCTCAAGGTGTCGCATTCGCGCCTGAACGAGATCGCCGAGAGCGACCTCGCGCGGGCCGGCTATCAGGTGCTGACCCGCTCGGCCCTCGCCGGCGTCGACGTCTTCGTCCGCCAATATGCCAGCCGCTTCGTGTTCTTCCAGGGCCATCCGGAATATGATGCGCTGTCGCTCCAGCGCGAATATCTGCGCGACATCGGCCGCTACCTCGCGCGCGAGCGCGAGACTTACCCGCACGTGCCCGTGAGCTATTTTGACGCAGTGACCGAGGAGAAGCTGGCGCGGTTCGAGAAGCGGGCGCGGCACCAGCGCCATCCGGCGCTGACCAACGACCTGCCGGCGCTGAATTTGCGCGCCGATATCGCCGCCGGCAGCGCGGCGGCGGCGCTCTTCCGCAACTGGCTACACTATCTCGGCGCGGAAGCCGATGCCTCGGTCCTGGCGCGCTAGTCCAAGGGGCGTTGGTTCCGCATTAGGATTACCAAAGCGTTAGGCTTGCCTCGCCCGGCGCACGAATGTTTCAGTGCAGAAATACGGAATCACAGGAAACGCAGTCGTGTGGTCGGCACTCCAGGGACGCGTGAGCAATCGGCTGGCCCGGCATTTCCGCGCCGCGCCGCACCGGCTGCCTGCGCATGCGCCGATGGTCAGCTTCACCTTCGACGATGCGCCCGATAGCGCCGCCGGCGAGGGCGCCTCGCTGCTCGAAGCGCATGGCGGTCGTGGCACGTACTACATCGCCGGCAGCCTGATCGATCAGCCGTCGGATCACTGGCATGGGCTGTCAAACGACGCGATCGTGCGGCTTCACCATACCGGGCACGAGATTGCCTGCCACACCTTCTCGCACCGGAGCTCGGCCAATCTCGACGAGGCCGCCATGGCCCATGAGATCGAGCGGAACCGCAGCCATTTCCGCAGCATCGATTCTTCGATCACGCTGGAGAATTTCGCCTATCCCTATGGGATCGCCTCGGTGTGGCGCAAGCCGCAGCTGGCGAAGGCGTTCCGCTCGGCGCGCGGCATTCTTCCCGGCGTCAATCGTGACGTCGTCGACCTCCAGTTCCTGCGCGCCTCGCCGCTGGTCGAATGCGAGATCGACGAGGCCGGCGTCGATCGCTATTTCGACGAAGCGGTCGCAAGCGGCGGCTGGCTGATCTTCTACGGCCACGACGTGGCCGAGGCGCCGAGCCCTTACGGCTGCACGCCGCGTCTGATGCGCCACGCGCTGGCGGCGGCCCAGCGACGTGGCATGCCGATCGTGACGGTCGCGGAAGCGCTGCGGCGAATCGGGGCGTAGCTGCTCTCTTCCTTCTCCCCTTGTGGGAGAAGGTGGCGCGAAGCGCCGGATGAGGGGTTCTATCGGAAAATCCAACTCTATCGAGTTCGCGGACAGAGACCCCTCACCCGTCTCGCCGCTATGCGGCGAGCCACCCTCTCCCGCAAGGGGCCTGTTGCGCTACGGCCTTTTGAGGCAGGAGACGTAGGGAGAGAGGGCTGTGTTGACGCCGATTGTCAGGCCGAGATCTGTACTTGGTGCCCTTGGCGGGCGTCTCAGGCGGCGAGCGCGGCCCAGCGCCTCATGTTGAACGCGATGGAGGCAAGCAGGACCTGCCCGCTTGCCTTCATGAGACCGACATAGCGGATGCAGGTCAGCCGCATGCGGCGTTTGAGAGTGGCGAAGGTGGTCTCGACCTGGGCTCGTCGGCGCGCGATGAGGAGGTTGTAGCGTTTGAGCCGAGGCGGTAGCTCCGGGTGATGTCGGTTGGGACGACGGGCGATGCGGGGCTTCTTGCCTTCCGCTTTCAGCCGAGCCCGTCGGGCATGGGTGTCGTAGGCTGCATCGGCCCACACCACGGCTTCATCGCCACGGATCAGTTCGTCGGCCGGCGTTGTGTCGTTGACATTGGCGGGCGTGGTCAGGACTGCGCGGATCAGGCCGGATCCCTCGTCGACACCCATGTGAGCCTTGTAGCCGAAGGTCGAACCACCCTTGCCCTGCCGCTTGGTAAACCGGGCATCTGGGTCGTTTGAGGGACGATCCTGCTTCGGAGGGGTTGACACCGCCTGGATCAAGGTCGCATCCAGCATCGTGCCGCGCTTGAGGATGACCCCGGCATTCTCGAGCTGGCGATCCAGCTCGCCAAACAGCTTCTCCAACAGCCCTTGTTCGACGAGCTGGTTCCGGAAGCGGTTCAGAACCGTGTGGTCGGGCGTCGCATCTTCGAGGCTCAAACCGACGAAGCGCTTGAACGACAACCGGTCGCCCAACGCTTCCTCGAGTTCGCGTTCCGAAAGACCATAGAGCGACTGCAACAGCACCGCACGAAACAGCACCAGCACCGGATAGCCTGGACGACCGGGGCTCCCTTCATCCCGCAGATGGCCGATCAGCTTCTCGAACCGGTACCACTTGACCAGGCCAGCCAGCCGATCCAGCGCTGCATTGGCGCCGGCCCCCTTCGGCATCAGTGCTTCCACAAAGCTCGGCTGTCCCGTCCGCTTAACCGCCATCGTCATCCCCTCAAGGCTTTGCCCTAGGGAATCACAACTGGCGAATTACGCAACAGGCCCGCAAGGGGAGAGGGGAAGATGGCGCCTTCGCTTGCCAAACAGTCTTGCCACGGCCGCGCCAGCGTGCGACTGGCCTTGTGACGAATCCCACGGCCGCGCTCCGACACGCCCATGAATGCCCCTTCCACCGCTCCGCTGCCCGCGCCGGCCAACGGCCGCGATGCGCTGTCGGTGCTGCATTCGGTATTCGGCCTGCCGGGGTTCCGCGGGGCGCAGGGCGACATCATCGGGCACGTCACCGACGGCGGCAATTGCCTCGTGCTGATGCCGACCGGCGGCGGCAAGTCGCTGTGCTACCAGCTGCCGTCGCTACTGCGCGAAGGCTGCGGCATCGTGGTCTCGCCGCTGATCGCGCTGATGCGCGACCAGGTCGCAGGCCTGCTGGAGGCCGGCGTCAACGCCGCCGCGCTCAACTCGTCACTGACGCCGCAGGAGGCCTCCGACGTCGAACGCCGCCTGATCGCCGGCGATATCGACCTGCTCTATGTCGCGCCGGAACGGCTGGTGACGCCGCGCTGCCTGTCGCTGCTGGCGCAGGCCAAGGTGGCACTGTTCGCGATCGACGAAGCCCATTGCGTCTCGCAATGGGGCCACGACTTCCGCCCCGAATATGTCGGCCTCTCCATCATCGCCGAGCGGTTTCCCGACGTGCCGCGCATCGCGCTCACCGCGACCGCCGACGAGTTGACGCGCAGGGAGATCGTCGAGCGGCTGCAGCTTGCCGACTCGCCCCAATTCGTCTCCAGCTTCGACCGTCCCAACATCCGCTACGAAATCGTCGACAAGCGCAACGCGGTGTCGCAACTGAAAGAATTCATCCGGGAGCGCCATGCGGGCGACGCGGGCGTGGTCTATTGCTTGTCGCGCAACCGGGTCGAGGAGGTCGCCGCCGCGCTCGAGGAGGCCGGCATTGCCGCGCTGCCCTATCATGCCGGTCTCGACAGCAGCGTGCGCTCGCGCAATCAGGATCGTTTCCTCAACGAGGACGGCATCGTCATCGTCGCGACCATCGCCTTCGGCATGGGCATCGACAAGCCGGACGTGCGCTTCGTCGCCCATCTCGATCTGCCCAAGAGCATCGAGGCCTATTACCAGGAGACGGGACGCGCCGGCCGCGACGGCAAGCCGTCGGCGGCCTGGATGGCCTACGGCCTCTCCGACATCGTGCAGCAGCGCCGCATGATCGATGAGTCCGCCGGGTCAGAGGATTTCAAGCGCGTCTCGATCCGCAAGCTCGATGCGCTGGTGGGCCTCGCCGAGACTGCGCATTGCCGACGCAAGCGGCTGCTCGGCTATTTCGGCGAGACGGTTCACAGCGAGACCTGCGGCAATTGCGATAACTGCCTGGCGCCACCAAAAATGCGCGACGGCAAGGTGCTGGCGCAGAAGCTGTTGTCGTGCGTCTATCGCACCGGGCAACGTTTTGGCGCGATGCATCTGATCGACGTGCTGATCGGACGTCTCACCGAGAAGGTCACGCAGTTCGGCCACGACAAGCTGTCGGTGTTTGGCATCGGGCGCGAGCTCAACGAGAAGCAGTGGCGCACGGTGCTGCGGCAGCTGGTGGCGATGGGCCATTTACAGAGCGACAGCGAGGCTTATGGCGCGCTGAAGCTGACGGAGTCGGCGCGCGGCGTGCTGCGCGGAGAAACGGAAGTGTGGCTGCGCGAGGAGGCGCCCGGCACCCGCATCCGCTCCAGCCGCGCAAAATCCCGCCGCGGCGATCTCGCGCCCGCGGCGAGCGCGCCGCAGGGCGACGTCGATCCCGAATTGCGCGCGCGGCTGCGATCCTGGCGTTCGGACGTCGCACGCGAGCGCGGCGTGCCGGCCTATGTGGTGCTGCACGATGCCACCATCGACGGCATCGTCCGGGCCTGGCCGACCACGCTGGACGAGCTGCGGAACGTGCCCGGCATCGGCGACAAGAAGCTCGAGCATTACGGCGAGGAGCTGCTGCAGATCATCAGGACGCGGTAGGCGATCGCGGACCTCGTAGCCCGGATGGAGCGTAGCGTAATCCGGGACAGTCTTCCGTGTTGTCCGAGTCCCGGATTACGCTTCGCTCCATCCGGGCTACAGACTCATTGCGCTTCGTGCGCGCTCTCTCACCCGTTCCGGAACGCGTAGCCATAGCCGTTCAGCGCCGGCGCGCCGCCGAGATGGGCGTAGAGGATCTTTGCGCCCTTCTCGAAATGGCCCTTCTTGGTCAGGTCGATCAGGCCCTGCATCGATTTGCCTTCATAGACCGGGTCGGTGATCATGGCTTCGAGACGCGCGGTGAGGCGGATCGCCTCCTTGGTCTCTTCCGACGGCACGCCATAGGCGGGATAGGCGTAGTCCTCGATCAGCACGACGTCATCGGCGACGATCTCCTTGCCGAGCTCGACCAGCTTGGCCGTGTTCTGCGCGATCGAGAGCACCTGCGCTTTGGTCTGTGCCGGTGTGAACGAGCCGTCGATGCCGATCACCTTGCGCGCACGGCCGTCGGCCGCAAAACCGACCAGCATGCCGGCATGGGTCGAGCCGGTGACGGTGCAGACGATGATGTAGTCGAACTTGAAGCCGAGCTCCTTCTCCTGCTTGCGCACTTCCTCGGCGAAGCCGACATAGCCGAGCCCGCCATATTTGTGCACGGACGCGCCGGCGGGAATCGCGTAGGGCTTGCCGCCCGCCGCCTTCACTTCCTCGATGGCCTGCTCCCAGCTCTTGCGGATGCCGATGTCGAAACCGTCGTCGACCAGGCGGACGTCGGCGCCCATGATGCGCGAAAGCATGATGTTGCCGACGCGGTCATAGACGGCGTCCTCGTGCGGCACCCAGGCTTCCTGCACCAGGCGGCACTTCATGCCGATCTTGGCGGCCACCGCTGCGATCATGCGGGTGTGGTTGGACTGAACGCCGCCGATCGACACCAGCGTGTCGGCGTTGGAGGCGATCGCATCCGGGATGATGTATTCGAGCTTGCGCAGCTTGTTGCCGCCATAGGCGAGGCCGGAATTGCAGTCCTCGCGCTTGGCATAGATCTCGACATTGCCGCCGAGATGTTTTGACAGCCGCTCCAGCTTCTCGATCGGCGTCGGTCCGAAGGTCAGCGGGTAGCGCGCGAATTTTTCCAGCATGGTCAGGTCATCCCGATTGGCGTTGATCTGGGATGTGGCTAGCATTGCCGTGGGAAAATGTGCTCTCAAATATTGCGTCGATATTGCACGTATTATTGCGTCGATTGCGCACTTAGGTAATATTTCTTCCAGAATAGCCGAAATTTGTGGAAGCTTCTTCCGTGCCCGCTCGACTTGATCGCACTGACCTTAAGATCTTGAGATTGCTGCAAAATAACGGCCGGCTCAGCAATGCCGAGCTGGCCGAAACGGTCGCGATCAGCCCCGCCACCTGTCACCGCCGCACCCAGCGCCTGTTCGAGGACGGGTTCATTGCCGCTGTCCGCGCCATGGTCGCCCCGAAGAAGGTGGCCAAGGGCACGCTGGTGATGGTCGGCGTCGTGCTCGACCGCTCGACGCCGGAGAGCTTTGCCATCTTCGAGCAGGCCATCGCCAAGCTGAAATTCGTGCTCGACTGCCATCTCGTCGCCGGTGACTTCGACTACTTCCTCAAGATCCGCGTCGGCGACATGGAGGACTTCAACCGCATCCATGGCGAGCAGCTCATCGCTCTGCCGGGCGTGCGCCAGACCCGTACCTTCTTCGTGATGAAAGAGGTCGTCGACAACGCGCCGCTGGAGTTTTGAGCGGGACCTATTGATGCGCGATCCGCATCATGAGAGATTCATGCGATGCAGACGTTCCCCTTCCGCCAGCACAATCCGGCCGGGCCGGCCTACCGGCGCGGCTGGGTCGACGAGGCCGTCGCCGCGATCGAGGCCGACCAGTGCCGCACCGCCGACACGCATCTGATCCGGCTGATCGTGCCGGCGCTGTCAGGCATCGACATCTATCTCAAGGACGAATCCACGCATCCGACCGGCAGCCTGAAGCATCGCCTGGCGCGCTCGCTGTTCCTCTATGCCCTCTGCAACGGTCACATCCGCGAAGGCACGCCCGTGGTCGAGGCTTCGTCGGGATCGACCGCGGTGTCGGAGGCCTATTTCGCGCAGATGATCGGCGTGCCCTTCTATGCCGTGATGCCGCGCACGACCTCGGCGGAGAAGATCGCCGCGATCGAGCATTACGGCGGCAATTGCCATCTGATCGACGACGGCCGTGCGCTCTATGCGGAGGCCGCGGCGCTCGCCGCCCGGCTGAACGGCCATTACATGGACCAGTTCACCTTCGCCGAGCGCGCCACCGACTGGCGCGGCAACAACAACATCGCCGAATCGATCTTCACCCAATTGGCGGGCGAGCCGCGGCCGATCCCGGACTGGATCGTGATGGGCGCGGGCACCGGCGGCACCTCGGCCACCATCGGGCGCTATCTGCGCTATCGCCAGTATCCGACGCGGCTGTGCGTCGCCGACGTCGAGCACTCCGCCTTCTTCGACTGCTTCCGCTCGCAGGATCGCTCCCATGTTTGCGACCGCCCGTCGCTGATCGAAGGCGTCGGCCGTCCCCGCTGCGAACCATCCTTCGTGCCCGGCGTGGTCGACCGCATGATGAAGATCCCGGATGCGGCGACGATCGCAGCGATGAACGTGCTGTCGCGCCGGCTGCGCCGCGTGGTCGGCGGCTCCACCGGCACCAACTTCCTGGCGCTGTGCCGGCTTGCATCGGAGATGCGCAAGGCGAATGTGACGGGATCGCTGGTGACGCTGATCTGCGATTCCGGCGAGCGCTACCGGCAGACCTATTACGAGCCGGAATGGCTGAAAGCGCGCGGCCTCGATCCGGCGCCGGTCGAGGCAGCGCTGTCGTCGTTCCTCGAGACAGGTGAGCCACTGGCGCTGGGCGTCGACGACGTCGTCAATCCCCAAAGCGTGCCAAGCCCCACGGCGTCATAGCCGAGATCTCCCTGGCATTTGCGAAATGGCACGGTCGTCACGGCAACTTCACTTGCCATGTGCACGCATGCGGGCGACCGTTATCCCTTCTCAACGAGGAGATCCCGCCGTGCGCCTCCCCATTCTCGATCCGAAAGACCTGAGTGCTGAACAGAAGCCGCTCTTTGACGACATGCAGGCCGGCATCAAGGACCACTTCAAGGGCTTTGTGAACATGCGCGACGACGGCGCGCTGCTGGGGCCCTGGAATCCCTGGATCCGCGAGCCGCGCTTCGGCAAGCCTGTATGGGAGCTGGTCAAGGCGATCGCGTCGAACCCGCTGCTGCCGGCCCCCGTGCGCGAGGTTGCGATCCTCGTCACCGGCTCGCATTTCCGTTCCGGCTACGAACTTTATGCCCATGTGCTCGTGGCCGAGCAGCGCGGACTTTCCGACGAGAAGCTCGCGACCATCGTCGCCGGCCAGCGGCCGGTCGATCTCACCAAGCAGGAGGCGGTCGCCTACGACATGGCCTCGGCCCTGGTGAGCGGCGGCGTGCTGCCGGAGCTGACCTATCGGGCGGCGGTGAAGGAGTTCGGCGAGCATGGCGCGGCCGAGCTGTCCTATCTCGTCGGCGTCTACTGCATGGTCTCGGTCACGCTCAACACCTTCGACGTGCCGGTGCCGGAGTAGACGCAGCGTCCGTCGATCACTCCGCCGCCTTGCTTGCGGGCGGCGGGGGCGCGAAGGCGATGCAGCGATTGCGGCCTTCGGCCTTGGCCCGATAGAGCGCTTGATCGGCGGCGCCCATCAGCGCGTCGATGCCGGACATGCTCGCGGTAGCCTCGGCGATGCCGATGCTCACGGTGAGGCCGAACTGGATCTTCTCGGCAAGGACCTGCGTGCTCATCACGCGCTTGCGGATGCGTTCGGCGACCGTCCTCGCCCGGGACAGGCTGGTCTCCGGCAAAAGCACGGCGAATTCCTCGCCGCCGAGACGGCCGACGATGTCCGATTTGCGCTTGCCGTCGAGACAGGCGGCCGCGACCGCCTTGATCGCGGCGTCGCCCACGCCGTGGCCGTAGCGGTCATTGACCGACTTGAAGTGGTCGATGTCGAGCATCAGCACCGAGACGGAGCGATAGTAGCGCTGGAAGCGGCTCCATTCCGCCTCGAGGCTCTCGAGGAAGTGGCGGCGGTTGTAGAGGCCGGTGAGCGGATCGGTCGTGGCGAGCGTCTCCAGCATCGCGGCTTTTTGCGTCAGATCGGTGATGTCGACATAGGTCAGCATGCGCCCGCCATTCGACATCGTGGTGCAATGAGCCCTGATGCGGCGGCCGTCCGGCGTCTGCAGGTCGCGCACGTGATCGCCGGCCTTGACCTCCTCGACGCGTCGCGCCGGAAATCTCGCGAGCTCGCTGTTTGGAAGATTGGGCGCGCTGGCGCGATGCAGGCGCCGCACCAGCGATGAATAGGCCGGCCGGCCCGACGCCTCCTCGTCGCTCACCTCCCAGAACCGCCGCATCCGCCGGTTCATGAAGGTGGCGTGCAGGTCGGAATCGAGAAGGAGCACGCCGTCCTGGACATTCTCCAGCGCATCCCGCAGCAGCTTGAGCTCGTCGGAGGCACGCACGATGTCGGTGACGGGCGTATAGGTCAGCATGCGGCCGCCGTCGGGCAATGGCGTGACCTGGACGCGCACGACATCGCCATTGGTCCGGCGCAGATCGATCGGGGTCGGATCACCCGCCTCGATCACGCGGACGCGCTCGGCGACCAGGACATCGAGCTCGGGGTCCGGCACCTCATAGGCGCCGGTGTCGCGTCCGTGGTGAAGCAGCGTGAGAATGGATGGATTGCTGTCGGCAACCTCGTCGGGCAGGCGCCACATCTGGCGAAACGACCGGTTGATCAGGCGCGCCCTGAGGTGGGAGTCGAGCAGCACGATGCCGGTCGGTACATGATCGAGCGCGGCGCGCAGCGCCAGCATCTGGCCGCGCATCAACGCGTCGGATGAGCGTTCCCGCTCCTCGTCCGCCGCCCGCTCGCTGCCCGGCTGCTCGAAGGCGACCCCGACCTGGCGGTCTGATCGCCAGACCACGCGGCAGGCCAGAATCTCGCGCCCCGCAAGCCTGAGCTGGAACCGCTCGGGCACGCCGAGGCCGCTCTCCATCTCGAGCGTCGCGGCCTCCTCGGTCAGCCGGCGTACGATGCAATCGATCGACGACTGGCCGAAATTGAAGAAGATCTTCCCAGCAAGGAACGTCCGTTCCGAAACCAAGCGGGACATTCGCAGTCTCCGACACCTAACGACGTGAAAGCTGGCGTAGTGTCGCGCAAGGTTCCTTGCGCCGGTGTAACGCAATCGATGTTTTGGGATGAGGATTAACGATTCGTTGACGCCCGACGCCGGACTGCTGTTCCGGCCGGTCGATCGCGGCCGCTCCGATCTATCGAAAATCCGCTACGACCCCGGTCAATTGCGCACCGCATAGAGCGGCGTGCGCAGCGTCAGCTGGTAGGCTGGCTTCGGCGTCCACGCGATCTGCGCGGTGACACCGAACAGGCGGTTGTCATTGTCGTCCATGCGGTCGAGGTCGAGCCGCAGGGTCGGCTGCGTGAAAGGCTCCGCCAGCGTTCGGCCGGCGAACTGCGCGCCACCGAACGACTGCATGCCGAGGCGGCCGGTGAATTTCCAGTTGCTCGGCCATTGATAGTAGCCGCCGGCATAGAGGATGGTGTTTGGCCGGATACTGGCGAACGGGCTGGCGATGGTGGTGTAGGTATATTGCAGGCCGGCCAGCCAGCCCCGTGTCTCGTCCTCGTCGAGCGCGTAGTCGAATTCCAGGATGTTGTTGAAGGAATTCGTCATGCCCTGCTCGTTCGGCACCGACTGCGTCAGCGTCGATTGCAGCGTGATGGTCGGGATCTTGCCGCCATTCTGCTGGTAGAGGTCGGCCTGCACCCCGATGTTCCAGCTGGTGATGTCCAGGGACGACCAGCCGCTGCCGATGTCCACGGTCGAGCCCGACACGCCGCCATAGAGCGAGACGCGGTCGCTGACGTCGATGGTCAGCGGCAGGTCGATGGCGACGGCTTTCGCCGCCGGCAAGCCGTTCGGCAGCGTGGTGCCCCGTCGTATCGCCAGGGATTCGAATGCGGCCGACAGCGAGGTGGTGCCGAAGCCGAGCCCGAGCGTGCCCGCCGGGATCGCCGCGTAGCTGGTGCGCAGGTCGAGATAGATGTTGGGCACGGCCGGCTTTGCGGGCTTGTCCTCCTCATCGTCGGCCGCGACCGCGGCGCCCGCCGGGATCGCCAGACAAAGCAGTCCCGTCGCGGCAGCGCGCAAAACCGGATGACGGGATTGGCTGCGATGGGGCACGTGACGATCCGACGCGTGGCGATTTGATGGCAAATCCGTTGTTAGATGGAACGTGATCGCTTCCGTGGTCAAGCGGTATCCGCAGACGATGGACGGCGCGGATGTGCGCGGGTACCCTGCCGTGATCGCACTGACACACTCGCCGGCCAGAGTGCAGGCCGGACAAAGGAGAATGACAGAAATGAACACGTCACGCCGTATCCTGCTCACCGGCCTGGCGGGGCTCGCTGTTGCTCCGACCGCCGTTGCCGCCGCTGTCCCGTCGGCCGAACCCGCCGACGTGACGGTCGCCGAAGAGCGTTTCGCGCGTACGATCGCAGCCGCGCATGCGCCCGATATCACCTGCGCGCGACAGGCCGAACGCTACGCGGATGCGCACTGGCCTGAATATGTTGTGGCGGCGAGGGCGGTGCTCGGCGCGCGCGTGTGATTCGCGCTCTTATTTCTCCACCGCCCGCCGCACCTGCTCGCCGATCTGCGACAGCACGAGCTGCGCCTGTGGCAGGATCGCGCCCATGGCGTGGAAATTGTGGACCATGCCGTCATGGCAGACGTGCTCGACGGCGACGCCCGCGGTGAGCAGCTTGCGCGCATAGGCATTGCCCTCGTCGCGCATCGGGTCGAACTCGGCGGTGTGGATGATCGCCGTCGGCAGGCCCGCGAGCCTGCTCGCGCGGAGCGGCGAGATGCGTGGATCGGCAGCATCGAAACCCTCGGGCAGATAGTCGGCGAGATCGGCTTCGATCGTGACGCGATCGATCAGATGGCCTTCGGCGAACTCCTCGCGCGAGGGCGAGGTCTCCTCGAAATCCAGCACCGGGCAGATCAGGCATTGCGCCACGATGGAGAGGCCGGCGTTTTGCAAAGCCTCCTGGCACACGATCGCCGCCAATGTAGCGCCGGCGGAATCGCCGCCGACCACCAGTCGCTCGGCATCGATGCCGAGCGAGGGCGCCTCGCGCGCGACCCATTCGGTCGCGGCGATTGCATCGTCCACGGCCGCGGGAAATTTGTGCTCGGGCGCAAGCCGGTAGTCGACCGAGACCAGGCGGCATCCGGTCGCGTGCGCCAGCGCCGCGGCGATGCGGTCATGCGTGGCGATGCTGCCGGCGACGAGGCCGCCACCATGGAAGAACACGAAGCCCGGCGGGCGCTCGCCGGCAGAAGCGGGCGAATAGAGCCGGTAGGGGATTTCTCCGCCGGGGCCGGGCAGCATGCCGTCGGACGCGGTCACGTCAGGCGCATCAGCGCGTGCGAACTGCATCAGCTTTGCCAGCGATTGCCGTCGTGCCTCCACACTCGGCCGGCTCCGCGCTTGCGGCCCGGCCGCGGCCATCATGGTCAACAAACGCTTTGCGAGCGGGTCGAGCGGCATGCTGCTTCCTTCTCCCTTATGGGAAAAGGTAGCCTACCTCTTCTGCGCAGGGAATCATTTAGAAGTTCCACCAATAGTGGCGCTATAGTGCGGCATCGTGCCAAGGGAGGCCGGTCATGGCCGAGATCAAGAAGACAATCGAATATTCACCGAGCTGGACCTTCTTCGAGGGTAAATGGCATGACGGCAACGTGCCGATCATGGGGCCGCGCACGCATGCGGCCTGGCTCGGCTCGGTCGTGTTCGACGGCGCCCGTGCGTTCGAAGGCGTCGCGCCCGATCTCGACCTTCACATGGCCCGCACCAATCAATCCGCGATCAGCTTCGGCCTGAAGCCGGTGGTCGATGCCGGCACCTGGCTCGCGCTCGCAAACGAAGGCATCGCGCGTTTCGCCGCGAATGCCGAACTCTATAT
The DNA here is from genome assembly GCF_029714325.1 of Bradyrhizobium sp. CB1717. Classification (NCBI taxonomy): domain Bacteria; kingdom Pseudomonadati; phylum Pseudomonadota; class Alphaproteobacteria; order Hyphomicrobiales; family Nitrobacteraceae; genus Bradyrhizobium; species Bradyrhizobium sp. CB1717. The sequence continues at coordinate 709,369 of NZ_CP121666.1, forward strand.
CCGTCCGATGTACTGGGCGCAGAGCGGGCTCGGCGGCGGCGTGCTGTTCGATCCTGAGTCCACCAACTGGTGTCTGAGCATCTACGAGGCGCCGATACCGAAACCCGTCGGCAACGCGATCACGCTGTCGCCGTTCCGCAGGCCGACGACCGAATGCGCGCCGGTCGAAGCGAAGGCGGCCTGCCTCTATCCGAACAATTCGCGCGCACTCGCCGAAGCGGCCTCGCGCGGCTTCCAGAACGCGCTGATGCTGGACATGCTCGGCAATGTTGCCGAGTTCGGCAATTCCAACGTGTTCATGGCCAAGGACGGCGTGGTGTTCACGCCGGTGCCGAACGGCACCTTCCTCAACGGCATCACGCGCCAGCGTGTCATCAGCCTGCTTCGCGGCGATGGCGTCACCGTGGTCGAGAAGACGCTGCGCTATGCCGACTTCCTCGCCGCCGACGAGATTTTTTCATCGGGCAATTTCGCCAAGGTCGCCCCGGTGATCCGCATCGACGAACGCGAGCTGAAGCCCGGACCGTTCTACACCAAGGCGCGAAAGCTCTATTGGGACTTTGCGCATGCGGTGAAGTTGGCGGCGTAGGTCTCGCTGCTTCCGCGTACTCCGTCATTGCGAGCGCTTTCGCGCCACTCACTCCGTGGTCATCGCCCGGCTTGACCGGGCGATCCAGTATTCCAGAGACGGCCGTGATTGAATCGAGAAGCCGCAGCGTACTGGATGCCCCGGTCAAGCCGGGGCACGACAGCTCCATTTTAGCCGCGCCGCCGAAACCGGCTGAACTGAAACGCCTGCGTCGAATCCCACGGCGTGTGGTGCGTCTCGCTCCGCGTCTCGACCAGCTCGAACGCCGGTCCGAGCTCAGCCGCAAGGCTGGCGCTGTCATGGCGCTGCACCGGCAGGCCGCTGCATTTCTCCGGACCGTCGGGTGCGAACGTGGCGATGATGACTTGTCCCCCGGAGCTAACCGCCGATCGCAGGCGCTCGACGTACGCCGCTCTGTCATCGGGATCGGTCAGGAAGTGAAACGCGGCGCGATCGTGCCAGACATCGTAGGTCCTCGCCGGCCGCCATGTCGTGGCGTCGGCGACGATCCAATCGACCGTTGCAGCGGCCTTGCCGATTCGCTTCTTCGCCACGTCGAGCGCGTTGGCGGAGAGGTCCAGCACGGCAAGACGGCGGTATCCCTCCTGCAGCAGCGCGTCGACCAGCCGCGATGCGCCTCCGCCGATATCGATGATGGCCGCGTCATGATCGGAGTTGGCTGCGCGAATCATCGCGAGCGAGGTTGCCGGGCTGTCCTGATACCAGCTGACCTCGGCCTCGCCCTTGGTGGCGTAGACGTTGTCCCAGTGCGTGGTGCGGTCGGACATGGCGTGCTCCGGCCTTGGCCGGGGGACGGCAGCGCGTAAGCGGCGCCTGCCGGGATCAACTGGCAATTCGCGCGTCCGCCACATGCGGACGCGCCGGCACGAACGAAGAACCTACTCGTCCTTCTTCGACATCCGCTCGAGACGCTCCTGCATTTCCTTCATCTGCTGGCGCAGGTCGTCGATGTTGCTGTCCTTCGGTGCCTCGGCGCTTGCATCGGGCTCCGGCTCGGGGCTCGCCGCCGGGCGGGGCGCGGCGAACGGCTTGAACATCGAGAAGGTCTGCTGGAACAGCTCCATGTTGCGACGGACCTGCTCCTCCAGCGGCGCAAACGGCGTGCCGGACAGCGTGTTGGAGATCTGCTTGCGGAACTTCTCCTGCTCCTGGGTCAGCGTCGCGATCGACTGCTCCAGATATTTCGGCACCACCATCTGCATGCTGTCGCCGTAGAAGCGGATCAGCTGGCGCAGGAAGGTGGTTGGCAAGAGGTTCTGGCCGGCCTTGTTCTCCTGTTCGAAGATGATCTGGGCCAGCACGGAGCGGGTGATGTCGTCGCCGGTCTTGGCGTCGTAGACCAGGAAATCTTCGCCATCCTTGACCATGGCGGCGAGGTCTTCCAGCGTCACGTAAGTACTCGTTCCGGTGTTATAGAGCCGGCGGTTCGCGTATTTCTTGATCGTGGTCGGTTGGTCTGATTTCGCCATGGGCTCTCACTTGCAAAAACGCTGAGAACGGGAACCCGGCGGGCTATGCCGCAGGGCGGGAAGAGTACGCAACGCAACAAAATAAGCATTTTCAAAGGGGTCACGCTACCGTTTTGTGCGCCACGGTTAATCGGGCAGCAAAAACGTGCTTGCGAAAGCGCCAAGAACGCTATTTTGAATGCGCTGCGGCATGAATTCGGTCCCCCGCCGATTGACATGCCTCAACGACGTTAACAGGATGGCTGACGAGACTGGCGAGCGCTTTTCCGGCCCCGCCTGCCCCCTTACAAGAACCTCAAGCCCCAGGAGATGCCCCATGTCAGACGATGTCGTCATCGTCAGCGCCGCCCGCACCCCGGTCGGAAGCTTCAACGGAGCCTTCGCGACCCTTCCCGCCCATGACCTCGGCGCCGTCGCCATCAAGGCCGCGCTTGAGCGCGGTGGTATCGAGCCCGGCCGCGTTTCGGAAGTCATCATGGGTCAGATCCTGACCGCGGCCCAGGGTCAGAACCCGGCCCGCCAGGCTTCGATCGCCGCCGGCATTCCGGTGGAAAGCCCGGCCTGGGGCGTCAACCAGCTCTGCGGCTCGGGCCTGCGCACGGTGGCGCTCGGCTACCAGGCGCTGCTCAATGGCGATTCCGAGATCGTGGTCGCCGGCGGCCAGGAATCCATGAGCATGGCTCCGCACGCTCAATACCTGCGTGGCGGCGTCAAGATGGGCGCGCTCGAGTTCGTCGACACCATGATCAAGGACGGCCTGTGGGATGCCTTCAACGGCTACCACATGGGCAACACCGCCGAGAACGTCGCGCGGCAGTGGCAGATTACCCGCGCCCAGCAGGACGAGTTCGCGGTCGCCTCGCAGCAGAAGGCCGAAGCGGCTCAGAAGGCCGGCAAGTTCAACGACGAGATCGTCCCCGTCACCATCAAGACCCGCAAGGGTGACGTGGTCGTCAGCGCCGACGAATACCCGCGGCATGGCGCCACGCTCGATGCGATGGCCAAGCTCCGTCCCGCCTTCGAGAAGGACGGCACGGTCACCGCGGGCTCGGCCTCGGGCATCAATGACGGCGCTGCCGCCGTGGTGCTGATGACGGCGAAGCAGGCCGCCAAGGAAGGCAAGAAGCCGCTCGCGCGCATCGTGTCCTGGGCGCAGGCCGGCGTCGATCCGAAGATCATGGGCTCGGGCCCGATCCCGGCCTCGCGTGCGGCGCTGAAGAAGGCCGGCTGGAACGTCGGCGATCTCGATCTGATCGAGGCCAACGAGGCCTTCGCGGCGCAGGCCTGCGCCGTCAACAAGGACCTCGGCTGGGACACCTCGAAGGTCAACGTCAATGGCGGCGCGATCGCGATCGGCCATCCGGTCGGTGCCTCCGGCGCGCGCGTGCTGGTGACGCTGCTGCACGAGATGCAGAAGCGCGATTCGAAGAAGGGCCTCGCCACGCTGTGCATCGGCGGCGGCATGGGTATCGCGATGTGTCTGGCGCGCGACTGAAAGCCGCTGACGTGAAGCTGACGCGTGCGCCGCACACCTGATTGAGTGCGTTGCACGCGACTAAAAAGGCGGCGGTTGCAAATCAAATATTCTTCGCAACCGCGCAGGCCTCGACTAAAGAGAAACGCCCGGCTCCGCCGGGCGTTTTGTTCTTGATGTCCGTCAAACGTCCCGCATAATCCGTAGCTAAAAACGATCACTCAAAAGCGTCCGAAGAGTCCAAGGAAGAGTCCAAGGGAAGGAATACGATATGGCACGTGTTGCACTGGTGACGGGTGGTACGCGGGGCATCGGAGCTGCGATCAGCAAGGCGCTGAAGGCGGCCGGCTACAAGGTCGCGGCAAGCTATGCCGGCAACGATGCGGCGGCGGAGAAGTTCAAGGCCGAGACCGGCATCGCCGTCTACAAATGGGACGTCAGCAATTTCGACGCCTGCGCCGAAGGCGTGAAGAAGGTCGAGGCCGAGGTCGGCCCGGTCGACGTGCTCGTCAACAATGCCGGCATCACCAAGGACGGGGCCTTCCACAAGATGAGCCTCGAGCAATGGAATGCCGTGATCGGCACCAATCTCGGCTCGCTGTTCAACATGACGCGCCAGGTGATCGAAGGCATGCGCGGGCGCAAGTTCGGCCGCATCATCAACATCTCATCGATCAACGGCCAGAAGGGCCAGTTCGGCCAGGTGAACTATTCCGCGGCCAAAGCCGGCGAGATCGGCTTCACCAAGGCCCTGGCGATCGAGAACGCCAAGGGCGGCGTCACCGTGAACGCGATCTGCCCGGGCTACATCAACACCGAGATGGTGCAGGCGGTGCCGAAGGACGTGCTGGAAAAGTCCATCCTGCCGCTGATCCCGATCGGCCGCCTCGGCGAGCCCGAGGAGATCGCGCGCGCGGTCGTGTTCCTCGCCGCCGATGAGGCCGGCGCCATCACCGGCTCGACGCTGACGGTCAACGGCGGCCAGTACATGGTGTGATGCGATCGCATCACGTCCGATCATATAGGTGACTTCGTCATGCCCGGGCTTGTCCCGGGCATCATGCCCTGTCATTCCGGGGCGCCGCGACTGCGGCGAACCCGGAATCTCGAGGTTCCGGGTCTGGCGCTGCCGCGCCATCCCGGAACGACGAGGCTTTCTGCAATGACTCCCCGCACCGCGACGCTGATCGGATTGACGGCGATCCTGATGTGGTCGCTGCTCTCCGTGATGACGGTGGCGACCGGAAGGATTCCGGCGTTCCAACTCGCCGCGATGACGTTTGCGATCGGCGGTCTCGTCGGCCTGCTGACCTGGATCGGCCGCGGCGACGCCGCCAAAAGCCTGCGCCAGCCGCTGGTGGTGTGGGCCGTCGGCGTCGGCGGATTGTTTGGCTATCACGCGCTGTATTTCCTCGCGCTGCGCTTCGCGCCGCCGGCCGAGGCCGGTCTCCTGAATTATCTCTGGCCGCTCCTGATCGTGCTGTTTTCGTCGTTCCTGCCGGGCGAGCGGTTGGCCGTGCATCATGTCATCGGCGCCGTGCTTGGGCTGATCGGCACGGTGCTGCTGTTCGCCGGCAACACCAGCGGGTTTGCGCCGGGCGCAGTGCCGGGGCTGGTCGCGGCCTTCATCGCCGCCTTTGTCTGGGCGGCCTATTCGGTGCTGTCGCGCCGGTTGAAAGCGGTGCCGACCGACGCGGTCGCGGGCTTCTGCCTTGCCACCGCTACGCTCGCGGCAGTGATGCATGGTGTGCTGGAGACCACGGTGTGGCCGGAGACCATGCTGCAATGGCTTTCCGTGATCGCGCTCGGCATCGGTCCGGTGGGCGCCGCCTTCTACGCCTGGGACATCGGCATGAAGCGCGGCGACATCCGCGTGCTCGGCGCCGCCTCCTACGCGACGCCGTTGCTCTCGACCGGCTTCCTCATTGCCGCCGGCTTTGCAAAAGCCAGCGCCAACATCGCCGTCGCTGCGGTCCTGATCGCCGGCGGCGGCCTGATCGCGGCGAAGGACATGGTGCTGCGGAAGCGTTGAATGTCATTCCGGGGCGCACGAAGTGCGAACCCGGAATCCATTTATCCGCGCCAACGGTGGCGAGATAGATTCCCAGATGCGCAATTGCGCATCATAGTTCGCTGCTTGCGCGGCGCCCCGGAATGACGGTGGGGGAGCTACGGCTCCCAGCCCTTCGGCGCCAGCTCGAACTTTGCGAACTCGAACGCCGGCGCCACGGTGCAGCCGACCAGTGTCCACTCGCCCGTGGTTTCCGCCATCTGCCAGGCATTGGCCGGCACGATTCCCTGGGGCCGCTCGCCGCCGACGAGATCGGTGCCGAGCCGCACCTCGTGCTGCGAGCAGCCATCATGGGCGATGCGCAGCATCAAGGGGCTGCCGGCGTAATAGTGCCAGGTCTCGACCGCATCGATGCGATGCCAGTGCGAGCGTTCGCCGCGCGCGAGCAGGAAATAGATCAAAGTCGAACGCGAACGGCCGTTGGCGTCCGTGGTCTGGTCGCGAAACGTCTCGCGATAGTGCCCGCCTTCGGGATGCGGGCGGAGTTCGAGGCGTGCGATGATCTCGGCTGCGGTCGGCATCGATCCCCGTCAGGACTTGTTCTTCAGGACTTGTTCTTGCGCTCGCGGAGCTCGCCGAACACCGTGGCGCCATCTGCGCCTTTCATGTGGAGCCTGGCTGCAACCGACGGCTCATCGGCGCGGAGGAACACGTTGGCGCGCTTCTCGTCACCGAGCAGCGAGGGAATGGTCGGCTTGTTCTCGGCGCGGAGCTTGGCCACCTCCGCCGCGCGAGCCTGCAGCGCCGTATTGTCGGGGTCGACGGTGAGGGCGAACTTGACGTTGGACGCGGTGTATTCGTGGCCGCAATAGAGCTTGAAGTCGTCGGGCAGCGCCCGCAGCTTCAACAGCGAATCCCACATCATCGGATAGGTGCCCTCGAACACGCGGCCGCAGCCGATCGAGAACAGCGTGTCGGCGGCGAACACCGTTTTCTCATTGTCGAACACGTAGGAGATGTGGTCGAGCGTGTGGCCGGGCGTCTCCACGACGCGCGCCAGCAGATTGCCGATCTTGACGACGTCGGCATTGGCGACGCGCAGGTCGACGTTGGCGATCTTGGTCGTCTTGTCATGCGGCGCGACGACGCGGCAATTGTATTTCTGCTTGAGTTCGGCGACCCCGCCGACGTGATCGCCATGATGATGGGTGATCAGGATGTCGGTGAGCTGCCAGCCCTCGCGCTCCAGCGCCTTCAGGATCGGGCCGGCCTCGGGCGCGTCGATCGACGCCGTCGCCTTGGTTTCCACATCGTGGATCAGATAACCGAAATTGTCGTTTAAACAGGTGAAAGTACGAATTTCGGCGGCCATGACCTCTCCATCGCGCTCAGCCCCGCCAGACAAATATGGCGTTAACGTTGCGCAGGCAATGCAATATTCCGCGCGCAGGCGTGCCCTCGCGCATGGTACATTGCCATCATGACAATCGATGTCGTCGACCTCCGCGAGTTCTATTCCCGCCGCCTCGGCATCGTGGCGCGGCAAATGATCAATCGCGGCATCCGGGAGCGCTGGCCGGGCGCCGAGGGTCAGCGGGTGCTCGGTATCGGCTATCCGACGCCCTATCTGGGGTTGTTCCGCGAAGACGCCGAGCGCTGCCTCGCCTTCATGCCGGCGGCCCAGGGTGTCCTGAAATGGCCGACGGGCCGGCCGGCGCTGGCCTCGCTGGTCGATGAGTTCTCGCTGCCGCTTCCCGACGCCGCGGTCGACCGCATCCTGCTGGTCCATGCGCTGGAGATGTCGGACGATCCGGCCGCGCTGCTGCGCGAGGTGTGGCGGGTGCTGTCGGGCTCGGGCCGCGTCATCGCGGTGATCCCGAACCGGCGCGGCGTATGGACCCGCACCGACAGCACGCCGTTCGGTCACGGCCGGCCCTATTCGCGCTCGCAGATCACTGATCTGTTGCGCCAGACCTGGTTCACGCCGACGGCCTGGGGCGAGGCGCTGTTCATGCCGCCCTATGCCGGCGGCTGGGTGCTGAAATCCGCGCAGATGTGGGAGCGTGCCGGCGCGGCGCTGTCGCTGCCGTTTGCGGGTGTGCACATCGTCGAGGCGACCAAGCAGGTCTATCGCGCGATCCCCGCCAAGCGCGAGCGGGCGCGGCTGATTCCCTCGCTGGGCAAGCCGGTGCTGGTGCCGTCCTCGACGACAGTGACGCGCAGCTGAAACAAATCGTCCCGGCGCGAGGCCGGGACGATTGCAGAGCAGAAAATCAGAAGAGGCTCACTCGCCGGAGGCGACCTCGTCGCTGGATGCGGCCGGAGCCGCTTCACGATCGGGACGCGGCCCATGCGGCCGGCGCCGACGGCGCGGAAAGCGTTCGCCGCCGCCACCGCCGCCTTCAAAGCCGCCCTGGGCGCCATTCACCTGCGGCTGTGCGCCGGTGATGAAGGAGGGCAGGCGGTCCACGCTGCCGGCATCGGCGATGACGGGCTGCGGCTGGTTCGCGGGTTGCGGCTGCGGCTGATATTGCGGCTGCGGGCGATGATCGCGTTCGCGGTGCTCGCGCGGTTGCTGGTTGTCGCGCTGATAGGGCTGCTGATTGTCGCGCTGCTGGTGATCACGCTGGTGATGATCGCGCTGGCCGTCGCGGTCGCGCATGAAGGGCTGCTGCTGCGGCGGCTGCGGAACGAAGCCCGGCTCCTGGCCGAACGCCGAGAAATTCTCGCCGTCGTCCTCGCTGTCGTCGCCGCTGGTGTTGCTGATCGGCTCGTCGCCACGCGGCTGCTGGTTCTGGCGGAACTGCTCCTGGGCGGCCGCGATCAAGCGGAAATAGTGCTCGGCGTGCTGGTAGTAGTTCTCGGCCGCAACGGGGTCGCCGGAGGAGCGCGCATCGCGCGCGAGCTGCAGATACTTCTCGGCGATATGCGAGGCTGTGCCGCGGATCTTGATGTCGGGACCGTTGGACTCGTAGACCCGGGTCATCGGGTTCTGGCCGCGCCGGTTGTTGTTGTTGTTATTGTTGTTGCGGTTGCGCATCCGCTGCTTGTTCTGACCGTTTCTCATGTCCTGCCTTTAATTCCAGCCCTAAAGGTTGCACGCATTACTGATTGCTGAGACTGACCTGGTGACAGCGGTTCACATCGCTCGTACGCACCGCGCACGAGAGCGGATTGAACCCTGCCAATGTTCGTCGACCGTCGCGTTCAACAAAGACGCGTTCCCCACCCGCCAGCATTCATTGCCAGCGAACCCATTCATATCGCCTGCCGAAACAAGCCCAGCTTTCTTGCGTAAGTCTTCAAGCGCAATATCAGGCTTTCGTTCACGTTGCGGTCGGAGAGCAGCGCAGCTCGCTGGCCATCGCGCTCAACCCTGCGGCTTGGAACCTTTAATCAGTAAAGCTCTCGCCCGAGAGCCCGGCTTTCACCCGTAGGTCTACGGGGCCGGCACCGATGTGTTGATCGGAACGTAGTCGTTCCCAAGGGATATTCCAAGAGCTTTTTACAGACCAATCCGGCTTTTATGGGGGCATTTTTCGGGCCGAAACGGCCCGTGAGATACCCGCCAAATCGGCCTTGGGTGGCCTGTCCACCACTAACGCGGCAGCGGCCATCAAGGTTTCAATATTTCGGGCCTGGCCCTGTCCGGCCTCGACGATCAGGGCCCCGCCGGGGGCGAGGCGCGCGGCCGCCTGCGGCGTCAGGACCCGGTAGGCGTCGTATCCGTCATTGCCGCCGTCGAGGGCCAGATGCGGATCGTGCTCACGCACTTCGATGCTCAATTTCGGAATTTCGGCCGAGGGAATATAGGGCGGGTTCGACACGATGAGATCGAATGGACCCGAGAGCGCCGCCAGATAGGAGCAGGCGACGAAGGCAGAACGGTTGCCGAGGCCGAGGGCGGCGGCATTGCCCCGCGCGGTGCCGAGAGCGGTGAGGCTGAGATCGGTGCCGACACCGAAGGCATCGGGGATCTCGTGCAGCAGCGCCAGCAGGATCGCGCCTGAGCCGGTGCCGATATCGGCGATGCGGGGCCGGTGGATTTTCTGCTCGCGAAAAAGCTCGAGCGCGCGCTCGACCACCGTTTCGGTGTCGGGACGCGGGACCAGGGTCGCCTCCGAGAGGCGAAACGGCAGGCCCCAGAATTCGCGCACGCCGAGAATGCGCGCCACCGGTTCGCCCGCGATCCGGCGCTCTGCATATTGCGCGAGCTGTAGCGCCTCGGAGCTCGTGAGGAGGCGGGAGGCCTGCGCAATCAGGCCGGTGAGATCGAGGCCGAGGGCTGCACCGATCAGCATGCGGGCGTCGAGTTCGGCTTCGTCGAGCTGTGCGGATCGCAGCTCCGCCGCCAGCGCGCGGCGTGAGCTCTCGATCGATTGTCCGGTGAAGGCGTTGCTCACGCGGCGCGTCACGCCGCCGCGCCTTGCGCGGCGAGCTGCGCGGCCTGGTGCTCGGTGGTCAGCGCGTCGATCAATTCGCCCAGCGCTTCGCCGGCGATCACCTGCGGCAGCTTGTAGAGCGTCAGGTTGATGCGGTGGTCGGTGACGCGCCCTTGCGGGAAGTTGTAGGTGCGGATGCGCTCGGAGCGGTCGCCGGAGCCGACCTTCTCCTTGCGCTCGGCCGAGCGCGCGGCGTCGACGCGCTGGCGCTCGGCGTCGTAGATGCGCGAGCGCAGGATGTTCATGGCCGAGGCGCGGTTTTTGTGCTGCGAGCGGCTGTCCTGCATCATCACCACGATGCCGGTCGGAATGTGGGTGATGCGGATCGCCGATTCGGTCTTGTTGACGTGCTGGCCGCCGGCGCCCTGCGCGCGCATGGTCTCGATGCGCAGGTCGTCGTTCTTGATGTCGACGTCGACATCCTCGACCTCCGGCAGCACCGCGACGGTAGCGGCCGACGTGTGGATGCGCCCTTGCGTCTCGGTATCGGGCACGCGCTGCACGCGATGCACGCCGGATTCGAATTTCAGCTTCGAGAACGCGCCGCGGCCCTGCACCTCCGCGATGATTTCCTTGTAGCCGCCGACGGTGCCTTCGCTCGCCGAGATCACCTCGACCTTCCAGCCCTGCAAGCCGGCGAAACGCTCGTACATCCGGAACAGGTCGCCGGCGAACAGCGAAGCCTCGTCGCCTCCGGTGCCGGCACGGATTTCCAGCATCACGTTGCGGTCGTCCATGGCGTCCTTGGGCAACAGCGCGACGCGGATCTTCTGGACCAGCTCCTCGATCCTTGGCGTCAGCTCGTCGCGCTCGGCTTCCGCCATGCCGCGCATCTCCGCATCCGTCGCGGGATCGGCGATCAGCGCCTCGGTATCGGCGAGCTCCTTGACGGCAGACCGATAGGCTTTGACCGCCTCGATCAGCGGCGTGATCTCGGCCAGCTCGCGCGTGATCTGCACATAGCGTTCGGAGGCGAGCTGCCCCAGCGATTCGGCCTCGAGCGAGGCGTGATGCGCGAGCAGGACGTCCAGTTTGGCTTCGGGGAGTGACGACATCGGTTCAGTCTCAAAGGGCGGAAGGAGGCGAGGGCGGCGGGGAGCGGGCGACAGGCCCGCTACAACGCAAGGCCCTCGGCCTCGGCAAATTCCGTCAGCTTCTGCCGGATCGAGACGCTGCCCGCGGGCGCGTCGAGGAGCGGGCCGAGCATCGCTTCGGCCTTCTTGGCATCGAGATCGAGCACCATCGCCTTGACCGGGCCGAGCGCGGTCGCCGAGAGCGACAGCGAGCGATAGCCGAGCGCGATCAGCGCCAGCGCGCCGATCGGCTTGGAGGCCATCTCGCCGCAGAGCGAGAGCGACTTCTGCGCGCCTTGCGCCTTGCGCGCGATGTCGCGCAGCGCGCGCAGGATCGGCGCCGACATGGTGTCGAAGCGCTCGGAGACCTTGGCATTGCCGCGGTCGACCGCGAACAGGAACTGGAACAGATCGTTGGAGCCGACCGAGATGAAATCGACCTTCTTCAGGAGCTCGTCGAGCTGGTAGAGCAGCGCGGGCACTTCGACCATGGTGCCGATGTCGATTCTTTCAGGCAGCGTGTGGCCGTGCTGGCGCAGATAAGTCAGCTCGCGCTCGACCAGCGCCTTCGCCGAGTCGAATTCGGCGACCTCAGAGATCATCGGGAACATGATGCGCAGCGCGCGGCCACCGCCGGCGCGCAAGAGCGCGCGGATCTGGCCGCGCAACAGGCCGGGACGGTCCAGCCCGAGCCGGATCGCGCGCCAGCCGAGTGCGGGATTTTCCTCGATTACCGCTTCCATATAGGGCAGCGCTTTGTCGCCGCCGATGTCGAGGGTGCGGAAGGTGACGGGCTTAGGTCCGGCGGCATCCAGCACGGTGCGATAGAGCGCGAGCTGGTCGCTGGTGCGCGGCAGGCTCTGGCCGACCATGAATTGCAGCTCGGTGCGGAACAGGCCGATGCCGGCGCTGCCGGTGTCCTCGATATGCGGCAGGTCGATCGCAAGACCCGCGTTGATCATCAGCTCGACCTTCTGGCCGTCCCTGGTGACGCAGGGCCGGTCGCGCAGCGCCAGATACTGCGCCTGGCGGCGGGCGCGGAAGCGCACGCGCTCGGCGAAGGCGGCCTCGATCTCCTGCGACGGACGCACATAGATCGAGCCGGACGTGCCGTCGACGATGATGGCATCGCCGGGATCGGCGATACCGGGCGCGTTCGGCACCTCGCCGACCGCGGGAATTCCGAGCGCGCGCGCCACGATCGAGACGTGGGAGTTGGCGGTGCCTTCCTCCAGCACGATGCCGCGCAGGCGCTTGCGGTCGTAGTCGAGCAGCGCCGCGGGGCCCATCGCGCGGGCGATGACGATGGCGTTGTCGGGCAGCTGTTCACGTGAGGGCGCGTGATCCTGGCCGACCAGCTGCCGCATCAGGCGGTAGCCGAGATCCTCGAGATCATGCAGCCGGTCGCGCAAATAGGGATCGGTCGAGCGCAGCATGCGCGCGCGGGTGTCGGACTGCACGCGCTCGACCGCGGCTTCCGCGGTGAGGCCGGTGGCGACCGCCTCGTGCAGCTTGTGCGACCAGCCCTGGTCGTTGGCGAACATGCGGTAGGCTTCCAGCACCTCGCGGTGCTCGCCGCCCTCGGCGACGTCGCCGCGCTCCAGCATGCGGTCGAGATCGGCGCGCAGTTTTGCCAACGCGGTGTCGAGCCGCTTGATTTCCTTCGGCAGGTCCTCTGCGATGTAGTCCTTGATGACGACGCGCGGCTCGTGCAGCACGACATGGCCGAGCGCGATTCCTTCCGACAGGATCGCGCCGACCTTCTGCGCCGAATGGCGCGCGGCCGGCTCGAGGCCGGGCTGCGCCAGTGCCGACAGCTCGCCGGAGGCGATCAGTTCCGCCAGCACCATCGCGGTGGTCTGTAGCGCCTCGAGCTCTTCCTCGACATAGTTGCGCTTGGCGCGGTTCTGCACCACCAGCACGCCGAGCGTGTTGCCGGCGCGCAGGATCGGCACGCCGAGGAAGGAGTGGTAGATTTCTTCGCCGGTCTCGGGGCGGAACGAGAAGGCCGGATGGCTCTGCGCATCGCTGAGGTTGAGCGGGGTCGCCTCGCTGGCGACGAGGCCGACCAGGCCCTCATGGGCGCTGAGCACGGTATGGTGCACAGCCTCGCGGTTGAGACCTTCGGTGGCGTAGAGCTCGAGCGTGTTGTCGACGCGCAGCACGTAGACCGAGCACACCTCGGCCACCATGTTGGCGGCGATCAGCACCACAATCTTGTCCAGCCGCTCCTGGGCCGAGACCTGCTCCGCCATGGTTTCGCGGAGCCGTCTCAACAAGACGCGGGGACCTCCCGACGCGCTCCGCATGTACCGTCAATCTCCTCCGTCTGCCGGGGCCGAAAGGGCCCGCGGCGGCTCGCCCGAAATCCAGAAAAACAACAAATTTGCTCGTCCGGCGCCGGCCCCGGCGGTTGCCGGAGCCGAATCAGCACCGCCTGAACTGGGGCACAGTTTCCGGCAGCCCACCCTGTCCGCGTATAGCGAATTGGGGCTTGTTTTGCCAAGCAAAACGCCTGCCAAACGCGAAGGTGTGTACACCTTCGCGTTTGCTGCGACCGCTAAGAGAAAATTAGCCTAGGCCTGATCGAGGCCGTAGAGCGTATGCAGGGTGCGCACCGCCAGCTCGGTATAGGCGGTGTCGATCAAAACCGAGAATTTGATCTCGGAGGTTGTAATGGCCCGGATGTTGATATTCCGCCCTGCGAGGGCCGAGAACGCCTGGGCGGCGACGCCGGCATGGCTGCGCATGCCGCTGCCGATCACCGAGATTTTCGCAACATCGGTGGCGGTATCCAGCCGTGCATAACCGATCTTGGCCTTGGCGGCGGTAATCGTGTCCTTGGCGCGGGTGTAGTCGGCGGCCGGGACCGTGAAGGTGAGATCGGTGGTCTTGCCGTCCTCGGAAACGTTCTGCACGATCATGTCGACGTTGATGTTGGCGTCCGCCAGCGGGCCGAAGATCGAGGCCGCAACGCCCGGCTTGTCCTGGATCTGGCGCACCGAGATCTGGGCCTCGTCCTTCGAAAAGGCGATACCGGTAACGACGTGGTTTTCCATGATCTCCTCCTCGCCGCAGATCAGCGTGCCGGGCGGCTGGTTGGCATGCGGGTCGATATCCTCGGGCTTGTCGAAGCTCGATCGGACGAAGATCGGCATGTTGTGGACCATGCCGAGTTCCACCGAGCGGACCTGGAGCACTTTCGCGCCCTGCGAGGCCAGTTCCAGCATGTCCTCGAATGCGATCTTGTCGAGCCTCTTGGCCTTCGGCACGATTCGCGGGTCAGTAGTATAGACGCCATCGACGTCGGTGTAGATGTCGCAGCGGTCCGCCTTGACGGCTGCCGCGACCGCCACGGCCGAGGTGTCGGAGCCGCCGCGGCCGAGCGTGGTGATGCGGCCCGTTTCGGCGTTGATGCCCTGGAAGCCGGCGATGACAGCGACCTCCTTGCGCTCTCTAAAGCGCTTGATGATCTCGCTGCCGTCGATGTCCTCGATCCGGGCCGAGGCATGGGCGTCGCTGGTCTTGATCGGGATCTGCCAGCCCTGCCAGGAGCGGGCCTGGATGCCCATGCTCTGCAGCACGATGGCAAGCAGACCGGACGTGACCTGCTCGCCTGAGGCGACGACGGCGTCGTATTCGCGCGCGTCGTGCATCGGCGAGGCCTCGGTGCACCAGGCCACCAGCTCGTTGGTCTTGCCCGACATCGCCGAGACGACCACGGCCACTTCATGGCCGGCGTCGACCTCACGCTTCACATGGCGTGCGACGTTGCGGATGCGTTCGATGTTGGCGACGGATGTGCCGCCGAATTTCATCACGAGGCGGCTCATGACGACGCGTGCATTCCCTCATAAGGATCAGTATGGTGACCCGCACCGGATGGGCCTGCGGACACCGACCGCGCGTATACAGAGCGGCGGGGCCGGGGGCAAGCGGGTTCCTGCGGGGGCAGGTCGGGGGAGTGGGTTAACCGAGATCATGGCGCGCTATATCGACGAGATCCTGCAGCCGGGCGAGCGGGTGCTGTATTCGACCAACGCGCACTGGATCTTCTATATTCCGGCGATTGTGGCCTGGATCCTGGCGCTGGTCCTGTTCGTCCTGTCCCGGCAGGCTACCGCCGATGGGCTTGTCTTGCTTTGCCTCGTAGCTGCGGGCCTAGCGGCTCTGGCGGCCTCGTATTGGACCCTCAAGGGCTGGTTCCATCGCTTCACCACCGAGACCGACGTCACCAACTTGCGGGTCGTGCACAAGACCGGATTCATCAAGCGCCGCACCTTCGAGATGGCGCTGGACAAGGTCGAGAGCGTCGACGTCGATCAGACCATTCTTGGACGTATTCTCAACTACGGCGACGTGACGATTCGCGGCGTCGGCGAGGGGATCGAGACGATCAGGACCATCGCCTCGCCGCTCGCCTTCCGTAGTTCGATCACCACGCGGTAGGACCGCGCGTAACCATGAGCATGCAGCAAAATACTTCCCTCTCCGCCCAGCCGGGCTCGACCGTCGACGCCGCCGAGATCGCGAAATTCTCAAAACTCTCGGCGGAGTGGTGGGATCCCAAGGGCAAGATGGCGCCGCTGCACCGGATCAACCCGCTGCGGCTCGGCTATATCCGCGACGCGGCCTGCCGCAAGTTCGAGCGCAACGTGCGCAGCCTCAACTGCCTCGCCGGTTTGCGCGTGCTGGACATCGGCTGCGGCGCCGGCCTGCTCTGCGAGCCGCTGTCGCGGCTGGGCGCGCAGGTCATCGGCGTCGATCCCTCGGTGAGCAACATCGCAGCGGCAAAGCTGCATGCCGACAAGAGCCATCTTGCGATCGATTATCGCTGCACCACGGTGGAGGAGATCGATCCGCGCGAGCGCTTTGACATCGTGCTGGCGATGGAGGTGGTCGAGCACGTCGTCGACGTCGGCATGTTCCTCAAGCGCTGCGCCGCGATGCTGAAGCCGAACGGGCTGATGGTGGTCTCGACGCTGAACCGGAACTGGAAGAGCTTTGCGCTCGCCATCGTCGGCGCGGAATACGTCCTGCGCTGGCTGCCGCGCGGCACCCACGAATGGAACAAGTTCGTCACCCCCGACGAGCTGACGAAATATCTGCTCGACAACCGCCTCGTCATCACCGAGCAGACCGGCGTCGTCTACTCACCCTTCGCCGACAAATGGGCGCTCTCGTCCGACATGGACGTGAATTACATGGTGGTGGCGGAAGGGATGGTGTGAGGGCGCGCAGTTCACTGAGCTGCCTGCAGGAGGTTTGCTGCAGCAACAAGGACGGTGTCGTCCTGGCGAAAGCCAGGACCCATTACCCCAGGGAGAGGTTGTAGCGCGAGACGCGTAACCACGAGTCATCGCCAAACCACCCCCTGGGGTAATGGGTCCTGGATCTGCGCTTCGCTTGTCCAGGACGACGGCGGAGTTTGGTGGCGTGAGCATCGCTCCCATGACATCCCTGCGGTTGACCGCGTGGGCTGCAGCTTGCAGGTTGGCCTCACCCTTCCTGCAATAGCCCCACCCCCATGCTCACCGTCACCAGCCTCTGGATTCCCTTCACCGTCATTGCTGCGCTCGGCCAGGTCGCGCGCAATGCGATGCAGCGGTCGTTGACGAAGCCGCTGGGGACCTGGGGCGCGACCAATATCCGCTTCCTGTTCGGCTTCCCGTTCTCGCTGCTGTTCCTCGGCGTGGTGCTGGTCGCGACCGGCGATCACATCGGCATGCCGCCGGCCGTGTTCTGGCCGTGGCTGCTGCTTGGGGCACTCAGCCAGATCGTCGCGACCGGACTGATGCTGCTCGCGATGAACGACCGCTCCTTCGTGGTGACGACGGCCTACCTCAAGACCGAGGCGATCCAGACCGCGATCTTCGGCTTCGTCTTCCTCGGCGATCACCTGACCTGGTTGAAGGTGCTGGCGATCGTGATCGCGACCGTCGGTGTCGTCATCACCGCGCTGCGCCCCGGCGGGGAGAAGAGTTTTGCGGAATTGAAGCCGACCATCACCGGCCTCGTCGCCGCAGCGGCGTTCGCGCTCTCCGCGGTCGGTTTTCGCGGCGCGATCATCACCGTGCCGAACGTGTCGTTCGTGACGGCCTCGTCATTCACGCTGGTGCTCGGTCTGTTCGTGCAGACGCTGGTGCTGACGATCTACCTGCTTTGGCGCGCGCCGGACGTGCTGCGCGGCATCCTCGGCATGTGGCGGCCGTCGATGCTCGCGGGCTTCACCGGCGCCTTCGCCTCGCAGTTCTGGTTTTTGGCGTTCGCGCTGACGGCCGCCGCCAATGTCCGCACGCTCGCCTTGATCGAGGTGCTGTTCGCGCAAGGCGTGGCCTACTACTCGTTCAAGCAGCCGATCGCGCCGCGCGAGCTTATCGGCATCGCGCTGATCGTGATCGGCGTGGCGGTGCTGGTGGGGGCCTAGTTCCGGTCTTCCGGCAGCGTCGGCAGCGGCGAGACCTCGATGCCTTCGTCGATCAGCGACTTCGCCTCTTCGGGCGAAGCCTCGCCATAGATCGGGCGGTGCTCCTTGTCGCCGTAATGCATCGCGCGGGCCTCGTTGGCAAAGCGCTCGCCGACATTGTCGGCGTTCTTGACGATGTGATCGCGCAGCTCCTTGAGCTTGGCGCGCAGCTCGCGCTCCTGCGACATCAGCAGCGAGGTCGGCCCTGACGGCGCAGCCTCGGGCGTGGTCGTAGCCACGGGTTCCGGCGGCGGCGTGGCGCGCCCGCGGCCCTTCTTGCCGACGATGCGCGGGGCCATGATCGCCTTGTCGACCTTGGCCGAGCCGCAGATCGGGCAGGTCACGAGCTTGCGCTTTACCTGCGACTCATAGGCCGACGAGCTCTGGAACCAGCTCTCGAAGGCGTGGTTGCGGTCGCAATGGAGCGCATAGCGGATCATGCCGATCCCCGTACGAGGTGCAGATGATCCGGCCCGGCCTTGGGGTCGGCGACGCCGAAGCGGCGGCCGTGCTGGAGCGACGGAATTGCGCGGCGCGCGGTCTCGACCTTGGCCGGGTCGATCTTCGCCATGATGATGCCGGGCTCGACATCGCCCTCGGCGAGGATCTCGCCCCAGGGATCGATGATCAGCGAGTGACCATAGGTCTCGCGCTTGTTCTCGTGGGTGCCTGCCTGCGCCGCGGCAAAGATGAAGCAGCCGGTCTCGATTGCGCGGGAACGCAGCAGCACGTGCCAATGCGCTTCACCGGTCTTGCGGGTGAAGGCGGAGGGCACCGTGATGAAGTAGGCGCCGCTCTCGGCCAGCGCGCGGTACAGCGCGGGGAAGCGCACGTCGTAGCAGATCGTTAAGCCCACCCGGCCCCAGGGCAGGTCGGAGATCACGGCGGTCTCGCCGGGCTGGTAATTGGCGGATTCGCGATAGCTCTCGCCGTCCGGCAGCTCGATGTCGAACATGTGGATCTTGTCGTAGCTCGCGAGCACGTTGCCCTCGGGCCCGATCAGGAAGGAGCGGTTGACCGCCTTCTCCGGCGAGAAGCGCAGCGCCAGCGAGCCGACATGGATGTGGATCTTCAGCTCCGCCGCCAGCGCGCGGTAGGCCTTCAGCGAGGTGTCGTCCTCTTCGCTCTGCAGATGCTCGAACAGCGCCTTGCGGTTCAGCTGCATCATGTTGCTGACCTCGGGCGTCTGCACGTAATCGGCGCCGCCCGCCGCCGCCTGCCGGATCAGCCTTGTGGCCTGCGCAAGGCTGGGCTCCGGCAACAGGCCGGTGCGCATCTGCACCATCGCGGCGGTAAAGGTCCTGTTCTCGCTCATGATACCGCCTTCACGCTTTCGAGCAGGCCGTCGAGCTTGCCTTCGCGGTCCAGCGCGTAGAGGTCGTCGCAGCCGCCGACATGGGTGCCGCCGATCCAGATCTGCGGGAAGGTCGAGCCGTCGCCAGCGCGGTCGTACATCTCCTGGCGCCAGGTTGGGTTCTTGGCGACGTCGAACTCGGCGAAGGTCGCCTTCTTGCGGGTCAGCAGGGACCTCGCGGCGGAGCAATAGCCGCAGCCCGGCCGGGTGTAGATCTCGACAGCAGCAGTCATCTCGTCTGGCGCTTTCATGTCATGAATTCATTGAATTATATGGGACTTCACCGGATCTCCACAACCCGGGCGAACACCAGCACGTCAACCTGGGCCGCCTTGGCGCGGAGCAGGGCGCGCGCGCAGGCATCTAATGTCGCACCCGAGGTCAGGACATCGTCGATCAGGACGAGGCGGCGGCCCTGGATTTCGGCCTGACGGTCCGGAGATACCTGGAATGCGCCCTGCACATTGGTGGCGCGCTGGGCCCGCGACAGGCCGATCTGCTGCTCGGTGGCGCGCACCCGCCGCAGCACGTCGCCTCTGACCTTCACCCCGCTCTGCCGCTCGATCACGCGCGCCAGCGCTCCGGACTGGTTGTAGCGGCGGCGCCAGGCCCGCCGCCAATGCAGGGGCACCGGCACCAGCATGTCGGCGCCGGCCAGCAGCTCGCCGCCCGCGCGCGCCATCCAGCAGCCCATGGCCGGCGCCAGGTCGGTGCGGTCCTGGTATTTCAGCGCATGCACCAGCGTACGCGCGACGTCGTCATAGCGCACCGCCGCGCGGGCACGCTGGTAGGCCGGTGGGCTCGCGATCGCCTCCATCGACAGCATGTCGGGGCCGGGATCGTAGACGAAGGGAATGCCGAGCCGCGGACAATAGGGCCGCTCGATGAACGACAGCCGCGCCCAGCACGCCGCACAGACGCCCTCGCCGTCGACCGGCTCGCGGCAGGACACGCACAGCGTCGGCAGCGCGATGTCGAGGGCGAGCCGCGGAAGATGCGCAAGCGCGTCGCGGCAGGCGCCAAGCGCGCCGCGCAGATGGCTGGCAATAGAGCGCGATGCCTCGGCGTCCATCGAGCTATGGCTCTTTCGGGAGCACAGGTCGGAAGAACGACCGCTCATAACGGCGGAAGCAGCGTGTTTCTCTTGCGAAGGCGATCGCCTTCTGGACGTCCGGATCTGCGGCGCTGTCTTTCCGATATTGCTCGTAGGCCGCGAAGCTCGGGAAGCTGAACATCGCCAGCGCGACGTCGCTCGCCCCTTCCGACGGCAGGAAGTACCCATGGTGGACGCCACCGAATCTTGGCAGTAATTCCAGCCACATCCTGCCGTAAGCCTCGAATTCGGCGACCTTGTCCGAAGGGACCTCGTATCGCAGGTAACAAGTGATCATCGCGTGATGCTCCAGCGTGCCACGAGCCCGGAAGGCTAGCGCCCTACCACAGCAGGCTCAAGCCGGGAGCGCCGGTCTCGTGCCCCGGGCGCGCCGAGGAGATTGCCAGAACCGCCGCGATCGGCGTAACCAGCGGCATGGCTCAGAACCCGCAAACCCCTCCCGCCCTGTTCGATCGTGCCTTGCTGCATGCGCGGCAGCGGCGCGCGCAGGCGCAAGGTCCTGTGAGCTTCCTGCTCGATCGTGTCGCCGAGGACATGTCCGACCGGTTGGCGGCGGTGATGCGGGAGTTTCACGCCCCGGTCGATCTTTGGACGCCCGGCGACGGCCTGGCGGCATTGCGCGCGCGGCTTTCCTCCATCGAACGGATTGCGCTCGACGCGGCCGGCGCGGAGAAACTGCCTTTCGCGCCTGATAGCCTCGATCTCGTCGTCTCGGCGCTGGCGCTGCAATTCGTCAACGACCTGCCGGGCGTGCTCGCGCAAATCCGCCGCGCGCTGAAGCCGGATGGCTTGCTGCTCGCTGCGATGATCGGTGGCGACAGCCTGACCGAGCTGCGGCAGGCCTTTGCCGCAGCGGAAGCCGAATGCGAGGGTGGTGTGTCGCCGCGCGTCGCGCCATTCGCCGATTTGCGCGACATCGGCGCGCTTCTGCAGCGGGCCGGTTTCGCGCTGCCGGTGACCGATGTCGATCGCGTCGTGGTGCGCTATGGCAATGCGTTCGCACTGATGCAGGATCTTCGCCGCATGGGTGCGGCCAATGTGCTGATCGAACGCCGCCGCACACCGAGCCGGCGGGCGACGTTGTTGCGGATGGCCGAAATCTATGCCGAGCGCTTTGCCGATGCCGACGGCCGCATCCGTGCGACATTCGACATCATCTGGCTCTCCGGCTGGGCACCCCATGCGAGCCAGCAGCAGCCGCTGAAGCCGGGCTCGGCCAAGGCGAGCCTGGCGGAGGCGGTGAAGAAGGCGGGGAAGAGTTAGTTGGTCATTCCGGGGCGATGCAAGGGCATCGTCACATCAGCAAATCAATCAAATGCGGGATCAGCGGAATATCCGCGGGCGGCATCGGGTAATCGCGCAGCTTGTTGGCGCGGACCCAGGCGAGGTTCTGGCCCTCGCGTGCAGTCACCATCCCTTCCCAGCGCCGGCAGATGTAGAGCGGCATCAACAGATGAAACGTCTCGTAGCCGTAGCTGGCGAAGGTCAGCGGCGCCAGGCACGGCTCGGCGACGGTGATGCCGAGCTCCTCGTGCAGTTCTCGGATCAGGCTCTGCTCCGGCCGCTCGCCCGGCTCGAGCTTGCCGCCGGGGAATTCCCACAGGCCGGCCAGTGTCTTGCCTTCGGGGCGCTGCGCGATCAGGACGCGCTTGTCGGCGTCCACCAGCGCGCAGGCCACCACCAGTGTCAGTTTGAGATCGGCCATGCCTGAAGTCGCTCGCTGAGGATGGGCCGTAACGGTTCGTTAACTCCGTCGCGGCCCGCGTTTCTACGGCTCCCATAAGTCATATTTAATCGACGGTTCCTAGAGTGGAAACGATTGAACCATTCCGGGGCCCGACCCATGCGCGCTGCGATTTGCTCGATGATGCGCCGTCTCGTCCGCGACCGGCGCGGCAATGTCGCGGTGATCTTCGCATTCTGCTGCGTTCCCCTGATCACGGTGGTCGGCTGCGCGGTCGATTACTCCCGCGCGACGCAGGTCCGGTCCAAGCTCCAGGCCGCGGCCGATGCGGCCAGCGTCGGCTCGGTCGGCAAGACTTCGCCGGCCTTTGCCGCCGCGGGCTCGATGACCTCGGACGGCGCGATCCCGGCCGGCGTCACCGACGCAACGAACATCTTCAATGCCAACGTCGCCAACCTGACCGGCTATACGCTGAACAGCGTCACGCCGACGGTGGTCAAGTCCGGCTCGACCGTCACCTCGACGGTTTCGTTCACCGGCACCATCAACACCATGTTCCTCGGCGTCATCGGCAAGACCGCGCTGACCATGAGCGGGACGTCGACCGCGACAGCGACCATGCCGCTCTATGTCGACTTCTACCTCCTGCTGGACAATTCGCCGTCGATGGGCGTGGCGGCGACGCCGGCGGACGTCAGCAAGATGGTCAACAACACGTCCGACAAATGCGCCTTCGCCTGTCACGACTACAACGACGCGAACAACTACTACAACCTCGCCAAGACGCTCGGGGTGACGACGCGGATCGACGTGCTGCGCAGCGCGACCCAGTCGCTGATGGACACGGCGGGTGCCACCGAGACCTATTCGAACCAGTTCCGCATGGCGATCTACGATTTCGGCGCTTCGTCGAAGACCATCGGCCTGCGCGCGCTGTTCTCACTGTCGGCAAGCCTGTCGAGCGCGAAGACGGCGGCAGGCTCCATCGACCTGATGGGCGTCTACGGCAACAACGATTCCTACACCGCCGACAAGGACACGCAGTTCAGCACGGTCTTCCCGGCGATCAACAGCGCGATCAGCGCGCCGGGCGCCGGCACCTCGGCGGCGCCGATGAAATATCTGTTCTTCGTCTCCGACGGCGTCGCCGACGAGTACAACACCGGCTGCTCCAAGCCGGTCGTGAGCGGCGGACGCTGCCAGTCGCCGATCGACGTCTCGCTCTGCACCACCATCAAGAACCGCGGCATCAAGATCGCGGTGCTCTACACCACCTATCTGCAGCTGCCGACCAACTCCTGGTACATGACCTACATCGACCCCTTCAACAAGGGACCGTTCGGCCCCTCGCCGAACAGCGAGATCGCGCAGAACATGCAGAGCTGTGCCTCGCCGGGGCTGTATTTCGAGGTGAGCCCGACGCAAGGCATCTCGGACGCGATGAACGCGCTGTTCAAGAAGGCGGTGGCGGACGCAAGGATTTCGGGGTGACTGGAAGCAAAGCTCCATCACCGTCACCCTGAGGCGGCCGCTCCTTCAGCGGCCCTCGAAGGGCGACGGCCCGGCTCTTCCCTCGCGGTGGCGGCGTGGCCGTTCATCCTTCGAGGCTCCCAACGCGGCGCTTTGCGCCGCGTGCCTCGCACCTCAGGATGACGGGGAGGGAGTAGTAGAAACTACGACCTGTAGTCCCCGTTGATCGCCACATACTCCTTGGTGAGGTCGCAAGTCAGCACGCGGTCGCGGCCCTTGCCGAGGCCGAGCGAGACCTTGATTGCGATCTCCGGCGCCTTCATCGCTTCCGACACCTGCGCCTCGTCGTAGTCGGGATCGCGCGCGCCGCTCTTGGCGACGCGGATGCCGTTGAACGAGATCGAGAGCTTGTCGCGATCGGCGGGCTCGCCGGCCTTGCCGACGGCCATCACCACGCGGCCCCAATTGGCGTCCTCGCCGGCGATGGCGGTCTTGACCAGCGGCGAGTTCGCTATCGACATCGCGATCTTGCGCGCCGAGGCCTTGGTCTTGGCGCCCTCGACGGTGATCTCGACCAGCTTGCGCGCACCTTCGCCGTCGCGGGCGACCTGCTCGGCGAGGTTGGCGAGCACCTGGTTGAAGGCCTTGACGAAGGCCTTCAGGCGCGGGTCGCTGGCGCGGCTGATCTTTGGTGCGCCATGCTCGGCAGCGGCGCCGGTGGCGAATGCCAGCAGCGTGTCCGAGGTCGAGGTGTCACCGTCGATCGTCACGGCATTGAACGTATCCTCGACGCCGCTCTTGAGCAGGGCCTGCAGCGCTGCGGGCGCGATCGGCGCGTCGGTGAAGATGAAGGACAGCATCGTCGCCATATCGGGGGCGATCATGCCGGCGCCCTTGGCCATGCCGTTGATGGTGACCTTGGCCTTGCCGAGCTTGACGGTCGCGGTCGCGACCTTCGGGAAGGTGTCGGTGGTCATGATCGCCTTGGCCGCGGCGAGATAGTCGCCGGGCTCGGCGGTCTCGGCGAGGCGGCCGAGCACGCCGTCGAACTTGGTCGCATCCAGCGGCTCGCCGATCACGCCGGTCGAGGCCAGGAAGATCTCGCCCTCGCTGCAGCCGACGGCCTTGGCCGCGATCTTCGCGGTCAGCGCGGTGGAGGCGCGGCCGGTCTTGCCGGTGAAGGCATTGGCATTGCCGGAATTGACCACCAGCGCGCGCGCCTTGCCGCCCTTCAGCTTGGCGCGGCACCATTCGACCGGCGCCGACGGGCACTTCGATTTGGTGAAGACGCCGGCCACCGCCGTGCCCTTGTCCATCACCGCCAGCAGCACGTCGGTGCGGTTCTTGTAGCGGATGCCGGCCTCGGCCGTCGCAAGGCGGATGCCCGCGATCACGGGCATGTCGGGAACGGTTTTCGGGGCGAGCGGGGAGACGGAGGTGGACATCGTGGGCTTCCGGTAACGGGGAGGGAGGCGCTTCCTATCATCTCACTCGGCGGATTGGGAGAGGCGCGCTTCATCGTCGTCCTGGCGAAAGCCAGGGCCCATTACCACCGTCATCAATTGTTCACGAAGGCCACGACCGCCGGCGCAAACCAACACTTGCTGCGGCGTATGGGTCCTGGCTTTCGCCAGGACGACGATTTGTAGCCCGGATGAAGCGCAGCGTAATCCGGGGCCAGTCGATCCGCCGATGCAGCGGTCCCGGATTACGCTGCGCTCCATCCGGGCTACGAGGAAAAAGCAAATGGCCGGGACATGCCCGGCCATCGCGACGTCGAAATGTCTTCGCGGCTTACTTCTTCGCCGGCGGCGCCATCTTGCTGTCGGAGGGCTTGGCCGCGTCGGAGGGCTTCGCATCCGCCGCCGGCTGGTCCAGCCGCTCGACCTTGGCCTCGGCGCGCAGCTTGGCGACGTAGTCGGCCTGGGCCTTGCGGGTGACGTAGTTCTCGATCTGGGCCTTGACCTGCTCGAAGTCCGGCGCCTTGCGGGCGCGCTTTTCCTCGACCTTGATGATGTGCCAGCCGAACTGGGACTTCACGGGGTCGGAGATCTTGCCCGGCTCGAGTGCGAAGGCAACGACCGAGAATTCCGGCACCATCTGCTCCTTGGTGAAGAAGCCGAGGTCGCCGCCGTCGGCGGAGCCCGGATCCTTGGACTTCTTCTTGGCGAGCTCGGCGAAATCGGCGCCCTTGTCGAGCTCGGCCTTCACCGCCTTGGCCTCGTCCTCGGTCTCGACCAGGATGTGGCGGGCGCGCACCTCCTGCTCGCCGGTGATCTGCTTGGAGGCCTCCTCATAGACCTTCTTCATCGCGTCGGGGGTGGTGGCGGCCTTGCCCTCGTTGGCCAGCAGGCTGTCCATCAGCAGGCGGTTGCGGGCGAACGCCAGGCGCTTCTTGAACTCCTCGCTGTCGGCGACCTTCTTGTCTTCGGCAGCCTTGCTGACGATCTTCATGTCGATCAGGAAGGACAGGACATTCTCGTCCTTGGTCGCCGGGTCCATCTGGGCGAGGCTCGGCCCGAGTTCCTCCTCGGCCATGGCAACGTCGCTCTTCTTGATTTCAGCCCCATTGACCTTCGCCAGCACCGGATCGTCGGCAGCCCGGCCGGGACCCGCGATCAGCGCCAGCGCAAGGCAGCCCACGAGGGCGGTGGCGAGGCCGAAGCGCAGGCCGGTTTTGGTTACCGGGAACGAGGTGGTCATGGAAAATCCTTTTGTTGAAGCAGGGGGCTGCTCGAGCGGGGCGGACACTCGCCCAATCAGGGGGGCTTGGCAACGCGAAAAGTCTGTCAAAATGATGAATTAGCCGCAATGCGCCCGCCGTTGACAAGGCCATGACCGGGCCATATCTCTGCCCGGTCGCGTCCATGGCGATGGCGTTTATTTTGCTGCGTTTTTGGCCGTTGAACCCAGACTTGCCCAATTCCCACCCATATGGCGGATGACCCCCGCAGTCCGGGCTCTGACGCCATCAGGCGTCACGGTGAGTTGATAGGCAGGCGGGTGACAACTTCTTGGCTGCAACGCGGTTGAATCGCGAACACAGGAACTAGGCATGATCGGCGCGCTCGCCCGCAAGTTTTTCGGCTCCGCCAACGACCGGCGGGTGAAAGGATACCAGTCCCGCGTCAACGCGATCAACGCGCTGGAGCCCGAGGTCTCGAAACTCTCCGACGAGGCGCTGAAGGCCCGCACCGCCGAGTTCAAGAAGCAGCTTGCCGAGGGCAAGACGCTCGACGACATTCTGGTCCCCGCCTTCGCCACGGTGCGCGAGGCCGCCAAGCGCACGCTCGGCCAGCGCCATTTCGACGTCCAGCTCATCGGCGGCATCGTGCTGCACGAGGGCGACATCGCCGAGATGAAGACCGGCGAAGGCAAGACGCTGGTCGCAACGCTCGCGGTCTATCTCAACGCGCTCGCCGGCAAGGGCGTCCACGTCGTCACCGTCAACGACTACCTCGCCCGCCGCGACTCCGGCTGGATGGGCCAGATCTACGGCTTCCTCGGCCTGACCACCGGCGTGATCGTGCATGGCCTCGACGATGCCGAGCGCAAGGCGGCCTATGCCTGCGACATCACTTACGGCACCAACAACGAATACGGCTTCGACTACTTACGCGACAACATGAAGTACCGGCTCGAGGACATGGTCCAGCGGCCGCACTTCTACGCCATCGTCGACGAGGTCGACTCCATCCTGATCGACGAAGCGCGCACGCCGCTGATCATCTCCGGCCCGCTCGACGACCGCTCCGACTTCTACAACACCATCGACAGCTTCCTGCCCAAGCTCGACAAGACCGACTATGATGTCGACGAGAAGCAGCGCACGGTGACGCTGACCGAAGCCGGCATGGAGAAGATCGAGGGCCTGCTGCGCGATGCCGGCCAGCTCAAGGGTGAATCGCTCTACGACGTCGAGAACGTCTCCGTCGTGCACCACATCAATCAGGCGCTGCGCGCCCACACGCTGTTCACCCGCGACAAGGACTACATCGTCCGCGACGACGAGGTCGTGATCATCGACGAGTTCACCGGGCGCATGATGGCCGGCCGGCGTTATTCGGAAGGCCTGCACCAGGCGCTCGAAGCCAAGGAGCACGTTACGGTTCAGCCCGAGAACCAGACGCTCGCCTCGATCACCTTCCAGAACTATTTCCGGATGTACGAGAAGCTCGCCGGCATGACCGGTACGGCGCTGACCGAAGCCGACGAGCTGTTCGACATCTACAAGCTCGAGGTCGTGGAAATCCCGACCAACCTGCCGGTCGCCCGCCTCGACGAGGACGACGAGGTCTATCGTACCCAGAACGAGAAATACGCCGCGATCCTGGCCGAGATCGAGCGCGCCAATGCGCGCCTTCAGCCGGTGCTGGTCGGCACCGCCTCGATCGAGAAATCGGAAGTGATCGCCGAATATCTGAAGAAGCACGGCTACCGGCAGATCGATTTCGGCAACGAGAATTCGATGCAGAAGCTGTATGCCGCCGCCCGCGCCGGCAAGCCGGCAAAGCTGTTCGCTGTGCTGAACGCGCGCTTCCACGAGCAGGAAGCCTATATCGTGGCGGAAGCCGGCGTGCCGGGCGCGATCACGATCGCGACCAACATGGCCGGCCGCGGCACCGACATCAAGCTCGGCGGCTCGCTCGAGATGCGCATCCAGCAGGAGACCGCAGGCATCGAGGACGAGGCCGAGAAGGCCAAGAAGATCGAGCAGATCAAGGCCGACATCGAGCACTTCCGCGACATCGTGCTGAAGGCCGAGGAAGAGGTCGAGATCGAGCCGGCGAAGGGGAGCAAGCCCGCCAAGACCGTGAAGAAGCCCGGCGGCCTCTACATCATGGGCTCCGAGCGCCACGAATCCCGCCGCATCGACAACCAGCTGCGCGGCCGTTCCGGCCGTCAGGGCGATCCCGGCCGCTCGAAATTCTTCCTGTCGCTGGAAGACGATCTGATGCGCATCTTCGGCTCGGATCGCCTCGACAGCATGCTCCAGCGTCTTGGCCTGCAAGAGGGCGAGGCGATCATCCATCCCTGGATCAACAAGGCGCTCGAGAAGGCGCAGCAGAAGGTCGAGGCGCGCAACTTCGACATCCGCAAGAACCTGCTCAAGTTCGACAACGTCCAGAACGACCAGCGCAAGGTGATCTTCGACCAGCGCGTCGACCTGATGAAGGACGAGAGCGTCGCCGAGACCATCGCCGACATGCGCCACGCCTTCATCGACGACCTCGTCGCCAAGCACGTGCCCGAGCACGCCTATGCCGAGCAGTGGGACGTCGCCGGTCTCAAGGAAGAGCTGAAGCGCGTGCTCGATCTCGACCTGCCGGTCGACGAATGGGCCAAGGAAGAGGGCATTGCCGACGAGGAGCTGCTCACGCGCATCGAGACCAAGGCCGATGAGCACATGGCGGCCAAGGTCGCGCAATGGGGTCCCGACGTGATGCGTTACGTCGAGAAGACCATTCTGCTGCAGACGCTCGACCATCTCTGGCGCGAGCACCTGATCATGCTCGACCATCTGCGCCAGGTCATCGGCCTGCGCGGCTACGGTCAGCGCGATCCGTTGCAGGAGTACAAGACCGAGGCTTTCAACCTCTTCCAGGAGATGAGCGCCCACCTGCGCGAGGCCGTTACCGCCCAACTGATGCGGGTCGAAATCGTCCCGCCGGAGCAGGAAGCCCCGGTGCTGCCGGCGATGGAAGCGCACAAGTTCGACCCGAACACCGGCGAAGACGAGATGGCGCTCGCCAGCGTCACGCTCGGCGCGCAGGCCACCGACGCCGCGCTGCGCGATCCCAAGAATCCGGCGAGCTGGGGCAAGGTCGGCCGCAACGAGGATTGCCCGTGCGGCTCGGGCAAGAAGTACAAGCACTGCCACGGGCGGTATGCTTAGCCGCTAGCTTCGCAGTCATGCGCACGTGAGGCGCGATACCAGCGCCTCATTCTCCGCTGTCGTCGCCCGGCTTGACCGGGCGACCCAGTACGCCGCGGCCTCTCGGCTTAATCACATCCGTCTCTGGAATACTGGATCGCCCGATTAAATCGGGCGATGACAGTTGTGCGTGTGGTTGCGCGGTCAGCCCCACAACGTCGTCCTGGCGAAAGCCGGGACCCATGACCCCAGGGAGAAGTTGTGGCGCGACGCTGGCAACCGCGAGTCATCGTCAAACTGCGCGTTGGGGTAATGGGTCCTGGATCTGCGCTTGTCCAGGACGACGTGAGTTGAGAGATCGCCTCTGATACGACGAGCTCAATTCGAGCTGTCGATCAAGCTCTCCAGCAGCCGCTTCAGCTCGCTCGTCGACTTGTCGCCGTAGCTCTCCAGGATGTGCTCCTCCTGGTCGACCGCGAGCGAGTTGAGCTTCTTGCACAGCACCTTGCCGCGGTCGGAGATGAACATCAGCACCTTGCGGCGGTCGTTCGGGTCCTGCACGCGATAGACCAGCGTGTCGGAGACCATGCGGTCGATCATCTTGGTCAGCGTCGGATGGTTGAGCAGCACCGCGTCCGCAAGCTCGCCCATCGAATGGCCGTTGCCATCCGACAGCACTTTCAGGATGCGCCATTGCTCGACGGGAACGCCTTCCTTGCTCAAGCGCAGTTCCAGCTGCCGGTTGATCTCCCGGTTGGCTTGCGCGAGCAGGTAAGCGAGATGTTCTGTGATCGGGGAGTTTTCTTTCGACGGTTTTGCCACGGCTAAGACTTCGTCTTGACCCAAATGAGTGAATGTCTTGCAATCAATGCTGCATCTATATGCACTTCAATTCTTGAATATTCAATATTTTCAAAATAGGATCATTGCCCAACAAAAGGGCGGAAGCCGCGGCCGCCTGCTCAATGTGCTTTCAGGTCTGGTGCCAGACAGGAGTTGGCGTGCGCGCGACGGTAAACTTCCCGGCTCACGGCGGTCCGGCGTTGCCGCCGTCCCTGCTGTTCAGGAATCTGTCGTCGTCGGCGGCTGACTTCGACCTGTCTCCGGTCGACGCGCATTTCATGAAGCGCCGCGGCGCGCGCAACAAGCTGCGCATCGGCAATTTCCTCACCTTCACCGGCTCGCCCGGGATCTGGGGCCCCACCTCCACCAACAGCGCGATGCTCGCGGTCGCCGAGATCAACAAGCGCGGCGGCATTCTCGGCCGCGAGCTCGAGCTGTCGATCTACGATTCCGGCGGACCGATCGACGAGGTGGTGCGCCGCGCCGAGCAGGCGATCGCCTTCGACGAGGTCGACCTCATCATGGGCTCGCATATCAGCGCGGTCCGCGTCGCGCTGCGCAAGGTCACCGGCAACCGCATCCCCTACATCTACACCCCGGTCTATGAAGGCGGCGAGCGCACGCCGGGCGTGATGGCGATCGGTGAGACGCCGCGCTGGCAGAGCCGGCCGGCGATCCACTGGCTGGCGGACGTCAAGAAGGGCACGCGCTGGTACCTGATCGGCAGCGATTACGTCTGGCCGTGGCAGTCGCATCGATCGGTGAAGCGCTACATCAAGGAAGCTGGCGGAAAGGTGGTCGGCGAGGAGTTCGTGCCCGTCGGCGAGGACAATCACGAGCCGCATCTGGCGCGCATCCGCGCCGCCAAGCCGGACGTGGTGCTGATCTCGCTGATCGGCACCGACAGCATCACCTTCAACCGCGCCTTCGCCGAGGCGGGCCTCGCCACCTCGACGCTGCGGCTTGCCGGTGCGATGGACGAGACCGTGCTGCTCGGTATCGGCGCCGACAACACCGAGAATTTGTTCTGCGCCTCCGGCTATTTCAACGGCATGGCCTCGCGCGCCAATGACGAGTTCCTCAGTGCCTATCATTCCATGTTCGGTGCCAACGCGCCGCCGGTCGGCTCCGTCGGTCAGTCGAACTATGAGGGGCTGCGCTTCCTGGAATCCGTCGCCAACCGCGCCGGCTCGCTGGCCTTTCGTCCGCTGCTCAAGGCCGCGCGCAACACCGTCTATACGGCGGGCCGCGGCCCCGTGACGCTACGCGATGGTCGCGCCGAGATGCCGATGTACCTCGCTGAAGCCGACGGTCTCGACTTCAGGATCATCAAGACGCTTTAAGAGACGGTCGCTGATACGCCGCAGCGGACTTGCGAAATAATACTTGAAAAGGAAAATATTTCCGTCTGTAATATCGCCGCGAAGCCGATTGGCCCGCGCCGTGCAGGCGCGAGCGAGCGGCTTCCGTCCAACGCCAGGGATCAAGAAGCCTCAGAGGAGAGCGCCGTGACAGTTGTCCTTCCCACGCCCGCCCAACTTCGCAGTGTCGCCGAGCAATGCGGCCTTTCGCTCACCGATGACGACGTCGCCTCGTTCCGCGGCCTGATGCAGGGCTCGATCGAAGCCTACAATCTCGTTGCCGCGATGCCGGACGAATTGCCGGAGGTGAAATATCCGCGCACGCCGGGCTATCGGCCTTCGCCCGAGGAGAACCCGCGCAACGCCTGGTATCGCAAGTCGACCGTGAAGGGTGCTGCCAGCGGCAAGCTCAAGGGCAAGACCGTTGCGCTGAAAGACAACATCATGCTGGCCGGCGTGCCCATGACCAACGGCTCGTCGACGCTGGAAGGCTATGTGCCCGATTTCGACGCCACCATCGTCACGCGCATGCTGGATGCCGGCGCCGAGATCAAGGGCAAGGTGCATTGCGAGCATTTCTGCCTGTCCGGCGGCAGCCACACCGGCTCCTACGGGCCGGTGCATAATCCACACAAGATGGGTTACTCGGCCGGCGGCTCGTCGTCGGGCTCGGGCGTCGTGGTCGCGCTCGGCGAGGTCGACATGGCGATCGGCGGCGATCAGGGCGGCTCGATCCGCATGCCGTCCTCGTTCTGCGGCATCTACGGCATGAAGCCGACCTGGGGACTCGTGCCCTATACCGGGATCATGCCGATCGAGATCTACGTCGATCATACCGGTCCGATGACGGCGACGGTCGCCGACAACGCGCTGCTGCTCGAAGTGCTCGCCGGCGATGACGGCTACGATCCGCGCATCAAGGCGCCGAAGGTCGAGGAATACACCAAGGCGCTCGGCCAGGGCGTCAAGGGCATGAAGATCGGCATCCTCAAGGAAGGCTTTGAGCAGCCGGTCGCAGAGGCTGCGGTGAATGAAAGCGTGCGCGAGGCGGCAAAACGTTTCAAGGATCTCGGCGCCACCGTAGAGACCGTCTCGATCCCGATGCATCTCCTGGGCGGCGCGATCTGGACCCCGATCGGCACCGAGGGCCTGACGCAGACCATGATGTTCGGCGACGGCTACGGCCTCAGCCGCGGCGATCTCTATTCGACCTCGCTGATGGATTTTCATCGTGGCTGGCGCCGGCAGGCCGACTCGCTGTCCGAGACCACGAAGCTGTTCATGATGCTCGGCACCTACATCAACAACAATTTCGGTCCGCGCTTCTACGGCAAGGCGCTCAACATCTCCCGTCGGCTGACCGCGGCCTATGACAAGGCGTTCGGCGATTACGATCTGCTGCTGATGCCGACCACGCCGATGAAGGCAACCAAACTGCCGGAGCCCAATGCCAGCCGCGAGGAGTACGTCGCGCGTGCGCTCGAGATGATCTCGAACACCGCGCCGTTCGACATCACCCATCACCCGGCGATGTCGCTGCCCTGCGGCATGGCCGACGGCCTGCCGGTCGGCTTGATGCTGGTCGGCCGCATGTTCGAGGAGTCCACCATCTACCGCGCCGCCCATGCTTTCGAGCAGATCGGCGACTGGAAGAAGATGTGAGAAGCGACTTAATGCAGACGGACGGACCAGAGCGTCTTCGAGCGAAGTGGATACCGGTTCGCGTGAAGAAAACGCGTCAAAACAAGAATCTCCCGCATGGCTAACGCGTTCGTCGCGGCGTTCGAGATCCTGAGCTTCGGCGCGATCATCGTCCTGATCGTGCTGGGGCTCGGGATCATCGCCAGCATGATGGGCATCTTCAACTTCGCGCAGGGAGAGTTCGTCCTGCTCGGGGCCTACATCACCTATCTCGCCTATGCCAAGGGCCTGCCGATCTGGGCCGGCATGGTCGCTGCGCCCTTTCTGGTCGGCGCGCTCGGCTTCGTGCTGGAGGCGGTGATCATCCGCCGCTTCTATGCTGCGCCGATCGTCGCCATGCTCGGCACCTATGCGCTCGGCCTCATCATCCGCGAATCCGTGCGCGGGTTGATCGGCGGCTTCTATCTCACCGTGCCCGAACCGATCGGCGGCTCGATCGACATCGGCGCCATGCACATCTCTGCCTGGCGCTTCACCATCATCGTCATCACGCTGCTGGTCATGGGCGGCTGCTACCTGCTGCTCTCGCGCACGAGCTTTGGTCTGCGCGTCCGTGCCACGCTGGAGAACCCGTCGCTGGCGCGCGCCTCCGGCATCTCCACGCCGCTGATCTACGGCGCCACTTTTGCGTTCGGTGCCGCGCTCGCCGGCCTTGCCGGCGCGCTGATCGTGCCGGTGTTCAGCCTGTTCGCCGATCTCGGCCTGCGCTTCCTGATCCAGGGCTTTGTCGCGGTCATGGTCGGCGGCGTCGGCTCCTTCATCGGGCCGGTCGCGGGCGCCGGCGTCATCGGCACGCTGAGTGCCGCATTGCCATGGGTGATGGCGCCCGTCGTCGCCGACGTCCTCGTCTTCGTGCTCGCCATTGTCTTTATCAAATTCCGCCCGCAGGGCCTCATCGCTGGAAAAGGGGTTTAGTCACATGTTCAATCGCACTCAGCTCACACGCCGCCGTTTCCTCTCCAATTTCGCCTTCACCACTGGCGCCGTCGCGACCGGCGTCGGCAGCTGGGTGATCCCGGCCGATTGGGCCAACGCGGCCGAAGGTCCGATCAAGGTCGGCATCGCCACCGACCTCACCGGTCCGATCGCCTATGCCGGCAATGCCGATGCCAATGTCGCCAAGATGGTGATCAAGGAGATCAACAATTCCGGCGGCCTGCTCGGCCGTCCGCTCGAGCTCTACATCGAGGATACTGCGTCGAACGAATCCGTCGCGGTCGGCAACGTGCGAAAACTGATCCAGCGCGACAAGGTCGACATGGTGCTGGGCGGCATCACCTCGTCGATGCGCAACGCGATCAAGGACCCGATCGTCGCGCGCGGCAAGACGCTCTACATCTATCCGCAGCTCTATGAGGGCAAGGAGTGCACGCCCTACCTGTTCTGCACCGGCCCGACACCGGCGCAGCAGTGCGACGAGTTCATTCCCTGGCTGATCAAGAACGGCGGCAAGAAGTTCGCGCTGCCGAGCGCCAACTACGTCTGGCCGCATACGCTCAACGTCTATGCCCGCAAGGTGATCGAATCCAATGGCGGTGAGGTCGTGTTCGAGGAGTACTACCCGCTCGACCAGGTCGATTTCTCCGCGACGGTCAACCGCATCATCTCCAACAAGGTCGACGTCGTCTTCAACACGGTCATTCCGCCCGGTGTCGGCCCGTTCTTCAAGCAGCTCTATGAAGCCGGTTTCCTCAAGAACGGCGGGCGTCTGGCCTGCGTCTACTATGACGAGAACACGCTCAACATCAACCAGGCCAGCGAGATCGAGGGCCTTGCGAGCTGCCTCGACTATTTCAAGGTGCTGACCAAGGAGAACCCGTTCGACGCAAAGATCCAGGCGGCCTACGAGAAGGATTTTCCGGGCAACTTCCTGTTCGCCGCCGGCAGCGCCGCCACCGGCACCTATCGCGGCCTGAAGCTGTGGGAAGCCGCCGTCAAGGAAGCCGGCAAGATCGACCGCGACTCGGTCGCCGCCGCGCTGGACCATGCCAAGATCGCCGAAGGTCCGGGTGGCCCAGCCGAGATGGTGCCGGGCAAGCGGCACTGCAAGATGAAGATGTACACGGCAGTTGCCAAGGGCGGGAATTACGAGATCGTCGCGCGCAGCAGCGGCCTCGTCGATCCCAAGGAATGCTGACGTAGAATGCCGAAAGCGATGGGCGCAGTGAAGCAGACGATCCCCGCCGAGATCGGCGGGGATATGGACGCGGCGGTGGGTAGCAGCGGAACGGCGGCCAAGGCGGCCGCGGGACGAAAAGTCCTGCCGATCGTGGAGGGCGTCGTGCTGGTCGCGGCGCTGCTCGCGCCGCTGGTGCTGCAGGATTATCTCACGGTGTTCGCGACGCGCGTGATCATCCTCGCGCTGTTCGCGCTGTCGTTCGACCTGGTCTGGGGCTATGCCGGCATCATGAGCTTCGGCCAGGCCCTGTTCTTCGGCTCGGCCGGCTATGGTGTCGCGCTGCTCGCGCGTGACCTCGACATCACCAACATCTTCCTGGTGCTGCCCGCGGGCACGTTGATCGGCCTCACCTTCGCGCTCCTGCTCGGCGGCTTCCTGTTGCTGGGCCGGCATCCCTCCAGCGTGATCTTCGTCTCGCTCGGCACGCTCACCGGCTCCTACGCTGCCGATCGCCTCGCGCGCGGCTGGTACTATCTCGGCGGCCAGAACGGCATCCCCTCGATCGCACCGATGTCGCTCGCTGGTCACGAGTTCTCGGAAGGGCCGGCCTTCTACTATCTCGTGCTCGGCATCCTCGTCGTCGTCTACCTGCTATGCCGCTTCCTGGTGCGCTCGCAGTTCGGCCTCGCGCTGGCGGGCTTGCGCGAGAACGAGCAGCGCATCGCCTTCTTCGGCTACAAGGCGCAGCATCTGAAAGCCATCATCTTTGCGATCGGCGGCGCCATCGCCGGACTCGCCGGCAGCCTCTATGCGTTCCACGAAGGCTTCGTCTGGCCCAACATGGTCGGCGTCGTCGTCTCGACCCAGGTCGTGCTCTACGTCCTGTTCGGCGGCTCCGGCACGCTGATCGGCGCGGTCATCGGCACGGTGATCGTCGAGGGCGTCAGCTTCTGGCTGTCGGACAATTACCGCGACATCTGGCCGATCATTTTGGGATTGCTGCTGCTGCTCGTGATCCTGTTCCGGCCGCTCGGCCTGATCAGTTTTGTCTTGGGCGAGCGCGAGCGGGTCGGCAGCTTCGGCGCTGCCGCTAAGGAGAAGCGCAATGCTCCTTGAAGCGGTCGGCATCAAAAAAGTCTTCGGCAAGCTGACCGCGCTGGACGGCGCCGCGCTGACCGTCGGCGAAAACGAGTTTCACGGCCTGATCGGCCCGAACGGCTCCGGCAAGAGCACGCTGATGAAGTGCATCGCCGGCGCCGAGGTGCCGACGCAGGGCAAGGTGAGCTTCGTCAACACCGACATCACCGCGTTCACGCCGACCGAGCGGGCGCGCGCCGGCATGAGCCTGAAATTCCAGATCACCAGCGTGCTGCCGACGCTGACGCTCTACGACAACATCCTGCTTGCGCTGCAGGCGCAGTCCTCGCTGTTCGACCTCGTGTTCTCGCGCACCCGCGGCGCGCTGCACGATCAGGTCATGACCATGCTGACGCAGTTTCGTCTCGCCGACCGTGCCTTCGATGCGGCGGCGGCGCTGTCGCACGGCCAGCAGCAATGGCTGGAGATCGCCATGGCGCTCGCCGGCAAGCCAAAGCTCCTGCTGCTCGACGAGCCCACGGGCGGCATGAGCCTCGAGGAGCGCCGCGTCACCGGCGAACTGCTGCAGCCGATCAAAAAGCACTGCTCGCTCGTCATCGTCGAGCACGACCTCGATTTCATCCGCGACATCTGCGATCGCCTCACCGTGCTCGACCAAGGAAAGGTGCTGGCATCGGGCACGGTGTCGGAGATCCAGGCCAACAAATCCGTCCAGGAGATCTATCTGCGCCGTGCCTGAATTTTTGGACATCAAGCATCTCGACGCCGGCTATGGCCGCAGCCAGGTCCTGTTCGACGTCACGCTCGGCATTCCCTGGCGCGGTGGCGTTGCCGTGCTCGGGCGCAACGGCGCCGGCAAGACCACGCTGATGAAGACCATCGTCGGCGAGTTGCCGGCGTGGAAGGGCGAGGTCGCCTTCGACGGCCGCGACATCAGCCGCCGCGCCACCCAGGAGCGCGTCCGCGCCGGCATCGGCTACGTGCCGCAGGAGCATTCGGTGTTCGCGCGGCTGTCGGTGCGCGACAATCTCGCGGTCGGCTCGCTCGCCAACAAGGATTCGACCGCCGCGGTCGACCGCGTGCTCACCATCTTCCCAAAGCTCGGCCAGCGCCTCGACCAGCCCGCCGGCACGCTCTCCGGCGGCGAACGCAAGATGCTCGCCATCGGCCGAGCCATGCTCGGGGATCCAAAGCTATTGCTGCTCGACGAGCCGACCGAAGGCGTCTGGATCGGCGTGATCGAGGAGATCACCGAGCGCCTGATCGAGCTCGCGAAAGACATCGCGGTGATCATCGTCGAACAGCATCTCGACCTCGCCTTGCGCGTCGCCGACTACGCCTATGTGCTGGACCGCGGAAGAGTCGCACTGCAAGGCGCGGCCGGCGAGGTGAGGGGCAATCCGGAGCTGATGCGGTATCTGGCGCCGTAGGGGTGGCCGAGCGGTCACCTTCAAATTACCGGTCCCGTCATCCTTGTAAGTTTCGACTCACTGGATCGGATAGAGTGTCCGGTGCGGTAGCGGACGGGAGACCGCCTCATCCCAGGGCTTTGAAGCCCGAGCCTCAGCGCGGCGCCCCGTCCGTTGTTCCATTGAACCCGAACAGTCGCGAGGGCCGCCTGGCGAGCCCGATTGCGCAAGGATGGGTGCAGATGGACGCGATCTATATTGGCATTGATGTATCGAAGGACCGGCTGGACGTGCATTTGCGTCCGAGCGGGGAAGCCTTTGCCGTGGCGCGTGACGGCAAAGGCTTGGAAGACCTTGTTGCCCGTCTGCAGGCCTGTTCGCCAACGCTGATTGCAGTGGAAGCGACGGGCGGCTTCGAGACCATTGTCGCGGCGGCGCTGGCCGGCGCCCAACTGCCGCTGGTGGTGGTCAATCCGGCCCAGATCCGGCACTTCGCGCAGGCCGTTGGCCAGCGCGCCAAGACCGATCCGATCGATGCGGCAGTCATCGCGCGGTTTGTCGAGGCGGTGAAGCCGACGCCGCGTGCCATGCCAGATCAGGAAGCCCGGCTGCTGGCCGAACTGGTCAGCCGCCGACGGCAGATCATCGAGATGATCGTTGCCGAGCGCCAGCGCGAGAAGCGGGCCGAGAATGTCCGCGTTCGCAAGAGCCTTGCCCGCCACATCAAGGTCCTCGAGAAGGAGCTGCTGGAGATCGACAACGACATCGACACGCTGGTGCGCGGTTCGCCGGTCTGGCGCGCCAAGGAGGAGTTGCTGGTGAGCTTTCCGGGTGTAAGCAACACGCTCGCCCGCACCTTCCTGGCCGAGGTGCCCGAGCTCGGCACCCTCAATCGGCGCCAGATCGCAAGCCTCGCCGGCCTTGCTCCGTTCACCCGCCAATCCGGCCGCTGGAAGGGCAAGAGCATGATCGGCGGCGGGCGAGCCGCACTGCGCGCCGGGCTCTACATGGCCGCTCTCTCGGCCAGCCGACACCATCCGCAGCTCAAGCTCTTCTATCAACGCCTGCTGATCGCCGGGAAGCCGAAGATGGTGGCCCTCATCGCCGTCGCTCGCAAAGTCCTCACCATCCTCAACGCCATGCTCAGGGACCAAAAACAATGGCAACCCGCTTGACGAAGAACACAGTCGCTGAGGCGCGAGTGGCGCGATGCGCAGCATCGTGCCGCGAGCCTCGAAGGATGAACGGCCAAACTGCCAGCCGGGCCGTCGCCCTTCGAGGGCCGCTGAAGAAGCGGCCACCTCAGGGTGACGGTGAAGCACTGCCAAGAAACGGATTGACGATGGTGAGCCCGCCGATGCTGCGGCCATGCTGCATGTCTTCGCTGTAAAGGATATCGCAGCCGGCTTCGATCGCGGCGGCAACGATCAGCGCATCATAGAAGGCGAAGCCATCATCTCGCGCGAGCGCAAGGGCCGCACGACTGGTCGTTGCCGTCAGCGGCAACACCGGATCGAGCGCATTGTCGATGTCATCGAACACAAGCTCGATGTCGCGCCAGCTTCGGCCCTGCTTCTTGCTCAAGACGTTTGCGAGTTCGTTCAGGACTTGCACACTGATGGTGCCGCCCTCGTCGATCAGGTCTTGCGAGATCTTCGCCTTGGTGCCCCTCTGCTGGGCGTAGACGAGAATGTTCGTATCCAGAAACGCGGTCACCGCTCGTTCGCCTCGTCGCGATCGAACTTGTAATCAGCAGGCAAGGGCGGCCAGTTGCGTGCGCGCATATTCTCTATCGCTCGGCGGCGCCGTTCTTCCTTGGTCTCGACCTCTATCGCGCCTTTTCGGGCCGCGACCACCTCGAGTTCATCGCCTTCTTTGAGGCCCAGCTCCTCCACAAGCGCCTTGGGCAAGCGGACAGCAAGGCTGTTGCCCCATTTGGAAACTTGCATCGCAGCCTCCGTGATATCCTAGTAGAGAATGTATATCATCATAAGGATATCCTAATAGTCAAGCTGTTTGCGAAAGGGATCTTCGCCGTCATGGCCAGCGTCACAGCTCGCGAGATTGGGACGGGGTTATCTAGGTTCGGCGGAATAGGTGGTCGGCGTCATCAGGAGCGCATGCTCGAGCGGCGGTGCTATATCGAACATCTGCGGGCGGTTACGGAAGTGGAAGACGCGCCGGATTCGGTATCTATCGCTTTGCTCTGTAGCAACATCGACTTCCCGACGTGTTAGCCAAAACGCGGTGCGTTCGTGCCCGCACGTCGTTTTAATTTCCAGAAGCCGCTCTTCGCCATCAGCTTCAAAGGAGCGGACGTCGTAGCCGTATCCGTCTCCATCCAGATGGGAAACCCAGCGGACGTCATCTGCGAGGTCACTGCGCCCAGCGCGTCTTAAGCGGTCGCGCTCGAACTCCAGGACAAATTTCTCGCCGGCTTCCCCCAATTGACGGTTCCTGGCATCACGCTCGGCGGGGTCGAACTTTCCGACCAGGCGGCGAACGGCGGGCGTCAGTGTCTTCTCGAAATCTGCGACGGATGGCGGAGCAATAAAGACGGCATCGTCGTTGAGCGCCAGCGGTTGGGTGTCGATGCTTGCAGGATAGAGAAAGTCCGGTGCCTGTCCGACGTTGCGCTCGACGGCAGCGACCAAGGCGTCCTGATAGTGCGCCAACGGCTTGTAGCCGTTAATCCACTGCGCGCCGAGCATATCGAGAACAGCGGAAATATTTTGAAGTTTGCGTTCGATCGAGCCTTCAGATCGACGCACGATCGTCATGAGCTGACGTCGATTCTGGGCCTTGCTGTAGGCGGCTCCTGCTCTCTCAGAAGCCAGCATCCGAAAATAGCTATCGACCACGGCGGAGATCTCGACCTCCGTCCAAGGTGTTCCAGCGATATCCTCAGTATTCTCCCGGTCCAAGTTTCAGCCTCTTGGACTTAGAGACTATCAGCGAACGTGCCGCGTGCAACGGCGGCGCCTAAAATGCAGGAAGAACCGCTTTCGTCATGAGCGATTAGAGCGCCCGCTACTTCACCGCCCCGAAGCGGCTGTCGAACGAGTTCGACGACACCACCGGTGCCGCACCCGCCATCTGGCCGCTGTCAGCCGCGCCGTCCGAGACCGACGGCTTCAGCGCGGGGCGGGTCTGGGCGAGGCGCGTGTCGGGCTGCGGCTTCGGCGGTTCTGCCGGCTTGGCGGTAGCGACCGCCGGCTTCGGCGCGTCCTTCGACGTGTCGCGGCCAGGTACGAACCTCGTGACGGCAGCCTTCAGTCTCGACGCCGCGGTCGGCGGCGTCGTGGAGGTCGTGGCCGGAGCAACCGATGCGGTCGCTTGCGGCGGAGGCGTGGTCGCCGTCGTGTCGGCGGTGCCCATGCCCATCTTGCGGCCGAGGTTGGAGAAGAAGCCGCCGGATTTTTCGGCAGGCTGAGTCGCGGCGACGCGGGTGCCCGCGGCGGGCGCGCTGACGGCGACAACCGGCTCTTCCCGCGGCGCAGGCGCGGCCGCGGCCGCCTCGAGATTCGGCTTGGGCGGATTGACGTGTCCGGGGATCGTGCCCGGCGCCTTCGCCATCGCCAGCATCTGCAACGTGGTGCCTTCGGCGCCTTCCGACAGGCCGGTCGAGCCTTCCGGAATCTTGGCGGCGAAGATCTTGTTCATGCCGCCGTCGATGCCGGTGTTCATGCGCGCCACCGGCGTGCCCTTGGCGACCAGCTTGGCGTATTCGGCCTCGTCGCGCGACTGCT
This sequence comes from Bradyrhizobium sp. CB1717, assembly GCF_029714325.1. Taxonomy (NCBI): domain Bacteria; kingdom Pseudomonadati; phylum Pseudomonadota; class Alphaproteobacteria; order Hyphomicrobiales; family Nitrobacteraceae; genus Bradyrhizobium; species Bradyrhizobium sp. CB1717. Next base: position 750,691 of record NZ_CP121666.1, read on the forward strand.
TCTCACGCACGGCGCTGGCGACGTCCTCGGGGATCACATAGGCCGGGCATTTCGCGGAAGCGTCGAACACCGGATCGCGCTTGGCGTCGGCCGGCTTCGTCGCGTCGAAGACATACTTCTTCTCGCAGAAATCGACCCTCGGCTCCTGCCGCGTCACCTCGAAATGATCATAGCCTTCCTTGATCATCTTCCAGAAGGCCATGTTCGGATTGTTCCGGTGCTTGGCCATGTTCACCGGCGTCATCTTGAACGGATAGGCCTGCAGCTGGAACGCCTTCTGGCCGCCGAAGAAGGACTCGCGGCCGAGCGAATAGATCTCGGCGATCTGCTCGTCGGTCATCGCGTAGCAGCCGCGCGAGGAGCAGTCGCCGTGCACCATCAGCTGCGAGCCGGTGCGGCCCAGCGCCTTGTCGAACGCGTTCGGGTAGCCGGTGTTGAAGGAGAGGTAATAGGCCGACTGCGGATTCATCTGGCCCGGATTGATCGAGTAGAATCCTTCCGGCGCCTGGCGGTCGCCTTCGCGCACCTTGGGGCCGAGGTCACCGGACCAGCGGCAAATCGGATAGGTCTTGAGCAGCGCGAACTGGCCGTTGCGAGCCTGCTTCCAGACCTCGAGCTCGGCCTCCTGCTTGAACAGGCGCACCAGGATCGGCGATTGCAGATCCATGTCCTTCTCGACCATCGCGGCGAGAAGCTTTGGCGGCACCGGCTGGTTGGCCTTGGCGTTGGTCGCGAGCGAGACCTGGTCGGTGTCGCAGCCGGACAGCAGGACGCCGGCCGTCATCAGCGCAACCGAAGCCAAGAGCGCGCGAGCAAGCGAACGAGAAATCAAGATGGACCCCACACCGTGCCGGGCAAGGAGCGCGAACCCCAATTCTTTTGAAGCATGATCCGACCGGAAAACCGCCCGCCGTGACGGGCTCGTTCAGACCACGCTCCAGCGCTTATGCCCTGAAGCCATTGATTAAAATTCTAACCTCTGGGTCATGTGGTCGCAACCCGGGCAGGGATCACGAGGGCGTTGGCCCAAAGGTGTGGTCAACAGAGACTTAAACCGGGACGTAACCTGGAACTGGGCCGGAACTTGGGCCTTGCGGCCAAACCGCCACTGAGATCGCCGATTTGGGCAAAAAAAGGGTTAACGCGGGGTTACCGGGGGCTCGAAAGGTCTCGTAGGGTGGGCAAAGGCGCGAAGCGCCGTGCCCACCGTCTAGCCACCTGCACCGCTCGGAATGGTGGGCACGCTTCGCTTTGCTCGCCCTACGAGACCGAAATCGAGGCGAATCAGCCCAATTTCCGGCCGATATCGAGGAATTTCTGCCGCCGCTGCTTGCGGATGGCGTCGCCGTCGAGGCCCCGGAGCTCGTCGAAGGCCTTGGCGATGGCATCGCCGGTGGTGGCGATCATGGCGGCGGGGTCGCGGTGGGCGCCGCCGACCGGCTCCTTCAGGATGCTGTCGATCACGCCGAAGCGGAGCATGTCCTGGGCGGTGATCTTCATGTTGTTGGCGGCTTCCTGCGCCTTGGTGCCGTCGCGCCAGAGGATGGAAGAGGCCGCCTCCGGCGAGATCACGCTGTAGATGGCGTGCTCCAGCATCAGCACCTTGTTGGCGGTGGTGATGGCGATGGCGCCGCCCGACATGCCCTCGCCGGTGATGATGGCGACGTTCGGCACGGTCAGCGCCATGCAGGCATCGGTCGAGCGCGCGATGGCTTCGGCCTGGCCGCGCTCCTCGGCGCCGATGCCGGGATAGGCGCCGGCCGAATCGGCGAGCGACAGCACCGGCAGGCCGAACCGCTCGGCCATCTCCATCAGCCGCACGCATTTGCGATAGCCCTCGGGCCGCGCCATGCCGAAATTGTGCCGGATCCGGCTCTCGGTGGAATCGCCCTTTTCCTGGCCCATCACGCAGATCGGCTCGCCGCGGAAACGGCCGAAGCCGGCGACAAGCGCCTCGTCCTCGCCGAACTTGCGGTCGCCGGCGAGCGGAGTGAATTCGGTGATCAGGCCCTTGATGAAATCGTTGAAATGCGGCCGCTGCGGATGCCGTGCGACCAGCGTCTTCTGCCACGGCGTCAGGTTCGTATAGAGGTCCGCCAGCGCCTGCGCCGCCTTATCCTCGATCCGGCCGACCTCGTCGCTGATGTCGGTGCCGGTGGCGGCGAGCGCGCGCAATTCGTCGACCTTGGAGTCGAGCTCGGCGACGGGCTTTTCGAAGTCGAGATAGCTGCGCATCTGGTCTTGCATCAACTCAGTATAGGGGGACGGGGCGAAAGAAGCGAAGCGAGGTTGGGGCGCGGAAAGAAGTGTAGCTTCTTCAACGAGTTGGCTTGTGCGATCGAGGCAGTCGGCCAAATCAGTCGTGAGGCCCCGGCTCTTTCTGCGGAGATGTGGCCGAAGTCAAGGCGGTTTCATCGGTTGCCCGTAGCCCGGATGGAGCGCAGCGCAATCCGGGAGGGTCTGTCCGCGAGGAGGGCGGCCCCGGATTACGCTTCGCTCCATCCGGGCTACGGGGCAGTAACTACTTCTCCGCCAGCGGATGCAGGTCGCGCACCAGGCTCTTGAGCCGCTCCTCGACCACATGGGTGTAGATCTGGGTGGTTGAGATATCGGTATGACCGAGCAGGGTCTGCACGATGCGCAAGTCGGCGCCGTTGTGCAGCAGGTGGCTGGCGAAGGCATGGCGCAGCACGTGCGGGGAGACCAGCCGGGCCTGCAGGCCGGAGGCAACCGCGAGCTCCTTGAGGTCGCGGGCAAAGTGCTGCCGCGTCAGATGCCCGCTCTCGCCGAAGGAGGGAAACAGCCATTTCGAGGCGGCGAGGCTGTCCTTCTTCTTTTCCGTCTTCGCGGCCTCCGTCGCCGCGAGATAATCCGCCATCGCCTGCCGCGAGGCGTCGTTGAGCGGCACAAGGCGCTCCTTGTTGCCCTTGCCGCGCACCACGATCATGCGGGCATCGCGCTTGGCCGCCGAGCGCGGCAGCGCCACCAGCTCGGAGACGCGCAGCCCCGTGGCATAGAGTACTTCGAGCAGGCAATAGAGCCGCAACGCCCGCAGCCGCTTCGACGGTGAGGCATCTTCCGCCTCACTCAATTCCTTGGCGCGGCTGAGCATGCGGTCGACATCCGCGATCGACAGCACCTTTGGCAGGCCGCGGCCGCGCTTCGGGCCGGATAGGATCGCCGCGGGATCGTCAGTGCGGATGCGCTCGTTCAACAGGAAGCGATAGAGATGCCGCATCGCCGACAGCCGGCGCGCGACGCTGGTGGATTTGAAGCCGCGGGTGTCGAGGTCAGCAAGGTAGTCGCGCAGGACTTGCGTCTCCGCGTCCGCGAAACTATGGCCGACACGGCCTAGAAATTCCGAGAAATCGGTGAGATCGCGGCGGTAGGCATCGAGCGTGTTGGGGCCGGCGCCCTGTTCCGCCGCGAGCATGTCGAGGAACAGGCCGGTGAGCTTGCTATCGGAGGGCTTTGCACGCATGCCCCGGAGCCTAGCTGCTATTTCTTGAGAAACTTATCCGGCGGGATCGTCACCGTCATGTCCCGCGGCTTCGGGTTGACGAAGTTCGCCAGCGCGAAGATCACGCCATAGACGATGCCGGCGATCACGGCGACGACCGTCAGGAAGCGGAACAGGCTGGGCATCGGTCTGGGGTCTCTGCAGGGGACTTGATATTGGACTTGATAGCGGGCTTGGCAGGCAAATTAACTAATGAAATCATCCAACATGTTCGCCGTTTCGTGGCAAGAGTCCTCTGGCGAGGCCCCCTGCGGGGTCGTATAGGTGGCCAAACCATGCCGCCTTTGGCGGCAGATCGAGCGAGATCCAGAGCGAGATCCAGAGCAATATCCATGTCCGACGCCGCGTTGCCGATTCCCGCTTCGCCCGAGGCCGACATCCTGTCGGCCCTGGGTGCGCGCTCGATCGTGCTGGTCGGCATGATGGGCGTGGGCAAATCCACCATCGGCCGCCGCATGGCTATCAGGCTCAAGCTGCCCTTCGTCGACGCCGACACCGAGATCGAGGCGGCGGCCGGCATGACCATACCGGAGATTTTCGAGCGCCACGGCGAGCAGCACTTTCGCGATGGCGAGGCCCGCGTGATTGCCCGTCTCCTCGAGGGCGGTCCGGTGGTGCTGGCGACCGGGGGCGGCGCCTTCATGCGCGAGGAGACGCGGACCCGTATCGCGGCCAAGGCGATCTCGATCTGGCTCAGGGCGGACCACGACGTCATCATGCGCCGCGTCCGCCGCCGCGCCGATCGCCCGCTGCTCCAGACCGCCGACCCCGAGGGAACCGTGACGCGCCTGCTCACCGAGCGCGAGCCGATCTACGGCAAGGCCGACCTCACCATCGCCTCGCGCGACGTGCCGCACGACAAGATCGTCGAGGAGTGCATCGAGACGCTGCACGCCCATCTCTGCGGCGAACAGTCCGCCCCTCCACCTGCCGATGTTGCGAGTGCCGCACGATGACTGCGCCGTTGAAACTTTCCGATCCGGTCAACGTCGACGTCGCGCTCGGCGATCGCGCCTATGACATCGTCATCGGCCGCGGCGTGCTGTCGTCGCTCGGCGAACGGATCGCGGCTTTGCGGCCGGGCTTGCGCACGGCGATCGTGACCGACCGCACCGTCGCGAAATACTGGCTTGAACCCACTGAGGCCTCGCTCGCAGCGAGCGGCATCCCGACCTCACGCATCGTGGTCGAGGAAGGCGAGATTTCGAAAACCTATGCCGGCCTCGAAAAGGTCAGCGAGGCCCTGATCGCCGCGAAGATCGAGCGCAACGATCTCGTCATCGCGCTCGGCGGCGGCGTGGTCGGCGATCTCGCCGGCTTTGCCGCGGCGATCCTGCGCCGCGGCGTCGATTTCGTGCAGGTGCCGACCTCGCTGCTGGCGCAGGTCGATTCCAGCGTCGGCGGCAAGACCGGCATCAACTCGCCGCAGGGCAAGAACCTGCTCGGCGCCTTCCACCAGCCGGTGCTTGTGATCGCCGACACCGCCGTGCTCGACACGCTGTCGCCGCGCCAGTTCCGCGCCGGCTATGCCGAGGTCGCCAAATACGGCGTGCTCGGCGACGAGGCCTTCTTCACCTGGCTGGAGAAGAACCATTCCGACATCTTCAAGGGTGGCTCGGCGCGCGAGCATGCGATCGCGACCTCCTGCCGCGCCAAAGCGGGCGTCGTCTCGCGTGACGAGCGGGAGACCGGCGAGCGCGCGCTGCTCAATCTCGGCCACACCTTCGGTCACGCGCTGGAAGCTGCGACGGGTTTCTCCGATCGCCTGTTCCATGGCGAGGGCGTCGCCATCGGCATGACGCTCGCGGCGCAGTTCTCGGCGAAGCTCGGCATGATCGGCGAGGCGGCCGCAGCGCGCGTCGAGCGCCATCTCATTGAGGCGGGCCTGCCGACGCGCTTGCAGGACATCGCCGGCTTTGCCCAGGAAGGGCTCGCCGACGCCGACGCGCTGATGGCGCTGATGGCGCAGGACAAGAAGGTCAAGCGCGGCAAGCTCACCTTCATCCTGCTCGAGGCTGTCGGCCGCGCGGTGATCGCGAAGGACGTCGAGCCGGCGCCGGTGCGCGACTTCCTGAAAGAGAAGCTGGCGCAAAAGGCCTGATGCGCGGCTGAGCTTTATTTCGCTAAAGCGTTTTCCAGCGAAGTGGATACCGGTTCGCGCCAGGAAAACGCGTCAGAAGTAACTAGAGTGGTGCATGGACTGGCTCGGATTCACCATCGTCGTCCTCTGCCTGCTGGTCTCGGCGTTCTTCGCCGCCAGCGAGACCGCGCTGACCGGCGCCTCGCGCGCCAGCATGCTGAGGCTGTCGAAACAAGGTCATCACGAGGCCGATGTCGTCTCCCAGCTGCTCGACATGCGCGAGCGGCTGATCGGCGCGCTGCTGCTCGGTAACAACATTGCCAATATCGGGGCGTCCGCGCTCGCCACCGGCATCTTCACGTCCTGGTTCGGCGATGTCGGCGTGCTCTATGCGACCGGCGTGATGACCGCGCTGGTCGTGATCTTCGCGGAAGTCCTGCCAAAAACCATCGCCATCAACGCGCCCGACCGCGTCGCGCTCGCCGTGGCGCGGCCGATGCGGCTGACGATGTATGTGCTCGGGCCGTTGTTGACGGTGGTCGAAGTCATCGTGCGCCTGCTGATGCGCCTGTTCGGCCTTGCCGGCGAGCATCAGGCGATCCTGTCGCCGACCGAGCGCCTGCGCGGCGCGGTCGACCTCCTGCACCACGAGGGCAAGGTCGAGAAGCAGGACCGCGACATGCTCGGCGGCCTGCTCGATCTGCGCGAGCTCCAGGTCTCCGACGTCATGATCCATCGCACCGAGATGATGATGATCAACGCCGACATGCCGCCTGACGATCTGGTGCGCGAGGTGCTGGCGACCGAGTACACCCGCATTCCGCTCTGGCGCGAGAAGCCGGAAAACATCATCGGCGTGCTTCACGCCAAGGACCTGTTGCGCGCGATCCGCGCCGCCGACGGCGACACCTCGCGCATCGACGTCTCCACCATCGCGCTGCCGCCCTGGTTCGTGCCGGAGATGCGGCCGCTCGCCGAGCAGCTCAAGGCGTTCCGCCGCCGCAAGACCCATTTCGCGCTCGTCGTCGACGAGTACGGCGAAGTTGAAGGTCTCGTGACGCTGGAAGACATTTTGGAAGAAATCGTCGGCGACATCTCCGACGAGCACGACGTCGTGGTCGCCGGCGTGCGCGCCCAGCCGGACGGCTCGGTCGTGGTCGACGGCTCGGTGCCGATCCGCGATCTCAACCGCGCCATGGACTGGCACCTGCCCGATGAGGAGGCAACCACGGTCGCCGGCCTCGTCATCCACGAGGCGCGCTCGATCCCCGACCGCGGCCAGAGTTTTACGTTCCACGGCTTCCGCTTCCGCGTCCTTCGCCGCGAACGCAACCGTATCACCGCGCTCCGTATTTCACCGGTGCCGCGCGAGGCGGAGATGGAAGAACCCAGGCCGAGAAGGGCCGGAACGTCGTTTTAGCTCCTCAGTCATTCCGGGGCGATGCGCAGCATCGAACCCGGAATCTCGAGATTCCGGGTTCGGCTCTTCGAGCCGCCCCGGAATGACCGAGCTAATTTTCCCCCGGCGCCTGTGCGTGGATCGCCAGCGCGTGCACGCTGCCGGAAAGTTCCGCGGCCAGCGCCGAATTTATCATGCGATGGCGCTCGATCCGGGTCTTCCCTTTGAAGGCGTCAGACACGATATAAACGCGAAAGTGCGTCTCGCCGCTCGGCCGATGGCCGGCGTGACCCTCATGCAAATGTGACTCGTCGACGACTTGCAGGCTTTCCGGGGTGAAAGCTTCCTGCAACTTGTTGCTGATAGTGTCGCGCATAGCCATGTTGTGCCATTCGGGTGCAGAGATCACGCCCCGTTATTTGCCGGGTTTGCAGCGAATTGCAATGTCAAGACTTGAAGGTTTTTGCATTGCGTAGTCAAAGTCAGCCATGCCGATCGATTCATCAAAGTTCTTCGACTCCATCCGCGTGAAGCCGCGAGGCAAGCAGCAGGAAGTGAAGCCGCGCGACACCGTGGTCAACTGCGAGTGGGCGGGCTGCGCCAACAAGGGCGCGCACCGCGCGCCGAAGGGCCGCGAGAACCAGCGCGAGTACTGGCACTTCTGCCTCGACCATGTGCGCGAGTACAACCAGAACTACAATTTCTTCTCCGGCATGAATGCCGACGCCGTCGCGCGCTACCAGAAGGACGCGCTGACCGGCCATCGCCCGACCTGGAAGATGGGCGCCAATGGCGGCAAGAAGGGTGCGGAAGCCGAGATCGATATGGCGTCCGATCCGTTCAGCATGTTCAGCGAGATCAACGGCCCCGCCAACTGGCGCAAGGGCCCGGACGCCCAGCCCAAGGCCGAGACGCGCAAGGTGATGAACGCCGAGCGCAAGGCTCTCCAGGTCATGGGCCTCGGTCCCGACGCCACGCTCGCCGACGTCAAGAGCAAGTACAAGGCGCTGGTCAAGCAGCACCACCCCGACGCCAATGGCGGCGACCGCTCCACCGAGGATCGCCTGATCGAGATCATCAAGGCGTACAATTATCTGAAGACGGTGGTGCGGGAGGCGTAGGGCCTCGCACTCTTTTCTTCCCTTCTCCCCTTGCGGGAGAAGGTGGCGCGAAGCGCCGGATGAGGGGTCTCTCCCCGCAGATTCGGTATCGTAGGGTGGGCAAAGCGAAGCGTGCCCACGTATTTTTTGCGATCGACAGAGATGGTGGGCACGGCGCAAGTGCGCCTTTGCCCACCCTACGATTCCTGAATGCTGAGCGCCGCCCGTAGCCCGGATGGAGCCCAAGCGTAATCCGGGGTCTTTCTTTTCGCAACGACGACTTTCCCGGATTACGCTTCGCTCCATCCGGGCTACGCATTCCCTACGCCTCCGGCATCGCCCCCACATAGGACGAGCTCGGCCGGATCAACCGCCCGGTGCGCTGCTGCTCGCGCGCATGCGCGGTCCAGCCGGCGCTGCGGGCCACCGCGAAGATCGGCGTGAACGCCTGCCGCGGGATCGCCAGCGCATCGAGCAGGATCGCGGTGAAGAACTCGACATTCGTCTCCAGCGGCCGGTCCGGATTCTTCTTGCGCAGCGCGCTGCGGATATAGGCCTCGACCTCGCCGGCGAACGGCAGATCGGTGCCGTTGGAGGCCAGCGCCTCGACCGCGGTCTTGAGCACGTCGGCGCGCGGGTCGCGCACGCGGTAGACGCGGTGACCAAAGCCCATCATGCGCTCGCCACGCGCCAGCGCCGCATCCACCCAGGGCTGGATGCGCTCGCGCGAGCCGATTGCGTCCAGCATTTCCAGCACCGGCTCCGGCGCGCCGCCATGCAGCGGACCCGTGAGCGCGCAATAACCCGCGGTCACCGCGGCAAACAGGTCGGCTTGCGTCGAGGCCACCACGCGCGCGGTGAAGGTCGAGGCGTTCATGCCGTGGTCGCTGGCGGTGACGAGATAGGCATCGAGCGCGGTGACCTCGCGTGCTGCGGGCGAGCGCCCATGCAGCATGCGCAGCGTATCGGCGGCATGGCTCACATTCGGATCGGGCGCGACCGGGTCGAGCCCCTTGGCGCGCCGGACCAGCGCGCCTGCGATCACCGGAAACGCGCCGACGATGGTCGCCTCATGCTCGAGCCCGTGCTCGGCGCGAAGGCCCGCGACCGCCGCGCGAAATCCGTCGACGATGCCCATGCCGCGCGTCGCCGGTAGCAACTCGTCCAGCCGCGCGAAGGCGCGCTCGCGTGCGGCGCCCAGGCTCGCCCGCACATTGGCTTCACTCAGGCTGGTCTTGCTGGCGCCGTTCCAGAGCCGGGCGGTGACGCCCTCAAAACTCGATTTGGCGGCGAGGCGGCCGACATGCTCGCCGGCGATGATCAGTTCGCCGCGCTCGCCGTCGACATGGCTCAGCACGGTTTCGGCCGCGGGAACGCCGTCCAGCCCGATCTGGCTTTTGGTGAGGTGGATGTTCATGGCCCAATCTCCCTTTTGCATTGCACGCAGGGAAAGGTCGGGCCTCTCGACAGATTGATCAATCTTGATTACATAAATCAATATGAAAAATTCTGGCGAGCTCTACCTCTCCGCCCGGGAAGCCGCCGCCGAGCTCGCGATCTCGCCGGCCACGCTCTACGCCTATGTCAGCCGCGGCCTGATCCGCTCCGAGCCGACGCCGGACTCGCGGAAAAACCGCTACCGCGCCGAGGACGTCCGCGCTCTGAAAGAGCGCCGGGTGCCCTCGCCGGAGCCGCGCGGCCTGCGCAGTTTTGATGCCGACCTGCCGGTGATGGACACCGAGATTTCGACCATCACCGAGGACGGCGCGATCTATCGCGGTGTGAACTGCGTCGATCTCGCCGAGAACGACACGCTGGAGCACACCGCGACGCTGCTCTGGGACGTCTCAGGCGTCGATCCGTTCGCGCCGGACAATCAGCCCGTGATGTCCGATGAGATGCGCGCGATCACGGAAGCCGCGCGCCGCGCCGCGCCGATCGATCGCGCCATCGCTGTGCTGGCGCTCGCATCTAGCGCCGATCCCCGCGCCTTCACCCGCGCGCATGATGGACGGGCGATGGTCGGTGCGCGCATTGTCCGCCTCCTGGTCGCGACCATGCTCAATGCGGAGACGTCTGCCGAGCCGTTGCACCAGCAGATCGCCAGAGCCTGGGCGCCCGACAACAGGCATGCGCCCGATCTCATCCGCCGCGCGCTGGTTCTGCTCGCGGAGCATGAATTGAACGCGTCCACCTTCACCGCGCGCTGCGCGGCCTCGACCGGCCTCAATCTTTATGATTCCGTCATCGCCGGTCTCGCCGCACTGAAGGGGCCGAAGCATGGCGGTGCCGGCGTGCTCGCATCGCAGCTCGTCAAGACACTGGTGGATCGCGACGTCGAGCCCATGGTCCGCGAACGCGTCGCGCTCGGCGAACGCTTTCCGGGCTTCGGCCACGGCGTCTACAAGCGCGGCGACCGGCGCGCGCAGTCGCTGCTCAATGCGCTCTCTCGCGCCGGCGCACCGCGAAAATTCACGCGCGAAGTGCCTGAAAGGATCGCGGAGGCGACCGGCGAACTCGTCAACATCGACTACGCGCTTGCGGTGCTCGTGCACGCGCTACGCCTGCCTGGAGGCAGCGAGCTTGCGCTGTTCGCAATGGCCCGCAGCGTCGGCTGGATTGCGCATGCCAGCGAGCAGTTGCAGTTCGGGAAGTTGATTAGGCCAAGGGCGCGCTATGTGGGACCTGCGCCGGGGCGGAGGGCGGGCGCTACGCCGCTGAAGGGCTAAGGGGGGCACCCATAAGTCCGCGAGCGAACCTCAAGGCTTCGGCCCTTTCGGAGTCCCCGACCTTGGGGTCTTAGTAAATACGTCGTCCCACGGCGGATCCGGCGGAAAAACCTCACCCAGGAACGCGACGAAGGCCTTCACGTTTGGATTGCCTCGACGGCTTTCCGGCCATAACGCGGTGATGCTGGTTCTAGGGACGACGAAATCTTGCAGGACGGGTACGAGTTCGTTGCGTCTGACATAAGGAGCTGCGACGAAAGTCGGCGTAACACCGATGCCACCGCCCGACGCAATGACGGTGGCCACAGCCTCGCTAACATCGGCGATGATGGCCGCGTCGGGCATGATCTCGACCAGGCGGTCGCCGATGAGGAAGGGCCAGCGAAATGTCTGGCCCGAACTCTGGAAGCGAAAGTTCACACAGTCATGGTTGACCAGTTCGTCGGGATGGATCGGCGTGCCGCGCCGGGCCAGATAGTCGGGGGAAGCGAAGGCGCAGATGCGGTGCGGCGCGAGTTGACGTGAGATCAGTCTGGAATCCGCGAGATCGCCGACGCGGATCGCGACATCGATGCCCTCTTCGATCAGATCAACGTAGCGGTCGCCGATCCGCAACTCGATCATGAGCTTTGGATAGCGCTGTCGAAAGCGTGGCAGGGCCGGCGAGAGAATGTTCACGCCGATAGGTAGCGGCGCGGCGATCCTCAGTGTGCCCGCAGGTTCGGAACGCGCCGCCACCGCCGCTTGCTCGATCGCGTCCGCCTCGCGCAAAAGCCGCAGCGTCCGCTCGTGCAGGTCCCGCCCCTCCGGCGTCAGAGTGAGCGAGCGCGTCGTACGGCTGAACAGGCGCAGGCCGAGGTGCTGCTCCAGCCGTTGCACGCTCTTGCTGATCGCAGATGGCGAGACACCAAGTGCACGCGCGGCGGCTGAATAGCTGCCAAGGGAGCCGGAGCGGGCAAACGCGATGAGGCCGGTCAGTCGATCGAGGGCGATTTGTGCCATGATGGAATAACAAAGCCGAAGATTGGCTCAATTTTCAAGTAAAACTCATTGGCCTAGGTTTCCATTCATCGGCGGCGCGTTGCGCGCCCGCTCTTGAAAGGACCGACTCCCGTGACCGACTCTGCTCCCCAGACCCTCAAATATCGCAACGTCGTCATCTTCGGCGGCACATCCGGCATCGGTCTGGCTGCCGCGCAGCAGGCCAAAGCGGCGGGCGCCAAGGTTATCGTTATTGGTTACGACCCCGTCGGAGCCGAGCGAGTTGCCGCAGAGAACGGATTCGCCGGCTGGCGGGCTGCGGATGTGACCAAGCCTGAGACCATTGCCGCAGCCCTTGCCGACATCCCGCAAGTCGACCATCTCGTTCTGCTTGCGGGCAGCTTCGTCGCAGGCAAAGTGTTGGAGGCAGATGTCGCCTACCTGCGCCGCGCCTTCGATGAGCGAATTTGGGCGGCCGTGCATGTGTTGCGAAGCCTTGGCGACCGGCTCGCTGCCGACGGGTCCGTCACGTTCATTTCCGGGGCCTTGGCCGATCGACCCAACGCATATGGCACGTCCGTGCTCGCGGCCGCCTCCGCTGCGATGGAGGCCTTCGCCCGCGGCCTTGCTCTGGAGCTGGCACCACGCCGCGTGAATACCCTGTCGCCTGGGACGATCGACACCCCGCTCCTCGCACGTACGCTTGGCGAGGGCCGTAATGGCTACGTGGCGGCGCTGAATGAAAAGCTTCCGCTGCACCGTGTTGGCACTGCGCAGGAAGCCGGGAATGCCGTGGTCTTCCTGATGAGCAACGAATTCATGAACGGCGAGACGCTGCATGTCGATGGCGGTGCGCGTCTGGTCTGATTGCCCCTGTGTCCGCGGCTTTGTTTCCGCGACGCCGCCCCAATAAGATGAGATTATGAAAGGCCGCGAGATGACGACCGACAATATCGATTTCGACCATCTGCTGCGCTCAAATCTGGAGCGCGTCTTCAACGAGCGGGACGACGACAAACGTCGAACCGCCATCGCCGAACTGTTCGTTGAGGAGCCCGTCATGTACGAGCCGACGGATATCGTTCAGGGACGGGCAGAAATTTCGCGCGTTGCCGCAAACCTTTTGAAGCAGTTCGGGCCGACGTTCCGTTTTATCCCGAACGGCGTCGCTGTCGGGCATCATGGCCTGGCGCATCTAGCTTGGCACGCAGGGCCCGAGGACGGGCCGGTCGCGGTGACGGGGGCGGATGTGGCCGAAATTGAAGGCGGCAAGATCGCGCGGCTATGGGTGCTACTCAATGTGCAGAAGAGCAAATAGCGTCGCCGCCTCTAGCCCCGCGGCTTTGCCGCCGCGACACCACCGTTCCGCCGGCGATAGATCCAGACCGCCACGCCCCCCACGATCGCCACGGCCACCACCGTCAGCATCCAGATATGCTTGCCGACGTGCCCATGGTGGTGCAGCCCGGCATATTCGTGCAGCGCCGTCACCGCCAGCACACCCGGCAGCACATGGGCGGGGGCCCAGACCAGGATCGCCGGGATGTTCACCGCATAGAATCTCGCCGGCGCCATTCCCAGCGCGCCGGCGGTAACAGGCACGAAGGCCCGGATCGGCGGCACGAAGCGGGCGAAGAACACCGCCCAGGTGCCGAAGCGGTGGAAGAAGGTCTCGCTCTCGGCGACCACGCGGGGATAGTTGGTCAGCGGCCAGGCGTTGAGGATCTCGCGCTGCCGCCGGTGCCCGATCCAATAGGCCGAGCCGTCGCCGAGCATGGCGCCGAGGGCGGCCGCGAGCAGCACCCATGGCAACTTCAGTTCGCCGCCCGGAACAAGGGCGCTCAGCGCCAGGATGATGGTCGAGCCGGGGATCACCGATCCCACCACCGGCACGGCCTCCAGAAGGGCCGCCAGGAACAGGGTCAGATAGGCCAGCCACGCATGGGCCGAGACGAAGGCAATGAGGGGGTCGAGAAAGGACGTCACGTCGTCTCTGTGGCGGGCTGGGGCTTTTCGGTTCGGACCCTACATATGTAGGGCGAGGCGGCGAAAGTGCCATTTGCGTGGGCAGCCCCGTTACCCCGCCCGAAATTCGAGCGTGATTCGCAAGGCAGCCCTCCAAAAACTGCGTTCCTCACCTATCTAAATGAAAAGACAACGGAACTTTGATTGAGGGGCGGGCTTCTGCCGGCACGTTGTCTCTGATAGGTTCGAAAGTGCACCCAGCCGCAGCCAACGTGCAATAACTGGTCTCGGGATCGCCCGGGGCCTCGGAGGATTGATGACGACCGCCGCCATGTCCAAAGTTGAGGAAGTTTCCGGTCTGCCCGACATGAAGGTGTCGGTCCGCCAGGTGTTCGGGATCGACAGCGATCTCGAAGTGCCGGCCTATTCCGAAGTCGATCCTCATGTGCCCGAAGTCGATTCCGACTATCGCTTCGACCGCGCCACCACGCTCGCCATTCTCGCCGGCTTTGCCCGCAACCGCCGCGTGATGGTGACCGGCTATCACGGCACCGGTAAATCCACCCATATCGAGCAGGTCGCTGCCCGGCTGAACTGGCCCTGCGTGCGCGTCAACCTCGACAGCCACATCAGCCGTATCGACCTCGTCGGCAAGGACTCCATCGTGGTCCGCGACGGCAAGCAGGTCACCGAATTCCGCGACGGCATTTTGCCCTGGGCGCTGCAGAACAACGTCGCGCTGGTGTTCGACGAATACGACGCCGGCCGTCCGGACGTGATGTTCGTGATCCAGCGCGTGCTGGAAGTCTCGGGCCGCCTGACGCTGCTCGACCAGAACAAGGTGATCAAGCCGCACCCGGCCTTCCGCCTGTTCGCCACGGCGAATACGGTTGGTCTCGGCGATACCTCGGGCCTCTATCACGGCACCCAGCAGATCAACCAGGGCCAGATGGACCGCTGGTCGATCGTCACTACGCTGAACTATCTCAGCCATGACGAGGAAGTCGAGATCGTGCTGGCCAAGGCCAAGCACTATCGCACCCAGGAAGGCCGCGACATCGTCAACAAGATGGTCCGCCTTGCCGATCTCACCCGTAACGCCTTCGCCAATGGCGATCTGTCGACGGTGATGAGCCCGCGCACGGTGATCACCTGGGCGGAAAACTCCGACATCTTCGGCGATATCGGCTTCGCCTTCCGCGTCACCTTCCTCAACAAGTGCGACGAGCTCGAGCGTCCCCTGGTCGCCGAGTTCTACCAGCGCTGCTTCAATGCGGAGCTGCCGGAATCGGCAGTCAACGTGGCGCTCAGCTAGACCATGCCAAACATCACCGTCGAGCGCACCATTGGTACTACCAAGAAGGCTGTGCTCGCCGGGCTCGGCGCTTACAACGACGAGAAGTTTGGGAAGCAGAAGGTCAAGAGCATCGCGGTTTCGTTGAAGGACGGCCGCAAGATCGTCGGCGGCATCGTCGGGCACCTCTGGTCCACGGTTCTGTTCATCCAGTTTTTCTGGATCGACCAGAAGCAGCGCGGCAAGGGTCACGGCACGAAGCTGATCGCGGCGATCGAGGACGAGGCACGACGGCTCGGCGCGATCCGGGCTCATGTCGATACGATGAGTTTCCAGGCGCCGGGTTTCTATCGTTCCTGCGGGTACGATGAATTCGGCACCATCGACGGCTATCCCGGCGGCGTGACGCGCCATTCGTTTACGAAGTCGCTATGAGCACATCATCATCAAACTCCAAATTCCGTAGCACCAAGGAAGCGCCGACCGAGCCGTTCAAGCGCTCGGTCGCATCCTGCCTCAAGGCGATCGCGAAATCGCCCGAGCTCGACGTTTCCTTTGCCGCCGAGCGTCCTGGGCTTGCGCCGGGCAAGGCGCGGCTGCCCGAGCCGGCGCGCAAGATGACCAAGCGTGACGCCGCCATCGTGCGCGGCCACGCCGATTCCATCGCGCTCAAGATCGCCTGTCACGATCCCAAGGTTCACCGCAAGCTGATGCCCGGCAATCCGCAGGCGCGCGGCGTGTTCGAGGCGGTGGAGCAGGCGAGGGTCGAGGCGATCGGCGCGCGCCGCATGGCGGGCGTTGCGAAGAACCTCACCGCGATGCTCGACGACCATTTCCATCGCGGCAAGTTCGACGAGATCACCGACCGCGCCGACGCGCCGCTGGCCGATGCGCTGGCGATGCTGGTGCGCGAGCGCCTCACCGGCATGGCGCCGCCGACGGCCGCGAAGAAGATGGTCGATCTCTGGCGGCCCATTCTCGAAGACAAGATCGGCAGGCGGCTCGACCGGCTCGACGGCGTGGTCGAGGACCAGGCCAGGTTCGGCGACGCCGTGCATGATCTGTTGTCGGCGCTCGAGCTCGGCGACGAGCGCAACGCCGACAGCGAGGACGATGAGGACAACGACGAGAACCAGGACGGCGACAACGATCAGTCCGGCGCCGAAGGCTCGCCCGATTCCGATGCCGCGCAGGAAATGAGCGCCGACCAGGCGCAGGCGAGCTCGGAAGAGATGAGCGAGAGCGCGATGGAAAGCGCGCAGGCCTCGACCTCCGACACCTTCGACGACGGCGAGCTCGGCGACGACGAGACGCCGGGCGAGGCGACGCGTCCGAACGCGCATGGCAGGAACGAGCCGCGCGGGCCGGAATATCACGCCTTCGCGCCGAAGTTCGACGAGGTCATCGCGGCCGAAGATCTCTGCGACCATGACGAGCTGGAGCGCCTGCGCGCCTATCTCGACAAGCAGCTCGCGCATCTGCAAGGCATCGTCGCCCGCCTCGCCAACCGGCTGCAGCGCCGCCTGATGGCGCAGCAGAACCGCGCCTGGGAGTTCGATCTCGAAGAGGGCATTTTGGATCCCGCGCGCCTGTCGCGCGTCGTCACCGATCCCTATCACCCGCTGTCCTTCATGCACGAGAAGGAGGCGACGTTCCGCGACACCGTGGTGACGCTGCTGCTCGACAATTCCGGCTCGATGCGCGGACGCCCGATCACGGTCGCCGCGACCTGCGCCGACATCCTCGCCCGCACGCTGGAGCGTTGCGGCGTCAAGGTCGAGATCCTCGGCTTCACCACGCGCGCCTGGAAGGGCGGGCAATCGCGTGAGGCGTGGCTTGCCGCCGGCAAGCCGGCCAATCCCGGCCGTCTCAACGATCTCCGTCACATCATCTACAAGTCCGCCGACGCCCCCTGGCGCCGTGCGCGAAAGAATCTCGGCCTGATGATGCGCGAGGGTCTCCTCAAGGAGAACATCGACGGCGAGGCGCTGGACTGGGCGCACAAGCGCCTGCTGGCGAGGGCCGAGCAGCGCAAGATCCTGATGATGATCTCGGACGGCGCGCCGGTCGACGATTCCACGCTGTCGGTCAATCCCGGCAACTATCTCGAGCGGCACCTGCGCCACATCATCGAGGAGATCGAGACCCGCTCGCCGGTCGAGCTGATCGCGATCGGCATCGGCCATGACGTCACGCGCTACTACCGCCGCGCGGTGACGATCGTGGATGCCGAAGAACTCGGCGGCGCCATCACCGAGAAGCTCGCCGAGCTCTTCAGCGAGACCAACACCGCACCAACCCAGCCGGCCGGTCGCCCGCGACGCAAACTGCATTCGTGAGCACGCAATCATCCCGCCGCAGCTTTCTTGGCCACGCGGCGGCGGGATTTTCCACTCTCGCGCTCTCGCGCCTCGCGCAGGCGCAAGCCACGACGGAGCCGCCACCGCGCCCGCTCCAGGTCGAGCACGCCGTCGCTGAGCCCGTCAGCCTCGAGGTCAATGCACGCCCCATCCCGAATTTCGAGCCGCGCGACCGCTCGCGCACGCGCTTCGGCTCGCTGGAGTACCGCAGCGGCCTGGTGCTGACCTCGTCCTTTCGCGGTTTCGGCGGCCTGTCCGGCATCCGGCTCGACGCCAAGGGCGAGCGCTTCCTCGCGATCTCCGACCAGGGCGGCTGGTTCACCGGCCGCATCCGTTACTCCGGCGGCAAGATGGTCGGGCTCGACGAGGTCGAGGCCGCGCCGCTGCTGGGCGCGGAGGGGCGGCCGATCACCGAAAAGCGCATGTGGTGGGATTCGGAATCGCTGACGCGCGACGGCAATCTCGTCTATGTCGGGCTCGAGCGCGTCAACCAGATCCTCCGCTACGATTTTGCCAAAGGCGGCGTCCGCGCCCGCGGCGAGCCGATCCCGGTGCCATCAGGCGTTCGCAAGCTGCCGCACAACAAGGGGCTGGAGGCGCTGGTCCTGGTGCCGAAGGGCCAGCCCCTCGCCGGCAGCCTGATCGCGTTCTCCGAGCGCGGGCTCGACGCCGACGGCAACCTGGTCGCGTTCCTGATCGGTGGCCCCACGCCCGGCCAGTTCAGCGTGCGCCGCACCGAGAAGTTTGACATCAGCGATGCGGTGCTGCTGCCCTCCGGCGAGCTCCTGATCCTCGAACGCAAATTCTCCTGGTTCACCGGCGTCGACATCCGTATCCGCTCGATCCCCCTGAAATCCATCGCCCCGAACGCGCTGGTCGACGGCCCCGCGCTGTTCAAGGCCGATCTTGGTCAGGAGATCGACAACATGGAAGGCATCGACGCCCACGTCACGCCGGAAGGCGAGACCGTGCTGACGCTGGTGTCGGACGACAATTTCTCCATGCTCCAGCGCACCCTGCTGCTGCAGTTCACGCTGGTGGAGTAGTTCTCCGCCGTCGTCCTGGCTCCCGTGCGCAATCGTGCACTAGGCCAGGACGACGGCGGAGGGCGGGACAACCACCGTGATCATATGACGCGCGCAATGCATGGCGCCGCGGGCCGCTATGCTGCCCGCGCAACTGGCAATTCGCGTTTCCGCCACTAAACTTCATGCAATCGCTTTCATCCCTCATCCTGCCGGAACTCCTCGCATGAGCGCCCTGTTTTCCCCGATCAAGCTGCGCGGCCTGACGTTGAAGAACCGCGTCGTGGTTTCGCCGATGTGCCAGTATTCGGCCGACGACGGCGTCGCCACCGACTGGCACTTCACCCACATCAACAATCTCAGCCTGTCGGGCGCGTCGATGTTCTGCATCGAGGCGACCCATGTCGAGGCCATCGGCCGCATCACGCCGGGCTGCCTCGGGCTCTACAGCGATGCCTGCGAGGCCGCGCTGAAGCAGATCCTCACCTCGGTGCGCAAGCATTCCTCCACCGCAATCGGGATGCAGCTCGCCCATGCCGGACGCAAGGCCTCCAGCGCGCGGCCCTGGGACGGCGGCCAGCTGATCCCGGCGAGCGCAGGCGGCTGGCAGACGGTGGCGCCGTCGGCGCTGCCGCACAAGGAGGGCGAGGCCGCCCCGCTGGCGCTGGATAGCGCGGGCTTAAAACGCATCCGCGACGCCTTCGTCGACTGCGCCAGGCGCGCCGACCGGCTCGGCATCGACGCCATCGAGCTGCACGGCGCGCACGGCTATCTCATGCATCAGTTCCTGTCGCCGATCTCGAACCGGCGCACCGACGAATATGGCGGCTCGCTCGAGAACCGCATGCGCTTCCCGCTGGAGATCTACGACGCCGTGCGCGCCGTGTTCCCCGCCGACAAGCCGGTCGGCATGCGGGTGTCGTCGACCGACTGGGTCGAGGGCGGCTGGGATCTGGCGCAGACCATCGAATTCGCGAAAGCGCTGAAGGCGCGCGGCATCGACTGGATCGATGCCTCCTCCGGCGGCGTCTCGCCGCTGCAGAAGATTCCGCTCGGTCCCGGCTATCAGGTGCAGTTTGCCGAAGCCATCCGCCGCGAGACCGGAGTGACCACCATCGCCGTCGGCCTGATCTCCGAGGCAAAGCACGCCGAGGAGATCGTCGCGTCCGGCAAGGCCGACATGGTCGCGCTCGCCCGCGGCATGCTCTACGACCCGCGCTGGGGCTGGCACGCCGCCGCCGAGCTCGGCGGCGAAGTCGAGGCCCCGCCGCAATACTGGCGCTCGCAGCCACAGGCGCAAAAGGCGCTGTTCGGCAAGACCACGTTCGGGGCGAGATGAGGCGTTTCGCGCTGGCGGAGTATGTGGCGCCGCGCGCCACATAGTCCGTCATTGCGAGCGCAGCGAAGCAATCCAGAATCCCTCCGCGGAAAGACTCTGGATTGCTTCGCTGCGCTCGCAATGACGATGGGAGAGAGGCGTGCGCTACACGCCTAGGTCGGATCCCCGCAAGAGTTACCCCTCACGCATCCGTAACTCCCTCAACCTTCCACGCACCCCGAAACTGGCCTAACCTCTCGGCATCAACGCCTCACGGAGGCCGGCCATGCGGTTTGGTGTTCGCAAGACTGCCCACGTGTTCGAGCGCGTGGGCCTCGCGATGGCGGGGGCCGCGTGCGGGCTGTTCGTCGGCGCCTATGTCGGATCGGCGATCGCGCCGCTGACGACGCAGGGGTTCCTGCTGCTGATGATGCTGCTCGGCGCTGTCGGCTTCTATCTCGGCATCGACACGCCGCAGCTGCCGTTCGACGACGCCCACAGCAGCATCGACGCCGCGGAATTGCTGAGCTCGGCCGGCACGCTCTGCGCCACGCTCACCGCGCTCGCCTCCGTCGCCGTCATCGTGCTCCGCCTCGACCCGCACCTGGCCTGGACCTGGCTCGCCTTGCTCGGCTGGACCGGCGGCGTCGCCATGCAGATCGTCGCCGGCGCAAAAGCGCGGATGCGGAAGTAGCCCTCTTACCCTCCAGGGGAGGGTAAGCAGGCAGCGCACCAATCGCCTAAAACACCACGCCCACCCGCGTGCCTCGCTTCCACGCGATCCGGCAGCGCTTCTTGGTGTTCACGTGCAGCAGCTCGAAGCGGTCGGGGATCTGCACCTGGCCGCCGAGATCGACGCAGGCCCCGCCCGGCGAATAGTCGATCAGCGTGCAGGGAATCACCGGCGCGCGCGGGTCGGTGATGATCTTGGCCTGGCGGGACACGAGGCCTGCGGGTTTGACGCGGGCATATTTTCGCGGATGCATTGGCACATCTCCTCCAACTCCGCGGCTCGCGGCGGGCTCTGTGCAGGATGATGCAAAAGAGTTGATGCGATCCTGCTAAGGTCGGGATGAGAATTTTAATGAAAAGTGGCGGTGACTGGAGAAAGCAGCGGTAGCGTGGTGCGGAAAGCCCCGCCTCAATCTCCGCCGGGACGACGGCTGAAAGTGTTGCGCGACCCTGCCCACCACCGTCATTGCGAGCGCAGCGAAGCAATCCAGAATCCCACCGCGGAAAGACTCTGGATTGCTTCGCTGCGCTCGCAATGACGCGCGGAGAGGCCGCGGCCTCCTCACCCCGTCACACCCTCCTCCACCCCAGCCGCCGCCACATCCACCCCCGGCGGCACCGGCATTGGCACGGTGACGTAGTCCTTCGGCATGTTCACCGGCCGGTAGCCCGGCTCCACCGCCATCCGCTTCAGCACGCTCTCATGCACATGCGCGCCCTCGGGGATGAGGCGCGGCTCGCAATCGGGGATGTAGAGGCCGAAAGTGACCTTCCGCTCCGGCCATTCCCGGTACTTCGCGTTCTTCGGCAGATACTCCAGCACCCGCCAGGCCGCATTCATCGAATTGTGCAATTCGCCCGTCTTCCCCGTGTAGGCGGGCGGCACATATCTAAACGGCGAGTTCTTGCGCTGGACGCCCCAGGCGAGCTGGTTCACGGTGCGCGGGTTGAACTTCAGCCCGGCCTTCTCGGCCTCCTCGATCATCCAGATCAGCGGATACTTCGATTCCCCGCTTTCGGCCTCCGCATAGCCGCCGCCGACGTCGCAATGCACGCCGGCGAACCACACCTGCAGGATGTCCTGCGCCACCTTCTTCTCGTCGGGCACGTAGCGGTTGCTCCAGTATTCCTGCGGCTCCCAGTACTTGTTGAGGCGGAACATGCGCCGCCGCTCGTCGATCGCGATCGCCTGCCGGAAGATGTTGACGCTCGGATTGCGCCGCGTGAATGCGAGCTCCTCCAGGCTGAACACGAAGAAGAAATTGTCGCGCCGCGGCACGATCACGCTCGCCACCGTGTCCCACACGCCGATGAAGTGGATGGTCG
Organism: Bradyrhizobium sp. CB1717; assembly: GCF_029714325.1. NCBI lineage: Bacteria > Pseudomonadati > Pseudomonadota > Alphaproteobacteria > Hyphomicrobiales > Nitrobacteraceae > Bradyrhizobium > Bradyrhizobium sp. CB1717. The sequence goes on from NZ_CP121666.1 coordinate 772,520, forward strand.
GCCAGCGGGTCGAGGTGATGCGCGCGAATTGGGCGGCGAGGTCGAATTCGTCCTTCGGCAGCGGCCCCTGGTCGTCCACAGTGACGTCGCTGAGGTCTTCGACGTCGTTGCCGCGCCCGGTGCCGGAATATTGCTTGTAGGCGACCATGCCGCTGCCTGCGAGGTTCACCTGCTCCGGCGAGATCAGACCGATCTTGTGAATGAGCCCCGCCAGCACCCGCACGGTATAGGCACCGCGCGAAAAACCGAACAGATAGATCTTGTCGCCCGGCGCGTAATGCTCGACCAGGAAGCAATAGGCCGAGAGCACGTTGTCATCGAGCCCGTAGCCGGTCGCGAGCCCCAGCACCAGATTGACGTCGGCCTTGATCCGGTGCCACGTCGTGGGCTCCGTCACCGTGCCGACCCCGGGATCGTAGAACACCATCTGCCTGGGGTGCGTCCTGTCCGTCTTGCGCAGGCAGCGATAGAGCTTCAGGACGTTGGAGATGTTCTCCGAGATCTCGTTGCCGGTCCCGTCACAGCAGATGACGAGGTTTTTCGGCTCTGGCTTGTGGTCGTGCTCCACGGGCTGTGCCTCCGGGTGATGCTACCGGGGCGAGTATAGCGGCATGCAGCCCCATGGCCACATCGTCTGTTGACATTAACCCCTTGTTAACCATGCGGTCGCCTAATGTTGACGATGGGGGGATCACCATGTCGGCCCATGTGACGCGACCGAGTTTGATGCCTGTTTCGGCCGATCCGGCCATCCGGTCGGTGGCGAGGCTGGCGGTTCGCGCCAGGGCCGTCCTACAGGGCAAAGCGCCTGTCCTACGGAGCAAAGCCATGTTCGGAAAGGACGACTTAGTGGACAATCTCAGCCGCGATCTCGATCGCGCGCGCGGAAGACGGGATGCGCTCGCATCCGAAGCCACGACCCTGACGGCCCAGATCGCCGAAATCGAAGCCCGTCTTTCGGAGGAAAAGAAAAGGCGTGAGCGTGAGCGCGTCCTGAGCGAGGTCGAAGCGATCAAGACGCGAATCAAGCAAGCCGCCGGCGCGTTTGCTCCTGTCGTCGATGGTCTCTCCAGGGCGGTCGAGCAGGCTGCGGCGGTCGTGCCCGAGGCGCGCGAGCTCAATAGTTTCCTGGTGTCGGTGGCGACCGAGATCGACAGCGTGCTCGATCCCCTCTTGCGCGAACTGGATCAGCGCGCGGATGCGGTGCGAACCGGACAGGCAGCGCTGGACCTGCCGAGTTCGGCCATCGAAGCGCCGCCCGTCGAGCTGCCAAAGGACACCAACGAGCGCCTGCTTCGTTTTCCGGCGTGGCTGTCCCGCGACAAGGAGACGGACAGGAAGGACACCGCCGAGAGCCCGCGCAGCACGGCGGCGTGAAGCACCGGCACGCTGCGCACGCTCTACGCCGTCATTCCGGGGCGCGCCTCTTGGCGCGAACTACGGTGCGCAATTGCGCACCTGAGAATCCATCCCTCAACAGTCACTGTGGCCAAATGGATCCTCAGATGCGCAATTGCGCATCATAGCTCGCGACTTCGTCGCGCCCCGGGATGACGATCTATTGTTGGGCCACCGCTCAGTTGGCGGCGCGGCGCAGGAAGGCCGGGATATCGAGAACGGCCTCGTCGGGCGCATTGCGCGCAGGGGCGCGGCCGTAAGGATCGAGCGGCTGAAGCGCCGCCTGCGGCGCATAGTCCAGACCCGGCCTTGCCGGCGGCCCCACGGGGTGGTGCGGCTGCGGGCGGAGCGGCGGGCTTCCCGCTTGCGGAAGGGGTGCGCTGCGCTCGATGCGATCGGCGATGCGGCGGCCGTCGTTGCGCAGCCTGCCGGCGAGCTGGGTGAGGGCGGTTTCCACCGGTTGCGCCTGCGCCGGGTCGAGATTGTCGATACCGGTCGCCACCACCGAGACGCGGACGATGCCTTCGAGGCTTTCGTCGAACGACGCGCCGACGATGATGTTGGCGTCCGGGTCGGCCTCGTCGCGAATGCGGGTCGCGGCTTCGTCGACCTCGTACAGCATCAGATCCTTGCCGCCGGTGATGGAGATGATGAGGCCACTGGCACGTTTGATCGAGGGATTCTCGATCAGCGGATTGGAGATCGCGGCCACGGCGGCGGCGAGCACGCGCTTCTCGCCGGAAGCCTCGCCCCGTCCCATCATGGCCTTGCCCTTCTCCTTCATGACGGAGAGGACGTCGGCAAAATCGAGATTGATCAGGCCTTCCTTGACGATGAGGTCGCTGATGCAGGCCACGCCCGAATAAAGCACCTGGTCGGCAAGGGCGAAGGCATCGGCGAACGTGGTCTTCTCGCTGGCCACCCGGAACAGGTTCTGGTTCGGGATGATCAGGAGGGTGTCGACCGTCTTCAGCAGCTCCTCGATGCCGGCCTCGGCAAAGCGCATGCGGCGCTGGCCCTCGAAGTAGAACGGCTTGGTGACCACGCCGATGGTGAGAATGCCGAGCTCGCGCGCGATCCTGGCGACGATGGGTGCAGCCCCGGTGCCGGTGCCGCCGCCCATGCCGGCCGTCACGAACACCATGTGCGCGCCGGTCAGATGTTCGCGGATCGTGTCGATGACCTCCTCGGCTGCGGCGCGTCCCAGTTCCGGCTGCGAGCCGGCGCCGAGGCCTGCGGTGACCTTTGTGCCGAGCTGGATCAGGCGCGCCGCCTTCGACATGGCCAGCGCCTGCGCGTCGGTGTTGGCGACCACGAACTCGACCCCTTGCAGCCCGGCCGTGATCATGTTGTTGACGGCATTGCCGCCTGCGCCGCCGACGCCGAACACGACGATGCGGGCCTTCATTTCATGGATATCGGTATTGCCTGCCATTTTTCCCTCGCGATTGGTCCGGCAAGCCGGGGATTAAAGAAAGTCTCGAGTGCTACCTGCTAGCCGCGCGGTCTGCTTTGACGATGGAGGCGGCCAGATGTCCCAATCGACGCGCGGCGTATCCCGCGATCGTCCCGCCAGGGCGGCGATCGCTCCGCAGCGCCGTCACTTCGTCTTCCAGTCGTGCCGCCCATGCATTGGCGGCCGTCGTTTCGGCGGCCGCCTGCTGCAGCTCGACGGCGAGGCGATCGGCGCGCTCGCGCTCGCGCTCGAACACGGCCCTGTAGGCGGTCGCGACGTCTTCGAGCCGCGCGATCTCCGCCTTGAAGGCCTCGGTCTTGACGGCCTCGATCCTTGCCATGGAGTCGACGATGGGGTCTGCCCGGCGGGCACGTCGCGGGCGGGGGGTGTACCGGAGCTCGGCGAGATCGACGCTCACCAGGGCCTTGCCGTCCTCCGAGCGCGAGCGCGGCAGGCGGCGACGTCTCGCCAGCGACCGCGCGGCCTCGCGCGAGATATTGAGGCGGGCACTGAGATCGGCATACGTCAACAACGCAACGCACATCGGCGCTTCTCCTGGAGCGAACCGGGAAGGCATTTCGAGCTAATGATGGCTGGACGATTGCCGCAGGCTAGGCTGCGTTGGTTAATGGAGGGTTAACGGGCGCGGGGGGTGTTTACGGGTGCCCGTCACGAGCCGACCCCGGGGTCGTAAAACACCATCTGCCGCGGCTACGTCTTGTCCGTCTTGCGCAGGCAGTGATGGAGCTTCAGGACGTTGGAGATGTTCTCCGAGATCTCGTTGCCGGTGCCGTCACAGCAGATGACGGGGTTTTCCGGCTCGGGTCTGGCTGAGTGCTCCATGGGATGCGCCTCCGGGTGATGCTACCGGGGCGAGAATAGCGGAAGAGGGGAAGTGCAGGGACAAAGTTGCAAAATAGAAGTTCATTTCCTCGGCGTAAGGATGATGTCCACTTCGCCGGCTTTGTGCCATTTCCTCTGAAATAGAGCAGTCTGAGTTGCGCCCTTGGCAATGTCAGCTTGGAAAAAGAGGTTATGTTTTGGCCACAACTCGGTCAGGATATCGAGAGTCGTTTCGAAGGTGAATCGTCTGGCGTCTGTCCTGACGTAGATCGTCGCAGTGTCTTTGCAATGACGCTTAGTTTCCTCAAATACATCCAACAGCAGTTCCTCGTACTTCTCGGGATCGGCGTGCCGCGCAGCAGCTCTGTAGCTCGGTAAAGAGGGGCCGCCAAGCATCCACAAACGAATCCAATTGTCGTATTCGTAGTTTGTAACTCCAAAATAAGGCGGCGAAGTTAGGACTAGATCCGCATCAAACTCCGTTTTACGGGGAAGAATATCGCGGGCATCTCCCAGCTCGACTTCCCCGCGCCCGCGAGTGCAAGGAACTCCAGCTCTGTATCGCCAAGCGAGCTTTTTCTCGAAGAAGTTCACTATGTCTATGTCTGGTGGCTTTAGCCGGCGCTGCTTCCACCAGTTCACTGCGTAGTCGGGAGACATAGATTTTGACTGTCTCATTTGATTGGACAGACCCTCACCAAGCTTAGCGTGAAGGTGCACCAAAATGATTGCCATAAGGGTGCGATCAACCTTTCGCGCACGCCAGTCCAAGTTTCTCCGGGCAGACTTGAGAAAGCTTAGGACCTTCGGATGCCACGCATGTGCTTGGAATTCATTCTCGGGCTGTCGGTCCCATCCGCTGGACTGGGCAACGATCTCTTTCGTTCGCTTTAAGAGCAGGCCCGCATTCTTGCATGGATCCAGCTTCGCCGAAGCATAAATCCATGCCACTGGGTTGGTATCTGTGCCAAATGCTTCTCTGCCTGAGGCTGAGGCTACGAATGTTGTTGTGCCTCGTCCGCAGAACGGATCTAACACTCGGCCGGAAGGTGGACAGTGCCGTTCGATGCTCTTGCGGACAAAAGAGATCGGAAACATAGCATAGTAGGGCCCAAGGCCGCACCAACGTCCCTCCGGGCTGGACAAAGTCCAATCGTCTGCACTGTCGCGCGTTGTCATGATAAATTGAAGAGGCTCCGCAGAATTTCGGCGCCTTGTTTAAGTGGTATGGCTGCGTGTGCGTGAGCTCTAACGAGTGGCATAAAGCCGTCTTCGTAAAGGTAGGTCGAAAGATGGTCCAACACGTTGAGAGCGTCTCCAAGCCGCGGAAAAGCGCTTGGAGACGTGTTGTGAAAGTCGGTTCCTTCGCTATTCACAATCGCTGAGTTTAGTACGGCGTGACTTCCATTTGCCGTCTTGTACAAAACCTTTCGGCCAAAATACGTATCAATCCCGGAGGGCTTGGCGTCCTCGGGGCGGAATACAATATTTCGATTTATGTACTTGGCGTTCGGAATGATTACTGTTTGGCTGTCAAACTTTGAGCGCGGTCCTCGTTCATCTGTCCAGTCAATATCGGAGAAGTGGGTCATGTATTGTCCACTCTTCTCAATTCCAAAGAGCAGTAAGTCGCAACCGTTGTGCTTGAGCGACTTTGCGCTGATCCGTTGAATCTCTCTTTGTACGTACGGCGCAATCCATGCGGGCTGTCCGAAAACTGCTAGGGGGCCGTCGAGAACAAATGCGCAGTTCTTCAGATAGTGGATCCGCTTTTCGTTCTCGAAATACCGTAAGATGTTAATCAGCGAGAGGACTTCAGTCACTCGTCTAACTTCACCATGCACTTCCCCATTTGATCCAAGTTCATTGAATCTTTCATGGAAACGAAGAGCGTCAGTTTCGAAGAGCGTCTGCTTGCGCTCGCAGTCGCACTTGTAGCTTCCCGTCCCCGATTTGTATTTCTCTTTACAATCAACGATCGGGCAAGCGATGTCTGCTTGCCTGCCGACAGTAATAGCGCGCAATGTTTCCAGAAGCGTTTCATGGGCCGGATCGAGCGTCCCACTTAGAATATCCTGAACAGTGCTCCGAAAAAACGTTACGGGAGCGTCTCCAGGAGCTCCAACGCGAACGACGTTGGCGCCGGGTAGTACCCCATCCAGAGTCGTCGCCTTATCCATATCGTTGAAGACGCGAGGAGAGGGGATTTCGTGAGGAACAATGCTGGCTAACTCCGTGATGTCGATAAAGACGACGGATAGCATAAGTATGCTAGCTTCTGCCCCAGGGAATCCGTTCTTGACCTTGTGCGTTAGGGTGGATCCATCAATGGCGACGACGCGGATAGGGAGCCATCCGTTGCGGGCCACTTCAACGACAGGCGGTGTGTCTTTTGTTGCTGAGTTGTCCTTAGTTTCAATCGTTCCTTCAAAATCGTGAATGGCCTTGCTACTTTGTAGAGCAATCAGGCCTTCACCGGTCTCATGTTGTATCCCAGTCACGGTCATTTCGCCTTTACAAGAAAGCGGTTGATTTGAACTGGCACGATGTATGGATTGCTTAGCGTCCGCATGCGTAAAAATCCCGCATCGGGGACCTGCAAGATTGACGGCACGAAGTCGTCAAAATCGTAGTATTTTCGAAGCTCCTTTGTTTCGTCGGCGTTATTGAGGTGCGCAACGAACCAGTTGTCCGTGTTCTTCATAATGTTCGACTGGATAGAGGACGGTTCCTGAGTCGCGTAGACCAGGCCAATTCGGTACTTGGATCCTTCCTTCGCCACGCGCGACCAAATATTAGATACGTCTGTGGCCGCGTTGGGAGGTAGCAAGTTGTGCGCCTCCTCTGCGTAAACAAGGATATCAGGCGGTGGTATCAGATTCCCATCCTTGTCTTTCTTTGCCGCGACAAACTCTTGTTTCTGCCGGTTGAAAATGACCCACATTATACGTTCGGCCGCCGCTCGATTCATGTCGGGGTCACCGAGTGATTGGTCGAAGATCACAAGCTTGCCGGCTACCAAGTCGTCCATCACACTTTGAGCGTAGTCACCGACGCTTCCCGGATCGTGTTCGTCTTTTGACGCTCTTAGGGCGTTCACTCCATTAGCGTATTCAAAAATGGAGAGGATGCCTGTGAGCCGCTCGTCGTGCCAAGAGCGGCCGTCGTGCTGGGACGCATAATCTGAGTTGAAGTGGTCGTAGCCAGAGTGCTTGGTGTCTTGAATAAAACGTCGCAAGCTTTTCATGAGCTCAACCGCTTCATCCCAGCTGACTGTCTCCTTTTTGATGATCGTCGCTGCTCTTACATACATGCTTGCGTCGGACGAACTTGACTGCTCAAGCGCTTGAACGAGCTCTTTGGAGAAGAGTCCTTTGAGGAGGGCCTTTTTCACTGCGTCGGGAGGGGCAAAGCCAGCAGCGCTAAGTGCGGCGCGATAAGCCAGTAACGCTCTTTGAAAGCGTGTTGCGCTGCTCTGATCCAATACTACCGGGATATCTAGTGAGGTGTTGCGGAAGTTGGCGATGTACTTCGAGCTGTCACTTGCTATTCGCCCGTCTATCAGCATCTTGCCTACGAGAAGCGGTTCAAGGGCCTTCGACAATTCGTCAGCGGTTGACGATTTTGAGACGAACCCGCCAAAGAAGTTCACCTTCACAATCGTTCGCGCTGGGTCATTGGGATGCGGGGCAAGTCCGTAAGTTGCGACGTCGGAGTGCGCTGCGTTGGCAGTGTGCAAAACGATGTTCTTCAAACAGGCAGCGTTCTCTTCGCTTCCGTCCTGAGTATTCTCGTTTGCGTACTCGCCGTTGACGTCAAACACTAGCTGCCCGATTAGGCCTTTCTTCTTGTCCTGCTCTCGCAGCCTAAATACGCTGCTAGCTATCACCTTCGTTGTGTTCGACTTTCCCGTCCGAGACATGCCGAACAATGCGGTTCGCCGAGCAATTAGATCCGTCGGATCGAGTTCGACTTGTACGCTATCGCCTGCGGGGTCAACCAATCTTTCCGAGGAAGCATAGCGAACTCGCCCAATTGGGACTCGCTTGCCGCTCAGTGGATGCGAGTCGTCCCCTTTCGTTTTTTGGAAGTTGACGATTTGAGCCAAGGCCGCGCCGAAGGGCTTGTACACCTTTAGTCCACGGCCAGAGTAGAAGTTTGAAACGTCCGCTCCAAAAGAGAGCTTCCATTCCGATGGTTTCGTCTCCTTCATTCGGAATGTGCCCAGTAAGCGGCATCGAATTCCAGCATATCGCAGCTGATTGAGTGTGAATTGATCTATCTTGCCTTGCGCATCCCACATCGCATCTTGCGTGGCAACGCGTTGTCCAGCCAGGAATCGGTTTAGATCCGTCTCGGACGCATTGGGCAATCGTGCCTGTCCAGTTACTCTTAGAAGTAACAAGTTGGAATCTTCGTCCAGAGGTGCAGCGGCCGCTCCAGGAGATAAGCGGGTTGCAAGCAGGAAACATCCTAACGCCAACCCTCCTACCTTCTGTCGAAGATGATCATGAATGAGAAGTTCACATTCGGAGAAGTCCATCTTGATGAGGTCGCCGACATTGCCCTGCGCCGAAATCAGCGCCGTCAGATCCTGTCCCGATTGGTCTGCCAAGTGTTCTGCGTACTTGGCTGCTTCATTCGCCAAGGGACCTTTGTTTTTCGTCATCGAACTCCCTCCCAATATCTTTTGTTCTCAAAATCAAATCAGATTATATGCGCCGTTCCAGAACGCATCGTCCTTCGCCATCGCTGAATACATTGCTGCTCTCCATCCATTGGGCGCGGAACGAAGCGCGGCGCCCTCTTGGTCGTGAAGATAGTCTCTCACCAGCGCTGCGCCCTGAGCACTCGCGCGGAGGCAGTTGATTTTGATCTCTGCCAGAGATGCGCCCGCGTTCATTGAGTAGAGGGGACCGAGGTTTAAGACTCGGAAGTGAGTCGTAGCCCGTGTGACCACTATTGGCGGGGCGTTCTTTGGGGAGGCGATAGAGTACCGGATAGAGACGTATGGTTGATATGCAATTGTTGCTGAGACCAGGCGGTATTGATCCCAATCATCGAAATATGGATGAAAGACATAGTCGCCTTCATCTGGACTGTGATGTTCGTTCTTGTCGAAATTGCAGTCGCGGCAGGTCGGTACAAGGTTAAGCGGGACAACCGCAAGCTCAGGAAATCGACCCTTTGGAAGATAGTGGTCGAGAGTTCGTACTCGGCCAATCCCGCATTGAGGGCAGATGCTTTGCTGCGCCAGCTGCATGATTGAATCGTAGGTGGGGCGTTCCCTGCCATCTCGCAAAACTCTCGCGTAGAGTTCGCCGAGCTCTCTGTGCGGTGCAGGGAAAGGATAGAGCTCTGTATCAGTAAAGGTGTTTAGGGCGGAGTTCTTCGCAAGTTCCTCGTACTCGTTCGCAAGAACCTCGATAGTTGGCCCGCATGCCAACAATTGCGCCCGAAGGTGAGCATTTTGCGTTCTTTCAGCGCAAGCATCGAACACGGCCCTTGGGGCTAGGGCGGCAGGAGTTAAACGCCTCATTTCGAATTTTCGTTGTTTGGAATTAGAGCTAGGATTATTGAGCGAGCTTCGGTGCCTAGGCGTTCGCCAAATCTGTCGCGGACTTCTTCGTAGCTCGCGGAAGGGCCGATCGATTTGATGAGATCGCTTATGAGCGAGTGATGGCCGCTTCGCGCAACTTCAAGTCCAAAGACCTCATGAGTAAGAAGCCCAATTGACTCGCCAAACGTCTCCATGGAAGGGCGAGAAGCTGAAAGGGAGTGACCACTCCGCGAAAGAATAAAGACAGCATTCGCGGGGTAATTCTTGGAGAACCACCGGCGAATGGGTCGCGAGGATGGCGACTCCGTTGCGAGCAAGTAGTAGTTCCGATAGCGCACGGATAAATGACCCTAGAAGGGGTGGATGCAAATGAGCTTCGGGTTCGTCAAACAGGACTAGAGTACGCTCTCCCACTGTTTCGACGAGCCGCACCATTGTCAGCAGAACTAGGCGGTGGCCGGCACTTGCTTTGGAGTAGATGTCCTTGCAGGCGTCAATGAGCGAGTCGTCCGGATTTTCCGATAGCGCCCCAAGTCCTAAGCTATCAAAGCCCGGATCGCTCGATAGGGTCTTGATCGCCCGTTTCCAGGATGAAAAGCGAGAACTCCTGATACACAAGTCAGCGCTTGAAATGAATTCGCTTACGAGCTCACCGAGCGTCTTAAGGCGCGGCTCGTCGAAAGATCGAAGGCCAATGTAGTCGTATCGAACGTCGAGAGGTTCTTCACCTGTACCAGACGGGATTCGAAAGTCATCGAATGCACTGAAGCTGACGCTAACCACGTTAGCGAAGCCGCCTGGCGAGGCATCTTCGCTGGATACGTGTAGGAATTTGCCGATCTCTGGACGAGCTTGCCTTAAATTAGAGGATAAGCATACGGCTTCGGCCATTCGGCCGAGGAGAGTTGTTTTCCCTACGCCATTGCGGCCGATAATTGCGTGCACATTAGTTGGGGGAAGGCTTCGTGGTTCGACCAGAAAGTCGAGCGTCGTGCTCCCGCTATCCGGATTGAGGCGATAGTGAAAATTAAAGCTTGTTTGCTCGTACTCATTATGGAGCAATTGACGAAAGCGCGTGAGGGTCGATTCCTTAACGCTGCGCAGAAGGGATGTTTGGAACGCTTCCTCAGAAAAGAATTCCTCGAATATTGCTTGAGACCAAACAACGTCTCGAAGTTGATCAAGTATGCGATACCCCGCACCTGAAGGTAGCGAGCGGATCGTCTCGTAAAAAGATTGGTCTTGTCCGAGGGAGCAGTAGTCTGGACTTAGATTGTCGAAGGCCTGAGGGATTCCCACCGGCCCGGTGGTCATCCCCCGCTTAATAATTTTTACTTGGCCAAGCTTAACGAGCTCTCCCGACTGGGTTGAGTAAGTGGCGTGAAACAATGTCTTGAATGTGTAGTCGTCCCAATTATCGCGTTCTAGAAAAACGTGATCTGTTTCGCCCCGATTTGGGAAGAAGCTCCTAGCCACGACAGAAAACGTTGCCACTACCAAATCATCCTAGAGCTTGCTGCCGACTCTCAATCTTGCAACCATAAACTGAAACTGAGTGAAGTCTATCGTCTCGGCATACCCTCCTTCCCACAAACAAAAACGGCCGGATCTTCCGATCCGGCCGTAACGCAAAACTCTACTGGCTAAGCCTACGCCACGCGACGCTACTTAGCCCCCGCCCTAACGGTAAATCTTTTTAGCTGGCCTTCTTCGCCGGTGCGGCGGTGCCGACCTTCTTCTGGATGGCGCGCTTCAGCTCGAGGGCGCGCGGCGACAGGGCGTCGGCGTTGGCCTTGAGCAGGAAGGCGTCGAGACCGCCATTGTGGTCGACGCTCTTGACCGCGTTGGTCGAGACGCGCAGGCGCACGTTGCGCTCCAGGGCTTCCGAGATGAACGTCACGTTGACGAGGTTCGGCAGGAAGCGGCGCTTGGTCTTGATGTTGGAGTGGCTGACCTTGTGGCCGACGAGGGGGCCCTTGGCCGTCAGTTCGCAGCGGCGAGACATGTCACAAATCCTTTAGTTCGAGCCCCAAACGAGTTGCGGCCGCCATCCGGGGCGCCACAGGGGCAAATTCTCTGTCCTTGCAGGGAGCGGGCGGACGTATAGGGGGAAGGGGCGGGTAGTCAAGGATTTGGGCGGTCTTTTCGCCTCGCCCCGCGTGCGGGGAGAGGCCGGAATGCGCGCGAATAGCGCGAATTCCGGGTGAGGGGGAGTCTCCGCGGGGGTGGGGGCGGTTGGAGGCCCCAAGTTGCCCCTCCCCGGGGAAAGTCCCCCTCATCCCGACCTTCTCCCCGCACGCGGGGAGAAGGGGAAGGGACCGCGGAGGTAGCGGGGAGAGGTGCGCCCCCGCGTCACACCCCGATCACTAAAACGGCAATGATTGAAGCGCCTTACCATCACATAAAGGGCGCATTCGCGACCGAGATATCCGGTGGAGTTCCGCTGCCTTCCGGCCCGGACACATTGTTTGCTGCGGTTTTTGGCTTAAGTAACAACCGTTCGCGCCCCGATTGGACCGTTTCGTGCTCAAAACCTCCCGACGACTGCCCCGGCCGCGCGCCGGCCGGCTGGCTTTCGCCGCCTTGTGCGGCCTGGCGCTGGCGTGGGGCGCCGAGCCCGTGGCCGCGCAGGGCAAGCTCGAGGCGCAGTATGAGGCGACGCTGGCGGGCATTCCCGTCGGCAAGGGCGCCTGGAACATCGACATCCAGGACGACGTGTTCGCAGCCGCCGCCAGCGGCGGCACCACGGGGCTGCTGAAGTCGTTCGCGGGCGGGTCCGGCACCGGCGCCTCGCAGGGGCGCGTCGTCAACGGCGCGCTGGTTGCGACCGGCTACCAGGCCTCCACCACCACCTCGAAGAAGACGGAAAACATCCACATCACCCTCGACAAGGGCAATGTGAAGGAGTTCGGCATCGAGCCGGAGCCGCCGGTCGATCCTGACCGCATCGTCGTCACCGACGCGCATCGCCGCGGCGTCTGGGACCCGATGACGGCCTCGCTCTTGCGCGTGCCCGGCACCGGCGATCCTGTTACGCCGGAAGCCTGCCACAACGCCGCGCCCGTGTTCGACGGCCGCATGCGCTACGACCTGAAACTCGATTTCAAGCGCATGGAGACGGTGAAGGCGGAGAAGGGATATCGTGGCCCGGTCGTGGTCTGCGCGCTCTATTTCGTGCCAGTCGCCGGCTACATCCCCGATCGCCCCGTGATCAAATACCTCGCCGCCCAGCGCAGCATCGAGATCGCGTTTGCTCCCGTGGCAGGCACGCGCATCCTGGTTCCATTCTGGCTGAAAGTGCCGACCCCGCTGGGACCGGCGATGCTGGAAGCGACCAGCTTCATCACGTCGCCCCAGCCGCCAAGGGTGGCGAAGACGCAGTAATCTTACCCTCCCCTGGAGGGGGAGGGTCGATCGCGCGCAGCGCGAGCGGGATGGGGTGATCTCTCCGCACGAACAGTTCCCGTGAGGAGAGATCACCCCACCCCGACATCCATTTCGCTGCGCTCAATGGCTGCCGACCCACGGGCGAGCTACGCTCGTCCCGGCCCTCTCCAGGGGAGGGTAAGAAAAGCGTGTGAATTCAATGCTCCGCCTACTGTGCATGGGGTTGTTTTCGCCCTTTTGTTTTGGCGCCCCCGCTTCGGGAATCCATTTGACTCCGCCCCGATTCTGATTCGACTCCGCGCCGTCCCCAATTTTAAGGAACCCGCCATCGAAACGTCACTTGTGCGGCAGGGCAAAACTCCATCTAGTGCGCAACTAAGACGAGTCCCGCGACATGTGGCGTGAACGGAACAGGACTCAACGGGGAGTCAGCGATTCGGCCGCGATTCGTTCTAGAGTCGTTCCGAGACTTAAAAAGAACGGAAAAAGCGTCGCAAAGTGAGACAGTTGCGCGAGGTTTGGGGAGCCTGCTCCCACACCCACGGTGTCATCGCCCGGCTTGACCGGGCGATCCAGTACGCCGCGGCGGTTGTGGTTGAGCGGAAAGGCCGCGGCGTACTGGATGCCCCGGTCGAGCCGGGGCATGACAGCGGAGTGCTCGGTGGCCGCTCCGCGTTCGGACAGATGGCTGACACCTCGCAAGTCGCCTCACCGCCCCAAACAGCACTGACATTCGCCCAAATCGGCACTACCTAATCCCCCAGACATGGCCTTCTCTCCCTCCCCCTTCGCCTCCGAGCGCGCCCTTCACGATCGAGTGCCTGGCGCGGGCGTCACTGCGGTGCTCGGGCCGACCAACACCGGCAAGACCCATCTCGCCATCGAGCGGATGCTGGCGCATCCCTCAGGCGTCATCGGGCTGCCGCTGCGCCTGCTCGCGCGCGAGGTCTACAACAAGATCGCCGCGCGGGTCGGCAGCGATGCGGTCGCGCTGGTGACGGGCGAGGAGAAGATCAAGCCGAAGAACCCGCGCTATTGGGTCTCCACCGTCGAGGCGATGCCGCGCGACCTCGATGTCTCCTTCCTCGCCGTCGACGAGGTCCAGATCGCCTCCGACCTCGAGCGCGGCCATGTCTTCACCGACCGCATCCTCAACCGCCGCGGCCGCGACGAGACGCTGCTATTGGGCGCTGCGACCATGCGCCCGATCATCGAGCGCCTGTTGCCCGGCGTGTCCATGATCACGCGCCCGCGGCTGTCCACTCTCGAATTCGCCGGCGATCGCAAGATCACGCGCCAGCCGCGCCGCACAGCGATTGTCGCGTTCTCGGCGGATGAAGTCTACGCCATCGCCGAGCTGATCCGCCGTCAGCATGGCGGCGCCGCCGTCGTGCTGGGCTCGCTCTCGCCGCGCACGCGCAACGCGCAGGTCGCGATGTTCCAGAACGGCGACGTCGATTATCTCGTCGCCACCGACGCCGTCGGCATGGGCCTCAATCTCGACGTCGACCATGTCGCCTTCGCCTCTGACCGCAAGTTCGACGGCTATCAGTTCCGCCGCCTGACGCCGTCCGAATTCGCGCAGATCGCCGGCCGCGCGGGACGAGCCACGCGCAACGGCACCTTCGGCACCACGGGCCGCTGCGCGCCGTTCGAGCCCGAGCTCGTCAACGCGCTGCAGAACCACACCTTCGACGCCGTGAAGATGCTGCAATGGCGCAATTCGAAGCTGGATTTCTCCTCGCTCGGCGCGCTCCAGGTGTCCTTGAACCTGGCCCCCGGCCACGAGGCGCTGACGCGCGCGCCTATCGCCGAGGACATGCGCGTGCTCGACCACGCCGCCCGCGACGTCGAGGTGCGCGATATCGCGCATGGCAAGGCCGCCGTAGAGCGGCTCTGGGAGGCCTGCCAGGTCCCCGATTACCGGAAACTGTCGCCGGCCGCCCATGCCGAGCTGGTGACCACGCTGTACGGCTTTCTGATGCGGAAGGGATGCATTCCCGACGCCTGGTTCGCCGCCCAGGTCGAGCAGGCCGACCGCATCGACGGCGACATCGACACGCTGTCGGCCCGGATCGCGCAGATCCGCACCTGGACCTTCGTCGCCAACCGCCCGGACTGGCTGAAAGACCCCGAACGCTGGCAGGGGGTCACGCGGGAGGTCGAAAATAAATTATCGGATGCGCTCCATGAACGCTTGACTGAGCGTTTCGTTGATCGCCGGACCAGTGTATTGATGCGCCGCCTGCGGGAGAACACGAGCTTGAATACTGAAATCGGCAAGACCGGCGAAGTCATCGTCGAAGGCCATGTCATCGGCCGCCTCGACGGCTTCACCTTTGCACCGGATGCGGCGGAGGCCGGCTCCGATGCGAAAGCCTTGCAGGCTGCAGCGCAAGCGGTGCTCGCCGGCGAGATCAACACGCGCGCCGAAAAACTGGGCAACGCGCCGGACGACCAGTTCGTGCTGACCTCGGAAGGCATCATCCGCTGGACCGGCGACGCGGTGGCGCGGCTGTCTGCCGCAGAGGACGCGCTGCATCCGCGCATCCGCATCATCTCGGACGAGCGCCTCACCGGCGGCCCCCGCGAGAAGGTGCAGGCGCGGCTCGACCTCTGGGTCAAGACGCATATCGAGAAGCTGCTCGGGCCGATGTTCGAGCTGTCGAAGGCCGAGGATGTCACCGGCATCGCGCGCGGCATCGCCTATCAGCTGGTCGAGGCGCTCGGCGTGCTCGAGCGTCCCAGAATCGCAAACGAGCTGAAGGATCTCGATCAGCCCTCGCGCGCGACGCTGCGCAAGTACGGCGTCCGCTTCGGCGCCTATCACATCTATTTCCCCGGCCTGCTCAAGCCCGCCGCGCGTGCGCTCGCCGCGCTGCTGTGGGCGCTGAAGCAGGACAATGTCGATCTGTCGTCGCTGTCAGGCGCGCAGCATCTGGCCTCCTCGGGCCGCACCTCGTTCCCGGTCGACAAGGCCCTGCCGCGCGATGCCTATCGCGTGCTCGGCTACAAGCAGGCCGGCGAGCGCGCCGTGCGCGTCGACATCCTGGAGCGTCTTGCCGACCTGATCCGCCCGGCGCTGGCCTGGCGCGAGAACTCGGCCGGTGAAAAGCCCGCCGGCGCATTCGACGGCCGCAGCTTTGTGGTGACGCAGGCGATGACCTCGCTCACAGGCTCCGCGGGTGAAGACTTTGCGTCCGTGCTGCGCGCGCTCGGCTATCGCATGGAGAAGCGTCCGCCGCGTCCGGTGAAGCCCGCAGCGCCCGCTGCCGAGACGGTCGCCGCCGAGATGCCGCCCGCCGAGGGCAGCGCGGATACCTCGACCGAGACCGCGGCGGAGGCCGTTGCAGACCTGCCGGAAGAGGCGGCTGTGTCCGCCGAAGCCGTCACCGTCGAAGACGCGCCCGGCATGGAGCAGCACGACGAGCCCGCTCATGAGGAGCCGGCGCTCGAAGCGTCTCCCGAAGCGCCCGTCACGCCGGAAGATGCCCCCGGCATCGCGCCACCGGCCGAAGAGGCCGCTGCGCCGGTTGACGCGGCTCCGGCCGAGATTGTGGCCACGGAAGCCGCCGCATCGCCCGATGCCGCCGCGCCGGTTGAGGCCGCAGCGACGCCCGCCGAGCCCGAGCTGATCGAGGTCTGGCGTCCCGGCGGCCGTCACGAGGATCGCAAACCGCGCCACGAGCGCCATCGCCACCAGCGTCACCACAACCAGCCGCGTCCGCAGGCCGGTGCCGAAGCCGGCAGCGCGCCCGCGGAGGGCGAGGCTGCGCAATCAGCCGATGGCGAGAAGCGCGGCGAGCGTCATCGTCACGGCGGCGGTCATCGTCGCGATGGCGGCAAGGACTTCCGCAAGCCGCGCGAAGGCGGCGAGGGCGGTGAGCGCCGCGACGATCGCAATCGCAGCTTCCAGGGCAAGGACCGCGATAAGGATCGCGATCGCAACCGCGACAACAAGAAGTTCGGCGGAGATCGCGACAAGGGCCGCGACAATCGTGGCCGCGACCGCGACAAGGGCCGCGATCGTCGCGACCGCGAGTCGGGTCCCTCGCTGCGTCCCTACGCCTCGAGCGCGAACCCGCGCGAGCGCGATCGCCCGATCGATCCCAACTCGCCCTTCGCCAAGCTCGCGGCGCTGAAAGAGCAGCTGTCCGGTCGGAAGGAGTAAGCCCACGACCACCGAGCGGCAGCGCCTCGACAAATGGCTGTGGCACGCGCGGGTGGTGAAAGCGCGCACCTCCGCGGCCGAGTTGGTCGAGTCCGGCCATGTCCGCGTCAACGGCACCCGTGAGAAATCGCCCGGCCATGCGATCAAGATCGGTGACGTGATCACGGTGGCACTCGATCGCACCGTGCGCGTGCTGAAGGTGACGGACTTCAACGAGCGCCGCGGCGATGCTGCCTCGGCGCGCGCGCTCTACGAGGAGCTGAGTGAAGCGAAACGCAATTAATTGCGCTTCGAATTCATTTCTTGGTCGATCAAACACACAAAGCCGTCATGATCGGCCTTTCCCGACCTTGCGGCGCCGGGCCATCCGCGCTACGCAAGCCGCGACTTCTAAAAGAGCTTTTCGGAGCGTTGGATGACTTACGTCGTCACTGAAAACTGCATCAAGTGCAAGTACACCGACTGCGTCGAGGTCTGCCCGGTCGATTGCTTCTACGAGGGTGACAACATGCTCGTCATCCATCCCGATGAGTGTATCGATTGCGGCGTGTGCGAGCCGGAATGCCCCGCCGACGCCATCAAGCCGGACACGGAACCGGGCCTGGAAAAGTGGCTCCAGGTCAACGCTGACTACGCCAAAAGCTGGCCGAACATCACCCAGAAGAAAGAATCACCCGCCGACGCGAAGGAATTCGACGGCATGGAAGGCAAGTTCGAGAAATATTTTTCTCCGAACCCCGGCTCCGGAGACTAATCCAGGCTCAAACTTAACCCTAATACCTTCGTTGCGGCCGAAAACCAGCCCTCAAGACCCCTAAATCATTGATTTTTGCGGGAAATGTGCTATATTGGGCACATTAAGCCGAACCCTCGTCAGCCCAGTTGGCCCCGCCGGGTTCCCGTGAAACCAAATGTCGAACAGGGGCGTGGCAGTTTCCGCGCGCAGGCTGTGTCACAGAAAACGCGTAAAAAGAGTACTTCAGCGAGGGCTTCCCATAAGGAGGCCAAAAAAGTCGCCGCGGCCAGCCGTAGCGCATCCAAAGGTCGGACCGCGACGAAGGCGCCGGCTGCAAAGTCCTCGAAGAACAAAAGAAGCGCAATGCCTAACAAGACTGCCAAGCCGGCCGCGAAAGCGACCGTTTCCAAGCCTGTTGCTGCCAAGGCTCCCGCTGCCAAGCCCGCGCCGAAGGCCCCTGTTGCTGCTGCTCCTGCCAAGGCTCCCGTTGCTGCCAAGCCGGCCGCAAAGCCCGCTGCTGCGCCGAAGGTCGAGGAAAAGAAGGTCGTGACCCAGCGTCAGGGCTTCAAGGCCAACGAATTCGTCGTCTATCCCGCTCACGGCGTCGGCCAGATCCTGGCCATCGAGGAGCAGGAGATCGCCGGCGCGAAGCTCGAGCTGTTCGTCATCAACTTCATCAAGGACAAGATGACGCTGCGCGTTCCGACCGCCAAGGTCGCCAACGTCGGCATGCGCAAGCTGTCCGAGCCCGCGCTGGTCAAGAAGGCGCTGGAGACGCTGAAGGGCCGCGCCCGCGTCAAGCGCACCATGTGGTCGCGCCGCGCCCAGGAGTACGAAGCGAAGATCAATTCGGGCGACATCGTCGCGATCGCGGAAGTCGTGCGCGACCTCTATCGCTCGGAATCGCAGCCCGAGCAGTCCTACAGCGAACGCCAGCTCTATGAAGCGGCGCTCGACCGTCTGTCCCGCGAGATCGCGGTGGTGCAGCACTCGACCGAGACCGAAGCGGTCAAGGAGATCGAGGCCCAGCTCGCCAAGAGCCCGCGCCGCAACGCCAAGGCTGAGGCCGCCGAGGGCGAGGCGGATGCCGAGGGCGATGCCGACGATACCGATGGCGACGACACCACCGTCGCCGACGAGGCTGCGTAAGCGCCCCCGTCGATTGCAAGAGATCAAAAGCCCGGCCGCTCGGCCGGGCTTTTTGTTTGCGAGCGATACCTGTCGTCGTTCGGCATGTTGTCCCGGCGAGGATCAAATCCGGGGCGGGCTTGGTGACGAACCGACAGGGGGCTCCCGGCCTTCTCTGCCGGCCAATGGCTCAACTGTCGACCACCAGTCACCTAATGCGTCGATCAACGGCACGAGCGTGTGACCGGCCGCGGTCAGGTCATACTCGACCCGCAGCGGATATCCGTCGAATTCGGTGCGGGTCACGATACCGGCATCCTCCAGCTTGCGAAGCTCGAGGGCGAGCATCCTGTGCGAGATGGCGGGATTGTCTCGGCGCAGGTCGCTGAAGCGCTTGGTGCCCTGCTTCAAATAGTAGATCAAAAGCGTTGGCCAGCGACCGCTCAGAATCTGCATCACCTCCTCGATGGGACATCTCGAAACGAGATCTTTCATCGGCGACTCCCGGTTACAAAAAAGTTCGTAATTTACTTGATGCAGCGAGTGACTAAAGGTCCGGCATCGCTGCGCAGCGTGATCGTCAGAAATCACGGAGAATGGATGATGGACCCAATTCTAATCTACGGCTTCCCGATGGGAAGCTCCATGGGGCTCGTTGCGGCTCTCGAATGGCTGGGCAAGCCATATCGGCTCTGTCGGGTCGATATGTTGGGTGAAATGCGGAGCCCGTCATATGCCCGCATCAATCCGCGACATGAGACGCCCGCGTTCATTACGGATGAAGGCGCGGTGCTGACCGAAACCATGGCGATTGCCGCCTGGCTCGAAGCCAGGGACGTCGAACGGCGCATCAGCTTCGATCCGCAGTTGCCGCAAGCCGATCGAATGCATCAGCTCATGGCGTTCGTGAATACCGGCTTTACCGGCGCCTTCGCTCCGATATGGGCCGCAATGGAAGGGGAAGCGATGGAGCCGGCAACGAAGTCCGCCTTGCGCGAGTTTGGCAGAAAGAAGGTGATTGAGCGCCACGACAAGCTCGAAGGGATGGTCGAAGCGGGGGCATTCCTGCTCGGCGACAGGCCGACGCTGGCCGATGCGCTGCTGGCAGGCGTGGCGCGCTGGCTCGACTTCCACGCCGTGGCGGAGCGGAGCCGCTGGCCAAAACTGGCGGCGCTGCGAGAACGCCTCGAGGCTGACCCTGCCGTCGTCTACGCGACTGCCCTGGAGAACGGAGATACCTATCCGGGAGCAGGATTCTGCGCAGGTCATATTGCGCCCGCCGACGTCATTGCGCGGTTCGGCAAGTAAGCGTCACGCGAGCAGCAGGAGGGGCGCTATTCGCCCCTCCTACTTCACCGGTCGCTTCTCAAGCTTCCTTGCCAGCGTCCTGCGATGCATCCCCAATCGTCGCGCCGCTTCAGAAATGTTGAAATCCGTCTCGATCAGCGTCTGGTGGATGCGCTCCCATTCCAGGGTCTTGATCGAGGTCGGCCGCGCATCGAGCGCGACCTCGGCGTTGCCTTCGGCCTTGTGGAAGGCGGCCTCGATGTCGTCGGTGTTCGACGGCTTTGCGAGATAGTGGCAGGCCCCCAACTTGATCGCTTCGACGGCGGTGGAGATGCTGGCAAAACCGGTCAGCACCACGATCAGCATGTCCTCGTCATGCGTGTGCAGCAGCTCGACGCAGGCGAGCCCCGAGGCACCGCCGAGCTTGAGGTCGACAACGGCATGGCCGAAGGTGCGCTCCTCCAGCACCTTGCGCACCTCGTCGATCGAGGCGGCGATCACGACCTCGTAGCCGCGGCGCTCGAACGAGCGCTTCAGCGTGCGCGCAAAGCCAGAATCGTCCTCGACGACGATGAGCGAACGGTCAGGCGTCAAAGCTGCCTCCGATCGCGAGCGTTGCGAGCGGCAGCGTCAGGCGCACCGTGGCGCCGCGCTTCCTGTGGTTCTCGGCGGTCACGCTGCCGCCCAGCTTGCGCACCACATTCACCACCAGGAACAGGCCGAGCCCGCCGCCAGCGCGGCCCTTGCTCGAGTGGTAGGGCTTTCCGAGCTGCGCCAGCATCTCCGGCGCAAAGCCCGGACCGCGGTCGGAGATCGACAGCACGAGATTGTCGCCCTCGCGCTCGGCCACAAGCTCGACCCAGTCGCGCGAGACTTCGTATGCGTTGTCGAGCACGTTGAAGATGACCTGCTTCAGCGCGACGTCGGAGACGATGGCGACGTCCTCGCCAAACGTGTTGACGAAATAGAGCGTGCGCGCCGAACGGGCGTCGCGCCATTCGTCGACCAGCGCGGTGACGAACGCCGTCACCGTCGTCGGCGAGGAGCCTTCGCCGCGGGCCTCGCCCGCCGATACCAGGATGCCTGTCACGATCGACTTGCAGCGCTGCAGCGAGGTCTCCATCTCCGCGAGGTCCTCGGCGAGCTCCTGCTTGGCGGCAAGATCTGGCATGCGGCGCCAGTCGCTCAGGATGACCGAGAGCGAGGCCAGCGGCGTGCCGAGCTCGTGGGCCGCGCCGGAGGCCAAGAGACCCATGCGGACGATGTGATCTTGCTCGGCGGCATGCTGGCGCAGCGCCGCCAGATGCGCGTCGCGCTCGCGCAGGTTCCTGTTGATGCGGGTCACGAACACGACGAGCAGCACGGCATTGAGCATGAAGCCGAGCAGCATGCCTGTGACGGTGAGGCTGTAGGTCTCGCTGATCGGGTTCGGCGGCAGCTCGAGCGGTCGATACGCCAGCGTCAACCAGACGAAGCACGCGCAGGTCAGCGCCACCAGCGACCAGGTCGATCGCGCGTCGAGCAGTACGGCGGCCAGCGTCACCTGGAGCAGGAACAGCGAGGTGAAGGGGTTAGTTGCGCCGCCGCTGAGGTAGAGCTGCGCGGTCAGCGCGGCGACGTCGAGCATCAAGGCGACCAGCAGCTCGTTGCTGGAGATCGCGGCGCGATGGCGCACCCAGACCAGGCTCGAGACGTTGAGCAGCACCAGCGCGCCGATCACCGCACCCATTCGCTCCAGCGGCAGCGGGATGCCGAGCCAGAAATGCACGCCGCCGATGGTCACGATCTGGCCCACCACCGCGGTCCAGCGCAGCTGGATCAGCAGCGCCATGTTCTTGCGGTTGGTCTCGTCGTCGGTGGGCGCAGCGCCGATCAGCTCGCTGCGCGTATCCGCCTGCGATTGCAGTGTGACGGCCAGTCCCCCGCTTTGGGCGAGCGTCTGTGTTTTTCCGTCGTCAGGCCTGTTCGACGATCGTTCCAGCATCTGATCCCGTCCTGCGCGCGGCGGTATCAGGGCCGCCGGCCGGTTCGTGGACGAAGCGCCCGTGGCGGAACAGCCCGCCGCCGAATGTGACGAACAGTTTACCGGCCAGCATGAAAGCCAGGGCAAACCACGTCAGCGCATAGATCAGGTGGTTATTGGGAAAGCGGATCACGGTCAATCCGCCGATGGGCGCGCCGGCGCTTTGTGATCCGACGTCAGCATCGACAAAAAACGGTGCGACCTCTTGGAGGCCGCGTGCCGCCGCGATCGCGGCGACGTCCCGCGAGTACCAGCGGTTGTGCTGGGGAACGTTGTTGCGCAGAAAGCCGCCCTTCGGCTCCGTGATGCGCAACAGGCCGGTGATTTCGACCGGGCCCTCGGGATTACCGGCCTGGCGCGTGGATGCGTCGCGCCGCTCGGTCGGCACGAAGCCGCGGTTGACCAGAACCAGCATGCCATCGGCGCGCTGAAGCGGCGTCAGCACCCAATAGCCGGGGCCTTCCTCGGTCACGGCCTGAACCAGCGTCTCGCGGTCATGCAGGAAGCGGCCACGGACACTGACGTGCCTGTATTCGTCGCTTGCGGCGGTGATTGTGGGCCAAGCCGCCGGCGCGGGGATCGGCTGGGCCGGGGCATGGACGCGCTGCTCGACGCGGTCGATCAGCGCCAGCTTCCAGGCGCGGCGCTCGATCTGCCAGACGCCGAGGGCGATCAGAAGTGCAAAGGCCGTGAGCGAGAGGACCGTGAGCCACAAGGACAGGCGCGCAGCCTTTCGGGGTGCGCCCATTGCCTCGTTCGTCACGGTCCCGGTATCGCTCACTTCATTCCGCTCATCTGGTGGATGGGCATCATGTTGCTGTTGAGGTGGCTCATCACCCACAGCGAACCGGACAGCGCGATCACCACCATGACGATGGTGAAGATCAGCGCCATCATGGTCCAACCATTCTCGGACTTGGCGTTCATGTGCAGGAAGTAGACCATGTGCACGACGATCTGCACGACCGCGAAGGCCATGATGACAAGCGCGGTGATCTGCTTGCTCGGCAGCACGCCGCTCATCACCAGCCAGAACGGGATCGCGGTGAGCACGACCGAGAGCACGAAGCCGAGCATGTAGCCCGAGAACGTGCTGTGGGCGTGGCCGCCGTCGTGGTGATGATCGTGCGCGCCGGCTGCGTGGGTATCGGTGCTCATCGCAGAACTCCCAGGAGATAGACGAAGGTGAAGACGCCGATCCAGACCACGTCGAGGAAGTGCCAGAACATCGACAGGCACATCAGGCGGCGGCGGTTGGCCTCGATCAGGCCGAATTTCCCGACCTGCACCATCAGTGTCACCAGCCAGATGATGCCGCAGGAGACGTGCAGGCCGTGGGTGCCGACCAGGGTGAAGAAGGCGGACAGGAAGGCGCTGCGCTGAGGGGTGGCGCCTTCATGGATCATGTGGGCGAACTCGGTGAGCTCGATGCCGATGAAGGCGAGACCGAACAGGCCGGTGATTGCCAGCCACATTTGCGTCTGGGCGACCTTGTTCTGCTGCATCGTCAGCATGGCAAAGCCATAGGTGATCGACGACAGCAGCAGCATCGAGGTGTTCACCGCGACCAGGTCCAGGTCGAACAGGTCCTTCGGCGCGGGTCCGGCGGCGTAGTTGCCGCCGAGCACGCCGAAGGTGGCGAACAGCATCGCGAAGATGAGACAGTCGCTCATCAGGTAGATCCAGAAGCCGAGCGAGGTGCTGTAGCCTTCCGGATGCGGGTGTTCGTCGGCGAGATAGAACAACGGCTCGCCGGTTTGCGAGGGATTGACAGCAACAGTCATTTACTTGGCTCCGGCGAGCAGTTTGGTGCGCGCGTCCTCGGTCCGGATGACGTCTTCAGCCGGAATGTCGAAGTCGCGGTGATAGTTGAACGTGTGGCCGATCCCGACGACCAGCATCGCGAGGAAGCTCGCAGCCGCCAGCCACCAGATGTACCAGATCAGGCCGAATCCCATCGCGGTGGCGAGGCCGGCGAGGATGACGCCGGTGCCGGTGCTGCTGGGCATGTGGATCGGCCTGAACCCGGTGAGTGGACGCTGGTAGCCGCGCTTCTTCATGTCCCACCACGCGTCATTGTCGTGAACGACGGGGGTGAAGGCGAAGTTGTAGTCCGGCGGGGGCGAGGACGTCGCCCATTCCAGCGTGCGCGCGTCCCAGGGATCGCCGGTGACGTCCTTGAGTTGCTCGCGCTTGAGCAGGCTCACCGCGAACTGCATCAGCATCGAGAGGATGCCGAGGAAGACGAGGAAGGCACCGATCGCGGCGATGACGAACCAGATCTGCAGGGACGGATCGTCGAACACGCGCAGGCGGCGGGTCACGCCCATCAGGCCGAGCACATAGAGCGGCATGAAGGCGAGGTAGAAGCCGACGACCCAGAACCAGAACGACAGCTTGCCCCAGAACACATCGAGCTTGAAGCCGAACGCCTTCGGGAACCAGTAGTTGATGCCGGCGAACGCACCGAACACCACGCCGCCGATGATCACGTTGTGGAAATGCGCGATCAGGAACAGGCTGTTGTGCAGCACGAAGTCGGCCGGCGGCACCGCGAGCAGCACGCCGGTCATGCCGCCGAGCACGAAGGTCAGCATGAAGGCGATGGTCCACATCATCGGCAGCTCGTAGCGGATGCGGCCCCGATACATCGTGAACAGCCAGTTGAACATCTTCGCTCCCGTTGGGATCGAGATGATCATCGTGGTGATGCCGAAGAACGAGTTGACGCTGGCGCCCGATCCCATCGTGAAGAAGTGGTGCAGCCACACCAGGTACGACAGGATGGTGATGACCACCGTGGCGTAGACCATCGAGGTGTAGCCGAACAGCCGCTTGCCGGAGAAGGTCGAGGTGACTTCCGAGAAGATGCCGAAGGCCGGGAGAACCAGGATGTAGACCTCGGGGTGGCCCCAGATCCAGATCAGGTTCACGTACATCATCGGGCTGCCGCCGAAATCGTTCGTGAAGAAGTTGGTGCCGACGTAGCGGTCGAGCGAGAGCAGCGCGAGCACGACCGTCAGAACCGGGAAGGAGGCGACGATCAGGATGTTGGTGCAGAGCGACGTCCAGGTGAACACCGGCATCTTCATCATGGTCATGCCGGGGCAGCGCAGCTTGACGATGGTGCAGATCAGGTTGATGCCGGATAACGTCGTTCCGACGCCGGCGACCTGCAGCGCCCAGATGTAATAGTCGACGCCGACGTCAGGACTGTAGCCGATGTTCGACAGCGGCGGATAAGCCAGCCAGCCGGTGCGGGCGAACTCGCCGATGAACAGCGAGGCCATCACCAGCACCGCGCCGCCGACCGTCATCCAGAAGCTGAAATTGTTCAGGAACGGGAACGACACGTCGCGGGCGCCGATCTGCAGCGGCACCACGTAGTTCATCAGGCCCGTGACCAGCGGCATCGCCACGAAGAAGATCATGATCACGCCGTGGGCGGTGAAGACCTGGTCGTAGTGATGGGCGTTGAGATAGCCTTCGGAGCCGCCAAAGGCGAGCATCTGCTGGCCGCGCATCATCAGCGCGTCGGCGAAGCCGCGCAGCAGCATCACGATGCCGAGGATCATGTACATGATGCCGATGCGCTTGTGGTCCACGGTGGTGAACCATTCGCGCCAGAGGTAGCCCCAGAGACGGAAATAGGTGAGGCCGGCGAGCAGCGTGGCGCCGCCGAGCGCGACCACCGCGAAGGTGCCGACGACGATCGGCTCGTGCAGCGGCAGCGATTCGAGGCCGAGCCGGCCGAAGATGAGCTTGAGAAGATCAGGAGACATGCGCGTTCTCTTTAGGAGTCTGACTTCGGACGCTGTCCGAGGAAGAAGGACGAGGACTTCAGCGGCGTGAAGGTCGGCCGCTTCAGGCCGGCGCCGGTGAGCGGCGCAATGTCGGTCGGAGCCTTGATCGATGCAGTGGTCTGACCCTGCGGCGCATCCGGCGTGCAGGTGCCGGCGACGAAGGTCGGCTCGGGCCCGAGCGGGGTGCCGCGGCGGGCGTACTTGTCGTAGGTGAGCGGCAGGGTGTTGTTCAGGCCCTCATGGCCGCGGCCGCCCTTGGCGTCGATCGCCATCATCTCGCTCTGGCACATCTTGCCGGTCTCGACGCACATGTTGAGGATCAGGCGGTAGAGATCGGAATCGACCGTGCCGTAGCGGCGCACCGGCTCGTTCTCGCTGGGCTTTTCGAGCTGGAGATATTCGGCGCGGCCGAGCGAGCCACCGGCAGATTTGGCCTGCGCGACCCAGGCGGCAAAGCCCTTGTCGTCGAGGCCCTGGAAGTTGAAGCGCATGCCGGAGAATCCGGCGCCACTGTAGTTGGCCGAGAAGCCCTTGTAGGTACCGGCGTGGTTCACCACGGCGTGGAGCTTCGTCTCCATGCCCGGCATCGCGTAGATCTGGCCGGCGAGCGCGGGGATGTAGAACGAGTTCATCACCGAGGACGCGGTGATGCGGAACTTGATCGGACGATCGACCGGCGCGGCCAGATCGTTGACGGTGGCGATGCCGTAGTCCGGATAGATGAAGAGCCACTTCCAGTCGAGCGCGACGACATCGACCTCGAGCGGGGCCCTGGACTGGTCCACGGCCTGCTCCGCCTTGATGCGGCCGAGGGTGCGATAGGGGTCGAGCAGATGCGTGCCCATCCAGGTCAGCGCGCCGAGGCAAACGATGATCAGCAGCGGCGCCGACCAGATCACCAGCTCGAGCTTGGTCGAGTGGTCCCATTCCGGCTCGTAGCGGGCCGAGGTGTTGGACTGGCGGTAGCGCCAGGCGAACAGCACCGTCAGCGCCATCACGGGGACGACGATCAGGAGCATCAGGACGGTGGAGATGATGACGAGGTCGCGCTGCTGGGCAGCGATGTCGCCGGCTGGCGCCAGCACGACGTAGTCGCAGCCGCTGAGTGCGGCAGCCAGAGGTAGTAGCGCCAGGATCTTGAGACGAGACACGGGCCGAGCCTTTGAGAATGAGTTTCCTTTGCGGGGCCAACGGGTAGCTGCGACGCAGCAATCCGGACATTGGACAATTTGTCCAATGTTGCACTGCGAGATGTTGGGTCAGACAGGGCCAGATTGCCTGGCTTCCCGCCGGGCGGTCGGCTTTGGTTTTCAGGACGTTAAGGGCGCACGAATGGCGACGGCACAGACCCCCGCAATGGCAGACCTCCACTCGGGCGAGCACGGCCACGACCAGGCCAGTCCCGGCGAGATCGCCATCGGCGTCATCATCGGACGCACCTCGGAATTCTTCGACTTCTTCGTCTTCGCGATCGCCTCGGTGATCGTGTTCCCGCGCCTGGTGTTCCCGTTCACCAGCGAACTGACCGGCACGCTCTATTCGTTCATGATCTTCGCGTTGGCCTTCTTGGCCCGGCCGATCGGCACCGTCATCTTCATGACGGTCGACCGCGAGTACGGCAAGACGGCCAAGCTGGTCTCGGCGCTGTTCCTGCTCGGCACCGCCACCGTCGCGCTCGCCTTCCTGCCCGGCTATCACGAGATCGGCGTTGCCGCGATCTGGCTGCTGGCGCTGGCGCGCATCGCGCAGGGTCTGGCCTGGGGCGGCGCCTGGGACGGCATGGCTTCACTGCTGGCGCTGAATGCGCCGGCCTCCCAGCGCGGCTGGTACGCGATGGTGCCGCAGCTTGGCGCTCCGCTCGGGCTGATCGTGGCGAGCGCGCTGTTTGCCTATTTCGCCGGCAACCTCTCGGCCGACGATTTCTTCGACTGGGGCTGGCGCTATCCGTTCTTCGTCGCTTTCGCCATCAACGTCGTGGCGCTGTTCGCCCGCCTGCGCATGGTGACGACCGAGGAATATGCCTCGCTGTTCGAGACCCGCGAATTGCAGCCCTCGCGCATCTCCGACACCGTCGCGCGCGAAGGCCACAACATCATGCTCGGCGCGTTCGCGCCGCTGGCAAGCTTCGCGCTGTTCCACATGGTCACGGTGTTTCCGCTGTCCTGGGTGTTCCTGTTCACCCGCGAGAGCCCGGTGCGATTCCTGATCATCGAGATCGTCGCCGCCGTGTTCGGCGTCGCCGCGATCGTAGCCTCCGGCGTCATCGCCGACCGCGTCGGCCGCAAGTCGCTCTTGATGGGATCGGCGATCGCGATCGCGATCTACAGCGGTTTTGCGCCGCAGCTGCTCGATGCCGGCGCGTTCGGCGAGACCATCTACATGGTGATCGGCTTCATCCTGCTGGGTCTCTCCTTCGGCCAGTCCTCGGGCGCGATCGCCTCGAACTTCAAGCAGGCGTATCGCTACACGGCCTCGGCGCTGACCTCGGACATGGCCTGGCTGTTCGGCGCCGGCTTCGCCCCGCTGGTCGCGCTGCTGCTCGCGACCAATCTCGGCGTCATCGCCTCGGGCGCCTATCTGCTCTCCGGCGCGTTCTGGACCCTGCTCGCGCTCTGGCTCAGCGGCCAGCGTGAGGCCGGCGATATGGACGCGGGGGCTTAATCAAGCGCGGATCTTGTAGGGTGGGCAAAGGCGCACAGCGCCGTGCCCACCATCTTTCAGCGATTGCGGTCGGGAATGGTGGGCACGCTTTCGCTTTGCCCACCCTACGGCAGCGAATTTGTAGCCCAGGTCCCGGGTTCGCTGCTCAAGCGCGCCCAGGGATTGACGTGCGCTTAGCGCAGCCTCAATCCGCGACGACCTTCACGCGATCCCGGACCTTTACCTGCGCGGTGCGGTCGAGGCCGTTGAGCACGCGGAAGCGCTCGGCGGGATGATCGACGCCGGCCATGCGGTGGGAGAGCGATTCCACGGTGTCGCCGGGCTGCACGGTGATGACCTTGATGCGCAGCGGGCGCGCGGCCTGGATCTCGTCGAGCGTCAGGCGGCGGAACGAGCTGACGGTCTCGCGCGCGTTGCGCTCGCTCTCGGTCGATTTCTGCCGGGTCGCGAAGATGAAGCGGTAGACGTCGCTGCCGAAGCGCAGCGCATAGACCTTGAACTGCCACTGGTCGCCCTTGGCGGTGGCGGACGCGGCCGGGAAACCGTTGATGCTGATATCCTCGGTCGAGGCCTTCTCGACGCCTTCCATCCAGCCCGAATTGAGGTAATCGCCGAGCGACTGCTCGGCCGGGACGCGCACGACGTCGAAGCGCATCGCCTGCGAACCGCCGTCGCGCACGCCGATCACCGCCTGCGCGGTGTTGTCGAGCGTGAAATTATCAGGCGCCTGGAAGGTGAAGCCGAGTTTCGGATGCAGGAAACGGCGGCCGCGGACGAAGCCTTCGCTGGGGTCTTCGCCATAGACGAGGTTGTCGATCGCGGCGAGATAGCTCTCGCGGTCGCGCTCGGCGCCTTCGGGCGCCGCATATTGCCGCGCAATGTTCTGCGCATTCTGCACGCGCTCGGGTGTCGCCGGATGCGACGAGGTGAAATCCTGCGCGCGCGGATCGAGCGAGCTCTTGCCGGCCTTGAGCTCGGCATTGCGCTCCATCGCCGAAAGGAAGCGCGCCGCGCCATAGGGGTCGAAATGCGCTTTCGCAGAGATGCCGACGCCGATGCCGTCTGCCTCGAACTCCTGGTTGCGCGAAAAGCTAGCCATGGTGAGCTTGGTCTTGGCGAGCGCGAGCGCAGTGAGGTCGGGGTCGTTGCTCATGTCGGTGACGACACGGGTGACGATCGCAGCCTGGCGCGCCTGGTCCTCGCGCATCGCGGCGTGCTTGGACAGCACATGCGCCATCTCGTGGCTGAGGACGGAGGACAATTCCGAGGTGTCGCTCGCCAGCGCGAGAAGACCGCGCGTGACATAGAGCTGGCCGTTCGGCAGCGCGAAGGCGTTCACCGCGCCGGAATTGAGAATGGTGACCTTGTAGCCCTGGTCGGGGCGGTCGGACGCGGCGACCAGCCGGTCGACGGTCTTGCTGACGAGCGATTCGAGCCTGGGGTCGTCATAGGCGCCGCCATAGCTCGCCAGGATGCGCTCGTGCTCCTTCTCGGTGGCGGGGGTCTGCGCGACCGCAGGCTTCGGCTTTGGCATCGCGACGGTGGGCGGCGCAGCGGCGGTCTGGAACCGGCCCATATCGCCGCAACCGGAGAGGGCGGTGCCCAGCACGAGGCAAAGCGCGGCCGGCGCAGCCCGCAGGCGGCGGCAATCACCCAGTCCGTGCCGTTCTAGCACCCCATTCACGTCGCTTAACCCGTGCCTGGCCGTTAAGGCCTTACCCCAGTAGGCTCATTTGCGCCCAGCAATTCAACCTGTCCCAAGAGACGCACATCGATACGCGGCCCCGTCGTCCCCTCAATCCAGCCCCGGACCCGAATACGTCGGTTCTCCAAGGACTTAGGGGAAACCCCGGCGCTTTCGAATGCCGGCAGCGCGCGCTTTGAAATAGTCACGGCAAAGCCGCGTGTCCAGTTCCGTCCGAAGTTGAGGTAGGTCATTGCCCCAGCTTGCCGGACCGACAGGACTTTGCCCTCGACCACCATAAAGCGCCCGATCCCTGCCAAAATATCGTCCGGACTTTCCGCGTTTTTTATGGCCGATGGGTCAGCCCAGTTGCCCATTTTTTGGCGCCTTGCCTGCGCCTCCAACGCCATCAGGGTGGCCGCGCAGTCCTTGTCGGCGATTTCGGCGGAGGCGATGGCCTCGCCCTGGGACAGCAGCGTGGCCTGCACCGAGGTGTCGCTTTCGCTGACGAAGATGAACGCGCCCTGGCGGCCGTAGCGGTCGGGCGTGTCGTCGGCGCTTCGCAGCGTCACGTCACGGCCGGCGAGCAGTGATGTCAGCGCCTGCTTCGTCGTCGCGGTCGGCTCGATTCCGGCGAGGCGGATCTCGCGACCGTCATCGAGGCGCACGCTGCGCGCATCGACGATGGCGGCGATGCGGCCCTCGCCTTGGGACTCGAACTGGCACGGCGTGGCGAGCGCGGTGTGATCCGCGACTAGGAGAAATGGGACCATGAGATGGAGCAGTCGCGTCACGTGACCCGGAGAGGTTGTGTTGCGCGGCAACCATAGCTCAAGCGTAGCGGGTCGCGAAGAGGCTTCCTCGTACTCCGTCATTGCGAGCGAAGCGAAGCAATCCAGACTGTCTCCGCGGAAAGATTCTGGATTGCTTCGCTGCGCTCGCAATGACGGCGCGGAAACATCTTGCCGCACGTCCCCATTCCGCTTTGCGGAAAACACGCACGGCGATCGCGGACTCTCAACGCCCCCGTGCTTGCTGCGCTCTCGTGCATGCGGCATGATCGCGGCAACAGCAATAACCAAGCCGCCATCAGAGTACGGCGCGATAAAGGGAGATTTTTTCCATGAAGAATATTTTGTCGGGCATTTTTGCCGCCGCGTTTGCCCTGAGTGCGAGCGCCGCGCAGGCCCAGGACAAGCCGCCACTGAAGATCGGCGGCATCCTCGACATGTCGAGCCTCTATGCTGATATCACCGGTCCCGGCAGCGAGACCGCGGCGAAGATGGCCGTCGAAGATTTCGGCGGCGAGGTGCTGGGACGCAAGATCCAGGTGCTGGCGGCCGATCATCTCAACAAGGCCGATCTCTCCGGCAACATCGCCCGCGACATGCTCGACAATCAGGGCGTCGAGATGATCTACGACGTTGCGGCGTCCGCGACTGCGCTCGCCGCCGGCGAGATCGCGAAAGCGCGCAACAAGATCATCATGTTCAACGGACCGGGCTCGATCCGTCTCTCCAACGAGGCCTGCGGCCCCTATACCGTGCACTACGTGTTCGACACGTTCGGACAGGCCAACGTGACCGGCCTTGCCGCCGTGAAGTCGGGCCTCGACACCTGGTTCTTCCTCACCGCCGATTATGCCTTCGGCCAGGATCTGGAGAAGGACACCAGCGCCGTCGTTACCAAGACCGGCGGCAAGGTGCTCGGCAGCGTCCGCCATCCGCTCAATACGTCGGACTTTTCGTCGTTCCTGCTTCAGGCCCAGGCCTCGAAGGCCAAGGTGATCGGCCTCGCCAACGCCGGTGGCGACACCGTCAACGCCATCAAGCAGGCGGCCGAGTTCGGCATCACCAAGGGCGGCCAGAAGGTCTCGCCGCTGCTCGCCTTCGTCACCGACATCGACTCGATCGGGCTGGAGACCGCGCAGGGCCTGCTGCTGGCCGAGGCCTTCTATTGGGACATGAACGACGAGACGCGCGCGTTCTCGAAGCGCTTCATGGAGCGGGTCAAGCGGCCGCCGACCTCGGCGCAAGCCGGCGTCTATTCGTCCGTGACCCATTACCTCAAGGCCGTGAAGGCGGCCGGCACGACCGATGCCGCCGCGGTCATGAAGGTGATGAAGGAGACGCCGATCAACGATTTCTTCGCCAAGAACGGCAAGATCCGCGAGGACGGCCGCATGATCCACGACATGTACCTGTTCGAGGTGAAGAAGCCGTCGGAGTCCAAGGGCCGTTGGGACGATTACAAGCTGCTCGCCACCGTGCCCGGCAGCGAAGCGTTCCAGTCGCTGGAGCAGTCGCGTTGCCCGCTGGTGAAGAAGTGACGGCGTGACGTAAGTCATGACGACGAAGTGCGCCCCAACGATAGGTCGTCATCCCGGGGCTCGCGAAGCGAGAACCCGGGATCCATCGGGCGGCAGTGACGGTTGAGGAATGGATTCCGGGTTCGCGCCAAGGGGCGCGCCCCGGAATGACCGAGCAAAACAACAACAAGGGAGACGTCCCATGAACGACATGGTCCTGCAAAAGCTCGAAGGCGGGCTGCTCACCATCACGATGAACCGTCCGGAGCGGAAGAATGCGCTCAACCCCGACATGGTGCGCGGGCTGGTCGAGGCGGCGCGCCGTGCGGCCGACGACCCGGAGGTGCGCGCGGTGCTGTTCAAGGGCGCGGGCGGTTCGTTCTGCGTCGGCGGTGACGTCAAGTCGATGGCGGAGGGTCGCGCGCCGCTGCCGTTCGAGCAGAAGCTCGCGAATCTGCGTCGCGGTATGGAGGTCTCGCGCATCCTGCACCAGATGCCGAAACCCGTGGTGGCGCAACTCGATGGCGCGGCGGCCGGCGCGGGCCTGTCGATGGCGCTGTCCTGCGACCTGCGCATCGCCTCTGAATCCTGCAAGATCACCACCGCTTTCGCGAAAGTCGGCTTCTCCGGCGATTACGGCGGCACCTATTTCCTCACCCAGCTGCTCGGCAGCGCGCGGGCGCGCGAGCTCTATCTGATGTCGCCGGTGCTGACCGCGAAGGAAGCGCACGCCATCGGCATGGTGACGAAGGTCGTGCCCGACGCCGAGATCGATGCAGCCGCGCACGAGCTCGCGCTGTCGCTGGCGCAAGGGCCCTCGATCGCGCTCGGCTACATCAAGCGCAACATCAACAATGCCGAGCATCTCGCCCTGGAGGATTGCTTCGACGGCGAGGCGATCCACCACACCCGCTGCGGCGACACCGCCGATCACAAGGAAGCGGCAAAAGCCTTCGTCGAAAAGCGCAAGCCCGCCTTCAGGGGTGAGTGACGATGGCGTCCTATATGCGCTTGCGGCAGATCTGCCTGGTCGCGCCGCATCTCGAGCCCGTGATCTCCGACATCGCCCGGATCATGGGTCTCGCCGTTTGCTACCGCGACGGCAATGTCGCCAAATACGGCCTGGAGAACGCGCTGCTCCCGGTGGATACGATCCTGCTGGAAGTGGTCGCGCCGTTCAAGGACGGCACCACGGCGGGCCGTTTCATCGAGAAGACCGGCGGCCGCGGCGGCTACATGGCGATCTTCTGCTGCGATGATCCCGACGAGCGCGGCCGCAATGCCAACGCCATGGGTGTGCGCACCGCCAACGTCATCGACCATGCACCCTATCACGGCGTGCAGCTCCACCCCCGCGACTGCCGCGCCGCCTTCATCGAATTCAACCATACCGAAGGCAGCGATGACATTCTGGGCGCTTATCCACCCGCTGGGCCGGATTGGCAAAAATTCATCCGCACGGATGTGACGCAGGCGCTGACGGGTGTGGAGATGCAGAGCCCGGATCCGGCGGGGCTGGCGGAGCATTGGGGCAAGATCATCGGAGTTGCGCCGAGTGGCGATGCCGAATTGAAGCTGCCCAATGCCACTTTCCGCTTCGTCAAGGGCGCCAGCGAGATCATGAGCGCGCTGGAGTTTCGCGTGGCTGACGCGGCTCAGGTGCTGCACACCGCCAAGGCGAGGGGACTCGCGGTCGCGGAGAACGAGTTTCTGCTGGGCGGGGTGACATTCCGCGTCAGTTGATCGTTCAAACCCTCTCCCCTTGAGGGAGAGGGTGGATCGCCGCGAAGCGGCGAGACGGGTGAGGGGTCTCTCTCCGCACGCACATCGATGAGAGAGAGTCATTTGCGGAGAGATACCCCTCATCCGGCGCTTCGCGCCACCTTCTCCCACAAGGGGAGAAGGAAGAAAGAGGTGATCTTCTAAGCCGCTACCTTCCCCTAAAATTCGCCGCGCGGCGCTCTTCCGTGGCTTTCACGCCCTCCTTGAAATCTTCGGTCGCGCGCAGGCGCGTCTGTTCGGCGAGCTCGTGATTGGTCGCGGCCATGACGCGGTCGGCGAGGCCATTGCGTATCGTGGCGCGGGTCGAGAGCAGGCCGAGCGGGGAGCATTCGGCGATCTCGCCCGCGAGCTTCATCGCGGCCGACTTCACCTGGTCCTGCGGCACCAGCTCGTTGGCGAGGCCCCATTTGTAGGCCTCTTCGCCGGTGACGCGGCGGCTGGTGTAGAACATCAGCTCGGCGTTGTTCTTGCCGATCAGCTCGGGCAGCGTCACGGTCAGGCCGAAGCCGGGATGGAAGCCGAGTTTTGTGAAATTCGCGGAGAAGCGGGCTTCCGGGCAGGTGACGCGGAAGTCGGCCGACACCGCGAGGCCCAGGCCGCCACCGATCGCTGCTCCTTGCACGGCGGCGACGATCGGCTTCTTGGCGCGGAAGATGCGCACGGCCTGGATGTAGAGATGGCTGATCTGCCCGAGATTGTCGGCCGGATCGCCTTTCTTGGCCTGCTCGGCCTCGCGCGCTTCCTGCGCCTGTCGCGCGGGGTCGCCGAAATTGGCGCCGGCGCAGAACGCCTTGCCTTGCGCCGACAGGACGGAAGCGCGGATTTCGATGTCGCGGTCGAACTCGTCGAGCGCATCCGCGATCTGGTTGATCAGCGAGATGTCGAAGAAGTTGAGCGGCGGGCGACGAATCTCGATGGTGCCGACGTGCCCAACCTTCTCGACGCCGATGTCTTTATACGTGCTCATGATGATCCTCGATTGAATTAGCGCAGACCAAGCCCGCGGGCGATGATGCCGCGCAGCACCTCGGTGGTGCCGCCCTGGATGGTGAGTTTCGGCGCGGTCTTGATCGCGAAGTCGAGCTGCCGCTCCAAGGTCTCGCGGTTGGTCGCGGTCTCCTCGACGAAGGCGGC
This sequence comes from Bradyrhizobium sp. CB1717, assembly GCF_029714325.1. Classification (NCBI taxonomy): domain Bacteria; kingdom Pseudomonadati; phylum Pseudomonadota; class Alphaproteobacteria; order Hyphomicrobiales; family Nitrobacteraceae; genus Bradyrhizobium; species Bradyrhizobium sp. CB1717. The sequence continues at coordinate 807,881 of NZ_CP121666.1, forward strand.
GAGGTCGCGCACGCGGTGCGGAAGTTGCTGCTCCCAGACCGTGCCGATGTCCTTGACGATGGACGCTTCGACCACCGGCTCCTTGCCGGCCTGCAGCATGCCGGCAACGGAGACCGACATGCGCCGCATGGTGTGGAGCTGCGCGACGAGGCGGCCGATGCCTTCGGCGCTGCGCGTGTCCGGGTTGGGACCGACCGCGCGCACCAGCTCCGTCAGCACGTAATAGGTTTCGAGAAAGCGCTCGGGACCCGAACGCTCATAGGCGAGCTCGCTCGTCGCCTGCTTCCAGGCGCCGTCGACTTCGCCGAGCACGTGATCGTCGGGGATGAAGTGATCGGTGAAGACGACCTCGTTGAACTCGTACTGTCCGGTGATCTGGCCGATCGGGTTCACCTTGATGCCCGGCTGCTTCATCTTGACCAGGAACTGGGTCAGGCCGTGACGGCGGTTTTCCTTGGTCGGCGGCGAGGTCCGGAAGATCGCGATCATGTAGTCGGCGATGTGCGCCGACGAGGTCCAGATCTTGGTGCCGTTGATGAGGTAGCCGCCATCCGTCTTGGTCGCGCGCGTCTTCGCCGCGAACAGGTCGGAGCCGGAGTTCGGCTCGCTCATGCCGATGGCGAAGCAGATCTCGCCGCGGCAGATCCGCGGCAAGATCTCCATCTTGATGTGCTCGGGCGCGTATTTCAGCAGCACCGGCCCGCTCTGGCGATCGGCGACGAAGAAGCGCCGCGTCGGCGCATTGGCGACGCGCATCTCCTCGGTCACGACATAACGTTCGAGGAAGGAGCGCTCCTGGCCGCCATATTTTTTCGGCCAGGTCATCCCCAGCCAGCCCTTGGCGCCGACCCGGCGGGAAAACTCCGGCGCGTCGGTGTCTTCGCGGTTGGGCTTGTTCGGATCGAAGGTGCCGGCGGCGATCTCTTCGGCGAGGAAGGCGCGCACTTCCTTGCGCAGCTGTTCGCACTTTTCCGGCAGGCGGATCGGATCGAAACGGAGGGCAGCGGTCATGTGTTCTCTCTCCGATCAGCGCGACGCCACGAGCGGCCACAATTCATCGGCGCCTCTGGTGGCGACCAGCTTGCCGAGCTCGACCGCCCAATGGCTTTCCGAACCGAAATCGTCACGCCAGGCCAGTGCCCGCAGCGAATAACGGTGCAGGATGTGCTCCATGGTGAAGCCGATCGCGCCGTGGACCTGATGCGCGATGCTGCCGCCCTTTTCGGCGGCTTCCGCGCAGCGGATCTTTGCGGAGGCCGCTTCGAGATAGACTTCGTCGTTAAAGCTCTTTGCATTCGCGATGGCGTCGGCCGCCGAGGTCGCGGCCGCGAGCGCTGCGGCGGACTCGCCGGCAAGCCGCGCGAGATTGTGCTGCACCGCCTGGAATTTCGATATCTTCTTCTCGAAGGCGACGCGCTCGTTGGAATAGCGCACGGAAATGTCGAGCATCGCTTCCAGCGCGCCGGCGATCTGCAGGCTGCGCGCAACGCCGCCCATCAGCATCAGATTGGTCTGCTCAAAGCCCTCTGGCGCTGGCTTGATGGTGATCGGCTGGACCTTGTCGAGCGTCACGGTGTCGCTGTGGTCGTAGCCGACATTGAGCCCGGATTCGATCCGGCCCTTGCTGGCATCGACCAGCGCGATGACCGCGCCATCCTTGCCGTGCGCCAGCACCGCAAAATGTTTCGCCGCCTTGGCGAAGGGCACGCCGCGGGCGCGGCCGGAGAGCGCGCCGTCGGCATCAAGGGTAATGCGATCCTTCGGAGACGCCGGCACGATTGTCATCTCGCCCTCGGGCGCGGCGATCCCGGCCTGTGCGAGCAGCCAGCCCGCCAGCATCGTCTCGGCGAGGGGAACCGCGACCGCGAAGCGGCCGGCGGCGTTCAGCAAGGCAAAACCGTCGGCAAGGCTCGCGCCGGAGCCGCCGAGATCGTCGGGCACCCACGCCAGCGGCAGGCCGGCTTCGCTCAGCGCCTGCCACAGCGGCGCCTGCCATGAATTGTTCTTGTCGTTGTTGATGGTCTGCGGATCGGCGAGATCGGCGAAGATTTTTTCCGCGGTCTCGACGACGATATTGTCACTCTCCGCCACAGCGTTCCCCGTGTTTTGCCATTGACGCATTCGGTCCGATCGGCCGGCGCGCGGTCTCTTCTTGCGCCCGATGATCGGAAAAAGCCATGGCCCTGACAAGCGTTGATCGCAGGTCCATCTGCGGCGCCGGCATGGGGGCAGGCTTCAAGAAATGCTAATTCCGCTTAGCGGAGTTTGCTCGATTTGCAGGGCGCGGCAAACTCGCTAAACAGGGCGCCAGCAACTTACAAAAGGAAGGAAATACCGGATGGCAAAGGACGGCTTGTGCGCAATCGTGACGGGGTCCGCATCCGGCCTCGGCGCTGCGACCGCGGAAATTCTCGCCCGGAGCGGAGCGCGGCTCGTCATCAACTATTCGTCGAGCCAGAAGGAGGCCGAGGCCACCGCGGAAGTCTGCCGCAAGGCGGGCGCCGCGGAGGTGCTGGTTGCGCAGGGCGACGTCTCGAAGGATGAGGATTGCCGCAAGATCGTCGCGGCAGCCAGCGGCTGGGGCCGCCTCGACATTCTTGTCAACAATGCCGGCACCACCAAGCATGTCGCCCATGCCGATCTCGACGGCTTGTCGGCTGAAGATTTCCAGCGGCTCTATGGCGTCAACACCATCGGCCCGTTCCAGATGGTGCGCGCCGCGCGCAGCCTGCTTGAAGCCGGCGCGAAAGCTTCCGGGCGGCCGTCGGCGGTGGTGAACGTGTCGTCGGTCGCCGGCATCAGCGGCGTCGGTTCATCGATCGCCTATGCCGCAAGCAAGGGCGCGCTCAACACCATGACCTTGTCGCTGTCGCGCGCGCTGGCGCCGCTGATCCGCGTCAACACGGTGTGTCCCGGCTATATCGACACGCCCTGGTTCACCAAGGGCCGTGGCGAGGCGGGCGCGAAAGCAGTGCGCGACAGCGTGGTGGCGAAGGTGCCGCTGAAGGTCGCATCATCCGCGGACGACATCGCGCAGCTCGTCTGCTTCCTGGCGATGCCGGCGTCCAGCAACATGACCGGCGAGGTCGTGCGCATGGATGCGGGGATGCATCTGATTACCTAATTCGTCATTGCGAGCGAAGCGAAGCAATCCAGAAAGTGTCCGCGGTGACAGTCTGGATTGCTTCGTCGCAAGAGCTCCTCGCAATGACGATGTGGAGGCAGTGTGCCTTCCACCGACGCCTTGGCGAGCTACCCCTTTATCACCCCGCTCGCCACCAGCCGGTGCCAGATGAACAGCACCACCACTGCGCCGATCGTGGCCATGATGAAGCCGGCGCCCTGGTCCGGACTGTAATGGCCGATGGCCTGGCCGACGAAAGTCGCCAGAAACGCACCCGCAATGCCGAGGATGGTGGTGAGGATGAAGCCGCTCGGGTTGTTCGGCCCCGGTGCGAGCCAGCGCGCGATGAGGCCGGCGACGAAGCCGACGATGATGATCCACAACAGGCCGCCGAAACTCATGACAGTGCTCCCCTTGCCTGGAATTCGCAGAGCGTGATCCGGTGAAGTGTGCAGCGGTTTTCCGAGCGGATCACGCTCAAAACGGAACTGAAGACTTCTCCTAAATCCTGCCGGATAGCTCGTTCTCGGTCGGCACCCGTCCGTCCGGCGTCAGATGGTCGATCACCTGCGGCAGGTACTGGCTGAGACCGGAGAGCAGCTCCTCGCGCGACAACCCGCTCTGGGCGGACAGGCTCTCAATCTGGTCGGCGCCGAGCGCGCTCGCGAGATCGCCGGGCGCGATCGGCTTGTTCTCGCCCTTGCCGACCCAGGAATTCGCGGCCTCGCCGTGGCCGCCCTGCTGAAGCTGGTTGAGGAGATCGCCGAGCCCGCCGCTCAGCACGGTGCCCGCCGCGCCACCCGCGAGCAGGCCACCGAGGCCGCCCTTGAGCAGATCGCTGAGGCCGCCGCTGCCGCCGGGAAGCGTGGCGTTGCCGGTGTTGACGGGTGTCGGAGGCGGCAGCGGCGAGCGCTGCTGCGGGGCAGGCGCCGCGTCGGGCTGGCCGGCCGTCAGATGCTTGAAGGCCTTCCAGGCGAGCAGGCCGAGCAGCGCCATGGTCATTGGCGACATGCCGCCGGAGGATTGCTCTGAGCTTGGCGTGCTCGGGCCGCGGGGGCCGTTCTGCATGCCGTTGAGGACATCGAGTAGACCCATGGTGCTCTCCTTTGGCGTCTCGTTCGGCGAGCGCTCGCCGCTGACTGCCCCCCGGGGCGAAAACATATGGGGCTCTCATGACGGTTACAAGGCGGATGCGCCGCAACCAATGGGCAGGCGGCGTTGCCTCTGCTATCGAAGGCGGGACGTTAAGGAGAACGGGGTGGTTACGGATCGACCCATCGTGGTGGCCGGCGCGGGCGCCATCGGCTGTTTCGTCGGCGGCATGCTGGCAGCGGCCGGCCGCCGCGTCGCGCTGCTGGTGCGGCCGCGGGTGAAGACCGAGATCGAGCGGTTCGGCCTGCGGCTCACCGATTTCGACGGCGCCGAGACGAAGCTCGGTGCCGGCCAGCTCGCGCTCTCGGAAGACCCTTCGATCTTCCACAGCGCCGGCATCGTGCTGGTGACGGTGAAGAGCGCCGACACCGCCGATGTCGCGGACCAGATCGCACAGCATGCGCCGCAGGACGCCGTCATCGTCTCGCTTCAGAACGGGATCGGCAATGTTGCAATCTTGCGCGAACGCCTCGGCGGCCGGCCTGTGCTCGCCGGCATGGTGCCGTTCAACGTGGTCGCGATGGGCGAGGGGCGTTTCCACCGCTCCAGCTCCGGCGACATCCACGTCGGAGAAGACGCGGCGAACACCGCCGGGGCACTTTCGGTGTCCGGCCTTCACATGCGTGCGAGCGGTGACATCACCGGCGTGCAATGGGGCAAGCTGATCATCAATCTGAACAACGCGCTGAGCGCGCTGTCCGACATGCCGCTCGCCGCGCAACTGGCGAGCCGCGACTGGCGAAGATTGTTTGCCGACCAGATGGCGGAGGGGCTGGCCGCGCTGCACGCTGCCGGCATCGCGCCGGCGTCGTCAACGCCGATCCCGATGAACTGGTCTCCGACATTGCTGCGGCTGCCCGACATGATCTTCAACGCGATCCTCGGGCGGACCATGAAGATCGATCCCGAGGCGCGCTCCTCGATGTGGCAGGATCTGAAGCAGGGCCGCAAGACCGAGATCGACTATCTCCAGGGCGCGGTCATCGCACTTGCAGAGCAGAACAATGTCGCCGTGCCGCTGATGCGCCGCATTGTTGCGCTGGTGAAGGAGGCGGAAGTTGCCGGCAACGGCCCGCCCGGGCTGTCGCCGCAGCAGATTCGCGGGACGGCCTGAGTGCAGGGAGGAAGGCGATGAGGCGTTGTTTGATGATCGGGCTCGCGCTGACCACGGTCTGCGTCGGATCGACGCTCGCCCTCGCGAGGCCGCCGACGGTCATGACCTCGCCCGGCTATGACAGGCGATTGCAGGAGAGCAGGTCGCAGCTGGGTGGTTCAACGGCGGCGACAGCGGATGCGCCAGTGACAAAGCCGAAGCGTACAAAGAAGAAGCACGCGAATTGAGGATCGGGCGGGAATCTCTATCCATTCGTCATTGCGAGCGCAGCGAAGCAATCCAGAATCCCTCCGCGGAAAGACTCTGGATTGCTTCGCTGCGCTCGCAATGACGGCTGTGGCTGGCTACCCCTTCTTTGCCGGCTTGCTCGGCGTCGGGCTGAACAGCTTCTTGAGGTCGTTCAAGCTTTCCGACAGCCGCGGCCATTCGCAGGAGAACGAGCCCTTGGTGCATGCGCCCTTCGGGCGCTGGCCGACAGCCTGCTGCACCTTCGGCCGCTCGACCGGGATAGGCACCCGCTCGGTCTCGGTTCGCAGGGCGATCTGCTGAAGCTGCTGGACCTGTTGCTCCTGCTGCTCGCGCTGCTGGCGGGCCGTGGCCTGGGCCGCTTCATTGCTGCGGCGCTGATTGGCGAGGTAGGCGGTATAGGTTTCGTCGATCTTCTTCTGCTCCTCCGGCGTCGGGTTGGGACCTGCGATGTCGAAGGTGCGGTCCTGGAGGAAGTCGTAATAGGTGTAGCCGCCACCCGGCTTGCGGCGGCCGGCGAACTTGGCGTTGCAATCGGCGAGCGCGGCTGTCTTCTCGGCCTTGGTTGCGGCCTTCTCGGCGGCATCGGCGCATTCCTCGAAGTCGACGGGCGCGCGTTTCCACCATTGCGCCTGGGCATGCGACTGCGTCAGCAGAAAAAATCCTGCTGCGGCAACGAGAAGCGCCGCACGACGCGATGCAACGACAAGCGACATTTTACGAGGGCATTCCTTACACGACTCAACCCGAACCGAGTCGGACCAGATTTTTGCCCCTTTATCGCCGGCTTGTCACCCATGGAACCCGGGAATTTCATGGCTGCGATGCTGACATTTTTTGCTTGACGTGGCGCGGGAGGCACAGCCGCGCGGCACGTGATGCGCGTAGACTTTTAACGATTTGAATCCGAGAGGAATCTTCGTCATGAGAGCGCTGGCCCGACTTGCCGCACTCGCCCTGGTGCTGACGTGCGGCCATGCCGTCGCAGCGGAGGAGGATGCACCCAACCGCAAGCCGGTGAAGGCCATCGGGGATGCAAGGCTATCGGTCGGCGGGCGGGGCATGCTGCCGCTTTACCTCTCGCGCGACTGGTCGATGCCGCTGCCGGCAGTCTCGCGCGCGGTCATCGTGCTGCATGGACGCCTGCGCAATGCCGACGAATATTACATATCGGCCAACAACGCGCAGGCCGCAGCGGGCGACGACGGCAAGAGCGCGCTGATGATCGTTCCGCAATTCCTGGCGGAGATCGATATCGAGGCGCACAGGCTGCCCGCGGACACGCTGCGCTGGTCGCTCGAGGGCTGGGAGGGCGGCGATGCCGCGCTCGCGCCGAGCCCGGTGTCGTCGTTCGAGGCGCTCGATGCGATCCTGGCAAAACTTTCGGACCGGCGCATCTTTCCGAACCTGAAGCAGGTCGTGGTCGCCGGCCACTCCGGCGGCGGCCAGGTCGTGCAGCGCTATGCGATCGCCGGCAAGGGCGAGGCGCCACTGCTGCGCCAGCATATCGACATTCGCTACGTCGTCGCCAATCCCTCGTCCTATGCCTATTTCAGCGCTGAGCGGCCGCTGCCGAAGGTTGCCGCATCCTGTCCCGGCTACGACAATTGGAAATACGGCATGGGCGACCGTCCGCCCTATCTCGCGGACGCGACACCTGCGGCACTCGAGCAGCGCTATGTCGAGCGCGAGGTGATCTACCTGCTCGGCACGCTCGACACCAATCCAAAACAGTCCGCGCTGGACAAGAGCTGCATGGCGGAGGCGCAAGGGCCCACGCGCTATGCCCGCGGTCACGCCTATGCCGACGCGATGGCCAGGCGCGACCACGGCACGCCCAATCACCGGGTCTGGGATGTCGCTGGCGTCGGCCATGAGGGCGACAGGATGCTGACCTCGAAATGCGGTCTCGCGGCGCTGTTCGATAGTCCGGGCTGCGGCGCCGAGCGCTGATGCAGGTGCCTTGAAGGCGCAGCTTCCGCTGTTACACTTCGCGCCGTGAGCGCCTCACCCCGAGGTGCCGCCAAGAAGACCGTTGCGCGACGAGCGCGCGGCGTGGATGAAGGAGGGGCGCGCCTTCCGGATTTTGCCGGCGAAGGCGCCGGCGCATGCCGAATAAGAAAATTCACGAAAGGACACTTTGACATGACCATCACGATCGCAGCGAACAGCGTGCCGAAGCCGCCCGCCGAGATCATCGCGGGCTTTCGCGGTGCGCCGACCTCGGTCATCTCGGACAATCTCGCCCGGCTGCCCGGCGCGGTGGGGCTCAAGCCCTATCATCGCGGCGGCAAGCTGGTGGGGACGGCCTTCACCGTGCGCACCCGGCCCGGCGACAATCTCGCCATCCATCGCGCGCTGGAGCTGGTCGGTCCCGGCGACGTCATCGTGGTCGACGGCGGTGGCGACGAAACGCGGGCGCTGGTCGGCGAGATCATGAAGAACATCGCGCAATGGCGCAAAGCCGAAGGCTATGTGATCGACGGCGCGATCCGCGATGTCGCGGCCTTCGCGGCCGACGACTTCCCCTGCTACGCCCGCGCGGTGATCCATCGCGGCCCCTACAAGAACGGCCCCGGCGAGATCAACGTCCCTGTCACGATCGGCGGCAGCGTGATCGCGCCCGGCGACATCGTGGTCGGCGACGAGGACGGCGTGGTGTCGTTTCCCGCCACTGGTGCTGCCGCGCTGCTGGACGCAGTGCGTGCCCAGGTCGCGCGCGAGGAGGAGACCATGAAGGCGATCCGCGAGGGCCGCTACCAGGGCTCATACGGCAAAGCCTGATCGGCGAGGAACGAAGGGGAGAGCGGCGTGAGCCAGAAGGACGAATTTCACAACATCGATAATCCCGACGACGGGCTGTTCCGCGAGCTCGCCGCCGGCGTGACCACGCGCATCTTCTCCGGTGAGCAGGCGATGCTGTCGGTGGTGACACTGGCGCCGCATGCGCAAGGTACGCTGCATCATCATCCCGAGGAGCAATGGGGTGTTCTGCTCGAGGGTTCCGCGATCCGCGTCCAGGGCGATGAGGAAATCCCGGTGAAGAAGGGCGATTTCTGGCGTACCCCCGGCAACGTGCCGCACACCATGCGCGCCGGCCCCGATGGCGCCCGCGTGCTGGACATTTTCAGTCCGCCTCGGCCAGAATACAGAAAAGCGGGGTCGGGCTTCGGCACGACCTGAGCGCTCAAAAGCAAAAAAGCAAAGCGCGAAAAACAAAAGGGAGGGGACCATGACGATCACACGACGGGCGCTGCTCGCCGCGCCTGCCATCCTCGCGATGGCACCGGCGAGCGCGCAGGCCTCGAAAATCACGCTGGTGGTGCCGTTTCCGCCGGGTGGCTCGACTGACGCAATGGCGCGGCTGCTCCAGAGCAACCTGCAGACAAAGCTCAACCGCATCGTCGTGGTCGAGAACAAGTCGGGCGCCGCCGGCGCGCTCGGCGCGGCGCAGGTTGCCAAGAGCCCGGCCGACGGGTCGACGTTCCTGGTCACGTTCGATTCCCACGCGGTGATCCCGTCCATCCTCGACAAGCCGCCGGTCGATGTCGAGCGCGAGCTGATGCCGGTGCTGCTGATCGGCACCGCACCCTATGTGATCGCGGCCGGCGCCGGCCGTCCTTACAAGAGCTTTGCCGACGTGGTTGCCGCCTGCAAGGCGACGCCCGGTGCGGTGAAATACGCCTCCGTCGGCATCGGCACGCTCGGCCATCTCGCCATGACCGTGCTCGGCAACAAGGCCGGCGTCGAGATCATGCATGTGCCCTATCGCGGCGGCGGCCCCGCGATGAACGACGTGCTCGGTGGGCATGTCGATCTGATCGCGGGATCGGCGGCGCTGGTCGCCGCCCAGCTCGGGACCAACATGCTGCGTCCGATCCTGCAGCTCGGCCGCGAGCGGCTGCAGGCGCTGCCTGATACGCCGACCGCGATCGAGGCCGGCTTTCCGGATTTCGAGACGCTGGCCTGGTGGGGCATTTTCGCGCCCGCGGGCACGCCGCCCGATATCGTGTCAGCCATGGCAACTGCGTCGAAGGAGATCCTGAGCGAGCCGGCCACCGCCACCCAGCTCAAGGAGACCCAGCACATGACGCTGCTGCTCCAGGACGGCCCCGCCTTCAAGACCTTCTTCGACAAGCAGGTCGCCTATTGGGGCAAGGTGGTGAAGGACAACAATATCAGGGCGTGAGAGGCCTATTCGCGCCACCGTCCCAGGTCCAGTGCGCTCGCGCAGCCTTGAGCGTCAGAGCATCTTGCCGACGATATTTGTCATATCTGCTGCCGAGAACGCGCGCAGCGTCTCGGTGCGGACATTGCCGAGTGCGCCAAGACTAAGGCCGAGCGACATCGCGGCAGCCTCATCCGGAGCCTCGAGAACGGTCACAACGTCATATCGTCCCTGCGTCCAGACGATCTCCTTCACGGTCACGCCGAACGTCTTGGCCATCTCCTTGAAGGCTTCGGCCCGCTTCGGCGAATCCTTGACGTTGCGGACTCCTTGGTCAGTGAAATTTCCCAGCACGACATAGGTCACCATGGTCGTCCTCCCTGGTTAGAACCCAGATGCAATTCTCGCTTGAGGAAACCGCGCCGAGCTTGCCACAGCGGCTGAGACAGCACTACCTGAACCTTGGGGAACGTCAGCGACTGCGACTTATTCGGTCAGGGCAATGGCCGCGCGAAACTGAGCTCATGGCCGTCCGGGTCGGTGAGATGGAAGTAGCGCTCGCCCCATTCCGCATCGCGCGGCGTGGTCGACGGATGCCACCCGGCGGCGCATGCGCGCTGATAGGTTTCGTCGACATCGGCGACGTAGAAGATGACGCGGCCCCACCAGGACCAGCGCTTGTCGTCTGGCTGCACCGTCAAGTTGAGATAGCCGGTGCCGGCGCGAAAGCTGGTGAATGCCGCGGCCTCGCCGCCATAAAGGAGCTCAAACCCCAGCGAGCGGTAGAAGTGCACGGCTTGCCCCATGTCATGCGTGCCGAGCGTGATGGCGCTGATGCTTTCGATCATGTGAGCTGCTCCGCCGAGAGGGACCTGGAAGCGATTGTACTGCCGCCTTGTCCAGATTGACGATAATCCGGCTCGCCTTGCGGCTGGCGAACGGCATCCTGCTCTGCTATGAGGGGGCCGAACCCGCAACTTGCGGGTTCCGCGGTCCCGTAGCTCAGCCGGATAGAGCGACGGTTTCCTAAACCGTAGGTCGGAAGTTCGAGTCTTCCCGGGATCGCCAGATTTCCAAACCTGAAGAAGCCCCCTCACTGACGGATTGAGTGGCTGCGTCAAGTCGGATGCCGGATTGCGCATCGCGGATGTTTGACGCCGCTGATGTCTCTGGCGGCGCGGCCCCCAGATGAAATTCGGGGCAACGAACGACGTCGCTGGTTGCGCGAATAGTAAACACATCTTTTAGTAGATGACGCTCTTTCCGATCCGTCGACGCGTGCGGCGCGTCATCATCGAACTGGCAGATGCCGCATCTGGCTCCAGGCGAGGTGGCGGGGACCGTTACGTAACTTCGCCGCACATACCTAGCCATGAACGTCGATCGCAAACTCTCCAGACGATCCTGAATGCCGAGGGCTTCCTCCCGCCGGTTCTGGATCGCGCGGCGACGGGATCGGGTGCCTATGACGCGATCCGTGGCCGTGAACAGCAATTGATCAACTATTTCGGCGGTGCCCAGAATGTCGGAGGAACCGCTGCGGCCATGATCAATGGAGTTGCCGATTTCAATCCGAACGGGCCAGATAGATTGGCGCCTCGATTGCGGCGTTTGGTAATCTGCCTGATAATTCGCCGGCGCGAATGCGGCTGTATTAAAATTCGGAGTGAGAATGAAAGCGGCCAAGAAGGCGAAAAAACGCCGCGAGATCGAACCGGGGTCCATCTTCGAGATAGACCTCGGTGGCCTGGGCAGAACCTACGCCGTCCGGGCCGCAGGCAACGACGTGGCGTTCTTCGACTATCTCGGCAACGAAGCACCCTCGCCGGAGTTGCTGGCGGCAAAGAAGGTTTTGTTTCGGATGAATGTCGCATCCGATGAGCTGGTATCGGGGAAATGGCCTATCGTGGGGAGCATGACCCTGACGGAAGCCCTGGCTCACCCCGGGGCCTATTGGAACCAGCCGGTCGGTTCGAACGAGGTCTTCATTTATCGCGATGGCAAATTCGAACCGGCGTCACGCGAAGATGTTCAGGGTCTCGAACCGCTGGTGGTCTGGTTTCAAATGCACGCGGAGCAGCGGCTGAAGGACCATTTCGAAGGCAGACCCAACAAGGCGATCGCATATATGAACAGGATCAAGACATATGATGCCGCGACGGGGATGGAAATTAAGGATTGATGTGCCGCACCCATGAAATACATAAAAGTCCTCTGGCATCACTCGTTTCCTGATGAGCCGACGGTCCTGTACAGTGAGCTCGACGATGACTTTTGGGAGCACCGCAAGGTGTATGTGTTTCGTGACGGCCGGTTAGGCTATGCCAGCGCGACGGAAGCGGTAAACTCGGTCAAGCTGAGCATCGAACCGCTGCCGCCTCTGTCGAAGATCGGTTCGGATCCCCAGTTCGATCCGATGGAGATTGATAAGGCGGAATTTGATGATGTCTGGTCAAAGGCGCACCGCGCAAACGCCTGACGGAAAGCTGCCGGCCGGCAGGATGGTTCGCGGCAATTTCATATGCCTGCGGCAAGGTCGCGACACTGGAGCACCCATCGATATTTTTTCAGATATATAACGAAGATTGAAGAACCGCGCATATGATTGTTCCGTAGCTATCCTTTATGGAGACCATCATGTCACGACGTTCTCGCATTGTGATCGCCATCATTGCCGTCCTCGCCAGCGCTACTGGCTTCGCCCTGCTCACGCCGCGCACCGTGGCGCAGGCCGCGCCGCCGCCGCCCGTCGTCGTGACGTTCTCCTATGACAGTCTCGGGCGCGTGGTGCGGGAGGTCTACCCGACCAACTCCACCGCCTATAACTACGACGCCGCCGGCAACCGGACCACGTTCACGCTGAACTGACGAAGGTCCACTGATGCGGCAGCCGTCATGCCCGTCGGACCGTAGGTCGGAAGTTCGAGTCTTCCCGGGATCGCCAGCTCTTCAGAAGTAAATAAGAACAATTTCTGAAGAGCGCGTTCCGATGCGCATGCCGGCCTGTCGCATCCGAGCCCGTATGCGCCGTCCGCGGGCGCAACCTTCAAGCCCGAACGGCTAGAGCTGCCATAACGATGGGATTACCCCGAAAGGGGGAGCGTCCAAACAGCAGATTGACAAGTGTACCAGGTTGGGGTGGCCTCAGCGCCCGGCGTGTCGCTCTGCCACCGACGCTATGGCGCCCCTTGGAGCTGCAGCACACGCGATTTGGCATTCGAAGCATTGTACCAATGATCCGGAAGGGGCCTCGTCGTCGCGAGGGAAGTGATCATCAGGCCACCAAGATTCCGCTTATTGTGAACGGGAATAGCGTCCAATTCTGACTCAGGCCTGTCCGAGTACATAGTCACTGTTGCCCTTGCGCAGCGAAGGCGCCGTCCGCCCCATCTTTGGAGCGCGCTATGGCGATCGTGAATGGCTTCGACCTCGACAATTCCTCTCCGGGCTTCAACGCAACCGGTTCCTACACCGAAGGCAGCTCTGCGATTCTGTTGGCGCCAAAAGCGACAGTAACCGCCAGCGGAAACTTCAGCGGCCAGACGCTGACCATTTCGGGGTTGCTGGCCGAAGATAACATCGGATTTGGGAACGGTGTCACGATCGTCGGCAATAGCATCCGTATCGGCAACAGCGTCATTGGCACATTCGCGGGAGGCTCTGGCGGCGTGGATTTCGTCGTCACCTTCAGCAATAACGCGACTGATAACCGGGTTCAGACTCTGCTCCGCAATTTGACCTTTCTGGATACGAGCGAAACTCCCATAACCAGCCAGACTCTGACGTTCAATCTCGCGGGGACCAGTCGCACCGATACGCTGACGGTCACCCCGGTGAACGACCTACCACTCGTTGACCTCAATGGCCCGGGAACCGGCAACAATGCAACGGGCTCGTTCATCGAGCAGACCCCGAGCGTGATTGCGCCGGCCGCGACGATCTCCGATCCCGACTCGTCAAACATCGCGTCGCTTACTGCCAGGCTGACGATGCGTCCGGACGGAAATGCGGTCGAATCGCTTTCGCTCAATGCATCCGCAATCGCAGCGGCTGCCGGTCTGACGGTGACCTACAACCAGTCTAGCGGCACGCTATCGATCACCGGCTCCGCCTCGCAGGCCACCTACCAGGCAATCCTGCAGGGCATCCAGTATAACAACAGCAGCAATCAGCCGACGTCATCCAACCGGACGGTCGAGGTCGTTGTCGGTGACGGCACGGACACCAGCGTCACGCGCAGTGTGACGATCGGCGTCGCGGCCGCAAATGATGCTCCCGTGGTCGACTTGAATGGCGGGACGGCAGGCAGCTCGGTGTCGCTTGCTTACACCATCGGCAGTCCGCTGACGAAGATCGCGCCCGCAGGAACGGTGATCGATGTCGACTCGGCGAACTTCAACGGGGGCTCGCTAAGCGTCAAATTCACTCAGAATGGTGTGACGACCGACCGCCTGGGTATCATCGTAGATTCGGTGGTCACGTTGACCGGCAACGGCGCGGTGCGTGTCAACGGCACCACCCTTGGCTCCGTGTCGGGCGGCACCAATGGCACCGATCTCGTGATCACGTTCAGCAACAACAATTCCACACCGGCGGCGGTGCAGATCCTGCTCGAGCATATCGGCTATGCGAACACCTCCGGCAGCCCGTCGACGTTGACCCGTGAGCTGACGTTCACACTCAACGACGGTGACGGCACCGCCAATAGTGGCCAGAACATCGGGAGTGCGACGGCGACGATCACCTTTCCGACGACAAATGCGCCTCCGGTCCTCACCGGGGACCTGGCGGCGACGGTCTCGGAGGGCGGCAGCTATGTGATCACCACGACCGACCTGAACTTCACGGACCCGGACGACAGTGCGTCGGGTGTGACGTTCACGGTGACCAACCCCGTCAATGGCACGGTGCTGGTGAACGGGTCGTCGGCGACCAGCTTCACGGGCCAGCAACTGGCGGCGGGCCAGGTGTCGTTCCAGCACAACGGCTCCGAGACGTCGTCGGCATCGTTTGCCGTGTCGGTGGAGGACGGCAATGAGGACGGCTCGACGCCGGTGGCGCAGACCTTCAACTTCAGTGTCACGGCGCAGAATGACGCGCCGGTCCTCACCGGCGACCTGGCCGCGACCGTGGCGGAAGGCGGCAGCTATGTGATCACGACGGCCGACCTGAACTTCACGGACCCGGACGACGGCGCGGCGGATGTGACCTTCACCGTGACCAGCCCTGTCAACGGCACGGTGCTGGTGAATGGATCATCGGCGACCAGCTTCACGGGCCAGCAACTGGCGGCCGGGCAGGTGTCGTTCCAGCACAACGGCTCGGAGACGTCGTCGGCGTCGTTTGCCGTCTCGGTGGAGGACGGCAATGAGGACAGCTCGACGCCGGTGGCGCAGACCTTCAACTTCAACGTCACGGCGCAGAACGATGCGCCGGTCCTGACGGGCGACCTG
Source organism: Bradyrhizobium sp. CB1717 (assembly GCF_029714325.1). Taxonomy (NCBI): domain Bacteria; kingdom Pseudomonadati; phylum Pseudomonadota; class Alphaproteobacteria; order Hyphomicrobiales; family Nitrobacteraceae; genus Bradyrhizobium; species Bradyrhizobium sp. CB1717. The sequence continues at coordinate 823,138 of NZ_CP121666.1, forward strand.
ACGGCGGCGGTGCAGAAGGGCGGCACCTACGCGGTCACGACGACCGACCTGAACTTCACGGACCCGGACGACGCAGCGTCGGATGTGACGTTCACGGTCACCAGCCCGGTCAACGGCACCGTGCTGGTGAACGGGTCGTCGGCGACCAGCTTCACGGGCCAGCAACTGGCAGCAGGGCAGGTGTCGTTCCAGCACAACGGCTCGCAGACCTCGTCGGCATCGTTTGCCGTGTCGGTGGAGGACGGCAACGAGGACGGTTCGACGCCGGTTGCGCAGACCTTCAACTTGGCTGTCTTCAATGTTGTCGGCGGTGAGGAAGTCGTCTTGACCACCGGAACGGACGTGCTCGCGCCCAGCGCCGTCAATACGCGGGTGACAGCCGACGCTTCGACGCTCAATCCGACCGACAATCTTGACGGCGGCGACGGCATCGATTCGCTGGCCCTGTTCGGAGGCGGCACGTTCGATCTGAACGCCCTTGCGGGCTTTGCCAATTTCGAGAAGGTGGAGGTCGTCAACATCTCCACCACGCCGGTCACGCTGACACTGAGGGACGGCACCACCAGCGACGTGACGATCGGCGGGGCGGTATTTACTACCCAGCTCAATCTGTCCGGCACCGCCAGCGCCGGCACCATTCTCGGGGGCGACGGCGCCGATTCGGTGTCGCTCGCCGGCAGCGCCAGCGCCACGACAATCAATCTCGGTAATGGCAATAATCAGTCCGTGACGCTCTCTGACGATGCCAGTGCCGGAAGCATCCTGGGTGGCACCGGCAACGATGCCATGACGCTGTCCGGCAATGCCAACGTCGGAGGTTTCCAGGGCGGCGAGGGTACTGATGGTGTGACGCTGTCCGGCAATGCCAGCATGGCAATAATCGATCTTGGCAATGGCAATAATCAGAATCAGTTTGTCAGCCTTTTTGATGCTTCCAGTGCTACGACCATTCAGGGGGGAAGTGGGCGCGATAGTATTAACCTTTCCAGCAGCGGAAGTGCCAATGTCACGACGATCAGCCTCGGCGGCAACGTTGATTTTGTGACCGTCGCCGACGCATCCGCCTGGAATCCCAATGTCGCCATCGATGCCGGATCAAGCCTCGATACGCTCAGTTTCGGCGGGTCCAACCAGACATACGACCTGCGCCCGACGACATTGACCGGCATCGAGACGTTGTCGGTCGGTGACAACACCGCTCTGGTCGATGGCGACACCCTGACGGGCATCACCAGCATCTCCGGGAGTTCGACCAGCAAGCTCGTAACCGGCGAGGCATCGCTCGACCTGACCGGCAAGACGGTCTCGGGGCTCACCATTCACAGCAGCAACGCCACCGGCACCACCTTCACGGTCGACAGCAAGGCGACCGGCTTCCAGGTCTTCGGCGGGGACGGCTCCGACACGCTCCAGACCTCGAGCTTCGCCTTCACCGCCTCCGAACGCGAGGCGATCTTCTTCAACTCGTCGATCGAGACGATCGTCGATACCGAGGGAACGTTCCATTCAGACTCCAATGCGGTCATCCTCACCGAGGGTACCGACATCCTCACATTGGCGGCGGACGACGATACGGTCAAAGGCACCGCCTCGACGCTCAATCCGACCGACAATCTTGACGGCGGCGACGGTATCGATTCGCTGGCCCTGTTCGGAGGCGGCACGTTCGATCTCAACGCCCTTGCGGGCTTTGCCAACTTCGAGAAGGTGGAGGTCGTCAACAACTCCACCACGCCGGTCACGCTGACGCTGAGGGATGGCACCACCAGCGATGTGACGATCGGCGGGGCTGCCTTTACGACCCAGCTCAATCTGTCCGGCACCGCCAGCGCCGGCACCATTCTCGGGGGCGCCGGCGCCGATTCGGTGTCGCTCGCCGGCAGCGCCAGCGCCACGACCATCAATCTCGGTAATGGCAACAATCAGTCCGTGACGCTCTCTGACGATGCCAACGTCGGAAGCATCCTGGGTGGCACCGGCAACGATGCCATGACGCTGTCCGGCAATGCCAACGTCGGAAGCTTCCAGGGCGGCGAGGGTACTGATGGTGTGTCGCTGTCCGGCAATGCCAGCATGGCAATAATCGACCTCGGCAATGGCAATAATCAGAATCAGTTTGTCAGCCTTTTTGACGCTTCCAGTGCTACGACCATTCAGGGGGGAAGTGGGCGCGATAGTATTAACCTTTCCAGCAGCGGAAGTGCCAATGTCACGACGATCAGCCTCGGCGGCAACGTTGATTTTGTGACCGTCGCCGACGCATCCGCCTGGAATCCCAATGTCGCCATCGATGCCGGATCAAGCCTCGATACGCTCAGTTTCGGCGGGTCCAACCAGACATACGACCTGCGCCCGACGACATTGACCGGCATCGAGACGTTGTCGGTCGGTGACAACACCGCTCTGGTCGATGGCGACACCCTGACGGGCATCACCAGCATCTCCGGGAGTTCGACCAGCAAGCTCGTAACCGGCGAGGCATCGCTCGACCTGACCGGCAAGACGGTCTCGGGGCTCACCATTCACAGCAGCAACGCCACCGGCACCACCTTCACGGTCGACAGCAAGGCGACCGGCTTCCAGGTCTTCGGCGGGGACGGCTCCGACACGCTCCAGACCTCGAGCTTCGCCTTCACCGCCTCCGAACGCGAGGCGATCTTCTTCAACTCGTCGATCGAGACGATCGTCGATACCGAGGGAACGTTCCATTCAGACTCCAATGCGGTCATCCTCACCGAGGGTACCGACATCCTCACATTGGCGGCGGACGACGATACGGTCAAAGGCACCGCCTCGACGCTCAATCCGACCGACAATCTTGACGGCGGCGACGGTATCGATTCGCTGGCCCTGTTCGGAGGCGGCACGTTCGATCTCAACGCCCTTGCGGGCTTTGCCAACTTCGAGAAGGTGGAGGTCGTCAACAACTCCACCACGCCGGTCACGCTGACGCTGAGGGATGGCACCACCAGCGATGTGACGATCGGCGGGGCTGCCTTTACGACCCAGCTCAATCTGTCCGGCACCGCCAGCGCCGGCACCATTCTCGGGGGCGCCGGCGCCGATTCGGTGTCGCTCGCCGGCAGCGCCAGCGCCACGACCATCAATCTCGGTAATGGCAACAATCAGTCCGTGACGCTCTCTGACGATGCCAACGTCGGAAGCTTCCAGGGCGGCGAGGGTACTGATGGTGTGACGCTGTCCGGCAATGCCAGCTTGGCAATAATCGACCTCGGCAATGGCAATAATCAGTTTGTCAGCCTTTTTGATGCTTCCAGTGCTACGACCATTCAGGGGGGAAGTGGGCGCGATAGTATTAACCTTTCCAGCAGCGGAAGTGCCAATGTCACGACGATCAGCCTCGGCGGCAACGTTGATTTTGTGACCGTCGCCGACGCATCCGCCTGGAATCCCAATGTCGCCATCGATGCCGGATCAAGCCTCGATACGCTCAGTTTCGGCGGGTCCAACCAGACATACGACCTGCGCCCGACGACATTGACCGGCATCGAGACGTTGTCGGTCGGTGACAACACCGCTCTGGTCGATGGCGACACCCTGACGGGCATCACCAGCATCTCCGGGAGTTCGACCAGCAAGCTCGTAACCGGCGAGGCATCGCTCGACCTGACCGGCAAGACGGTCTCGGGGCTCACCATTCACAGCAGCAACGCCACCGGCACCACCTTCACGGTCGACAGCAAGGCGACCGGCTTCCAGGTCTTCGGCGGGGACGGCTCCGACACGCTCCAGACCTCGAGCTTCGCCTTCACCGCCTCCGAGCGCGAAGCGATCTTCTTCAGCTTGTCGATCGAGACCATCCGCGACACCAGCGGTATCTATGGCGACGAGACGGCCAACATGATCGTCGGCACGGCGGCGGCCGACAACATCCAGGGCGGCGCCGGCGCGGACAGGCTCACCGGCGCCGGCGGTCCTGACTTCCTTGCCGGTGGCGCGGACGCCGACACCTTCGTTTTCAACCTTCCGTCCGAGGGAGTGGACACGGTTGGCGATTTTGTTTCCGGCGCCGATGTTCTGGAGGTCTCCGCGGCGGGCTTTGGCGGCGGATTGGTCGCCGGCATGAACGTGGCAAGTGTTTACGGTTCGTCGAGCGACGCCACCTTCGGTTCGTCGACAGAGCGATTCCACTACGATACGTCGTCCTCAACGCTCTACTTCGACGCTGACGGCAGCGCCTCCGGCACGGCGGCGGTTGCATTGGCGCAGTTCGCGAACGGTATCGTCCTTGATCCGGACGGTCTGCTGATCGTGTGAGGACTATCCGGCAGCCCCCGGGCGGCTGATCAACAGGGAGTGGCGCAGGCACGCATGATCGGGGGCCGGCCGTCGCCGGCCTCGATCACTCCCCATGCTTTGCTTGTTCGGCGCGAGATTTGCTATAGGCAGTTTGAGATCAGCGGGAAGACGGTTCGGGCCGCTCGCCCGCCATGCCACGCCTTGCCTCAATCCGGAGACCATGATGCCTTTTGACTTGATCCTGCGCGGCGGAAGGGTCGTTGACCCCTCTCAGAAGCTCGATGCCGTGACGGATGTCGCATTTTCGGGCGGCAAGGTCGCCGCGATCGGCACCGGGCTCAAGGCGGATCCGGGTACGGATGTGCGCGACGTTTCGAAATACATCGTGACGCCGGGACTGATCGATCTCCACACCCATGTCTATTGGGGCGGCACCTCGCTCGGCATCGATGCCGAGGAATTCTGCCGCCTGTCAGGCGTCACCACGGCGGTGGACACCGGCAGTGCCGGGCCCGGCAATTTCGCCGGTTTCCGCAAGCATGTGATCGAGCCGAGCCAGGTCCGCATCCTCGCTTATTTGCATGTCTCGCATGCCGGCATCTTCGGCTTCTCGCACCGGATCATGGTCGGCGAGAGCGAGGAGCTGCGGCTGATGAATCCGATCGAGGCGGCCAAGGTCGCCGACGCCAACCGCGATCTCATCGTCGGCATCAAGGTGCGCGTGGGCCTGCATTCCTCGGGCACCTCCGGGATGGTGCCGCTCGACATCGCGCTCGAGGTCGCCAATGAGGTCGGCATGCCCCTGATGGCGCATATCGACCATCCGCCGCCGAGCTATGAGGAGGTGCTGGCCCGGCTGCGTCCGGGCGACGTGCTGACCCATGCGTTCCGTCCCTTCCCCAACACGCCGGCGACCGCGCAGGGCACGGTGAAGAAGGTGGTGCTGGACGCGCGCGAGCGCGGCGTGCTGTTCGACATCGGTCACGGCAAGGGCTCGTTCGCGTTCAAGACCGCGCGCGCGATGCTCGCCAACGGCTTCTATCCCGACACCATCTCCTCCGACATCCACCAGCTCTGTATCGACGGCCCCGCCTTCGACCAGGTGACGACCATGTCGAAATTCCTCTGCATGGGCATGGAGCTGTCCGACGTGGTCGCGGCCTCGACCGTGAACGCGGCGATGGCGCTGCGCCGCCCCGAGCTCGGCAGCCTCAAGCCCGGCAGCGTCGGCGACGCCACGCTGATTTCGGTGAAGCAGGGCCAGTTCGATTATGAGGACGTCGTCGGCGAGCACCTGATCGGCGATCGCAAGATCGTCTCGGAGGGTGTCGTCATCGGCGGCCGCTGGTGGCATCCGAACTGACGCCGCGCTAATCGCGCTCGCGATAGAACTGCAGCAGCCGCGCGCCCGCGGTCGAGAGCCAGTCGGGCGCGCCAGTGATGTAGCCCTCGACGCGTCCATCCGTCCCGACGAGATAGGTGATGGGCATTCCGACGATTGAAAACATCTCGGTGGATGCCTGGGCTGCTGCGCCGTAGGCATCGACATAGCAGGCGAGGTTTTGCACGGCGAGGCCGCCGAGAAATGTGCGGATCTTGCGCAGGTCTTTGGTGTCCGTGCAGATCGCGACGATATCGAGCCGGTCGACCCGCGATCCCGCAAGTCTTGCGAGCATCGGCAGGTCGAGCTTGCAGGCGGCGCACCAGGTCGCCCAGAAGTTCACCAAGGTGATGCGGCCCGGCTTCGCCGCCACGGTGACGTCCTTGCCGTGCAAATCCTGAAGCCTGAGCGGTGGCATCAATGCGCGCGGCCGCACCAGTGTGAACTGGCTGCGGCCGGCCTCGAACACCGGCGGCCAGCCGTCCTGCGCGCGGCCCGCGTGCGGGACAGCGAGAGAGGCCGCCGCGGCCATCAGGATCGATCGCCGCGACAGCGCTTCGTCACGCATGGATATAGGCCCAGCCCTTCAATTGCAGATCGGCGACGCGGCCGATGCCGAACGGAACGAGGTTCGCGCCCGGGATCAGCGGGATTGTGATCTGCTCCTTGGCCTCCGCGATCACCTTGGACGAGGCGCACATGCTGTAGGTGAGGTTGGGCAGCGACTGCCGCAGCGTCGCGAGCGGCTCGATCAGCGGCGTCTTGTCCGCCCGGAAAACGTCGATGCCCTTGCCATTGGCAACGACCTCGATCAGCAGTTTCGCGCCTCTCTCGGCAAAATGCTTGGAGAGGTTGGCCGAGTAGCTGATCGCGTGGCCCATGACATAGGGCTCGTTGCTGTCGATCAGGATCACGACGCCGTCGGCGGCACGATCCTCCTTGGCCGAGGCGGTGCCGCCGGCCGTGAGGATCGCGGTGCCCGCGAGCAGGCCCCTGCGGGACCATCCATTGGCAGAGATCATGGCGGAACGCTGCTTCCGGTCAGAACTGACGCGGCGCGATCGGCGCCTTGCTGTTGCGTCCCCACAGCACGAACAGGCTGAGCGCGAGCAGGACGAGGTTGAGCGGTGTCGTCGCGGCCTCGCCGCGCGCGATGTGGAAGACGAATGCAAACACTTGCAGCACCGAGCAGCCCAGCGCGGCCAGCACCGTGAGTCGCGGGAGGATACGGGTCAGCGCCGGCAGGAGAATGCCGATGCCACCGGCGAGATCGACCAGGGCGACGGAACGGACGAACGTTTCGGAATACTCGCCGGCAAATGGCATCATCGCAGCCAGCTGAGGAATCGGCGTGGTCAGCTTGACGAACCCGGCCGAGATGAAGACGAAGGCGAGGACGATTTGGGCGGTCCAGAGGCCGATGCGAAGGGCCCGGCCGGGCGTAGCGGTCTCGAGGGTGGTGGCGGACATGGTGGTTCTCCAGAATGTGAGGGTTGCCACCATTTGATAGTTTCACCATTTTTGATCATTATTCGTTCTAGGATAGGTTCATTTCCTGGATGTTGATGATCGCATGGATTCCCTGGTCAGCATGAGGGTGTTCTGCCTGGTCGCGGAGCTGAAAAGCTTTGCGGCTGCGGCGCAGCGGCTGCGCATCTCCCCCGCCATGGCGAGCAAGCATGTGATGCAGCTCGAGAAGCGGCTGGGAACGCGGCTGCTCAACCGGACCAGCCGGCGCGTCAGCCTGAGCGAAAGCGGCACGCTCTATTTCGAGCAGGCCCGGCAGATGCTGGATTCGCTCGACGAGGTCGAGGCTGCGGTCAGCAAGGCGACCGTCGTCCCGCGCGGCACGCTGCGGCTGACCGCGCCGGTGTGGATGGCGAATGCGATCTTCGCGGGCGTGCTGGCCGACTATCAGGCGCGCTATCCGGACGTGCGCCTCGACGTCGATCTCAGCGGGCGGCTGGTCAACCTGGTCGAGGAGGGTTTTGATCTCGCCCTGCGCGCGACCGCCGCGCCCGAGGAGGCGCTGATCGCGCGCCCCATCACCAACGTGCCGTTCTACCTGGTGGCAGCCCCAACTTTCCTCAAACGCGCAGGCCGCCCGCAGACGTTCGCCGATCTCTCCGGCCAGGCCCTGCTGCACTACGCGCTTTATCCGGGGGAAAGCTTCTCCCTGAACAAGAACGGCACGGTCGAGACCGTCAAGCTCAACCCGGTGCTGCGCAGCGGCAACGAGACGCTGCTGCACATGGCCGCGCTGGAAGGCATGGGCTTCGCCTTCCTGCCGAAATGGCTGGTGACCGAGGACATCGCCAGTGGACGTCTCGTCCATCTCCTCTCCGACGAGGCCATCTTCGAGGGACGACTGCTCGCGGTCTATCCCAGCCGCAAATATCTTTCCGCGAAGGTGAGGACCTTCATCGACTTCATCGCCGCCGACAAGCGGATGAGGTAGCGCCTTACGGCACCGCGAGATCCGTGGCGTAGAGGCTTTCAGTCGCGTCCCGCCTCCATGATCGCCTTGGCGAGGCGTGCCGGATCGGAGAAGCACAGCTCGTGGCTGCCCGGCACCTGCACCAGGCGAAACAGCCCGAGCTTCTCCGACAGCCGTGGATGCCAGCCATAGCTGTGCGGCAGCGCGGTATCCTCGGTGCAGTTGATGTAGGATTTCGCCAGCGGCATCTCGGCCGGATTGGTCTTGAGCGCGATCCTGTCGGTGAAGGTCGCGAGCGGATGCGGATTGAGCACGTCATAGGCGCGCTGCGCCGTCTCGAGATCGGCATCGTTGATGAAGGCTTCGCGCCAGACCGGGAACGGCAGCACCACGGAGCCGTCGCCGCGCTCGGCGGCGATCGCGTCGAACAGTCCGATATAATGCGGCGGCACCATGTCGTTGAGGCACTCGCCATCGTTGGGCACGAAGGCGTTCCAGTAGACGAGGCGGCGGATACGCTCGGGCGCGAGGTCGGCGACACCGGTGATGACCATGCCGCCATAGGAATGGCCGAGCAGGATGACGTCCTCGAGATTGTTCTCGGCGAGGTAGTCGGCGATCGACTGGATCGCTTCCTTCAGCCCTGTCGTCTTGGCATCCCCCGGGCGGTTGCCCTTGATCGTCGGCGTGTGGACCTGATGGCCGTGGGCGCGGATCGGGGCTGCCACAGGCTCGAACTCTGCACCGGTGTGCCAGGCGCCGTGAACGAGAACGTAGGTCGACATGTTGTGGCTCCTCCCGCGGGTGTGATTAGATCGGCGCGGCATCGCCGCACGGCAAATGTGGACCGGCGACGGATTTGTTGCTTGGCTGGAAGTGAACCGGATTGGTCTCGGAGTGAACCGATGCAGCAGATCCCCGTTCCGTCACGCCAATCGGCCTGGAATACCGCGGGCGTGCGACCGAACGAGCAATTCGCCTATTACCGCGAGGCGATCTGCCAGGCATTCATGAACCTGACGCCGGAGCCGGCAGCCGCGGCCGGCTTTCCGGCCAGCGTCGAGCACGTCCGGCTCGGCGATGCCGCGATCAACCGCGTCAGCTTTCCAGAGCATGTGGTCCGCCGCTCCGCCGCCGACATCGCGGCGTCCGATCGCAGCTGCTTCTACCTCAACCTGAAACTGGCCGGGCGCTGCCGCATTCAGCAGGACGGCCATGAGATCAGCCTCTCGCCCGGGCAGGTCGGAATCTTCGACAGCGACCGGCAGTTCGCCCTCCTGCACGATCGCGGTCCGCAGTTGCAGGTCGCTTCGTTCTGGGTGCCGGCAGGCGCGTTGCGCGAGCGGTTGCCGGCTTCGTTCGACGTCACCGCCTGCCGCGTCTCGGACGATCCCTACGTCGGCCACCTCATTGTGGAGACGGCGCGCACGCTGAGCAACGGCGCGCTGCGCATGACCGAGGAGGAGGGCGTGCGGCTGTTTCGGGCGCTGATCGAGCTGGTTGCCGTCAGCCTGTCACGGCGCAGCCGGGAAGGCGCTGCGGAATCGGAGAGTCTCACCGAGACGACCACGCTGGCGTTGAAACGCGCCATTCACCGGCGGCTCCGCGAGCCCGGCCTTGCGGTTGCCGATGTCGCCGATGCGGTGGGCATCAGCGAGCGCTACGTCCATAAACTGCTGGCGAGATCTGGCTCCAGCTTCACCGAATACGTCATCGAGCGCCGGCTCGACGGTGCGGCCAGGAATCTCAGGGATCCCGCAATGGCAGATCGGGCGATCGGCGCCATCGCGTTCGACTGGGGTTTTTCGGATCTCTCCCACTTCACCCGCCGTTTCAAGCAGCGTTTTGGTTGTCGGCCGCGGGACTGGCGTACGCGGTGAGGGCGCTGCTGCACCTCGCCCCGCTTGCGGGGAGAGGTCGGATCGCATCGCAAGATGCGATCCGGGTGAGGGGGACTCTCCGCGAGTCCGTCTCTCACCATATTCGCGGAAGCAGCCCCTCACCCCAACCCTATCCCTGTAAGAACGGGGCGAGGGAGCGCACCGAGCAAGTCGCCTCGGCAGCGCGGAGCTACAACGACCTTGCGATCAACAGCTTCATGATCTCGTTGGTGCCGCCATAGATCTTCTGGATGCGGGAATCGATGAAGATGCGCGAGATCGGATATTCCTGCATGTAGCCGTAGCCGCCGAACAGCTGCAGGCACTCGTCGGCGGTCTGGACCTGCTTGTCCGAGCACCAGTATTTCGCCATCGACGCCGTGACGGTGTCGAGATCTTTCGCGACCAGGCGCTCGATGCACCAGTCCACGAAGACGCGGGCGATCATCGCCTCGGTCTTGCGCTCGGCGAGGGTGAAGGCGGTGTTCTGGAAATCCATCAGCGGCTTGCCGAAGGCTTTCCGCTCCTTGGTGTATTCGACGGTGAGCTTGACCGCGCGCTCCATCGCGGCGACGGCGCCGACCGCGAGCGCCAGGCGCTCCTGCGGCAATTGCTGCATCAGCTGGACAAAACCCTGGCCCTCTTCCTTGCCGAGCAGGTTTTCCGGCGGCACGGTCACGTTGTCGAAGAACAGTTCCGATGTGTCGGAGGCGTGTAGCCCGATCTTGTCGAGGTTGCGCCCGCGCTTGTAGCCATCGGCGCCCGCAGTCTCGACCACGATCAGCGAAATGCCTTTTGCGCCGGCTTCGCCGGTGCGGGCGACGACGATGACGAGATCGGCGGCCTGGCCGTTGGTGATAAAGGTCTTCTGGCCGTTGATGACGTAGGAATTGCCCTGCTTCTTTGCGGTGGTCTTGACGGCCTGGAGGTCCGAGCCGGTGCCGGGCTCGGTCATGGCGATGGCGCCGACCATCTCTCCGCTTGCCATCTTCGGCAGCCAGCGCTTCTTCTGCTCCTCCGAGCCGTAATTGAGGATGTAGTGCGCGACGATCGCGCTGTGCACGGAGACGCCGGTCGTCAGCTCCGGCACCGTGCTCTCGAGGTCATCCAGCACGGCGGCGTCATAGGCGAAGGTCGCGCCAAGGCCGCCATATTCCTCCGGCACGCTCGCGAGCAGCGCGCCCATCTCGCCGAGGCCGCGCCAGGCGAAGCGGTCGACCATCTTCTGCTCGCGCCATTTCTCGGCATGCGGCGCCAGGTCCTTGGCGAGATATTTTCGGAACTGGTCGCGGAAGACGTCGAGCTCTTCGGTCATCCAGGAGGAGCGGTAGGACATGGTTACCTCGGTTGATGCGCGGTTCCGGCTTGGTAAGCCAGGCCGCGGCGGCAATTATTGTGTTTTCAGGCTGCGCCGGTGACGCTACCAAGGCGGCCGTAACAGCGTCTGTCGGGATGTCTGATTGTGGCGACCAAAACTCAAGACCTCAAGCTCGACATCGAGCGCACCGGCACGGTCTCCGCGATCCTGACGCTGCCGGACCATGCGCGCGCCTGCTACGTGCTGGCGCACGGCGCGGGTGCGGACATGCGGCACGCCTTCATGGAGAAGACCGCAGAAGGACTCGCGGAACGCGGTATTGCGACGTTCCGCTTCAATTTTCTCTACATGGAAAAGAAACACGGGCGTCCCGACCAGCCGGCGGTCGCGCACGCCGCCATCCGCGCGGCGGTCGCGGAGGCGGCACGGCTCTGCCCCGGTCTCAAGCTCGTGGCGGGCGGAAAGTCGTTCGGCGGGCGCATGACCTCACAGGCGCAGTCGAAGGCTGCTTTGCCTGATGTCAAAGGGCTCGCCTTCCTCGGCTTCCCCCTGCATGCCGCCAAGAAGCCGTCGTCCGAGCGTGCAGATCACCTCTCCGGCATCGCGATCCCCATGCTGTTCCTGCAAGGCACCCGCGATGAGCTTGCCGATCTCAGCTATCTCAAGCCTGTCGTCGAGAAGCTCGGCCCGAAGGCGACACTGCATCAGGTCGAAGGCGGGGATCACTCGTTTGCGGTGCTGAAGAAGTCCGGCCGCACCAATGGCGAGGCGCTCACAGAGGTGCTGGACGCGCTCGCGGCCTGGATCGACAAAATCGCCTGAGGGCTCAGGCCGAATAAAGCCCCCTGTCGCGCGCCTTCTGGATCGCGAGGGCGGCAATGAGATCAAGTGTCGGCGTCGACAGGCCGGCGGTGCGCGCGAAGGCGGCCGGCGCCTTCACCAGCACGTCGATCTCCATGGCGCGGCCGAGCTCGTAATCCTGCAGCAGCGACGGCTTGTGGTTGGGGGCGGGGCCGCTGCGCGTGACGCGCTTGACCTCGGGGATGAAGTGCTGCGCGATATCGTTGGCCTCGTTCAGCATGCGCGGAATGACGTCCGCAAAGGCCGGGTCGTCGCGCACCCCGCGCGCGGTCTGGCCGGTGAGCAGGCACAGCACCGACAGCGACATGTTGGTCAGCAGCTTTGACCAGATCGCCTCGCGGATTTCTGCGACCGGCGGCGATTCCAGCCGGGCGTCGTTGAGGACGTTGCGAAGCTTGGTGATGCGCTCGCAATTGCGATCGTCGCATTCGCCGATCAGGAGGCGGTTGCGGTCCGGGGTGAGGTTCTGCACCACGCCGGGCGCGGTCACCTCGTTGGAGGAGAAGATGACGCCGCCGATGATCCGCTCCTTCGGGATGCAGGCGCGCAGGCGCCCGCCGGGATCGAGGAAGGAAATGTCCGGCGGTGCCGGGTGCCGCGGCGGCAGACCGATACCGTACCACCAGGGAATGCCGTTCTGCGCGAACACGATCGCGGTGTCGTCCTGCAGCAGCGGCTTGATGCTGGAGACCAGTCCCGTCAGCGCGGTCGCCTTCAGCGTGGAGATCACGACGTCCTGCGGGCCGAGCTGGGCCGGATCCCCTGACGCGTTCAGCTTGGCGGAAACCTCGGAATCGCCGACCCGCAGCTTGAGGCCGCCCGCACGCACCGCCTCGAGATGCGCCCCCCGCATGACGCAGCTGACCTCATGGCCGGCGCGCGCCAGCCGTACCGCGATGTGGCTGCCGACGGCGCCCGCGCCGAAAATGCAGATGCGCATGTTGATCCCGTCCCTGATCCCTTGGTGCCATCAGGCGGCAGCATGACACAAGCCGCCATGCGATGGACGCGGCTGCCCTACGCCGGAAAGATATGGATCAACGCGCGCGGCCTCGGCCATAGTGCGCGGCAAACAACCGGAGGATCGCCGATGACTGCCAGCCCCGTCCTGTGGACCCTCGATGAGCTTGGGGTTGCGACCGTCACGTTGAACCGGCCGGAGGTCAACAACGCCTATGACGGCGCCTTGATCGCCGGCGTGCTCGCGGCCATGGACGAACTCGGCAAGAAGCCGAACCTGCGGGTCGTCGTTCTCAAGGGCAACGGCAAGCATTTCCAGGCGGGCGCCGACCTCAAATGGATCAATGGCGTGCGGCCGCAATCGCCTGAGGCCAACGAGGCGGCCTCGCGCGCCACCTTCGAGGCCGTGCAGCGGCTCAACACGCTGCCGATCCCGACGGTCGCCCTGGTGCAGGGCGGCTGCTTCGGCGGCGGCACCGGCGTGATCGCGGCCTGCGATGTCGTGATCGCCGCCGACAACGCCCTGTTCTCCATCACCGAGGTACGCTGGGGCCTCACCGCCGCGATCATCATCCCGCAGCTCTGCGACGCCATCGGTGTCCGGCAAGTCCGCCGCTACGCGCTGACAGGCGAGCGCTTCGGCGCCGAGGATGCCCGCCGCATCGGCCTCGTCCACGACGTGGTGCCGCTCGCCGATCTCGAAGCCGCAGGCCGCAAGGTGGTCGAGCAGCTGCTCGCCAACGGTCCGGAGGCGATGGCCGAGACCAAGAAGCTCGCGCTGGAGAGCTCGTTCGGCGGCATGGCGGTGGACGATGCCGCCTACAAGCGGCTCGTGCAGCTCCATTCGCTCAAGCGCCAGAGCGCGGAAGCGGCGGAAGGGCTGGCCTCGTTCGCGGAGAAGCGGGCGGGGAATTGGGGTGCCGGGAAAGGTTGAGCCTCAGCAGCCGCGGCAGATGTTGTTGATGCTGCGATAGACGGCGTCGTCGTCCTGCCGCATCTGGCGCAGCGTTTCGAGCGTCTTGCTCTCGGCGGCCGGCGCGGCCGGCTTGCGCTTCGCCGCGAGCTCGTCCTCCTGCCGCTTGTAGCAGGCTTCGCGATCGGGCTTGGCCTGGATGAAGCGGCAGTTCTGCTCCACGGCCGAGGCGGCGGTGGTTGAGATCGCGAGAGCAGTCAGGGCGGGCAAGGCGAATTTCAAGAGTAGCGAATCCATGCGGGCACTTCTGTCAGGTCCGTCATTCCCGGGCAACCGTCTTTTGGCGGGCGTGTAGCCCGGATGGAGCGAAGCGCAATCCGGGGCCGGTGTCCCCGCATTCCGCTGCGCTTCATGCGGGCTACGGCCCTCTCACAAATGATCCGGCCTACAGCGATGGCGCCAGTGACGTTTTCAGCAGTGTCAGCAGCGCCTGCACCGCAGCCGCGTTGCGGCGCCGCTCGGGGATTGCGGCCTTGACCCACAATTCCGGAATCGGGAAGTCGCGCAGCACCGGCTTGAGCGTGCCGTCGCGCAAGGCATCCGCGACGAGGTAATGCGACATCAGCGCGATACCGTTGCCGGCGATCGCGCTGCGCGCCAGCACATGGCCCTCGTTGGAGGACAGCAGCGGACTGACCTGGATGCTGATGCGGCCGCGCGGTCCGTCGAAGATCCATTCCGGTCCCGTCGGCAGGAAGCTGAGGCATCGATGCTCGACGAGGTCGCGGGGATGCTTTGGCGTGCCGTGCTTCTTCAGGTACCCAGGCGAGGCGCAGAGCAGCCGCTTCAGCAGACACAGCGGCTCGTCGACCACGCCGCCGAACGAATGCGGGAAGGCGCCGATGGCGATGTCGAATCCTTCGGTGACGGGATCGACCGGGCGATCGATCAGCACGATTTCTAGCTTGAGACGCGGGTTCTGGGTCTGGAACGCGCTGAAGGCGTCGGCGAGCCGCGCCACCGTCAGTGAGGTCGGCGCCTTGATGCGGAGGTGATCGACGAGATCATGACCCTTCTCGCCCATGCGCGAGAGCAGGTCGGTGGCATCAGTGACGACGCCGCGCGCGCGATGCACGTAGCGCTGGCCGGCTTCGGTGAGCCGTAACTGCCGCGTCGAGCGATGAAACAGCGGCGTGCCGATCCGCGCCTCCAGCTGCGTGACGCGCTTGGCGACGACCGAGGTCGAGACATTGAGCTTGCGTGCCGCGGCGGAGAAGCCGGCGGCATCCGCGGTGGCGAGGAAGGCCTGGAGGTTCACGAGGATGTCCATGTTGACCTTTCTCGATTCGCGAAAGCTGATCGCCTATTTTGATGGATTGTAGCCCGACCCGCGTTAATTCATAGTCGCCCGCAAGCAAGGAATTTTGGGAAGGGACGCGCCATGCGGGCCACGACGATCGAAGAACCAGCGCGCAAGGTGCCGCTCTACGGCGAATATGAAGTCGTGGTGCTCGGCGGCGGTCCGGCCGGCATCGTGGCGGCGGCCTCCGCGGCGCGCGCAGGGCGGAAGACGCTACTGATCGAGCGCTACGGCTTCCTCGGCGGCATGGGCACCGCGGCCGGCGTCACCAATTTCTGCGGCCTGCACGGCAATGTCTACGGCAAGGCGCACCGGCTGGTGCAGGGCATGGCGTCCGAGCTGCTGGCGCGCATCGATCTGCTCAATGGCCTCAACACGCCGCATCTGATCCTGGGCAAGGTGTTTGCCCAGGCCTACGACACCGCGGCCTACAAGATCGCGGCCGATCAGCTGCTCGCAAGTCACAAGGTGCACATCCTCTTCCATGCCCTCGGCGCCGGCGTGGTGATGGGCGATGACCGCCGCATCGACGCGCTGCTGGTCGAAACCAAGGCCGGCCGGCAGGCGGTGCGTGCTGAGATCTTCATCGATTGTTCCGGCGACGGCGATCTTGCAGTCTGGGCCGGTGCGCCGTTCGAAATCGGCGACGAACACGGCCATCCGCTCTATCCATCGATGATGCTCCGTCTCAACGGCATCGATCCCGAGAAAGCGGGCGAGGCCTGGCGCACCATTCCGCAACTGATGGAAAAGGCCCTTGCCGCCGGCACCCACACATTCCCGCGCAAGAGCGCGATCGTACGGCCGCAAAAATCCGGCATCGAGTGGCGGGTGAATTTTACGCAAGTCGCGCGCGAGGACGGCCACGCCATCAACGGCGTCGAGCCCGACGATCTCACCCGCGGCGAGATCGAGGGCCGCAAGCAGGCGCTTGCCGCGTACGAGTTCCTGCGTAGCACCGTGCCGGGCTTTGAAAAATCCTACATCGTCGATCTGCCGCCGCAGCTCGGCATCCGCGAGACCCGCCGCATCAAGGGCGGCTACCAGCTCAGCGGCGAGGACGTGCTCGGCTGCGCCTCGTTCGATGATTCCATCGGCGTCAATGGCTGGCCGATCGAGGCTCATGTTCTCGGCGATGTCGTCTTCATCTTCCCGCCGATCCCGGAATCGCGGGGCTACAACGAGCTGCCCTACCGGATGCTGGTGCCCGAGGGCGTCGACAATCTCCTGGTCGCCGGCCGCTGCGCCTCGATGACCCATGAGGGCCAGTCGGCGGCGCGGGTCTCCGGTGCCTGTTTCGTGATGGGCGAGGCGGCCGGTTCCGCCGCCGCGCTGGCGCTCTCCGGAAACCGGATTCCACGCGAAATCCCCATTGAAAAGTTGCAGGAAACGTTGAAACAACAGGGCGCCTTCATCGGACGGGATCAGCCCGTGCCGGAAGGTCTGTGACGGGCTGCCAAAGAAGACGACGGAGGAAACGGGATGATCGGAATTGCAAGGCTCGCGGCTGCCGGCCTGATGGCGATCATGGCGATGGGCACGGCGCGGGCCGAGGACGCGCTGAAGGCCAAGGTCGGCGTGCTCCGCCTGTCGTCATCCGCGCCCGTCTTCATCGCGCAGGACAAGGGCTATTTCCGCGAGGCGGGTCTCGACGTCGAGCTGAAGTTCTTCGACGCGGCGCAGCCGATCGCGGTCGCCACCACCTCGGGCGACGTCGATTTCGGCGTCACCGCCTTCACCGCCGGTCTCTACAATCTCGCCGGCAAGGGCACGCTGAAGGTGATCGGCGGCATGAGCCGCGAGAAAGCAGGCTATCCCCTGATCGGCTATTTCGCCAGCAACAACGCCTATGGCGCGGGCCTGAAGACGCCGAAGGACCTTGCGGGTAAGCGCGTGGCGATGACACAGGTCGGATCGAGCTTTCACTATTCGCTCGGCCTGCTCGCCGACAAATACGGCTTCAAGCTTGCGGATGTGAAGATTGTGCCGCTGCAATCGCTGTCGAATGCAGCCGCCGCGCTCAAGGGCGAAACCGTCGATGCGGCGTTACTGCCCATCTCCACCGCGCGAAAACTGATGGACGAGGGCGGCGCGAAGTTTCTGGGTTGGGTCGGCGACGAGACGCCCTGGCAACTGGGCGCGGTGTTCGCCTCGCCGAAGACACTGGCCAACAAGGCGCTGGTGACGAAATTCCTCGGCGTGCTCGCGAAGGCCGACCGCGAATATCACGACGTCATCCTCGCCGCGATGAAGGACGGCGTTGCCCCGATCAACGAGCAGACAAAACCGCTGCTGGAGATCATCGCGAAATACACCAACTTGCCGGTCGAGCAGGTGGTCGGCAATTGCGCCTATATCGATCCCGACGGCAAGCTCGACGTGAAGAACGTCGACAACCAGATCAAATGGCTGCAGGAGCAGGGTTTTGCCGACAAGGGCTTTGACGCGGATGCGATCATCGCCAAGGATTATGTGAAGGCGGACTAACCTTTCGTCATTCCGGGGCTCGCGAAGCGAGAAGCCGGAATCTCGAGGTTCCGGGTCTGGTCCTTCGGACCATCCCGGAACGACGGAGAGCAGGATAGACGAGACAGAATGGACCTGATCGCCAACCACATCACCCATCGCTTCGGCGACCTCGCCGTGCTCGACGACGTCTCCTTCACCGTCGGTGCCGGCGAGGTGGTGGCGATCGTGGGGCCCTCCGGCTGCGGCAAGAGCACGCTGCTCTCGATCCTCGGCGGTCTCTTGCAGCCGACCTCGGGGGCGCCCGAGCTGCGCGGGGCGCCACCGGCGGACAGTCTCAATCCGCTGACCTTCGTGTTCCAGGATTTTGCGCTGCTGCCTTGGGCGACGGTCGAGGAGAACGTCGAATTCCCGCTGCTGCACACCCAGCTCTCGGCCGCTGGGCGACGCGCGCTGGTCGAGGACGCCCTGCGCCGCACCGGCCTCACCGACTTCCGCCAGACCTACCCAAAGCAGCTCTCCGGCGGCATGCGCCAGCGCGTCGGAATCTCGCGCGCGCTCGCGGTGAAGCCCGCCATTCTGCTGATGGACGAGCCGCTCTCGGCGCTGGATTCGCAGACCCGCGAGCTGCTGATGGAGGATTTTGTCCGCCTGCTCGCCGATGGCGGCATGGGCGCGGTCTATGTCACCCACAATCTCGAAGAAGCCGCGCGGCTGGCCGACCGCATCGTGGTGCTGTCGCGGCGACCCGGCCGGATCCGCGAGGTCGTGACCGTGCCGATGACGCGTGCGGCGCGCGGCGAAGCAGCGGCGCGTGAGAAGCTGCTGGCCCTTCAGAACCAGATCTGGTCGCTGATCCGCAACGAGGCGATCGATGCCGAGCGCGAGGTTCAGCATGCTTGACCGCGCGGCGAGCGATGTGGCCCCGAAGGATGAAGCGACGCGCCGCGTCCGCTTCCGTGGCGCAGGCTTCGTGCCCGCCTCGAGCCGCTTCGGCGGCTGGATCGCGCTCGCCCTCGTCATCGCGATCTGGCAGGCCGCCGGCAGTGCGGGCCTCGTCAATGCGCTGTTCCTGCCGACGCCCGCTGCGATCGCGCGCGCGATCTACCAGCTCGCGGTGTCGGGCGCGCTGTGGCACCATTTGTCCGCTTCGCTCCTGCGTATCGGTGTCGGCTGGGTGCTGGGGACCGTGGCCGGCGTCGCCGTCGGCTTCGCCATCGGTCTGTCGCGGCTGGCGCGCAGCGTCGGCATCACCTTCATCTCGGCGCTGTTCCCGATTCCGAAGATCGCGCTGCTGCCACTGCTCATCCTCTGGCTCGGGATCGGCGAGGAGCCGAAGATCGCGACCATCGCGCTGGGCGTGTTCTTCTCGACCGCGATCTCGGTCTATAGCGGCGTCGATGCGGTGCCGCGCAACCTCATCCGCATGGCGCAGAGCTTCAACGTTCCCTTCGCCACCATCGTCCGCAAGGTGATCTGGCCGGGCGCGCTGCCGGCGATCCTCGCCGGCTTCCGCATCACCGCGTCGGTCGCGCTCTTGCTCGTCGTCAGCGCCGAGATGATCGGCGCGCAATACGGCATCGGCGCCTTCGTGCTCCAGGCCGGCAATCTGATGCAGACCGATCAGCTGCTCGCGGGCGTGGTCATCCTGTCGGTGTTTGGCCTCGCGGTGGGCAAGGTGATCGGCTGGCTGGAGACGCGGCTGTTGCATTGGCGGTAGCCAAGTTCACCACGGCCGTAGGGTGGGCAAAGCGAAGCGTGCCCACGATTTAGAAGATGTGGGCACGGCGCCAGGGCGCCCTACGAGACTGTTGCACTGGCTGTAGCCGCATCCACCGCAGCCGTAGGGTGGGTTAGCCCTGCAGATGCGCGAGGCCCATCTGCTCGGCGTAACCCACCACCTTATTTCCACCCGGAGAAATCGTTGGTGGATTACGCCTTCGGCTAATCCACCCTACGAGAGCGGTGCCTCACGCATTCCCGCGATCTTCCCGGAACAAATCCAGCTTCTGCTGCACCGGCCGATCCGAGAAGCTGAACAGCACGGCGTCCTCATCCGCCTCGTGCGTCACCCAGTGCCAGCTCGGCACCACGAACAGATCGCGCGGGCCCCATTCGAACACGGCATCGCCGATGCGGCTGCGGCCGCGGCCTTCGATCGGACAGAACACGGTGGCATCGGTCGAACGATAGCGCGCGGTGGTAAAACCCTTCGGCAGCAGCTGGATGAAGGTGCCGATGGTCGGCATGGCGAAATCGCCGGTCTCGGGGTTGCTGAACTTCAGCTTCAGCCCGTGGCAGGCGTCCCACTCCTGGCTCGTCCTGGCCTTCTCCAGCGCCTCGCGGGTGTAGGCATAGGGATAGCTGAAGATCGGCGACGTCTTCGAGCTCCGCTTCACATCGACCGGCAGCAGATTGTGACCGTAGCGGGCAAAGCTGTCGCCGGCTGGCTTGGTAATCTTCTGCTGGTCCTCCTTCGATCCTTCGGCGAAGGAGCAGTCGAAGAACTGCACCAAGGGAATGTCGAGGCCGTCGAGCCAGAACATCGGCTGATCGGTCTCGTTGGAATGATCGTGCCAGGTCATCGACGGCGTGATGATGAAATCGCCGGGCTCCATCGCGGTGCGCTCGCCATCGACCGCGGTGTGGGCGCCCCTGCCTTCGAGCACGAAGCGCAGCGCCGACTGGCTGTGGCGGTGCGCGGGCGCGACGTCGCCGGGCACCACCATCTGCACGCCGGCATAGAGCGAGGTGGTGATCTTGGACTGGCCGCGCAGGCCGGGGTTCTCCAGCACCAGCACGCGCCGCTCGGCTTCCTTGGCGGTGATCAGCTTGCCCGCCTCCGTCATGTAATCGCGGATGATTTCGAACTTCCAGAGGTGCGGCCGGCAGGCGCTTTTCGGCTCCGGCGTGATCAGGTCGCCCATCACCGTCCACAGCGCGGTGAGATTTTCGCCGTCGATCTTCTTGTAAAACGCCTCGCGTTCCGGCGTCTTGGTCACGGCTTCCATGGCGCGGCTCCCGGTTGTTCTCGTTGAGATTGACAGCATACTGACAATCTTTGTAGCGTCAATGGCGGCTCCGGCTGCTAAGCAACGAGAAAACCGGGAGGGTTCCGATGAAGCTGCACGGCTATTTCCGCTCCAGCGCCGCCTACCGCGTTCGGATCGCGCTGAACCTCAAGGGCCTCGGCGCCGAGCATCTGCCGCATCACTTACGCAAGGGCGAGCAATGCGCGCCCGCTTATCTCGCCATCAATCCGCAGGGCCTGGTGCCGGCGCTGGAGAACGATGCGGGTACCGTGCTGACCCAATCGGTCGCGATCATCGAATGGCTCGAAGAGACCCATCCCAATCCACCGCTGTTGCCGAAGGATCCGCTGCGGCGCGCCAAGGTGCGCGCATTCGCGCTGGCGATCGCCTGCGACACCCATCCGGTGCAGAACTTGAAGGTGCTGGCCCGGCTGCGCGAGCTCGGCCTCGCCGAAGAGAGGGTCCAGGACTGGGCCGCCTGGGTCAACCGCGAGGGCCTGTCGGCCTGCGAGACCCTGATCAAGGGCGAAGCGGGGCCGTTCTGCTTCGGCGATGCGCCGACGCTCGCCGACCTCTGCCTGGTGCCGCAGCTCGCCAATGCCCGCCGCTTCGGCGTCGATGTCTCGGCCTATCCGCGCCTGCTCCAGGCCGAGGCAGCCGCCAAGGCGCTGCCGGCCTTCGCGAATGCCGCGCCGGAGAAGCAGCCCGATGCCGAGTAAGCCTTCCGCTCCCATCACGATCGACGCGGTCTATGCCGCGCCGGGCTATCTGTTCCGGCGCATGCAGCAGATCGCGGTCTCGATCTTCATGGAGGAGTGCAAGGCGTTCGACCTCACGCCGGTGCAATATGCCGCGCTGATCGCGATCCACACCCATCCCGGCATCGACGCGACGCGGCTGTCGGCCGTGATCGCCTTCGACCGCTCCACGCTCGGCAGCGTGATCGAACGTCTCCAGGCCAAGGACTATATCGAGCGCAAGCCGGCCCCCGAGGACAAGCGGATCAAGCTGCTCTATCTGACCAAATCCGGCGCGGCGATCCTGCGCGAGATCATCCCCGCCGTCGAACGGGCCCAGGCGCGCATGCTGGAGCCGCTCAAGCCCGCCGATCGCAAGGCGCTGATGGGTCTTCTGGAGCAACTCGTCGACCTCAACAATGAGGCCTCGCGCGTGCCGCTGCGGGCAGAAGACGCGCTGGAGCATCTGGGGAAGGGTGGGTGAGGGGGCGCCCCGGCGAGCCCAGCCCGCGATCTCGTAGGGTGGGCAAAGGCGCTCTTGCGCCGTGCCCACCATCTCTCTCCTAATGGGCAATGGTGGGCACGCTTCGCTTTGCCCACCCTACGATTGCGGAGTGAATGGCGACGCTCTGCCTCACATCCGCAACAACGCCTGCCGGTCGATCTTCCCCGTCCCCGTCTTCGGCAGCTCGTCGATGAAAATCACCTCGCGCGGATATTTGTACGGCAGCAGCTTGCCCTTCACGTAATCCTGCAGCTTCCGCGTCGCTTCGACCTGGTCCGCCGCGCGGTTGTTCATCACCACCACCGCCTTCAGCGTCATGCGCCGGTCCGGCAGTTCGGCCGCGAACACCGCGCATTCGCGGATGTCGGGGTGGTCGGCGAGGCAGAGCTCGACCTCGAGCGGGTAGACCCACTGGCCGGAGATCTTGATGAGATCGTCGGCGCGGCCGCGGAAGAAATGGAAGCCGTCGGCATCGCGCACGAAGCGGTCGCCGGTGTAGATCCAGCCGCCCTCGCGAATGGTCTCGGCGGATTTGTCCGGCCGGTTCCAGTACAGCGGCGTGTTGGAATCGCCGCGTACCCACAGAATCCCTTCCTCGTTGTCGCCGACGTCACGCCCGTCCTTGTCGCGCAACGCGACCTCGTAGCCGGGCACGCGCAGGCCCGCGGCGCCGAGCTTCTTCTGCTCGGGGCGGTTGGAGAGATAGATGTGCAGCACCTCGGTCGAGCCCAGGCCTTCGACGATCTCGAGCCCGGTGAGCGTCTTCCAGCCGTTGAAGACCTCTGCCGAGAGCACTTCGGCGGCGGAGAGCGCCATGCGCAGCGACGAGAAATTCGTCTTCTCCGCGCCCTCGGCCTTGGTCAGCGAGGTATAGAGCGTCGGCAGGCCGAAGAAGACGGTCGGCCTGTACTGCTCGATCGCCGCGAAGATCGCGGCCGGCTTCGGCTGGCCCGGCAACAGCAGCGTCGCAGCGCCCGCCGAGAACGGAAAGGTGATGGAGTTGCCGAAGCCGTAGGCGAAGAAGATCTTTGGCACCGAGAAGCAGATGTCATCGGACGTCAGCTTCAGCACATTCCGCGCAAAGGCGACTTCGCTGTAGGCCATGTCGTGCTGGAGATGCACGATGCCCTTGGGCCGGCCCGTCGAGCCCGAGGAATACATCCAGAGCGCCATCTCGTTGCGATCGGTCGCGGCTTCGGCGAGCTCAGTCGGGAATTGTGCGAGCCAGCTCGCCGCCGCGACCGCCGCAGGCGCGGCGTGCTCGCCGACCTCGCCATTGACGACGATCAGCGTATTCAGCTTCGTCTCCTGGCACGCCTCCGCATTGAAGCGTCCGCAGAACTCGGCGTCCGCCACTGCAACGGCAGCGCCGGAATCGGCGAGATAGAATTGCAGCAAGTCCGGCGGCGTCAGCGTGTTGATCAGCAGCGGCACGAAGCCGGCGCGCACCGCGCCGAAGAAGGCGGCAGGATAAGCCGGCGTGTCGTCGAGGAACAACAGCACGCGGTCGCCGCGCTTAAGGCCGAGCGAAGCAAAACCGTTACCCCAACGGCAAGCCTCCGCGCAAAGCTCGGCATAGGTGCGCGTGCCCGCGGGGCCAAAGAGGGCGCGTTTGTCGCCGCGGCCCTGGGCCAGATTGTGGAACAGCACGCGGCTGGCGTTATAGACCTGCGGAACGGCAAAGCCGATCTCGCGCGCGCCCGCGCTGTCGGCGGGCACCTGGTCGCGAATCTCGTTGCTCATGCCGTAACCTCGCCGGCCGCATCCCCGCCGTCGCCCGCGCCATTCTTGGCGGCCTCGTAACGCGCCATGAAGGCCGGTGACATGTGGCGCAGGCGCGCATCGTCGATGCGTCCGGAGCGGGTGATGTAGCTGTAGGCGAAATCCATCAGGTCAAGCTGCATGTGCTGGGCGAAGTGCTCGTACCAGCAGGCGCTGGTGCGGGCCGCGTTGACGAGCTTCTGCACCACCGGCTTGCGCTCGGCCTGGTAGCGCTGCAGCGCGGTGGTCAGATGCGCATCGGATTCCAGCGCCTTGACCAGCGCGATCGCGTCCTCGATCGCGAGCCGCGTGCCCGAGCCGATCGAGAAATGCGCCGAGTGCAGCGCGTCGCCGAGCAGCACCATGTTCTTGAACGACCAGTGCTCGTTCCAGACCCAGGGGAAATTGCGCCACACCGATTTGTTGGAGACGAGGCAATGGCCGCCGAGCGTGTCGGCGAACACCTCCTCGCAGACGCCCTTGGACTGCTCGACGTCCTTGTAGGCGAAGCCATAGGCCTGCCAGGTCGTGTGGTCGCATTCGACCAGGAAGGTGCTCATGGTCGGCGAATAGCGGTAGTGGTGCGCGTTGAAGGTGCCGCGGTCGGTCTTCACGAAGGTCTGAGACAGCGTGTCGAAGCGCTTTGACGTTCCGTACCAGACGAACTTGTTGGAGGAATAGGACAGCGAGGTGCCGAAATCGCCCTCATAGGCGCGGCGCACCAGCGAGTTCAGCCCGTCGGCGGCGACGATCAGATCATGGCCATTGAGCTGGTCGATCGCGTGAACCGGCGTGTCGAAGCGCGGGGTGACGCCGACATCGAGCGCGCGCTGCTGCAGGAACCGCAGCAGCTCGAGCCGCCCGATCGACGAGAAGCCGACCCCGTCGATGGCGACGCTGTCGCCTTGCAGGTTCAGCGTGATGTTCTCCCAGCTCTCCATATGCGGCGCGATCGCGTCGACCGTCTCGGGGTCGTCGGCACGCAGGAACTCCAGGGCCTGGTCGGAGAACACAACGCCAAAGCCCCAGGTCGCGTCGGCCGGGTTCTGTTCGAACAGGTCGACTTGATCCTCGGGGTGACGCTTCTTCCAGAGATAGGCGAAGTAGAGCCCGCCGGGCCCCCCGCCAATCACGGCGATCCGCAACGTCTGCCTCCCTAATTGACAGTATACTTACTATCTAGGGGTAGACTAATGTGCTCCGACGTCCGGCGCCAGCGGAATTATCGACAAGGCCGGCACGCCGAAGCGCGCTCTCGGACCCACGTTTTGCGTGTGTCCAAAATCCTCTGGCACGAAACATAGCCAAACCGGGCCGGATTGGCCACCCGGGGTCAGACGCAGCGCTTCACGTAGACGCCGTTCACCAGCACCCTGGTACAGCGGACCACCGGAACCGGCTTGCGAACGACGACGGCCGCGTTCGGCCCGGCGCAACCGGCGCGATAGACGCCGCGGGCGCACACCACCGCGTTGGCGTCGGTGGCCTCGAACGTCATGGTTGCCCCGAAGGCGAGGAGCGCGGAAGCGATCAGCAGCAACGAACGCATGTCTCTTTCTCCCGGTGTTGTCGTGATTGATATTGGCAAAAGGTTTGTCGTCGCAGCCGCGAGAATTCATTCGCGCGACGCTTCGTCATGGCCACGCGCCTTGGCGCGGCTTCGTGCCTGCCTTATCGTGCAGCGAACGGCGCAAGCACGTCCTTGCACGCGGGCGACAGCGAGGCGGCGTTGTTGGAGATGCACTGGATGATGCGGCCGCCGCCCGGCGCGACGCCGGCACAGAGGGAGCGGATGTCGGCGCCACAGGCCGACCGGACGATGAACAGTTCTTCGCGCGGCAGCAATGGGCGCAGCACGATGACGGATGGTGCCGCGGCGGGCGCTGCCGTTGCGGCCGGTGCAGCACCGGCAGAAGGCGCGGCCGCCGCAGCACCGCCGCCCATAGCCGCATTCACCGCCTTGGCGCAGCCCGCCGACACCTTCGCCTTGTTCTTCTCCAGACATTCGAGCGCGGGCGCGCCGCCCGGCGGCACGCCGGCGCAGACCTTGGGATAGTCGCCGCGGCAGGCGCTCTTGATCGCGGAAACCTCCGCAGGGCTCGGCTGCTTTGGCGCTGCCGCTTTCGGGGCGGCTGCCGCTGCCGGTTTGGCCGCGGGCTCGGCGGCGGGCGCAGCTTCCGTCTTTGCAGGCTCGGATTTGGCAGGTTCAGACTTGGCGGGCGCCGCTTCAGTCTTCGGCGCGGCCGCCGGCTCGACCGCGCGAACCGCGGCCTGGCATCCCGACGACAGGCTGGACATGTTCTTGGCGAGGCACTGATACGCTTCGACGCCGCCGGGTGTCACGCTCGAGCAATGCGCCATGAAGTCCGAGCGGCATGCGGAGCGGATCGCGCTCTTCTGCGCTTCGGTCGGCGCCTGTGCGAACGCGCCTGTTGCAGTTGCGAAGAGAGTTGCGGCAAGCAACGCGGTGCGCGTTGAGGCATGTTTCAACGTGTTGAACATCTGAGCGAATTCCTGCCCTGTCGGTCATGCCGACAATTTTCAAAAAGGTATGCAAGCGCAATCGTCGCGAGGGATGTCTCGCGAGCGGCATCTTTGGCCGCTTTGGCCTCTACCGCAAGTAGATAAATGTCTCGGCGACCGCGGCGTAACTATGTCGTCAGTTTCACCATGCGCTTGCCGCGGTTCTCGCCCGCGAGCAATCCGATCAACGCTTTCGGCGTGTTCTCGAGGCCGTCGATGATGTCCTCCTGCACTTTGAGTTTGCCGGATTTCACCCAGGACTGGAGATCGGCGAGCGCGCGCTGGCTGTCCTTCATGTAGTCCATCACGATGAAGCCTTGCATCACCAGCCGCTTCACCACGATCAGCCCGGGCACGCCGCGCGGGCCATGCGCGGCGGGCGCGCCGTCATATTGCGAGATCGCGCCGCAGCAGGCGATGCGGCCGTAATTGTTCATTTGTGGCAGGCAGGCTTCCAGAATGTCGCCGCCGACATTGTCGAAATAGACGTCGATGCCCTTGGGCGCCGCGGCGCGCAACGCCTTGAACACGGCGCCGTCCTTGTAGTCCACGGCCGCATCGAAGCCGAGCTCGGAGGTCAGCCAGTGGCACTTGTCGGCGCCGCCGGCGATGCCGATGACGCGGCAGCCCTTGATCTTGGCGATCTGTCCGACGATCGAGCCGACCGATCCCGCGGCCGCCGAGACCACGACCGTCTCGCCCTCCTTGGGCTTGCCGACCTCCAGCAGGCCGAAATAGGCGGTGAGGCCGGCGATGCCGAACACGCTGAGCAGATGCGTCATCGGCTCGAGCTTCGGCATCTTAGTCAGATGCTTCGCCGGCACCGCGGCAAACTCCTGCCAGCCGGTGTCGCCGAACACGATGTCACCGGGTGCGAGCCCCTCGGCCTTCGAGCTCACGACCTCGGCGATGGCGCCGCCGGCCATCACGCTGTTGGCTTCGACGGCCGAACGATAGGTCGCGCCGTGCATCCAGGCGCGGTTGGCGGCGTCGAGCGAGATGTAACGCACGCGCAGCAACGCCTCGCCGTCCTTCGGCTCCGGCATCGCGCTCTCGACCATTTTGAAATGTTCAGGACCGAGCTTGCCGCTGGGCTTTTCCACCAGCAGAATCTGGCGATTGATGTTGCCGCTCATGGCGTTCCCCTCTTCATTTGTTTGACGATTATTGATGCAGCTGCCGCAAAGGAAACGTGCAAGCTGCGTTCGTTGTGCGCTGCATGAAGGCTAGATCGCGCAGGCTCGTTTCACAATGGGAACATCCGGCCAACGCGATCGCTCGCCAAGCGTGTTGCGTCATCGTCATATCTGCGACATCATAAAGCGGCCGGTGTTGGTGGGGGTCGTTCAATGTCGAACAGGTTTACGCAATACATTCTGGCCGCGATGGTGCTGGGCATCGTCATGGGGGCGGCGATCTTCAACTTCCTGCCCGATACGCGCGCCGAGTGGGCCTCCTCCATCAACCTGATCGCCATGATGTTCCTGCGCCTGATCAAGATGATCATCGCGCCGTTGGTGTTCGCGACCCTGGTCGGCGGCATCGCCCATATGGGAAGCGGTTCTCGGCTCGGGCGCATCTTCGCCAAGACCATGGGCTGGTTCGTCAGCGCCTCCTTCGTCTCGCTGCTGCTCGGCCTCGTCATGGTCAACCTGCTCCAGCCCGGCGCGAACTTCCCCGGCACGCTGCCGCAGGCGGGGCAATCGACCGGCCTGCCGGTCTCGGCCTTCTCGATCGAGAAATTCCTGACCCATCTGATCCCGACCTCGATCGCGGATGCGATGGCGCAGAACGAGATCCTCCAGATCGTGATCTTCGCCGTGTTCTTCTCGGTGGCGATGGGCTCGATGCCCGAGCGGTCGAAGCCGATCCTGGCGATGATCGACGACGTCGCCCACATCATGCTCAAGGTGACGAGCTATGTGATGCTGTTCGCGCCGCTCGCGGTGTGGGCCGCCATCACGGCCACCGTCGCCAAGAACGGCCTCGGCGTGCTCTGGAAGCTCGTCGTCTTCATGGGCGGCTTCTATCTCGCGCTTGCGATCCTGTGGGTCATCCTGATGATCGTCGGCTTCCTCGTGATCGGGCCGCGCTACAGCCATCTCCTGAAGCTGATCCGCGAGCCGCTGATGATCGCGTTCTCGACCGCGAGCTCGGAAGCGGCCTATCCGAAGACGCTGGAAGGACTGACCAAGTTCGGCGCCTCGTCGCGGATCTCGAGCTTCGTGCTGCCGCTCGGCTATTCCTTCAACCTCGACGGCACGATGATGTACTGCACTTTCGCCAGCATCTTCATCGCGCAGACCTACCACATCGAGATGTCGCTCGCGACGCAGCTAGCGATGCTCGCGACCCTGATGATCACCTCCAAGGGCGTCGCCGGCGTGCCGCGCGCTTCCCTCGTCGTGATCGCCTCGACGCTGGCGCAGTTCGGCATCCCCGAGGCGGGCCTCTTGATGATCATGGGCATCGACACCTTCCTCGACATGGGGCGCAGCGCCACCAACGTGATCGGCAACTCGCTCGCGACCGCCGTGGTCGCGAAGTGGGAAGGCGAGCTCGGGCCCGAGCACGAGCTCGGACCCGGCGAGGTGGCGACGCCGGACATGGTGCCCGGCGAATTGCCCGCGATGGCCGGCCACTGACGGAGGTGCATCATGCGCCGCTCACTGGCGATATCGGGCAGCCTGTTGCTGGCAGCGTGTCTGCTGGCAACCGGGGCCTCAGCTCAGACCGGCGGCAGCGAAGGGCTTAGCCCGACGCTGTCGGCGATCAAGAAGGCGCATACCGTGCGGCTCGGCTATCGCGAGAGTTCGCCGCCGTTCTCCTTCCTCGACCAGTCGGGTCGTCCGATCGGCTACAGCCTCGAACTGTGCGAGGCCATCGTCGAGGAGATCGGCATCGAGGTCGACGATCCCAATCTCAAAATCGACTACGTCAAGGTCACCTCGGACGACCGCATCGACGCCGTGCTCCAGAACAAGATCGACCTGGAATGCGGCTCGACCACCGCCAATGCCGAGCGCGGCAAGCGCGTCGCCTTCTCGCCCTTGATGTTCGTTGCCGGCACCAAGCTGATGGTGCCGAAGGCGTCGAATGTCCAGTCGCTGACCGATCTGAAGGGCAAGTCCATCGTGGTGACGAAAGGCACCACCAACGAGCAGGCGATCCAGGCTGCGGACAAGAAGTTCTCGCTCGGACTCAACATCATCACCTCGCCGGACCACGAGCAGTCGTATCAGATCCTCGTCGACGGCAAGGCCGATGCGTTCGCGACCGACGACATCCTGCTGTTCGGCCTGATCGCGCGCCACAAGGCGCAGGACAAGTTCCGCGTCACCGGCGACTATTTGTCCTACGATCCCTACGGCATCATGTTCAAGAAAGGTGAGCCGCAGCTCTCCGCCGTGGTCGAGCGCGCCTTCCGCAAGCTCGGCTCCAACCGGGACCTCGTCCCGCTCTACAACAAATGGTTCGTCTCGCGGCTGCCGACCGGCGAGCGGCTCAACGTGCCGATCTCGCTGCAGCTCGAGGAAGCCTTCAAGGCCATGGACGATTCGGCGAGTGCGAATAATTGAGGGCAATCTTTCTTACCCTCCCCTGGAGGGGGAGGGTCGATCGCGCGAAGCGCGAGCGGGGTGGGGTGATCTCTCCGCTCGGGCACTGTTGGATGAGGAGAGACCGTCACCCCACCCGTCTCGCATCGCTGACGCGCTGCGAGCCGGCCCTCCCCCTCCAGGGGAGGGTGGGCACCTGTGCCGCGGCTCCTACCGCTTCCCAAACACCCGGTCCAGCGCCGCGTCATACGCTGCCTGCACCAGCTCCGGATGCAGCTTGGCCAGCGCTTCCATCATCACGCCGGAGTTGATCTCGAGCACGCGCCAGGCACCGTCAACGCGCACCACGTCGATGGACGCGAAGACGATGCCGATGGCTCTCGCTGCATCAATCGCGAGCTTCACGCAAGCCGTTCGAACCTTGCCGTCCTCCATCAGCACCGGCTTTGCGCCGGCATCGAGATTGTGCCGCCAGTCTGAGCCACGCTGCTTGCTGTAGACGACGAGGGGCACGTCATCGAGCAGCACCACGCGGACCTCCTGCTCGATCGCGACATAGGGCGAGATCACGAGCCCCGTGCTCATCGAGAAGACCTCGCCAGCCGCGTGGTCGAGCTCCGCCTCCGTCGTCACCTTGAACACCGCGCGCCCCGACGTGCCCTCGTTCGGCTTCACCACGATGCCTTGCGGATTCTGCGCGAGCAGCGCCAGCATCGCTTCACGCCAGCCCGGACCGGCGACGTGCACGCCCAGCCTCGGGTTGAGGAAGAGCTGATGGGGAATGCAGGGCACGTCCGCCAGCGTCAGCGCCTCGGCGGTCGCGGATTTGTCGTTGGCGAGGCGGTGGGCGATCGCGCTGTTGAGGCCGATGTCGTAGCCGAAGGCGAAGCGGCGCGTCTCGCCGAGGCGCATCGCAATCAGCCAGCCGCCGGCGCGGACATCGACCGCGATGTCGTGGCGGGCGCAATAGCGCCTGATCGCCTGGACGAAGACCCGCTCGCTGCCCGCCATCTGCCTCAGTCGCTTGTGTCAGTCGTTCCTGGCGCCAAAAGCCGCAAAAATGCGGGAAACGGCGCCAGACCGGGTGAAAATCAGAGCTATTCTTAATGAAATTCTCGCGAGCGCGATGGAAATTAAGTGCTGCAATCGAGCCTTGCCGGGAAAAGAAATTGCCCTCTTCGCGCGCCCGACAGCAGATTCATTAATGATGCGGCCAGTTCTGCCGCAAATGCTGGTTTGATCGGCATCAATTGCATCCGAAACGAGGTTGATTATTGGTCTCAATGGCGTAGATCACACACGCGAAATCCTCCGCCATGGCAATGGTGACCGCCCCGATTTCAGGGCCGGGCAACGCTTTTGCCCTAAAACCGCAAATATTCGGAATATCGAAAATCATGAGCGCGTTTTACCGAGAGAAGGTTCTTTCCGTCCACCACTGGACCGACACGCTGTTCAGCTTCCGCGCCACGCGCGATACCGGCTTCCGGTTCCAGAACGGCCAGTTCGCCATGATCGGCCTCGAGGTCGACGGCCGTCCGCTGCTGCGCGCCTACAGCATGGCGAGCGCCAACCACGAGGAAGAGCTCGAGTTCTTCTCGATCAAGGTGCAGGACGGCCCGCTCACCTCGCGCCTGCAGAAGATCAAGGAAGGCGACACCATCCTGGTCGGCCGCAAGGCGACCGGCACGCTGATCACCGACAACCTGCTTCCCGGCAAGCGGCTGATGCTGCTCTCGACCGGCACCGGTCTTGCGCCCTTCGCCAGCCTGATCAAGGATCCCGAGGTCTACGACCAGTTCGAGTCCATCGTGCTGGTGCACGGCTGCCGCCAGGTCTCCGAGCTCGCCTATGGCGAGAAGCTGGTCGCGACCCTGCGCGATGACGAGCTGTTCGGCGAGCTGCTCGCGGACAAGCTGATCTACTATCCGACCGTGACCCGCGAGCCCTTCAAGAACCGCGGCCGCATCACCGACCTCATCAACTCCGAGCAGATCTTCAACGACATCGGTCAGGGCCCGCTCGACATCGCGACCGACCGCATCATGATGTGCGGCAGCCCGGCGATGCTTGAAGAGCTCAAGGTGATGTTCGAGAGCCGTGACTTCATCGAAGGCAGCGGCAACAAGCCCGGCCATTTCGTGATCGAGAAGGCCTTCGTCGAGCGCTAAGCGCGGCAGCTTGTTATTTCGGTGTCGTCCTGGCGAAAGCCAGGACCGATAGCCACCGAGCCAAGTTTGGCGAAGGCTGGTTGTTGCCAGTCTTCGCATAGCCCCATTTAGGGGTAATGGGTCCTGGCTTTCGCCAGGACGACGGCTGTGGGTAAAGCACCTTGCCCCGCTAGCAGCCTCCCATCCCCATCCCGCCTCTCTGCTGCACTGCAAAAGCCTAACCTCCCGGCGGATTGATCGGCGCCGGCCGATTTCGCTAGCCTGAAACAAGGGCCGCGTCATATCCGTATGACAGGGGCGGGCGTATCGTAGCGCCTCATGCCGGCGAGAGGATGGGATCGTGGCCGACAACAAAAAGCAGGAATCGCCGAAACGCCTGGCACTGGCGGAGGAGGGGGTCATGGAGACCCTGCTGCTGCCGTTCTCGCCGCGCTTCATCGTGCTGACGATCTGCGCGGTCGTCACTGCGCTGCTGATCGGCATCGGCATCGCCGACCGCAAGATCTCCGACATCCTGCTGATCCCGATCCTGATCTTCGGCGCCCTGACGCTGCTCGGCGTCCGCGACCTCTTGCAGAAGGGGCACGCGGTGCTGCGCAACTACCCGATCTCGGCGCATATGCGCTTCCTGCTCGAAGAGATACGCCCCGAGATGCGGCAATATTTCTTCGAGAGCGAGAAGGACGGCATGCCGTTCTCGCGCGACACCCGGTCGTTGGTCTATCAGCGCGCCAAGATGCAGCTCGACAAGCGTCCGTTCGGCACGCAGGAAGACGTCTACCGCGAGGGCTATGAGTGGATGCATCACTCGGTCTCGCCGAAGACCCATGCCGAGGAGAAATTCCGCATCACCATCGGCGGCCCCGATTGCAAGAAGCCCTACTCGGCCTCGGTGTTCAACGTCTCCGCGATGAGCTTTGGCGCGCTGAGCCCGAACGCGGTGCGGGCGCTCAATGCCGGCGCCAGGAAGGGCGGCTTCGCGCACGACACAGGCGAGGGCGGCTTCAGCCCTTATCACGCAGAGATGGGCGGCGACATCATCTGGGAGATCGGCTCCGGCTATTTCGGCTGCCGCCATCTCGACGGCTCGTTCGACCCCGAAGCGTTCGCGCGCGTCGCCGGCCAGGACCAGATCAAGATGGTCGAGCTCAAGATCAGCCAGGGCGCCAAGCCCGGCCATGGCGGCGTGCTGCCGGCGGCGAAGGTCTCGGAGGAGATTTCAAAAATCCGCGGCGTCGCCATGGGTGAGGACTGCATCTCGCCGGCCTCGCATCGCGCCTTCTCCACGCCTGTTGGCATGATGCAGTTCATCGCGGAGATGCGCCGCCTGTCCGGCGGCAAGCCGGCCGGCTTCAAGCTGTGCATCGGCCATCCCTGGGAATTTTTGGCGATCTGCAAGGCGATGCTGGAAACCGGCATCTATCCTGACTTCATCGTCGTCGACGGCAACGAGGGTGGCACCGGCGCGGCGCCGCTGGAGTTCATGGACCATCTCGGCATGCCGATGCGCGAGGGCGTCAATTTCGTCCATAATGCGCTGGTCGGCATCAATGCGCGCGACCGCATCAAGATCGGCGCCTCCGGCAAGATCGCCACCGCCTTCGACATGGCGCGCGCGATGGCGATCGGCGCCGACTGGTGCAATTCGGCGCGCGGCTTCATGTTCTCGCTCGGCTGCATCCAGTCGCTGAGCTGCCACACCGACCGCTGCCCGACCGGCGTCGCGACGCAGGATCCGACCCGGGCGCGCGCGCTCTACGTGCCGCTCAAGATCGACCGCGTGCACAACTATCACCATGCCACGCTGCACTCGCTGACCGAGCTGATCGCCGCGGCCGGCCTCGAGCATCCGCAGCAGCTGCGCCCGATCCATTTCAACCAGCGGACGTCGACGACCCAGGTCAAATCCTTCGCGCAGCTCTATCCGGCGCTGCGCCCCGGCGAGCTGCTCGAAGGCACCGAAGACCCGCGGTTTCGCGACGCCTGGAAGATGGCGCGGGCGGAGACGTTCCAGCCGGCGCTGTGAGCCGATCGCTTCGCCCGCGGCCACGTCGGGCCGGTCCGCGTAAACTCACCGCGGGCGGGGCTGGCAATTGGCATTTGGTTCAACTTTGGGTGTAAATTCACCCTATGGACGAGCGACGCAACAAAGCCAGGCATCGGGTCCTGAAGGCCGGAACGATCGAGTTCGGCGGCGGCGCGATCGACTGCACCGTTCGCAATTTCTCGGACACCGGCGCGGCACTCGACGTCACCAGCCCGGTCGGCATCCCCGAACACTTCACCCTGTTCATCCAGGCCGACGGAACGCATCTGCCCTGCACCGTGGTCTGGCGCAAGGAAAAGCGGATCGGGGTGAGGTTCGGGTAGGGTCGTGTGCGGGAGCAAGTTCGCGCCCAAAACTCAGCCGTCGTCCCGGCCTTCGCCGGGACGACGCGTGAAGATTGGCGCGGTGGCGTGCGCTACTTCAACAGGCGCTCACCTCACGCCGCCGCCTGCTCGCCCCTCCGGCTCGCCAGGATCTTGTCGATCCGCCGGCCGTCGAGATCGACCACCTCGATATGCCAGCCGCCGAGGTCGAAGGCGTCGCCGACGTTGGGCAGCACGTTGAATTGCTGCAGCACGAGGCCCGCCACCGTGTTGAAGCGATGCGGCGGCAGCTCGATGCCGAGCAGCTCGCCGAATTCATCGACCGGCATCCAGCCGGCGACCAGCAGCGATTCGTCCGCGCGCTTGACGTAAGCCGGCTCCGGCGGGCCCTCCTCGGAGTGGAACGCGCCGACGATCGATTCCAGGATGTCGGCGGCGGTGACCACGCCTTCGAAGGCGCCGTACTCGTCATAGACGAAGCCGACATGAACCGGAGCGGCCTTCAGGATCGTGAGCACATCGCGGGCATCCGCCGACGCGGGAATGCTCGGCGCTTCGCGGACCAGCGCCCGCAGGTCGGGTGCGCGTTCGTTCATGTACGCGACCAGCAAATCCTTGGCCTGGAGCACGCCGATCGGCTTGTCGCGATCGCCGTCGGAGGCTGGAAAGCGCGAATGCGGGCTCTTTTTGATGATCTCCTGAATGGCCTCCGGCGGGTCGTTCAAATCGATCTCGTCGACCTCCGTGCGCGGCGTCATGACGGCCCCGACCGGCCGGTCGCCGAGCCGCATCACGCCGGCGATCATCTCCTTCTCGCCGGGCTCGAGCACGCCCGCGCTTTCGGCTTCGCTGACGAGGTGATGGATCTCGTCCTCCGAGACCTTCTCCTCGGCCTTGCCGCCGCGGCCGAGCAGCGTGAGGATCAGCTTGCCGGAGACGTCGAGCAGGAACACGAGCGGCAGCGATATCTTCGCGAGCACGTGCATCGCGGGCGCGACCCTGACCGCGATGCTTTCAGGATCGCGCAGCGCCACCTGCTTCGGCACCAGCTCGCCGACAATCAGTGTTGCGTAGGTGATGAGGGTGACGACGATGCCGACGCCGACGATGTCGGCAATGCCGGAGGACAGTCCGAGCTCGACCAGCCATAGTGTCAGCCGCTGCCCGAGTGTCGCGCCGGAGAAGGCGCCCGAGAGCACGCCGACCAGCGTGATGCCGATCTGGACCGTCGAGAGGAATTTTCCGGGGTCGGACGCCAGCGTCAACGCCCGCTCGGCGCCGCGCACGCCCTTGGCGGCGAGCAGCGACAAGCGTGCCGGGCGAGACGAGACCACGGCCAGCTCCGACATGGACAAGAGGCCGTTGATGACGATCAGGACGACGACGATGACGAGTTCGACGGAGAGCATTGACGTTCCGAGGTAAGCAAGTATGGCAGGGGCTGCCGGCACACGCATTGATATAGGTATTCAGAGCGGAATTGCTGGCAATTCTGTCGCATCCGTCGCCGCGAGGGAACCGCGCGGTGGGCCGTGTTCCCTGCGGTCTGCGACGACGTGACACCCGCGGAACTACGGGCATGTGCTTAACGGGGTCTTAGTGGCCGCCGACTAGGTTCTCCGCATTTGTAAATGCATTTGGGGGACCGGGGATGCGGATCGGGAAGCTTTTCGCGCTGTCGATGCTGACGGTGACGGTGTTTGCAGTCATCCTCGGCGCCGAGGTGCTCATACCCCAGACGCGCATCTTCACGAACCGTTCCGACGCGATCAGGACGGTCGACGCCTTTGGCGCGACCCTGATGATCAGCCAGCAGGTCGCCGGCCTTCGTGCCCCCTACATCGGACCGATCTTCCAGGAAGGCGCTGCGACGCAGGCCCAGATCGACGCGGCCGCCAAGGCTGCAAAGGCGGCCGATGCGGCATTCGAGAGGGCAAGGCCTACTTTCCTGGCGCTGAATGACGCCGGACCGATGATCGAAAAGCTCGACCGTACCGCGCGGCGGCTCAAGGAGGTCACCACGGCCGCAGATCGCGCGATGAGCGTCCCCCTGGCGCAGCGCGACGGTGCCGTCATCAAGGGTTTTCTGCCCGGCGTGGCCGAGGTCATCGGCAACATCGAGCCGATCATGAATCAGCTCGAAGGACAGGTCGTCAACGCCGATTCCTCACTTGCGGCGTTACTGAGCCTGGCGCGGACGGCGCAGGATCTGCGCGTCTCGGCCGGCAGCCGCGCCGCCACGCTGTCGCCGGCGCTGAGCGCACGTCGGCCGCTCACGGCAGCCGAAATCTCGCTGATGGATCGCATGCAGGGGCGTGTAGAGGCCGATCGCGAACGCATCGAGGCCGGCATCGATCAGCTTGGAAGCCCGCCCCGCATTTCCACCGCGCAGAAGGCGGCGACCGAATCCTATTTTGGAAAGGCAGCGGTCGTCGTGGACAAGGAGATGCCCGCGGCGAGGAGCGACGGCAAGTACGGCGTCAACGCCGAGGAGCTCGCGAGCGTCATCGTGCCGGCGATCCAGATGTTTTATGGCGTGCGCGACGCCGCGCTGGCGGAAGCCGCCGAGCGCGCCACGGCTGCGCGCGACGGCGCATTGGCGATGCTCGCGCTTGCGGGCGTTGCGGTGCTGGCGCTGCTCAGCACGCTCGCCGGCGTCACCATGATGCTGCGCAGCCGCGTCGTGACGCCGCTCAGCCGGCTCGCCGAGGTGATCGGAACGCTCGCCGCCGGACGGCATGACGTCGAGATTCCGGCGACGGGCCGCAATGACGAGATCGGCCAGGTCGCGGGCTCGCTCCAGCACTTCAAGGATTCGCTGCTCGCCCAGAAGGCTGCCAACGAGGCGGGCGCGATCGAGGCCGAGTCGAAGCTCAAGCGCAGCCAGCGCATGGACCAGATCGCGCGCGATTTCGAGGCCATGATCGGCGACGTCATCAACACCGTCGCGTCGGCTTCCTCGGAGCTCGAAGTGTCGGCGGGAACGCTGACGAGCACGGCCGATCAATCGGAGAAGGTCACTGCGACCGTCGCCGCCGCCTCCGAGCAGGCCTCCACCAACGTGCAGACCGTTGCCGCCGCGGCGGAGGAGATGGCCTCGTCGGTCGACGAGATCAGCCGCCAGGTCCAGGACTCCGCGCGCGTCGCCGGCGAAGCCGTGCAGCAGGCCGAGCGGACCAACGATCATGTCGGCGAGCTCGCCAAGGCCGCGGGGCGGATCGGTGACGTCGTCGAACTCATCAGCCAGATCGCGGGTCAGACCAATCTCCTGGCGCTGAACGCCACCATCGAGGCGGCGCGGGCCGGCGAGGCCGGACGCGGCTTCGCGGTCGTCGCCTCCGAGGTCAAGGCGCTGGCCGAGCAGACCGCCAAGGCCACCGGCGAGATCAGCCAGCAGATCTCGGGGATCCAGGCGGCGACCGAGGATTCCGTCGGCGCCATCAAGGCGATCGGCGACACCATCACGAGGATGTCCGAGATC
This sequence comes from Bradyrhizobium sp. CB1717, assembly GCF_029714325.1. Classification (NCBI taxonomy): domain Bacteria; kingdom Pseudomonadati; phylum Pseudomonadota; class Alphaproteobacteria; order Hyphomicrobiales; family Nitrobacteraceae; genus Bradyrhizobium; species Bradyrhizobium sp. CB1717. Next base: position 861,111 of record NZ_CP121666.1, read on the forward strand.
GCATCCGCGATCGCCTCGGCGGTCGAGGAGCAGGGCGCGGCGACGCGCGAGATTTCCCGCAACGTGCAGCAGGCGGCGCGCGGCACCCAGCAGGTCTCCGCCAGCATCGTCGACGTGCAGCACGGCGCCAGCCAGACCGGATCGGCCTCCGCCAACGTGCTTACCGCCGCCAGATCGCTGTCGGGCGAAAGCACGCGTCTCAAGACCGAGGTCGGGAAATTCCTGGATGCGATCCGGGCCGCGTAACAAGGTCATTGTGCAGGGAACGCGCTTCACCTAGATTTGCATTCCGGGGATGTCGCAGCCTCCCCGTGAAGTGGTGATCCCACGCAAGCGCTGCTCGCTGATCTTTGGAGCGAGCAATGGACGGGATCGCAACCGAGCTTCCGCTTTTCCTGTTGGCCACCTTCGCCGGCGCGTTCGTCGCCGGCCTCTCCGGCTTCGCCTTCGGCCTCGTCGCGGCATCGCTGTGGCTCTACGTGCTGACGCCGCTCCAGAGCGCCACCCTGATCGTCGGCTTCGGCCTTCTCGTGCAGGGCTACTCGGTCTGGAAACTGCGCGCTGCGCTCGATTGGCGCCGGCTGTGGCCGTTCATCGTCGGTGCAGTCATCGGCGTGCCGGCCGGGGTCTCGCTTCTGACCTCGGCCGATCCGAAGAGTGTCCGTATCGCGGTCGGAGCTATCCTGATCGCCTACAGCCTGTATGCATTCTTCCGGCCGCAGCTCAAGCTCGCCACCGACGTACCGCCAGTCGCCGACATCACGGTCGGCTTCGTCAACGGCCTGCTTGGCGGGCTGACGGGCCTTGCCGGCATCGTCGTCACCATCTGGTGCAATCTGCGCGGCCTGCCGAAGGACGCGCAGCGTGCCACGTTTCAGCCTGTCGCGGTCGCGGTGTTCGCCATGGCGGCGCTCTGGCTCGGCGCCAAGGGATCGCTCACGCTCGATACGGCGAGGCTGTTCGCGCTCGGCCTGCCGTTCCTGTTCGCCGGCACCTGGCTAGGGCTGAAGCTGTTCGGCCGAATCGACGAGGCCGCGTTCCGGAAGATCGTGCTCGCGCTGCTGTTCGTCTCGGGCGTTGCGCTGTTGTTCTGAGCCGCGGCTCAGAACTCGCCGTGCAGCCGTCCTGAAAACACCGACACCGGTCCTCGATCCGCGTTGTAGGCGGGGTTGACGATGAGCTGGTAGTCGGCGGTGAGCGTGAGATTCTTGTTCAGCGCGTAGGCGTAATAGGTTTCGAGGATGCGCTCCTTGCGGTAGTTGAGCGCGCCGTCGCCGATGAGAACGCCGAGGCCGCCGGCGGCGAGGAAGTCGCGATAGTCCTGCGACAGCGCGTTGACGGCGCCGCCGATGCCGACGACATCGTCGGGGCGGCCCCATTTCGTGCCCTTGATCGACAGGCCACCGGACAGGCTGCGGTTGATGTCGGTGAACGCCAGCGTCTCGCTCTTGCCGTCGTTCCAGCTCCAGCGGCCGAACAGGCCGAGATCCTCGGTGATCGCCTGCTCGACGTTGACGACATAGCCGACCTTGAGACGGCCGCGCCGGGTCTGCGCGATGTCGAGATTCAGCGCGGGATTGTCCAGCGTCTCGCGGAAGCTGCCCATGTTGGCGCTGTCGACCCAGCCCATGGTGCGGAGCTTGCCGGGCTGGCCGAACAGCGAGTAGCGCGTCTCGAGTTCGAGCACGTACTGGCCGCGCTCGCCGACCCTGGTGTCGAAATGATTTGAATTGGACTCCGCAACCATCAGGAAATAGCCGCCCCGCAGCGCCCATTGCTTCTGGTTGAGCTCGGCCGTCACGCCATAGGTGAGGCCGACCTTGTCGGCGGAATAGTCGAAGGCGCCCGGCGCCCATATCGACCAGTTCATGAAGTCCTTGCGGGTGTCCTTGGCATAGGCATTGCCGTCGAACACGTCGACCACCGCGAACTTGCCGGCCTGAACGGTGAGACGGGATACGTCGACCTTCTGTCCCAGCTGCAACTGGCCGCTCGCGAGCTCTTCCTGCTCGCCGCCGAAGCCGAAGGTCTGGCGCACGAACAGGCGCGAGGTGTTGTAGTGCGGGTAGGGGAAGTTCGACTTCTGCGCCTCGCCGTTGGGGAAGCCGGCCGCGCCGACCGTGTCGTTCAATCCAAAACCCTGGAGCAGCTCGGGATTGTAATAGACCTCGCCGCCATCCCACAGCCGCGCGTTCAGGAACAGGCTGTTGCTCCACGTCGCCTTGGCCTGCCGCGACGGCGAGAGCGAGTTCTGTCCGCTGTAGAGGGCGGGGAACGATGGATAGCCTTGCGGCAGGTAGGTGCTCTGGCCGTGAATCTCCCAGCGATCCGACTCCGGGTCGATCAGCGAGCTGTTCGGGTTATAGCCCGGCACGCCCGGCCAATCGACCTTGCGGTTGAGGCCGAGCCTGATGGTCTGGAAGTCGAGCGCCGAGGAGGTGTATTGGGCGCCCGTCGAGAACGCGATGTTGGCGGCATCGAAGCGGCTGTAGAGATATTCGAGCCGCGCGCTCCAATGCGGCGCGAAGCCGTATTCGATGCCGGCGCCCGCAATCCAGCCGGGCCGCGTGTTCAGGATTTTCGGGACGGCTTCGCCGGAGGCCGGCGCGTCGAAATAGCGTTCGCCCATCCACGCAAAGCCGCCGGTGGCATAGACGAGCCATGGACCGCTGGTGTAGCCGACCCGCCCGCGCAGGCTGGCGGTGTAGTCCCATTGCTGCGTGACGGTGTTGGCCGGTGTCGCCAGGAAGGAGACGATCGAGTTCGAGGTGATGTAGTTGGGAAACGAGAAATCACCTTCGACGCCGACCAGCCAGCCGGAGTTGAGCCGGTAATTGTAGCCCGCCTGCACGCCGCCGATCGTGCCGCTGAAGACGCCGCTGTCGCTGATGGCGGTGCCGTCGTTCAGTGCGAAGCGCGATGAGCCGCGGCTGTAGCCCGCATGCGCGCCGATATAGAGACCGGTCCAGTCATAGACCGCTCGCAGCGCCGGCGCCTTCAGCGGCAGATCGGCCGCGCGGCCGGCGGCGGGGAGCGCCATCACGCCCGTGGCGATTGCCGCGGCCGTTCGCAAATACCTGTAACGGTGACCTCTTAACGTCAAAACGAAACGCCCCCAAACGCGAATGTGTCCCACGCGCCGCGATATCCCTGCCGATTCGCGGCCACTCTGTCATCAGGCCTCGGTTGCCGACGCGGTCGGCCGAGATGATCTCGATTCGACGCAACTTCGTCCCAAGCCCCTGGACCTGTTGCGAACCTTATTGCGATTAATTCGCAATAGCAACTGGCACACGTTGCCGCAGAAAATGGTTCGCACCGCTGTGTGACAGGACTGCAACAAATTACCGGGCCCAAAAAGGATGACCCCGCCCGGGGGGACATCCGGGCGGGGTCGGGGGCACGACACGGGGTGGATGAGGCGCCCGTGTCGGACGCAGATCCACGTGAGATCGGCCTCAGGTACTCAAATCAGTAGCAGGAGCGAACGCGACCGACGTACTGGCCGAAGGCGTTGTACTGGGCGACCCAGCCGCAGCGGTGATAGCCGTAGTAATAGGGGTCGTTGCTGGCGGCGATCGCGGAGCCGACGACGGCGGCGGTGGCGATGCCGGCACCGACACCCCAGACCCAGCCGGGCTGCTTGGCTTCGGCCGCGGACGTGGTGGAAACGATGCTGCCGGTGACGGCGAGGGCAGCGAGGGCTGCGGCGGCAATCTTGGTCTTGATCGACATGTGAAACTCCATCCGGGTTGAGGCGGTCCGTTGTGGTCCGCGTGCCCAGTTGGACGGAGGCATGCCGTGTCAGGTTCGAAAGCGCACCTGGCGCTCCCGGAAGCGGGGTATTTCCTGAATAGTTTCAGTTGGATGCGGGCTAGCCGAGGGGGCCCTTGGCGAGCCTGTTCACGTCGAAGTTATCGACCTCGGCCAGCAGCTCGCAAAAGGCGCGTGCGCCCTGATCGATCAGCTGCTCGCCTTTCTCGGCCACGGCCAATGTCGCATCGCCGACCGCGCCGCTGGCGTTGAGATCCTGCGCCTGCCAGGCGAACGGCGCAGGCCGCTGCGTCGACAGCCAGCGATACTGCTTTTCCAGCGCCACGCTGCTCGCGGGAAAATCCGCGATCGCGTCCTTGCGCACCTGACCCGGATAACGCGCCAGCATGATCGAGGTCTCGACGGCGCCGCCGTGGATGCCGTGGCGCACTTCAACGGCGGGGAACAATTTGTCCGCGCCCGAGAGCCGCGACCATGACGTCGTCACCACAAAGAGTTTGTGATGCGCGCGCAGATCCTGCGCCACCAGCATCATCGCCGCGCTGTTGCCGCCATGGCTGGTGATGATGACGAGCTTCCTCACGCCGCGCCGCGCGACCTCCGCGCCAATCTCTGTCCATTTCTTCAGCGCAATTTCAGTCGGCAGCGTCTGCGTGCCCGGATAGTCGATATGCTCGGTGGAAATGCCGACCCGCTCAACGGGGAGAAAGCTGGCCGGAATGTTCTCGGGCAGCACCTCGCGCACGCGCGCGAGATAGGCGTCCGCGATCAGCACGTCCGTCTCGAGCGGCAGATGCGGGCCATGCTGCTCGGTCGCCGCCAGCGGCAGCACCGCGATACAGCGCGACACATCCGCAGGGGTCGCATCGACCCAGCGGATCTCGGTCCAGGCGCGGGATGGTGTCATCAAGGTTTCTTTGCCCGAATTTGTCACGTAATTTGGGTTATGAGGGGACGCGGGCCCGACCGGCTCGCGTCCCCAATGTCATGCGGTTTTATCGCGTTGGCTTGGTATCGGCTAGAAGCGATCGACGGAGTGCACTCATGAGCCCCTCTCATCTGCGGCGAGCGTTAACGGCAGGCCTGATGGCCGCTTTGGTCTCGATCCTGCCTGCGCGTGCCGAGACGCTCGACAAGGTCACCTTCGGCACCAACTGGGTCGCCGAGGCCGAGCACGGCGGCTTCTTCCAGGCGGTGGCCGACGGCACCTACAAGAAGTACGGGCTGGACGTCACCATCGTCCCCGGCGGTCCCAACGAGAACAACCGGATGCTGCTGATCGCCGGCAAGATCGATTTCTTCATGGCCGCGAACACGCTGATGTCGTTCGATGCGGTCGCGAACAACGTCCCGGTCGTCACCATCGCCGCGGTGTTCCAGAAGGATCCGCAGGTGATGCTGACGCAGCCCGACGCGAAAGTCGCCAAGATCGAGGACCTCAAGCCGCTGACGCTGTTCGTCTCCAAGGAGGGCATGACCAGCTACTTCCAGTGGCTGAAGTCCGAATATGGTTTCAACGAGAAGAACGTCCGTCCCTATAATTTCAATCCGCAACCCTTCATCGCCAATCCCAAGAGCGCGATGCAGGGCTATGTCACCTCCGAGCCCTTCGCGGTGGAGAAGGCCGCCGGCTTCAAGCCCAACGTGCTTCTGCTCGCCGATTACGGCTTCAACACATATTCGACCCTGATCGAGACCCGCCGCGATATCGTCGAGAAGAAGCCCGACCTCGTGCAGCGCTTCGTCGATGCCTCCATGATCGGCTGGTACAATTACATCTACCGCGACAATTCCGCCGGCAATGCCCTGATCAAGAAGCTCAATCCGGAGATGACCGACGATCTGCTCGCCTATTCCGTCGCCAAGATGAAGGAATACGGCATCGTCGATTCCGGCGACAGCCTGAAGAACGGCATCGGCGCGATGAGCGACGAGCGCTACACCTCCTTCTTCAACAAGATGGTGAAGGCCGGCGTCGTAAAGGCGGATCTCGACTTCCGCAAATCCTACACGCTGCGCTTCGTCAACAAGGGCGTAGGCGTCGAGCTGCGCCCGAACAAGCCGTAACGCGCGGCCGATGTCCGCTGTCAAAACCTCGTCCGCCGTCGAGGCCAGCCTGACGGCTCTCGCCGTCAGCCTGCGTGGCGTGACGAAGACGTATGACAACGGCGTCATGGCGCTCGGCCCGCTCGACCTTGCTGTGCGCAAGGGCGAGTTCATCGCGCTGCTCGGCCCGTCCGGCTGCGGCAAGTCGACGGCGCTGCGGCTGATCGCGGGGCTCGGCGCGCCGTCGTCAGGCACCGTGCGGGTGGCGCATCACGAGGGCGTGCCGCAGCCCGGCCATGGTATCGGCTTCGTGTTCCAGGAGCCCACCCTGATGCCCTGGACCAGCGTGCGCGAGAACGTGCGATTGCCGCTCAAGCTTGGCGGCGTCCCGAAGGCGGAAGGGCGCGCGCGGGCCGATCAGGCGCTGGCCAGCGTCGGGCTTGCCGATTTCGCCGACGCATTCCCACGCGAGCTCTCCGGCGGCATGAAGATGCGGGTGTCGCTGGCGCGCGCGCTGGTCACCGACCCCGACATCCTCCTGATGGACGAGCCGTTCGCAGCCCTCGACGAGATCACGCGCTTCCGTCTCAACAACGACCTGCTCGCGCTGTGGCGCAGCCTTGGCAAGACCGTCATCTTCGTCACGCATTCGGTGTTCGAATCCGTCTATCTGTCACAGCGCGTGGTGGTCATGACGGCGCGGCCCGGCCGCATCCAAGCCGACATCCGCATCGAGACGGTCGAGCCGCGCGGCGAGGAGTTTCGCACCTCCGCTGCCTATTCCGATTATTGCCGGCGCGTGTCGGCCGCGCTGGCACCGTCTTATTCGGGGCAGTCGACGCTATGAACGCGCAAGCGGCCGTCACCGCGAAACCGTCCGGCGCGCAACGCGCGATGCGCCTCGTGCTGCCCGTCGTCGTGTTCGCGGCCGGGCTCCTCGCCTGGGAACTCGTGGTGCGCATCAAGGACATCCCGCCTTACGTGCTGCCGGCGCCGTCCGTCATCGTCCTGACACTGATCAAGGACTGGGCGGTGCTGTCACAATCGCTCGCGACCACGCTGCTGACCACGCTCGAAGGTTTCATCGCCGCCAGCATCGGCGGCATTGCATTGGCGCTGCTGTTCAACCAGTCGAAATGGGTCGAATATTCGCTGTTCCCTTACGCCGTCGTGCTCCAGGTGACGCCCGTGATCGCGATTGCACCGCTGCTCCTGATCTATCTGGAGCAGCAGACCGCGGTCGTCGTCTGCGCCTTCATCGTCGCCTTTTTCCCGGTGCTCTCGAACACCACGCTCGGGCTGAACTCGGTCGACCGCAATCTCGCCGGGCTGTTCCAGCTTTATGGCGCCTCACCGCCTCAGACCCTTCGCTTCCTGAAGCTCCCCGCGGCGCTGCCCTATATCCTTGGCGGATTGCGTATCGCCGGCGGCCTGTCGCTGATCGGCGCGGTTGTAGCCGAGATCGCGGCCGGAACGGCCGGCGCGGGCTCCGGGCTCGCCTACCGGATCGCCGAGTCGGGCTACCGCTTGAACATACCCCGCATGTTCGCCGCGCTGCTTTTGTTGTCGCTGGCTGGGATTGTCATCTATGGGGTGCTGGCGCTAGTTTCCCACCTCGTTTTACGGCGCTGGCACGAAAGCGCGCTTGGAAAGGAAAACTGATGTCTACCGGTTCGATTTCGTCCGAAAAGATCGATCTTTTGATTTATGGACCGGTGCGGCCGATCCTCGAGAGCGGGTTTTCAGATCATTTCGTCGTGCACAAGGCCGAGACGCGTGGCGACCTCGAGCGGCTGACGCCCGCGATCCGCGAAAAGATTCGCGGTGTGGCGGTGACCTATCACACCGTCCGCGCCGACAAGGATTCGCTGTTGCAGCTGCCCAAGATCGAGATGGTGGCGAGCTTCGGCGTCGGCTACGACCACATCGACGCCAAATACGCGGCCGAGCACAACATCATCGTCACCAACACGCCCGACGTGCTGACCGAGGAGGTCGCCGACGTCGCGATGGGCCTTCTGATCTCCACCCTGCGCGAATTCATCAAGGCTGACCGCTACGTCCGCTCCGGGCTCTGGCAGACGCAGAATTATCCGCTCAGCGTCGGCTCGCTGCGCGACCGCAAGGTCGGCATCGTCGGCATGGGCCGGATCGGCCAGGCCATCGCGCGCCGGCTCGACGCCTCGCTGGTGCCGGTGGTCTATCACTCGCGCAATCCGTCCAAGGACGTCTCCTACAAGCACTATCCCGACCTGATCGAGATGGCGAAGGCCGTGGACACCTTGATGGTGATCGTGCCCGGCGGCGCCTCGACCAACAAGATGATCAATGCCGAGGTGCTGAAGGCGCTCGGCCCGCGCGGCGTGCTGATCAACGTCGCGCGCGGCTCCGTGGTCGACGAGCCCGCGCTGGTCCAGGCGCTGAAATCCGGCACCATCCTCGCCGCAGGCCTCGACGTGTTCGCCGCCGAGCCGAACGTGCCTGACGAGCTCAAGACCATGCAGAACGTCGTGCTGCTGCCGCATATCGGCTCGGCCTCGGTGGTGACGCGCAACGCGATGGACCAGCTCGTCGTCGACAATCTCAAGTCATGGTTCTCAGGCAAGGCGCCGCTGACGCCGGTTGCGGAAACGCCGTTCAAGGGGCGCTGATGGTCGGTCTTCGGGTCCTCGCATTCGCCATCGCGGCATGTGCTGCCGCGATGGGCATTGTTCAGATGAATTCTGCGCATGCGCAGGATGCGACGACCCTGAAGAAGACGATGCCCGGGCAATGGGAGCTCTCGACCACCGAGCGCAGCAAGACCTGCGTCGTCACGCTCAAGGCCGACGCGGTGGGGCACGGTTACAAGCTGGAGCTCGAGCCGGCCTGCAAGGCCGCGCTGCCCTTCACCAAGGACATCGTCGCCTGGAGCGTGAAGGGCCTCGACATCGTCCGCCTGCAGGATGCGACCGGTGAAGCCGTGATCGACTTCACCGAGGTCGAGGCCGGCATCTTCGAGGGCCTGCGCCAGGGCGAGGGTGTCTACATCCTGCAGGACCTCGCCGCCGCCCGCTCGATGGCGAAGTCAATGGACCAGATGATCGGCGACTGGTCGATGGTGCGCGGCAACGGCCAGCCGGTCTGCGGGTTGACGCTGACCAACACGGAAGCAAGCCAGGACAATTTCCAGGTCTTCCTCAAGCCGAAATGCGATCCGTCGATTGCGCAGTTCAACCCGACGCAATGGCGGCTCGAGCGCGGCCAGATCATCCTGATGTCGAAATCGGGCGATGTCTGGCAGTTCGAGGCCGATGACAACGCGCAGTGGCGGCGCGTCCCGGACACTGCCGATCCCCTGATCATGCTGCGTCAGTAGGCGCCCAAACAGGCGCGCGAGTCATCAATGCTCTCGAGCAGAATGGCTTTGGTTGAATCGGGGGGCGCCTCGGGCTCGGTGCAACCTCTCCCGCTTGCGGGAGAGGTCGGCGCGGAGCGCCGGGTGAGGGCTTTCTCCTCTTGGGGGTTCTCGATTGCCGAGATACCCCTCCCCAACCCTCCCCCGCAAGCGGGAGAGGGGGCGCACCTGTTCTGTGACAAGGCTATCGCGGCTACGCCGTCACCTTCGGCGGCGGTGCGGTGCCTTGCGCCCACTTCTCCAGCTTGCCGAGCACGCCCCAGGCGGTGAGCGCGAGCGAGATCGGCATCGCGAACTGGCCGAGGCCCGGCACCGCTGAGACGATCGTGCCGAGCAGCCCGGCAAGACCTCCTGCATTGGGGCTCGCCGTCACCGAGGAGAGCAGCGCGGTGATGAGCGAGCCGCCGATGCCGAGCGCGGTCTTCTTGCCGTCGAGCAGCTTGCCGATGGTCTCGCCGAGCGCGCCGTTGACCTGGCCCAGCACGGGCTTGCCGTTCTTGTTGAGCAATGTGCTGAGCAGGTCGACGACCTGCTTCAGTTGATCGACGGGGGCGGGGTTGGTCGGGGTCACCGGTCCTGGCATCGGCGTCGTCTTGTTGTTGACGAGGGAGAACAGCCGCTCGAACAGGCTGATCGGATCGCTCGGGGCGGGCAACGTGTTGCCTGGTGTGGTCGGTACCGGAAGCGTTCCGCCGGCAGACGGCCGCAGTACCTGCGCGAGGTCTTCCAGCCGCTTCAGGACCTGGGACAGGTCGCCGCCCTGCATGACCGCTCCCGGCTGCGTCGCGCGCGTGATGGCGGCGACCGTGGCCCCGTCGAGGAGGCCGGTATCCCTGAGCCCGTTCTGCTGCTGAAACTGCGAGACCGCGGCCCTGGTCTTCGGCCCGCTGATGCCGTCCTCGGCGAGCGGCGGATTGGCGCCGAGTCTGTTGAGCGCCTGCTGCATCAGGACGACCGTCGAGGCCGCATCATCCTCGGGCTCGATGCGGCCTGCGAATTGCGGGCTGCCGTCGAGGGTGATCGAGGAATCCAGCGCCAGCATCGCATGCAGGATCGCGGCTGTGCCGAGCTGGGAATCGACGTGGTTCGGGTCGAACACGTGATCGCGGACGAATTTGCCGCCCCTTGCCTCGGGCGGGCCGTACAGGTTCGAGCCGCCGTAGAGATAGGGCGAATTCACGCCCTTGGCGTGGTAGCCGAAACCGTTGAACGCCTCGAGCCGGAACAGCATCCGTGCGATGCTCCAGTCCTGCGCGCCGATGAAATTCTCGATTCTGAACGCGTCCACGGCGCCGTCCACGAAGGTGGCAAACGGGCCGCGTCCTTTCGGCACGATGGTCGTCGTGCGATGAAGCGTTTCGCCGTTGCCGAGATAGGTGTCGAAATCGAAATTGGATTCGCGGTAGTGGCAGAGCGCCGTGAAATACCAGGGAACGCCGGTCAGCCGCTCGATCTGCTGATAGGTCGCCTTGCCGTTGATGGCCTTGCGTGCAACCGCATTCGCGTCGGAGTGGCGTCCGGGCCGGATCTCGAGACTGGCCCAATTGCGCTCGTATTCGCTCTTCAAACTCTCGAAGGACACCATTTTCCGCTCCCGCAAATTAATGAATGAACGAATCTCCGGGCAATCAAAGTGAACCGGGCGCCGTGATCGGCGCGTGAGACCAGCGTGATTGCTGCAAATCTGGCAGGTTGCCGGTCTTGTGCATGTGAAATGGGTTACAGCTTTTGCGGGAAAATTGGCGGCACAGTGTGGAGGGCCCACGGGAACCCGCAGGACCGTCCGCCCGTTAGCAATGGGACAGGATCCGGCAAGGAGGCCTGCATGACCAAGCGTGTCCTCGCGATCGGCATCGAACCCGGCGTTGCGGATTACAGCACATTCCCGCAGCTCACGCCGGATCTCGTGCGCAACTATATCGAGGCGCAGCTGTTGCGCCTGCGCGATCGCGGCTTCGAGGTCACGAGCTGCCTGATCGATCTCGACGCGGCCGCCGAAGCCGGCGTCGCGGCGGCGCTGCGCGAGGAGCGCTTCGACTGCATCGTGATCGGCGCCGGTCTGCGCGAGCCCAAGGAACGCCTGCTGCTGTTCGAGAAGGTGCTCAACCTCGTCCACCGCCTCGCGCCGGAGGCCGCGATCTGCTTCAACTCCACCCCGGCCGACACCACTGATGCCGTGCAGCGCTGGATCGAACCAGGATGACCGGCTCGCGGCCGGTTTGTGGGCATCGCGTGGGCGGGCTATCGCATATGAACAAGCGTGGTGGATAGCTCGCCCGCAGTCCATCCTTCGAGACGCCCGCCGATGGCGGGCCCTCAGGATGAGGGCGGAGTGCGCGGCGGCGATTTCAACGGGGGCCAATGCTCCTTAACCTCATCCTGAGGGGAGGGTAAGTGAAGGACCGTCGCGCAATGACAGTCTCGTAGGGTGGGCAAAGGCGCGCTCTTCGCGCGACGTGCCCACCATCCCTCGCGGCGTTGGACATGGTGGGCACGCTTTGCTTTGCCCACCCTACGGCGCTGCCCGTGTCGGAAGATCACCCCACCCCGCTCGCGCTGCGTGCGATCCTCCCCCTGCAGGGCCGCGTGCGGTGGGACCATGGCGACATTCCTTCGCGGTTCGAGACGGACGGAAGGCGATTTGATCTGGCCGGAATCCCCGCTGGGCGTTAAAACCCGCCTCACCACGGGGAGAACGAGCATGCTTCGAAATCTTCGCATTGGAAGTTTTGCAATCGCGGCCTGTCTGACCGCCGCAATGGTGATGCCGGTCAATGAAGCGGCGGCCCAGGATGCCATCGGCGGCGCGATCATCGGCGGTGTCGGTGGTGCAATCGTCGGCGGCGCGCTCGGTGGAGGCCGTGGCGCGGCCATCGGTGCCGTCGTCGGTGCCGGCACGGGCGCCGCGATCGCCTCCGAGGGCGAGCGCCGCCGCTCCGGCTACTACGCCTATCAGCGCGGCTGCTACATGCAGCGGCCCGATGGCTATTACGTCCGGGTCGATTCCAGATATTGCTACTAGAGCACGATCCGGAAAAGTGCGAAGCGGTTTTCCGGAAAGATCATGCGTAAACAGAACTAAAGCGCGATGACGATTTCATCCAAATCTCATCGCGCTTTGGCGCTTGCGCTCTAGCTCTTCGCTGCCTCCGGCATGACCTGCAGCAGCGGCTCCGGCTGGATCGAGATCTGGCCGGCGAACGGCCGGTCGTGCGCGGCGATCAGCAGGACGGAGGTGGCAACCCCGGTCGCGAACAGGACCATCGCGACCGCCGACCCCAGCCGGTTGTCGCAATGGACGAGGCCGATCACCAGCAGCGCGCAGGCGGCCTGCAGGTACAGGCACCACCATTTGACCGGGTTCACCGCGGCGAGGCTGACGATGATCCGCTGTCGCCGCGCGTCCAGCGCCTGCTCCAGCGCGGCGATCAGCTCGCGCTGCACGTTGGCCTGACCGTTGCCTTGCGGCGCCATCGTGATGACGAGCTGCAGGGCATCAGCGAGCGCAGGCGGCGTCACCTTCAGTGAGGCTTCCTGGTGCGCCATCATCGGCCATTCCATCGCGACCGCCTGTCCGACATAGTCGCGGACGAGGCCGCGCAGCTTCGCATCCTGCTCCGCCGGCAGACCCGCGGCCAGCAGCACGGCGCTGCGCAGCGCGCTGGCCTCGCGGCTCACCGCGGCGCTGGCGCGGTCACTGTCGCCCCAGACCTGCGCCGCGGTGAAGGCGACGAACAGGCCGAAGATGATGCCGAGCACCGGCAGCATGCCCGGCGAGATCGCCTTGAGCGATTTCGCGCGCTCCTCCGTTGCGACCAGCGCGATGCTCGCAAAAATGGCCGCGGCCAGCAGATAGGTGAAACCGAAGATCACCAGCGCCATCAAGGGCACCGGCAGATTGTGCAGCCAGTCGCTCATGCCGTTGTTGTCGCCTGATTTGGTGCCTTAGATCAATCTCATCCCGCGCAAACTCGCATGCCCGCTCCTGCCGACGATGATGTGGTCGTGCACGGCGATCCCCAGCGGTTTTGCGATCTCGATGATCGCCTTCGTCATCTGGATGTCGGCCTGGGACGGCGAGGGATCGCCGGAAGGGTGGTTGTGCAGCAGGCCAGCCTCGATCGTATCTAATTGATTTTATTATTCTTTCTTGATCGAATAACTCCGCTGGGGCGGGAGATTGGAGGCGGTAAGTCTTGACGATTCGTGATCATCCCGCTGTCTCTCGGTCGTTACTGCCTGGGACTTTTGCGGCACGGCAGATCACGAGGTTTTTTCCGATCCCATGCTTGCAGAGAGGGGATAGGTAGCGCGAGTGGGCCGGAGGCGGCTTCGAGGATTGCGAAAATGTACAGTGCTCGACCAGTCGCTCGCTCCGACAGCACCACGCGCGCTCCTGGTTTGCGCATCGTTCCGCAGAATCCCCTGCTGCCGGGGTTCATGGTAAGCTTCTCGGCGTGAGTTCGTTCGAGTCGGCGGGTGGATAGATAATGGGTGGACCTGCTATTTATATTGAGGCCGAGGCGGAGTTGCGGCCATGAGGATTGGAATCGGTGCATGGCGGACTTTTTCGTAAGCTATACCTCCGCCGACAAGGCCTGGGCCGAATGGGTCAGTTTCGTCCTTGAGGAGGAAGGCTTCACGGTTGTTATTCAAGCATGGGATTTTCGGCCCGGAAGCAACTTTGTGCTCGAAATGCAAAGGGCGGCGACCGAAGCTGACCGCACGATCATGGTCTTGTCGCCCGACTACCTTAAATCCCAGTTTGCCTCCCCTGAATGGGCTGCTGCATTCGCCCAGGACCCCCAAGGGCTGAAGCGCAAATTGGTGCCAGTGATGATCCGACAATGTCAGCCTCCGGGGCTATTGAGCTCAGTCGTCCATATTTCCTTGGTAGGCGAGGACGAGAGCGCCGCGCAGAGGCTCCTCCTGAATGGGGTCAACGCAAAGCGCGCGAAGCCTGCTCAACGGCCGTCCTTTCCGGGGGCTCGAGCCGGTCGGCCGCACAAAGTATTTCCCGGGCCTGTCAGTCCAGGTGACGCGGGCAGCACACCCTACGTTCCCCACTTAAAGCGATCTCCGACCGATGCCGACAGGCGGCGGTTCAGCCGACAGGCCTTCGAAGTGATCAAGAACCACTTTGAGGCGGCACTCGACCAACTCGCGCAGCGTGGCGACGCAGTGGATTGTGACTTTCAGCCGAACACCGCGACGGAGTTCATGGCAGAGGTGTTTTTGAGTGGAAAGAGCGCATGTCGCTGCCGGATTTGGCTAGGGGGCATGCATTCTAGCGACGGAATTTCGTACGTAGAAGGACAGTGGCATCACGGGTCCAACGCCTGCAACGAGATACTGTCGGTCTCCGATGCGCAAGGTGAGTTGCATATGACTTCGCTCATGGGGATGGGATTCAGCCAGCTTGAAAAACAGTTTGATTTGAAGCGAATGAGCCAGGAGCAGTCCGCAGACTATCTATGGCGGCGCTTCGTAGCGCCGCTTGAAAGGTAGTTGGCTTGATGGAGATGATTCCGGCTGCCCGAACCACCCGATTTGAACAACTCGAGGCTGGTGAACTCTTTATCTATATGGATGGTCGACAGACATTCTACGCTCTCAAGACCCAGCAGCCGGCGACCGGCGATAGAAGCACCATGGTGCTTCTTGGGCCCTCCTTTATTCAGGACGTTGCGGAATCCTGTCTCGTTCCCTGGCAGCCCGTAACGGTCCTGTCTTTCGGCAAAAGTTTCTCGATTTTGCCGTCGCTTGATCCTGCTGTGTGGTCGCCGACAGGGCCAAGCCGCACGCCTGTTTGCCTCGCCATTGCGGATGAGAATGTCTACATCTGCACCAACGGAGGTCATTCACCCCAGCGGTATTTCCCCTGCTTCGCCGACGTAAGGACAGGTGCGATTGTCGAGGGGCGTCTCCCTGGCTCGGCCGCCTTTACTAACACCTGGGAAATTGCGGTGTTGGCTGCAAATCATCCGCCGCGGTCGATCCTGAAATATCCGCTGGGGTAGGCCTTTGGATCCGGCCGATTGTGCAACGGGCTGTTGCACCGGCGCCGATGCCGAGCCGCTTTGGAGCGGCTGGCCAGTAAATGGCCGTCTGCTCTGAAATCTTGATCCTCGAGCCGGCACGTACGGCCTGCAGCTGTTGGCGACTGATTGGCAGGTGTGCTACGGTCCCGACGCCTCGACCGAGGTCGCCCATGAGCACAGGCGTAAAAGTGCCGCCCTCAGCGGCGTTAAACCTGGGTGAGCATGCTCTTGCTCGACATGCTCCGGTCGGCTACCGAAAAAAGGCTCTGCCATAACCGCAGCGTGGCGCCTGCAGCAAACGAGGTGACGTCACCTTCCGATCAACCCGACTTGCGGCGCCGCAGGTCCCTCAGATCGAAAGGAGAAACCGGTGAAGGCCAGTTTCAAACTAGAACTGGACATGAAGGACATCGCATTAGCGGTAACAATCATCGTCCACGCCCTAATGCACTAGCTTAAGGAGAAGAAGGAAAGCCCGGCGGCCAGAGCGCCGGGCTTTCTGCATGAATGGGGTCCTAAATTCCGATGTCGGGACCAAGCGACGGCGCCTCCGGCAAGGTGACGAAGAAGGGGAGAGTGACATTGTCGACAATTGGGGCGTTGGCAACGTCGAACACCTTATCGCAAATGATTTCGTTGCCGAAGTGCTTGAGCCATACGACTTTGGTGAACGACTTCGCGAACTCCAACAGGTCGTTTGCCGCGTCTGTCACTTCCTTGATTAACCTTCGCTGGCCCTCGGCAAAATCTTGAATGCCTGCTGCCCGAAAGATCCCTTGCACGATGACCAAGTCGGACAAGAAAAACATCGTATTGTAGCCGTGCTGCGAGAAGTAGAAACACCACGCGTCGTCCAGTCCCGGATCGTCCGCGGCGGTGCGAAATGCGTCCTCCACCTCGGCGCTCTTTGGATGGTGAAACGCGAAGTTGTTTCTAATCGTCGCCAGCAGGTTTGAGTCGCCGAACTGGCGCTTGAGGGTAGTCAAGGCTCTCTGACCGCCTGCATCGAGCAGCGGCAAGTACATCTTCCCGATCGGGTTGGAAATGAACCGCCGCTCGACCAATAGCCACGCTTCGTTAACAGCGCCTACGAGCATTCGTACGAGCATCTCGCTTTGCGCGCCACTTGCATACTGTTCTGGCTCACTTTCCGACTGTGTATTCAACGAGAAGACAACTAACTTCTGCAGCATGGCAATCTGATTTGACACGTAACCAAGGAGTAGAAAGAGCACTCGCTCATCGCTCGAAAGCGCCTTTAGGCGATCTTTCTGGATAGGAATGCGAAGCACCTTAAGACGAGGGATTGAGGTCAAAGAATCCTCCCAGGATAGCGCATAATGACCGCCGCGCTGCTGCATCGACTCGTAGCGTTCTTATACCGCGCATGCGTCATGCGCACACGCCGCCATTTCGAGCACAGTAGCCGAGCTGTGGTCCCGAGCATGCAAGCGGATCGCGTCGGCATATTTGCGAGCCGCATCGATCCCCAACGCTAGCCCAGGTCCGGTCCTTTCGACGCGCTACAAATCACAAGATTTCTACGGTCCCACGCGTCAAGCTCATCCAGAGGGTATAAGACGGCTCTCCCGATCTTGATGTATGCAGGCCCCGTTCGCATCGCGCGCCAATTTCGCAGCGTACCCACGGTGACCTCGCCACGGTATCGCGCAGACACTTCTTCGGGGGTGAGGAATTTGGCTTCCGTCATTGGTCTTCTCCATCACTCCGCCGCACGAGACGTCACGGTCGAGATGGCTGAGATGTTGACACCCGGAATGACGGAATAAAACGATATTCTCGATGACCCCGCGTAGCTCACGTCATAGGCGGTCGAGTTGACGCGTCAACCTTAGTTGATCGTCGCATAATGGCGTGACGGAGCGTAGTAAAAATACTTGCGCCTCTCGGCGGCAGGTCCACGATATATAAAAGCCTGCGGGCGCGTATCGTGATCCCGATGGGAAATCGTATAAGAAATTCGAATGCGATTAAACTGGCCGCTCGATATCGTCGTGACCTCAAATCAGGGGCTGGTCGAGATACTGCTCGACGATTGAGATATTGAATTCTGTCGCGATGAACTGATAGTCGGAAACGGCCGAAGGGCGGAAATACTCCGATCCTGACTTTCCTGAATTCTGGCATTACGCCTTTGAGGGGAACGCCTTCCCCTACGCGTCCGAGCCCGTGGTCTCGGTCGACCCCTTCTGCGGGGAGCCCCGGAACGCCCCCTTAGAGTCAGAGTGCGGACCGGATTTGCCTTGACGGGTTGCAGGCTGGAGGAGAGGCCTCCGGCGCCCGTCGCGGAGATCCGCGATGTCCAGAACGACCACATCCACTCGCGCCGGCTTGAGCCGGGCGAACCTCTATGATGAGATCACCAACAAGATCATCGGCGAGCTGGAGGCCGGCCGCGTGCCTTGGGTCCAGCCTTGGGGAACGGCCTCGGCGAAAGCGCCGCTCGCTATGCCGAAGAACGCCGCCACCGGCCGGCAATATTCCGGGATCAACATTCTGATCCTGTGGGGCGCCGTCGTGGCCCATGGCTATCCCGGCCAGAGCTGGCTTACGTATCGCCAGGCGCTCTCGCTCGGAGGCAACGTTCGCAAGGGTGAGCATGGCACGACCGTCGTCTATGCCGACCGCTTCGTGCCGGACGACGAGAAGAAGCGCGCGCGTGAGACCGGCGAAGAAGCCGCCACGATCCCGTTCCTGAAACGGTTCACCGTCTTCAACGCCGCGCAGTGCGAGGGCCTGCCCGAGAACGTGGCGATCGTCGCGCCGCCGCCTCCGCCGGGCCTGATCGAGCCCCGAGTCGAGGCACTGATCCGGGCCACCGGCATCGACTTTCGGATCGGCGGCAATCGCGCCTACTACGCGCCGGACGCCGACTTCGTCATGGTACCGCCGCCGCACGCCTACTTCGAGCCGATCAACTGGCATCGCACGGCCTTGCATGAGCTCGGGCACGCCGCCGGCCATGCCTCGCGGCTCGGTCGCGATCTTACCGGCAGCTTCGGCACCAAGAAGTATGCGTTTGAGGAGCTAATCGCAGAAATGAACGCGGCCTTCTGCTGCGCCTCGCTCGGCATCGTGCCGACCGTCCGGCACGCCGATTACATTGGCTCCTGGCTTGAGGTGCTACGCGAAGACAATCGTGCCATCGTCCGCGCCGCCTCGCAGGCGAGCAAGGCGGCCGATTGGATTCTCGGTTTTCTGCCGACCGACGACCAGGCCCAGCCCGTCAGCGACAGGAGGGCGGCATAATCCTCCTGACCGACGAACTGCGCGAGCCCCTGCTCGCCAACGGCCGTGAGCCTGACACCGACCATGTGCCCGTGGTCAAATTCTTCAACCCGCTCGGTGCAGGAGTCTGGCTTGCGACCGAGCTCGACTCCGACCGCGATACTCTGTTCGGCCTGGCCGATCTCGGCGAACCTGAACTGCGGCCATTCAGCCTGGCAGAGATGACGGCAGTCCGGCTGCCGTTCGATATGGGAATCGAGCGCGACCTTCTCTTCGAGGGCATGGTTCCGATTTCGGTCTGGGTCGAGGCCGCGCGGTGGACCGGCGGCATCCGGGCGGCAGAGCGGGCCCTCTATGCCGCGTCGCCGGCCAAGCGGGAGGGCAAGTAACGCGCCTCTCCGTCGTTACCTAGTGATGGCGCCGGAAGAAGAGAGGCAGAGGGCTGCGAACTACCACACGCGCGTGAATATGTCCGCGCCCTTCAACTTGCTAGGATTACCGTTCTTATCAACGTAGAACAGCGTCCATGACGTAGGCATTTGAGAGCCGTTGGTTTTTCCGACCCAGCGAGTAAAGGAATTGCATTGGGCAAAAGTAACAACAAAATACAAGCCAGTCGGACCAACAGCTCCCGATGCGGGATAAGGAATGCCCTGGCACGCAAACCCTTGAGCATGATTTGTGAAAGTCCCTTGTATTGCCCCGTTATTAGCCGACCAAATAAACAGTTCTGAGCCCCGTTCGTTCTTCCAGTATGAGGGAGCAGGAAGCCCCTGCGCCATGACCTCACCGGAGAGAAACAAAAATTGAGCAATAAGCAAAAGTCCGAGAAATCTCTTCATATTGAAGCCCCAAAAGAGTTCGCTTAAAGGTAGCAACCTAGATCATATGCTCGGCTGACGCAACGACTTACGCAGCTCTTTCTATTTCTGAACTTCCTTTGTACGAGCCGTACATGAGACTCGATCTCCCCAGTCCTTCCGTTCTCTCGGAGCGTATTTTAGTGAAGCTCGAGGCGATGTTCTTCACTGTTATCTTACGTTCACCGCCGGGATGCGGCTTGTATGCGCCAAATTGCGCCGGATCGCGGCGAAGTCGGATATATCGAGCGCCGCGGCGCCTGGTATCCGAGCAATGCTCGGCTATTTTGATGTGAGGCCCGCTGCTCATGACCGCCATCGTCGGCAGGAATGCGGGAGAACAGAGGACGCAGCGACAAGCCTGACGACTCGCATCGGGTCCAAAGAATCGGGTCTCCCGCCTCATATCGACACTGTGCCGTCTCCAGCGGCTGGCGGGGTATGGATCATACCGCACACTATTGCCGGGAGATGTGCGCTCGCGGCGCTTGCCTCCCCAAATTCCATCGACCGGTCACATTAGCAGATTGCTGAATCAGGTACTGAAGCCCTTGCGGGTGATTTGTTGATGGTTGTGGGCCGGCGATCGCGCTATGACTGGTAGTAGCTGCGTGATTCTCGGCGTCGAACTTGATCGCCGTATCGGGGGGGGGACGGAACATGGCAAAGCCGGAGGACGACGCCCGCAAAGCGCTGCTGGACCGGGCGCAAGCGCTTCTCTCCAACGATGCTTCTCCGACTGTCAAGAAAAGCCTCAAAAGCAATCTTGAGCCGCTGGCCGCGACGTTGCTGCTCGAATGGATCGTGGGCGACAAACGCTTCGAGAGTCAGAGTCAGCAGACGGAATATTGGCTCTCCCGATTCTATGAGGGAATATTCGTCGACGAGCAGCCCGATGCAACGCGGATCTACGAGCGCTTCGGGATCAATCTGGCGCGCGCCGGATATCTGGCCCGCCTGCTGCGCGCCCGGCGCGCTTCTCAATGGCGCCAAGCGGCGCGAGCCGAATTGAAGACGCAGCTCGAACGATACAAGGCCCGAGCCGAGGAAGCCAGGAAAGAAGGCCAAGGTCACGTCACCGAGTTCGACGTAAGCCTGTCGCCTGGCGCCGCCGACGAGATGCGCGTCGTCTACGACCGGCTGGCAGCCTTCATGGCCGAGCGCGAACGGCCGAAACCTCCAAAGGCGAAGCCGGGTTTCGGAAATTCCCGATGGTTTGGCGTGCCGGCTGAAACCCTCCTTTCGATCCTCGAGGCAATTGCAACCGGAGATGGCACATGAATGCAAATCCCTTGGCCACTGTTGGCTTGATGCTGACGCTGGCCGGCCTTGTCGGCAGTTTCTTTAATATTCAGCTCAGCCAATGGCTCCGTGACCTCGTTGCGCTCGCGCAGAAGGTGAAGCTCAACAAGGCGCAAGGCAACGACAACCAGCAGAAGGCGATCGTCGAGTGCAAGATCGAGATTGAGAAACTCGCCAATGTCCAAAGCTATGTGATCAACGGATTGGTTCTCGCGTTTGTCGTTTTCGTCCTCGTCAACGGTCTTGTCATGATCGCGGCCGCATCCGCCGACCCACTATATCCGCATGTCCATCGCGCGCTCTGGGTATTTCTTTTGTTCTTCATCGCTGTGTCGCTGTGGTTGAGTTTTGACGGTTGGCGCATTGCCAGAGGCATTCGGACCACGCTTGCGCAAAAGCCGTAAACCCACCAAACGTTCGCGTTCGCCGACGTCGAAATCCAACCCAGCGCTTTGGGCCATTGCCGAGGCGCTGTTTGCAAACGACGTTGCGCGTGATCGTGCCTATACGTTGCGGCGTTATCAGGTCGAGACTGCGATCCGCGCAGTTGAAATCGCGCTTGCAGGCCGGAATGCCGGAATTGAACTTCCTACCGGAACTGGCAAAACGCTGATCGCGTGCCTTGTGGCAGCGCTCTGGAAGAAATTGCGTCCCACCAGCCGCGTTCTGTTGATCGTGCCGTCGCGCACCCTGGTCGTTCAGCACTTCGATGTGGCGCTCTGGATTGCGAAGAGCCTGACGGTGGACCGGCTGACCGACGATCAGTCCGGCGATCCCGGAGCGCTGCGACGGACGATTCTGAGAAGTGACCTTCTTGTTTCGACGCCTGGAATCCTCGCCGGGGCCGTTGCGCGCGGCATCGCCGATGACGTGATTTCGTCTTTCGATCTCGTGATTGTGGACGAGTTCGATCAGTTCGTTGTCGTTGACGAGACCGATCGAGAAAGCGCTGTGCGATATGCCGAGCTCTGGCAACGGCTGGTACGGGAGCTTCCGGCCGCGGCGCGATATCTCGTCAAGTCGGCAACCCTCGGACTTGCGTCGCAGGAGCCAAAGCGTCGAGTCATGACCAAGGCCCAGCGACGTTCAGCGTTGATTGGCAAGCTGCTCAACCCGGTGGCGATCACAGTTCCCGAACAGAGCTATGCCGCGGTAATTCCGTTCAAACCAATCCGGATGTCCCGAGTGCACGATGGCAATGTCGCCGTTCTGCTTGA
Source organism: Bradyrhizobium sp. CB1717 (assembly GCF_029714325.1). Taxonomy (NCBI): domain Bacteria; kingdom Pseudomonadati; phylum Pseudomonadota; class Alphaproteobacteria; order Hyphomicrobiales; family Nitrobacteraceae; genus Bradyrhizobium; species Bradyrhizobium sp. CB1717. The sequence continues at coordinate 882,997 of NZ_CP121666.1, forward strand.
AGCTGTCGACGTCTCGAAAGGCAAAGCCCACCTCCGACTCGATGAGGCAATTGGTCCGGTGGACTACAGAGACGTCGAGCGGCGCGCGCCGCAATTGTGCGAAGGCGCGGCGAATCGTTCGGTTCGGCTTCGTTCGGGAGCGGGTGCGATGCGCTCCATCGTCATCACAAACCCGGTGCGTCAGGCGTTCTGTGGCATCACCAAACTGATGATGATGCCGCAACATATTCTCGAAGACCTGACGAGGGATCTGGGAACAGACTTCGGTGACTGCAAGATTAAGACCCGGCGCAACGAGATTGCATATCTGGAAGATGTTCCGATCCTGCGCGACGATCGTGATGACGACCACTTTCACTTCCTGCGTGGCCAAAAGACCGATGCGCTCCAGGCGATCGTGACAGTGCGCGCGAAAGCCAGAGAGCGTGGCGTGCTATTTCTGCGCACCATCACGCTCCTGGAAGGATTGAAGCCGATCCTGGCGGCCGCGCGCCTTCCGCTGTTCGAACTCACGGGAGAGAAGACTGACCATGAGAGAAAAGTAGCGATCGACCGGTTTCGTAAAAGCGCCAACGGTCTGCTTCTCATGACTCGGACTACCGGAGGGCGAGGCCTCGATCTTCCTTTCGCCCATTATGCAGTCTTCTATTCCCCAAAGTCGGATCCGGTGACGATGTGGCAGGAGATGTCGCGCATTCGATCGACCGTATCGACTCCGAAAGACATCCATGTGCTCTGCTACGGCGACAGAGAGGTTTCAGTGCTGCAGCAGGTGGTGAGCGCGCTTGTGGCGGAGAATCGACGTGTGACCTGTTCGCCCCTGGATATTCCCTGAACAACAATAGCCGAATACCGAAATCTCCGCGCCAATCCGCGGCGCGGCCTGCCGGTGAGAGGGAGAGGAGGGTCGGCGTTTTCCGCGAACGGGTTGGAGGTCGAGAGAGGGTCTTGGCCGCTCGTTCCGGAGAAACTGACATGGCAAAGGCCGTTCAGAAAATCATGCTGTCCCCTTCGCGCGACATTCCCTTCAACAAACTCGTGCTCAGCCAATCGAATGTCCGCCGTGTAAAGGCCGGCGTCTCCATCGAGGAGCTGGCCGAGGACATCGCCCGGCGTACCTTGCTCCAAAGCCTCAACGTCCGGCCGGTTCTCAGCGCCGAAGGCGGTGAGACCGGCATGTTCGAGATCCCGGCCGGGGGGCGCCGCTACCGGGCATTGGAGCTGCTGGTGAGGCAGAAGCGCCTGGCCAAGAGCGCGCCAGTGCCTTGCGTCGTGCGCGATCCCGCGACCGACATTCTCGCCGAAGACGACTCGCTCGCCGAGAACATCCAGCGCGCTCCGTTGCACCCGCTCGACCAATTCCGCGCCTTCCTGACTCAGCGTGAAAAGGGCCGGACCGAGGAGGAGATCGCGGCTGCTTTCTTCACTTCGGTCAACATCGTAAAGCAGCGCCTGCGCCTCGCGTCGGTCTCGCCCGCGCTGCTCGACGTCTATGCCGACGACGGCATATCGCTTGATCAGTTGATGGCGTTCACCGTCACGGCGGATCACGCCCGCCAGGAGCAGGTCTGGCAGGCCATCTCCGGCTCTTGGCAGAAGGAGGCCTATCAGATACGTCGCATGCTGACGGAGAAGACGGCGCGCGCCTCCGACCGGCGGGCCGTGTTTGTCGGCCTTGACGCCTACGAGGCGGCCGGCGGCGTGGTCTTGCGCGATCTCTTCCAGTCCGACGACGGCGGCTGGCTCGAAGACGTTGGTCTCCTCGACCGTCTTGTCGCTGAAAAGCTGAAGGCGGAGGCCGAGACGATCGCCGCCGAGGGCTGGAGGTGGATCGAGCTCGCCATTGAGTTTCCCTACGGCCATACTCGCGGCTTGCGCGAACTGGACGGCGTGTCTGCTGATCTTTCGGCCGAAGAGCAGGCGACGATTGAGGCGCTCAAGGCCGAATATGCCAGGCTCGAAGCCGAGTACGACGGCGCGGACGAGCTGCCCGACGAGGTCGATCAGCGCCTCGGCGAGATCGAGATGGCCCTCGCCGCTTTCGACGATCGGCCCGTCATCCATCAGCCGGCCGACATCACCCGCGCGGGCGTGTTCGTTAGCATCGATGCCGAAGGAGTGCTGTCGGTCGATCGCGGCTACGTCCGACCTGAGGACGAAGTGCCCACAGCTGAGCCAGAGCCGAGCAGCGATGGCGAACTCGCCGACCCGGCGCTAGATGGCGCCGAGCCGTCAGCGCCGGCTATCCAGCGCGCCGTCATCACGATCGGCGGGCAGGTTGCTGAGCCCGAGGACGAGGATGACGATGCGGTCAAGCCGCTGCCGGACCGCCTGCTGACCGAGCTCACGGCGGAGCGGACGCTGGCACTGCGCGACAAGCTGGCGACCACGCCGTCGGTCGCTTTCCAATCGGTGCTGCACAAGTTCTGCATGGACGTCTTCTCCCGCTATTCCTCCTACGGAACGTCGATGGAAATCTCCTTGCGCAGCGCCAGCTTCCCGGTGCAGGCGCAAGGTCTGAAGGACACGCCAGCGGCCAAGGCGATCGATGCGCGCCACAAGACCTGGGAGGAGCGTCTGCCGAAGGACAAGGCCGATCTCTGGGATTGGCTCACCGGTCTCACCGGCGACGAGCAGGCGGCGCTCTTTGCACACTGCGCCTCATTTGGCGTCAACGCGCTCTACGAGAAAGGTGATCGCTACGGCGGCGGCGTCACGCCGCACATGGTCGAGCAGCGGATCGCTGAGGCCGATCGCATCGCCCGAGCCGTCGACCTCGACATGGTGGGGGCGGGTTGGCGCCCGACCGTCGAGAACTATCTCGGTCGGGTGCCGAAGCGCCGCATCCTCGAAGCTGTGCGGGAAGGTGCCGGCGATCGCGCCGCTCAGCTCATCGACCATCTGAAGAAGGGCGACATGGCCAAGGAGGCCGAACGCCTCCTGGCCGAGACCGGTTGGCTACCGGAGCCCTTGAGAATGACCGACGTCGGCCAGGTTGCGACCACCGACGCCGCGGAGCCCGAGGGCAGTGACGAGGCGCTGCCGGAATTCCTCACCGACGGCGACGAGCAGGATGATGGCGGCGATGACGAGGCCGAGCCACAGCTCGATGCGGCCGAGTGAGCCCTTTCGCGGGACGGCTCCGGCCGTCTCGCACACCTTCCGTCGCAATTCTCGTCCCCCAGCCCGGCCTCGTGTCGGGCTTTCGGTTTTCAAAGGAGGCTCGAATGGCCGACTACTACACCCCGACGGTGGTCCAGCAGACGATCCAGAAGGCCGATATGACCCCACTGGAGCGTATGCTGCTCTCCTGCATCTTCGATGCCGAGCGCAACGGCGACGGCTGGTACTTCTTCTCCGAGGTTGGTCCGGCTGACATGATCACGGTCGCGCACGCGGCGCTCGAAGCCGCGCTCGCAGCGTCCCAGGCGGCTGGTCCCAACGCGGCCAACAGGATCGTCACGGAGCACCTGGCAAAGCTTGACGCCAGCGTACCACCTTCGCACCACGTTGATCTCGGTTTTACGACCACGTCTTGGGAGTTCATCCTCCAAGACATCGTTCGGCGCTCGTCGACGCTGAAATATGTAACGGCTGTTTCCTCCTTTGCTTGTTCGCGGATGCGGGCCGATGGTTTCGGCGGCGCAGTCGTTGTGATCTCCGCCGAAAAAATTGTCGGCAAGTCAAAGAACGATCTCCTCGAGGAGTTTATCGCTCTGGTCGCGCCGTGAGGCGACCCTTTCTTTCTGGCTGAGATCAAGAGCCTGCCCGCAACGTTTGAAGGGCATCGGGCAGAGAGTGAGAGGCGGGCCGGGACGGGTTTGAGCCGATCCGGTCCGAGAGAGAGAGAGAGAGAGCGCCGGCCGGCTCGCCCGTTCCCGCTCTCCTAGAGGCTCCCCTTCATGAACGACCTTTTCTCGATCGCGGCCGACCAGGCCGCCCCGATCTCGCCTGCGCGCGCTCCCGAGGGGGCCCCCGCCATCATCGCCGCGGCTGAGCAGTTTCTCCCGCATATCGAGCATGGCCGACGCATCGACAGCGCAATCTTGCGCGCCGCGATGCAAGAGGCCTTCGGCGCGTCCGATGCGACAGGCGCCTGGGATTGGAAGATGGCCTATGACGCTTGCGAGGTCGCCATCGTCCTGTTCCTGCGCAAATACGGAAAAGCGCTGTTCCGCAAAGCCGCTTCTCCGGCTTCACGACTTTCCGCCCTGGACAAGATCGCGTCGCTTCTGCCGACCCACACGCGCGGCTCTGCCGAGAGCGAGACCTTCCAGCAGTTTTCGTCGCCGATCCCGCTCGGTTTGGCTGCGCTGACCGCGGCTGCGCTTACGGCGGCGGATCGCGTGCTGGAGCCGTCCGCAGGCACCGGGCTGCTCGCCATCCTCGTCGAGATCGCCGGCAGCGCCCTCGTGCTGAACGAACTGGCCGAGACCCGGGCCGTGTTGCTTTCTTCCCTCTTTCCGGCCATTTCCGTCACGCGCTTCGACGCAGCCCAAATCGACGATCACCTCAATCCCGCCATCGTCCCGAGCGTCGTGCTGATGAACCCGCCGTTCTCGGCGATGGCGAACGTCTCCGGCCGCATGGCTGACACGGCATACCGTCACATCGCCTCGGCGCTTGCCCGCCTTGCTGACGGCGGCCGGCTGGTCACGATATCAGGCGCAAACTTCTCGCCCGAAGCCTCGGCCTGGCAAGATGCCTTCGTTCAATTGCAGCAACGCGGCCGCGTGGTGTTCACCGCCGCGATCGCCGGCGCGGTCTATGCCAAGCACGGCACCACAATCGAGACGCGCCTGACCGTCATCGACAAGGTGCCGGCCGGCGATCCGCGCGCGTTCCCGGAGTCGCCGGGACTAGCGCCCGACGTCGCGACGCTACTCCGCTGGATCGGCGAACACGTTCCGGTTCGCCTGAGCGTCGCATCCACTGGTGCTGTTCCGGTATCAACCTCGTCCGCGCCTCGTACCCTGCGGAGCTATCTCGCACGAGCCGGGGCACAGCCGGCCAAGGCGTCAGTCGCCGATCCCGAAGCCGTCGACCTTGCCTATGAGACGATCGATTGGATCCCGCCCGAGAGCGCGCGCCTCAGCGACGCCATCTACGAGGAGTACCGGCTGCAATCGATTCGGATCCCCGGCGCCCAGTCTCACCCGTCCAAGCTGGTGCAGTCGGCCGCGATGGCCTCGGTCGCGCCGCCGAGGCCGAGCTATCGGCCGCGCCTGCCGGCGAACCTCGTCAGCGACGGCATCCTGTCTGACGCCCAGCTCGAGACGGTCGTCTATGCCGGGGAGGCGCATGGTGACTATCTTGCCGGCGCCTGGACTGTTGGCGAGACCTTCGACCTCGTCACCGCCGGCCGCGACGGCGCACCGAACGCCGTCCGTTTCCGTCGAGGTTTCATGCTCGGCGACGGGACCGGCGCCGGCAAGGGCCGCCAGTCTGCCGGCATCATTCTCGACAACTGGCTGCAGGGTCGGCGCAAGGCGGTCTGGATCTCGAAATCCGACAAGCTGCTGGAAGACGCGCAGCGCGACTGGTCGGCGCTTGGCATGGAGCGTCTGCTGGTCACGCCGCTCTCGCGCTTCCCTCAAGGGCGCGAGATCCGGTTGGGCGAGGGCGTCCTATTTTTAACCTACGCTACGCTGCGGTCCGACGACCGCGGCGAGAAGCTTTCGCGCGTCCGGCAGATTGTTCAATGGTTGGGCTCCGACTTCGACGGCGTCATCATTTTCGACGAGAGCCATGCCATGCAGAACGCCGGTGGCGGCAAAGGCGAGCGGGGCGATGTCGCCCCCTCGCAGCAGGGACGAGCGGGCTTGCGCTTGCAGCACGCGCTACCCCACGCCCGCGTCGTCTATGTCTCGGCGACCGGCGCTACCACTGTCCACAATCTCGCCTACGCCCAGCGGCTCGGGCTCTGGGGCGGGGAGGATTTTCCGTTCGCCACGCGCGCCGAGTTCGTGGAGGCGATCGAGGATGGCGGCGTCGCGGCAATGGAGGTCCTGGCCCGCGACCTGCGCGCGCTCGGCCTCTACACCGCCCGCTCGCTCTCCTACGACGGTGTCGAGTATGAACTGGTCGAGCACCAGCTCACCGACGAGCAGCGCCGGATCTATGATGCCTATGCCGGTGCCTTCAGCGTCATCCACAATCACCTGGAGGCGGCGCTGCAGGCCGCCAACATCACCGGCGAGACCGGCACGCTCAATCGCCAGGCCAAATCGGCCGCGCGCTCGGCGTTCGAGTCGGCCAAGCAGCGTTTCTTCGGCCATCTGCTCACCAGCATGAAGACGCCGACCCTGGTCCGTTCCGTCGAGCAAGACCTGGCCGACGGCCATGCCGCCGTCATCCAGATCGTGTCAACCGGCGAGGCGCTGATGGAGCGACGACTCGCCGAAATTCCGACCGAAGAATGGAACGACGTCCGCGTGGACATCACGCCGCGCGAGTATGTGCTGGACTACCTCGCCCATTCCTTCCCGGTGCAGCTTTACGAGCCCTTCACCGACAGCGAGGGTAATCTCTCGTCCCGGCCCGTCTTCCGCGACGGCCAGCCGGTCGAAAGCCGCGACGCGGCCGCCCGCCGCAGTGAGCTGATCGAACGGCTCGCTTCGCTTCCGCCTGTTCCCGGCGCGCTCGACCAGATCGTGCAGCGTTTCGGCACGGACCTCGTGGCGGAAGTGACGGGACGTTCGCGGCGCGTGGTGTGCAGGAGTGACCGCCTTGCCGTCGAGAACCGCGCCGGCTCCGCCAACCTCGCCGAGACCGCCGCCTTCATGGACGATCTGAAGCGCGTGCTTGTCTTTTCGGACGCCGGTGGCACCGGGCGCAGCTATCACGCCGAGCTGTCGGCGCGGAATCGCCGGCTTCGCGTCCACTATCTGCTCGAACCCGGCTGGAAGGCCGATGCCGCGATCCAGGGACTCGGGCGGACAAACCGCACGAACCAGGCGCAGCCGCCGCTCTTTCGACCGATCGCCACTGACGTGAAAGCAGAGAAGCGCTTCTTATCGACGATCGCCCGGCGGCTCGACACGCTCGGTGCCATCACGCGTGGCCAGCGTCAGACCGGCGGCCAGGGTCTGTTCCGGCCCGAGGACAATCTTGAGAGTCACTACGCCCGGGATGCCCTTCGCCAGCTCTATCTGCTGCTCGTGCGCGGCAAGGTCGAAGGCTGCTCGCTGCAGATGTTCGAGGAGGCCACAGGCCTCAAGCTGACGGACGAAAGCGGTATCAAGGACGAATTGCGGCCGATCACGACGTTCCTCAATCGCTTGCTGGCGCTCACCATCAACTTGCAGGACGTCCTGTTCACGGCGTTTGAGCAGTTGCTGAACGCCAAGGTCGAGGGCGCGATCGCCAGCGGGGTCTATGATGTCGGACTCGAAACGCTCCAGGCCGAGAGTTTTGTCGTCACCGACCGCCGTTCGATCTACACGCATCCTGCGACCGGCGCGGAGACGCGCCTCCTCACCATCACCGAGCGCCGACGCAATCGCCCCTTAACGCTGGATCAAGCGCTCGATTATCTGGCCGATGCTCGGGCCGCACTACTCGTCAACGAGCGCTCGGGCCGCGCCGCGGTGCAGATCCCCGCACCGAGCTTCATGCTCGATGACGGCGAGATCGAACGCCGCGTATGCCTGATCCGGCCGATGGAGCACCATCATGCTTCCGTGAAGATGATGGACAAGAGCCATTGGCAGGCGGCCGAGCGCGAGACGTTCGTCGCCGCCTGGACCGGCGAGGTCGCCGAGGTGCCGGAGTTCGCCGAGAGCACGCTCCACATCGTCGCCGGCCTGCTGCTACCGATCTGGAAACGTCTCCCGAACGATTCGACCCGGGTCTATCGGCTTCAGACCGACGCAGGCGAGCGCATCATCGGCCGCAGGGTATCGCTGGCCTGGGCGGCAAACGCCGCGATGATCGGGACCACCGCCCTTTCACCGGAAGCGGCGTTCGCGGCGCTGATGGAGGGGAAGACGGTCCTCGACCTCGCCAAGGACCTGCAGCTCCGCCGCGTCCGCGTCATGGGCGCCCACCGCATCGAGCTGTCCGGCTTCACCGACACGATGCGCGATCGGCTGCGCGCCTACGGCCTCTTCAGCGAGATCATCTCGTGGAAGCTGCGCATGTTCGTTCCCATAGATGCGACCGGTACAGTCGTGTTGGCGAAGGTGCTCGACCATTATCCGATCGAGCGCATCGGCGAGCGGGAGGCTGCCTGATGGTCGGCCAGGACGCTTCCGAACTGGCCCGCCGTCTCGCGCGTGACGCCGAGGCCGTGTGTCGACATTATCTCTCCGCAGGACGGCGACAAGGTAGCTACTGGCTTGTCGGCGATGTACGCAACACCCCCGGCCGCTCTATGTTCGTGCGGCTCAAAGAGTCTGCGAAGGGACCCGCCGGCAAATTTACTGACGCCGCGACCGGCGAGCATGGTGATTTGCTCGATGTGATCCGGGAAAGCTGTGGCCTGGTCGACTTCAAGGACGTCGCCAACGAAGCCCGCTCCTTCCTCAGCATGCCACGTCCCGAACCGGAGCCCAAGGTGAACCACGCCCGCTCATCGAGATCGAGCGTACCTGCGGGTTCGCCCGAGGCGGCGAGACGACTCTTCGCCATGTCGCAACCCATCGAGGGTACGCTCGTAGAAGCGTATCTCCGTAGCCGCGGCATTACGGTTTTGCACGGAACCGGAAGTCTCCGCTTCCACCCCCGCTGCTACTATCGGCCGGACGAGCACTCTGCGACCGAGACCTGGCCGGCGATGATCGCCGCCGTCACCGACCTCTCGGCCCACCTGACCGGCGCGCATCGCACCTGGCTCGACCCGGGCGGCTTCAACGAAGCCAATCTCGGCAAGGCGCCGGTCGACACGCCGCGACGGGCCATGGGCGACCTGCTCGGACATGCGGTTCGCTTCGGTGTGGCGGGCGAGGTGATGGCGGCCGGTGAAGGCATCGAAACGATGTTGTCGCTTCGGTGCGTTCTGCCCAGCATGCCAATGGCGGCGGCGCTCTCGGCAGCGCATCTCTCCTCTATCCTGTTCCCGGACACGCTTCGCCGGCTCTACATCGCACGCGATGACGATCCCGCGGGCGACGGCGCGATGGCCACGTTGATCGACCGGGCGCAGGCGGCCGGGATCGAGGCGATCGTGATCTCGCCACAGCTTGGCGACTTCAACGAGGATCTCCACCTTCTCGGGATCGACGCGCTTCGTGCCGCGAGCCGGGTGCAGATCGCGGCGCAGGATGCCGCCCGGTTCATGGAGCTCGCGGCATAGCCGGAACGGGGAAGGGCCGCGCTGCCGCTTCATTATCCCCAGGCGGTCGGTCATGCTTCTCCTCGGTGCCGGAGAGGGCCGCACCCACGGCCTTCAAGAGGGCGATCGGGCGGCAAGCGGCCCGGACCGGCAACCTCATGGGCCGACTATTTTCCGCCGGCGGCGGAGCCGCCTTTACATCGCGAGGCAAAATAGTCGGCCCCCTTCGGTCCTCCGCTTCGCTTCGGCCCTTCGCTCCGCTTCGGGTGCAGCTCCGTCCCGCCCGCCGCTTTCGTCGCCATGAAGGCCGCGATGGGCGCGGTCGAACCGGCGAAGGAAAGCCGCAATGACCACCGACCACCACGACGATTTCGAGCCGCATCACTCTTCATCCCCGACCGACCACGTCCTCCAGGAGCTCCAGCTCTATGGCCATCGCCCCTTCCACGATGAGCCAGATCCCCGGCCGCTCCCAGAAGCGCGAGTCCTCGCCGGCAGCATCTCCGACGTCTTCGATGCCCTCGTGATGGCGCTGTCCGATACCCGTCTCGAACCTGACCTCGAAGACCTGCTCTGGTCAACCGTGAACGTCTTCCATCGCGCGATCGACCGGATCGAGCGTGAGCTCGACGACAACGAACTGGCGCAGCAGCGGTCGCAACGGGAGCAGGACGGGAGCGAGATCAAATCCGTCGAGCTGGAGCGACTGACGGCCGAAGGGCAGACGCTGATCGAGCGACGAGGCGCCTTCGAGCTGATGCGCGACCAGGCCGCCGATGAGTTCGAACGCCATACCCGCTCGACCTGGCGCCCGCGCAACGGGTCGAAGGTCAACCACCGCAATCTGACGTCCGCCATGATCGACAGCCGCGATTTCCTGGCCGCGAAGAAGCGCGCCGATAACCAGGTGTTCCTGCCTGCAGGACCGAAGGTGGCGCTGACCGGCGGACTCGACTTCAATGACCACCGGCTAGTCTGGGCCAAGCTTGATCAGGTTCACGCCAAGCACCCGGACATGGTGCTGTTGCACGGCGGTTCGCCAAAAGGCGCCGAACTGATCGCGGCCAAATGGGCCGATCATCGCAAGGTGCCGCAGATCGCCTTCAAGCCCAATTGGACGAAACATGCCAAGGCAGCGCCATTCAAACGCAACGATGCGATGCTGGAGACGCTCCCCATCGGCGTGATGCATTTCCCCGGCACCGGCATCCAGGACAACCTCGCCGATAAGGCGAAGAAGCTTGGCGTCCCGGTCTGGAAGTACGGCGGCGCATAGACGCCGCCGCACTTCGTCGTGCAAAACGATGCGTGAGCTGAGGCTCAATTGCGGCACAAATATCGAGCAGGCTCAGGCGTCCTCGTCATAATAATCCGAGTCATCAATGGCGCCCGATGTCTCCAGCTCCGGCCGCCTGTAGCCGGTTCGACCGGCCGCACGCTCAAATGTCATCATCGTCGTGAAAACGATGGAATCCCCGCTGAACGGCTTATCCGGATCGTTCTCTCCATTGAGAGCGCCTGATACATTTGCCACGAGCACATCGTCTCCGACGTCGAGGCTTACTTTGTCGATATAAAGCTCGTCAAAAAAAGCGTTCGTCATAGCCATCTCACCCGAGAGAGCGTCCTCGATCATCATGGGATCCTCTTGAATGAAGGACACGTTGATATACTCCTCGAGATCTCGGGTGTACCAAACCTCACCTGAAAGGTAGCCGTTTGCACTGAGAAAGCTGGAGAGCCGCGACGCCAGTTCGTCAACGTTGGGTAGGCCTGTGGGAAGACCATTGAGCTGCTGCATGCGCTGATCCATTAAGCGCAGATCAGGTATTAGGATCGCGGCTTCGTTCAAAGCAGAAAGCTGGTATGTGGGCTCGGCCCTTAAAGCCGCTGCGGTGCAATAGCCAAAATACGCAGCAACGATCTCGTGAGCGTGACCTGACCCAAGCTTGCTGCCGGTCAGATTGTTGAATGTCGTACGCAGAAAGTCTGCGCATTCCTTTTGGATTGAAGACATGGCAAATCCATTTCAGTCCGGCGTCTTAATGGCAGTCGCAAGCGCTTCATGACCACCGCGCGCCGGCAGAATGGTTGCCGTTGGGGTGTTCGATTGGGAAATCGAGATGCCGCCTTTTGGGTCGCTTGCAGCCCAGGCGATCGGCTCCTGATGCTCAATATGGTCCACTTTGTCAGCTGCACGCAACTGGATTTATGACGATTCCGTCGCCGCCGTTTGCTGCTATACTGCGTTCGCGCCGCGGTGGTGGTGGAAGGCGCGACCGTCAGACTTTCATCTCACGGAGCCCACCACCATGATCACCTTGGGACCACTGCTTGTTTTCCTCGTCATAGGGTTCTTCGCTTGGCTGCTCTTCACGCTTGCAGTCTTCGCGTTGCCAGTCTTCGCCGGCGTAACGATTGGTCTTTGGGCCTTCCACACGGGAGCCGGCTCTCTGGGCGGCATCGCTGTCGCCCTCGTGGCTGGCGCTGCAACCTTCGGCATCGGCCAGCTCGCGCTCGCCCTCGTGACATGGACTTGGCTCCGGCTCTTGGTCATCATCTTTTACGTCGCACCCGCCACCGTCGCCGGTTACAGCGCTACGCATGGAATTGCCCAGATGGCGATGTCTTCACCCACGTGGCAGACGGTTTTCGCTCTCGTCGGAGCCGTTGCCGTCAGCATCACAGCTTTCATCCGCTTCACTGGAATGGCCGCGGACGGACCAGCAAGACAGCGCTTGGCGCGGGGCTGACATGTGTACTGGGGCGGCGGCGCGGTACGACCCAGTCACGACGGTTTCGAAGCTTCGCCGGCGATCGATGTGGACGCGGACACGATCAGCATCATCGGACGTTCTAGTTCTTCGGCCAATTGCGGCATCTGCTGGATCTGCTCGTGTGTCGGGGCAAACTCCTCGACCCGCCGAATTTGAAAGCCAGCGCCGATCAGCGTGTTCAGGGTAGTGCCCACCGTCCTGTGGTATTTCAGGACGTCCGGGGCGAACCAGTCCGTCCGACGTTCACCCTCGACGGAATATCGATTGACCGGCCAAGTCTTGCGGCCCTCCTTATCGCTAATCCAGTGCGGATGTGCGGCTGCCATGAAGATCGGATGTTCAATCGTAAAGACGAGATGACCGCAAGGAACCAGTGCCTTGCGGATCACATTCAAAAGGCGGCCGAAATCTTGAACATAGTGAAAAGCCAGCGAGCTGCAGGCGAGGTCGAAAGCCGACTCGGGTAGGTCCAGCGTCTCAAGATCGGCGATGCAGTACTTGATCGCGGCGTCCGTTGTGTCCGCCCTGGCCCGCTCGATCATGTTCTGCGACAAATCGAGACCAAGGACTGAGGCCGCTCCCTGCTCCCGCATCCAGCGCGAGGCCCAGCCGAAGCCACATCCGAGATCGACGACACGTTTTCCGTCCAGAGCAGGCAGCATGGCTCGGATCGCGGGCCATTCAGGGGCACCGTCCAACCCATGCACCTGTCTGGGCAACTTGCTGTAGCCAGCGAAGAAATCGGGATTGTCGTAGATATTCTGCGCCATGTCTGCCTGCTATTCGGCTTTTCGCTCTGCGCTGTTCCAGACGATGCTTAGATATCCGAGCAGAGTTGTCGTGGTGGGCGGCGACACGTCATGAGCCTACTCAAATCAAGCTGCACAAAGGCATCTTGAATCGGCGGACTTCTCGCGCTGGAAACGAAAAACCCCGGCATGAAAGCCGGGGCTCCCGTCATGCCACGGCCTACATGCGGCCGGGACAATCAGACGACACTTAGCACGGAGTTTTCGAAGAAAATGTGGCCTTCGCGGGCGTCGGTCTTAAACGTCGGAGTTTTCGTAAGCGCTTGTAGACCGTACAATGGATCACGCCGGGCACTTTGTTGCCTTCAGCGGTGTAGAAGCGTTGCACGCTGCGCCGAGAGGGCAAACAGCAGACCCACGAGGCGACGGTCATTTTGATCTGTTGAAGTCCCAAATCGCCTGTCAGAGACCTTTGTGCCTTTCTGACGAAATCAATGCTAGTTGGTCTCCGTCAAGGCAGTGATCCCGTCGGCACGAATCACGGACTGATCTGAGAGATTTTATTGCCAGCCATTGCTCTGCGTAAGGGGAGCCAAGCCATGCGCGTTCTCGCGGTATTATTTTCGTCCTCATGCGGCTGGCCAGTCCCGCTTACGCCTGGTGGGACATGGAAGTTGCCGCAATCGCTTACGGGCGGCTCGATGATGCGTTGCGGCCGAACGTCGATGCCCTCATCAAACAGCATCCGGCGTATCCGTCTCAGGCCTGATCGACTTTGAGAAGTCGTTCTGCGGCGATGTCTGGGCGGACCTTACTATTCTCATCTTCAAGACCTTTGCGTGTCACCGGCGGAGCCAACCGTCAAGCGACATCATGAACCTAGGTGGGGGAGTTCTTCATGACGCAAAGGGAGCAGTTCCGATGGCGTTTGACAGCTAAACGGGGAAGCGTTCAAATAAGTCGGACGTCGGTGACATCCTTTCCCTGACTTGTCAGCTTCTCGAAAGGCGCCCCCTGCGAAAATGAAGCCTGAACGTATCGAGTCGAGGGGCACAGGATGAATATCGATCTACCGAACGCCACACAAGCGCCGCAACCGCCGGGTGATTTGAATGCACAAACCAGCTCACTAGCAGACCCTTCTGTGGATCAGGCGAACTTTGAGCGGCAACTTAGTGACTCGCGGCCAATCCTCCAAACGTGGGATTCAACTGCCGCTTCGAAATGTTCCAAGGTTGGATCCCCCTCGACCCTAACGAAGGAAATGTGAGAGCGCGTGCTATCCAGGAAGGCGAACGGTGCCCGGCCCTATCCTTTGTCAGGGGACGCGCCGAACTTGCCGTCTCGCTGGCCGGAGCAAACGTTGATACTCTGAAGAACGAGATCAGGCTGGCTGTGCGGCGAGTAGCACGGTGGCCAGCAACGATCGGCTCTTCGGCCGGCAGTGTCGATGGCGACCGCATTATCGACGACGTGTTGGCATCGTCATATCTGCGGCTGTACCGCTTTCAGAACGAGGCCATCGATTGCAAGCCGCGCCTAGATGAGGATGTGAGCGCCATCGAGCATGTGCGTTCCTTAGCGGATTTTCGTTGTCACGCTAGGCCCCATGTTTCTAAGTCTGCTATCTGTTCGGACGACGAGAGGGAGGACGAAATTGATATGGCGCGCCTCGGCGCATGGCACACGCGAGGCCTTACAGATAGTGCTTTTGTGTCATTGTCCCAGGACCCCTCACGACTGCTTCTTTCAAAGGACCACAGTGAGCATGGCGCGCAGGCAATTGCAAAGAATGCTAAGGAGCTACACACCTACACGGTGCCGAGTGTTACCGCTTGGACAATCGAAAAATCAAAGGTATTCTAGAGCGCGGGCGTGCTCCCGGAGATAAGGAGTTGCTAGATTGGGTGAGGGGAATGCCGTCTCAGGAGACTGAGGTCTTGTTTTTGGGCGGCAATCTGGGTGACTAGTGGTTCATCCCAGTGATTTTGACGTTTTGATACCGAGCCATTCGAGGACGGGCAAGTTTTCGGGTGGCAGGAGAATCTCGATGCTCCTGGGCACACCGGGTTGACGACGAATGAATATGGCCGATAACGGGCTCGACAGCCGCGCGACGCTTCATCTCGCGGCGGATGGAAGCCGTGACGTGGCGGACCTGACCCGAGATCCAGACCCTGAACCGATGCGGGTGGTTGTGGCCGCGATACCCTTTGTCGACGTGGATGCGGCGAGTTTCCACGCCGGTGAGCTTCTCCATGTCGGCGATCACAGGGCCGAGCGTGTGCCCGTCGAAGGGATTGCCATGCAGTGCCTTGGCATGGAGCACGAACTGTCCGCCCTTCGGAGACGTCACGGGGGTGGCAATACTGACCTTGCAGCCGATCTATGGACCACGCCCGCGTTGCAATCTATGGACCACGCCCGCGTTGCAAGAGGAATCAACAAAAGGATGTAGCGGTCTGCGCCAATCTATCCGGCTTCAATTTGAGGCTTTCGCCTCGAGCCAATATGGATATCCGCCCACTCCTGTCCTCAATAACTCGACGGCCTCGACAAGGGGCCCATGGCTGCGAACCAGGCTTCAGAAGTGTCGGTGGAACCGTTTCTCCATTTGTCTTTTCCGTCTCGCAGACCTCGGCGGGATATTGTGCCCTTCCGATTGAGATCGTGAATCCTTCTTCCCTTCCCGGTCGTGTGTCTCAGGCGGTCTGGCCTAAGAAATTGGCGTCGTAGTCGCGGCCCTTTGCAAGCATGCTCCAGGCCATGCGCGCGAGTTTTGCGGCCAAGGCGACAACCAGTACATTCGAGTGGAGCCTCTTGGACGCTGCTTCCAACCAGGCTCCAAACCCGTGCCTGCACCAAGTCTGGCGCCTAAGAAGCACGGCTCGGGCCCCTTGAATGAAGAGCGTTCGCAGGTACCGATTGCCGCGCCTCGATATGCGGCCGAGAATGGTTCGATCGCCGGTCGAGAATTGTTTCGGTACCAGACCAAGCCATGCCGCAAAGTCGCGGCCCTTGCGAAAAGCATCGCCGGTCCCGATCGCGGCGAGCATCACGCTTGAGATGATCGGTCCGACGCCCGGAGCAGTCATCAGCCGATGACAGTGTGCATCCTGCTCGGCGAGCTCGTTGATTTCTTTCGTAATTGATGTAACCCGTCGGTCGAGATAGCGCCAGTCCTCGGCCAAGTCCTGAACGAGCTGAACTACTCGAGGCGACAGGTTATCTGAGAGCATCGAGAGAAGCTGAGGAAGCGCCAATCGGAGTGCTGCCGCTCCCTGCCGAACCGGCAGCCCTCGCTCGAGTAGAAAGCCCCGGATTTGATTGATGACCGCTGTTCGCTGCGTCACCAATCGACTACGAACTCTGTGGAGCGCCTGCAAATCGAGCTGCTCGGTCGATTTCAATGGGACGAATCGCATTGTCGGGCGCTGAACGGCTTCGGCAATTGCTTCAGCGTCACGGAAGTCATTCTTGTGACCCTTGAGGTACGGCTTCACATATTGTGCTGGCAAGAGCCGGACTTGATGACCTAATTTTTCGAGCCTCCGACCGATGTGGTGTGCTCCTGCACAAGCCTCCATTCCGATCAGGCAGGACGGAACATTGGCCAGCGACTGCTCCAGCTGATTTCTCGATCGCTTCTTGCGTAGGACGATTGCTCCCATAGCATCGAACCCCACCACATGGAATGTGTTTTTCCCTAGATCGATGCCGATCGTAACAATGTTTGTAGCGGACATGGCTTGTGCTCCTTCTCTTGCCGGGGGGTCATGTTGCCGCTGAGAGCGGGCGTGGTCCATGCCATTAATTCGTAAGGCGCGCGGGCTTTCCCCTTGCCGATGCACTCGACCTCAGGGGCATGTAACGCATAGACCTTCGGACCGCGCTGATGCTGATCCTGGCTGCGCACCTGCTGCGCTAAACCGAGCAGCGGACCGAAGCGAGCTTCCAGCACCGCATCGCCATCAATCTTGCGGCGGATGTCGCGGATGATCCGGCCAAGCCGTGTCCGCAGGAACTTGAGCTGCCGCCGGGCGCGTTTGAACTGGTGGGCGTGGGTATAGCGGCCGACCATGATGGCGGCGCGTTTGGCCGGGCGCAGATAGCTCTGGCGCAGCGGCACCCGATTGCGCTTGGCGAGCCCGACGAGCTTGGTGATTGCTCGATGCAGCAGCCGCGCGTCGGTCGGATGTGCAACCGCCTTGGGCTGCACTGTGGTATGACGACCACCCGTTCCAGGTCCTTGGGGCCGATCGCGCCAGTCTTGTGCGCCACCGACAGACTTTCCTGGATCAGCGCGACGAGCTGCTCGTCGCCGAGCCGCTGGCGCCAGCGTGTCATCGACGATCGATCGAACGGCAGACGGTGGCAGAAGCTCAATCGCCGCAGAAGTATTGGTAATAGGGGTTCTCGATCCAGCGAGCGCACAGCACCTCATCTGACAGGTTGTGCATGTGCTTCAAAATGAACAGGCCGGCGACTAGCCGCGTCGGCAGGCTAGGCTGCCCCGACCCTGCTTGGCACACCGAACTAAAGCGTTCATCCAGGATGTTCCAGTCGATCAACGTCGCCAACCGCACCAGCGGGTGACCCATGTCGATGATTTGATCGAGGGCCGGAAGCAGCAGGTCCTTCTGCGATCATCCCGCGGTTTGCTCATCGCCTTCCCCAATGCCGACGACCCGCGGTCAGGGACTCACGAATCGCTCAAAAGCAAAATCCAAAAACGCAGGAGAGCGTGGTCCAACACACCGCTTTCCTGCAAAATCCAACACTATATCAACACCGCTTCTGCTTATTTCTCAGGCCTACTCTTCACGAACGACTCATTCAACGAAGGACTCGCAGTGCGCATGCTGTCTCCTGCTTGGATTGCCAGCGGACCGGGCCTTCCAGAGAAGTGTCCGAATTCACGAGAGCTTTCTTACGCGCCGCCTGATGCAATAAACAGTTGCGAGACAACTAGCGTAACGGAAGCCGCTCGCTAATTCGTCCACTCATATCATACCAATCCTCCACCTGGCAGATCTAAACTGCACCTCGATGGACCGATCACGAACTATCGCTCCGTGCGTCGCCCTCTTCTGCGCGCCTCCCTCTCTCTTGGTGGCGCCCGCGCCACAAATGGAGCACATCACGTTGTTTCAGCCTGTCATGAAGCTGATCCAAAGCGCACAAGCTTACTTGCTCAAGTGGAGAGCTTCGCCCTCCACGGCCAGCCGCTTCTCGTAGAAGATAACTGCATATCCGTGCAGCGTCCCTTCCCTGCGGCGAACATAGTCCGCGGTCTCATAAAGTCTTTGAGCACCTAGTTGAATCATTGTCGTATCCAGCACGATCCGCTTGAACCCAGCAGCAACGGCCCTCGATTCCAACTCACGAAGAAGCCTCCTTCCGAACCCTCGTCGTCGAAAGGCCGGATCGACGCGCATACGCGTCAGCTGTGCGACATCAGCATCGACAGGCTTCAGTCCCCCCATGGCGACGAGACGCGAACCAATATGGGCAAGTAAGAAGTCACCGCCCGAACTGATGTATACCTCCCCGATATTGCGCAAGTCATCTTCCCAAGCCCCTTCAGGGCCGCGCGCGCCACCCTCCTCCGATGCGGCTCTATCCAGATGCCATACATCATCGGCATCTCCTGACTCGAACCGACGAAAGATCACCTCGTCTTGAGACGTCGACATCGGCTGCCAACTGGCCTCGACGGCCTCCGTCTCTTCCGCCATCAACTTTTCTCCTACGCAAATAGCACCCTCAGGCTTGCTGAGCCGCCGTCGTCAACAGTCTCTGCAAAAGGACAGCGTCGATACTTTCCGATGCCTCAACTCCGACAACCGGTCGACCGGGCTCGACCGTATACTTCAAAGCCGTACTATGGTGCATCAGCGTAAACCGATCCAGCGCACCAACACAGGATGCCCGCAGCATCCGGATTTCACTGTTGCCGTGCTCTATGACGGGCGAAAGGGTTGCAAACCGAGGGAAATCCGCTTTTCCTTCTAGCCAATCTGGCTTGAGCCACGCATCTTTCTTGTCCGGCGATAACCAGCGGAACACCTCATGAATGTACGCTTGAGGGTAGTACTCGGACAGCCGATATACATCCGAAAAAAATTGCGGTTTCTGGAGGAACAGCTCTTCGCCGATCAGCAGTACTGAGGCAGCCACAATGCGGGCAGAGAATCTGCCGCTCGGGCCGAGCTTATCCTTGTAAGGATTCTTTCCGTAGAACACGCGGAATTGGCCAAATAGATCCGGCGACATATGTTCATAAAAGCGAGTCAGGACATAATTCGCCGTCTCAAGGTGCTTCATGCACAGCGCGAGACATTGACGCGCGTCAGCGCCAGCCACATCTCGCAACGCGAGTAGAGCGTCGATTGCAAACTGCAATTCGTTTTCGATGAGTTGATGGCCCAAGCAAAAATCTCGTTCCTCGACGCCGGCCGCTCCAAGGCAGTATACACGCGGATCGGTCTGTACCGGATTCGTAAGTATCATATCCTCATAGGAGAGGACCTCGATGCCAGGCTGCCGCTGGCGGGATAAGCGGGCAAGACGGTTTAGCGCCTCACCCACCGTCAATTCGGCATCCCCGGGATGGAGGCCGGCAAACGCGGAGATCTGATAAGCACAATTGGTGAGATATTGGATGTCTGTCTTGGCAATCTCGAACTCGGAGTGCGGCAGCCCCCGCAACTGCGCATCATAGTCTGTGTCCGCCACAATCGCGCTGATACTGCGACCGAGGGCCCTAACCGCTTCATCCGGCCGCTCACTGGATTTGATTTCCGCAATCTCGTGTGGCAGTTCATCGACGACAAAATTGCTGAACCGCCCAAGCGGTCGTTTTCGTTGTCGACGATCAATGCGATCGGCCGCATGAGAAAATATGTCTTCGCGGTTGCGAGGCGGTTCTTGGGCGGAAAGGGAAATGCTGGCGACCATATCAAGCACTCACCTGCCTTGGCCAAAAATAGCTTGCATCTCTGCAGTCGCACCGTATCGCGCGGCCGGTGAGTAGTCGTGCTTCTCGATGAGATCAGTTCGTTTATCTAAGATCATGCTATCGGTGTGCGCGACCCGCTCAAGCACCTCGTTGGAGAAAAATTGCAGCGATACCGCTCCCGAATTGATGATGCCAGCAGTGGTTAACGTCAGCACGCCTTCGTTTGAAATGCTGATGAGTCCCGCCTCAGTTAGCTTTTTGATCTCGCGACGAAAACATAGTTCCATAGACACTCCAAATTCCCTCTCGAAGCGGGAGAGTGACACTCCACTACTTCGCAACGCGAGCATCACCGTTCTGCGCATCAGATCGTCTTGTGACAGGACGACACCCTTCCACACTGGCTTCGCGCCAGACTCAACCCTGTGTAAGTAGCGATCCAAATCTGCCTCATTGTAGAATTGGCACTGACTCATGTAGCCAAATCCGCCAACCCCGAATGGGACCAGATTATTGTCGTTCCAGGAATCGTATTTGCGACGCTGTTGAACAGAGTGCGGCTGCGACTTCTTGGTCCAATAGAAGATCGGGCCATGGCGATAGCCAAGTTTCGTGAGGATATGCTCAGCCATGAAATGCATGATGATGCGCTCCTTCGCCCCAGCGAATTGGTATCGTCCTCTGCTCAAATGGCGAGCTACGGGGTCCGTCGACTTGAACAACAATGGGAAGATATTGAACTTCTCCACTCCCATATCCAGCAGACCGATGAGCGAGTCATACCAACTTCGGAGCGTTTGCTGCGGCAACCCATAGATAAGGTCTAGCGACAGATTCTGAACACCCAGCTTATTGAGCAATTCAACCAGTTGTCTCACCTCGTCCACACCGTGCCCGCGGTTCAATATACGCAAAATATTTTGATCGAGACTTTGAACCCCCAGTACGAAGCGGTTTACGCCGCTTCTGAGCAGAGTGGATATGCGATCCGCTGCGTCCACCTGCTTTCCAAGAGAGGGATGCAATTCGAAACTCACTTCGGACTTCGATAGATCAAAGCGCTGCTTGATCATGTCAAATAGTGTCTTGAGTTGCGGGTTGGTCAAGATTGAGGGGGTGCCACCTCCAAAGAAGGCTGTCTCAATAGCCCTGCCGGCAAGCGCCGCGTCCGACCAACTCATTTCTTTGTCTAGAGCCGCCAGGTAACGCGCCACACGTCTGGAACGCGGATTGATTTCCTTGGCGAAGTGACAAAATGTGCAATACTGATTGCAGAAGGGGATGTGAAAGTAGAGGTCAATTGACGACGTAATCTCACCCAACAATTTTTCGGCGTTCAGCTCGCCCATTGCTTTGAGAGGTGGATATGTGCCGACAAGATAATCGTTGTAGGTGTCAAGGTGTAGTTTTCGCGCCCTCAGCATGTCGAGGTTGATGTCGTACGAGCGGTCGATCGCGAACTCTAGTGCCTCGGAATAGCTCGGCGCGCGCATTTTTTGGACTCCTTTTTCGTGTGAAGGCAGGGCGCGACGACACACAAGCGTCAGAGGGACGACTTTCTGTTCGGTCGATATGGTCGCCGCGCAATTTGAGCAGTGCGGATTCGCTGCCCCCGCTCCACCCAGATCACATCCTGCGTTGCCATCTTCTTCGCGACACCCAGGCGCGGGTCAAAGATCGTCACGGCTAACGACAGCGGCACCCGCATGCCGGAGCGAACCTCCAGAGGAATCGCACTCATGGTGCAGCGTCCCTCGCATTGATTTGCGACCAGTCGGGCACACTCATTTCAAATCCTGGACACCGAGACCACCACATGTTGCGCATCCTTATGGTGTCCAGCAATTGCCGTGCCATCAAAGACCGGCCCGCGACTCTTGCTTAAAGATGAACTAAAACTATCTGCCTACGCACGGCTTCCATCCTGTTCGCCGCGCGGCAACAATGCGAGCATCGCAGGATGGACGCACCGATTCCCTTGAGGAGCTTTAGTCGCAAGTAACCGATGGCGCGTCGTTGTCGTTGTGCTTGAGGTGTCGCTTTCGGACATTGTAACTCACCAGCCAGATGGCTTCGGCCGCGATCGGCAAGGAAGGCCGGGTGGTGGGTGCAAGCGTGTCGGCACTGAGGCTTTCGGCGGCCGGAAGGGACTCGAGAGGCGTGTTGGGCTCGCACCGGCTGGCACTCATTCTTGCATGCAAGCTTAGTTCTGCTCGATTGCGAGGTGCTTCACCATCATTCCCCACGACGTCGGCGTCCTTTTGGCGCCGTCGTCGATGCTTATGAGCAGGCCTGGCTGGCTCGAGAAGTAGTCTCGAGCCAGCCAAGATCAATCCTTTTAGTCGAACTTGTAAGAGGCCTGAAAGAATGTACCCCAGCGCTCCATACTGTACTTCGCAAGAATGCGCGGGTAACCGACGCAGCCGCTGCTGCTGCACAAAGAGTCGCTGTCCTTTTTGGTCCACATGGCCCAATAGCGGCCACCGACTCCGACGCTGATGTTTTTGGTGATCGAGTAGGACAACACGCCTTCGATCTGGACGCCGTCACCACCATTGCCGCGTTGTTCGATAAAGGTGGTCTCGGGACGCAAGAGATGATAGTCACGCCCCTTGAAATCGGTCCATGGCAAGTAGGCCACGTCGGCGCTCAAACGCCAACGCTCGGTCAGCATGGTTTCGGCGCTCAGGCCGATCCGAGGCGCATTCCATTGAGTATCCTCTCCGCCGATGATCCTGCTGTCACCCGACGTCAAACACGAAAACAGCGGGTTAGCCACCTGCGTGCATCCGGTCGAGTCCGAACTCTGGCCGTAATAGGTCCAGCCTAGAAATCCGCCGACCTTGTAGTCTCTGCTGCGCAGGAAGTCGTAACCGACGTCAGCCGTGTAATAGGCGAACCTTCCGTTTGACTGGCCGGAAAGGTTGTTGATGTAGGAAAGTCCCTTCCCGGGTATCCAATCTTCATTATTTATTTTTCCTTTGTTGAACCGCCCGACACCAAGATTGCTCTTCAGGAACACTCCCCAGGGACTATCAACACGGCCGAACAGTTCCCCAGAGAATCCGTCCAGTCCATGATAGGTGAGCCTCGATATGAGCATGCCGGGATCCTGGTCTTCGTGCGCTGGGCTGTGATCCCACTGGAAACGTCCCCGGCTCAGCCAGAGCCGCGAGCCGCCTTCGAAGGACCAGCCAGGCGCGTAGGGGATGGGCCGCGCGCTGGCTGGTTCCTTCGTGTACCGTGGCGCATTAGACGCCTCTGCGGCCTTTAGGTCGGCGTCGAAATGGTAGTTGAGGCCAATCTTTCCGATGTGGTAGTTGCTGGACAGGCTGGTTGTGTTCGCTGGCAGAATTGCTAGCGGTGGCAGTTGTACTGTCGGAGCCGTTGCCACACTCGGACCGCCAAAATGTAGATAGTCATACTCGACGTTCACCGACCACGCAGGCGTAATCGCTTGCTCGATGCCCAGCCCGATGACGCTACCGAGACGACCATAGTCGAAATGGGTTTTCTCCTGAGACAGGTACGGGTATTCATGGTTGTTGACGACATCGCCCCGATTGTTTTGCCAGGCTAGGCCTGCCTTGAGATAGGCCAGCGTGTGTCCGAGCGCGCCAAAGGCGTAACCGACGCGACCGGTCCCGGTCGCAAAGAGGCTCGGACCTGCCTTGCAATTTGCGCTCACAACGAAGCCCGAAGGGGCGAGGCATGTATTTGTGCCCTCGGAGACAGCACCGCTGGCATCCAACTCGATGCCAAACACCCAGCTGTTGTTCTGCCAGTTGTAACCGATCTGGCCACCTGCAAGGAACGCCGGGGTATCGACGATGCCGCCATAGATTGATGGACCGTAGGGATTGCTGAAGGAGGTGCGGCCGTACCCACCGCCGGCGTGCCCGCCAATATAGCCTCCAGACCAGTTCCATACCGCCTGTGGCAGTTTAAGTTGTGGCTCAAGATCCGCCGGCTTCGCTGCGCTGCTTGCGACGAGCGCAATTGTTGTCGCACCATAAAAAATAATTTTACATCGCATCAAAGTTTGCCCTGCACTTCCCAGTTCACGACCCGGCTCCTCAAGTATCGCCGCACGAGAAATCGTCGGAGCAGACCAGACACGCGGGCGCGCCGGGTCCGTCCCGAAGATCACTGCACTACGATTGGTGATGATTTCGCGAATGAAGCAAACCGCGTGCCGAATTGAATTCGTATGCTTTGCGGGGTTTTCGGAATAATTTGTCGCGTCAACTTGCCGACATTGTCTCAAATTTGACAATCTGAGCTTCCGAAAGTCTCTCCATAGCGCGACATTTGCGAGGGCAGATCCAATACGCAGCGGTTATAGTTGCGTGGCATAGTTGCGCGCCGAAGCGCCGCCAAACGGAAAACAATCAGGGCTTGGGAGTGAGTGGCGATTGTGATCCCGGATGCTCAAAAGCAACACACACACGATGGAGTGGCCGCTGAAATGGAGAAGAACACAGGACTTTCCTGAAACTGATTGCGCTAGGTGATTTCAAACGGCTGGCGCCCACTTGAAGATCACAAAGGGTCCATTGCCGATTGCACGAGCCCTTCGAGCGCAAGCTCGGCGCTGATGACAAAAATCGAGCACCTGGAGTTGTGACGATCCGGTCGCTGCGTTTCCTGCTATAGTGTCGCTCTCGCTGTGGTCGTGGAAGGCGCAGCCGTCAGACTTCTATCTCACGGAGCCCATCGCCATGATCATCCTCGGACCACCACTCATTATATCGTCATCAGCTTGTCCTGTTGGCTGGTGTTCATGCTTGCTGCTTTCGCACTGCCCCCCTTCGTTGGCCTGACGATCGGCATCTGGGCCTTCCACACTGGCGCCGGCATGCTTGGCGCATCGTAACGGGCCTCGTGGCGGGCGGTGTGAGCTTTGGTGTCGCCCGGCTTGCGCTCGCTCTCGCGCCATGGGCTTGGGTTCGGTTCCTGACGATCCTTCTCTACGTCGCGCCCGCTATCGTCGCGGGCTATAGCGCCACACATGGAATCGCCCTGATGACGGTGCCTTCACCAATCTGGCGGACGATATTTGCCGTCGTGGGTGCCATTGCCGTCAGCATCACAACGTTCATCCGCTTCACTGGAATGGCCATAGCCGGACCTGCCCGGCAACGATAGCGCCACTGAAGGCGTCGCGTCGACGGGCGGGACCGCACCAGATATCCGCAATGCTCGCGGTCGTCATCGTCGAAATTCGAAGAGAGCGGCCTGGCCGGTGGAGCTCCGATCAACAAGCTTGCGCCCCGGCTCGTCACGGTGATCATAGAGGCATGGACGAAGCGGTCGCATCTCAAAAGATACTGCGACAATAAATGTGAACGGGCCGCCCGGCCGACGCTTAATCACGGCACCAAATCCGTCCGTTGCTGAAGGGAGAGGGCGCGTGTCACCTCGAACTCAGTTGCCGGCCTCTCAGTGCGGTCGAACTCGCCGCATTCTCCTTGACTCAGTTCTGTAGGCCGAGCGCACCAACGGCCTCATCGATGGATTGATCTGCCCGAAGGACGGCTGACGCCTCGATCGCCTAAGGCGCAACAGCGGCGTCACAACTTTCTTCCCCTGCCGGCTGCGCCGTCATTCCTCGCGCGGGCCAAGAAAGTTGCTCCTTTGCTGTCGAGCCCCTTCGGGGTGCGCCGTCGATCGCCTCCGGCCTGTCGATCACCATCGAGGCCGCAAGGTGCGGGCTCGGAAAACAGAGATCAAGGAGAACCACCATGGCGACCATCGGCACCTTCAAGAAGACCGGCTCGAACGAGTTCACCGGCGAAATCGTCACCCTCTCGCTCCAGGCCAGGAACGTGCGTATCGTCCCCGAAACGAACCGCTCCGGCGAGAACGCACCGAGCCACCGGGTCTATGTCGGTCGAGTTGAGATCGGGGCCGGCTGGTCCAAGCGCTCCAATGAGGGCCGCGACTATTTGAGCCTCAAGCTCGACGATCCGAGCTTCACCGCTCCGATCTTCGCCAACCTCTTCGACGACGAGGATGGCGAGGACTTCAGCCTGATCTGGTCCCGCCCCAGCCGCCGCAAGGGCGACTGACCTGACGCACAATGCCTCGCCCGGCTGGTCCGGGCGAGGCCTCGCAGCGGTCAAGAGCCGCGAAGGACCTCGTTGGCCGTGACGGTGGAGGCGGGGAGAGAGTAATCGATTAGATCAGCGGGCGCGTTGCCGCTTTGATCGGCCGTCTTTGATTGGTCTCTACCACGGTTTCAACAATGTCTCCCCAGTCGGGGCAGATCGCGACGAGACGATCCAGCACCGTGGGATCCCGCTCGATCTGTGCGAGGGCCTGAGCGCGCCATTGGTCGTTGAAGCTGACGCTCATCAACCCCAAACATTCGACGACCGAACTGTCAGGCGGCAAGTGTTCCAAGATCGCCGTCACTATGCCGGTCCATTGTTGAAGCAGACGCCAGTGCTCAGCGGCGTCCCCAGTCTCCAATTTCTCTTGAAGGAGATCAATCAGCAAGCGGAAGCGAGTTCGCCAAGGTTGGGGTCTGAGGTCCCCTACGTAAGCGTCCACGACTTCGCGGATGTCGGCTGGCAAGTGCTCATACAGGGTCATAAAGCCCACTCCATCTCGCCCAGCATGCCGTTCCGTCCCTGGACAGATATGCGTCTCTGGAGACAGACCAGATTTACGTAAAGTAGCCTATCAACTTTTACGTGAGTCAATGCTCAGCTGATTTATAAGGTGCCAAGGCTGCGATGGAGCGCAAATTCGTTCCGTCATCGAGCGCGATGAGGATGAACCGCCGTTCGTTTGATCAGGTCCGTTGCCTCGACCCCTAGAGCCTCGGCGATTCGGCCGAGCACCGTCACGCTAGCTGAGACATCGGCGCGTTCGATTGCGCCGATGTAACGGACACTTAGTCCGGCGCCATCGGCCAACTCTTCCTGCGTCATCTCCCTCTTATGGCGTATCCGACGCAGATTGATCGCCATGACCTCCTTGAGATCCATGGCAACAAGGGAACTCGCATCGGCACGATCGTTCCAGGAACGATCGTTCCGATTCGTGCGGTGCCGTGCTAATCATGGGCTCTGTCAAAGGCTTTGTTTGCCGCTGGTGGGGGTAACGTGATGCGGTCTGCGCATCGCGACGCGCATAACCGCAGTTCCATTTCAACGGGTTGCAACGTTTCGGGTGCCCGACAATTGTCAGAAGTTGCTTTAACGCTGAGGGGCTCCATTGCAATGCAAGAAACGTCTTTCCAGGACCGGCCGCCCAAAACGGATCGCGTAAACGCCTACGACGAAAAACATCTTGCAAT
Source organism: Bradyrhizobium sp. CB1717 (assembly GCF_029714325.1). Classification (NCBI taxonomy): domain Bacteria; kingdom Pseudomonadati; phylum Pseudomonadota; class Alphaproteobacteria; order Hyphomicrobiales; family Nitrobacteraceae; genus Bradyrhizobium; species Bradyrhizobium sp. CB1717. The sequence goes on from NZ_CP121666.1 coordinate 910,064, forward strand.
CTACGTCCGTTTGTTGATGGCCGAAGAAGAGGGGGCCGATTGGCGAGAGGTGGTCCACGTGATCTTCGGCCTCGACCCTGTTCTGGAACCGGATCGCGCCAAAACCGTCCATGACAGCCATCTCGCCCGTGCGCGATGGATGGTGCAATCCGGATATCAGCAATTGTTGCAACCGCGGATGCAGTGAGCTGGGCCCAATCATGCAAATTGCGATCTCATGTGATGCAACCTCAGGGTCTAGTCTCCCGTGCCGCCTTTTTGAATCGTGGCATGGGGCACAAAGACGAGAACACCGACCATGCCAACCCAGTACTGGCGCTCGCCGGAGACCATCGAACGCCTGAACCGCCTTGAGCGCCCCGGATTTGCCCTGGAATTCCTTCGCCGCAACTCCGACTACCGCCGCGACTTCGCCCGCATTGAGCGCCAGATCGCGCGCGAGGGCGCTGATCCCAACACCATCCGAATGAGTTTCGCACGTCGATGGAGGTTGCGGTGTCGCCCATGATCCAGTCTCTCCGGTAGGGCCCGAGCCAGCCATCTGGCTTCCTGTGGCATCACCGGGGACCTTGATCCTGGAGATGGCGCCGCCGGGCTTCGATACCCTCCGTTCGATTGATCGCGTTGCGTTGGGGCAGTCACTCGTCGAACTGTCCGATGCTGACGGTCGCGCTCTGGCCATTGCGGACGGGTCGGGTGAGCTGCATGTCCGGTTGCGCGACGAGCAGGCGCTGCGCCGCCCTGCCGTGCTTGTGCCGCTCGACAGCATGGGCGAGCTGCGGGCCGAGGTGGCGCTACACCTCGCGCGCTGCCTTGCTGGCCAGCGTACCGGTCTTCTGCCGGTGGCCTTGCGGCTGACGGCGTTCCAGAAACGGCGATTGATTCAGCTCCTTCACGCCTTCGACGTCCACGACCTCGGTGGTGGCCCGCGCGACGTTGCAGCGAAGGTGCTCGCCTCCGACCACGCCCAGCGCCGCGCGGTCGAGTGGAAGGATTCGCATGCCCGCCGTAAGGCAAACCGCCTCATTCATGATTCGATCGCCCTGGTCGAGCGCGACTATCTGAAACTCCTGCGCGGCCTCTGACCGGCACTTCGATCTCTCCAATCCATTCGCCCTGATGAGCTAGCCCACGACTCGCTGGCAACGCTTGGCTTCGTCTAATTGCGACTGTGGGGGGACACAATCGAACGCAAAATTTCGTCCACCCCCAACGCCTGAACTCTCCGCCACTCTGGCCCGGACATGCCGCGACTTGGCTGCGGCGCTACAAGGCAAGACGGAGATCGCCCATGCTCGACCGAACCGCGCAGCTCACGACGCGCTATGTGCGCACCCCTGAGGCCGCGCGCCTCCTCGGCCTCTCGCCGCGTACGCTCGAGAAATATCGTTGCCACGGCAACGGTCCGACTTTCCGCAAGCTCGGTGGCCGCGTTGTCTATGCGATCGGCGATCTCGAAGCCTGGGCCGATCAGGCCGCTTGCAGCTCGACGTCGGATCCGCGCTACGTCGAGGCGCGCGCCGCCGGCAACGCCCATCGCTAAGGCCGCGCTCACTCATGTCGTCGCGCCGCCTCATCACGCCCAGCGAGCGAAGCAAGCTCGATCCGTTCGTCATCGCCACAGGCGATGCCAGCCCGCGCGATCAGCGCGATCTGATGGAGCGGCCCTTCTTCTCGCTCGCCAAGGCCAAACGCACGCGCCCGATCCTCTACCAGGCCGGCGACGTGCGTGTCGAAGTCTATGCGGTCCCTGAGCACGGCATGGCGACCATTTGGGATGCAGACGTGCTGATTTGGGCGGCCAGCCAAATCGTCGAGGCTGAGAACCTTGGCCTGAAGACCTCGCGCTTCCTGCGCTTTACCCCTTACCAGCTCCTGATCGCAGTCGGCAGACAGACCGGGGCGCGGGATTACAAGCTCTTGAAGGGGGCGTTAACGCGCCTGCAGGCGACCGTCATCCGCACCAGCATCCGGCAGGGCGAACATTGGCGGCGCCACCAATTCTCCTGGATCAACGAATGGGAGGAGTGCGCGCGGCGCGATGGCCGCGTGGAGGGCATGGAATTCGTTCTCCCCGACTGGTTCTACCGCGGCGTCATCGATCGTTCGCTCGTTCTCACGATTGACCCGGCCTACTTCAGCCTGACGGGCGGGATCGAGCGCTGGCTCTACCGCGTCGCGCGCAAGCATGCCGGCCGTCAGCCGCGAGGATGGCTGTTCGAGGTCGCACACCTCCACGAAAAATCCGGCAGCCTCGTGCGTGTCTCTGATTTCGCGCTGCAAATTCGGCTCATTGCCGCACGACAACCGCTCCCAGGCTATAGCTTGCGCATCGAGCGCCAGGGCCGTCGCGAATTGCTGCGCATTCTGCCGGCGAAGTTGTCCACTGCCACTGTGGATGGCGCTGTGGAAGCGCTCGGGATTTCGCACGCAAAGCCTATCGGGACTCCGCACGCAGCCCCATCGGGACTTTGCACGCACGGCTCTAATATAGAATCTAACTTAGAAATCTAACCTGAATCTAACTGTTGTAGTGGGGCGGTGGGTCCTGCGGATAACTCCGACGCGGCGGTGTCCCGCGCTGAGCCGCCGTCATCAACCGAGCTCCCAAGCGGACGATCTCTGCCGCTTCTCCACCGCAAGGCGGGAGGCAAGCAGTGATCGTGGCGGTGCTCAACCAGAAGGGCGGCGTCGGCAAGACGACGCTGGCCCTGCACCTCGCCGGCGAATGGGCGCTGCGCGGAAAGCGTGTAACGCTGCTCGATGCCGACCCCCAAGGCTCGGCATTGGACTGGTCGCAGCAGCGGGCGCGGGAGAACGTCTCGCCGCTATTCGGCGTCGTTGGCCTTGCGCGCGACACGCTCCACCGCGAAGCGCCGGAGATCGCACGCACCGCCGATCACGTCGTCATTGACGGGCCGCCGCGCGTCGCCCGATTGATACGATCGGCGCTACTGGCCGCTGACCTGGTGCTGATTCCTGTGCAGCCGTCGCCATTCGACGGCTGGGCGTCGGCCGAGCTGCTGGCTCTGCTGCGCGAGGCTCGCATCTACCATCCGAAGCTCTGCGCTCGCTTCGTGCTCAATCGCTGCGATACGCGCACGGGCATCGCCCGCGCGACAGCCGAGACGCTCGCCGATCACGATCCGCCAGTGCTCGTCAGCACCGTCGGGCAGCGTGTCGTCTTCGCCGACGCCGCGCAGTCGGGTCGGCTCGTCTTCGAGTTTGCCGCGCAGGGAACGGCCTCCGGCGAGATCACCGCGCTCGCCGCCGAAGTCGCGAGGCTCGCGCCATGAGCGGGCGCTCCTCCAAGCGCGGCTTCGCGTCGCGACCTGGCGATGCCGAAAGCTGGATCAAGGCCAGCGATGCGTCGCGGCGTCGCATGGATAGCACAGCGGCATTGACCGCACGCCTGACAATCGACGTCTCGCCGGCGCTGCGCGGCCGCATCAAGGTCGCCGCGTTCCAGCGCGGCGTCACCGTCGCCGACATGCTGCGCAAATTGCTGGCGCGAGAATTTCCACTGAGACCGGAGAGCCGTCGTGAACGACAATGAGGCCTTGCCGCCGCGTGCCGTGCCGCCCTCGCATCGGCGGAGCGTTGCGCTCACCCATGTCGAGCTGACCTGGATCGAGAAGAGGATTGAGCATTGGCTGCGCTTCGGTCATCGGGCCGAGGAGAAGATGCTCGATCGCCGCCGCAGCGTTTCAAGTTTTGCGCCTGGCAGCATCTTCGGCTTCGTTCGCTGGGCATCGAACGACTATGGCACCGTGGTCTCGCGCATGGACATCGTGCGCGCCGTGGAGGCGGGCCAGCGCTATCAAACGCTGCCATTCGTACGGCCCGGCGGAGAGATCCTGCTGCGCGTCGATAGCTGGCCGAAGGTCGAGCGCGTGTTGCAGGCGATCGATGCCATCGAGGCGCTCGCTATCAATCCGGCCGATGCCGCGCCCGATTACTGGCGGCATCTCCACAACCGTCTCGCCGCCGACCACGTGCCGCGCGCCTACACGCGCGAGCAGCATGTCGCGTGGCTGAAGCGCCGGAGCGTCACGCCATGACCCGATTTGGCTACATCGTTTTGACGTACATTGCTGTGCTTGCCGCCGGCGGTCTGGTGTTCGTTCATCCCGCGCCGCGGCTGATCTGGAACGCCACCGCGAGTACGCCAACGGGCTTCTATACGCTGCATCCGGTCGGACAACTGCGCGTCTTGGAACTCGTTGTGGTGCGGCTCCCAGAGCCGATCGCGAATGCACTCGCTAACGGGGGCTTCCTTCCGAAGGCTGTGCCGTTGCTGAAGCACGTCATGGCGCTGCCCGGGCAGACTGTGTGCCGGTCCGGCGACACCATCACGGTCAATTCTGTCGACGTCGGCGCTGCACGCGATCGCGACCATCTCGGCCGTCAGCTGCCGCGTTGGAGCGGATGCTCGACGCTCCGGCCTTACGAGGTCTTCCTCATGAACCCGACCGTCCCGGATAGTCTGGACGGCCGCTATTTCGGCTCACTGCCTGTCAGTTCGATCCTCGCGCGCGCGGTCCCGCTTTGGACCGATGAAGCCGGCGATGGCCGCTTCGTCTGGCGCCCCGTGGCCCATTAGCCCGCTTCTCAACCCGCCAAGTAAGGAGGTCTCCCATGGCACAAATCGGTCAGTTCACCCGTGATAAGTCCGGCTTCACCGGACGCGTTGAAACGCTTTTCTTCGAGCGGATTCTCACCCTCGTCCCGGCCGAATCCTCGGACGCCGAGAACGCGCCGGACTACCGCATCCGCCTCGGCGATGCCGACGGCCCGGAGATCGGCGCAGGCTGGAAACGCACCGGCGAGAAGGCCGGCGATTATGTTTCGCTCATCATCGACGACCCGGCGCTGCCGCGGCCGATCCGTGCCAATCTCTTCCAGTCGGGTGACGACAAATTGGCCTGGACGCTGAACTGGAATCGTCTGCCGCAGCGCTCCGAGCGGGATTGATGGCATGCAGGGTCCCGTCACGCCCGCCGCCGACAAGGCGCATCCAAGCTTTATCCCTTTGCTTGCGGCAAAGCCGCCTCATCCCTTCGGTCCGCGCAACCGTTCGCCAGCCGCCGCGCATAGCGGTGGTCAAACCGGCGGTCCGCGCGGGCCGTTCGTGAGCAGCACGACGCCTCGCCGAGATGGTGGAGCCACGGCAACCCTTGCCGTTCTCCTCCTTTCCAGCCTGCTGGTGATTGGCGGGTCAAAGCCGGCAGTGTCAGCAGAGAAAGCGCCGGCTCGCGGTCAACCGGCGAACGATCGCTATGTTACTTTCGTGACGGAAGCCGCGCAGCGCTTTGGCATTCCGACCGCTTGGATTCGCGCCGTTATGCGCATCGAGAGCAACGGCGATCGGCGTGCTGTGTCACCCAAGGGCGCGCTCGGCCTGATGCAACTCATGCCCAAGACTTGGGCGGACATGCGTGCGCGCCATGGTCTCGGGCGCAATCCCTTCGATCCTCATGACAACATCCTCGCGGGTGCCGCCTTCCTTCGCGAACTGCACGACCGCTACGGCTCGCCGGGCTTCCTTGCGGCCTACAATGCAGGCCCCGGCCGCTACGAGGAGTTTCGGGATCGACATCGTCCACTGCCCGCCGAGACCGTCGCTTATGTCAGAGCTATCGTCCCTTTTGTCGATGCGGAGGAGGCACCAGGACCTCTTCTCTTCGCGGCTTCTTTTCGCTCATCCTGGACGCGGGCGCCGCTCTTTTTGGACCGCGTTGACGGGTCGTCGTCTGTCGCGCGAGCGACAGCCGATCGACCGGCGCACGACAAGTCGGCTGCAGTTCCCGTGCATGATCTCTCTGCGATTGCGCCGCAATCAGAAGGCCTGTTCGTCGCGCTCTCGACAACAGGACGATCGCAATGACTGCACAGCATCATCAACATCGACGCTCAGATTGGCGCAAGCTGGCGCCCCGTGACGGACATTCTGTTCGCATTCAAAACGCTGCAACACGATCATGACGCCAAGACTTTCGGGTTTGCTACTAAACGACTCTCGCTCGCGCGGGCAAGAGTTCGCGCAGGACTGCGAAAATAACGTGCTGGAATACGGGCGATGCCTTCGGCCCGCGCTCTACTCGTCGCTTCGCTCCTCACCGAGCCACCCTACGGGTGTCTCGGCCCTTCGGGTAACGATCGCTATCGCAAACGCTCGCAAACAGTGGAGGCTTCGCAACTCAACTGCCAAGTCGCGGCGGCTCCTTCGCAATGAATCGGCCACCAGCCGACGTGTTCAGGCAGGCGCTATTGAAGGATCTACCGCAACGACCCGAACTGCATTTTGTCGCAAATCGCCGCGAGTACCGAGAGTCTGTTGGCTTGGAAGCTGGGCCCTGGGAATCAGCGACCGGGAGGCCACGACAACGACCGAAGGAGGGCGAGATAAAAGGCCCCAATGTGCGGCTCGGTCGGTTGGTTGTTGTTGCTTTCTTTTTTTGCTGATCAAGCAATGTGTAGCTTCCGCACGCAATGTGCGCCCCACCGTCAACTCATTGCGCGGATTTTGGATTTCGCACATTGCCGAGGCCGGCCATGGCTGAAGAGAAGGACTTTCAGCCTCGGCCTGGCCGCATCCGCTCCTCAAGAAGCCAGCGGGCCAAGCCCTTCATCGCCCAGGCGCTCGCCGCCGCGCAACGCTCTGGCGGCGGCGTTTCGCGAGCCGGCCGTCTCACCAGTCATCGTCATTCGCGCTTTGGCCGCGGCCGGGTCGCGAGTGAACGGGCGAATCGCCTGCTCACCGGCCGCTCGCGTCTGGTGACGATCAAGACCCGCGTTGTCCGTCACACAGTGCGCTCCGCGCCGCTTGCCGCGCATCTCGGCTATCTCCGGCGTGAGGGCGTCACCCGGGACGGGGAGAAGGCCCACCTGTTCGGCCCCGAGACCGACAATGCCGATCCCAACGCCTTCGCCGAGCGCTGCCAGCATGACAGGCACCATTTTCGGTTCATCGTATCGCCGGAGGACGCGGCCGATATGGCTGACCTCAAGGGTTTCGCCCGCGAGCTCGTTGGCCAGATGGAAGTCGACCTCGACACGAAGCTCGACTGGGTGGCCGTCGATCACTGGAATACCCAGCATCCGCACGTCCACATCCTCGTGCGCGGCGTTGCCGAGGACGGCCAGGATCTCGTGATCTCCCGCGCCTACATCAAGGAGGGGATGCGCGCCCGCGCGCAGGACCTGGTCACACAGGAACTTGGACTTCGCTCCGATCTCGATATCCGCCGCTCCCTTGAGCACCAGGTCGAAGCCGAGCGCTGGACGCAGCTCGATCGCCAGCTTGTTCGCGACGCCGGCCGCCACGGCGTCATCGACCTTGCGCCCGATCCGGCGCAGCAGCCCGATCAGTTCCATGGGTTGAAAGTCGGCCGGCTGCGGCGCTTGGAGAGCCTCGGCCTTGCCCATCAACTCGGGCCAGGCCAATGGGTCATGGACGAGGCCGCAGAGACGACGTTGCGCGAGCTCGGCGATCGCGGCGATATCATCAAGCGCATCCACCGCAGCCTGACTGAACGCGGCATCGAGCGGGGGACCGCGAGCTACGTGCTAGCAGGCGAAAGCCTCGACGTCCCCGTCATCGGACGCCTCGTCGATCGCGGTCTCGACGACGAACTGAAGGGGACCGCCTATGCCGTCGTCGACGGTGTCGATGGCCGTACCCACCATATCAGGCTCCCCGATCTTGATGCTGCCGGTGACAGTGCACCAGGCTCGATAGTCGAGCTGCGTAAATTCGACGACGCGCGAGGGCAGCGTCGCGTGGTGCTGGCTGTTCGTTCTGATCTGTCGATCGAAGCGCAGGTGACAGCGAGCGGCGCGACGTGGCTGGACCGGCAGGCGGTCGCGCGCGATCCGGTGGCGCTTGGTCAGGCCGGCTTCGGCGCGGAGGTGCGTGACGCCATGGAGCGGCGGGCCGAACAGCTTATCGAGCAAGGTCTTGCCGAGCGCCAGGCGCGTGGAGTGGTGTTCGCGAAGAACGTCATGGGCACGCTGCGCCGCCGGGAGGTGGAAGCTCTTGGTCAGCAGGTCGCGGCCGAGACGGGCCAACCATTCAATCCGTCAGCTGCCGGCGAGTATGTTGCGGGGACCTATCGGCAGCGCTTCGCGCTCGCCTCCGGCCGCTTCGCGATGATCGACAACGGTCTCGGCTTCCAGCTCGTGCCGTGGACGCCCTCACTCGAGAAACAGCTCGGCCGCCATGTCTCTGGCGTCACCCGCGACGACGGTGGCATTGACTGGGGTTTTGGGCGCAGCCGGGGGCTTGGCCTGTGAAGGATCTCCCCGATCACCAAATTCAAGAAAGGGCTGCTGCCATGTCTGCGACCAAGATTCTTTGGGGCCAGGTTATCGCTGTCTTCGCGATCGTCCTGCTGACGTTCTGGGCCGCGACGGAATGGACGGCCTGGCGGCTCGGCTTCCAACCTCAACTCGGGCAACCCTGGTTCGAACTGCTCCACTTTCCGTTCTACCTCCCGCCTGCCTTCTTATGGTGGTGGTACGCGTACGATGCCTATGCGCCGCACGTCTTCATCGAGGGCGCCTACATCGCGGCATCCGGCGGAATCATCGCGGCGACTGTTGCAATCGGCATGTCGGTCTGGCGCGCTCGCGAAGCGAAGAACGCCGAGACCTATGGCTCGGCACGATGGGCTGAGGCAAAGGAGATCGCGCAGGCCGGCCTGCTTGGGCCTGACGGTGTGGTGCTCGGCCGGTTCGAGCGCGGCTATCTCCGCCATGATGGACCGGAGCACGTCCTGTGCTTCGCGCCGACCCGGAGCGGCAAGGGCGTCGGCCTCGTCATCCCATCGCTCTTGACCTGGCCGGGATCTGCGATCGTGCACGACATCAAGGGCGAGAACTGGCAGCTCACCGCCGGCTTCCGTGCCCGGCACGGCCGCGTCCTTCTGTTCGATCCGACCAATGCGAAGTCGTCGGCCTACAACCCGCTGCTGGAAGTCCGGCACGGCGAGTGGGAGGTCCGCGACGTCCAGAACATCGCCGACATCCTGGTCGACCCCGAGGGCAGCCTCGAGAAGCGGAACCATTGGGAGAAGACAAGCCACGCGCTCCTGGTCGGCGCCATCCTCCACGTCCTCTACGCCGAGGAAGACAAGACGCTCGCCGGCGTCGCCGCCTTCCTGTCCGATCCCAAGCGGCCGATCGAGTCGACGCTTGCGGCAATGATGCGGACGGCGCATCTCGGCGAGGCCGGCGTCCATCCTGTTGTCGCCTCCGCCGCGCGTGAGCTATTGAACAAGTCCGGCAACGAGCGCTCCGGCGTCCTGAGCACTGCCATGTCGTTCCTGGGCCTCTATCGGGATCCCGTCGTGGCGGAGGTGACCCGGCGCTGCGACTGGCGGATATCAGACATCGTCGGCGCAGATCGAGCGACCACGCTTTATCTCGTCGTGCCGCCATCGGACATCAACCGCACCAAGCCGCTGATCCGGCTGATCCTCAACCAGATCGGCCGCCGCCTGACCGAGGATCTCAAGGCCAAAGCCGGTCGGCGTCGGCTCCTCCTGATGCTCGATGAATTCCCCGCACTCGGCCGGCTCGACTTCTTTGAGTCAGCGCTCGCCTTCATGGCCGGCTACGGCATCAAGAGCTTCCTGATCGCCCAGTCGCTGAACCAGATTGAGAAGGCCTACGGGTCAAACAACTCGATCCTCGACAACTGTCACGTCCGGGTTAGCTTCGCGACCAATGACGAAAGGACCGCCAAGCGGGTCTCCGACGCATTAGGCATGGCGACCGAGATGAAGGCGATGAAGAACTATGCCGGCAGCCGGCTGGCCCCTTGGCTCGGTCACCTCATGGTGTCGCGGTCGGAGACCGCCCGGCCGCTGCTGACGCCCGGCGAGATGATGCAACTCCCACCATCAGACGAGATCGTCATGATGTCGGGCCTCCATCCGATCCGCGCCAAGAAGGCACGTTACTACGAGGACGGACGTTTCCAGGAGCGCATTTTGGCGCCGCCGATGCTAATCAAGCCCAACGACACACGGCCGGACGATTGGAGTTTACGGCCACTCCCGCCGCGCCCCATGCCCCCTCCGGCCTCGGCCAACGACGAGAGCGACGTAGAGGATCCGAAGACCGCCGATCGCCGGCGGCAGCCTGAACTGGATCGTAACACCGTAGAGAAGACGGAACCGCTCGACAACGAGTTCGCAGCCGATCTTGCCGACGAGTTCGACGAAGATGCCCCGCGGATAAGGCGCATGAACGATGTGATGCAGAGCGTCGCGCGCCAGGCATCGCTCGACCCCGGCGACGATCTCGGATTGTGAGGCAGCATGACCGCGCCGAAGAAGAAAGCCCAGATGTCGGTCTACCTCGACCCAGAGGTCATGAAGACGCTGTCGGCCTATGCCGCCAGGCGCGAGCAGCCGATGTCTTTCATCGCCGAAGCCGCGATCGCGTCCTTCCTGTCGCCAGATGCCGACGAGCGGAGGGAGGCTGCCATTGCCAAGCGACTCGATCAAATTGATCGCCGCATCGCGCGGCTGGAGCGCGACATGGGAATCTCGGTCGAAACCTTGGCCTTATTCGTCCGCTTCTGGCTCACAACAACACCGCCACTCCCCGAGCCGGCTGCAAAAGCCGCACGGGCGCAGGCCGGAGCGCGTTACGATAATTTCGTCGCGGCGCTCGGGCGACGGCTCAGTCAGGGGCCGAAGCTGCGGCAGGAGATCCCGGATGACGTTGATGGCGTCCAGTTCCGCCCAGAACCAGCGCAGGGCGAGGGCAAATAGCGACGGGAGCCAGACGAGCTCGGCTCCACTTGTATCAGCAGATTATCGGGAAAGGAGCGGTGCTCGCTAAGACCGCTGTCGACAATGCGGATCATGCAAGGGTTCTCGTATGACACATTCATACCGGCGTTGGCTCTAATGGGACGCCAACCGGGTAGCTCGGCCGGGCAGGCGGCTAAGCTCACGGGGCAAGTCACTCAAAAAAGGTGGGTAGAGTTAGATCGCGAGCATACAACAACGCGCGCTCGATATCCTGGCGGATCACCCGCCCCGTCGACAAAGGAGGAAGACTTTCGATTGCAAAGAAGCCCACTTCAGTCGTTTCATCCCCTGGTCGTGGTGCCGCGTCGTCCAGGCGTTCGCATAGGAAAAAGAGCTTGTAGAATTCTCGTACGTCAGGATCATAGCTTCCGATACCTTTGTATCTAACAGCGTACAACCGCTTCGCGGCAACGCGAATGCCCGCTTCTTCCCATATCTCCTTCTCGGCGTTGCGAGCTGGCGACCGACCTACATCGGCGAAGCCACCAGGCAATGTCCACAAGCCATCGCTTCTCTCTCTTACAAGAAGTACGCGTTCTTCTTCGACCACGGTCCCGCGGACATCGACCTTCGGTGTCTCATAACCGCGGGCAAAATCGGAAACCAGCGCTCTGATCCGATTGAGCGGGACACTTCCGAGATCCGCCAGCATCCGCTGGGCAATGTCCCCGATCTCTTGATAGCGCTGTCTGTCATACTCGTCCCGACAGTAGTAACAGCCGGTCGACGCGATAGCCTGAAGTCGCTTGGCCAAGGAGAGCCATTGTGATTCCATCTTGCATTCCAAGTCGGACTGACACGTCAACGTTCTCGATACCAGAGCTATTATGGCGCCGGAGTTTCCGTATTGCGAGCATCAATTCACAGGACCGTCGTTGTTGAACTCAGGCTATCACCACCATCAGAGAGTAGATTTAGGATTCCGAGGTGTCGTCAAGCGGCTTTCGCCTGTCCTGTTTCTTGGAGCGGAACGTCGCTCGCAAAACTCGGCCTCAAAAAGCACTCAATATTCTAGGCTGTTTCGGATGTGATTCTCAGCCCAATCACGCTTCCGCTCTCAATCCGCGTCTGGATCGCGATACTATCCAATCATCCCTTAAGAACAAAAAGAGGTCATATGGGCGCGATCCTGCCAAATTCGCAAGAACAGTTCCCAAGTGATGCGCGCGAGCCCAGCAAATTCCTTTTCTCTGTCTTTGCAATCCGCGCTGTCAGCACGAAACGGTACCCGCCCTGTTATCGCGAGACAGTAGCGTGCCGCCAAATTGAAGATGATCCGTCTCATGGCAGCCAGCAGAACACGCCCGTTCACATAGATCTCTACGTGCTGACGAAAGTCTCCCGCCGCCAGCCCCTGGCGATAGCCAGAAATCCCAGCACGGATAAGCCGTTCTGTTTGGTTCATCCAGTATTGTGGTTTGGAGAGATTCAGACGATCGCCGGACATCAGTGCGGCACGAAGGGCATCGCCCAGTTCGTCCGCCAACGTCATGAACCCCATCGTGTCGAGATCGATAAGCCCAATTGCAAAATTGCGATGAGAGTCCATGACTATATTCGAGAGTTGTAAATCGCCGTGTCCTTGGATCAGGGGCGTTTCGTCCTTCAACGCCTCCCTTTCAGCTCGCCAAAAACCAAGAATTTCGGATGCTATCTTCGATACGTCTCTCTCTATTGAGGCATGTGCGAAATCTGTCGCCAGCCATTCCATGATATGCACCGTCGACTGAACATCAGCTATCGGCCAGCGAGTATTTGGCTCAGCTAGATTTATCGCGGAATGAAATCTGGCAAAAAACTCAAATAGATGATCGATCTTCGCCGCGTCGAGAGGCGGTGTCGGGTGCGCCCCAACTAACCACGTTGACACTCTGCACCTGAGCCCTCCTACCAAGAGCGCGCTATTCTCACCGTAACTCGTACGCACCAAGCGGGGAACGTTGATTCCGACTGATTGTAACACTGGGTATTTTTCCATCCAACGAGCCTGCGGCCCGCTGCGATTTGTAGGCGGCATAATTTGTATGCTGAACACCCCAGCTTCAGTATTTGCCTGCCAGGTTCGATTGATGATGCCACCCCGTACCTCCCGAATTGCATGTATCCGTCCTAACCGATAGTGCTGAGAAGCGATAATAGCGACGTCTTTCGCACGATAGCTGTGAAACTCAGAAGGAACCATGCTTCGCACTCCGCTCTAAGTAAGGAGCGACATGACCTCATCCACTTCTCGCCGACGATGCGTTCCACGGAGAGTCTCTACCCACTCAGGTCGTTCGCGAAGCGTGGCCAGCCTAGTCGCAACGCCAATTTCTGATAACTTTCCGCTAGCTCCGAGGATCTTGTCGGCATAGGACAGCATCAAACTGTTGGGCCAGGCATTTGGGCGGTCGCGGCGTAGCCAGCCCGGAATGTCCGCGATGGGAATGGCATCCAACATGTATGCGGCAACAGCCGCAGCAGCTACCGAGCGCGACAATCCCATATGGCAATGGATCAATAGCGTTGAACGGTGATCGATTGTCTTTTGCACCAGGCGAATCCAGCGCTCCATGTCATCGCATGTCGGCAATATGCGCCCCTCAATCGGCTCGATCACGTCATGGAACACAAAAATTTCATGGACATGAAACGTGAATTTGAACGAGGGCTTTTCGAATGATCGATCGGGGTCAAGAAAGCTTGATACCGTGTGCACGGAGGTAGTCGAGGCCACCGCATCCGCCAGGCTATAAATGCGGGGCAACCTCTGGTTCTCGTAATCAATCATAGTGGACTGGTCCGAAATAGGACGAACAATAACTCAAACTCACCAAATCCGGATCTCGGATTCCAAAGAAATTCCGAAAAGAGTCGCAACATCGTTTCGGACTCGTTCCATGAGCGCGAGGATATCGTCCGAACTTACCCCATCCTCGACGCAGACAAAATTCGAATGTATCGGGGAGATGAACGCTTTTTTCTCACGCAGGCCGCTTAATCCGGCTTCATCGATTAGATATCGGGCGCTTATTCCCCTGGGATTCTTGAACATGCAGCCAGCGCTTTTGCTCGTCAGCGGTTGGCTACTCCTCTTTTCGGAGAGGGATTCCTTATACCGTCTCCGTAGCCGAGCGACCTCATCCCGGCGAAATTTGAAACTAGCATGGGTAACTATCACATTTACAAGCGAGGTGCGACGATAATCGAAATCGATTGTAGCTCGCTGGAGCATTTCTGGTTCGCCTTCCACATTCAGGATTTCCACGGTATCAACCCATTGTCCCACGTCGCCTGCTCGGCCTCCGGCATTGCAGACGCAAGCGCCTCCCACCGTTGCAGGCACGCCCGCCAAATGCTCCAGACCGTGCAAGCCCTTCTTCAGACAATACCCAATCAGCGTCCCTAGTTTTGTGGCCGCGCCGCAACGGACGATATTGTCATGCGATGCAATCTGATTGAATCCGTTACCGCAAAATTTCAAGATTAATCCCTCGATGACGCCGTCACGGCAAAGGACATTGGCTCCTTCTCCCAGCACTCTAATAGGTATCGCCCGTTCGCGTGCCCAGCGATATAAAGATATTAATTCTGGCATGCTCGTGGGCTCAGAATAATACTCGGCGACGCTCTGCGTCGCAAACCATGTGTGCTCTTTGAGCGAAACGTACTTGCGAACGTTCATCGCCATATGATTTGCATGGTGCATTGGGTAAGCTTTCTTCCGAGGAGCAAACTCGCTCTGACCCGTTGACACCGTGCTAGGGTGCCTCTCGAATCGAGAGGTCCTCAATTCGATCCCGGTTGAGTGGCAATCCTTATCGCGAATTAAGGGAAACGCTTCGGCGCTCATATCCAGGATCTTCTGTATATTATGAGGACCGCCGCCCAGGACGGATCATGAGAGGATCGGCACCGCTCTCTCCAATATCAAAAATTTGCGCTCCCAAATCTCTTAGCTTCGCTGGAAGGTCCTCATAGCCGCGTCTCAGGGCGCTTGCCCCGAAGACGCGGCTTTCGCGGTTGTGAATTAGGCCGCTTAAGACCAACGCTGCACTTTCGCGGATTCCCGTTGCTCGCCAGTAACCGCCCGTCAGATTCCCGCCTCCACGAACATGGAGAGTTGCGCCGTCAATAGCGGCGTCAAGCCCGGTCCGAATGAGCTCGCGGACGTGGTCGAAGCGATCAGGATAGATGGTCTCAGAAAGTCTACAAAGTCCTGGAGCGACTGCCATCATCGAGATAAGTGGCGGGCCAAGGTCCGAAGGAAACATTGGAAACGGCCCGGTCATAACGGAGAATGCATATCGGGGAGGTCCCTTGATCTCCACATGTGACGCTCCTTCTTTGATCGAACATCCCGCCTCGACGAATGGTGAAATAATGTTGTTCCACGAGGCCCTTGCTAGACGTGGCAGCCGAACGTGGCCACCGGTAGCCACAGCGGCAGCGGCGTAAGTTCCAAAAGCGACCCGGTCGACCGATACACTCCAGATATCCGGAGATCGGGCGGCCGGGCCTCTTACGCGAAGGCGATTCGGTCCCTCGTCGATGATTTCTATCCCCGCCGATCTAAGATAGTCGGCGAGCTCCAGAACCTCTGGCTCCCGGCTAATCCCAAGCAGATCGCTCACACCATCGCAAAACGCAGCGATCAAAAGAGCCAAGGCGGTAGGAGTAATGCCTCCAGGCCGATCATTTACGTCGACGACGCCGGCGCGAGGCGGGAGTCCAAAAATTTCAAGGCCGGTACCTTGTTCGCGCACGTCCAAGCCAAAGCCGCGCAGCACAGCAAAATGGCGTTTTAGATCGCGTCCTTGCAGCCGATCGCCACCAATTCCTGGAATCACAACACGGGATCCGCGTAACACCGCGGCCGCAATCACATAGACCGAACCGCGCGACATCAGAGCCTCTGTGCCCAGTTCGCTGGTCTTGCCCCATTCCGCGAATGCGATATCGAGTACCCCCTTCTTCAGTTCGGCGGTTGCTCCAAGTCGTTTCAAAAGCGCGATCTGAACTTTAACGTCCGCGATGCGCGGCACATTCCGCAACTTGCCGCCATTTGGCATAAGACTCGCTGCTACAATCAGCGGAAGGGCGGCATTCTTCGAACCCTCAACGACCAGCTCACCTGCCAACGGCAGCCTCGTTCGCTTTATGAGAAAGTCATCGGTAGCGTGGTCGGTGAAAAAGCTCATGCTTGGCCCGAGAGCGGCGTACAGATCCCAACGTGCCGGAGCAGGCTTCGGTCCAGCCTGAGCCGTTCATCCCGATCCGCAATAGATGCGTTTCGAACGCGGATTACAAACACCAGAAATGGTAGGTCGTCCTTGGATTGACTTACTAGACCTTTCACGTAGCGTTGCGGCCACTCGCCGACCGTAAGACAGCTTGACGGTGGTCAGGATGATAGATCGTCAATTGGCGTTGTACTCCTCATACGAGCATAGCTTCGTAGCGGAAGTCTTCGGGGATCTTCTCGATTCTCGGCTGGACTTATGGATCCAACGACACATTGCTCGGAGAACCGCACTTGTTGTGACAACGCCAACGGTCAATCGCATTTATCGCGAGCCAATCCTCAAGAGGCTTCAGCAAGCCGGTTGCCAACCCCGGTGGATTGTCAAGGACTGTTACGAAGGGTCGAAGGTCATGGAGTTGGTGTTGGGGGTCTGCGAAGCTGCGGTGCAGGCAAACATCGATCGTGGAGGTGTACTGATTGCTCTCGGCGGTGGAGTCTGCTCCGATATCGTTACGCTTGCATCGTCATTGCTTAGACGCGGGATCTCGCATGTGCGAATCCCTACGACCTTAATAGGCCAGATCGACGCTGGAATAGGACTCAAAGGCGGGGTGAACTTCGGCGTTCATAAGAACTACCTTGGTTGCTTCTATCCGCCTGATGCTGTCGCTATCATTCCGTCCATTCTGAAGACGCTAAGCGCGGATGGTGTTCGGCAAGGTCTGGCAGAGATGATTAAGGTGGCGTGCACCTCAGATACAACGCTCTTCAAGAACCTCGAGACGGCCCGGCCGGGCGAGATTGAGGCGCAGATCAAGTCGGGCCACGCGCAGACTAACGATATGATCCGTCGGGCAATATGCGCAATGATCGCCGAGTTGTCCAAAAATCCGTTCGAAAGAAAGGGATACGAGCGGGCCGTAGATTTTGGACATACCCTGGCGCATCCGCTGGAGGCCTCGACCGGTTACACCCTGCATCACGGCATGGCAGTCGCGGTTGATCTTGCATTCTCGGCCTTACTGTCCCGGGGGCTTGGATGGCTCGATGCGAGATCCTGTGAACGTATAATCGGTACACTTCGCTCCTGCAGGCTGCCTCTTTGGCACGAGAACGTGACTGAACAACTGATCCACGACGCTTTCATGACCAACGCCAAACATCGCGGTGGTGAAATCAACATGACGCTTCCCACGGGAATAGGAACATACGCATTTCTGAAGAACGAGAAGCAATGCCCATCGGGTCTCATCACAGTCATTCTGAATGAGCTCCGACAAAGGCAAAAAGAAGCGACAGCTGCACAGCCTGAAGCGAGACGCACAGGATTTTAAGCCGCTCTCCCAGACCAACAACACAGGTCGCAGGCGTTAGACAAAACTCTTCTATGATCACCAAACTCAAACATCTACTAAGGACGCAGGAAGTTATGGCCGCAGCATATCACAAAGAGCCGAAAGGAGCGCTGCATGTGCGGGGCATGATTTTCGACGTGGATGGCACCGTTGTCGACTCGGAACTAGCGAGCGAACGCGTATGGCGTCGCTGGGCAATTCGGCGTCATGTTGATCCCGAACGACTTCTTGCTACCGCCCGGGGACTTAGGACAATTGACACTCTCCGCCTTTTCTGTCCGCCTGGCGTGCGTCTGGAAGACGAGCTTGCCGATCTCAAGCGCGAGGAGTTTGTCGAGACAGAAGCTGTCACTGCTGTGGCCGGTGCTGCGGAGTTTCTCGCAGGCCTTGCGCCAGAGCGGTGGGCCATCGTGACATCAAACACACGGTTGGTGGTTGAGGCGCGACTGCGCCATGTAGGGCTTCCTGTTCCTCGCGTCCTTGTCTGTGCTGAAGACGTGTCAGCGGGAAAACCTGACCCCGAAGGATATATTAAGGCAGCTGCAGCCCTGGACTGCCCGCCAGGGGCCGCTCTCGCCTATGAAGACTCGCCAGCAGGAATTGAAGCCGCGCAACGCGCCGGTATGGAAGTAATTGCGATATGTCCGCCGGGGAGGGGGGACGTTTCTTACAAGGGATTCGCAATTCGGAATTTTGTCGGCCTGAAGGTCACGTTATGCCCGGGCAGATGGATGAGCGTGAACTTGCCGCCCGGAGATTCTGCGGAGGGCGCGCTGATAGATGGTGCGGAGCCAAGTTCTGCCGTCATTCGCCCCGCGCTCAGGTGCCAGGCAGGGTTGTGAATCGGCTAAAGCTGGGAATGCTCATATGGGTCTCGCCCTGTTCGATGACTTCGAAGAAGCCCACGCACAACTCGCAACCGACCTGGTCCAGATACTGGAAGACGGTCTCGGCCAGCGGCGCTTGGCTCTTTGCGGTGGCCGCACTCCCGAACCCGTCTATGAGAGATTGCGGGAAGGCTTGCTTGCGCGAGGGGCCGATTGCAGCGAATTTCGAGTGTACGTGACCGACGATATCCTTTCGTCGCGAGCGAACGAACGCATGATACGGCGGCTGCTTTGTGATCCGCTCGCCATCTCGTGTATCGCGCCAAGTACAGACGAAATGGCCGCATTGCGCGTCCAGTGCACCGAGGCGCCCCTGTTTCACGCTGTTGTCCTTGGCGTGGGCGCTGATGGTCATACTGCGGCCCTCTTCAATGCCGCCGACAGTGATTGTGAAGAGGACGTTCTGCACACGGTCTCTCCGTCAGGAGAGGCGCGGATCTCGCTAGGGCTGAGTGCTCTAGCGCAGGCTCGAAGAATCTTCCTGGTTGCTGCGGGCGCCGATAAGTCGGGCGCGGTTGAACAATTGTTTTGCGGAGGCATGAGCTCCGGAGCGATTATCGCTAGATGGTCGCAAACCACATGCGTTTTCGACAAGGCCGCCGGATCTTTGATATCGAGATCGGAGAATACGACATGATCGTATCTCGTTACAATTATACTTCTCAATTTGGCGACCAACTCCCGGTAACGGTCGCCGCGATTCAAGAAGCCCTGCTCAATGGAGATTACATACTCGGCAACCACGTAGAATCATTCGAGACATCCTTCGCATCTCTTATAGGCGCGAATTATTGCGTCGGTGTCAATTCAGGAACGGACGCGCTAATCCTCGGCCTCTCTGCATGTGGGCTCGGGCAGGGATCTCGCATTGCTGTTCCAGCCAGCACGTTCCATGCGACTATCCTGGCCGTTGTTCGCATCGGTGCCATCCCCATTTTAATTGATGCTGATCCTCGCACTTTCCTCATGGATTTGGATAGCCTTGAAGGTGAGCGCCACCTCGACGCAATTCTCCCCGTTCACCTCTTCGGACTGGCAGCTGATATGGAGAAGATCAGGCTGCACGCGAACCGCATTGGGGCGATCGTCATCGAGGACTGCGCCCAGGCTCATGGTGCGATGGATGGCAGCCGGCGGACGGGGGCTCTTGGAGCGGTCGGCTGCTACAGTTTCCATCCGAGCAAGAATCTAGCCGCCGCAGGTGACGCTGGTGCTTGCGTTACCAACGATGCGGAGATTGCGGAGCGATTGCGATGGCTGCGGCAACTGGGGCAGAAGGCGCAAAATGACCACCTTGTTGCTGGCTTCAACTCGCGGCTGGATGTAATCCAGGCAATAGTGCTGAGCGTCAAGCTTCCAAAGTTGGAACAATGGAATCAAGCACGCGCCGCAATTGCAGCACGCTATCGGAGTGAATTGGGAATATACCCAGTGTCATTCCAGGATCCGAGAGGTCCAGGTGAGCATGTGTATCATCTCTTTCAGATGCGCACTCGTGACCGAGACGCTCTGTTGAAACACCTTCGCGCGTTGGGAGTAGATGCGACAATACGCTATCCCGTTCCTGTTCATCAACAGCCGGCCTTTAGGCAGGAACCGTGGGCTCAGGGCCGTTTTCCGGTGGCAGAGGCGCTCGCTAAAGAGCTGCTTTGCTTGCCCATTCGCCCAGATTTAACCGACGAGGAGATAACGCATGTTCTCAGGAGTGTGGGAGAATTCTTTTAGTGGGCGCGGACATGCACGAACGCAGTTCTGATCAGCACCGCGCACCCTTTATAACTCGCGGGGTAACACTGACCGGCGGTGTACCTAGCTATGGTCCGATTCGCTGGAGCGGGGTCGCACCAGATTTTGTTGCACGTGTCGAGTTAGCGGGGCTTTGTCGATCGGATCTCAGAGAAGCTCTAGGCGAACGCGCAGTGCGATCAGACTTCGGTCACGAACTCGTTCTTCGTGTCTTGAGCGCACCGCGCGAATCATGTTTGCGGTCTGGTGACCGGGTTGTCTACGATCCCCACATCGAGATCGAGCGAACGTCAGGATTCGCGGAGACGTTCTTCGCGCGTGGATCTTCTGAAGTACTTGAGAAGGCCTTCCTCAGAGTTCCAGAGGCGATGCCGGATGAAATCGCTCTATTCTGTGAGCCAATGGCCTGTGCCGTGCATGCGACTCGCGCCCTCCAGCGACACTATAAGGCTAGCAACGGACAAGGCGCAGCTCGTGCTGTGGCGTTCACGGCAGCCGGCTTGGCCTCACTGCTGCAGGCCAAGATACTTAAAGCCGACGGGGTTGCTGTAAGTCTTTATAATCGAACATGGCCACGCATCGAGGCGCTTCGCAGAAGTTCGGTCGTTGAGGCGATTGACGCATCTCTTCTAGCCCGTGCAGTGTCTGACAGCTTTGATACCGTTGTGACGTCTGGCGCATACAGCGACTCCGCGTCACTTGAAGTCGCGTTTCGCATCGTTCGGCCCGGAGGGCTCGTGCTGTTGTTCGGCGGCACTCATCCAGGGGAGCGCACATTCGGTCTCCTCGACACCGACGGTATCCGTAGGAGTGAGAGGCTAGAGACCGTGACGATTTCAGGAAAGATCGTACTCGTGGGTGGAGCTTACGGCGCGACCACCGCCGACTTCGTCGATGCAATGGATATCCTGCATCGGAGCGCCGTCTCGCTTGGCCTACGTAATATCCTCGATCGCCGTATCCGCCTGTCGGAGCTCCCCTCGCATATTCGAGACGTAAACGCTGGCCTAAGCCTCAGCTATGGAAAGACCATCGTAGAGACTCGTCCGCTATAGAACGAAGGTTTTTGAAAGATGATGGGTTTCTCTGCGACATCAAAGGACGATCCCGCAGGCTTGATCAGCGGCAATACTCAGCTAATCGTCGCACCAGCCCTTCTCGCCGCCCCTGTCCTTACATTAGGCGTTGCGGCGCGCGCCTGCTCTCGCGCGGGCGCCGACGTGCTGCATATAGACGTCATGGATGGCAGGTTCACACCTTCCGTGACATTCGGCGCTTCACTCATCAAGGCCCTTAAGCAAGAGCGCGAGACTTCCATTCCACTGGACGTGCATTTGCTCATCGAAGACGTTGATCGCTATTTTGAAACCTATCTTGCCGCGGGAGCAGATATTCTTACTATACACCTAGAAGCCAGCCGGAACCCTTATAGGACGCTGGAAGGAATCCGCGCGGCGCGATGCCGGACGGGGCTCGCTATTCTTCCAGCAACTCCTGTTTCTGCTATTCAGGAGTTGCTGCCACTTATCGACCTGCTCTTGATAATGACGGTCCACCCCGGAGAAAGTCGCTTCCTGAGTTCTGTCGTCGCGAAGATCGAACGTCTTAGGCTCTTGGCGAACCAGACGGGACGCGCATTCAGAATTGGCGTCGACGGCGGAGTTAGGCCCGATACTCTTCCCTCGATGGTAGCCGCGGGCGCCGATTGGATCGTCGCAGGTTCGGCCATCTTTAATGACAGAGAAGATATTTCGGCAACCATCGGCGGCCTCCGAGATCTCGCGATCAGAACAGCACAATGACCCTCCGCTTCTCACTAGATGGCCACTTGGCCAGTCCGATCGTAGTATTCGATCTCGGCGGTACTTGGTTCAGGAGTGCTATCGCAGAACCCTGTGGTCGAATCTCCAATATTCGATCCAGGACGGCGATAAGCTGCGCATCCGAGCCAGCGAGAACCGTTGCCCTCTTGCAAGCTGATCTCGTTGAGTACGTGATCAATGATGTTGCCGCTCGACGAAGCAGCCGTGGCGATCTAGGCAACCAGGTCGCAATTGCGCTTGGAGCGGCACTGGATCAGAGGACGGGCGTCGTTTGGAATTCCGGGCCATTATGGGGTGCGTCGAGTGAGCCCTTTGATCTTCCTGCTGCGTTGCGGCGCAAAGTCCCGGGTATCGAGTGGAATGTGGTCAATGACGTAACCGCCGCGTTGGTTGCTCAGCTTCGGCGGGCCAATACCATCTCCAATGGAACAACCGTATTCGTGACGATTTCGACCGGCATTGCCGCGCGATCGTGGTCGACCGCTCTTGGGGGCATTCCTGTCGATGGCCTTGTCGGATTGCAAGGCGAGATTGGGCACGTGCCGGTCAGCTGCGTCTTCCGCGAAACGATCATTCATAACCGCTGCGGATGTGGGGGAGCCGATCATTTGAATGCGTTCTCGTCAGGAAGAGGAATCAATGCGCTGCTCAGAACTCTCAGCCAAGCCTATCCAGATGTCGCCGCGATGTTGGGCAATGCTATCGACCCGCAACCGACACGTGCCTTCGCCATGGCCCTACGCCGGCAGTGTCCCGTGGCTAGGGAAATTCTAACCATGGTAGTCGATCCACTTGCGAGGGTTCTATTAACAGCCCTCGCTATGGACCCGACAATCTCCAGGGTCTTTCTTGGCGGGGGAGTTGTCGATGGAATTGGACGCTCCCGCTATCTTGCAGCGTTGACCGCACAGCTCAAGGCTTACGGGGCTTATCAGAAAACAGAGCATTGTCCACGTTTCTTCGAACTGCTGTTGCAGGCAGTCGACGCTCGCGATCTCGGTCTCGCTGGTGCGGCTTATGCCATGCAAACGGCACTCAATAGGATTGGGAATGTTATTGCGATGGGCCATCACGCGCCGACCTGACCAGGACGTCGGAATGCTCTGCGAAAAGCAACAAGCGCTACCCAACGCCGGCGTTCGCGTAACTCCGCGTTGGTGCGGAATCTGTGGAACTGACTTAGATATAATCAGACGCGACAGACCCGACAGTCCGTCGGTTTTAGGGCACGAGGCGGTGGTCCGTGTTGTTGAGAAGAGCTCAGGTTCGAACTGGAGCGGTTCTCTATTTGGCTGGGCGGCGGTTAACCCTGTCTCCGCCAGCAGCCAAAACGACATTCTCGGGCATTCGGTCCCCGGCATATGGTCCAGCTCGCGCGTTGTCACCCCGGACGAAATAGAGGCCGATCATCTGGTCGAATGGCGTGACGCTCCAGACCATCCTGCTGCTGCGTTGGTGGAGCCCTTGGCGACCGTTGTCTATGCCGACGAACTCGTTTCGAGCTGCATTTCCGAGGCATCGTCGGTCGCGGTCGCCGGCTCTGGATCGTTCGCCGCCCTCGCGGCCCTATATTTTTTCTGCAGAGGCGTACGATGCACCATTGCCGGATCGGATAACCGTCGACTTGAAGAACTCGGTCGCACACTCAACATTCCCGGCCTTCGGCTTAGCCAGAGGCAAATGCTGGCGCCCTCTTCGGGTTTCGATGCGGTATTTGTTGCGGTGCACAGATCAACTAGTCAAGCTGCAATCGATTTCGCATTTACCCAAGTGCGGAGCGGGGGAGTGATTGACCTGGTCGGAGCGCCCGACGGCCGTTATCGCCATCTGAAAGACATCCGCTATTCGAACGTACGTGGGCTACCGTGTGCTGGCGTCAGCCGACGTATTAGAGGTCCCCGCGGCATGGCTCTTCTCACCGGCCATCGCGGGACCGCCGAAAGGCATTTCTGCGTGGCAATGTCTCTAATCCAGACCGACCCCGAGTTTTGGCGGCGCGCCATCACGCATATCGTCCCATTTCAAGAAGCGCCCGATGTGATTAGAGCGGTTGCAAGAGAGCGCTCAACCCGAATCCATAACATTGGAGTCGGAAAAGTCGTGATCGATATGGCTGCATGATCTCGCTCAAGGCAACGAAGCTGTCGTTGCGGAGGAAACCAAAAGCTATCCATGAAAACTACTTACTTCTTGAGCATGCATATTGGCGAGGCAGCACTACGGAGCTGGGTTCACTCGCTCGACCTAACCACTGGTCCCGAACTCGATCCGGAGCGGTATCTGAACATTTATCGGCGCGTTGGCGCACCTTGGGGTTGGCGATCGCGTCTCTCATGGACAACCGACGAGATTGCTACTCTGTTGACGCGTGACGATCGAGAAGTTTGCGTGCTTCATGAGGCAACGTCAGATATCGGCTTTTACGAAATAGATTTAGGAGCCGAACGCGAAGCAGAAATACTCTATTTCGGCCTCATTCCAACCGCTGTCGGACGGGGATATGGTTTCGTTCTGATGGATGATGCGATCCATCGTGCTTACGCACGGGGCGTAAGGCTTCTCAGGATCAAGACCAGCACCACCGATCACCCCAATGCGCTACGACTTTACCATAAGGTAGGTTTTCGCCTCTGCTATAGCGTCACCGTCGACTGATGCTCTCAGTATGCGCAGCGGTTCTCGGACTCGCTACCTCGGTCGAAGACGATGGCATACCTCATTCAATTGCGGTCACGCCGGCTGGCTTCAGACGCTGCGTGCTGGGAGCGTCGGACGGGGGCGCAAATGAGATCTTGACTGGCGCCTGCTTTCCCTAACCCTCGAAACAGCCAAGCACAGTCATTTAACCTTTAACCGGCGTGCGGGCCTCATCAATTTGGATCACCTGACCCATGGCATTCCCATCGTTCATTCAAAGCTCCTTCATTCTAGAAGAAGCCGTCAATCCTGAAAGTGCGAAAGACTCTGTACGTTATCGTGCGTCTTGGGACATTGCTATGCAAAAGCGGCCGCTCGATCCGGATGTTACCGACACGGCGCCGGCGGATTCGATCCTGACTCCTTGAACACGCCGTCACTTATAAGTGACTCTGCGCCGCCGTTACTAAGAGGGAGCGGTACAGAGCACTGACCAGCCACGTGCAAGTGGGGCGTAAAGCGGGATTGGCGGAGAGGCGTCAGTGCCCGCGCTCTCAGTCATCCACTAGGATTGGTAGTTAACCGTAAACGGTCGGCAAATTCCTACAGACCTACGTTATCCCGCAGTTGGGGCGACGGCGTGGCGTCGGCTGCGATAGAGCGAAGAACGCCGCCGCTCAATAGCGAGAATCGGGTAATCCGCACTGCCTCCTCACGTGCGTCAACGCGCAGCGGCTTGCCCGAATGCATCGTGTGCGACATTGCCACCAGTTCACACTCAAGAAAGTCTGTCTTCAGCGCGGCGCCCGTGCAGAGAATGCCATCAGGATTGATCAGCAGTCCTCTATGCAGCAAGTATTTTTTCTCTGCTCTACGCCTGGCTCCTACGACGGCTGAATACTTGTTGAACTGACTCGTTTCCTGCCTTCTCTACTCATCCCCGTCGTCGATCGCATTTTGCGATTGACGCTCGACGGGGGCGGTCGTGGCGGTCACTTCAATCCACTCGGAAGCCTTCTCGCGTGGCGCGCGCATGCTGCGCACTGCGCTTGGCCCGGCGATCGCGACGTTCCTCGAAGACCCCTCGATCGTCGAGGTGATGCTCAACCCCGATGGCCGGCTCTGGATCGACCGGCTGTCAGGCGGTCTGGAGGATAGCGGACGGACGATGTCCGCGGCCGACGGCGAGCGGATCGTGCGCCTTGTCGCTCACCATGTTGGCGCTGAGGTCCATGCCAACAAACCCCGGGTTTCGGCCGAGCTTCCCGAGACGGGGGAGCGGTTCGAAGGACTTCTTCCGCCGGTCGTTGCAGCGCCGGCCTTTGCGATCCGCAAGCCTGCGGTGGCGGTGTTCACGCTGGATGACTACGTCACCGCCGGCACCATGACCGCCGGTCAGGCGGCGGCGCTGCGGGCTGCGGTCGCTTCGCGCAAGAATATCCTGGTCGCTGGCGGTACCTCGACCGGCAAGACCACGCTGACCAACGCACTGCTCGCCGAGATTGCCGGCACCACCGATCGCGTGGTGCTGATCGAGGATACGCGCGAGCTGCAATGCCGCGCTCCGAACCTGGTCGCGCTGCGTACCAAGGACGGCGTGGCGTCGCTGTCCGATCTGGTCCGGTCCTCCCTTCGTTTGCGCCCCGACCGCATTCCGATCGGTGAGGTGAGGGGCAGAGAAGCTTTGGAGCTCCTCAAAGCCTGGGGCACTGGTCATCCCGGTGGGATCGGAACGATTCACGCAGGCACGGCGCTGGGCGCGCTTCGCCGCCTCGAACAGCTCATCCAGGAAGCCGTCCTCACTGTTCCCAAGGCGCTGATTGCCGAGACGATCGATCTCGTCGCGGTGCTGCGCGGCCGCGGCAGCGAACGCCGCCTTGCTGAACTCGCTCTCGTCGCCGGGCTCGATCCCGCCACCGGCGATTACCGTGTCCAA
Organism: Bradyrhizobium sp. CB1717; assembly: GCF_029714325.1. NCBI lineage: Bacteria > Pseudomonadati > Pseudomonadota > Alphaproteobacteria > Hyphomicrobiales > Nitrobacteraceae > Bradyrhizobium > Bradyrhizobium sp. CB1717. The sequence continues at coordinate 936,498 of NZ_CP121666.1, forward strand.
TCCGCCGGGGCGGGCGGCGACCCCTCGCTCCCCGGAGACCCCTCATGATCCAGTTTCTTCCCGCGATCCGTCGCGTTCGCTGCCGCTTCAGCAACGTCGTGGCGATCACCTTCATCTCCATCGCCTTCGCGCCAGCGGCCTACGCTTCCGGCTCCTCGATGCCCTGGGAGACGCCGCTCAACCAGATCCTGGAGTCGGTGCAGGGTCCAGTCGCGAAGATCATCTCGGTCATAATCATCACTGTAACTGGCCTGACGCTCGCATTCGGCGACACCGCCGGTGGATTCCGCCGGTTGATCCAGATCGTCTTTGGCCTGTCGATCGCCTTCGCCGCCTCGAGCTTCTTCCTGACGTTCTTCAGCTTCTCGGGTGGGGCGCTGGTCTGATGGTGGGAATCGTCGATCCAGAGGTGCCGGGCTTCTTCGCGCCGGTCCATCGGGCGCTGACGGACCCAATCCTGATGGGCGGTGCGCCCCGTAGCGTCGCGATCGCCAACGGTACGCTTGCGGCCGCCATTGCACTCGGCTTGCGCCTCTGGATTCCCGGCGCGCTGCTCTGGGCCGTAGGCCACGCCGCGGCGGTCTGGGCGGCCAAGCGCGACCCGCAGTTCGTGGACGTCGTCAGGCGCCACCTCCGCTATCCGTCATACCTCGCCACATGAGGCTGCCATGCTGAACCTCGCTGAATATCGCAACCGGCCCACTAGCCTTTCCGACTTTCTGCCCTGGGCCGCTCTGGTCGAGCGCGGCGTGGTCCTCAACAAGGATGGATCGTTCCAGCGGACGGCGCGCTTCCGTGGCCCGGATCTCGACAGCGCGACGTCTGCGGAGCTGGTCGGTGTGACGGCCCGCCTCAACAATGCGCTCCGCCGTCTCGGTTCAGGCTGGGCGATCTTCGTCGAGGCCCAGCGCATCGCAGCGCAGACCTATCCGTATAGTGCCTTTCCCGATGCGGCATCCGCGCTGGTTGATCTCGAGCGGCGGGATGCGTTCGAGGAGGCTGGCGCGCATTTCGAGAGCCGGTATTTCCTGACCTTTGTCTGGCTCCCGCCGGCCGAGGATGCATCGCGCATCGAGGGCTGGCTCTATGAGGGGCGCGCCGAGAGGGGCGTCGACCCTTACGAGTTGCTGCGCGGCTTTGTCGATCGGACCAACCGCGTCCTGCAATTGGTCGAAGGGTTCATGCCGGAGGTGGCGTGGCTGGATGACGGCGACACGCTCACTTACCTGCACTCGACCATCTCGACCCGGCAACAGCGCGTCCGCGTCCCCGAGACGCCGATGCATCTCGACGCACTGCTCGCGGACGAGCCGCTCGCCGGCGGCCTCGAGCCGCGCCTTGGCAGCCAACATCTTCGCACGCTCACGGTGGTCGGTTTTCCAACGGCGACCCATCCCGGAATCCTCGACGAGCTGAACCGGCTTGCCTTCCCCTATCGCTGGTCGACGCGCGCGATCCTCCTCGACAAGACCGAGGCGGTGAAGCTTTTGACCAGGATCCGCCGGCAGTGGTTCGCCAAGCGGAAGTCGATCGCCGCCATCGTCAAGGAGGTGATGACGAACGAGGCCTCGACACTGGTCGATAGCGATGCCGCCAACAAGGCCACTGACGCCGATCTCGCCTTGCAGGAACTGGGCACCGACGACGTCGGCCAGGCCTACGTCACCGCAACCGTTACCGTCTGGGACGAGGACCCCGGCCGCGTCGCTGAAAAACTTCGCCTCGTCGAGAAGGTGATCCAGGGTCGCGACTTCACCTGCATGCCGGAAGGGGTGAATGCGTTAGAGGCCTGGCTCGGCTCGCTGCCGGGGCACGCCTACGCCAACGTTCGCCAGCCGCCCCTCTCGACATTGAACCTGGCCCACATGATTCCGCTGTCGGCGGTCTGGGCGGGGCCGGCGCGCGACGAGCATTTCAAGGCGCCGCCGCTCTTCTTCGGCAAGACCGAGGGCTCGACCCCATTCCGATTCTCGCTGCATGTCGGCGACGTCGGCCACACCCTGATCGTCGGCCCGACCGGCGCCGGCAAGTCCGTGCTGCTGGCGCTGATGGCGATCCAGTTCCGCCGCTACCGCAAAAGCCAGATCTTTGCCTTTGACTTCGGCGGCTCGATACGCACCGCGGCGCTCGCCATGGGCGGTGACTGGCACGATCTCGGCGGCAGCCTGTCTGATAGTGCCGAGGATTCCGTCTCGCTCCAACCGCTCGCACGCATCGGCGATGCGGCGGAGCGCGCCTGGGCTGCCGAATGGGTGACCGCGATTCTTGCCAAGGAAGGCGTCACCATCGATCCCACCGCGAAGGAGCATATCTGGTCGGCCTTGACCTCACTGGCGTCCTCGCCCGTCGAGGAGCGGACGATCACCGGCCTGACCGTCCTGTTGCAATCGACCGCGCTCAAGCAGGCGCTACAACCCTATTGCGTCGGCGGTCCCTCCGGCCGGTTGCTCGACGCCGAGGTGGAGCACCTCGGCCTCGCGTCCGTCCAGGCCTTCGAGACCGAGGGCCTGATCGGTGCTGTCGCCGCGCCCGCCGTCCTCACCTACCTCTTCCATCGCATCGAGGGACGACTCGACGGCCGGCCAACGCTCCTCATCATCGACGAGGGTTGGCTCGTCCTCGACGATCCGGCCTTCGCCCAGCAGCTGCGCGAATGGCTGAAGACGTTGCGGAAAAAGAATGCGTCCGTCGTCTTCGCCACCCAATCGCTGTCCGACATCGACGGCAGCAACATCGCGCCCGCGATCGTGGAGAGCTGCCCGACGCGGATCTTCCTGACGAACGAGCGCGCCATCGAGCCCCAGCTCACGGCAATCTATCGGCGCTTTGGCCTCAATGATCGCCAGATCGAGATCATCGCGCGAGCGACGCCAAAGCGGGACTATTACTGCCAATCGCGACGCGGCAATCGGCTGTTTGAGCTCGGCCTCGGGCCGATCGCGCTTGCCTTCTGCGCGGCATCCTCCAGGGACGACCACGCCGCCATCGAACGGCTGCTCGCCGAGCACGGCCGCGAGCACTTCACGCCAGCCTGGCTCGCCGATCACGAGCTCCTCTGGGCCGCCGATCTCATCCCTGACCTGACAAACCTGGAGGAGTAATCATGACCACCCGTAAGACGCGGCGCGCCAGCCTGATGGCCGCGACCGCCTTCTCGCTCGCCCTGTCGCTTCAACCGCTTGTGACGATGCCGGCGTCTGCCCAGTGGATCGTCTACGACCCCACGAACTTCAGTCAGAACGTGCTGACAGCGGCGCGCGAGCTGCAGCAGATCAACAATCAGATCCAGATGCTGACCAACCAGTCGCAGAGCCTGGTGAACCAGGCGAAGAATCTGGCGAGCCTGCCGATGTCGACGCTGGCCCAGCTCCAGTCGACGATCGCGCGGACCCAATCGCTGCTGAGCCAGGCGCAGAACATTTCCTTCAACGTCCAGCAGATTCAAACCGCATATTCCAGCAGCTACGGCGCGGCGCCGACCACCGGGTCCAGCGCGACGCTGTTCGCCGCCGCCCAAACCCGTTGGCAGAACTCGGTCGGCGCCTTCGAGGATTCGCTGAAGGTGCAGGCCGGCGTCATCGGCAATATCCCGACCAACTCCAGCGCGATGACGTCGCTGGTGACAGCCAGCCAGTCCGCCAGTGGCGCGCTACAGGCAGCTCAAGCCGGCAACCAGCTCCTTGCCCTGCAATCTCAGCAACTGTCAGACCTGGTCGCGGTTCTCGCGGCGAAGGGACGCGCGGACGCGCTTGAGCAGGCACGCGTGACGGCGACGGAGTCGCAAGGCGCCCAGCAATACAAGATCTTCTCGACGCGCAGCGGCTACCAGCCCGGCAACATCACTATGTTCAGCGGCAACTGAAGGCGTAGGACTATGGATCGCTCGGATTTCTGGCGCGCAGTCGCGATGATCGCTGTGCTGGCCGTCTTCATGGCCACGCTGTCCTATATCCATCGGCGTCCAGCGCCGCGGGCCATGTCCGACGCTCCCGCCGTCTCCGTATCAGATGATCTCTCGGCCGAGCTGCGCCGCTGTGGCGCGCTTAGGTCCGAGGATGCCGAAGATCCGCACTGCCGGGCGGTCTGGGAGGAGAACCGCGCGCGCTTCTTCGGCAGGCCGGCGCGGCCGCTGCTGCCACAGGCCGCGCCGGCCACTCCGCCGACCAACGCGACGGAAGGAGGCGCGCCATGAACAACGTCGGCGTCATCGACACCTTCCTCAATACTTACACCACCTATATCGACTCTGGCTTCGGCCTGATCAAAGGCGAGGTCACCTATCTCGCCTCGACGCTGATCGTCGTCGACATCACCTTGGCCGGCGTATTCTGGGCCTGGGGCGCCGACGAAGATGTTCTCCAGCGGCTGGTGAAGAAGACGCTCTATATCGGCTTCTTCGCCTTCATCATCACCAACTTCAACAATCTCTCAGGCGTCATCTTCAATAGCTTCTCGGGCCTTGGCCTCAAGGCCGGCGGTTCCTCGATCTCGACCGCGGACTTTTTGCGGCCCGGCCGGCTTGCGCAGATCGGTCTCGATGCCGGGCAGCCGCTATTGGACGCGGCAAGCCAGATGATGGGCTTCACCAGCTTCTTCGCCAATTTCGTGCAGATCGCCGTGCTGATGGTGTCCTGGCTGCTGGTGCTGATCGCCTTCTTCATTCTGGCAGTGCAGCTGTTCGTGACCCTGATCGAGTTCAAGCTGACGACGCTCGCCGGCTTTATCCTCATTCCCTTCGCTCTGTTCAACAAGACTGCGTTCCTTGCGGAGAAGGTGCTGGGCAATGTCGTCGCCTCCGGCATCAAGGTGATGGTGCTCGCCGTCATCGTCGGCATCGGCACCGGGCTGTTCTCCCAATTCACGTCAGCCTATGACGGCGGCCAGCCGACCATCGAGCAGGCGCTTTCGGTCGTGCTCGCCTCGCTCGCCATGCTCGGCCTTGGCATCTTCGGTCCCGGCATCGCAACCGGTCTTGTGTCCGGCGCACCGCAGCTTGGCGCGGGTGCTGCCGTCGGCACAGGCCTTGCCGTCGCCGGTACGGCGATGGCGGCAGGCGCGGGGCTTGGACTGGCCGGGAGGGGAGCAATGGCCGCGACCTCCGGTGCCGCGGCGGCCGCACGCGGTGGCGCGGCGATGGCGGGCGGTATGTCCTCTGCCTACAGCCTCGCATCAGCCGGCGGGTCCGGCGCTAGTGGAGTTGCCTCCGGTCTCGGTGGCGCGGGCCGTGCTGCGGCGAGCGCGGCGGCAGCCCCCGTCGGACGCGCCGCGGCGAGAGCGGCCAGTGCAATGAGTGAGAGCTTCACCTCTGGTGCCCGCGCCGGTGTCGCAAACACCGGTGGTTCCTCGACCATGGGGACCATCGAGCGTGGCGCGGCCGCAAATGATGGAGCCACCCCAGGAGCGGCAAGCGAGAGCGGTCCACCCGCTTGGGCCCAGCGCGTCAAGCGCAATCAGACGATCGTTCACGGCGCGCGGACCGCAGCCCAAGCCCTCAAATCCGGCGACAGCCACGGCGGCGGTCACTCCGTCGATCTCTCGAGAGGAGAATAATAATGTCAGTCTTTCGGCGATCGTCGGTCCGCTACGGCCGCACGCCCGAACCCGCAACCCCGTATCAGCGTGCCGCGCAGGCGTGGGACGATCGCATCGGCTCGGCGCGCGTGCAGGCCAGGAACTGGCGGCTGATGGCCTTCGGTTCGCTGATCCTTAGCTGTGGTCTTGCCGCCGGGCTCGTCTGGCAGTCCACGCACGGCACCGTCGTTCCCTGGGTGGTGCAGGTCGATAAGCTCGGCGAGGCCCAAGCCGTGGCGCCTGCTGTCGCCGACTACCGGCCAAGCGATCCGCAGATTGCCTGGTACCTCGCGCACTTCATCGCGATGGTGCGCTCGCTTCCGGCCGATCCGATCATCGTGCGGGAGAACTGGCTGAAGGCGTACGACTTCACGACCACGGCGGGCGCGATGGCGCTGAACGATTACGCCCGCGCCAATGATCCATTCGCCAGTCTCGGCAAGCAGCAGGTCGCGATCGACGTCTCCAGCGTCATCCGCGCCTCGCCGGATAGTTTTCGCGTGGCCTGGGTGGAGCACCGCTATCAGGACGGGGCGCTCGCCGGCACCACACGCTGGACCGCGATTCTCACCATTGCGATTCAGTCACCCACCGACGCCGATCGGCTGCGCAAGAATCCGCTCGGCATCTACATCAACGCCATCAACTGGTCGAAGGAGCTGGGCCAATGACCCCGCCAATTTCATTACGTGCCGGCGGTCCGGCTTCGCGTCTTTCCGTCATTCAGCAAAACCGCAAACACAGCGGTACGTGCTTCCGTAAATCCGCAATTGCGGCTTTACTGATGTCCGTCGCTGCCCTTGGCGGCTGCGCGCACAATTTCATTCCACCCGATATCAACTACGATACCGCAGAGCCGGCAACGCTCACTGCGGATCCGCCGTCGCCCGTCAAGATCGTGGAACTGCCCAAGCCCTTGCCGCTGCCCGGGCAGTTGAAACCGCTCACGGCCGGCAAACACGTCCCCGAAGCCGCCGATCCAAAAGTTCGAGTCAAACAGGCCAATGCCGCGGCACGCGTGCAGCCGGTCCGCAACGGTTTCATCAACGCGGTTCAGGTCTATCCGTTCTCCGGCGGCGCCCTCTACCAGGTCTATACGGCGCCAGGCCAGATCACAGACGTCGCCCTCCAGGAGGGCGAGCAACTCACAGGCTCCGGCCCGGTCGCCGCCGGCGACACCGTGCGCTGGATCATCGGCGATACCGAGAGCGGGGCGGGGGCGACCAAAAAGATCCACATCCTGGTCAAGCCGACGCGGCCGGAGTTGATCACCAATCTCGTCATCAACACCGACCGGCGGACCTATCTCCTCGAGCTGCGCTCGACGGAAAAGACCTATATGGCCTCGGTCTCCTGGCAGTATCCCGATGACCAGCTGATCGCGCTTCGGCAGCAGAATGCGACGGCGGAGGCCGCAACGCCAATTGCCGCCGGCGTCGATCTCGGCTCGATCAACTTCCGCTACGCGATCGAGGGCGATGATCCGGCCTGGCGTCCTCTGCGTGCCTTCGATGACGGCAACAAGGTCTACATCGAATTCCCCAGCGGCATCGTCCAGGGCGAAATGCCGCCGCTGTTCGTCATCGGTCCGGCCGGCGGCTCCGAACTGGTCAACTACCGGGCGAACCGCAACTACTACATCGTCGATCGCCTGTTCGCCGCTGCCGAATTGCGCCTTGGCGACAAGGACAGTGAGCGGCGCGTGCGCATTGTCCGCACCGACGGAAGGCCGCGCTCATGGCGATAGGCAGCGAAGACGAACATCAAGGCGATGTCCCACTGCTCGCGCCGCCGGATCTCCGGCTCCGGGGCGAGCGGCCACCTGTCACGCGCCTCTCGCGCAAGATGCTGATTGGCCTCGGTGCGGTGTCTGCTCTCGCGGTCGCGGGCGCGCTCGGCTATGCGCTGCAGACCCGCAACAAGCAGCAAGCCGGCCAGGAGTTGCTCAGCACCCAGAACCGCCCTTCACCTGAGGGCCTTGCCGCCTTGCCGAAAGACTACACGGGTTTGCCGCGTCAGGCGCCGCCGCTCGGGCCACCGCTGCCCGGCGATCTCGGCAAGCCAATCCTCAACGCTGGCGCTGCACCCAACACCATGGTCCCGGGAATGGCGTCCGATCCGGAGACGCAGCACAGAGCGCAGGAGATCGAGGCGGCGCGGGTCAGCCGCCTCTTCGCCCAGACCGTTCAGCAACCGCAGAGCGTCGGGCAGCCTATCCCGAATACCTCCGCTGCAACTGCGACAACCCCGACCGCTACACCGCCCGTCGATGCCGGATCCGCCCAGAACATGCAGGATCGCAAGACGGCCTTCCTCAACGCGTCGACGGACAAGCGCACGGTCAGTCCGGACCGGCTCGAGGCCAAGGTCTCACCCTATGTCGTGCAGGCGGGCACCGTGATCCCGGCTGCGCTCATCACGGGCATCAGGTCCGATCTGCCCGGCCAGATCACCGCCCAAGTCACCGAAGCGGTCTACGATAGTCCGTCCGGCAAATATCTTTTGGTGCCCCAGGGCGCAAAACTGATCGGCCAGTACGACAGCTCCGTCGCGTTCGGCCAGAGCCGCATCCTCCTGGTCTGGACCCGCATCATCATGCCGGACGGCAACTCGATCGTGCTGGAGCGCCAGCCCGGTGCCGACACCGGCGGCTATGCCGGGCTCGAGGACGAGGTCGACAACCACTGGGGCATGCTGTTCAAGGCCGCCGTCCTCTCAACCATGCTCAGCGTCGGCGCCGAGGCGGGCACCAGTCAGAACGAGAACAATCTCGTTCAAGCGATCCGCAGCGGCGCCTCCAACAGCATCAGCCAGACCGGCCAGCAGATCGTGCAGCGCCAGCTCAACATCCAGCCGACGCTGACCATCCGGCCAGGTTTCCCGGTCCGGGTCATTGTCACGCGAGATTTAGTGTTGGCGCCGTACCGGAAGGGAGGAACACCGTGACAAAGCTCAAGCTTGGGCCACTCGAAGACGACAAACCAGTCAAGCTCACAGTCGAGCTGCCGGCGGCGGTCTTCAGGGATCTCAAAAGCTACGCTGAGATTCTGACGCGCAGCGGAAGCGCGGCGACGCCGACCGAACCTGCCAAATTGATCGCGCCGATGATCGAGCGTTTTATGGCAACCGATCGGGCCTTTGCGAAGGCACGGCGAAATGTCGCTCAGGCCTCACCGGAGGCAGCGGAAAGATCCGGATAGCGCTCGCGAAGCAGGTCGAGAAACGGACGCAGTGATGGATTGCTGTTCGTCTGCCGCCAGTACGCGCGGAAGCTCATTCGTGTCGGCCCCTCGGAGTCGTGGACCTCTCGGAAGGTGACGCCTGGATAGTTAGCGCCGGTCGCACCTTCCAATGCTAACAGAATACCCCCGTCCACGCCGACCAAGGGGAGCAGTTGCTCGATCGCCATTTCATGGCGAGGCAGCGTGAAAGCATCAAGAGCTCCCAATTTGCTGATAAGGAGCTTTAGAAATTCCGGTCCTGGGCCACGCTGCGAGATTAATAGCTGTTCGCCTTTTAGTTCGCCCCAGCGAATTAGGTGACGACTTGTGAGAGGATGCTCCGCTGGGAGGGCGGCGACGACACGCTCGCTCCAGAGCAACAATGACTTGTCGCTCCAGCTCGGATAGGACTCTGTCACCACGGCAATGTCAACGGCGGAGCTGGTGAGATCCGAGATCAAATGATCGCTCGCGCCGTCGACAAATTGTCGATGGACATCGGGAAACCGCCGCCGGTGATCGAGGAGAGTGGCCCGGAGATTGCCCGCTGAGAGGGAGGTGTGTACGCCAATGATCAAGCGACCACTCTCCCCACGCGAGCGGATCTTGAGGCGAGCGGTCATTGCCTCGGTCGAGGCTACGATGCGCCGGGCATCTTCAAGAAATTCGCGAGCTTCCATGGTCGGTCGCGTCCCACCGTTACTGCGGTCGAAGAGCTTGCTACCGACCGCGTGCTCGAGACTTCGAAGACAGCGACTGAGCGTTGGCTGCTTGATCCTGAGCTCCTCTGCTGCTTGGCGAAGGCTTCGGTGCTGGGACGCGACGATTGCCCAGCGTAGGTCGCGAAATTCCACTGGCACGGTCGAAGCATAACCCCTCTAGCTCGTATCGCTCGGTCAAGTGCTGGGATTCCAAACCAAAGTCGGGATCAATCGATGTATCAACCGTTAGTAGAATTACCTTCCAAGTTAATCGGAAGCAAAGTTTCTGTCGAAATGGGTAGAACCGGGAACTTCATGGTGGTGGCACAATCCAGCGCGAGACTGCCCAAGGCCATACGCTTGCCGAGTTGCTATCCAGCGACAGCGTGCGAATAAAGGCCGAGGGCGGTGAGTCTCTGACATTTTATGAGACGAAGCGAACGAAGAACGAAGGTAGCGAATCGTCGGGACTCTTCGTTGCTCAAAAATTCAACCCTGGTGGGCTGTGGCTCTGCGCCCATCGGCATCTCTCTTGCAAGAGGCCAATCCGTTGCTCAACTTTACTCAACTCTTAGAGCCTGACTCAAAATTGCATTGCTGTTTTTACCGCTGCGATGCGCCTTGTCATGAGTTGGACAGAGGCGAGGAAGAGCCAGGCAGTTGCGCTTTCGATGGTTCGCTCGAAGTCCTTGGCCAATCTGCGGTTGCGGCCGAGCCAGGCGAAGGTTCGTTCGACCGCCCAGCGGCGCGGAAGCACCTCGAAGCCCTGTGCGGCATCGGAGCGCTTGATGATCTCGACAGTCCACCGGCCGATCTTTTCCAGCACCGCCTTGAGCTTTTCGCCGGCATAGCCGCCATCGGCGAAGATATGGCGCAGCCAGGGGAAGCGGTAGCGAATGCTGCACAGGACATCTGGCGCGCCATCGCGATCCTGGACGTCGGCAGCGTGAACGATCGCTCCGACCAGGAGCCCTTGGGTGTCGGTGACGATGTGGCGCTTTCGACCCTTGATCTTCTTTCCCGCGTCGTAGCCGCGAGGGCCGCCACTTTCCGTGGTCTTGACCGATTGGCTGTCGATCACGCCGGCCGTCGGCGAGGCCTCCCGGCCGATCGCCTCGCGCGCCAGCATCAGGAGTGCGTGGTTGATCGATTGCCACAATCCGTTGTCGCGCCACTGGTAGAAATAGTACTGCACCGTGGTCATTGGTGGAAACAGAGTCGGCGGCAGCATGCGCCACGGCAATCCGCCGCGCAGCAGATAGAGCACGGCCTCGACGATGTCGCGATAGCTCCATTTCGGGCGCCGCCCGCGCTTGGCCCGCACAGGAAGCAACCTCTCCAGCACGCCCCATTCCGCATCCGTCAAGTCGCTTGGCAAACGCAGCTCCTCTCGGGCAAACTGTGCCCGGGTGATATCAGTCCACATTCTCGATCCCTTTGATGCTTCGCAACACCGATGGAATCAGAACTCGCTGATATCACTCAACTTATTTTTCGGTCGGACACTTACCGAGTTCGAGGATCAGCGATCGGAGGTGCTCGATCAGTCCACGTTCGAGGTCGCGCTCGAGCATCTCGGGGCCAAGCGACAGAAAGTCGAAAGTGTAGGGGTCTTTCAGGATCTGCTGGGCGAGTTCTGATTGCTCGGCTGGCAGGGTTCGCGAGAAATTTGTGAGCGCGCTGCCCTGGCGCGCGAACAGGTTGCTATCGATCTGATGGATGAGGACGTTGCGGCTCCATCCGTGTTCGATCGCTTGGCGGGCGCACCAAGCGCGCTCCTCGGGCGCCTTGACTGCATCAAGCAGGCGGACGTTATGGCCCCAAGGCAAAAGTGCAACGACCTGTTGCACAAATCCGCCATCCGGCCACGCCTCCGCGAAGGCGCGCATATACTTCAGGTTTCGGGCCGAGAGCCCGGTCATCTCAGAGAAGGCTCGGCCAAGGTCATCGGCTAAACGATCGATGACCTTGGCACCCCATCCCTCCCGGTCCTGCCGCGCGAGGATATCGCGTCCAATGTTCCAATAGAGCAGGATCAGCTCACGGTTCACCGAGAGACCGGCACGATGCCGCGCCTCCGCAATCTTCCGTTTAAGGTCGCTGACGAACGCCGAATAGCTTTGGGCGTCAATTTCGGTCGTTGGCTTGGCGCCTTTTCGGGAAGACAGGGACTTGGAAGGTCGCTTGCTCATGCGGCCACCTTCAAACGCGTCTTCGCCAGCATGGCGCGCACGAACTTGTTCCACTTTGCCATTCCCGCGCGCTTCTCGGGCATGTAATGCCAGCGATCATAGTTCTTGGAGCTGACGTCTTGGAGCGCATGATTTTGCAGACGATCTCGAATCTCTTTGGACACGCCGGCCTTGCCGGCCAGGGTCTTGAAGGTTCGCCGGAGGTCCCGGTTTGTTGCGTAGGGGATCACGCCGCGGTCCCGCTGGCGCCAAACGAAGCTATAGAGCGTACCGTGGCTCACGGGCTTGGATGGCTCCTTCGCTGAGGGAAAGAACCAGCCGTACTTATTTGGCTTGATCGACTCAATCAATTCAGCAGCGATCGACGGCACTGGAACGGCGTGCGGCTGAAGGTTCTTGGTCTTGGACCAATCGATGATCTTCTCCGGCGCATCCCATTGATCGACATGCAAGCGCGCGATTTCCTCGACGCGTTGACCGGTCAGCATGATCAGCTGCACAGCGCGAGGATAGGAGGGATGAACCGGCGTATCGGGGCATTCCAGCCAGCGATAGAGTTGTACAATTCCTCCTCGTTGAGCCAGCGCGTGCCCTGGACTTTGGGTTCGGTCGGAATTTCCGAGGCCGGATTGAATGGGATACGGAAGCGGCGCGGGGATGTGTTCCGATAATCGTTGTCGGATTTCATCCCCAACTATAAGCCGCGTGAATGTAACAGGGCCCGTCGCGGTCAGCATGTCGCAGCCGTCGCGACGGCCCGCAAACTTGCTGTCGTGATCTGGCACCTCCTGGTCAAGGGCGAGAGCTATGCGTGGGCGCGTCCCTTGCTCCACGCAAAAAAGCTTCGCGATCTCGAACTCAAGGCCGGCCACAAGGCCACACGCGGCCAGAAGGGGCCGGCGCAGGCCGGCGCATGCTTACAACATCAAGAGTTTGCGTGAGGAGGAGCGCCGCTGGGTCGAGCAGGCCGAAACGGCTTATGCGCGCTTCGTGACAGGCTGGAATCCGCGCGGACCGAAGAGAGTACGTGCGGGCGCCGCAACTGAGGAACGATGATGATGGCTGTGCGGCAAGGCTCTCACCTCTCGCCCCCTGCTCTTCGCCACGCGGTCGCCCGCACGCCGGGAGAGAATAACCCAAATCCACGAAGAAAGGGCTTGTCGATCACATCAGTGGTCCAGGGATGCTTGATCTTAGTCAGCCGATGTTCGATCCCGTTCTCCCGGCAGCGCATGTCGAACATATGCGTGGCGTATCTTGCTGTCGGGCCGTCCGCATAGCGCGGTGGGAAGGTGAACTGGATCCCATTGTCGGTGAGAACCGTGTGGATCTTGTAGGGGACGGCCGCAATAAGAGCTTCGAGGAAGGCCGCGGCCGAGGTCCTTCCCGTCTTCCTGGCCAGTTGCACGAACGCGAACTTGCTGGTGCGATCGATTGCGACGTAGAGGTAGAGCTTGCCTTCGGCGGTCTGGAGCTCGGCGATGTCGATGTGGAAGTAGCCGATCGGATAAGCCTTGAACTTCTTCTTCGAGGGCTTGCCACCCCCGACTTCCGGCAATCGGCTGATGCCGTGACGCTGGAGGCAGCGATGCAGGGATGACCGCGTCAGATGCGGGATGGTCGGCTGCAGCGCATAGAGGCAATCGTCGAGGGGCAGCAGCGTATGCTGCCGGAAAGCAACGATGATCGCCTCCTCCTCGATGGAAAGGACAGTCGACTTGGCTTCCTTGGGGCCAGTCGAACGATCGGTGACAGTCTCGCGCTGCTTCCACTTCGCGACAGTCTTCTGGTTGATTCCGTAGCGCTTGGCGAGACCTCTCAGGCTCTCTTGACTATTTTGTATTGCTCGACGGACTGCCTCCGTCGTGGTGGCGCAGCCGTGTAAAATCTGTCCCATAGCGCTTCCTTCGAATCGTCCGACAAGGATGCACCATCAAAGTCTGGGACTAAACACCCTAGGCGTCGACGCTGCCGATCTCGTCAAGCGAACGACGGCTTATCTGAAATGGACCCGCGGAGCGGGACAGCTTGAACAGGTTTGTTAGTTGGAAACTGACCGCTCCTGATCCGTTTCTATCACGCTGCGAGAAACCCTGTCTGCTGCTGTTGCTGTGGGCATGTGGTCAACGTGTCAGAGACTGGGCAAGAATCCTCGGCGCGCGATGGTGTACGATTCTTCGCATGATGATTCGTGCATTCAAACGCGGTTCATGCCGCGAGCAGACCAGCCTCCTGCCACCGCGTGTCGAGGACTACGTCGACGCGGCCAACCCGGTGCGGGCAATCGACGCCTACGTTGCGAACCTTGATCTGGTTGCACTTGGTTTTCGACACGCTGGGGGCCAGAGCGGAGCGGGACAGCCGCCATATGATCCGGCAGATCTGCTGAAGCTCTATCTCTACGGCTATATCAATCAGATCCGCTCCTCGCGTCGCCTCGAGCGAGAGGCAGGGCGCAATCTGGAACTAATCTGGCTATTGCGCGGGCTCGTTCCGGGCTATCGAACCATAGCCAATTTCCGTAAGGAGAACGGGGCGGCGTTGAAGGCCGCGAACAGAGACTTCGTCTTTCTGGCGCGCTCGCTCGATCTGCTGGGTGGTGAACTCGTGGCCATCGATAGCGCCTTCTTTCGTGGCGATGCGAGCAAAGCGAGCATCACCACGCAGAGGAAGCTGGCGGAGCGCCTCAAGGCGCTCGAATGCGACATAGAAGCCTATGCAAACGCACTAGAGGCGAACGATGCGGCTGAAGCCGCGCAGATGCCCTCGTCGATCGATTGCAAAGACATACGAGACCTACCGACACCCGAAAAGCTGGCGGCACTGATGGCGAGACGAACCCGCACTAAGGCGGATCTCGATCGTCTGGAGGAGAACGGTGAGCTACAATTGTCGCGCACAGACGCCGACGCTCGCCTCCTGACGAAGGGAGGCCACACGGTTGCCGGATATAATGTGCAGCTCGCTGTCGACGAAAAACACAAGCTGATCGTCGCCAGCGAGGTGGTCAATGACGGCAATGACAGTGGCCAATTATATGCGATGGCAGCGGCGGCCAAGGCGGCACTTGGGGTAGCAACACTAACGGCAGTGGCTGATGCCGGATACTACAACGGTGAGACGTTGAAGGCCTGCGAAGCGGATGCGGTCACTGCCTATGTCCCGCCAGCGGAACGGAATCAGCGCCTCGCTGCACAGGGACGTTTTGGTCGTGGTGATTTCCACTATGACGCCGATACCGATGTCTACCACTGTCCGGCAGGAGAACGGCTCAAGCCGATGAATGGTCGCAAACAGGATGCTGCCGGCAAATTACAGATCCGTTATGCGGCCCGCGTTGCTGCTTGTGGCTCCTGCTCTTTGCGCGCGGCCTGCCTGACGGAAAAGGCGAAGCTGCGGATCGTTTACCGCTGGGAGCATGAGGACGTTGTCGAGCGACATCTGGCCCGGATGCGCGATGCCGGCGCAATGATGCGACGCCGTTCCGCCGTGGTCGAGCACCCCTTCGGCACACTTAAGTGCCGCGCTGGATACCGACAATTCTTGCTGCGTGGCTTTGACAAGGTGCGCGGAGAGTGCAGCCTGATGGTGCTGAGCTATAACTTCACCCGGGTACTAAGCATATTCGGCATTCAGGGGTTCATCGCAAGCCTGGCCAAGTAGTCGCGAGGGCCGGCGTGATTCCATATCAAGAGAACGCGGCTGCCATAGACTCGTAGAAGCAGAAGCTGCCCGGCACGGACTGCTATGGCTGCCCAGACTTCGATCCTGTCAGGCTTTGCGAGACGTTCTTGCCCAGTCTCGTCAGCGTTGTCCATCATGTCCACAGCCTTCGCAGCCTGCATCCGTTCGCGCCAGATCGCCATCGGCGCGCGATAGCCGAGTGCCTGATGAAGGCGACGACCGTTATAGAAGGCGATCCAGTTTGCGATTCCTGCCTTGGCCTCGCGACCGTCGGCATAGCCCTTGAGATAGGTGAGTGGCGCGGGGCATTGCAGCCCCGCGCTCTCTCAGAACCGGACGTGAACCTCGCGATTCATCCGGCTCCCGTCATCCAACCGTTGATCCGGCAACCCAGTGAGCGAACAGGCCTGGATTGCGTCGCTTCAGCGATCGCAACCATTCCCATACCGCCAACGTGTGTCCTCGGAACCGTTTGTATTTTCGTGTTGCCCATCGAACGATGTAGGCATCGATCGTGCGCAACTCCTCTTGAAGCTTCGAGGGATAAAACCGCCCGTAGTAGCGCACCCAGCCCGTCAGGACTGGACGGACCCATTTGGCGATTTCCACCAGCTCAAGATCGCTGCGCCGATGCAGCCGCCACCTGCGCACGGTATGCCGCATCCGTTTCCCGGCCTTCTTGCTGACGGCCGGGCTGAATGAGACGAACCGCTCACCGTGTCGATTGTTCGCCATCCTCGGCCGAAAGCTATAGCCGAGGAAGTCAAACGACTGCTCCGGATAAGCGCCGGAGCGATTGGCATCTTTGCAATACACGATCTTGGTCTTTTCCGGATGCAGCCGTAGCCCGCATTCCGCAAACCTCGTTTCGAGCGCCCGACACAAGTCACGCGCCTCCGCTTCGCTTCGGCAATGGCCGATGGCATCATCAGCATATCGTTCAAATGGGACACCCGGATATTCTCGGCTCATCCACACATCGAACGCATAATGAAGAAAGAGATTCGCCAACAGCGGGCTGATGACAGCCCCCTGCGGAGTTCCTCTTGTGCGCTTGACCAAGCTTCCATCCGGCATGCTCGCGGGCGCTTCCAGCCACCTTTGCAGGTAGAGCAAGACCCATTTGCAGTCGGTGTGGCGGCGCACGGCCTTCATCAGAAGGCTCCAGTCGATTCGTCGAAGAAGCTCTTGATGTCGAGGTCGAGCACCCAATCGTGGCTCCAGCATCGACGCCGAGCCACAGCCAGTGCATCATGTGCTGATTTCCCTGGCCGATACCCATAGGAATCCATGTGGAACACGGGCTCCAGGATCGGTTCAAGATAACGCTTGACCACCATCTGGGCGATCCTGTCCGAGACCGTTGGTATTCCCAACGGTCGCGTGCTGCCAGCTCCGCCTTTCGGTATGTCAACGCGCCGCACCGGAGGCGGAAAGTAGCTGCCCGAACTCATCCGATTCCAGATCCGATAGAGATTCTTATTCAGATCTCGGTCGAAGTCTTCGATCGACTGCCCGTCAACACCAGCTGCCCCTTGGTTAGCCTTCACTTGCTTATACGCCTCCCACACATCGCGTTTGGCAATACAAAACGGCTTGGCCTTACTCATGCCGATCATCCCCTTTCGGGTTGTCGACCGCGTAAAGCCGGATGACAACGCCCCTTCGGTCCAGTGCCATTACAGCGCCTTCGTCCCTAATACGGGCGTTTCCGCCCCTGTGCTCCGCATCGGTACTCTGCTCCTTGCGGCGACGAGCCGCTTGGAGTCCTCCCTTCACATCGGAGCGACAGGTTCCTGTGTTCCTTGTCAAAGCCTGATCCGAGGTCACGCCGCCTTCATGCCGGACGCCGGTTGGGCAGTCGGCAGGCTCCCCAACCCTTGCTCGCGGGATAGACATCCTGATCCCGGTTTCGACGTCGATAGAACACGTTACGACACGTCATCAGCGGTTTACTTACGTTCGTCTCCTCGGATCTCACCTGACGGAGTTTCCTCCGCCTTTTCCTCCAACGCTCACTACCAGGGCTCTTTACCCTCGCAGCTCGGAGTGGTTTGACGTCTAGCCCTGCAGGTCGACTTCGGAGGGCCATCCTCCATCTCTGACAAAGCTTCGTCAGGCTTCATGCCGAAGCCTGACTTCCACAGCACACGATGTCCTCATGCTTGAGAGACCGCCACAGCCGCTCGATGAAGACATTGTCCATCCAACGACCGCGGCCATCCATTGAGATCTTGATCCCTGCGCCCGCCAACGCGCCGGTGAAGGCCGCACTCGTAAATTGGCTGCCTTGGTCGGTGTTGAAGATCTCCGGCCTGCCATACCGTGCCAGAGCGTCGTCGAGCGCAACGAGGCAGAACGAGGTATCCATTGTATTGGAGATACGCCACGCCAGAACTGCACGGCTCGCCCAGTCGATGATGGCAACGAGATAAAGAAAGCCACGGCCGATGGGCAAATACGTGATGTCGGCCGCCCACACCTGGTTCGGCCGGTCGATCGTCATGTTGCGCAGCAGATAGGGATAGATCTTGTGGCCCGGCGCCGGCTTCGTCGTGTTCGGCTTCGGTCCCAGCGCCGCGATGCCCATCTTGCGCATCAGGCGCTGCACGCGCTTGCGATTGACCTGAAGCCCCTCAGCCTTCAGCATCGCGGTCATTCGCCGCGAACCCAGGAACGGCCAGGCGGTGAACAGCTCGTCGATCCGCCGCATCAGAGCAAGGTCGTTGTCGTTGGCCGGCCGGGGCGGCCGGTAGACGCCAGAGCGCGCGATGCCAAGCAACATGCATTGCCGGCGGATCGACAGCGCCTTATCGGCGCGATCGAGCATTCCTCGACGGTCCGGCGTGCTCATCTTCCGGACCTCCGCACTAAAAAATCGCGCTCGACTGTCAGTTGTCCTATCTTGGCGTGCAGCTTCTCGATCTCGCGTTCGCGAGCGTCCTCGCTCTCCCGCCCGACACCCGCGTCAAAGGCCCGGGCCGCCTGTTCCAGCAGTTGCTTCTTCCAGGCATAGATCTGGTTCGGGTGAACCTCGTAGCGCTGGGCCAAATCGGCCACCGTCGCCTGCTCCCGCACCGCCTCCAGCGCGATCTTTGCCTTCAGTGCCGCGTCGATCTTGCGTCTCGTCTTCTTCGTCATTGCTCACTCCGTCTATCAGACGGAGCGGCCTTTTTCCAACTAAGCCTCTGGTCCCAAAATCGGGGTCCATTTCACTTCTCCAGCTCTGCGATCTGCTCGACAGGGATTCAATATGCTCTAGGAGATCCTGGCAAAGGCCGCGGGCGAGATCGGGCAGGTCGTGATATGTTTCCATCAGCTCCTTCAAACGAGGGATGTGTCTGATACCCTGAGCGACGATCAAGCCGTATTCCATCAGATGTCCGCGTAACGCATTGATCGTCTGCGTTCGCTGCCGAACCAACAGGTCGCGAACCTTGAATGCCATGGAAGAAGCCTGCTTCTCGGCGCTCTTGACGCCGACGAAGCGCATCGTTGGGCGCGACGCGGCTTCGGCGATCGCTTCCGCATCCGCAGCATCGTTCTTCTGGCGCTTGAGGAATGGCTTCACGTAGGAGGGATTGATCAGCCGGACATCGTGACCGAATTTACCGATCTCCCGTCCCCAGTAATGAGCACTGGCGCAGGCCTCCATCGCGACCACACAGATTGGCAAGCTGGCGAAAAACTCGAGCAATCTGCCGCGGTTGAGCTTCTTGCGTAGAACAACCTTCCCGTCTTGCCCCGCGCCGTGGATCTGAAATACGTTTTTTGCCAGATCCAAACCAATGATGCTAATCTCGTTCATGGACGTCCTCCTTACCGAGTCTTAAACACCCGCACTTTGGCACATTTGATGCCGTCGGGGGGCGTCCACTCCATCGGCTATGCGGCCTACGCCTCGCTGGCCGGCGATGCGAAGATGTCGGGCCAGATCCAGCTGGCGTATTGTCTCGTTCACGCGCGCCGCAACTTCGTGAGGGTGCACAAGACGACGAACTCACCCTTCGCCGCGGAGGTCATCGAGCGCATCGCAGCCGTCTACGCGATCGAGGAGAGGATCCGCGGTCTCGGCGCCGGGGAACGCCGCGCGGCGCGACAGGCCGAGACGAAGCCGCTGATGGAGGCGTTGAAGGCTCGTCTGATCGCGGTGAAGGACGGGATCTCCCGCCGCTCGACGCTCATCAAGGCGATCGATTACATGCTCGAACGCTGGCAGGGCCTGACGGCATTCCTGGATGACGGGCGGATCGAGCCGGACAGCAACACGGTCGAGCGATCGATCAGGCCGATTGCGATCGGAAAAAAGAACTCGTTGTTCAGCGGCGACGAAGGCGGGGGCGAGACCTGGGCGGTACTCTCTTCGCTTCTTAACACGGCCAAATTGAATGGCCTCGACCCCGAGGCCTATCTCGTCGACGTTCTCGAACGCATGGTGAGCGGCGCCACGAAGACCAACCAGCTTCATGAACTTCTGGCCTGGAACTGGAAGGCAGCGCGCGAAGCCGAAAAGCGTGCCGTGGCATGACGAAGCGGAAGCAACGGCGAGTAACGCATAAGCCGGTCAAGACGACGATGGCGGACTATGCCATGTCATTCGAGCGGCTCGGGCAATGGATGAGCGAGCGCGCCAGGTCGCCGACGCTTCGGCATCCGCGGGCGACGTCGCTCTCCATGCTCGACGGCGCAGTGGCCGCGGTCGTCGCTGGGCCGGTCTCGATGGCCTCCGAGGAATGGGTGTGCCCGCTCCTCGGCGTCGATCCCGACGCCTTCAATCACGACACCGAGGAGTTCTCGGCGATCGCTGCCACGCTGATGCGCCACAACGCGATCAGCGAGACGCTGTCGACGAGACCGGAGAGCTTCGAGCCGCTGTTCGTGCGATCGCCGGACGGCGACGTCGACCCGCAGCCTTGGTGCATGGGCTTCTACGCCGTCATGAAGCTTCGGCTTCTCGTCTGGTCGCGGCTTCTCTCCCCGAACGGAACCGAACACCTTATGCTGCGGCCGATCCTGGTCCATTGCATCGATGACGCCGGTCGGCCCTTTCTGCCCCCGGCCCGGCGCACACTGGGAACACAACCCATCGTCCAAAACGCCTGGCGCGACATTCCAGCAACCGTCGAGGCCCTGCGGCAGTTCTGGATGCCTATACGCTTCCAGCGTGGCGCGTAGGCCGTCCGCGCCAAGTCCGTGGCCCTCTCGTACCGTTTACGTTCAATCCCGAACTCGGCTGGGAGTCCTGTGAGACCTCCTGGAATAGCCAGTTCTCGGGATGTCGCTAGGCCCGTTTAGCGGCTCAAATTTCATGTATCGACGAGGGTACTGGCCGTGATCGAGAAGGCCAGCCGCAGCAAGGAATCCTGGACTCTTAACTCGATGCGGCGCCGAGCCTTATCGGCGGCCCTACACACGCCCCCGTCTTACTGCGGATGCATCGTCCGCCCGGAACGAAGTGGGGGGATGCGGCTCGTCCGTCGAAGCTTCGCCGCGAGCGGGAACACTTGCATCCAATGGCCGACGAACGGTCGATACGGCCGGAACGAGGACACGCGGAGCAGCTGTAATCAGGAAACTGACTCGCTGTCGATGCGCTGACCTTTGTCATGCTAATGCGCTCGAAGGGCGCGCAGGAGGGGTAACCGCGATTAGACATTTTCGGGTCAAGCCACTTAATCAACAATCGGCGGACAGCATCCGCGACCGCCCCGACATGCACTTTGCCCATCGACCGGCCGCTCAGGCGGCGCTTGCGACCCCGTCAACTATCAACCCTTGCAGTTGATGGAGGTGGCGGAAACGTGGCAATCGTCGTCGATACCCGTCGGGGGCGTCGAATTCGAAACTGGGGTTCAGAAGAATGAAACAATTGCTGGCGGGCTGCCTACTCTATATGAGGCACCCCAGTTTGTAGCCGACGTTGATAAGCTGGGGACTTTGGCGGGTGGCAAGCTTAGCGATGCGGATCATGAGTAGCATGTCGAACACGATTTAGTCGACCGTGAAGAACGTTGATCATGAGGTCTGTTGACGGGATGACCAGGCGCCGGCGAACAGGAAGGCGCAGCAGATCCGGACAAACAAAGTCGTGAGCCAGAGGATCAGAAGCCGGAAGTTGTAGCCCGCGGCGGCAAGGACCGCGTTGGGGGCGTCGCCGCGGGTGCCGGCGAGATGATTTCGGTTCATCCGGTGCTCATTCTTGAGATGGCCTATCACCGGTTCGACCGCGGATCGGCGTCGGAAGGCGCGTTTGATTGCTGCGGTCACGCCACGCTTCTGGCCGGCGACATAGACCTTGAAGATCTTGTCTTTCGGCGCGTTGTGACCGCGATAGCCAGCATCGGCAACGATCCTGGTCAGGCAAGCGCCGACGCTGGCCTCGATCTCGGGAATGACAGTCGCGAGCGTGTGTCCGTCATACGGATTGCCCGGCAACGCTTTCACATGGGCGACAAACTGGCCGCCCTTGCAGCGATCAACGGGCGTGGCGACACTCACCTTCACGCCGAACTCGTAGGGCTTGTGAGCTTTTCCCTTACCGATGCATTCGACCTCCGGCGCGTGCAACGAATAAATTTTCTTGCCGCGCTGCCGTTGCCGCTGTTCGCGGACCTGCCGGGCCAGCGACAGCGGCAACGCAAAGACGTCCTCCAGCTGCGGCCGATCCGCGATCTTGCGACCAATATCGCGGATCACGCGGCCCAGCATGGTCCTAATCGTGCGCAAGGCGCGGTTCGCCCGATTGAAGTGCTTGGCGTGGGCGTAGCGCTGATGTCGGATCAGTGCGATCTTGCCGACGCGGACGTAGGATTGGCGCAGCTCCGCACCAACCTCTCGCGCGCCCGATGCATCAGTCGAGCATCGGTCGGGAATGCGATCGCCTTCTCCTGCACCGTGGTGTCGACGATGACCTGGGTGAAGTCGGTGGGTTTCGCCGCGCCCAGCCGCACCGCGGCAGAGAGGCTCTCCTGAACCAATACCGCAAGGCGATCCTCGCCCATCCGTTGCCGCCAGCGCGTCAGTGAGGAGCGGTCGAACACCAGCCGGTGCTGGAAGAACTCTTCGCCGCAAAGCAGCTGATAGTAGGGATTTTCGACCCAGCGCTCGCACAACCCTTCGTCCGAGAGGTCGTGCATGTGCTTGAGGATGGCGAGCCCAACCATCAAGCGGGTCGGCAATGGCGGCCTGCCGGGATCATCGTCATAGACCGCGCCGAACCGGTCTTCGAGGAACCGCCAGTCGATCGAGCCCGACAGTCGCCGACGAATATGCGAAACACGTCAGCGGGATTTCCAATGCTACAGCGAAGGAAGCTGCGGCTAAGGAGAAAGTCGAAAAGCTGGAAGGGGACATAACCGCGTCACAGTATCCGCCGCTTCGAACGACAACGGGTCGCCCTATACATACACCAGCGCGACAGTCGGCAGGCCAGGGCGTCCGCAGGCACCCAGATATCGGTTGTGTTCGGCTTGGCTGAAGATGGAAACGCAGATTTCATATGCTTCCCGCATTGGTCTCGTTGCCAATAGCGCAGCGGCGGTTTCCGGCATCGGGATGGATGCGACGAACGCATTCATCGGCCAAGGAGTTCTTGCGGGTGGGCCGAACACAACGCAGGTTGGTGGAACGGCCGCCTATTCCGCTCCGCCTTTGCTTGGCTTCCACGTGTTCTCGGCCAACGAGCAGGGAGACAGTACCAACGCAAACAACATCAATGTGGCCAGCCAGAATGCATTCAGCGTTCTAGCGAGGATGTAGCGTTGGTGCGAGCGCGACGCGACAAGCCATTCTTTTGTCGGAGTCGCGCACTACTTTTCATTTTTAAAACATGGAGAAGTTAGGTGGCAATTGGGACAGTGAAGTGGTTCAACCCGACAAAGGGGTATGGGTTCATTCAACCGGATTCGGGCGGCAATGACGTCTTTGTCCACATCTCCGCGGTTGAGAAGGCTGGTTTTACTTCGCTCGCAGAGGGCGCAAAAGTCAGCTTCGACATCGTGAAAAATCGCGGAAAAGACTCGGCGGAAAATCTACGAATCGAGTGATGCACCACCCATTGTGTTGCTCAACAGAAAGGCCGCAGTGGTACGCCGCTGCGGGCGGCCGAGGAGATCGATCGGAATTGGCCGATGGATAAGGCGCTATTGTTCGCGTGGGCGTTCGGGCTTGCAGCCTTGGTACTGTTCGTGGCGCTATACCTGCCCTGGCAGTGAGTTGGCGACTCGCGACGGCGCTGCCTGCGATCCGAGACTGATTGCCAAGCCACGTGAGGCTACGACCAGTCCTGGTAGTTGTGCCACGCCCATTTCCGATAGATGTATCCCATCGTCAGATTCTTTCGCCGCTGAGGCTGGCCCCGAAGTTGGCGGCACGTGGCAGGGACAGCGCTTCATCGGTGTGGCGGTGCCGAGTCACGTTGCCGCTAACTTCACCGGCGGCGCGGGTGTGGCAGGGATAGCGTCGTTGCGCATTTCCGGCGCCGAGTCGCGCCCGCGCTGCTTACGGTGTGCGGGTTAGTCATAAAAGGCACGGGGTGCGCTCGCGATAGCTGACGAAAGGCTGACGGACTGTCCTGCTTCAATCACGACCGACAGGCTGACCGCGGACTCCAAGATTACTCTCCCATCGTGTCCCCGAGTGAGGTGCCCCAGCGCGGGCAGCATGCCGGGGCGAGACGTTGGGCTAGCCAGAAATCGAGCCACGACTCGATCATTATGACCGTGAAAATGTAGAGCAGCATCACGCACCGCTCAAAATCGCAGCGCGTTGCAAATCTGCCCAACACTCCGTGTAGCGGCGGTAGGATACTCGTTCGCGCTTTGAGGTGCAGTCCAAGCACACGCGAGAAAACGGCAGTTGCCAGTCGCGCATAAGAAACTCTCACGTCCTGAAAAACGACTAAGTTACTATCGCAACCAAGGGCTGTCCACCGGAAAGAAAGCAGCTTCGCTCTCCGTAATTGTCCGGTGGTTAGCTAAAGTGCGCGAGGTATATCGCTATGGTTGAGTGGGGCGGTGCTGCCGGTGTCGCTGCACAACGATCCTGTCATTTTGGACAGGTGCGTCCCGCTCTAATATGAGCGCATGATCGCCGCGGTGGAGGGCCTTCATATGCAGCGCTATTATTTTCCGATGATCCACAACGGTCGCCTTCAGCCGGACGGCGAGGGTGAGATGTTCGGCTCGGCAGATCTCGCGAGTCAGTATGGCGCCAGCGTTGCTCGGGATATCGGCGGCGATCCTGACTACGATCGCGTTAGCGAAACTGTCGTGCTGGTCTTTGATGGCGAAGGCGCGGAGATCGCGCGGCACGTGGTTCAGGGCGACTGACCTGGTGACGCGCAGCCTTACCTACAAATTCTTGTAGTTGACCAGTGCGTGTTCTCCGGGCTCGAATCGCTATCGAGCGGATCCCTCTGTCAGTTGCGAGCCCCAATCACGACTGCAAGAAAGGAGAGCAGGGCAATGTCTCCACTAAAAGCAATCACCAGTTGGTTGGAAACGCTAGACTTGGACATGCAGCTTGAGGTCGCTGGTTTCGCGGCATTTTTAATGTTTGAGCGGGACGATGTTCTCACGCTAGGTGGATCAGAGCAGCTCGAAGCTCTTCATCAGTGGTTGAACGAGCCGGGCTTACCATCATACGTCGCTGCAGACCGTGCCTTATCCTTTCGAATATGCTTCGGTTGCTTTGTCGATGATAGAATGACGGACGCCGGGTGGAAGCGAACTGAAGAGCTGGTTTGCAAAATTCTTAAAGAAGCGAAGCGCGGCGGGAAGTTCGCGGCTTCGCGCAAGGCGCAAAGGATGCTCGCGCTTCTCCCCGCTCGGAAAGAGAGTTGGGAACGTGTTGTAAGATCCTGGAACGAATTGGCTGCGACTTGTCTAACAAACGAGGCTGTAAGAAGTTGGAGCGCCGCCAGCAAGCGCATTGGCTTGAAGGTTATTCCAAGTAGCGGCGTTCCGATTGTTCCGCTCAGGTCGCCTCATCGAGGCACCGGTTAGTTCTGCCTTAGATTGTGGCCGGATGGATGGGGTGCAGTAATGGAAAATGAACCGGATGATTTCATCGGACGGATTGCCGAGATCGAACTCGACGAGTCGGCTGCTATCATAATTGAGCAGGTGGACGACGAAATCACGCTCGCCATTGCGAGCATTGTCGGCGTTCATTTCCAAGTGACGGCGGATCAGGCGCTTGAGTTGTCTCGGGCCCTTGCTGTGGCTGCAGAGAATGCGGCGAACTTTCGCGCGGCGGCCGACACCTAGCCGTCTGCGCGAGCCGCACCAATCGTGGGGAACAGCGGGCGAAACAAACGAGGCGCCTGAGTAATGGTCATGCGATGATATCCCCCCGCGGAATCCTCAAGGCAGCGCGGGCGGCGAAACCGAAGGTTCCGAAGATGTTGGAATACGCTGGCGTAGCAATGGATTGTTTCGCCTCTCACGGATACGGGTGCCGTACCGTGACGTGAGGCACGAAGAAAGTCGAGTTGACGAGCGATGTTCTGGCTGCGAATGAGGCGAGCAGCATGAGCCGCACGCGCATAGTGCCACACCAGATGGGGGGCGGGACGAAAGCTGGCAGTTAATTCAGACAATCGCGCAACTTTGCTGTCGTCTCAGTCAGCCGTTCACGCTCCTCCGGACAAGCTACAGATCTGGTAGCCAGTCGACCGTGAAGAACGTTGATCATGAGGTCTGTTGACGGGATGACCAGGCGCCGGCGAACAGGAAGGCGCAGCAGATCCGGACAAACAAAGTCGTGAGCCAGAGGATCAGAAGCCGGAAGTTGTAGCCCGCGGCGGCAAGGACCGCGTTGGGGGCGTCGCCGCGGGTGCCGGCGAGATGATTTCGGTTCATCCGGTGCTCATTCTTGAGATGGCCTATCACCGGTTCGACCGCGGATCGGCGTCGGAAGGCGCGTTTGATTGCTGCGGTCACGCCACGCTTCTGGCCGGCGACATAGACCTTGAAGATCTTGTCTTTCGGCGCGTTGTGACCGCGATAGCCAGCATCGGCAACGATCCTGGTCAGGCAAGCGCCGACGCTGGCCTCGATCTCGGGAATGACAGTCGCGAGCGTGTGTCCGTCATACGGATTGCCCGGCAACGCTTTCACATGGGCGACAAACTGGCCGCCCTTGCAGCGATCAACGGGCGTGGCGACACTCACCTTCACGCCGAACTCGTAGGGCTTGTGAGCTTTTCCCTTACCGATGCATTCGACCTCCGGCGCGTGCAACGAATAGATTTTCTTGCCGCGCTGCCGTTGCCGCTGTTCGCGGACCTGCCGGGCCAGCGACAGCGGCAACGCAAAGACGTCCTCCAGCTGCGGCCGATCCGCGATCTTGCGACCAATATCGCGGATCACGCGGCCCAGCATGGTCCTAATCGTGCGCAAGGCGCGGTTCGCCCGATTGAAGTGCTTGGCGTGGGCGTAGCGCTGATGTCGGATCAGTGCGATCTTGCCGACGCGGACGTAGGATTGGCGCAGCTCAACGCCGGTCGCCTTCGCCAACCGCACCAACCTCTCGCGCGCCCGATGCATCAGTCGAGCATCGGTCGGGAATGCGATCGCCTTCTCCTGCACCGTAGTGTCGACGATGACCTGGGTGAAGTCGGTGGGTTTCGCCGCGCCCAGCCGCACCGCGGCAGAGAGGCTCTCCTGAACCAATACCGCAAGGCGATCCTCGCCCATCCGTTGCCGCCAGCGCGTCAGTGAGGAGCGGTCGAACACCAGCCGGTGCTGGAAGAACTCTTCGCCGCAAAGCAGCTGATAGTAGGGATTTTCGACCCAGCGCTCGCACAACCCTTCGTCCGAGAGGTCGTGCATGTGCTTGAGGATGGCGAGCCCAACCATCAAGCGGGTCGGCAATGGCGGCCTGCCGGGATCATCGTCATAGACCGCGCCGAACCGGTCTTCGAGGAACCGCCAGTCGATCGAGCCCGACAGTCTGACCAGCGCATGGTCCGGATCGACGATTTGATCGAGCCTCGCCTTGAACAGATCGTTCTGTCCGCTCTCCCGCCGCGCCTTCGGCCGCATTGCAATTGCCCGTCGTTGATTAGCCCGCCGCGACAGAATCACAGCGATCGCCCAAGAGCAATTTGCAAGAAACTGCGGGCTCACCCGCCGAAATCCTGCGAACAGAACCATGTCTGTTCGCCAAAAATCGATTCTCTCTCAACGGCTTGCGTGTTCTTCACAACCGACTAGCCATGCTGTAACGATTGGATTGCAGGTCGAGGATCGGCGCGTGGCGGCTGTCTGGCGATCATACAGCTCCGCTATCCAAGGTTGAGCGCGGTAGCTGTCGCGCTGGTCTCGATGAAGCGGAAGCTCATGTCCGGGTTCCGGAAAAGATCGCGATCGACTTCCTAAGAAACAGCCGGATCGGAGTCGCCTGGAACTGCCTGTAACTCGAAACCGCGAGTTTTGGTTCGGCGCTGAAGGGTAGCGAGGACACGGCCGCGATGTTGCTGCTCATAGTGATCCGCACCAGGATCTCTGCAGGGCATGCCGTGCCGGAAGGTCTTAAACTGCGATCTTGCGGGCGGTCGCTCAACGCCTTTAACTTACCCATACGTGAGGACAGTCGGCGATAGAATGCACCGAGCGCCGTATCGCTCCGCCCGACGGTTGTTACTGCCAGCCGCAACAGTGCGACTGCCCGACTGGACGATCTCCGTGTGCGCCACGGAACACCTTGCAGCTAGAGACTTGGTAGCCTGGTGCAGGCACAGCCAGGAGGCGAAGTGCTTGGGCCTCGGTCGAAGCGGACGCCAAATGCCCACGCTGCTTAGCTTTACATTTCTGCATCTGAAATGCGGGTCAGCATCCTCACGTGCGGTCCCGCCCGTTTGAAGATCGGCTCCCAAAAGGCATAGGCGTTCTCGACGAAACTCTCGGTTACGGTGAACTTCGTGAGCGCGCCCCGATATGCGGCCTGTCGCCGGCAGCCCTGCCCCTCGACAAGATGCCAGATGAATTGAGCGACCTGGCGTGCGTATGTGCTCGGACGACCTCGGTGGTTGGGTACAATCTCAAGCCGCATGGTCGCGGCGTCACGCGTCTCCGGTTCGGTGATATTAGCAAGCCAGATGAAAATTGATGGATCAATGCTCGCGGCATAGCCGTCCCGCTTGAGCTGCTGATTGATGATGGAGAACGCGCTGGCGGCTTCTCTGAAGCATTCGCTCAGGATGAAGTTCGCCTGATTCTCGAGCTTTCCGCAGCGAAGATCGTCCAGTAATCTGACCGCCTCGTCAGTGAGCCGCCGCATATATCGCGGTTGCGGCTGCTTTGCGCCGTCATTTGGTTCCTCCTGCACGAACAATTCGACCGCATCGGCGTGGAACTCTGTTGCGGCTTCTTTGAGAACGGGCAAAAACTTGCTTTCAAGGCAGGAACCGCCGACGTCTTTCGACGCCGCTTCATTCAGGCTGGCTTTGAGGTTTTCAGAAGCCCTGTCTTGAGAGTCCTCGACAACCTTTACCATCATCTCGGTGGTACTGTCGCAATCTATGAGTTCGTCCTTACGCGGCGCCGCCGCATTCCGAGATTCAAGCACCGCAACGTGAATCGGAGGGGTCGCTTGCCTTGCAAGGATTGTTTGATCAGACGTATTCGCGCCTATGTGCTCCGAGCGCGGATTGGAAGGAGCAATCTCGCCGGACAACACAAACAGGCCATCGTCAACGGCTCGGCTCGCCGCCGCGGTAAGATCCACCAGCGAGCGTCGCGCACAGCGCATCTGCCTAGTACGCCGCTTTTTCGCTTGCGTGTGGCTCATGATCTGATGACCTCTCGACAAGCTTTTTCAAGACCCAGCGCCACAGCTCACGAACTTCCTCCGAGGCTCTTCCCTCTTGTGCAAACTCGGTCACGCCTAATCCTGCCCCAAGCGCGTCCTGGTGGTCGTTGCGCTGTCCGACATAGGGAAGCGCAAGCACCCCGAGCGAATTGAGCGACGTTGCAGCTTCACTCAGGCGACAGCCCCGCGCTGGCGTCTGATTGAGGACGAAAGCAAATCGGCGGTTGAGCCTACGAATAGCAATCAGCGTCGGTATCGCAGCTTCGATGTCGGCCGGACTCGGACGCACCGGGATCAGGCAAAGATCGGCCCTCGCGATGGCGCGCATGGCCAGTGCATTGTTTGTGGCGGCGGTATCGATGACCGTAAGCGAGATCCCCTCAGCTTCAAGGCTGACGAGCGCCCCTTCTATTTCGGCGGGATCGGCGACCCGAACGACCCGCGGATGAGGATGGCCGCGCCGCTCTATCCATTTTGAAATCGTGCCTTGTAGATCCGCGTCGACAATTGCGACGCGCTCCCCGTTCCCCACCGCTGCGACTGCAATTCCGACCGCCAGCGTGCTCTTGCCGCTTCCGCCTTTTTGGGTGACCAGAGCAAGGACGTACATTGCCTACGCGTCCAGACAACAACGACATGAAACGCACGATTCGTCGAAAACAATTAGCTTACCAAGCGGTAACGTGGAACTCACAGCCAAATCAAGCCCACCCACTAACGATATACCGCGTGATACCTCGCCTAAGGCCAGCCGGTCCATACAATGCACCAATCGCGGGCATCCCACCGCCAAGCCCGAGCGTTTGAAGATGGTGCAACGTCCGCTCGAAGTTTGCGGACCGCCGGATAGATACCGCAATAAAATCGATCGGCCTCCGACGCTGTCGAGATATCCTTGTCCTGCGACCAAGTTCGCCCACTTCACAGACCACTGTTTGTGACACAGAAAGAATAGTAATCGCGTCCAACAGCCGGAGTAAGCCTACAAGATCATGTAGTTGTAGTACTGCTGTTTACACGGCTTTCTCCTGAAGACCGTCGCTGACACCGGTGAAGCCATGTCGACAGTTGCGAGCGCAATTCGGCGCCTTTGGTGCCGACGCTTTCTTGCTCTTCTGGTGATCATCGCGGTCATTGCTTCTATCGCGGTCCTGACCAGCCCCCAGCTTGGCGCGACAATCGAAGCTCTGGAGCCGCCTGGTCTCCCTGAGCCGGTTCTCGTGAGCGAGCAAGTTTCGCTCGATCAGGGCTGGAACGCCGAAGACGCCGATCGATTCCATCACAAAGCCCAGGGCACGCAGACCTTGCCAATCCCGCTGTCATGGTTTCTCGCGCTGGAAGCGCCGCAGAACTCGCCCTTCGCTATGCCCTTCTTCGAACGCGAACGCTTTGCCGACAACCGCTATTTACTGCGGTTCGGATTCATAAAATCTGCTAAAAGCGAGAACAATGAATACGGTTTGCCGATCGGATTTGCGTATTCGCCGTTTCAGTCGATCCGCGGACTTGCGCGTAAGGACACTGCCGTCGGATTGACCTGTGCCGCGTGCCACACCGGCCAACTGATCTTCAAAGACAAGCGCTATGTCATTGAAGGCGGCCCCGCCGTAACCGATCTCGGTCAGTTGACAAATGCGCTCCGCGCCGCGCTCGCACAGACCGCCTTGTCGGCAAAGTTGCCCTTCTTCGACGGTCGCTTTAGGCGGTTCGCGAAGCGCGTTTTAGAAACCGAGTACAGCGATCTGACACGCGTTCAACTATCCAAGGAACTCGATGGAATACTTGGTGCTCTGGTCGATCAGCCCGCTGGGATCGACGTCACGGAAGGGTTTACCCGCCTCGATGCGCTCAATCGCATCGGCAATCAGGTGTTCGCACTCGACAACAAGCGCTACGGCAACTACGTCAACATCAACGCCCCTGTCAGCTACCCGCACATCTGGACATCATCATGGTTCGATTGGGTGCAGTACGACGCCTCAATCATGCAGCCATTGGTACGCAATGCCGGCGAGGCGATGGGTGTTTCCGCGGAGCTCAACCTCACGGCACCGCCCAAGCAGGGACGCTTTGCCAGCAGCATCCCCTTTGATAATCTGCACTGGATTGAACGAAAGCTCGCTGGAAAGGACCAGCCGCTGGTGGCGAAGGCCTTCACCGGGCTGAATGCGCCAACTTGGCCCGACAGCTTTCCTGCGATCGACAAAGCCAAGGCTGCCGTGGGAGCCCAACTCTACGATAAATATTGCAGCGGCTGCCATCTTCCAGCGCTGACCCCCGACATCGTGCACGGCAAGGCCCCGGACTCGGAGTTCTGGAAGAACTTCGGCCCTATCCGCTGGCGCGGCCGGGATGGGCAGGAGAAGCAGACGAAGGAATCCGTACTCAACGTCAAGATCATCAAGCAAAGCCATATCGGCACCGATCCGGCCCAGGGCGACGTGCTGCGCAATCGCACCGTTGACACCGCCGGCAGCGAACTGGCCCGGGCGGGCCATAGCAGCCCAGGACTCGGCCTCGACATCGATGTCTGCCAACGGAAGGCTGACAATACGCTGGATACGATCCAACTCTCGGACCATGCGATGCAACTCTACGCGCTTGCGCTCGGCGCCGTGGTCCAATCCAGCATCGACGAGTGGCTTCGGTCGACCGGGACCGTCCACGCGGAGATCGAAGGCGATCGGCCGAACTGTCTCGCGGCAGGTTTCGGCTATAAGGCGCGTCCGCTGAACGGCGTATGGGCGACTGCGCCGTTCCTGCACAACGGCTCGGTGCCGACGATCTACGACCTTCTCAGCCCGGTTGCAGAGCGCCCGAAAGTGTTGCTGCTCGGTGAGCCCAGCTTCGATCCTGTCCGCGTCGGTATCGTGGCGCGGACCGCCGCTCCCAAAGGCAGGACCTACGACAGCAAGGGCTACTTCATCCTCGATACGTCGAGGCCCGCCAATCGCAATACTGGCCACGAATTCTCGAACGACAAGCATGAGGGTGTCATTGGCCCTGCGCTGTCTCCCGAGGAGCGCAACGCGATCATCGAGTTCCTGAAGTCGATCTGAAATTGATTGGGTCAGCTCCAACTGGAGCAGCATCGAAGACCATCTCGCTCCCGCAGGGGGAAAGGTGGACGGAAGCCAGGATCGACCGACCAGGCGAAGCTTTTCTCGAGTTAGGGTGCGGCGGCAATGGCGGAACAGAAACAGGGGCTGGCGGCGAAGTTCTTGAAATGGATGATCGCGAAACATCCGGATGCGTTGTTCGCACTAATTCGGCGCGTCAGGCCCAACCTAGCGTTGGGCGCCGCGGGGCCCGTGTTCATCACCCGCTTCCCCGACGTGCAGGAAGCGCTGAGCCGGCCCGACATCTTCAACGTCACCTATGCGCCGATGATGGACCCTTCGGTCGGCCCCTTTATGCTCGGCCGCGACTGCACCGAAATCAACCAGCGCGACAAGGGTATCATGCGCGCCTTCATGCGCATGGAGGATCTGCCGGCAATTCGCCAGAAAGTGCGCAGCCTCGCCAATGCGTCCGTCGAAAAGCAGCTCTATACCCAGAACCAAATCGACGTGGTCAGCACGTTGTCGCGCCTGGTCCCCATTCAGCTGACCGGAGAATATTTCGGCTTTCCCGGCCCCGATCTGGCGTCGATGTTCCGCTGGTCGCGCGCCACGCAGTACGACATGTTCCACAACCTGGACAAAGATCCGAAGGTGCATCAGGACAACATTGACGCCGGGCAGGAGATGCGCACCTACCTGACACAACTGCTCCCGCAACGGCGCGAGCAACTGAAAAATGGCGCGCCGCTCGACGACGTGTTCAGTCGCTTGCTAAAAAGCCATTTTGACGATTCGATCGGCTTCGCCGACGAACGCATTATAACCAATATGATGGGCACGCTGGTCGGCGGAATCGAGACGACCTCAGCGGCCATCGTACAGCTCCTCGAGCAGTTGTTCATACGTCCGAAGATCCTGAAGAAGGCGATCGACGTCGCCTGCAGCAATAACGATCAATTGATGTATCGCTATTGCTGGGAAGCGCTACGCTTCAACCCGATCAATCCGTTCGTGGTGCGCCAGTGCCGGACCGATTACCGGATTGCAAAGGGCTCGCTGCGCGCGGCAACAATCAAGGCCGGCAGCACGGTGCTGATCTCGACCCGGTCGGCGATGCGCGACGGCTTGCAATTGCCGGCGCCGTCCAGCTTCGCCGTCGACCGCCCGGAGTCGGTCTATATGCATTTGGGCTACGGGATGCACACCTGCCTCGGCGACCAGATCAGCCGCATCCAGGTTCCGGAAATCGTTCGTCGCATCCTGCAAATCCGGGGTGTGCGTCCTGCCGCGGAGATTGACTACGCAGGAGGGCCGTTTCCGGAGCGTTATCCAATCACCTACAATACGGCCGCCTGAAGGGCGGACTTCCCAGCAGCGAGCCGCGACTCGCGACTGGTCTGCAATATCCAGCGGCGAGGCGATTGCCGTTAGCACTTCGCGAATGGTTTGAGCATAGTCTCGCTCCAGTGCCAGACCAACCTAGATCGCTGGCGCGCCGGTTTGAACGAGAAAGTCATTCGACTTCAAGAGGAATGGCGCAGCCACCATGTCTCGTGCCCAAGCGCTTTGCGAGAGCCC
Source organism: Bradyrhizobium sp. CB1717 (assembly GCF_029714325.1). NCBI lineage: Bacteria > Pseudomonadati > Pseudomonadota > Alphaproteobacteria > Hyphomicrobiales > Nitrobacteraceae > Bradyrhizobium > Bradyrhizobium sp. CB1717. The sequence continues at coordinate 970,322 of NZ_CP121666.1, forward strand.
CGAAATATGTTCCATTCTCCTAGTACCCGGAATCATAGCTGAGTGATACGTCGGCCTTTGAATCGGCGTTGCCGGACCTTTTTCTTGGTCCAGACGAATGGCTCAGCTCTGCCGTTATATGCTTTGATATAGGCATCGATGTGCTGCTCAAGCTGTTTGAGGCTTGTGAATGAGGCACCGCTCAACGATTGCCCCTGTAAGATCGAAAACCACACCTCGACCTGATTGAGCCAGGACGCGCTGGTGGGCGTGAAATGAAAGTTCACATTGGGATGTGCCTCAAGCCATTCCTCGTTCTTCGTATGGGTGCTGAGGTTGTCGAGGATGACGTGAAGCTGGCGGTTCGGAAATGCTGCGGTCACGCGATCCATGAAGTCGAGAAACTCGACCCGGCGACGTCGTTTCGAATGCGTCGCAAGGATCTTCCCGGTGGCGACTTCCAGCGCTGCGAACAGCGTGGTCGTGCCGTGCCGTTTGTAGTCGTGGCTTTGCCCGGTCAAGGATCTGCCGTTGGGCAGTTTCAGATAACCCTGCGCTCTCTCCAAGGCCTGGATCGAGGGCTTTTCGTCCACGCATAGCACGATGGCCTTCTTTGGCGGGGCGACATACAGGCCAACCACGTCGGCGGCTTTGGCCGTAAACTGCGGGTCGTTGCTCTCGCACCAGGACTTGCGAGCGGCGAGATCGATTTTGTTGCTGCGCAAGAACCGCCAGACATATTGCACATCGACATCGCCAAGTTCCCCAGCCAGCAGAGGCCCAGTCCAGCGCGCGTACCCGGCGGGAGGCGACTTATCGAGCAACTTTAAAATCCGTTTGTCAGTGGCCTTCGTATAGATCGGCTGCTTGCCCGGCAGAGGTTTGCTTTGCAGACCTTCAAGGCCTTGATCCGCATAGCGATGCCGCCAAAGGCTGACAATCCGCGGCTGGACCCCAACCTCCTTGGCGATCGATCGGGTGCTGCGACCGGCAGCAGCTAAAAGAACGATCCGCGCCCGCTTCAAATCGCGCTGCAACGTCACCGGTGAGCGGCAACGTTCCTCAAGCACCTTGCGATCTTTCCTCGAAAGGTGGACTTCTCTTGCTTCGGGTATCATCCCGACGTTGAATCATGACTCACTTCCAAAGGAAAGTGGGTACCTAGTCATCTGGAACGCAAATTCGTCGCATTAGTTGTTGCTCGAATCGCTAGAGAGGAGAGTGCTAGTGGCGAATGCAGGTGTGCGAGGCCGGCCGATCGCGCCGTTAGTGCTTAGTCCGCAGGAGCGGGCGTACTTGGAGAGGCAAGTTCGTCGTCATCGTGTAGCCCGATCGCTATCTGAGCGGTGCCGCGCGATCCTGCGATGTGCAGATGGATTGCCAAGCAAGTCTGTGGCTGCCGAACTTGGCATCCATGAACACACCGTTGGCAAGTGGCGCCGCCGATTCTTGAAGGATCGCTGTGATGGCCTGCTTGACGAAGCCCGCCCTGGCCGCCCTCGAACCATCGACGACGATCAGGTTGCTGCGGTGATCGAGCGGACATTGCGTACGACACCGCCCGACGCGACGCACTGGTCGATCCGCTCGATGGCTGCGGAAACTGGCTTTTCTCACACCACGATCCGCCGAATGTGGATGGCGTTCGGCTTGCAGCCGCACCGCAGCCAGACATTTAAACTGTCGAGCGATCCGCTGTTCGTCGATAAGGTGCGCGATATTGTCGGGCTTTACCTGTCCCCACCGAACCGAGCCGTTGTCCTCAGCGTCGATGAGAAAAGCCAGATCCAGGCACTCGATCGCGAGCAGCCGGTCTTGCCGATGATGCCTGGGGTGCCGGAACGTCGCACGCACAGCTATGTGCGGCATGGTACGACCACGCTGTTTGCCGCGCTCGACATCGCTTCCGGCTTTGTCATTGGCAAATGCTACAAGCGCCATCGGACGGTCGAGTTCTTGAAGTTCCTCAAAGAGATCGACGCTCAAATCCCTGAGGGGTTCGCTGTCCATATCGTCATGGACATGTGTGGACGCCCCCGCTGGTGCAAGAAGAATCTTTCGGCGAGCTCGGAGCGTGGTCGGATGCTGACATGTGTCCGGCCTTTTGCTGCGGCTGTCACATGCCGCTGGCCCGTATGGGAGTTCGCGGAGCGGGTCCAATTCAACTTCGCGTGCTCGAGGCACGTATCCATGATCTGGTTTTCCCGATCCCGTCTCGTCGACCGTGGCGCCATACTCTCCGATTGACCTTCTCACACTCTCAAGCTCCGTTCCGGGGAACTACTTCGCCGTAGCAGGAGCTCGATAAGTTCCGCCTCTCGCCATCAATGCCCAGACGATGCGTGCCATCTTGTTGGCCAGGGCGACGATCACCAGCATGGATGGCTTGCGGGCAAGCATGCCCGCAAGCCAAGGATCTGCTGCTGAGCCTTTACTTGCCCAGCGCACGGCCGCGCTCGCGCCGATGATTAATAGTCGGCGCAGGGTTCGTTCGCCCATGCGGGATGTCTCGCCGAGCTTCTGCTTTCCGCCCGTGGAGCGCTGCAGCGGGGTGAGCCCCAGCCACGCCGCAAAGTCGCGTCCCCTCTTAAAGGCCCGAGTCGTCGGCGCCAGTGCAACGAGCGCTGTCGCTGTGATCGGACCGATTCCGGGGATCGTCACCAATCGCTTTGCGTCGGCATCCTCCTTGGCGCGCCTTGCAAGCTCGCGGTCGAGCAACACCACCCTTTCATCAAGTAGTCGCAGTTGCTCAACAAGCAGGCGTAGAATCGGTCGGGCGAGCTCTGGAATGTCGGTGTCATCGTCCCCGATCGCCGACACGAGCTTGGCAACATGGACAGGCCCCTTTGCCACTACCATCCCGAATTCGGCTAGATGGCCGCGGATTGCGTTGATGGTCTGGGTGCGCTGACGCACCAGGAGGTCACGGGCGCGAAACACAACGGCCGCGGCCTGCTGCTCCGCGCTCTTTATCGTTACGAAACGCATTGTCGGCCGCTGGGCAGCTTCGCAGATCGCTTCCGCATCGGCGGCATCATTCTTATGCCGCTTCACGAAGGGCTTCACATAGTCTGGCGCAATGAGTCGTGCCTCGTCCCAGTCTCGCGATCTCGCGCGCCCAGTAGTGGCTGCTGGCGCATGCTTCCATGGCGACCGTGCAAGCCGGTTGTATGGCAAGAAATTTGAGAACTTGGTCCCGCCGCAGCTTCTTGCGGAAGAGCACGGTTCCTGATCCATCGGCACCGTGCAGCTGGAATACGTTCTTCGCCAGATCCAAACCGATTATGCTAAGTTCCGACATGGACGCCTCCGTTCAAGTGATGGTCAACGACACCACTTTGGCACAGCGATGCCGAGAGGGGGCGTCCACCCCATCAACTACCCCACCCACAAGACACCCAAGATCAAAGCGTGGCTCGCTCGCCGGCCGCACTATTATGTCCACTTCACGCCGACTTCCGCGTCATGGATCAATCAGATCGAGCGCTGGTTCGCTGAACTCACCAGAAAGCAGATCCAGCGAGGTGTTCACACCTCCGTCAGGCAGCTCGAGGCCGACATCCGTACCTTCATCGACCTGCACAACAACAACCCGAAGCCCTTCAAATGGACCAAGTCCGCAGACCAGATCTTGGCTTCCGTCAAACGCTTCTGCCACAAAGCCCAGCAGACTGTGGCGAACTTTAGATTCACCTGACTAGCTCGAAGCCGAGATATTCCGCGCCGATAGACCTGACCACAGGCCGCCTAAGATCCTTTCGGCTGCGACTGAGGACGATCACCTACAGAGATCTCTGCGGCCTCGGGATCCTCTGCGCGTTCCCGATGAGCTTGCGCGTCGCAAGTTTCTTCGCCGCCACGAAAGCTCGAAGCGGTCGCCGACCAAGTTGACATCCTTTGCCTTCAGCGCCCACGTCCGGATAATAACCTGAAACCCACGTAATAATGATGCTGCGAACTTGCGGGACGGAACAACTAGATTACCCGGCGCCCTTCAACAGTTGGTTCACGGCGCCGCAAGCGCCCGCAGCCCCCGATAAGCGATGCGCAGCTTTTGTAGATTTTGCAGGTGTGTAGGTGTCGATGATGCGCCCGAGGCCGCCGACGGTACATTTCGCGGCCCGGCGCAAATGTGCTTTGAGCTTGGCGAAGGCATTCTCGTAAGCGGCAAACAGATCCCATCTGGCGGAGTGGGCGAGCGATCGGCTATCGGCTGCGCGTGAGCTGATGTGAGCTTCTATGTCTGCGCCTAGTTCTGAAACTAGAACCTGCCATATGATCGAAGCGGTCGCCGAGCGTCTTGAGGGAGCGCCGGGGCAGCTTCGCCGACGCTGGTGGGATGAATTCAAGGCACAAGTGGTGGCAGAGCGCTGGAGCCCGGCGCCAGCGTATCGGCGATCGCCCATCGGATCGGTATTCACCCGTCGGAGCTCTTCGCCTGGCGTCGCGATGCTCGGGCCGAACGAACTTACTACTCGCGGCCTTCGAGCCGCGAAGCCGCGATGGCGTGCATGTCAGTGATCGAGATTTCCATTGGCGAGGTGGTCGTGCGCGCCGGCATCGATGTCGACGAGGCGCGCACTTGCAGCGGGTGATCCGGGCGATGCGTTCGGCATGATCCCCTCTGGTGTGAAGGTGTTCCTCGCCAGCCATCCGGTCGACTTCCGCAATTATGCGGAGCCCACGATTATGCGGAGTGCGCGGCGTTCGATCCAAGATCCGCTCCGTTATCAACAGTTTAGTTCCCAGTGCCCTCTTCCTCGCTCCGCATAATCTGAGGCCTCCCTTCCTGTCTTGATGGCAACGAAAGGGAGACAAGGAATGGCCAAGTCGAGTGGGAATCAGCGCCACGGGCAGCGCTGCATGGACGCAGGCGATCTCGCCCCGCTGGTGACGGAGTTCGCAAGACACCTGACGGCGTCGGGGTATACGAGCTTGACGGTGAGCGGCTATGACGCCGCAGCCCGTCACCTCGCGCAATGGCTGACGCTGGCCAAAGTCGCATTCGCCGACATCGATGATGGCGTCACCGATCGGTTCGCTCGGCACCGCTGTCGATGTCCCGGCATCCGTCGTGAGAAGGGCGTGTCCGAGAAGTACGTGAGGCGGGTACGCCGGTTCGTCGAATTTCTCGGCGAGCGCGGGATCATCCAGCGCAAGTCGAAGCTCGCATTGTCGACGCTCGACCGGCGGGTAGTCGAGTTCCAGGACTGGCTGCGACAGCATCGCGGCGTCACAGAGCTGACAATAGATCGACACGGTCGCATGGTCATGCGGCTGCTCCCGGCGCTTGGCAGCAGGCCGCGAAGCTGGAATGCCCAACTCATTCGCCACGTGATCGTTGCAGAGACGAAACGGGTTTCGCTCGCCTATGTGAAGACTATGACGATGGCGCTGAGAGGATATTTGCGGTTTCTCAGCGCGCGGGGGTTGTGCCGGGCGGGACTCGATCAGGCTGTGCCAATCATTCCGCAGTGGCGACTGTCGTCGCTACCGCGATACATCAGCTCGTCAGATGTCGAGGCGTTGATTGCAACCTGCGACCAGACCACGGCGACTGGCGTGCGTGATCGGGCGATCCTGCTGCTGTTGGCGCGACTGGGGTTACGGGCCGGCGACATTCTCTCTCTTCGTCTCACCGATATTGATTGGCAACAGGCGACGCTGTCGGTTCGTGGCAAGGGGCGGCGGGAGACGAGATTACCATTGCCGCAAGACGCCGGCGATGCCGTGCTCGCTTATCTGGATCAAGCCCGGCCGCACGTCGCCGATGGTCGAATCTTCTTCATGTCGAATGCACCAATCCGGCCAGTGACAGGGTCGAGCGCAGTCTCTGACGTTGTGCGTGGTGCCATACGAAAGGCCGGCATCCCCGCTCCGTCGAATGGCGCCAACCTGCTTCGACACTCAGCAGCCACGGCCATGCTGCGGGGCGGCGCGACGCTTGACACGGTTGGTGCCGTGTTGCGCCACCGGTCGCCAGACATGACCGCGCACTACGCCAAAGTCGATGTGACGATGCTGCTGCAGATCGCGCCGCCCTGGCCGGGAGATGCGTGATGCTGAAGCAATATCTTACCAAATATGTGGACCAGCAGCAGTCGCTGGGGTTCAAGTTCCGCGTCCAGCAAATCCTGCTGAGGGGCTATGTCGCGTTTGCCGAGGAGCGCGGCGACCGGCACATCAGAAGTGCGCGTGTCCTGGCATGGGCCGCACGTGCGCCATCACCGGAGCAGCGACGCAACCGGTTGCTTACCGTGCGACGGTTCGCGCTGGCGATGCACGCCGAGAACCCGCGGCATCAGGTTCCGGCGGCGGATGCACTCGGCCGCACCGTCGTCAAGCGGCGATCGCCGTATATCTATAGCGCGGACGAGATCGCACGATTGCTTCGCGCTGCGGCGGCACTTCGGCCAGTGGGCTCGATCAGACCGACCATGTATGCAACGCTCTTCGGTCTGCTCACCGCTACCAGCATGCGGATCGCAGAAGCATTGGCGTTGCAGATCGACGATGTGACTGCCGATGGGCTCGTCGTCCGGCAGACCAAGTTCCAGAAGAGCCGGCTGTTGCCGCTTCACGCAACAGCCCGGCTGGCGCTCGACAGATATCTGGTCGCCCGGCGGTCACTGACCACCACAGATCGTGGTCTCTTTGTATCGGTTGCCGGGCGGTCGCTGCCCTACAACACAGTGCGACGTATCTTCCTGCAGCTCCTCGATGATACCCATCTCAGGGGCGCGTACTCGGGGCGAGATCCGCGCATCCACGATCTGCGCCATAGTTCCGGCACCCCGATTATTCCGGCAACTGGCGGCGAGCTGCTGCAGCTTCCGGGGGATTACGCGAGCGTGGGCGCATCGTTGGCGGAATAATCAGAGTGCTTGCAGGAATGCCAGGACGCGATCGCTCGGTCGATAGCGGGATGCGGGAACTCGTGTTGCTGTAGTCATTGCCAATGCCTGTTCCTTCAGCTGCATGTCGGCGTGCAGGTAAATGGATGTCGTCTCGACATTCTCATGCCCCAGCCAGAGCGCGATCACGGAGCGATCGACGCCGTGGTGAAGAAGGTTCATCGCAAGCGAATGCCTCAAGGAATGGAACGTTACGCGTTTTTTGGTTAACGTCGGGCACTGACGACGCGCAACGGCGAGATGTTTGTTGAGCAAGTACTCCAGGCCGTCGGAGCCTAACGCTCGTCCTCGCGTAGTGGGAAAGACCGGATCAGACGGCCGCCCCTGGCGTTCTCGCAACCACGCGCGCAAAACCGTAACGGTCTCTCTGCGAAGCGGAGTACATCTTGTCTTCCGTCCTTTACCCAAGCACTGCACGTGCGCGCCCGTACCCAGCACGATGTTCTCGCAGCGCAAGCCGATCACTTCCGATGCGCGTAAGCCGGTCTGCACAGCGAGCAGCAACAGGGCTCGATCGCGTCGTCCGCTCCAAGTGTTGAGGTTCGGCGCGGCGAGCAGAACGTCAATTTCGACCGCGGTGAGAAAGCATATAGGTCGTCGCGCGTAGCGTTTGCTGGGTATGGCAAGCACACGCTGCGCCAAGGCGCTGTACTCGGGCGCATGCAATGCGACGTAGCGAAAGAACGAATGAATTGCGGCCAAACGTACATTGCGACTACGGGCGCTGTTGTCGCGTTTTCTCTCAAGATGATCGAGGAACGTGCCGAGGAATGCCGTGTCCAGGTCCGGCAAAACCAACTGCGAAGGGGTTTTGCGGAGCCGTGGCTGTGCATACTGCATCAGCAAGCGAAAGGTGTCGCGGTAGCTTGCGATCGTATGGGGACTTGCCTGCCGCTGTCGGATCAGGCGGTCCATGAAGAATGACTCCAACAGAGCGGGGAACTGGCTGGCACCCTTCATGGACGGGCCCTCCGCTCGGATCGCTCCACTCGTCTTAGCGCGTGGCGCAACAACTGCGGGGTTGCCGTCAGTACCACTGGGTGTCCGTGATATGTGCGTGCCCCAAGTAGGTGGCGAGCGTGGGCAGACGGCGCTCGACATCGATCCCGCCGCGATACCATTTGAGAAGCGTATTGATGGCCAGCCGGTGACGGAATCCATGCAGACGAGGTCCGTGCGAGTCGCCGGGAGCGCGCAGGCCGATCTCATGGGAGACTTTAACGAACGTCCATCGCAGCATGTCATACGTCACGCGGGTTCCGCGGTCGGAGAGGAAGAAGTGGGGACTGGCGGGCGTGCGGCACAAGTGATCCCGAAGCTTCGCGTAGCGCTCCAACGCCCGCCGCGTGGACAAATGCACCGGCACGATTCTCGTCTTGCCAAACTTACTATCCCGGATCGTCAGCACGCCGTTAGCGAGGTCCACGTCCTCACGACGAAGACACAATGCCTCGTTGGCTCGCAGACCGGTGGCAACATACAGCCCGAATAGCGTGGCATAGGTGTGCGGTCGCAGGCCGATCGTGGACGGCAACCGCCGAGCCGCCTTCAATAGACGGATGATCTGCTCGTCGCTATAGATATAGGGCGCGACCCGACGGTACCGATGGGGAAGCAAGTCGGGAGGCGGCACCATGGTGCGCGGATCGTTGGCGTAGCAGTACCGGGCGAAACGGCGCACCATCCCCAAACGGTTGGCCCACTGAGAAGGCTGTGCATGGGCCGGCTGGGTTGCCCACTTCAAAGCCAGTTCAGTCGTGATGTAATCGGCGTGCACGTGTTCGGAAAAGTCGACAAATCGCCGCAACAGACGTCCTGTCAGAATGAGCTTGTGTCCCAAGGCGCGACGGGCGCCGAGATAATCATCGAGCGCGGTTCGCAACGAGCTCATGACGCACCTCCCATCCAGGGAAGGGCAATGCCGCGCAGCGCCTTGACATCGACCTTGGCGTAGATTTGCGTGGTCGTCGGCTGCTTGTGACGGAGGAGTTGACCGATCTCGCCCAAGGATGCGCCTCTGCCCAACATCGTGGTCGCCAGGGAATGCCTCAACAAGTGCGCCCCTTTGAAATCCGGGTCTAATCCCGCGCGCTCGAGGGCGCGGCGAACCACGCAGCAAATAGCGGTGAGGCGAAGGCCGCGCAGCGGAGCTTTCAATCGGATAAAGACATTACGCGACGAACACGCGGGACGGACGTGACGCAGATAGTGAACCAGGGCCGTCCCGACATCTCTGGGCAATGGCAATCGTTCCAACCGCTGACCCTTGCCGCGCACAATCATCTCGCCGTTCTCCCAGTCCAGGTCGTCCAAGATCATCGCCAGGACTTCTCCGCCGCGCAAGCCCAGTCGAGCCAACAGCAGCAAGATGGCGTAGTCACGTTGGCCGGACGGCGTGTTGCGATCACAGCTGCGGAGCAGTCGCTCGACCTGTTCCGGCGGTAGCGACTTGGGGATGTGAGACAATCGCCAGTGAGCGACCCCGGGCAGCGCGGCGGCCAAGTCAATCTTTATAGCCCCACGCTGGAGCAGGAAACGCAGAAACGAGCGCAGCGCCGTGACTGTTGTCCGGGCATGAACGCGACTGACGCGCCGTCCTTGACGAAGAATGAAGCGAGTCAGGTCCCCTGAGCGCAGGTCCTCAAGGCGCAGCGCCTGGGTCCCGAAGCGCTCGGTCAGAAGTTTCCTCACGATCGGCAGATAGCAAACCACCGTCGCGCGTGCTAGGCCGCGCTCCGAACTCAGGAATCTGTCGTAGTCTCGAATAATCCGATCGAGAGCGGTTCGGTCCATCTTTTGTGATAACGAAGAGATGACTCCGAGGCGGCGTAAAAACTCCAGCAACTGATGGCCGGTAAACACATCGCCGCGCCGCAGCGAGTGGCGATGGTAGGCGTGAAACTGCTTGAGCCTCTCCTCATCAAATCTTGCCAGCGGCAGTCCACGTCGTGCGAGCCAGCGGCTGAGATCCGCCACCAGAGTCCGCTTCACCTTTACTGTCCGCGAGGTGTAACCCTCGCAAACCAGGAACTCCGCGAATCTGTCGATGTAACAAGCTAGCGGCCCGCCGCAGACACGTTGATCTGATGTGTTTGCAGCACCGTTGTGAGTAATCGTCATCGTCCGTCTCCTCAAAACTGGGGGAACGATCCCCAAATGGGAGACTGCTCTGATTATTCCGCCAACGATGCGCCCACGCTCGCGTGATCCCCCGGAAAATGCAGCAGCTCGCCGCCAGTTGCCGGAATAATCGGGGTGCCGGAACTATGACGGTAATTCCGCCAGCGGAATTACCGTCACACCTTCGCGGTCCGCTCGCTGGAGCAGTGCCGCCATGATCGTGCTGCGATCGCCCGCCATATCGTGGCGCTCAGCACCTACCTCGGCCACGCCCACGTGACGGATACCTATTGGTACTTGCAGGCGACGCCGGCCCTGATGGGCCAGATCGCCGAGGCCGGCGAGGCATTGTTCATTGGAGGCGCCGCATGACCGCGCTGCCCCTCATCTGAGCAACTTCCTGCGTGAGCACCTGCCCAAAGAACGGAGGGCGAGCCAGCATACCTGCGAGGCGTATGCCCAGAGCTTCCAGCTGTTGCTCCACTTTGCCGCCGGCCGACTCAAGCTCAAGCCATCGAAGATCGAAACCGAACTGCTCGACGCGCCGCTGATCTTGGCATTCCTGGAGCATCTAGAGAAGCAGCGCGGCAACTCGGCGCGAACCCGCAATGCCCGGCTCGCTGCGATCAACTCGTTCTTCCGTTACCTGGAATACAGGGTGCCATCCTGTCTCGACCAATCACGTCGGATCCATGCGATCCCGATGAAGAAGACCGATCAGGCACTCGTCGGCTATCTCACCCGTGACGAGCTGCAGGCTCTGTTAGACGCGCCAGACGCGAGCACCGTGTTCGGCATCCGTGATCGCGCCATGCTGCATCTGGCCTTCGCCGCAGGCATGCGTGTGTCGGAGCTGGTCGGTCTCCGGGTCGATCAGATCGACCGCCAGACCATGTCCAGCGTGCATATCATGGGCAAGGGCCGTCGTGAACGTGTCTTGCCGCTCTGGAAGCAGACGGCTGCAGCTGTGAAGGCTTGGCTCAAAGTCCGCCCAGTCAGCGGCGCTCCTGAGCTGTTCTTTAACGCCCGTGCCCAGGCGATGACTCGCTCGGGCTTTGAATATATCCTGACCAAGCATGTTGCCACCGCTGCTCGCAAAGCGCCGTCGATCGCCAGCAAAGGCGTCAGTCCGCACATACTGCGCCATACCTGCGCCATGCATACGCTTCAGGCGACCCGGGACGTCCGGAAAGTCTCGCTATGGCTTGGACACGCCAGCCTGCAAAGCACTGAGGTCTACCTTCGCGCCGATCCGACAGAGAAGCTCGAAGCACTCGCCGCCATGACGCCGCCGATGCTGACGCCCGGCCGCTTCCGGGCGCCCGACAGGCTTCTTGCCATGCTGAACGGGGCCGGACGCAAGCTGAATTATGCGGAGTAAGACATACGAGAAAACCGCGGCGGGCAGCAACTTCCCGCCGCGCACTCCGCATAATCGTAGGCTCCGCATAATAGAGAGCGTTTTTAGATTGGCGGCGCGGCACCGATGCTTCAAAGTGCGCCGCTGTGAGTGCGCCGGTAATCTAAAAACGTGTTGGACGAAGCCGCCTAGCGCGCCGGTGCCGCTATCGAAATTGGATGCTGCATCCCAGCGGACGGTGCCCTCGCTGAGGCTGCGGGAGATGCTGGATGCGGTCTTCATGGCGAAAGATTCTACGAGATATGTTCGCACGGACGGAAAGACCGGCGAAGCCTGCGCCCGGAGGGCTCGATGTCGGAGGCGTGACAATAGGATGCGTGCTGTCTACCTTGGCAGATAGAACGAACGATGATCAATGATTGGAAAATCCCGACCGTCATGAAGTGTCCAGAAAAGGTGGGTCTTGTGACGCAACGGGCGCGAGCACCTCGATGCACACCATCTGCCCTTGACGGCAAAAGGGACATTCCCGCAGGGAAACCCCGGTCAGCTCCTCGACCTTGTCGCGATAATCGCGCGCTTCCTTCGGATTCACCGGGATATCGGAGTGCTGCATTCCGAGGAGTTCGCGGCAGCGGGCGAGCTTTTGCTTGCGGTAGCGGTTGCCCATGAGACCGTAATAGCGGATGCGCTGAAATCCGTCGGGCAAGACATGGACGAGGAAACGCCGGATGAACTCCCCGGCGTCGAGCGTCATCACCTTTTGCCGGTTCTCGTTGCGATAGTCCTTCCACCGGAAGCGTACCTTGCCATCCTCGATATCGACGATCCGGTTGTTGGCGATTGCCACCCGGTGTGTGTAGCGTCCGACATATTCCAGGACCTGCTCAGCGCCCGCGAAGGGTGGCTTGGCATACACCACCCAATTGACCTGGCGGGTGGGATCCAGATAGCGCCGGAATGCGACGAGATCGCGCAGCCGTTTTAATGACGAAAAGAATCGCAACTCACCGGCATCGAATGCCCTTTGCAGGCCTTCGAGAAATAATCGCCGGAAGAGTCGGGAGAGCACGGCGACTGGTAGGAAGAAGCCGGGACGGCACGCGATCCAGCGGCTCCCGTCCGGCGAAAGCCCGCCGACCGGGCACGACGCAGTGGAGATGGGGATGATGGCTAAGATTCTGCCCCCAGGTGTGAAGCACCGCGAAAAACCCGATCTCCGCGCCGAGGTGTCGCCGATCGGCAGCGATGGTGCGCAACGTCTCGGCGGCCGCGTGGAACAGGATCTTGTAGACCGTGCCGGCATTCTGAAAGGCAATCGCGGCGATCACGTCGGGAACGGTGAAGACGACGTGGAAATACTGGGTATCGAGAAGCTCCTCCCGCCGAGCTCGATCCATTCCGCTCGGGCGAGCCACTGGCACTTGGGGCAACTGCGGGAACGGCAGCTGTTGTAAGCGATCCGTCGTTCACCACAGCGGTCGCACTGTTCGACATGGCCTCCGAGCGCTGAAGTTCGGCAGCGCTCGATGGCAGTCATAGCTGCGCGTCGTTCAGTCGATAGCGAAGCCCAGTGCTGCTCTCGCCAGGCAGCACCGTAGCGACGGAATATATCCGCGACCTCCGGACCTGAGCGGCCCATGAGGCTAGCCGTCAGAAATGTTCGGGCGTTGGTGGCGAGGAAGCCTTGGGGATCGGACGCGGCAGCAGTTCAAGCGGGCTCGTCGCTGCGCAAACCTTGTTGGTGGCGATCCGCAGATATTGAGCGGTCGTTGACAGGCTGCGATGGCCGAGCAGGAGCTGGATGGTGCGGAGATCGGTTCCAGCTTCGAGCAGGTGCACCGCAAATGCGTGCCGCAGAGAATGAGGTGTTACCGGCTTGGAGAGTTTCGACATCCGATGTGCCTGGCGGCAGGTGGCATCCACGGCGCTTGTCGATATCGGTTCTCCAGCAACGGCACCGGGAAACATCCATGCCCCGGTTGGTCGCACGGCGCGCCAATAGTCCGTCAGCACCTCCAGCAACCTGGCCGACAGCATGACGTAGCGGTCTTTCTGTCCCTTGCCCTGCTCGACGCGCAGCACCATGCGCTGGCGATCGATAGCCTCAGGCTTCAGCCGCGTCGCCTCGGAAATACGTAGGCCGGCGGCATAGCATGTCGTCAGGATCGCCTGGTGTTTGAAGCTCTCGATGCAGCCGAGGAAGTGCAGCACCTCCTCGGGGCTGAGAATGACGGCCAGTGTCTTTGGCGCCTTTGGGCACGGAATGATCCGGTCGAAATCCCAGTCGAGGCCGAGCGTGACGCGGTAGAGAAATCGAAGGGCTGCGACGGTCACTTGCACCGAGCGTGGCGCCAGCTTCTTCTCGTTCGTCAAATAGACCTGGTAGGCGTGGATATTCTCCGGGCCGAGCAAAGCCGGCGATTTAGCGAAATGCCGGGCGAACTGCGAAACCTGCAGCAAATACGAATCCCGCGTGTGTCGCGACAGGTTGCGGACCTGCATGTCTTCCATCATGCGTAACCGAAGCGAGGTCATAGCGAACTCCTTGGCAAAAGGGAAGCTGCGCGCGGGCAGCAACACCATCTTGCCAAGAGCAAGCGCTTCTGAAATCGGGTGGATTAGGTCGCTGTGCGGGTGGTGCCGGGGTCAGTCAGAGACACGGGCCGGCTTCAAGGGCGATATGCCGCGCTCAACGCGGATACCCTCCCGCGGAGCGGGTTCGTCCAATTCCTGTTATGTGGTGCACCACATAACAGAAAGGGCATCGATGGCCCCGCTCGTGCGCGATGCCGGCTCAGATCCGTTCGATGGGGCGCTTTATGTGTTCCGTGGCGGACCTGTCGCTCGACAGGAGATGCTGCAGGATGTGATCCGCCGAAAGCTATGAAACCTGGCCGGAAGCGCAAGCTGGTCGATGAAATGTTCCGTGAGGACGCTCTGTTTCTTCCTACGGCAACTCACGCTCGACGTAGCGACCTCGTTTCCATGTGCTCCCGCTTTCAAGTTAGACCAGAAAGGGGCAGCTGAGATGCGGCCCCTTAGCGGTACAATCGCGACTCGTGATGAGATGCCAGCCCGGCAGAGCTGCCCAGTCTGCCGCCATAGTACGCTAAGCCGGCGCTCCTGCCATCGCACGATTTGTCTGGGCCGACAGGAGGGATTTCACGATAAACTGCATCAAGAAAATGTCTGTCGCGGGTATCGTTGCTTCCGGGACGGCCGCTGGTTCGGGCGCAGGTTTATTAGCTACGGCCCTCCTTCTTCTCGGCTCAGTGTCGCTCGCCGAGAGCCCGGAACACGCCTTGTTCAGGCAAGAAAGGTGGTATTTCTCATTGTGAGAATGGTAAGTTTGCTCGCAAGAACGGAACAGTTAGCTGGTCACCTTCGGCAGAAGCATGAAGTGAATTGGACCCGCGGAGCGGGACCGCTTGAACCGGTTTGTTAGTTGGAAACTGACCGCTCCTGATCCCTTTCTATCACGCTGCCTGCTGCAGCCGCAGTCAACGCGTTGTCCACCATGTCCACAGCCTGCGCGGGCCGTTTGTGAAATCAATGTGTGTTGGTCGTTGCTGCAAGCGTCATGGTACTCTAACGGGTAAATTGCAAGCTCTACCGCTCGATCCGACCATACGTTGGATGATGTGAGCGGTCGTAAGCAGATAGTCTTGCGTTCTCGCCTCGGCGACGTCTGCAAGACGACAAACCGGCCCGGCAGCTCCAGCGTCTGTTTAGTGGTGGAATCCCGCGGCAGGCGATGCTGATCGGCGATCACTGGCGAACTCGGCGTGCTGCCGCCGCGCGCCCCTGGCTCCCCCTTCGGGCCGGCCGGCATCGTGGAGCCGAGGCGCGACGGCGAATCGTCGGCCCGAGCGCTGCCCATTACGGCGCAGGCAAAGAGGGCTAGCGCAAGAGAGGTGCGGCGCAGCGCGATCAAATCGAACAGCATTGAGTTTCTCCCGGTCCGGCCGCACCTTGCTCGTCACCCAAGAAGCAACTGGTGAGGCCCGGGCCGAGCTGCCAATTGCCAGTCTTGACGTTGCGGCACAATCCGGCCTCGCGCGACTATGTTGCACAATGGGGTGTTTCCCAAAGCGGCTCTAGTCACTTAGCTGAAAACCGGGAACAACAGACCTACTAAGGCTAGTAGTCTCTATTATTGGGCAAGGCGTCGGCGGATTCCCTGCACATTCGCCTGGTCGTTCTTCAGTTTTCAAATCTACCCGTCAGATCGAAAGGCCGGCACGGCGGACGGGCCTCACGGTACACTGGATCCGCCCGGCGTATTGCTGTTTGTCCTCCGGACCAAGTTGATGGCCGCCATAGCATCCGCCTTGTGGTAGAGCCTTCCAGACTGGCAATCTTCCTGTTGTTCACTACGTCAGCTTCCAACGCCACTGCTGATTTAACGTCCCTATAGAGGTGGACGATATTGGAATGTGAACCGCCCCGGGTGAGTTGGTCCCGGTTGTCTGAACAGAATTTCCGCGTCGATAAGTGGTGCCTCTGCCGGGGTTAGGCTGCCTGGATGGGTCGCAAACAGATCGTTGCCTGGAAGTTCCAGCGTGGATGTTCGATCGGACGGCCTGCCCTGACGCCGAGCCTTTGACAGTTCAGCCGTTTGTCAGCATTGACGCACTTGCGGCGCTCTCTGCGCTTCTCGATCTGGCGTTGAAGGATCGAACGCCATCAGCTGCCCTGCTTTCTTTCGTATCCAGAACCTCTCACGACCAGAATCGGGGAGAGACTCATGTCACGGCAGACGGCAATGCCAGGGAGCGGGTACCGACACGATCGACAACCGCGCCCGCAACAGCAGATGGATCTGTTCGGGAGCGGCCAGTCGAACGGCCCCATCGGCGCCCAGCATGGCCGGAGCTGCCAGCGGAAGCCCGGGCGGCCCTCACGAGCCTAATGACGCAGTGATCCTCGACCTGCCGCGATGACGGCGACGGCGCTGGCGAAGGAGGCCGGTCATGATCTCTGACAAAGTCAGGCCTCATCTGGAGCGCAAGGCGCTTCTTTACGTGCGCCAGAAGACAGAGACGGAGGAGCGGAGAAAGACGTGCTATCACAGCGCATCAGGTAGCTGCTCGCGCAGTTTCCCAACGTGCATGTCGTCAACCCGACGTGGTTGAATCAATGCAGACGCAGCTATAGATGCTGAGGCCGTGAAGAGATCAACGCATGAGCACGCTAAGCACAAGGGCTGCTCAGGAAGCGGGATCGCAGGCGCGAACGTGGCGCTCTTGTTGCAGCCAAGGCGTCAAGGAGGCTACCGAAAGCCGGCACTGACAGAACCGCTCCGCCCGCAGAAGAAGCGCCCATCCTCTTCCGCGCGAACATTCGTGGCCGCACTTACTACAATTGATCAGGAGAGATCAGCATGCTCATTCACCCCACCGTCGATCGCTTGCGCGCCCTCGGCCTCGCCGCCATGGCCGATACTCTCGCCGAACTGCAGAACAATCCCGAGGCGGCCGGGATGCCGCACGCCGATTGGCTCGGCCTCCTCGTCGATCGCGAGGTGACCGCTCGCGACAACCGCCGCCTCGCGCGTCGCTTGACCAGCGCCAAACTCCGCCATCGAGAACGTCGACTATCGCACCGCTCGAGGCCTTGACCGCTCGCTCTTTCAAATCCTCGCTACCTGCCAATGGATCCGTGATGCCAACCATCTGGTCATCGTCGGCCCAACCGGCACGGGCAAGTCCTGGCTTGCCTGTGCGCTCGGCAACAAGGCCTGTTGTGACGGCTTCTCCGTCCTCTACAAGCGAACATCCCGCCTGTTCGCCGATCTCGCGCAGGCGCGCGGCGAAGGCCGTCTGGCGCGCCTGATCACCGCGCTCGAGCGGATCAATCTCCTCATCCTTGACGACTGCGGACCCGAACCGCTTACCGCCGACCAGCGCCGCAATCTGCTTGAGATCGTCTACGATCGCTACGACAAGGGTCCTTGTTGATCACAAGTCAGGTCCCCGTGTCGCAATGACACGATGTCATTGCCGATCCCACCCTCGGCGATGCGATATTGGACCGCATCATTCACAATGCGCACCGCCTCGAACTCAAGAGGCGACAGTCTAAGGCGTCAGGCTGGCGAAAAGAAAAAACCGTAAGCACCTCGCGCACGATCGCCCCGCCGGCCCACAGGCCCCTCCTCGTGCGCGTCGCTACGTCGCTCGTGGGGGCACTCCGCGCCCCGCACGGGGCCCTCCTATGGACCGC
Source organism: Bradyrhizobium sp. CB1717 (assembly GCF_029714325.1). Classification (NCBI taxonomy): domain Bacteria; kingdom Pseudomonadati; phylum Pseudomonadota; class Alphaproteobacteria; order Hyphomicrobiales; family Nitrobacteraceae; genus Bradyrhizobium; species Bradyrhizobium sp. CB1717. The sequence continues at coordinate 987,923 of NZ_CP121666.1, forward strand.
CGGAACGATCTCCGAACCAACCCGCCAGCCTTGACCAGAGACAATTTCCGGCACACATAAGCCCGTCAGTCGTGTTCGTCTCCAAACTGATCGCGATCACTGGAATCCGTGATCACCACCGCCTGGAACACCTGATCGCCATCCCCGGAATCCGCAAGCTAGGAAGCAAAGCGGCGTTCCTATCTGGAATCAAAAGAGGCCGCCTCTCGGTAGCCTCTTGCCGGTTGCAATGTTGATCGTGCTGAAATGCCAGTCCCGGCCGCCTTATTACTACTGATTCCCGGTGTAATGTGGAGTCCGCAAGAATGCGGTGTTCAATCATCGAAGCCGCGCAAGTGTCCTAATCTGCCATCGCGGATGTCCTAATTAGGACAGCCCCCCGCTTTGATAGAGGCATTGCCTCGCCCCCCGCCGCATACCGATCAATGCCGAAGATGGTTGCCCCTCAAATTTCGCAACATCAACTCCTTTTCTGAGGAGTTGCCTTTGCGTGTCGGGCCTCGCTGAATCTGCAGCACCGGCGCGAGCTACTGCGGCTTCCAATCCAGCAACAAAGGAAACCTGATATGATTCCTATAGAGGAGTCCTTTATTCGAGCGGTAACGTTGCTTGACGGTCCAAAACCGACCGAGCAACGGACTGAAATCGTCGCCCACTTGGATACTATTGTAGACTATGCGCGCGACGATGCCGAGGAGCGCCTAGCCCATAGTTTCAAAGAGATGACCCTGAACCACCTGGACAGTATTGGTCGAGATACGTCGACCATTGTTGAGGAAAAAATGGACCTGGCTCTGATCGCCACCGAAGAATTGATTATAGCTATCGTCGAGCGCAACCGGCGGGGAATAGGATGATCCGGGCGATGTCCATGCAGGCTTGCAACCGGGCAATACGGCGGCCGTTGGTCGCGAGCAGATAAGCATGAGAGGCGACGACCTCCAGCAAAGACATGCACGCAGCGCCATCGGACCAAGCAATAACCTTCAAAATCACGGACGGCGCGTGACTGGAAGCCCTTCGATCGAGGGGTTCATGGTGTACTTGTTCGGGCCTGACGGGAATATTGTGCACTCCGCAAGACTGATTTGCGCCGATGAGGAAAGGGCTAAGCAGCGAGCACAGCAATTAGCCGAGACCAATAGGGTCGAGCTTTGGCAGCTCACTCGCAAGATTGCGAGCTATCGGTCACGCGCGAACTGAGGCGCTTGGTTTGCGCAATCCTCGCTCTTACCCTTGGCCATGGCGTTTGTCCCTCGCAGATATGATCCCGGCCTCCCGGCGGCGCTCCAGCTCTTGCTCAAGGATATCCAGGCCAAGACAGATCAACGCCTCGCCGACCTCAATCGGGTCATGCTCGTCGAACGGAGGCTCGCTCGGATTGACGGGTGCCATCATGGTGCATGGTGCCTACGTCGTGTCTGGTGCACGGATTTGAAGGTCTGCCTCTAGCGAAGTCGAGCGCTAAGTTGCCCCGCACTGGTTCTGACGCCGAAAAAGGACCCGCGATTTCACTGGCGAAAGATCTTCCCATTGCCCTCGGATCGACTGCAGGTCTGTTACGCGCCGAGATGGCCATGATCTGGAGAGCCGCCTCCAGAGAGTTCCGTCTCGGCGGCTAGATGAGCGGCGAGCGGCTCTTGACCTGAGGCCAAGGGCGAGCTCAGGATCGCCTTGGTGCGGTCGTCTGAGGGCGTCGAATTGCCGGTCATCGAAGCATGCCCCGCCTAGCTAGGATCCCGCTCCAAAATGAACGTCGAGTGACCCTTCGACCTCCTGCCGACCTCGTTGAGGCAGGCAATGGCAGCATCAGTCGAGACATGATCGGTATTGGAGAGGTGCTTGGCGAGCGCACTGATCTCGCGTGTGACGAACACGCTAGCCATGATCTTGCTGCGGCGTGCTATCGTCGTGAGTGTAGCCATCCGACCAAGCTCCTCTGTGTCGCCGCCGAGCGTCCGGTCAAAACGCTCGGCGGCGGGAATTGGGCCGGCGCTGGTCTCCGGAGTGAGAGCAGCGGAGAAAACACTCACTCATCAGCACAAACCCCGCACTCAGGCCGTAAGGCATCGGCGCGCGCCCGCACCATGCCTCAGGCCTAAGCCGTGACTTGCATCTCAAGTATACAGGCCCGCGCTGCCGGGTTTCAGCGCGCCGACGGGTGTAGATTTCTGAGGCGGTCTCGACATGCTGTTCAGAGCGAGCCGGTGATTTCGCCCGGGCCGACATCGAATGCACGGTCGTAGCTGAGGCCAGCGCCTGTGCTGCTGCCTTTGTGCGGGCGTAGATTTCATTGGCGGACAGGTTCATGGTTTGAGTCCTGTCCTTCTGTTCGCGTCGGATCACGCAGCCTTGTCGGTCGCGGGCTTGTTCTCGGCTTACCAAGCTTTGAGCTGTTCTGCGTTTTCGAAGATCTAGAGATAGGTTCCAGCTCGACTTTGATTTCCGAGCGAGGTCGCTGTGCACGTAACCCTCGACGCGGTCGAGTATCGTCAGAACAGCCTGCGGCGAGACGTAGCGCATCGGAGTCCAACCAGCAGGGGCACCCTTCAAGCCGCGCAAGGCGAGCGCGGATGCAAGCGACGACACACCGCTACGACCGATCCAATCGGCGGAAGTGACGCGATCGAAATAGCGCCGGCTGGTGATGTTCGTCGTTTGACCACCATGTGAGAGATCGGCGGAGCCGTTCGGATTGACTTTGATCTTGGCCGCATACTCGGGGTCATAGGGCCGGCCACCAGGCCGCAGCCAGGGTAGCTCGCGCACTCGGGAAAGTTCTTTCCGCGGCACGCCGGGCATGTCCATGATTGCGACTTGGAAGCTGTGGATCTGCTGATCGTCCGGAAGTTGCCGGTTCAGAATTTCGCGACTCAATCTCGGCTTCGGCCATCGCGCGCATCGCAGCGCGGAGCTGCTTGATCGCAGTGGTGACGGCTTCCTGCATCTGTTTCTGAGCAGCCGCGCCGAGCGAGTGGACGCGCGTCAAATTGTCTTTCCGCTCCTTTTCGGCGGCAGCAGTCTTTGCTTCCGTCAAAGCATGGTCGGCTCGCCGGTGAGCCGCACGAGCTTTCACCAAGCGAACTTCAGCTAAATTCTTGATGCCGACGAGGTCACCGATCTGGTCGTCAGACAACTCGATCGGCGGCGCTTCCATTGAGTGGACGGCGCTGGCGAACGCGGCCTCGACCGCGGCAAGTTCACTGGGCGTTTCCAGACCTTTGGCTTCCAGGTTGGCGATCTGCGAGGTCTTGCCGGCCATGAACGTCTCCGTTGTTCACCGGGACATATTGCACGGCTTGGCGCTTTGTCCTTATGGCACAATCGCTGATTATTTTTTTTCGCGATTCTGCCCTGTGGAATTTGACGACGCAGTTGCCGATTGCGTCGACCAACGGCTGCGGTGACCTGCCAGCGGGCGGTGCCGTCAGTGCGTTCGCGTGCGATGCTTGCGCCAACAACGCCGCCGGCAGCCGCCGTGGCGATCTGATGGGCGACCTTGCTCTTCGCTCGCCTCCGACGAAGGCAAGCTCAGCGACCACTGCGGCCGTCGGAACAGGTAGGCCGAAGACGCGCTGCAGGTGCTGCGACTGAGCGGTAGCTGTGGCAGTTTGATCGGGGAAGCTTCCGGATTGCTATTGCCGGTGCAGAGGTGGCCGCCCGTCAAACGCTTGCGACCGCAGGGACGCGATGTACCGCTCAAAAATGTGCATCCACTGGCCTGTGCTACCCGTAGGTACGCTTCGCAAGCGATGGTGGCCAGCCCGTCCTCGAAGACTGAGGCTGGCCACCTTTGCTCCCGAGAGGCTGAAATTCTCTGGACGCCAGCATCCTATATTGCTGAGAAGCATGCGGAACACCTATCAAAATTAGTGGGGACGAGAATGTAAGGTAGTGCGAGCGCCCTCGCGCCATCGAGGTACATTCCGACGTGAAACACTGCACGTTCTATGGAAGGTTGCAGATGGTGAAGTGGTTCTACAAAACTCAAGCAGGGGGGGGTGGCTCAGATCGTTCCGACTGGGAAGGCTTTTGCGGTCACGTTTCGTGGTGAGACATTGGGGCATTATGCTTCGCCAGCGTCAGCGGCCGAGACTTGGCGAACGGAACATGCTCTTGGCCTTCGGCCGGAGACCCATCAAACCTGGGCATACCGGAGAAGATTAGCGAGTGGCAGCGCGTGCGGTGACTTACACTCCCCGAGGGTCCTCACCTCTGGTGATCACCGCCGTTTGGATCGTCCACACTTGGGCGCGATTCGGCACCGTTCGGCTGCGCGCGTCAGGCGCTACCCCTGCCACGCCCGCACTACCATTTGAAGTTAGCGGCCACGTGACTCGGCGCTTATCGCCCACGCATACACAGAGGAAAAGCGCTGGCCAGCCTCAAAGCAGCGGAAGAAGCCGACCGGGAGCGTATCGCTCGCAGAATGGGCATAACCGTCATAACGGGCTTAGCCCGTGAGCCGGAAGCAGTGCGAACGCGGCTCTGCGCCTGACGGCCTGGGGGCATGATCAGGCATTATCCTGCCGCATCCGCACTGCCAAATTGAGTTAGCGGCGACGTGACTCGGCGCCGACCGTTCTGGTGCCATTGCGCTGTCCCTGCCACGGCCCGTTAACCACAGCGGCTCTGTATCCGTGCTAGCTTACCAAAAGCTGACGAGACTGCGCGCCCATCGACCAAACGAAATGCGACCCGTGTGGGCCGTTCAAGCCGGGCGGCCTATAACAACAGTGCGTGCAATCTGCTCCGGGCAATCCTGCAGCCAAGCAAAGACGCCCGCTAGACTGTAAGGCCGTGCGACTTCATGGCCGCCAAGCTTAATGGGAGATCTTCGATAAGATAGAATTGCCCATCGGCTGTTCTGACCATCCGATCTCTTATCTCAAACCACACGCCCGTTGTCGGCCACCTTTTGTAGGATACGCGCGTCGCGAAATGGACCGCTTCAGCAAGGTCCCGCGCTGTCGGGTTCCGTTTCCGCGCGCGCAAATGCCTTAAAGGCTTAGCTTTTGGTGCCATGATTTGTCCTTGAGCATACGCCTTCCTCGTCGGCTCAAAAGCCGCGCGGATGCGACTCGGCGCCCTTATCGGCTGGGGGGCCTTGGATAGAGGCGCTATCCCTGCCGCATCCGCACTGCCCCGTGAAGTTAGCCCTGGGATCAAAAGGCTAACCCACACCCAGCTTTCCCGTGAACCCTTACCCACGGGGGCTGAAGTGCGGTTTAGCGAGAAAGCCGCCGCGAGTGGCCTACCTAAATTGATAGGCTAGACTGAGCGACTTAACGCCGCTCAACCTGTCAGTAATTCAGCCTATCGGTCTTGCAAAACGATCAGGCCGACGCGAACGGCGAGCTGACCTCCCCGTATCACGTCGACGGGCCAGGATATTGAGCACGACATCGGCGGAATGGACGCTGTGACTGAGCGCTTCGGCACAGGCCGCTTCCACCGCGGGCAGACCGTCAGTCAGCACCGCGTTGAGGATGTCGACCATCTGACGATTGCCGTCGTCGGTGCTGGCAAGCTTGCGCCGGATCCGCTCGATCGCGGCGGGCAGCACCCAGTCCTCGAAGGGAGCACCGTTGCGCAAGGCGCCGGGTTTGCGGGCGAGCACCGGCACATAATGCCACGGGTCGTAGACGGTATCGCCGCGGCCAAAGGATCGTGGGTGCTCGGCGACGATGCGTCCATCCTGTCGGATCACGATGCGATCGGCATAGGCTTGAACCTCGACCGGTCGTCCGACTGCGCTGGCTTCGACCGAGTACTTGTTGTTGTCGAAGCGCACCAGGCAGGGCTTCGAAACCGATGCCGTCACCGCATGGAAGCCGTCGAAGCGGCCGGCATAGAGAACGAGTTTGGGGCGTTCGGCTTCGAACACCTCCCAGATCGTCTGATCGACCAGCTCCGGGTGGCGATGAGCCTTGGCGTAGGCGATGCATTTGTCGAGCAGCCAGGCGTTTAACTCGTCGAGGGTTTTGAACCGCAGCCGCGGCGTGAAGAAGCGTTCCCTGACCAGCCCGACTTGGTTCTCCACCTGCCCCTTCTCCCAGCCCGACGCTGGCGTGCAGGCGACCGGATCGACCAGATAGTGGCTGCACATCTGCAGGAAGCGGCGATTGTAGAGACGCCCTTTACCGACGAAGATCGTCTCTACGGCGGTCTTCATGTTGTCGTAGATGCCGCGGATGCAGGTGCGTTTGAACAGGGCGAACGCCCGGTCGTGGGCGTCGAACTGTCGCGCGGCGATCAGGATGGAAGAGCGCGTCAATCAAGGTGAGAGAGTTTCGCCGGGCTCGTGACGTAGGGAGGGCGTAGCCCGACCGGAGTTACGAGCCCGGCGTCGGCGCGATCCGCGAGGGACCGCGCCGACTGGTGATCGCGGCCGGCTGGTTATGCAAGTGCGCCAAGAGGAATCACTCGCTTGCCCGGCCGACACATCACAGATCACCAGATGAGGCTCTACATGAAGTACCGTCAGACCAATAGCCCGCCAGTGGCGGCGGCCAAGGCGTCGTTCAGTGCGTCGACCGCTTATCGGATCGAGAGAGATACCCGACTTCCGTCGCAAAGGAAGGCTCCCCGCGGCCGGCGACGACCGGACCCGTTGAGCGAGGTGTTCGAGACCGAGATCGTCCCGATCCTGAAGTCGGCACCTGGCTTACGCCCGGTGGCGGTCTTCGAGGAGATGCTCCGACGTCATCCTGATCTCGGCACCGGTATCCGTCGTACCCTGGAACGTCGTATCCGCGCCTGGCGGGCGATCCACGGCGAGGAGCAGGAGGTGATCTTCCGCCAAACCCACGAGCCTGGCCAGCTCGGCCTCTCCGACTTCACAGACATGGGCGAGCTGGGTGTTACGATCGCTGGCGCACCGCTGGATCATCGTCTCTATCACTTCCGTTTGGCCTATTGCGGGTTCGAGCACGTCCACGTCGTGCTCGGCGGCGAGAGCTTCGTTGCCCTGGCCGAAGGCCTGCAGAATGCTCTCTGGTCGCTCGGTGGGGCGCCGCGGGAGCATCGGACCGACAGCCTGTCGGCCGCATTCTGCAATCTCGATCGCGATGCACGGGACGATCTGACGCAGCGATACGAGACCCTTTGTGCCCACTACGGCATGCGGCCTTCCCGCAACAATCGAGGCGTCGCCCACGAGAATGGCTCGATCGAAGGGCCCCACGGTCATCTCAAGCGAGCAATCGCGGACGCCTTGCTGCTGCGCGGAACTGTCGACTTCGACGATCTTGCCACCTATCGCGGCTTCATCGACGAGATCGTCAGCCGCCGCAATGCCCGCAACGCCAAGCGGATCGATAGCGAACGCATGGTGTTGCAGGAGCTGCCCGATCGCCGCACCTCGGACTACGAAGAGGTGATCGTCCGCGTGACGTCGTCCGGCGGCTTCACCCTGCGCAAGGTGTTCTACACGGTGCCATCGCGCCTGATCGGCCACCGGCTGCGGGCGCGGCTCTACGACGATCACCTCGACGTGTTCGTCGGCGGCCCGCATCTCCTGACCTTGCCGCGCGGCCGACCGCATCCCAATGGCAAGTACGATCAGGTCGTCGATTATCGGCACGTGATCCATTCCCTGCGGCGCAAGCCAATGGCGCTTCTCAATCTGGTCTATCGGGACAGGCTGTTTCCGCGGGAGGGCTATCGGAGAACCTTCGACCGATTGCGCGAGCGCTTGCCGGACAAAAAGGCCTGCCGGATCATGGTCGATCTCCTCGCGCTTGCTCATGAGCGCGGCTGCGAGGCCGAACTCGCCGATCAGCTCACGGCCGATCTTGACGCCGGCCGACTGCCCGACCTCAACCGGTTGCGCGCTCACTTCGCTCCTGACCCCGCCCAGCTGCCGAACGTCGTGGTGCAGCTCGCGCCGCTTGCCACCTACGAATGCCTCATTGGTACCGCCGAGACCGGAGGTGCCGCATGAGCGTGGCCAACACCGTTGATACCGCGCGCCTCAATCTGTTGCTCAACGAGCTCCGCCTGCCAGCCATCAAGGTGCTGTGGGCGCAATTTGCCGAGCAATCCGAAAAGGAAGGTTGGCCGGCGGCCCGCTTCCTCGCGACCATTGCCGAGCACGAGATCGCCGAACGCGGTCGCCGGCGCACCGAGCGCCATCTCGTCGAGGCGAGGCTGCCAGCCGGGAAGACCTTCGACAGCTTCGACTTCGAGGCCGTGCCGATGATCTCCAAGGCGCAGGTGATGGCGCTCGCCGCCGGTGACAGCTGGCTGGGCAAGGGCGCCAATTTGCTCCTGTTCGGGCCGCCCGGCGGCGGCAAGAGCCACTTGGCGGCAGCCATCGGCTTGGCCCTCATCGAGAACGGATGGCGCGTCCTCTTCACCCGGACCACCGATCTCGTGCAGAAGCTCCAGGTGGCGCGCCGCGAACTCAACCTCGAGGCTGCTATCAACCGCCTTGATCGCTTCGATCTGCTGATCCTCGATGACCTTGCCTACGTCACCAAGGATCAGGCCGAGACCAGCGTGCTGTTCGAACTCATCAGCGCACGCTACGAGCGCCGCTCGATGCTGATCACCGCCAATCAGCCGTTCGGCGAATGGAACAAGGTCTTCCCGGACCCCGCCATGACGCTCGCCGCCATCGATCGTCTCGTTCACCACGCCACCATCGTTGAGATGAACGTCGAGAGCTATCGCAGACGCACCGCGCTCGATCGAAAACGCGGTCCGGGACGGCCGACCTCGCACGCGACACCCAAAACCGTCGCTGATTGACGCTGCGCGACAATCAGAGTTCAACAAAACTCTTGCGCGCGACATTCTGCGCGGCAATCATTGCTTCGCCGCGACACTGACTCGCCATCCAGATTGCCGCGCCTTCCCATCCAGATCGACGCGCTACATCGAACACCATCTCCTGCGTCTCCCGCGGATAGGCCCGCACGAACAGCATGCGGCTGTGACAGAGCCGGACATGGGCAGCCTTCACCATGACCGCGGTGCCGCCCAGCAAGACCACCTCGTGGCTCCAGTCGAACTGGTAGGCTTCGCCTGGGGCAAAGCTCAGCTGGACATAAGCGGCCGCGGTCGATTGCCCGCGTTCCCTGCTCCACCGCTTGGCGTAGCGGCGCACCGCATCGTAACCGCCGTCATAGCCGCGGCCGCGCAGCTCTTCGAAGATCCGGATCAACGTCAGCTGTTCACGAGCCGATTTAGCCGCGTTCGCCGCCAGCAATCCGTCGAGTTTTACTGCCCATCGTCCGAGCTTGGGCCGCGGCTGCACTTGCCGCTCATACTCGAAGGAGGTCTCTCCCGACCTCAGAACCTTCCGGACCGTGTTCCGTGACACCTTCAGGTCACGTGCGATCTCCTTGATCGTCTTGCCCTTGATGAAGTGCTCGCGCCGAATCCGCGCAATCGTCTCCACGACCAGCATCCTCCACCACCTGCTTTGTTACGAAGCAGGCAGCGCAACAGACCAACCTGTAGGGGCGCATTGCCGCATCCAGAATGTTACTGGACAACTTCTCGCCGATGATGGGTCGGTGCCATCGAATTGGTTCGGTGGCGTCTATAGCGGGAAAGATCAGCATGGGCGCGCGGCGCGAGGTGGTGTCGGCGGTAACGGAGCGTTACCGGTCGGCCAAACGAGCGGAAAAGGGGCGGATTCTCGACGAGCTGTGCGCGACGACGGACTGGCATCGCAAGCATGCGGTGCGCGCGCTCCGGCGACGCGAGACGGTTGGACCGGGCGAGGTCGAGGCAACAAGAAAGCGGAGACGCAGATATGGCGCGACGATCAAGGACGCGCTGACGGCGCTAAGGGAGGCGTCGGATCGAGTATGCGGCAAGCGGCTCAAGGTGATGATCCCCTCAGCTTCAAGGCTGACGAGCGCCCCTTCTATTCCGGCGGGATCGGCGACCCGAACGACCCGCGGATAGGGATGGCCGCGCCGCTCTATCCATTTTGAGATCGTCCCTTGTGGATCCGCGTCGACAATTGCGATGCGCTCCCCGTTCCGCATCGCTGCGACTGCAATTCCGACCGCCAGCGTGCTCTTGCCGCTACCGCCTTTTTGGGTGAGCAGAGCCAGGACATACATCGCCTGCGCGTCCCGGACAACAACGACATGAAAACACGAGTCGTCGACAAAATTGGGCCTACCAATCGGTAACTTACCACTCCCCATCGTGAATCGCATCAACACCGAGCGTGGAACCCACAACCAAATCAAGGCCCAGCCACTAAGGTATCCCAAATCATCTCTGGATGGTTCTCGGCCACGCCGGCGATGTGGAAGCCGACAAGCGCTGCCTTCGCGTTTTTCTTCCCGTCGGATATGGTAATCTTCCCGTTCTTCGTGATCAGCAATGCACGATCTCCGCTTCCCGCGTGTAGAAGGTCGAAACATCCTCCCCGGGCGGCGACGACCTTCCAAGCCGCCATCAACGTCAAACTGCGTACGGGAAACGGTTTGTTCGGATCGAATGCCCTCAGCTTCGACGGATCGAGCAGACTGTTTACCTCGATGAAGTTGCCGAACTTGGGGTCAGAGCGAATCGAGTAGCAGATCGGGCTCTGCTGGAGGTCGACCATGATGCCGTTTGGTCCAGTGTCATTGATGAGGTTGAGCGTCCTCGCTTTTTCGGAGCGGATCAGCTGATTCAGGACGACACCATCTCGGTGGCCTTGGCGGGCATGCCTTGGAAGAGAGGCTGTCCCCCATCGCGCTGTGTCAACCTAGGAATGCGTTCCACGACCACTGGTGAAAAGGGCGTTCGGACGACGGTTCGCTCAATAGATGAAAAGCGGTACCTCGCCCCGAACGGTCCTGTGGGAGTTCTGGAGCTTTGCTGTAGAATCGAACCCGTCGATCATCGGCTATGCAACCCCGATCGAGGTGCAGCTAACTCGGTCCATTGTCTCGAGGAAACATCATATGTTTAAACCGCGGGCGGAAGGTTCATCGTTTGCCTTGTTGGACTCACCCGCCGCTCGACTCTCTATCAGCGCGCTGGTCCGCGCGCTTACAAATTAAGTCCTCGTAATTCTTGGGGCTAAACTCCTTCAGGCGGTCTAGCGCACGCTCCGCCTCGGCGGTGTTGCTGCGACGCCGTTTGACCCCTTTAATCACCTCTGCGAGCCGCCCCATTGCGGTTGCTGCTGGCTTGGATGCCGTGCGCATGGCGGGTTTAGGTTCTTCGTTGAGGTCCAGCTTGAGGTCCTCCTTGAGGTCCGTCACGAGCGTGTTGAGTTTGGCCTTGTCCTCATCTTTGAAAGCGTTTTCGAGCTCCCTCACCAGCGTCACCAGCGTCAAGAGCTTCTCCTTGAGCTCTCTATCGGCACTGAATAAAGTTTCGGCTAAGCCGAACTCTTCGCTTAGCGCTTTATCGTATATCGCGTGAATGCTCGATGCAATGTCCTGCGTCACCGAGCCGCTGAGTGGCGCAAAAAATGGAAAACTGAACCAGGAGAACCAATTAGGGTTTGACATTGACATCCTCTCCACCGAAATGTGGCGTTCTTCCTCAGGTGTACTCGAGCAATTGGCGTGCCAATCGGTCTGGTCTTGATGACTCCGTAGAAAGTACAATTAGGTAGGTTGTCGTTCCGGATGCCGCCGTTTAAAGTTGCTCTGTGTTTCTGATATCAAGAACTTTACGGCGGACCGCTTCACGACCTACATCTCTGTGGAGTTGGTCCCCATTGGGCTCTACGATTGCTTTTGCTTCTTCGGGCGACCTGGTTCGCCGAAGCTTCTTGAGCGCTTCGTCGACATGAGCATCCGCGATCAGACCACACGTACATCCGATCGCTGCTAAGCGTCCGGCACTGACGGTCTCCATCAGATGCCAACGATCAGCAACCTGCACCGCGCACGGCTGCGCTTTTGCCGTGGCTTCGCCATTTCCGCCACCACGATCACGGGCGACAATCGCGATCGAGGAATTGCAGATAGTCAAGCTTGGGCAGTCTCAGGTTTACGATCCGGCATGCGGCCGAGCCGGCGTCGGCTAGGGATGGTCGTACAAATTTCAGAGCCATCGGACACGCATGCTCTCGCCCACCAATTCCGATAGCTAGAGCTGCGCCCCATAGAGGCTCATGATAGCGGCGCCCTAACATAGATGGGTGGCTACTGCTCTAGCATGGCGTTTACCGAACTGTGTGCAACGACCCGGTGCCCACACTTTCTCATGACCGAAGCTTCCGAATGGCTGCCAGTCCTACCTCTCCGTCGTTCAAACAACACGACAATAGGCATCCACGAACGCATGCCGCCATGGAGCGTGCATCCGGCGGCACTAAACAATTGCGTTGAGAGTGCGACGATGATGGACAAACTGCATGCGTTTGATGGAGGCTCGTCGTGTCGGTTCCAGACATTCACCTCTGAAACAGAATCATCATTTGACGTTCGAGATTTCACCGCAGCCGCTCATTGGGCCGTCGAACGGCTCGCTGATATGCTGTCGCGTGACGACGTCGAAGGCTTGCGTCTGCAAAGACCAGCAGATCTGATGGCCAGCGCCCGCAACCTCATGACGGCGGCTGATTTGGGGCGCTTTGATGTACGCCGCTTCGCCGATATCGTCGAACTTTACCTGGAAACCGGCATCAGGGTGAACTCCCGCGGATATATGGGGCGGCAGTTCAGTTCGGTGATGCCGGTCACCGCTGTCTTCGAAATGATTGCCGCTATGGCGCCACAGCCAGCCTCCTATTACGAGGCGGGGCAGCTCGCCAACGTTGCCGACCGGCTTATCGAAGAGGTGTTCGGCCGTTTCATTGGGTGGGCACCGGGTAGTTTCGAAATGGTGACGACGTCCGGGGCCTCGCTTGCGAACATGACCGCTGCACTCGTCGCTCGCAACCGTTACCTTTCGGGAAGCTGGAACGGCGGGCTTGCGGCCGGCCGCTCGACCCGGCCTGCCATTGCCATTGGCCAGGACGCCCATTTCTCCGTCTCCCGCATTGCCGGCATCATTGGTATCGGCCAAAATCAAGTGATACGCCTGCCTCTGAACGACCGTCGGCAGATCTGCCCGGAACGAGCGGCAGCGACTTTGGACGAGGCGGCGGCCCAGGGGCTGGATATTTTCTGCCTGATCGCCTCGGCAGGAACGACCGCGATCGGTGCCAATGATCCGTTGCCTGAACTTGCGGCGTTGGCGAAGCGGCGCGGCGCTTGGCTGCATGTCGATGCGGCTCACAACGGCGCTTTTCTGGTTTCCGACCGGCTGCGGCCTCGCCTTGCGGGACTGGAGCTTGCGGATTCTTTTTGCCTGGACGCCCATAAAGCTCTGTTCGTCCCGGCCCTTTGTACATTGCTGTTCTACCGCGAGAAGGGTTTGGCGGAGACCGCGTTTCCACAGAAGGACAGCTACGTATTTGACCCGTTCGAAGATGAAATGACGGCCGTGCAGAGCGGCGTGAAGAACTTCGAATGTACGAAGCGCCCCGCGATCCTGAACCTTTGGCTGGCTTGGTCTCTGTATGGTCCCCGCGCCTTCGCGGATAAGTTGGAGCGCCTGGTAACGATGACTGAGGCGGCCCACCAATACTTGGCCGATCAGCCGGACTTCATCGTCCCGTATCGGCCAGAATCCAATATTCTCTGCTTCGTCCATCAGCCGCTTGGCGTGTGCGGCAATCGGCTATCGAGCCTGCAACTGGAGTTGCGCAACCGCGTGCGGGCGGCTGGGCGTTACCTCTTGTCCAAGGTTGATATGGATGGACAGACAATGCTCCGCATGGTCCTCATGAATCATCGGATCGGCCTGTCCGACATCGCAGGCATGGCGGCAGAGATCCGACGCCATGCGCGCGAGATTCTTGCAAACAACGCTACACACGGCGAGCAGAACCGGCCTTTCCGGTTTGAGCCACAGGAATAACTATGCGCCACTTCGCCCTTTCACCCCGTGACTGCGCTCACCACGTACTGCCGGAAACGATCTTGCATCCGTGCACCGTGGATGACGTGCTGGCTTTACCTTCTTTTTTAGCCTCGCTCCTGCACGCGCAGACTGTCATCGGCTGCCGGATAGACGAATTGTCTCATGACATCCAGGCCGCCATCGTCGAGCGTAGGCTATCGCAACTCGTCTCCATCGCCCGCATCAATCCGCTGTGGCGTCGGCGCATCGATAGTGCCGTCGGGACCGGTCCGGTGGACAATTACGAGCAGTTCAAGGCGCTGCCGCTTACCGACAAGGAAGCCTTTCAGCAAATGTTCACGGAAACGCGACCAGGCATGGTCGTGCCCATCGACCGCTGCGGCTTCGAAATCGTGGCCAGCGGCGGTACCAGCTCCGGCAAGCCCTCGGAAACCGTCTATTCGCTCGACGAATTGCAGGAGACCTACCGCTGGGCGGGGGATTTCATGGGCCGACACATTATGGCGCGTCACCTTACCGGCAGCGGCGCTAAATGGGTGGCCACAACATTAGCCGACTATCAGATGTGGAGCAGCGGCACCATGGTAGGTGGCGTGCTCCAGAAAATCCCAAGTGTCAACTACATCGGTGCCGGCCCGATGAGCCGGGAAGTCTTCCAGCGGATGATGTCCTATCCGGGGCCGAAGGCGATAATGGGGATTACACAAAGCATTGCGCTAATGGCGAGTTTTGCCGACGGGCTATCTGGCGAGGCGCGGGACAGCTTCCGGATCGCTCTTTATGGCAGTGGAGTGCTCACTCCCAAGGTGCGGGCGGATCTCAGGCAGGTCTATCCAAGCCTGATCGTACTCAGTTACTTCGCCGCCACCCAGGCGGAAACCATCGGCGTGCAGCTAGATCCGGAAAGCCCGATCCTGACTGCGGTACCTGGTCTCCACTTGGTGGAAGTGGTCAGGCCGGACGGGCAATGGACGGCAATAGACGAGGAAGGCGAACTGGTAGTCACGCGCCTGTTCGGTAATGCGACCCCCGTGCTGCGCTACAAAATAGGCGATCGCGTCATCCGCCGCCCTGACTTGCAGTCGCCCGGCCTGAATGCCGCGCAATTTGAGTATGTCGGCCGCAGCGGCGATTTCATGCATATTGGCGACACGCAGTATTCGGCGCCGCAGGCCTTGGCGGCGATCACCGCCGAATTCCGCCAGCGGCAGGTTCTGGACATCGATAGCGTCGCTACCGACACGCAGTTCCAGATCGATCGCGCGAAGCGGCAGCTGCACTTAGTAATCGGCACTCCGGAAGCCGCATCCCTTCCGACGCAGGTCGCCATGCGACTGGGACCGGAAGGCTCCTCGCCCTTGATCATCGCCGGCTTGCTCCGATCGCTGTCCGTCTTCAACGCGCTGGAGGCGAACGAGGCGAGCCTGCGGAGTTCGGGCTACAGCTTTGCCATCCGGCTTGTAGATCCAAGGAACGCGGATTTGGTCCGCACGGCATTTGGCAAGGTGCCCCTCGTTGTAGACCGCATTTGATACTCGCAAACTAGGACCGCCGCCGCGCAGGAGAGAGATAATGACGCCGCTCAATATCCGGGTTTTCGTCGACGTTATCGCCCTGCTGCTCGGCAATGCGGTCGAGGGCAACGTCTTCATGTTTGACGATGGTGTCTCTGACGGAGAAAGCCTTGGCACCGCCAAGCTGGTCAGCTCGGTCTGGCCAGGACAACTGGTCCGCTGGAGTCTAACGCCGCTTGACGTCCAGACCATGGCTTGGCTGACCGGCGTGTCGTTTGATGGCACTGCGCCACCGGCGACAGGCTACCTGCTCCCTTGGGCACTGCAATGGCAGGGATACGTACCTCCTTGGAGCGCTCCGGGCTCGCGCCATTCTTACCGAATGACGCTCGTCACGGGTGGCCTGAGTGGGCGCACGATCAGCATCGCCGGCCCCTCTCTTGTGCTCTTGCCTCCCCCGCTAGGAGGGGCCTTTCGGGCTCACCCCTCGATGCCGCCTGTCGAGCGACCGCACAATCCGCGCCAATAGGAGGACTATAAAATGCAGATCTCGATTGTCACCGTCATCGATATCGAGACGGCCCTGGCGGAGGGCAGTCTCGATGGAAACGCCTATGTCATCGACAATACGGGCCCATTCGCACAGTTGCCCCATGCTCGCGTGACAAATGTTCCCGGCGTTTATGATGCCAATGGTTCGCAGGCCATGGAGGCTGTCCTGAACTGGATCACTGTCGGTGTCGCCCAGCTGCCACCGACGCTGCCACGCAGCTATCCCCACCGCTTTAACATTGCCAACACCGCACGACGACTGCTGAGCCCCTCCGTCCGTACTCAGGAGCACATCTCCAAGATTCAGGAGCACATCTCCAAGATGCTGACTGACCCTCCGAAGCCCCTGCAGGTTCGCGACCGCGGTGCAGTTCGCACCTATGACGCACCAGTGCTGAACGCGGCCGGCAAGGTGCTGAAGCCTGATGATGCCACTACGGCGGCCAGCGTGCCTCCAGTTGTCGTGAGGATCCGCGGGGCTGCGGTGGAGGATGGTGTTCTGTATCCGGCCCTCTACGGTTCGCCCGATCCGTTGACGGATGGCTGGTACTGGAGCGCCACCGTCGATACGGCCAAGGTCGGTCGCCACGACTATACGATGGAGGTGGCGCTCTATCGCCCCGTTCAGGAGACCAGCAAGATGCTCTGGGAGCCGCTGCTGTTCACCCTGTCGTGCGGTATTCAGGTTAGTAACGTACCGAGCGTCAACGGCTTCACTAGCGGCTTCGTGCCCGGCCTGCTGCCCATACCGCCGTCCGGACCTACATGCGTTGAGGGAGACGCGATATGACAAAAACGATCAACATTCTCCTGGTGGTGGATGTCGTCGCCGCATTGGAGGCAGATACGCTCGCTGGCTCTCTCTACATGATCGATGACAACCGTCTAGGCGGCTCGCGCAACCAGGCGACCGCCGGGCTCGCGACCGCCGTGACACCAGGAGACGAGATCATCTGGACGTTGTTGCCGATCGAATGCGAAAATCATGCCGCGATACGTGCGATCAAACTGCCGGCGGAAATCTGCGAGGTTCGACGCGAAACCTATCCCGAGTCTGATGTCAGCTATTGGGTTGGTACGGTGAAGCAGCCGGTCGGCGACCTACCGTATGGGCTGACGTTGGAGCTTGGCAGCCGGATGCGGACGCTCGATAGCGGTGCCGACGCGCGCCTCATCGATGCCGCCCTCAACGCTTCCCCGGGTGCCACCCGAACCAGAAGTTCATCGCGCCTCGTCGAGGCCGCCCTCAACGCTTCCCCGGGCACCCGAACCAGGAGTTCATGATGATTATCAGTCCCGCATCGCAGCGGCCCCCCAGCAGCCCAAGCTTGGCCTCCACACAGCTGAACATCGTCACACTCATCGACGTTGCAGGAACCCTACGGGCCGGCGGCCTCAGCGGGAAAACTGGGCTAATGGACAATGGCGGCGAGAGTACCGGTAAAGGCACGAACAGCTTGCGGACAGTGTGCCGCCAGGGCCAAGTCCTGAACTGGCTGGTTTATTGTACTGACATGGAAAAGCGTCCGGACGGGAGCTGGCCTCTATTCGCGCGTATCGTGAACATCGTTTTCGTGCTGCCCGATGGGACGCCACAGCTCGGCAAAATTTGCGCTGATCTTAAGATCTATGGCGGTCCGGACAAGATCCGCAGTCCGTGGACACCCTCCTACTACTACTGGGCGGGCTCTGTCGACCTGGAGATCGAGCCGGGGCTCTATCCCTATCGCCTCGTACTTGAGGTCGACACAGTCGATCGAAATCGCAAATCGTATTTCAACCTGGACGGACCAGCCTTGCAGGTCATTCCTCTGAGCGTCATCCATGCAGGGGGCCAGCATGGATAAGAAGCTTGCAGCGAAGTTGTACGCGGACAGACCTACCCAATCAATTGCGGGCGTTGCAATCGCGTGCAGCTCTGTCGCGCGCTTCCCGGCAGCCATCGGTAACACCGATCAGAGGAAGATGGAACGGCGCTTGGGCCTGCGATTGCAGGTCCTTCCGATTCGGCCCCGAGCGGGTCCAAGGTTAGTCCGCCGACTCAGTCGGAAAAGTGAAGGGGATAATATGGGTAGCGATATCAGGTGGCCTACACGTCGCCTATCCCGCGCCTGCGCGGGTCATTGCTGATCGACTGCTTTGTCCAACAATCTAAGGGAACTCTTATGAGCCAGCGCGCCATCATCGTTGTCGATATCCAAAACGAATACTTCCCAGATGGCAAGCTGCCCCTGGTTGGTATCGTGCATGCGGCCGCCAACGCGGCTAGGGTGATTCAGGCCGCCCGCGCGCGTGGTGATGCGGTTATCCACGTTCAGCACGAAATGCAGGAACGTCATCCCTCTATCTTCGCTCCGAACACCAGAGGAATAGAGATCAATCCCATTGTCCAGCCCCTAGAACGTGAGGCCCTGGTCGTCAAGCACTATCCCAACGCCTTTCGCGACACCGATCTGAAGCAGCGGCTCGATGCCGGGGGCGTTAGGGAGGTCGTGATCGTCGGAGCAATGAGCCACATGTGCATCGATGCGACCAGCCGGGCCGCCGCCGATTACGGCTACAAGACCACGATCTTGCACGACGCTTGCGCCACCTGCGATCTTCCATTTGGTGGCATAACAGTGCCCGCCGTGCAGGTTCATGCGGCCTTTATGGCGGCCCTTGGCTTGGCCTACGGCACGGTCACGACGACCAGTGAATATTTAGCAGCCTAATGCTGTTTGCGGCCTCGGCTAACACTAGTCACGTGAATCCTAAGGCTCGCCGCATAAAGTCTGCTGACCTCCAAGCAGAAGCGTTTTACAGAAGCCAAATCTGATCTGCGGACTTAGCTCATTTGAAGGGCTTGGGATCTCGGTTGCAACGTTCGATTAACGTACGGATTCGGCATCGAGCGACCTGACGGAGGTGTGACATCTCGCTGAATTTTGCTGCCTCGCTCCAGCGACAACTTCGCCAGAGCGATACCAGAGGCTCGATGGTGCGACAATGGAAGCTGTCATGCTGATCCTGACACGGCAGACGAGCGATATTCCCGCCGCGGCGGTCGCGTTCGCCGACTTAAGGAGATCGTGTTGCGTACCAACCAGTCGACCGTGAAGAACGTTGATCATGAGGTCTGTTGACGGGATGACCAGGCGCCGGCGAACAGGAAGGCGCAGCAGATCCGGACAAACAAAGTCGTGAGCCAGAGGATCAGAAGCCGGAAGTTGTAGCCCGCGGCGGCAAGGACCGCGTTGGGGGCGTCGCCGCGGGTGCCGGCGAGATGATTTCGGTTCATCCGGTGCTCATTCTTGAGATGGCCTATCACCGGTTCGACCGCGGATCGGCGTCGGAAGGCGCGTTTGATTGCTGCGGTCACGCCACGCTTCTGGCCGGCGACATAGACCTTGAAGATCTTGTCTTTCGGCGCGTTGTGACCGCGATAGCCAGCATCGGCAACGATCCTGGTCAGGCAAGCGCCGACGCTGGCCTCGATCTCGGGAATGACAGTCGCGAGCGTGTGTCCGTCATACGGATTGCCCGGCAACGCTTTCACATGGGCGACAAACTGGCCGCCCTTGCAGCGATCAACGGGCGTGGCGACACTCACCTTCACGCCGAACTCGTAGGGCTTGTGAGCTTTTCCCTTACCGATGCATTCGACCTCCGGCGCGTGCAACGAATAAATTTTCTTGCCGCGCTGCCGTTGCCGCTGTTCGCGGACCTGCCGGGCCAGCGACAGCGGCAACGCAAAGACGTCCTCCAGCTGCGGCCGATCCGCGATCTTGCGACCAATATCGCGGATCACGCGGCCCAGCATGGTCCTAATCGTGCGCAAGGCGCGGTTCGCCCGATTGAAGTGCTTGGCGTGGGCGTAGCGCTGATGTCGGATCAGTGCGATCTTGCCGACGCGGACGTAGGATTGGCGCAGCTCCGCACCAACCTCTCGCGCGCCCGATGCATCAGTCGAGCATCGGTCGGGAATGCGATCGCCTTCTCCTGCACCGTGGTGTCGACGATGACCTGGGTGAAGTCGGTGGGTTTCGCCGCGCCCAGCCGCACCGCGGCAGAGAGGCTCTCCTGAACCAATACCGCAAGGCGATCCTCGCCCATCCGTTGCCGCCAGCGCGTCAGTGAGGAGCGGTCGAACACCAGCCGGTGCTGGAAGAACTCTTCGCCGCAAAGCAGCTGATAGTAGGGATTTTCGACCCAGCGCTCGCACAACCCTTCGTCCGAGAGGTCGTGCATGTGCTTGAGGATGGCGAGCCCAACCATCAAGCGGGTCGGCAATGGCGGCCTGCCGGGATCATCGTCATAGACCGCGCCGAACCGGTCTTCGAGGAACCGCCAGTCGATCGAGCCCGACAGTCTGACCAGCGCATGGTCCGGATCGACGATTTGATCGAGCCTCGCCTTGAACAGATCGTTCTGTCCGCTCTCCCGCCGCGCCTTCGGCCGCATTGCAATTGCCCGTCGTTGATTAGCCCGCCGCGACAGAATCACAGCGATCGCCCAAGAGCAATTTGCAAGAAACTGCGGGCTCACCCGCCGAAATCCTGCGAACAGAACCATGTCTGTTCGCCAAAAATCGATTCTCTCTCAACGGCTTGCGTGTTCTTCACAACCGACAAATCAGCCATAGCTCGGCGAAACCCAGGACGGCCTGCCATTTCTAACCTGGAGACGTCATTCACGGTGGATACCCACGGGCATTGCGCGTCGGTCGAAATAGCCTCCAGGGAACGCGGTCGTTGCGGGCATTTGCTCATATGGATGCCAGAGGGGAAGGCCAATCAGCCGTCCATCGAGTCGTATGATCAGTCTGCGAGCGGTCATGTCTTCTATTGCCGCGTCGATCTCAGCCTGTATTGCATTCGCCGTCGCCAGCCGTTTGCGCAGGAGCGTTTCTGGCACGCCTTCATCCGCGGCCAGAAGAATTTCGCGCTTGAGGCCCTTCACACGGTGTTTGCGCTCCACTGCAATGGCACGCGTGTCCTCGACGGTTAGCTCTTCGCCGCTGTCACGCATCCACAGCATGGGTAGCTTCCGCTCATACCAAGATCTTTGCCAGGCATCGACAGCCAGGGTAACAGCCTGCAGCCCCGGGCGGCGGTTCGCGTCGCCAGCTGCGTAGTGACCGCCGACATCGTTGTCTTCACTGTCTTCGAAGTAATAAACCTGATCCGCGAGCTCGATCTCCGACAACGGATAGACGTAGCTATATGCGCGGGCCGGGAGCAGTTTCAGGCCGTATTTGTCGGCTGCGTAATGATAGGGGCTATAGCGCTGGTACCGCAATCGCACTGTACGTCCTGGCTGCAGATGATGCAACAGCGGCAAACAAGCGGCCATTTCCGAATACCATGCGTCACTCTCGCCCGGGAAACCCCACAGCACACTCCAACTCACCCGCACGCCGTACTGACGGCACCATTTCAAGAGCTGAACATTATGCGCTGCTGTCGTTCCTTTACCCATTAGCTTCAAAATACGGGTGTCCAGGCTTTCGATACCTGGCTGGATCCAGCGGATGCCAGCGCTGGCCAACTTCTCTACTTCGTGGCGCTTCAGATTCGCTTTGACTTCGAAAAAGATCGCGAGCTTCCTAGGCATTGCGGTGAGGTGGGGCAGCGCTTTTTCGAAGTAGTCAAGGGCTAGTATATTGTCGACTGCTTCGATACGCGACGAGCCGTAACGCGTCGACATTTCAATCATTTCCTCTACAGCCTGCTCGGCGGGTTTCTGACGGTAGGTGATCGATCCGCCGTTCAGCCCGCAGAACGTGCAGGGACTGCGCTCGCCCCACCAGCAGCCACGAGAGAACTCCATCGGCAGTCCGGGATGGATACGGTCAGCGTAGAGCGATCGCTCAAGTTCAGCGAAATAGTCCGAGAAATCGGGCAACGGCAGATCTCGCATGTTTTTAATCACCGCCCGGGGCACCGAATCACGCATCGGCGTCGCAGGATAGCCGGCCTTGCGGTGCGCCGGACCGAACACGCCAAATGGCAGGTCGGCCGAGGGAATGTCTTTGCCACGATGAAGGATGTCGTAACACAGCGCCCCCATCAGTGCGTCGGCCTCGCCGGATACGATGTAATTGACCCATGGGAAACGAGCGTGAGTGGTTCGCCCCATCACTGACTCGCAGTTTGCTCCGCCCATGAGAGTAACAACGCCAGGTGAGCGCTCGCTCAATCGACGCAGCAGCGCGAGCGAAGGGACGTGCTGGCCAAAGGTAGAGGTGCATCCGACGATGGCCGGACGATGCATCAGCACCTTGTCCGCTGTCCAATCGATGAACTCCCCCATAAGCAACCGCAGTTTTTGCAAATTCGCGCGACTCTCGGCCATGCCTTTCCCAGCGTGCATCGGCGTGCGATTGAAGTACCTGTCGAGAAAAGCGTCGTGGTCAGGCTCAAACTCGGGAAAGGCGACGCCTGCGAACAGCCAATCGACAAGCGCTTCCTCAGGCGGGCTGCTCTCGAGGAGATGATAATCAGGAAGGCCTATGTATTCCATAAACCAAATGTTAGCGCATACTATGCTGGATCGCAGTCCGGCCCGTGTCAGCACCGACTTCAGTAAACCAAGCGCCAGCGATGGCCGTTCAACCGCCGACATCGGCATGTTGACCAAAACGATCGGCACATCGGTGCTCATCTTCACTTCCCTTCAAGTAGCTATGCGGATGGTGTACGATGATGCTGAGATCCGCACCGCAATCGAGACCGGTGCCTGCTCCTTACGCTTTGATGCGGGCCCTAGCTTTGTCACACAATTGCGGGCCACAGGCTCGCGATAGCCGCGATCACTTCAACGTCTTCCTCTTCCAAAGGCGTGTGGCAGCGCCTATCACAGCGCAGGCGACTTCTGCGATCGCTCCGCGACGCTGCCGACCGGCATGACACCAGGCCCCACGTTCTCGGAGGCTAAGATCCGCAGCTCCTTCAGGCTGACCTCTCGTCCTTAACGCGATTCGGCATAATCCACTCGCATATTGGGAGCCGCGCGGTTGGCCGCTTCGATGCGAACCGCGGGGTCCTCGCTGGTCTGCGAAACGAGCTGATCGTCAAGGTCCTCCGCAATTACTCCGGCAGTGTACAGTTGGTCCAGGAGGTCAGCGACTGCGAGCACGCTCGTTCCGTCAGCTGCAATCCGCGCGACCAGCTCCGACGCTGTGCAGTTGCCGCACGCGATTAGATCGCCAACGGAGATCGGACCGACGTTGTCGGCCACCCGGTGTTGCATGTTGCGCGAGCGAAGATTAAAGCCTCGAGTCCCTGCCTCGTATTGAAGGTCTCTGCGGAAGCGGATCGGCAAGTCGGGAGGGGGGCATTCGAACATATGTTGATCGATTATTCTTTGCAGGCCGTCACGGAACTCGTTGGGCGTCTCGAAGAAACGTTCAGCCACAATACGGTAGCCGAGAGGCCAGCGGTTGCTGCCAGGCACCGGCGTCACTAGCTGCACACGTCCCCTCAGCATATTCACAAGGAATCCGGAAACGCAGGCGATCGTCGTATGATTGCGTTCCGGCACTCCAATTGCATTGTCTTTGTCGACTCCTTTAAGCCTCTCCTTTCGTTCACGCGCGCGCCCAGCGAACGCTTTTGCAGTTAGCGCGCCCCTGCCCTGGATGATAAGTTCGACGCCCATTAGCTGCTCAGGCGAAAAGGCGGCGTGGATCTGATTAAGGTGAGTTGTGCTCAGCACGGAGAAGCGATTTGTCACAGTACGATATTGCCTAAACAGCTCGAGCACGCGCTGTGTGAGCGCCGTATCTTTAAGCGGGGCGGCCGTCGTTGTTTGCGGCAGTGCCCCCGTGATCTGACAGTAATCAAACAGAAAGCGATCATAGTGCGGGTTGTCCATAGGATCCGTGGCCCAGTAGCAGAATCCGGTTCGGGCGGCCGAGCCAAACATCTCGTTCGCTACCCCGACCACGCCACGCCAGAGTTCCGCATGCTCTTCGTTGTATTCGAAATACCCTTTGAAACGACCGGCCGAGAGGCCGCAGAACCAGCAACCGACGGTGCAGCCTTCGCTCAGCTCGAAAGCTATTACGGGGTGCGTGACCGACGACGCCGATCCTCCTAATTCGCAGTTGCAGCGGCGGATTTGGCGTTCGCGCCAGGCATGAAAGCGAGGGTTGACCGTCGACATTTTGCCTTCGTCGCGCAAGAGGTCGCGATGACGCAACATCTCGCGTATATACTCGTCCCAGATCACAGCCAGCGGCCAGGACGCACACTCCGGCTTAAAGCGGTATTTCAGGTGAGTACCGCGCCAGAGCGGCAGCATTTCCATTGGATCAACTTCGATACCGTAACGCCGGCTTACCAATCGAGGGGCGTTAACATCTTCCGAAAGCTCCCTGCGGAACTTCATGTCCCCTACCAGCCGCTCCATGAAGCGCTTGATGTGTGACAAGGTGCGCAACTGCTCGGGGGTGCGCCGGTCAAAGATCTGTCGATAGTGTTCCGCAGCAACGGGGCGCACTACCTTAGTGTGCGCTGAGCTACATTCTTGCAGGCGGGATGGTGCAACTTTCATGGATCACCTTCATGGCTCCTGCGCACCGGCACGCTATTGATTGAGCATGAGCCGATGCGCTGAGCTAGGAAAACGTGTTCAAATCAGGACAACAACTGCCTCCGCTACTGCTGCGACGGTACTGGCCACTTCCGCGTCTTGTACCGTGGTCGTGGTAACCTCCGCTGCCTCCACAACAGAGGTAGCAACTTCAGCTGTCTGCTCAATTGAAGTCGCGGTGTCGCTCGCCACCGCGTCGAACTGCTTGTTCGTCGCCGCCTGTATGCTAGTTGAGCGGAGATAATTTTTAGCTTCGTCAAGCGTGAAGCTGTAGCCGTGGCTATTTCCGCTCGCTACAAGCGACCCAAGGCCTGTGGCACTCGGTCTTACCGTTTCGAGCAGATTAGCGTCATTTGACAGATCATTGACGAATCGCTCCAACTCAGCTCGTGACATCTCTCATCCTCCGGATTGCTCAACGTCGTCAAACGCCCCGACCGAACTAGGGATCGGTAATGACATCAAGAACGATGCAAGCGCCACGCCAACTGCAAGTTGCTGAGATTCGCATTGTTTTCGCTACGCAGCGTCGCCTTGTTCGATACGATGTTTGGAACCTGACAAATGGTCGACCATGAAGAACGTTGATCATGAGGTCTGTTGACGGGATGACCAGGCGCCGGCGAACAGGAAG
The DNA here is from genome assembly GCF_029714325.1 of Bradyrhizobium sp. CB1717. Classification (NCBI taxonomy): domain Bacteria; kingdom Pseudomonadati; phylum Pseudomonadota; class Alphaproteobacteria; order Hyphomicrobiales; family Nitrobacteraceae; genus Bradyrhizobium; species Bradyrhizobium sp. CB1717. Next base: position 1,013,081 of record NZ_CP121666.1, read on the forward strand.
GCGCAGCAGATCCGGACAAACAAAGTCGTGAGCCAGAGGATCAGAAGCCGGAAGTTGTAGCCCGCGGCGGCAAGGACCGCGTTGGGGGCGTCGCCGCGGGTGCCGGCGAGATGATTTCGGTTCATCCGGTGCTCATTCTTGAGATGGCCTATCACCGGTTCGACCGCGGATCGGCGTCGGAAGGCGCGTTTGATTGCTGCGGTCACGCCACGCTTCTGGCCGGCGACATAGACCTTGAAGATCTTGTCTTTCGGCGCGTTGTGACCGCGATAGCCAGCATCGGCAACGATCCTGGTCAGGCAAGCGCCGACGCTGGCCTCGATCTCGGGAATGACAGTCGCGAGCGTGTGTCCGTCATACGGATTGCCCGGCAACGCTTTCACATGGGCGACAAACTGGCCGCCCTTGCAGCGATCAACGGGCGTGGCGACACTCACCTTCACGCCGAACTCGTAGGGCTTGTGAGCTTTTCCCTTACCGATGCATTCGACCTCCGGCGCGTGCAACGAATAAATTTTCTTGCCGCGCTGCCGTTGCCGCTGTTCGCGGACCTGCCGGGCCAGCGACAGCGGCAACGCAAAGACGTCCTCCAGCTGCGGCCGATCCGCGATCTTGCGACCAATATCGCGGATCACGCGGCCCAGCATGGTCCTAATCGTGCGCAAGGCGCGGTTCGCCCGATTGAAGTGCTTGGCGTGGGCGTAGCGCTGATGTCGGATCAGTGCGATCTTGCCGACGCGGACGTAGGATTGGCGCAGCTCCGCACCAACCTCTCGCGCGCCCGATGCATCAGTCGAGCATCGGTCGGGAATGCGATCGCCTTCTCCTGCACCGTGGTGTCGACGATGACCTGGGTGAAGTCGGTGGGTTTCGCCGCGCCCAGCCGCACCGCGGCAGAGAGGCTCTCCTGAACCAATACCGCAAGGCGATCCTCGCCCATCCGTTGCCGCCAGCGCGTCAGTGAGGAGCGGTCGAACACCAGCCGGTGCTGGAAGAACTCTTCGCCGCAAAGCAGCTGATAGTAGGGATTTTCGACCCAGCGCTCGCACAACCCTTCGTCCGAGAGGTCGTGCATGTGCTTGAGGATGGCGAGCCCAACCATCAAGCGGGTCGGCAATGGCGGCCTGCCGGGATCATCGTCATAGACCGCGCCGAACCGGTCTTCGAGGAACCGCCAGTCGATCGAGCCCGACAGTCTGACCAGCGCATGGTCCGGATCGACGATTTGATCGAGCCTCGCCTTGAACAGATCGTTCTGTCCGCTCTCCCGCCGCGCCTTCGGCCGCATTGCAATTGCCCGTCGTTGATTAGCCCGCCGCGACAGAATCACAGCGATCGCCCAAGAGCAATTTGCAAGAAACTGCGGGCTCACCCGCCGAAATCCTGCGAACAGAACCATGTCTGTTCGCCAAAAATCGATTCTCTCTCAACGGCTTGCGTGTTCTTCACAACCGACCAAATGGTCACGACAAACGAGTTTGGTTGAGAGGCAGCGCGCCCGATCGGGTATCCGGAGTGCTCCTACTAGATTTGGGAGTCTTCAGCCTTCTAGATTAGAACTATTAACCGAGCGAGGTGAAGAGACAGTAGTAAGCTGGCCAATCCTCACCAGCGCAAACCACATTCGGCTGTGACGGCATTACTGCATCGAACGTTTTCAGTTGGCCATAGCCCGCTTCTTGGTGCCCGAGCCATAATGGCAATCCTGAGAGAAAGGCTGGTCCACACTTGGCGCGAGTATACACACTGCTGGCGGCCGCCGTTGGGCGGGGGCACCTCCTTGAGGCAATCGCCGCGAGGTGCAGCCGGGCTATCGGATATTCCGTGGAGTTGATCACAGTTCCGGTGACTTTCCCCGCGCACGTAGTGGCGTCGGTCATTATGCTGGCCAAGATATGGCGATGCGCGCCGGCGACGGCCGGCCGAGAGAATCAGCCGCCGCGCACGCACGAGCTTCTCCCTGCCTGCCGCGGCGTACTCGTTGGACTCGGCCTGATCACCGCTATGCTGAACGTTCTGTATCTGACAGGCGCGTTCTTCATGCTTGAAGTGTACGACCGCGTCGTACCAAGCCGCAGTGTGCCGACGTTGATCGGTCTCACGGTGCTGGCAGCCGGCCTCTATCTATTGCAGGCCTTCCTGGACATTCTGCGCGGACGCATTCTCATCCGTATGGGCGAGTGGCTTGACCGCATGTTCTCGGCGCGAACCTACGACGTCGTCGCGCGCTTGCCGCTGTGCGCTCGGGCGAGCGGGGACGGACTGCAGCCGGTGCGCGACCTTGACCAAGTGCGCAGCTGCCTCTCCGGGCTTGGCCCGACGGCTCTGTTCGACCTGCCCTGGATTCCATTCTATCTCACAATCTGCTTCCTGTTCCATCCAATGGTCGGGATCACGGCGCTGGTCGGCTCGCTGGTGCTGATTTCGTTAACCCTTTTCACCGAGCGGCTGACACGCTCGCAGACGAAGGAGACCGCTCAGCGCGTGGCGCAGCGCAACGCACTGGCCGCCGCTAGCCGCCGAAACGCCGAGGTGTTGAAGGCCATGGGCATGCGCGGGCGCTTCGCCACGCGGTGGGCCGAGGTCAACGACAGCTACATCGCCTCTCAGCGCCGCACCGCTGATATCGCTGCCGGCTTCGGCTCCACTTCCAAGGTCCTGCGCATGGTCCTGCAATCGGCTGTGCTTGGCGTCGGCGCTTATCTGGTTATTCGCCAAGAGGCAACCGCCGGAATAATCATCGCCGTGGCCATCCTCACCTCACGCGCACTCGCCCCCGTCGAGCTGATCATCGCCCACTGGAGAAGCTTGATTGGTGCTCGCCAGAGCTGGACACGTCTGCGGCAGTACTGGGCGCAGGTCCAGGCCGAGGAAGAGAAAACACCACTGCCGCCGCCGTGCACAGCCTTCACCGTCGAGGCCGTCTCCGTGCTGCCGCCGGGCGAGCAGCGCGTGGTGGTGTATGAAGCTTCCTTCGCACTGAAGCCTGGACAGGGCCTCGGCATCGTCGGCCCGAGCGCCTCGGGCAAGTCGTCCCTGGTGCGGGCGATGGTTGGCGTGTGGGCGCCTGTGGGCGGCAAGGTGCGGCTCGATGGCGCCGCCCTCGAACAGTGGAACTCGGAGTCGCTCGGCCGACATATCGGTTATCTACCGCAGAACATCGAGCTGTTCGCGGGCACGGTAGCACAAAACATCGCCCGGTTCGATCCCGACGCCGAGGCCGAGGCGACGATCGCCGCCGCAAGTGCGGCCGGTGTGCACGAGATGGTGTTGCGACTGCCGAACGGCTACGACACGCAAGTTGGCGAGGACGGCTCGATAATCTCGGCTGGGCAGCGCCAGCGCATCGCGCTTGCGCGGGCGCTTTACCGCGATCCGTTCCTGGTCGTGCTCGACGAACCGAGCTCCAATCTCGACGTTGAGGGCGACGAGGCCCTGACACGAGCCGTGATGGCAGTGCGAGCGCGGCGCGGCATTGTCATCGTCGTCACACATTGCACTACCGCGCTCGCCGCCGTGGACCAACTGATGGTGATGTCTGAGGGGCGCGTGCAAGCGCTTGGGCCGAAGGATCGGCTGCTGGCCAAGATGACCCAGCGGTCGGACCGGTGCCGCTTAACGTCGTGAGGAGGCGAGCCAATGAAGCGCGAGCCTGTGGACGTGGTTCCGCTCTCGATCCGCCAGCACATGCGCGCCGCCCTCGCGGGGGTCATTGTGGTCGCCGGCGGCATCGGCGCCTGGGCAGCCACAACCGAACTTTCCGGCGCCGTCATTGCGTCCGGCATGCTTGTGGTCGACAGCCATATCAAGAAGGTGCAGCACCCGACGGGCGGCGTTGTCGCCCAACTCAACGTGCGCGAGGGCGCCGATGTGAAGGCCGGTGACGTGCTGGTGCGGCTTGATGAGACCGTAACGCGCGCCACTCTCCTGATCCTCATTAAGAGCTTGACCGAACTGGCGGCGCGCCAAGCTCGGCTCGAGGCAGAGCGCGACGACGAAAATTACCTTGACTTTCCCGCCAAGCTTGCCGCGCGCGCCTTAGATCCGAACGTGGCGCGGGTGATCGCGGGCGAGCGCAAGCTATTTGAGCTTCGCCGCGCCGCTCGCGCCGGCAAGAAAGCGCAACTCAACCAACGCATTGACCAACTTCTGCTGCATATCCGCGGGATGGATGAGCAGATTCAGGCGAAAAATCACGAGACAACGTTGATCAGCCGTGAGTTGATGCGCGTCCGCGAGTTGCAGAGCAAGCACCTCGTCCAGCGCGTCACGGCACTCGAGCGCGACGCAGCGCGCCTGCACGGTGAACGTGGCGCGCTGCTCGCCGCGATCGCCGAAGCCAAAGGCCGGATCACCGAGGCTACGCTGCAGATCATGCAGATCGATCAGGATCTCCGCATCGAGGTGGGACGGGAACTCGCCGAGACTCGTGCGAAAACCGCGGAACTGATCGAGAAACGAGTGACCGCTGAGGATCAGCTCAAGCGTGTGGACATCCGCGCGCCACAGGACGGCACGGTACATCAGCTAGCAGTCCACACTGTCAGCGGTGTCATCAGTGCTGGCGAGCCAATCATGCTAATAGTTCCCGCCCGAGACTCCCTCGTTGTAGAGGTGCACATCGCTCCGCAGGAAGTCGATCGCGTATCAGTGGGCAAGCCCGTGCTGTTGCGTTTCACAGCTCTCAACCAGCGCACTACTCCGCAGCTCAACGGCGAAGTGATCCATGTGTCCGCCTATGTCACGGTAGACGAGAAGAGCGGAGCAAGCTTCTACTTGGCCCGCATTGCCGTACCAAGCGGGCAGATCGCACGCCTAAAGAGCGTAAAGCTGCTCGCCGGGATGCCAGTCGAAGCCTTCATTCAAACCGATCAGCGCACAGTCATGTCCTACCTTGGCAAGCCGCTCTCGGATCAGCTGATGCACGCTTGGCGCGAGCGGTAAAGGCGCACGGCAGTGATAGTTCGGAAGTGCGCAGCCGAGGCGTCGGGAAACAAGGCGATTTTCATCCGCGAAGCTCCTCCGACCCGGCATCAGGGCAATGTGCCGGGCTCTGTTGAATTTCTGAACAGATCGGCGTTGCCCACCTTGAGCCGGTAGGCTCGGGGTGCTGATTCCACAAAGGAGAGCAACGCCATGACGAGAGATATCACACCGGCTGGTTCGCCGGCGACTAAAGCGTGATGGCATTAAGTTCGATAGCCTGAATTTTTAAGGTAGTTGGCGCATTCCGCGGAGGTGAAGGCATCGAGTGCGCGCCCGATTGCGGCGCAGACCGCATCGACGGTTCGTGCGGCGGCTTTGCGGAGCAGGTGCTTGAGCTTGGTAAAGACCTGTTCGATCGGGTTCAGGTCGGGCGAGTATTTTGGCAGGAAGAAGAGTTTGGCGCCGACCGAACGGATGAGCTGGCGCACTACTTTGCTCCTGTGGCTGGCGAGTCGACCGTGAAGAACGTTGATCATGAGGTCTGTTGACGGGATGACCAGGCGCCGGCGAACAGGAAGGCGCAGCAGATCCGGACAAACAAAGTCGTGAGCCAGAGGATCAGAAGCCGGAAGTTGTAGCCCGCGGCGGCAAGGACCGCGTTGGGGGCGTCGCCGCGGGTGCCGGCGAGATGATTTCGGTTCATCCGGTGCTCATTCTTGAGATGGCCTATCACCGGTTCGACCGCGGATCGGCGTCGGAAGGCGCGTTTGATTGCTGCGGTCACGCCACGCTTCTGGCCGGCGACATAGACCTTGAAGATCTTGTCTTTCGGCGCGTTGTGACCGCGATAGCCAGCATCGGCAACGATCCTGGTCAGGCAAGCGCCGACGCTGGCCTCGATCTCGGGAATGACAGTCGCGAGCGTGTGTCCGTCATACGGATTGCCCGGCAACGCTTTCACATGGGCGACAAACTGGCCGCCCTTGCAGCGATCAACGGGCGTGGCGACACTCACCTTCACGCCGAACTCGTAGGGCTTGTGAGCTTTTCCCTTACCGATGCATTCGACCTCCGGCGCGTGCAACGAATAAATTTTCTTGCCGCGCTGCCGTTGCCGCTGTTCGCGGACCTGCCGGGCCAGCGACAGCGGCAACGCAAAGACGTCCTCCAGCTGGAGCTATGGCTGATTCTGGGTGACGCCGCCTGATCAGGCGCGTCACCCAGAATCAGCCATAGCTCCTCTCAGAATGATTCAACTATGAATGCACGTGGTTGACCTAACTAAGCCGAGCACATCAAAGTGCACTTCGCAAGCCACAGGCGCGGAGTTGCCCTTGGCCAAACTCATTGAAACGAAGCGTCGGTTAGCCGCTATCTTTGCAGCGGACGTCGAAGGTTACAGCCGCCTCATGGGAACCGACGAGGTCGCTACACTAAGCGCGCTTACAGCCCTCCTTGAAATTCTTGACGGGCTGATTGCAACCCATGGGGGCCGCGTCGCCAACACCGCTGGGGACAGCGTATTGGCAGAGTTTGGTAGCGCGGTTGATGCCGTCCGCTGTGCCATGGAGGCTCAGGAAGCATTGGCTAAGGCTAATGGGCCCGTTCCAGAACGCCGTCGGGTGAACTTCCGCATCGGGGTGCATGTAGGTGACATTATGTTCCGAGCCGGCGACTTGTTTGGCACGGGTGTGAACATTGCGGCTCGACTACAGGCGCTTGCGAAGGCTGGTGGGGTCTGCATCTCTGGTGTGACCTATGACCAGGTGCGAAATATACTGCCGCTGGAGTTCACAGACCTCGGCGCGCAATCCGTCAAAAACCTCGAGGAGCCCATACGAGTCTATGAGGTCAAGATGCAGCTTGAGTCTGCATCGTCAACGCCGAAGGACATGCTCAACCAACGTAGAGCCCTGGTTCTGCCGGACAGACCTTCTATCGCGGTACTACCTTTCGAGAACATGTCCGCCGATCCCGAGCAGGACTACTTCGCGGACGGCATGGTTGAGGACATCATAACGGAACTGTCCCGGTTTAAGTCGTTGTTTGTGATCGCCCGGAATTCGAGCTTCACTTACAAGGGAATGGCCGTTGATATCAAGCGGGTAGGACGAGAACTCGGTGTTCGGTATGTGCTGGAAGGCAGCGTTCGACGGTCCGGAGGGCGAGTTCGCATTACAGGTCAGCTAATTGATAGCGCAACGGGTGTGCACCTTTGGGCAGACCGTTTCGATGGTTCGAAGGAGGACGTATTCGACTTGCAAGACCGCGTGACGGCGAGTGTGGTAGGGCAGATCTTCTCTCGCGTTCAGCTTGACGAAGAGGAACGCGCCAATCGTAAACCGACCACGGATCTCGAAGCCTACGACTATTATTTGCGAGGCATGTCAAGAGTTTGGAAGTGGAATAAGGATGATAGTGAGAGAGCTTTGGCGCTGTTCTCGAAGGCAGTAGAATTGGACGACAACTTCGCGCTTGCGCACGCAATGTTGAGCAATGTCTACACATTTCGCAAACAGATCCGGGTCATGGACGATCCTGACCAGGAAACAAAGAGGGCAGTTCATCACGCACAACGCTGCCTCGAACTTGGGCGAGAAGACGGTGTAACACTGGTACTAGGTGGCTTCAGTCTCGCCTATATGGCAAATGAAGTGAAGTTCGGTGCCGACTGCATCGCGCGTGGTCTCTCACTGAATCCAAATTTGGCGTGGGGATGGCTCTGTAGTGGTTGGGTGAATTCGTTCTTGGGCGCTCCTCAAACGGCCCTGGAGCACTTGGCTCAAGCTGAGCGCCTTAGTCCTCGCGATCCCAGTCTCCCCCAGATTAAGCTGGCTTGTGCACTTGCCCACTTCGTAGCTGGCCGATATGAGGACGCTATCCGATTGACCGAAGAGTTGCCAAATTTGCTCGGCGCTTGGCGGATCAAAGCAGTTAGTTACGCGATGAGCGGGGATCTCTATAGGGCAGCGGACGCCGGAAAGAAGGTGCTCCAGCTCGATCCGACGGCGCGAGCTTCAGTACTCGCTCAGTGGCTACCTCTTCAACGACCGGAAGACCGGGAGCGGTACAGAAAGGGGCTTTTAGCAGCAGGTATTCCAGACCTAGCCCTCATGAGAGGCTGAGGGCGGTCCTGCCAGGTGGCGGCGATTCTAGGTTGAACATCGGGCGGCGTCGATCAGTCGACCGTGAAGAACGTTGATCATGAGGTCTGTTGACGGGATGACCAGGCGCCGGCGAACAGGAAGGCGCAGCAGATCCGGACAAACAAAGTCGTGAGCCAGAGGATCAGAAGCCGGAAGTTGTAGCCCGCGGCGGCAAGGACCGCGTTGGGGGCGTCGCCGCGGGTGCCGGCGAGATGATTTCGGTTCATCCGGTGCTCATTCTTGAGATGGCCTATCACCGGTTCGACCGCGGATCGCGTCGGAAGGCGCGTTTGATTGCTGCGGTCACGCCACGCTTCTGGCCGGCGACATAGACCTTGAAGATCTTGTCTTTCGGCGCTGTAGCGAGACCGAACTTTGGACCAGCCAGAACTAGAGTTTTGCGCTCTGAATCACGTTGGCGGGCTGGTGGCGCCGGCGTGATTTTGCAGCAAAATCGGCGGCCGATTGCTGATGGCTCCATGGGGCCGCTCCTCGTTGTACAACAAGGCTTGAGAACGCCCAAGGGACCGTATGCCGTGAGGTTCTGTACCGGCATCACCCTTGGGTAGGCCGCGAGGTTTTCGTCCATGGTGTGATCGACAAGGCGGACGGCGTTGTTTTCCGCTGCACGCTGGATGGATCGGAGACGCAGCGTTTTCTGGAGATCCCATCCTGGATGTTCGACCGCGCGGCATGTGCTCGCGGTGGCAGCCTAACGGCAGAGCCGTTTGTCAGCCTGAAGCGCTCAACGCGTTGTCGTCGCTTGTCGATTCAGTGGTCAAGAGCGCGGCTTCATCATTGAATGAACTGCTTTCCGGTGCATGCGGAGTGTCTCACGACCAGAATCGGGGAGAGGCTCATGGCAAGCAGGACGGCGATATCAGCGAAGCCGGTTCGGCGCAACCGGCGGTTCGGCATGCATCAGATGGACCTGTTCGCGGGTGGCATCGCGCACGGCGCCGTTGGGGTTCCAGAGTGGCGGGAGCTGCCGAAGGAGGCGCAGGATGCGCTGGTGAACCTGATGACGCAGCTGGTGCTGGACCATGCGCGGCTGAGCGCGACGCTCGCGAAGAGGGAAGACGGTCATGATCAGTGACAAGGTCCGCCCTCACCACCTTGAGCGCAAGGCGATCCTCTATGTGCGCCAGTCCTCCGCCCATCAGGTGCTGCACAATCGTGAGAGCAGCGCGTTGCAATACGCGATGCGCGACCGATTGACGGCGCTGGGGTGGTCCAAGATCGAGGTGATCGACGATGATCTTGGACTTTCCGCTGCCGGCGGCGTCCAACGCGCGGGCTTTGAGCGGATGCTGGCCGAAGTCTGCCTCGGCAAGGTCGGCGCGGTCTGTGCGCGGGAGGTCTCGCGCTTTGCCCGCAATAGCCGGGATTGGCAACAGCTGATCGAGATGTGTCGCGTCGTCGACACGGTGCTGGTTGACCAGGAAGCTGTCTATGTTCCGCGGCATGGCAACGACCGACTGCTTCTCGGGCTGAAGGGGAGCCTCAACGAGTATGAGCTGGACCTTTTGCGACAACGCTCGCTCTCGGCACGCTACGAGAAGGCCAGCCGTGGCGAACTGATTGCGGCCACGCCAGTCGGTTTTGTGAAGGTCGGTGATCGCTACGAGAAGGATCCGGACCGGCGTGTGCAGGACGCCATTACGCTCGTCTTCGACAAGATCGAGGAACTCGGGACCGCGCAGCAGGCGCTGCTGTGGTTCCATGAGCACGGCCTCGACCTACCGGTGAAGCAGCCGAACGGCGACACAGCCTGGCGGCGGCCCAGCTACGCGACTCTCCACAGGATGGTCGAGAACCCGGTCTACGGCGGAGCCTACGCCTATGGTAGAACAGCCGTAGCGACGGGGTACGGCGTCCTTGGCGCAGGCGCGAAGATCCGCCGGAAGGCGCGCGCCGAGTGGCTCGTCCTCAAGCCGGACGCCCACGAAGGCTATGTGAACTGGGAGAGGTTCGAAGCGATCCGTACAATGGTCTCCAGTAACGTGCCCACGAGCCGGCATCATGGCGCGCCCAAGCATGGCGAGGCGCTGCTCGCCGGGCTCATCCGCTGCCGGCGTTGTGGCCGCAAGCTGACGCTGCGCTACAGCGGTATGAAGCATCACATCCCCCGTTACAGCTGCTCGCGCGGCTGGATGGACAACGGCGAACCGCGCTGCATCGCGTTCGGTGGCTTGCGCGTCGATGATGCGATCGAAGGGGCACTGCTCGGCGTTGTCGGACCCGGCGCCGTTGCGGCGGCTACGGCCGCCGCAGCCCAAGCCAGACATCAGAGGGATCAAGTTCGCGAAGCGCTCGGCCGTGATCGCGAAGCGGCCCGTTACGCCGCCGATCGCGCCTTCCGGCAATATGACACGGCGGATCCGGCAAATCGCCTGGTTGCCGCGGAGCTTGAGACGCGCTGGAATCGCTCGCTTGCCCGCGTCGCCGAGGTAGAGAGCAAGATTGCCGCGCATGATGCGACGACCGCACCGACAGCGATCGATCCAACGATGCTCAGCGTTCTGGCCTCAGACCTCAAGTCAATCTGGTCAGGGCCGACCATCGATGCGCGGCTGAAGAAGCGCATCGTCCGTACGCTGATCCACGAGGTCGTTGCCGATATCGATGACGAAGCGTCCGAGATCGTTCTTGTCGTGCATTGGGCGGGCGGCGCTCACAGCGAGATGCGGCTGCCGAAGCGTCGACGGGGGCAGCGTAACAGCACCTCCGGTGACATCATCGCAGCCATCCGGCAACTGGTGCTGATCGCCAGCGACGACCTGATTGCGGGCCTGCTCAACCGCAACGGCCTCAAGACGGGCAACGGCAACCGTTGGACCCGTGAGCGCGTCACAACCACGCGATCTTATCATCGGATACCCGTCTTCCGGCGGGCCGAGGATAGCGTCGAGCCATGGCTCAATCTCTCCGACGCCGCCAGGCTTCTCAAGGTCGCATCCAAGACGCTGCGCTTGGCCGCAGAAGCTGGTCAGATCGAAGCCGTCCACCCTCTGCCGGATGGGCCATGGATCTTCGCGCGCGCGGCCTTGACCACGGATGCCGCCACATCCATCACCGAACGAGCGCGGCAGAACCCAAGATACCCCGCAGGATCGCATCCCGATCAACAAAGTCTCTTCTCTTCAACAACATAGACAAATGGGTGTTCTGATGCGCGGTTGTAGTCGGCCCGCCAATGTCGGAGTTCGATCCTGGCCTGGGCCAGCGAGGTGAACAGCGTCTCGTTCAACAATTCGTCTCGGAGCCGGCCATTGATGGGGAAGACGGCCCCGCTCCCTCGGCGCTGGCGCTATGCTGGCGATATCTGTACCTAACAGGAGCAATCATCATGGAAGTCGTGACAATTGGGTTGGATATTTCGAAGCACGTATTTCACGTTCATGCGGTTGACACTCAAGGTCAAGTGATCAGCCGCCAACGCCTCCGGCGCGGTGAGATCGTCTCCTTCTTCTCCTCGCTGTCGCCCTGCCTGGTTGGGATAGAAGCCTGCGCCACCGCCCATTACCGGGCGCGCGCGATTCAGCGGTTTGGACATAACGTGAGATTAATACCGCCCGCATATGTGAAGCCCTATGTGCGGCGGGGAGCAAAGAACGATGCCGCTGATGCGGCCGCAATCTGTGAAGCAGTTAGCCGCCCCAATATGAGATTTGTTCCCATCAAGAGCGTGGAGAACCAAGGCTTCTTAATGCTTCATCGTGCAAGACGCCTGCTGGTCCGCCAGAGAACCATGACGGCCTGCGCCATTCGAACTCACTTTGCGGAGTTCGGAATTATTGTCGGACAGGGCCGGCAAAGGGTGGATAGTCTTGTGGATTTGTTGGATGACGAGGAACTCGCGCTACCTGCCACTGCCGGTATGGCGCTGGATGTTCTTGTGAACCAACTGAAGGAATTGGACCGGCAGGTCGACGCTATCGAGCGTGAGCTGGCTCAGATCCAGAGAGTAAATCCGATGGCGAAGTTGCTGCCCTCGATTCCCGGCGTTGGTCCCATAACGGCCACGGCGCTCGCCGCGACGGTGCCGGACCCGACCATGTTCCGCTCCGGGCGAGAATTCGCGGCTTGGCTGGGCCTGACGCCTAAGCAGAATTCCACCGGCGGGAAGGACCGGCTCGGCCGCATAACGAAGCAGGGCGACTCCTATCTCAGGCACTTGCTTGTCATCGGGGCACGCAACGTCGTTCGGTATCCAAAGGCACGGTCCCGAGTTGGAGGTGGCTGGATCGAAGCTCTGCTTGAGCGGCGTCGGCCCATGGTCGTCGCTATCGCCGTCGCCAACAAGTTGGCTCGGATCATCTGGGCGAATCTCCGCCGCCTCGAAGAACGGATCAGATCCTCGGCATCTGTGAGGGCGCCAAGGAGGACAAATCCGGCTGGTCATCGTTTCTGCGGCATCTCGTCGATCGCGGTCTCGAGGGCGTGCAGTTGGTTGTTTCCGATGCGTGCCGAGGTCTTATCGAAAGCGTTGCGGATTATCTGCCGGAGGCCCGCTATCAACGCTGCATGGTGCATTTTTATCGCAATGTCTTCAGCCACGTGCCGTCGACCCGGGTCCGCGAGGTGAGCCACATGCTCAAGGCCATTCATGCCCAGGAGAGCCGCGCCGCGGCCGACGAGAAAGCCAGGACCGTCATCGCGGATCTGCGGGCAAGCCGTATGGCCAAAGCTGCTGATCTCGTCGAGCAGGCGGTTCACGAAACGCTCGCCTACTATGCCTTCCGGACATCCATTGGCGGAAGATTCGAACGAACAATCCGCTCGAGCGCATCATGAAGGAGATCCGGCGACGAACCCGTGTCGTCGGCGCCTTCCCCGACGGTCAATCCTGTCTCAACTTGGCGGCGGCCCGGCTGCGGCACATTGCCGGAACGGCGTGGTCGACCAAATGCTACATGAACATGCGACCGCTCTATCAGCCACAACTCTCTGCAAACGGGGCCGTCGCCTGATCGAAAGTGCGAAACATTCTGGACAGTACCCGTCCAGGGCGTCAGCTAGCGTTCAGAACCGACTAATGCCAATCATAGTCGTCAGACAGCTGCCAAGCTGGTAGCCTTGCGACGCAGCGGTTCAGAGCGATGACGCCCGCAAGCGCGGTCGGTTTAGAGTGAATGAGCACGTCTGCGTACTCCTCGAGAGCCAACCTCTTTTGCTCGCTGATCGCGTCGGCGGCATCAAACTCTGGCCCCTCGACCAGTTTTGCGGATATGGAAGCCGCGGCATCGACTTGCGCGCGCAGCTTGCGGTGATGCTCAATTACCTCAAAAATCGAATCTCGTTCAGTCAGCAAGCGGCATTTACATAATGCGATCTTAGATTGCGCCCACCAATCCTCGTGGGTGCTTGCAGTTCTTCCCAACAGATCCCTTCAGTTTCCACGCTGCCCCTCGCGGTGAGGCCCGACGTGCCGCGCACCACTGCGATTGCTTCTCTCCTGCTCCAAGAAGCGCTTTGAGCGGACGGTTCTGATTTGCGTCACCTGCAGATTCTTGTAGTTGACTGCTCGTGTTCTCCGGGCTCGAGTCGCTCTCGAGCTGACCTTATGCCAGTCGCCGGCCCAATCACAACTGGCAGTATGGAGAGCAGAGCAATGTCTCCGCTAAAAGCAATTGCCAATTGGCTGGAATCGCTAGAGTTGGACATGCAGCTTGAGGTCGCTGGCTTCGCGGCATTTTATATATTTGAGCGGTCTGATGCTCTCACGCTAGGCGGATCGGACCAGCTCGAAGCTCTTCATCGGTGGCTGAACGAGCCGGGCCTACCATCATACATCGCCGCAGACCGTGCCTTATCCTTTCGAATATGCTTCGGTAGCTTTGTCGATGATAGAATGACGGAAGCAGGGTGGAAGCGAACTGAGGAGCTAGTTTGCAAGATTCTTAAAGAAGCGAAGCGCAGCGGGAAGTTCGCGGCTTCGCGCAAGGCGCAGAGGATGCTCGCGCTTCTCCCGGCTCGGAAAGAGAGTTGGGAACGTGTTGTGAGATCCTGGAATGAATTGGCTGTGACTTGTCTAACAAACGAGGCTGTACGAAGTTGGAGCGCCGCCAGCACGCGCATTGGGTTGAAGGTTATTCCAAGTAGTGGCGTTCCGATTGTTCCGCTCAGGTCGCCTCATCGAGGCACCGGTTAGTTCTGCCTGCCGGCACTATCTCAGGTGCCGCTCTGTCAGTGACTATCGTAAGCGCGTCGCTCCAGTTCTGCGTCGATGTTCGCAATGACTCTTCCAAACCTCGCGCCAATCACCGGTCTAGCATGTGCCAAGACGTCGATTTCGCCACATCGCAGTCGCCGAGCGTTTCCGTCGGCTGGTTCGGTCGACATTTGCATTCCATGCGAGGCTGCAGGCGACTTCACGCTCGCGTCGACAGCCCGCTCGTGAGCGCCTCGGCTCGATGCATGCCTGGACAGTGTGATAGCTTAATGGCGTGTCAGACATTTTGTGCAAGCCTGGGCTGGTCGCGTTGGCCGCCTATGTACGGATCAAGTAGCCAAGTTCACCCTACACATGGCCTGATCATATCCTTCAATAATCCAAGATCGTTGAGTGAACTTCACGTTGTTCCTTGAGCGGGGCGGCTCTAACGGATGTCTGCTTCTCTCTCCCGATCGAGCGCTACCAGATAAGGCAGGTATGACATGTTGAAGGTAGTGGTACCCTCGGAAGCTTGCTGATTGAAACTGAGCGGCGAGCCACTCAGCAGTAGAAATCCTTTCGGGGAGATATCGGATGACCGCGACTATACACGAAGACGAGAAACGCGAACGGCGAACACGTGGGCCCGAACTGGCCGAGGCATCACCCCCTGGAGCGGGTGGCGCGACTGATCATATTGAAGAAAAGGCGGCAGCTGCATCGCGCCTTTCATTTACGCTTCCGGAATGGCAAAAATCAATCGAAGCGACAAGGAACTTGTTCGCCGCGGCACTGAATGACACGTTAAAATTGGCTGCTTCCTCTCTGAACGACCAGGCTGCTTTTCTGAGAGCTCTTGCCGACTCGAAAACCCCGTCTGAGCTACTGAAGTGCCACCTGGATTTTGCGGAGCAATCTTGGTCGAAATCGTTCAGCGAAGGCTCAAAGATATTGGATCGTTTGAAACACGTCCATCGGCCTGCGGTAAGTTAAGCAATCGGCCACGCGTGAAATAGGGCCGACGGCGCGCTATTCCCTCCGGACTCCAATCCCGAACTGAGATCCAGACCCGGTCTCGTGGGAATTGTTGTCGCCATGCTCCATAAGTATCGCCGCCGACCCCCAACACGGATATAGGAACCACCTGCTCGGGGAACCGAAAATGTTCGATAGGCGCGTGCTTTGGTTTTGCCTCGGTCTTGGCCTCTGTGTCGGCCTTGGCGTATGGTTCATTTTGCCGGGTGGGCTGGCCGGTAAGAGCGAGGGTGTTCGTACGAGCGACAATACGCTTATCGATAAGGTCAAATCAACCTGGCGAGCACAGGATGGTGAGACAGCGGAGCAAATCTTCACTAAGGTCTCAAAGGTAGCACACTTCATCCCCAGGGGATGGGAGGTTGGTCAAAAGACCGACTCGGGCGAGCCAGTTATCTTTTCGTGGGCCAAACACCGGGCCGATAAAACAAAGGAAGAGTACACGGTCACGTGGGAGGTGGCGCCCGATGGCACAATGAAAATTGTGGCGCCGTATGCAAGGCCGATGGAACTAGGCTGGCAAGCGTTCGCACTCTCGCTCATTGCGGACGAAGTGACAAACGACGAAAGCGGCGTGAACCGTCACTTTCTGCATAATCCCGCCAACTTCAACTTCGTAACCACCGCGCAGGGCAAGTTGGGCGATCTTCTGCGGCGTGGCCGCTGTTCTATCGACGAGCCGGTTGGAGTGCATTACTCGCCGAGGATAGATGAGCAGCAAACCGCGAAGGGCGGGCTGTGGCGCGTCGAGCTTTCGGTCGACTGCAATGTTCCCGGACCTAGTTATTTCACCCGCGACGAAGTCATCATTTTCGAGAAGCGCGAAGGGCAAGATTGGGAGCCACAATCGTTCTTTGCCAAGCTTATCGCCACGTATGCACCCGGCTCTTGGTTTAAGCTTGCCGACCCGAAAGATCAGGAAGCGTTCGAGGCGGGCAAGAAGAAGTTGTCAAAATGACGTTCGCTGTCGATGCGTCGAGCGTCGACGATGATAAAGGCGCATGGCTGTTCAAAGTGTCCGCGCTTCGTGCTGCATGTCTCGATCTCGGCAACCGAGCGCAAGTCGAGTTTGTCGGACAGTTGGTCGAGGCAAGATTCCAGACCAATACGGTTGCCGCGCTTGATAACGTACGAAGTCTTTCGCACTTTCAGGATTGACGGCTTCTTCTAGAATGAAGGAGCTTTGAATGAACGATGGGAATGCCATGGGTCAGGTGATCCAAATTGATGACGACCAAATGCTACATGAACATGCGACCGCTCTATCAGCCACAACTCTCTGAAACCGGAGCCGTCGCCTGATCAAAAGTGCGAAAGATTCTGGACAGTACCAGACACTTGCGTGGCGACATGGTCTCGATCGCGCATACCATCGTCGAAGCGCATGGCGGCCGCATCGGAGCCGAAAACGTCCCGTCAGGGGGCGCCGTCTTTCACGTCAGCCTGCCGCTGGCAGCGCCGCGGTAGCGATGCCGTCCCGGCGAAAGCCTCACGCGAACGCCTTCTTCAGCGTCGCGAAGATCACCGCGAGCGACTTGTCGTGGCGGGTCACCGGCGGCACCGGGCGATCGATCTTCATCAGCTGATAGACCGCCATCTGCGCCGCGCGCACCGAATATTCGACGGTGAAGACGACGTCGTCGGGGATTTCGACGAACTGGCTGACAAAGGCGAGGTTGACCGAATTTTGGGGCACCGGCAACGGCCGGTCGGCCAGATTGCGCGGCATGAACATGCTGGTGATGTAGGGCATCCGGCAGGGAATGCAGGTCGCAGTCTCGAACATTTCGCGATCGAAATTGAGGTGCCCGCAGAGCTCGTTCAGGATGTCGGCGCCGCCGCAATCGGACATCGGCTTTCCGACGAAATTGCCGACGCGATCCGGATGCAGCGCATAGCCCCAGAACACCTGCACGTCCCTCGGCTGACCGGCGAAATGCGGCTGGTGATACAGCACCACCGACATCAGCCAGTTGGAATCCCTGAACGTGACCAGCCCGCCGGTGCCGGCCCTGTTGCCGGAAAACGCCTCCATCTTCTCGAAGAAGCGCGGATCGCGGCAGGTGACGGTGAAGGACAGCCAGTAGGATTCGGGAATCGAGGTGTTGAACGCGGCGGGATTGCCGAATTCGGGGCGCCCTTGCGCGATCGTCTCCCACAGCGCCCAGCCCTGGCTGTCTTTCTTGGTCAGGTGCGGCGCCGGCTCGGTCATGGTGCCGAGGCTGGAGGCGTCCGTCATCGATCCATTC
This sequence comes from Bradyrhizobium sp. CB1717, assembly GCF_029714325.1. NCBI lineage: Bacteria > Pseudomonadati > Pseudomonadota > Alphaproteobacteria > Hyphomicrobiales > Nitrobacteraceae > Bradyrhizobium > Bradyrhizobium sp. CB1717. Next base: position 1,030,594 of record NZ_CP121666.1, read on the forward strand.
TGGAAGAACACGAGGTCGCCGTCCTCGAGGCGGACATTGGCGGTGCGACCGTCGCAGTCGAGCACGAGCTGGCGGACCCGCACGCGCCCGCCTTCATCCTCGAGCACCATGTCGGTGACGGCCGTGCCGCGCACGAATTGCACGCCCTGCCGCTTCAGCCAGTCGGCGAGCGGCCGCACGATCGCGTCATACTGATTGTAGACGGAGCGCTTGACGCCGGCGAGAGTCTCGATGCGCGGAAACTCGTTCATGAAGCGGTGCAGATAGCGCTTCAGCTCGACCGCGCTGTGCCAGGGCTGGAAGGCGAAGGTGGTCTGCCACATGTACCAGAAATTCGACTCGAAGAATTTCGGCGACAGCCAGTCGGTGATGCGGCTGTTGCCGAGCGTCTCCTCCGAGGCCTCGGTGAGCCGCAGCAGCTCGAGCCGGTCGCGCGCCGAGAACCCCATATGCGTCACATCGATCTTGAAGCGGTTGCGGTCGACCAGCCGCGCCTGCGAATGCGCCGGATTTTCCAGATTGAACGCGACCGTCTCCTCGCGCACGCTGAGGCCGGGCTGTTCGAGCGAGGGGATGCTCGACAGCAGGTCCCAGGTGCATTCGTAATGATCGGTCGTGAGCATGCGCCCGCCGCGCAGCGAATAGGCACCGCTCGCGAGCAGCGCACCGTCGAGGCTGCCGCCGACCAGCGGCTGCGCCTCGTAGATCACGATGTCGCGTCCCGGCAGCTGCGCGTCGCGAACGAGGAATGCCGCGCCCGCGAGCGATCCGATGCCAGCTCCGATGAAATACGCCTTCATGATGTGCCTCGATTGCAATTCGACATTTCGAAGCGACATAGCATGGCCGGACGCATCCAAGGTTGCGCTGGATCAAGCGCGGTGAGGACTGGCTCAGCTACGCGGAATGGCGGCGGATTGAGCTGTTGTTGCCGCGAGGGCACAAGGGAGCGCATCAGATCGATGATCGATGCGTGATCAACGGCATTGTCCACTTGCTAAAAGCAGGTTCGCGCTGGCGTGATTGCCCGGAAGTCTACGGTCCTTACACAACGGTCTACAACCGCGTCAGTCGCTGGAGCCGAGAGGGCATTTGGACCAACATTTTTACGCTCTGACTGAATCAAGCGGCGTGTCCGGCTCGATCTCGGTGGATTCCAGCTAGATCAAAGCCCATGGCCCCGCGGCCGGCTCAAAAGGGGGACCTTTAACAATGCGATCGGCCGCTCGCGCGGCGAACAACCACCAAAATCCAAGCGTTGATCGACAATTTGGCCGCCCGCTTCTTTCCTGATTACTCGTGGCAACACCCACGCAGCCCGCGTCGTCGAGCCTACGACGTTAGAGCGGTCTCGACCAGATTGAATCGGGAGGGATTGATCGGGATAGGGGGACGTCTCGCGACGCCACCCCTCCCACACCACCGGGCATACGGGTCCGTACCACGGCGGTTCGACTGAGTTAAGCTGGCCCAGGAACCAGTATTCGGGGGAGACCGAGAGCGTCAAAGAAGTGGTTGCGCAGGGCGTGCTGGACCGCCGGGTGCCCGGACATTCGCCAGAGCCCCGTCGGCGAACCGGCGGCAACCGATGCGGCGAACTTCGCGATGCCGAGGCGGCGAAGCTCCGTGAATCGCTTGTGCCCGTTCTGCCATTGTCGCCAGAGATACATTCGCAGTCTCCGGCGAATCCAGGCTTCCAGGTTTGTGAGCACGCGAGGAGTCTGGCAGAACCCAAAGTACCCTCGCCATCCGATGAGGTAAGGCGAGAGGTCCTTAATAATCCTTTCCAGATTGATGCCTCGTGTCGGCATGTGACGTCCCGAACTCGGTCTTTGAACTTAGCGAGCGCTTTCGGCGCAATGCGTCGTTCGCTCCCATCGTTCGCAATACTGAACCCCAGGAACTTGCGCCCTTCCGGTCGTGCCACCGCGCTCTTGGCCTCATTGACCTTTAGCCGGAGCTTGTCGGTCAGGAACCGGGTGATCGAGGCCATGACCCGCTCACCGGCGCGATGACTGCGAACATAGATGTTGCAGTCGTCCGCATAGCGACAGAACCGATGGCCACGTCGAGCCAGCTCCTTGTCGAGATCGTCGAGCACGATATTACTGAGGAAGGGCGAGAGCGGACCACCCTGAGGGGTCCCCTCTTCCACCGGTCTGATCAGGCCGTCCTCCAGCAGTCCGGCGTTCATGAACGCCCGGATGAGTTTGAGCACGCGCTTGTCGGTCACCCGCGCGGCGAGCGCGACATCAAGATGTCATGGTTGACTCGGTCGAAAACTCTTTCCAGATCGAGATCCACCACAACGTTGTAGCCCTCAGCGATGTAGCGTTGTGCCTGGGCTACGGCCTGGTGCGCCGACCGTCCCGGCCGGAATCCGTAGCTGTGCTCGGAGAACGTCGAATCCCATTGTTCTTGAAGAACCTGCAGCACGGCTTGCTGAATCAGGCGGTCGACGACACAGGGAACGCCGAGCCTTCTGACCCCACCATCCGGTTTCGGAATTTCCAGCCGCTTAACCGGCCGTGGCTGATAGCCAATTGGAGCCGAATTGCTGGCCAGTGCTCACGCAGGAATGCCTTGGCGACGTCGATGGTCATCCCATCGACACCAGGGCCTCCCTTGTTTCCTTGAACGCGTTTCCACGCTCTTTGAAGGTTCTTGCGGCTACACACCTCCTCCATCAGATGTTCTGGGAAAGCCGGGCTTTCGGTCGCCGGCATCGCCACAGACGGTTCGGCTCCTCCGGTCGCGGCAGCCGGGGTTTCACCCCGGCCATCCGTGCCTGAGGCCAGTCGTTGCTGGTTTGTCTGCCGCTTTCCGTTCATGAGGTGCCGATCCTACTTGCCTCTCTCACTCGTTCGGGCCTTCAGCCATCGTTTCCGACTCTGCCTATCCGTTGCTCCGCTTTTCAGCTTTGGAGTGCCTCAATAGCTTCGCCGACAGCATGACCTATTACGCCCTCTGCTGACTTCTGCCAGGTGGTCAGCCGACCTCACGGTCGTCTCAGTCGCCGTACAGCGACGCCGGGCAGATCTCCCGGGGTAAGTTCAATCGCCTTCGATGCACGACCGCCGGATCTACGCTTTGCGTCTTTGATGGATATGGACTTCGCGATGTGTTGCCCGCTCGTCCGACACTGGCGCCTCATATCCGGTTCTTGTTCATCGGCCCGCATCTTTGATCCACGCTTCCTTCAGACCCCGCCTCGCGGCGGCAGCCCTTGCGTTTCTCTATCCCTTCACCTCCATCAGGTTGGGTGGAAGACTTTCACTTCCGAGCTATTGAACATGCCCGGCACACAACGTGCCCCGGCGCAGGCTTGCTGGTGCGCGGCTTCGGCCCCAGTGCCTCGATCCCCATCTTGCGCATCAACCGCTGCACGCGCTTGCGGTTGATCGGAACGCCATCCTCGCTCAGCAGCCACGCCATTCGTCGCGAGCCCAGAAACGGCCGCGCGGTGAACAGTTCGTCGATCTGGCGCATCAGCGTCAGATCGTCGTCATTGGCCGGCTGCGCCGTCCGGTAAACGCCCGAGCGCGACAGCCCGAGCAGCCGGCACTGGTGGCGGATCGACAGCACGCCATGCGCGCGGTCGAGCTTCGCCCTGCGGTCCGGGACGCTCATCTTCCGGAAGCGCGTCCAGCAGCGCTGCCGCCAGACCCAACAGCACGGCTATTCGCGCGTAACTGTGGTCCGTCTTGAGCAGCGGCCGCAAAGCCACGGTAACAAGGAGCACCAAGAGCAGGAATGCGAGGCCGATCGGGATGCCGATGATGTCGAAGCCGATCGCCATCAAGATTGGCCGAAAGAGGCCCAGCACCTTGACGCCAAGCGTGAGGCGGTCTTCAAGCTCGTCGGCGCCGCATCCGCTGCCGCCACTTCATAACGGACGACACTGCAACATCGAAAGCACCTCGAAGCCCTGTGCGGCATCGGAGCGCTTGATGATCTCGACAGTCCACCGGCCGATCTTTTCCAGCACCGCCTTGAGCTTTTCGCCGGCATAGCCGCCATCGGCGAAGATATGGCGCAGCCAGGGGAAGCGGTAGCGAATGCTGCACAGGACATCTGGCGCGCCATCGCGATCCTGGACGTCGGCAGCGTGAACGATCGCTCCGACCAGGAGCCCTTGGGTGTCGGTGACGATGTGGCGCTTTCGACCCTTGATCTTCTTTCCCGCGTCGTAGCCGCGAGGGCCGCCACTTTCCGTGGTCTTGACCGATTGGCTGTCGATCACGCCGGCCGTCGGCGAGGCCTCCCGGCCGATCGCCTCGCGCGCCAGCATCAGGAGTGCGTGGTTGATCGATTGCCACAATCCGTTGTCGCGCCACTGGTAGAAATAGTACTGCACCGTGGTCATTGGTGGAAACAGAGTCGGCGGCAGCATGCGCCACTGGGTCCACACCGATAAATCCGTCGCCCAGCTTTGCTGCCATGAAGAGGCGAGATCGAAGCGGTATGGTCGAGTGGTTATAGCGCGGAGGCTGACTCGCGCCATCTGGCTCGGCCATATTCACCTTTGGGCGCAAATGACGCGGTGTTCATACCGGGGCCCTATCTAGTCAGGATTGATTGGCAATGACCTAACATGACCGCGTTCGGTTGAAGACGGTTACGTTCGGGGCCAGACAATGAACACGCGAGGCGCCCCGCCCGGCCGACGCAAAAAGCACATGAATCCGTCCTTTGGCCAAGTTGGCACGTCTGATGCTGAGAGCTGGTGAGGTGCAGTTCACCGAGCGTCGGTCACCGCCGGCGGGCAGTTCGGACTCCCAACAGTTTTCTGATCTAAGGGCCGCACAAAGTGATGAATGGCGGGACGCGTATGGCTACGGAAACTCGATCCGGCAAGAATCGGTTTGTGGAATGTCAGCCGATCGACGCGATCATGGCGATCGATCGCCTTGCAAGATCGGATCCAGAGAGGGTTGCGCTGAGGGTCGGCGCGGACGAACTCACCTACAAGGCGCTGCGATCAAGATCGGATGCCCTCGCAAGGACGTTGCGAGAGCGTGGCGCTCAGGGCGCGGTCGTCGGCTATTGGGGTGAGCGGGACCTCGACTGGGCGACTGCGGTCGTCGCAATTTTGAAGGCGGCATCGACGTACTTGCCGCTCGATCCATCGTCACCGGCCTCGCGTGCATCATTCATGATAGCAGAGCCGCTGCGCTCTGATTATTGGCCCACACCAGCTGGATTCGCTCGGCCTGTTCCAGGCGAATGGCAAAGGCGCCACGCAATTCATGCCGATGGAGGCGGCGTTACGACAGGGCCAGACTTCGTATGTCGTGCCATCATTCCGTCATAGCTCAGGTTGATCCCGGTATCCGCTAAGCGATCCCGATCGAGCAAGTGCTACCAAATGAGATAGGTTCGACATGTTGCCGTTTGTGGTACTTTCCGAAGCCTCGTGGTCGGTAGACCACGAAGCGCTGCGATCCTGTTCAGACGGGGAGACGTTGAATGCCCGCGAGAAGCCCCGAATACGAAAAACGCGAACGGAAGACAGATCCAGAGCCCGAACGGGCCGCCCAGGCATCAGCCTCTCGAGCGGGTGGCACTGCGCACGATGTTGGAGAATCAGCGAGGGCCGCATCAAGCCATTCGTTTGCGCCTCCAGAATGGAAAAAATCTCTCGAAGAGACAACAGACCTGTTCGCTGCGGCATTGAAGGACGGGTCAAAGCTGGCTGCTTCCTCTCTGCACGCTCAGGCCAATCTTCTGAAAAATCTTGCCAATTCCAAAACTCCCTCGGACGTAGTGAAGTGCCATCTGGATTTCGCGGAGCGGCTCTGGTCGAAACCGTTCAGCGAAGGCTGAGAGATAAGATCACTTAATGCGGGTCCGTCATCTGTGGCAAGGCAAGCAATCGCCAAGTGCGAAATAGGGTCGATCGCGCACTATTGCCCCCGAGGTGAACAAACTTTCGGCGGGGCGATTATTCCCGGACTATCGGCGCGCATACGCTTGGGCGATTAAGGAAAGAATAGATCTCTTCGGCAAGATTCCCAAGGTTCAGAAGAGACCAAGCAGTGCCATTTTCTTGCAATAGATAGGGTGGATAGTCAACGCAACTGCGTTGCCGTTGATCGCTCGATCAGCCGATGGAAACCATGCGCAATGACGTTAGATAATGTTGCCCGCAGCAGATTCTGGGCGCGGCAGGAGCCCGCACTTTGGTTGGCCATCGCTGGCATTCTTGCTGCGGCAATTGGGTTTTCCTGGAATCCAACCCCGCTTGCGCAAACGCTCGCGGCGATTTTCATTGGCTGCGCGCTGGTCCATGCCACTTTTGACTATGGTCCACGGCGAGCCTTGGTCCTGTTCGTTGCTTGCAATGCAATTGCATTTGCGATGGAAAATCTCAGCACCGCCACGGGCTTTCCATTCGGGGTCTATCATTTCGAGGTAGGACCGAACTTGTCGCACGTCGGCTTGATTCCGATTATTGTGGGACCGCTATGGTTCGGAGCCGGTTATTTTTCCTGGGTAGTCGCGTCGGTTCTGCTTGATGGCGCCGACCGTCAGCTCCATCGCCCTTTCAACTTGATCGCCCTGCCCGTTGTCGCTGCGTTCGCGATGACCCAATGGGATCTTGTGATGGATGCCCCCAACGCGACAATCTCCAAGGTCTGGATATGGCACGACGGCGGTGGGGTATTCGGTGTTCCTCTCTCCAACTATCTTGGTTGGCTTCTTACCTCATGGCTGATTTTTTACGCCTTCGCGCTCTATCTCCGCCGCAGCTGCCTCCAGCCGTATCCAAGGATGAGCCCTAAGCTACCAGCGATTGGCATCCTTTTTTACGTAAGCGCCGGCCTCACGCATATCGTGCCATGGATAATTGGACAAACAGGTCGAGCGGTCGACGCCAGGGGGTATAGCTGGCAAGTTCATGACATCCGCGAGGCCACTGTGGCGATTCTGCTGTTGACGATGGTCTTCACGGCTGTGCTGGCAGCACTGCATCTCGTGCGCCAAACGAGTTGGAATAGCCGGCCAACTGCGTCAAGTCGAAAGAGCGCCGGCACCGATTGATGTAGCCAGCTGGATTGCGCGACCTATAATTCCGCTCAAGGCGTGATGGCAAGGTCATCATTACTGTTCCGCCGGAGCTCGGTTGATGGTCATCGCAACCTTTGCTCCGATTCACAAAGACGGTCTGTGTTGCGACGAACCGAACATCGACGAAGATTTATGATGGGGTGGACGCTCCGCGCGACGGCATCGATGCGCCAAAATGGAGATGTTGAGCACCACTTAAGGGAGGCGTCCGTGTCAGAAGTTATCACAATCGGTCTGGATATCGTCAAGCACGTTTTTCACGTTCACGGAGCGGATGGGCGGGGTCGAGCGATGTTCAGCAAGCGGATCAGCCGAGGAAAGCTGCTGGATTTCTTCGCGGCGCAGCCGAGTTGCACGGTAGCGCTGGAAGCATGTGGTGGAGCACATCACTGGGCTCGTCAGCTGACCCAGCTTGGCCATGAAGTTCGGCTGATCCCGCCCGCCTATGTAAGACCACTCGTGAAGCGGCAAAAGAACGATGCGATCGATGCCGAAGCGATATGCGAAGCGGTGCAGCGGCCGAGCATGCGGTTCGTGGCCGTGAAGAGCGAACAGCAACAGGCGGCGGGCCTGGTGTTTCGGACCCGTGATCTGTTGGTGCGGGAGCGAACCCAGCTCATCAACGCGATCCGGGGGCACCTCACTGAATATGGTTGGATTGCACCCAAGGGGCCGTCGCATGTGGCGACGCTTGCTGATCTGATCGAGGAAGAAGCGATGACCAACTCGCTTCCCGAAGCGGCCCACACGTTCCGATTGATGTTGCACTTGTTCGCGGGCCTCACGGCAAGATCGTAGATCTCGACAAGGAGATCGCGCGACGCGCTCGCGAGGACGAAGTATCGCGCAGGCTGATGACCGTTCCTGGCATCGGCCCGATCTCCGCCACCGCGATCGCCGCTCTAGCACCGCCGGCCGAGACTTTTGCTAAAGGTCGTGACTTCGCAGCCTGGCTCGGTCTCGCGCCCCTTCAAAGATCTACGGGCGGCAAGCAGAAGCTCGGCGCGACATCAAAAATGGGCGAACGCACGCTCAGGCGCCTCCTCATCATCGGCAGCAGCGCCGTAGTGCAGCAGGCAAGCAAACGGGGCGCGCCAAAGGGGTCGTGGCTCGAACAGATGCTGGCTCGCAAACCGCGCATGCTGGTAACGGTGGCGCTCGCCAACAAGATGGCGCGGATCGGTACTGTCCAGAATCTTTCGCACTTTTGATCAGGCGACGGCTCCGGTTTCAGAGAGTTGTGGCTGATAGAGCGGTCGCATGTTCATGTAGCATTTGGTCGACCACGCCGTTCCGGCAATGTGCCGCAGCCGGGCCGCCGCCAAGTTGAGACAGGATTGACCGTCGGGGAAGGCGCCGACGACACGGGTTCGTCGCCGGATCTCCTTCATGATGCGCTCGAGCGGATTGTTCGTTCGAATCTTCCGCCAATGGATGTCCGGAAAGGCATAGTAGGCGAGCGTTTCGTGAACCGCCTGCTCGACGAGATCAGCAGCTTTGGCCATACGGCCTGCCCGCAGATCCGCGATGACGGTCCTGGCTTTCTCGTCGGCCGCAGCGCGGCTCTCCTGGGCATGAATCGCGGACCCGGGTCGACGGCACGTGGCTGAAGACATTGCGATAAAAATGCACCATGCAGCGTTGATAGCGGGCCTCCGGCAGATAATCCGCAACGTCGACAAGACCTCGGCACGCATCGGAAACCACCAACGGCACGCCCCTGAGACCGCGATCGACGAGATGCTGCAGAAACGATGACCAGCCGGATTTGTCCTCCTTGGCGCCCTCACAGATGCCGAGGATCTCCCGGAACCCCTCGGCATTGACCGCCGAGGCCACCAGCAGCGAGACGTTGCGAACCTCACCAGCCCAGCTGCGCTTCATCACGATGCCGTCAAGGTAGAGATACGGATGCTCGCCTTCGATCCTGCGATCCCACCACGCCTCGATCTTGGTATAGATCTTCTTGTTCAGGTTCGACACTGTGCTCGGGCTGACCCGGGTGCCCCACAGCGCCTCCGTGATGTCTTCGACCCGCCGAACCGAAATTCCGGCCAGATACATCTCGATCAGCGCCTCCTCGACCGAGCTCTCCCGCCTCCGGTAGCGCTCGATAATCGCCGTCTCGAAGGTTTGCCGCCGTAGCTTCGGGACCTTCAGATTGACGTCGCCCGCCTTGGTGTGCAGCGTTCGCTCGTAGCTGCCTGCCCGCGTGTCCTGCCGGGCCGGGCTGCGCTCATACCGCCCAGCCCCGCACAGCTGGTCCGCTTCGGCCTCCAGCATGGCGTTCAGGGTCTCTTCCACCGTCCCGCGGACCATCTCGCCCAGGTGATCTCGAATCCGGGCCTCATCAATTTGGATCACCTGACCCATGGCATTCCCATCGTTCATCCAAAGCTCCTTCATTCTAGAAGAAGCCGTCAATCCTGAAAGTGCGAAAGACTCTGTACGTTATCGAAGACATTGCGATAAAAATGCACCATGCAGCGTTGATAGCGGGCCTCCGGCAGATAATCCGCAACGCTTTCGACAAGACCTCGGCACGCATCAGAAATCACCAGCTGCACGCCCCTGAGACCGCGATCGACGAGATGCCGCAGAAACGATGACCAGCCGGATTTGTCCTCATTGGACGGGGCTTTCGCGCTGCGCTCGCTTGGTCAAGATCATCCCGCAGGTTTGAAGCGTGCGCATGAGCGTCTTGTGCAGCTGTAGACTTCATGCACGAGCTCGCAGACAAGTCGGGTTGATTTTCGTCAAAGGCATTCGACGCACTCTCAGGTATTGACAGACAACTATCGCTGAGTCGTTCAAAGGAAATGTTCTCATGAAAAGTTCAAGTACGACGAGTTCCATCGCGCTCACTATCGCAGTCGTCGGCGCGCTGCTGAACAGTGGTGCATCCGCCCAATCGGTCGATCTGACCGGAAGTTATCAGTGCATTCAGAGATGCTACGGCGCTGTTTTGGCCTACGTCACGCAAAACGGATCCGAACTCAATCTTTTGAGCGAGGCAGGCGTACCTTCTCGTGCATGGCCAGACTGGTTCTATCCGTCGAACCGCATTTGGGTTGATGCATTCAATATGGGCGCAGTGTACACGCCCGACGGCATGACTATCCAGTTCGATAATGGGACGATTTGGCAGCGCTATGTGCAGCCTCCTTCGCGGCCCTTGCCCAGGCGTGGATAAAAACGTCAGGTGTTCGCCGTCAGGGCTTGTGAGACACATTGAATGGCTTTGCGGAGGGGGGATTTCTGGTTCATCGTAGCCACCAGGAGCGAAGATGAAGCAGAAATTTTGGGCAAAGCGTCGGCAGAACAACCGCGTCGGCCCTCGATAAAACCGCAAATTGCCAAACGCTGGTGTCTTTAACGTTTGCGCGCGGCGAAGTGCCAGTGATGGTCGCGTTACGAGGGGTCATGGGGAGAACGCAGCCAGACCATGGCATCGGCATCGACTTGCGGAAAGCAAGGGAAAAGACTGCGATTGCGCTGCCGACGGCAACTAGTGGCTCTTCACAGTGATTTTGACTGGTTGGGTTCGGGCGGTCAGATTAACTCCGGCAGAGTTTTGGGATCGACGAGGAGTTCGATACTGCGAGCCGTCCTTGGCAACCTTTTGATAAGGCCTGCTGTCTCGAGCGATTGTACCATTTGGTGAACCGAAGGCGGGCTGACGCGGAAATATTCCTGCATGTCGGCTTCTGCCGGAGGCCTTCGATGCAGTCTCGTATAGAGGTGGATGAAGGCGAGGTATTGACCCTGTTTGGGCGTGAAGGTTTTTGCCGAAAGACTCACGCCGGCCATCCGATTCAGTTGTTCGTGCGTGCCTCTCAGGGAGGCAGGCATGAATGTACGCTATCGGATCGAACTCAGCCAAGTCGAGCGCGGCGAACTCAAGGCGCTGCTCACCGGCGGCAAGCATGCGGCCCGCAAGCTCAAGCGCGCCCAGATTTTGCTGGCTGCCGATGCCGGGGTCGGTGACGAGGAGATCGCCAGGAGCGTCGGCGTGGGCGGCTCGACCGTGTACCGGACCAAGCGCCGCTTCGTTGAAGGCAATCTGGAACGGGCGCTGAGCGAGGAGTAGACATCGGCTGGCGTGAGGTTGTCGATGCTCTCATGATAGCGGACGTGATTATAGTGTTCGACGAAGGTTCCTACTTGACGCTCGAGATCACTGGGTAGGTAATAGTTGTCGAGCAGGATGCGGTTCTTCAGCGTCTGATGCCAGCGCTCGATCTTTCCTGGGTCTGAGGATGGTATGGAGCGCCGCGCACGTGCTGCATGCCCTTCTGGTCGAGCCACTCGGCCAGATCATCCGCCACGTAACTCGAACCATTGTCGCTGAGCAGCCTTGGCCGGTGCGCGAGGGCGATTTGGTCAAGGCCGGATGCGGCGAGTGCCTGGTGGAAGGATGGCTGTGACATCGGAAGCGCACATGGTGGGACCAAGCCTCCAGGCCACGATGTAGCGCGAGAAGTCGTCAAGCACGGCCGAGAGATAGTACCACCCCCATCCGGTGATCTTGAGTGAAGTAAGAAGCGCGAGCGCGCTTCTCCTCCCCGAACCGTACGTGCACCTTTGAGCGCATACGGCTCTCTGTTCAAGCTTGGCCCATGACCATAGCAAGCGAGCTTGGGCTGCATTTCACTGATTATCAAAGGTCTTCACCTCATTCGGTCAGGTAGTTTGCACTCCAAGCAGTTTGAACGTAAGCGCGAATTTCGTCGCACCTTCTGCTTTTGAGTGCGCTGATGCATGAGGTGTCCACTTAAATAGGTGGACACCTTGTGATGGCAGACGACGATCAGAAACTGCGGGTCAGGCTTGTTGGCCGAAACGGTCGCCGGCGTTACGATACGACATCGAAGGAGCGTCTTGTGGCGGCCTGCCTTGAGCCTGGCGTTTCGGTCTCGAGACTTGCGCGCGAACACGGGGTCAACGCGAACCTCCTTCGGAAGTGGATCAAGAAGCACACCGCGGCCAGGTCGCTGCCGCCGCCGTCACGCCCCGCGTTCATCCCGGTTCAGCTTGAGGGGACCTCCGAGCGGGCTCTGTCGCGGCAAGGCGGCGTTGCGGCGGTGGATTTTCCGGCGACTTGCGATGAAGTGCGTGGGTCGGAACCCAGGAGATCTCCAGCTTTTTGTTCTCCGGCTAAAGTGAGCGTGTCCTTGCCGAACGGCGTGAAGGTCGCGCTGGAATGCGGCGATGTGGATGCATTGACGGCGATCATCGGAGCCCTGGGCCATGTTCAGACTGGGTGGTGACCTGCAGGTCTATTTGCACCGTGAGCCGATCGACTTCCGGGCCGGCATCAACAGCCTTGCGGTCCTGGTCCAGGAGACGATGGCGCTCGATCCGTTCGCTGCGGCGGTTTTTGCGTTCTGCAATCGCCGTTGCGACCGGATGAAGCTGCTGTTCTTCGATCGGTCCGGCTTTGTGCTGGTCCTGAAGCGGCTGACCGAGGACAAGTTCCGATGGCCGCGGCGCGAGGCAGCGGTTGTCCGACTTACGACCGAGCAATTGCACTGGATTCTTGACGGCATCGATATCGATGCGATGGTCCGCCATCCGGTGCGGCAATACAAGGTTGCCGGCTGAGCTCTTGAGTTGAGCGGTTGACGCGTCGATACGGTTCAGATTCAAGAATCCGATGAATCGAACCGGCGATCCGAGTGTTGAGATGCTGTTGGCGCGCATTGCCGCGCTGGATGCGGAGAATCGTCAGCTCACGGAGCGCGTCGTCAAGCTCGAGGAAGAACTGGCGCTGGCACGCCTGCATCGTTTTGCGCCGCGCAGCGAAAAGCACGTCGATCGTCTCTTCAATGAAGCCGAGCAGGCCGACGATGAGGATGACGCCGGCAGTGAAACGAACGATATCGCCGAACTTCCGGACACGGGCTTGCCACCCGTCGAAAGCGCGCCGGGAAAGAAGCGCGGCCGCAGGCCGCTGCCGGCCAATCTGCCGCGCGAGCGCGTCGAGTATGACCTGCCCGACGATCAGAAGGCGTGCCCTTGTTGCCGTGGCCAGATGCATCGCATGGGCGAGGCTGTCACCGAGCAACTTCATATCGAGGTGAAGGCGAAGGTTTTACAGAATGTGCGCTTCAAATATGCGTGCCGCCATTGCGATCGCACCGGGATCAACGCCCCTGTCGTGACCGCGCCGATGCCGACGCAGCCGTTGCCGGGCAGCGTTGCCACGGCCTCGACGCTGGCGTTCGCGCTGGTTCACAAATATGTCGATGGCACGCCGCTCTACCGCCTGGCGCAGGCCTTTGAACGCGCAGGTGTTCCTGTCAGCCGCGGCGCTTTGGGCCACTGGGTGATCGGCTCGAGCGAGAAGCATCTGCATCGCATTTATGACGCCCTGAAGCTGCGGCTCAGATCACAACCTCTCATCCATGGCGACGAGACGACGGTTCAGGTCCTCAAGGAGAAGGGCCGGGAGGCCACCAGCACCTCGTACATGTGGGCCTATCGCAGTGGCAAGGGCAGTCACGAGCCGATCGTTCTTCTGGATTATCAGCCAGGCCGCGGCCAACTCCACCCGCAAGCCTTCCTCGGCGATTACCGCGGCATTGTGATGAGCGACGGCTATACCGCATGGCGCACGCTGGAAGGGGCTACCCACATTGGATGCATGGCCCACTCCCGGCGGCGCTTTGTCGATGCACTCAAAGCAAGAAAGAAGGGTGGCGGGCCGCCAGAACAGGCGCTGCGGTTCTTCGAACAGCTCTACCGGGTTGAAAGGCAGGCGCAGGACGAGAAACCGGAGAAGGGTGAAACACAGGCCGACTGCATTCGCCGCTTCCGCCAGCAACACAGCATTCCCGTCCTGAACGCCCTCAAGGGATGGCTCGATGACATGGCCCCGAAGGTCTTGCCTGACAGCAAGCTCGGCGACGCCGTGTCCTACACCCGGAACCAATGGGACTATCTGACGCGTTACACCGAAGATGGCAGGATGCCGATCGACAATAATCTTCTGGAGCGCGACATCAGGGTTTTTGCAACTGGCCGAAAGTGCTGGCTGTTCAGCGACACCGTCGACGGAGCCAGGGCCAGTGCCGTTGCCTACAGTCTGATGCTGACCTGCCGCGCTTCACGCGTCGAGCCGTTAGCATGGCTGCGCCACGTGCTCATCGAGTTGCCTCAGCGCGCGGTCGATGCAGATATCGACGACCTGATGCCCTTCAACTTCGCAAAAGCCGCCACGGCCTGAAATTGCCAGGCACCGTCTTCAATACCGAAGGCGAGCCGTCAACACCGCCGGCCTCAGCGTGCCGCGAAACTCGCGCTTACGTTTGAACTGTTCCCCTTCGCGATGTGGCAGACTTTCCCTGCCGCGGACAACTGCGGAAACTCCGCCAGCATGGTGGACATCAGGGTCAACTCCCTTGCGACGCATTCCGTCATGCCTTCCCTCATTCATATGCTGGACGTCATCGTGTTGGTGAGTCTGCCGAGAGGACGTGAGCGTGCGGGATACGTCGCCGGGCTAGCTTAAGGGCGATGCGCCGGATTTCCTGGATCGACCAGCGGATCAAGAACGATGCTTCGGTCGAGGCCGCGGTCGCTTTTTTTGAGACAATGGCCCGGTGACGGATGACGGCCATCATGGCAAAGGCAAGCATGACGAGTGAGACATGGCGATGCCAGCCATGCCAGGAGCGAGTTTCGTTGTGGTCAAGACCGAGCTCGTTCTTGGCGGTTTCGAAGCTGTCCTCGATGGCCCAGCGATGGCCTTCCACCGACACCAACTTCTGGATGGACGTGCCTTGGGGGCACCATGTGGAGAAAAAGGCCAAGCTGTCGTCGGCGATATTGCGGCGGACCAGAAGGCCCCGCGTCCATTCCCCGGCAAGCTCGTCGTTGTATTCACTGGCTTCGAGATCGGCCAATTCGAGATAGGCCCAGTCGTGCCAGCGCGGACCTTTGGTCCCTCCGCCGGACGACAGGCGGCGCCAGGCCTTCTTGGGAAGGTTTTGCGCGATCGTGGCGGCGGTGCCGGCGACAGGCTGCTGCTTGCCCCAGGACCGGAACACATGATTGGAAGCAACACCCAGAACATAACCTTTGCCCCCCTTGCGCAGCAGAGTTTCGATCTCTCCGGTGCCATACACGCTGTCCGCCGCCACGAACGAGAACGGCACCTTTGCGACAATCGCGCGAGTGATCATTTGCCGCGCGATCTTGGGCTTCGTCGCAAAGCTCACATCGCTCGGTACATGCGCTGCCTTCAGGCGAGCGGGATCGTCCGTCCATTCCTTTGGCAGGTAGAGCGCCCGGTCGATGAAGGCATGGCCATGCCGCGACACATAGCAGCCGAACACTCCGATCTGGCAATTGGTGATCTTGCCAGCCGAGCCAGTGACTGGCGTGCGACCCCGCACGAGGCCTTGCCCTGTTTCAAAAAGCCCGTCTCATCGATGACCAGGACCGCGTCCTCATCACCAAGCGTCTCCAGTGCGTACTCACGCACAATGTCGCGTAGCGCGTCGGCATCCCACTGCCCCCGGCCCAGGATCGCCTGCTGGCGCCACGGGCCTCGATCGCCGGCCGCTTCCGCCCGCATCCACCCTGTCTTGCGCGGCTCGTTGCGCAACAGTCCATCGAGAAACTGCGCCGCCGAGGCCGCGACCCGCTTCTGCGTAAACAGCGGACGGATGCGTTGCTTGGCATCTCGCAACGACGACGCCCATAGCGTCAGCGTATCCTCAACCGACGCACCACCAATCATCAGATCCCGAATCATGGTCACCCATGGATTCAGAACTCTCAAGAAAATACAACTGTAATGCTAGAACGTGGTCGTTGTTCGAACGCCACAAAGGAGGGACCGTTCCGTGAAACAGGCAGCCGGCAGAGGGCAAAGTGCAACAACAGGCGATGAACCCTTGGGACGAAATCCCGAAACGCGTGAAGCTACTGCCCCCAATGCGCTCAAGCGCGTAAACTTGATTTGGCTCCTCGTTCCGCGGATCTCATCGAGGCCAGCGGCCATATTGTGCCGCGCGCAAAGGCCGGACATATGACCGCACCGTCCCAATGTGTGAAATCGACTGAAAAAGCTCTTGCCTCGCGGGCCGTTCCACATATGGGGGCAAAGTCAACCGTAATTGGTTCATCGTTATCGTGGGCAAGACGTTCTTCGCTCCCTCAACTCAAGGAGGAGAGCAGATGGACGAAGTCAAAGGCATTCGAGCTGCCCGGCAGCACCTTCATGAGGCTATTGGGAGCTTCCGACCACCTCCGCCACAGCCGCTTGATATCTCCCCATACCTCGCAATGTCTGCAATGCAGAAGGCGATCCGCCGCGGGCGAACAGAGCCGGCGCTCCAAGCGGCGGCGACGCTTCTTGAGCAATCACCGGAGCGTCTCTGGCGGCGGCTTGCTGTATAGCCTTTGAGGACATCGGGCTGGGTGATCTCGATCTGGTGGCACTGACGACCGCCGCGATGGCAGGCAAGAGAGTGCGAGCGCGGCTCGGGGGCGAATGGACTGTCGCGAGCTATCTGACTTCCAGGATGGCCGCCGCGATAAAATGTCGAGGCGCCGGGAGAACCATGCCGATTTTGGAAGCCCCCGGCTAGAGCTGGGGTTCAGCACTACGCAAGACCTGCTGCGGATCGTCACCAGCACCGAACCCCTGCCAATCAGAGCCCTGGCAGCTTGGTTTCTGCTGGGGACGGATCGTCGTCCGTCCCCTCAGCTCGCGCGACGTCGGGGTGATCTCTCTACCCTTTTCAGCGCCTTGGCCGCGATCCTGCCATCCGGCCTGGTTTTTGCGGTCACGGGCATGTCGACGGTGCCGCATCTGCTGTCGGGGCTTCTGATGGAAAATCAGTTTGCCGACTATTGTTCGCTCGTCGAGGCAATGCCGGACCCGGTCAGGACATGCTCCACCCGAGGGAGGGCAGTCGGCCTTAGTCTGACCGGCCGGTGCGACGTAGTCCTGGCGGGCTGGTCCGACAATGCCGGCCCATCGATCTTCGTTACCGAATGTCATTTCGAAAACGGCTTTTTTCAAAGGACGCGCGGTCGAGAGGTACGCCCGGCCCGCCGTGGAAGGGCTGTCGGACATGAGTTTTCCCGATGACGGATTGCGGCTGTTAGAGAAGCAGCATTCCGCAAAATTCATCCGAGGCATCGAAGGCAAATTCGGCCTCAGTCACGGTCGGCGGACTTGTTGGCGGCTTCGCGCAACACACGCAAGTCGATGCGACGGGAATCCGGGTTGAGGTTTTGAAGCGTTGGACCTAAGAGATAAAATGACCCAACTCCACAACCTTCCGCCAGAACTCACCGAGCCTCCGACTGGCGCGCGCGTCGCGACCAGCCTTTCTTTTGTCGGAATTCGGGCACTAGTTTTCATCTTTGAAAAATGGAGAAGTTAAGTGGCAATGGGTACAGTTAAGTGGTTCAACCCGACAAAGGGTTATGGGTTCATTCAGCCGGATTCCGGGGGCAAGGACGTCTTTGTTCACATCTCGGCAGTCGAGAGGGCTGGTTTCACCTCTCTCGCCGAGGGAGCCAAGGTTAGCTTCGACGTCGTGAACAATCGCGGAAAAGACTCGGCGGAAAATCTGCGGATCGGGTGACGCACCACCCATTGTGTGTTGCTCAACAGAAAGGCCGCAGTGGTACGCCGCTGCGGCCGAGGAGATCGATCGGAATTGGCCGATGGATAAGGCGCTATTGTTCGCGTGGGCGTGCGCTCTAATCCTCTTGGTACTGTTCGTCGCGCTGTACCTGCCCTGGTAGTGAGTTTCAGATGGCGACTCGCGATGGCGCTGCTTGCGGGTGTGAGACTGGGATCATACGGGGCACTCAGCGAGTGAAAGAAGACTGTCCGGCTGAATGCCGTCCACTGTTGTCTTGATGTACTTGTGCCCTTCGTGTTTGGCCACGATCAAACCAGCAGTGAGCCCGTCTTCCTGGACATAGAATTCCCACGCGCCGCTTTCGATGTCTCTGATCGTCTGAACGACAGATTGCTTCCAGTGACTTCCGTTCGAATATACCCCGCCGATGCTGCTAATTCTCTCGTGTGGATTCGTCCTGTCGGTCTTACTGATGCAACGAACGCGTGCGAGTCTAGCCACGGGGGTCTCTCCTTCCGCATGCAAAAGGAGCAACCAGCTTAGCGTTCAGTGGCGGACATGCCGCCCACCAATTCTGGTAGGTGCCCCCGGTTACTTGTCCGCGCCATTATCCGGTCGCACTTGGAGAATGTGACCCTCTCAGGAGCAAGGGTGGCCAGCCTCGGTCTTCGTGGGCGGGGCTGGCCACCGAAGTCTGCGGCTCAAATCCATGGGCGCAGTACAGGCCAACGGAATGCACACATTCGAGCGGCATATCACCTCACTGCGGTCGCAAGCGCTTGCGGTGCTTGCAGCCAATCAGGCGCGTGCGGTCGATCCGTTGCTGAGCCAAGCAGATCGCCAAATCGCGACGTTTGATGCCGAGGAGGCTCAGGCAATGGTAGACATCCTCGATAGCGTGAAGCCCAATCTCGGGCCGAAGGAGGCACGGAAGATCGCTGCGCGCATACGCGCGCTTCTAGGAGAGGCGCGAGAGTGCCAACCGGTTCGGGTGGGGTGCCTGTGAGACTTTCGCCAGCGCGGCGCGCCCGCACTGCTTGCTACCGGGAATTGATAGCCAAGTCACCGCCCTGTCTTGGTAGTTGCTCAAGGGCATTCGTCCGGAGAATACACCACTGTCAGCTTCTTGCCCCCGCTTGAAGCTGATAAGTTAGCGGTGCGTTGCAGGGACAGCGCTTCGTTGTCCGTCACGAAGCGCCGAGTCACGTGCCGCCAACTTCACCGGCAGCGCGGGTGTGGCAGGGACAGCGTCTGATCCATTCCCAGCGCCGAGTCGCGCCCGCGCTGCCGCGATCTGGAACCGATAAGCATCGCGGACACTCAGGAAGGGAAAGAAACTTGAAGCGCGGTCAGCTCGCCGGGCGGTGCCGTCGGGATATCCCCCAGCGCATCGACGAAGGGAGTAATCGTCCCGAGATACGTGGCCAGCGTCGTTTCAGCCAGGCCGCGCTGCTCGCGGGCCCAAGCCGCAAACTCCGCTACCAGTGGCGCCGCCGATTTCGTCGGCAATCGCGTCATCACGCCCTGATCCTCAAGGTAGGCGATGAACAGCTTGGCGCACTCGATCGCGTCCTTGTTGAGGTCGCCGCGGAAGCGCGGCCGATGTCCCGCTTCGATCAAGGCGAATGAGGCCGCATGCGCCTCGCGGATCGAAGGGAGCGTGTAGCCTTCCTCGCGCGCCCAGTGCGTCCATCTCGCAAGCAGCCGTGTCCTCTCGACGATGGTAAGTGGCGTGTATCGGCGCCCGCGGAGCCATTGAGCAAAGTCGGCCGCGTGGTCTGCGGCCATTCCCGCCTTCAATCGGTCACAGACCGCGTTCTGACGGACATAGACACCTGTTGGCATGTCGCCCCCTTCTGCATGTGGAGGCAGGACTATGGTCTAGGTGGTTGTTGTTCGGAATGTCAGTCAGCGGTTGTGCCGGACATACTCGGCCACACGCTACCCGACTAGAGCGTGATGGTTCTCCGGTCGTGCTATGATGCCCTGCGACCGACGGGCCTTGCTGGGCGGATCTGCCCCGAGATGCGGTCTGCGACCCGGCCTGTTCCCCCAACAGCGTGTCGGCGATCTTCTTCCCCGCGGCTGCGCCGCTCCTCGCGCAGCAACAAGATCGCCGCACGCCGGCCTCCGCATGCGCTGCGGCCTGACGGTGCGGGTCGGCCGTCCCGGGGCTCTCGATCGCCACAAGGCCGCGATGGTCGCGGGCTTGAACACTGAAATGGACCCCGATTTTGGGACCAGAGGCTTAGTTGGAAAAAGGCCGCTCCGTCTGATAGACGGAGTGAGCAATGACGAAGAAGACGAGACGCAAGATCGACGCGGCACTGAAGGCAAAGATCGCGCTGGAGGCGGTGCGGGAGCAGGCGACGGTGGCCGATTTGGCCCAGCGCTACGAGGTTCACCCGAACCAGATCTATGCCTGGAAGAAGCAACTGCTGGAACAGGCGGCCCGGGCCTTTGACGCGGGTGTCGGGCGGGAGAGCGAGGACGCTCGCGAACGCGAGATCGAGAAGCTGCACGCCAAGATAGGACAACTGACAGTCGAGCGCGATTTTTTAGTGCGGAGGTCCGGAAGATGAGCACGCCGGACCGTCGAGGAATGCTCGATCGCGCCGATAAGGCGCTGTCGATCCGCCGGCAATGCATGTTGCTTGGCATCGCGCGCTCTGGCGTCTACCGGCCGCCCCGGCCGGCCAACGACAACGACCTTGCTCTGATGCGGCGGATCGACGAGCTGTTCACCGCCTGGCCGTTCCTGGGTTCGCGGCGAATGACCGCGATGCTGAAGGCTGAGGGGCTTCAGGTCAATCGCAAGCGCGTGCAGCGCCTGATGCGCAAGATGGGCATCGCGGCGCTGGGACCGAAGCCGAACACGACGAAGCCGGCGCCGGGCCACAAGATCTATCCCTATCTGCTGCGCAACATGACGATCGACCGGCCGAACCAGGTGTGGGCGGCCGACATCACGTATTTGCCCATCGGCCGTGGCTTTCTTTATCTCGTTGCCATCATCGACTGGGCGAGCCGTGCAGTTCTGGCGTGGCGTATCTCCAATACAATGGATACCTCGTTCTGCCTCGTTGCGCTCGACGACGCTCTGGCACGGTATGGCAGGCCGGAGATCTTCAACACCGACCAAGGCAGCCAATTTACGAGTGCGGCCTTCACCGGCGCGTTGGCGGGCGCAGGGATCAAGATCTCAATGGATGGCCGCGGTCGTTGGATGGACAATGTCTTCATCGAGCGGCTGTGGCGGTCTCTCAAGCATGAGGACATCGTGTGCTGTGGAAGTCAGGCTTCGGCATGAAGCCTGACGAAGCTTTGTCAGAGATGGAGGATGGCCCTCCGAAGTCGACCTGCAGGGCTAGACGTCAAACCACTCCGAGCTGCGAGGGTAAAGAGCCCTGGTAGTGAGCGTTGGAGGAAAAGGCGGAGGAAACTCCGTCAGGTGAGATCCGAGGAGACGAACGTAAGTAAACCGCTGATGACGTGTCGTAACGTGTTCTATCGACGTCGAAACCGGGATCAGGATGTCTATCCCGCGAGCAAGGGTTGGGGGGAGCCTGCCGACTGCCCAACCGGCGTCCGGCATGAAGGCGGCGTGACCTCGGATCAGGCTTTGACAAGGAACACAGGAACCTGTCGCTCCGATGTGAAGGGAGGACTCCAAGCGGCTCGTCGCCGCAAGGAGCAGAGTACCGATGCGGAGCACAGGGGCGGAAACGCCCGTATTAGGGACGAAGGCGCTGTAATGGCACTGGACCGAAGGGGCGTTGTCATCCGGCTTTACGCGGTCGACAACCCGAAAGGGGATGATCGGCATGAGTAAGGCCAAGCCGTTTTGTATTGCCAAACGCGATGTGTGGGAGGCGTATAAGCAAGTGAAGGCTAACCAAGGGGCAGCTGGTGTTGACGGGCAGTCGATCGAAGACTTCGACCGAGATCTGAATAAGAATCTCTATCGGATCTGGAATCGGATGAGTTCGGGCAGCTACTTTCCGCCTCCGGTGCGGCGCGTTGACATACCGAAAGGCGGAGCTGGCAGCACGCGACCGTTGGGAATACCAACGGTCTCGGACAGGATCGCCCAGATGGTGGTCAAGCGTTATCTTGAACCGATCCTGGAGCCCGTGTTCCACATGGATTCCTATGGGTATCGGCCAGGGAAATCAGCACATGATGCACTGGCTGTGGCTCGGCGTCGATGCTGGAGCCACGATTGGGTGCTCGACCTCGACATCAAGAGCTTCTTCGACGAATCGACTGGAGCCTTCTGATGAAGGCCGTGCGCCGCCACACCGACTGCAAATGGGTCTTGCTCTACCTGCAAAGGTGGCTGGAAGCGCCCGCGAGCATGCCGGATGGAAGCTTGGTCAAGCGCACAAGAGGAACTCCGCAGGGGGCTGTCATCAGCCCGCTGTTGGCGAATCTCTTTCTTCATTATGCGTTCGATGTGTGGATGAGCCGAGAATATCCGGGTGTCCCATTTGAACGATATGCTGATGATGCCATCGGCCATTGCCGAAGCGAAGCGGAGGCGCGTGACTTGTGTCGGGCGCTCGAAACGAGGTTTGCGGAATGCGGGCTACGGCTGCATCCGGAAAAGACCAAGATCGTGTATTGCAAAGATGCCAATCGCTCCGGCGCTTATCCGGAGCAGTCGTTTGACTTCCTCGGCTATAGCTTTCGGCCGAGGATGGCGAACAATCGACACGGTGAGCGGTTCGTCTCATTCAGCCCGGCCGTCAGCAAGAAGGCCGGGAAACGGATGCGGCATACCGTGCGCAGGTGGCGGCTGCATCGGCGCAGCGATCTTGAGCTGGTGGAAATCGCCAAATGGGTCCGTCCAGTCCTGACGGGCTGGGTGCGCTACTACGGGCGGTTTTATCCCTCGAAGCTTCAAGAGGAGTTGCGCACGATCGATGCCTACATCGTTCGATGGGCAACACGAAAATACAAACGGTTCCGAGGACACACGTTGGCGGTATGGGAATGGTTGCGATCGCTGAAGCGACGCAATCCAGGCCTGTTCGCTCACTGGGTTGCCGGATCAACGGTTGGATGACGGGAGCCGGATGAATCGCGAGGTTCACGTCCGGTTCTGAGAGAGCGCGGGGCTGCAATGCCCCGCGCCACTCACCTATCTCAAGGGCTATGCCGACGGTCGCGAGGCCAAGGCAGGAATCGCAAACTGGATCGCCTTCTATAACGGTCGTCGCCTTCATCAGGCACTCGGCTATCGCGCGCCGATGGCGATCTGGCGCGAACGGATGCAGGCTGCGAAGGCTGTGGACATGATGGACAACGCTGACGAGACTGGGCAAGAACGTCTCGCAAAGCCTGACAGGATCGAAGTCTGGGCAGCCATAGCAGTCCGTGCCGGGCAGCTTCTGCTTCTACGAGTCTATGGCAGCCGCGTTCTCTTGATATGGAATCACGCCGGCCCTCGCGACTACTTGGCCAGGCTTGCGATGAACCCCTGAATGCCGAATATGCTTAGTACCCGGGTGAAGTTATAGCTCAGCACCATCAGGCTGCACTCTCCGCGCACCTTGTCAAAGCCACGCAGCAAGAATTGTCGGTATCCAGCGCGGCACTTAAGTGTGCCGAAGGGGTGCTCGACCACGGCGGAACGGCGTCGCATCATTGCGCCGGCATCGCGCATCCGGGCCAGATGTCGCTCGACAACGTCCTCATGCTCCCAGCGGTAAACGATCCGCAGCTTCGCCTTTTCCGTCAGGCAGGCCGCGCGCAAAGAGCAGGAGCCACAAGCAGCAACGCGGGCCGCATAACGGATCTGTAATTTGCCGGCAGCATCCTGTTTGCGACCATTCATCGGCTTGAGCCGTTCTCCTGCCGGACAGTGGTAGACATCGGTATCGGCGTCATAGTGGAAATCACCACGACCAAAACGTCCCTGTGCAGCGAGGCGCTGATTCCGTTCCGCTGGCGGGACATAGGCAGTGACCGCATCCGCTTCGCAGGCCTTCAACGTCTCACCGTTGTAGTATCCGGCATCAGCCACTGCCGTTAGTGTTGCTACCCCAAGTGCCGCCTTGGCCGCCGCTGCCATCGCATATAATTGGCCACTGTCATTGCCGTCATTGACCACCTCGCTGGCGACGATCAGCTTGTGTTTTTCGTCGACAGCGAGCTGCACATTATATCCGGCAACCGTGTGGCCTCCCTTCGTCAGGAGGCGAGCGTCGGCGTCTGTGCGCGACAATTGTAGCTCACCGTTCTCCTCCAGACGATCGAGATCCGCCTTAGTGCGGGTTCGTCTCGCCATCAGTGCCGCCAGCTTTTCGGGTGTCGGTAGGTCTCGTATGTCTTTGCAATCGATCGACGAGGGCATCTGCGCGGCTTCAGCCGCATCGTTCGCCTCTAGTGCGTTTGCATAGGCTTCTATGTCGCATTCGAGCGCCTTGAGGCGCTCCGCCAGCTTCCTCTGCGTGGTGATGCTCGCTTTGCTCGCATCGCCACGAAAGAAGGCGCTATCGATGGCCACGAGTTCACCACCCAGCAGATCGAGCGAGCGCGCCAGAAAGACGAAGTCTCTGTTCGCGGCCTTCAACGCCGCCCCGTTCTCCTTACGGAAATTGGCTATGGTTCGATAGCCCGGAACGAGCCCGCGCAATAGCCAGATTAGTTCCAGATTGCGCCCTGCCTCTCGCTCGAGGCGACGCGAGGAGCGGATCTGATTGATATAGCCGTAGAGATAGAGCTTCAGCAGATCTGCCGGATCATATGGCGGCTGTCCCGCTCCGCTCTGGCCCCCAGCGTGTCGAAAACCAAGTGCAACCAGATCAAGGTTCGCAACGTAGGCGTCGATTGCCCGCACCGGGTTGGCCGCGTCGACGTAGTCCTCGACACGCGGTGGCAGGAGGCTGGTCTGCTCGCGGCATGAACCGCGTTTGAATGCACGAATCATCATGCGAAGAATCGTACACCATCGCGCGCCGAGGATTCTTGCCCAGTCTCTGACACGTTGACCACATGCCCACAGCAACAGCAGCAGACAGGGTTTCTCGCAGCGTGATAGAAACGGATCAGGAGCGGTCAGTTTCCAACTAACAAACCTGTTCAAGCTGTCCCGCTCCGCGGGTCCATTTCATTCGCTTCAAAGAAACCTGTAACGAACGGGGCGGTGTAAGGATACGTGGATAGCATTGTGATGGATGTCCCTGAACTCCTCTCGCTCTTCCGTTTGTCCTCTTCCTGACCACTGTTTCCACTTCCAGCTAATCGTTCTGATGTAACGCGACTCTTTCGGTTTTGTTTTGTCAGGCCGCCACCTTCCTTCTGCGTTGAATCGAGAGGCCGGCCCCCGGATCGGTGGAAGCAGAGTCGTGCCGTCAGAGGCAGCCTCCGGGAATCCTGCGCGGACTAGGGCGGCGGTATCGTTTGAAACGTCGGCTACGATTGTGACGGACGTCCCGGCAGCTATCGGTCTTGTGTAACGATCGAGATTATGAATTCGTTTCTTAATGCGCATTTGGTGCCTCGGGTTTCGATGACTACCATAACGCGTGTGAGCAAGGAGAGACAATCTACCTGTTTCGGTCTTTGCGAACCTGGCTGGCGCGCCGCTAGCACTGGTGCACTGTCTCTTGCAAGCACGCTGTCATTTCAGACAGGTGCGTCCCACTCTAATATGAGCGCATGATCGCCGCGGTGGAGGGCTCTCCTATGCAGCGCTATTATTTCCCGATTATCCACAACGGTCGCCTTCAGCCGGACGGCGAGGGTGAGATGTTCGGCTCGGCAGATCTCGCGAGTCAGTATGGCGCCAGTGTTGCTCGGGATATCGGCGGCGATCCTGACTACAATCCCGTTAGCGAAACTGTCGTGCTGGTCTTTGATGGCGAAGGCACAGAGATCGCGCGGCACGTGGTTGTTGGTTTGTGATCTCGCCGCGGCGAGCGATTACCGCGTCACCCGAACATCGCCATTGTCTTCTCCGATGGGCCTCTCACCATCAAAATCTGAGTGGGCGAGTAGGGCGCCGATGCCAAACAGCACCATGCCTCCAATCCAGATCAGTGCGGTGGCAGCAAGAAGCGCAGAGGTGCCGACACCAATCGAGCCTGTGAGGCCAAACAGGGTGCCGTCGTTGAACAACAGTCCAACGACGCCCCAGAGCCAGAACAGTCCGCTTAATATGATGCGCCCCGAACTCTGATGGCTTCTGAGTCGGAACGTGCGTTCCCAACTCTCTTTGCGCTTGAACAGCCCCATCTACGTTCCTATTGATGGGTGCCGTAGCGATTGCCGGTTCTGGAGTTCACATAAGTCCCGCCGCGATGAGATGAGCCGGAGCCCCCAGCGAAGCTCCCCCCGTGGCTGCTTGTGTGATGTCCGCCGCCGTAACTGACGCGGCCTCCGTGCGATCCGCCGCGCGCGAAAGCGCACTCGTTATGAGCCAGAAACATCACCACAGCGGTCAAGATTCCCAGGGCGGATTCAAACGGTCGTCGCAACACCAGTTACTTTCACTCATGACAGCAGATCGTCAAGCGCCTCCGCCGGCGTTTTCCAGCCTAGTGTCTTTCTCGGTCGGGCATTGAGGGCGGCTGCCACAGCGGATATCTCCTCGGCGCTGTGGATGCTCAGGTCTGTGCCTTTCGGGAAGTACTGCCGCAGCAACCCGTTGGTGTTCTCGTTAGTGCCGCGCTGCCAAGGGCTTTGCGGGTCGCAGAAGTAGACCTGGATACCCGCATCGATCTTGAGACGATCGTGCTGAGCCATTTCGGTTCCCTGATCCCAGGTTAGCGAGCGACGCAGCTCTTCGGGTAAGGTGATGACGGTGCGCGTGATCGCGTCGCGCACGGCTTCGGCCCCATGTCCCGCGAGCGCAGGTCCGTTCTTCACGCGCGGAGCTTGGCCATGCCCCGCCAACCGGGGAAGGTGCAATAGCATCGTGAAGCGCGTCGTGCGCTCGACCAGCGTGCCGATTGCCGAGCTGCCAACACCGAGGATGAGGTCTCCCTCCCAATGTCCCGGCACTGCTCGATCGGCAGCTTCAGCAGGACGCTCACTGATCATGATCTCCGGGGAGACAAAGCCCTTGCCTCGCCTGCGTACGCGCGCTCTGGGCATCCGTAATACACGCCCTGTTCGCAAGCAGGCCGTCAGCTCGCGGCGTAGCGCGCCGCGGCCCTGAACGAAGAGAGCTTGATAGATAGCTTCGTGGCTGATGCGCATCGTCTTGTCGTCCGGGAAGTCGATCGGCAAGCGTCGGGCAATCTGCTCAGGGCTCCAGGCTTTGGCCCATCGCCGATCCTTGCGCGGGCCATGCCGGCGCCCCTTCCACGGAACGGAGGGACCAGGAACGGGAGCGCCGGTCGCGGCTACGACGCCGCCAGCAAGTCTCTCCTCCACATAAGTGCGCAAGGTTGCATTGAGCGCAAGCTTGGTCGGCCTGGGCCGGCGGGCGGATCGATCCGCATGCCATTGGGCAGTTGTTGCCCTATACTCCAACCCGCCGCCGCGGGTGGCCGCATTGCGCCGCAGTTCACGGGAGACTGTCGAAGCAGCCCGCCCCAAGCGACGTCCAATCTCCTGTATGGAATGGCCCTGCACCTTGAGAAGTGCGATCTCCTCGCGCTCAATCAACGAGAGGTACCGCCCGGAGAGCGCCTTTGCCGAAGATCTGAACATCGCTGGTGGCATGCCGCCCGCCTTTCGGAATAATCTGCTTCCGACAGGTTGTGACAATCCGGCTTCGAGTGCAGCATCTTCGCTGCTTAACCCAGCGGCAATCGCCCGCCAAAATTTATTCTGTTCACTGCGTCCCGCAACAGAGGGCCGTCCTGGCGACGGCAATGGGGCTCGTCCTGACCGCGCCGATCTGCGCCTTACAACGTTCATCGCAACCTCCAAACTCCGAGTGTTGCGACGACCGTTTGAATCCGCCCAGTGTCTTCGTCATCTTCATATCCTTCTTCTGGAGGCTAGGGACATTCGGGCAATGCGAGAAGGTTGTCGTTGTAGTAACCGTCTGCGTGAGAACTTGCTGTTGGGCCCGTTGACGACACCGACTTCGGCACCTTTCCCACCACCATCGTGAAGAAGGTGTTTGAGCCTTGTTCGATGGAGAGGATCACCTGCGATCTGGGCTGATCTGAGGCCGGCAAACTGGACCATTTTTGGCTAGAGTTGCGCTGCGTAAATCCCCTCGGCTGGGAGGAGCGGACAACGATGAAGGCCTCGAAGTTTTCGGACGCCCAGAAGGCGTTTATCCTGAAGCAGGGCAACGAGGGGGTCCCGGTTGCGGAGATCTGCCGCAAAGCCGGGATCAGCCAGGCGACCTATTTCAACTGGAAGAGAAAGTACGACGGACTGCTGCCGACAGAGATGCGCCGGTTGAAGCAGCTCGAGGACGAGAACGCCAAGCTGAAGAAGCTGGTGGCGGACTTGTCGCTCGACAAGGAGATGCTGCAGGACGTGATCCGCCGAAAACTGTGAAGCCTGGTCGGAAGCGCAAGCTCGTCGATGAGGTTTGCGGTGAATGGCAGGTCTCGATCCGCAAGGCTTGTACGGATGTTGTAGACAAGCCCTATGTCGCAGAAGCCTTGCGGCGTCGGGATCGCGGCTTTGCCCGCCACCGGGACGTGAACCTCGTGTACTCCTTCTCGGCGGATTCCACGCGTGCTCGTTCCTCAGCCCTCTTCGCGGGGATGTTGTAATCATAGGCCGATCCACGCTTGGCATGGCTGGTGGGTAATCCAGCGCGCAGTTCGATGCTCCGGAACTTGCGTGCCAGTAGGGCCGGCCTGGTCCAGATGTAGTCAGTGCTCTTGGTCAGCATATGCCAGATGATCATCGCCAGCTTCCGCGCCGTCGCGACTGCGGCGATGTGCTTGCCGCGTCGTGAAGCCACGCGCTGGAAGAATGCACGCAGCGGTCCCGGCGAACGGGCTGCAGCCCATGCTGCTTCGACGAGCATTCCGCGAGCTTGGCCGCGGCCCTGCTTGGTGATCCTGCCATGGTAGGCGGAGCCCTCGCCAGACTGTCTTACGCTCGGGTTTAGCCCCAGGTAGCTCACCAGCCTGGTCGGATCGGCAAAGCGACGAATGTCGCCGACGGCCGCGGCCACGCCCGAAGCCACCGTCATATCCACACCCGGGAGCGTCATCAGCCGCCGAATGACCGGATCGGACATCGCTTCACGCGCGATATCCGCCTCGACCTCCTTCAACGAACCCTGGATCAGGTCGATCTGCGCCAGGTGCCGCTCGATTGCGGCACGCTCGTCGGGAGGTACTATCTGCGCGGCGATCCACCTGCGACCGCTGATCCCTACAAGGTTGAGGTGTGGACAGGGCGGAATGAGGTGGGCGTGAAGGATCGACTGAATGAGGTTCTTCAAGCGTACCCGCTGCCGCACGAGCTGGGTACGGCGCGCGACTTGGCGTCGAAGGGCCATAGTGCGCTCATTGGGTACCCAGACCTCCGGAAGAAATCCGGTGGCGTACAATTTCGCGAGCACGGCGGCATCAATCGCATCCGTCTTGATCTTTGCGTGCGCGATCAACCGCACCTGCTTCGGGTTGGCGATGACAACACGGTCGACATACGGCGCCAGAACTTTGACAACGGCTGCGGCATTGCCAGTCGCCTCGACGACCACGTGATCGTCATGTGTGAGTTCCTTCCTGGCAAAAGACTCCAAGCTGTCACGAGTCATGGGAATGCGGCCGAGCTTCGTTAGATGTCCCTCGAGCAGCGCCACGGCCTCGGCCGCCACGCGATGGATGTCCATGCCAATGATGCGCATCTCTCCCTCCATGGTCAGTGCGAAAGGGAGCTGCGGGCAACACGACAATTACGGATCCGCGCTCGCAGCGCATCCGGGCTAGTCGCAGGGGCGGCCAGATAACGACCTCGAACTCGCAGTTCATGTCAGTGCCACGGCCTGCCCGCACTTGCGTGCTCCCGGTGCCCCGAGGCCCGGATCGGTCTACGCTAATCGGCTAGATCGAGTCTGGAAACACGGGACACCGGCTACATCATGCCAGATAATGCTTTTATCGAAGCCTTCAATGGCCGCTTCCGGGCCGAATGCCTCAATGCCCATTGGTTCCTGTCGCTTGCGGACGCCCGGGAAAAGGTGGAGACTTGGCGCAGATACTACAACGAAGAGCGGCCCCATGGAGCCATCGGCAATCGGCCGCCGATTTTGCTGCAAAATCACGCCGGCGCCACCAGCCCGCCAACGTGATTCAGAGCGCAAAACTCTAGTTCTGACTGGTCCAAAGTTCGGTCTCGCTACACAGAGCGCAAAACTCTAGTTCTGGCTGGTCCAAAGTTCGGTCTCGCTACAAAGGTGGACGGATTCTACCCATTTTTGGAGGAAGTTCAGGGGCTCAGGTCATTCCCACTGCTGTAATACATCGCAACGTCAGATCTTGCTTTATGTGACAATTGGTCAGCTGCTAGTCAGAAGATGCTTTCGGGCGCCTGACACTTGTACGGGACGCCGATCGTCAGACCGCCATCGACGACGATTTCGGAGCCCGTAAGATAAGAGGACTCGTCGCTGAGCAGGAACAACACAGCCTGTGACACTTCCGGCGGCTCGGCCGCCCGCCCAAGCGGAATGGGAAAACTAGAAGAATCGAAGTCCTTTGTCATCCAAGTGTTGATTAACCCCGGATGGACTGAGTTTATGCGAACCCCAGACGCAGCGGCCTCCAAAGCAGCGGACTTGGTTATGCCCCTCACGCCGAACTTGGAAGCAACGTAGGCGTGAAGCCCTGCACTACCCCTCAGCCCCTCGACCGACGAGATGTTGACGATCGAGCCTCCGCCCGCGCGGCGCATGGCCGGCAGGGCAGTCTGCATTCCCAAAAATACACCGGTGAGATTGACAGCAAGGGTCTTCGTCCACTGCTCAAGCGGAAACTGCTCGATAGGAGCAATACTGGCTATGCCGGCATTGTTGACGAGGCCATGCAGCGCGCCAAACTTGCTCTCCGCAGCCGCGATCGCTTGGCGCCATTCCTCTGGCTGAGCGACGTCTTGACGCAGATAGATCGCGGATGTGCCAAGGCCGGCCGCGAAAGCCTCTCCTTCTTTACGAAGAATATCGGTGATCACGACTTTAGCTCCCTCCGCTACCAGCAGGCGCGCATGAGCGGCCCCCATCCCTCGAGCCCCGCCGGTCACCAGAATGACTTTTTCGCTGACACGTCCCATAATTTTGCTTCCTCGACAGTGTGGTGGTGCAAGGTCTTTGCGACATCCACTATGCACTATGTCAATCGACCCCTGGTCGATCTGCTGTGTCCCGCTGCGATGCCCAAAGGCTGTGCGTAGTGCCGTGCAACTCGGCGTGAAAACCAACTCGATAACGATTTCACGTCGTGGACACGCGTCCGCCGCTCAGGCGGTACCGTCGGAGGGTTGAATTGGCATCGCGACATTGGGCCACCTTGTTGAGCCCGACAATTCACGACCGAGTTTCCTCCGGAAGATGGGCGTGGACTGCGGGCGGCGCAATGCCGGTTCCGCGCAGGTGCACGTACTGAGCAGCTCTTCGTGGCTGGCCGCGGGAGTGGGGCGCAGAACGCATGAGGTTCTCCGAGCCTTGCAAATTGGAGTATCCACCCTGTGCAATCGGCGCGCCGAGAATCTGATACGAATGCAAACTCACGCAACTCTTGCAGAGTTGCTGGAGCTGTTCCGACCTTCTCGCGCGACCTGGGTATCCGCTAGCATGCGTTTCGGGCCATGCACAGTGATAGCGTTTCGACTTACCAAGGCTTAGTCGAGCCATCCACAACTTTGAGCCATGCGAGCTCCTCATCCGTTTATGCCCCGCTTGATCATGTCGGACGTTCGACATTCCGCGTCGCCAATCAAACAAGCGGGAAGGCAACAGAAGAAGAGGCGAAGGTTGTCGGCGGCCTTCTCGTACTCCAATTCGACATCTTCAGCCGAGCGGGTCCTATAACACCCAATGAGGTGCTTGGCATCAACGTTGCAGACAACAGATAGAGAGGCCTACCGAGTTATCGTCATCGTCGGTGAGCACGCTTCGCTGGAATGAACGCACAATCGTCAAGCTCATTCTGCAGCACAGAATGGAGGTGCAACGCGCAGAACTGGATGCGTCGTCGGTAAGACGATCGCGATCACCGGATCTATGAGCCGACGGATCACCGAGCCGCATTGGAAGTTGCGCATCACAGTCTCTTCAGGATGCTTCAACAACCGAATAGTCTTGGTGAGATGAGTTAGCTGAATCTTCGATTGCGTCCAAACACTCCAAGAGCGAGGAGGAATGCGATGCCCGACGTCAAAGGTATTCCGCTTGATGCGCCTCTCTACCGTGGGAGCAAAGACCGTGGCAGCGCGTTTCTCGGCTGCCAAGCAATAAGCCTTGTATTCAGCGTGGGGCACGAGGTGTCCTCTCTATTACCGAAGGGATTAGTACCCGAAGCAAGCCCTGCAATCGCCGTTGTGGGGATCGCGAGCTATTCCTCAAGCACTGTTGGGCCGTACTTGGAGTGCTATTCAGGAATTCAAGTTCGTGATCCCGGCGGTGAGACCGGCTTTTACATTCCTTACATTTACGTGACAACGAATGATGCAGCGCTCGCCTCGGGGCGAGAGGTTCTTGGTGCTCCAAAAAAGCTGGCGCACATTACTCTGATTAGAGAAGGTGGTCTAATTCAGGGTACGCTCGAGCGTCCAGCTGGCAAGCGTCTGCTGACCCTTACCGCTCAACCGGACCAGCGCATGAGCTCGAGTTCGCAACAGATGTTTTCTGCGCGGA
Organism: Bradyrhizobium sp. CB1717; assembly: GCF_029714325.1. NCBI lineage: Bacteria > Pseudomonadati > Pseudomonadota > Alphaproteobacteria > Hyphomicrobiales > Nitrobacteraceae > Bradyrhizobium > Bradyrhizobium sp. CB1717. Next base: position 1,063,060 of record NZ_CP121666.1, read on the forward strand.
CGTATTTCTACTCGGTTCGGCATCTGCCCCCCATCAATGAGCGCGGGAAGGGCGCAGTAACGCAACTCGTCAAATGGTGCACCGCGCGAACATTGCGACGCGACGAGCTTGGCGAAGAAGTTCAATTTACTGGACCTACCTCCCTAACTTACGACTCACCCTCGATTGTCGATCCCGTGCACAATTTGGCACTTGGCGAACCCGTGCTCGGCACATACGAGGAGTATGACGCCAAGCTCGAGGCCATTGATATCCTGTCGGAAACCGCAACTCCATGTTTCCCTCTCTTACCAAGCACGTGATCTGATCGTGACCGTCGCGCCACAACCGGACGGTGTTCTGTGACAGTCGATGACGCCGACGAAAGCGATGTCGGCGCGGTGGTGAAGCGCCATCAGCTCGATTTCCTTGCTGACGCCGCCGATGTGCCACTTCTCGATTGCCAAATCGCCGAATTGCCTACCTTTTGCTCGGCTGCTTGTTGTAGTACCCGCGAATGCGCTAGTCCGCGGCTATCAGAACACCGGCAACAATGTCGGCATGCAGGCCACGCGCGATGATCTCGCATCCCTTGTCTTGACGCTGGCGCCATGTGTCGGCATAGCCGCCGCGCTCGCCCGCGACCCATTCGGAACCGCATTCCACCGAATGCGCGAGCGCGACGAGGTTGACCGCGCGCATCAGGTGCTCCGCCCGGGCGAGGAAGTGCGCGGGCCAATAGATCGCGATTTCCATCCGGGTGACGACCCTGTAGCTCGGAAGCAGCCGCGCCCGGTTCTACATGCGCTGCGTCTCTTCCAGCTCGCCTTGCTCCTGCTGCGCGAGCAGGTCCTCCGTAAGCGCGAATTTCGTCGCACCTTCTGCTTTTGAGTGCGCTGATGCATGAGGTGTCCACTTAAATAGGTGGACTGAGATTCGCCGCCCTGCGCGTGCCCATTACCTCAATAACGTAAATCGGCGGAGAGCATGATGGTTGGTCTCCGCAGCAAGAGACTGTCAGACCGCGGCGCGCAGACGAGTTCCCTCGCGCCTCAGCGCAAGCACTTGCTAAGCAATTGATACGGCTAATTAATATGTGTCGGCGCCCGATAGACAAGTCGCAGGTTCCGCTCTTTAGAAAATGTCATCGGTGGAGAGGACAGCCAGTCTCGCCTGATCGCAATCGTCCTCGTTGGCGGCTTCAGCGGGTTGGGTTAATGTCGTAGCTGGGGTCATGGTCCTTTCCGAGGGCGCGAGCGCCTCATGATGATGTCCGGATCGGGCGCCTCAACGTTTGCAGCGGAGTGCGGGCGAACCGCCAGCAGCCGATTGACCGAGGTCACCACGACCACCGTCCCAGCGGGACATCGCCAGTCCGGCGGACCGGACCAGGAACTTGCGAGCAAATATCAGATTGGCTTCGGCGGGCCCCGCTCGAACGATGTGCCAGCGACCCAGATGCAGTGGAGGATTACGGCGATCTTTCGGGCGATGGCGACCTTTGCCTTCTTCATGCCGATCCGCTTGGCGAGCTTCATGCCCCAGGCCTTTAGGGAAGAACTTTTTGGTTCGATAAAGAAGGACAGTGGCGGCCTCGAACAAGTAAGTTCGGAGAAGCCGGTTGCCCCATCGAGATATCTTTCCGTTGGTGTCGGTTTCGCCGGATTGGCTGCGCCTCGGCGTAAGGCCTAGGTAGGCGCCGACCGTCGAAGCCGATCGGAAGCGCGAGGGGTCATCGATCGTGTGGCGGAACGTTAGGGCCGTCACGACACCGACCCCCGGGACCGTCATCAGGCGACGCGTCGTCTCGTCCAGCTTTGCCAACCGGCGGACCTCGTTGTCGAGCTTACCTTGTTGTTGACAAACGTTCTCATGGATCGAGAGCAGCGGCGATATCACGCTGAGAAGCAAATGATCGACGCCCAAGAGTTCGCTGACCTGGTTGCGGAACTGTTGGCCGATCGCGCGAGGGAATAGCAATCCACATTCCTTGATCAAGCTGCGAACCTGGTTCTCGATGTCTCGGCGCATGGACACTAGCCGAGATCTGGCGACAAGGATCGCTCGGATCTTCTGGCTTTCCTCACTTTTGACTTTGACCTCTCGATACCCTCCAACCCGCACCAGTTCGGCAAGGCCTCGCGCATCATTCCGATCGCTCTTGTTCATTCGGACCGACAAAGCTGCGTGCGCATGCCGAGCGTCGATGCAGACCACCGGAAGCTCAACCCTGCGGAGTTCATACCATAGGCCTTGCTCCAAGCATCGAGGAGAGACGACCATGGACCATTATGCCGGAATCGACGTGTCATTGGAATGCTCCAGCGTGTGTGTTGTCGATGCGAACGGCAAGATTGTCGGGAGGTGAAGGTGGCCAACGAACCGGAGGCGCTGATCGACCGGTTCCGTTCGTTCGGGTTCGATCTCGCCAGGATCAGGCTGGAGGCAGGGCCGCTGTCGCAGTGGCTCTACGCGGCGATGAAGCAGGCTGGTCTTGGGGTTGAGCTTCTGGAGACGCGTCACGTGCGAGATGCCTTCAAGGCGATGCCGGTGAAGTCGGACCACAACGACGCCCGCAACATCGCGCAGTTGATGCGGCTCGGCTGCTTCCGGCCGGTGCATTGCAAGTCGATGAGCGCGCAGGAGACGCGGGCAATGCTGACCGCGCGCAAGCTGATCCAGAGCAAGCTGCAGGACGTCGAGAACAGCTTGCGGGGGATCTTGCGAGGCTTCGGGTTGAAGGTCGGCAAGACGACGAAGCGCGGCTTTGCGGCACGGATCAACGAGCTGGTCATCCGGCTCTGGACGCCATCGCCGCAGCGACGCTTGCGGTTCACACAGTGCTGCTTCGCGAGTTCAACGGCTTCGGCAAGCGGGTGCGGGTGATGTCCCTGCTGGATGCCAAGGCCAAGCTGTTGATGTCGACCCCAGCCGTGGGACCAATCATCTCGCTGACTATGCGAGCCACATCTAACATGGATTATGAGCTTGCCGCTTTTTCCTGGTCTGCTGTAGAATCTTCTTCGTGTGAGGATTTCGAGGGAGTAGCTTCCTTTCAGCTCTACATTTCGCAATTCATTTGAAGGTTTCTGTGGGGACATTGCGATGGCTAAGTCTTCCGTTTCCCGTGACGCCTTTCGAGGCTTGTTCGCTTTTTATGCGGTCAAGGCCCACCATGATCATAACGCTGTCGCCGAAGGCCGACTCCTCAAACTATTTGGATCGAGCGACCATATTCCCGACCGGCTGTTGGAGTTGTGGTCATCACGAACCGAGCTGATTGGCCCTGAGGCCGTTGGCAACATAGTGTCACTACTCGCTCATCAGATCCTGGAGGGCGGCGCACAAAATAATCACGCCAGCGACTTCCTTCATCCTTCATCGACTGCTGCGAGAGTTGGACCGAGACGTTCATTAACCGCGATTGCGAGAAAGTTGGGGTTGACCGGACATCAGTCGGTCGGCCGCGCAATGAGTGCCCGCGTTAGTTGGCGGCGAGACTGCCCCTCAATTTAGGAGCGGTCACCTGGATTTTCATTCGATGTTACGCCTCGAAAAACGGCGACGAGCCGATCTCCTTCCCAAAGCTCAACGTCGTGCTCCCCGCACATTTGCTCGGCTCGACATCTCGCAGTCTGCTCGTCGATGCAGTCGAGCTTCGCGGCGCAGATCACTCGCCGCCTGCTGTCCACTACAAACAGTCGCCCGTGAAGAATTCGGAAGCGATTGATCTGTCGCTGTGATTTGACGTGAGCAAGTATTCGATTATGCAAGAAAGCCGTGGGTAGGTGTTGGTTTTCTTGCGTTTTTGGATTCCGGATTTGGCGACTTCGTGATTCCTTTGACGGCGAGATTCGCTGTTGGGGAGAACCCATGAGCCATCCGCGCGACGATCGTCAGGACGATCTGTTTCGTCCGTCTCTGGAGAAGATCATCAACCTTCGCCATCCGTTGGTGCGTCTGGCGGCGGAGATCGATTGGGACTTCCTGGCGGGACGCTTCAGTTCGGTCTGTCGCCTCGGGCCGGGGCAGCCACCGTTGCCGACACGATTGGTAGCCGGACTGTTCATCCTCAAGCACATGCACAATCTCTCCGACGAGGCACTGTGCGACAGGTGGGTCGAGAACCCGTATTTTCAGTATTTCTGCGGCGAGGTGGTGTTCCGGCACGACCTGCCGTTCGATCGCTCGTCGCTGACCCGCTGGCGCCAGCGGCTGGGTGAGGAGCAGATCGCCGCGCTATTGCAAGAAAGCCTCTCAGTGGCGCATCGAACTGGGGCGATCGAGACCAAAGATCTCGAGCGGGTCGTTGTGGACACCACCGTCCAGGAGAAGGCGATCGCGCATCCGAGCGATGCGCGGCTTATGCACCGGGCGATCGAGAAGCTGGTCGATTTAGCCAAACGCGAGAGCGTCGAACTGCGCCAGAGCTATCTGCGCGTGGCCAAGCGCGCCGCCATCATGGTGGGGCGGTACACGCATGCCCACCAGTTCAAGCGTGCCCGACGAGAGCTCAAATTCCTGCGCACCCGGCTTGGCCGCATCATCCGTGACATCAGACGCAAGATCGAGGGCGACCCTGCGCTTGAGGATCGCTTTGGTCCGCTGCTCGATCTCGCCCACCGGGTTCGCCATCAAGAGCAGCGTCAGCGCGGTCCCAAGGTCTACTCGTTGCACGCCCCCGAGGTGGAGTGCATCGGCAAAGGCAAGGCCCGGGCACCTTACGAGTTAATGGCATGGACCACGCCCGCTCTCAGCGGCAACATGCCCCCCCGGCAAGAGAAGGAGCACAAGCCATGTCCGCTACAAACATTGTTACGATCGGCATCGATCTAGGGAAAAACACATTCCATGTGGTGGGGTTCGATGCTATGGGAGCAATCGTCCTACGCAAGAAGCGATCGAGAAATCAGCTGGAGCAGTCGCTGGCCAATGTTCCGTCCTGCCTGATCGGAATGGAGGCTTGTGCAGGAGCACACCACATCGGTCGGAGGCTCGAAAAATTAGGTCATCAAGTCCGGCTCTTGCCAGCACAATATGTGAAGCCGTACCTCAAGGGTCACAAGAATGACTTCCGTGACGCTGAAGCAATTGCCGAAGCCGTTCAGCGCCCGACAATGCGATTCGTCCCATTGAAATCGACCGAGCAGCTCGATTTGCAGGCGCTCCACAGAGTTCGTAGTCGATTGGTGACGCAGCGAACAGCGGTCATCAATCAAATCCGGGGCTTTCTACTCGAGCGAGGGCTGCCGGTTCGGCAGGGAGCGGCAGCACTCCGATTGGCGCTTCCTCGGCTTCTTTCGATGCTCTCAGATAACCTGTCGCCTCGAGTAGTTCAGCTCGTTCAGGACTTGGCCGAGGACTGGCGCTATCTCGACCGACGGGTTACATCAATTACGAAAGAAATCAACGAGCTCGCCGAGCAGGATGCACACTGTCATCGGCTGATGACTGCTCCGGGCGTCGGACCGATCATCTCAAGCGCGATGCTCGCCGCGATCGGGACCGGCGATGCTTTTCGCAAGGGCCGCGACTTTGCGGCATGGCTTGGTCTGGTACCGAAACAATTCTCGACCGGCGATCGAACCATTCTCGGCCGCATATCGAGGCGCGGCAATCGGTACCTGCGAACGCTCTTCATTCAAGGGGCCCGAGCCGTGCTTCTTAGGCGCCAGACTTGGTGCAGGCACGGGTTTGGAGCCTGGTTGGAAGCAGCGTCCAAGAGGCTCCACTCGAATGTACTGGTTGTCGCCTTGGCCGCAAAACTCGCGCGCATGGCCTGGAGCATGCTTGCAAAGGGCCGCGACTACGACGCCAATTTCTTAGGCCAGACCGCCTGAGACACACAACCGGGAAGGGAAGAAGGATTCACGATCTCAATCGGAAGGGCACAATATCCCGCCGAGGTCTGCGAGACGGAAAAGACAAATGGAGAAACGGTTCCACCGACACTTCTGAAGCCTGGTTCGCAGCCATGGGCCCCTTGTCGAGGCCGTCGAGTTATTGAGGACAGGAGTGGGCGGATATCCATATTGGCTCGAGGCGACAGCCTCAAATTGAAGCCGGATAGATTGGCGCAGACCGCTACATCCTTTTGTTGATTCCTCTTGCAACGCGGGCGTGGTCCATAGATTGGTTGCAAAGTCTCGATTGCCACGCCTGCCACCGCGCCCAAAGGCGGGCAGTTTGTGCTGCATGCCAAGGCCCTGCACGGCAATCCCTATGACGGCCACACGCTCGGTCCCGTCATCGCCGACCTCGAAAAGCTCACAGGTGTTGCAGCGCGCCGCATCCACGGCGACAAGGGCTGCCGCGGCCACAACTATCCCGACCGGTTCAAGGTCTGGATCAGCGGCCAGGTTCGCCGTGTCACCAAAGCCATCCGCCGCGAGATGCGGCGTCGCACCGCCGTCGAGCCTGTGATCGGCCATCTCAAGGACGACCACCGGATGCGCCGTAACCATCTCAAGGGCCGCGACGGCGACCGCATCAACGCCGTGCTCGCCGCCGCCGGCTACAACTTCAGCCTGCTCCGCCGCTGGCTCGCGGAACTTTTACGCGGCCTGTTATGGATACTCTGTCGCCACCTATCGCAACCACACCTTGCGTAAAAACGGTGCTCAGAAACGTTCTTCACAAACGACCAAACACTCTGTACCGCATGATGGCTGTCCCATCCGAAAGGAGGCTGTCATCGTAATCGAGTGTTTGTGTAAGGCAGCGCCAAAGTAAGTGCAGGCGCGCGGAAGGTTTGTACGTGTGGCAATTCGGCTATACCAGCGCCTGTAATTCTTCCATTTTAATGGCGTAGCCTGCTCAACCACACCAGTAATGCGGAGTGGCTGCGGAGAAGCCCGATACGCTCGCTTGGAAGGATAACCATAGACGTAGGTTGGCAGCTCCTTTTTCGATATGCTTGTCCGAAGAAAGTCCAGCCAATCCATGACCTAGCCTGCTAATTGCCAGCCCGGTGCACGCCCGACGGCCGTCGTTCGCCGAACGACACAAGTTCATGCCTTGTGGTGATCAGCACTCCTGGAAACTGCTAATCTGCAGTCCGTGCTGCGTTTTCTTCGCTTATGCTAGCCGTACGGCTTATGCGTAAGAAGCCAGACGCCAGTGGACATTAGTACAGCCGTGCCCGCGGAGAATTCCAGCAAACGCTCCTATGAGGAGCCGACGTGGCCGACGCATCGATCCAGCTCAACCCGTTGAACGTATCGGTATCCCGCGAGGACCTCGATCATGACGAGATCGCCGAGGGTGCCAGACGCAAAGCCTGGCGCCAGCCATTCTTTGTCGGAATTCGCGCACTAGTTTTCGTTTTTGAAAAATGGAGAAGTTAAGTGGCTATGGGAACAGTAAAGTGGTTCCACCCGACAAAGGGATATGGATTTATTCAACCTGACAACGGCGGCAAGGATGTGTTCGTCCATATCTCGGCAGTCGAGAAAGCTGGCTTCACCTCTCTCGCCGAGGGCGCCAAAGTCAGCTTCGACGTCGTTTCAAATCGCGGTAAAGAATCGGCGGAAAATCTACGAGTCGGGTGATGCGCCCAGCATCCGTGGGTTCGCGGCGTTTTCATCGGCCGAGTCCGAGAACGCCGCGTCGAGTTTGAACCTGTCCCAAATGGCGCGCGCCTCGACCCGATAGGGCGAGGCATGCGGGCGTCCAAGACCATTTTGTCGAACTTGGTGGTCCTAGCCGATGTAGCGGGCGGACTCGCGGCGTCCAATGTCCGGCGTCGCCCGTGCGTCGCTGCATAAAAGCCCTTGCTCGAATGGAGCGTGACCGACCGATTCTGGTGGGTGCCAGACAGGCTTTTCGCCGATACAACTTGGTGGCACCCTGTGGGCTAGGCTCTCCCGCGGTGGGCGACCGCGGTCAGTTTTGCTACCAGATGGAAGGCTGGCCGTGTTGAAGTTAGCGGTGCGTTGCAGGGACAGCGCAGCCCCGTGTATCCGTGGGGCTTTTTGGCGCCGAGCCACGCTGCCGCTAACTTCTCCGGCAGCGCGGGCGCGATAGGGACAGCATCCGATCCATCCCAGCTGACCGGCGCCGAGTTGCCACCGCGCTGTTTACGTTCACTGAGACAAAGATCATCCGGGGCACTCGGCTAGAAGCGGGAGAACATTGTCTGGTTGAACGTCGTCGGCCGTCGTCTTGATGTATTTGTGCCCGTTGTGCGTAGCCCAAACCACACCAACCCTGCGTCCATTTTCTTCGACATAGAACTCCCATTCGGAGCTCTCGATATCTTTGACAACCTGGTCGATGGATCGCTTCCACGGCTTTCCATCGGGGTTTACTCCGCCGACATGTGTTATTCTTTCGTGAGGATTCTTTCTGTCCGTCTTGTTGGCGTAACGAATGCGTGCGCGTTTGGCCATTTGAGTCTCTCCCAAATTGCAAGCCTGAGGCACTAGCTTAGTGTCCGACCGAAAAATAAGTTGAGTGATATCAGCGAGTTCTGATTCCATCGGTGTTGCGAAGCATCAAAGGGATCGAGAATGTGGACTGATATCACCCGGGCACAGTTTGCCCGAGAGGAGCTGCGTTTGCCAAGCGACTTGACGGATGCGGAATGGGGCGTGCTGGAGAGGTTGCTTCCTGTGCGGGCCAAGCGCGGGCGGCGCCCGAAATGGAGCTATCGCGACATCGTCGAGGCCGTGCTCTATCTGCTGCGCGGCGGATTGCCGTGGCGCATGCTGCCGCCGACTCTGTTTCCACCAATGACCACGGTGCAGTACTATTTCTACCAGTGGCGCGACAACGGATTGTGGCAATCGATCAACCACGCACTCCTGATGCTGGCGCGCGAGGCGATCGGCCGGGAGGCCTCGCCGACGGCCGGCGTGATCGACAGCCAATCGGTCAAGACCACGGAAAGTGGCGGCCCTCGCGGCTACGACGCGGGAAAGAAGATCAAGGGTCGAAAGCGCCACATCGTCACCGACACCCAAGGGCTCCTGGTCGGAGCGATCGTTCACGCTGCCGACGTCCAGGATCGCGATGGCGCGCCAGATGTCCTGTGCAGCATTCGCTACCGCTTCCCCTGGCTGCGCCATATCTTCGCCGATGGCGGCTATGCCGGCGAAAAGCTCAAGGCGGTGCTGGAAAAGATCGGCCGGTGGACTGTCGAGATCATCAAGCGCTCCGATGCCGCACAGGGCTTCGAGGTGCTTCCGCGCCGCTGGGCGGTCGAACGAACCTTCGCCTGGCTCGGCCGCAACCGCAGATTGGCCAAGGACTTCGAGCGAACCATCGAAAGCGCAACTGCCTGGCTCTTCCTCGCCTCTGTCCAACTCATGACAAGGCGCATCGCAGCGGTAAAAACAGCAATGCAATTTTGAGTCAGGCTCTTAGACCGGGGCAGTCAATTCGACCGGCCGCCAATTCAGGTAGGTGCTTCCAGTCCTTCTCAGCGATACTCCTTGATCGCGCCCTTGAGAATCTGAGCCTCTCGGGAGCGAAGGTGGCCAGCCTCAGTCTTCGAGGACGGGCTGGCCACCGAAGTTAGCGGCTCAAATCCATAGGGCAGTACGGGCCAACCGATGCACGTATTCCAGCGGCACATCACGTCCCTGCGGTCGCAAGCGCTCGCGGTGCTTGCAGCCAATCAGGCTCGGGCGGCCGATCCGTCTCTGAATCTATCAGATCGCCAAGTTGCAACATTTGATGCGGAGGAGGCTCAGGCAATGATAGACATACTTGATTGCATGAAACCCAATCTCGGGCCGAAGGAGGTACGGAAGATCGCTGCACGCATACGCGATCTTCTAGGGGGATCGCGTGAGTGCCAACCGGTTCGGGTGGGATGCCTGTGAGACTTTCGCAAGCGCGGTGCGCCCGCGATGCTTGCGGTGTGAGATTGATCAATCACTGGCTACGACCAGTTCTGGTAGTTGTGCTAGGGCGTTCGCCGAACGATACATCCTCCGGTCAGCTTCTTCTTGAGGCTCACCGTGGTGAAGTTAGCTGTGCGTAGCAAGGACAGCGCTCATCGGTCCACTTTAAGCGCCGGGCCACGTGCCGCTAACTTCTACTATGGGTCCGAATGAACGGGGATGATCGACGGGACAAACCATCGCCAGTATTTGGACCGGGCTTTTGGTCAGCCGGGGGAGGCCGCATCGAGCGATCCGCTGGGGAGACGGGCGGGCCTCTCAACAGGCTCAGCAACGCGATGACGGAGCAGCAACGCGTGGCATCCGGCGGCGTTAGCTTCGGTTGCGACGCCGCTTCCACCGCGGCTCCCTGCGGTGTCCGCCAATTCGATTGCTTCTTTAATCTTAGAGCCTGACTCAAAATTGCATTGCTGATTTTATCGCTGCGATGCGCCTTGTCATGAGTTGGACAGAGGCGAGGAAGAGCCAGGCAGTTGCGCTTTCGATGGTTCGCTCGAAGTCCTTGGCCAATCTGCGGTTGCGGCCGAGCCAGGCGAAGGTTCGTTCGACCACCCAGCGGCGCGGAAGCACCTCGAAGCCCTGTGCGGCATCGGAGCGCTTGATGATCTCGACAGTCCACCGGCCGATCTTTTCCAGCACCGCCTTGAGCTTTTCGCCGGCATAGCCGCCATCGACGAAGATATGGCGCAGCCAGGGGAAGCGGTAGCGAATGCTGCACAGGACATCTGGCGCGCCATCGCGATCCTGGACGTCGGCAGCGTGAACGATCGCTCCGACCAGGAGCCCTTGGGTGTCGGTGACGATGTGGCGCTTTCGACCCTTGATCTTCTTTCCCGCGTCGTAGCCGCGAGGGCCGCCACTTTCCGTGGTCTTGACCGATTGGCTGTCGATCACGCCGGCCGTCGGCGAGGCCTCCCGGCCGATCGCCTCGCGCGCCAGCATCAGGAGTGCGTGGTTGATCGATTGCCACAATCCGTTGTCGCGCCACTGGTAGAAATAGTACTGCACCGTGGTCATTGGTGGAAACAGAGTCGGCGGCAGCATGCGCCACGGCAATCCGCCGCGCAGCAGATAGAGCACGGCCTCGACGATGTCGCGATAGCTCCATTTCGGGCGCCGCCCGCGCTTGGCCCGCACAGGAAGCAACCTCTCCAGCACGCCCCATTCCGCATCCGTCAAGTCGCTTGGCAAACGCAGCTCCTCTCGGGCAAACTGTGCCCGGGTGATATCAGTCCACATTCTCGATCCCTTTGATGCTTCGCAACACCGATGGAATCAGAACTCGCTGATATCACTCAACTTATTTTTCGGTCGGACACTAACTGAACACGTTGCGACTGTACTTCCAGAGACATCCCCGGCGACAGGCTCGCAGCCGACTGCGCCGAATCATCATTCAAAACGAAAGCTGCCTCCGATGACGTACAGGCAAACCTTGTTTAGACAGAAGTGGCTTGTTTCTGGAGCTGCAATCATATTCTGTTCGGCGCGGCCCGCGCTCGCTGCTGACGTCCCCAGTGGGACGGAAACAGCGAACACCAAAGAATTCGTTACGTATTTCAGCCCGAACGATTTCAAGGTCCTTAATTCTGATGACCTTCATGACGCTCCGGCTAAGTTCATCGGGAAGCCTATCGAGCTTCGAAACGTGAGATGCCTCTACGCCATGGAGGGCTACCACTGCATTGCACCTTTGCCCAGCGCGGTTACGGTTGTTTTTGCAGGTTCTGCCGCACCGGCGGCCGAACGGGAAGCCTTGAGAAACGACTGCGCTGCAATCCAGATGATGGCGAAGTCGCACGCCTGCCGAAAGAATATTCGAATTATTCCAGATGACTTGACCGAAAGTTCTCTCCCCAACGGCGTTGGAAAACGCGTCGTTGTGAGGGCCGAGAAAATTGAAGTCCTACCGGCGTCGCGACCGGAGCGTTAACACGTCGGATGTCCGCGTGTTGCTCCGTCATCGATCTCGATCAGCACGTTTTGGGCGCACCAGTTTGCCAGCGGACCGCGGAGGGAGTCGATTCGCTTGGCAGGCAGGCTGTCCGCATAGTGCAACGGAAAAGTGAACTGGATCCCATTGTCGGGAATGATGCTGATGTTCATTTTCTTTCAGTCAATCGGGAATTATGGGATTAAATGGCCTCCCGACGGCTACAGCCGTTTCTCCTCGGTACCGTAGGCGGTCTTGATGCGGTGGTCCACCCTGCTACGTACAGTAGTACTGCACTTCTTGCCGCTGCGGATAACGATACATCCGTGGTTGGTCCTTCGGATCAATGATTGTTGGCGATACCCGCTCAACGCTATGCGGCACGACCGGTGGTCGTATGTCGTATCGGCGCTCAGGATCATGTCTGGAAACTGCCGCGTCACCAGATCACTTGGGAGTTGTGGTGCGCCGTCCGGATCGGCGAGCAATGCCGCGAATGGTCCGCCTAGTACCCACTTTCCTTTGGAAGTGAGTCATGATTCAACGTCGGGATGATACCCGAAGCAAGAGAAGTCCACCTTTCGAGGAAAGATCGCAAGGTGCTTGAGGAACGTTGCCGCTCACCGGTGACGTTGCAGCGCGATTTGAAGCGGGCGCGGATCGTTCTTTTAGCTGCTGCCGGTCGCAGCACCCGATCGATCGCCAAGGAGGTTGGGGTCCAGCCGCGGATTGTCAGCCTTTGGCGGCATCGCTATGCGGATCAAGGCCTTGAAGGTCTGCAAAGCAAACCTCTGCCGGGCAAGCAGCCGATCTATACGAAGGCCACTGACAAACGGATTTTAAAGTTGCTCGATAAGTCGCCTCCCGCCGGGTACGCGCGCTGGACTGGGCCTCTGCTGGCTGGGGAACTTGGCGATGTCGATGTGCAATATGTCTGGCGGTTCTTGCGCAGCAACAAAATCGATCTCGCCGCTCGCAAGTCCTGGTGCGAGAGCAACGACCCGCAGTTTACGGCCAAAGCCGCCGACGTGGTTGGCCTGTATGTCGCCCCGCCAAAGAAGGCCATCGTGCTATGCGTGGACGAAAAGCCCTCGATCCAGGCCTTGGAGAGAGCGCAGGGTTATCTGAAACTGCCCAACGGCAGATCCTTGACCGGGCAAAGCCACGACTACAAACGGCACGGCACGACCACGCTGTTCGCAGCGCTGGAAGTCGCCACCGGGAAGATCCTTGCGACGCATTCGAAACGACGTCGCCGGGTCGAGTTTCTCGACTTCATGGATCGCGTGACCGCAGCATTTCCGAACCGCCAGCTTCACGTCATTCTCGACAACCTCAGCACCCATACGAAGAACGAGGAATGGCTTGAGGCACATCCCAATGTGAACTTTCATTTCACGCCCACCAGCGCGTCCTGGCTCAATCAGGTCGAGGTGTGGTTTTCGATCTTACAGGGGCAATCGTTGAGCGGCGCCTCATTCACAAGCCTCAAACAGCTTGAGCAGCACATCGATGCCTATATCAAAGCATATAACGGCAGAGCTGAGCCATTCGTCTGGACCAAGAAAAAGGTCCGGCAACGCCGATTCAAAGGCCGACGAATCACTCAGCTATGATTCCGGGTACTAGCTCTTCACTCGCATTCTCGCGATCGATTAGCGGTTGGTCGAACGCCTTGCGATATCGGTCGTATCTGGCGCGGTCACGCTCGGAGAGAGCCGCCACGCGATCGGCTAATGCGTCGAGCAGAATGGCCGCGCGCCAGGCGTTTCATACGCTCTAGGTCAGCGTTTTCATGGTTCGAATCATATCAGGCCGCCTCGGCGAGCTTGTAGGACCATGTGTGGATGACCGGGTGCCGATTGACGTCATCGATGCCTTCCATGATGCGCTCCTTGAGTTCGTGTTTCGATGTCACTCGGATGTGGCGCAGGACGGAGCGGGCGAACTTGGAGAAGAAGCCTTCGATAAGGTTGAGCCAGGAGCCGTGCTTAGGCGTGAACGTAAATTCGAAGCGGCCTACGGGTCGTGTCTCGAGCCAGGCTTTGGTTTCTCTCGAGATGTGTGCGGAATGGTTGTCGAGGATCAGCTTGATCGCCGTGTTGGCCGGATAGGTCGCGTCGAGAAGCTTGAGGAATTCGACGAACTCGCGGCTGCGGTGGCGGTCCTTGACGAGCGCGTGGACCTTTCCGGTTAGCAGATCAATTCCAGCCAACAGGCTGAGCGTGCCATGGCGTCGATACTCAAAATCGCGCGCAAAGGCCGGATGGACGCCTGGCACGGGCGGTAAATCCGGCGCCGTCGTCGCGATGGCCTGAATCCCCGGCTTTTCGTCGTAGGAGACGATCGCCACCGGCTTTCCCGATTTCTTCGACCTGGCGTTCTTCGACCTGGCTGCGGCCTTCTTCAGGACCTGGACCTCGCGATAGACACACAGAACCTCCGCCATTTTCTGCTCGAACTCGGCGTCGCGACGCTCCAGATAGTAGCGCACCTTGTGCGGCTTGATTTCTTCTTGGCCGAGAATTTTGCACACCGTGCCCTGGACCAGATTGGCAAGACATTGATGCCCGGCTTCCGGGCCGTGCTCGCGCGCATGGCGGGCCAGCAGCCGCGTCGTCCACAGCTCGTGCGGGTAGCCGTGCTCCTTGGCCTTATCGCACGCCAAAGACACCAGCCAGGCCTTGGCCTCCGGCGTAATCACCGGCTCCTTGCCCGGTCGCGGCCGGTCGTCGAGGGCCGCCAGCGTGCCATAGGCGACCGCCCGCTCAACGCAGCGCTGGACCGTCTGATGATGCAAGCCAAGTCCTCGTCCCACGGCGAAGAACGACGGATTCTCGCGGTAAGCCAGCAGCATCGCTGCCCGCGATACCCGGCTCGCCGGCTCGGTCCGCGACCGCGAAAGAGCCGTTAAGGTTTCAATCTCCGCCTCGGTCATCGCCAACTCGACTGCGTGCCGCCATGTTGCCATGATATCAATCCTCGTTCGGACAAACTCAAACGAGGAATCCACGAACACGCTTCCAGTTCCGCGGATGCCGGGTTTATGGAATCGGTCGTCTAGTAATGAGTCGGTTGTGAAGAACACGCAAGCCGTTGAGAGAGAATCGATTTTTGGCGAACAGACATGGTTCTGTTCGCAGGATTTCGGCGGGTGAGCCCGCAGTTTCTTGCAAATTGCTCTTGGGCGATCGCTGTGATTCTGTCGCGGCGGGCTAATCAACGACGGGCAATTGCAATGCGGCCGAAGGCGCGGCGGGAGAGCGGACAGAACGATCTGTTCAAGGCGAGGCTCGATCAAATCGTCGATCCGGACCATGCGCTGGTCAGACTGTCGGGCTCGATCGACTGGCGGTTCCTCGAAGACCGGTTCGGCGCGGTCTATGACGATGATCCCGGCAGGCCGCCATTGCCGACCCGCTTGATGGTTGGGCTCGCCATCCTCAAGCACATGCACGACCTCTCGGACGAAGGGTTGTGCGAGCGCTGGGTCGAAAATCCCTACTATCAGCTGCTTTGCGGCGAAGAGTTCTTCCAGCACCGGCTGGTGTTCGACCGCTCCTCACTGACGCGCTGGCGGCAACGGATGGGCGAGGATCGCCTTGCGGTATTGGTTCAGGAGAGCCTCTCTGCCGCGGTGCGGCTGGGCGCGGCGAAACCCACCGACTTCACCCAGGTCATCGTCGACACCACGGTGCAGGAGAAGGCGATCGCATTCCCGACCGATGCTCGACTGATGCATCGGGCGCGCGAGAGGTTGGTGCGGAGCTGCGCCAATCCTACGTCCGCGTCGGCAAGATCGCACTGATCCGACATCAGCGCTACGCCCACGCCAAGCACTTCAATCGGGCGAACCGCGCCTTGCGCACGATTAGGACCATGCTGGGCCGCGTGATCCGCGATATTGGTCGCAAGATCGCGGATCGGCCGCAGCTGGAGGACGTCTTTGCGTTGCCGCTGTCGCTGGCCCGGCAGGTCCGCGAACAGCGGCAACGGCAGCGCGGCAAGAAAATCTATTCGTTGCACGCGCCGGAGGTCGAATGCATCGGTAAGGGAAAAGCTCACAAGCCCTACGAGTTCGGCGTGAAGGTGAGTGTCGCCACGCCCGTTGATCGCTGCAAGGGCGGCCAGTTTGTCGCCCATGTGAAAGCGTTGCCGGGCAATCCGTATGACGGACACACGCTCGCGACTGTCATTCCCGAGATCGAGGCCAGCGTCGGCGCTTGCCTGACCAGGATCGTTGCCGATGCTGGCTATCGCGGTCACAACGCGCCGAAAGACAAGATCTTCAAGGTCTATGTCGCCGGCCAGAAGCGTGGCGTGACCGCAGCAATCAAACGCGCCTTCCGACGCCGATCCGCGGTCGAACCGGTGATAGGCCATCTCAAGAATGAGCACCGGATGAACCGAAATCATCTCGCCGGCACCCGCGGCGACGCCCCCAACGCGGTCCTTGCCGCCGCGGGCTACAACTTCCGGCTTCTGATCCTCTGGCTCACGACTTTGTTTGTCCGGATCTGCTGCGCCTTCCTGTTCGCCGGCGCCTGGTCATCCCGTCAACAGACCTCATGATCAACGTTCTTCACGGTCGACTAATGATCCGACGCTGCTCATGCTGCGACCTCGCCGCCAACCAGCGCTAATGGCTTGCTATGCAATCCGGCGGGATGAGCTAGGTGGGTCGATGCGGGCGCCGCCATACTCACGTAGCTTGGACAGATCGCCATGAGGGACACGCCTAAAGACGGCGCGATGGGTTTCGGCTGGGATGGCCCGGCCTCGTTCATCCCAGCGGCGCGCGGGTGATGAACCAGGCGAACATCCCTGCGACCGCCTAGTCCAAACGTAGCCGAATGACGAGGTCGACTACGTTGAAGAAGCGCCGCGGGCACCGGATCGGATGCAGCTTCTGGCGATGGCAAGGGCCAGGTGGGTTTTGCCTGTGCCGGTGCCGCCAACCAGTACGACGTTGCGTTGTTGGGCGATGAAGCCGCCGCTTTGCGGGCCACAGCATCCGCTACCGGCCAGACACGCACTTTTGGCCATTCTCCGGATGCTCGGGCAACGCTTGCGCCCCAGTCAACTACCAACCTTGGGAATTGATGGAGAAGATGGTCACATGGCAATTCTCGTTAATACACCGTCAAGGAAGTCGATACGAAGCTGGGTTTAGAGAATGAAAAAAGTTCTGCTGGGCACGGTAGCCTTCATCGCACTAGCCGCTCCTGCCTCTGCCGCTGATCTGGCCGCGCGACCCTACGTCAAAGCGCCCCCGGCGGTCATTCCAATCTATGATTGGAGCGGCTTCTACATCGGCATTAACGGCGGCGGCGGCTCCGCGCATCAGTGCTGGGACCTGCTTAATGCCGGCGGCGTGATCGTCGCTCCGCCCGTCACCATGGGGTGCCATAATGCGACGGGAGGCACGGTCGGCGGTCAAATCGGCTATCGCTGGCAAATAGCGAACTCGATGTTCGGCCTGGAGGCGCAGGGCAACTGGGCCGATTTCAAGGGCTCCAACGCGAACCTCGCTCTTGCAGGCGTCCAGGACAACTCCAAGCTTGATGCATTCGGCCTGTTCACGGGACAAGTCGGCTATGCCTGGAATAACGTGCTGCTTTATGTGAAAGGTGGCGCGGCGGTTGTCCGCGACAAATACCGGGTCTCCGATTTTGCGACTGGGCTGACCATCGACAACGGCAGCGAAACCCGTTGGGGCGGCACAGTAGGAGCGGGCCTTGAATTTGGCTTCGCTCCGAACTGGTCCATCGGCGTTGAGTACGACCACCTGTTCATGGGGCATCGGGACGTAGACTTCTTCTTTTCAACAGGAATCGTAGGTGCTCCGGTGGGCGCTTTTGCAGGGACTGCCCGTATCGGTCAGGACGTCGATATCGGTTTGGTCCGCGTGAACTACCGCTGGGGTGGCCCGGTCGCCACGACATATTGATCTTCGCCAGAACGGAAGCGCTCCTTCACACGGGGGACGGGCAGCCGGATAATCTTGGCGCGCTGCTCGTATCTCAAGCTAGCAATCATTGATTTAGATCATTTCCAGAAACTACGTAAGGATCGGAATAGGCGGAGACGATGCGCTGGTCTCGCAGTCTTGGTTTTTCTTCCTCCTTCAGGTGAAGCACGAGGGCACATCGCAAAGACGCGCAACCATCCCTATGCTCAGGCGGTGATCGCCGCGGGCTGGATTACCTTGTTCTTCGGCTTTGCCCTCTGCCCACTCGCCTTCATCTGGGCCTATGTCGAGGTGCCGGCTCCTCGAAATACGGGAGCCTCGTGATGGGCGTCCCGATCATCAACACTTTCGTTGTGCGGCTGCTCTTGCTATTCCTCTTCAAGATCGTGCGGTTCAACGTATTCTGGAAGCTTTCGCCTTCCCTGGTCAGCCTGCCGGCCTTGCTCGGTCTCCTCATCCCGGGGCTCGGTCATCGTAGTGCGCAGCGCGGTCTCTGGGGCGGCTATGCCCAAACCCAATGCGACTTGTTGGTAGTGTTCTAACAGCCGCTACAGAAATATCATGAGAAGCGATAAACCATATACTTGGCCTGCTCGTCGTAGCTAGCAAGCTTCTCGTTCACTTGCGGGTCTTCCAGCGTCTGGAAGCTATTCCTCTCCCAGAACCTCGTTGAGCCGTTCACAGCAACCAGGGAAACGTTTGGAAGGTGCGCGCGCCTAGCGTGGCTAATCAGCTTGCGCACAACCTCGGACGCTGCGCCGCCAGACCGCGCCTCGGGCAATAGCGCGATATCGTGGATATAATATGTGGATGCGGCGTCGGGTACGGATTTTAGAAGGACATTGAGAGCGGGTGGCTTTTGAAGTGCCAAGGATGGATGAAATATAGCCAGCAGCACCAATCGCCTCGCGCTCAAGCACGAAGCATCCGGCGGGGTAAAGCCGAAGCCGCTCCGAGAATACGGCCTCATCCTCAGGGTAATTGAGGTGAACGCGATCTACGATCGCGTTCACAGATGGAAGATCTTCGCACTCCATTGCTCGCCAAGGCATGCAATGCACTTTCAGTGATTTATTAACCGCTGTTCACTAGCATCAAATGCTGGCGGGCAACAGTACACGCCCTGACGCTCGGCTGCTCAATCCGTGAGCGGAACAGACTCTAGTCCTTTTGCCCCGAGGTCGTATGCGCCGTATAGATGGGCCGATGCGGGGCCCTTGGGGAAAGAGGAGCAGAACTGCTCAAAGTCGCGGAAACCTTCATTGCCAATCCCGAGCCAAGCCCCTGCCAGGGGGGAGGAGTAGAGACTCGACGGGAAGCACCTACAGCGGACATCGCCGGGTGAAGGGATAGTCCAGACCACGAACGCCGGAAGGGTGACAGGCGACGCGATCGGATCATGAAGCGTTTCAAATCGTCCCGTCAGGCTCAACTTTTCTGTCAGTTCATGATCAGGTCGCGAACCTTTTCCACATCCTCTCTCTCGGAGCCGTCACTGCCGACTTCCGTCGTGCTTCGCGCGAGCGAGCCTTTGCGACTTGGCGCGATCTCCACGACAAGCGCTCGCCGAACCTCGACCTTGGGGCTGCTCCAATTCGTTAACTTGACGGTGCCGCCTTGACGAATCTCCGCGAGCGGCGCCTATATGTAGCCCGTCACGGTCTTCCATTCCCGCATCTCGTAGGATGGAAGCTAAGAGGGAACCCGGTGCGCCGGCAACGGCTATTCCGAGGCTGCCCCCGCAACTGTAAGCGGCGAGCGGTTGTCATCATGGTCACTGGCGCGACAGCGCTGGGAAGGCCGACAGCCGCAGCGACCCGCGAGCCAGGAGACCTGCCGCGACAGAACGAACGTCCTCGGGCGGGGTGCCCCGGTGGGTTGCTTGCAACTGGTGATATTTGCCCGGTCTCCTCGCAAGTCGTCCGCACGGCCCCCAGCCTCAAACATCGCGGGGTTGCCGATGTCGCCGTCTTACGATTTCGATCAGCATGGTCATCTCATCGAGATGCCGAGTGTGCGGCCGCTCCCAGCGCAGGCCAAGCCTACCACGCCTGAGCTGTGTCTTGTGCAGCCGCCGCCATCGCCGGCTCCGCTGCCAAGGCCCCTCGCGCCATCGCCAAGGCCGTCTGACCTCACGCTCGATCGGTCGCGCGACAACCTGCTGACGTCGTTCGGCAAGCTGACGCTGACCGACCGTTATCTGCTCGCCGGCGAAAGCCTCCAGGACATGTTCGCCCGGGTGTCTTGCGCCTTCGCGGACGATGTTGCGCATGCCCAACGTCTGTATGATGGGATGTCTCGACTGTGGTTCATGCCGGCCACACCGGTGCTCTCCAACGGCGGCACCCCGCGCGGCCTGCCGATCTCGTGCTTCCTTAACTCGGTGTCGGACTCGCTCGAAGGCATCGTCGGCATCTGGAACGAGAACGTCTGGCTTGCCTCCAACGGCGGCGGCATCGGCACCTACTGGGGGAATGTTCGCTCGATCGGCGAGAAAGTGAGGGGCGGCGTCACCTCGGGCATCATCCCGTTCATCCACGTCATGGACGGCCTGACGCTGGCGATCAGCCAGGGCTCGTTGCGGCGCGGCTCGGCGGCGGTCTATCTCGATATCCACCATCCCGAGATCGAGGAGTTCCTCGAGATCCGCAAGGCGTCCGGCGACTTCAACCGCAAGAGCCTCAACCTACATCACGGCATCAACGTCACCGACGAGTTCATGCGTGCCGTGGGTGCCGGCACCACGTTCGCTCTGCGCAGCCCGAAGACTAACGAGGTCGTCCGCGAGATCGATGCCCGCCAGCTGTGGCAACGTATCCTTGAGAACCGGCTGCAGACGGGCGAGCCTTATCTCTTGTTCATCGACACCGTGAACCGCGCGCTCCCCAAGCACCAGCGCGAGCTCGGCCTCAAGGTCTCGACCTCCAACCTGTGCAGCGAGATTACGCTGCCGACCGGCATCGATCATCGCGACGAGGAGCGCACCGCGGTGTGCTGCCTGTCGTCGCTCAACCTCGAGACCTGGGACCAGTGGAATAAGGAGCCCGGCTTCATCGAGGACGTCATGCGCCTCCTCGACAACGTGCTCACCCACTTCATCACAGTGGCGCCGGACGGCATGAAGCGTGCCCGCTACGCCGCCCTGCGCGAACGCTCCGTTGGCCTCGGCGTCATGGGCTTCCACTCGTTTCTCCAGGCCAAGGGCATTCCGATGGAGAGTGTCCTGGCCAAGTCGTTCAATCTGAACATGTTCCGAAAAATCCGTCGCGATGCCGACGCGGCATCCGTGGCGCTCGCTCGCGAGCGTGGCCCGTGCCCGGATGCCCTGGAACGCGGCGTGATGGCGCGCTTCAGCCACAAGATAGCGATCGCGCCGACCGCCTCGATAAGCATCATCTGCGGCGGCACCAGCGCCTGCACCGAGCCAATCCCGGCCAACATCTACACCCACAAGACGCTATCCGGCGCCATCTCGGTGCGTAATCCGCATCTCGCCAAGGTGCTGGCCGCCAAGGGCGCCGACACCTCGGCGACCTGGCAGTCGATCATCGCGCACGAGGGGTCGGTCGCCCATCTCGACATCCTGTCGGAGCACGAGAAAGCGATCCTTCGCACCGCCTTTGAGGTCGACCAGCGCTGGATCGTCGAGCTTGCCGCCGATCGCGCCCCATTCATTTGCCAGAGCCAGTCGATCAACCTCTATCTGCCGGCCGACGTCGATAAGTGGGACCTCCACATGCTGCACTGGACGGCATGGAAGCGTGGGGTGAAGAGCCTCTACTACTGCCGTTCAAAATCGATCTCGCGCGCGGCGTTCGCCGGCAAGATTGCCGAGGATGACACGGCAACGCCGGCGCCGCAGCGCACCGACTATGAGGAGTGCCTCGCATGTCAATGATCGATCTGTCGTCCGTCGATCCGCGCACGCTGATCGGCAAGGGGCGCGTCGGCCTCCTTGATTCGACCGGCAGCTATGACGTCGATCGCTACGCCTGGGCTTACGAGTTCTGGAAGCGCCAGCAGCAGACCCACTGGATGGGCGAAGAGGTGCCGCTCGGCACCGACCTCAAGGACTGGGCGTCGGACCGCGTCACCGCCAACGAGCGTGCGCTGCTTACCCAGATCTTCCGTTTTTTCACTCAGTCGGACATCGAGGTCGGCGACAACTATCTCAAGCGCTACATCCCGATCTTCCAGCCGCTCACCGTCCAGATGATGATGGCCGCTTTCACCAATATGGAGACGGTTCATATCGACGCCTATGCGCTGCTGCTCAAGACGCTTGGTATGCCCAAGACCGAGTTTGAGGCATTCCGCGGCTATGCGCAGATGCGCGCCAAGGCGGACTACATGCACGAATTCGGCGTCGACACCGTGGCCGATGTCGCCCGCACCCTGGCGATGTTCGGAGCCTTCACCGAAGGCATGGCCTTGTTCGCGAGCTTCGCCATGCTGCTCAACTTCCCGCGCCACAACAAGATGAACGGCATGGGACAGATCGTAAGCTGGTCAGTGCGCGACGAGAGTCTCCACTGCGAGGGCATCATCAAGCTATTTCACGAATGGCACCGCGAAACCGGCGCGGTGACGCGCTCCGTCCGCGACGACATTGTCGACGTCGCCAAGACCATGGTGAACCTGGAGGAGAACTTCGTCGAGCTCGCCTTCGGCCTTGGCAAGATCGAGGGCATGCTGCCTGAGCACATCCACGCCTACGTCCGCTACGTCGCCGACTGGCGACTGACCCAGCTCCGGATTGCCCCGGTCTTCGGCTTCTTCGAGGCGAAGGAGGGCGGGTTCACACAGCTCAAGGCGCATCCGCTGCCGTGGCTCGTCGAGATTCTCAATGGCGTCGAGCACGCCAATTTCTTCGAGCAGCGCGCCACGGAGTACTCCAAGGCGGCGAGCCGCGGCAGCTGGGACGGCGAAAACGGGGTGTGGGCGGCTTTCGGCCGTATCTAGCCCGTCTTTATTCATGAAGGGCCTGTGGGTGGCTAGCGAGTGTGGTGTAAGCCGCTGATGGGACGTGGGATTCGGTTGCTGAGACCAATTCTGCGCTGACATCATCGAGGCAACCACACCGGCCATGGTCGACGATACGATTCTGCCCTTCCTGTTTCCAGCGGTCAGGCGCAAGACGATCACAGCCGCCTTTGATGGTGGGCGGCTGTTTTCAGCGGCTATGATGTGGAGGGCTCCGCGACCCGAACCCGCTCGAATGCGACAGGGGACCAGAGGGACTTCTCGTTCCGCGGATTCATAGCCCCCGAAGGATCATTGAAATCCCTTGGCTGCGTCCAAAAGCGCCATCGATGCGGGGCAGGGGCCTTGCCGGCCCGGCTTAGATGTGTTCATGCGATGGCTGGAGACACCAGCTTGACCGGCGCGGCCTCGACCTCCTGCCAATCGCCGTGGCCGCTGCGATAGCGGTAAGGAGGCGGTTCCCGATCGCCAGTTCGGGACCAGGGTCATGCGCAGATCGACGTTGGGCAGAATCACCGGTCCAAGCCCGCCATGGTTCGGCCAGTGGATCGGCGGGTAACCGGTAAGGAGCACAAGAAGCAGTGTCGGCGCCGGCGGGAGCGTCGGCAGTTGGCTGTAATTGCCTTGCAGGGCGGTGGCGACATCGAGCGGCGGATTAACAGCTTGGGTGATGCTGCCGAAACCTTGGATCCGGCTGTTCGGCTTGTCGACGACCAGATCCAGCTTGAAGATTATGCCTCCGGGGCGGCTTTCGCCAATCTGATAGCAGGCGTGAAACAATCCGACGCGGCCTTTGGTTGTCGTATCGGGCATAGAGCGTCCTTTCCCATTTAGGAAGGTTGATCGGGTGATCGACCGTGGTCATCCGGCCAACTGCCGCACGTAGTCGTCAGATTCTTCCGCCGGGATCAGCTTCACCGCAACCAGGCGCGTGCCATTGCTGCCGGAGACGACGATTTGCGGCACGTAATGGCCGGGGAAGCTGCCCTTGACCGCGTAGGGCGTGGACCCATCACCGAGCGGTCCCGTCCATCCCATTACGTCGATCCTCAGGCCGCCGACCCAATGCGGATCCGCACGAGGGTAATTCCTGTCGTGAAGTTCGGCGCATCACCCTCAACCTCGATCAGAAATAGCCCGAATCCGTCAGGTCCGTGGATGAAGCTGGCTTTTGCCGTGTTAAACGGCTCCGTCTGATAGAAACCCATGCTTGTCCTCCTGGTGAGCTGACGCTTGGCGACGCAGCATCCAGGCACGCCTGATGACCAGTGCGGCGCCGGGCTGGTGTCCGCCGGCGGCCGCAAACGCGTTCTCCCCGGCAGGGATCTGGGACCTAACTAGCAATGAGTGTGCCACCAGAGAATTTGCGCAGTGAATGCTTCAATAGAGATAGAAAGGTGTGCCTCGCCGGTGCGGGTCCAGAGGCTCGGCGTGGAGTTGCGGACATTGTGTGATCGACCTGGCACTGGCACAGATGAATACGACGACACCGGCATCAACTTGCTGCGCGACCAGTCTAAGACAACCGGTTATATGCGAGCTAATCGGGTCGAGCGCTTTCAACTGCAGCGCACGGCGCTCGCATCATGCCGTTCCAGAACCTACCGACCCGCCATGTGCTGCCTTCGAGTAATCCCAACTGATTGAGCTAGCCTGAGAATGTTGGCAGTCGCACGCGGTTGTCAGCTTTGCGTCCATTGTCGTCGACGCGATGCTCGCCATCCCTGTAGGATCAGCATTTTCGGTCCGGCACGCCGGTTGCTCTGTTTCTGGCACCCTTACCCACCAGCGTACGGTAAGTGGTTCAATGTCCAAAAGGGGTACGGATTTATCGCTCCAGATGACGGCGGAAACGACATCTTTGTCCACATTAGCGCCGTAGAACGCGCTGGACTCTCTGGTTTGGCAGAAGGCCAAAAGATTGCTTACGAAGTCAAAGTCGCCCCCAAGCGTGGCAAGAGCAGCGCTGAAAACCTGCGGGTCTGATCACGTCCCCCGGGTGATAGGTCTCCGGCAAAAATTGCTAAGACGAGCAGGCTGCGTTTCTTTTCAGAGATGACGCAGCGAATTAGGAGTTCGGAACCTCTTTGGACTGACCATGTTCGCCGTCTTTTACGGCTATATCCGCGTCGGGCTTTCGATCGTAAGTGCAGTAGAGCCACGGCAGTACGGTTTGTAGATTCGTTGTCTGCGGTTGCGGGAGGAGCTTGAGCAATTCGAGTTTGATAAGGCCGAGCGCAGCCGAGGGCACGAAGACCCAGGCGATCACGAGGCCATTCCTTATCGACCAACGTGTCTTTCAGCGTCGAGCCTTGCAACCGTTGTACGAGAGGGCGTGGTTTCGTCGCGCCTCGAGTAGAAAATGGCTATTGAAAACGTTTAGGTTGTATGCCACTGTAGGCTTGGGTCTCAGAAACCCAAGATAGCATCAGTGGCCATCAATGGGCCTGCGTTCTAACAGCCCCGTTCGGCGGGGACGGTGCGTCCATGTCCGCACCCCAAAAGCACATTGGCCGTTCACGAATACGGTTTCTGAACCCCGGCAGCCAGTCCGCTACCGGCATCAGAGCTAAAAGCAAAATCCATGAACCATCAGCGAAACTCGCGCCGCGCCGTGGCGATCGCTCGCGTCTGTAGCCTCGAAGTGTTGCACGACAACGAAACATCTCAGCAGAGAGCCGACCGGTTGCGGGCGCCGCACAAGCGGCGTAACCGTTGTCCGTCATCAAATGATTTGAGGCTGATTAGGCGGCTCGCGAAGGGAGGGGCTGGCTCCTCTGGGGTTAGAGTTTAAGCAGCCTGCACTCGATGCTGCGAGCGACGGTTTGCCTCTCATCGGCGCCATCCTGCTCGAGCAGCGCCCAAGTTGGGCACCTCCCAAAGCGCCTTTGGCGCTGCAAAGCGTTTGTCCCAACGAAAAGCTTTCTTCGGGCGGGTATTTCGGGGGCCTGAGAGATTGTGCGGATTGAGGGCAATACCTTATCGCGAGGGGCGGAGCGGTTGACGGCGAAGGCGAGAACGCCTTCTGGACCACGATCGGCGCCGCCTGGGAGCATGAGGACAGCAAGGGCTTCAACGTCCTGCTGACCGCGATGCCCTTGAATGGCCGCCTCGTGATCCGCGAGCCGAAGCCGCAAGATGTAGAAGTTTCGACTTAATCTGACGGCAAGATTTGACTGGCAGGGAATGGAGCTGCGGGTTCAATAACACGCGTAAGGCGCTTATCCGTGATGCGCTCGTCGGCTTGATCGACCAGATCGATGCGGACATCCGAGCCGTTCGCGCGGGCGTCGGCGCGGATGCAGATCCGCGGGAACAAATTAATCGCGACGTATGGAGCGCCATCCGTGAGCACACGAAGCAGATTGAAGTGCTGCTCGGGTCGAGCGTGCAGAAGCCGGCGCGGTGGTGGTCCGACATGATGCGGCATATGCATTTTGGATATGTCGGCGACCTTCATGATATAGAAGCGATGGATTGGCCGGACGTAAAGAACACCTTGCGGAAGGGACTTTACGGCGTCAACGAGGCGGTTCCCGTTGAGGTCGAGGACTTGTCGGCCTTGGTCGCGGCGCGGCCAACTGGGCCGATCACGACGGCATTGGCGTGGTCAAAAATCGAAGACCAGGCTTTCGAATGCCTGATTTTCACGCTCATCAGCGACACGCCGGGATACGAGAATCCTGAGTGGCTGATGCAGACGCGAGCGCCTGACAAAGGTCGGGATCTATCGGTGGTGCGCGTGATCCAAGACGAGCTGTCGGGCACGCTGCGGCTTCGTGTCGTGATCCAATGCAAGCATTGGACGAGCCGTAGGGTGAGCCTCTCGGAGGTCTCGTCGACGAAGGATCAAATGGCGCTTTGGCCCAATCCTCGAGTTGACGTCCTGATCATAGCAACCAGCGGGCGGTTCACCGCCGATGCTGTGACGTGGATCGAACAGCACAATGCGAATGGCGCATCGCCGCGCATCGAGATGTGCCCCGAGAGCCATCTTGAACGCCTCCTCGCCGCTCGGCCCGCCATCATTGCGGAGTTTGGTCTGCGGGGACACTGACGCGCGGACGCGCTGGAACGATCAGTGAAAGCTGCGCGCTTTGACCTTGATCGTGTCGTTGTACAAGTCCGGAGTGTCGATGTCGCGAGTTTGTAGCCCCTTGGGTGTCCGGCTCAGTCGATCTGAACGCGCGCGCTATCGGGCGGTAGTAATTTTCCTACACTCACCTTGACGGTGATCGTGTGGCGCGGAAGCACGGTGATTGTGGTGGGCGCTATGGCCTCCTCGTGTACATCATCAATCAGGTCGCGGATTGCCTGCTGGTCTCCGGTGACGATGCGCCTGACGCGGTCATTGTCCCGGGGCTCGGCCAGAATTGGACCGCTTCGCATCAGGCCGGAGAAAGATCCATGATGGGAGCGTGGAGTAAAGTGCTCGATGATGAACCAGGTAAACGGTAGAGCGGAACGAAATGCCTCGTCGTGCAGACTAACAAAGCCCGTGGGCTTACCTTCCATCGATCGAAGCCAGATACCGGCGTCGATTCCGCCGTTGTTGACCAAGGTGTCTCTTAGCGCCAGCCCGGTTCCGAAATCGAAGATCTGGCCACTTAAGTTTCGCGTGTGAAGGGCGCGCACTTGGGTACGGGTCGTGTCCGGAATCTTCGGAGTTTGAGGACAATAGAGGCCGCACAGGAGCGCGCCCTTGCCAAGAATCGAAGAGAGCCGGTCGAGCCGGGTTTGTTGCTCCGCATCGACGGCTTTGAAGTTTGCCCGCTGGTCGTACTCGCCAGAATTCGGGTTACGAAAAAGCCGCTTTGCCTGAACGAGATAGGCCGTGGACCAGCTTTCTTCGGGAAGGATGTTGTTTTCATAAGAGAGCACGAGACCGAAATCGGACTGGGAAACGTGGCGCTCCATCGCCGTGTTATGAGGATACGTATCGAGCACGACTTCGAAACCGAGGCCGTCGCCAAGGGAACCAAGGTCGGCGTTGAGCTGGTCTAGGCTATAGGGGAGATTTTCCTCGCTCCGCTGAGTTTCTATATCGAGCAGGGCGCAAAGCTCGTTGGTAAGAGCCGGTTCATCCGGTGGGTGTTTGCGGAGCATCCGCTGAGATAAAGCGTAGTCGATGCCGTCGAGGTATTGGATGACGTGCTTGAGGTGCTGCGGTCCGAACATCATGCTGCTTCTTGTTACTGCGCTTCGTTTTGAGCGGCGCGAGGGTTTTAACTATTGGCTTTTCGTCGCCTTGCCGCGGGCGGCTATAAGGTATCCGCAAATAGAATACGGGGGAGGGTGTCGGTAGGCGTCCAAGCTCCAAGCGTACGCCTGACATAGGACTGGCAGAGGGCGATAATTTTGTTGGCGACGAACAAGTTGCCGCGATTTCTGTACGTCCGGAAAGGGCTGGTACGGTGTATCCGGAGCTGGATAAGAGAAGACCAGGGCTTTGCGCCGTACGGCATGACCACCTCAACGAAGGGCTCCAGAATGTCGGAGCCCGGTCTCGATGGCGCCTTCCAGTGCTTGATCTCAACGAGATAGATCACAGGCTGGCCGGCCTCGACGCAGCGCAGTTCCAAATCGAAGCCGCCGTCGCGTCCCGGGCGTGTGACCAGAACGTTGAACCCCAATCCCGAAAGAACCTCGCCCAGCAATCGTTCGAGGTCACGCCACTCGACATGCACCAGGTAATCGGGGCTACAAACGATTTCCTGAGCTAAGGCTTGCAACATGGAACGCAAGGCACGTTCGACGATTGCCCCCGGAGCTTCATCTTGGTCGCGCAGCGCTTCCTGTTGTTCCGAAATATAGCGCTTCAAACGGGGGCGGCCGCCGTTGGTCGGCCACACGATTCGGCCGTTAGCGTCTTCGGCTTGCGCCCGTTCAAAAGTGAATCGCCAGTGCCGGCCGTTCGGAGGAAGATGTCCCCTCCAGTCGTATTGAAGGCGTGGCCGCACCCCATGAACCGTGCGATCGGCAAGCAAATATGGTCCGCGAGAATCATTGTCGGGATTGCGATAGCGGTCTGAATTGGGGACCGATCGGCGCTCGCCTGACCGGTGTGTGTCTTGAACGCTCACGATTTATCCCTCGCTGTCCGGCCAATTGCCGCCAGTTCGGAGATCGGCGATATCGGTTGAGTCCTTGGGCATTTGTAACGACATGTGCCAATCTCGAGGCAGGGTTCGCTTCGAAACGAACTCGACGCGCTGAATTGCAGGTGCTTCGGACGACCCGTACTCGACTCTTTGTGCATCTTCGAGAGGGATCATTTCTGGCTCGACCCAAAGAGCCACCCCGAGGAAAACGTGACCCAGCAAATGAGTGCTGCCGCCATGGTCGATCACCACGTTGCCGGAATATGGAACACGCGCGGTTCGAATGATCGGCGGAGCACCCTTCGAAATGTCGCCGAAGGGATTCAGTGCCGCTTGGACTTCCTGCCAAACATCATTGAGTGACCAAGTGGACCCGTCGTCTGCGTTTCGAAAGATAGGTGCGAATAAGTCAGTATCTTCCGGCAAAGTGAAGTCGAATTCATCCGGCGGTGTTGTGCCAGGCTCGTCCGGGCGAAAGGTTTGAATACCGCCCCCTGCAAAGGCGCACGCTTTGTGCCGATTTTGTTGCAAAAGTCGGTTGAGACGGGCCGCGAAGCGTGATTCCGTTGTGTTGAGGCGAATCTCGGCGAGGTCGATCCATGATGGGCCGTCTGAAGAGTGACCAAGGTCAACTGTTCTACGAGTTTCGCCTTGGCGACGCGGTTCCTGAAGATCATCTGGTGCGGAAGATCGATGCTGCTCTCGATCTGTCCTGGCTTCGCGGTGAACTAGCATCTCACTATACATCGATGGGGCGCCCGTCGATCGATCCGGAGCTGATGATCCGGATGCTGATCGCGGGGTATGTCTTTGCGATCCGCTCGGAACGGCTGATCTGCCGTGAAGTGAAGGTGAATCTCGCCTATCGATACGAGCCGACCGGCGACGTCTACCACTGCCCGGGTGGCAAGCGGCTTGCGACGAGCGGTACCGTGCACGAGGGCAAGACCCTTCTGTATCGTGCAAACAAGCTCGACTGCGATGGATGCCCGCTCAAACCGCAGTGCTGCCCAAAAGAACCATCACGCAAGATCCCGCGCGATATCCATGAGCATGCCCGAGACGTTGCCCGGGCGCTCGCAGGCACCGAGGGCTTCGAGCTGTCTCGGCGTCAGCGCAAGAAGATCGAGATGCGGTTCGCACACTTGAAGCGCATCCTGAAGCTTGGTCGGCTCCGACTGCGTGGTCCGCGAGGTGCCCAGGATGAGTTTGTTCTAGCGGCCATCGCCCAGAACCTGAGGCGGTTTGCATCGCTGGTCGCGCGACCGCCACCGGCTCAGGCGCTGCGCATCGCGTAGCGTCGAAGTTGCGTAAAATGCGTCAGGGCCAGCGCTTCAGAGCGCGGCTATCAACGAAAGGCCCAACGGCCAAATCCGTTGCAGCCGACTTTTGCAACAAAATCTGCCAGAAGATCACGAAATCCAGCTTCAAGAGCTGATTGATATCTGCGACTGAGAATTCCGACGCCCGCCGAAGCGAAATGCCATGCTGCAGTGCTACGGCTTCGGCCTCGGGCGAAAAACCTGATGCACTGACTGCTATGGTGCGGTCTGCGCCGATTGCTTGGCGTTTGGCCGCCAGCTGTTCGATCCAGGTGACATCCTGTTTCTTGCTTCTCCGCCGACACTCTACCGTGATGAGGAGCTCCGAAGTCCCGGCTCTGGTGCGGATGCTCGCGTCGACCTCGCGAAGCCGGCCCGTGACCCTGCATTTGATCCGGTCGGGGGACTTTACGACCATGCCGGTCGGGCCGGCGTCGGCCTCGATCCGCGCAACCAAACGCTCGAACTCGCGCCATTCGGGATCTTGGCGGGGTCGCGCAGTCACTCCTCGCTGCCTTTCTTTTTCGCCGCCGCGTTCAGAAACATCGGAAAGAAGCTTCGCTGCGTTTTCACCTTGATGACATCGTTGACGCCGATCGTATTTGCCTTCCTCCTCTCGCCGCCGGCTGGAGTGATTACCTCCAAATCCGGATTCTCGATGATCGCCGCATGAACATCCTCTGCATGCGCAGGGGTGACGTTGTAGATGCTCTCGTAGAAGTCGATTACGGACATGGCATCGCCGGATTCCGTCACGAGGCGTGGAATGTCTCCCAAGAGTTGGTCCTTTGCGGACGCTCGACCTTTAGCGTCGAACAAGTAGAGCATTCCCTCATCGTGCCTGGGGTCATAGGACAGCATATTGAGGCCCGAGCGACCGAAATGCGCCTGGAGGCTCGCATTGTCATGAAGGATGTTGTTGTAGACCTGCCGTGCCCGATAGGCGTTGGCGAAGTGGATCAACCAATACCTCCATCCGCCTGGATTGTTGATCGAGAAGGGACTGACGTAGGGCGCGCATAGGCGAAAGGCGTCGAAGACAATCTTCTCTGCAGTTCCCAGCCAATCGTTCTTGCTCATCAAGCTATTGAGCGCATCGATGCTCGCGCTCGTCAGCCCAAGATGAGCAAGTCGTGTTCTCAGCTGTTCCGGCTGGTTTTTCTGCAGGAAAGCGAGCAGCGAACTGATCATAAAAGTGTAGAAGATTTCTGCAGCGGGATAGGAGTGCATGATGTCGAGGAGCGTATCCCTCTCGACATGACTGTCGCCGCCTTGATCCAGGTTGAAGATGACGCTCCGATACCGCCCTTGTTCAAGTAGCGTCTTGATCTGCGGGTATGCGGCCTCGAAAAACTCGTTCAAATACTCGACGCGCAAGTGCAGCTTCGGGCATCTGGGAGATGGCAGCTTGCATCGGCGCGACATCGTTGAAGATGAGAAGGCATTCGACCTCGATCGCGCCAAGGCCTTGTACTGACCGATGTGTGTTTACCGCCTCGACAGCGCGTTGCAATTCTTCAATGAATATCAGCGGTGATCCAGGTGTGCCGCACTGGTATCGTCCGCCGCCCGCAAAGCCGTCCACAATTGCAAGCCGAAATCGTTCTTGCTGCGGCAGCCGGCAGCGGACGCTAAGATAATCGAAGACGTATTCGCGCAGGATTTTGTGTTTGCGCTTGGAATGCTCTTCGAGCTTTGCACCATCAGCCCATTCGCATGGTGTTTCTACCACGTCGCCCCCATCCCTCGATGCTCACGCCTTTAAGGAATAGCGCTGGGAACGGTGGGCATCTCATCCCACGTACGTCCCCGATACTCGCGTCCGTTTGCTTTTTTTGAGCGCTTTTTATTGTCTTTGCCCCAGGTGCCCCACTGCTTAAAAAAGAAGGCTGTTCCTGCTGACAAGCATTGCAGATGTATTTCGTCGATCCATTCCTCACGGATAGGCCGAGCTGATTTCCCGCTCTCGCCGCCGACGATCGCCCAATCGATATCGCGAAGGTCGACAGGACCGACGGCGCCAATAAGAGGCTCGAAGGAGATGAACCGTATGGCCGCCGGTGCCTGGCGCAGGTGTCCTATGCGTTCGACCACATCCGCGTTCTCAATACTGGTGCCGAGCCAGACACTCGGCAAGATCTCGCCAATGCGATTGGCCACCAGCTTAGCCATGCGCTCGGGACGTTTCGTGAGAATCTGGTAGTGATGATGGGGCGTCTCACGCATGACCTGCCAGACGTCGCTGATGAAGGCGTCGCTCACCCGTTCATGGAAGAGGTCGCTCATCGAGTTTACGAATATCTTGCGGGACTTGCGCCAACGGAGCGGAATCGAAAGCGCTTCGCGGTCCTCCCGCACGACACCGTTCCAGACCGTGCGCTTCCCGGTTTTGCGAGTGAGCTTGGCATATTTCTCCACACCCATAGCCTCGAGGCGCCGCGCCATTTCCATGGCATAGCAATGAGTGCAACCGGCGGTGACGATCGAGCAGCCGGCGACTGGATTCCAAGTGGCATCCGTCCACTCGATCTGAGTTTCAGCCATCTTTTCCTCCATTCAGACTTTGTGTCGGCCGGCGCATCAGACGGTTCCTATCATCACGCGCCGGCCTGTTTGCGACGTCGAGCGGCTGTGTGAACTGTCGTCCCCGTCTTAACGCCGATGTCGCCGAGTTTCTGGAGGCGAAACGCAGGCCGCGCAGGAAGCTTCACCGTCAGTTCAAGCTTTCCACCAATAGCCTCGACATAGCTTCGTAGCGTCGACAGATACATATCGGTCTGTTTCTCGATCTTCGACACGGAGGGCTGCTTGATGTTGAGCGCGGTTGCGATGTCCTCTTGCGCCTTGCCGGCGATCTGGCGCAGCTCGCGCAGCCCCTCGACCTCTTCCCGGAGGTTCTGAAAACGCGCCTCGATCTGCTCCTGCTGGTCGCGGGGCAGCGCAGCGATGATATCATCCAGTTTCCGACCCATAGGATTATCCCTCCTTTCCGGATTTCAGGCTTTCCAGATGTTCGGAAAACCGATTATCCGCCTTTGCGATAAGCTGCTTATAGAAGCGCTTCTGGCTACCGCCGGATTTATCGCCTGCGACCAGAACGATGGCCTTCCGTTCCGGGTCGAAAGCGAAGGCAGCACGCCATTCGCCTTCGGCAGCTGAGAAGCGCATCTCCTTCATGTTGGCGTGTTTCGAGCCCTTGAGCGTATCGACGTAGGGTCGACCGAGCTGCGGGCCGTATTCGGCGAGCAGTTTGGCGACGGCTAGCAACTCCATCTGGACTTCGCGAACAAATGTTAGAAACTCCGCCTCGAAGGCACCATGCAATCTGACGTCCCAAATCATATAGCCTCCAGGCTATGTTCGGTCAATGGGAATCCCGCCAGCGGATCCGCATCAGCGGGTTCAGCGCTGGCGGTTGAGATGGGGCAGGAGGAGGGTTATGCGGCTTCCAGCAGCGCGCTCTTGCGCTTCTTCTTCGTCAGAAGATCGCGGACGAACTTGTCCCACTTGGTCATGGCTGCGCGCTTTTCGGGCATGTAATTCCAGCGATCGTAGCTCTTAGAGCTGACGTCCTGCAGAGTGTGGTTCTGCAATCGGTCTCGGATCTCTTTCGACAGGCCAGCCTTGCCGGCAAGCGTCTTCCATGTGCGACGCAGGTCGCGGTTCGTCACCACAGGGATCACCTCGCGGTCGCGCTGGCGCCACATGAACGAATAGAGCGTGCCATGGCTAACCGGTTTTAAAGGATCGGTCGCGGAGGGGAAGAACCAGCCATACTCGTTCGGTTTGATCGACTCGATGAGCTCGGCGGCGACCTTAGGCACTGGGATGGCGTGTGGTTTGCCATTCTTGGTCTTTGACCAGTCGATGATGCGCTCTGCGGCATCCCATTGGTCGACATGCAAGCGGGCGATCTCATCGACGCGCTGACCGGTCAGCATGAGAATTCTGACTGCGCGGGTGTAGGGCGGGTGGACTGGTGCATCCGGGCATTCGAGCCAGCGATAGAGGCGCAGGAATTCCTCCTCGTCCAGCCAGCGTGTGCCGACGTTCTTTGGCTCGGTCGGAATGCCGGCAGCAGGATTATAAACGAGACGGAAGCGTCGGGCTGACGTGCTGCGGTAGTCGTGCTCGGACTTCAAACCCCAGCTGTAAGCCGATCGGATGTAGCTGCGAACATGATCGGCCATGGCGCGTTTGCCGCGTTCATAGATCGGGCGGATGATGTCCCTAATTTCGTCAGGCTCGATGTCGCGGGCTGCACGGTTGCGCCCAAGCGTATCGGCGATCTTGTTCAGCCCCTTTTCGACCTCCTTCCAGGACGGCTTCCCATCTGCCTTGAGTGCGGCGACGTAAGCTTCGAATAGATCCGCAACGGTGCCGGGCCGCGTGTCGCCCGCAATCTTGATGCTGCGTCCCTTCTGGATCATGTCGGCGTAGTCGCGCTTGAAAATCTCGCGCGCCTGGCTGAGGCTCATGGAAGGGTAAGAGCCGAGTTTTTTCTTAAGGCGCTTTTGGTCACGCCACTGCTGGGCCATCCAGTCCGCCGTTACGCGGGTTGGCATCGGCTTCATCACGAGGACCAGTCGGCCCGTTCCGTGGCCCTCACCATCGACAAGGCTTTGCTGCTTTCCGGTCTCTTCAACCTGTTTCAGAGCGCGGCGAATTTCTCCATCTGTAAGGCTTGGCACTGGGGTCTCCCGTAGGCTTTCAAGTGGGATCGGCGGACGAGTAGTAGGGGTCTGTGCTTGGGTCCAAAACGGGCCTCGATCCCCCTAAAACCGACCCCAATATGCCACGGTATCCGGCTCTATGACGAGCCAAAAAATCGTTGTGCTTCAATGTGCTATAGCGTGATCGAGCGGGATCAAAAAGAGCGGAGTGGGATGGTTGTGCACCAGGATCAGCGCGGTCGCCGACAATTCCAGCGCGCGCTTGATCACCTCGCGTGGATAGACCGGAGTGTGGTCGACGGTGCCGGTCTGCTGCACCTCGTCGGCGATCAGCTGGTTGCGCTTGTCGAGGAAGAGGAGACGGAATTGCTCCTTGTCTGAAAACGCCATGCTGGTGCGGCAATAGTCGATCACCTCGTTCCAGGACGACAGCGCGTTGCGGCTGTTGACCTCGCCCTTGGCGACGCGGTGCGCCGCCGCGGCGATCAGCTTGAGCTGGTTGATGGCGGCTTCGCCGACGCCGTCGATCTCGCGCAGGCGCGCCACCGGGGCATGCACGACCTCGGCGAACGAGCCGAAGGTCTTGATCAGCGCCTTCGCCAGCGGTTTGGTGTCGCGCCGCGGCAGCGCCGGAAACAGCGCCATCTCCAGCAGCTCGTAGTCGCTGAGCGCGTCCGCGCCCGCGCTGTAGAAGCGCTCGCGCAGCCGCTCGCGATGGCCGTGATAGTGCGGCGCATCCTCCGGCTTGCTCTTGTCGTGGTCTGGCTTGGCGGGCATCGGCCGCCAGCATTGCCGCGGAACTCTGTTTTTGCAACCGTCAATTGCGGCGGCGAATCCGGTTCGCGCGGGTCGGCGCCCCCTTAGAGGCTCACCCGATCTGCTTCTCGCCGTGCCGCTCGGACAGCGTGAAGATCTCGACACCGGTCGCGGTGACGCCGACGGAGTGCTCGAACTGGGCCGACAGCGAACGGTCCCGGGTGACCGCGGTCCAGCCGTCGGAGAGAATCTTCACATGCGGTTTGCCGAGATTGATCATCGGCTCGATGGTGAAGAACATGCCGGGCTTGAGCTGCACGCCTTCGCCGGGCCGGCCGATATGGATGATGTTCGGCTCGTCGTGGAACATGCGCCCGAGGCCATGGCCGCAGAAATCGCGCACCACGCTCATGCCTTGCGGCTCGACGAAGCTCTGGATGGCGTGGCCGATATCGCCGGTGGTGGCGCCGGGCTTCACGGCGGCGATGCCGCGCATCATCGCTTCATACGTCACCTCGATCAGCCGCTCGGCCTTGCGCGCGATCGGGCCGACCGCATACATCCGGCTGGAATCGCCGTACCAGCCATCGACGATGAAGGTGACGTCGATGTTGACGATGTCGCCTTCCTTCAGCGGACGGTCGCCGGGCATGCCGTGGCAGACGACGTGGTTGAGCGAGGTGCAGGTCGAGTAGCGATAGCCGCGATACATCAGCGTCGCCGGATAGGCGCCATGGCTGAAAGCGAAGTCGCGGACGAATTCGTCGATCTTCGAGGTCGGCACGCCCGGCCCGACGATGTCGGTGAGCTCGTCGAGACACTTGGCCACCAGCGCGCCGGCCTTGCGCATGCCGGCAAAGGCGGCGGGCCCATGCAGCTTGATCTGTCCGGTCTTGCGCAGGGAGGTATCGGTGGCTTCGACGTAGCTCATGCTTGTGCGGTCTTCCGGGCTGATCTCGATGTCGGTGGAAAGGCTTGATTTCAGGCCCTAATTTAATGATTGCCCGCCCTCATGCAAGCCGAGCGTGGCTTTTGCGCCCGAAAGCGGGCCTAATTCGGGACTTCCACGGTGGTTTCCACCGGCAGGGCGCCGCCGCGGACGCGGATTTCGCGGACGGGGTAGGGAACCCGGATGCCCTCGCGCTTGAAGGCGTCCCATAGCGCCAGCATCACGTCGCTCTTGACGTTGTCCATGCCGTCGGGGTCCGCGATCCAGAAGGTCAGCGAGAACTTCATCCCGGCTTCCGCGAACTCGGTCAAAATGCTGTTCGGCGCCTTGCCCTTGGTGGCGCGCGGATGGGCGGCGGCGGTCTCGGCGGCGAGCTTGGTGACCAGGCGCGGGTCGGCGTCGTAATTGGTGCCGAAGGCGATCTTCACCAGCGTGTTCTTGTCGGTATAGGTCCAGTTGACGACCTTCTGCGTCACCAGGTCCTCGTTCGGCACCAGGAATTCGCGCCCGTCGCCGGCGGCAACGGAAATATAGCGCGTCTTCATCGCGCTGATCCGCCCCGTGTTGTCGCCGATGGTGACGAGGTCGCCCGGCTTCACCGATTTGTCGGCGAGCAGGATGATGCCCGAGATGAAATTGGCCACGATCTTCTGCAGGCCGATACCGATGCCGACGCCGACTGCGCCTGAGAATACCGCGAGCGCGGAGAGATCGATCCCGACGGCGCCGAGCGCAATGACGATTGCGACGGCAAGAAGCCCGATGCGGATGATCTTGACCAGCAGCACCTGCACCGACGGCGTCAGGTCGGTGGTCGAATTGATCCGGCTCTCGGCGAAATTGCTGGCGATGTTGGTGGCCCACAGCGCGATCAGCAGCAGCGCGCCGGCCTTGATCACCAGCAGCGGCGTCAGCCTGAGGCCGCCGAGCACGATCGCGAAGGAGTCGAGCAGCTCGATGGTCGTGTCGAGCTGGCCGATGATGGACAGAGCCGCGACGAACCAGGCCGTGATCGACACCAGCTTGACGATGAAGGCGTTGCGCAGCACCGAGGTCACCAGCCGGATCACGAGCCAGGCCAGCCCCATCTTGGCGGCGACCATCAGGAGATAGCTGCGGCTCGGCCAGGTCGCGTGGTACATCACCACGCGGGAGATGATCACGAGCAGGGTGAACACCGCCGTCGAGGCGCTCGACATCATCACCCGCGAGAAGTGCCGGAGCGGCAGCGGCCAGCCCGTCGCCAGCGATGTCATGTCGACGCGATTGCGAATGCCGGCTTCCGCGGCATAGGCGATGCCGGCTGCCGCGAGAATGAGACCAAATTGCAGGTAGAACCAGGGTGAGGAAATCTCCGCCCCGACACTGCGTGCGGTCGTCTGCACGAACTCCATGAAGTCTTTGAGGTCCATGTCCATCGGTCTCGTCGGGAAGCAGGGGAAATTGATTCGAGGGCGCCGCAGAATCCCACAAGGGGGGCGGCCCGGCCATCGATACACCGTGAAGTGAAGCGCGTTAAGGCCGCAAAATACGGGCAGATTGCCGCGAGCAGCGAAAATGGGTTGGCGCGGGGGAATGCCGACGATAAGGATGAAAATCCTGCGATTTTTACCCGGAAGGTGGATGGCCTCCCTCGACTCCTTCAGCCTCACCATATTGCTCGGCGCCGTCCTCGTCATGGCCGGTATCCTGTCGAGCCTGCTTGCGCTGCGGTTCGGCGCGCCTTTGCTGCTCGTGTTCCTTGTCATCGGCATGCTCGCGGGAGATTCCGGTCCCGGGCAGATCCAGTTCAACGACGTCGGCACGACCTATCTGGTCGGCTCGGTGGCACTGGCCCTGATCCTGTTCGACGGCGGCCTGCGGACGCGCTTTGCCAGCATCCGCACCGTGCTTGCGCCATCCGTGGTGCTGGCCACCGTCGGCGTGCTCCTGACCGCGGTGGTCACGGCGCCGTTCGCCAAATACGCGCTCGATCTCAACTGGACGGAATCGCTGCTGGTCGGCGCCGTTGTGGCCTCGACCGACGCCGCAGCGGTGTTCCTGCTGGTCCATACCCAGGGCCTGCGCCTGCGTCCACGCGTCGGTGCGACGCTGGAAGCGGAGTCCGGCACCAACGATCCCTTCGCGATCTTCCTTACCTTGATGCTGGTCGAGTACATCTCGCTGGGGACGGGCACGGCGGGTCACGTGCTGATAGAGTTCTTGCAGGAGGCGGTGCTGGGCGCCGTCGTCGGCTTCTTCGGCGGGCGCCTCGTCGTCATCGCGCTCAACAAGGTCGCGTTGCCGCAGGGCCTGCACGCGCCGTTCGTCACCACCGCAGCGCTCGTGATCTTCGGCGGCTCGCAGATCATGCACGCCTCGGGCTTCCTGGCGGTCTATCTCGCCGGCATCATCATCGGCAACCGGCCGACGCGCGCGCACAACTCGGTGGTGACCTTCCTGGATGCGGCGACCTGGCTGGCGCAGATCGTGATGTTCGTGCTGCTCGGCCTTTTGGTCTCGCCGAGCCGGTTAGGGGCCAGCGTGCTGCCGGCGGTCGGCGTTGCGCTTGTGCTCATGCTGGTGGCGCGGCCGCTTGCGGTGTTCGTGTGCCTCGCGCCGTTCCGCTTCAACTGGCGCGAAAAGATCTTCATCGCCTGGACCGGTCTGCGCGGCGCGGTCGCGATCTTCCTGGCGTCGATCCCGATGCTGGTCGGCCTGTCCAAGGCCTATCTCTATTTCGACGTCGCCTTCGTCGTCGTCATCATCTCGCTGCTGCTGCAAGGCTGGACGCTGGCGCCCGCCGCGCGCAAGCTGCACGTCGCGCTGCCCCGCGCCGAGCGCGGCCCGCGCCGCGTCGAGCTCGATTTGCCCGGCCAGCTCGAGCAGCAGCTGGTCGGCTATCCGGTGCGCCCCAAGAGCCTGTATTTCCGCCGCGGCCTGATCCCGTCCTGGTCCAAGCCGACGCTGGTGATCCGCAACCAGAACATCCTGACGCCCATGGAAGCCGATCCGATCGCGCCCGGCGACTACATCTACCTGCTGGCGCCGCCGGAAAAGGCCGAGTCGCTCGACCGCTTCTTCGTCGACATGCAGCCGAGCTCGGCGCCCGATCCGCACCTGCTCGGCGACTTCATGGTGTCAGGCGAGCACACGCTGGCGGAGCTTGCCGGGATCTACGGCGTCAAGGTGAGCGAGGACGAGGGCAAGCTGACGCTGGCCGACTATTTCGACGTCCACCTCGACCGCGCGCCGAAGGAGGGCGCCGAGCTCGCGCTGGACGAGATCGTCCTCGTCGCACGCAGCATCTCCGGCGGCCGCGTCAATGTCGTCGGCCTGCGCCTGCCGGAAGAAGACGAGACGCCACCGCCGCTGACGCGCCGGCAGACGCTGCGGAAGAAGCTTGCGGATTTGTGGACGTCGGTGGCGGGGGTCTGACGCTGCCCTACGAAGTCTGGTGCTTTGGCAGGACAAAGCCAGCCAAGAACTCGTCATTGCGAGGAGCCCTTGCGACGAAGCAATCCAGGATATTTCCGCGGGGGGATTCTGGATTGCTTCGCTGCGCTCGCAATGACGGTGTTTGTTGAAGCGCTATATCTCAAACGTGGCGTCGCAACTTGCGGGAACGGAACACCAGATAACCGCCACCAAATCGCCGCAACCGCCGAAGATTTGCGCGGCTCCATAACCTCTGGATCCGGAACGCTCTGCGGCGCCGCTCGTTCTTCGCGTGACGCCATCTTTGACAGGAGCAGTTCCATGCGAAGCTTCATCTTGCCTGCCATCGTCGCGATCTGTCTCGGATCGGCTGCGCCGGCGATGGCCTATGACACCGGCGACCAGATCTCGATGCAGGTCGCGCTCGACGTTGCCAGCGATCTTGGTGTCGCCACGGTCTCGCACACGAACTTCCTCGGCGATGAATGGCAGATCGAAGGCCGCGATCGCACCGGGCGCTGGATGGAGGTTGATGTCGATGCGCGGACCGGCGAGGTCCGCAACGTCGACCGCGGCTGGTAAAGCCGAAGCGGAAGCGCTGAAGCGCGAGATCCCTCCCCACCGTCGTCCTGGCGAAAGCCAGGACCCATTACCCCAGGGAGATGTTGTTGCCGGGAATGTAACCGCGAGTCGCCGCCAAACCACCGACGGTGGCAATGGGTCCTGGCTTTCGCCAGGACGATGGCGGAGGGTGGGTCGACATCACGACCTCACGTCAGCACCTTGACCCCGCCGAACGACGTCACGCGGCCCTGCTTCAGCATCACGATTTGCGTTGCGAGCTGGCGCAGCTCGGCGACGTCGTGGCTGACATAGACCATCGGCACGTTGGCTTCATCGCGCAGCCGCACCAGATAGGGCAGGATCTCGAGCTTGCGGCCCTCGTCGAGCGCGCCGAGCGGCTCGTCGAGCAGCAACAGGCGCGGCTTCGACAGCAGCGCGCGGCCGAGCGCGACGCGCTGGCGCTCGCCGCCGGAGAGTTTTCCGGGACGGCGATCCTGCAGCGCGCCGATGTCGAGCAGGTCGATGATGCGCTTGTGTTGTGCAGGATCCGGCGCAAGTCCGTTCATCCGTCTGCCGTAGTCGAGGTTCTGCGCGACGCTCATGTGCGGAAACAGCCGTGCATCCTGGAACACATAGCCGATGCGGCGGCGGTAAGTGGGCACGTGGATGCCGGCCGTGGTGTCGTCGACGGTCTCGCCGTCGATCACGATGGTGCCGCGGTCGGGCCGCAACAGGCCGGCGATCATGTTGACCAGCGAGCTCTTGCCGGCGCCCGAGGCACCGAACAGGCCGATGACACGGCCCTCGCCGGTGAAGGATGCGTGAAGCGAGAACTCGCCGAGCTGTTTTTCGATGTCGACCCGCAGCATGGTCAATTCCCGTGCAGGCGCAGCGTGGCGCGGCGGGCGAACCATTCGGCCGCGATCAGCGCGCCGATCGCGAGCACGATCGAGACGATCACGAGCCGGCCCGCCGCGGCATCGCCGTCGGGCGTCTGGATCAGCGAATAGATCGCGGACGAAATCGTCTGGGTCTCGCCGGGAATGTTGGAGACGAAGGTGATGGTGGCGCCGAACTCGCCGATCGCCTTGGCAAAGCCCAGCACCATGCCGGCGAGCACGCCCGGCAGCGCCAGCGGCAGCGTCACCGTGAAGAACACTTTCCAGGGCGCGGCGCCAAGCGTCTCGGCAGCCTGCTCGAGCCGGCGGTCGATCGCCTCGATCGACAGCCGCATCGGCCGCACCAGCAGCGGAAACGACATCACGCCGCAGGCGAGTGCGGCACCGGTCCAGCGGAACGCGAAAACGATGCCGAGATGATCGGCCAGGAACCCGCCGACGAGCCCGCGGCGGCCGAAGGTGAGCAGCAGCAGATAGCCGGTGACGACAGGCGGCAGCACCAGAGGCAGGTGCACGACGGCGTCGAGCACCGACTTGCCCCAGAAGTCACGTCGCGCGAGCAGCCATGCCAGCGCGATGCCGAACGGCGTCGCGACCAGCGTAGCGATGACGGCGACCCTGAGCGAGAGCAGGATCGCCGTCCATTCGGCGGGAGAGATCTCGAACATCAAGGCGTAATATCAGGTCGCAAAAATCAGGTTGTCGGGCTGATCAGAAATTTGAAGCCGTATTTTTCCAAAATGGTCTTGGCGGCGGTCGAGCGCAGGAAGGCGAGATAGTCGTTGG
Organism: Bradyrhizobium sp. CB1717; assembly: GCF_029714325.1. Classification (NCBI taxonomy): domain Bacteria; kingdom Pseudomonadati; phylum Pseudomonadota; class Alphaproteobacteria; order Hyphomicrobiales; family Nitrobacteraceae; genus Bradyrhizobium; species Bradyrhizobium sp. CB1717. The sequence continues at coordinate 1,105,301 of NZ_CP121666.1, forward strand.
TCTCGGGCTTCGCAGTCGTTGTCGCCGCGACGGGATAGATGATCGCGGGATGCGAATCCGCCGGGAAGGTGCCGACGATCTTGACACCGGGCTCGACCTTGGCGTCGGTGGAATAGACGATGCCGAGCGTGGCTTCGCCGCGGGCGACCAGCGTCAGCGCGGCGCGCACGCTCTCGGCCATCGCGAATTTCGGCTCCGCGGCCTGCCAGGCCCCGAGCTTCTCCAGTGCGGCCTTGGCATATTTTCCGACTGGCACGGACTTCACGTCGCCGGTCGCGATCTTGCCGTCGCCGGCGAGTTTTGCGAGGTCAAAGCCTGGCGCGATCGCGACGTTGTCGATCTTGGAATCCTTCGGCGCGATCAGCACGATGCTGTTGCCGAGCAGGTTGACCCTGGAAGGCTCGTTGATGGACTTCTTGGAGACCGCGTAGTCCATCCAGTCGGTGTCAGCGGAGACGAACACGTCGGCGGGGGCGCCCTGCTCGATCTGCTTGGCCAGCACCGAGCTTGCGGCATAGCTGACGCTGAACTTGACGCCGGTCTTGGCGGTGTAGGCGGCGTCGATCTCGTCCAGCGCGTTCTTCATCGAGGCCGCGGCGAACACGGTGATGGTCTTGTCTTCGGCGCTGGCAGGCGAGAGGGTCGCGCTCGCGAGGATGACGAAGGCGGTGAAAAGTCCGGTGATACGAAACATGGATAGCGCTCCGTGCGAGCTCGCGCGCAAGGCAACACGCGCAAATCTGGCGTTGGTTGGGTCAGGTATGCGACGGGCGGAAGCGCTGTTCCACGGCCCCTTGCGACGGCTTACGGCCGGCGGGGATATCGCAGTGCAAACATAGCAGGCTGAGGCCGCAGGTCAAAGGCGACCGTTTGTCTAACCGCGCATGACCCGGAAAGGTGCGCAGCGGTTTTCCGAAAAGGTCATGCGCAAACAACAAAGTACCCGTTTATTGCGCCGGCAGGATCGCAATCGAGAGCGAATTGTCCTTGGCGCCGCTGACCTGGAGGACAAGCGGCTGCGCCGACAGCTCGTATTTCATGGTCTTGCGGATGCCGTCGCAATCGGTCGCGCCGCTGAAGGCGACGGGCTTGAGGAAATGGCCGTCCTGGACCACGTCGACCCAGGCCCCGGCCGACAGGCTGATCGTGTACAAACCGGCCTTCGGCGCCTTGATGCCAGTGAAGCCGGCAAAGGTGCCGTCCTTCGGCGCCCGCTCCGGCGGCGAGGGCAGTTTCGCGTCACTCGGGGCGACCAGCCCCAGCGTGATGGCTGACGCGGGCAGCGCCGCCTGCTCGGCGCCCGAGGCGAGTTTTGCCCGATCCGGCGCCGTGAGCGCGGCGCGCTCGCGCTCGACCGGCCATTTGAACTTGTCGCAGCCGCTCGGCTCCTCGGCGGCGAGGGCGGAGGTCGCGCTGATCGTAAGTGCAGCAAGGATGGTGAGGACGCGCATGTCAGATTCCATCGTTGGCCACGCGCCGGAGGCGAGGCGTGCGGTCAGGCTTGTTGAGGTGGCGGGATGCGCATCCCGGGATGCCGCGGGCTTACGGCTGGGCGGCGGGGTGGATATTAGCGCAACTGGGTAGCGCGAACTACCCATCGTCGTCCTGGACAAGCGCAGCGAAGCGGAGCGCCGATCCAGGACCCATTACCCCAGGGAGTAGTTTGGCGAAGATTCGGGGCTGCCAGCTCGCACCACGACTCCTCCCTGGGGTAATGGGTCCTGGCTTTCGCCAGGACGACGGCCGAATGTTTGGTGGCGGCGGTGCACTACGGCTTCGCATCGCCCGCATGCAGCACGGCCTTGCAGGCCGCCGGCATCTGCGCCAGCGTCATCGGCGGTTTGGGCTTCGGCGGCTCCGGCGGCGGCTTGGGATGCAGCACGGCATCGCTGAACCAATAGCCGAGATCGGCGTCCTTGCAGCCTTCGTCCTCGGACTGCGACGGTTGGCCCTCGCACTCGCCGGCGCCCGCCGGGCAGCGCATGCGGATGTGGAAGTGATAGTCGTGGCCCCACCACGGCCGGATTTTTGAAAGCCAGGAGCGGTCGCCCTTGGCCTCGCGGCACAGCGCCTTCTTGATCGCGGCGTTGACGAAGATGCGTTGCACCGCCGGCTCCTGCGCGGCGGCGCGCAGCACCAGCACGTGGGCAGGCGTGAACACCTTCGGGTCGATATCGAGCCGGTCCTGCCGCACCATCATCACCGCCGACATATCCTCGCGCTCCTCGCGCGAAAGGCGGCGGTCCGGCATCGGCGTCAGCCAGATGTCGGCATCGAGGCCGATCTGGTGGCTGGCATGGCCCGACAGCGCCGGCCCGCCGCGCGGCTGGGCGATGTCGCCGACCAGGATGCCCGGCCAGCCCGCGTCCTTGCGAGCCTTGGCCGCAAGGCGCTTGATCAGCGCGATCATGTCGGGATGGCCGAAATTGCGGTTACGCGACAGCCGCATCACCTGCCAATTGTCGCCGTTGAGCGGCATCTGCGCGGCGCCGCCGATGCAGCCCTTGGTGTAGGAGCCGATGACATGCGCCGGCCCCTTCGAGGGCAGCAGTTTTCGCGCGAACAGTTCCTTGGCGCCGAGATGCGGATCGTTCGGATTGGCCAGCGGCGGCAGCGGCTTCGGGTTGACGCTGCCCTTGTCCTGGGCTAGCGCGCCGCCGGCGGCCAGGAGCGTCATGACAAGCAGGAGAGGGGTAATGCGGCGGGGACTCATGCTCAGTCCTTATAACCCAACGCCGCGTCAGGGTTAAGTATTAGGCTTGTAGCGAGGGCGCGATCTCACGCCGTCTTTACAGCCGCCAGCCGCTGGCGACATCATGCCCTCGAGGCAAAGGGCCTTTTATCATGACATTTGTTTTGGCGCGGCTCGCGAGGCGGGCCACCATGGCCGCTTTTGTAATGGCCGCTTTTGTACTGACCCCGCTCATTGCGACCCCGGCGCAGGCCGATCTCAGGGTCGACATCGACAAATCCTCGCAGCGCATGTCGGTGCGCGTCGACGGCGCGCCGCGCTACTCCTGGCCGGTGTCGACCGGCCGCCGCGGCTACGGCACGCCGAGCGGCACCTTCCATCCACAGGCGATGATGCGGCGCTATTTCTCGCGCAAATACTACAATTCGCCGATGCCGCACGCGATCTTCTTCCATCACGGCTTCGCCATCCACGGCACCACCGACCTCTCGCGCCTGGGCGGACCGGCCTCGCATGGCTGCATCCGCCTGCATCCCGCGCATGCGGCAGCCCTGTTCGCGCTGGTCCAGCGCGAGGGCGCGCGCAACACGACGATCCGTATCTCCAACTAGGATCGTCGAGCGTCGCAATTTTTTGTGCCGCCCGGCCGCATTTTTAACGGCGCGATAACCGTATCCTGCATTGACCAAAATTCGTGCGCGGAGTGAGGGAACGCCGCGGTCCGCATGCAATCGGCCGTGATTTCGGAAATGATTCAAGCGAGCGCGTAATTTTGCGCCAGCGCGCCATTTGATCGCGACGGCGGAATGGGTTTGGCGCGTCGGTCGGCGCATTTTGCGCCTCGCAAACAGGCACGAGTGCCGGCGAGCGGCGGCGGTCCCGAGGCCAAGATTACTTTTTTTTCAGACACTTGCCCCAAAACTTGCGGCCACAGGGCGCGACTGGGACATGTGACGTTGAGTTTGGGGTCTCGAAAACAAAAAAGGCGAAAGCGTAACGTGCTTGCGGCGGCCGGCGGGCAGCTGCGCAAGCCGCGATTCGCGCGCGCGCCGCATTCGCCCGTTGCACAGGCCGAGCTCGTGCAGAGCCGCGCGGAAGCGGAGGCCGCGATCGCGGAGGCGCGCAAGGCCCATGAGCGGCTGCGCCAGGCCATCGACATCCTGCCGCAGGGCATCGTCTTCCTCGATGCCGAGGGCCGCTACGTCCTCTGGAACAAGAAATACGCCGAGATCTACAGCAAGACCGCCGACCTCTTCGCCGAAGGTGCGCGCCTCGAGGACACGCTGCGCGTCGGCGTCGCGCGCGGCGACTATCCCGAGGCCGAAGGCCACGAGGACGAGTGGATCGCCGAGCGGCTGCAAAAGCTCTATCAGCCCGGCGCACGTCACGAGCAGAAGCTGGCGGACGGCCGCGTCATCCTGATCGACGAGCGGCTGACCGACGACGGCGGCGTCGTCGGCCTGCGCGTCGACATCACCGAGCTGAAGCAGCGCGAAGCCTCGTTCCGCCTGCTGTTCGACGGCAACCCCGTTCCCATGATCGTCTGTGCACTCGACGACGAGCGCATCCTCGGCGTCAACGACGCCGCGATCGCGCATTATGGCTATGGCCGTAGCGACTTCGAGAAGCTGACGATCCGTTCCTTGCAGGCCTTCGACAGCGAGCCGCCCTGGACCATTGATGTGACCGGCGAGGAGCAGGCCGGCCGCACCTGGAAGCACGTCAAGGCCGATGGCGCGCTGATCGATCTTGCAATCTACTCGCGCGAATTGACCTATGCCGAGCGGCCCGCGGTGCTGCTCGCGCTGATGGACATCACCGAGCGCAAGCGCGCCGAGGCGCGGCTCGCCTTCATGGCCCAGCATGACGGGCTCACCGGCTTGCCGAACCGCAGCCTCCTGCGCCAGCAGGTCGACGAGATGCTGCTGCACACGCGCCGCAGCGCCGAGAAGGTCGCGCTGCTGATGCTGGGGTTGGACAATTTCAAGTCAGTCAACGACACGCTGGGACATGCGATCGGCGACAAGCTGCTCCGCGGCGTCGCCAAGCGGCTGCGCTCCACTTTGCGCGAGGAGGACGCGCTGGCGCGCCTCAACTCCGACGAGTTCGCGATCGTGCAGAGCGGGCTGGCCCGGCCGGAAGACGCCGTGGGACTGGCAAAACGCCTGCTCGAGGCCATCTCTGATCCCTATCTGCTCGACGGCCATTCCGTGGTGATCGGCGCCTCCATCGGCATCGCAATGGCGCCGGGCGACGGCGATGATTCCGAAAAACTGCTCAAGAGCGCCGACATGGCGCTGTCCCGGGCCAAGCAGGATGCGCGCGGCACCTTCGCCTTCTTCGAGGCCGCGTTAGATGCAAAAGCGCAGAGCCGCCGCAAGATCGAGGTCGAGCTGCGCGATGCGATCCAGAACGACGTGCTGCGCCCCTACTACCAGCCGCTGATCGACCTCCAGAGCGGCCGCATCACCGGCTTCGAGGCGCTGGTGCGTTGGCCCCATGCCGAGCGCGGCATGGTCTCGCCGGCCGAGTTCATCCCGGTCGCGGAAGACACCGGCCTCATCAATCCGCTCGGCGGCCTGATGCTGCGCCGGGCGTGCCTGGATGCCGCGACCTGGCCGGACGACGTCCGCGTTGCCGTCAATCTGTCGCCGTTGCAGTTCCGCAGCGGCAATCTGCTCTCGATGGTGACGGACGCGCTGAAGCATTCCGGTCTGCCGCCGCGCCGGCTCGAGCTCGAGATCACCGAGACGCTGCTGCTCGAGAAGAGCGCACAGGTGCTGGCGACGCTGCATGCGCTGCGCGCGCTGGGGGTGCGCATCTCCATGGACGATTTCGGCACCGGCTATTCCAGCCTCAGCTATTTGCGCAGCTTCCCGTTCGACAAGATCAAGATCGACCAGTCCTTCGTGCGCGATCTCGGCGCCAATCGCGAGGCGCAGGCGATCATCCGCTCCATCGTCAGCCTCGGCAAAGGCCTCGGCGTCACCATCACCGCCGAAGGCGTCGAGACCGAAGCCGAGCTGAGCTGCCTCCGCACTGAGGGCTGCGACGAGGGCCAGGGTTTTCTGTTCAGCAAGGCCCGGCCCAATCTCGAGATCATCAGCCTGCTGCAGGCACAGCGCGGCATCGACGCCGCGGAAGAGGACGCTGCGCTGGTGGCGTGAGCGGCGGTGCTTTACCTCTCCCCGTAAGAACGGGGCGAGGGAGCGCACCATCATCGCGGCCGCTCTTTAACCCCCCGCCAGAATCGCCTTCCCCACATCCTCGTAATGCGTATCCCGCGCCTGGATCTGCTGCGCGATCGCATGCATGTCGCGAAACCGCCGCTCGAACGGCTGGCTGCGGAACACCGCGGTCGCACCGGCCATGTGATAGGCGGTATCGACCACCTTTGCCGATTGATGGATGGTCCAGGTCGCCGCCAGACGGACTGCGCTGCGATGCGCCGCGCTGAATTCGCCGGTCGCGACCAGGTCGCGCCACATCGCATTGGCCGTGGCATAGAGATAGGCGCGCGCCGCGCGCAGATCGCCCTCGGTGCGGCCGATCAGGCCCTGGACTGCCTGATTGTCGCGCATGGCGCCGGCGGCCAGCGACTGATGCTTTGCGCGCGCGAGCGCAATGGCGGCGTCCAGCGTGGCGCGCGCGACGCCGAGCGAGACCGCGGCAAAGCCGAGACTGAACGTCGAGCCGGTGCCGATCCTGTAGAGCGGTCCCGTCTCGCGCAGCGCGGACGACACGTCGCGGAACGCGGTGAAGCGCTCGGGAACGAAGAGGTCCGCCGCCTCATAGGAGTCCGTGCCGGTGCCGGCGAGCCCGATTGCCTGCCACACGTCGTGCAGTGTCGCGCTTGCGACGGGAAACAAAATGGTCCGCACCTCCGGCGAGCCGTCGGCATTTTTGCGCGGTACACCATCGCTCCCGACGATACGCACATGCGCCCCCAGCCAGCTCGCCTGCCGCGAGCCCGAGGCAAAATCCCAGCGCGCCGTGACGCGATAGCCGCCCTCGACCGCGCGCGCCTCATGCGCAATCGCGCCCCAGGCGAGGATGCCGGGCGCCGTATTGAAGATCTCATGCGCGGTGTCGTGATCGAGCCAGGCCGCGATCATCGCGCAGACGCTGCATTGGCCGAGGCACCAGGCGGTGGAGGCATCCGCCTTCGCAATCTCCTCCAGCATCTGCATGAATGCTTCCGGCGCAGCCTCGCTGCCGCCAAGGCTTTGCGGCAATAGCGCGCGATAAAGCCCGTTCTCGACGAGGGCGGAGACCACGGCAGGCGTCAACTGCCGCGTCCGCTCGATCTCGGCGGCTTCGCCCGCAATCAACGGCGCGAGCGCGCGGGCACGTTCGACCAGGCCAAATCCGGAAGCTGCATTCATTGCTGCGTTTCCTCGCCCCTTCTTGGTGTGAGCGGTCTCGAGGATGCGATGGTGGTCTATTTGGCGGGGAGGATCAAGATCAGCCCCAGCGCCGGCTCCATCCGGGCCAGGGGTTATTCGAGGGAGTCGAGCAATCGCTCCATGACGATCGTGCGTTCGTCGCCATGATAGCTGTCGCGTACGGCATTGAACCCAAGCCGCGCATAGAAGCCCTCGGCGGTGACCGATGAAGGGACCGTCAGCGAGGGAATATTTCGCTCGCGCGCTGTGCGCTCGATCTCGGCCATCAGCAGCTTGCCGATACCGCGGGCCTGAACGTCGGGAGCCACGAAGACGGTGCGGACGACGCTTCCGTCGAGGCTTGCCGTTGCAACGACGCGTCTGCCAATGGTGGCGACGAAAACGGTGCGTTTCGCGATGAGCTGCCTGACGGCGTCCGGACTGAAGCTGCGCTCGATCCTTTCGATGATCTCGGCCGCATAGTCCTTCGCATTGGTTTCGCGCAGCGCACGCAAGATGACCGCACTGATGGCGTTGGCGTCATCGTCCATCGCGGGCCGGATCGTGCAGTCCATGAATTACCCCACCGAAGTCTTTGCGAAGACTGGTCGCCGAGCCTGCGCCACAGCCGCGGCAAGCAGCTTGTGGCGTGACCAGACGTTCTGCTACCGTAAGTAGCATATCCGGGGTCGACCAAGAAGCACAGCATGAAGAAGCCAGCCCGCCGCAACGCGAGCCTCGCCGCGGCCGAGGCGCGGGTCGAGCCACAGCTCGAGAACGCGCCCATGAGCGACATTATCGATGCCTTGGCGGCCGAGAGGGTCAACGCAACGGCGTTGACCGAGGCCTATCTCGCGCGCATCGCAGCCTTTGACCGCGCCGGGCCCATGCTCAACGCCGTTCGCGCGCTCAATCCCGACGCACTCGCGATCGCAGGCAAGCTCGACGGCACCAGGCCGTCGGCCAAACGACCGCTCGCCGGTGTGCCCATTTTGCTGAAGGACAACATCGCCACCGGCGACAAGCAGTCGACCACGGCGGGCTCGCTGGCATTGGAGGGGGCGCGTGCCAGGGGCGATGCCACCATCGTCAAGCTGCTGCGAAACGCCGGCGCCGTGATCCTCGGCAAGGCCAACCTGACGGAGTTTGCTAACATTCTCGCGACCGACATGCCCTCGGGTTATTCGTCGCTCGGCGGTCAGGTGAAGAACCCCTACGTGCCGACCCTGCTGGACGATCGGGGCATCCCGGTCGTCGACCCCGGCGGCTCGAGCTCGGGTTCGGCGGTCGCCGTGGCCGCAGGTCTGTGCGCGGCCTCTGTTGGCACTGAGACCTCCGGCTCGTTGCTGCACCCTGCCAGCCGGAATGGCATCGTCACCGTCAAGCCGACCGTCGGCTTGATCAGCCGCGCCGGCATCGTGCCGATCGCGCACAGCCAGGACACTGCGGGCCCGATGACGCGCACCGTGCGCGACGCGGCGATGCTCCTCAACGTGCTGGCCGCCAAGGATCCGCGCGATCCTGCGACGGAGCGGCAGAAGCGGCCGGCCGATTACTCGGCCGACCTCGCACGCGATGCGATGAAGGGCGCGCGGATCGGCGTGCCGAGCGATCCCGACGATCCGCTGAACGATCCCTATTACGGCAAGTTGCCTCCAGACGGGACCAGGCTGATGGCCGAAGTGATCAAGGTGCTGGAGGATCTCGGCGCGATCATCGTGCGCGCGGCCATGCCGACCGCCGGCTGGATCGGCGGTCCAGGCACGACCATGCCGGTGCTCAACCGCAATCCGCTGAGTCGCAACAAGGGCAATCTGGCGACGCCGCCGATCGTCTTCCTCTACGAGCTGAAGCACGATCTCAATCTCTACCTGAAGGATTGGGCGACCAAGACCGACATCAAGACCATCGCCGACATCGTGGCCTTCAACGAGGCGAATGCGGCGAAGGCGCTGCGCTTCGGCCAGGACCTGTTCCTCGCCGCCAACGCAACCAGGGGCGACTTGAGCGAGCGCGAATACAGATCGGCCCGGGCCATGGACCTGCTTGCCGCCAGGACGCGCGGCATGGACGCTTACATGAACCAGCACAGGCTCGACGCCGTGCTGTTCCCCGGCGCCACGGGCGCCGTGATCGCTGCCAAGGCCGGCTATCCCAGCGTCATGGTGCCCGGCGGCTTCGTCTCGGGCGCCGACGGCAAGGACACGCCCGACTATCCGCTCGGCGTCACCTTCGCAGGGAGAGCCTGGAGCGAGCATAAGCTGCTGCGTCTCGCCTACGCCTATGAGCAGGCATCGAATATGCGCAAGCCGCCGCCGGGTCTGCCGGCGCCTCGACCCGCGAGCGGGCTGATTAACTTCGCCTGATTTCGCGCGCCAGTCCGTGGCAGATCGTGCAATGGAATGCCCGCGATCCGAACCTGCTGGCCGGAACCTGGCGACCAGCCGGTGATTGGCCGCCGCGCCGCGGCGGCATTGAACCTGTCCGGCTTCCGGGAGCACCAACGGCTCGTAAGTCCCGATAGCCGCGACGAGGGAAGGCGCGATGAGGACCCTGAGAGCATCGATCTGCGTTGCAGTCACCGCGCTTTCCTTGAGCCTGTCGTTCGGCGCGCCATCCTACGGCCAGGAGGATGAGGTGGGCACGCTCACGCGGCAGATGAAGGAGCTTTATCGGGCCGGGAAGTACACGGAAGCGCTGCCCCTGGCCCAGAAGTCGCTGGCCCTTCGCGAGAAGGAGTTTGGCCCCGATGACGCGCATGTCGCGATGCCGCTGAACGACCTCGGCACGATCCATTACAATCTCGGCCAATACGCCGTTGCCGAGCCGCTGTACAAGCGCGCGCTGGCCATCCGGGAGAAGACGCTCGGTCCGGATCATGCGGAAGTCGCAATGGTGCTGAACAATCTGGGCGATCTCTATCGCGCGGAAGAGCGCTACGCGGAAGCGGAGCCGCTGCTGAAACGATCGATCGCCATTGGCGAGAAAACCAACGATCCGTCGCTCGTGCTGGCGTTGAGCAACCTCGGCGCCGCCTACAGCAATCAGGGCCGGTACGACCAGGCTGTACCGCTGTTCAAGCGGGGCCTGGCCGTGCTGCAGAAAGCGCTCGGCCCCGACGATCCCGAAGCTACGGTGCTGATGAACAATTTGGCCGATGCCTACATCCAGCGGCATCGCTATGCCGATGCAGAGCGGCTGCTGAAGCGGTCGATGGTGATGACCGAGAAGGCGTACGGCCCCGATCATCCCGACATCGCGCAGGCGCAGAACAATCTGGCTGCGCTCTATGCGCGTCAGGGGCGCAACGCCGAGGCCGAGCGGCTGTTCAAGCGGTCGGTGCTCACTTTCGAGAAAACCCTCGGTCCCAACCATCCCGATCTCGCCGGTGTCCTGGATAACCTCGCCGGTCTCTACAAGGATCAGGGCCGCTATGCCGATGCCCAACAGATCTTCAAGCGTTCGATGGCCATCCGCGGCAAGACAAGGCCGATCTGACGCTCCCCGTCCAACGCGGACATGACGTCCCGGAAGCTGATCCGCCTGGAGCCAGCAGTCGCCGGCAGACATGCTGACGACATTTTTCCAACTTTTTTGCACATTGACGGCCGGACCATGTCGGCATGGGCCGGTCTCGATCGTCCTTGGGTGGACACGTCCCCGGACGTGCTGGAGATATGGACCCGGCACACGTGACGTGATTTCGTCAATTCGAGCCGTCAAAGTCGCAACTGGAGCAATGCCCATGAGGATCACCGTCGAAACCAGCGTCGCCGCCCCCATCGATCAGGTCTGGCGCGCCTATACGACGCCTGCCGATATCGTGAAGTGGAACGCCGCGTCCGACGACTGGCACACGACCAGGGCCACGGTCGACCTGCGCGAGGGCGGCGCCTTCTCCTCGCGCATGGAGGCCAAGGACGGCAGCATGGGCTTTGACTTCGCCGGCACCTACACGACGATCGTCGAGCACAAGCTGATCGAATATGCGTTCGGCGATCGCAAGGCCGAGGTCGAGTTCGTCCCCGGTCCGAAGGGCGTCGTCGTCCGCGTCGTCTTCGACAGCGAACCGACGCACTCGGTCGAGCAGCAGCAAGGCGGCTGGCAGGCCATCCTCGACAATTTTGCACGCTACGTCGCGGTGAAGCAGAAGACGTCGTGAGGGTGTGCAGGGCGCGGAGTCTTTGCGGGCTTCCGCGTCTTCGTCTACGATCCGATCGCGCAATTGTTCCGGAGACGCAGGGATGCGAACCATTGGCCTGATCGGAGGCATGAGCTGGGAAAGCACCGCGCTCTACTACAAGCTCATCAACGAGCGCGTCCGCGACCGCATGGGCAAGCTGCATTCGGCTCCGCTGCTGATGTATTCCTACGATTTCCAGGAGATCAAGGAGATGCAGTATGCCGGCCGCTGGCCGGAGGCCGCAAGCAGCCTCGCGGAGGTCGCTCGGCGCCTCGAGAGCGCCGGCGCGCGCGCTATCGTGCTGTGCACGAACACGATGCACAAACTGGCGCCCGACATCACGTCGGGCCTGACCATCCCCTTCATCCACATCGGCGACGCGACCGCCGAGCGCATCCGGGCGAAAGGGTACCGGCGGGTTGGGCTGCTCGGCACCGTGTTCACGATGGAGGAGGAGTTTTACATCGACCGGCTGCGCGCCCATGACCTCGACGTCCTGGTTCCTCCCGAAGGCGCACGAGCGGTCGTGAACCGCATCATTTACGACGAGCTGTGCCTCGGAGTCGTCACAGCTCCTTCCCGTCGCCGCTATCAGGACGTGATGGCGGCGCTCGTCGCCGCCGGCGCCGAATGCATCATCCTCGGCTGCACCGAGATCACGATGCTGGTCGGCCAGGGCGACACAACGGTCGAAACATTCGACACCACGGCTATCCACGCCGAGACGGCGGCCGATTTCGCCATCGGGTGATGACGATCTCGTTGGTCATTTTCCATCCGAGACCGAGATTGCAGCCGAGGTCGAATGAGTCGGCGGTCAGTCCGCAGCCTTGCCGCAATCTGCGTCAACCTGGGCCCGCAATCGTCGGCGAGTTGGCGCCGGCACGGCTTTCGTCGGGTGGGCAAAGGCGCAGAGCGCCGTGCCCACCACTCTTCCCGATGGCACGCAAATTGGTGGGCACGCTTCCGCCCTGCGACTAATCGCAGGATGCGCCTTTCGGCAATGGCGATTGGAACCAGGAAAAGCTTGGGAAGTTCGCGTGTTCAGGGGCCGGAGCAAGCCGTGGAGGAGAGGTATGCGAACAGCAATTCTCGCGCTGATTGTCGTTGCCGGAAGCGCAATGACCTTCCAGGCAACGGCCCAAGAGCAAAAGGCCGCCCCGAGTGAGCAAACCAAGGAGGAGATGCGGCGTGATGTAGACCAAGGGCTCAAGACTGGCGAGCCCAACGAGCAGATGCAGCGTGATGCGGACAAAGGGATCAAGACCCGCAACTCCGGAGAGTCCGGATATGTGGCCGATCAAGACAAGCCAGGTGCTGCTGCGCATCCTCCGGGTCGACCGGGAAGTGAGCAGACCACGGGTTCGGCTGGCCAGACCAGCGCTCCGAAATAGAAGTCTTCGCTCGTAGCTCGATGGGTCGAGCGACTCGTCCGCCGTAGCTCGAAGAGCGAAGGCGGAAGCGAAACCCATCAAGCTTCGTTCTCGCAATTGGATCGAGCTAACAAGGACTACCAGATTTGCGTACCCGCGTCGGCGCGACGGGTTTCGCAAGAGCTCAACCCATCCGAGCTGTCAGATGACAGCTGCGGCCAGCAGGGAAGCGCCGCCAACCGCGACCAGCACGAGGCCGGGCCAGTTCGATTTGATGCCGAAGCCGCTGCCTGGCGCTGTAGGTTCCAGCGTGTCAACTCCGGAGCGAAGCCGCTTGGTACCGCTCAGCCGGCCTCGCCAGATCGGCTGAAATGCCATCTGGAGCACGCCGACGAAAACAAGGAGCGCACCAAGCCATATGAGGGTCATGCTCGTCTCCTGCGTCAGTGATCGCCGAGAGGTTGCTCCCCGCGGAAGCCGCCGCCCCTTCGAGAAGCATCCTGCTTACTCTTCGTCCGGCTCGCGCACGACCGGCGCTTCATCATCTCGGTGCTCGTCGTCGCCGTCGTCGTCTTCGTCTGCATCCTCGTCTTCATCGGGATCTCGGGGCGGCATTGTGTTGCGCACGATCACGAAGCAACGCCAGTCAATCAACCCAGTGAATTCCTCAAGGAGATGTGGGGTCATGTTATTGCTCCTATCCGGAGGTTCGCACCGACCGGCAGGAATATGGGCCGCTCATCTACCTGACAAAGGCTGGCCTGGTGCGCGGTCCAGTGGCGGATGTGGCTTGCGAGGCCCGTCCTACCGGGCGGGGTCTCGTTGCCAGCTTTCCTTGTATCGACCCGCTCAAACGTTGTGTTGTTCCCGCTCGTTGATCATCAGGGACCTCCACTCTGGCCTAGAAACGACGTCCAACCTGGATGGTTCCTCAGGCGCAACCTGATGGAACGGGCGGGTCGGATGGGTCGCGCGGCTTGTCCGCGAAGAGCGAAGGCGGAAGCGAAACCATCAAGCTTCATCCTGACAATCGAATCGAGCTACCGACAGTGACGAGATACCGCGCCCGCCCGTCAGGGCGATGGGCTTCGCTACAGCTCCGCCCATCGAGCTTGATCGGACCGATCTCACGCTGCTTTGGTCAACACCTCGGTCAACCAGTCCGGCTCGACGATCATGGCCGAGTGGCCGGACGTCGTGTTTTCGACGACGGTCCAGGAGCTGTCCGCTCTGCACTCCGCCGCTGCCTTGTCCATGGCAGCCAGCTGGAATTTCGGTAAGCGGATGTAGGTTTTCCTGGCGACCTTTTCGCGCGCTCCCGAGAGCTTGACCGGTTGCAGGAATGTGCCGACGGGGTGTGGCGTGACCTTCGACAACACCCAGGCAACATCCTTCGGGTCGCTGAAGGCATTCGGAGGCAGCGCCTTGGGAGCCGGGCGGCTGATCGCGCCCTCTTCGATCGGGAAGGGCACCAGGTCTCGAAACGACTGGCCGTCCGCGGGCTTGATGGCATCGACCCAGACGATGGACGACACCCGGCTCCCGATGCGTTCGAGCGCGCCCGATGCCGGACAGCCGCCATAGGAATGGGCAACGAGGCAGATGTCGGTCAGGTCCTCCCATTCGACGAGATTGGCGATGTCGACAATGTGCGTGTCGAGGGTGATGTCCTTGTTCAGAAGGTGTGAGCGCTCCGCCAATCCGGTCAGCGTCAGCGGATAGACGCGATGCCCCTGCTTCTGCAGGCGTTCCGTGACGCGATGCCAGGACCAGGCGCCGTAATACGCGCCGGGAACGAGCACATACGTTTTCTGGCTCGCTTGCGCGCGGGCCGGACTGATGAATGCGCTTGAGGCCAATGCAGAGGCCGAGCCTGCCGCAGCGCCAAAGAGTCTGCGACGCGTGATGCTTGAACGGATCATGAAATAACTCCGCAGGGTTGAATGATTGATGCTTGAAATAATTCACGTGCATGCCAGTGCAGGCTCATCCTAGGGAAGATCACGGCCGACGCCAATGCCGCGTTTGGGTTTGGAGACGAAGCCGAGGTGAGTGGTCACCGATGCAGCGCCGGGATACCGCCGCTGAAAGCAGGTGAGGCATTCGACACGACAGCAATTCACGCTACGTCAGCCGCCGAACTCGGCTTCCAGTCAGTCCGCAGCCTTGCGGCGATCTGCGTCGACCTGGGCCCGCCATTGCTTGACGAGGTCACGCCGGCGGCCGGGATAGCGTTCGGTCTTGAGCCGGAGTTTCTCGATCCGATCCGCCCGGAAGGAGCGAAAGTCCTTCCTCATTTCGCACCAGCCGGCCAGGATGCGCCGGGAGTCGAAAAAGGCGACGCCAATCGGCCAGATCGTCCGGGTGGTCTTCGCGCCATTCGGATCGCGATACACGATGGAAAGCTTGTGCTGGTCGTGCATGGCCTGGCGCACGACGTGGAGATCGACGGCCTCAAGCTGCTTCGGCCTGCGCGCGACATGAAAAGCATTGTCGTCGATCTTGTGCCGCAGCTCCGACGGCAGCACGGCGCCGATTTTCGCGAGCGCATTACGCGCTGCCAGCGCGAACTCTTCATCGGTCTGGCGGGACACCCATTGGGCGCCGAGCGCCAGGGCCTGGATTTCCTGCTCGGAGAACATCAGCGGAGGCAGGAGAAAGCCGGGCTGCAGGACATAGCCAAAGCCCGGTTCGCCCTCGATCTGCGCGCCTAATGCCTGCAAGTCGGCGATGTCGCGGTAGATCGTGCGTAGCGAGACGCCCGCCTCGGCCGCAAGATTGCTGCCCGACACCGGATGACGGTGCCGCCGCAGGATCTGCATGAGGTCGAATAGCCGCTGGCTCTTGGACATGCTGCAAGTCTAGCAGGTATCCTGCCAAAGATTGGCAGCAATCTACCGCAGAATGGCGGCACGGCTTCGGGTAGCCGCGCCGCTTGATGAGCTGGACCGGATTCCTAGCGCGGTTGGACCGTCGCCGCATAGGCGGCAAACGGCGCTGCATCGTAGATCACCTCGGTCGACACGATCTTGCCGTTCCTCACCTTGAGCAGCTCCGCAACGACGGCGTTGGCAACCGGATGGGTGTCCGCGCTGTAGACGACAACGGCCTGCTGATCGTCGCCGTAAATAGCGAGAAGGGTCACCTTCTGGAGCATGCGGGCAAAACCGCTGTGGAACTCGCGAAACGTCTGGGTCCCGGTGATCCGCCCGCGCGGTGATGTGCAAACGATGTCAACCGCCGAGACGGAGATGACCCTATCGACGTCTTTGCGGGCGATGGCCTCGACATAGGTCTTGGCGATCTGCACTGCCTCGCCGCTGCTTTGGGTATTCATGGTCTTCCTTTCAATGCTTGGTGCACTGAAAGGAGACCTAAGGCAGGGCAGTGACAGATTCTGGCAGTAGGAGATCGGCACCGCCGGAAGCCGCGGGTCGGGCCGCCGCATTCCTTTACCCGCCATCAGGACCAGGATAGGCCTTGACTCCATCCAATAACTATTGAGATAATAATAATTATGACGATCACAAAAGAGATCATTCCGGCGGACCAGTCGTCCCGGGTCGAGGCGGAGGCGGCTGTTCCGCCCTATCGCCGCGTCCCGGCCTATCTGATCCGGCGGCTCCACATGATCTCGACCGCCGTCGTTGCGGAGGAGTTCGAAGGCGAGGATATGCCGGTATCGCAGTGGGCGGTGCTGACCATCATCGATACCAATCCAGAGATCGATCAAAGCCGTCTCGCCGGCGTCGTCAGCATCGACAAGACGAACACGGGGCGTTTGGTCGATGAGCTCGAAGCGAAGGGTCTCGTCGAACGGTGCGTCAACGAGGCGGATCGGCGGGTATGGAAGCTTCGCTGCACCCCGCTTGGGCGCAAGCTCCGAAAGCGGTTGCGACCGCGCGCCCTCGCGACCCAGGACAGGCTGCTGGCGTGCCTCGAGCCGGCAGAACGAGAGTTGTTTATCGATTTGATGTCGCGCGTGGTTGCTGCGAACGAAAAATACGCCCGGCCCGGAGCCGGCCGCCGGAAACCAAGATCACGTTAGAGCGGAATACTCCCGAAGGAGCACGCCATGAGCATGTTCAGTCGCTCCGTTGCTGTCGTCGGTTTTCTTCTCGGTCTCACCTCTTGCTGCGGTTCTGCAGTCTTTGCCGCCGACTGGCCGCATCGCACCGTCCGTTTGATCGCACCCGTGCCGGCGGGGACAGCCCCGGATTTCAGCGCAAGGCTCTTCGCGGAGCGACTGTCCCGTCGCTGGGGCCAGGCCGTGATTGTGGAGAACCGGCCGGGAGCAGATGGAGTCCTCGGCGTTTCCGCCTTTCTCGGAGCCGACGATGATCACATGCTGCTGTATGCCATCTCGGCGGTGGTCACCGTTCATCCGATCACGAACACGAAGCTGCCCTATGATCCGGTCCGTGAGTTGATCCCGATCGCCCCGACCTCGGACGTCGTGCTGGCGATAGCGGCGCCGGCCAAAAGCCCAATCAGTTCGCTCGGCGGCCTGGTGCAAGCAGCGCTCGCCCAGCCCGGCAAGCTGAACTGGGCCAGCTCCCCCGGCCTTCCCCCGTTCGTCGTCGGGGGATTCTTCAAGACTGCGAAGCTGGATCTCGCCCTGGTGTCCTATCGGGAGATTTCCCCCGCTCTTCAGGATCTCGGCGAAGGCCGCATCGATATCTATGTCGGCTCGCTGGGCGTCATCATGCCGCAGGTCCACGCGGGCCGCGCGCGCCTCCTTGCGATCGCAGGCGAGGCGCGGGCGCCGCTTGCTCCCGATGTGCCGACGGTCATCGAAGCCGGATTTCCCGAGTTGCGCATGGACGGCGTGGTAGGGTTCTTCGGAAAGCGCGGCATGCCCGACGCGGTGCGCGACCGGATTGCAGCGGATGTCGGTGCGATCGCGAACGAGCCCGAAATCCGCGAAAAACTGGCCGCCGTCGGGCAGGCGGCTCGTTCTGGAAGCGCGGCCGAGTTCGCCGCCCTGCTCAATGAATACCATCGCCGCCTGACGGGGCTGGCGAAAGCAATCGACTACCAGGCGTCGCAGTGACCGGGCGCGATGCCGTCCCTGCAGCAATTTGACGTTTCATTCATGGAGGACCGTCAAGTGACATCCAATCCCCGACTGGATCTGCTCGGCCTCATCAATGGTTTTCAAATCACTCAGGCCATTCACGTCGCCTCAGTGCTGCGTGTGGCGGATCATCTGAAGGACGGCGCGCGTCGGGTCGACGAGCTCGCAGTCCTGACAAAGAGCCATGCCGACTCCCTGTACAGGCTGCTGCGCGCGCTCGCTGCGGTCGGGGTGTTTCACGAGGACGAAGGCAGGGCGTTTGCGCTGACGCCGAAGGGCGAATGTTTGCGTACGGATTCCGCGGCATCGATCGGCGCGTGGGCGGAAGTCGTGGGAACCCCTTATTACTGGCAGGCCTGGGGCCATCTCCTGCACAGCGTCCAAACCGGCGAGAACGCCTTCAGGAGCCTGAACGGCCAGGACGTATGGCAGTTCCGCGCCGAGCATCCCGAGCATGGCGCAACGTTCGACCGGGCCATGACCGAACATTCGCGCGCCAGCGCCGAAGCGGTGATCCGCGCGTACGATTTCTCCTCGTTCGGCCATGTCGTGGATGTGGGCGGCGGGCAAGGCCTGCTGTTGTCCGCAATCCTGCGCGCTCACCCCCACGTCCGCGGCACCTTGTTCGATCAGGCCAACGTGGTGACGAGAGCAAGGGCCGTGCTGACGGAAGGCGGCGTCGTCGAACGATGCGACATCGTGGGTGGAAGCTTCTTCGAAGCGGTTCCGGGTGATGGCGATGCCTATGTGATGCGGATGGTCGTCCACGATTGGGAGGACGACGAAGCGCTCGCAATCCTGAAAGTGTGCAGGCGTGCAATGGGACAGACCGCAAAGCTGCTTCTCATCGAGCGGCTCGTCGCGCCGCCAAATGAAATGCCGGCAACCAAGTTCAGCGATCTGAATATGCTGGTGTCACCAGGCGGCCGAGAGCGAACGCGCGAGGAATTTTCAGACCTCCTCGCCAGATCCGGCTTCGCGTTGACGGCGGTTTTGCCGGCCGGCCTGCACAATGTGATTGAGGCACGACCGCTCTAAGCGACAGAATCGTCGTGGCTCCTGCGTCGGATGGAGGCCTGCGTCACGGACGGCGCGATAAATGCCCGACTAGGCCATGTACTGATTAAGCGGCTGGCCGCCGCCTGATGTCCGCTTAAGTCCCAACAGCGGCGGAGAAGCAGCAATCTTCCAATGTCGCAGATGGGCCATGAGCAGATTTGGCGATGCTACTCTTGAGGTGGATTGGCTTCGCTAGGCTAACGCCGACACAAGCCACAGACCCACATGCAGGCCGCGCCCATTTGCTCCGATATTTGCGGCAAGCGCGTTGCGAACCGCTTCAGTGGCGCGTATCCGTTGCTCGTCCGAGGCATTTTCAAACAGCGCATGCAACGGGCCAGCCTGCGTGATGAATGCCATGCTTTGCTGGATGTCCTTGCCGTGAATCGGCACATCGGTCGCCTTGAGCGCCACTTCGCGAAACCCAGCCCCAGTCAGGATGCGACGTAAGTGCTCCTCGCTTGCGAGCGAAAACATCCCCGGTGCCAATGGATCCACCGGCGGCTGAGGCGGCACATGCGGCCGTGCAGCCTCGATCGGTACGCGAAACCAGGGACTCTCCGGCATGGTCCGAAAACAGACGAACGCCAGCCGCCCGCCTGCCTTCATGCCGCTGCGGATATTGGTGAAGGCCCTGACAGGGTCATCGAAGAACATCACGCCGAATCGCGAATAAACTAGATCCGCCCAGCGCGGTTCGAAGGCGTAGCTCGTCGCGTCGGCTAGTGCAAAGGCGGCGTTGCTAAGTGTCGCCTCGGCGGCACGATGTTTGGCGAAGTCAAGCATCGGGACCGAGACGTCGACGCCCAACACAGCGCCTGATGGTCCAACAACCCTGGCAAAGGCCAACAGGGTGTCGCCGGTGCCGCATCCGATATCGATCACGTGCTCGCCCGGCTTTGCGGCCGCGGCGTCCAAGCTGACGCTCGTGACTGACGTGAAGACGTCACTGATCACGGCTTGCTGCGCAACCCATGAGTGACCCATGGTGCTGTTCCAAAACTCTGCTCCACGGGGGTTTGGCGTAGGTACTGGCATTGGCAAATGTCCTTGGTTCTAAAAAAAGGCCGATGGGATTATCCTCACAGGCTGCACGATATTTCAGATCGAACGCAAGACTAAAATGCCCGCAACGGGTCATTCTCGACGGTTGGGCCTGATCTCGGTTGCGCCCGGTCTACCCATCACAGCTGACGTCCAGGCGGCGGGCGGCGTTGGGCGCGATGGGCCAGAAGCCGTTATCATCGCGCATCAATCAAAGTGAGCGCTCGCAGCTTCCGGCAGCCAAAGATCAATGTGCTTTCTTCCCGAATTGGATAGCCTGAGCTATGCCTGGGAAATTGGCAAATTGCCATCGATCGGGAGACCACGAATGAAGTGGATAGTCACCGTCACCATTGCGCTTGCTGCTTCGGTCATGTTCGCAACCGCGCAGCCAGCAAAAGGGCCCTACCAACCGGGCCTTGGCGAATTCATGACAGCTACGCAGCTTCGCCACGCCAAACTATGGTTTGCTGGCAAACAAAATAACTGGGACCTCGCTGCTTATGAGATCGATGAGATCAAGGAAAGCCTAGAGGACGCTGCGAGGCTTTTTCCAACATCTGACGGTATCCCTGTCGCTGAGATGATCAAGACCATCATCGATCCACGGATAGAGGAGCTTGAAAAGGCGGTTAGAGCAAAGAGCAGCACCAAATTTACGGCCGCCTTCGACGAGCTTACCCGCGGCTGCAATAGCTGCCACGCGGGAGCCGGCAAGCCGTTTATACGCATTCAGCGTCCAATCGCGTCTCCACTGACCAACCAGAATTTTGCGCCAGAAAAATAATCGGAATTGCGCGCGCATCGACCAGATGACTACCGAAAAGAGTCAAAAGCGGTAGCACTCTGCCCCGTCAGACGATTTCCGCTCTTCCCACGGGAGCCGACACGCCCTGGCTACCGCGTACCTGGCCGGGGCGATGGATTTCGCGAGAGCTCAACCGACCTGCGAGCTCAGGCTGCCAATCACACCGGCTGCAATGATGCCACCATACCCCTGTTTTGCCCGACGGGTCAAATTCGATTTCGGTAAATCGAAAAAGCGCAATGCCGCCAAGGGGGCGGCTACTGTGCATGGGGTTGTTTTCGCGGTTTTTGTTTGAGGCGGGTACGTGCAGCCAGAAGAAAGCCGGCGTCGCCTCAGCTATCCACCTTCAACGCAGCAATGAAGGCTTCCTGCGGGATGTCGACCTTGCCGAACTGCCGCATCTTCTTCTTGCCTTCCTTCTGCTTCTCCAGAAGTTTGCGCTTACGCGTGATGTCGCCGCCGTAGCATTTTGCGGTGACGTCCTTGCGCAGCGCGCGCACGGTCTCGCGGGCAATGACCTTGCCGCCGATCGCCGCCTGGATCGGGATCTGGAACATGTGCGGCGGGATCAGCTCCTTCATCTTCTCGACCATGGCACGGCCGCGCCCTTCCGCACGGGTGCGATGCACCAGCATCGAGAGCGCGTCGACCGGCTCGGCATTGACCAGGATCTGCATCTTGACGAGGTCGGCCGGCTTGTAGTCGGTGAGATGATAGTCGAACGAGGCGTAGCCCTTCGAGACCGACTTCAGGCGGTCGTAGAAATCGAACACGACCTCGTTGAGCGGCAGGTCGTATTTCACCATCGCGCGGGCGCCGACGTAAGTGAGCTCCTTCTGCGAGCCGCGGCGGTCCTGGCACAGCTTCAGCACGCTGCCGAGATATTCGTCCGGCGTCAGGATCGTCGCCTCGATCCAGGGCTCCTGGATCTCCTCGATCTTGACCACGTCGGGCATGTCGACGGGATTGTGGATCTCGAGCTCGGTGCCGTCGGTGAGCTTCATCTTGTAGATGACGCTCGGTGCGGTCGCGATCAGGTTGAGGTCGAACTCGCGCGACAGCCGCTCCTGGATGATCTCGAGGTGCAACAGCCCGAGGAAGCCGCAACGGAAGCCGAAGCCGAGCGCGGCGGAGGTCTCCATCTCGAAGGAGAAGCTGGCGTCGTTGAGGCGCAGCTTGCCCATCGCGGCGCGCAGCGTCTCGAAGTCGTCGGCGTCGACCGGGAACAGGCCGCAGAACACCACGGGGATGGCCGGCTTGAAGCCCGGCAGCATGTCCGCGACCGGCTTCCTGTCGTCGGTGATGGTGTCGCCGACGCGGGTGTCGGCGACTTCCTTGATCGCGGCGGTGATGAAGCCGATCTCGCCGGGGCCGAGCTCGTCGACCTGCTGCATCTTCGGCGTGAAGAAGCCGACGCGCTCGACGTCGTAGGCCGCGCCCGTGCCCATCATGCGCACGCGCTGGCCCTTCTTCATCGTGCCGTCGACGATGCGCACCAGCACGACCACGCCGAGATAGACGTCGTACCAGCTGTCGACCAGCAGTGCCTTCAGCGTCGCGTCGCGATCGCCCTTCGGCGGCGGCAGGCGGGTGACGATGGCTTCCAGCACGTCGGGGATGCCAAGGCCGGTCTTGGCCGAGATCATCACCGCGTCGGAGGCATCGATGCCGATGACGTCCTCGATCTGCTGCTTGACCTTCTCCGGCTCGGCCGCGGGCAGGTCGACCTTGTTCAGGACCGGGACGATCTCGTGATTGTTGTCGAGGGCCTGGTAGACGTTGGCGAGCGTCTGCGCCTCGACGCCCTGGCTGGCATCGACCACCAGGAGGGAACCCTCGCACGCCGCCAGCGACCGCGAGACCTCGTAGGCGAAGTCGACATGGCCGGGCGTGTCCATCAGGTTGAAGATGTAATCCTTGCCGTCCTTGGCGCGGTAGGCGAGGCGCACCGTCTGCGCCTTGATGGTGATGCCGCGCTCGCGCTCGATGTCCATGGAATCGAGCACCTGCTCCTTGCCCGCCATCTCGCGGTCGGAGAGGCCGCCGGTCATCTGGATCAGGCGGTCGGCCAGCGTCGATTTGCCATGGTCGATATGGGCGACGATGGAGAAATTGCGGATGTTGGAAATGGGGACGGTCGTCATGGGCGCGGGATACCACTCACATCCCCGTGCGGCAACCATTCACTTGGTCTTCCCGCGACCGCACGGGGGTGCGTCCGGGACGGGGGCAGCCAGCCCGCTCGGCCGGTCCGGGAGGGGGCGACATCGAACCGTCGTGCCGCCGCAATCTCGGCCTCCCCGCCATCGATTTCAGGGGCCGGCTCTGCTAGCTTTCCGGCTTTCTGTCACGGAAATAGGCAATGTGTTGGAAGCGTCTTTTCGCCTTGTTGTTTGCAGCGTGTTTCGCCTTCCCGGCCGCGGCTGAAAAGCGCGTCGCCCTCGTCATCGGCAATTCCGCCTACCAGAGCGTGTCGCGGCTGGAAAATCCCCGGAACGACGCGCTGCTGGTGGCCGACACGTTGCAGAAGCTTGGCTTCACGCTGGTCGGCGGCGGCGCCCAGGTCGAGCTGGACAAGGCGAGCTTCGACGCGGCGGTCCAGCGCTTCGGCAACCAGTTGATCGGTGCCGATGTGGCCCTGTTCTATTACGCCGGCCACGGCATCCAGGTCCGCGGGACCAACTATCTCGTGCCGATCACCGCGAATCCGACGCGCGAGACCGATGTGGATTTCCAGATGGTCGACGCCGCTCTGGTACTTCGGCAGATGGACGGCGCAGGAACCAAGCTGAACATCGTCATTCTCGATGCGTGCAGGAACAACCCGTTTGGCGGACGGGGCTTGCGCGCCTCCGACGGCGGCCTGGCGCAGATCCGGGCGCCGGAGGGAACGCTGCTCTCCTATGCCACGCAGCCCGGCAACGTCGCGCTCGACGGGTCCGACGGACATAGTCCTTACACGCGGGCACTGGTCGAGACGATGCAGCGCCCCGGTCTGGACGTGCTCCAGACGTTCAATCAGGTGGGACTCGCCGTCAAGCGCGCGACCGGCAGCAACCAGCAGCCCTGGGTCTCCAGCTCGCCGATCGATGGATCGTTCTACTTTTCAGGCGTGCCAGCAGGGCAGGTCGCGGCGCTCAACGTGCCGGCACCGGTCACGACGCCTCCTGCGAACCTGCCGCCGTCCACAGCCCCGGTTACGAGAACCCAATCGGATTTCCTGTTTCCGGATTCGGATAGCCGGCTGCTTGCCGATGGTGATCTGAGGACGCTGAGCAAGGACGATCTGCGCCTTGCGCGCAACGAGATCTTTGCGCGGCGAGGGCGCTACTTCAACTCGCCCGATCTGACCGCGAGGTTCAGCAAGTTCGCCTGGTACGCGCCCCACACCTGGGACCCCCAGTTGAACGCCGTCGAGAAGGCGAATGTCGCCTTGATCGACCGCTATGAAGCCGGCGGGCCGGCGCAAAGCGGCTTCATCTTTCCCGATTCGGATCGGCGGCTGCTGACGGTCGCAGACCTGCGCGGGCTTTCCAACGACGATCTCCGTATCGCGCGGAACGAGATCTTCGCGCGGCGGGGACGGTATTTCGAAGCGGCCGATCTCAAGGCTCGTTTTGAACGCTTCCCGTGGTATTTGCCGAGCACATGGAATCCAAAGCTCAATTCGATCGAGGAGGCAAACATCGCGCTGCTCGATCAGGCCGGCAAGCGTCGATGACGATTGCGTCGCGGGCGGCGCAAATCCTCGTCGTTCTCGTGGCGGCGTCCGTCCTGGCGGGCGCCCAGACCAGGACCGAGCTTCTTGACCGGCTGGTGCGTGCCTATCCCGATTTCCTCTCAGGCCACGACGGCAAGCAAATCTTGTGGCGCGATGGCACTGCGATGCCGGTCGACGATGGCATCGACGACAAATCGTTTGATCAGCGCCTGCGCGATGCCTCGATCCTCGACCAGCTCCGCTTGCCCTATCCCGTCGGCGCCTCCGCGCCGCCCGCGGTGAACGCCGATCCCGGACGCTTCCGGAACGAAGCGTTCTTCAAGAAGATGTATGGCGACTGCCGCAATGGAGCGGTACAGCGCAATTTCGTGACCATCACCTGGCTGCCGCGATCATGGGGGAAGGCGGTCCAGGTGACGCGGATCAATGGTGTGGCCGACCGGCTCAAGGAGGTGTCCGCGGAGATCGACAAGCTCGATCCGGCGCTGAGGGCCGCGGCCTTTCCGATCGCCGGCGTGCTGTCGTGCCGGCCTGTCGCGGATACCGGCAAGATGAGCATGCATGGCTATGCCGTCGCGATCGATCTGAACCTGAAATATTCCGACTATTGGCTGTGGGCGGGCCGCGGAAAATCCATCCCCTACAAGAACAGGATGCCACAGGCGATCGTCGACATCTTCGAGCGCCACGGCTTCATCTGGGGTGGGAAATGGTATCACTACGACACGATGCATTTTGAATATCGCCCGGAACTGCTGGCCCGGTGATCCCGCATCGTTTCCGTGCGCCAGGCGTCATTCATTCACGCCAAGCTGATCTCACTCAGGCGCAAAACGCGCTACCCAAGCGCCCATGTCCACGACCTCGATCTCTTCCTCCCGACCGCGCGCAAAAGTCCGGGTGAGCTATGACCGCTTCCGCGCCTGGCTGGTCGCCTGCGCGACCCGCCCCGAGGCGCGGCTCTGGCTGGTGATCCAGCTCGCCATCCTGCATGCCGTGCTCTGGACCTTCATCCTGATCAATCTGAAGGCGGCGCAGGACGTTCACATGGACGTCGCAGAAGCCTGGGGCTGGGGCCAGAAATTCCTCTGGGGCTATGGCAAGCACCCGCCGCTGTCGGGCTGGGTCGCCGGCCTCTGGTTCAGGGTGTTCCCGGCGACGGACTGGGCGACCTATGCGCTGGCGATGGCGACCGTTGGCGTCGGCATGGTGATCTGCTGGCTGGTTGCCTTGCGCGTGGTGGATGCGCGCCGCGCGTTCCTGGTCGTGGTGATGGTCGCGCTCTATCCGATCTTCAATTTCAAGGGTTTCAAGTACAACCCCGACCTGCTCCAGCTCGTTACGCTGCCGCTGCTGGTGCTCGCTTATCTCAACGCCTTCGAGAAGCGGAGCTGGCAATCCGGCATTTGGCTCGGCCTTGCCGGCGCGCTGGCGCTGATGACCAAATACTGGGTGCTGACCATGATCGGCGCCATCGGCCTTGCGGCGCTGATCCATCCGGAGCGGATGAAGTTCCTCTCTTCGCCGGCGCCATGGGTGGCGATCGCGACGATGCTGGCGGCAATGATCCCGCACGTCGTCTGGCTCGCGGAGGCGCATTTCGTGCCGCTGACCTATGCCGGCGACACCTACAGCCTCGATGACGCGCGTCTCGTGCATCAGCTCGTGGCCGGTTACGCCCTGCATAATATCGCGCTGCTGGCGCTGCCGGTGGCGCTGGCCGCGCTGGCCATGGCGTGGGTACCGCCGTGGCTCACCCTGCTGCTGCGGGCGCCCTCGCGCATCGTCACGCGCGCCTGGGCGCGCGGCGCCAATCCGGGCGTCAATGTTGCGCAGGCGCTGAATGTCTGGATCGTCCAGGTCATCGTCGCGGTCGGCCCCCCGCTCGGCGCGCTGGCCTTCAGCATCTACATGAAGACCGATTGGGGCATCTCGCTGTTCTTTCTGGTGCCCTTGGCGCTGGTCGCGATCCCCGTGCTGCGGGTGCAGAGCGCGGTGCTGTTCAACATCGCCGCGATCTGGCTCGTGCTCAGCGTCGCCACGCTTGCCGCTTCGCCCTGGATCGCCGCGCGCGAGATGGCAGCCAATGCCGGCAACGCACAGATCTACGGCGCGCGCTCGGAGCTCGCGCGCGAATTGACCCAGGCCTGGCACACCCGCTTCGGCTCGCGCTGGGCCGTCGTTGCCGGCACGATGGAGCAGATCCAGCCGCTGGTGTTCTACAGCCCGGATCATCCGTCCGCATTGCTGCCGTTGGAGGCCTGGGATTCCGGCCTGACCTCGCGCGACGACGTGAAGAAGTACGGCTTCATCGGCGTGTTCGACCCGACCGACGGCCGCCTGCCGGCCTTCGAGAAATGGGTGTCGGAGACAGCGCCCAACGCCGAGCGCATCGTGATGACGACGCGCCGTTTCACCCACGGCAAGGCCGGCCCGTCGATGAGCTGGAATATCTACATCGCGCCGCCGGGGAAGTGATTGCGACGTTGTCGGTCTCGTAGGGTGGGCAAAGGCGCGACGCGCCGTGCCCACCATCTCTCGCTAATCGCCAGAAAAGTCGTGGGCATGCTTCGCTTTGCCCACCCTACGGCACTGAGCATGTGGCGGGCCTAAACCCCTTCCTCGTTGAACTTGCTCTCAACGAGCTCCGTGATCGCCGCAAGCGCAGCTTCCGCATCATCGCCCGCCGCCGCGACCGTGATCGTCGTGCCCGGCCCCGCGGCCAGCATCATCAGGCCCATGATCGAGGTGCCGCCGACGGTCTCGCCGCCGCGCGTCACCCACACTTGCGCGTTGAAGCGCTCGACCGCCTGGACGAATTTCGCCGAGGCGCGCGCGTGCAGGCCGCGCTTGTTGATGATCAGGAGCTCCTTGGAGATCGCGCCCGCGGGCACGCCTGTCGCCGCTTGTGGCGCGTCGTCGCTCATTTGCCGGCGAGCACGCGGCTGGCGATGGTGACGTATTTGCGGCCAGCTTCCTGGGCCATCGCGATCGCGTCCGGCAGCGGACGCTCCTCGCGCACCTTGGCGAGCTTCACCAGCATGGGCAGGTTGATGCCTGCGAGCACTTCGACCTTGGGCCGGCTCATGCAGGATATTGCGAGGTTCGACGGCGTGCCGCCGAACATGTCGGTGAGGATCGCAACGCCGTCGCCGGAATCGACGCGGTTAACCGCCTCGATGATGTCGCTTCGGCAGAGATCGGAATCATCTTCGGCGCCGATCGTGATCGCTTCGATTTGCTTTTGTGGGCCCATGACATGTTCAAGCGCTGCCTTGAATTCGTCGGCAAGGCGCCCGTGGGTCACAAGTACTAGACCAATCATCGGAAAACTCCTCGCGGGCGCTTTTGGTGCACCGCACGAACGCGCCACTTTGACCATCCAGAGCCCCCGCGCAAGAGGGGATGTTGCGTATCTCCCTGAATCTAGACGGATGGATGAGGGGAGCTGCGCCGGTCTACTCGGTCGCGATAGTGGGGTTCATATGGTTACCATTTCCCTTCAAACAATCGCCTGAGGGCTTAGCAGAAGGTTAACTCTTGGTAGTGGTCAAGGCCGCGACAACCAAAGGGAGGGGCGAATAGTCGCGGCTGACGGGGATTCGCGGTATTTCCACACCGAAAATGCTTGTTTTCAGAGATTCGGCCGCAGGCAGCCGTTCCGCGTCCTGATCATCCAGATCGACCACGAGGCCGACGATCGCATGCTCCACGAAGTCGCAGCGGCGGATTCCGAGGCCTCGGATCTCGATCAGGCCGGCCAGCGTGAGGGCGGGGCGGACCTCAATTTCGTTGCCGACTGTCGCCAGATGGACACGGTCATCACCGACCAGAACGGCCCTTTCGAGCAGGCCTGACCGCCCCGCCATGATCAAATCAAAGGCAAGGCGCGACTTGCCGGAGCCCGAGGGACCGCGGATCAGAACTGCGATCTGTCCGACCTTGACCGCGGAGGCGTGCACGCTGGGCCCGCCCTCGCTCATAGCGCCGGCAGCCTCACCACGAAGCGCGCGCCGGCAATTGTCGGGACACCCTCGTCGTCCGCTGGGCCTGCGCGATTCTCCGCCCAGATGCGCCCGCCATGAGCGTCGACGATCTGCTTGGAGATCGAGAGGCCGAGGCCGGAGTTCTGGCCAAAGCCCTGATGCGGACGATCGGTGTAGAAGCGCTCGAAGATGCGCTCCAGCGCGTCATCGCGAATGCCGGGGCCGTCATCGTCGACCACGATCTCGATTTCTCCGCGGACGCGGCGGCAGGTGAGGCGCACCTTGCTGCCGGCTTCGGAGAAGGACTGCGCGTTGGAGAGCAGGTTGGAGACCACCTGTCCCAGTCGAGAGTCGTGGCCGGTCACCGCGAACGTGTCGGTCGGCCCGCGCCCCTCGAAGCGTGCCTCGACCGCGACGTCGTGGCCGAGCTTGGTTTCGTTGGCGACGGAGACCAGCGTGCCGAGCAGGCGCCTGAGGTCGACCGGAATCGCATCCTGCCGCTGCAACTCGGCATCGAGACGGCTGGCGTCGGAGATGTCGGAGATCAGGCGGTCGAGCCGCTTGACGTCGTGCTCGATCACCTCGAGCAGGCGCGCGCGGCTGTTCTCGTTGCGCGCGAGCGGCAGCGTCTCGACTGCGGAGCGCAGCGAGGTCAGCGGGTTCTTCAATTCATGGGCGACGTCGGCGGCGAACATCTCGATCGCCTCGATGCGGCTGTAGAGCGCGTTGGTCATGTCGCGCAGCGCGCCGGAGAGATGCCCGATCTCGTCGCGGCGGCGGGTGAAGTCGGGGATCTCGACGCGGGTCTTGATGCGGCGGCGGACGCGCTCGGCGCTGTCGGCGAGCCGGCGCACGGGACCGGCGATCGTGCTGGCAAGCAGCAGCGACAGCATGATCATGACCGCGGCCGCGACGCCGCCGACCTTCAGGATGGCGAGGCGCTCGGCGGTGACCATCTGGTCGATGTCGTCGCCTTGGGTGGACAGCATCAGCGCGCCGTGGATGGCGCGTGAGCGAAGCACCGGCACGGCAACCGAGACGATCACCTCGCCGCGCGCATTGACCCGCACCATCGAGCGCTTCTGGCCCTGCAACGCATCACCGACTTCCGCATAGCCATTGCCGTTCTCGGGTCCGAGCTCGCGATAGAGCGGCAGGTCGCCGCGGTTCAGCCAGGTGCGCACCGCGACCATGCCGCGCTCGACCACACCGGGCTTCTCGGCGGATAATGGCGGCAGGGGGAACCGCAGCACGTTTTCGAGGTTTCGGCTGTCGAGCAGCAGGCTGCCGTTCGGATCGTAGATGCGGGCGCGCGTCTTGGTCGGCGAGATCAGCGTGCGCAGCACCGGCGCCACGCGCTCCGGATTGATCGGGAAATCCAGCGGCGAATAGTCGTCCGAGCCGCCATAGGTCTCGCCCGGCTTGAGGTCGAGCAGCCGGTCGGGGTCGATGGTGATGGCGTTGGTCTGCACGGTGGCGGAGGCCGCAATGGCGCCGGCGATGATCTCGGCCTGCACCAGCAGGCTCTGCGCACGCGCGTCGATCAGGCCGGCTCGAAATTGCGACAGATAGAGGATGCTGGCCACCAGCGCGACGAGGCCGGCGAGGTTGAGCGAGACGATGCGGCGGGTCAGGCTCGAGAAGGACAGCGCGAAGAAGAACTGTCCGGCGCGCTTGAGCCAGTTCAGCGGCCGCCAGCCCTGCGGGGCCGGCTTGTCCTCGACGTGCTCCGGAACGCCGTCGGAGGTGATATCCGCGGCGTTCTGGTTCTCGTCAGGTTGCGTTCGGTCAAGCAATGCTCACGCCCGCGTTAGGACATCTCGTGCGAAGGGTCCCCGCATCCTAGAGCATGATCCGGAAAAGTGTGCAGCGGTTTTCCGAACGATCATGCTCAAACAAAACCCAAAGCGCGATACCGATCGCGCTTTGGAGCTCTCGCGGTCGTGATGGAATCAGAACCGGCGATGCTCTCGATCTCTCATGAAGGCGCTTACCGCCCTCAGGCTTCCTTGAAACGGTAGCCGACGCCGTAGAGCGTCTCGATCATCTCGAACTCGTTGTCGACCACCTTGAACTTCTTGCGCAGCCGCTTGATGTGGCTGTCGATGGTGCGGTCGTCGACATAGACCTGATCGTCATAGGCGGCGTCCATCAGCGCGTTGCGGCTCTTCACCACGCCGGGCCGGGTCGCGAGCGCCTGCAGGATCAGGAATTCGGTGACGGTCAGCGTCACCGGCTCGTTCTTCCAGGTGCAGGTGTGGCGTTCCGGATCCATGCGCAGCAGGCCGCGGTCGAGCGCCTTGGCATCGTTCTCCTTCGGCGCGACGGTCGGGTCCTTCGGCGCCGAGCGGCGCAGCACGGCCTTGACGCGCTCGACCAGAAGGCGCTGCGAGAACGGTTTACGGATGAAGTCGTCGGCGCCCATCTTGAGGCCGAACAGCTCGTCGATCTCTTCGTCCTTGGAGGTCAGGAAGATCACCGGCAGGTCGGATTTCTGCCTGAGGCGACGCAGCGTCTCCATGCCGTCCATGCGCGGCATCTTGATGTCGAGGATGGCGAGGTCGGGCTGGGTGGTGCGGAAACCGTCAAGCGCGGACGCGCCGTCGGTGTAGGTCATGATGCGGTAGCCTTCGGCTTCCAGCGCGATCGAGACGGATGTGAGAATGTTGCGGTCGTCGTCGACCAAAGCGATTGTGGGCATGAGCCTCTGCTTTCTGCTTTCCGTTTGGGTCGTGGCTTGAAACGGCGAGCAATCCAGTGATGCGCCGCATACATGGGTCCCGAACTCGGCGTTCGAACTTTTGTCACCGAGCAATGCAAGCTGGGCTGAAGTGTGACCAAGTTCCACGAAACACGGCAGATTCGCCGCATCTCGACCCATAACCAGACCCCCGTTTAGCCGAAAAAAGACCCCCCTTGCAACCACCCGAGCCGAGAAAGCCCATGCAACCGACCCCCGATTTCGACCCCGGAAAGCTCGCCAAATCGCTGCTGAGGCGGTCGCGGCAGGGCGCTCTCGCAACGTTGATGGTGGGTTCCGGCGATCCCTATTGTTCCCTGGTCAATCTGGCGAGCCATCCCGACGGCTCGCCCATCCTGCTGATCTCGGGGCTGGCCGTGCACACCAGGAACATCCTCGCCGATCCCAGGGTCTCCCTGATGCTGGACGAGCGTGCGGCCGGCGACCCCCTGGAGGGGGCCCGGATCATGCTATCCGGGCGGGCGGAACCGGCCGGTGACGAGAAGGAATTGCTCCAACGGCGGTATTTGGGTGCCCATCCGTCGGCGGAAGCCTTTGTTTCGTTTAAGGACTTTTCGTTCTACCGGATCCGCCCCACGGGCACCCATCTGGTCGCCGGATTCGGCCGGATCGTCGACCTTAAGCCCAAGCAATTCCTCACCGACCTCAGCGGTGCCGAGGACCTGCTGGCGGCCGAGGAGGGCGCCGTGGAGCACATGAATGTCGACCACCGGGACGCCATGAATCTCTATGCGACCAGGCTGCTCAGCGCGCCCGCCGGCGACTGGCGCTGCACCGGATGCGACCCCGAAGGCCTCGACATGCAGGACGGCCAGACCGCGCTGCGGCTGGATTTCCCGGAGCGCGTGACCGATGGCACGGCACTGCGCAAGATGCTGGTCCGCCTCGCTGGCGAAGCACGCAAGATGATGGACCAGAGCGCAAGCCTTTGAACGCTGCCGCCCATCGCCGCGACCCAAGACCGTGATGGTTTTCGGGCTCGCAGCGAGAGGGATTCATGGCGCGTCATCGTTTGGCATTGGCCGCGGGCCTGGCCCTCGCGATCACCACATTGCTTGTCACTCCCGCCCTGGCCCAGAAGGGCGATCTCGCCGCACAGGGCGCGCGTATCAACGCGCTCATCAGTGCCGGCAAGTATCCGGAAGCTCTGCCGCTCGCGCAGGCGATGGTCGCGCGCCTGGAGAGCGACAACGGTCGTGAGCTCTCCGCCGCGCTCAACAATCTCGGCCAGGTCTATGCCGGCCAGGGCCGCGACGATCTGGCCGAGCCGGTCTACAAGCGCGCCATCGCGCTGATGGAGAAGGCGCTCGGCCTCGACACCGCCCTGATCGCGCCCGAGCTGAGCAATCTCGCCGCGCTGTATCAGCGGCAAGGTCGCTTCACTGAAGCCGAACCGCTGTTCAAGCGTGCGCTTGCGGTCAGCGAAAAGAGCCTGTCGCGCGAGCATCCCGACGTCGGCCGGGCCCTCAACAATCTTGCCACCCTCTACGTGAAGCAGGAGCATTTTGCCGACGCCGAGCCGCTGTTCCAGCGTGCGCTCGCGATCTATCAGAAGGCCGCAGGTCCCGAGCATCCCGCGGTCGCCACCGTCCTCAACAACATCGGCCAGGTCGACCGTGACCTCAATCGCGATGCCGAGGCCGAGGCGCCGATCAAGCGCTCGCTCGCCATCCGCGAAAAAGTGCTGGGGCCGGATCATCCCGATGTCGCGCGTTCGCTGAACAATCTCGCCGGACTCTACGAGCACCGGCAGCGTTATGCCGATGCCGAACCGCTGTATCGCCGGGCGCTGACGATCCGCGAGCGTGCGCTTGGGCCGGATCATCCGGACACTCTGACCTCGACCGGCAATCTCGCTTATTTCCTCTACATCTCCGGACGCACCGCCGATGCCCTGCCGCTCGCGGAAAAGACGCTTGCCAGCGGTCGCGCGCAGCTGCGTATCGTGTTGCCGATCCTGTTCTCCGCGCGGCAGCAGCATCTCCTGCCCGACGACAAGGCTCTGGACGAGGCGCTCGCCGCGATCCAGCGCGGCACGCAATCCTCCGCGGCATCGGCCGTGAACAAGCTCGCAGTGCGGCTTGCCGCCGGCAGCGATCGGCTCGCCGAGCTCGTGCGCAGGGACCAGGATCTCGGCGCCGAGGCCGAGGCGCTCGACAAGGCGATCATCACGGCGGTGTCCAAGCAGGCCGGGCAACGCGACGCCGCGGCCGAGCAGCGCAGCCGCGCGCGGATCGCTGCGATCGCGAGCGAGCGCGCCGGTCTGCAGAAGACGCTCGCTGTCGAATTCCCCGACTATGCCTCGCTCTCCAATCCGCTGCCGCTCGCGGTGAAGGACATCCAGCCGCTGCTGTCGGCCGATGAAGCGATGACGATCTATTCCGTCGTCGACAAGCAGAGCTACGTCATCGCGATCACGCGCGAGGGCGTGGACTGGAAGCACGTTCCGCTCGGTGCGGACGCGCTGACGCAGAAGGTGTCCGCGTTCCGCAAGGGGCTCGACGTCGGCAAGGCGCGCGATGCCTCCGGCAAATCGGGCCTGTTCGATCTCGCGCTGGCCCATGAACTCTATGCCGCGCTGCTCGGCCCGGTCGAGGCGCTGACGAAAGACAAGCGCAGCCTTCTGGTGGTGCCGTCGGCGGCGCTGACCGCATTGCCGTTTCATCTGCTCGTCACGGAGACGCCGCAAGCTGCGATCCCGGACAAGCTCGAGGGCTATCGCAACGCCGCCTGGCTGTTGCGGCGTCAGGCCGTCTCGGTGCTGCCGTCGGTGATCAGCCTGAAATCGCTGCGCGCCTTTGCGCGCCGGGATCAAGGCGTCAAGCCGATGACCGGCTTCGGCGATCCCGTGTTCAACCCTGCAGCCGAAGGGCCGGCCGACCGGCGCGCTGCGGGCGGCAAGGTTGCCGCGCGCAGCATCGCGACGATGGCCTATACCGACTTCTGGCGCGGCGCCGGTGTCGATCGCGCGCAGCTTGCGAAAGCGCTGCCGCAACTGCCTGACACCGCGGACGAGCTGAACGCGGTGGCGAAGGATGTTGGCGCCGGCGAAGTCGACATCCATCTCGGTCGCGACGCCAGCGAAACGACGCTCAAGCGTGCAGCGCTTGCTCAATACAGCATCATCTACTTCGCCACCCACGGCCTCGTTGCGGGCGACGTCAAGGGATTGGGCGAGCCATCGCTTGCGCTCTCCATTCCCGATCAGCCCTCCGAGATCGACGACGGCCTTCTGACCGCGAGCGAAGTCGCGCAGCTCAAGCTCAATGCGGATTGGGTTGTGCTGTCGGCCTGCAACACCATCGCCGGCGACAAGCCCGGCGCGGAGGCGCTGTCGGGGCTGGCACGCTCGTTCTTCTACGCCGGTGCTCGTGCGTTGCTGGTCTCGCATTGGGCAGTCGATTCGGAAGCTGCCACCCGCTTGACCACGTCGACTTTCGCCCTGCTCAAGAACGAACCAAAAATCGGTCGTGCCGAAGCTTTGCGCCGCGCCATGTTGACGTACGTTGACGACACCTCGTCGCCGCGTAACGCCTATCCTGCGATGTGGGGACCCTTCGCGCTGATCGGCGAGGGTGAGGTAAGATAGAACGCCGCAAGGGATTGTGCGTCGCAATAACCCCAGGCAACGCCAAAACACGCGTTTGGTTGCGCGATCATCCGTGATTTTTTGATGCGCTTGCTCAGAGCTGACATGCGCGACGTTTGGCGCGGTCCTTGAATAAACCAAATCCTGCGGGATCACCTTGGCAACGCCAGCGTTCATCAGTATTAGGTCGTCCAGCCGAGGCCGGATGGCCTGCTATTCACGGTGACCGCGATGGTGCCAAAGCTTGGTCGCGCTAGGTGTCGCGGGTTCTAGGAGGATTTTTTCGTGCAAGAGACGGGCGTGCGCAACGGTGCCTTCGGCGCCGACAAATTCGGCTTAAAGAAGCTCAAGCAGGTTCACTGGAATCTGGGTGCGCCGCAACTCTATCAATACTCGCTCTCCGCGGGCGAGGCGATGCTGTCCGCTGACGGCGCGCTCTGCGCCGACACCGGCGAGTTCACCGGCCGCAGCCCCAAGGACAAGTTCACGGTGCGCGACGCCACCACCGACAAGAAGATGTGGTGGGCCGGCAACCAGTCGATCACCGCGGAGCAGTTCGAGGCGCTCTACCAGGACTTCCTCAAGCACGCCGAAGGCAAGACGCTGTTCGCGCAGGACCTCTACGGTGGCGCCGATCCGGCCTACCGGATCAAGACGCGCGTCTTCACCGAGCTCGCCTGGCACTCGCTGTTCATCCGCACGCTCTTGATCCGCCCCGAGGCGGTCGAGCTGGCGAGCTTCACGCCGGAGCTCACCATCATCGACATGCCGAGCTTCCGCGCCGATCCGAAGCGCCACGGCTGCAAGTCCGAGAACGTCGTCGCGATCGACTTCGCCCGCAAGATCGTGCTGATCGGCGGCTCCTACTATGCCGGCGAGATGAAGAAGTCGGTCTTCACTACGCTGAACTACTACCTGCCCGAGCGCGGCGTGATGCCGATGCACTGCTCGGCCAATGTCGGCGCTGGCGGTGACACCGCGATCTTCTTCGGGCTGTCAGGCACCGGCAAGACCACGCTGTCGGCCGATCCGAACCGCACGCTGATCGGCGACGACGAGCACGGCTGGGGTCCGAACGGCGTCTTCAATTTCGAAGGCGGTTGCTACGCCAAGTGCATCAAGCTGTCGCAGGAAGCCGAGCCGGAGATCTATGCGGCCTCGACCCGCTTCGGCGCGGTGCTCGAGAACTGCGTGCTCGACGAGGACACCCGTGTCGTCGATTTCGACGATGGCTCCAAGACCGAGAACACGCGTTCGGCCTATCCGCTCGACTTCATCCCGAACGCCTCGCGCACCGGCCGTGCGCCGCAGCCGAAGAACGTGGTGATGCTCGCCGCCGACGCCTTCGGCGTGCTGCCGCCGATCGCAAAGCTGTCGCCGGCGCAGGCGATGTACCACTTCCTGTCCGGCTACACCGCCAAGGTCGCCGGCACCGAGCGCGGTCTCGGCAACGAGCCGCAGCCGGAATTCTCCACCTGCTTCGGTTCGCCCTTCCTGCCGCTCGACCCCAGCGTCTACGGCAACATGCTGCGCGACCTCATCGCCCAGCACAATGTCGATTGCTGGCTGGTCAACACGGGGTGGACCGGCGGCAAGTACGGTGTCGGCTCGCGCATGCCGATCAAGGTGACCCGCGCGCTGCTCACTGCCGCGCTCGATGGTTCGCTCCGTAACGTCGAATTCCGCACCGACAAATATTTCGGCTTCGCGGTCCCGACCGCGCTGCCGGGCGTGCCGGCCGAGATCCTCAACCCGGTCAACACCTGGAAGGACAAGGACGAGTTCGACAAGACCGCCCGCGCACTGGTCGGCATGTTCCAGAAGAACTTCGCCAAGTTCGAAGCCCAGGTCGACGCCGAGGTGCGTGCGGCGGCGCCGGACGTGAAGATGGCGGCGGAGTAAGGTTGCAGCATTTGAGATACGAAAGGGCGGCCGCGAGGCCGCCCTTTTTGTTTGTGGCACGATCTCTCCACTCGTCATTGCGAGCGCAGCGAAGCAATCCAGGCTGCCTCTGCGGAGGAATTCTGGATTGCTTCGTCGCTACGCTCCTCGCAATGACGTGGAAGCAGCTCAGGCCTTGAAATACGCGATCTGCGTCGTGGTCGCGAGCAGCCGGCCGTTCGGCGACCACAGCTCGGCGTTCTGGTCGGCGTAGCTCTTGTGCATGATCTTGGAATCGGCCGTCGCCAGCACGCGCGTGATGTCCTCGGCGGCGAGCTCGTCGCTGTCGGTGTGGAAATAGGTCGTCAGCGACACCGTGCCGAACGGCACCAGTTCGCGCCTGGCGTGGAAGATGCGGCCGAAGAAGGCGTCTGACATCGACATCAGCGACAGCATGTCGAGCTGGCGCGGCGTGCGGTCGCTGATCCAGATCTTCGAGTAGGTGCTGGCGAGTTCGGCCTGCGGCGGGCCGATGCGCATCTCGCCCTCGACGAAGCGGAATTCATACTGGTTGGCCCAGGCCGCCGAGATTTTTGGGAACGGAAGCGTCTGTTCGAACGGCTTTGCGTCCGGGGCCTTCGCCACCCGGTGCTCCCAGGAGGGGCGGCGCTCGGCAAACACGGCGGTGGCGAGCGTCGCGACCTCGCCGCCGCCTTGCGACAGTTCGACGCTCCAGTGCTGGCTGGAGCGGTTGGCCTTCACCAGCCGCACGTCGAGATCGAACGGGCCCTTGGCGATCGGCGCGCAGTAATTGACGGTGAGGGCCAGCGGATCGCCGGCGCGTTCGGGATGGTCGATCAGCGCGCGCAAAATGGTCGCGGCAGTGGCGCCGCCGAACGGGCCGACAAAGGCCCAGTAATCGTCGCTGGTGTGCCCCTGCCAACTGCTGTCACCCGCGGTGATGCGGGTGGCGTCGTCGAACGGGTGCGGGAGCTTGGCGTGCATTGTCGGTCCTCGATGTCTCCGCGACCGTCATTGCGAGCGCAGCGAAGCAATCCAGAGTCTTTCCGCGGAGACAGTCTGGATTGCTTCGCTGCGCTCGCAATGACGGTGTCTCAGGCGACGGCGTCTGCCTCACAGACGCCGTTCCTGGGGATGACGACGATCATATCATCATCCGCTTGCCGAGATGCAACAACCTCGCAGGTAACGCCGATTTCACGCCGCGGAAAATCAGCCCGCGACGTCGCGTAAGTTCGGCAGGAGCGGCGTGGTCGGGTTGACCGGCACGTTCCAGATCTCCTCGGCATATTCGCGGATGGTGCGGTCGGAGGAGAACCACGCCATGCGCGCGACGTTGAGGATGGAGGCGCGCGTCCAGGCCGGCGCCACCTGCCAGCGTGCGTCGACCGCGCGCTGCGCCTCGTAGTAGGAATCGAAATCGGCGCTGACCATGTAATGGTCGAGATAGCGCAGCGCATGCGCGATGGATTCGAAGCGGCCGGGATCGCCGGGCGAGAACTCGCCGGCGGCGATCGCATTGATGGCGCGCTGCAGCTTCGGCGACTTGCGGACCACGTCGGAGGCATCCAGCCCCTGCTTGCGGCGGATCATCACGTCGCCGGCTTCCATGCCGAAGATTGCGATGTTTTCGCTGCCCACATGGTCGCGGATCTCGATATTGGCGCCGTCGAGCGTGCCGATGGTGATGGCGCCGTTCAGCGCCAGCTTCATGTTGCCGGTGCCGGACGCTTCCATGCCGGCGGTGGAGATCTGCTCGGAGAGATCAGCCGCGGGAATGATGACTTCGGCGAGGCTGACATTGTAGTCGGGCAGGAACGCGACCTTCAGCTTGCCGCCGATCGCGGGATCGTTGTTGACGACTTCCGCGACGTCGTTGATCAGCTTGATGATCAGCTTTGCGTAGCGATAGCTCGCCGCCGCCTTGCCGGCGAAGATCTTGACCCGCGGCACCCAATTGCCGTTGGGATCGTCCTTGATCGACTGGTACAGCGCGACCGTCTCGATGACGTTGAGCAGCTGGCGCTTGTACTCGTGGATGCGCTTGATCTGCACGTCGAACAGCGCGCCGGGGTCGACCTTGATGCCGAGCCGCTCGCCGATCAGGCGCGCCAGCGCCGCCTTGTTGGCGTGCTTGACGGCGCGGAATTTCTTCTGGAATTCGACGTCGCTGGCGCGGGCCTCGATCAGTGAGAGCTGGGTCGGATCGTCGAGCACGGCGTCGCCGCAGGTCTCGCGCAACAGGTCGGTCAGCTTCGGGTTCGCCAGCATCAGCCAGCGGCGGAAGGTGATGCCGTTGGTCTTGTTGGTGATGCGGCCGGGATAGAGATGGTTGAGGTCGTGGAACACGGTCTCGCGCATCAGGTCCGAATGCATCGCCGAGACGCCGTTGATGCGATGCGAGCCGACGAAGGCGAGCTGGCCCATGCGGACGCGGCGGCCGCTCTTCTCGTCGATCAACGAGACCGAGGCGCGGAAGTCGATGTCGCCGGGCGCGCGCGCTTCGGCGAGCGCCAGATGCTGCACGTTGATGCGGTAGATGATCTCGAGATGTCGCGGCAACAGCCGCTCGAACAGCTCGACCGGCCAGGTCTCGAGCGCCTCGGGCAGCAGCGTGTGGTTGGTGTAGGAGAGGGTGGCGACCGTGATCTTCCAGGCCTCGTCCCAGCGGAAATTGTGCAGGTCGACGAGGATCCGCATCAGCTCGGTGACGGCAAGGCTCGGATGGGTGTCGTTGAGCTGCACCGCGACCTTGTTCGACAGGCTGCGCAGCTGGCCGTCGGACGACAGGTGCCGCTTGACCAGATCCTGGAGCGAGGCCGAGACGAAGAAATATTCCTGGCGCAGCCGCAGCTCGCGGCCCGCCGGGCTCTCGTCGTTCGGATAGAGGAATTTGCAGATCGCTTCCGCGCGCGCCTGCTCGGCGCTGGCGCTGACATAGTCGCCCTTGTTGAAGGCGTCGAGCTTCAGCGGATCGGGCGAGCGCGCCGACCACAGCCGCAGCGCGTTGACGTGCTGTCCGCGCCAGCCGACGATCGGCGTGTCATAGGCGATCGCCTGCACGGTCTCGCTCGCGTGCCAGATCGCGCGGTCGCGGCCCTTGTCGTCGACATGCTCGACGCCGCCGCCGAAATTGATGTCGTAGATCACCTCGGGCCGCTGCAATTCCCAGGGATTGCCGAAGCTCAGCCATTCGTCGGGATATTCCTGCTGCCAGCCCTGATTGATGATCTGGCGGAACAGGCCGTAATCGTAGCGGATGCCGTAGCCGATCGCGGGGATCGACAGCGTCGCCATGCTCTCCATGAAGCAGGCGGCGAGCCGCCCGAGACCGCCATTGCCGAGCGCCGCATCCGGCTCGCATTTGCGCAACTCCGGCAGTGAGACACCGAGATCGCCGAGCGCGACCTCGAAGATCTTCAGGAGGCCCATATTGTTCAGTGCGTCGGTGAACAGACGACCGATCAGGAATTCGAGCGAGAGATAATAGACGCGCTTGCGCCCGGCGTCGTAGCTGCGCTTCTCCGCGCTGAGCCAGCGATGCACGATGCGGTCGCGCAGCGCGAGCGCGGCGGCCTGGTACCAGTCGTGCTTCGTCGCCATGCCCGCGTCCTTGCCGATGGCAAGGCGCAGCTTCGCCAGGATCGCGCCCTTGATCTCAGCCAGCGCGAGCTCGTCGATGGGCTGGCCGGGAGCGGGAAAATTTGGCTGGAACGATTGATCTTGCAAGGCCGTCACTTCCTGGTCGAAACAACACCACTAAACCTACGCGTCCTGCCCCTGCACCGGAACCATCGCTGGCGCGGCCGTGCACTGCGCTGGCGTAAATTTATGCAAGGAATGGGCCGTTTGGGAACCCGGACGAGCACGGAAAGACGCGGATTTCCTGCTAGAATGGCGGCCAATTCAGCCAGCAGTGTGGAGGAGACGCCATGCGACTGTTGATCGAAATCGCCGCCGCCACGTTCCTCGTCGTCTGCATCACCGCCTCCAGCGCGGCATTCGCCGCCGGCAAGACCGGCCGCAGCGCCGACGGCCTCAGCTGCGGCTTTGCCGTCCCGCAAAACGCCTCGCCCGCCGCCCGCTGCGCCGTCATCAAGCGCCAATGCGGCGGCAAGTTCTATGCGAATGCGTGCGGGGACAGGTTGATGTCGGCGGCGAATTGAGGAGAGGGTGACGCTGCGGATGCAGCGTTGCTTGAGCGCCAGCTCCCACCACATCGTCGTCCTGGCGAAAGCCGGGACCCATTACCCCGACCGTCAGATGAGGCCCGATCGGTCATTCCAGTCCGGGTTTTCTTGCTCGATCAGTTTGATCTTCCAGTCGCGCTTCCAGAACTTCAGCTGCTTCTCACGCGCGATGGCTTCCTGCGGCGTCGCGAACGCTTCGACGTGAACGAGGCGGAAGATCTTGTACTTCTGCACGAACTTGGAGCCGCGACCTGAGCGGTGCTATTCGAGCCGCATGCGGATGTCATTGGTAACGCCGATGTACAGCGTCCCGTGATGTCGGCTCGCAAGGATGTAGACGCAGCAACTGCCTGCGCTCATGTGGCTCGAGCTCGCCAATGCAAACTCTGACCGGGGTAATGGGTCCTGGCTTTCGCCAGGACGACGATCTCAACAATTGATCTTACATCACCGGAACAAATTAAGAACACTTTAGCAAGTCTTTGATATATCATTGTGATTCGGCGCGTTGCCGACACAATATCTAGCGTTTGCCCGACTTTGCGAGGACTACATGTCCACCATTGCCTTCGACCAGTTTGCCCTCACCCGGATCGCCGATTTCGCGCGGTCGCTGTCGCGGCTGCATCAGGCGGCGCGGCGGCAGAGAATCGATGACGACCAGTTCGATCGCGAGTTCAACGCGGTGTGCCAGTCGATCTGGGGCTACACCATCGACGACATCAGCGACGATCTGTTCTCGGTCGAGGATCATCTGTTTCTCGACACGCTGGACGAAGCGCATGCGCGCATCTTCGCGGCCGAGCAGGGTTATGACCTCATAGGCGAGGCGGGCATGCTCACGGACTGGTGGGGATTCTGCTGGATGATCCTGGCTGAGAAGCGCGGTTTGCTCACGGCCGAGAACCGCGCAGCCGCGCGCGCGGCGATCGAGGAGAAATATCTGGCGGCGCCGAACGTGATCGGGGTGATCATCGGGAGGTGAGTGCCTCCGTCATTGCGAGCGCAGCGAAGCAATCCAGAATCTTTCCGCGGAAGGATTCTGGATTGCTTCGTCGCAAGGGCTCCTCGCAATGACGGCTTGGAGAGAGTTGGGCCTACTCCAGTCCCGCCCGCTTCGCCGGCTTCTGCGTCTTCGGCACCGTCACATCAGGCAGCGTCTCGCGCACGATCTCGGCCGGGGCCGGCGCATCGGCCGACACCGTTTCCGCGCGCACCGGGGCCACCTTCATCTCGCCGAGACGGGCGCGGACCTGCGCGGTGAGGCCGGGATAGGAGGCGACCGGCGTGAAGTCGGCAGCCTGGTCGTTGCCGACGCGGATGCCGGTATAGGCAACGAGGCCGTCGCTGGTCGCGATGACGTCGCCGGCTTTCAGCGAGGAGTCGAGCGCGAGATCGACCGGGGCAAGGCCGGCCGGCTCGCGGCCGTTGCAGGTGCAGTCCGACCGCAGCGCCTTGCGATAGGCGAACGCATTCTCGCTGTCGGCGTAGCGCTCGCCGGTCTGGGAATAGGCGCCGTCGATAGAGGAGCCGAAATAGACCTTGGTCGCGCTGGCGGGACAGAATGCCTGACACATCTGTGCGGGGGAGGCGAGGCCACGCATCAGCGGAAAATATTTGCCGTCACAGCTGCGCACGCAGAAGGCAGGTCCTGAACCGCCGGCCGCGGCCGAGCGCGTCGGCGGCACATATTGCGAGGTTGCAGCATTCTGCTGGCCGGTGAAGGGATCGGTGTAGGAGTTCGCCTGCTGCGGCACCTCACGCTGCGGTCGCTGCTGCTGCATTCCGCCGAAGAGGAAGTCGAACAGGCCCTCGGCCGAAACCGGGGCGGGAGCCGCGAGCGTCGGCGCTGCAAGCATGGCGGCCACAAGCATCGCGCGACGCCGCCGGCGCGCATGGGACATGACTGTACGCAATGCCTACTCCACCCGACGCTACTGAACCGGGCCGAGACCGAGCGGTCTCAGCACATGATTCACCATAAGGCGCGATGGTAAATGAGCAGTTGAGCGGAGGCGGTTTCAAGACGAGGCGGTGGCCTCTTTAAGGCCGAGCGCAGCTTTGGATGGATGGTTGCTTCCGGGGCACACCGAGGCATGACGGCGAAAGATGTTTCGCCGCGTCAAGCCTTCAGGAACTCCGACGCCTTGTACAGCGAGCGGAACGGCAGGCCGGCCGCACCGAACGTGTCGGTGG
Organism: Bradyrhizobium sp. CB1717; assembly: GCF_029714325.1. Classification (NCBI taxonomy): domain Bacteria; kingdom Pseudomonadati; phylum Pseudomonadota; class Alphaproteobacteria; order Hyphomicrobiales; family Nitrobacteraceae; genus Bradyrhizobium; species Bradyrhizobium sp. CB1717. The sequence continues at coordinate 1,148,267 of NZ_CP121666.1, forward strand.
CGCCTTCCTCGCGGTCGACCATGGTCAGCACCAGCACCACTTCGGCGCCGGTCTCGCGCACGGATTCCACCGCTTTCATCGCCGAGCCGCCTGTCGTGGTGACGTCCTCGACGATCACGACGCGCTTGCCGGCCAACGTCTCGCCCTTGGGCAGGCCCTCGATCGCGAGCTTGGCGCCGTGCTCCTTCGGCTTCTTGCGCACGAAGAACGCCGCGATGGGATGGCCCTTGATCCAGGAGATCTGCGCCAGCGCGCCGGCGAGCGGCACCGCGCCCATCTCGAGCCCGCCGATGAAATCGAGCTGGTCGTCCTTCAGCGCCTCATAGGTCAGCTCGGCCAGCAGCGTCGCGCCCTCGGGGTCGAGCATGGTCGGCTTGAGGTTGAAGTAGAAATCGCTCTTGCGGCCCGACGCGAGCGTCACCTCGCCACGGCCGAAAGAGCGCCGGCGGATGATCTCGAACAGGCGGGCGCGGGAAGCGGATTTCGACACGGCGGTCCCTCGAACAGCGTTTTTGGAGGAGGCGGAATTTATCCGCGACGGCGGCGACATTCCAGTGGGGGCAGGCCCCGCAAGACCACCGTCAACAGGGCATCGCCCGCGGCGACAGGACAGCCACCATGCCCGACCGCTGGTTGAAAGACCGCAATGTCCTGGGTTAGTGGGATGCCAGCAATGCGGGAAGGAACAGCCACATGACCATCGAGCTCCACACCTGGAATACGCCGAACGGCCGGAAAATCTCGGTCGCGCTCGAGGAGATGGGGCTGCCCTACAAGGTGATCCCGGTGAACATCAGCAAGGGCGAGCAGATGGCGCCGGAGTTCCTCAAGCTCTCACCCAACAACAAGATTCCCGCCATCGTCGACCCCGAGGGGCCCGACGGCAAGCCCGTCAGCATCTTCGAGTCCGGCGCGATCCTGCTCTATCTCGGTGAAAAGACCGGCAAATTCCTGCCGAAATCGCTTGCCGGGCGCATCCCGGTCTACGAATGGCTGATGTGGCAGATGGGCGGATTCGGCCCGATGCCCGGCCAGGTGCACCATTTCATCGCGCTCGAGAACGAGCAGGACCGCGCCTATGGCCTGAAGCGCTACATGGCCGAGACCCGCCGGCTCTACGGCGTGCTCGACCGCCGGCTTGAGGGGCGCGATTTCGTCGCCGGCGACCTCTCGGTTGCCGATTTTGCCATTTTGGGCTGGGCCTGGCGCCATCCTCGCCACAAGGTTGAGCTGACCGACTTCCCCAACGTCAAGCGCTGGTACGAGGCCCTGATGGCCCGCCCGGGAGTGAAGCGCGGGATGGACGCGAAGCTGGATTGATTGGACGCTCTTACCCTCTCCCCTTGCTTGTGGGAGAGGGTGGCTCGCCGCAGGGCGGCGAGACGGGTGAGGGGTCTCCATCCTCACGAACGGTCCTGCCCGCGGAGAGAACCCCTCATCCGGCGCTTCGCGCCACCTTCTCCCGCAAGGGGAGAAGGAAGAAAGAAGCTCATACCTTCTTTGCTTCCACCGCCATCCTGACCGCGAGCCCGGCGAGCACCGTGCCCATCAGCCAGCGCTGCACCAGCATCCAGCTCGGCCGGCTCGCCAGGAACAGCGCGATCGATCCGGCGGCGAGCGCGATCATCGCATTGACGCTGACGCTGATCGCGATCTGGATCGCACCCAGCACCACCGACTGCGTCAGCACGCTGCCGGCTGTGGGATCGATGAACTGCGGCAGCAGTGCCAGATACAGCATCGCGATCTTGGGGTTGAGCAGATTGGTGACGAAGCCCATCGCGAACAATTTGCGCGGGCTGTCGATGGCGAGCTTTTTCAACTGGAACGGCGAGCGGCCGCCCGGCTTCACCGCCTGCCAGGCGAGCCAGAGCAGATAACCGGCGCCGGCAAAGCGCAGCGCGTCATAGGCGAAGGGAATGGCGAGCAGCAGCGCCGTAATGCCGAACGCCGCGCACAGCATGTAGAACACGAAGCCCAGTGCCACGCCGCCGAGCGAGACGATGCCGGCCGCCGGCCCCTGCGTGATCGAGCGCGAGATCAGATAGATCATGTTCGGCCCGGGCGTTAGCACGAGACCGAGGCAGACGAGGGCGAAGCCGAGCAGTGCGGGGGTGTGGGGCATGAGCGAACCGGTGCGGGAGATGCAGAGGTTCTAGTATGAGCGGGATCGCGGGGCCATCGCGCAATTGCTCGGAGGACAAATTGAGCCTCTCGCCGCGTACTCGCTGCGCTCCCTCGCCCCGTTCTTACGGGGCCGCGACGAGCTTCGCTCGCGCTGGGAGGGTTGGGGTGAGGGGCTCTTTCCACACGGGCGGTCGTCGATAGACCTGTACCCCCTCACCCGGATCGCAAGGGCGATCCGACCTCTCCCCGCAAGCCGGGAGAGGTAAGAGAAGGGCCTTAATGCGCCTCGTCCCAATTGTTCGCTGCGCGCGCATCGACATGCAGCGGCACCGAGAGCAGCACGGCCGGGAACGGCGCGTCCTGCATGACCTTCTGCACGACCGGCAGCGTCGCTTCGACCTCTGCCTCCGGCACCTCGAAGATCAATTCGTCATGCACCTGGAGCAGCATCTGCGCCGAGAGCTTCTTCTCGGCGAGCGCGTCCTCCACCCGCGTCATGGCGCGGCGGATGATGTCCGCGGCGGTGCCCTGGAGACGGGCGTTGATCGCGGCGCGCTCATTGAAGGCGCGCACCGAGGCATTCGAGGCCTTGATGTCGGGGTAGTGGCACTTGCGGCCGAACAGCGTGGTGACATAGCCGTGGCTGCGGCAGAAATCGCGCGTCTCGTCCATGTAGGCGCGGATGCCGGGGAAGCGCTCGAAGTATTTCTTGATGTAGGCGGAAGCTTCTTCGCGCGCGATGCCGAGCTGGTTGGCGAGGCCGAACGCCGAGATACCGTAGATGATACCGAAATTGATCGCCTTGGCGCGGCGGCGGATCTCGCTCGGCATGCCCTTGATCGGCACACCGAACATTTCGGAGGCGGTCATGGCGTGAATGTCGAGCCCGTCGCGAAACGCCTGTTTCAGCACGGGAATGTCGGCGATCTCGGCGAGCAGCCTGAGCTCGATCTGCGAATAGTCGGCGGACACCAGCTTGTGTCCAGGTGTCGCGATGAAGGCGCGCCGAATCTTGCGGCCGTCCTCGGTGCGTACCGGGATGTTCTGCAAGTTGGGCTCGTTCGACGAGAGCCGGCCCGTCGTGGTCGCCGCCAGCGCGTAGGTCGTGTGCACGCGATGCGTCTGCGGATTGACATAGGTCGGCAGCGCGTCGGTATAGGTCGATTTCAGTTTTGAAACCTGCCGCCACTCCAAAATCTTCCGCGGAAAATCGTGGCCCTGCTCAGCGAGGTCGTCGAGCACCTGTGCGGTGGTCGACCACGCGCCGGTCTTGGTCTTGGTGCCGCCGGACAATCCCATCTTGCCGAACAGGATGTCGCCGATCTGCTTGGGGCTGCCGACATTGACGGGCTCGCCCGCGATCTCCTGGATCTCGGCTTCGACGCGCGCCGCCGTCTGGGCGAAGTCGCCGGAAAGCCGCGACAGCACCTGGCGGTCGATCGAGATGCCGCGTCGCTCCATGCGCGCGAGCACGGACACCAGCGGCCGCTCCAGCGTCTCGTAGACAGTGGCCATGTGCTCGGCGACAAGGCGCGGCTTCAGCACGCGCCAGACCCGCAGGGCCATGTCGGCGCCTTCGGCCGACAGCGGCGCGGCCTTGTCGATCGGCACCTGGTCGAAGGTGATCTTGCCCTTGCCGCTGCCGATCAGCTCGCTCTCCTTGAGCATGGCGTGGCCGAACCAGCGCTCGGACAGCTGCTCCAGCGCGTGCGAGCCGCGGCCGGCGTCGAGCACGTAGGAGATCAGGAGCGCATCGTCGATGTTGCGCAGGGTGATGCCGTGCTGCGCCAGCATCACCGCGGTGAATTTGACGTCGAAGCCGATCTTGAGAATGCCTGCCGATTCCAGCACCGGCCGCAGCGCTTCGATCGCATCGGCATGCTTGACCTGGTCGGGCGCCAGGCCCGCGTCGAACAGGCCGCCGCCGCCGCCGGACTGCTTGTGCGCCAGCGGCACATAGCAGGCCTCGTTCGGCGCCAGCGCCAGCGCGATGCCGCAGAGATCGGCCTGCATCGGATCGATGCTGTTCGCCTTGATCTCGATCGAGACATGACCGGTGTCGTGGATGCGCGCGATGAAGGCATTGAGCTCCGTCAGCGACTTGATCGCCTGATACTTGGCTCGGTCGACCGGCAGCTTACGGAGCGCCTCTTCGCGCGCTGCGGCGAGCGAGATCGGCCCGCCCTTGGGGCTCGCGGCCTTATCCTCTTTGCCCGCTGATTTGTTGGGCTCGTTCGGCCGGGCCTGCGGCGCCGCGCCAGACCCCGGCGCGGGCACGACGTCCGAGGGCGGCAGTGGCGAGAAGACGCTGGCGCCGCTGGCATAGCCGGGATCGGCGTCCACGTTGGAGGGGTCGATCTGCGAATACTCGGCGACGCGACGCGTCAGCGTGGTGAACTCCATCGCCTTCAGGAACGCGATCAGCTTGCGCGCATCCGGCTCGTGGACCGCGAGGTCGTCGAGCGGCACCTCCAGATCGACCTTGTCGTCGAGCAGCACGAGCTGCCGCGAGATGCGCGCCTTCTCGGCGTTCTCGAGCAGTGCCTCGCGCCGCTTCGGCTGCTTGATCTCGGTGGCGCGGAACAGGAGCTGTTCGAGGTCGCCATATTCGGTGATCAGCTGCGCCGCGGTCTTGATGCCGATGCCGGGCACGCCGGGCACGTTGTCGGTGGAATCGCCGGCGAGCGCCTGCACCTCGACCACCTTCTCCGGCGGCACGCCGAACTTCTCGATCACTTCGGGGATGCCGATGCGGCGATCCTTCATGGTGTCGTACATCATGATCTTGTCGTTCACGAGCTGCATCAAATCCTTGTCGGAGGACACGATGGTCGTGGTGGCGCCGCGCGCGGAAGCTTGCCGGGCGTAAGTCGCAATGAGATCGTCGGCTTCGAAGCCCACCTGTTCCAGGCAGGGCAGGTCGAAGGCGCGCACCGCTTCGCGGATCAGCGCGAATTGCGGGATCAGGTCATCCGGGGCTGGCGGGCGGTGTGCCTTGTAGTCGGGATAGATCTTGTTGCGGAAGGTGATTTCCGACTTGTCGAAGATGATCGCCAGATGCGTCGGCCGGTCGCTCTCGGGCATGTCGCGTAGCAGCTTCCACAGCATGTTGCAGAAGCCGAGCACAGCATTGACTTGCAAGCCGTCGGACTTGCGGTTCAGCGGCGGCAGCGCGTGATAGGCGCGGAAGATGTAGCCGGAACCATCGACCAGGAAGATATGGTCGCCCTTGCCGGCCGCCTTTGCCGCGACCGGTTTGGCAGCAGCTGTCGCAGCAGCGGCCTTGGTGTCAGCAGCCTTTGGTGCGGCCTTGGTGTCAGCTTTGGCGGAGGTCTTCGGGGAGGATTTGGGCATGGCCGCAATGTATGAATTTTTGCGGGGTTTGACAGCCTTGGGAGGGGGATTTTTGGCTCACGGGCGCCGCTATCCCCACTGTCGTTTCCCGCATCCTCCGCCGTCATTCCCCGCGAAAGCGGGGAATCCAGTACGCCGCGGCTCCTCGGCTCAATCACTGACGTTTCGGCGTACTGGGGCGCCCGGTCAAGCCGGGCGACGACACCGAGAGCTCAGCTACTCCGCCGCCTGCAACACCGGCCCTGCCTTCTTCGGCGCGATCCAGAATACGTCCGGCCGCTCGAACAGGAAGTGCGCGTTGAGCCGCAAGGCAACCTGCCAGATCACAAGGGATCCGATCACGCCGGCGATGGTGACGATCAGCGACACCGCGCCGATATCAGGGATGATGCCGGTGCGGAGCAGCAGGGTTCGTGTCGCCGCCATTGGCAGGAAGAAGGCGAGATAGATCACGATGGAATGCTCGCCGCAGAAGCGGAAGAAGTTCAGCCAATGCGCGCGCGCGAGCAGCGTGCCGGTCGTGATGATGGCGCAGGCGCCGGCGAAGCCGAGCACAAGCGACACGATCTTCCATTCGCTCGCGCCGATTGCGACGAGGCCGGCATTGACCAGCGCCCAGGCCGCGAGCGCTGCGAGCGCCCATGCAGGATGGCTGCGCGCGCGATCCGACAGTGCGAACACGTAAGGCGCGAACAGATAGCCCGAATAGAAATAGACGAAGCGCGCGCAGAACTCGTCGATCGCGGTCCAGCCGGTCGTGATGCGCGCCGTCTCCAGCGCTGCGGCAATGAGCCAGATCGCGAGCGGCGGAAGTTTGCGTGTCGATTTTGTGACGACAAAGAAGACCGGCAACAGATAGATGAACCAGAGCGTGCCGAACGGCTCGATGAAGGATTCGAGGTACCGGAGGCCGACCTCGCGCCAGCTCGTCTCCGCGGCAAACGCGGGCGCCTTGAAGCCGAACTGGATTGTCACCCAGACGACATAAAAATAGGCGAAATGCATCACCTTGCGGTCGAGATAGGTTCGCCAGTCGCGGTCGATCACGAGCGGCAGGAACAGGCCCGAAATCAGGAAGAAATCCGGCATCCGGAACGGCTTTGCGAAGGCCACGACGACATGCATGAAACCGGTCTCGCCGGCGGCGAGCTCGACCCCCAGCACCGAATGCATCATCACGACCATGACGATGCAGATGCCCTTGGCATAGTCGATCCAGTCGACACGCGCGGCGGCAGGGGCCTTGGAGAGCCCGTGTGCTGCGATTGTGCCTGATGAAGCCATGGTGTCCCTTTTCGAGCCGTATTCCGCCCGTCCCTGTATGGGCGTGGGGCAGTTTGAAGCCCCGCGGTTTCAGACTTCTTTACCGGTTCAATTCACGTGCCGGTTTTTGCGTCGCTGACGGTTCCCTTCCACCGGGAAAATGCTAAACCGCCCCACATTGGGGTTTCGTTAACCAAGCCAAAACAGGTTTTTTCATGCGAATCGCGATGATCGGAACGGGCTATGTGGGACTGGTGTCCGGAGCCTGCTTTGCGGATTTCGGTCACGACGTCACCTGCGTCGACAAGGACGAGAGGAAGATCGCGGCCCTGCACCGCGGCGAGATCCCGATCTACGAGCCCGGCCTCGACGAGCTGGTCGCAACCAACGTCAAGGCCAAGCGGCTCGACTTCACCACCGACCTGTCGAAGCCGGTCGCCGATGCGGACGCCGTGTTCATCGCGGTCGGCACGCCCTCGCGCCGCGGCGACGGTCACGCCGACCTGTCTTACGTCTATGCCGCCGCGAAAGAGATCGCGCAGTCGTTGACCGGCTTCACCGTCGTGGTGACGAAGTCGACCGTGCCCGTCGGCACCGGCGACGAGGTCGAGCGCATCATCCGCGAGACCAACCCGAAGGCGGACGTCGTGGTCGCCTCCAACCCCGAATTCCTGCGCGAGGGCGCGGCGATCCGCGACTTCAAGTTCCCCGACCGCGTCGTGGTCGGCACCTCGGACGAGCGCGGCCGCAAGGTGATGGGCGACATCTATCGCCCGCTGTCGCTGAACCAGGCGCCGCTGATGTTCACCGCGCGCCGCACCGCGGAGATGATCAAATACGCCGCGAACGCCTTTCTCGCGACCAAGATCACCTTCATCAACGAGATCGCGGACCTCTCGGAGAAGGTCGGCGCCAACGTGCAGGAGGTCGCACGCGGCATTGGCCTCGACAACCGCATCGGCACCAAGTTCCTGCATGCCGGTCCCGGCTTTGGCGGCTCGTGCTTCCCGAAGGACACCAAGGCGCTGATCAAGATCGCGCAGGACTACGACGTGTCCTTGCGCATCGTCGAATCCGTGCTTGCCGTGAACGAGAACCGCAAGCGCGCCATGGCGCGGAAAGTGAGTCAGGCGCTCGGCGGAGGCTTGCGCGGCAAGACCATCGCCGTGCTCGGCCTGACCTTCAAGCCCGACACCGACGACATGCGCGACGCGCCGTCGATCCCACTCGTCACCGGCCTGATCGACATGGGCGCGAACGTGAAGGCGTTCGATCCCGTCGGCATGGAGCAGGCGAAGGGTGAGCTGCCCAACATCACCTATTGCGAGGACGCCTATTCCTGCGCGCAAGGCGCCGATGCCCTCGTCATCGTCACCGAGTGGGTGCAGTTCCGCGCGCTCGATCTCGACCGGCTGAAGGCGGCCATGGCGCAGCCCGTCGTCGTCGACCTCCGCAACATCTACAGCCCCGAGGACATGCGCGCGGCCGGCTTCACCTATGAGAGCGTCGGCCGCCCGTCGGCGCAGGGCTGATCGTTACACACGATTGTCATACCCCGCGAAGGCGGGGTATCCAGTACAGACGGATTTCGGGATGGCCGGGATCTGAATTGACTGGATCGTCCACCCCCGCGCGCGGTTGCGCGCAAGGTGGACGATGACGGACCGAGACTATTGCCCCGCAGTTTCGACACGCCCCTCCCGATCGATGCCGTGCTCGACGACTTGTCGCGCACGCTGGATCAGCACAATGCCGCCGTGCTGGTAGCGCCTCCCGGTGCCGGCAAGACCACGCGCGTGCCGCTGGCGTTGCTCGATGCGCCCTGGGCCAAAGGCAAGAAGATCATCGTGCTGGAGCCGCGCCGCATCGCTGCGCGGGCCAGCGCCGACCGCATGGCCAAATCGCTCGGCGAGCGTGCCGGCGAGACCGTCGGTTATCGCGTCCGCTTCGGCTCAAAAATCTCGCGGGCGACGCGCATCGAGGTGGTGACCGAGGGCATTTTTACCCGCCAGATCCTCGACGACCCTGAACTCTCCGGCGTTGCCGCGATCCTGTTCGACGAATTCCACGAGCGCTCGCTCGATGCCGACATGGGCCTTGCACTGGCGCGCGATGCACAGACCGGTCTGCGAGAAGACCTGCGCATTCTCGTGATGTCGGCCACGCTCGATGGCGCGCGCGTGGCAAAACTGCTGGGCGAAGCGCCCGTCGTCGAGAGCGAGGGCCGCGCCTTTCCGGTCGAGACGCGCTATCTCGGCCGCAAGGCGGATGCGCCGATCGAACGGCAGATGGCCGATGCCATCGCATCCGCACTCCGCGCCGACAGCGGCTCGGTGCTGGCGTTCCTGCCAGGCGCCGCCGAGATCCGCCGCACCCAGAATTTCCTTAGTGAGCGCGTGCAGGACGCCAGCATCGAGATCGTGCCGCTGTTCGGCGCGCTCGATGCCGCCGTGCAGGACCGCGCCATCGCGCCGGCGCCGAAGGGCACGCGAAAAGTGGTGTTGGCAACCTCGATCGCGGAGACCTCGCTCACCATCGAGGGCGTGCGCATCGTGGTCGATTCCGGTCTCGCCCGCGTGCCGCGCTACGAGCCGGATATCGGCCTGACCCGGCTTGAAACCGTGCGCGCCGCGCGTGCGGCGGTGGACCAGCGCCGCGGCCGCGCCGGCCGCACCGAGCCCGGCGTCTGCTACCGGCTGTGGGACGAGCCGCAGACGGCCTCGCTCGCGCCCTACACCCAGCCGGAAATTTTGAGCGCCGATCTGTCCTCGCTGGTGCTCGATCTCGCGCAATGGGGCGTCACTGATCCCGCCGCGCTGTCATTCCTCGATCCGCCGCCGCAGCCGGCCTGGAAGGAAGCAAAAGGCCTGCTCTCCGAGCTCAACGCGCTCGACGCCGACGGCCGTATCACCGCCGAGGGCAAGAGCCTGCGCGCGCTGGCGCTGCCGCCGCGCCTGGCACGCATGATCGTGGATTCGCATCGCGCCGGCGAGGGCGAGGCCGCCGCTGAGATCGCGGCCATCATCACCGAGCGCGGGCTCGGCGGCGACAGTGTCGATCTCGAGCACCGGCGCGACCAGTTTCGCCGCGACCGCTCGCCGCGCGCCGCGAGCGCACGCGATCTGGCGCGACGCTGGGCCTCGCAGGTGGCAGCGTCCGAGAAGGCAGGGCAGCAGGACGATCTCTCCACCGGCCTGATGCTCGCCTATGCCTTCCCGGACCGCGTCGCGCGCAATCGCGGCAATGGCAGCTTCGTGCTCGCCAATGGTCGTGGTGCGGCTGTGGAGCAGACATCCTCGCTCGCGCGCGCGCCCTATATCGCGATCGGCGAGATGACGGGAACAGCGGCGAGCGGCCGCATCCTGCTCGCCGCGCAAATCACCCAGGACGAGATCGAGCTTCACTTCGCCGAGCATATCGAGAGCGCCGACGAGATCTCCTTCGACCGCGGCGCGATGGCGCTGCGCGCGCGGCGCAAGCGCGCGCTGCATGCGATCACGCTCTCCGAGGCGACGCTTGCCGTGTCGCCTTCGGAAGAAACCGCGCGCATCTTTGCGGACGGGCTGATCGCCGCCGGCCTCGATCGGTTGCCCTGGTCGAAGGCCGCCAAACAATGGCGCGACCGCGTCATGTTCCTGCGCAAGGCCGAAGGCGACAGCTGGCCGGATCTGTCCGACGACGGTCTGATCGCGCGGCGCGACGATTGGCTGGTGCCGGCGCTCTATGACAAGATCACGCTCAAGGACATTTCCCCCGGCGATCTCTCCGATGCGCTGATGGCGCTGCTGCCGTGGGAGATGCGCGCGCGGCTCGACCGCGAGGCGCCGACGCATTTCGAGGCGCCGACGGGCAGCGTGCTCGCGATCGACTACGAGGCCGAGCAGGGCCCGACCATCGCGGTCCGGCTGCAGGAATTGTTCGGCCTGAACACCCATCCGTCGATCGCGGCCGGCAAGGTGCCGCTGGTGCTGGAATTGCTGTCGCCGGCACAGCGCCCGGTGCAGGTGACGCGCGATCTTCCCGGCTTCTGGCGCGGCAGCTATGCGGCAGTCCGCTCCGACCTGCGCGGCCGCTATCCGCGCCACCCTTGGCCGGACGATCCCGCGAGCGCGCTGCCGACCCGCCGGGCAAAGCCGCGCGGGACGTGAGTTGTCTTCTCCCTCGCCCCGCTCTTGCGGGGAGAGGGGCGGGGAGAGGTTTAAGTCGCCGCATTAACCGTCCGCTCATCCTTTTCGCCAAAATGGCGAGGTCCTGGCCGCGGCTCCGCTCGCGGGCGAACGGGTTGCGTGGTGAAATCGAGCGTTCCGGCTCGGAAGTGGTGTGATGCGTAACATTATGATCTTCGCGGCCATCATGATCGGCCTCGGCACTTTCATGGCGCAGATGGCCGACAGGGTGAGCTCCGCCTCCGCCACGTCAGTGCCGCGCACGACGGTTGCTGTTGCCGCCGCAGCGCCTGCGGGAGGCCGGAGCCTCACCATTTCCCGCGACGGCCGCGGGCACTTCCAGACCGAAGGTCGGATCGACGGGCAGCGCATCGGCTTCATGGTCGATACCGGCGCCTCCGTCGTCGCGCTGAACGAGTCCTCGGCGGCCCGCTTCGGGCTGCGCCCCTCGCGCGGCGAATACAACGCCACCGTCTCCACCGCCAACGGCACCATCAAGGCCGCGCGTACCCGCATCGCCATGCTCGATGTCGGCGGCCTCATCGTGCGCGATGTCGACGCCATGGTGCTGCCCGACGAGGCGCTGTCGGAAAACCTGCTCGGCCTCTCCTTCCTGTCCCGCCTCAAGCGCTTTGAATATGCCAACGGGCAGATGGTGCTGGAGCAGTAAGTCGCGTCATGCGCTCCCTAGCGCGTTGACGAATGGCCATTCGCGAGAACTTTTTGAACGGAATGGGCGCAAGCCCAGCGCAGGATCGCGTGTCCCCGTTACCAAACTGCCGCAATTATCGGCCATAAGCCTTCATTCCCGCCTTCCGCAGCGGCCCGGCATTCGCTAAGGCTGCATCAATTCCTGCCCTTTTCACGAGACCGTCTCAATGTTTCCCAAGCCGAAACCCGTCTTGCTGCCCAACACCTACGCCTTCGAATCCGAGCCGATGGTGAAGCCCACCGGCTTTCGCGAATACGACGCGCGCTGGTTGTTCCAGAAGGAAATCAACCTGATGGGTGTGCAGGCGCTCGGCATGGGCCTGGGCGCGCTGATCGCCGAGCTCGGCGTCAGCCAAGAGATCGTCACCGGTCATGATTTCCGTGGTTATTCGGCCTCGATCAAATACGCGCTGATCTCCGGCCTGATGGCGGCGGGCTGCAAGGTGCATGATATTGGCCTTGCGGTGACGCCGATGGCCTATTTCGCGCAGTTCGATCTCGACGTGCCCTGCGTCGCCATGGTCACGGCCTCGCACAACGACAATGGCTGGACCGGCGTGAAGATGGGCGCCAACCGCCCGTTGACCTTCGGCCCCGACGAGATGACGCGGTTGAAGGAGATCGTGCTCAATGCCGAGTTCAAGAACAAGGCCGGCGGCGCCTACCAGTTCCACGAGAATTATCCGGCGCGCTACATCGCCGATCTCACCAATCGTCCGAAGCTTAAGCGCAAGCTGAAGGTCGTCGCGGCTTGCGGCAACGGCACTGCCGGCGCGTTCGCGCCGCAGGTGCTGGAAGCGATCGGCTGCGAGGTGATTCCGCTCGACACCGAGCTCGATCACACCTTCCCGAAATACAATCCGAACCCCGAAGACATGGAGATGCTGCACGCGATCCGCGACGCCGTGCTGCATCACAAGGCCGATGTCGGCCTCGGCTTCGACGGCGACGGCGACCGCTGCGGCGTCGTCGACAACACCGGCGAGGAGATCTTTGCCGACAAGGTCGGCGTGATGCTGGCGCGCGACATGTCGGCGATCCACGAGGACGCACAGTTCATCGTCGACGTGAAGTCGACCGGCCTCTTCATCACCGATCCCGTGCTGCAGAAGCAGGGCGCCAAGACCGCCTATTGGAAGACCGGCCATTCCTACATGAAGCGCCGTACCAACGAGACCGGCGCGCTCGCCGGCTTCGAGAAGTCCGGCCACTTCTTCTTCAACAAGCCGTATGGCCGTGGCTATGACGACGGTCTCGTGTCGGCGATCGCGATCTGCGACATGCTCGACCGCGCGCCCGGCAAGTCGATGGCCGATCTGAAGGACGCGCTGCCGAAGACCTGGTCGTCGCCGACCATGTCGCCGCATTGCGCCGACGAGACCAAGTACGGCGTCATCGACAAGGTGGTGAAGCATTTTGAGGGCCTGCAGGCCAAGGGCGCGAAAATCGGCGGCCAGTCGATCCGCGATCTCGTCACCGTCAACGGCGTGCGCGTCACGGTCGAGGACGGCAGCTGGGGCCTGGTACGCGCGTCCTCCAACAAGCCCGAGCTCGTCGTCGTGGTCGAGAGCCCGGTCTCCGAGCAGCGCATGCACGACATGTTCGAGATGGTGAACAGCGTGCTGCGCACGCATCCCGAAGTCGGCGAGTACAATCAGACGATTTGAGAGGGTATCAGGGGAGCACAACCTGCGCCGCAAAGCTCCGCTGTCATGCCCCGGCTTGACCGGGGGGCATCCAGTACGCCGTGGCCTCTCCGTATCTGATTGTCGTCTCTGGAATACTGGATCGCCCGGCAAGCCGGGCGATGACAGCTTCCTTGTGGTGAGACGCGCGAACTAAGCTCTAAGCCGCCACCACTGCCGGGATCGGCAGCGCCGTCACCGACTTGATCTTCTCCATCGCGAAGCGCGAGGTGACGTTCTTCAGCGGCACGGCGCTGATCAGCTTCTTGTAGAAGATGTCGTAGGCCTGCATGTCCGCGACCACGACGCGCAGCATGTAATCGACGTCGCCGGCCATACGGTAGAATTCCATCACCTCCGGCATGGCGCTGACGGCCTCCGCGAACCGCTTCAGCCAGGCGTCGGAATGATCGGCGCTCTCGACCGACACGAACACGGAGATGCCGAGCCCGATCTTGTTCTGGTCGACCAGGGCCACCCGCTTCAGGATCACGCCATCGGCCTCCAGGCGCTGGATACGCTTCCAGCAGGGGGTCGAGGACAGCCCGACGCGGTCGCCGATCTCGGCGACGGACAGGGAGGCATCTTCCTGGAGTACCATCAGGATCTTGCGGTCGATGGCGTCGAGGCGGCGGCTGGTCTCGGGGATCTGGACAGCGGCATCAGTCATTTGAAGAACTTTGTTCCATTTCAAGGGCTGATTTCCCTGATATAGAGAAAATCTTTCCACAGCAAGCTCATAATCTCGGCGCGTCAGTGGAATCGCTCTAGGGTTGGCTAGGTAAAAATCCTTCAACTTCAATGCGTTGCGGGGCCGCCAGGCCGCCGCCATGGCGGGTGCATTTTAGCGCTGCGGCAGCCGCGGCGAATCGCAGCGCCTCCCGCACTCCCTTACCCTCGGCGAGGCAAAACGCGAATGCGCCATGGAAGACGTCGCCGGCGCCGAGCGTATCGACCGCCTCGACCGGGAAGGCCGGGGTCTCCTCGAGCGCGCCCGCCCCGTCGAGCCAGATCGTGCCTTGCGGGCCGCGGGTGGCGGCGAGGAAGGCCGGCGTCAGGCTTGCCAGGCGCTTCAACGCCTCGCCGTCATCGGCGATGCCGGCCGTCTCCTGCACCTGCTCGCTGGCGAACAGCAGGTGCGAGGCCGCGGTGAGCAGCTCGTCCTGCAACGACATCGCTCGGTCGACGCCGACGATGACGGGAATGCCGCGCCGGCGTGCCTCGGTGCAGAGATCAATGCAAAAGGCGCCGCAGCGGCTCTCGATCAGGACGGCCTGGCAATCGGCCAGCAGCTCGTCGGTGTCGGGCAGCTTCACGCCCCAGAGCGCGGGATCGCGAAAGATCGTGAGCGTCCGTTCGCCGGATGGCTCGATCATGATTGCGGACACCGGTGTGGTCAGGCCCGGCATGCGCACGATATGCGCAGTGTCGATGCCCTCCTGCGCCATCCGCGCCAGAATGAAAGCGCTCGACGTCTCCTGCGCATCGCCCATAGGACCTGCGAACGCGATGCGGCCGCCAAGTCGCGCCATCGCGATGGCGGCGTTGAGCGCATTGCCGCCGCAGATCTCGGCGAGATGTGTGGCGTTCGCCTTGCTGCCGCGCGCGGGCACGGCCTCGACCCGGAAGGTGAGGTCGCGCACGGGAATGCCGATGCAAAGGATGCGCGGCGCGAGCACAGATGGCGCCATCGGCGGTCAGCTCTTGTCGTGCACCCAGCGGCCGAGCAGATGATGGGCAATCGCGAACGGATGCGGGCCGGCGAATCCGTCGGGATGCGTGCGTTTCAGCATCAGGGCTGCCTCCTCGCGCGTGAACCAGCGTGCATCTTCCAGCTCGGAATGGTCGACGACGATGTCCTCGCTCACGGCCCGCGCGCTGCAGCCGATCATCAGCGACGACGGATAGGGCCAGGGCTGGGTCATGTAATACTGCACGTCGGTGCAGCGGATGCCGGACTCTTCGAAGATCTCGCGGCGCACCGCGTCCTCGATGGTCTCGGCGGCCTCGACGAAGCCGGCAAGGCACGAATACATGCCCGGCGGAAACTGCTTCTGGCGGCCCAGCAGGCACTTTTCGCCGGATGCCACGTGCATGATCACGACGGGGTCGGTGCGCGGAAAGTGCTCGGCCTTGCAAGCAGGGCACTCGCGCTTCCAGCCGCCTTCCTTCATTCCGCTGCGGGCGCCGCAATTGGCGCAATAGCCGTGGCGCTGGTGCCAGCCGACCATCGACTTCGCCATCGCGATCGCCGACAGCTCGTCGGGCGGGATCGTGCCCTGCATCGCCATGCCGCGCAGCTCGGTGACGGTATAGTCCTCGCGCCCGACCAGCTTCTCGGCCGCGGCTTGCGCCAGGCCCATGCCGAACAGCGCCGCGCCATCGCGCAGACCGAGGAAAATCGTGCCGGGATTGGCGCCGCATTTCAGCGCCTCGTCGATCGAGAGCAGCGCGCGCACCTTGTCGCCCTCGCGCTTCACCAACAGCGAGTCGCGGTACACGACATAGGCGCGGGATGACGATTTCTGCTCCAGCGCGAACAGCTTTTCGTCGTCGCGGCGCAGATGCGCGGCGCGATCGAGGACGTTGGTGACGAAGGCCGGCTGCCCCAGCGGAAATGCGTCGAATGCTGACATTGTTGTTCTTTCAACCCAACCATATTTTTCGGCGAAGCGCGCTGATGAAATTCTGAACCTCGGTCGCATCGTGCGCCAGAGGCGGCATCACGCCCCACACCGGTCGCGGCCAGGCCGCGTCACTGGTCCGCCGCGCGATGATGTGGACGTGCAGCTGCGGCACGAGGTTGCCGAGCGCCGCGACATTGAGCTTGTCGCATTTGGTGATCTCCTTCAGCGCGCGCGAAACGCGGGAGATCTCGGTCATCAGCTGGGCCTGCTGCACCTCGTCGAGATCGATGATCTCGACCGCATCCACCCGCCGCGGCACCAGCAGCAGCCAGGGATAATGCGCGTCCTTGATGACCAGCACCTTTGACAGCGGCAGATCGCCGATGTCGATGGTGTCCTCTTTCAGGCGGGAGTGCAGCGACCATGCGGGTTCGGGCATATGCGTTTCCGGATGGCCCGATGGGGAACGGGCTTGTTTGAAGCGACCATACGATACCGATTCCCTGAGGGGAAGGATAAGGCCCCCCGGCTTCTGCATACTCGATCGTCGTCCTGGACAAGCGTAGCGCAGATCCAGGACCCATTACCCCACGAAGTAGTTTGGCGAAGGCTCGTAGTGACCAGCTCGCGCAACAACTTTTCCCTGGGGTAATGGGTCCTGGCTTTCGCCAGGACGACGTTGAATTATGCCTCCGCCAGCACGCGCGCATTGGCGCGGACGGAGGCTTCGCTCACGCGGATGCCGAGGCCGGGGCCGTCGGGCACCACGACATGGCCGGCGCGGTTGGCGACGCGCTCTTCCAGGACGTCCTCGGTCAGCACGTGATGCGGCATGTAGAATTCGCAGCCGAGCGAGATGCCTGATGTCGCCGCGATCAGCTGCGTGCCGGCGGCAAGGCCAATGCCGCCCTCCCACAGCGTACCGCCATAGCCGGGCAGGCCGGCGATGTCGGCGATCGCCATGATCGCCTGCGCCTCGAACAGGCCGCCGGCCTTCATCAGCTTGATCGAGACGGCGTCCGCCGCCTCGCGGCGCACCACCTCCATCATGTCGCGGCGGTCGAAGCAGCTTTCGTCGGCGAGCACGGGCGTCTCCAGCGCTGCGGTGAGCTGTGCCATCACATCGAGATATTTGCGCGGCACCGGCTGCTCGATGAAGGTCGGCGCGAACTGCTCGACATCGCGCAGGATTTTTATGGCGCCGAACGGCGCCAGCGCCTGGTTGTAGTCGACACGCAGATCGACCTTGTCGCCGAACTCCTTCCGGATCGCTTCGAGATGATCGAGGTCCTCGCGATGCGGTTTTACGCCGGTCTTGACCTTGTAGATGATGTTCCCCTCCGGAACCATCTTTCGCATCCGTTCGAGGTCGGCGGCAAAATCCGGATCGGCGATCGAGAAGGAGAGCGGAATCGTGTCGCGCACGCGGCCACCGAGGAGATCGGCGACCGACAGTCCCGACGACTTGCCGACGATGTCGAGCAGCGCCATCTCGATTCCGACCTTGGCCTCGGCATGCCCGACGAGCGCGCGGTCGAGCTCGGCCATCAGCGCACGGATGCGGCGCACAGGCTTGCCGAGCACGATCGGCCGCAGATAGATGTCGAGTGCCGAGAAGGCAGCCTCGGGCGTACCGGTAAACACCTCCCAGGGCGCCGCTTCGCCCCAGCCAACGATACCATCGCTGGACGTCAGCTCGATCAGCACGCGCTTCACGGTGCCCTTGACGTTGCCGACGCCCTGCAGGCGCGCCATCTTGATCGGGCTTTCGATCAGGAACAGCCTGATGCGTGCGACGGTTGCTTCGGTCATGTCAGGCCTCCATTGACGTGCCAGACCTGGCCGGTGACGTAGGACGCCTTCGGTGATGCCAGGAAGGCGATGATTTCGGCGACTTCCTCGGGCCGCCCGCGGCGGCGCATCGGGATCAGCGCTTCGGTTGCGGCGATCTGCTCGGGCGAGAGCCGGCTCTCGCCCGGATTGTCCTTGATGATGAGGCCGGGTGAGACCGCGTTGACGGTGATGCCGTCTTTCGCGAGCTCCATCGCGGTGAGCCGCACCAGCGCTTCGAGCGCGGAGCGGCTTGCGGCGGTCGCGGCAAAAGGCGCGAATTCGGGCCGGATCGCATGCGCGACAAAGGACGACACCGCGACGATCCGCGCATCTCGTCCCGCACGCAGCAGCGGCAGCGCCGCGTGAACCAGGCGCGTGAAGGCCAGCGCGGATTCGTCCATCGCTTGGCGGAACTGATCGGCGGGCGTGCCGATGGCGCTGCCGCGGCGGGCATGGCCGCCGACGAGAACCAGTCCGTCGAGCCGGCCGAAGGCGCGTTGCGCGGCGGCGATGGCGTCGGTGATCGCCGCGTCCTCGGCGAGATCGCCGAGGCATTTTGCGATAGCGGCGCCTTTGGCTTCGGCTTCCGCGGCGGTGGTGTCGAGACCTTCCGCGTTCGAGCGCGTGTGCAGCACCAGCGCGGTGCCGGGCGCCGCGAGCAGCTCTGCGGTGGCGCGGCCGATGCCGCTGGCGGCGCCGGTAACGAGATAGGCGCGATCGATATTTGGCATCACGATGCTGAATTGGCCGGCGGCAATGCGCCGGTGCGGTGGAAATGGCTGAGGAAGGCGCGCGTCGCGGCTTGCTGCGGGTTGTCGATCACCTGCCGCGCCGGGCCTTCCTCGACGACGACGCCGTCGCGCATGAAGATCAGGCGGTCGGCGACCTCGCGGGCGAAGGCAATCTCATGGGTCACGATCACCATGGTCATGCCTTCGGAGGCGAGCCGCTGCATCACGTTCAGCACCTCGCCGACGAGCTCGGGATCGAGCGCCGAGGTGGCCTCGTCGAACAGCATCACGTCGGGCTCCATCGCGAGCGCGCGTGCGATCGCGACGCGCTGCTTCTGGCCGCCGGAAAGCGTTGCCGGATATTGGTCGGCTTTCTCGGCAAGGCCGACCTTGGCGAGCTGCGCCCGCGCAAGCTTCTCGGCGTCCGCCTTGGCCATGCGGCGCACCGTGACCGGTCCCTCCATGACGTTCTGGAGCGTCGTCATGTGCGGGAACAGATTGAAGTGCTGGAACACCATGCCGGTGGTGGCGCGGAATTTTGCCAGCGCCTTCACGTCGGGGAGTCTGGTGCCTTCACCGAATGCAAAACGCGTATCACCGACGCGGACGCTGCCGCCGTCCGGCACGACCAGCAGGTTGATGCAGCGGAGCAGCGTCGATTTGCCGGAGCCGGATGGCCCGATCAGCGCGACGACGCCGCCCTTGGCGACGTCGAGATTGATGTTCTTCAGGACTTCGTTGCTGCCGAAGCTCTTGCGCAAGGCCCGGATCTCGATCTTCGTTGTGTCGCTCATTCGCTGACCGCCAGTCGCTTCTCGCCGCGCCGGACGATGATGGTGAGCGGGATCAGGATCGCCGCATAGGCCACAGCAACCGCGGTGTAGGTTTCCAGCGGCCGGTAGCTGTCATGGGCCGCGACCTGGCTCTGATAGACCAGATCAGGCACCGCCAGCACCGAGACCAGCGAGGTGTTCTTGAACTGGATGATCGACTGGTTCATCAGCGCCGGGATCATGCGCTTGATCGCCTGCGGCAGCACGATTCGCCGCATGCTCTGACCCGGTGTCATGCCGAGCGCGGCGCCGGCTTCCGACTGGCCCTTGTCGATCGAGATGATGCCGCCGCGGATGATCTCCGAATAGAACGAGCCGCCATAGAGCGAGAGAGCCAGTGCCGAGGCGGTGATCGGCGTCATCTCGACGCCGGCGAGAATCGGCAGCGCGTAATAGAACCAGATCAGCTGCACCAGGATCGGCGTGCAGCGAAATGCCTCGATGAACGCCAGCGCAGTCAGCCGCAGCGCCCTAAAGCGCGACAGGCTGCCGAACGCGCCGAACAGGCCGAAAACGAGCCCGAGCACCACGATGACCACGGTGAAGCCGACGGTGACGCCGAGCCCGTTGAGAAAGAGCCAGCGATAGCTCCAGAGGATGCCGAAGTCCCACTGATACATGCGTGTTTTGACTCGTCGTACGCCTTGTCATTCCGGGGCGCCCGGAGGGCGAACCCGGAATCTCGAGATTCCGGGCTCTCGCTCCGCGAGCCCCGGAATGACGGTGGAAGCTTACAGCGACACGCCCGGCGGGATGTCCGCCTCGGTCACGCCCACCAGCTCCATATTCGTGATGATCGCGTTGCGGATGAAGCCGAGGCCCTTGTTGAAGTCGATCCAGGTGTTGACGAAGTCGCGGAACGTTTTGTCGTTCTCGCGGCGGAAGCCGGCATTCGACGTCGTTGCGAAGATCGGCGTCGGCAGCACGAACTGGCCGAGCGAGGGGTTCTTCTTCAGCACGGTCAGCGACAGCATGGTGATCAGGCACTGCGCGTCGACGCGGCCGGTCTGGAGCGCGGCGGTGGCATCGTCGGCGGTCTTCAGGCGCGAGATCTGCGCCTTCGGCGTCAGGCGGCTGACGACCTGGTCGTGCGAGGAGCCCTGGTCGACCGCGATCTTGATGTCGGGCGAGTTCAGTTCGGCCCAGCTCTTCGGCTTGAAGTCCTTCTTGCAGAGGATGCCGAAGGCGTTGTTGAAGACCGGCACCGAGAAGTCGACCACCAGTGCGCGCTTCGGCGTCGGGTTGAGGCCGAAGAAGATGTCGATCTTGTTGGACTGCAGGTCGAGCACCGAATTGCCCCAGGTGGTCTCGGTGATCTCGAGCTCGGCCTCCATGTCGTCGGCAAGCCCCTTGGCAATGTCGATGTAGAAGCCCTTCCACTGGCCGGTGGCGAGGTCCTTCATGTAGTAGGGCGCGCCGCCGCCGACCGCGCCGATCCGCATCTTCTTGGTCCGGCGGATGCGGGCGAAGGTCGATTCGTTCGGATCGGCGGTCTGGGCCACGGCTGGCGCGGCCAGCGCGGCCGCGGTCACCGCGCCAAGTCCGACAATCGATGCAACATCACGACGTGTAACCATTGGGATCAATCGCTTTTCTGGTTGGATGGAGTTCCGGCAGCGTTCTTAGCAAGGTGGCCCCCGCAGCGAAAGCACAGCCTATCGGCTGGGCAGGACCGGGATTGCCCGGATGCTGGGCAAACCCGATCGGTTCGCGCCGATACCCGCTTGCTTTCCGCTTCCTTTGGCCCCAAATAGGGACCGGGAGATTGGCGGTGGAC
The DNA here is from genome assembly GCF_029714325.1 of Bradyrhizobium sp. CB1717. NCBI lineage: Bacteria > Pseudomonadati > Pseudomonadota > Alphaproteobacteria > Hyphomicrobiales > Nitrobacteraceae > Bradyrhizobium > Bradyrhizobium sp. CB1717. Next base: position 1,169,374 of record NZ_CP121666.1, read on the forward strand.
GAGCCACTCGCCAACCGGGTCAGGTCCGGAAGGAAGCAGCCCTAACGAGGTCCGGATCGGGTCGCTCGTCAGTCTCCTACCTGTTTTTCCGAGCGAATTGCGCCGGCGGGCTCCCCGCCAGCGCGCTCCTTTCCGCAAAAGCCGGCCGAGAGAGATTTCATTGCGGATCGACCGATGACCGACGCTGGCGCCCCTCCCAACCCTGACAGCGCCGGCCCGGCCGGCAACGCGCCTTACCGGGTGCTGGCGCGGAAATACCGTCCCTCCAGCTTTGACGACCTGATCGGCCAGGAGGCCGTGGTCCGCACCGTCTCCAATGCGTTCGAGACCGGCCGCATTCCGCAGGCCTGGATCCTCACCGGCGTCCGCGGTGTCGGCAAGACCACCACTGCGCGCATCCTGGCCCGTGCGCTCAACTACGAGATGCCGGACGGCTCGGTGAAGGGGCCGACCATCCACATGCCGACCCTCGGCGTGCATTGCCAGGCGATCATGGAAAGCCGGCACATGGACGTGCTGGAGATGGACGCGGCCTCGCACACCGGCGTCGACGACGTCCGCCAGATCAACGACAGCGTGCGCTATGCGCCGGCCAGCGCCCGCTACAAGGTCTACATCATCGACGAAGTCCACATGCTGTCGACGGCGGCGTTCAACGCCTTCCTGAAGACGCTGGAGGAACCGCCGGAGCACGCCAAGTTCGTGTTCGCGACGACCGAGATCCGCAAGGTTCCCGTCACGGTGCTGTCGCGCTGCCAGCGCTTCGACCTGCGCCGTGTCGAGGCCGACGTGCTGATGAAGCACCTCGCCAACATCGCCGCCAAGGAAAGCGTCGAGATCGAGCCGGAGGCACTCGGCATCATCGCGCGCGCCGCGGAAGGCTCGGTGCGCGACTCTCTGTCGCTGCTCGACCAGGCGATCGCGCATGCGGCGGGGCAGGTGAAGGCCGACGCGGTCAGGCAGATGCTGGGGCTCGCCGACCGCACCCGCGTCATCGATCTCTTCGATTCGCTGGCGCGCGGTGACATCGCCGCCGCCTTCAAGGAGTTCCGCGACCAGTACGACGTCGGCGCCGATCCGATCGTCGTGCTCTCGGATCTTGCCGAATTCGTCAATTTCGTCACCCGCGTGAAGATCGTTCCGGCGACCGCCGACAACGTCGCCTATGGCGAGACCGAGCGCCTCCGCGCGAAGGATTTCGCCTCGAAGATCTCGATGCGCGTGCTGTCGCGGATGTGGCAGATGCTGCTCAAGGGCATCGCCGAGGTGCAGGCGGCAACACGCCCGGCCGCGGCCGCCGAGATGGTGCTGGTGCGCATCGCCTATGTCGCCGATCTGCCGACGCCGGACGAAGCGATCAGGATGCTGGAGCAGAACGGCGGCGGCTCGCCTGTCGTGAACGGCGGCGGCGCTGCGCGCAGCAGTGCGCCGGCCGCACCGATGGCCTCGGCGACGCCGGTTGCGTCCGCCGCGCCCGTTCGTATGCCGACATCGTCGCCGACCGCGTTCGGCGGCGTGGCCCGTCCGCAGATGGCGGCACCCGCGCCGGATCCGCAGGGCGCCTCGCCCCAGCTGCGCATCACCAGCTTCACCCAGCTCGTGGCGCTCGCCGGCCAGAGGCGCGACCTCATGACCAAGGGTGCGCTCGAGGGTGACATGCGCCTCGTCCGTTTCGAGGAGGGCCGGCTCGAGGTCGCGCTCGAGCCGAACGCCTCCAAGACCATGATCTCGGAGCTCGCGAAAAAATTCGAGCTGTGGACCGGCCGGCGCTGGACCGTGATCGTCTCCAACGAGCAGGGTCAGCCGACGCTGCGCTCGCTGAACCAGGCCGCCAAGCAGGAGCATGCGCGTACCGCCGAAGCCGACCCGCGCGTGCAGGAGGTGCTGTCGCGCTTCCCCGGTGCGAAGGTCGTCGAGGTCCGCAGGCTTGCCCCCGAGGCGCCGGAATCCAATATTAATGCGGACTATGGCAGTGACGATCCTGTCGACGGTTCCGACGCCGACGACGATCTCTGAGCCGACCTTTTCAAGGGACACGCGACCTATGGCTGATTTTCTCGGCATGATGAAGCAGGCGGCGCAACTGCAATCCAAGATGCAGGAGATGCAGGAGCAGCTCGCCAATGTGGAGGTTGAAGGCATCTCCGGCGGTGGTCTCGTCACCGTGCGCATGACCGCCAAGATGGACGTCAAGGGCATCAAGATCGATCCCTCGCTGATGAAGTCGGAGGAGCGCGAGGTGCTGGAAGACCTGCTCGTCACCGCGCTCGGCGATGCCCGCCGCAGGGCGGAAACGGCGATGCAGGAGAAGATGCAGTCGCTCACCGGCGGGCTCGGCCTGCCGCCGGGGCTGTTCGGCCAGTAAGATGGGCGCGGTTGCAGGTCCCGAGATCGAGCGGCTGGTCCAGCTTCTCGCGCGGCTGCCGGGCCTCGGTCCGCGCTCCGCGCGGCGCGCGGCGCTGCATCTGATCAAGAAGCGCGAAGCGCTGATGATGCCGCTGTCGTCCGCCCTGCAGGTCGCGCTGGACAAGGTCCAGGTCTGCAAGACCTGCGGCAACATCGACACGCAAAATCCCTGCACGGTCTGCACCGATCCGAAGCGCGATCCCGCGATCATCGTCGTCGTCGCCGACGTCGCCGACCTCTGGGCGCTGGAGCGGGCCAATGCGACCCAGGGGCGCTATCATGTGCTGGGCGCGACATTGTCGCCGCTCGACGGCGTCGGCCCGCAGGACCTCACCATCGACGCGCTGGTGGCGCGCGCCCACGCACCGGAAGTGCACGAAATCATTCTGGCGCTGAATGCGACGGTGGACGGCCAGACCACGGCGCATTACATCACCGACCTGCTTCAGGACGCCAACGTAAAAGTAACCCGACTCGCGCATGGTGTGCCGGTCGGTGGCGAGCTTGATTATCTCGACGAAGGTACGCTATCGGCCGCCATGCGGCAGCGGACCCTGTTCTAGCCATCCTGCAGACCTCACGGAACGGACGACATGACGAAATTTTTCGCCACACGCTTGGCTTTGGCCGCGACGATGATGCTGCTGGTGACGCCGGCCATCTCCGCGCAGCAGGACGATGCGGCGCCGCCGGCCCCCAAGCCCGGCAAGCCGATCAACACCGGCGACGTGCTCTCGGGCGAGCTGAACGCGATGAAGGTGCGCGACGCCAAGAATGCCGGCAAGCGTGTTGCGATGTACCAGATCACCTCCGAGCCGCGCCGCCTGCCGGCGCCGAACGGGCTGTGCAATCTCGAGACCGGGCCCGAAACCTTCCAGCTCGTCACCTCCAGCGACGCGCAGGCCGCGCAGCTGAAGTCGTTCGTCGGCAAGGAGATCTCGGTCAAGGTCGACGAGATCGCTTGTGCCAGCGATGCCGGCCAGATGAGCGAGGCCGTGATCACGAAGTGGAGCCTGGTGAAGAAGCAGTAGGGCGCCACCGCTCTCTCCGTCGTCATTGCGAGCGAAGCGAAGCAATCCAGAATACCTCCGTGGAGACAGTCTGGATTGCTTCGTCGCAAGGGCTCCTCGCAATGACGGAGGAGAGAGTGAGCCCTACACCCTCACCGGCCCCAGCGCCTCAAAATGCCCGCGCTTTTGCAGCCAGGCCAGCAGCATCAGGCTCGGGATCGCCACCAGCACGCAGATCACGAAGAACAGCGCCCAGCCCGTCGTCTCCGCAACATAGCCGGCGCCTGACGAGAGATACGTCCGCCCCACCGCCGCGAGCGCGGTGAGCAGCGCATATTGCGTCGCCGTGTGCAACGGGTTCTGACACAGCGCCGAGAGATAGGCGACGAAGATCACGGTGCCGATCGCGCTGGTGAAATTCTCGGCGCAGATGGCGAGCGCCAGCGCCCATTGGTTGGTGCCGACCACGGCGAGCCAGGAGAAGGACAAATTGGCCAGCGCCTGCACCACGCCGCCGATCCAGAGCGAGGTTGCGAGCGAATAGCGCCGCGCGACGAATCCGCCGGCAAAGCCGCCGATCAGCGTTGCGGCAAGGCCCACGCCCTTCACGATCGCCGCATAGTCGTTGCGGGTGAAGCCGAGGTCGATCACGAACGGCGCCGTCATCGTGCCGGAGAAGGCGTCGGTGAACTTGAACAGCACCACGAAGGTAAGTGCCGCGAGCGCGTCCTTGCGCGACAGGAACTCCGAGAAGGCGCCGATCGCCGCATGCAGCACGCGCGTGAACGCAGTCTCTTCTTGCGTCACGGCCTCGGCCCGCACTGATTGTTCGGGCTCGGTCGCGACCAGCGCCGTGATCGTCCCGATCAGCACCATCGCCGCCATCACCACATAGCCCCACATCCACGCCGATGGTCGCGGGATGCCGGTGCCCTCGAAACCCGAGACGATGAACAGTGCGCCCGCGGTCGAGACCAGCATGCCGATGCGATAAGCGGCGACGTAGGCCGCCATGCCGGCGGCCTGCTCGCTCTCGGGCAGGCTCTCGACGCGGAAGGCATCGACCACGATGTCCTGCGTCGACGACGTCGTCGCCACCAGCAGCGCGCCGAGCGCAACGTAGAACGGCGAGCGTGCCGGATCGGTCATCGCCAGCAGCACGATCGAGACGATCAGCAGCAATTGCGAGAACACCAGCCAGCCGCGCCGCCGCCCGAAGGCGCGGGTGAACAACGGCACATGCAGCGCATCCACCAGCGGCGCCCAGAGGAACTTCAGCGTGTAGGGCGTGCCGACCAGCGCGAACAGCCCGATGGTCTTGAGATCGACCCCTGCCTCGCGCATCCACACCAGCAGCGTCGAGCCCGACAGCGCCAGCGGCAGGCCGGAGGAGAAACCGAGGAACAGCACGATCAGCACCCGCGGTTGCAGGTACACGGCAAGGCTCTCGCGCCAGGAGGGCGCAGGGGCGGCAGTCGCGGCGGAGGAGGTCACGTCGGGAGCGGTCATGGGGTGGTGTTAGCAGATTCTGGGCCTGATGCCTCGTCTCCCTCTCCCCGTTCTTACGGGGAGAGGGCGGGGTGAGGGGCCTCTCTCCGCGCATGAGGTCGAGGAGAGACCTGTACCCCCTCACCCGGATCGCAAGAGCGATCCGACCTCTCCCCGCAAGCGGAGAGAGGTAAGCAATTCACTCCCCCGCCTGAAGCTTCCTTGGAAACAGTTCCGGCGCACCCGTCGTCACCAGCCGTGGCCCTTCCGGCGCGTCGGTCTTGCTGAAATCGAGCTCCTCGATTCTCCCCGCGCGCTTCTCGATCTTGTCGGCGGAGATCAGGATCTGGCGGACGTCCTCGTTCGCGTCGGAAAAATGCTTCTGCAGTTTGACCACGCGGTCGCGCAGGCGGCCGAGATCGTCGCCGAGCTTGATCACCTCGGTCTGGATCTGGTCGGCGGCATCGCGCATGCGCGCGTCCTTCATGATCTGCTGCATCACCTGGATCGCCAGCATCAAGAGCGAGGGCGACACCAGCACGACGCGGGCGCGATAGGCCTTCTGGATCACGTCGTCGAAGCCGTCATGAATCTCCGCGTAGACGGATTCCGACGGCACGAACATCAGCGCCATCTCCTGGGTCTCGCCGGTGACGAGGTATTTTTCGGCGATGTCGCTGACGTGCTTCATCACGTCGCCGCGCAGCCGCTGCGTGGCCACGCGCCGCTCCTCGTCGGTGCGGGCGTCGTGCAGTGCCGTCATCGCCTCCAGCGGGAATTTGGCATCGATGCAGAGCGGGCGCTGGTCGGGGAGGAACACGACGCAGTCCGGCCTTTTTCCGGTCGAGAGCGTGAACTGAAACTCGTAGGAGCCTTTGGGGAGGCCGTCCTGGACGATCGCCTCCATCCGCGCCTGGCCGAAGGCGCCGCGCGACTGCTTGTTGGCGAGCACATCGCGCAGGGTCGTCACCTGCGTGGTGAGGTCGGTGAGGTTCTTGTGCGCGTTGTCGATGATGCCGAGCCGCTCGTGCAGGGCGCGCAGGCTCTCCATGGTGTTGCGGGTGGAATGTTCCATGGACTGGCCGACGCGATGGGTCACCGAATCCAGCCGCTCGTTGACCGCCCGTGCCATCTCGGCCTGCCGGCCGGCCAGCGCCTGGGTCATGGCGTCGACCCGGCCCGAGGCCTCGCTCTGGGCGCGAAGCACCTGGGCGAGGCGTTCCTCGAGCTCGTCGGCCCGGATCGCGTGTGCCATGGCGAGTTCCGCGCCGCGCCGCCCGGAGCGCGCGATCACGATTGCAATCACAACCAGCAGGATGAGGACGAGCGCACCGAAGCCGATCAGCGCGTCGATGGTGCGCACCGGCCAGTCGCCGAGCATGAAAATGATCTCGTTCATGCCAGCCCTTCTAACCGATTCGCTGCCCGGCGCGAACGAAGAGGGAACGTCATCGGTTAATGGTCCCTGAATTTTTATGGTTAACAAAACCTGAAGTTTTATGGTTAGCGGAGGGTTAACGGGGTTCCTCACCGCATTGACCGCATCCGGCGCGGGGCTTAAATCGCGGCCATGGCCCTACGAGAAATCATCATCCTGCCCGACAAGCAGCTGCGCCTGGTCTCCAAGCCGATCGAGAAGGTCACTTCGGAGATCCGCAAGCTTGCCGACGACATGTTCGAGACCATGTACGACGCGCCCGGCATCGGCCTGGCGGCGATCCAGGTCGCGCAACCCTTGCGCCTGATCACCATGGATCTCGCCAAGCGCGACGAGAACGGCGAGACCAAGCACGAGCCGCGCGTCTTCATCAATCCGGAGATACTGGCTTCCTCCGAAGACCTGTCGGTCTACGAGGAGGGCTGCCTGTCGATTCCCGAATATTACGAGGAGGTCGAGCGTCCCGCGAAGGTGCGCGTGCGCTTCACCGATCTCGACGGCAAGGTCCACGAAGAGGACGCCGAGGGCCTCTACGCCACCTGCATCCAGCACGAGATCGACCATCTCAACGGGGTGCTGTTCGTCGACTATCTGTCGAAGCTCAAGCGCGACCGCGTGATGAAGAAGTTCGAGAAAGCCGCCAAGCGCGCGGGCGAGTAGGTCTCTCGGTCGTTCCGGGGCGATGCAAGGCATCGAACCCGGAACCTCGAGATTCCGGGTTCGGCTCTTCGAGCCGCCCCGGAATGACTGTTGGTGAATTGCGTCCTTCGCAGGTTTTCTGATGCCCCTCCGCCTCATCTTCATGGGCACGCCCGATTTCTCCGTGCCGACGCTGCTCGAGCTGGTCGCGCATGGCCATGAGATCGCGGCCGTCTACACCCGCGCGCCGAAGCCGGGCGGCCGGCGCGGCCTGCAATTGCAGCCGACTCCGGTGGAGGAAGCCGCGCGAAAACTCGGCATTCCCGTGCTGACGCCGAAGACGCTGAAGACGCCGGAAGCGCTCGAGGAGTTTCGTGCGTTCGATGCCGACGCGGCCGTGGTCGTCGCCTACGGCATGATCCTGCCGCAGACGATCCTCGATGCACCGAAGCTCGGCTGCTACAATCTGCACGCTTCGCTGCTGCCGCGCTGGCGGGGCGCCGCGCCCATCAACCGCGCGATCATGGCCGGCGATGCCGAGAGCGGCGTGATGGTGATGAAGATGGATGTTGGCCTCGACACGGGCGACGTCGCCATGGCCGAGCGCCTTCCAATCACGGACACCATGACCGCGCTCGACCTGCACGACCGCCTGTCCCGGCTCGGTGCCGACCTGATGGTGCGGGCGATGGCCGCGCTCGAGCGCGGCGGGCTTCAGCTCAAGAAGCAGAGCGAGGACGGGGTTACTTACGCCGCCAAGATCGACAAGGCCGAGGCCCGGATCGACTGGAGCAGGCCTGCGCGCGCGGTGCTGCGCCACATCCACGGCCTGTCGCCATTTCCCGGCGCCTGGGCCGAGCTCGAGAATGCGCGGGTCAAGATCCTGCGCTGCGAGCTGGCGAAAGGATCGGGCGAACCCGGCGAGGTGCTCGACGACCAGCTCACCATCGCCTGCGGCGACGGCGCGATCCGCATCATCGAGCTGCAACGGGAGGGCAAGGGCCGGATGCAGGCCGCGGACTTCGTGCGCGGCGTTCCGCTGAAGGCCGGCGCGAAATTCATCTGACACTGTCATACCCCGCGCAGGCGGGGTATCCAGTACGCCGAGGCTTCTCGGCTGAATAGAGATGCCTCGGAGTATTGGATCGCCCGGTCCAGAGTGCAATTGCACACAAGGCCGGGCGATGACACCACCCGGATTGAGATGCCCCGCTACAAGCTCACCATCGAATATGACGGCGCGCCGTTCTTCGGCTGGCAGGTGCAGGACACGCTGCCCTCGGTGCAGGGCGCGCTCGAGACTGCGGTGAAGGCGATGACCGGCGCGGATTTGCGGGTGCATGGCGCCGGCCGCACCGATGCCGGCGTGCATGCGCGCGGCCAGGTCGCGCATGTCGATGTCGAGAAGCAGTTTCCGCCCGGCCGTTTTCGCGACGGGCTCAACGCGCATCTGCGCCCGCATCCGATTGCGGTGCTGGAAGCCGAGGTCGTGCCTGACACGTTCGAGGCGCGCTTCTCGGCCATCAAGCGCCACTACCGCTATCGCATCGTCAACACCCGCGCCAATCTCGCGCTCGACGTCGGCCATGCCTGGCGCGTGCCGCGCAAGCTCGATGCCGAGGCCATGCACGCGGCGGCGCAGCGCCTGCTCGGCAAGCACGATTTCACCACCTTTCGCGACACCGAGTGCCAGGCCAAATCGCCGGAGAAGACGCTCGACCAGCTCGATGTGATTCGCGACGGCCGCGAGATCACCGTCATCACCTCGGCGCGCTCGTTCCTGCACAGCCAGGTGCGCTCGATGGTGGGATCGCTGGTGTGGGTCGGCGAGGGCCGCTGGACCGCGGATGATCTCTCCGCAGCCCTTGCCGCCCGCAACCGCACCGCCTGCGGCATCGTCGCCCCGCCGGATGGGCTGTATCTGATGAAGGTGGATTACGAGTGAGGCGGGTTACGGGAGCGCTCTCGGACAAACAAAAAAGCCGGCGCTCGCGCGCCGGCTTTTTGATTGATGAAGGCGAGGCCCTCAGTTCAGCTTCTGCCGAACCTCGTTGATGCCCTTGGCGAGCAGGTCGTCGGCAACCTGGCCCTTGACCGACTGCGACAGGATCGTGGAAGCGGCCTGGACGGCGGCTTCCGCCGCTGCGGCGCGGACATCGGCCAGCGCCTGGGCCTCGGCGAGCGCGATCTTGCTCTCGGCGGTCTTGGTGCGGCGGGCGACGAAGTCTTCCATCTTCGCCTTGGCCTCGGTCGCGATGCGCTCGGCTTCGGACTTGGCGTTGGCGATGATGTCGGCCGCCTCGCGCTCGGCGGTGGCACTGCGCGCCTTGTAGTCGGCGAGCACCTTGGCCGCTTCCTGTTTGAGGCGCGTTGCGTCGTCGAGCTCGGCCTTGATGCGGGCGGCGCGATGATCCAGCGCCGTCATCGCCGACTTGAAGACCCCGAGATAGCCGAACACGACCATCAGGACCACGAAGGCGACGGCGACCCAGGTTTCAGGATCGAAGAACATCTCGACTAACCCTTCAAGGACGCATCAACGGCGGCATTGACCGACGCCGCATCCGGAACGACGCCGGTGAGCTGCTGTACGATCTGGCCTGCTGCATCGGCCGCGATGCCGCGGACGTTGCTCATGGCGGTCGTGCGGGTCGAGGCGATGGTCTTCTCCGCCTCGGCGAGCTTGGCCGCCAGCTGCTCTTCCAGCGCCTTGCGCTCGGCATCCGCCTGCGCATTCGCCTTGTCGCGGGATTCGTTGCCGATCGCCTGCGCCCGCGAACGCGCCGAAGCGAGCTCGCCTTCATAGGCCTTCAGCGCCGCCTCCGACTGGTCCTTCAGCTTCTGCGCTTCGGCGAGGTCACCCTCGATCTTGTTCTGACGCGCTTCGATCGCACCGCCGACCTTCGGCAGAGCGAGCTTGGACACGATCACGTAAAGCAGGACGAAGAAGATCGCGAGCGACACCAGCTGTGAAGCAAAGGTGCTGCTCTCGAACGGCGGAAAGCCGCCGCTGTGATGACCGCCATCGGCTTCGGTGTGGGCACCCGCCGCCGGTCCTTTTGCCCCGCCATGACTCTCGGCCATGGAGTACTCCTGTTGCTGTCACGCGCCGCTTCGGATGAAGCGGCGCGAAAGAAGTCGTTCTCAGAAAACGAACAGCAGAAGCAGCGCGATCAGCAGCGAGAAAATGCCGAGCGCTTCGGTCACGGCGAAGCCGAAGATCAGGTTGCCGAACTGGCCCTGAGCGGCCGACGGGTTGCGGACGGCTGCGGCGAGGTAGTTGCCGAAGATCACGCCCACGCCGACGCCTGCACCGCCCATGCCGATGCACGCGATGCCCGCGCCGATAAGTTTTGCTGCTGCCGGATCCATTTTAGACTCCTTGGAAGAAAGATTGGGTTGTGGGTGGAAATTCCCCGGACCGCTCAGTGTCCCGGATGAATGGCGTCGTTGAGGTAGATGCAGGTCAGGATCGCAAACACATAGGCTTGCAGGAACGCGACCAGAATCTCGAGGGCGTACAGCGCGACCGTGAGCGCCAGCGGCAGCACGCCGCCGACCCAGCCGATGGCGCCGAGCGAGAAGCCCAGCATGGCGACGAAGCCCGCGAACACCTTCAGTGCGATGTGGCCGGCCAGCATGTTGGCGAACAGACGAATGCTGTGCGAGACCGGCCGCAGGAAGAACGACAGGATCTCGATGAACATGACCAGCGGCAGGATGTAGCCGGGGACGCCGTGAGGAACGAAAATCGAGAAGAATTTCAGGCCGTTCTTGGCGACGCCGTAGATCAGCACGGTGAAGAACACCAGCAGGGCCAAGCCTACGGTGACGATCAGGTGGCTCGAGACCGTGAAGGTGTAGGGGATGATGCCGACCAGGTTCGAGACGCAGATGAACATGAACAGCGAGAAGATCAGCGGGAAGAACTTCATGCCTTCCGCGCCGGCCGTCGAACGGATGGTCGAGGCAACGAACTCGTAGGAGATTTCGGCGACCGACTGCAGGCGCCCGGGAACCAGCTGCGTGCCGCTGGCGAGCATCAGGAGCGAGATGATCGCAACGGCCACCAGCATGTAGAGCGATGAATTGGTGAAGGCGATCGTGTGATTGCCGATATGGCCGATCGTGAAGAGAGGCTCGATGTTGAACTGGTGGATCGGATCGATTTTCATCGGCGCGGCATCTCTTGGTCTGCCGGGCAATGCCGGCGGGTCTCGGTCTGCCGGCCGGGCCGGCCCGTACCGGCAAGGCCGGCACGATCATTCCTCTCCTGTGTGGATCGCCTTACGAACCACCGCGCCTGTTTTGACCCGCGCCCGCCGATCTCACCACATTCACCACGCCGGCCACGAAGCCCAGCAGCAGGAACACGATAAATCCGAAAGGCGACGTCGACAGCAAGCGGTCGAACCCCCAGCCAATCCCCGCCCCGACAGCGACACCGGCGACCAACTCGGAGGATAACCGAAAACCAAGCGCCATCGCCGAGGCTCTGGCCGCTCTGTCCTCACCGTCACCTGCGGGTTGCTCGGTCTTGGTGCGGCGGTCGCGAAGTTCGGACAACCGCTGATCAAGATTTCCGAGCCGTTCGGAAAGCGCAGCTTCCTCGGGCGATCTATCGCGATCTCCATTCTCGCCGTGTCCCGTGCCCTGTGTCATGCAACGAAGACCCGAAACGCACCGGCTGAATGGAAATTACGCCCGCCACCCTCAAAAGCCGCGCGGACCATACTGATGGCCCATAATCAAGTCAAGCCAAGTCACGATTGCGTCGCTTTCTGCTATGTAGCTGATTTACCTGACAATATTGGCGTGCGCGGCAGCGCTGCGCACAGCGTGACGCCGCACCGCAGCAGCTCTCCTCTTGATCGGTGGATGTCGTCGCCATTTCGCCGCGCTGCCGGGATCAAACGGGCCGGCGGGATCGTTGATTTCGGGCGGGTGTTTTTGGCGGCAGATCGCTGCGCGGCGGTGTAGAATTGCGGACGTGCCACGCGCGCGCGGTGGCGGAGAGCGCGATGAGACCAGTGACGTCATCCACAGCATCATGGCTTGCGGCCTCGTTCGCCGCTGTGATGGTCGTCAGCGGCAGCCTGGTGGCCGCGCAATCGGCGCCCGACGGCGAAAACGGCCGCTACACCATGACGCCGATCCCGGAGGGGGTGCTGCGGCTCGACACCCGCACGGGAACGATGTCGACCTGCACCAGGAACGGCACCGGCTGGGCCTGCTACGCGGTGCCCGACGAGCGCGCCGCGTTCGATGCCGAGATCGGCCGGCTCCAGGCCGAGGTCGAGAAGCTGAAGGGACAGCTCGCGGCCGGGCCGACCGTGTCGGGCAAGATCGAGGAGGCGCTGCCGAAATCCGATCCGCTGAAGAAGGCGGAGCCGCAAGCACGAGAACCAAAGGTCGCCGAGGGCGACCGCAAGATCGAGATCCCGCTGCCCAGCGATCAGGACCTCGATCGCGTGATGTCGTTCCTGGAAAAGGCCTGGCGCCGGCTGATCGACATGGCCAACCGGGTGCAAAAGGACGTGTCGGGGAAGATTTGAGGACCCCGTAGCACTATCCATGCGTTGAGGTGCCGTAGGGTGGCCAAAGGCGTTCTTACGCCGTGCCCACCATGTTTCTACAACAATGAAGACGTGGGCAGGGCGCTTTGCGCCTTTGCCCACCCTACGGCAGTGTTCGATCAGTCGAGATCTTTGATGATGACATCAGCCAAATCAATCACGCGCTCGGCGCCATCGTCAGCGCAAGTCACCACCATCGCGTCGTCGCTCCTGACCGTGCAGACGCCGGGCTGCGGCTTCACCGATCTCACCAGCGAGGCTGCGAAGTTCGTCGCCGAGGTCCGCGCTCGCGACGGCGCGCTGACACTGTTCATCCGTCACACCTCGGCGTCGCTGACGATCCAGGAGAATGCCGACCCTTCCGTGCTCGTCGATCTCACCACGGCGCTGGCGCGGTTCGCGCCGGACGATGAAGATGCTGGCTGGACTCACGACACCGAAGGGCCGGACGATATGCCGGCGCACGTCAAGACCATGCTGACGGAGACCTCGCTCCACGTGCCGGTGCTGGACGGCAAGCTCGCGCTCGGCACCTGGCAGGCGATCTATCTGATCGAGCATCGGACCCGTCCGCATCGCCGCGAGGTCGTGCTGCAATTCACCGGCGCGTCGCGGTGACCAAAACAAAACCGGCCGCGGAGACCGCGGCCGGTTGGTGTCGTTTGGGTTCGCAGCTTCCGATCAGGTCGCCTTGATGTCGACGTCCTTGGTCTCGGGCAGGAACAGGAAGCCGATCACAACGGTGATGGCCGCGAACGTGACCGGGTACCAAAGGCCCGCATAGATATCGCCCGTCGAAGCCACGATGGCGAAGGCGGTCGCCGGCAGCAGGCCGCCGAACCAGCCGTTGCCGATGTGGTAGGGCAGCGACATCGAGGTGTACCGGATGCGGGTCGGGAACAGTTCGACCAGCATTGCGGCGATCGGGCCGTAGACCATGGTGACGAAGATCACCAGGATGAACAGCAGCCCGATGACCGCGGCCACCTGCGGACGGAAGATGTCGAACGGATGGGCCATCTTCACGATGCCCGCATCGCCGGCCTTGGGATAGCCGGCCGCTTGCACGGCGGCGAGGACGGCCGGGTTGCTCTCCTTGGCGTTCGTGTACGGAACTTCCTTGCCATTGACCATCACCTTCACGCCGGAGCCGGCCGCGCCTGGCGTGGTCGAATACTTGACTGACGACTGCGACAGGTAGGCGCGCGCGGTGTCGCAAGGCGCGGTGAAGACGCGGGTGCCGACCGGGTTGAACAGGTCGCCGCAGCCTGCGGGATCCGCCACCACATCGACCTTGGTCTGCTCGATGGCCTTTTCCAGCGCCGGGTTGGCGTTGGTGGTGATCATCTTGAAGATCGGGAAGAAGGTCAGCGCCGCGATCAGGCAGCCGCCGAGGATGATCGGCTTGCGGCCGATCTTGTCGGACAGCACGCCGAACACGATGAAGAAGCCGGTGCCGAGCAGCAGCGACCAGGCGATCAGCAGGTTGGCGGTGTAGCCGTCGACCTTCAGGATCGATTGCAGGAAGAACAGCGCATAGAACTGGCCGGTGTACCAGACCACGCCCTGGCCCATCACGCCGCCGAGCAGCGCGAGCAGCACGAGCTTGCCGTTCTGCCAGTTGCCGAAGGCTTCCGTCAGCGGCGCCTTCGAGCTCTTCCCTTCTTCCTTCATCTTCTGGAAGATCGGGGATTCATTGAGGCGGAGCCGGATCCAGACCGAGATACCGAGCAGCAGCACCGAGACCAGGAACGGGATGCGCCAGCCCCACTTGGCGAAATCGGCTTCGCCGACTGCGGTGCGGGTGAACAGGATCACCAGCAGCGACAGGAACAGGCCGAGCGTCGCCGTGGTCTGGATGAAGGAGGTGTAGTAGCCGCGCTTGCCGTTCGGCGCGTGCTCCGCGACATAGGTCGCCGCACCGCCGTACTCGCCGCCGAGGGCAAGGCCCTGGGCGAGGCGCAGCGCGATCAGGATGATCGGGGCCGCGATGCCGATGGTGGCCGCGTTGGGCAGCAGGCCGACGATGAAGGTCGACAGGCCCATGATCAGGATGGTGACGAGGAAGGTGTATTTGCGGCCGACGATGTCGCCGATGCGGCCGAACACGATCGCGCCGAACGGACGCACCAGGAAGCCGGCGGCGAATGCCAGCAGCGCGAAGATGTCGCGTGTGGCCGGCGGATAGTCCGAGAAGAACTGCACGCCGATGATCGAGGCGAGCGAACCGTAAAGGTAAAAATCGTACCACTCGAACACGGTACCGAGCGAGGAGGCGAGAATGACGAACCGTTCGTCCTTCGTCATCCCTCCTGCGCCAGCCTGAGACACAGCCATTGTCGACATATTGAGTCGCTCCCCGAAATGCGTTTCCTCGCGCCCCGGGTGTCCGGACATGCCGGATCGACCCAGGTCTTGCCCGCAAGGTAACATCGGCGTGAAACCCGCCCCAATACGACTTTCGGCCTTGCGCACTGACGCGCACCTGACTGCCTGGTATCGGGCGCCGGTGCGCGCCGCGAAGGCTTGCGGATTAACCCCTTTGCAGCAAAGGGATAATGTGCACTTGCATGCCACGGCCGGGCAGGGAAGAATTGACCTGCCGCGGCAGTGACTCGCCGGCCGGTCGCGAACGACAGCAAGAGAACGATGAACGCTCCCTCGACCCATCTCGTCATTGCCGATGATCACCCCCTGTTCCGTGATGCGCTCCGGCAGGCTGTGGCGAGCGTCCTGACCTCGGCCAGGATCGACGAGGCCGGATCGTTCGAGGATCTGACCAAGCTCCTGGAACAGACCTCCGACGTCGACCTGATCCTGCTCGACCTCTCGATGCCCGGGATCTCAGGCTTCTCCGGTCTGATCTATCTGCGCGCGCAATATCCGGCCGTCCCGGTGGTGATCGTCTCGGCCTCTGACGACAGCGCGACGATCCGCCGCTCGCTCGATTTCGGCGCCTCCGGCTTCATCCCCAAGCGGTTCGGCGTCGAGACGCTGCGCGATGCCATTCTCAAGGTGATGGAAGGCGACGTCTGGGTTCCCGCCGACACTGACCTGTCCGCCGCCGCCGATCCCGACATGACGCGCCTGCGCGACCGCCTGGTGACGCTGACCCCGCAGCAGGTCCGGGTCCTGATGATGCTGTCCGAGGGCCTCCTCAACAAGCAGATCGCCTACGAGCTCGGCGTCTCCGAAGCCACCATCAAGGCTCATGTCTCGGCGATCCTGCAAAAGCTCGGTGTCGAGAGCCGCACCCAGGCCGTGATCGCCGCCGCGAAGATCGCCGGCGGCCAGTGGAAGCAGGGCACGCCGACGGGGTGAGCGTTACTGCACTATCAAATCCGTCATCCTTCGAGGCTCCTCATGGGACGCGTTGCGTCCCATGCCTCGCACCGCAGGATGACGGAGCTTGATACGGTACGCCTCTATGATGTCTGCAGCAGGCTGTTGGCCGCCGTGATATCCGCGGTCTCCGAGCCCTCGGCGAAGCCTTCGAGCGCCGATTGAAGCAATAGCCTTGCTTCCTCGTGCCGGTCGCGTTCGACGAGGAATTCGGCAAGATCGATTGCCGCGCGCAGTTCCCAGGCTTTCGCGCCCTTGCTGCGGCTGAGCTCCAGCGATTGCATGAGGCAGGCCTCTGCGTCCTCGATCTGCGGCTCTGGCAAGTGCAAGCGGACCTTGGCCTTCATCCGCAGCAGCTCGGGCATGTAGAGATGATCGCCGCTTTGCTCGACGAGGCGGATCGCATCGTCGATCACGCGCACGCTTTGCTCGACCTGACCGAGTGCCAACAAGCCTTGAACCAGCGCGATGTTGAACGTCGTGGTGAGCAGCTCGTAACCGGCGTCGTGGAGCTCGCGCAGGCAGGCTCTTATCGTCTCGACGCCGCCGGCGGCGTCGCCGCGCCGGATCGCCAGCTCGCCTTTGACGCCCCGACCGACCGCGAGATAAGGCCCCATCGAGCGCGCCTCGGCATGCGCGATGAAGCGGTCGATGTTCTCTTCGGCATCGTCGAGCTCTCCGCTCCAGAGATCGATCGAGACCGTCCAGATCAGCGCGATGCAAAGCGTGATCGGATGGTCCATCTGCGCGGCCTCGGTGACCGTCTGCCGCGCCAACCGCCGCGCATCCGCGGTACGGCCCTGCAGCCACAGCTCCCGTGCCAGCGAGATGCCGGCGCGGTTGCGGTGATCGAAGCCGTGGACCGTGCTGATCCGCTCCGTGCCCGGCCCCCGCCAGGCAGCCTCGAGCACGTTCAGCGCATCGCGGTGCTCGCCGGCCAGATGCAAGGAGACGCCGAGGAGTGAATGGGCGAGGGCGATGGATGCGGCATCGCCCAGCGTCTCGGCGACGTTGAGGCTCTGCCGCGCATAACCAAGCGCGGCGTCGAACTGTCCCATCCGCTCGTGGAAGATATGCATCCGGCCGAGCAGCTGAAGCTGGTTCGGCGCGTCGCCGCGCGCCTGTGCGATCGCAAGGCTTCTGCGCAGCGCGGACAGCGCCGCCTCGCTGCCGCCGCGCGTGAACATCAAGGTCAGGCCGAGGGCGGCCTGGATGTGCATTTCCTCGGCGCTGCCGCGCGAGGTTGGATCGATCGCCAGCAGCGCCCGTTCCGACCAGCGGCGGCATTCGATCAGCAGTGACATCGCGAGAAAGATCGGAGCTGCAGCGGCAGCCAGCGCTATACCGATGTTCGCATCGCCATTCGCGCCAAAACACCAGCCCAGAGCGGCGCGCACATTGTGAAGCGCGGAGAAATGGATGGCCCGTTCGTCGGCGCTCGGCACCGTCGCCCATGTCGTGCCGGCCTGCTCCAGCCATCGCCGGTAGTAGATCGCGTGGCGCGCCGAGAGTGCCGCGTCATCAGGCTCGACCTCGAACAGATAGGCGCGCGTCGTGTCGAGCAGACGGTAGCGCATCATGGCGCCGATCGGTCGCGGTGCGACCATCGACTTGGCGACGAGGCTGTCGATGGCATCGAACAGCCGGGCGCGATCGACGTGCGCGTCGGGCACGACCTCGAGCGCGGCGTCGAGGGTGAAATGGCCGGCGAAGACCGCGAGCCTGCGCAGTACGAGGCGCTCGGTGTCGGACAGCAGCCCGTAGCTCCAGTCCAGCGTCGCTTGCAAGGTCTTCTGCCGTGGCGGCGCGGTGCGCTGACCCTGCCAGAGCAGATTGAGGCGCTCGTCGAGCAGCGCCGCCGTCTGCTCCAGGCCGTAGGCCTCGACCCGTCCTGCAGCGAGCTCGATCGCCAGGGCCACGCCGTCGAGCTTGCGGCAGATGCCGGCGACGATCGCGGCATTGCCGTCGTCGAGCGCGATCTGCGCGCCGCCGGCAGTGGCCCGTTCGAGGAAGAGCTGAAGCGCCGGATAGGTCTGCGCGGCCGCCGCAGTCAGTCCGGCACTGTCCGGCGGAACGGCGAGCGGCGCCAATCGATAGACCTGCTCGCCCTCGACACGCAGGGCTTCACGGCTGGTTGCGAGGATATGGACATGCGGCGCGGCGTGGAAGATCTCCGCCGCGAGTGGCGCCGCCGTGGCAATGACGTGCTCGCAATTGTCCAGGATCAGCAGCATCCGTTTGTCGCGCAGATGCGCGAGCAGCGCGGGCAGGGGATCATCCGTCTCGGCCGGCAGGCCCAGCATCAACAGGATCGACGTGATCACGAGATAGGGATCGCTCAGAGCGGCAAGATCGACGAAGTGTGCGGCGTCGGAGAAAGTTTCGAGCAGGTCGTGAGCGATCGCCACGGCAACGGCCGTCTTGCCGACGCCGCCCGGGCCGGCGATCGTGACGAAGCGGGCGCTGATGAGCTTGTCCGAGATGGCGGCGACGGCATCGTCGCGTCCGACCATGCGTTGCAGCCGGTTCGGCAGCTTCACCGGCGGCAGCTCCATCCGCGATGACGGGCGCGGTTTCGCCGCAATCTGCGTTTGCGAGATCGGCGCCACGAAGCAATAGCCGCGGCCCGAGAGCGTGGTGATGTAGCGGGCGCCGTCCTTGCCGTCGCCGAGGGCTTTGCGAAGCGCCGCGATGTGAAAGCGTAAGTTCGCCTCCTCGACGGCCATGCCGGGCCAGACGCGCGCCATCAGGTCCCACTTGCTGATGGCCTCGTTCGGCCGCGACATCAGTGCGATCAGCGTATCGAAGCTCTTGGCGCCCATCGGCAGCGCGACGCCGTCGCGCATCACGAGCCTCTCATGTGGCCTCACGGTGAATGGCCCGAACGACAGTGTTGTTGCAGCGGGCGCGGCCGGATCAGTCATCGCGGAATCTTGCTCATTTGGAAAACCGGATAACCAGCGGGCGCCGATCCGGCAAGACCGGCCTTGCATCGGCATCAGACCGCGTTTGCAGGCCTCCTGATCGGGTTCCCTGCCGGCCTCACAACTTCTCACAAGTCCCAACGGGTGTCCTGCGGGGGCGGCTGATAGTCAGTTGCGCGACGGCAAGGAGACTTTCATGACGCAAGCGGCAAAGCTGCTCTACACGGCCAGGACCCGCACCAGCGGCGGGCGGCAGGACGGCCTGTCCCGCAGCTCCGATGGCCGCCTGGATGTCAAATTGTCACCGCCGGGCGGTGACGGCATCGGCACCAATCCCGAGCAATTGTTCGCGGCCGGCTGGTCGGCATGTTTCGAAGGCGCGATGGAGATCGCCGCGCGCAAGCGAAAAATCGTGCTTCCGAGAAAAAGCGCGATCGATGCGGAAATCGATCTTCTTCTCGATGAGGGCACTTACGCCCTCCGGGCGCGCCTCAATGTCAGCCTGCCGGGCCTCGATCGCGAGGTCGCCCGCGACATCGTCGATGAGGCGCACGAGACCTGCCCCTACTCAAAGGCCGTCCGCGGCAACATCGACGTCGCGGTCGCACTGATCTGACCCATCATCACCAATCATCAACGAGGTAGCAACATCATGAAGCAGCTCATCGACCAGCACCGCCGCAAGTTTCTTGGCGTCGCCGCGGGAAGCGTCGCTGTGGGTCTCGGCGTCCTCGACCTTGCCCGCGCGGAGACGGAAGCGCCGCGCACCGCCGCGTCGAATGCATCCTTCGGCCCGATCAAGCAGATCGAGGCCGGTGTCCTCAATGTTGGCTATGCCGAGGCAGGTCCGTCGAACGGTCCGGTGGCGATCCTGCTGCACGGCTGGCCCTACGACATCCACGCCTTCGTCGATGTCGCGCCGATCCTGGCGAAGGCCGGCTATCGCGTGATCATCCCGTATTTGCGCGGCTACGGCACGACGCAGTTCCTCTCCCGCGAAACGCCGCGCAATGGCGAGCCGGCCGCGATGGCCGCCGACATCATCGCGCTGATGGACAAGCTCGACATCAAGAAGGCGGTCGTTGCCGGCTTCGACTGGGGCGCGCGCACCGCCGACATCATCGCCGCACTGTGGCCGGATCGCTGCCGCGCGCTGGTGTCGGTCAGCGGCTATCTGATCTCCAGCCAGGCCGCCGGCGCCGCCCCATTGCCGCCATCGGCCGAGCTGCAATGGTGGTACCAGTTCTATTTCGCGACCGAGCGCGGCCGCGCCGGCTACGAGAAGCACACGCACGATTTCGCAAAGCTGATCTGGAAGCTGGCCTCGCCGCAATGGAAGTTCGACGACGCCACCTTCAATCGCAGCGCGGCGGCGCTGGGCAACCGGGATCATGTCGCGATCACGATCCACAATTACCGCTGGCGGCTTGGGCTTGCCCAGGGCGAGGCGAAGTATGAGGAGCTCGAAAAGAAGCTCGCGGCAGCTCCCGTCATCGGCGTGCCGACGATCACGATGGAAGGCGACGCCAACGGCGCGCCGCATCCCGATCCGAGCGCCTATGCCAAGAAATTCTCCGGCCGCTACGACTTTCGCCTGATCACAGGCGGCATCGGTCACAATCTTCCGCAAGAGGCACCGCAGGCCTTTGCCAAGGCAATCATCGACGCCGACGGCGCCTGAGGATTTTTTCAGTTCCTCGGTCCAGCGCAGCTGGACCGAGGATGTGTCGCGAGCCCAGCTTGAAGAAACGTCATGACATCTATCGAATCTGAAAAGAAAAAGCGGACCTATGCGACGGCTATCACGCTGGCTGTGCTGTTTCTCGTCGTTCTCCTGACTTCTATGCCCTATTTGGTCTCAATCGCTCTTGCCGAAGGACCGGCACAAGGCAACACGGCAGACGCCTCGCCGATCTTCGGCGTCACGATTCCACAGGGCTACAAGCAGTGGGAGCTGATCGCGCCGGCCGAGGAGGCGGCGCCGCTCGACGAGCTTCGCGCCGTCCTCGGCAACCAGACCGCAATCGAGGCCTATCAGGCCGGCAAGCTGCCGTTCCCGGACGGCACCATTCTGGTCAAGCGTGCCTGGAAGCGGAAACAGTCACCGGAATTCGCATCCGCGACGATTCCCGGCGCCGCGACCACGGTCCAGGTGATGGTCAAGGATTCCAAAAAATACGCCTCGACCGGCGGCTGGGGTTTTGGCCGGTTCATCAACGGCAAGCCGGTCGACGAAGCCCAGCACCGCACCTGCTTCGCCTGCCACGAAGCCCGCGCCAAGAGCCGCGATTATGTCTTCACGCGGCTCGCGCCGTGAGACCATATGGAGGCTAGCTTGAAGACCTGGTTCATCAGCGGCAGCTCTCGCGGGCTTGGCCGCGCCATCACGGAAGCGGCGCTCGCCGCGGGCGACCAGGTGGTTGCCACGGCGCGGGCGCTCGAGCCGCTTGAACTGTTGCAGGCGCGTTTCGGCGAAAGGCTGCGGCTCGCGACCCTCGACGTCACCGATGAGGCCGCGGCGCAGGCGGCCATCGGACTTGCCGTGACGACATTCGGCGGCCTCGATGTGGTCGTGAACAACGCCGGCTATAGTGACCTCGGATCGGTCGAGGACACGAGCCTGGATTCGTTCCGGCGGCAGATCGAAGCCAATTTGATGGGCACCATCATCGTCACCAAGGCGGCGATTCCGGTGCTGCGCCGGCAGCGCCGTGGTCACATCATGCAAGTCTCGTCCGTCGGCGGCCGGATCGGTGCCCCGGCGCGCGCGGCCTATTCGGCCGCGAAATGGGGAATCGAGGGCTTTTCGGAGTCGCTGGCGCGCGAGATGGCGCTGATCGGCGTGCATGTGACAGTCGTCGAGCCCGGCGGCTTCCGGACCGGTTTTGCCCAGGCCGCGCATGCGACCGGCGAAGGGCGTCCGGAGTACGATGCCGTCGTCGGCGCTGCCGTCAGGATGCAACGCGACTATGACGGCCGCCAGCCGGGTGATCCGGCCAAGGCCGCGGCCGTGGTTCTGAAGCTCGCCGACATGGATCGTCCACCCTTGCGGATTGCGCTCGGCAGCGACGCCGTCAACGCCATCGCCGCGACGGACAGGCTCCGCCTCGAAGAACTGGAGAAGTGGCGCGTGCTCGGCGTATCGACGGACTACTGACGAGCGGCGTATCTCACTCCGCCGCCACCATCTGCTGCGTGCGCCACTGGCCGAGCAGGGCGCGGAGCGAAGCCGGCTTCACCGGCTTGTTGAGCACCGCGATTTTCTCCTCGCGCGCGGCCTGTTGCACGGCGGGGCTGCGGTCGGCGGTGATCAGGATCGCGGGAATGGTGTCGCCGAAGCGGCGGCGGATGTCGCGGATCGCGGCGATGCCGTTGCCGCGGTCGAGGTGATAGTCGACGAGCAGGCCGGTGACGCGCTTGCCGGCAGCCTCGATCGCGGCGATCGCGGCCTCGGGATCGGCAACCGCGATCACCTCGGCGTCCCAGGCCTTCAGCAGCGTGCGCATGCCGTCGAGGATCGCGGCATCGTTCTCGATGCAGACGATCAGCGCGCCCGCGATCGGCGTGCGGGCCAGCGGCGTGGCGCTGGTGACGGCGGCGGTGAGGGTGATCGCTTTGGCCGTCGGCACCGTCACCGAGAAGACCGAGCCGCCGCCGACATTGGAGTCGATGGCGATGCTGTGGTTGAGCACGCGCGCCAGCCGTTCGACGATCGACAGCCCGAGACCGAGGCCGCGCGCGATCCGCGCGCCTTGCTCCAGGCGGTGGAATTCCTTGAAGATCTCGCCGCGCTTGACCGGCGGGATGCCGACGCCGGTGTCGTAGACGCAGATCTTGAGCGAGGCGCCCTGGCGGCGGCAGCCGACCAGCACGCGGCCGCGCGGGGTGTATTTGATCGCGTTGGAAATCAGGTTCTGGAGCAGGCGCCGCAGCAAGAGTCGATCCGACTGCACCGGCAGCGAGCAGGGCACGAAGGCGAGGTCGAGGCCCTTGGCGCGCGCGATCGGCGCGAACTCGATCTCCAGCGAGCGCATCAGGTCGGCCATCTTGAAGCTCGAGATCGAGGTCGCCATCGCGCCGGCATCCAGCCGGGAGATGTCGAGCAGCGCGCCGAGGATCTCCTCGATGGCCTGGAGCGACTCGTCGATGTTCTCGACCAGCCGCGTCTCCTCGCCATTGTGCTGGCGCTCGACCAGGCTGGTGACGTAGAGCCGGGCCGCGTTCAGCGGCTGCAGAATGTCGTGGCTCGCAGCGGCGAGGAAGCGCGTCTTGGAGATGCTGGCATCTTCCGCCGTGCTCTTGGCCAGCGCGAGTTCCGAGTTCAGCCGGGTCAGCTCCTCGGTGCGATCGCGCACGCGCTTTTCCAGCGTCGCATTGGCGCGCTCGAGCGCTTCGGCCGCCTCGAAGGTCGGCGTGACGTCTGTGAAGGTGATGACGAAGCCGCCGCCGGGCATGCGGTTGGTGAGCACCTCGATCACCATGTGGCGTTCCGGCAGTCGCTCGAGATAGGGCTCGCTGTCGGTGGTGTAGGCCACGAGCCGCTGCTCGATCATCGCTTCCCGGTCGGCCTCATTGTCCGGATCGCTCACACCCATGAATTCCAGGATTTCCCGCAAGGGCGTGCCGAACTGAATGAAATGCGGAGGAACATTGAGGAGATCGCCGAACTGCCGGTTGGAGCAGATCAGCTGCAGGTCGGCGTCGAACACCGCGATGCCCTGCCGGACATGATTGAGCGCGGTCTGGAGGATCTCGCGGTTGAAATGCAGCGCCGCGTGGGAATCGTCGAGCAGTTTTAGCGCGGCTTTAGCGGAGACGGTGCGCTTGCGCAGCAGCAGCGACATCACGAGGCGCGAGGAGGCCGCGCCGATCGACGAGGCGATCAGGTGCTCGGCGTGCTGCAACAGCTCGAAATCGGCGGGTGCCCCGGGCTCGAGCCGCACATTGCGCCGCGCAGAGAAGGCTTCGAAGGAATGCCGGGCGCGGTCGGGCCCGAGATACTGCGCCACCGTGGTCTGGATGTCCTGCACCGTGACGGTGGTGCGCCAGCGGCGGAAATTCGGAGCGATCGGGGCGAGCGTGTTGGGTACGAACAGATCGGCCTGCACCAGCTCGATGGAGGATGGCCGCCGCGCCAGGGAGAGCAGCACATAGGTGAGGATGTTGAGCGACAGCGACCAGATCACGCCGTGCATCAGCGGCGGCAGGTCGGCGCCGAACAGCGCCTGCGGCCGCAGCGCCTCGATTCCGAACGGACCATGCTGGAGCAGCAGGATGCCCGTCGTCGAGGAATCCATGAAGCTCGGTATGAACAGCGTGTAGAGCCACACCGCAAAACCCACCAGCATGCCGCCGATCGCGCCACGTGCGGTCGCGCGCCGCCACAACAGCCCGCCGAAGAAGCTCGGCGCGAGCTGGGCGATGGCGGCAAAGGAGAGCAGGCCGATCGCGACGAGCTGGGTGTTGCCGAGCGCGCGATAGTAGAAATAGGCCATCACCATGATGGCGAAGATCGCGAGCCGGCGCGAGCGCAGCAGGAAGTCGCTGAAATCGGCGCCTCCGGTGCGTCCCTCCGGCCGCCGCTGCAGCACCAGCGGCACCACGAGGTCGTTCGACACCATGATCGAGAGCGCGACGCATTCGACGATCACCATCGCGGTCGCCGCCGACAGGCCGCCCACGAAGACCGCGACGCTGAGCAGATCCGCGCCACCCTCCATCGGCAGCGCCAGCACGTACATGTCAGGGTCGGCCGCGCCGAACGGGAAGGTGACGAGGCCGGCGAGCGCGATCGGGATCACGAACAGATTGATGGCGACGAGGTAGAGCGGGAACAGCCAGCGTGCGCGACCGACCTCGGCATCGCTGGAATTCTCCACTACGCTGACGTGGAACTGGCGCGGCAGCAGCATGACCGCGCACAGCGACAGTAGCGTCATGGTCAGGAAGTTACCGATCGACGGCGAATAGTTGATCGTGCGCACCGCCTCCGGCGTCTTCATCGCGCGCTCGATGAGTTCGTGCGGCGAGAACATCCAGAAGGTGACGAAGATGCCGGCGGCGAGGAAGGCGACCAGCTTGACGATGGATTCGGTCGCCACCGCCAGCATCAATCCGTGCTGGTGCTCGGTCGCGTCGGTCTGCCGGGTGCCGAACAGCACGGCGAAAGCCGCCATCGCCAGCGTCACCATCAGCGCCATGTCGCCGAGGATCGGGATATGGGAGAAGGCCTGGTCCTCGCTCAGGATCGTCTCCAGCGAGGAGGCGACGGCCTTGAGCTGGAGCGCGATGTAGGGCACCGAGCCGATGATCGCGATCAGCGCCACGGTCGCCGCCACCGCCTGGCTCTTGCCGTAGCGCGCGCCGATGAAGTCGGCGATCGAAGTGATGTTGTGGGCTTTCGCAAGCTGGATCACGCGGCGCAGCACGCCCGTGCCGAGACCGATCATCAGGACCGGCCCGACATAGATCGCGAGGAAGTCGGTCGAGGTGCGCGTGGCGAAGCCGACTGAGCCGAAGAAGGTCCAGGAGGTGCAGTAGATCGCCAGCGACAGGGGATAGATCAGCCCGGACGCGCGACCGGGTCCGGCTGGCGAGCGGCGGTCGCCATGGCTCGCCACCAGGAACAGGAAGCCGATATAGCCGAAGGCGGCGGCGATCACGCCCCAGTCGTGCAGCATGGCGAGCGCGCTTCTCCCTGGGCGCCGACGCGCCCGGTCTCATTTTCCCTGTAAATCTAGCGCGTTGCAGGGACGCAAGCGACAGCGAAATGCCGTGCGGGGGGAGGAACTGGGGTTGTCGTTAAGGTGCCAACCCCAACGTCGTCCTGGCCTAGTGCGCAATTGCGCACGGGAGCCAGGACCCATAACCACAGGATGTGGTTACGGGCACGCTGGCGGCCACAGCGAGGCGCAACTATCCGCAGTCGGGGTAATGGGTCCTGGCTTTCGCCAGGACTACGACGTTACTCCGCCGCCAGCGACTTCTGCTTGAGCGGCAGCCCCAGGCGATCCCACACCTGCAGCAGGGCCTCGGCGAGCTGATCGATCAGGCCGTCGTCGTGATAGGGCGAGGGCGTGATGCGCAGGCGTTCGGTGCCCTTGGGCACGGTCGGGTAGTTGATCGGCTGGATGTAGATGCCGTGCTCTTCGAGCAGGAGGTCGGAGGCCTGCTTGCACTTCTCGGGATCGCCGACGAACAGCGGCACGATGTGGGTGTCGGTCGACATCACCGGCAGGCCGGCGGCGCTGAGGATCGCCTTGACGCGGGCAGCGCGGTCCTGGTGGCGCTCGCGCTCCCAGTTCGAGGTCTTCAGATGCTTGATCGCGGCGGTCGCGGCCGAGCAGATCGCCGGCGGCAGCGCGGTGGTGAAGATGAAGCCCGGCGCATAGGAGCGCACGGCGTCGATGATCTGGCCGTTGGCGGCGATGTAGCCGCCGAGGCAGCCGAAGGCCTTGGCCAGCGTGCCTTCGAGGATGTCGATGCGATGCATGACGCCGTCACGCTCGGCGATGCCGCCGCCGCGCGGGCCGTACATGCCGACCGCGTGAACCTCGTCGACATAGGTCATCGCGCCGTATTTCTCGGCGAGATCGCAGATCTTGGCGAGCGGCGCGACGTCGCCGTCCATGGAATAGAGGCTCTCGCAGGCGATCAGCTTCGGCCGGTTCGGGCCCGCAGCCTTCAACTGCGCCTCGAGATCGGCGAGCTCGTTGTGGCGGAATACCACCCGCTCGCAGCCGGACTGGCGGATGCCCTCGATCATCGAATTGTGGTTGAGCTCGTCCGACAGGATCAGGCAGTTCGGGATCAGCTTGGCGATGGTCGCGATGCCGGTCTGGTTCGAGACATAGCCCGAGGTGAACAGCAGCGCGGCTTCCTTGCCGTGGAGGTCGGCGAGCTCGGCCTCGAGCTGCACCAGCGGATGATGCGTGCCGGCGATGTTGCGGGTGCCGCCTGCGCCGGTGCCAACGCGGGTTGCGGTCTCGACCATGGCGCCGACCACTTTCGGATGCTGGCCCATGCCGAGGTAATCGTTGGAGCACCAGATCACGACGTCGCGCTTACCCTTGGGCGAGTGCCAGACGGCGTGCGGGAACCGGCCCGCCGTGCGCTCGAGATCGGCGAACACGCGGTAGCGCCGCTCGGAGTGGAGACGATCGAGGGCGGAATTGAAGAACTGGCTGTAATCCATCGGCAAAACCTAAGACGGAACTGACCAAAAGGGCCGCATCTTCTTAGAGCTTTTCCAGCTCCAATGTCTATGCGCTATCCCACATCTGGCCCTGGAGGGCATTTGGGCAAAATGCCCTATCGTGCGAATTGAAACTTGATCCCGATCAAGTTCGCGCGAGAGGTAATGTTGCTTTGCAGCATCAGCCGGGATGCGGGTCTGGCCAGCCCTGGTCTTTCTTCGCGGCCCGGCACACGCTTTCCTTGACCGCGGCCGCCGGCTCTACCCAATCCGATTCTCGCAGCGCATGCGCCCTTGGCCCGGAGGGCATGCTCAAACCAGGCCTTCGAAAGGACCTTTTCCATGAAGCGCGTGATGATCCTCAACGGTCCCAACCTCAACATGCTCGGCATCCGCGAGCCGCACATCTACGGCACGACGAGGCTCGCAGAGGTCAATGCGAGCTGCGAAGAGGCCGCCGCCAAGCTCGGGCTCAAGCTCGCCTTCCACCAGTCCAACCATGAAGGCGTGCTGGTCGATCTGATCCAGTCGGCGCGGCAGGATGCCGATGCAATCGTCATCAATCCGGCGGGCCTGTCCTTCACCTCGGTCTCGATCATGGACGCGATCAAGACATTCGAGGGCCCGGTGCTGGAGGTGCATATCTCCAACATCCACGCCCGCGACGAATATCATCGCCACTCGAAGATCTCGTTCGTGGCAACGGGCGTCATCTGCGGTCTCGGGCCGTTCGGCTACATCGCGGCGCTGCACGCGATCGCGAATATGAAGTGAATTGTCAGCCCCGACGGCGGTGCGCTCCTCGCCCCGTTCTTACGGGGCCGCGACGAGCTTCGCTCGCGCTGAGAGGGTTGGGGTGAGGGGCTGCTTCCACAAAGACGGTGACACTGGGACTCGTGGAGAGTCTCCCTCACCCGCCACGCGCGAGACGATGCTTCGCATCGCTCGGGCGCGACCGACCTCTCCCCGCAGGCGGGGCGAGGTGAAGCACCACTCACGTCGTCCGGAACTGCAGCACGCCGTCCTTCGTCTCGCCCGTCAGCCGGCCTTCGACGATCATGTAGTTGACGTGGGCGACCAGCTCGCCGGCGGCAAAGCCCATCTGGTGTTCGTCCAGCACGTGCTTGTTGAACACCACGGGCACCAGCTCTCGCGAGGTCTTCGGCTGCTCGCGGCAGGCGTCCGCGATCAGGCGGCAGCGCTCCTCGTGGTGATCGGCGAGCTGCTTGATGCGGGTCTTGAGGCCGTAGAACGGCACGCCATGGCCGGGCAGCACCAGCAAGTCATAAGGCAAGGTGGTGGTGAGGCTTGCGAGCGATGCGAGGTATTCGCCGAGCGAGTTCTGGTCGGGCTCGACCGCCCACACGCTGACGTTCGGCGAGATCTTGCTCAGCACCTGGTCGGCGGAGAGGAACAGCTTGTCGTCGGCGCAATAGAGCATCACCTGGTCGAGCGCGTGCCCGCCGCCGGTGATCACCTTGAAGCGGCGCGCGCCGATCACGACCTCGTCGCCATGCGAGATGCGGCGGTAGGATGGCGGCAGCACCGAGACACGCTTGAGATAGTCCTGGCCGCGGCCGAGCAGTTTCTCGGTGAGCGACTCGTCCATGCCGTGGCGGCGGAAGAACAGCCGTTGTGCCTCCTTCCGCTCCTCGGTGCCGCGGTTCTGGTGATAGACCGATTGCAGATATTCGACCTGCGACATCACCAGCGGGCAGTTGAAGCGCTCCACGATCCAGCCGGCGAGCCCGACATGATCGGGATGCGAATGGGTGACGATCAGGCGCGTGATGTTGACGCCCTTCAGCGGGCCGTCGAACAGTTTCGTCCAGGCCTCGATCGTCTCCTCGTTGCCGAAGCCCGCGTCGACCATGGCATAGCCGTCGCCGTCGGCGAGCAGATAGATGTTCACGTGATTGAGGCGGAACGGCAGTTTCAGCCGCGCCCACAACACGCCGGGCCGGATCTCCACGACCTCTTCGGGGCCGGGATGCTGGTCCCAGGGATAGCGCAGGGCCTCGGCCGAGGACTGCACGGTGTCGGGTTTTGCGTTCATGCTACCGGCTTAAACCCACCGCGGGCGGGGCGCTAGCCGAAAAAGGACAGGCCGTGATCTCCGCATGGCGGTCATACCGGGGCGGTGTTTTTCCGTGATGTGGGACGCTCGTGCTCCGAACTCGGTCATCTCTCCCGCTTGCGGGGGAGGCATAGGCCGCCTCTACGGCCGTCTCCTATCTTAAGAGACGCCTCGGCTGCGGCGGAGCGCCGGGTGGGGGGCTCTCTCCGAGCAGGGACAATTTCGGCGTGCCTCAAACACTCCCAATGCGGAGATACCCCCACCCCAGCCCTCCCCCGCAGGCGGGAGAGGGAGTGGAGTCCCCGTGTGGTTGCGCCTTACGCCGCCCGCATATTGTTGAGGAACGCGTCGATCTCCCCGCGCAGCATGTCGGCCTCGCGGCGGAGCGCGTCGGAGGCGCCCAGCACGTCGTTTGCCGCCGCGCCGGCTTCGGCGGAGGCGGTGGAGACGCCGACGATATTGCTGGAGACCTCGCTGGTGCCGCCGGCCGCGTGCTGAATGTTGCGGGCGATCTCGCGGGTGGCCGCGCCCTGTTCCTCGACCGCGGCCGCGATCGTGGTGGTGACGTCGTTGATCTCGCCGATGATCCGGCCGATGCCCTGGATGGCGCCGACCGCCGACGTCGTGACCTGCTGCATGCTGGCGATCTGGGTGCGGATCTCTTCCGTCGCCTTGGCGGTCTGGCTGGCGAGGCTCTTCACCTCGGAGGCGACCACCGCGAAGCCGCGGCCGGCCTCGCCGGCGCGGGCCGCCTCGATGGTGGCGTTCAGCGCGAGCAGGTTGGTCTGCGAGGCGATGGTCTGGATCAGGTCGACGACGACGCTGATGCGGCTTGCGCTGTCGGCGAGGCTCTGCACCGTGGTGTCGGTGGCGCCGGCCTCGTCGACCGCCTTCTTGGCGATCGCGGCCGAGGTGACGACCTGCTTGCTGATCTCCTGGATCGAGGACGAGAGCTGCTCGGTGCCCGACGATACCGTTTGCACGTTGACCGAGGTCTCCTCTGCGGCGGAGGCGACCGCGTTCACCAGCGCGTTGGACTGATCGGCGGTGGTCGACATGCTCTGCGCGGTCGACTGCATCGAATTGGCCGATTGCGCCAGATTGTCGAGCGCGGTGCGCACCGTGCCCTCGAAATCGGCGATCCTGGCTTCCATGCGCGCGGCACGCTCGGCCTTGGCCGCGCGATCCTTGTCCTGCTCGCTGGAGAGCGCGCGAGCCTCGACCATGCTGTCGCGGAACACGGTCAGCGTGTCGGTCATCGCGCCGATCTCGTCATTGTGCTTCGAGCGCGCGATCTCGGTGTCGAGGTCGCCGGCCGAAAGCTGCTGCATAGCGCGCTGGAGACCGGTGATCCGGCGCAGGATGTTGCGGCCGACATAGAGCCAGACGAACAGGGCCGAGCCGACCAGCATCAACGCGCCCAGCGCCAGCATGACCGAGGTCGCGAGTGAAATCTCCTGCCGCGCCTGGAAGGTCGAGGCGTTGGTCTCCTTCTGCACGCCGTCGACGAGCTGCTGCACGCTGATGCCGAGGCCGACATTGAGCTTGCGCGTCTCGTCCAGGATGGTCTGGCCGTAGTCGATGGAGTCGAGCTCCTTCTCGCGCAGATTGAACACGCCGGTCTTGCCGCTGCCGAGCGCGAGCAGCTTTTCCGCCGTCGCGCGCAGCATCTTGTTGCCCTCATTGTCCGGCAACAGATCGAGGTTCGAGCGCAGGCGTCCCTGTGCCGTCTTGAACTCCTTCTGGATGTCGTCGAGCTTGTCGCTCGTGTTCGCCGACAGCGCCGCGCTCATGTCGGCCGCCGCGAGATTGCCGCTGGCAACGACGTTGCCGAGCTGGCCGACGGTCTGCGCCGCTTCAGTGGCATCTTCGGCCGACAGGTTTGCCGAGCCGAGAATGGCGTTGACCCGGGTCTGCGCATCGAGCATCGCCGGGCTGGCCGCGCCGACGAACGCGCCCTGCGCGTTGCGGAGCGCGTCATATTGCTTGTCATGAAGGGCTGCGACGTCCAGCCGTTCGCGGGCGGCCTTGGCCAGGCTCTGGGCCGCCTCGTTGATGCTCTTCATGGTCTCGCTGAGACCGGAGACGACGGATTTGTCACCGCCGAGCTCGATGATCTCGTTGAGTTTCTGCTGCGTCTGCTCCTGCAACTCCCTGAGCTTCTTGGTGCGCTCGTTCAGGGCTTCCTCGCTTTGAGCCGCAAGCAGGGCCGGTCCCTGTGCCGCAAGGCTCGCGCTCAGGGCCGACAATTGCAGGCTGGCGGCAAGGCGCGGAATGTCCCGCCCGCTCAGTTCTGTCATGCGTCCGCCGAGATTCTGCAGCGCGAGGCCAGCGCCGGCTGCGATCACGAGGCCCATGCCCGCGATCACCGCGAAGGCCGTGAACAGGCTCCCGCGCACGCCCCATTGTGGCTTCTTGAAACGAGGCTTGAATCGACCAAGCAAACGGCCAGCGCCCAGACGGATCGCCATCGAAATTCCCCCACGCTCTTGCTTCTGTTTTGTGGCGGGCAGTATCGGCAGGGCCGGTTAAAAAATCGCAATCGGTGCAATTGCTTGCATTGGGCTCGCGGTTCCGCAGAGCGAAAAAGAAGGGCCGGCGAGATCGCCGGCCCTTCGTCGAGATAAGATCTTGCTAACCGATCAGTAGCGCGCGACGGCGGGGCTTGCCCAGTTGAAGCGGTAGTTGAGGCCGGCCTTGACCGTGTGGTCGTCGGTGGTGAAGCTGCCGGTGCCCGCGAGCGGACCGCCGGTGAAGCTCGCGTCGCCGAAATTGTAGTACTGGTACTCGGCCTTGGCCGACCAGTTCGGGGCGAACATGTATTCGATACCGGCGCCCACGGTGTAGCCGTTGCGGTGATCGCCGGTGATGACGAAAGCGGTCGGCACGCCGCCGACGGTCACCTTCTCGTTGTTGTTGGAATAGGCGTAGCCGCCCTTCACGTAGACGAGGCCGGGGCCCCAGGTGTAGCCGACGCGGCCGGTGATCGAGCCGAGGCCGCGCTGATCGTTGGTATAGGCGATGCCGCCCGGGAACACCGCGCCGACGCTGCCGGACAGCCAGGAATATTGGCCTTCGACGCCGACCACGAAGTTCGGGTTGAACTGCCAGTCCGCACCGACCTGCACGCCGCCGAGGAAACGGCCGTTGCCGTTGTTGCCGGTGGAGAGGCCGTTGAAATTGTTGTCGCTGGAGAAGGCGCCGCCGAGATGGCCACCGATGTAGAAACCGGTCCAGTTGTAGATCGGCGCGGCATAGGCCGGCGCGGGCGTCTTGTAGTAGTTGCGGTTACCGAGATCGGCACCGACGGCCGGCGCGGCAGCGCCCACGACCAGCAGCGCCACGGTCGCAAACAGAATCTTCTTCATCGACTTGAACTCCAACACTCATGTCCCCGGCTGGCGCGCTCTTTCGCGCCGTCGTTGGTTTTGCAGATAGCTCGCTTTTGATGAAAATGCTGTCACAACCGTGGCACAGCGGCAGCCAACCTAACTTTTTGGGCTGCAATTGATCTTCGTGCTTAATGGCAGCTTAAGAAATGCTGAAGGAAGGCTTAATTTTGCGCTGCCGGCAAGCTTGCGCGCGCCTTTCGTTAGCCGAGACGCCGCAGCACCTCGTCGCGCATCTGCGCGCGGAACGCTGCGCGCTTGGCCGGCCGATCCTCCTCGCGCACGTCGTGGCGATCGAAGATGTCGAACTTCTCCAGGATCGGATAGCGCTCGCTCGCCATCGCGAGCACGCGCAGCACCTTGGTCGCCGACGGCGTCGGGCCGCTCACCTCCCAGCGCCGTATGGTGTCGGCCCCGCCCTTCTCCGGCAATCCGCAGAGTCTCGCCATATCGGCGGCCGTCAGCTTGCGCTCGATCACGTCGGACAGGTCGCTGCGAAGCTGCTTCAGTTCAGGGCCGGTCATGTCACTCGCGTCCAGGAAGTCGTTCAGGCAATGCACTAGCGCTGATTCGGGTCCATCCGAAGGCCGCGCGCCCCGCTGCGGCACCTTCGCTTGCGCACGGAGTTATGAACGAGAGGCCTATGGAAATTGTCCGATGAATGATCAGATGACCAAAGGGGCACCCCAGCGAGGAGGGATCAGCAATGACCAGCATCAAGCTCGCCATCGCCGCACTCATCACGACCGGACTGCTTGTTGCGCCCTTCGCGGCCGAAGCCAAGAAGGCCCGCTCGAGCAGACATTATTACAACACAACCGTGGTGAGTCCGACCTATAGCGGCGCCGGGGCGCCGGCAGCGCAGCCCAGGGCCGCTTACGGCTCGTCGGGACAGACGGTCGGCACCGTCACGGCGCCGTCGATCGGAACGTATAGCTGGCCCTCGGTCGGCGTGACCAACTCGGTTCCGACCTGGAGCAATACCACGAGATAAGCGCGCCCGTGCGGGTCAGCGCGTCCCGGTCGCGAGGCCGGAGAGCAGGTACAGCGCGACCAGCAATGTCGCGACCGACAGCATTGTCGTGACCGAGACCGTGGCTGCGACCAGCTTCTCCTCGACCTTGTGCTCGTGCGCCAGCACGTACACCGTCTTCGCCGTCGGCACGGCGGCGCATATCACGGCGGCGACGGTGTAGAGCGCGTTGAGGCCGATGATCACACAAAGTCCGTAGACGATCAGCGGCATGATCACGAGCTTCACGGCGGCAAGCGCGAACGAGGCCTTCAGGTTGGACCGCAGGCCTTCGACCGACAGGCCAAGCCCGATGGCAAACAGTGCGCAGGGCGTCAGCGCGGCCGCAATCATGTTGAGATAGGCCGCGACCGGCGCCGGAATCGGCAGGCCCGTGATCGCCCAGACGAGGCCGACAAGTGTCGACAGGACCATCGGATTGAGCAGGATCTGCTTGGCGAGGCCCGCGAACTGCGCCGACGACCCGCGCGCGTCCCGTTCCAGCAGGATGACCGTGATCGGAAACATCACGGCGGCGACGAACACCGTTGCCACCGCAGCGGGCAGGACGGCGGGCTGGCCGTAGATCGCGTGCAGGATCGGCAGCGCCACGAAGCCGGTGTTGGTCATCGCCGCCGCCATGCCATGGATGGTGCTGCTGGCGAGATCGTGCCTGCCACCCGCGCGGACCGCCAGGAACACCAGCGCGAAGCAGATCAGGGAGCCGCCGCCGAAGGCGAGCAGGAAGCGCCATTCCAGCAGGTTGCGGGCCGGCTCCTGGGCGATGGTGACGACCAGCAGCGCCGGCATCGCGACGTTGTAGGCGAAATGCACCAGGGCATCGGCCAGCGATCGTGAGAGATAGCCGAGCTCGCCGGCGAGCCAGCCGGTGACGATGATCGCGAATACGGGAAGAACGAGGCTGGCGACTTCCATCCGGCTTCCCCCTAGCTGCCAATGGCCGCAACGAGAGGTTACCCCGGCGATGGATCGTCGTCACTGCCTTGCGTGCGCTGCTTCCGGCTCGAAAGTCCTTGGGGCAGCGGGCCGCCGGCGCTAGATGCCCCGGCCGGTCTGCTGGCCGATCACGCAGCGCCACGCCGCCAGGCGTTCGGCCGGATGCTGGTTCATCCATTCGGCGAGCTGCGGCGCGCCCATCAGGCAGGACTGCACCGAGACCTGCGCGAAGTCCGAGGTCGTGACGATCTGCTCGTGGCAATTGGTGGGAGAGGCGAGGCTGCAGAGCACGGCGATGATCTTGATCACGCGAAGTTGCCCCCGTCATTACCGCTGACCGAGCGAGCGATCGTTGCGTTGTCCTGCTGCACGCTCGCCGGATCATCCGGCGGGAAGATGCTGTCGTAGATCGCCCGTGCCTCCTTGATAAGGCGCAGTCGCTCGCGCTCGGACCTCGAGACAAACTGAATAACTTCGCCCATGTCGACTCCAAACATTAACTGGCGTCCATCATCAGATGATGGATATCATTCGATGTTGAAGTAGGGTGTCGTGCGTGGCTTTGAAGCTATGCGGCGGTCACGAGGAATAAAAAGCGCGTGATTGCGTCGACGCGCTCGGTCCGATTCGGTCCCATATCGGCTGCGGGTTAAAAGCGCCCCGTCGCAAGGCCTGTGTCTAAACGCAGGTCTCTGCTCCTCCCTTCAGCGTCACGGGAATAGTGAGATAGCGTACTCCGTTGGCTTCGGCCGGTGGAAATTTGCCGGCGCGGATGTTGACCTGGATGGAGGGTAGCAGCAACCGCGGCGCGGATAGCCCGGCGTCGCGCGCCTGGCGCATGGCCACGAATTCGTCCTCCGTGACGCCGTCCTTCACCTGAACGTTCTTCTCGCGCTCCTCGCGCACCGTCGTTTCCCAGGCGTAGGTGTCGCGGCCGGGAGCCTTATAGTCGTGACACATGAACAGCTGCGTCTCGGGCGGCAGCGCCAGGAGCCGCTGTATCGACCTATAAAGCTTGTGCGCGTCGCCGCCGGGGAAGTCGGTGCGCGCCGTGCCGTAGTCCGGCATGAACAGGGTGTCGCCGACGAACACGGCATCCTCGATCTTGTAGGAGATGTCGGCCGGTGTGTGTCCAGGCGTGTGGATCACCTCCACGTCGAGTTCACCGATCCTGAAGCGCTCGCCGTCCCGGAAGAGCCGGTCGAAGTCGCTGCCGTCGGTCTTCAGGTCGGTGGCGTTGAATATTGGCCGAAAGATGCGCTGCACATCCTTGATATGCTCGCCGATGCCGATCTTGGCGCGGGTCTTCGCCTTGATGAAAGGGGCGCCAGAGAGGTGGTCGGCATGGGCATGCGTCTCGAGTACCCATTCGATCGCGTAGCCCGCCGCTTCCGCGGCCTTCAACATCGCCTCGACCGAACGCGTGTCCACCTCACCCGAGTTGTGATCGTAGTCAAACACCGGATCGATGATGGCAGTCTTCTTGGTCGTCGGATCTGCGACCAGATAGCTCACCGTGTTGGTCGGCTCGTCGAAGAACGCTCGGATGATGGGTTGTCCTGACATGGCTTGAATCTCCTGATGTGACCGGTTCGGTTGGTCTTGACGGATATATTAGCGAGTGCTAAATAAGCAATAGCTAAAATAAGGAGTGGCCAATGGCCTCCCGAGCCTTCGATCTGGAGACTTTCGAAAAGCAGGCGGTTGAGGTTGCAGGCATTCTGCGCGCGCTCGCCAATGAGCGTCGGCTGATGATCCTGTGCCAACTCGTCGAATGCGGCGAGAGCAACGTGAATGCGCTGGCGGAAGCCGTGGGTCTGTCGCAATCGGCACTGTCGCAGCACCTCGCAAGGATGCGCGAGGAGGGCCTCGTCACCTTTCGGCGCGAAAGCCAGACGCTCTGGTATCGCATCGCCGATCCGCGCATCGAGCAACTCTTTGCCACGCTGCACAGGCTCTTTTGCAAGCCCACCAGGGCGAAGAACTAATTCAGGAAAGTTGAGGAGCTAATCATGTCACTGCCCACCATCAAGCCAGCCGAGGCGCGCCGCCTTCTCGACAACGGTGCCCTCCTGGTCGACATCCGCGAAGCCGATGAGCACGCCCGCGAGAAGATCCCCGGCGCGCGGCACCTGCCCCTGTCGAAGCTCGACGAGATCGACCT
Organism: Bradyrhizobium sp. CB1717; assembly: GCF_029714325.1. Lineage (NCBI taxonomy): Bacteria > Pseudomonadati > Pseudomonadota > Alphaproteobacteria > Hyphomicrobiales > Nitrobacteraceae > Bradyrhizobium > Bradyrhizobium sp. CB1717. The sequence goes on from NZ_CP121666.1 coordinate 1,205,990, forward strand.
TGCCGTGCATCAGGGCAAGCCGGTCATCTTCCACTGCAAAAGCGGCGCGCGCACTCAGGCCAACGCGCCGCGGCTCGCGGCGAAGCTCGGCGAAACCTGCGAAGCCTTTATCGTCGAAGGCGGGCTCGATGCGTGGCGCAAGGCGGGCCTGCCGGTCGTGACTGACCGGCGTCAACCGCTGGAGCTTCAGCGCCAGGTGCAGATCGGGGCCGGCAGTCTTGCCGTCGTGGGCACGCTGCTCGGCCTCTTCGCGTCGCCGTGGTTCTTCGGCGTGCCGGCCTTCGTTGGCGCCGGCCTGATCACGGCCGGCCTCACCGGCTTTTGCGGCATGGCCCGTATTCTCATGCGCGCGCCCTGGAACCGCGGTGTCTACGGCTCGCCAGCGCGAGCCGGGTGATGGCGGTTTGACATGAGGAATAGTCCACAATGCTGCTGTCGCTGACCCAAGGCACGCTCGGCCTCGCTTCCGGCTCGTTGGTCGGATTCTCGTTGGGGCTGGTTGGGGGCGGCGGCTCAATTCTGGCCGTGCCGCTCCTCGTCTATCTGGTCGGGGTGTCGGATCCGCACGTCGCGATCGGCACCAGTGCGATCGCCGTCGCGGCGAATGCCGCCGCGAACCTCGCCAACCACGCCCGTGCCGGCAACGTAAAGTGGCGCTGCGCCTCCGTATTCGCACTCGCGGGCGTGGCTGGCGCCTTCCTCGGCTCCACCCTCGGCAAGATCGTCGAGGGCCAGAAGCTGCTGGCGTTGTTCGCCATCGTCATGATGGTCGTGGGCGCGCTGATGCTGAAGGGCCGCTCCGGCGTCGGCGAGCCGTCGGTCCGGCTCAACCGGGGGAACCTGCCGAAGCTCCTCGCCTTGGGGCTTGTCACGGGAGCCTTGTCCGGCTTCTTCGGGATCGGTGGCGGCTTTCTGATTGTGCCGGCACTCATCGCTGCCACCGGCATGCCGATCCTTTACGCGGTCGGCTCCTCTCTCGTGGCGGTGACCGCCTTTGGGCTGACGACGGCGGCCAACTACGCCCTGTCCGGCCTCGTCGATTGGTATCTTGCCGCGTTGTTTATCACCGGCGGCGTTCTCGGCGGGCTCTTTGGCGCCCGCTCGGCCAGCTCGCTCGCCGAGCGCAAAGGTGCGTTGAACACTGTGTTCGCGGCGCTCATATTCGCGGTGGCGATCTATACGCTGGCCCGCAATCTCTGCCTCGCGTGATCAGGCCGCCGGCGCGCGCTCCTTCCGTCCCGGCACGGCCGCCAGCAGCTCACGCGTATAGGCATGTTCGGGCGCGGCGAAGAGCTGTGCCGTCGGCTTCAACTCGACGATGGCGCCGCGCTGCATCACCGCGATGCGGTCGCAGATCTGCGCCGCGACGCGTAAGTCATGGGTGATGAACAGCATCGACAGACCAAGGCGCGCCTTGAGGTCTTCCAGCAGCTTCAACACTTGCGCCTGCACGGAGACGTCGAGCGCGGACACGGCTTCGTCGGCGACGATGATCTCGGGCTCGAGCGCGAGCGCGCGGGCAATGCCGATGCGCTGGCGCTGGCCGCCGGAGAATTCGTGCGGATAGCGTTCGAGTGCGCCGGCATCGAGGCCCACCATCTTCAAGAGATCGCGGGCGCGATCGAACGCCACCTTCGGATCGGTACCGGCCGCGATCGGGCCGTCGGCGATGATGTGGCCGACCTTGCGGCGCGGATTGAGCGAGGCGAACGGATCCTGGAAGATCATCTGGATACGATGACGCTCGGCGCGTAGCGCCTTGCCCGAGAGCGAGGTGAGATCAGTCTCGCCGATCCGCACGGTGCCGCGGTCGGCCTCGATCAGCCGCATCACGAGGCGCGCCACCGACGACTTGCCGGAGCCGGATTCGCCGACGAGGCCGAGCGTCTCGCCCTTGAGGATGTTGAAGTTGACCGCGCGCGCGGCATCGACGCGGCGATCCTCGCGGAACCAGCCGCCCGAGGTGACATAGGTCTTGTCCAGCCCGATCACCTCGACGGTCCTCGCCTCGTCGTCGAGGGGGCTGCGCGCCGGCGGATCCATCGACGGCACGGCGGCGAGCAGCGCCTTGGTGTAGTCGTGCTGCGGCTCGCTGAAGACGGCAGCGGCCGGACCTTCCTCGACGACCTTGCCGTGGCGGAGCACCACGACCTGGTCGGCGATGTCGGCGACCACGCCGAAATCATGGGTGATGAACATCACCGCCATGTTGCGGTTGCGCTGCAGGTTGCGGATCAGTTTCAGGATCTGCGCCTGCGTGGTGACGTCGAGCGCGGTGGTCGGCTCATCCGCGACCAGCACCGCGGGCTCGAGCGCGAGCGCCATCGCGATCATGGCGCGCTGGCGCTGGCCGCCGGAGAGCTGGTGCGGATAGGCGCGCACGATGCGCTCGGGGTCGGGCAGGCCGACCTCGCGCGCCAGCGCCAGCGCTCTTGCGCGCCGCTCTTTCGGCGTCAGCAAGCCATGCGCCTCGAACATCTCCGCCATCTGGTCGCCGATCCGCATCAAGGGATTGAGTGCGGTCATCGGCTCCTGAAAGATCATTGCGAGCCGGCGGCCGCGCAAATCGCGCCAGCCGTCGTCGTCGAGCTTAAGCAGGTCGCGGCCCTCGAACTGGATCTCGCCTGATGTGACCGAGACCGTGTCCGGCAACAGGCCCATCAGCGCATGGGCACACATCGACTTGCCCGAGCCAGATTCTCCGACGACGCAGACGATCTTGCCGGGCCACAGGTCCAGCGAGACGCCGTCGACGGCGAAGGGACGCTCGGCGCCCTTGGGCAGCGCGATCCTGAGGTTCTTGATCGAGACGGCGGGCGGGGCGGTCATCGTCAGCGCCCCTCCCGCGACAGGCGCGGATTGAGCGCATCGTTGAGGCCTTCGCCGATCAGGTTCAGGCCGAGCACCGAGATCAGGATGGCGACGCCGGGAAATACGGTGATCCACCAGGCCTGGCGGATCACGGTGCGGCCGGCGCCGACCATGTAGCCCCAGGAGATCAGGTTGGGATCGCCCAGCCCAAGGAACGCCAGCGAGGATTCCAGCAGGATCGCGGTCGCGACCATCAGCGAGGCCAGCACGATCACCGGCGACAGCGCGTTGGGCAGGATCTCGCGCAGGATGATCCAGCTGTGCGACTGCCCGGTCACGACGGCGGCCTGGACATATTCGCGCGTGCGCAGCGACAGCACTTCGCCGCGGACGAGGCGGGCGACCGGCGGCCAGCTCACCACCGCGATCGAGGCCACGATCGAATAGATCGAAGGCTGCAGGATCGCGACCAGCACGATGGCGAGCGCAAAACTCGGAATGGTCTGGAAGAATTCGGTGAAGCGCATCAGGGCGTCGTCGACCTTTCCGCCGAAATAGCCGGCCATGGCGCCGATCGGCACCCCGACGAGCAGCGCAACCAGGGTGGAGACGAGACCGACCAGTAGCGAGACGCGGGCGCCGAAGATCATGCCGGCGAACACGTCGCGGCCGAGTGCGTCGGTGCCGAGCGGCACAGCCGAGAGCGTGAAAGGCGGCAGGAACGGCCGCTGCACCATGCGCCAGGGCGAGTTCGGGAACAGCATCGGCCCGAACACCGCGACCGAGATCGCGAGCAGAAGGATGATGAGGCCGATGACGCCGCTGGGGCTCCTCAGCATCGATTTCCAGAACTGTTTCATGTGGCGTATTCGATGCGCGGATCGACCAGGCGATAGACGAGGTCGGTGATGAGGTTGAAGATGAGGACCATGGCCGAGCAGATCACGAAGACGCCAAGCAGCAAATTGTAGTCCCGCTGCAGCAGCGCGTCGTACATCAGCCGCCCGATGCCGGGCCAGGCGAACACGGTCTCGGTGATGACGGCACCGCCGATCAGCGTGCCGGAATGCACGCCGGCAAGCGTCACGACCGGCAGCAGCGCATTGCGCAGCACGTGGCGGCGCTGGATCACGGCGTCGGAGAGGCCCTTGGCGCGCGCCGTCTTGACGAAGTCGAGCCGCTTCACCTCCAGCATCGAGGCGCGGGTCATGCGGGTGTAGGTCGCCATGAAGAACAGGCCGAGCGTCATCGCCGGCATGATCAGGTGCTTTGCGACGTCGACCGCGTGGGCAAGACCGGTCAGGTTGGCGCCGACCGTCTCGTAACCGAAGCTCGGCAGCCAATCCATGGTGACGGAGAACAGCAGGATGCCCATCAGCGCCACCCAGAAGATCGGCATGGCATAGAAGATCAGCGCGAAGACGGTGATGGCGGTGTCGAGGAACGTTCCGGCAAAGCGCGCCGCGAATGTGCCGAACAGGATGCCGAGCGTCAGCGAGATCGCGAAGGCGGTCAGCGTCAGCAGCAGCGTCGCCGGCAGCCGCTCGCCGATCAGCTTGGCGACCGGCGCCTGCTGGCGGAAGGAGAAGCCGAGGTCGAGGGTGGCGACGCCCTTGACGTAGATGAAGAGCTGCTCGGGCAGCGGCTTGTCGAGGCCGAACTTCTCCCGGAGCTGCTTGACGAAGACCTGGTCGCTGGCGCCGGCCTCGCCCGCCATCACGATCGCGGGGTCGCCGGGCGCAAGCCGGATCAGGAAGAAATTGAGGACGACGATCGCGAGCAGGACGATCACGCCCTTCACGACACGCTGAGCAACGAAGGAGAGCATCTAGTGAGTCATATTGGTGATGTGACCTGGCGCCACGGAGACGGAGTGACTCCCTCGCCCCGCTTGCGGGGAGAGGGTTGAGGTGAGGGGGACTCTCCGCGAGCGTATCAGCAGTTGGACTCGTGGAGACTCCCCCTCACCCGAATGTGCGCTATGCGCACATTCGACCTCTCCCCGCAGGCGGGGAGAGGTGAAGAAGGAAGGGCTCACTTGTCGAGCCATGCGTCCTTGAAGCCGTCATTAACCCCGATCCCCGTGGTGATCAGGTTCTTGACCTTGCAGCGCGTGATGGTCGGGAATTGCAGCTCCAGCATCCAGGCCACCGGCACGTCCTCGACCAGGATCTTCTGCGCCTTGTCGTAGATCTCCTTGCGCTTGGAATCCGGGGTCGCCGTCGCGCCGTCGGCGAACAGCTTGTCGATCTCCGGGTTGGAGTAGCCCTCGACGTTGTTGAAGACCTGCCCCTTGGCGATGTTGCTGGAGATATAATTGCGGCCGACGCCGAGCGCGGGATCGCCATACTGGTAGAGATAGGTGAAGGCGATGTCGTAGTCCCAATCGCCGATCTTCTGGTTGCCGCCGGCAACGTCGGTGGCGATGGTCTCGATGTTCATGCCGACGTCCTGGAGGTTCTGCTTCACCGCTTCACCCCAGCGCTGCCAGGTCTCGCCATAGGCGAGCGGCAACAGGCGGATCTTCTCGCCCTTGTAGCCGGCTTCCTTCAGCAGCGCCTTGGCCTTGGCCGGATCGTACGGATATTTCTTCACGTCGTCGGTGTAGAACCTGATGGTCGAGGCGGACGGGCCGGTCGCCACCTTGCCGAGTCCGTTCCAGATCACGTCCTTGGCGAAATCGCGGTCGATCGCGTACATGACTGCCTGCCGCACCCGCTTGTCGGCGAGCGGACCCTGGCGGTTGTTCAGCCACAGCCAGGCCAGCGGCGAGAAGAACTCCCAGCCGGCGCCGGTGACGCAGGTGTCCTTCAGCTTGGACAGCCGCGGCACGTCGAAATTCTCGACCGAGCCGCCGGGCAGGACGTCGATCTTGCCGGTCTCATACGCCACCGAGCGCGCGGCGGCGTCGGGAATGATCTGCCAGTAGATCTCGTCGAGATAGGGCTTGCCCTTTTCGTGGTAGTTCGGGTTCTTGACCAGGCGAATGAACGAGCCCTTCTGCCACTCCTTGAACATGAAGGGGCCGGTGCCGACGGGTGCGTTGTTGTAGGGGTTGGTCTTCCAGTCGGTGCCTTCGTAGAGATGTTTCGGCACCATCGGCATCGAGCCGACCTCGAAGATGCCGAGGAACGGGCCGAACGGCTGCTTCAGCGTGAAGACCACCGTATAGTCGTCCGGCGTCTCGATCTTGTCGACCTGCGCCAGATTGGTGCGGGCACGCGCATGCGTCTGCTTCAGCATCTCCATTGAGAACAGGACGTCGGCGGCGGTGAAGGGCTTGCCGTCATGCCAGGTCACGCCCTTCTTGAGCTTGAAGGTGTAGGTCTTGGCGTCCTCGCTGACGCTCCAGCTTTCGGCGAGCTCCGGCAGCGGCTCGAGCTTGGGGCTGTAACGCAGCAGGCCCTCGAAGATGTTGCCCGAGACCATCTGGGTCGGGCCGTTCTGGACCTGCGCAAGCATCAGGCCGGGCGGCTCGGGCTGGATCACGGCATTGATCACGCCTCCCGTTTTCGGCTCTTGCGCCAGCGCCGGAGCCGTGAGGCCGCAAGCGAGGAGGAGACCAAGCAACACGCGTTTTGGCATATCGTATCTTTCTCAAGCGCGGCCGGCCGCAAACGCTTCGCGACGTCCTCGCGCGCAAAGCGACGGCCGGCCCATCCCAGTCCCCATCCGATATCGAGGCTCACACAGTCTCATTCGGCGCCGCAAGATGAAAGTCTCGACAGGGTTCGCACAAAAAATGTACAGCGCGTCCTGTTTTCACTTGATTCATTCTCGTGTCACGGAGACAAGTCCGCCATGGACAATGCCACGCGCTCCGAACGGTCCCGCAACGCTGCGCTCGAAGCGGCCATCGCGATCATCGCGCGTGACGGGCCGGGCCGGCTGACGCTCGATGCGATCGCGCGCGAGAGCGGCCTCAGCAAGGGCGGGGTGATGCACCAGTTCCGCACCAAGGAGGCGGTGCTGAAGGCATTGCTCGAGCGGCAGATGGCGCATTTCGAGGAGTTCTCGACCCGCTACATGGCCAAGGTGAGCGCGACCTCGGCAAATCCCAATCTGGCGACCCAGCTCGCCACGATCAGGGAAGCGGCGAGCTCGCCGAATTCCGCCGCGCTGGCCCTGGTTGCGGCCATGGTTGAAAATCCCAGCCTGATGGCGCTGCCGCGCGAACTCGAGACGAAGCGGATGACGGCGATCAAGGAAGAGGCTGCCGACCCTGATCTCGCGATGCTGCGCTGGGCCGGAGCGCTCGGACTGCTGCTGAGCTCGCTGTTCGGCATGTCGCCACTCAGCAAGGACGAGCACCAGCGGCTGTTCACGCGGCTGCTCGACGACGGGCAGTGGACCGGCCTCGAGCAGCCGGCCACGAAGCGTGTCGCAAAATCCGGAGCGGCATCGACCGCAAAGGCTGCAACCCCGCGCAAGCGCGCCTGATTCACCGTTAACCAATCCCAACCGGTCGCTGCCCAAATCCGCGCCTGCGGCCAAATGCGTCAGATCGCCGTTTTGCGACTTTACAAACCAACTGGTCGGTTTTATAAGCGGACGCGCTGAGACGGCCCAGGGCATCCGAAAAGGCCCCGGACGATGCCTTGGGCCGGCGATGGTGAGCGCCGCAGCCGTGTCTGGTCCCAAGCGCGGCTGCGGTCGTCATTGCCCTCAAAAGAAGCCGCAAGAGGAGTCTGGAATGGATCGCTCGATCGCCCTGCGCGGTCTGCGAACGCTGGTGCTTTGCGTCACCTCGGCCGGCTGCGCCTCGGTCGCGCCCGTGCCCTATTCGGAGATGGCGTCCTCGGCCTACATGGCCCCGGACAAGTCGGACACCTCCGGCCGCGTGCCCTACCGCTATTCCACGCCGGTCGATTGGCGCTCATATAATAAAGTGATCCTCGATCCCGTCGTGGTCTATCGCGGCAGGGATCACCAGTTCGGCGACATGTCCGACAAGGACAAGGCGACGCTCGCCGCCTACATGCAGAACTGTTTCGCCGACCGGCTGCGCAGCCGCTTCGCGCTGGTGCGCGAGCGCGGGCCGAATACGCTGCGCATCAGGCTGACGCTGACCGGCGCCGTCACCAACACGCCGGTGCTTGGTACGCTCTCCCGCTTCGACATGGCCGGCGCGGTCTACAACGGCGTGCAGGCGGCACGCGACGGCGAAGGCCTGTTGACCGGCTCGGTCATCTACGGCGTCGAGATCTTCGATGCTTCGACCTCGCGCCTGCTCTCGGCCTACGTCACCAAGCAATACCCCGGCGCCTACGACATCAAGGCCAGCGTCGGCGCGCTCGCGGCCGCCACCGCCGGCCTCGACAAGGGCGCCGCCGCGCTGATGGCGCAACTGAACTGACGCGCGCCACCCCCGCTCAACGAAAGGCATGCAGATGAACCTTCTCCTTCGCTTCGTGTTGCGCGTCGCGATCACCGTCGTCATGATGATCATCGGCGGTCGCGCCGGCGCCGCCGCCCCGACCGATCCCAGCGGGACATGGCTCGTCGAGGATGGCCGCGCCCGCATCCGCCTCGAGCGCTGCGGTCCGGCGCGTGACCGCATCTGCGGCTTCATCGTCTGGATGAAAGAGCCGGCCGACAAGCGCGGCCAGCCCTATCGCGACAAGGAAAACCCCGACCCCGACAAGCGCGCCCGCACGCTGCTCGGCCATCAGCTCATCATGGGCCTGCAGGCGACGCCCGAGGGACGGTTTGCCGGCGACATCTACAATGCCGAGGACGGCAAGTTCTACTCGGTCTCGCTCTGGCGCGAATCCGTCGATCGTTTGAAGCTGAAAGGCTGTCTCATCAAATTCCTGTGCCAGACCCAGACCTGGCAGCAGACCCTCGACGTGCTGCCTGGCCAGCTCGTCGGCCTGACCGGCGATCTCAACGGCCCGCGCGCCGACAAGGAATGGGCGGCGGTGCCGGCCCCGAAGCCGATCCAGGTGAAAGCGAAGTAGTGGGGAAGCGACACTACGGCAGCACCGCGGCCGATGACAGGGCAGGAGCTGCTCCCCCAAACTCCGTCATTGCGAGCACAGCGAAGCAATCCAGAATCTTTCCGCGGGAAGATTCTGGATTGCTTCGTCGCAAGGGCTCCTCGCAATGACGGTGTGGAGGCAGCCGGAGCCAAATTTGATCCGGATCAAAGCCAAATCGCCGCTTCTGCGATCCAATAGCAACTGGGATCGCGTGTTGCGCGTCCTGGTTCTTGCAGACGTGAGACGATCGATGGACATTCAGGCCACGAATATTCCTGCGTGCGACGACAGCGGCCCCGATGTCGCCGGACCGGAGGTCGATGAGGGCCTGCAGCACTGTCTGCAATTGCTCGTCGATGCCGGTCTGCGGCCGACCCGCCAGCGCCTTGCGCTCGGCCAGTTGCTGTTCCTGCGCGGCCACCGTCACGTCACCGCGGAGAGCCTTTATGAAGAGGCGATGGCGGCGAACACCTATCTGTCGCTCGCGACCGTCTACAACACCCTGAACCAGTTCACGGAAGCCGGCCTGTTGCGCCGGATCGCGGCCGACGGCATCAAGTCGTTCTTCGATACCGATACATCGGTGCATCCGCACTTCTATCTCGAAGGCGAGGATGTGCTGGTCGATGTCGCCGACGGCCTCGCCTTCACCAGGATGCCCGAGGCGCTTCCCGGCCACGAGATCGCGCGGCTCGACGTCATCGTCCATCTGCGCCGGAAGAGCGTGTAGCGCCGCCGCGCTCTTACCTCCGCTCTTACCCTCCCCTGGAGGGGGAGGGTCGATCGCGCGCAGCGCGAGCGGGGTGGGGTGATCTCTCAACACGGGCAGCAGTCGATGTGGAGAGACCGTCACCCCACCCCGTCTCTCATCTTCGCTCCGCTCAGATGTGAGCCGACCCTCCCCCTCCAGGGGAGGGTAAGAGCCGCGTCGCGCCTCACCGCAACCCCGCTCGTCTGAATCCCTCCAGATAGTGCTCGCGATCGGCGTCGCTGGCCCACGGCAGTTTCGTCGCGATCCAGTGCAGCGAGATGCCCGGCTGGGTGCGGCGGAGCTCGTCGAGTGCCATCTCTGCGAGCGCGCTGTCGCCGGTCATGCCGGCCGAAACGGCGAGAACGCGGTAGGCGCCGGTGAGGTCGCCGCGGTGGCGGATCGCTTCGCGCGCAAGCGCGATGGCTTCGTCATATTGCCGCTCGGTGAAACGCGCATAGCCCGCGATGCCGTGATAGATCGCCAGCGACGGATCGCGCGGTGAGAGCCGGATCGCCGTCTGCGCCGCCGCAAAGGCGTCCTTGGACCGTCCGGCATAGGACAGCGCCAGCGCGTGGTAGCCTTGTGCCAGCGAGAAGTTCGGATTGAGCGCGAGGGCCTGCTCGAACTCGGACAGCGCGTCCGCAAGCCTGCGGGTGGAGAAGTAGACGCTGCCGAGCGCGGCGTGCGCCCAGGCATCCTCATGGTCGCAGCGCACCGCTTTGAGCGCGGCGGTTTCCGCGGCCGGGGCAACCGCGGTCAGCTCGGCCCAGCCGAGATGCACGCCGAACATGTCATTCACGGCCAGCACCGACAGCGCCTGGCCGTAGTTCGGATCGATCGCGATCGCGCGCTCGAGCAGCGTCTTCGCGGCCTCGTGATCCTGCCGGGTCACGCGCCAGTAATGCGACAGCGCGCGCATCAACAGGTCCCAGGCGTCCAGGCTCGCGGGCGGCTTGCGATGGCTGCGAAAATTCTCCGCGGCGTGGATCTGCGGCTCGATCGCCGCGACGATCGCGTTGGTGATCTCGTCCTGCACGGCGAAGACGTCGACGAGCTCGCGGTCGTAGCGCTCGGCCCAGAGATGGCTGCCTGACGTGGCGTCGTTGAGCTGCGCGGTGATGCGCACCCGGTTGTCTGCCTTGCGCACGCTGCCCTCGACGATGTAGCGGACACCGAGCTCCTCGGCGATCTGCCTGATGTGGACCGCGCGACCCTTGTAGGTGAAGGACGAGTTGCGCGCGATCACCATGAACCAGCGCTGCCTCGACAGCGCCGTGAGAATGTCCTCGCTGATTCCGTCGCCAAAATAGTCCTGTGCGGGATCGCCGCTCATGTTCTCGAAGGCAAGCACCGCGATCGCCGGGCGGTCCGTCACGGCGCGCCGGGCTGTGCCGGGTTCAGCTGGCACCGGCGCGGCCGCCACGTCTTCCCTGACGTCGCCGACGAAACGAAAGCCCTTGCGCGGAATGGTCTTGATCAGCCGCTGGGTCGCGCCGTCGTCGCCCAGCGCCTTGCGCGCGGCGTTGATACGGCTGTTCAGGGCGGAATCCGAGACGATGCGGTCGCTCCAGATCTGGCTGATCAGGTCATCCTTGCTGACCACCCGGGCGCGCTCCGCGACCAGGTAAAGCAGGAGATCGAATACCTGCGGCTGCAACGGCACGGCCGCCCCGCCGCAGGTGAGCTCCCGCAGATCGCCGTCCAGCACGTTGTTTTCAAAGCAAAATCGCACGTTTCTGTCGTCTCAAGCAAAAATCAAAGTCGTCTCAGGCGAAAATCAACCCCTCGCGAAAGTCGAGGGACGTCCGATCCGGCATGGTGCGAAGACCAAACAGTGCCGATGCCTCGGCACAACGGAGCGTTCTATGACCCAACTTGATCACCAGGTTCATTCCATCGGCCCGGAGGTTGCGGGCTCGCGCATTTTCAGGTTCATCATCTTTCTGTACGGAATTGCGGCATATCTCGTCTTTTTCGTCACCGTTCTCTACGCCATCGGCTTCGTCATGGGGGTGATGGTGCCGAAGACCATCGACACCGGAGCCGAAGCGCCCGTCGTTCGCGCGGTCATCATCAATCTGCTGCTGATGTCGCTATTTGCGGTTCAACATAGCGTGATGGCGCGTCAACAATTCAAGGCGTGGTGGACGCAGTTCGTCCCCAAGCCGGTCGAGCGCTCGACCTATGTTTTGTTCGCGAGCCTGTCATTGCTCCTCCTGTTCTGGCAGTGGCGTCCGCTGCCCACGGTCATATGGGAGGTCGAGAACCCGGATCTTGCCGTGACCGTGGTCACGCTGTCCTTCGCGGGCTGGGTGCTGGTGTTCACCTCGACCTTCATCATCAACCATTTCGAGTTGTTCGGCCTGTCTCAGGTGACCGATCATCTCGTCGGCAGGGAAGCCGCGCCGCCGCGTTTCAAGACGCCGCTGCTCTACAAGTTCGTTCGCCATCCGATCTATCTCGGTTTCATCATCGCGTTCTGGGCGGCGCCGGTCATGACTGTAGGCCATCTGCTGTTCGCGGCCGTGACCACGATCTACATCTTCGTCGGCATCGCGCTGGAGGAGCGCGACCTCGTCGCTCTCTTCGGCGACGAGTACCGGCAGTACAAACAACGGGTGTCGATGCTTATTCCCTGGCGCAGATCAGTATAGTCTCTGCCTCGCGCCATGCGTCCACCGAAAGGAGGACGCATGGCGCCCCGACACGCGATATCGATCCCTCATCATGGAGACGACCAAATGAAACATGTCGGAAACTGCTTCTGTGGCGCGGTCACGGTCGAGGTCACGGGCGCGCCCGAGGCGATGGGCTATTGCCATTGCCGCTCCTGCCGGTCCTGGTCCGGCGGGCCGGTGAACGCCTTCAGCCTGTGGAAGCCCGAAGCCGTGCGCATCACCGAGGGCGCCCAGCATGTCGAGACCTTCGCCAAGACGCCGCTCAGCCAGCGCAAATATTGCCGGAAGTGCGGCGGCCATCTGATGACCAATCACCCGCCGCTCGACCTCGTCGACGTCTTCACCGCCACCATTCCCACGCTCGCCTTCACGCCCGGCGTCCACGTCAATTACGCCGAGACCGTGCTGCCGATGCGCGACGGCCTGCCCAAGCTGAAGGATTTCCCGGCCGAGTTCGGCGGCAGCGGCGAGATGATGCAGGAGTAGGCTCTTCTTCCCTTCTCCCCTTGTTGTGGGAGAAGGTGGCGCGAAGCGCCGGATGAGGGGTTCTCTCCACTCGTCGGACCGCTCGTGAGGATAGAGACCCCTCACCCGGCTTCGATGCTTCGCATCGAATCCACCCTCTCCCACAACAAGGGGAGAGGGTGCAGCGTCACTGTGGTGAACGCTTCACTTCATCCCCGCGCGCCGCAATCCTTCCAGGTAATGCGCGCGATCTTCCTCCCGCAGCATCGGCAGTTCGCGCGTGATCCAGGCGAGCGAGATGCCGGGCTGGGTGCGGCGCAGGCCTTCCAGCGCGGACGCAGCGAGCCCGGGATCTCCCGACATGCCGGCGGCGGCGGTCAGCACGCGATGGGCGCCGACGAAATCGGCGCGCTGCCGCATCGATTCCCGTGCCATCTGCATGGACTGCTCGTAGTTGCGGCCGATGAACTGGGCATAGGCGGCAACGCCGCAATAGATCGCGGCGAGCGGATCGCGCGGGCTCAGCCGCAGCGCGCGCCGCGCGGCGGCATCGCCGTCCTGCCATCGACCCGCGTAGCACAGCGTCACGCCATAGAAGGCGTGCGCCATCGCGCAGTTCGGATTGAGCCGCAAGGCCAGCTCGAACTCGGCCAGCGCGTCATCGAAGCGGCGGCGGAACAGATAGGTATAGGCGAGGCCGAGATGGGCGAAGGCGTCCTCGCGATCGGCCTCCACCGCCGCGAGCGCCGCGCGTTCGGCGACCGGCACGGTCGCAGCCATGTCGGCCCAGCCCATATGCGCGCCGAAGATGTGACTTGTCGCGAGCAGGCCCAGCGCTTTGCCATAGGCCGGGTCGATCGCGACGGCCTTCTCGAGCAGCCCCTGCGCCGTCGCATTGTCCTCGCGGGTGATGCGCCAGTAATGCGACAGCCCGCGCATCAGGAGACCCCAGGCGTCGAGGCTGCCGGGCGGCTTCTGCTGGGCGCGAAAGCTCTCGGCGGCATAGAGCTGCGGCTCGATCGCGGCGACGATCGCCTCGGTGATCTCGTCCTGCACGGCGAAGATGTCGGCAAGCTCGCGGTCGTAGCGCTCGGCCCAGAGATGGCTGCCGGTCGAGACGTCGTTGAGCTGGGCCGAGACGCGCAGCCGGTCGCCGCTCCGTCGCACACTGCCTTCGACCACATAGCGCACGCCGAGCTCGCGCGCGACCTCGTGGATGTGCACGGCGCGGCCCTTGTAGACGAAGGAGGAGTTGCGCGCGATGACGAAGAACCAGCGCAGCTTCGACAGCGCGGTGATGATGTCCTCGCTGATGCCGTCGGAGAAATAATCCTGCTCGCGGTCGCCGCTCATGTTGGTGAACGGCAGCACGGCGATCGCGGGCCGGTCGGGCAGCGCGAGCACGGCCTGCGGCGCCTGGACGAAACGGCCGATCTCCGGTGCGACCGCGCCGAGCTTGGTCTCGACGTCGCCGACGAAGCGAAATCCCTTGCGCGCGATGGTACGGATCAGCGCCTGATTCGCGCCATTGTCGCCGATCGCCTTGCGGGCCGCGTTGATCCGGCTGGTCAGGGTGGATTCGGAGACGCTGCGCCCGTGCCAGATCTTGTCGATCAGCTCGTCCTTGCTGACCACCCGGTCGCGATTTTCCATGAGATGGACGACGAGATCGAAAACCTGCGGTTCCACGGCAACGGGAACCTGCTCGCGGCTCAGCTCGCGCAGGTCAGTATCGAGAAGATGATCCCGGAATAAAAACTGCACGTCGAAACTCAGATCTCACAGCGGTATCGGCAATAAAAAAATCAAAAGGGATTTCGACTTGAAGTCTGTGAGTCCGCCGAACGGTCTCTCCGGTTCACCACGATCGCGTGATGGCAGCCATGCGATTTTCGAGGAGGAATACAGCCTGAAATGACAATCCGGCCGTTCCGGCCAGATTGTCGGGCTACGAGACTACGAGATCAGAATCATTACGGGCAGGGATGGTGCCTTCCGTCATTGCCGAGATAGGTCCCGGTGCTCGGATTGTAGGATTTGTAGCGCTGCATGCAGTACTGCACGTCGCCTTCCGGCGGCGGTCCATAGGCGGCGGGCGGGGGCGGATAGCCCGGCTCATAATAATAAGGTGAGCCGTAATATTGGGGTGCGGCCACCGCGCCGCCGATGATCGCGCCGGCCGCGAGGCCGCCGACGAACGCGCCGCCGCCCCAACCCCAGCCGCGACGGCCATACCAGCGCACCTGTTCGACCTGCCCCTGGTCCGCGTGCGTCATCGCCAGCGGTTGCCCGATCGGCGCCGCCGACGCGCTCGTCAGTGTCGCCGTCGACAGGCCTGCAAGCAGACAAGCTCCAGCAACGAAGCGAAACGATTTCAACATTGAGGTCTCCTCGTCAGGCGGCGCGAGAGCCGCCGCATGACGAGTGATAGTGCAACTGGGCAAGCGCGCTGAATTAAAGTTTTGACAGGAAGGTGACTCGCGCCGCCGTCATTGCGAGCGCAGCGAAGCAATCCAGAATCTTTCCACGGAGGCAGTCTGGATTGTTTCGTTGCAAGAGCTCCTCGCAATGACGGGGCCGGGACAGCGCGCGACGTAGCTCCGGCGTCGCACCGCATTCCGCTCAGGTGAAGCCGAGAACGTGTGACGAACTGCGAATGTCCATTGCCGAACACTACGACCCGCGTAAGCTACCCACAGACAAAACGAGAGCCACGAAGAAACGCCCATGCCCGCTTTTCACGCCTCGACCACTGTGCTCGATTCCATGTTGTTCCGCGACGCCTTCGGCACGCCCGAGATGCGCGAGGTATTTTCCGACGTCGCGCTGGTCGGCCGTTATGCCGAAGTCGAGGTGGCGCTGGCGAAGGCGGAGGCGGCATGCGGCGTGATCCCGCGGGATGCTGCCGATCAGATCGCGGCGAGGACCAACGTCGCGGCGCTGGACTTCGACCTGCTCAGGCAGGAGACCGACATCGTCGGCTATCCGATCCTTCCCCTGGTGCATCAGATGGTGAAACAGTGCGGCGAGGCCGGGCGCTACGTGCATTGGGGCGCGACTACGCAGGACATCATGGACACCGCCGTGGTGCTGCAACTGCGCGCCGCGCTCGAGATCGTCGAGCGCGACATCGCGGAGCTGCGCAAGATCCTCGCAGACCTCTCGAAGCGCTATCGCGACACGCCGATGGCGGGCCGCACCCATCTGCAGCAGGCGCTGCCGGTCACCTTCGGCTACAAGACCGCGATCTGGCTCGCGATGTTCGACCGCCACGCCGAGCGTCTCGCCCAACTGAAGCCGCGCGTCCTGGTCGGGCAGTTCGCCGGCGCCGCCGGCACGCTGGCCTCGCTCGGCGACAAGGGTTTTGCGGTGCAGGAGGCGCTCTGCGCCGAGCTGAAGCTCGACATTCCCGCCTCGACCTGGCACGTCGCGCGCGACGGCTTTGCCGAGGCCGTCAATTTCCTGGCGCTCGTCACCGGCTCGCTCGGCAAGATCGCGCTCGACATCATGATCATGGCCTCGACCGAGTTCGCCGAGGTCTACGAGCCCTTCGTCAAGGGCCGCGGCGCCTCCTCGACCATGCCGCAGAAGCGCAACCCGATCTCTTCGGAGCTGATGCTTGCGGCGTCCAAGGCGGTGCGCCAGCACGCCGGCCTGATGCTGGACGCGATGGTGCAGGATTTCGAGCGCGCCACCGGTCCCTGGCACGCCGAATGGATGGCGATCCCGGAAAGCTTCGTGCTGACCGCCGGCGCGCTGCACCAGGCCAAGTTCGCGCTCGCAGGCCTCATCGTGGACGAAAGGAAGATGAACGACAATCTCGCCGTCAGCCGCGGCCTGATTGTGGCCGAAGCGGTCATGATGGGCCTCGCGCCGCAAATCGGGCGGCAGGAGGCGCATGACGTGGTCTATGACGCCTGCCGCGAGGCCAACGACAAGGGAATCAGCCTCGCCGACGCGCTATCCGCAGATTCACGGATATCGCGCCGCATCGACCGTGCCACAATCGAGGCGCTCACCTCACCGAAAAATTACCTCGGGCTTGCGCCTGCCATGGTCGATCGGGTGCTGAAATCTTCAACACGTTGAAAACCAAGATGCGTGAAACTGCGTATCTTTCATCTGTCGCAAGGCGCTCGCATACTTGTGTCTCGCGATGCTAGACTTAGATTGAACGAGAGACTTTCGGCAGAGGACCCGGCATGACCGATCAACGCATCACCGCCACTCCCATCGATCCCGCGAAACTCGACCGGCTGGCCGAGGTGGCGGTGAAGGTGGGCCTGGGCTTGCGGCCGGGACAGGATCTGCTGCTGACGGCGCCGGCGATCGCGCTGCCGCTGGTGCGGCGGATCGCCGTGCACGCCTACAAGGCCGGCGCCGGCATCGTCACGCCGATCCTGTCGGACGAGGAGATGACGCTGGCGCGCTACCGCCACGGTCACGACAACAGCTTCGATCGCGCCGCGAGCTGGCTCTACGAGGGCATGGCCAAGGCATTCTCCGACAACACCGCGCGGCTTGCCATCGTCGGCGACAATCCGATGCTGCTGTCGGGCGAGGATCCTTCCAAGGTCGCACGCGCCAGCAAGGCCAATTCGATGGCCTATCAGCCGGCGCTGGAAAAGATCGTCAATTTCGACACCAACTGGAACATCATTGCCTATCCGAGCCCGTCCTGGGCCAGGCAGGTCTTCCCCGGTGATACCGAGGACGTCGCCGTCGGCAAGCTCGCGGATGCGATCTTCGCCGCGTCCCGCGTCGACCGCGAGGACGCCATGGGCAATTGGGCGAGCCACAACGCGGTGCTGCGCGAGCGCACCAACTGGCTCAACGGCCAGCGTTTTCGCGCGCTGCAATATTCGGGGCCGGGCGTCGACCTCACCATCGGGCTCGCCGACGGCCATGAATGGGAAGGCGGCGCCTCGCTGTCCAAGAACGGCATCAGCTGCAATGCCAACATTCCGACCGAAGAGGTCTTCACCACGCCGCATTGCCGCCGCGTCTACGGCCATGTCGTGAGCTCGAAGCCGCTGTCCTACCAGGGCACGCTGATCGACAACATCGCGGTGCGCTTCGAGGACGGCAGGATCGTCGACGCCAAGGCCTCGCGCGGCGCTGAGGTGCTCAACAAGGTGCTCGACACCGACGAGGGCGCGCGCCGGCTCGGCGAAGTCGCGCTGGTGCCGCATTCCTCGCCGATCTCGCAGAGTGGATTGTTGTTCTACAACACGCTGTTCGACGAGAACGCCGCCTCGCACATCGCGCTCGGCCAGTGCTACTCCAAGTGCTTCGTCAACGGCGCCCAGCTCACGCCGCAGCAGATCGCCGCGCAGGGCGGCAACCAGAGCCTGATCCATATCGACTGGATGATCGGCTCGGCCGAGACCGATATCGACGGCATTCTGGCCGACGGCAGCAAGGTCCCGGTGTTCCGCAAGGGCGAGTGGGCGAAGTAGAGCGTCTTGCGGCCATCCTTCGAGACGCCCGCCGCTGGCGGGCTCCTCAGGATGAGGTCTCGTTTCGCGGCGAGCGAGATATTAGACCCTCATGGTGAGGAGCGCCGCCTTACGGCGCGTCTCGAACCATGCAGGCCGAGCACGTCCCCGTCTCACGCCGCCGCGTTGCGCAGCATCGGGTGGTTGTCGATACTGAAACGGTTGAACAGCGTCGTGAACGGGCTGCCGTCGGTGGCCCGCACGATGGCGTCGGAGGCAGCCACCGCCTCGTAGAGCGCGCCGACCGGATCGTCCACTTTAGGCAGGTCGAGACCCTTGCGGATGTCCTCGCGGGCCTCGTTGATCTCGTCCTCGTCGTCCAGTGTCGCCTCCAGCGCATCCGCCGCGCGCCGCATCTCCAGGAGGTCGCCGCCGGCCGAAAATTTCAGGATGTCGAGCCAGTAGGGGCGGGCGACGACGAGCTGGACCAACGCCTCGAAGCTCTCCGCGATGATTCCCGCGCGGCCCTCGGATGACACGTAGAGCACATTCTGCGACGGCAGCAGCACGAACGCGCCGCCGGCGCCGTCACTGCCGATCTGCCGCGGGCTTTCGATGCCGTCGATGGTGAACCAGGGCTCTTCGTCCGGCTTAAGGGAAATATCGAAGTCGCCGATCCGGGCGACCACGTCGCCTTTGGCTGTCAGAACCTCCGGGCTGAGGCGCATCGCGTGGCTCCTTCCTGATACTTCGCGCACTTTGTCGCACCCCGGAAAAGTTGGGTTCATCTGCGCGGATTCGCAGGGAAATTCTGACGTTAACCGTCTCGCAGCTGCAACTTGCAGCTGATTGTCGGGGCCTGCGTAAGAAAGAATTAAAAACCGGCTACTAGCGTTCCAAAATCTTTCGAAACAATCCGGGCCCGAGACCCGGCCATACATATTCATATTTCCTGGGGAAGTAGATGTCGCGCGCATTGATTGAAATCGGTAGTAGCAATGTGGAGCTCGAGCTGCGGCCGATCGAGCCGTCCTGGATCATCGAAGGCAATCCGGTGTCGCGCTCGCGCGTGCTGTCGACCAGCGCCGACGGCACCGCCCAGACGATCATCTGGGCCTGCACCGAAGGGCGCTTCAATTGGTACTACGATATCGATGAGACGATCATGATCATGGAAGGATCGATCGTGCTCGAGAGCGACGGCATGCCGCCGAAGCGCTACGGCCCCGGCGACGTCATCTTCTTCCGCGACGGCGCGCACGCGAAATGGCATGTCGAAGGCCACGTCAGGAAGATCGCCTTCTGCCGCAAGACCAATCCGGTGATGATCGGTTTCCTGATCCGTGTCGTCAACAAGCTCAAGAAGATGCTCGCCTTCAGCGGCGAGCGCCGTCCGGCCTCGTTGATGGGCGCCGGCTAGAGCATGATCCGGAAAAGTGTGCAGCGGTTTTCCGAAAAGATCATGCTCAAACAATAACCTAAAGCGCGATGGCCATTCATCCTGATCCCATCGCGCTTTAGTCATCCGATAACGCTTTCAAGGACGCTTCCCAGCGGCCACGACGAAGAGGGGTCGGGATCAACATCCCGGCCCCTCTTCTCGTCACGATGGCAGATCGAGCCGGTAGAATTCGGTCGCGGTTCGCGAGAACAGTGCCGTCTTCTCGGCCTCGCTCAAGGGTTCGGCGATGCGCTTGAAGGCATTGAAGATCACCTGGTAGCTGCACTGGCCCTTGTCCGGCGGAAAGTTGCTCTCGAACATAGCGCGCTTCACGCCGAACGCCTCGATGCAGGTCTCGACATAGGGCCGCCATGCCGCGGCGAGTTCCTCGGACGACGGCGGCTTCTCACGCAGATGGAAGTCGTAGCCCAGCAGGCACATTGCGAGCCCGCCTAGCTTCACCACCACGTTCTCGCATGTCGCGATCTCTCGGATCGATGCGCGCCATTGCGGAAGCACCTCCTCGCGCCGTCCGGCAAAGCGGCCGATGCCGGCCGGCCCGCCGCAATGGTCGAGCACGATCCTGGTGTCGGGGAAGGCGCGCGCCAGCTCGGTCAGCTCGCCGATCTGCGGATGAAACAGCCAGGCATCGAAGCTGAGGTTCAGCGGGGCAAGGCAGGCAAAGCCCTTGCGGAAGGCCGGGTCCTGCAACAAGCCCCTCGGCCGGTTGGCGTACATGCCGGCGACGACGGGGTCTTCGTCCCACGCCGAGGAATGCCGGATGCCGCGGAAGCGGCCGTTGCCGGCGGCGATCTCGGCTTCCAGCACCGGTTTTGCGGCGTCACCCAGCAGCAGGTTGGCGTGGCTGACGATGCCGGCGCAGATCGCGGCCCTGCCGTAACCACCGCTCGCACTCATCGCCGCGACGCCGTTGGCGAACTCGACTTCGCCGACGGGGCGGAACGCCTCGGGCCCATGTGCGCGATACATCGAGCGGCAGTCGACATAGACCGTGGCGATGACGTTGTGGCCGGAGGCGATGTCGGCGGCCATCTCCTCGATCAGATAGCGGTGCCCGCGATTCCAGAGGTGGTGGTGCGGATCGACGATCGGCCGCAAGGGGTCGATGATCTCTTCGTGATGCAGCGCGAGCCACTCCTCGCGCGGCTCGACGAATAGCCCGCTCGTGTTGGCGGGTACACCGCTAGCGGTCATCGGCGTTCGCTCCCTTTGTATTGTTGTGGCGGGAGCCTAGCAGCTCGTCCCTGCATGCAGCAGCGCGCTTTGCTCAGAACACCATAGCTGCAGCGGAGGAGGTGCGCTCCCTCTCCCGCTTGCGGGGAGGGCCGGGTGGGGGTGTCTCCGCAGAGAGATTCCCAGTGTGGAGAGAGCCCCCACCCGCGCCTTCGGCGCGACCTCCCCGCAAGCGGGAGAGGTTGCAGCAAGTTCGCGGCCCGATCGATTCAATCAATATCCATTTGGCCTTAAGCCCTGCGCCGTTTCGCCTTCACGTCGACCACAAGCCGCCAATCGGTTGCGGTCGCAGGCTTGACCTCGCCGAGCCAGTGGAAGGAATCGTCAGTGATCTCGGTAAAGCTCCAGCGCGTCTTCTCGCCTGCGTCGGTCGTGCCTTCCTGCACGATGTCGTTGCCGCGCGGACGACCGATCTGCTGGCGGAACACGCTGCGGCCGGGATCGAACCAGGAAATCCGCCACGCGGATATGGAGGGGTCGTAGACCCGCAGCGTCGTGCCGTACCAATTGCCGGCGATCGGAAAAGCCGCGCTGCCGACGGGGCGGGGAATGATCCAGACGTCCTGCACTGCGCGGCCCTCCAGAATCCAGCCGAAATGAATTTCGCCGGGCGCGACGTGTTTGGTTCCATCAGGGCCATGGGCCGTGATCTCGGCATCCCAGTCGCCGACGAAGCGGCCGTAAAGCTGGAGCGCAGCGGCGTGCTCCGGGTTCGGTCCATCGGCGTGTAACAGTCGCGCAAAGTCGGTCATGGCAATCTCCTGTCATGGCGAGACCAGCACGGTCGGACCGTCGAGGACTTGGAGAAAATTGCCGTCGGCGATCGTCAGGTCTTGCGCGGGGACAGACGCGCCATGCTCCTGTCGCTCCTCGCGTTCGTCCGCCTGCTCCCAGAGCGTTCCGCCCACCAAATGACGATGACGGAGACAATGACGAAGCTCGCGCCCAGCAGCATCATGCGCGAGAACGGCTCGCCGAGCACGACGGTTCCGAGCATCACTGCGATCACCGGGTTGACGAACGTATAGGTCGATACCAGCGAGGTCGAGACGTTCTCCAACAGCCAGTTGTAGGCGACGAATCCGACCACGCTGCCAGCGATGATTAGCCAAAGCACCGCTGCAAGCGAAGTCGGCGAGACGTCGCCCGGCCTGAAGTTCTCGACCTCGCCCGTCAGCCAGCTGATCGCGAACAGGACGATACCGCCGATCGACAGCTGCATGCCCGACAGCAGGACGGCGGACGTCTCGCCTGACGTGTGTCGGGACAGGACGGTTCCGGCGGACCATGACAAGGCCGCAAGCAACAGCCAGACGACGGGAAGAATGCTGATGCCGGCCTGCTCCACATTTTGCCAGGCCACGAGTCCGACGCCGAAGAAACCCGGCACCAGCGCGAGCAGGGCAAGGGGCCTCGGCCGCTGATCGCCGGGGAACAAGGTATCGATCAGCAGGATCCAGAACGGGATCGTGGCGAGCACGATGGCTGCCACGCCCGAGGGAACCGATTGCTGCGCGAAGGCGAGCACGCCGTGGCAGCCGACAAAGAACAGCAGCCCGCACAGGCACGCCGCCGCCCACGCCTGCAACGACACGTTCGCGACCTGCCGGCCGCTGATCGCCAGCAGAACGATGCCGCCACAGAACGAGCGCAGCGCCATCAGCAGAAACGGCGGGATCGATTTCAGGCCCAATGTGATGGCGAAGTAGGTGGAACCCCATAGCAGATAGATGGCGGCGAACGCGCCGATGACCAGGAACCTTCTGCTCATGATTGCTCCGATCGAAGACGATCTCGAAGCAACCAAGTCGGAGAAGGTTGATGCGTTCCTGCTTCGCGCGTCAGACGCCGTCGAGGATGATCACCGTCGGCGCCGACGGCAGGGCGTCCCGCGACATTCGGAACGAGCGGTCGATGCGCCGGTCGATCTCGAACTGCTGGCCGATCCGGCGCATGAAGTCGTCGAGCGGGGTGGCGAAGCGGTGCATCGGCAGCACCACGGAAGCACGCAGCCGCTTGGTGATCTCGGAGATGCCGTCGAGCGACATGGTGTAGGTGCCGTCGATCGGCACCATCACGATGTCGAGCCGCCCGATCTGGGCGAAATGGCTGTCGTCGAGCTTGTGGTGGAGGTGGCCGAGATGGCCGATGCAGAGGCCGGCGACCTCGAAGATGAAGATCGAGTTGCCGTCGCGGATCATGTCGGTGCCTGCATCGTCGCCGAAATAGCGGCGGATGTCGGTGGTGACGTTGCGGATGAAGGTGTCACCGATGCGCTCGGAGACGATCGCTGGCTTGCCGTCCTCGCCCCAGCCATGCAGCACATGGGGAATGCGCTTGTCCGGAAATAAAGAGTAGTGCGTGCTGTGCGCCCGGTTCATGGTGACGACGTCAGGCAGCCGCCCCACCTGATACGCGCCGCTATAGTCGGTGGCGATGCGCAAGCCGCCGGGCGTGTCGATGAAATAGGTGGAATGGCCGGCATAGGTGATCTGGACTTCGGCGGCCGCCGCCGCCTGCCTGAAGGCGACCGGCATGATCCGCGGCGCGGCATTGGCCATCGCCAGGCATTCGCTGCGCTGGGGCTGCTGGGCGAGGGCGGGTGCCAGCAGCCATCCGAAGAACGCCAAAGCCGTCAGCAATAGTCGAGACATCACCAGTCTGCCCGCCATCCACTCGATCCGGTCAGTTTAGCTTCGAATCGTTCCGGCGTCATGCCGATGCCGCGACCGCATTCTGCATTAAGTATGCAGTCAACCTCTGCTTGTTCCGGCGCGTGGCCTCGCCTACCCGTTTTCGATGGCCTCGGCTGAAACCATCACCCGATATCATGCGCTCGACAGCTGGCGTGGCATTTGTGCCTGCATGGTCGCGCTGTTTCACTTCGACGTGATCAGCCATCTGTCCTTCATGCCGCTCACCAGACATGGCTATTTGTTCGTCGATTTCTTCTTCGTCCTGAGCGGCTTCGTCATCGCGTCGAATTACCGGTCGCGGCTCGCCGAGGGTTTTGGCGCGGGCCGCTTCATCGCCCTGCGGCTTGGGCGGATCTATCCGCTGCATCTCGTGACGTTGCTGCTGTTCATTCCCATTGACGCCGCAAAGGACGGCATCGGCCCGAACCTGCTGCAGGCCGTCGTCACCAACGTTCTTCTTTTGCAGGGCCTCGGCGTCAATCCGCAGAACTGGCTGAACTTCGCGAGCTGGAGCATCAGCGCCGAATTCGCCGCCTACGTGATCTTCGCCGCCGTTGTAGGCCGGATCGGGACGGGGGTCTGGCCCTGGCTGCTCCCGATCGTTGCCGGCCCGGTCGTGCTCGCCACCATCAGCCCCGACGGGATGAACGCGACCTATGACTACGGCATCGTGCGCTGCCTCTATGGCTTCGCACTCGGCGTTGTCTGCTTCGATTTGCGAGAGCGCTTCCCAGTGTTGCGCAGACGCCTGGCGCCGTCCGTCGAGACATGGCTCGAGGCGGGGAGCTTCATGCTCGTCGTGTTCTATGTTTCGGTCGCCGGAAGCAGCGTCATCCTTCAGGTGGCCTCGCCGCTGGTGTTCTCGCTGGTCGTTCTGGTGTTCGCGCGCGAGGCCGGGGCGGTCAGCCGTCGGCTGACTGTGCCATCCATGCTCCTGATCGGGACGCTGACCTATTCGATCTATATGCTGCATCCGCTCGTCAGGGCCGTTGTGCGGGCGATCCTCATGGTCATCGAGCGTCTCAGCCACACGGAGCTGTTCGTCTCCTATGCGTTGAGCGCGGGCCACGAACCGACGAAAGTGGTCTCCGTGAGCGGATCGCTCTGGCTGGGTGATCTCCTGCAAATTGCGATGCTGCTGCTGACCGTGCTGCTGTCGGTCGCAACATATCGCTTCGTGGAAGAGCCAGGGCGCAACTGGGTCAGGCGCCTGACGGATCGGCGGAAGGCCGGCGCGGTACGCAGCGCACAACCGGCCTTCGACACGTGACGCGGCAGTGCCCTCGCGGGCGACCGCACTCCCGCCTTCTAGTTGCGCCTTGGGCTGAACTTCCAGGTGATGGCGACAAGGCCCGCTGTGATCAATCCGCTGATCAGGCCGGCCAGCGGCAGGGCCAGCAGCAGCGCGGCGCTCGCCGCCCAGCCTATCGAGGAGAAGGCTTCGGCAAAGGTCGCAAGCCGCGACGAGGTCTGGCGGCGGCGAAACTGGCTGCGCCGGGCCTGGACGCGGAACCAGAGCTGGATCGCGGTCGCGGACGCCGCGCTGACGATGATCGCTCCGGCACTCACCGCGGCCTGGAACGGCGCGGCGAAGGCCAACGCTGCCACCAGCGGGCAGAAGATGGCGGCGATCGCGATCAGCACCACCTCGATCTTGGCGCGGATGACGCTCGACGGCGTCAGCGGCGCTGTTGCGACGAGGTCAGGCGCGTCCTCGCCTGAGATCGTCAGCCAGGCGAGCCCGCCGGCGAGCTGTCCTGCCGCCATCACGATCACGGGCGTGATCAGTGTCAGCGCCGCCGAGCTCTCGGCAAAATTGCGCCAGAGCAGCAGTGCCGGGGGCACCAGATAGAGCAGCTGCATCAGGGTCTGCGAGATCAGCCAGGGGTCGCGCCAGAGCAGCGAGAATTCCTTGCGCCGCAGCGCCTGTTGCCGCGATCCGCCGCGGAACGCGCGCTGCTTCGCGTTGCGGCGGCCGGACCTGCCGTAAGCGGCGGCGTCGATCGCGGTGTCGGCGAAGCGGCCCGAGAAGATCGCCATGACGCTTCCGAGCAGCACGAGCGCGAGCGCGAGAAGCAGCAGCAGCGCCTCGTTGTCGCCCATCGTCGCGCGCGCCGGCCACCACCAGATGCTGTCGATCTCGGGGGCGTGGGCGGCCATGCTGCCGGAGGTCAGGATGGTGAAGCGTGACAGCGTGCCATAGGACATGATCGCGGCGACCTGAAGCGCGATCACGAAGCCGGCGCCGATGATGGCGGCGAGGATCTGCGCCACGAGGCGCGTCCGCGCCGGGCCGATCAGGCGGAACAACAGGATGGTGACGGCGATCGCGATCGCCGCGGCCGACAGGCCCATGGCGATGACGACGCCGAACGCCGCGAGCCAGCGCGGGCCGCCGCCGATCACGAGAACGTCGATGAAAGGCGTCGAGAACAGCAGCGCCATCGCGGTGACGGTGAGCGCGATCGCGGCGATGCGGACCGAGAACAGATTGGCCAGTGTCGCGGGCGAGGACATGATCAGGTCGAGATCGGCGCGGGCGTAGAACACCCGCGTCACCGACTCGATCGCCTGCGACAGCATCAAGGTCCAGGCGAGAAAGATCGTCGCCGTGATCACGATCAGCGAGGATTTGTCGAGCGGCAGCTGCAGATCGGCGAAGCGGCCGATCACCGCCCAGGCCGGCACGTGCAGCAGTGCCGCAAAGAACAGCAGGCCGATCATTGCGGCGCGCGCCCGCGTGCGCCTTCCGCCGGTCATCATGGCGAACCATTCGCGCCAGGCGAGCCGCAGCTCGTGCCGGGCGAACCAGGACAATGCGGTCGCCGAGCTCATGCTGCTTCCTGCAGCGTCACCAGCGCGATGAAGAGGTCTTCCAGGCTGGTGTCGGCGTGGCCGTTCTGTTGGCGCAGCTCGCCGAGCGTGCCTTCGGCGACGAGACGCCCCGAGGCGATCACGCCGATGCGGTCGGCCATGCGTTCGGCGACCTCGAGGATGTGCGTGGTCATGATGACGGTGCAGCCGGCGCGGACGCGCTCGCCGAGCAGGCCTTTCACATGGCGGGCGGAGACGGCATCCAGCCCCGTCAGCGGCTCGTCGAGAATGATGAGACGGGGATCGTGCACCAGTGCGCCGGCCAACGCCACCTTCTGGCGCATGCCCTTGGAAAAGCCCTCGCAGCGCTCGTACCGGTGCGGCTCGAGCCCGAGCGAGCTGAGCAGCTCCTCGGCGACCGGTTCCGAGATCGACGGTGCGATGCCCCAGAGCCCGGCGACGAATTCGAGATATTCGAGCGGGGTCAGCTTGTCATAGATCATGGGCTCGTCCGAGACCCACGCCATCACCTGCTTGGCGGCGACGGGGTTTTGGAGCGCATCGATGCCGAAGATCGAGACCGCGCCGGCATCGGGCCTGAGCAGGCCGGCAACCATGCGCAAAGTGGTGGTCTTGCCGGCCCCGTTGGGGCCGACCAGGGCGTAGAATTCCCCGGCGTGAATGGTGAGATCGAGGCTGTCGACCGCCAAACGGTCAAAACGCTTCGTTAACCCTCGGACTTCCAGCGCCGAGTTGTCCCGCTTCATGACGGCCATACCATCCGGTTTTGCATCGCGCGCGACCTTGACTTGAAGATGTTTCGGCACCGTGAATCTACGGCCGACAAATTCCGTCATCCGGATTGGACTAAAGGCAAGTCACCTTAACAAGTCACCGTTTGTTGACAGCGCGCGGGCGTTCAGGCTGAATTGGCGCCGGGACAAATGGAGCTAACGCAGCGATACGACTGCGTAGCGACTGGACACAAGATGCGGCGAGGCGGCCGAAAGATCCGCCGGTTGCATCGGGAGGAAGCGCGGCGATGCTGGATTTCGTTCAGCAGCTGGTCAGCGGTGTTGCGCTCGGCTGCGTCTACGGCCTGATCGCGCTCGGCTTCGTGCTCGTCTACAAGGCCACCGAGGTCGTCAATTTCGCCCAGGGCGATCTGATGATGCTGGGCGGCTTCTTCGCCTTCACCTTCATCGGCATGATGGGCCTGAACTACTGGATCGGCTTTGCCGGTGCGGTGGCCGCCATGGCGCTGTTCGGCATGCTGGCCGAGCGCGTGGTGGTGCGGCCGATCCTCGGCTATCCGCAATTCTCCATCATCATGGCCACGATCGGCCTCGGCTATTTCCTGCGCTCGATCGCCGGCATGATCTGGGGCACCGACGATCTGAAGATCGAGACGCCGTTCAGCCAGGGCGTGCTGCGGATCGGGTCGCTGGTGCTCGCCTACGACAAGTTGTCGGTGATCGCGGCGACGATGATCCTGTGCACGCTGCTCTATCTGTTCTTCAACAAGACCACGCTCGGCACCGCAATGCGCGCCAGCTCCGAGAACATGCTCGCGGCCTATTACATGGGCATTCCGGTCAAGCGGGTGGTGTCGATCGTCTGGGCGATCAGCGCGGCGGTGGCGACCTGCGCCGGCGTGCTGCTGGCGCCGATCACCTTCATCCATTCCAATGTCGGTCTCGTGCTCGGTCTCAAGGCCTTTCCGGCCGCGGTGCTCGGCGGCTTCGGCTCGATCCCGGGTGCCGTGGTCGGCGGCGTCCTGATCGGCGTGATCGAGAGCATGGCAGGGTTCTATCTGGCCGAAGGCTGGAAGGACGTCGCGCCCTATATCGTGCTGCTTACCGTGCTGCTCTTGAAGCCCGAAGGCCTGTTCGGCCTTCACGTCCGCAAGAAGGTCTGAACGCATGCGCTTCCTGTTCAAGACCGACTACGAGGACGACATCAAGCTGTTTCCGCATTCGGGCTATTTCGTCTCCTACGGCATTCTGCTCGCGCTGCTGCTGATCGCGCCCTATTTGCTTTCCAGCTATCTGATGAGCCAGCTCGTCTTCGTCTGCATCTATGCAACCGTCGGCGTGGCGCTGCTGATCCTGACCGGCTTCACCGGGCAGGCCTCGCTCGGTCATGCTGCGTTTCTTGCTATCGGAGCCTACACTGCGGCGTATTTGCAGAAATACAACGTGCCGTTTCCGGTCTACTTCCTGGCCGCCGGCGCCTTGACCGGCCTCATCGGCGCGATGGTCGGATTTCCCGCGCTGCGCCTCACCGGCATCTACCTCGTCATCGCCACCATCTCCTTTGCCCTGATCGTCGAGGAGATCCTGGCGCGGTGGGAGAGCGTCACCAACGGCAACGAGGGCATGCGGGTCAAGACGCTGTCGCTGCTCGGCGTCACCGTGCCGCGCGACAGCCCGACCTTCTATTATCTCTGCCTTGCCGTGCTGGTGCTGACCATCGTCGGCACGCTCAACCTGCTGCGCTCGCCGACGGGGCGCGCCTTCGTCGCGATCCGCGACAGCGAGACGGCAGCGCGCAGCATGGGTGTCAATGTCGCGCTCTACAAGGTGAAGTCCTTTGCGATCTCGGCCGCGATCACCGGCTTTGCCGGCGTGCTGTTCGCGCACAAGCTCTCCTTCATCTCGCCGGAGATGTTCACGCTCCAGCTTTCGATCGAGTTCATCATCGTGATCCTGATCGGCGGCACCTTCAGCCTGCACGGCGCCGTGCTGGGCGCGATCTTCATCGTGATGATCGATCCGTTCCTCACTTATCTGAAGGACGACATGCCCGGCATCATCGCCGGCATCGCCGCGACCTTCGGTGCCGGCACGGCGACGGCGGGCAATATCCAGTCCAAGGTCGCGGCCTTCGCCTCGCTCAACGGCCTGAAGGGCGCGATCTACGGCATCATCATTGTCTTGTTCGTGCTGTTCGAGCCGCTCGGGCTCTACGGCCGTTGGCTCAAGATAAAACTCTTCTTCCAGCTGTTCCCGCTCTACAAGCGCGCCACCTTCAAGCGGCAGAAGATCTACGTGAAGTCGGAGCGCAACCGATGAGCTATTTCCGCGCCGAGAACCTGTCGCTGCATTTCGGAGGGCTCAAGGCGGTCGATGCGGTGTCGTTTGCGGTCGAGAAGGGCGAGATCCTCTCGATCATCGGGCCGAACGGCGCCGGCAAGAGCTCGATCTTCAACCTGATCTCGCGCATCTACCGGCCGACCTCGGGCCGCATCTTCTTCGAGGATCAGGACATCACCGAGCAGCCGCCCTACGACATCGCCAAGCTCGGCATCGCCCGTACCTTCCAGAACATCGAGCTGTTCGAGAATGCGACCGTGCTGTCGAACCTCCTGGTTGGCCGCCACCGCCATTCCACCACGCAGCTCTGGCAGGAGCTGCTGTTCCTGCCGAGCGTGCGGGCCAGCGAGAAGGTGCACCGCCGCCGGGTCGAGCAGGTCATCGAGCTCCTCGACCTCGAACCCTATCGCGACAAGCTGATCTCGGGCCTGCCCTACGGCGTGCGCAAGGTGATCGAGCTGGCGCGCGCGCTGTGCTCGGAGCCGAAGCTGATCCTGCTCGACGAGCCGTCCTCCGGCCTCAATGTCGAGGAGACCGACGACATGTCGTTCTGGATCCGCGACATGAAGAGCGAGCTCGGCGTCACCGTGCTGATGGTCGAGCACGACATGTCGCTGGTCAACCGCGTCTCCGACCGCGTCATCGCGCTGAACTACGGCCGCGTGCTGGCGATGGGCTCGCCCGCCGAGGTGCAGCAGCATCCCGACGTCGTCGCCGCGTATCTGGGAGCCTGACGCGATGGACGCAGCCGTTTCGCCCGACATCATCCTAAAACTCTCCAACGTCGAGAGCTATTACGGGCCGATCATGGCGATCCGCGGCATCTCGCTGGAGGTGCCGCGCGGCCGCATCGTCACGCTGCTCGGGGCCAACGGCGCCGGCAAGACCACGGTGCTGAAGACGATCTCCGGCATCCTCGATCCGCAGAAAGGCGCGATCGAGTTCATGGGCAAGCCGATCCAGCGCATGGAGGCAGACCGGATCGTCCGGCTGGGCCTCAGCCACGTGCCGGAGGGGCGCGAGGTGTTCCCGTTCCTCTCCGTGCGCGAGAACCTGATGATGGGCGCCTATCCGCGCAAGGACCGCGACGGCGTCGCGGAGGACATGGAGCGCGTCTACGGCTATTTCCCGCGGCTCAAGGAGCGCATCAACCAGCCGGCCGGCCAGCTCTCCGGCGGCGAGCAGCAGATGCTCGCGATCGGCCGGGCGCTGATGAACCGGCCGACGCTGCTCTTGCTCGACGAGCCCTCGCTCGGCCTGTCGCCGCTGCTGGTGAAAGAGATCTTCACCATCATCCGGCGCGTCAACGAGGAGCAGGGCATGTCGATCCTGCTGGTCGAGCAGAACGCCAAGGTGGCGCTGGAGACCGCGCATTACGGCTATGTGCTCGAGATCGGCCGCATCGTCATGAACGACAACTGCGACCGCTTGATGCATTCCCAGGACATCCAGGAGTTTTACCTTGGCGCCAAGGAAGCCGGCGCGCGAGGCGAACGGCGCTGGAAGAAAAAGAAAACTTGGCGTTAGATGGACGAGCCCATCCGCAAGACAAAGACCGCCGGTAAGGCAGGCAGCGGAGGGGGAAGGCGAAGGAGGAGACGCGCATGGCCCGACCGGCGGTGCTGACGGTCGCTGATACGATCGCAAGGAGCTTTTTGCTTGCCGCGGAGATGCGGGGCGACCGGCCGGCAATCCGCGAGAAGAAGTTCGGCATCTGGCAGCCGACCAGCTGGCGGGAATGGCTGGAGATCTCGAAGGAGATCACCTACGCGCTTCGCGCCATCGGCTTCATGCCCGGCGAGGTCGCCTCCATCATCGCCAATGCCGTGCCCGAATGGGTCTACGCCGACATGGGCATCCTGTGCGCCGGCGGCGTCTCCTCCGGAATCTATCCGACCGATTCGTCGTCCCAGGTCGAGTATCTCGTCAACGATTCCGCGACCCGCGTGATCTTCGCCGAGGACGAGGAGCAGCTCGACAAGATCCTCACCTGCCGCGCGCGCTGCCTGTCCCTGCAGAAGATCGTCGTGTTCGACATGGAGGGCCTCGGCGGCTTCTCCGACGACATGGTGATGTCGTTCGACGAGTTCCGCGCGCTCGGGCGCAACCACATGGTCGGCCGCGAAGCGCTGTGGCAGGAGATGATCGACAGCCGCAGCGCCGGCGATCTCGCGGTGCTGGTCTATACCTCCGGCACGACAGGCCCGCCCAAGGGCGCGATGCACGCCAACCGCAGCGTCACGCACCAGATGCGGCACGCCAACGACTTCATCCCGGCGCGCGAGGACGAGGACCGGCTGATCTTCCTGCCGCTCTGCCATGTCGCCGAGCGCATCGGCGGCTATTACATCTCGGTCGCGCTCGGCTCGGTGATGAACTTCGCCGAAAGCCCGGAGACCGTGCCGGACAATCTGCGCGAAGTGCAGCCGACCGTCTTCCTCGCGGTACCCAGGATCTGGGAAAAATTCTATTCCGCCATCACCATCGCGCTGAAGGATGCGACGCCGCTGCAGCAATGGGTCTACCGTCGCGCCATCGACATCGGCTATCGCATGGTCGACTGCCGGATCGAGGGCAAGGCGCCGCCGCTGTCGCTGCGCATCGCCAACCGATTTGCCTACCAGTTCGCCTTCCGCAACATCCGCCGCATGATCGGGCTCGACCGCTGCCGCATCGCCTTCACGGGCGCAGCGCCCATCGCGCCGGAATTGATCCGCTGGTATCTCGCACTCGGCATCGACATGCACGAGCTCTACGGCCAGACCGAGAATTGCGGCGTCGCCACCATGATGCCGGCGGACCGGATCAAGCTCGGCTCGGTCGGCACCGCCGTGCCCTGGGGCGAGGTCACGCTGTCGCCCGACGGCGAGATCCTGATCAAGGGCGACTTCCTGTTCATGGGTTACCTCAACCAGCCGGAGAAGACCGCGGAGACGATCGATCAGCGCGGCTGGCTGCACACCGGCGACGTCGGCACCATCGACAATGAGGGTTTCGTCCGCATCACCGACCGGATGAAGGACATCATCATCACCTCCGGCGGCAAGAACATCACCCCGTCCGAGATCGAGAACCAGCTCAAATTCTCGCCCTACATCTCCGATGCCGTGGTGATCGGCGACAAGCGGCCGTATCTCACCTGCCTCGTGATGATCGACCAGGAGAATGTCGAGAAGTTCGCGCAGGATCACGACATCCCCTTCACCAATTACGCCAGCCTGTGCCGGGCGACGGAGATCCAGGACCTGATCTGGCGCGAGATCGAGGGCGTCAACGCCAATTTCGCCCGCGTCGAGACCATCAAGCGGTTCTATCTGATCGAGCGCCAGCTCACGCCGGAGGACGAGGAGCTGACGCCGACCATGAAGCTGAAGCGCAGCTTCGTGAACAAGCGCTACGCCGCCGAGATCGACGCGATGTATCGCGAGCGCGCGGTGGCGTGACGCGCGCGCATGCCCCGGAAAAGTGGGAACCGGTTTCCCGTGAAGGGGCATGCGCAAAAAAGAAAAGTCGCGTTTGAGAAAGCGAAGGAGCGACGGCCCCCGCCCTTCGCACAATACGGGCCCAAAGGAGAGGAGACGTCAATGTCGAGATCGTTCAACGCGTTCGGCCTTGCTATGGGCGCTATCGCGCTCGGTTGTCTGCCGGCCGTCGCGCAAACCAAGGTCACCAATGAAGGCATCTCGGCATCCGAGATCGTCATCGGCACCCATCAGGATCTGTCGGGTCCGATCAAGGGCTGGGGCGTGCCCGTCTCCAACGGCATGAAGATGGCCGTCGAGGAGGTCAACGCCGCCGGCGGCGTCAACGGCCGCAAGATCCGCCTGGTGGTCGAGGACAGCGGCTACGATCCGAAGAAAGCCGTGCTGGCCTCGCAGAAGCTGATCGAGCGCGACAAGATTTTTGCGATGGTGGGGCCGATGGGATCGCCCACCGTGCTCGCCGCGCAGGATATCCTGCTCGACGCCGGCGTGCTCCAGCTCTTCCCGCTGACGGCGGCCGAGTTCACCTTCAAGTTCGATCCGGCCAAGCCGCAGGAGCGGCTGAAGTTCAACAACCTCCTGCCCTATGTCGAGAGCACGCGCGCCGCGCTCAAATACATGATTGAGGCAAAGAATTTCAAGAAACCGTGCATCATGCATCAGGACGACGAGTACGGAAAAAACGTGCTCGATGGTTTTAACCAGCAGCTCGCCGCCATGAAGGTGCAGCCGGCCTCGATCACGAGCTACAAGCGCGGCGCCTCCGACTTCTCGGCGCAGGTCGCCAAGATGAAGTCCGACGGTTGCGACCTCGTCGTGCTCGGCGCGGTGCTCCGTGAGCCGATCGGCACGATGACCGAAGCGAAGAAGCTCGGATGGGACGTCACCTTCCTCGGCGCCACGCCCGTTAACGTGCTCGAAGTGCCGGCGCTCGGCAAGGACGTGGTGGAAGGCTTGTATGCTGCTTCGAACTTCGAAATTCCCTATGAAGACACCGCGAAAGGAAAGGTGAAGGACTGGCTCGTCAACTACAAGAAGATGTTTAACGCCGACGCCAACACCCAGGCGATCATTGGCTACAATGCGGTGATGACGTTCGCGCATTATGCCAACAAGGCTGGCAAGGATCTCAGTGGCCAGAAGATGCTCGACGCGCTGGAGTCCGGCGACAAGTTCCAGGACATCTTCAATTCGCCGCCGACGGTGTTCTCGAAGACCAACCATCTCGCCACCACCATCACACAGGTCCAGCAGGTCAAGAACGGCCGCTGGGTTCTGGTGAAGGACAATCTGATGTTTTGATGTTTCGGCGGCGTGACGCTGCACCCTCTCCCCTTGTGGGAGAGGGTGGATCGCCGCGAAGTGGCGAGCCGGGTGAGGGGTTCTATCCTCACGAACGGTCTTGCGTGGTGAGAACCCCTCATCCGGCGCTTCACGCCACCTTCTCCCACAAGGGGCCTGTTGCGCTACGGCCTTTTGAGGCAGGAGACGTAGGGAGAGAGGGCTGTGTTGACGCCGATTGTCAGGCCGAGATCTGTACTTGGTGCCCTTGGCGGGCGTCTCAGGCGGCGAGCGCGGCCCAGCGCCTCATGTTGAACGCGATGGAGGCAAGCAGGACCTGCCCGCTTGCCTTCATGAGACCGACATAGCGGATGCAGGTCAGCCGCATGCGGCGTTTGAGAGTGGCGAAGGTGGTCTCGACCTGGGCTCGTCGGCGCGCGATGAGGAGGTTGTAGCGTTTGAGCCGAGGCGGTAGCTCCGGGTGATGTCGGTTGGGACGACGGGCGATGCGGGGCTTCTTGCCTTCCGCTTTCAGCCGAGCCCGTCGGGCATGGGTGTCGTAGGCTGCATCGGCCCACACCACGGCTTCATCGCCACGGATCAGTTCGTCGGCCGGCGTTGTGTCGTTGACATTGGCGGGCGTGGTCAGGACTGCGCGGATCAGGCCGGATCCCTCGTCGACACCCATGTGAGCCTTGTAGCCGAAGGTCGAACCACCCTTGCCCTGCCGCTTGGTAAACCGGGCATCTGGGTCGTTTGAGGGACGATCCTGCTTCGGAGGGGTTGACACCGCCTGGATCAAGGTCGCATCCAGCATCGTGCCGCGCTTGAGGATGACCCCGGCATTCTCGAGCTGGCGATCCAGCTCGCCAAACAGCTTCTCCAACAGCCCTTGTTCGACGAGCTGGTTCCGGAAGCGGTTCAGAACCGTGTGGTCGGGCGTCGCATCTTCGAGGCTCAAACCGACGAAGCGCTTGAACGACAACCGGTCGCCCAACGCTTCCTCGAGTTCGCGTTCCGAAAGACCATAGAGCGACTGCAACAGCACCGCACGAAACAGCACCAGCACCGGATAGCCTGGACGACCGGGGCTCCCTTCATCCCGCAGATGGCCGATCAGCTTCTCGAACCGGTACCACTTGACCAGGCCAGCCAGCCGATCCAGCGCTGCATTGGCGCCGGCCCCCTTCGGCATCAGTGCTTCCACAAAGCTCGGCTGTCCCGTCCGCTTAACCGCCATCGTCATCCCCTCAAGGCTTTGCCCTAGGGAATCACAACTGGCGAATTACGCAACAGGCCCACAAGGGGAGAAGGAAGAAAGCGCGCGCGGAGAGAGTCCTACGATCCCCCGCCCGCCGTCCCCGAGTTCACCGGCGCCAGCTCGTCTTCCCGGCAGCGCCAGCCGTCGGCGGCTTTGACGAAGGCGAAGGTTCGCTGGATCCTCAGCCGGCGCGTGACGTTGAAGGCCTCGCCGGAGCGCTCCCTCGTGCCGGCGCCCGGCTGCGGAAGACCCGTCCGGGGGTCCCAGCAGGTGCCGGTGCAGCCGGAGGCGACCTTGCTGCAGGTGGTGAAGGGCGCCAGCACCACCATCTCGATCTCGCCCGTGACCTGCGCCTCCTGGTCGGTCACCTGGCTGTCGACGGCGTAGACGCGATTGATGCGCAGGAAATTGCCGCAGGAATTGGCCGCGTGGATCCGCGCGGCGCAGAAATCGACGGCATCGGTGTCGGGCGAGTGAGCCGCGACCTGCCGGCCGAACACCTTTTTCGGATCGCCCTTGGCAGCGCGGATCTCGTCGGCCTTGCGCGTGAGGTAGTCGGCGAGACAATCCTCCGCAGGCTCGAGCTCCTGCAGCGGCACGTTCTCCTTGCCGACGAGATTGCACTTGCGATCGCGCTCTCGCGTCCACCTTCCGTATTCGGCGAAGGCAAAGCGCGCCGCGGTCGGGTCGAGCTTGCCGATCAGGCCGAGCACCTCGCCATTGAGCTCCGTCTCGGCGAGCGCCAGCGACGGGTCCGCGCAGATCAGCGCGCCCGCCGCCGTATTCGCGGCGAGGCAGTCGAAATCGGGATCGCGCAGGATCGCGGCGCGCTCCTCGGTCACCTTGAGCAGGCACGCCTTCACGCGGTCGAAATCGTCGGCGCGGATCGCGGTCTGGCCGACGATGCCGCAACCGAGATTGCGCTGGCGGCCCCAGATCGCATTCTCCTCGATCGCCGGCAGGCGATCGGGCAGGCGGGCGAGCCGCGCCTCGATCGCGGTGTTCAGCTTCGCGGCGGCGGCGGCGAGCTCGGTGTCACCGCAGAACAATTGATTGCCGGGATCGCGAATCTGCTGACAGTTGTTCCTGGCGAACAGCGGCAGCCGGTCGGCGACGGAGCGGTCGGGGGTGCTGGATTGCGCGAAGCCGGGCGCCGCCGGCAACGTCAGCAGCGCAAGCAAAATCAGCAAGATGAACCGCATTCCAGTCGCCCCCGCGTAGAAGCGGCCATGCTAGCGTCCCGGATCGCGCGGTGGAATGGGTTTGTGCCCCGTAGCCCGGATGGAGCGTAAGCGTAATCCGGGATTCGTGCAGCGACAGCGGCCCCGGATTTCGCTCCGCTCCATCCGGGCTACAAGATGATCAGTGCGCCTCGGCGGGCGCCATCGACAGCCGCATCGGCTCGTCGACATATTTCATCACGGCCGACTGGTAGAGCACGAACAGCGGCTGGTAGGTGCGCGCAGCATCGTCCGCGACCATCGCCATGCGGCGGTTGTCGAGCATCAGCCAGTGGCCGTCCAGTTTTGCGGCCACGACCGCATGCTCTTCGCCGGCCCTGACGTCGCGCACCACGACGAGGCGGAGGTCCTCGGTGGCGACGCCCGCAAGCCGCAGTGCGGCCAGCTTGGCGATGGCATAGTCCTCGCAATCGCCGGCGCCGCGCGCGAAGGTCGCAAGCGGCGAGCTCCAGACGTCGTCGGTGCCGTCATTGGCGGGGTGGATGGCGAGATTGATGGCGCGGTTGGTCTCGCCCAGCCGCGCGCGGCCGTCGCGGGCACGGGCCTGGTCGACGATGGCCAGCAGCTTGAGGGCTGCGGGCGAGGCGCAATTGTCGCGGTCGCCGTCGCATAGCGCGAGCTGCACCATGTCGTCGTCGAGCCTGGATTTCAGCGCGGACCATTTCTGCTGGAGTCCGCCGGACGAGATCGCGAAGGCGAACACGCCGAACGGCTCGGCGGACTTGCGTACGAGCGCGCCGGCGCCCGGCGACAGCAGCGTGCCGGCGCGAAGCTCGGCGGCCGATCCGAACAGGACCAGTCCGCAGACGACAAGGATTGCGCGCCAGGCGCGCGAGCGAGCAGCGGTCTCCATCTGACATCCCCTTCCGGCTTCGCCGAGGTCTCTCGACCGCGACGTGCCGGGCTTTGTTGCTTTCGCGGAGATAGTGCGAGGCGGGCCGTTTTGTTCTGCTTAACGCGCCCGGCAGGGGTCCCAAAACCGTGGGACAGGCTGAAACAAGCCCGCCCAAATTGCGTAAAATTTTACGAATCGCCGGCTAGGAGGTGACCGGCGGCGGTGAAAATGCTTCGATTGCAAGCGTAGGTTGTGGTGGCGCCGATTCTGGGTCCTATGGCTAACAAGCCCGCGATTTCACGGGGTCTGTTAGTTAGGTCACAGATTTAGCTCCGTATTTGCCGCAGGATGCTGTGGGGAACCCCTGGGAAAAGATGACATCAGTATCTGCTGTCAGATCTATACAGCAGGTTACTTTGGATGCTTGGAAATGTCCGCAAAAAAGCCGAATTCGACTTCAGAATACTGTAGGTATTACTGCGGTTCCTTCCCAGTAGCGCGGTTTTCCGGGCGTCCGCAAGGCCAAGTGATGCGAAATCACACAAGCAATAGATGGTTTCGCTAAGGACTTGGTAATGCTAAGCAAGCTTAGGCGGTCGATACTTTCATAATTATTAACCCTTTTACGGTGCCCCGTTGAACTACGCTGGCAAATTTGACGCCGCGATTCCCTTGAACGGCGAAGGTTCCCACTCGCCCGGCTATGTCCATGTCGATTCCTTTACCGCCAAGGCGCACGGTCGCGTGCCCGATGGGGCTGTCGTTGTTCCCGACCCGAATCTGATCTTCAACGGCGAGTTCAAGCGCTCAGGTCTCGACCTCGTGCTGTCCCATGAGGGGCGCGACTTCGTCGTTCACGATTATTTTAGGGGCGAGCAGCGTGCCGCACTGGCCTCGTCCGATGGCGCCCACCTCACCGGCGACGTCGTCAATGCGCTGACCGGCCACGTCCAGGTTGCCCAGGCCGCGCCGGGCACGGCTGCGGCCCAGGTCATCGGCCACGTCACGAAGCTCTCCGGCAGCGCGACCGCGATCCGCAACGGCGTTTCGGTCATCCTCAACAACGGCGACAATGTCGAGAAGGGCGACGTGGTGTCGACCGGCGCGGATTCGACGCTCGGCATCACCTTCATCGACGGCACCGTGTTCGGCCTGTCCTCCAATGCGCGGATGGTGCTGAACGAGATGGTCTACGACCCCAACGGGTCGAACAACTCCTCGCTGCTGAGCCTGGTGGCAGGCACCATCACCTTTGTCGCCGGCGAAACCGCCAAGCACGGCGACATGAAGGTCGACACGCCGGTCGCGACCATGGGCATCCGCGGCACCGCGGTACTGACCCAGATCAACTTCGTCATTCCCGCCGGCGGCGGCGACCCGCAGCCGCAGGCGAGCTTCCAGGTGCTGGTCGAGCCGAACGGCACCACGGGCTCCTATATCCTGTTCGACAAGATCACGCTGCTGCCGATCGCGACGGTCAACCAGGCCGGCCAGATGATCCAGATCAGCGGCGGCAACGTCTCGATCAGCAACGCGCTGATGTCGCCGGACGTGCAGAAGCTGATCACGGACGTGTTCACGCTGAAGTTCACCGACAACAACAGCAACACCAAGCTGACCACGAACTTCACCGACACGATCACGCCGACCAGCCAGGATCTGGTGCTCAAGTCGGCGTCGGGCGCCGTCGTGATCGCGACCTTCACGAACCTCAATCACACAGGATCAGAAGGGCCCGGCAATTCCACGTCGCCTGCCACGCGTATCCCCGGCCAGCCGCTGGTGCAGAGCCTCGATCTCGGCGGCAATGTGAAGACCGAGTTCTCGCTGAGCGAGCGCGCGGACACCACCGGCGACACCACGCATTCCGATACGATCTCCGGCCGGATCACCTTCGTCGATCAGAATCTCGGCGACCGGCCGACGGTGAGCATAAGCCTCGCCGAGGCGCCGAACTACGTCTACAAGAACGCCGGCCAGCAGGACGTCACCGGCTCGCTCAGCGCTCTTCAGAAGCAGGACATCGCGGCGACGCTGATCCAGATCAGCGTGGCCCCCGACGGCGGCAACAACAACAACGGCTCGGCGGTCTGGACCTATACGATCCCCGATAACGTGTTCGATTTTCTCGCGGCCGGCGAAACGCTGACGCTGACCTACATGGTCCGCGTCGACACCAATTTTCAGGTCGCCCCCGAATCCAAGTTCATCCCGATCACCATCACGATTACGGGCACCAACGACAAGCCGGTGATCACCAGCAGCGTTCCGACCATCACCTTCGAAGGCGGCACCAGCGTGCCGGGCGGCCCGCTCGTCAGCGATGAGGCGACCTCGGGCACGCTGAACTTCGCCGACGTCGATCTGACCGACGCCCATACCGTGTCGGTGGCGCTGACCAGTGCGACGCTGCCTGACGGCAGCACCGTTCCGCCGGGCCCGCTCGCGGCGTTCCAGAGCGCGATGTCGGTTGCCATCGCGTCGGGAGCCGACAGCACCGGCGATGGCACCGGCACCATCAACTGGTCGCTGGCCGATCTTCCGGTCTACCTCGCCGACTTCATTCCGAAGGGCGAGGTGCTGACGCTGGTCTACACCGTGACGGTCAAGGACACGCATGGCGGGACCGCGCAACAGACCATCACCGTCACGATCACCGGTACCGATGCGCCCGCCGTGGTGTGGATCGCGACCGAGAAGCCCGGCGCGCCCTCGGGCGGCTTCTGGAAAGACGCCGCGAACTGGGCGACCGGCACCGTTCCGACCATCGACGATGACGTCATCGTCATCACCGATCAATTGCACGGCCTGACGCCGTCCTATCCGGTGACGATCGACGCAGCTGCCTACGCCAAGTCGCTGACGATGAACGATTTCGGCGGCCCGCCGCCGAAGGTGATCGTCCAGAGTTCGCTGACGATTGCTGGCGCGCTCAACATGGGCGCCGATTCGATCCTGACCAACGCCGGCTCGATGTTCGTTGGCGGCAAGGCCGAGATCTTGGATACGAGCGTGCTCACCAATACGGGCCACCTGACGTTCCAGGGTGGCGGCGATTTCGCCGTCGGTACCACGATCACCAATTCCGGCACGCTCGAACTGTTCGGCGGCACGCTGAAGACGCGGGCCGAGATCCACAATGCCGGCGGCACGCTGAAGACCGATGCCGGCGCGACGCTGATCGTCGATGGCACGACGGTCGACGGCGGCACCGTCACCATTCTCGGCACGCTGGAGCTCGACGGCGTCAGCCTGATCGAGAACGGCACGCTGAACAATTCCGGCACGGTGAACGTCAAGGGCACGGTCGAGTTCGCTCACGAGACCGTGGACAACGCGTCGAGCGGTGTGATCGAGGTGCTGGCAAATGGCTGGCTGACGATCCATCAGGGCTCCAGCATCACCAATGCCGGCCAGATCACCATCGACGCCTCCGGCAGGTTGGTCGTCACCAACGCGACCATCGGCGGAGCCGGTGGGGTGATCGGCACCGGGAACGGCGAGGGCGAGGGGGGGCCGATCTTCAACGCCGGTCTCCAGGGCGCCGGCACGATCACCAACGATGGTGAGATTGATCTCACCGGCGACGCCGTCCTGAGCGGCGGCATCCTGAACAACAATGCCCTCTTCAACGTCAGCGGCACCGGCAATGCGCTGAGCGACGAGACCGTCACCAATGCCGGCATCATCGAAGTGCTCGCCGGCGGCGCGCTGGCGATCGATCTGGGCTCGACGGTCGACAATTCGAGCGGCAACGTCGTCATCGACGGCAATGCCGCGCTGACGCTGGACGACGCCACGATCAGCGGCGGCGCGATCAAGGGTGCGGGCACGATCGGCGTTACGGGCGCCAGCCGCATCGACGGCGGGGCGACGGTTAGCATCAGCACCGTCACCGTCGAGAGCGACGTCACGCTGACGTTTGGCAACGCGACCGTTGTGGGCACCGAGATCGCCAATCACGGCACCGTCAATGTCGATGCAAGCAAGACGCTGACGTTGAACGGTGCGAGCCTGACCGGCGGTACGCTCACCGTCTCCGGCACGCTGGAATCGACCGGCACGAGCGCCATCGACAATGCCGGCATCACCATTGCCGGCACCGGAGCGATCTCTGTCACCAGCGGTACCCTGACGATCGATCCGGCCACGATCCATGCCATCACCAATCACGGCCTGATCGAGGCGATCACCGGCGGCACGCTGAAGCTGACGGCCGCCACCATCACCAACACCGGCGGCACGATCTCGGTCGACGGCACCTCGAAGCTCTATCTGACCGACGTCTCGATCAACGGCGGCAACCTGAGCAATGCCGGCAATCTCTACAGCGTCTCGGGCTCCAACACGATCACGGCTGGCGTCACCAACAGCGGCGGTACCATCGAAGTTCAGGCCGGCACGCTCAATCTCGCCGGTGGCATCACCGGCGTCGGCACGCTGATCATCGACAACGGCGCGACGCTCGAGCTCGGCGGCGCGAACGAGCAGACCGCCACCTTCGCGGGCGGCGCCAATACGCTCAAGCTGGACGACACCAGTCACGATTTTGCCGGCACCATCGCCGGTCTGGCGACGAGCGGCGGCACCTTTACCGTCACAGGCGATGCCGACATCAATTCGGGGAAGGGCGACGCGCTCGACTTCACCGCATCGGGCGGGACGGCCGACAGTCGCGGCAACATCATTCTGACGCCGACCGGCGCGCTGACCGGCGCGACCAACGGCATCGTCGTCACTCAGAACGGCATCGGCGACATCTCGCTGACGACGGTCGGCGCCATCACCGGTCAGACCGGCAACGGCATCGTGCTGCACGACGGCGCGGCCGGCGCCGGCGACATCACGGCTACGATCGGCGGCGGCGTGTCCGGCGCAGTCGGTCTCGACGTCGTCTCCCATGGCGACGGCAACGTCAGCATCTCGAATAACGGGCACATCACCGGCGCGACCTCGTTCGGCATCAATATCGACCAGGACGATGCAGACGCGACCGGCTCGACGTCCATCACCAACACCGGATCGGTGGTCGGCGCCGACGGTTTTGCGGCGATCTCGATCCAGGAGAACGGCACCGGCGCTGCGTCGATTACCAATTCCGGCACCATCGGGCCCGACGATGCCGGCGCCGTGACCTCGACGACCTATGCGATCGTCGAGACCGGCGGCGAGATCACGTTCAACAACACCGGCCACATCAACGGCAATATCTCGGTTGCCACCGCCACGTTCAATAATAATGCGGGCGGCACCTGGACGGTCGCCGGCAGCGGCGTGTTCGGCGATACGTCGTCGATCGTCAACCATGGTGCCATCGATCTGCACGGTGCCTCGATTTCCGGGGTCGACCTGACCATCGAAAATGATGGTGACATCGACAGCTGGGGC
Organism: Bradyrhizobium sp. CB1717; assembly: GCF_029714325.1. Classification (NCBI taxonomy): domain Bacteria; kingdom Pseudomonadati; phylum Pseudomonadota; class Alphaproteobacteria; order Hyphomicrobiales; family Nitrobacteraceae; genus Bradyrhizobium; species Bradyrhizobium sp. CB1717. The sequence goes on from NZ_CP121666.1 coordinate 1,248,902, forward strand.
ACCGCGTCGATCACCGGCGACATCACAAACACCGCCACCGGCTCGATCGAGGTCCACACCGGGACACTGACGCTGTTCGGCTCCCTGTCGGGCTCGGTTACGGGTTCGGTTGTGGTCGACGCCGGCGCGACGCTCGAGGTCAAGGGCACGGTGTCGCAGACGATCACGCTCGCCGGTGACGGCGCCGAGCTCGAGATCGATACGACGGATTTCGGCGGCTCGATCGCGCAGCTGTCCGCCAACGACAAGATCGACCTGACGATGATCAAGTGGGGGCCTGGCACCAGCGCGGTCTATGTCCCCGATGCCGACGATCCCGCGAGCGGCGGCGTGCTGACCGTCACCGGCGACGATGGCCAGACCATCAGCCTGACGCTCGTCGGAGATTATCGCAACGCACACTTCGCGGGCAGCGATGAGGGCGGGCACACGCTGATCACGATCCATGCGGATGACGACGCGCCGGTGCTCGACACGGCCCATGCGACGCTGACTGCAGGTTTCGCCGAGCGTGAAAACACCACCGGCTCCGGTGCGTCCGACCCGGTGCCGGCTGCGACCGGTTCGATCGACTTCACCGACATCGACCTGACCGACCGTCCAACGGCGACAGTCACCGGTCAGGTCGTGACCTCGCTCGCTGCGGACGGCACCACTGACCTCACCGCGTCGCTCACGCCTGGCCAGATCGCCGCGTTGAAGGACGCGCTGACCTATGGGCAGACCGGCAAGAACAACGGCACGGTCACCTGGAGCTATTCGATCGCCGACAACGCGCTCGATTTCCTCGCCAAGGACCAGACCGTGAAGGTTGTGTCCACCATTACGCTCGATGACGGCCAGGGCCAGAAGGTGATGGCGGACGTCGTTGTCACGATCACCGGCACGAACGACGCGCCGACGCTCGACAACACGACGCTGGCCTCGGTCGCGGGCAACGACAGCAATCCGGTCGGAAGCACCATCAGCAGCCTCTTCACGGGCAAGTTCCACGACGCCGATGCCGGGGCGACCCTCAAGGCCATCGCGGTGACGTCCGATACCGCCACGGCGGCGCAGGGTGTCTGGCAGTACGAGCTCGCCGGCACCCATCAATGGGTCGATATCGGGGCGGTCAGTGACACGAGTGCGCTGGTGCTGGGCCCGGACACGCTGCTTCGCTTCGTGCCGGCCAACGGCTTCACCGGGACGCCGGACGCGCTAGGCGTGCATGCCCTCGACAACACCTATGTCGGCGGCATCACGACCACTTCGGCGACGGCGACAACCGATATCACGGCCATGAGCACCGACGGCACGGCATCGGTGTCGGACAAGCTCACCACAATCGGCACGAGCGTGACGGCGCCTTCCGCCAGCGGCCCGGTCATCAACACCGAGCACTTCCAGGTCGAGCATATCCGCGAGAACAGCAACGAGATCATCACCGATCTGGTGGTCACCGACGCCGATTCCGGCGCTGCGACGGACACTTTCACCCTCTCGGTGTCGACCTCGCACCCGGATACCAGCAGCGTCAGTGTCTATCCGGCGTCCGGTTCGCTCGCCCAGATCAATACCGGCCTCGCAGAAGGCGCCGGCATTGCCTACGATCCGACGGGCGCCAGCACCGATCAGTTCCCCGTGCCGCCGGGCACCGACCGGATCACGCTGACGGTCACGGACACGACCAAGGGCCTGTCCGACACCGTCAACTTCATCTTCGTCGAGGGCGCCAACAGCCAGGGCATCACGCTGGCAGGGGCCGCCGGCAAGGACGTGATCTTCGCGACCGAGACGAGCGACACGCTCATTGGTGGCGGCGCCAAGGACCAGTTCGTGTTCGCGCCGACGTCGTCGCAGCATATGGCCCAGCACACCGTGAACGATTTCGAGGTCGGCCTCGACAAGATCGACCTGAGGCAGTTCACCAGCATCACGTCATGGACGCAGGTATCCTCGCTCGCGGAGCAGCACGGTGCCGATACCTTGCTCACGCTCGACAACAACGACAAGATCCTCCTGAAGAACACTGCTGTCGGCAGTCTCAACGCCGGCGACTTCATCCTTCATGTGAGTTAGAGGCGGACCCTCCGGGAAACGGCTCATTATTCCGCTTTGATCGCGACAAAAAATCCTTATTTTCTGTCGCCGAACCATTGGCCATTTGCCTCACGGCGATCCAAGATCAGGCCCCAAGCGGTTGCAGGAAGTTCAACCGGCATGAGACGTCTCAAGATCCTCCGGCGGTGGTTTGCGCAGAAGTTCGGCTTGGCGCGGCTGATGTGCCTTGCGCTGCTGGTCGCGTTCGCCGCCGCCCGCCTCTGGGACCCGCCGCCGATCCAGGAATTGCGGCTGCGCACCTTCGACATGTTCCAGCTGATCGATCCGCGCCACAAGACGATACGGCCGGTTACCATCGTCGACATCGACGACAAGAGCCTTGCCAAGTTTGGCCAATGGCCGTGGTCACGGACGCGGATCGCGGACATGATCATGAACCTCACCAATAACGGCGCGGTCGCGATCGGCTTCGACGTGGTGTTTTCAGAGCCCGACCGGCTCAATCCGGATCTGGTCGCCGGCCAGATGCGCTATCTGGACGACGCCACCCGCGCCAGGCTGAGCGAGCTGCCGAGCAACGACCAGATCCTCTCGGAAGCGATCAAGCGCTCGCGCGTGGTGCTGGGCGAGACCGGACAGTCGGTGATCACGTCGGAGATCGACAAGTCGCTTCCCTTCACAGGGGTGGCGACGGTCGGCGAGGAGAATGCCGAGAAGTTTCTGTTCGAGTTCCCGGGCCTGTTGCGCAACGTGCCCGTGATCGAGAAGGTCGCCGCCGGTCGTGGCCTGTTCACGATCAGGACCGAGCGCGACGGCTTGATCCGCCGCGTGCCGATGGTGATGCGCGCCCAGGGCAACATCATGCCCTCGCTCAGCCTGGAGATCCTGCGGGTCATCACCAGCACGCCGACGCTGCTGGTCCGGACCGACAAGTCCGGCGTGCGGGCCATCCGCCTCAAGGGCGTCGAGATCCCGACCGACAGGAACGGCCAGCTCTGGGTGCACTACGCCCGCTATGATCCCTCGATCTACGTCTCGGCCGCCGACGTGCTCGACAACACGGTGTCGCCGAGCAAGATCGCCGGCAAGCTCGTGCTGATCGGCACCTCCGCGGTCGGCCTGAACGACATCAAGACCACGCCGGTATCCCGGGCCATGCCGGGTGTCGAGATCCACGCCCAGGTGCTGGAGAGCGTGCTCACCGGGGCGATGATCTCGCAGCCGAACTATGCGCTCGGTATCGAGCTGATCGCTGCGCTGTTCATTGGCCTGCTCGTCATCATCTTCACGCCGAATCTCGGTCCGGTGCGCCTGGTGCTCGCCGGTGCGATGTTCGCCGCGATCCTGGTCGGCACATCCTGGTTCTTCTACGCGCAGTACCGCCAGCTCATCGACTTCACTTATCCGCTGCTCTCGACAACCGCGATCTACCTGACGCTGATCTTCGCCAGCTTCGTGCGCGAGCAGCGTCAGCGCGTGCAGATCCGCGGCATGTTCGCGCAGTACATGTCGCCGGTGCTGGTCGAGCAGCTGGCGCAGTCGCCGGAAAAGCTCGTGCTTGGCGGCGAGGAGCGCGAGATGACGATCATGTTCTCCGACGTGCGCGGCTTCACCACGATCTCGGAAAGCTACAAGCACGATCCGCAGGGGCTGATCGCGCTGATGAACCGCTTCCTGACGCCGTTGACCGACGTCATCATCGAGCGGAAGGGCTACATCGACAAATACATGGGCGACGCCATCATGGCGTTCTGGAATGCGCCGCTCGACGATGCCGAGCACCAGGTCAACGCCTGCGAAGCCGCGATCCAGATGCTCGAGCAGATCGATGCGGTCAACAAGGAGCGCGAGCAGGAAGCCGCCGACGGCGGCCACGTCTACATCCCGCTCAACGTCGGCATCGGCCTCAACACCGGCATCGGCGTGGTCGGCAACATGGGCTCCGACCTCAAGAAGAACTATTCGGTGCTCGGCGACAGCGTGAACCTCGCCTCGCGCCTGGAAGGGCAGACCAAGGAATACGGCTTCCCGATCATCGTCGGCTCCAGGACGGCGCTCGCCGCCAAGGACAAGTTCGCGATCCTCGAGCTCGACTTCATCATGGTCAAGGGCAAGACCGAGCCGGAGGTGATCTACGCCATCGCCGGCCGCGAGGACGTGATGCATTCGGCCGCCTTCCAGCGCCTGCGCAACATCACCATCGAGATGCTCGGCTGCTACCGCAACCGCGACTGGCAGGGCGCGATGAACGCGATCGAGCGCGGCCGCCGCAGCGAAGACGCCGACACGCTGGAAAAGCTGTTCAAGCTCTACGAAGCGAGGATCAAGGATTTCCAGATCAATCCGCCGCCGGAGGACTGGACCGGGGCGTACGCGCTGCTGACGAAGTAGCGGGCGTTAGGTGTGGCCTTGAAGGCGGCCACACCTTCGATGTCGTCCTGGCGAAAGCCAGGACGACACCGTTTGTCTGGCGTGCAGTTTGATCCTTAACGCTATCTGCGCCGAGCATCAGTTCTCGTAGGGTGGGCAAAGGCGCGTCAGCGCCGTGCCCACGTCTTATCTTCCGCGTCGTAGCATGGTGGGACGCTACGCTTTGCCCACCCTACGAGAGCGGCGCGTAGCCCACCCCTCACTCCACCCCGATCGTCGTCAGGTCCTGGAACCAGTGCTGGGCCTGCACGAACTGCTTGATCTTCGGCGACAGCGCATGCGGGTTGGTGTCGTGGACGACCCAGACCAGCACGGCATCATCCACGATCAGCGCATGCGCCTGCGCCAGCAATTCATCCTGCTTGGTGCTGTCGAAGGTCTGCTTGGCCTCGTCGATCAATGCGTCCACCTTGGGGTTCTTGTAGCCGCCCCAGTTGACGCCGACCGGCGCGATCTGGCCGGAGTGGAAGAAGCGGACGATGGCGTAGAGCGGATCGGAGGTGACATAGGCGATGTTGTTGGCGGTGATACCGGCGTTCATCTCGTCCGCCGCGCCCTTGCGCCAATGCGTGTAGAGCGTCTCGAGCTCGACCACCTTGAAGTCGATCTCGATGCCGATCTCTTTAAAACTCTGCTGCAGGAATTCGTTCATCGGCAGCGACAGCATCTGGCCGGTGCCGCCTTGCGCGATGATGAAGGTGGTCTTCAGCGGTTTTGCCTTGGAGTAGCCCGCTTCCTCCACCAGCTTCTTGGCGGCGGCCAGATCATATTTCAGCTCGAAGGTCGGCTTGCCGAACCACGGGCTCGACGGGTCGACCTGGCCCTTGGCGGGTTTTGCGAGGCCGTTCATCAGGCCGACGACTTCGTCACGGTTGATGGCGAGATTGAGCGCCTTGCGCAGGCGGATGTCGGTCCAGGGCGAGCCCGGCAGCACGCTGAGGTGATAGTTCCACACATGCGGCGTGACGTTGTCGACGAGCTTCATGCCGGCCGCTTTGAGCTGCGGCACGGCATCCGGCGCCGGCGTCTCGATCAGGTCCACTTGTCCGGCGAGCAGCGCATTGGTGCGCGTCAGCGCTTCCGGCATTGGCACCAGCACGATCTTGTCGACCTTGGGAATGCGCTTCTTGTTCCAGTAGTCCGGATTCTTGCTGAGCTCCGCGAGCTCGCGCGGCACCAGTTTCGTCAGCTTGAACGGGCCGGTGCCCGAGGGCTGGCTGGCGAACTTGTCCCAGTCCTTGCCGAGCTTTTCATACTGCGCCGGGCTCGACACCAGGAACCAGAGCATCTGATAGGGGAAGAAGGAGTCGACCGTCTTGGTGGTGATCTCCACCGTGAAGTCGTCGATCCTGGCGTAGCTGGCGACGGAGGGCAGGCGGGTCTTCACCTGCGCGCTCTGCCGCTTGTCGAATTGCGGCGCCTTGTCGTTGAGCACCTTGTCCAGATTCCAGATCACCGCGTCGGCGTTGAACTCGCTGCCGTCGTGAAACTTCACGCCCTTGCGAAGGGTGAAGCGCCATTTGGTCTTGTCGGCATCGTCCACTTTCCATTCGGTGGCGAGGCCCGGCACCAGCTTGCCCGGGCGATCGGCGACGTCCATCTCCCAGGCCACCAGCGGATCGTAGATCGTGTAGGCCGTGAACTGATAGGCGCCGGCGCCGCGATCGGGCTGCCCCGTCGTCAGCGGAATATCCGCCATCGAGATGCCGTAGCGCACCACCGTTTCGGCGCGCGCCGAGATTACGGAAACTGTCAGCGCAAGCACGGCGAGACAGGTCGACAGACGAATACGCATGGCCCAAAGCTCCAGGGAGGATCTGGGGCCAAACTTGCAATCTTGATGCCAGAATAGGCAGTGCGCCTGTTTCGCCCGTGCGTCATCACAAGGACTTGTCGTCGCAGGGGCAATTTGCAGAAAAAGTTTCTCCTTGGCATAGCCATTGCATACGATTGCATCAAAATTAATCATCGAAAGCCGAAGAAGGATCGAGGCGATGCTTATCAAGAACAAGAAGACACGGGCGGCGCTGATCGCGCTCTTGGCGCTTGGCAGCGCGGCCGCATGGCCGCGCGTGGTCGCTGCGGAAACGGTGCTGCGCATCGGCATGACTGCTGCCGATATTCCGCGCACCCTCGGCCAGCCCGATCAGGGTTTTGAAGGAAATCGCTTCACCGGCCTCACCATGTATGACGCGCTGACCGGCTGGGACCTGTCCTCTGCCGACAAGCCGAGCGTGGTGATCCCGGGCCTTGCCACCGAGTGGAAGGTCGACGATGCCGACAAGACCAAATGGACCTTCAAGCTGCGCCCCGGCGTGACCTTCCATGACGGCACGCCGTTCAATGCCGACGCCGTGGTATGGAACGTCGAGAAGGTGCTGAAGCAGGACGCGTCGCAATTCGACGCCAGCCAGGTCGGCGTCACGGCCTCGCGCATGCCGACGCTGGCCTCCGCGAAGAAGATCGACGACATGACGGTCGAGCTCACCACCAAGGAGCCCGACAGCTTCCTGCCGATCAACCTCACCAATTTGTTCATGGCGAGCCCGGCGAAGTGGCAGCATTTCTACGACAAGGCCGAAGGCGCCGATGCCAAGGCGAAGTCGCAGGCCGCCTGGACCGCCTTCGCCAAGGACGCCGCGGGCACCGGCCCCTGGAAGATGGCGAGCTTCACCCCGCGCGAACGGCTCGAGCTGGTCAAGAACGCGAGCTACTGGAACAAGGATCGCGTGCCCAAGGTCGACAAGATGGTGCTCCTGCCGATGCCGGAGGCGAATGCGCGCACCGCGGCGCTGCTGTCCGGGCAGGTCGATTGGGTCGAGGCGCCGGCGCCGGATGCGCTGCCCGAGCTGAAGCAGCGCGGCTTCAAGCTCTACGCCAACGAGCAGCCGCATGTCTGGCCGTGGCAGTTCTCGCGCGTCGAGGGGTCGCCCTGGAACGACATCCGCGTGCGCAAGGCGGCCAACCTCTGCGTCGATCGCGAAGGCCTCAAGGACGGCCTGCTTGCGGGGCTGATGGTGCCGGCGTCCGGCACTTTCGAGCCCGGCCATCCCTGGCGCGGCAAGCCGAGCTTCGAGATCAAGTACGACAAGGCGGCTGCGCAGAAGCTGATGCAGGAGGCCGGCTTCGGTCCAGCTAAGAAGCTCTCGGTGAAGATCCAGACCTCGGCGTCCGGATCGGGACAGATGCAGCCGCTGCCGATGAACGAATATCTCCAGCAGGCGCTCGCCGAGTGCTATTTCGACGTGAAACTCGACGTCATCGAGTGGAACACGCTGTTCACCAACTGGCGCCGCGGCGCCAAGGATCCCTCGGCCAACGGCTCGAACGCGACCAACGTCACCTATGCGGCGATGGACCCGTTCTTCGCCCTGGTGCGCTTCCTGCAATCGGGCATGGCGCCGCCGGTCTCGAACAATTGGGGCTTCATCAACGAGCCCAAGTTCGACGAGCTGGTGAAGAAGGCGCGCCAGACGTTTGACCCGGCCGCACGCGACGCCGCGCTCGCCGAGCTGCACGCGGCCTCCGTCGATGACGCCGCCTTCCTCTACGTCGCCCACGACGTCGGCCCACGTGCGATGAGCCCGAAGGTCACCGGCGTCGTGCAGCCGAAGAGCTGGTTCATCGACTTCTCGCTGGTGTCGATGCAGTAGTTCGCGCCACACGCACAGTGCACCCTCTCCCCTTGTGGGAGAGGGTGGCTTCGCGTTAGCGAAGCCGGGTGAGGGGTTTCTCTCCGCGGATGCGGACCTCTCAATTGATGCAAATTCGTCCGCGGACAGAACCCCTCATCCGGCGCTTCGCGCCACCTTCTCCCACAAGGGGAGAAGGAAGAAAGAAGTAACGTGCTCGCCTATACCGCCAGACGCATTGTCTATGTCGTCCCCATCGTCATCAGCGTGGCGCTGGTGTGCTTCCTGCTCGTGCACATCACGCCGGGCGATCCGCTCGTTGCCGTGCTGCCGGCCGATGCGTCGCAGGAGCTCGCGGCGCAGCTGCGCGCCGCCTATGGCTTCGACCGGCCGCTGCCGGTGCAGTTCGGGCTTTGGCTGCTCCGTGCCCTGCATGGCGATCTCGGCAATTCCATCGCGACGGGGCGCCCGGTGCTCGCCGAAGTCATGCGCGCGGTCGGCAACACCGTCACGCTGGCGATCGCGGCCGCCATCATCGGCTTCACCATGGGCATCCTGCTCGGCCTGATCGCCGGCTATTTCCGCGAGACCTGGATCGACAAGGTCGCGACCTCCTTCGCCATCGCCGGCGTGTCGGTGCCGCATTACTGGCTCGGCATGCTGCTCGTCATCATCTTCTCGGTCCAGCTCAACTGGCTGCCCGCGGTCGGTGCCGGCCCCAGCGGCTCCAACTCCTGGGCCTGGGACTGGGCGCACCTGAAATATCTCGTGCTGCCGGCGATCACGACCTCGGTGATTCCCATGGGCATCGTCACCCGCACGGTGCGCGCGCTCACCGGCGATATCCTCAGCCAGGATTTCGTCGAAGCCCTGCGCGCAAAAGGCCTGCGCGAAACCGGCGTGTTCCGCCATGTCATCAAGAACGCCGCGCCCACCGCGCTCGCGGTGATGGGCCTCCAGTTGGGTTACATGCTCGGCGGCTCGATCCTGATCGAGACCGTGTTCTCCTGGCCGGGCTCGGGCTTCCTGCTCAACTCGGCGATCTTCCAGCGCGACCTGCCGCTGCTGCAGGGCACGATCCTGATCCTGGCGCTGTTCTTCGTCTTCCTCAACCTCCTGGTCGACATCGCGCAAGCCGCGATCGACCCGCGCATCAAGCGGGGCTAGCCGATGAGCGAGCTTCCGTTGTCCGCCACCGCCGATGCCGCGCTGCAGGCCGCGCCCGCCACCAAGGCGCGCGGCTATTGGGCGACCGTCGGCCGCCGCATCATGCGGGACAAGGTCAGCATGGCCTGCGCGCTGGTGCTGCTGCTGATCCTCCTCTCCGCGATCCTCGCGCCGTGGCTGGGTCTCGAGGACCCCTACAAGGGCTCGATGATCCGTCGCCTCCGTCACATCGGCACGACAGGCTATCCGCTCGGCACCGACGAGCTCGGCCGCGACATGCTGGCGCGGCTGATCTATGGCGGGCGGCTGTCGCTGGTGATCGGCATCCTGCCCGTGATCCTGGCCTTCTGCATCGGCACCTCGCTCGGCATCGTCGCCGGCTATGTCGGCGGCAAGCTCAACACCGCGATCATGCGCACGGTCGACGTGTTCTATGCCTTCCCGTCGGTGCTGCTGGCGATCGCGATCTCCGGCGCGCTGGGTGCCGGCATCCTCAACTCCATCGTGGCGCTCACCATCGTGTTCGTGCCGCAGATCACCCGCGTCGCCGAGAGCGTCACCACAGGCGTGCGCAACATGGACTTCGTCGAGGCCGCGCGCGCCTCCGGCGCCGGGGCCTTCACCATCATGCGCGTGCACATCCTCGGCAACGTGCTGGGCGCGATCTTCGTCTATGCCACCAGCCTGATCTCGGTCTCGATGATTTTGGCGGCCGGTCTCTCCTTCCTCGGCCTCGGCACAAAACCGCCGGAGCCGGAATGGGGCCTGATGCTGAACACGCTGCGCACCGCGATCTACGTCAACCCCTGGGTCGCAGCCTTGCCGGGTGCGATGATCTTCGCGGTCTCGATCTGCTTCAATCTCCTCTCGGACGGCCTGCGCAGCGCCATGGACATCAGGAACTAGGCCATGAGCGAGAGCAACACATCTGTCGCAATGCTGGAGCAGGTCGAGGACCGAGGCGGCGTCGCGCAGCCGCTGCTCCAGGTCAACGGTCTGACCAAGCACTTTCCGGTTCGCGGCGGGCTGTTCGCCGCCAAGCGCACCGTGCGTGCCGTGGACAACGTCTCCTTCTCCGTCGCCAAGGGCGAGACGGTCGGCATCGTCGGCGAGTCCGGCTGCGGCAAGTCCACCACCGCGCGCCTCCTGATGCATCTGATGCCGCGCGATGACGGCGACATCATCTATGACGGCATGACCGTCGGGCGGTCGCTGTCGCTGCGCGAGCTACGCCGCGGCATGCAGATGGTGTTCCAGGATTCCTACGCCTCGCTCAATCCGCGCCTCACAATCGAGGAATCGATCGCCTTCGGCCCGAAAGTCCACGGCATGGCGGACGGCGCGGCGAGGGCGCTCGCCCGCGAGTTGCTCGGCAAGGTCGGCCTGCGCCCCGAAAACTTCGCCAACCGCTATCCGCACGAGATCTCCGGCGGCCAGCGTCAGCGCGTCAACATCGCGCGCGCGCTGGCGCTGTCGCCGCGGCTGGTGATCCTGGACGAGGCCGTCTCCGCGCTCGACAAGTCCGTCGAGGCGCAGGTGCTCAATTTGCTGGCCGATCTCAAGCGCGAGTTCGGCCTGACTTATCTGTTCATCAGCCACGACCTCAACGTCGTGCGCTACATCAGTGATCGCGTGCTGGTGATGTATCTCGGCGAGGTCGTCGAGCTCGGCCCGGTCGATCAGGTCTGGGACAGCCCGGCGCATCCCTATACGCGCGCGCTGCTCGCCGCGATGCCGTCCTCCGATCCTGATAACCGCACCGAGAAGCCGCCGATCACGGGCGATCCGCCCAATCCGATCGACCCGCCCCCGGGCTGCCGCTTCCACACCCGCTGCGCGTTTGCGGAGCCGCTCTGCGCAAATGCTGCACCAAAGCTCACGGCCGTCGATACAATGGGCCACGAGGCCGCGTGCCACATGGCGATCCCGGGTTCAGGCCATAGCCACGCGCCCGCAGGGGAAACAGCATGACAAGACCGACACCAAAAGAGATCAAGCCCATCGCGCAAGTCTCGGGCATTCCCGTCGACGACGAGATCGCAACGCGAATCTCCAACGCCATCGGGCCGGCCTTCGAGGGCTTTGCCGCGATCGCCGGCACGCTGCCTTTCGACCTCGAGCCCGCGTCCTACGTGGTTGCGCAGATGCAGAAGGTGTCGAAATGAGCCTTGAACCTGCCTTGATGACGCTCACCGAGGTCGCGCGTGCGATCGCGATGAAGCAGGTATCCTCGCATGAGGTGACGCGTGCGCTGCTGCACCGCATCGCGCAATGGCAGCCGCATCTCAACGCCTTCATGTCGATCGAAGCGGAGGCCGCGCTGAAGGCGGCCGAGGCCGCCGATGCCGAGCTCGCCAAGGGTAACGCCCGCGGGCCGCTGCACGGCGTGCCGCTCGCGCACAAGGACATGTATTACGACGCCGGCTATGTTGCGACCTGCGGCTCGCTGATCCGCCGCGATTTCGTCGCGACCACGACGTCCACGGCCCTGCAACGGCTGAAGGACGCCGGCCAGGTCCGGCTCGGCACGCTGCACCTTGCCGAGTTCGCCTATGGCCCGACCGGCCACAACGCCCATTACGGTCCGGTGCGCAATCCCTGGAACGTCGCGCATATCACCGGCGGCTCGTCGTCGGGCTCCGGCTCGGCGGTCGCCGCGCGCCTGACCTATGCGGCACTTGGCTCCGACACTGGCGGCTCGATCCGCATGCCCGCGCATTTCTGCGGTGTCACCGGCCTCAAGACCACCTGGAGCCGCGTCAGCCGCGCCGGCGCAATGCCGCTGTCGCAATCGCTCGACACCGTCGGCCCGCTCGCCCGCACCGCAGAGGATTGCGCGCTGCTGCTGGCGCTGATGGCCGGTCCCGATCCCGAGGATCCGACTTGCAGCCATGAGCCGCTGTCGGACTATGTCGGTGCGGCCAAGGGCTCGCTGAAGGGACTCAAGATCGGAGTCCCCGCGTCGTTCTACGTCGACGATCTCGACAGCGAGGTCGCGCGCGTGCTCGACGAGACCATTGCAGTGCTCAAGCGCGAAGGTGCCGACATCGTCAAGGTCGAGCTGCCCGACCAGCGGCAATTGTCCTCGGCAAGCCAGCTTGTGCTCGCCGCGGAAGCTGCCGCCTTCCACAAGCGCTGGATGATCGAGCGTCCGCAGGATTACGGCGCGCAGGTCCTGATGCGGCTGCAGAACGGTCTCACGGTGCCTGCCATCACCTATCTCGAGGCGATGCGCTGGCGTGGCCCGGCGCTCGCCGCGCACAATGCGGCGACCGCGGGCGTCGATGCGGTGATCGCACCGGCCTCCCCGGTGCCGGCGCCGACGATCGAGGAGAGCGACGTCGGCGGCGGACCGAACGCACCGGCCATGGTGCAGCGCCTGACGCTGTTTACCCGCCCGGTGAATTTCTTGGGCCTGCCGTCGCTCACCGTGCCCTCGGGCTTCACCAAGAGCGGCCTGCCTGTCGGCATGCAGCTGATCGGCCGCTCCTTCGATGAAGCGACCCTGCTCACCATCGGCGCCGCCTTCCAGCGCGCAACCGACTATCACGATCGATTGCCGAAACTGCCGTCATGACAAAGCTCGTCGAGATATCAGGCCTCAACATCCGCTTCACCGGCGAGCGCACGGTCTATGCCGTGAACGATCTCAATCTCTCGCTTGGTGACGGCGAGGTACTGGGCCTGCTCGGCGAATCCGGTTCGGGCAAGAGCGTGACCCTGCGTGCGCTGATGCGGCTGTTGCCGAAGAAGCGCACGCAGATTTCGGGCTCCGTCAACGTGATGGGACAGGACGTGCTCGCCATGAATGACGAGCAGCTGTCGTCGTTCCGCGGCCAGACCGTGTCGATGATCTTCCAGGAGCCCGCGCTGGCGCTCGACCCAGTCTACACCATCGGCGCGCAGATCGCCGAAAGCGTGGTGCGCCACGAAGGCAAGTCCTATGCGGAGGGTCGCGCGCGGGCCCTGGAGATGCTCGAGGTCGTGCGCATTCCCTCGGCCAAGCGACGGCTCGATGCCTATCCGCACGAGATGTCCGGCGGCATGCGCCAGCGTGCGATGATCGCACTCGCGCTCGCCTGCCGCCCCAAGATCCTGCTCGCGGACGAGCCGACTACGGCGCTCGATGCCACCGTGCAGATCCAGATCCTCTTGCTGCTGCGCGAGCTGCAGCGCGAGTTCGGCATGTCCGTCATCTTCGTCACCCACGACATTGGTGTTGCGATCGAGATCTGCGACCGCGTCGCCGTGATGTATGCCGGCCAGATCGTCGAGCAGGGGACCTTGCGCGACATCGTCCGCACCCCCGTGCATCCCTACGCCAAGGGCCTGCTTGCCTCGACCATTCATGGCGCGAGGCGGGGGCAGCGGCTCGAGACCATCCCCGGCACGCCGCCCTCGCTGGCCGAGAAGCCCCACAACTGCTCCTTCGCCCCCCGCTGCGCCGTGGCCCAGCCGCGTTGCCTCGAGCAATTGCCGGCCAATGTCGAGGTCGGCCCGGGCCGGGCGGCGCGGTGCGTGCTGGCGGAGCCGGCGGTCGCGACGTAGCCGGTACGCTCCCTCGCAAGCGCACTATCGATGTGAGCCGTGGTGCAGCCTCATGCACACTGCGCTCCCTGCCCCTTGCGAGGGAGGGCGGGGGAGAGGGGTAGCCACGAACTCGGACCTCGCCCGTGGCCACCCCTCTCCCTGCCCCTCCCCCGCAAGGGGGGAGGGAATGAGAGAGTGATGCGTCCCTCACCTCATAAGGGTAGGGAATTCGAGCGCAGTGCGTCCCGCGCGTCAAACCGCGCGCTTCTTCAAAATTCCCCCACGACAACACCGACTTGTCACAGTTCGCCGCCCGCATTCCGGCCAAGCCACCTCTACTGTGCATGGGGTTGTTTTCGACATTTTTTGTCGGGACGGGCGGGCGGGGGCCCGCAAAAGATATTCAGACCCCATTCATCCCGGTTCCGGTTCCATGCGCCCGTTCACGGAGAGGGACTTCAACTTATGTACATTTCTGGCCAAAGCCTCATCGTCATCCTGTTCGTCGGCCTGGTCGCCGGCTGGCTCGCGGGCAAGGTGGTCCGCGGAGCCGGATTCGGCATCATCGGCGACATCGTGATCGGCATCGCCGGCGCGTTCGTCGCCAGCTTCCTGTTCCCGAAGCTCGGCATCCATCTTGGCGTCGGGCTGGTCTCGGAGATCATCTATTCCGCGATCGGCGCCATCATTCTGCTGCTGGTTGTCCGCCTGGTGCGCGGCGGCGGGCGGCTCTAGCGCCGCAAGCCAACCTGGCGCCTCCCCGTCTTGGGAAAGGCGTCAGGTCCGCAAGAAAAAGCCGCAAGCCTGTGAGATTCCGGGCTTGCGCGCGGGGCCATCAGGGGTAGTAGATGTGGCCACCAGGGGTTGGATTGATCAACCGCGTTGACGAAGGGGCGAGAACGCGATGTTAATCCAGGTCAATTACTCCTGAAATTGCCTTTGAAATCAGGGGCCTTGCCCCATACCCGAAAGAGATCAGACTGATGGCAGCCGTACCCGGCGTTCGCCGTTCAGAGCTTGCTGACGCGCTGCGCGCCTGTCGCACGGCGTTCGTCGGCGTCGGCCTGATGAGCTGCGTGATCAACCTGCTCTATCTGACCGGGTCGATCTTCATGCTGGAGGTTTACGACCGGGTGCTGCCGAGCCGCAGCGTTCCAACCCTGGTCGGCCTCATTATCCTCGCCAGCTTCCTCTACATGGCGCAGGGCGTGCTCGACATGATCCGCAACCGGATCCTCGGGCGGATCGGAACCTCGCTTGATGATGCCCTCAACAAGCGCGTGTTCGACACCATCGTGCGCCTGCCGCTGCTGGTCGGGAGCCGCAACGAGGGCCTGCAGCCGCTGCGCGACCTCGACAATGTCCGCTCCTTCCTCGGCGGCATGGGCCCGAGCGCGTTCTTCGACCTGCCCTGGCTGCCGCTCTACCTCGCCATCTGCTTCGCCTTCCACGTCCTGATCGGGGTGACTGCTCTGGTCGGCGCCATCATCCTGGTGGGCCTGACGCTGGTCACCGAATTCATGTCCCGCCAGCCGGCGAAAGAGGCGATGGGCCTTGCCGCGCAGCGTAACGATCTCGCCCAGTCCAGCCGCCGCAACGCCGAGGTGATGGTGGCGATGGGCATGACCGGCCGGATGAACCAGCGCTGGAGCGAGGCCAACGAAAAATATCTCGCCGGCAATCAGCGTGCGAGCGACGTCGCCGGCGGCTTAGGGGCGGTCGCGAAAGTGCTGCGCATGATGCTGCAATCGGCGGTGCTCGCCGTCGGCGCCTATCTCGTCATCCATCAGGAGGCGACCGCGGGCATCATCATCGCCGGCTCGATCCTCTCCGCCCGCGCGCTGGCGCCGGTCGATCTCGCCATCGCGCACTGGAAATCCTTCGTCGCGGCCCGTCAGAGCTGGCAGCGCCTCACGCGCCTCTTGGAGCAGATGCCGGCGCAGACGATGCCGACCCAGTTGCAGGCGCCGACCAGCCGCCTCTCGGTCGAGGGTGTCGCAATGGTGCCGCCGGGCGACCAGCGCCTCATCGTGCAGGACGTCAGCTTCGCGCTCGCCGCCGGCAACGGTCTCGGCGTGATCGGGCCGAGCGGCTCCGGCAAATCCTCGCTGATCCGCGCACTCGTCGGCGTCTGGCAGCCGGTGCGCGGCAAGGTGCGGCTCGACGGCGCGGCGCTCGATCAATGGTCAAGCGACGTGCTCGGCCGCCACATCGGCTATCTGCCGCAGGACGTCGAACTGTTCGGCGGCACCATCGCGCAGAACATCAGCCGGTTCGATCCCGAGGCCACCTCCGACGGCATCATCGCCGCGGCGAAGGAGGCCGGCGTGCACGAGATGATCATCAAGATGCGCGAGGGCTACAACACGCAGGTCGGCGAGCAGGGCACAGCACTGTCCGCAGGACAGGCGCAGCGCGTGGCACTGGCGCGCGCGCTCTACGGCAGTCCGTTCCTGATCGTGCTCGACGAGCCCAATTCCAACCTCGATACCGAAGGCGACGAGGCGCTGACCCGCGCCATCCGCTCGGCGCGCGAGCGCGGCGCCATCGTCATCGTGGTGGCGCATCGCCCCATCGGCGTCGAGGCGGTCGACCAGATTCTGGTGCTGCGCGATGGCCGCATGCAGGCCTTCGGCCCGAAGGAGCAGGTGCTCGCCCAGGTGCTGCAGCCGCGGGTGACGCCGCCGGCCCCGATCAAGGTCGTCAGTGAAGGCGGAGTGGCCAAATCATGAGCACGGTGGCGATCGGCGGTGCGAAGCCCGCCAAGAAGACCGTGCGTGATTCCATCACGTTTCACCTGATGCTCGGCCTTGGCATCGTACTGGTCCTCGTCGTCGGCCTCGGCGGCTGGGCATCGACGGTGCTGATCTCGGGCGCGTTGATCGCGCCGGGCCAGATCGTGGTCGAATCCAACGTCAAGAAGGTGCAGCACCCGACCGGCGGCGTGGTCGGCGAGCTGCGCGCCCGCGATGGCGACGTGGTCAAGGCCGGCGACATCGTGGTGCGGCTCGACGACACCGTGACCAGGGCGAACCTCTCCATCGTCACCAAGAATCTCGACGCCGCGCAGGCGCGCACCGCCCGGCTCCAGGCCGAGCAACGCGGTCTCGACAAGATCGAGTTTCCGCAATCCCTGCTCGACCGCAGCGGCGATCCCGACGTCAAGGCGCTGCTCTCCGCCGAGACCAAGCTGTTCGAGGTCCGCGTCAACGGCCGCGCCGGCCAGAAGGCGCAGCTCCGCGAGCGCGTCCTGCAGCTCAACGAAGAAATCGAGGGCCTGTCCGCGCAGGAGACGGCCAAGGACAAGGAGATCGCGCTGGTCCAGAACGAGCTCACCGGCGTCCGCGATCTCTACGACAAGCGTCTGGTGCAGATCTCGCGACTGACCCAGCTCGAGCGCGACAGTGCCCGCCTCAACGGCGAGCGCGCGCAGTACATCGCCTCGCGCGCGCAGGCCAAGGGCAAGATCACCGAGACCGAGCTCCAGATCATCCAGGTCGACAAGGACATGGTCAGCGAGGTCTCCAAGGATCTGCGCGAGACCAACGACAAGATCGGCGAGCTGATCGAGCGCAAGGTCGCTGCCGAGGACCAGCTTCGCCGCGTCGACATCCGCGCGCCGCAGGACGGCATGGTGCTGCAATCGACGGTGCACACCGTCGGCGGCGTCGTCACCGCCGGCGACACCTTGATGCTGATCGTGCCGCAAGCCGACGACCTCCAGGTCGAGGCCAAGGTCAATCCGGTCGACATCGACAAGCTCCAGATCGGCCAGAAGACGCTGCTGCGCCTGTCCGCCTTCAACCAGCGCACCACGCCCGAGCTCAACGGCGTCGTCAGCCGCGTCTCGCCCGACGTCACCACCGAGCAGCGCACCGGCCAGAGCTACTACACCATCCGCGTCTCGATGCCGCCGGAGGAGATCGCCCGCCTCGGTGACGTCAAGATCATTCCCGGCATGCCCGTGGAAGCCTTCGTCCAGACCGGCGACCGCACCATGCTGTCCTACCTGATGAAGCCGCTGCACGACCAGCTGATGCGGGCCTTCAGGGAGAAGTGACGCGCGAAAGCGCGTCATCCCGGAGCGCGCTTAGCGCGCATCCGGGATCTGGGGCAGCGATGACGGTCCCGTAGGGTGGGCAAAGGCGCAATGCGTCGTGCCCACGTTCTTTTACACGTCGCGCAGATTGGTGGGCACGCTTCGCTTTGCCCATCCTACGGCACCGCCTTCTTTGCTATAGTTCGACTCAAGCGCAAATAGCCGGGCGGTCGAACCATGCAATCCCCACCCTCCATCGCCACCAAATCCTTCTCCGACGCGTCCCTTGCCGTCGCCCGGCTCGAAGAGATCTACGAGCGCAATACAAAATTCCTGCGCGACCGGTTCGAGGCCTATGTTGGCGGCGAAGCCGTCACCACGCGGGTGCGGGCCTACTATCCCTTCGTCCGCCTCACCACCGCAACACATGCGCGGCTCGATTCCCGGTTGTCCTATGGCTTCGTTGCCGGCCCCGGTGTGCACGAGACCAGCGTCACGCGGCCGGATCTGTTCCGCGCCTATCTGACCGAGCAGATCGGTCTGTTGATCCAGAACCATGGCGTGCCGGTCGAGATCGGCGAGTCGGCCGAGCCGATCCCGATCCACTTCGCCTATCGCCGCGACATCAACATCGAAGCCGCCATAACCACCAGCGAGAACTCGCCCGTCACGCGCTCGCTGCGCGATGCGTTCGACGTGCCTGACCTCGCGACCATGGACGATGCCATCGCAGACGGCACTTTCGTGCTGCAGGCGGGCGCGCCGGAGCCGCTATCGCTGTTCCGCGCCGCCCGTGTCGATTACTCGCTGCGCCGACTCTATCACTACACCGGAACCGACCCCGAGCATTTCCAGAACTTCGTGATCTTCACCAACTACCAGTTCTATGTCGATGCCTTCGCGCAGCTCTGTCAGCAGCGACTTCAATCCGGCGAGGCGGGTCTCGAAGCCTTCGTCGCGCCCGGCAATGTCATCACGCGCAGTGGCGGTGCCACCAGCGGGGATGCGCCCTTGCGCACACCACAGATGCCGGCCTTTCATCTCGTTACGCCGGGCTATCGCGGCATCACGCTGATCAATATCGGCACCGGCCCGTCGAACGCGCGCAACGTCACCGA
This sequence comes from Bradyrhizobium sp. CB1717, assembly GCF_029714325.1. Classification (NCBI taxonomy): domain Bacteria; kingdom Pseudomonadati; phylum Pseudomonadota; class Alphaproteobacteria; order Hyphomicrobiales; family Nitrobacteraceae; genus Bradyrhizobium; species Bradyrhizobium sp. CB1717. Next base: position 1,267,861 of record NZ_CP121666.1, read on the forward strand.
CCACGTTGCGGTGCTGCGCCCGCACGCCTGGCTGATGCTCGGCCATTGCGCGGGCCTGCGCAACACGCAGCGGCTCGGCGACTACGTGCTCGCCCACGGCTATGTGCGCGAGGACCACGTGCTCGACCGCGAGTTGCCGCTCTGGGTCCCAATTCCGGCACTGGCGGAAATGCAGGTCGCCCTCGAGGAGGCGGTCGAGGACGTCACCGGCCTCGAAGGCTTTGAGCTCAAGCGCCTGATGCGCACGGGGACCGTCGCCAGCGTCGACAACCGCAATTGGGAGATTTCCGGCCCCGAGGTGATCCGCCGCATGTCGCAGTCGCGCGCGGTGGCGCTCGACATGGAGTCGGCCGCGATCGCCGCCAACGGCTACCGCTTCCGCGTGCCCTACGGCACGCTGCTGTGCGTCTCCGACAAGCCGCTGCATGGCGAGATCAAGCTCGCGGGCATGGCCAGCGAGTTTTACCGCCGCCGCGTCGGCCAGCATCTCGAGATCGGCCTGAAAGCGCTGGAGCGTCTCAAGCAGCAGGAATCCGAACGCCTGCATTCGCGAAAGCTGAGAAGCTTTGCCGAAGTGGCATTCCAGTAAAGGACAACAGAACTGTCGTACGAACGCTGACGTTTCCGTGAGCGCAGCGTCCCGGAATATCCCTGTCGAGGCAGGGTTATCGATTCGTCCGGGGCCGCTTGAAGCAGGACAGGAGACGAAGATGTTCACAGGGATGATCAGGCTCGTCACACTCGGCACATTTGCGGCAGCGCTGTGGATTTCGCCGGCATTTGCCGCGGGCGGAGGCGGCGGCGGTGGAGGCGGTGGCAGCATCAGTTCCACCGATCCCTATGCCGGCGCCTATTCGGATCAGAAGCCGCAGCCAACCTATCCGAAGCGGCCGGGCGCCAAAGCAACCCAGAAGGGCAAGAAGCAAGGCAACCAGTCCAGCATCGGCGATCCCGCTTTCGCCGCCGGCTACCGCGCCGCCTATGACACCATCTACGAGCGCAACGACTATGCGGCCGCGATCGCGCAGTTGAAGTCGCTCGGCCATGACGACCATCCGAACGTCGCCAACCTCATCGGCTATGCCTATCGCAAGCTCGGTGACTACGAACAGTCGCAGGTCTGGTACGAGCGCGCGTTGCAGGCAGATCCGAACCACGTGCTGACGTGGCAATATTATGGACTGTGGCAGCTCGAGCGAGGCAACCGCGAGCAAGCGCTCTATCACCTCGGTCGGATCGCATCCATCTGCGGAACGGACTGCGAGGAATATCGATCGCTGGCTGCGGCACTGGATAAGCCGGCCGGAACAGCGCTCGTCTATTGAGGTCGGAGCGTGGCGGGCTGACAGCGAGCGCGCTGTTGACGCGCGTCGCATGACCGCCATGTCCCATGGCGCGGGTGGTGACAGCGCGTGAGATTTTCAGCATTGTCCGGCGCGGGGCTCGACCGGGACGACTTGATGCCACTTTTGCGCGACAAGATCATTGGCCATGATCTGGAACGGCTGGCCTTTCGCTTCACCATGCTGGACGATGGCGAGGTCGTGCAGTGCCAGATCTCCGACGCTGCGATGGACGAACTCGCGGGCATGCAGGGCACCGAAAGCAGCGCGCGGCAGGCGCAGTTCCTGTCCCTGCGCGAGTCCATCGAGCGGATCGCGTCGGACCTCTACGACGAGGCGCCGAGGGTGCAGGGCTATGTGGTGCGGATTTTCATGCGGCATTTGGGGCGGTAGGCCCGTCGTCGTCCTGGCTTTCGCCAGGACGACGTCGGGGATGGGGTGAGGCCGCTCTATCTCACTGCCAAGCAATCGTGCAGCTACTCCTCCAGCTTCCTCAACAACAGCCTCAGCGCCGTCGCTGCAAACACCTGCATATTCGCAAACCGGTCATTGTTGCCCGTCTCCAGCGTCGTCACCTCTGACTCAGGGCCAGCGACCGCCATGCAGCTGTGGCCGGCGGCGTCGCCGTAGCGGTTGCCGGTGGGGCCGGCGGCGCCGGTCTCGGACAGGCCCCAATCGCAATTGAAGCGGCTGCGCATCCGCTCGGCCAGCAATTGCGCGTAGGGTTCCGAGGACGAGCGAAAGCCCTTCATTCCTTCATCCGAAATATCCATCAGCACACCCCTCGCATCGCGGGTGTAGACCACGGCGCCGCCGAGGAAATAGGCGGAAGCGCCGGGCACCGCGAGCAGACTGGCCGCGATCAGCCCGCCGGCTGATGATTCCGCGACCGCAATGGTCTGTTTGCGCGCGATCAGTTTTGCCGCGACCTGTTCCGCAATGCCGATGAGCTCTTTCATCCCTAAGACTCCTTATTCCTTCGCAACCGAGCTCAGCCTTCCTAGCATATGACAGCATGCTTGGCCGAGTTGCGGGCGACGGGCAGGCCTGCTTGAATGGCGGGTACAAGAAGAGACATGCGAGGAAACGTGAGAAGGGAGACGTCATGGCGTCCCTGATCGCCGGCGGCATCGATTGCGACGTGCATCCGGCTGTGCCGCATCTGACCAGCCTGCTGCCGTATCTGAACGACTATTGGCGCGATCAGGTGACGACGCGCGGCATGGTCGACCTCGTCTCGCAATCCTATCCGAAGAATTCGCCGATCACGGCGCGACCCGATTGGCGGCCCGAAAGCGGCAAGCCGGGCGAGAGCCTCGAGGCCATGCAGCGCCATGTGCTCGATCCCTTCCAGCTCAAGCATGCGATCTGCAATCCGCTTTATGGCGTGCAGATGGTATTTTCGGAAGATTTGCAGGCCGCCTTCTGCCGCGCACTGAACGACTGGCTTGTGAAGGAATGGCTCGACCGCGATTCACGACTGCGCGGCTCGATCGTGATCCCCACGCAGAGCGTCGAGAAGGCCGTCGCCGAGATCGAGCGCTGTGCGCCAGATCGTCGCTTCGTGCAGGTGTTGATGCTTGTCATGGGCGACACGCCGCTCGGCAAGCGTGCGCTGTGGCCGATCTATGAAGCCGCGGAACGGCTCGACCTGCCGATCGGCATCCACGCCGGTTCCGCCTATCACAATCCGCCGACTGCGGTGGGGTGGGGCTCCTATCACATCGAGGATTATGTCGGTCAGGCCCAGGCGTTCCAGGCCCAGCTCACCAGCCTGATCGTCGAAGGCGTGTTCGCCAAATATCCGCGGCTGAAGATGGTGATGCTGGAGTCCGGCGTCTCCTGGATCGCGCCCTATCTCTGGCGGCTGCATAAGTTCTGGCGCGGAGTGCGGATGGAAACGCCGTGGGTCGATCGCGCACCGCTGGAACTTGTGCGCAGCAACATCCGCTTCTCGTTACAGCCATTTGATGCGCCGCCGGAACCCGAGACATTAATTCGCCTGTTTGAGCATATGCAGTCGGACGAATTGGTCTTATTCTCCACGGACTATCCGCACTGGCAGTTCGACGACCAGGACGCGCTGCCCGAAGGTCTGTCCCCCGATCTCGTGCGCAAGATCATGATCGACAATCCGTATGCAACCTATCCCCGCCTGACGTGAGCCCGCTGCCAAAGGAGGCAAGGCGATGAATATACAGTTCCGCGAGAACCAAGAAGCCGCTTCCCCACTGACCGTCAAAACCGCGATCGCGGACTGCGACATCCACCCGGCACGCGCCACCCGCACCGAGCTCTATCCCTACCTCGCCAAGCGCTGGCAGCATCATCTCGAGATCTACGGCGTCCATGCCTATCAGGGCATGATGGAGGGCCCGCCCTACCCGAAGGCGCAGCCCAATGCCTCGCGCCGCGATGCCTATCCGCCGGAGGGCGGCCCGCAGGGCTCCTCGCTCGCCTTCATGCAGAAGCAATTGCTCGATCCCAATAATGTGCAGCTTGGCGTGCTCAATCCGCTCAACACCGGGCAGGGCATCCGCAATCACGAGCTCTCGGCCGCGCTGTGCTCGGCGATCAATGACTGGCAGATCGACAAATGGACCAGCAAGGACAAGCGCTTGAAGGCGTCCATCGTCGTCGGCAATGAGGACGGGCTGTCGGCCGCCGCCGAGATCCGCGAGCGCGCCGGCGACAAGAACTTTGTGCAGGTGCTCTTGCTCAGTCGTAACGTCGAGCCGCTCGGCCAGCGCCGTTACTGGCCGATCTATCAGGCCGCGGAAGAGGCGGGTCTTCCCGTCGGCGTGCACGCTTTCGGCTTCGGCGGCAACCCGATCACGCCGTCAGGCTGGCCGAGTTACTACATCGAGGAGATGGTCGGCCACTCGCAATGCCAGCAATCGGCGCTGGCGAGCCTCGTGCTGGAGGGCGTGTTCGAGCGCTTCCCGAAACTGAAGATGGTGATGATCGAGGCCGGCTTCGGCTGGGCGCCGTCATTGGCATGGCGGCTCGACAAGGCCTGGCAGCGGCTGCGCAGCGAAGTGCCGCATGTGAAGCGGCCGCCCTCGGAATATATCCGCGAGCAGGTGTGGTGGACGACGCAGCCGATGGAGGATCCTGAAAGCCGCGAGGATCTGTTCGACGTCATCAAATGGATCGGCTGGGACAGGTTGTTATTCGCGACCGACTATCCACATTGGGACTATGACGAGCCCTCGCGCGTGCTGCCGGCGGGCGTCAGCGAAGCCAATCGCGAGGCGTTCTATCTCGGCAATGCGAAGAAGCTCTACGGAATAAATTGATGGCGCGTCATGTGATTGCGCCGGTCGACGAGCTTCCGCCGGGTACGCGAAAATTCCTGGAGATCGACGGACGGCCGATCGCGATCTTCAACATCAAGGGCGAATATTTCGGTTTGATGAACCGCTGCCCGCATCAGGGCGCGGCGCTGTGCGAGGGCCCGCTGATTGGGCTCGCGCAGTCGAGCAATCCCGGCGAGATCGAATACACGAAGTTAGGTGAGATCATCCGCTGCCCCTGGCATGGCTGGGAGTTCGACATCCGCACCGGCCAGTCCTACTGCGATCCCCGCCGTTTCCGCGTCAAGGCCTATCCGGCCCATGTCGAGCCGGGCGCAAGCGTGGTGAAGGGCCCGTATGTCGCCGAGACTGTCACCGTGAAGGTCGAGAGCGATTACGTGGTGGTGGAGCTGTAGCCCTCCACTGTCATTCCGGGGCGATGCGAAGCATCGAGCCCGGAATCCATCGAGCGTCAGGAATGCTGGGAGAAATGGATTCCGGGCTCGCGCTACGCGCGCCCCGGAATGACACCTAATGCCCCGCAACCGGCTCCGCCGCCGTGTCATAGATCGGCACCGCCTTGCCGCCGTCGCGGTAGACGATCGACGCTGCGATGATGCCGAGTAGCGCGGCGAACATCAGCCAGGCGCCGGGCGCGGCCTTGTTGCCGGTGTAGTCGATCAGCCAGGTCGAGGCGAACGGCGTGAAGGTGCCGAACAGCGCAGCCGCAAGCGCGAAGGCGAGCGAGAAGCAGGTGGTGCGCACATGCGCCGGCACGATCTCGACGAGGGCACCGAGCATGGTGCCGCTGTACATGCCGAAATAGAACGAGAACATCATCTCGACGGCGAGCAGCTTGCCGAAGGTCGGCGCAGCCACCAGCCAGGACAGCGCCGGATAGGCGGTGACCAGCGCGAGGCCGGCGATCCCGATCAGCACCGGCTTGCGGCCGATGCGGTCGGACAGCGCGCCGCCGACCGGGTTCCAGATGAAGTTGGTGACCGCCACCAGCAGCGTCACGAGCAGCGCGTCATGCGTCGACAGCTTCAGCACCGTCTTGCCGAAGGTCGGCGTGTAGACGGTGACGAAGTAGAACGTCGTCGTGGTCAGGATCGCGATCATCATGCCGAGCAGCACGATGCGCCAGTTGGCGAGCGCGGAGGCGAACACCTCGCTCGCGGTCGGATGCTTCTTCATCGCGAGGAACGCCGGCGTTTCCTCCAGCGTGCGCCGCAGGAAGAAGATCAAGGGAATGATCAGGCAGCCGACGAAGAACGGAATGCGCCAGCCCCAGGACGCGACCGTGTCGGCCGGCATCACCTCGGACAGGAGATAGCCGAGGATCGAGGCAACGAAGATCGCCACCTGCTGGCTCGACGACTGGAACGAGGTGTAGAAGCCGCGATTGCCGGGCGTTGCGATCTCCGCGAGATACACCGACACGCCGCCGAGCTCGACGCCGGCGGAGAAGCCCTGCAGCAGGCGGCCGACCAGCACGATGACCGGCGCCGCGATGCCGATGGTCGCGTAGCTCGGGCAGAACGCGATCACGACGGTGCCGAACGCCATGATGCCGAGCGTGACGATCAGGCCCTGGCGGCGGCCGATGCGGTCGATGTAAGCGCCGAGCACGATCGCACCGACGGGCCGCATCAAGGCGCCGAGCCAGAACACGCCGAACGTGTTGAGCAGCGACGCCGTCTCGTTGCTCGAGGGGAAGAACGCCTTGCCGATCGCGGCGGCGTAGAAGCCGAACAGGAAGAAGTCGAACTGCTCGAGGAAATTGCCGCTGGTGGCGCGCAGGATCGCGCCGATGCGCGACTTGATCTCGGGCGGATTGGTTGAGGCGGCTGGTCCAGCCATGACGTTGCTCCCTTGGAAAGACGTGGCCGGACCGGAACTCATTTCACGGCAAGGCGACAGATTGAAGCTGCGACAATCTGCCCTACCCCTTCCCGCGCAGGGCGGGGCGAGTCAATCCGTTTTGCGGAGGAAGCTGATGATTTTTCAGGCTTTATTTTGCGTTGCAGCGAGCATCCATTGGCGGAACGCGGCGAGCTTCGGTGCCTCTCGACGGCCGTCGGGAGAGACCAGGTAAAACCCTGCATCCGCCGGCAGCGCGATCTTGAAGGGGACCACCAGCCGGCCCTTGGCGATGTCGTCCTGGACGTAGGAGGTCCGTCCCATCGCCACGCCCATGCCGTCGATCGCCGCCTGCACCGTCATCAAGGTCATGTCGAAGGTGATGCCGGGCTGCCGGGAGATGCCGGCGGAAAGGCCCGCCGCGGTCAACCACAGCCGCCAGTCGTCACTGACGTTGGTGTGCAGCAGCACGTGGTCCTTCAGATCCTCCGGGCGACGTAGCGGCTTGTTACCGCGCAGCAGCGAGGGGCTGCACACTGGAAACAGCTCGTCCGCCATCAGCCAGTCGGCGCGCAAGCCCGGCCATTGGCCGCGGCCGTAGCGGATCGCAACATCGACATTGTCGCGCTGGAAGTCGACGAGGCTGGTCGAGGTGGTGATGCGGACGTCGATGCCGGGATGGCTCTCTTGGAAATCGGTCAGGCGCGGCAGCAGCCACTTTGCGGCAAGCGAAGCGATCGTCGAGACCGTCAGCACCTTGTCATCGTCCTTGCGCAGCAGGCGGTCGGTGGCAAGGCGCAGATCGTTGAAGGCCGCGCGCACCCCCGGCAGATAGTCGCGCGCCTCCGGCGTCAGCGCCAGCGCGCGGTTCTGGCGGATGAACAGGCGGATGCCGAGCTCCTCCTCGAGCCTGCGGATCTGATGGCTGATCGCGGTCTGCGTCACGTTCAGCTCGCTGGCCGCCAGCGTGAAGCTGAGATGGCGCGCGGCGGCCTCGAACGCCCGCAATCCGTTCAGGGAGGGCAATCTGGCAGTCATCTGGCAGCAGGATGCATGACGTTATTTCATGCGAAAGGGTACAAATTGTCGTTTGTCGCGGCGCACTCGAAGGCAGATATTAGCGGTCAACTTAGCTCCAGGAGCTGAAAATGTCTACTTTGACCGACAATTCGATGACAAATCATCATGCGCACGGCCTGCTCTACCAGATCGGCGAGACCCTTCACGTCTGGCACGAGCGCTATCGGACCCGGCGCGAGCTGACCCACTGGACCGCCCGCGACCTCCACGACGTCGGGCTGTCCTGGTCCGACATCGCCTACGAGGCCGACAAACCCTTCTGGCGGGCCTGATTGGCCGCCAGGCCGGCGCCGCCTGATGACAGGGGCGCCGGCGGTCCCTTTTTGTGAAGGGCTCGTGTCATGAGCACTCTCCGCCTCGAAGACCTGAAGCAATATTCGGACACGCTGCGCACCCGCGACGGTGCGGCGCTCAACGTCCGCTTCGTCGAGCCGCGCGACACCGACGAGCTTCAGCACTATTTTCGTTCGCTCTCGACCCGCTCCCGCTACAACCGCTTCTTCGGCGCCATCAGTGAATTGCCGAAGGCCCTGCTGCACGACTTCCTCGAGATCGGCGAGCGCGAGCGTTTCACTGTCGTCGCGACAATGATGGTCGACGGGTTCGAGACCATCGTCACCGAGGCGCGCTATGCGTTGCATGCCGAGACCTCGACGCTCGAGTTCGGCCTGTCGGTCGACGACCGCTGGCAGGGCCACGGCATCGCGACCGCGCTGATGAAGAACCTCGAGTGCCGGGCCGCGGCGCTTGGCGCCGAGCATATGTTCGGCGACACGCTGCGCTCCAACGAGACCATGATCTCGCTCGCGCGCAAATCCGGCTTCGCCTTCGTCAATCATCCTGATGACTGGAAGCTGGTGCGCTTCGACAAGGAAATCAGCGTCGCACCGAAAGACATTCCGTGTGCGAGCTGGCGCCTCGCCGCCCTTTCCCGTCAGGCCGAAAGCCCCTCAGCCTCGGCCTGACACCACTGCAAGCCCGGCCCTGGTCATCCAGAGCCGGGCATTTTTTTGCCTCGCTCAGGCGCCGTCGTTGGTGAAGTCGGTCGAGGTGGCGACCGACCGCCACCCCGCCAGCTCCCTTGCGACGAACGCGTTCTTCGCTTCGATCCGCTCCACGGTGTCGCTGCCGAGCGGCAGGCGCAGCGGCGGGTTCTTCGCATCGACCAGCTTCAGGAAGGCCTGCGCCAGCTTGCGCGGATCGCCGCGCTGGCCGCCATTGACGTCGGCCGCATGCGCGCGGGTCTTGCCGACGCTTTCGTGATAATCGTCGATCACCTGAGCGGTGCGCGACAGCGAGCTCTCGTCGAGGAAGTCGGTACGGAAGAAGCCCGGCTCGACCACGGTCACCTTGATGCCGAGCGGCGCGACTTCGCCGGCCAGCGCTTCGCTGATTCCCTCGACCGCGAACTTGGTGGCGCCATAGACGCCCCAGCCGGGAAAACCTGCGTAGCCGCCGACCGACGAGATGTTGATGACGTGGCCGGAACGCTGGCGGCGCATATGTGGCAGCACCGCGCGGGTGACACCGAGCAGGCCGAACACGTTCGTGCCGAACAGCTTTTGCGTTTCTGCATCGCTGGCCTCCTCGATCGCGCCCAAGAGGCCATAGCCGGCGTTGTTGACGAGGATGTCGATGCGGCCGAACTTCTTCACGGCCTGGCCCGCCGCCTCGTGTGCTTCTGCTTCGCTGGTGACGTCGAGCCGGGTGGCGAGCAGCCGATCGTGCGTGCCGAGGCGCGCCGTGACCGTCGAAGGATCGCGCGCGGTCGCGACCACGGCATCGCCGGCCTTCAAGGCGGCTTCTGCGATCAAAGCACCAAACCCGCGGGATGCTCCCGTGATGAACCAGACACGCATGATGTTGCCCTTTCCATTTGCGCCCCGGCGATGCGCCGAAGCCGATGGGCAAGGTGTAGCGGCTGGCCACAGATGAGATAATCCGCTATATATTTCCCGACTTATTGAGAAAAATTCACCAATGCGGATCGACCCGTCCGACCTCGCGACCTTCCTCGCCATCGCCCGCCATCGCAGTTTTCGCGCGGCCGCGACGGAGCTCGGCGTCACGCCCTCGGCGCTGTCCCATGCCCTGCGCAACGTCGAGGAACGGCTCGGCCTGCGGCTCGTCAACCGCACCACCCGCAGCGTGGCGCTCACTGAAGCGGGCGAGCTTCTGTTCGCCCGCATCACTCCGGCCTTCCGCGACATCGACGACGCGCTCGAGGACCTCAACAATTTCCGCGGCAAGCCGGCCGGCACGTTGCGCTTCACCGCCGCGCGCCAGTCTGCCCAGCTCGTGCTGCTGCCGATCGTGACGCGCTTCCTGAAGGAATTTCCTGATGTCGGCGTCGAGATCGTCATCAACGATTCCCTGATCGACATGGTCGCGGCCGGCTTCGACGCCGGCGTGCGCTTCGGCGAGACCATCGCCGCCGACATGATCGCGGTGCCGATCGGTCCGCGGCACCGTTTTGCCGTGATCGGCTCGCCCACCTTCTTCAAATCGCACAAGGCGCCAAATACGCCGCACGACCTGAAGGGTCTGCCCTGCATCCGCTACCGCTTCACCTCCGGCGCGCTCTACCACTGGGAGTTTGAGCGCGGCGGCATCGAGCTCGCCATCGACGTCACGGGGCCGCTGACGATGAACGACCAGGATCTGATGGTCGATGCGGCGCTCGACGGTGTTGGCCTCGCTTACGTCTTCGAGCAGCAGGTCGAAGCGCTGCTGGCAAAGCGCAAGCTGGTGCGCGTGCTCACCGACTGGTGCCCGGCCTATCCCGGCTTCTTCCTGTACTACCCCAGCCGACGACAGTTACCCGCGGCGCTGCGGGCGTTCGTGGATTTTGCGCGGGCGCCTGCCGCGTAGCCCGGATGGAGCGCAGCGCAATCCGGGATTCGTGCCACAAGCGAAGGCGGCCCCGGATTACGCTTCGCTTCATCCGGGCTACGGATAAGCTACTTCCCCGCAAACACCGCCTTGCGCTTTTCGATGAAGGCCTGCACAGCCTCTTTGTGGTCGGCGGTTGTGGTCAGGCGCATCAGTCGCTCGGCTTCGTGATCCCTGGCGGTTTCGAAATCGAACAGCAGCGCCTCGTCGAGATTGTCTTTCATGTACCGCAGTGCCAGGCGCGGGCCTTCGGCGAGCGATTTGGCCAGCGCAAAGGCCTCGGTCTGCAATTTGTCGTCGGGCACGACGCGGTTGACGAGGCCGATCGCTTCGGCGCGCGCGGCATCGACTCTTTCGCCGGTGAACATCAATTCGCGCGCCCGCGCGGTGCCGACGAGGCGGGTGAGCAGCCAGGCGATGCCGTAGTCGCCGCTGAGCGCGATGCGGGCATAGCCGGTGGCGACGAAGGCCGATTGCGCGGCGATGCGGATGTCGCAGGCCATGGCGATGGCGAGACCCGCGCCGACCGCGGGGCCGGGCAGGGCGGCGATGGTCGGCTTGCGCACCGACACCAGCGCGCCGGTGAGCAGCCGCTGCCGCTCCTGCAGATCGGCGATCCGATCGTCCAGCGACATCTCCAGCTTCCTGGGGTCGCGATGCGCGCCCATGCCCTTGACGTTGCCGCCGGCGCAGAAGGCTTCGCCCGCGCCGGTGAGCAGCAGCGCGCCGACGTTCGGATCCTCGGCGCAGGTTCGGATCATGGTGCGCAGCGCCGGCGTCAGCGCATCCGACAGCGAATTGCGTGCGTCCGGCCGGTTCAGCGTGATGACCGCGACGCGGTCGCGGATGGTGCAGAGGAGTTCACTGGTGCCGGTGTCGATGGTGGTTTCCGTGGTCATGTCGCCTCCCTCTCTTTCGTCATTGCGAGCGAAGCGAAGCAATCCAGACTGTCTCTGCGGAAATAGTCTGGATTGCTTCGTCGCTTCGCTCCTCGCAATGACGGTTGCTTTGTTGCTCGATCTCGTAGGGTGGGCAAAGCGTAGCGTGCCCACCATCTGTTTTTCCTCGATCGTCATGGTGGGCACGGCGCTATGCGCCTTTGCCCACCCTACGGCAGCTCGACCTCAAAACTTCTCCACCCAGGGCCGCAGCTCCAGCTCCCAGCTCCAGGCGCTGCGCGGCTGCTGCAACACGTTCCAATAGCTCGCCGCGATCGCATCGGGATCGAGCATCGAATCCGGCTTGTCGGCAGGTTCGGTGCGCGCGGCACTGCGAATGCCGCCGTCGATGACGAAATGCGCGACATGGATGCCTTGCGGCGACAATTCGCGCGCCAGGCTCTGGGCGAGGCCGCGCAACGCGAACTTGCCCATCGCGAAGGAGGCGGACTGTGCATAGCCCTTGACGCTGGCCGAGGCCCCGGTGAACAGGATCGCGCCGTGCTGGTTCGGCAGCATGCGCTTGGCCGCCTGCTGCGCCACCAGGAAGCCGCCATAGGCGCTGACCGCGATCGCTTGCGCGACGTCAGCCGGGACGAGATCGACGAACGGCCCGCGGGTGCGCCCGCTGGCATTGTAGACGACGAGATCGGGCGTGCCGATCTCGCGCTCGACCAGGCCGAACAGCCGCTCGACCTCATCAGGCTCGGTGGCGTTGCAGGCATAGGCTTTCGCGCCGGTCTCGCTGCAGAGCGCGCCGAGCTTTTCGATCTTGCGCGCGGCGAGCGCGACACGGATGCCTTGCGCGGACAGCAGCCGGGCCAGCGAGGCGCTCAGGCCTTCGCCGGCACCGACGATGAGCGCGATCTTGTATTTCGGGTGTTCCATGGCGTGATCTCTCAGGACGGGGAGCCGTTGATCTATGCATGGGCTGAGCGGACAACCAGTCGGGTCGATCACAATTCCGCAGAGCGAATTGCTCCGTCACGGCGATCATGCCTCCCTGACAATTTGCGGCTTTATCACTATCCGCGACAGGAGCATGATCGACATCATTCAAAGCGGCAAGCGCCAAAACAGCGCAAAATGTCCGTAAGGCGGAAACGAAGAGGACGATCATGCACAAGCCGGTCCCAGCGCAGCCAAAACATGTCGCGGTCGAGCCATCCGGCCTGCTGGCGCCCGATACGTCAGGCATGAACTTCTACCGCGCCGACCCGGCGCTGACGGATCTGCTCCGAATCCATCTGCCGGACAATCTGTTCCGCCACATCGAGCCGCATCTCGATCGCCTCGGCGAGCTCGCCGGCGGCCGACTCGACGAGTGCGCGCGGCTCGCCGACCGGCACACGCCGGTGCTGCACCAGCGCGACAAGTTCGGCCGCGACGTGCAGTCGATCGAATATCATCCGGCCTATCGCGAGCTGGAGAACGCCGCGTTCGGCCAGTTCGGCATCCACGCGCTCTCGATCCGCAAGGGCATCATGGGCTGGCCGGACAAATATCCGGTCGTCGCCAAGCATGCCTTCACCTTCCTGTTCAACCAGACCGAATTCGGCATGGGCTGTCCGATCAACGTCACCGACGGCTGCGCGAAGCTGCTTTCGAATTTCGGCAGCGAGGCGCTGAAGGCGAAATATCTTGATGGCCTGACCTCGACCGACATGAGCAAGCTGACGCAGGGCGGCCAGTTCATGACCGAGAAGGAGGGCGGCTCCGATGTCGGCACGCTGACCACGCGCGCGGTGCAGGAGGGCGACCATTGGCGCCTCTATGGCGAAAAATGGTTCTGCTCGAATGCCGATGCGAAGGTGGTGATGCTGCTGGCGCGGCCCGAAGGCGCGGGCCCCGGCACGCGCGGCGTCGGCCTGTTCCTGATGCCGCGCTTCCTCGACGACGGCTCGCAGAACCACTACCGGATCGTGCGTCTCAAGGACAAGCTCGGCACGCGTTCGATGGCCTCGGGCGAGATCAAGCTCGAAGGCGCCATCGCCTACGCCGTCGGCAAGCTCGACCGCGGCTTCGTGCAGATGGCCGAGATGGTGAACTCGTCGCGACTCTCCAACGGCGTCAAATCCACCGCGCTGATGCGCCGCGCCTATCACGACGCGCTTGCCGTGGCGAAGAACCGCGTCGTGTTCGGTCAGCGCATCATCGATCTGCCGCTTGGACGACGGCAGATGCTGAAGATCATGCTGCCGGTCGAGCAGGGATTGTCGATGAGCTTTCTCACAGCGGACGCGCTCGACCGTGCCGAAGCCGGCAGCCAGGACGCGGCGGCGCTGCTGCGCATCTTGACCCCGACGCTTAAATTCCGCGCCACACGCGATGCACGCAAGGTCTGCGGCGATGCGCTCGAGATGCGCGGCGGCATCGGCTATATCGAGGAATTCGCCACCGCCCGCCTGCTGCGCGATGCGCATCTCGGCTCGGTCTGGGAGGGCACCGGCAACATCGTTGCGATCGACGCGCTGCGGCGCGCGGTCGGCCGCCACGGCGCGGAATCCGCACTCGCCGCCGATCTGCATGCCCGGCTCGACGACAGCGCCTCGGTGCCGCCGGCCTGGCGCGACAATCTGCACGGGCTTGTCGATCGCGCCGTGGGTTTTGCGCGCGAGGTCGCGGGCAAGTCCGAGAACGAAGCCGATGCGCGCCGCGCCACCAGCCTGCTCTATCATGTCGCCAGCGCGGTCGCGCTGGCCTGGGAGGCGCACCGCATCCACGAGATGCGCGGCGATGCGCGCCGGCTGCTGCTGTCGCGCCTCGTCATCGACCATCGCGTGTCGCCGAGCGATCCGTTCCGGCTGACGGAAAATGCCGCGCAGGCCAAGATCGCCGCGCTGCTGTTCGGCGACGGACCAGCCGGCATGAGCGATGTTGGCGAACTGGTTCTGGCGGCGTAGGCTGAGCGCCGCGATCAAACAAAAAACGCGATAGGGAGTGTTCAATGAAGGCCGCCGTCCTCTATGAAGTCAACCAGCCGCTGGTCATCGAGGATGTCAGCCTGCCGAAGCCCGGCCCGCGCGAGGTCCTGATCCGCACCGCGGTTGCCGGCCTCTGCCACTCCGACCTGCACTTCATGGAAGGCCTCTATCCGCATCCGCTGCCGGCGGTGCTCGGGCATGAGTCCGCCGGCGTGGTCGAGCAGGTCGGCTCCGATGTCACTTACGTCAAGCCGGGCGATCACGTCGTCACGTGTCTCTCGGTGTTCTGCGGCACGTGCGACAATTGCACCACCGGCCGCACCGTGCTCTGCACCGATGCGACGGTGAAGATGCTGCCGGGCGTCTCCAACCGCATGCAATGGTCGAAGCCTGAGAAGCTGCACCAGTTCCTCAATCTCTCCTCCTTTGCCGAGCAGATGCTGGTGCACGAGAACGCCATCGTGAAGATCCGCAAGGACATGCCGCTCGATCTCGCCGCGCTGATCGGCTGCGGCGTCATCACCGGCTATGGCGCGGTGGTGAACACGGCGAAAGTGACGGCCGGCGAGACCGTGGCGGTGATCGGCTGCGGCGGGGTCGGCATGGCCGCGATCAACGGCGCGCAGATCGCGGGCGCCGGCCGCATCATCGCCATCGACACCAATCCGGCAAAACTCCAGCTCGCGACCAAGCTGGGCGCCACCGACATCATCAATCCCGCCGACGGCGACGTGGTGAAGCAGGTGCGCGATCTCACCAATGGCGGCGTGCATCATTCCTTCGAGGTGCTCGGCCGCAAGGAGACCGCCGAGCAGGCGTTCGGTATGCTCGCCGCCGGCGGCACCGCCACCATCGTCGGCATGATCCCGTTCGGCCAGAAGATCGAGCTGCATGGCTTCGACTTCCTGCGCGAGCGCCGGATCCAGGGCTCCTCGATGGGCTCCAACCATTTCCGCGTCGACATGCCGCGCCTGGTCGATTTCTACCTGCGCGGCCGGCTGCACCTCGAGGACTGGATCTCGGCCAAGCTGAAATTGTCCGAGATCAACGAGGGTTTTGCCAACATGAAAGCCGGCAAGACGCTGCGCAGCGTGATCATGTTTGATAGTTGAGCGCTGGCGCCGCCGGTGCCGCCCCAAAACAGGTGTCATCGCCCGGCTCGACCGGGCGATCCAGTACTCCGCGGCAGCAGCTGCGTGAACGAACTGCTGCCGCGGAGTACTGGATGCCCCGGTCAAGCCGAGGCATGACAGCGGAGTGCCGGGAGAGGTGAGGACCTCACCGCGATACGTGCGCGGACACGGCCAGCCACGTCCCGTTCTTCTTTGCCCAGCAATCGGTGTACCGGCCCGTTGCCTGCTGGCCGTCGGCCGTGGTGTAGCTGGTCGCCGCGTGGATGATCGCGAACTCGCCCATGATGCGGATGATGACGTCGTACGCATGCAGGTTGCGGATCGCGATCGGTCGCGCCGTCTGCTCCAGGAAGGCGGCGCGATCGACCAGCGTCTTGTCGGGATTGGAGCAGTAGAACTCAGGCGCCAGGATCTCGTCGAAGCGCCTGACGTCGCAGTTCTGAACGGAGGCGACGTAGTCGCGATTGAGCGCGGTGAGCTGTTCGAGGTCCTGGCTCATGGTGCTTCCTCCTCTCTGTCATCCCGGGGCGCGCGGAGCGCGAACCCGGAATCTCGATGTTATTTTACTCCGTCATTGCGAGCGAAGCGAAGCAATCCAGAAAGGTCTCCGCGGATGCAGTCTGGATTGCTTCGCTGCGCTCGCAATGACGGGGCGGACTAATCGTCAAACATTTTCGGCGGCACAAATCCGCCGAACTCCCTCTCGATCAGCTCTGCGAGCTTCACCGGCGTGCGATCTTCCAGCCACGGGCCGACGATCTGCACGCCGAGGGGCAAGCCGTCTTTCGACAGGCCGAGCGGAACGGCCGTCGCAGGCAGGCCCGGAAGCGTCGCGATGCCCGGCCAGGCGAGCTGGTCGGAATAGGGGTAGTCCGTGCCGTCGATGCTGATGCGTCGCAGGTCCTGTTCCGGCAAATGATCATGCGGAAAGGCCGGCGTCGGCATGATCGGGCAGATCACCGCGTCGAAGCTGTTGAACAGCGCGCGCCATTGCGCCCGCAGGCCGGCGCGGCTGCCGGCGTCGAGCACCCAGGCGCGGTGGCTTGCAATCGTGCCGCGCAGCCGCTCGGCGCCGAGACTCCGGTCCTCCGGCGACAATTGGCTCGCCCGTGCCCGCGAATCCGCGAGCTCCTCGGGCAGGAAGAACGCGCCGAGGAAGCCCAGCAGCATGCGCATGTAAAGCCGCGACGTCTCCGCGAAATCAGGCAGCAGCGCGCTCTCGCGCGCGACAGTCACGCCGGCCTTCGCAAGATCGGTTGCGAGTCTGTCGATCGCGCCGCGGACATCCCGGTCGGTCGGCAGCAGCGGATGGCTGTCGATCACCAGGACACGAAAATCCCGCAGCGACTGATGTCGCGCAGCAGGCAGGTCGAGCTTGTAGGCGACACCGGCGTCCAGCGGATCCGGTCCGGCCATGACGTCGAGCAGCAAGGAGAGATCCGCAGCGCTGCGTGCCATCGGGCCGATGACGGCGAGGTCGCCTTCGCGCGGAAGGGCTGGAAATGGCGGCGGGGTCTCACCGCGTGCCGGGCAGAGATTGATGGTCGGCTTGTGAGCGAAGATGCCGCAATGAAATGCCGGCACGCGCAGGGAGCCGCCGATGTCGGAGCCGGTGGCGAGCGCGCAATAACCTGCGGCAAGGGCGGCCGACGATCCACCGGACGACCCACCCGGGGTGCGGCCAAGATCGTAGGGGTTGTTCGTGGTACCGTAGATGTCGTTGTAGCTTTGCCAGTCGGAGAGGCCGACCGGCACGTTGGTCTTGCCAAGGATCACGCCACCGGCCTCTTTGATGCGGGCCACCGCCAGTGCGTCTTCCGCCGGCCTGAAATCCTTTTGCGGCACGAAGCCCCAGGTCGTCGGCAGGCCGGCGACATTGAAGGATTCCTTGATCATCACGGGAAGCCCGAGCAGCGGCTTGCGCTCGCCGCGGGCCAATGCGGCGTCCGCCTCGCGCGCGACGCCGAGCGCGCGATCGAAATCCCGGACGCAGATCGCGTTGATCTTGCCGTCGTGACGCTCGATACGGCCGATCGCATCCTGCGTGAGCTCGACCGCGGAAACCTTCTTCGCGCTCAATGCGGCCGACAGCTCGACCGCGCTCCTGAAACTCCATTCCGATCTGGCCACGGCGTGTCTCCCGCTCCGGTTGTTGGAGGATGATGCGCAGTTTGGCCGAACGCTGCAACCGCTGTTTGACCGCGATTGCTATGCCACCGAGAGTGAAGCTGCTACGCCGCCCCGATCAAAACCCCCACCGCCAACACGATGGCGCCGCCGAGCACGATCTGGAACACCGCCTGGAGGAACGGCGTGTCCATGTAGCGCGAGCGGATGAAGGCGATCGCCCACAATTCGAAGAACACGACGACGCAGGCGATTCCCGTCGCGATCCAGAATGCATTGGGCCAGCTGTCGGGCACGAGATAAGGCGCGGTGTGGCCGAGCCCGCCGAGCGTCGTCATCGCGCCGCAGGTGACGCCGCGCAGCCAGGGCGAGCCGCGCCCGGTCAGCGAGCCGTCGTCGGACAAGGCTTCCGCAAAGCCCATGCTGATGCCGGCGCCGATCGAGGCGGCGAGGCCGACGAGAAACGTCTGCCAGTTCTGATGCGTGGCGAAGGCCGCCGCGAACAGCGGCGCCAGGGTCGAGACCGAGCCGTCCATCAGGCCGGCAAGGCCCGGCTGCACATATTGCAGCACGAACATGCGCCTGCGGGTGCGGTCCTCCTCGGCGCGGACGTCGGGCTTCAGGATCTCGCCGGTCAGCCGCGCCGCGGTGTGCTCGTGGTTCTTCTCGGCCTCGGCGAGGTCGCCGAGCAGCCGGCGCACGTTGACGTCCTCGGCCTGCTCGGCAGCCTTCGCGTAGAAACGCTCGGCCTCGAGCTCCATGGTCTCGACTTCCCTTCGGATGGTGTCGAGCGGCAGGTTCTTGGTCAGCCAGATCGGGCGGCGGCGCAGGAAACCCCTGACGTCATCGCGGCGGATCGGCGGCAGATGCTGGCCGAAGCGCTGCTCGTACATCTCCAGCAGCATGTGACGATGGCCGCGCTCCTCCTCGGCCATCTGCTCGAACAGCTTGGCCGAGTCCGGATAGCGCTCCTTCAAATCCTCGGCGAAGGTCATGTAGATGCGGCTGTCCTCCTCCTCGGAGGAGATCGCGACCGCCAGCACCTCGCGCTCGGTCAGATCGGCAAAATTCTTCACGGCGGCCCTGCGTCAATAGTTTAGAACTATTCTAAACTATATAAGGCGCCGCGGTTTCCGGGTCAAATCAGGCCGTGCCAGCCTTCGCGAGGAAATCGAGCAGCAACCGGCTCACCTCGGCCGGCTGCTCCTGCTGCACCCAGTGGCCGGCGCCGTCGACGAGATGGCAGCCGAGCATCTTCGTGCAGCCGCGCCCCTGCATCGCCTCGAACACGCCGGGCCGCTGATGGGTGCCCCAATCCTGCTTGCCGGAGATGAAGCCGGACGGCACGTCGATGCTGCGGCCTGCGAACAGCCGCATCTCGCTGTTGAGCATGCCCGACGTGCCGTAGCGATACCATTGCAGCCCGCCCTGGAATCCGGTGCGGCTGTATTCGGCGCTGTAATAGGCGAGGTCGCTGTCCGGCAGCCATTGGTTCGCGGCGATCGCGGCCGGCGAGGGCATCTCCTTCGCCACCGTCTCGGCCATGGTCTCGTTCAGATCCATCACATAATAGGTCGGCAGCTTCGCCAGCTCATCCGCCGACCACGATTGCAGCGGATACGGCTTGTTGTCGGTCCAGTCCGCGCTCTTGTGATGATAATAGGCGCGCAGGAAATCATGCACGCCCTGCGACGCGTGCTGCATGTCCGCGTTGGCCGGACGTGTCGCGTAGTACCATTGATAGTGCTTGCGCGGGCGCGGCAGCGCGGCGAGCTCGCGATGAACGGCGTCTTCGGCCGCGGGTTTTGCGGGACGATCAACTGTGTCGAATGGCAGCGGCGGCGCTCCGCCGAACGGCGCGCTCATCAGCGTCACCGAGCGAAACACATCGGGCCGGATCAGCGCACACCACGCCGCCACCGGGCTGCCGAAATCGTGCCCGGCGAGATCGACCTGCCTGTAGCCGAAGGCCGACACCAGAGCGAGCGCATCGCGCACCAGGTTGAGGAGAGAGAACGGCGCGAGATCGTCGTCATAGTCCGCGGTCCATCCTGTGGTGCGGCCATAGCCGCGCTGGTCCGGCGCGATCACGTGATAGCCGGCGGCGGCCAGCGCCGGCATCACCTTGCGCCAGGAGAAGGCCAGCTCGGGAAAGCCGTGCAGCAGCAGGATGCAGGGACGGCCCTTTGTCTCGAAGCCGGCTTCGAGCACATGCATGCGCAAGCCGTTGATGCCGTCGATGTAGCGCGAGCGGATTCCGGCGGGCAGGGGGATGTCGGGGAGCGCGGTCATCGTGTCCTCCTTACCCTCCCCTGGAGGGGGAGGGTCGATCGCGCGAAGCGCGAGCGGGGTGGGGTGATCTCTCGACACGGGCAGTTTCAACGAGGAGAGACCGTCACCCCACCTCGGTTCGCATTTCGCTCCGCTGCATGCGAACCGATCCTCCCCCTCCAGGGGAGGATGGGAGTTCGCGGCGCGAGCCGCGCTAGACTACACTGCCGCACACACGAACGCATTGCCCTTGCGCCGGATCTTCCCCACCGACGGTGACGGAAAATGCGCGGTGCAGCACAGCGTCTCGGTGTCGCAATAGCGCTCCAGGAAGCTGCGGCGTGTCGTGGCCGCCCTGGCCGGGTCGACGTCGAACTTGATCGACAGCTCCGGATAGAGCGTCTGCAACGGCGAATGCATGAGATCGCCTGAAAATACCGCATCGTCCTTGCCGCGGCCCATCGTGATGGCGATGTGGCCCGGCGTGTGACCCGGCGTCGGCAGGATGCGGACGTGATCGCCGATCTGGTGGTCGTTGCCGACGAGCTCGTGCCTGTTAGCCTCGACCACCGGCAGCACGCTGTCGGCGAAGGGCGGAATCTCCGTCTTCGCATTCTCCGCGAACCAGTGGTCGTATTCCTGCCTGGCGAAGATGTAACGCGCCTTGGGGAAGGTCGGCACCCAGCGGCCGTTCTCCAGCCGCGTGTTCCAGCCGACGTGATCGACATGCAGATGCGTGCACATCACGAAGTCGATGTCGCCAGGCGAGAACCCGGCGGCGCTGAGTCCGCGCAGATAGGTGTCGTCGGTCTTCATGTTCCATTTCGGACGATTGGGGCGCGGCTTGTCGTTGCCGATGCAGCTGTCGACGAGGATGGTGTGGTGCGGCGTCTTCACCACATAGGACTGGAAGCACAGCAGCAGCACATCGTTGTCGTCGAGCGCCTTGGCCCGCCGCATCCACGTCCGGTTCTCGGCCAGCACTTCGTCCGTCAGTCCCGGCAGCATCTCCAGCGCCGGGACGAACGAGGTTTCCTGCTCGATGACGCGATGGATGGTGAGATCACCGACCGTGTATTTCAGGCTCATGAGAACTCCCGCGTAGGTTACGCTGGAGGCGGCACCGAGATCTTCACGGAGGGCCGCTTCAGCATCTTCTGGTGGAAGGCGTCGAGCTTCGGATAGGCCTTGCGCCAGCCGCAATCGGCGAAGCGGAAATCGGCATAGCCGAGCACGCAGACGAGACCGATCTGCGAGATGTCGAACGGACCGTTCAGCACGTCGGGCATGTTCTCGAAGCGCGCCATGCCGGTCCAGGCCCGGTTCCAATGGTCGTCCGACCACGCCTGCCATTGCAGGCCCTGCGGCCGCACCATCTTCTCGTAGCGGCACAGCAGCATGGAATCGAGCATGCCGTTGATCAGGGAGTGATTGGTCTTGGCCTTCCAGCGCTGCGGGCCGTAATCCGGGATCAGGCTGCCGCCGGCCATCTCGTTGAGATATTCGACGATGACGTAGGAATCCAAAATGACGTCGCCGTCATTGGTGATCAGCACCGGCAGCTTCTTCAGCGGCGTGATCTTCGAATAGTCCTCGTTGGCCGTGCCCGGCGCCACGGTTGCGGGTGTCAGCTCGATCTTGTCGATCAGCCCGAGCTCGATCGCGGCGATGCGCACCTTGCGGGCGAAGGGCGAGGCGGGGGAGAAGGTGAGCTTCATGGAACGATCCTGATGAACATCCGGCGGTTGTTTTCGTCATTGCGAGCGAAGCGAAGCAATCCAGACTGTCTCCGTAGAAAGAACCTGGATTGCTTCGTCGCAAGAGCTCCTCGCAATGACGGGGAGAGGGCGGAGGCTTACGCCGCGATGATCTCCTGGCGCTGCTCGCCGAGGCCCTCGATGCCGAGCGTCACGACGTCGCCGACATTGAGGAAGGTCGGCGGCTTCATGCCGAGGCCGACGCCGGGCGGGGTGCCGGTGGTGATGATGTCGCCCGGCAGCAGCGTCATGAACTGCGAGACATAGGAGATGCACTTGGCCATCGAGAAGATCATGGTCTTGGTCGAGCCGGTCTGGCGGCGCTGGCCGTTGACGTCGAGCCACATCGACAGGTTCTGCACGTCCTTGATCTCGTCCTTGGTCGCGAGCCAGGGGCCGACCGGGCCGAAGGTGTCGTGCGACTTGCCCTTGGTCCACTGTCCCAGGCGCTCGATCTGGAAGGCGCGCTCGGAGACGTCGTTGCAGACGCAATAGCCGGCGACGTAGTTCAGCGCGTCGGCTTCCGAGACATATTTGGCGCGGGTGCCGATGATGGCGGCGATCTCGACCTCCCAGTCGAGCTTGGTCGAGCCGCGCGGCTTCTCGACCGCATCGTTCGGGCCGGAGAGCGAGGTGTTGGCCTTCATGAAGATGATCGGCTCGGTCGGGATCGCCGCGCCCGTTTCCTTGGCGTGGTCGCTGTAATTGAGGCCGATGGCGACGAATTTCGAGATGCCGGTGACGGGCGCGCCGAATCGCGGCTTGCCGGAGACGGCGGGCAGCGAGGCGGGGTCGAGGGCCGCCAGCTTCTTCAGGGACTCCGGCGAATAAGCCTCGCCCGTGAGGTCCTTCACATGCGCCGACAGGTCGCGCAACTGGCCGGATTTGTCGATCAGGCCGGGCTTTTCCGCACCCTTTTCGCCATAACGAACAAGCTTCATTCTCGTTTCTCCCTGGAAATGGACCGATCGGTTAAACAGCTTCATGGAACAGGGCGGCGGGAAATTCAACCGCTCAAAACGGGGCGCATTGCAGCCCTTACTTTGTAGGGTGGGTTAGAACGGGCTGCGCGAAGCGCAGTCCGGGCGTAACCCACCTCTTCTCTCTCCAAGGATGCAGACGTGGTGGGTTAGCCCCGCGGTTTGCGCTCCGCGCAATCCGCGGGGCTATCGCGTCATTGCAGCGCCACAAACCTGAACGCGTCCCCGTCGCGCCTGATGTGCCCGGCCGAAAAATGCCCGCCGATCACCAGCGTCTGCGTGTCGGCAAAGCGGCCGAACAGCGCTGCCCGCGTCGCCGCCGATTGCGCCTGGTCGGAATCGGCGGTCGAGGACCAGTCGAGATGCGCCATCTGGCAGGGATGATGGGCGACGTCACCGGTGAGCAGGCCCTGCTCGCCGTCCGACCGGATCAGCATGCTCATGTGTCCGGGACTGTGGCCCGGGGTAGGGATCATGCTGATCTCGTCGCAGAGCTGATGATCGCTCCGGATCAGATCGGCCCGGTCCGCGTCGACGATCGGCTGCACGGAATCGCCAAACACGGCGGCCTTGTCCGGCTCGATGGAATGGTCGCGCCAGTGCTCGTATTCGGTGCGGCCGAAGACGTAACGCGCCTTCGGGAAGGTCGGCACCCATTTGTCGTCGACCAGCTTCGTGTTCCAGCCGACGTGATCGACATGAAGATGTGTGCAGAGCACGGTGTCGATACTCTCGGGCGGAAAGCCTGCCGCCGTCATCGTCTCCAGGAACGGTGTGGTGCGGTTGTTCCAGGTCGGGACGCCGCGGCCTTGCTTGTCGTTGCCAAGGCCGGTGTCGACCACGATGCGCTGGTTCGGCGTTTCCACCACCAGCGAATGGATCGACATCTTCAGCCGGCCCTCTTCGGTGGCGAAATGCGGGATCAGCCAGGGCAGCTTCCGGATTTCATCATTGCTCGCCAGCGGCAGGATGAAGCGGGTCGAGCCGACCGTCTCCAATTCCACCACCTTGGTGATCTTGACCCTGCCCACTTTCCACTGCATCGGGCGCCTTCCCATGTTCTCGTTTTGGTGCCGAAACATGCGGTTTTCCGCCGTCAAGCGCAATGGATCATCTGGTGCGATGCGGCGTTATCGCGGGAACCCCAAGAGAATGCGACGACAAAAGAGGCTGCCATGCCAGAGCTTGCAATTTCCGCCGAGAAAGTCGCCTTCATCATCGAGAAGGCGCGCGAATTCGACGCCAAGGAAGGGGATGTCGATCCCGATTCGGGCTCGAACCCGAGCGATGACGATGCGGTCGATGTGCTCGGGGATGACGGCTCCGATCCGGTCGCCAGCGAGATCGGTGGCTTCATCGTTGCCCTGAACGAGGACGAGCAGGTCGATCTCGTTGCGCTGACCTGGCTCGGTCGTGGCGACGGCACGATCGATGACTGGGATGACTTACGTGCCCGCGCCGTGGAAGCGCGGTCCGAGTATCGCAAGCCCCGGCACGAAACGGTGCAGTACCTGCTCGGCGAACCGATGCTGGGCGATCTGCTCGCCGATGGTCTCGATGCCTTCGGTATCGACTGGACCGACGAGCGCCTCACCGCCGATTCCTCCGATCCCAGCGAGCGGGACGAGGACGAGCCGACGAAGCAGCGGTGATCAAAGCGCTCTCTCCCCGCAGGAGCGGGGAGAGAGAAGGGGCGTTACAGCGTGCCCGGGAAGGCGCCACCATCGAGCAGAATGTTCTGTCCCGTGATGAAGCCGGCCTTGGCGCCGCAGAGGAAGGCGCAGGCATAGCCGAACTCATCGGGCTGGCCGAAGCGGCCCGCCGGGTTGAGCTTGGCGCGCTCGGCCAGAATCTGCTCCGGTGTCGTGCCGCGCTTGTCGGCTTCGGCCTTCGCGGTGCCGGTCAGGCGGTCGGTCTCGAACGGGCCCGGCAAGAGGCCGTTGATGGTGACGTTGTTGATCACCGTCTTGCGCGACAGGCCGGCGATGAAGCCGGTGAGGCCGGCGCGCGCGCCGTTGGAGAGGCCGAGGATGTCGATCGGCGCCTTCACCGCGGCCGAGGTGATGTTGACGATGCGGCCGAACTTGCGCGCCATCATGCCGTCCACGGTCGCCTTGATCAGCTCGATCGGCGTGAGCATGTTGGCGTCGATCGCCTTGATCCAGTCGTCGCGGGTCCAGTTGCGGAAATCGCCGGGCGGCGGGCCGCCGGCATTGTTGATCAGAATGTCGGGATCCGGGCAGGCCTTCAGCACGGCTTCGCGCCCCGCAGGCGTCGTGATGTCGCCGACGATCTCGGTGACCGTCACGCCGGGATAGGCCTTCCGGATCTCGTCGGCCGTCTTCTTCAGCGCGTCGGCGCCCCGCGCCGTCAGCGTGACATGAACGCCGGCTTCGGCCAGCGAGATGGCGCAAGCGCGGCCGAGGCCCTTGCTGGATGCGCAGACGATGGCGCGGCGACCTTTGATCCCAAGATCCACTGTTTCACTCCCGAAAATAGCAGGCAGGTTTTGGACGGCGGCCACCTTAACCAACTGTGGAGCCGCTGATAAGAGACGGGCCCGCGTCAAAATGCATGCGCGCCGGCGCGAGCGATGCAAATGCGCCTGATCAGATACGCCGCTCCTGCTTGAGGCGGTCGATCACGGACGCTGCCTCCGGCGGCAGTGACTTGAAACCCATCTGGCCGACCGTGGAGAACAACGGCCGCAGATGCGAGCCGGCGAGGAATGGCGGCTGGTGGTTCGCCGGCACGATCCGGTCGAACACCAGCACCAGCGTAGTGGCGACGAGGCCGACCCTGACGGCGCCGAGCGCGGCGCCGCCGAGCCGGTCGCCGATCCCGGCCTCGCCGACCGTGTCGTCCAACACGAAGCGGCCAATATGTCCGAACAGCATGCCGACGACGACAAAGATGCCGAAGAACCAGATCCAGTTCTGCAGCTGCGGCGCGTTCGGATTGCCTGCGATCTGCGGCGCGATCAGCGGCATCAGCGCGACCGCGATCGGTGCGGCGATGAGATAGGCGAGGATGGTCATGCCGCTGCGGAGCAGGCCGGTCCTGAAACCCAGGCCCACCGCGACGGCGAGCGCGGCGTAGACGGCGAGATCGAAACTGTTCATGACCACAACCCTGACTAGATGGAACGAATGAACGCCGGGCCGGTCATTCCGGTTTCAGATCGTTAAAATCGTCTGTATTGATGGCTCCAAAACAGCAGGGGTTGCGCGCAAGGACATCGTCATGTCAGACCTATTCGACGTCAGTAAAGAAACCATCCTCGTCACGGGCGCAAGCCAGGGGCTGGGGCGGCAGTTTGCCCGGGTACTGGCAGCGCATGGCGCAGCTGTCGCGCTCGCCGCGCGGCAGACGGATAAGTTGAAGAGCCTCGAAGACGAAATTCGCGGCAAGGGCGGCCGTGCCGCCGCCGTCGCGCTCGACGTCACCGACACCGCCTCGATCGCGAAGGCTGTCGATGCGGCGGAAGCTGCGCTTGGTCCCGTCACGGTGCTGATCAACAATGCCGGCATCGCCATCGAAAAGCTCGCGACCGAGCAGACCGAGGCCGATTGGGACGCCGTGATCGGCGCCAATCTCAAGGGCGCCTATTTCCTTGCGACCGAAATCGCCCGCCGCATGATCGCGCGCAAGCAGGAAGGCAACATCGTCAACATCGCCTCCGTGCTCGGCACCGGCGTCTTGAAGGCGGTTTCGCCTTACGCGATCTCCAAGGCCGGCATCATCCAGGCGACCAAAGCGATGGCGCTGGAGCTCGCCGGGCAAAACATCCGCATCAACGCGCTTGCGCCCGGCTATATCGACACCGAAATGAATCACGCCTTCTGGTCCTCGCCCGCAGGCGAGCGCCTCGCCAAACGCATCCCCCAGCGCCGCGTCGGCGCCGAATCCGATCTCGACGGCGCGATCCTGCTGCTGGCGTCGAAGGCGTCGCGGTATATGACGGGGAGCGTGGTGACGGTGGATGGCGGGTTCTTGTTGAATTGAGCAAGGTTGTATCGCTTGGAAGGCACCATTTACTCCGCCGTCGTCCCGGCCTTCGCCGGGACGACGGCGGAGGATGACGCGGCAGCGTCGCCTAACTCGCCCGCATCTCCGCCCTGATCATATCCGCCGCCTTCTCCCCGATCATGATGGTCGGCGCATTGGTGTTGCCGCCGATCAGCGTCGGCATGATCGAGGCGTCGACGACGCGCAGTCCCTCCAGCCCATGCACCTTCAGCGCGGGATCGACCACGGCCATCGCGTCCGTGCCCATCCTGCAGGTGCCGACGGGGTGATAGACGGTGTCGACGCGTTCGCGCAGCACGGCGCGGATGTCGTCGTCGGTGCGCACATTGGCGGTGAACATGTCCTTTTTCTGCAACGCGCGCAGTGCCGGCGTCTCCATCAGCCGCCGTGTCGTCTTGAAGCCGGCGACCATCGCCTCGAGATCCTCCGCCTCACCCAAAAAGTTCGGATCGATCATGGGTGCTGCGAGCGGATCGGCGCTTTTCAGCCATACGCTGCCGCGGCTCCTCGGTCTGAGCAGACAGAAATGGCATGAGAAGCCCGCCTCTTTGTGACGCTTGCGGCCGTGGTCGTCGAGCATCGCGATGACGAAGTGCAGTTGAATGTCGGATACGTCGAGGTGGGGCTGCGTCTTCAGGAAGCCGCCGCACTCGGCGAAATTGGTGGTCATCAGTCCGCGTCGCTCCCGGCGGTACCGCTGGATCGCGCGCAGCAGGGATGGCAGCCGTCCAAGGGACGAGTGAACGAAGTGCGGATAGTCGGAGGCGTAGACGAACACGAAATCCGGATGGTCCTGCAGATTGCGTCCGACGCCCGGCAAATGATGCACAAGGCCAATGCCGTGCTCGGCAAGCGCATCGCCGTCGCCGACGCCCGACAGCATCAAGAGCTGCGGTGACTGGAAGGCGCCGGAGGCGAGGATCACCTCGCGGCGGGCGCGCAGCTGCTTTGTCTGCCTGTCCTGCACATATTCGATGCCGACTGCGCGTCCTTCTTCGAACAGGATTTTCGTTGCCTGCGCCCCGGTTTCGACGCGCAGATTCGCGCGCTTGTCCATGTGGGGAGCCACAAAGGCGCGCGCCGCGCTCCAGCGCTCGCCATTGCGCTGCGTCACCTGGTAGCTGCCGAGCCCTTCATGGTCCTCCTCATTGAAGTCCTCGCGGATGCGGAACTGCGCCTCGCGCGCAGCCTGATGGAAGACGTCATGGATCGGATTGTCCGAGCGAAGTCTGTTGACATGCAGCGGGCCGCCCTTGCCATGATATTCGCCGTCGAAATCGGAATTGTTCTCCGAGCGCTTGAAGTAGGGCAGCACATCCGCGTAGGACCAGCCGGCATTGCCGAGCGCGGCCCAGTGGTCGTAATCCCATTTGTGGCCGCGGATGTAGACCATCGCGTTGATCGCCGAGGAGCCGCCGAGGCCCTTGCCGCGCGGTTGATAGCCGATACGGCCGTTCAATCCCTTCTGCGGCACGGTATCGAACGCCCAGTTGGCCGCGCCGTACGGCAAAGCGAGCCCGAATGGCGTGGTGATCCGCCAATTGTCGTTCCGCCCGCCGGCATCGAGCAGCGCGACGGATGTCGCCGTATCCTCCGACAGCCGGCCTGCGACGGTGCAGCCGCCCGAGCCCGCACCCACGACGACGAAATCGAATGTGTCGGTCAATGCTGTTTCCCCCTGCCTCTTCTCGTCATTGCGAGCGAAGCGAAGCAATCCAGACTGTCGCCGCAGAGGGATTCTGGATTGCTTCGCTGCGCTCGCAATGACGGTATTCGTGTCAGCTACGACATCAACCGCATCAGCTTCTCCAGCCGCGCGATCTTGCCGCTATAGGGCGGATAGAGATCGGCGAGGCGATTGAATTTCGAGCGATAGAACACCGGCTTCAGCTTGCTGAACGTGCGAAAGCCCCATTCGCCGTGATAGACGCCGGTGCCGGATGCACCGACGCCGCCCATTGGCTGGTTGATTTGCGCAAAATGAAACAGGCAGTCGTTGACGGTGACGCCGCCGGAGACCGTGCGCGCCAGCACCTCGTCGCGCACGCTGCGGTCCTTACCGAACCAGTACAGCGCAAGCGGCCGCTCGCGCGCGTTGACGAAGGCGATGGCCTCGGCCGCATCACGAGTGCCCAGAACCGGCAGCACGGGGCCAAAGATCTCCTCCTGCATCGCCGCCATCGATTCGCTCGCACCGACGATCAGCGTCGGCGGGAATTTGCGGTGCGCCTTCCAGTTGGGATCGTCCGCCTTCGCCGGCTGCAGGATCTTTGCGCCGCGCTGGGCGGCATCGGCGACGAGTTCCTCCAGCCGCGCATAGTGCCGGTCGGAGATGATGGAGGTGTAGTCCTTGCTGGCGGGGTCGCTGCCGAACATGCGCCGCATCTGCGCGCGCACCTTCTCGGCGAAGGACTGCACGGAATTTTCCGGCACCAGCACGTAGTCCGGCGCGATGCAGGTCTGCCCGGCATTGAGCAGCTTTCCATAGGCGATGCGCTCGGCGGCTTCATCGAGATCGGCGGAAGCGTCGATGATCGCGGGCGACTTGCCGCCGAGCTCGAGCGTGACAGGCGTCAGATTGCGTCCCGCGGCCTCCGCGACCAGCCGACCGACCCGGGTCGAGCCGGTGAAGACGAGATGATCGAACGGCAGGCTGGCAAAGGCTTTTGCGACCTCGTCCTCGGTGCCGGTGACCAGCAGCTCGGTCGCATCGAACTTCGCGGCCACCGTCTCCTTCAGCAGCGCGGAAAAGTGCGGCGCGAGCTCGCTCGGCTTGATGATGACCAGGTTGCCGGCGGCGATCGCGCCGATCGCGGGCGCGAGCGTCAGCTGGAGCGGATAATTCCAGGGCGCGATGATGCCGACGACGCCGAGCGGCTGCGCCATCAGCCGGTTGCGCGCGGGCAGGAATTGCAGCGCGGTGGCGATGCGCTGCGGCGCCATCCAGCCCTTCAGGTGTTTTGTCGCATGCCGGATCTCGCTGTAGACCATCATGGCTTCGGCGATGGTGGTCTCTACCGAAGAGCGGTGGCCGAAATCGGCCGAGATCGCCTGCCGGAAGCGTTCTTCATTGTCGGCGACCACAGTGCGCAGCCGCGCCAGCCGGTCGAGCCGCTCGGCCAGATCAGGCGCTGGCCCCGTCCGCGACCGCGCGACCATGGCAAGGAAGCCATCCTCCAGCGCTCCGACCGGGACGCTTGTCTGGGGATGATCCAAGGGATGATCCAAGGGATGATCCAAGGGACGATCCAAGGCGTGGTCCATGGCGCTCTCCCCTCAAAGGGCATTTGCCCCGATTTTTGTTGCCGCAGGCTGGCCCTTTGCGGAACTTCTGGCAAGTCTACGGCAAATCGACCGGAATCCGGTCCATCAGCCTGTCATAAAGTCGAAAAAAACGTCCCCGCAGCCCTTTCCAAAGGCAGCCCGCCTTGATACATACCCCCCGCACCCGAAGGGCTTCGCCCCGGGATTGCCTTCCAAGGAAGCCTTTGGGACGGAAGAGAAAAGCCACGCGAACAGCGCCGGCCCTCATCCACCGTCCCCGGCATTTCGACGAAGGCAAAGCAACGGTTTAACGCGGGGTGGAGCAGCCCGGTAGCTCGTCAGGCTCATAACCTGAAGGTCATAGGTTCAAATCCTATCCCCGCAACCAAATTCGGATTTCACCGGATCCGATACGAAAACGGCCCGCTTGATGCGGGCCGTTTTTGTTTTCAGGATGATGGGGCAATCGTGGGGTGAGCTATCCGATGACCGAGGTCGAACTCGTCAACGTGTTCACGCACATGGGGCGTGGCGGCAACCCCTGTCCGATCGTTGTCGACGCCTCGAACCTTCCCGCCGAGGCAATGCAGTCGGTGGCTCGGCACTTCGGGCATGAGTCCGGCTTCGTGCTGCCGGCTCCGGGACTCGATTCCGACTATGCCTTCCGCTTCTGGGTGCCGCGCCACGAGATGGAGATGTGCGGTCACGCGACGATTGGCGCGTTGTGGCTGCTCGCGGCCAAGGGCCTGTTGTCCGGCGATCAGGTTCGCATCGAGACGCGTAGCGGAGCGGTGACGGGTTATGTCGATCGTGGCAGCTCGGGTGAGCCGTCCGTCGAGATCAGCCAGCCTGTCGGCAAGGTTGTCGATCTCTCGCGTGCCGATGAGGAGAACGTTCTGTCGACGCTCAAGCTGTCGCGCCGCGATCTGCTCGACCTGCCCATCCAGAACGCCGTCACCTCGCGGGTGAAGACGCTGATCCCGATGAAGGGCGTCCGCGCGCTCAACGAGCTGGTGCCGGACCCCGCGCAGATCGAAGCGTGTTGCGGACGAATCGGGTCCACCGGTCTTTACCCCTACGCCGTGGACCATCAGGGCGAACGGCGCTTCGAGGCGCGGCAGTTTCCGAAGTCGTCGGGCTATCCGGAGGACGCGGCCACCGGCATTGCCGCAGCGGCGCTCGCGTTCGGGTTGCTCAAGAACGGACTTGTCGAACGCGACAGCGGGCGGATCACCATCATGCAGGGGCGGGCCATGGGAGCCTTGTCCGAGATAAGGGTGCGTCTCGGCTTCGCCGACGGCAGGCCTGTTGGCTGCCTGCTCGGAGGGGCTGTGGCGCGCGTGGAGTCGCATGTCTTGCAGCTCTAATCGCGATGAAGCGCGGGCAGAGCGTGACGGAAGCCGCCGGCTCCCTCAAAACTCCTTGATCACCTTCCCGTCCGCTCCCACCAGCGTCGACGGTGCCTCGCCGAACACCAGCCCATCCGGCTGAAACTTGATCGTCTTGCCGCCCTCGACGAACTCCGCAAAATTCCGCGGCGTCGCCGAGTGCACGCCGTTTTGCAGGAAGTCGCCGGTCTCGTAGCAGGTGTCGGGCTTGCCGCCGGAGCCTTCGCCCAAGAACTTCTGGAAGGTCTGGCTCGTCACCTTGGCCTTCTTGCGCGCGGACCAGTTGGTGTAGCGGCGGTAGAGCTTCGGCAGGATCACCGGGCCCTTGTCGGTCGCGAGCACGCTGGTCTCGCCCGCCTTGGGCTCGCGCAGGTCGAAGTCGAAGGCGCCAATGGTCTTGGCGAGATGCTTCCAGACCAGCAGCTTCTTGGTGCGCGCGGTCTTGGTCAGGGCGAGGAAAGCCCCGATCTCGTCCTCGTTCATCGAGGAGTAGAACGTCGGATAGGCAAAGCCCTGCGCGACCAGCCAGTGGTTGACGTCGACCTTTTCGCCCGCGACGGTCACCTCGATGTCGCCGACCAGCCGGCCATAGGTGTCGAACACCTCGTTCGGCGCATCGACATGGGTGAACACGCGGCAGGGCAGCGTCGGCCCGCCGGCATGGCTGAGAAAATCGTGCAGCGCCTTGCTCGCGGTGGCGCCGAGGAATTGCCGGTACGAATGGGTGACCTCGTGATAGGCCTGCTTCCTGGCATCGGTCAGCCCCTTCTTCTCGGCGGCCGACAGCGGCGACGGCATGTAGTGCAGCTCCGGCGCGTCGATGCCCTGGAGGCGAATGGTGAGCTTGCCGTTCTTGATCGGCGCCGTCGACGTGCGGCCCTTGACCTTGGCGCCCTCGAAGACGTGGCTCGGATGGAATGGTGCCGTGTCGTTCTTGCGGAAGCGGATCGCATCGGGCGCGATCGTCACCACCACCTTGGTCGTGTCGGCGTCCGACCGCCCCGCCGGCCAGAACTGTTTGACATCGATGGTGCCTTCGACCTCCAGCAGTCCAACGGGCATCGGCCGCTCCTCTCGAACGCGCGCGACGGTCGCCTTCGTCGGAGCCGACTCGCGCACACGCTGAAGAGGAACGGATCATCTTCGTGCGACAGGGCCGTGACGGGAGATGGGACAGGGGCGACATGCCATGGTCCCGGCAGACAAAAATGCCCGCGCGCCGGTCGCGCGCGGGCGTCGATCATTCTCTTAACGAAGCAGAATGTTTCTGATCAGGACCTGTGCGGGCAGACCATCGTCAGATTGAGCAGCGTCGGCGCCTTGTCCTCGCCATTGCGGTACTCCCACTCCAGCCGGATCTCATGCCGGTGAGCATAGGCATCGCTGGCTGCGTGGGTGATGATCTTCGTCTTCATCGGGATCGGCGGCTCGGAGTTGAAGCATTTCCGGACGCAGGCATCGAGCAGGTCGCATCGGGTCAGGGGGATGACGCCGGGCTCGTCCTTGGAGAGGGGGACCGTATTCGGCTGGGTGCTGAGGTCGACGCGGGCCCGGCCTTTCTCCTTGTGCCAGTATTTGGCGCTTCCCTGCGGCCACTTCGAGGGCGGGTTCAGGATCAGGTGGTACTGGCCGTATTCCAGGGTCGGCAGGTCGATGTCCTCCGATGCCTTGAGCTTGGCGACGCTCTTTTTCATGTTCGCCAAGGGATAGTAATTGGCGTTCATCAAGTCTCGAAATGCTTTGCCGCTATATACCAGTCCGGCCATCGCCTCTTTCCCCGATATGTCTGTTTGTCAAAACCTGTCGCTGGCTGCCCGAAATACGCAGCGCGCCGCAACCCGATCACACAATTTGTTGTGTGCAGTCACGGTACCACCCAGGACTGCACTTCGTCCAGCAAGCCACCATCCGGTAACATCGCGTATCCCGCAAGCCCAATTGCCATGCATTCCTCTATGGGTAATGTACGCCAAACGCCTCGCGGGCGTTGGAGCAGGACTGCCGAGGCAGTTCGTTTAAGGCGCTGGAATGCATTGCTTCGCATGTCAGTCGGCAATTAGTCCAGGCGATAGCTGGTGCTCCAAATGCGGGGCGGCGGTCCGTCAACGCGTCGATCCAGACAGCGAACGACGGTTCGTGACGATCCTTCGTGCCGACGTCGTCGATTCCACAGGTCTTGTTGCCGAACTGGAGCCGGAGGAGGCGGTGTCGCGCCTCGAACCAGCTCTTGCGGCGATGAGAGGCGCGGTGCGTCAGTTCGGCGGCATCGTCAGCAAGGAGCTGGGCGACGGGGTGGCCGCAGTATTCGGCGCCCCGATCGCCGACGACAACCATGCGCCCCTGGCCTGCCACGCGGCGATCGAGCTTGTCCGGCGTGTCAGTAGCTTGGGCGATCCCGGACTTCAGGTCCGGGTCGGCCTGCACTCCGGCCATGTGGTGGCCTACATGGTCGCCAACGAGTTTTCCAAGGTCTACGAGATCGGTGGAGCCGCCCAGCATCTAGCCGCGCGGCTCGAGACGGCGGCCGAAGCGAACCAGATCTACGTCTCCGAAGCCTGCCAGGAGCTTGCGGACGGCCATGTCCGCTTTGAGTTTCTGGGTCGGAAGGCACTCCGTGGCTTCGGCGAACCTCTGCCCGTGTACCGCGTCATGGGCGCAAGCGATCTTTCGAGCTGGCGGGTCCGACGCGCGCGCAGCGTTTCTCGATTCGTCGACCGCACGACGGAGCGGGCCCTGCTGTGGCGCGCTACTGAACGGGTCGCCACGGGCCGGCAGACGGTCCTGCTGATGGGTGACGCCGGCATCGGGAAGTCACGCCTTGCGCATGAGTTCGCGCAGGACCTCCGGGCCGGCGGCTGGCGGCTGCTCGATGCCGAGTGCAGCCCGAATCTCCAGGGCGCGCCGTACAGCACCCTCAAGCGCCTGCTGCTGTCGATCCTTGATCAGAGCAGGGTTGACGATCCCAGGGACGCACTGCCGGCGGTGCAGCAGCGAGCCGTCGACGCGGTGCTGGACCTGCCGATTTCCGATCCGCACTGGGACGAACTGGAGCCTCACGCGCGCGGCCGCGCGATTTCGGATGCAAGCTGCGCGATCGTCGAGAGCGTCGCCCGTCGCCAGCGCACGATTCTTCTGATCGAGGATGTGCACTGGATCGACCGGGCCAGCGATACGGTCGTGGCCACCCTGTCCGCGCTGCAATGCCCCGATTTGCTTGTGCTGCTGACGACGCGGCCCAATGGAATGCCAGTGTGGATCGCGCGCTGTCACGCGGAAATCGTGGCGATGCGGCCTCTCGACGACGATTCGGGGCTGGCCATGCTGACGGAGATGCTCGGCCCGGCCACGACGAACGCAGAGCTGAAGAACCGGATCATCTCTCATACGGCCAACGTTCCGCTGTTCATCGAGGAAGTCTGCCGCAGCCTGAAGGACAGCGGCATGCTTCTCGGCCAGTGGGGCGACCTGTCCCTGGCGCGTCCTGTCGACGAACTCGGCATCCCCAGCAGCATCCAGGGCGTGATCGCCGCGCGGCTCGATCGCGTGTCACGACAGGAGCGCTCGCTGCTCCAGATCGCCGCAGCACTCGGATCGCGGGCAAACCAGGCCATGCTGCGGAAAGTCGCGGGCTTGCCGGAGGACGTCCTGCAGGATTGCCTCACCGCGCTCGACCGGGCCGAACTGCTCGTCAGGATCGATAGCGAGCTGGAGGACTCGCTCGAATTCCGGCACGAGATGGTCAGGCAAGTGACCTACGATTCGATGGTGGAAAAGGTCCGCGAAAGCATCCATGCCGGCATACTGGCAGCCCTCGAGAGCGATGAGGCACGGGCCGACGGGCCGGACACGCTCTGCTATCATGCAACGAGGGCCAAGGATTGGCAGAAGGCATTCGACCATGGCAGGAGCGCGGCCCGAAAATGCCTGCTGCGCTCGGCCTATGCCGACGCGGTCGACTATTTCGAGATCGCGATGGGGTCTCTCGACAAGACCCCAATGACGCCCGCGCGAGAGGCGGACGCCATTGACCTCCGGATGGAGGCCCGGCTGGCCTTTGCCGGATCGGGGCGCGTCGCCGAAGCTCTGGATCTGGGAGGCGAGGCCGAGCGACGGGCCGACGCGATCAATGACATTGGACGCAAGGTCGCGGCCATGACGATGAGGGCGGGTGCGCAGAATTTCTATGGAACGCCGGTTGAAGCTGTCGCGATCGGCGAAGACGTCGTGCATCTGGCGGAAAGCTCGGTCAATCCCGCCTGGCGGAATCTCGCGCAATATGGTCTCGGGCAAGCGTATTTTCTGGCCGGCCGCTACCACGATGCCGAGACGATGCTGGCCACGGCCCGCGCCCATCTCGCGGGTTCGGCAGCGAGCGCCCCGATCGGTACGACGCCGCGATCCTTGCTCCTGCTCTGCTGCATGATGAACAGCATTGCCAACACCGTCATGGGCGAGCTCGATACTGCCGAGCAGCTCCAGCGTGAGGCCGCTGCTATCGCGGAGGAGACGGGTCGCCCCTATGACCGGGTCGGTGCCGCCTATAGCGGCGGCTGGCTGAAGCTCGGGCGGAACGATCCGGCGGCGGCCGCCGCCATCCTCGAAGACGGCTTCGTCCTGGCGCAGAAGCACGGCATCCGGCTGTTCGTGCCGGTGCTGGCCTGCCATCTCGGCATCGCCTATCTCGAGCAGGGGCTGTTCGACCGGGCGCGCGGCATGCTGACCGAGGCGCGCGAGGAGGCGAAGGCGGTCGGCTATACCTCGGCGGTGCTGCGCAGCTCGATCTATCTTGCGCTCGCGACCCACCGTCTCGGCGATATCAAGGCCGCCCAGAACATGCTGCGCGAGGCCCGCAACACCGCCCGCCAGCAGGGCTTTTCCGGCCTCGAGGCCGAAGCGCTGTTCGGCGAGGCCGTGGTGACGCCGCCCTCGGGCGAGGCGAACAAGGCCGCGATCCTGGCCGCACTTCGCATGGCGATCGCGATCGCCTCCGATAGCGGCGCGCTGCCGCTGAGGCACAAGGCCGAGGCAATGCTGAACGAGATGCTCGCCCGCGGCGACGAGCTGACCTGACCTTTGGCGCTCAACGGTTTGGCGTGCGATCGTACCGCCACGCCGTTTCTCTCGCTCGGAGGGGTGTTTTTATTTCATAATGATATCAATGGCTTATTCTTGCGAATCTACTGTGCATGGGGTTGTTTTCGCACTTTTTTCTGTCTGCCGCCGCTTCCGCGCGGCCCGGCGGTGGCTGGCGCCGCCACGACGCACAAAGTCCCTTGCGCAGGCACAGAGGTCGGCTACCGTGGGCGGGCAGCTGGCCATTGGGTCAGGTGACCTTTTGAATCGCATTTTTTAGCATTCCATTTTGCCGGCGCCGCCATGGCGCGACGCCCACCCGAAGAGGCGGGGGCCATGATCACACGGGACCAGTCAGCACTCCTTGCGCCGATCGAGCGCGACCTGCGGCTCGATCTCTTCCGCGGCATCGGGCTGTGGATGATCTTCCTCGACCACATCCCGCACGACGTCGTGGCCTGGCTGACGCTGCGCAATTACGGCTTCAGCGATGCCGCCGAGTTCTTCGTCTTCATCTCCGGCTACCTCGTCGGCTGGATCTACGGGCCGATCGTCGCGGGCGGCTGGTTTCTCGCAGCGCTGAAGCGGCTGTGGCGCCGCGCGCTCGAGATGTACGTCGCGCACATAATGCTGTTCCTGCTGTTCACCGCGCAGATCGCCCGCACCGCGCGCCGCTTCGACAATCCGATGTACGAGCACGAGTTCAACGTGTTCAATTTCCTGTCGCATCCGGACGAGCTGATCGGGCAGGCGATCGTCCTGAAGTACAAGCCGGTCAATCTCGACGTGCTGCCGCTCTACATCACGCTGGTATTCGCCTCGCCCTTCATCGTGTGGTGCCTGGTGCGGCGGCCCAACCTGACGCTCGCGGCCTCCGTGGTGCTCTACATTCTGTCGCGCTGGTTCGACTGGAACGTGGCGTCCTATCCGCCTGGCAGCCACTGGTACTTCAACCCGTTCTGCTGGCAGCTGATGTTCGTGTTCGCGGCCTGGTGCGGCATCGGCCAGATCGAGACGATCGCGAAATGGGTCTGGTCGAGGGCGGCGATGGCGCTCGCGGCGGCGTGGCTGGTGTTCGCGCTGCTGATCGTGATGACCTGGCACATCCACGCGCTCGAGGCCCTGATCCCGAAATGGATGATCAAGGCGATCTACCCGATCGACAAGACCGACCTCGACATGCTGCGCTTCACGCACTTCCTGGCGCTGGCGATCTGGGTGACCCATTTCATCTCGCGCAAATGGCGGGCGCTGCATGCCATCTGGCTGCGTCCCGTGATCCTCTGCGGCCAGCATTCACTGCCGATCTTCTGCCTCGGTGTGTTCCTCTCGTTCTCGGCGCACTGGATCCTGACGCAGTACAACAAGGGAGTCTGGGAGCAGCTCGCTGTCTCCATCGTCGGCATCGTCATCATGGTCGGCGCCGCGTGGCTGCTCGGTCGCGCCGAGCGCGTGCCGAACCTGTTCGTGAAGGTGACGGAGGTCGAGGAGCCGGAGATGGCGGCCGAGAGCAGCGCAACCGCCACCGTCGCCCCTGCGAGCCGCTGAAGCATCGCGCCGCCCGCTTTTCACGGAGAGGTCCAACGGAGAGCTCAATGTCCAGACGTTTGTTGACGATCGCCGGCACTCTCCTGTTTCTCGTCTGCGACGCAGCGGCACAGGCGCCGTCGCCGGACGCGATGAGCGCGGCGCGCAAGCTCGTCGTCACCTTGAAGATCCCCGACCAGTACCGCGCGTTGCTGCCGCAGCTCCTGCTCAAGCTGCGGCCCGTGGTCTCCCAGGACAGGCCGGAGATCGAGCGCGACTACGATGCGGTCACGGCGCCCGGCTCCGAAATCTATGCTCCGTTCGTTGCGTCCATGACCGAGCAGATCGCGGCGCTCTATGCCCAAAGTTTCACGGTGGATGAGCTGCGCCAGATCGACAGCTTCTACGCCGAGCCCGCCGGCCGAAAGCTCCTGGAGAAGTCGGACGCGCTGGCGCAGGCGAGCGCACAGATCAGCCAGGACGTCAGCCAGAAGGCCGCCGATGAATTGAAGCAGCGCCTCATCGAGGCGCTGCGCCAGAAGGGGCACAAGCTCTGAGGTTCGTCCCGGAGCGATCGCACGAAGCCGAAGGTTGCCCGCCCGCTTATCTCACTTCACCAGCGGGCAGCCGCCATCCTTCAGCGGCCGGAACGCCTGATCGGCGGGGACCTCGGCAAGCAATTTGTAGTAATCCCACGGTCCCTTCGATTCCTCGGGCTTCTTCACCTGGAACAGATACATGCTGTGCACCATGCGGCCGTCCTCGCGCAAGCTGCCGTTGTCGGTGAAGGCATCCTTCACCGGCAGCTCGCGCATCTTGGCCATCACCGTCTTGGTGTCCTTGGTGCCGGCGGCCTGCACGGCCTTGAGGTAATGCAGCGTCGCGCTGTAGGTCGCGGCCTGGTTCATGGTCGGCATGCGCTTGACGCGCTCCAGGAAACGCTTGCCGAAGGCGCGGGTCTTGTCGTTGAGGTCCCAGTAATAGGCCTCGGTGATGATCAGCCCCTGCGCGAGCTTCAGCCCCAGGCTGTGCACGTCGGAGATGAACATCACGATCGCAGCAAGGTTCTGGCCGCCGGCGACGATGCCGAACTCGCCGGCCTGCTTGATCGCGTTGATGGTGTCGCCGCCTCCATTGGCGAGCCCGATGATCTTGGCCTTGGAGGCCTGCGCCTGCAGCAGGAACGACGAGAAGTCCGCGGTATTGAGCGGATGCTTGACGCTGCCGACCACCTTGCCGCCGGCGGCCTTCACGACGTCGCCGGTGTCGCGCTCGACCGAATGGCCGAACACGTAGTCGGCGGTGAGAAAGAACCAGGTGTCGCCGCCGTTCTTGACGATGGCGCTGCCGACGGTGTGGGCGTTGGCATAGGTGTCGTAGGTCCAGTGCGCCGTATAGGGCGAGCAGGATTTGCCGGTGATGTCGGAGCTTGCCGCATCCGTCACGATCATGATCTTCTCGTACTGCTTCGACAGCTCCATCACCGCGAGCGCGGTGGCCGAGGTCGGCAGGTCGATGATCATATCGACGCCCTCGGTCTCCCACCATTTGCGGGCGATGGTCGAGGCGACGTCGGGCTTGTTGAGCACGTCGGCCGAGACCATGCTGATCGGCTCGCCAAACATCCGGCCGCCAAAATCGTCGATGGCCATCCTGGTGGCCTCGACGTTCCCCTGGCCGCCGATGTCGGAATAGACCGACGAGAAGTCGGAGAGCACGCCGATCTTGAGCGGAGTCTGCTGGGCCGAGGCTGGGATGGTCAGGGCGGCCGACAGCAGGCCGGCCGCAGACACGAGGGCTGCGATAGGTCTCATGGATACGTTTCCTCTTATGCGGGACTATTCTGTCCCTTTGTCCGACAAAGTTAGAGTGAGGTTCCGCAGGAGTCAATTTGCTGCATCTGCGGCATAAATGATGCGGTTTGACGCAGCTTCGGACCGAACCTATAGTTTGTCCGACAAACGCCATTAGGAGCTATCGTGCCCGTCGCGCCGCTGTTCCGCCCGATCGATGTCGCGCCGGCCTATCAGAAGGTCGCCGACGCCATCGAGCGCGAGATCGTCAATGGTCGCATCAAGCCCGGTGATCCCATCGGCACCGAGCACGATCTGGTCCGCCAGTTCGGCGTCAACCGTTCGACCATTCGCGAAGGCATCCGCGTGCTGGAGGAGGGCGGGCTGATCCGCCGCGATTCATCGCGCCGCCTGCACGCCTGCCTGCCGCGCTATAGCAAGCTCGCGAGCCGCCTCAGCCGCGCTTTGGTTCTGCACGAAGTGACCTTCCGCGAGCTCTACGAGGCCTCGATGACGCTGGAGGTCGCGAGCATCGAGGGCGCGGTCGAGCGCGCGAGCGAGGAGAACGTCGCCGAGCTCGCCGACAATCTCGCGCGCAGCGAGGCCGTCGTTGGTAATCCCGCAGCACTCGCTGAATGCGACGCCGAATTCCACGTGCTGGTCGCAAAAGCCTCGCAGAACCGCGTGCTTCAGCTCGCGCGCGAACCGGCGGCGCAGCTGTTCTATCCGACCACCGAGATGATCGTGACCGGCGTCGCCGAAGGCGGCCCGCGCCTCGTCGCGGCGCATCGCCATCTGATCGATGCGATCCGCCGGCGTGACCGCGAAGCCGGGGTGCTGTGGACCCGCCGGCACTTGCAGGACTGGCGACGCGGTTTCGAGAAGATCGCCTCGCTCGATCGGTCGGTCGAGCACATGTACATGGAGCACGCGCAGGCGGCCCGGCGTAGATAACGCAAGTTTTCAAGAAACAAATCCTGCAAACAAAGACCTCACAGGGAGGAACACATGACCGGCGACACCGCAGCCACCATCTCGAAAGCGCGCGAGCATTCCATCGGCGATCTCTTGCGCCGCTCCGCGGGCCGCGAGCCGAACAAGCTCGCGGTGAGCTGCGGCAATGTCAGCTGGACCTTTGCCGAGATGGATGCGATCTGCAACCGGCTCGGCCGCGGCCTGCTTGGACTCGGCGTCAAGAAGGGGGACCGCCTCGCCGTGCTTTCGCGCAACTCGCACGCCTTTGCCGCGCTGCGCTTCGCGGTGGCGCGGATCGGCGCGGTGCTGGTGCCGATCAACTTCATGCTCAATCCGGACGAGATCAATTTCATCCTGAAAAGTTCCGGCGCCAAGCTGCTTGCGACCGGGCCCGATTTCGTCGAGCCGGCGAAGGCCGCAAGCGCGAAGGATTGCGCCGTCGAAAAGATGATCTGGCTGCCGGGCGAGGATCCCGCCGCCGCTCCGGCCGGCCTCACCACCTTCGAGGATCTTCTTGATGCTGACGGCTCGTTCCTGGAAGCGTCGGTGGATAGCCGCGATCTCGCGCAGATCGTCTACACCAGCGGCACGGAGTCCCTGCCCAAGGGCGCGATGCTGACCCATGAAGCCGTGATGTGGCAGTATGTCAGCTGCGTCATCGACGGCGGCATGAGTGTCGAGGACAAATTCCTGCATGCGCTGCCGCTCTATCACTGCGCTCAGCTCGACGTCTTCCTCGGGCCGCAAATCTATCTCGGCGCCTCCGGCGTGATCACGGGCAAGCCGACGGCCGACAACATCCTGGCGCTGATCCAGGCGCACAAGATCACGTCCTTCTTCGCGCCGCCGACGATCTGGATCGCGATGCTGCGCTCGCCCAACTTCGACAAGACCGACCTGTCGACGTTGCAGAAGGGCTAT
Source organism: Bradyrhizobium sp. CB1717 (assembly GCF_029714325.1). Classification (NCBI taxonomy): domain Bacteria; kingdom Pseudomonadati; phylum Pseudomonadota; class Alphaproteobacteria; order Hyphomicrobiales; family Nitrobacteraceae; genus Bradyrhizobium; species Bradyrhizobium sp. CB1717. The sequence continues at coordinate 1,309,435 of NZ_CP121666.1, forward strand.
TACGGCGCCTCGATCATGCCGGTGGAAGTCCTGCTCGAGCTGCAACGCCGGCTGCCCGCCGTAAAATTCTGGAATTTCTACGGCCAGACCGAGATCGCGCCGCTCGCGACCGTGCTGCGGCCCGAGGACCAGCTGCGCAAGGCCGGTTCGGCCGGCAAGCCGGTGCTGAATGTCGAGACGCGCGTGGTCAATACTTCGATGGAGGACGTCAAGGTCGGCGAAGTCGGCGAGATCGTGCATCGCTCACCGCATCTGCTCTCCGGCTATTACAACGACCCCGTCAAGACCGCGGCGGCGTTCAGCGGCGGCTGGTTTCACTCCGGCGATCTCGCCACCGTCGATGACGAGGGCCACATCACCGTGGTCGATCGCGTCAAGGACATGATCAAGACCGGTGGCGAGAATGTCGCGAGCCGTGAGGTCGAGGAGATGGTCTACCGCATTCCAGGGGTTTCCGAGGTCGCCGTGGTCGGCCTGCCCGATCCGCGCTGGATCGAGGCGGTCACCGCCATCGTCGTGGTCAAGAGCGGAGAGACGCTCGACGAAGACACCGTCATCAAGCACTGCGCCGGCCATATGGCCCATTTCAAGGTGCCCAAGCGCGTGATCTTCGTGGATGCCCTGCCGAAGAATCCGAGCGGCAAGCTGCTCAAGCGCGAGTTGCGTCAGCGCTTCGTCGGCGGTGAGACGCTCGACACGGCGGTCCAGAAGAGCTTTGGGACGTAGCAGGCGCCGTTCCGGCGCGTTCGCGGCGAGCCCGCCTAATCGGCCTCGCCGGCCAGCTTCCTGACATCGTCGGGCGTCGCTCCGAAGCGGCGGCGAAACGCGCGATGGAAGTAGGAGACGTCGTGAAATCCCGCGAGGTGCGCGATCTCGATGATCTTGCGCGAACGCATGCCCGGGTTCCGAAGCAGCCGCTCGGCGCGCAGCAGACGTTGCTCGAGCAAGAAGCCGCTATAGGTGATGCCGGCCTTCTCGAACAGCAACTGGATCGTGCGCGGGCTGATGCGGTGCGTGGCCGCAAGATCGGACAGCGACAGTGCGGCGCTGTCAAGCTGCGCCAGAATGTCGGCCTTGATGGCTTCGAAACGCGCTGCCGCAAGGCCGCGCAGTCGCGCCTCGTCGGCGACATCACCGCGCGCTCCGATCATCAGCACGGAGAGGTCGAACAGGTGCTGCGAGACCGCGTCGAGCTCCGCGGGGGCGAGCTTGTCCGCATGCGCATGCGCAAGGTCGTAATATCGCAGGAACATCGACGTGATCGGATTGGCGCCGGAGATCGACCGCGCAATCATATCCTCGGCATTCGGGCACGCGCGCAACAGGGCCTTGCGCGGCAGCAGCGCGGTCTGGAAATTACCAAACCCTGTCTGAGTAATGTGCGCGCCCCTGATGGAGGGATCGCCGATCGTGACGTCGCCTGCGGCAATCTCCAGGGGCCGTTTTCCCATGGTCCCGCTCAGCGCCGAATTGGGCGACATCGTAATCACCAATTCATCGTTCGTTCCCAACGACACGAAAGACATCGGCGTGCCGAACGACGCCGAGAGTCTGAGACGGGGAAGGATGGCCGGCGCAATGGTCCGGTGGACGCGCCCTTCGCCGACCGGCACGAAATCGACGTTCGCTACCTGACGGCAAAACTGCTCGCGCCATCTTTCATAGGCCGGACCGTTGGGGTCGCCATCGAATGAGAGTTGCGGCTGGGTCATTGGTCGAGTGGGGATCGTTCGCTGAGCGATTTGCTGCAGCCAGTATCCTCGCCGTCGGGCCAGTGCGCTGCAACGAGAAAAGCGCTGGATTGCGTGATAAGCCACTCGCAACGGCGCGTTGAGACCGTGACCAGGTGCCGCAGTCTGCTGGTAGCCCGGATTGTCGCGTGAATTGTGCCAGGAATTCCCGCGACGATTGGTCTCAATACTTCTTCACCGCTGCTCTGAAGGCCAGCCACATCGCGATCGACGCAAGGCCAAAGCCGCCGAGCAGCAGGAAGGTCGGGCCGTAGCCGATCCATTGCGCGATCCAGCCGCCGAGCGCGGGACTGAGGCTGGCACCGACACCCTGCACCGTGATCACGGCACCCTGGCCGAGATTGATGCGGCCTGTGCCGTTGAGCGAACGTGCGATCATGCCGGGGACGGCGACCGTTTGCAGTCCGGTGCCGATGCCGTCGAGCACCTGCATCGGCACGACGCCCCACCAGCCCGTGACGAAGAAGGCGAGCACACCGCGGACGGGCAAGAACATGAAGGAGATGAGGATCACCGGCCAGTAGTTGCGCTTGCCCGCGACATGCATCGCGATGAGCGAGGTCACGATCATCACGCCTTGCGCGATCACGACGGTGGTCGCGACGAAGCTCGGTCCGTTGGCCTGTCCCTCGGCCACGGCCGCAAGTCCATAGAGCGGCACGATCGCGGCATTGCCGAGATGGAACAGGGCGAGCGCCAGTGCCAGCACCAGAAGCGGCTTGTGCTTGAGGAGGACGGACATGCCGTCCGGCGGAGCCTTGCTGTCGTCCTCCCTGCTGCCGCGTGCGGCGCGATCGTCGATCGATCTCGCCGGGATCATCATCACGCAGGCGATCGCGATGGCGCCGAACACCGCCGCCAGCACGAACACGGCGACATAGCCGAACTTGTAGCCGAGATAGCCCGACAATGCCGCGCCGACCATGTTGCCGGCGTGGTTGAAGGCCTGGTTGCGGCCGTTCAGCGCGTTGAAGCCTTTCTGCCTGGCAATGCCGAGCGTGATTCCGGTGACCGCGGGCACGATCGCGGCGCTCGCGAGCGATTGGGCGATTTGGGAGACGGTGACGGCCCAGAAATTTTGCGAGACGAGGATGATCGCGGATGCGGCGACCACGCAGATGCCGGGGATGACGACCCACATGCGCTTGTTGCGGCTTGCATCGATGAAGCCGCCGATCGGCGTTGTGATCAGCATGCCGGCGATGTTGCCGATCGTCATTGCGGTGCCGATCAGCCCGCTCGCCCAGCCGCGCTCCTGCAGGAACACGCCAACGAAGGGGCCGATGCCGGACTGCATGTCGGCCATGAAGAAATTGACTGCAAACAGCGGCCAGGTGCGGGTTGTTGAGGGGCGCGATGTCATCGAGACGCTGAAATGTTCCTGCCGTCGAGTAGGTCTCGTGCAAAGCTGATCGTGACGACCGGCCAATTGCGCCGGCATGGACCAGAACGTAACCTACGCTGACAACGTTGGTTCCTCGCCACTTGCGTCGGCGGGACGATGTCCTGTCACGCCGTTCCGGCCTCTTTTCGGATCCTGACCATGCCCCTCTGGACTTGCGAAACCTGCGGCGCGCAATTTTCGGACAGCGGACGACCGCCCGAATCCTGTCCGATCTGCGAGGACGAACGGCAATTCGTGAACTGGAAGGGGCAGACCTTCCTGACGCGCGAGACGCTGGCGGAACGTCACCGCGTGGTCTGGCGCGACGATCTCGGCCTCACCGGTCTCGGGCTCGAGCCGAGTTTTGCCATCGGCCAGCGCGCGCTGCTGGTGCCGCTGGCAGAGGGATGCGTGATGTGGGACTGCGTGCCGCTGGCGACGCCGGAGGCGATCGCTCATGTCCGCGCGCTCGGCGGACTGAAAGCGATCGCGATCTCGCATCCGCATTATTATGGAGCGCTCGCCGACTGGACCGAGGCGTTCGGCGGCGTGCCGGTCTATCTGCACGCGGACGATGGCCAATGGGTGACGCGTCCGCATCCATCGATCGTGCACTGGACCGGCGATCGGCACCGTATCTCCGACGATGTGCTGCTGCTGCGCACCGGCGGCCATTTCGCCGGCGCCACCATGCTGCATTGGGCACGCGGCGCGGAGGGCAGGGGCGCGCTGCTCACCGGAGACATCGCGCAGGTGACGATGGACCGCCGCTTCGTCAGCTTCATGTACTCCTACCCGAACTACATGCCGCTCAACGCAGCCGCGGTGCGGCGGATCGCTGCTGCCGTCGAGCCGCTCGCCTTCGATCGCATCTATGGCGCCTGGTGGGGACGCAACATCGCCAATGGTGCCAAGGCCGCGTTCGCGGCATCGGTGGCGCGATATCTCGCGGCCATCGCCTGAGAGCGCTCCTTTCGGATTTATCTTGCCGGGCGAGAATAAATGTACTAACAGTACAGTTATTGAGCGTGGCGCAATGGCGCGTCTGCAGGCCGGCATGATCGATGCATCGCCGCTGCCGCGGCGCGCTGTGGGGCCACGCGAGCGAGGGTGGGACGCATCATGGCTGAGCGCGACTACGAGATCTTCGAGGCCGGCGACGTCGCGCTCCAGTCCGGCGCTGTCTTCCCCAAGCTGCAGCTCGCCTACAAGACCTACGGTACGCTGAGCCCGGCCAGGGACAACGTCATCCTCTATCCGACCTCGTTTAGCGCGCAGCATGTCGACACCGAGTGGCTGATCGGGCGCGATGGCGTGCTCGATCCCTCGCGCTACTTCGTCGTCATCCCGAACCTGTTCGGCAACGGCCTGTCGTCCTCGCCGTCGAATTCGGCCGCGCCATTCCCGCAAGTCACCTATCACGACGCGATCGCTATTCAGCATCGCCTTCTGGCCGAGCGCTTCGGCATCACAAGGCTTGCGCTGGTCTATGGCTGGTCGATGGGCGGCATGCAGGCCTATCACTGGGCGGCGCTGCATCCTGACATGGTCGAGCGCGCAGCGGTCGTCTGCGGCAGCGCGCGTTGCGCGCCCTACAACTATGTCTTCCTGGAAAGCGTGAAGGCGGCGCTGACGGGCGATCCCGCCTTCCGCGACGGCCGCTTCGTCGAAAGGCCCGTCGCCGGCTATCGCGCCATGGGGCGCGTCTATGCCGGCTGGGCGATGTCGCATGGCTTCTATCGCGACGAGCTCTGGCGCGAGGCCGGCTTCACCTCGCTGGAGGACTATCTCGTCCGCGCCTGGGACGGGGCCTTCGCGCGGCGCGATGCCAACGATCTCCTGGCGCAGATCGGCATCTGGCAGCGCGGCGACATCAGCCGCTGCGCCGCTTTCGGCGGCGATCTCGATCGCGCGCTCGCCGCGATAGGTGCGCACATGCTGCTGATGCCGGGCGCGACCGATCGCTATTTCGACGTCCGCGACAACGAGGACGAGCTCGGCAAGCTGGTCAATGCAAAGTCAGCCGTGCTGCATCCAATCCCGTCGCTGCACGGCCATCGTGCCGGAAATCCCGTCACCAACCCGCGCGACCAGGCCTTCATCAGAGCCGAGATCGCAGCGCTCCTAGCCAAGTAGCACAGGCATCTGATCATGACCGACGCGACCGTTTCAGAGCCTGGGCATCGCCTGAAGCCGCTGAGCCCGGCGATGCTGCGTGAGCTGTCGGTGCGCTCCAATCTCAGGGGTGCAGCGCAAAGTCTTGGACATTACGGCGCGATCGCGCTGGTCGGCGCTCTGATCTGGATGGTGACCTCACGCCATGGCGTGCTCTGGGCGCTGCCGCTGATGGCGGTGCAGGGCTACGTCGTTGCCTTCCTGTTCATGGCGGTGCACGAGACCGCGCACAAGACCGCGTTTAGAAGCCGCAGCCTCAATCTCGCGGTCGGCTATCTCTCGGCCTTCATCATCGGATTGCCGTACGAATATTACTGCCTGTTCCACTGGGACCATCACCGCTACACCCAGGATCCGGAGAAGGATCCCGAGCTGATCGTCGGCGTGAAGCCGGCCTCCGACACGCAGCTCGCGATCGCCTATAGCGGCCTGCTCCAGGTCGCCGGGCGTCTGCGGCTGACGCTCGGCCATGCCGTCACCGGCAAGGTCGTCGTGCCCTGGATTCCCGAAAACAAGCGCGCCACCATCGTCGCCGAGGCGCGCGCCTATGTCGCGCTTTACGCCCTGCTGCTCGCGCTCTCGCTGTGGTTCGCCTCGGCGCTGCTGCTCTGGGTCTGGATCGTGCCGCTGGTGATCGGGCAATTCTTCCTGCGGCCCTATCTCTATGCCGAGCACACCGGCTGCGACCGTACCCGCAGTGCCTTTCAGAACACCCGCACCACCTATACCGGTGCCATCGTCAAATGGTTCGCGTGGAATATGCCCTACCATGTCGAGCATCACGCCTATCCCTCGATTCCCTTTCACGCCCTGCCGAAGCTGAACGGGATCGTCGACGGCGAGATCGTCTATCGCGGGCGCGGCTACATCCAAACGACGCGTGAGACCTGGGCGTGGTTTCGCCGGCAGCGGCAGGGTAGCTAGTCAAACGCAAAAGCTCCGGCCGCGATGCGACCGGAGCTTTGTCGTGAGGGCGAGATATCAGTAGATCCCGTAGGCGCAGACATTCACGACGCGGACGCGCAGGCCGTGACGGGTCTGGACGACGCGCTCCTGGTAGCAGTTGCTGACGCCGGTGTTGACGTAGATGCCGCCGAAGCCATAGCCCGGGCCCCAGCCATGACCCCAGTGATGATGATGGAAACCGCCGGCCGAGGCGGCGGTGGGGGCGAGCGCGGCAACGCCGAGCGAGCCGGCAGCGATCAGACCAAGAGCGAGCTTACGAAACATCTTCATTCTCCAATGTGGCGCGAGGCCGTTGTTGTGTCCCTGCATCTCGGTCGGGTTGAGCCGCGAATGCGTTCACGGCGGTTCTTGAGAATCGTGTTTCAGGATTGTTTCGTCGGCTGCGGCGAGGTGCGCCGCCGTCAGGCTTTCCGCGCCGCGCCATAGTGCGCGGCCATGGCCCGGGTCATCTTGGCCATCTTCTCGCGGAGATCGGCCGGCTCCAGCACTTCGGCCTCGGGGCCCAGCCGCAGCAATTCGGCTGCGGCGTGCCACGACGTCTTGCCGGTCGGCACCCGCGCGATGCGCCAGCCGTCGGCGTCAGTGCTCTCTTCGATCTCCGTGCGCGCCTTGACGTAAGGCTGGCTCAACGCGTCCAGCAGCTTGACGCCGAATGGCGACAGCCGGACGACCGCGACATTGGGATGCATCTCCGCTTCGAGGCGAAGTGTCGCAGCCTGCCAATAGGCGGCGAGATCGAAATCGGCGGGCCGGTCGAAGCGGTCGTCGAGCGTGGTGCAGTCGAGCACGCGCGCGACGCGATAGGTCCGCACGCTGCCGTCGACTTGCCCGGCGAGATACCAGCTGCCGCCCTTCAGCACGAGGCCGAGCGGGGCGACACGGCGCTGCTTCTCCGAGCGCCAGCTTTGGTAGCGGATTTTTATCAGTGTCCCGCGCAGGGCGGCGCCGGCGATGGTGCGCAGATGTGTTGGCTCCTCCGCCTCGCCGAACCAGCCGGGCGCATCCAGGTGAAAGCGCTCCTGCATGCGGCCGGCGTCTTCGCGCAAGTTCGCGGGCAGCGCCGCCATCAGCTTGTTCTGCGCGGCGATCATTGCCGCGTCCAGTCCCAGCGCCGCCGCCGGGCCCGGTAGTCCCGCCAGGAACAGGGCTTCCGCCTCGTTCTGCGACAGGCCGTTCAGCCGGACGCGATAGCCGTCGAGCAGGCGATAGCCGCCCTCCGCGCCGCGGTCGGCATAGACAGGAACGCCAGAGGCCGCGAGCGCGTCGATGTCACGATAGATCGTGCGAACCGACACCTCGCAGGCTTCCGCGAGTTCAGGCGCGGTGACCTGCCCTCTGGCCTGGAGGGTGGTGAGGATCGACAGCATCCGGCTCGCGCGCATGATGTCTTAAACCATACCTGACAAGGGATGTCAGGTATGGGTCGCTACAAGATGCGCCTCGCCAGACGGCATCCGAGGAGACCAGCCATGACCGATCCGAACCGCATCACGTTGTATTATTCGCCGCAAAGCCGCGCCACCGGCACGCGGGTGCTGCTGGAGGAACTGGGGTCGCCCTACGATCTCCATATCCTCAACATGAAGGCTGGCGAGCAGCGCAAGCCCGGCTATCTCGCCATCAACCCGCTAGGCAAGGTGCCGGCGATCCACTACCGCGGGGAGCTCGTGACCGAGCAGGTCGCGATCACCATCTTTCTCGCCGATCTCTTCCCGCAGGCGGGGCTGACGCCCGGGCCGGACGATCCGCTGCGCGGTCCGTACCTGCGCTGGATCGCCTATTATGGCGCATCCTTCGAGCCGGCCCTGATCGACAAGTTCATGCAGCGCGAGCCGGCCCCGATCACGCAATCGCCCTATGCCGATTACGACACCATGCTCGGTGCGCTGGAGACGCAATTGGAGAAGGGTCCGTATCTGCTCGGCGAGCGCATGACGGCGGCGGACGTGTTGTGGGGCGTCGCCTTCAGCTGGACCATGATGTTCGGCATCGTGCCGAAGAAGGACGCCTTCGTCCGCTATGCCGAGCGCATGACCTCGCGCCCGGCGTTCCAGCGCATCACTGCGGCCGATGAGGAGATGGCCGCGCAGCATGCTAAGGTTGCTGGTGGCTGAACGAACCAGGGTTGTAGATGACGAAGCCGACGCACACGACCAACTGCTCAAACACCTTCATCCGTGTTGCTGAAGACTGTCCCGCGCGCACCGGCGAGCAGCCGCCGCTGCGTGCGGGAAAGCCGACGGTCGCGTGCCTGCAATACGGGATGATTGCCAAGGCGCCCTACAAATACACGTCCGACGATGTGATCTTCGCGACATCTGCGCCGGGACGCGAGCTCGATGCGAAGGCGACGAAAGCGGAGAAGCAAGCGGCCCGTGAAGCGTTCTTCTCCCGGGGGCAGGCGTGCATGAGGGCGTCGAGCCTGGGCAAGCGCTTCGGCTGGGGCGTTCATGCCGACAGTGAGGGGCGGATCGCGATCTACGCCATCGACAGCAAACGTTATCAGGCGCTCGTCCGCGATCCCAAGCTCACGCAGGTGCGCGCAATGCGGTCGAAACGAGCGTGATCAGAATTTTGGCGGCCGCTTCTCCGCGAACGCCTTGATGCCTTCCTTGATTTCGTCGCCGCGCATGCTGTCGCGGTGGCGCTGGTCGGCGGCTTGCTCGTCGAGCTCGCCGCGGGCGAATTCGTTGATCGCGCGCTTCATGCCGGCCATCGCCTGCGGCGCGTTACCGGCGAGGATTGCGGCGAGCTTGTCGACCTCCTCGTCGAGCGTCTCTTCCGGCACCATGGCGGTGAGATAGCCGATGCGCAGCATCTCCGGGGCGCTGATCTTCTGCGCGGTCAAAAACAGCTTCTTCGCATTATCGAGGCCGAGCCGCGTCACGTAGCGTTTGATCCCGCTCGGGTAATAATGCAGCCCGAGCCGCGCCGCCGGCATGAACATCTCGGCGGTGTCGACGCCGATGCGGAAATCGCAGGCGAGCGCGAGATCGGTCGAGCCGCCATAGACGCCGCCGTTGAGCCGGCAGATCGTCGGCACGCCCAGATCCTCGAGACGGTTGACGACCACTTCGAACGCCGAGCCCGCGCTCTGCTGCTCGCTCGCGCTCACCGCGCGCTCGGCGACCGAGTTGAGATCGTAGCCGGCGGAGAAGGCGCGGCCCGTGCCGGTCAGCACCAGCACGCGGATGGCAGGATCGGCCTCGACGGCGTCGAACAGTCTGACCAGTTCGCCGAGATCCTCGGCCTGCAGCCGGTTGAGATGTCTGGGCCGGTTCAGGCGGACGGTGGCGCGTGCGCCCCTGATTTCGAGCACCGGGCTTGATGCCGCGTCGGTGGAATCCGACATTCTTGTCTCCTTTTATTTGTTTTCGAGCGCGCGGCGCTTGGCTTCCGCATCGATGGTCTCGGCGAGATCGGGATGCCGCGCCATCAGCACGCGGAAGTCGACGAGGTCGAGCACCAGCAGCCGCGACACCTTCGTGGTCGAGACGTTGGCGCCGCGCATGTTGTTGCCGAGCAGCGCCATCTCGCCGAAGAAGGCGCCCTCGCCGAGTTGCACCTTCTTACCCGGCAGGTCGACCTCGACCTCGCCTGCCGCAATGAAATACATGCAGTCGCCCTGCGCGCCCTTGCGGATGATCATGGTGCGCGCCGGCAGCTCCATGGTCCGCAGCATGTGGGTGACGTCGGCGATGGCGGCAGGTCCGAGCGCTGCGAAGAACGGCACCTTGCTGACGGATTCCCAGGTCTTGAGGAAATTGTCGCGGCGGGTCTCTGCGGCAAAGCCGGTCGCCAAAATACCGGTCCAGAGGCCGAACACGCCGAGGCCGGAGATCATCACCAGCGCCGCCACGATGCGCCCCAGCGGCGTGACCGGCACGACGTCGCCGTAGCCCGTCGTGGTGAGGGTTACGACGGCCCACCACAGCGCCGCCGGCACGCTGCCGAACGTCTGCGGCTGCACGTCCCGCTCCAGGAAATATTCGGCGACCGAGGCGAGGAAGACCACCATCAGGAAGATCACGAGCACGCTGACCAGCGGCCCCGATTCCAGCACCAGCACGCGGCGGAGCTGGCGCAGGCCGGGAATGCCCGGCACCACCTTCAGCACCCAGAGCACGCTGAGCAGCCAGGCCGTCTTCGGCTCGACGCCGAGAACCAGCGCGGCCGGCACGGCCAGCGCCCCAACCGCGTCGACGATGCCGGCGGAGGAGGACATGTAAAGCGCAAGGCGCCCCGTTCGCGCCATGTGGCGCAGCCGGACCACCCATTCGAACACGAAGTAGACGAGACAGGCCCAGAGCAGGCCGTGGACCCAGCCGCGCGCCTCATTGGCCCGGTTGTCCGTCAGCAGCACCATGCTGAGTACGCCGACGCCGACGGCGACATAGGCCGCCTTGGTCATGTTGCGGCCGGCCGTGGCGGCCGCAAACTGGGCCAGAGCGGAGATCAGCGGCTTGGACATGCGGGAAGGCGGCTCGTCTTGGTTCTTGTGGGCCCGGCTCGGACCCCGGCGCCAAAGTGCCCGCCCACGCCAAGGCCGTCAACGACGGGCGCGGGCGGCAGCATCGTCGAATCGGGGGGCGAAGGCGGGGGCGGCGGCCGGCCGGGCCGTTACCTGAAATGCGGCGGCTCGTCGTAGCCGCGGCGGCTGCTGAAGAACAGCAGGACCATCAGGCCGATGCCGACGATGACGGAGAATCCGGCTCCCAGGGCGAGGGCCACATAGCCTTCCGTCGGGATCGGGTCGCCTTCGACCGCCATCGCGGAATAAGCGAAATAGCCCACCGCCGCCAGCATTCCCAGGAGGAAGATCATGAGGAGTATACGCATGGTGCGTTTCTCCGGTTGTATCGGGTAACCAACGGTTGCGGATGGGGACGGTTCCAGGGGGCCATTGATCGAGTCCTCGTGCCCCGGACGCAGCGCAGCACCACAAGCGCGTTTACGCGCGTCTTCGACGCGCTATGGTGATGCGCTGCAGAGCCGGGACACGAGAGTGGGGGACCCCGCCCCCTCTGATCAAGCGCTCTGCGCGGTCTTCACCACCACGACATTGCTCTCGTCGAGCGGGGGCGCTGCGGCGTCGCGGGCGGCCTTCTCGGCTTCGCCGGCGTGGCGCTTGAGATAGTCGCGACGCATGCCGATCTCGTCGCGGACGAATTCGTAGCCGAGCTTGAAGGTGTCGAGCCCGTCGGTACTGATCGTCCCGTCCCTGAGGCCGATGACGGCGCCGCGCAAGATGCCTTCCAGCTCGTCCTGGAGGCATTCGAGCTGGTCCAGTGAATGGGCGTGCTCGATGCGCTCGCCGATGTCGAGAATGGCGGTGGAGAGCTCGCTGGCCTTCTCCGGCGCGATCCTCGTGACCTTGGCGTAGATCGCGGCGAAGATCGAGCCGATGACGCTGAGCGCGGCGGCGCCCAGATACATCATGTCGCTGTACTTATCCATGAACGACTTGGTGTCGTCGTTGATGTAATCGGCCGCGCCCTGATGCGCCATCACGAAGGCGTCCTTCTCGACGGAGGCCGGCTCGATCCTGCTGGCGAAGCCGCTGTCGAGCCCGAGGGCGGACTTGTTCTCGTAGATGGTGCGCGCCAGCTCGCCCGCCGTGGTCACCGACATCCGGGATTGCGTGACCAGCAGCCATTCGAGCCCGATCGTATCGAGATCGTCGTCCGGAATTTCAGGCGAGGCCGACAGCGTTCCCGCCGTCAGCGTCTCCTCGGAAATGCCGGGGAATTTGCGGGCCAGCGCCTTGGCTTCGTCGATCGCGTTGAGGGTGAAGCCGCCGCGTTTGGCGACCTGCTCATAGGACTTGTCCCGCACGGCCTTCGAAGCGTGGACGATGGCGATCACCGCCCCGAAGCCGTTTGCCGGCGCAAACAGCTTGTCGAGCGTTGCGCCCTGCGGCGCCATCTGGACCTTCGCGGCATCGGGTCCCTCGGGAATGTCGAGGATGCCGCGGACGAAGGCGAGCGAGGATTCGTTCTCGGCGAGGACGGCAACCTTCTTCTTCTTCAGCTCGGCGAGCGATTTGATCTTCTTGTTGCCGGGACCGAGCAGGAGCACGAGATCGTGCTCGAGGATCGCGAGCGTGCGCGCCCGCAGCGGCACCTTGGCGTCGGTGCGCAGCACGGCGAGGTCGGCCTGTCTGCGGTCGAACTGCGCGAGCGCCTTGGCGTTGTCGCCGCTATTGACGATCTTGATCCGGAAGCGCGAGGCGTTGTTCTTCAACACCGTGGCGAGCTTGGCGGCGAACAGCGCCTCGTCGCTGTTGGGGGCGCCGACGGCAAAGGTCAGCGTCTCTGAATTGTGCACCAGGGCGCGGCCGCCCCAGACGGTGGCGAGCGACAACAGCAGGGTCAGCACGACGTAGAGTAACACCTGCTGCTGATTGGTCTTGATCACCTTGGGGCGCCGCGGCGGCGGTTCGGCCGGTGACGAATTCGGGCCTTCAGTACTCATGGCAGCACTCTTGGCCTTATTCTTCGGTGGCAGGCGGCTCGCTCGTGTGATCACTGCGGACGCCCTGTAATTCGTAAACGCCTGAAAAAAGAACGATATTTTCTGCCGCCGATGATAGCGCGCCGACAGTGGAATGCAAATTTCGAGCCGAAGGTAACCTTACTCGACGCGGGCGCGGCGATTGGTCATCCTATCACCAGTTAGCCACAGTTTGCGATTTTCCGGTTCCCCCCGGCTGCATTCCGCCGCAGGAGATGTCATAAATTGCTCGTCCCGGCGATTTGACCGGTCCAAGAAGAAGTTGCGCTGAACGCTCCAATCTTTCTTGTCACGTCAATGAGGGCGTCAGCTTTGTCGTTTCCATCCATGTCATCGGCGGTTCCGGTCGAAGCGCTCATTGGCTGGATGCTGCTGCTCACCTTCAAGCACATCATCGCCGATTTCGTCCTCCAGACCGCCTGGATGGCACACGGCAAGGACCAGAAGCACGGCTGGGCCCTGCCGCTGCTGGTGCATTGCCTGGTTCATCTTGCGGTCGCGTTGCCGCTGATCGTGATCGTCGCGCCGAAATTCTGGTTCGTGGCCTTCATCGACTTCGTGATCCACATCACGATCGACCGCGCCAAGGGATTCGTCTCCGCCAATTTCGGGGTCGACCTCGCGCATCCCTGGTTCTGGACCCTGATCGGCGTCGACCAGGCGCTCCATCACCTGACCGGCTTCGGCCTCTCCATCTTCATGGCGGCGAACTGACGGCAGCAGCCGTGTTCGTAGCCCGGATGAAGCGAAGCGTAATCCGGACCGGTGCATCTTCGGATAGACCCGCCCCGGATTTCGCTTCGCTCCATCCGGGCTATGCACCTCTTCACGAGCTTCTGGCCCCACCGTCGCCTCCGATTCGCGGCCAGGGCGCAAGGGAACCCCGGGTGACTACCGGGCAGCGTGGTTAACCTTTCATTAGAGAATTGCGCTGCATCTTCCCGACACGAGGGAGAACTGCAATGTTTTCAAGCCGCGACGCCTTTGAAAGCGATTTCTGCCCGGTTCGCGACGAGCTCCTTGGCGAGATGTATCGCGCCAGCGAGAGCGGCCTGCCGAGGCTGGTTGAGAGTGTTTCCCCTGACGCACGCGCCCGTCTGGCACTGTTCTGCTACCGCCGCAGCCATCTGCACTCGCTGGCGGTCGCGATCGCAGCGAGTTGCAGCGAGCGCGACCTGATCGACAACGGGGGCCGTGTCGGCTCGACGCTCTACGCGTTGTCGCGTGAGAGATCGGCCAAAGCCTCGCCGTCGCTGTCGGGGGGCCGCAAGCCGATCACGCTGTCGACCAAGCCATTGTCGGTGCTCGCACCGCTCGATGACGAGATCGACGACGAGATCAGCGAAGCCGTTCCGGCCTAAATTGGTTCGATCGCTGGAAGCTTGAACTTCCGCCGCGCCATCGCGCATTCGGCGTCGCCCGGCATGCAGGTGCGGCACACCTCCGGTCGCACCGCATAGATGCCGCAGGCGGTCGCTTGTCCGATCTCTCCCTGCAACGCCGCGCAGCGGTCACCCTCGCAGCGCATGCCGGACTGGCGATCGTTGACCAGCGCTTCCGGAATCGCGGCAAGCTCCTCGTCGCTCTCGATCGAGAAGCGCGGCCAGTTCTGCGAATAACCGCAGCAGGCGCCGCAACTCTGGCAGCAGGCCGAAAGATCGATTACTTCCATAGCGCTCATGTGTCCTTTGGCGGACCCCAGACCAGGCTCTGCCGCCATTTCGCGCGCAGCACGTCGCGCCGCTCCGGATATCTTTCGTCGAGATAGGTCGCGTCCACCACGCGGTCGGTGCGGAAGCTGCGGAAGTCGCTGCGCAGCTCGCACCAGGCCGCGAGCAGGCGCACGGCTTCGAGATAGCCGACCGAGATCGGCCAGATCATCCGTTCGCTGGCGCGGCCCTGCTCGTCGCGATAGCGCAGCATGATCTTCTTGCCCTCGTGGATCTGGGTGCGCGTGCGCACCATGTCGAGGCGATCAGGCTCCCTGTTCCAGCTCGGCCGCGCCCGGCTCGCCGGCTCCAGCACGAAGGGACGCAGGCGCTCGGGGACAGTGTCGGCGATCTTGGCCATCAGGTCTTCGGCCGCGCGCGCCAGCGCCGAATCGGCATGGCCCGCAACCCATTGCGCGCCCAGCACCGCCGCCTCGATCTCGTCGGGTGTCAGCATCAAAGGCGGCAGGTCAAAACCCTTTTCCAGAATGTAGCCCATGCCGGCCTCGCCGCGGATCGGCACGCGCTGGCCGATCAGGGTCGCGATGTCGCGATAGATCGTGCGCTTGGAGGTCTCGAGCTCGGCCGCGATCGCGTCCGCCGTCAGCGGCTTACGCGTGCGCCGGAGCACCTGGATGATCTGAAACAGCCGGTCGGCGCGTCTCATGACAATTCTCTTCTCGAACGACGGATCAGAAATCGGCGCGCGGCTGCTGACAGGATGTTGGCAGCAGGGGGTGTCTATACCGGGACAACACATCGACTGAAGAGGATTTGTCCATGATCGTTCCAACCCATTTCGGCCCGGTTGTTCCGATGTTGCGGGCGCAACTGTGGTCCGCCCAGGCGTTCGGTCGCTTCGTTTCGTTCGATCTCATGGCCGTCGACCTCCGATTTGCCCTCGCAAGCATGGTGGCACGCTCGCTGACCCAGGCTGCGGACGCGCTGGTCCGTCATGTCATGGGCCGCGCCTGGCGGGGGGCCCGTTTCGCAGAAGATATCACGGCTGCTGCCACCATGGTGGCAGCAGCCCGTCACTAGGTTCCGTCAAACTCGGCAGGTTCAGGAGAGCTTTCATGATCACGCTTTACGGCTTTGGCACCGGCTTCGGCCTGCCGGAAATCAGCCCCTTCGTCACCAAGACGGAGGTGCAGCTCAAGATGGCGGGGCTGCCCTACCGGAAGGAGCGCGCGATGCCGCCCGCCTCCCCGAAGGGGCAACTGCCGTTCATCGATGATGGCGGCGAGGCGGTGGCCGATTCCACCTTCATCCGCGCCCATATCGAGCGCCGTTATGGTTTCGATTTCGACGCCGGCCTGTCGCTGTCCGAGCGCGCCCAGGCCTGGGCGTTCGAGCGGATGATCGAGCATCACGTCTATTGGGCGCTGGTCGGCGCGCGCTGGGTCGATCCGGTCAATTTCGCCAAGGGGCCTGCGCATTTCTTCGACGGCGCACCGGAGCACAACCGCGAGAAGCTGCGCGAGGACGCGCAGTTCCGCGTCGCCGAGAACTATCTGCTCTCCGGCCTCGGCCGGCACGCACCCGATGACGACGTCGATCTCGCCGTCCGCTCGCTGTTCGCGCTGTCGGTGCAGCTCGGCGACAAGGCCTATCTGATGGGCAACAAGCCCTGCGGCGTCGATGCGACAGCCTTCGGCGCGCTCGCGGGGATTTTGACGCCGTACTTCGAGTCCAGTCTGCGGCAGCGGGCCGAGGGATTTCCGAACCTCACGGCGTATGTCGACCGCATGATGGACAATTACTATCCGGAGTTCGCCTGGACCCCGCTGCGGCAGGCGGCTTGATGGGATGAGACCCGACTAGCGCCACCGTGACGGTGCGTTCCCTCCCCCCTTGCGGGGGAGGGCTAGGGAGAGGGGTAGCCCAGCAAAAGGTGTCGGTTATTGATGATGCATCGAGGGCAGGTGCGCACGGAAAGAGTCCCCGTGTGGCACCCCTCTCCCTGCCCCTCCCCCGCAAGGGGGGAGGGAACGGAGAGAGCGCTGCAGTTGGCCGAATTCAATGTGCTCGCTGTTCTCAAAGCAAAAAACGAAAAGAGCCGGCCCATCGGGCCGGCTCTCGTCGTCCAAAACTCTCGCTGCGGCTTACTTCACCAGCGTGTACTTGCCGTTCTTCACGGTGAGCAGGATGCGCGAGCGCTCGTCGAGGCCGTAGCGGTCCTTTTCGGTGAAGTTGTAGACGCCCTGGCTCGCCGCCAGCTCCTTCTCCGAGAGCAGCGCCTGGCGGATGGCTTCGCGGAATTCCGGCGTGCCGGGTTTCGCGGTCTTCAGCGCGGTCGGGATGATGCGCTTGAGGATCTCGAAGGCATCGTAGGAATGACCGGCGAACTGGCTGCGGCTGTTCGGGCCATACTTGGCTTCATAGGCCGTGTTGAGCGCGAGGCCCGGCTTCTTGGTGGCGGCTTCGTCCGGCTGGTCCTCGGGGTCCATGACGGGGCCCGAAGCCATCAGCACGCCTTCTGCGGCCTTACCGGCGATGCGGATGAAGTCCATGCTGGCGGCGCCGTGGGTCTGGTAGATCAGGCCCTGATAGCCGCGTTCGCGCAGCTCGGTCTGCGGCAGCGCGGCTGCGGTGCCGGAGGCGCCGACCAGGATCGCGTCGGGATTGGCGGCGACGAGCTTGAGCACCTGGCCGGTCACCGACGTATCCGGACGGGCGAATCGCTCTTCATCAACGATGGTCATGCCCATCGGCACGGCCTGTGCCTTCAAATCGTTGAACCAGAGGTCACCGTAGGAGTCGGAATAGCCGATATAGCCGAGGGTCTTGATGCCCTTCGACTTCATGTGATCGTACAGCACCTTGCCGACGATCGGGATCGGCTGCGGCATCGCCACCGACCACTTCATGCGCTCGGGCGTGATCGGGAAGGGGGCCAGGCCAAAGTGCGGGATACCGGCTTCGTTGGCGACGTTGGAGACTGCAATCGTCGGTGGCGTCAGCGCCGAGCCCATGATGATGTCGGCCTTGGATTCAGTCACGAAGCGGCGGGCGTTGGTGGTTGCCGTGGTGGGATCGCCGCCGTCGTCGAGCACGATCACCTTCAGCGGCACGCCGCCGATCTCCTTCGGCACGAATTCCAGCGCGTTGCGCTCGGGAATGCCGAGGGCTGCACCCGGGCCCGTCGTGGTGGTGGTGATGCCGATGGTGATTTCGCTGGTCTGGGCCAGTGCGGGCAGCGCCGGCAGAGCGAGCGTCGCCGCGGCAATGGCGGCGGTCAGGTAAAAGCGTTTCATCTATTCCTCCCTTGACGTGTTTTCTTTGAAAGCAGAAATCGAACGTGAATTCAGCCCCGTCTTTTGGTGATGCGGCGATTTAGCTTCCCGTGAATTTGGCGATCATTTCCGCCGGAAACGGTGCCGATTTCAGCTTGTCGGGGTTGGCAGGATCGCGGCCGACCAGGACGCGGGTCTCGAACCCCTCGATCGCCAGCGCCTCGCCCTTGTAGACGTTGTGCTTCACCTCGAAGCTCGAGCGCTTGATGCTCTCGATCTTGGTTTCGATGGTGATCCAGTCGCCATAGGTCGAGGGGATGTAGAACTTGGCCCGCGTGTCGACCATGGGGATGCCCACCAGGCCGTATTTGCGGACCAGGTCCTGCTTGGAGAAGCCGGCGACCTCGAACAGGGTCGAGGTCGAATCGTCGAACATCGCGAAATAGCGCGGGTAATAGACGATGTTGGCGGGGTCGCAATCGCCCCACTGAATCTGGACCTCGCGCCGGTTCACGAACATGTGTCGCGCCTTGCTTACGAAGTTACTTGGGCGCCATGCGCAGCGAGCCGTCGAGGCGCACCACTTCGCCGTTCAGATACGCATTCTCGACCATGTGCAGCGCGAGTGCGGCGAACTCGTCGGCCTGGCCGAGCCGGCGCGGGAAGGGGATCGCGGCGGCGAGCGAATCCTGGGCTTCCTGCGGCAGGTTCGCAAGCAGCGGCGTCAGGAACAGGCCCGGCGCAATCGTCAGCACGCGGACGCCGAACTGCGCGAGCTCGCGCGCGATCGGCAGCGTCATGCCGACGATGCCGCCCTTGGACGCCGAATAGGCCGACTGGCCGATCTGGCCGTCATAGGCGGCGACGGACGCCGTGTTGATGATGACGCCACGCTCGCCGGTCGCCTGCGGCTCCAGCTTGGACATCTCGGTCGCGGCAAGGCGCAGCATGTTGAAGGTGCCGATCAGATTGACCTTGATCACCTTGTCGAAGTCGGCGAGCGCCATCGGACCGTCGCGGCCGACGACGCGTTTTGCAACGCCGATGCCGGCGCAATTGACCAGCACGCGCGCCGGGCCATGGGCCTTGTTGGCCTGCGCGACCGCAGCTTCAGCGGAAGCGGCGTCGGAGACGTCGCAGGTCACGGCGACGCCCTTGATCTCGGCGGCAACGGTTTCAGCGAGCTTGGCGTTGAGATCGCAGACCGCGACCCTGGCGCCCTGCGCCGCCAGCTTTCGCGCTGTGGCAGCGCCAAGTCCTGATGCGCCGCCGGTGACGATGGCTGCCTGATCCTTCAACAACATGGCGTTCTCCTTTGGCGATGGTTTCTTATCCGACCGATATCACACGGTCCGACGGATTGGCAGCATAGAGCTCGTCGATCATTGCGGTGCGATGTTCCAGCACGGCGCGCTGGTTGATCGAGCCCTTGTCCGTGACCTCGCCCTTGTCGATCGACAGCGGCGTATCCATCAGGATCGCGCGCGTGATCCGGGTCGAGGATCCCGTGGCTTGGCTGAGGAAGCGCGTCAGGCGCTCGCGAAAGGCCTCGCGCACCAGCCGGTCGCGCGTCGCGACGACGAGATCGTCCGCCGGCAGCGTCGGATTGATCAGGCGGCAGCCGTCGAGGTCGAGCACGACCAGCGCGGAGACCTCGTCACGGTTGATGCCGGCGATGACGACGTCGCGCACCAGCGGCGCGCAGGCGGCGGTGAGGCGCGCGCGCAGGGGACCGACGCTGACCCAGGTGCCGCTGGCGAGCTTGAAGTCCTCGCTGACGCGGCCGTCGAAATCGAAGCCGGCGTTGAAATCATCGGGATCGGCGGGCTTGAGCGCATCGCCCATCTTGTAAAATCCTTCCTCGTCGAAGGATTTTGCGGTGATGTCCGCTTGGCGCCAGTAGCCGGGCATCACGTTCGGCCCCTTGGCGCGGACCTCCAGCTTGCCGTTGTTCGGCACCAGCTTGGCGTCGTTGCCGGAGACGGGCAGGCCGACATGGCCGGAGCGGCTGGTGCGCGGATTGACCGACATGAAGAACGGCGCCGTCTCGGTGGCGCCAAGGCCGGTCAGCATCGGCACGCGATAGCCCTTCTCCTTCACCGCGAGTTCGTCGAGGCTGTTCCAGACGAACGGCGACAGCGCCGCGCCCGAGAAGAACATCGCATGCAGCCGGTCGAAGAACTTCGCGCGCAGGCCCTGGTCGTCGCGCAAATAAGGCAGCAGCGATTCATAGCCCTTGGGCACGTTGAAATAGACCGTCGGCGAAATCTCCTGGAGATTGCGCACGGTCTCCTCGATGCCGCCGGGCACCGGCTTGCCGGCGTCCAGATACATCGAGCCGCCATTGTAGAGCGTCAGGCCGATATTGTGGTTGCCGCCAAAGGTGTGATTCCACGGCAGCCAGTCGATGATGACGGGCGGCTCGTCCTTGAGGAAGGCGAGCGTCTCGCGCAGCATCACCTGGTTGGCGCAGATCATGCGCTGGGTGTTGATGACGGCCTTGGGATTGCCGGTCGAGCCTGACGTCAGCAGGAACTTTGCGATCGTGTCGGGGCCGATCCTGCCATGCACCGCGTCGAGATCGCCGCGGATCGGTGTCGCCATGAGATCTGCGAGCAGGGTGACGTCGCGGCCCGGCACGGTGCCGTAGGATGCCGCGATCTCGGTGCCGAGCGAGACGTTGGCGGCGAGCGCGTCCGCGAACTTGCCGGCGTCCTCGGCGAAGACGAGGCCGGGCGTCAGCAGCTTCATCAGGTAAGACAGCTTGCCGTAATCCTTCGACACCAGCGAATAGGCCGGCGACACCGGGCAGAACGGAACGCCGGCATAGAACGCGCCGAACGCCAGCAGCGCATGGTCGATCGAATTGCCGGAGAGGATCACGACCGGCCGCTCCGCGGACAGGCCGCGCGCGATCAGGCTCGATGCAATATGCCGGCTCGCGGTGAGCAGCTCGGCATAGGTGATCCTGCGCCAGCCGCGGCCGCCTTCGCGTTCGGCCATGAAGACGCGGTCCGGCGTCGTCGTCGCCCAATGATGCAGGCGGTCGGTGATGCGGACCGGATAGTCGCCGAGCGGCTGCTTCGGCCGCAGATAGATCGTGCCGTCGTCGCGCCGCTCGATGTTGACGGCGGGATCGCCGAACGAAATGGGCCGCAGCGGAGAATTGCTCGCGCCGCGCTCCATGCTGGAAGAGGACGGCTGCGCGCTCATGATTTGGGTTTCACCTTCGCGGTCTTGTGCTCGAGGAATTCGCGGATCCTGCGCTTTGCCTCCTTATCGCTCTGCGCGACGGTGGCCATCAGCGATTCCATCAAGAGACCCGTTTGGGGGTTGGCTTCCGCGATCATCGGCAGCGCCTGCAGCACGGCGAAATTCGTCAGCGGCGCGTTGGAGGCGATCTTGGTCGCGAGCTCCAGCGCCTTGCCGAGCCCGTTGCCGGCCTCCGTCAGATATTGCGCAAAGCCGTAGGAGGCGCCTTCGGTCGCGCTGTAGACGCGGCCCGTCAGCATCATGTCCATCATCCTGGCAACGCCGATCAGCCGCGGCAGCCGCACCGAGCCGCCGCCGCCGACGAAGATGCCGCGCTGTCCTTCCGGCAGGGCGAAATAGGTCGAGGGCTCGGCGACGCGGATATGCGCCGCGCAGGCAAGCTCCAGCCCGCCGCCGATCACCGCGCCCCTGAGCGCCGCGATCACGGGCACGCGGCTGTACTGGATGCGGTCGAACACCCGGTGCCACATCTGGGAATGCAGAAGGCCGCCGGTGGCGTCGTGCTCGGTCAATTCGGAGAGGTCGAGGCCACTGGAGAAATGGTCGCCGATGCCGTGGATGACGACCGCGCCGATGTCCTCGGGCAGGGAGGCAAAACACTCGCCGATTTCCAGGATGATGCCGTCATTGAGCGCATTGCGCTTGGCCGGCCGGTTCAGACCCACGGTCAGAACCCGGTCCGCCCGCTCGATCCGGAGCAGCCCGGAGGTACCCGCGTCAGCGGTATCGGCGTTTCCCTGTGTCATTTGCGTCCTTGTCAGAATAGTTATGTTGTATAACGAATTTTGAGGGAGTCAAGGAGGGGGCTGGTCAGGAGGGCAAAAGCCGTCCTCCAAATTGGGCGTCGTCCCGGCCTAGTGCGCAATTGCGCACGGGGGCCGGGACCCATACCCCCAGGGAGAAATTTGGCGAAGATACGTCGTTCGGTATTCCGACCGTCCGCAATCGATGGAATCCGCGGTATGGGTCCCGGGACGACATCTGAGCGTGTTGAAAGGCCGCCCGCCCCTCACATCACCTGATGCACGTCGATCACCACGCGGTCCGCGTGGCGCGCGGCTGAGCCGACAAAAATGTGCTGCATCAGCCAGCGGTACTTCTGGTGCCCCGTCTCGAACTTCGGCACGGTGCGGAAATAGATCAGCTTCGGATCGACCGGTTCGCCGCGCTTGAGCTTTTGCAACAGCTCGACGGGCCCGAAGCGCATGCCCTTGTTCTCGATATAGACGACGGCGCCGTCGTCGGTCTCGAAGGCGTACTTGGCCTCTAAGTCGATCAGCTCGTTGGGACGGATGGTCTGGAAGTCGGCGCCGAACGGCAGCACTTTTCCGGTGATCGCGCCCGTCACCTCGCCGCCGATGATCGGGATGATACGGCGCACGCCGATGCCGGTTTCGCCGGCGGTGATGACCTCGCCAATCTTTGCGGTGATGGTGAAGACATATTTGGTTTCGAGCGCCGGTGTGGTCATCGCTTGTCTCCAATCTATCGCGCTAGCGACGCCCCACCTTCCCTTCTCCCCTTGTGGGAGAAGGTGGCGCGAAGCGCCGGATGAGGGGTTGTCTCCGCGCATTCAACTGCGGGCTTGCGTGTGGAGCGAGACCCCTCACCCGTCTCGCCGCTATCGCGGCGAGCCACCCTCTCCCACAAGGGGAGAGGGGAAGACAGCTCGCCGCTCTATCACGCACATCTAATGCGCCATCATCCGCGTCGGCAGCCAGGTCGCCAGCAGCGGGAACGCAATCAAAATCACCAGGCGCACGAGGTCCGTCGCAACGAACGGGATCACGCCCTTGAAGATGGTGGAGAACGAGACGTCCTTCACCACGCTTTTTATGACGAAGACGTTCATGCCGACCGGCGGGTGGATCAGGCCGAGCTCGACGGTCATGACGATGATGACGCCGAACCAGATCGGGTCGAAGCCGAGATGCATGATCACGGGGAAGATAATCGGCACGGTCAGGATGATCATCGCCATGGCGTCCATCAGGCAGCCGAGCACGAGATACATCACCATGATCAGGGCCAGCACGCCGTAGGGCCCGAGGCCGAGACCGGTGAGGAACTCCGTCACCTTCTGCGGCGTCTGCGTCACCGTGAGGAAATAGCCGAAGATCAAGGCGCCAATCAGCACGGTGAACACGGCCGCTGCGGTGCGCGTCGCCTGCAGCAGCGAGGCCAGCACCTTCTCGCGGTCGAGCCGTCCGGTGACCATGCCGATGATGAACGCGCCGGTGGCGCCGACGCCACCGGCCTCGGTCGGCGTGAAACGCGGCAGGAACGGCAGGCCGTAGAGGCCGCCGATCACGAACACGAACAGCAGCACCGGCGCCCAGATGTCCTTCAGGCCCGCAAAGCGCTCGCGCCATGGCAGCACCTTGCCCTTGGGCAGGAAGTCGGGGCGGAAATATCCGATCAGAAAGATCGTGATCATGTACATGGTCATCGCCAGCAGGCCCGGGATGATGCCGGCAATGAAGAGTTTTCCGATGTCCTGCTCGGTGATGATGCCGTAGACCGCGAGCACGGTGGAGGGCGGCAGCATTGCGCCGAGCGTGCCGCCGGCCGCGATTACGCCGGTGGCGAACGATTGCGGATAGCCGAAGCGGCGCATCTCCGGGTAAGCGACGGCGGAGAAGGTCGCGGCGGTCGCGACCGACGAGCCGCAGATCGCGGCAAAGCCGCCGCAGGCGCCGACGGTAGCGATGCCGAGCCCGCCGCGCAGATGTCCGACGAAGCCGTTGGCGGCGCGGAACAACTCGCGGCTCATGCCGGAATTACTGACGAAGGAGCCCATCAGCAGAAACATCGGGATGACGCCGAAGGTGTAGTCGGTGACCGTGCGCATCGAGGTCTGGCCGACCAGCTTCAGCGCCGCCGTCCCGTTGACGAGATAGGCGAAGCCGGACACCCCGACGAGGCCCATGGCCATGCCGACGGGCACGCGCAGCAGCATCAGGACGAAAAGGGAAACGAAGCCGATAACGGCGACGGCATCGGTGCTCATGGTTACTCCGTCGCCTTCAGCTTGGGGTCGTGCATTTCCTCGGGATGGAAGATCAATCGGTAAGTGCGGATCGCGATCAGCAGCACGGCCGCGCCATCGCCGATCCACGCGACCGCGAAGAAGGGCCAGGTCGGCATATGCATGTCGAAGGTGAGGACGTTGTCGTTGTAGGTGCCGCGCACCTTGTCGAACAGCGTCCAGGTCTGCACGGTGACGACGAACAGCAGCACCAGCGTCGCGAACACGTCGATCCAGCGCTGGTAGCGCGGGCTGACATTGCCCCAGACGAGGTCGACCGTGATGTGGGTGCCGCGGTAGGAGGTCGCCGCGATGCCCCAGAAGATGAGGATGCCGAGCAGCATGCGGCCGATGTCGAAAGAGTCGGGGATCGAGTAGTTCAGCGTGTTGCGCAACAGCACCGACAGGAAGATGTCGAGCGCAACGATGCCGACGAAGCCGGCCGCGATCCATTCGATCGTGTCGATAAAGCGATCCATCCAGGCGCGCTTCATGGAGAAAGAATCCTTCCGACGAGTTCGAGGTGCGCCCGCGATGGAGCTACGCTCCCCCCCGCTTGCGGGGGAGGGCCGGGGAGAGGGTGTCTCAACAACGAAGACTCCCCCAGACGAGAGAGCCCTCACCCGACGCTTCGCGCCGACCTCTCCCGCTTGCGGGAGAGGTGCAGCGAGCGCGCGGCCGCAGCTGGGCGCTACTCCGCCAGCGCGTTGTACTTCTTCAGCGACGCCTTCAGCTCGCTAAGCGCCGCATCCGGATCGGCACCGGCCTTCTTGGCACCATCACCCCAGGTCTTGACCAGCGGCTCGGCCGCCTTCTTCCAGGCGGCGATCTGCTCGGGCGTCAGCTTGTAGACCTCGTGGCCGGATTCCGCCTTGATCTTGTCGATGCCGGCATCCTCGAACTTGCCCCAGTGCTCGCCGACCGCGCCCGCCATCTCGACCGTGCAGTTCTTGTCGATCGCGGCCTTCTGCTTGTCGGACATCGCGTTGTATTTGTCCTTGTTGATCACGAACACGAAGGTCGTGGTGTAGAGCGGCGCCTCCATGTCGTACTTGGTCACCTTGTCGATGCCGAACAGCACCAGGGAGCCCCAGGGGAAGGTGACACCGTCCGCGACGCCGCGCTCGATGATGTCGCGCACTTCCGGCGCGGAAGACTGCACATTGGTGCCGCCGAGCGAGGTCACGAAGTTCGCCATGGTGGCGTGGGCGGGACGGATCTTGAGGCCCTTCACGTCCTCGGGCACCGCGATCTTCTTGGTCTTGGAATGGAAGGAGGAGGGCGAGTGGACGAAGGCGAGGCAGTATTTGACGTCCTTCATCTCCTTCTCGGCATATTTGCGGTACCAGGCATCGAGCCCCATCGAGCCGCCCTTGGCGTCGGAAATCAGGAACGGCAATTCGCCGGCGCCGATGATCGGGAAGCGGCCGGGCTGGTAGCCGGGATTGACATAGGTGACGTCGGCGATGCCGTCGCGCGCCATGTCGTAATGATCGAATGCCTTGCCGAGCTGCTGGGCTGGAAACACTTTGCCCGTGATGGTGCCGCCGGAATCCTTGTTCACTGCGGCCACCCAGTCTTCCAGGGATTTCTGCAGCGGGTGCGACGCCGGCACCCAGTGCGAGACCTTCAGGTCGAAGGTCTTGTCCTGCGCCAGCGCAGGGCTCACGCTTGCTGCCAGCAGCAAAGCCAGACAGGCTTTTCTCATCACGCGTTTCTCCCTCTTTTCAAAGCCGGGCTTCGTTGGCCCGGGCTCATTATTTAACATGTTATATAATCGGCCGGCACGTTCAAGCCGGAACTGACGCGACATCTACGTCAGCCATGTTGCATGGATTTGTCGCAGTCAGCGCGACGCGCTCTCCCTTTTGCCCAACAATTATATGATATAATTATCGTCCGCGGATCGGCGCGACAAGCGCGGCCGCGCCGCACCTTACAGAATCGGGAGGAGCAAGTATTGCGGACAAAAGTCGCAATCATCGGGGCCGGGCCGGCCGGATTGTTGCTTGGGCAACTGCTGCATCGATCCGGCATCGACAATTTCATCCTGGAGCGCCAGAGCCCGGACTATGTGCTCGGCCGCATCCGCGCCGGCCTCCTGGAGGAGGGAACCGTCGCGCTGCTCGACCAGGTCGGCGCCGGCACGCGGGCGCATGCCGAAGGCCTGGTGCATGAAGGCATCGAGCTTGCCTTTTCCGGCCGCCGCCACCGCATTGACATGAAGAGTGCGACCGGCAAGACGGTGATGATCTACGGCCAGACCGAGGTCACGCTCGACCTGATGAATGCGCGCAAGGCCGCAGGACTAGTGTCCGTTTACGAGGCCAAGGACGTGCAGCCGCACGATTTCGACGGCAGTCACCCGCGCGTAACCTATGTGAAGGACGGCGTCACCCACACGCTCGATTGCGATTTCATCGCCGGCTGCGACGGCTTCCACGGCGTCAGCCGCGCCAGCGTCCCGGCCTCGGCGATCGAGGAGTTCGAGCGGGTCTATCCGTTCGGCTGGCTCGGTATCCTCTCCGAGACGCCGCCGGTCAGTCACGAGCTGATCTACTCCAATCACGCCCGCGGCTTTGCGCTCTGCACCATGCGCTCGATGAGGCGCAGCCGCTACTATGTGCAGTGCTCGCTCGACGACCATGTCGACCAGTGGAGCGATGATCGCTTCTGGGACGAATTGAAGCGGCGGCTCGACCAGGAGGCGGCCGACAGCCTCGTCACCGGACCGTCGATCGAGAAGAGCATCGCTCCCTTGCGCAGCTTCGTCGCCGAGCCGATGCGCTTCGGCAAGATGTTCCTGTGCGGCGACGCCGCCCACATCGTGCCGCCGACCGGCGCCAAGGGCCTGAACCTTGCCGCCAGCGACGCTCATTATTTGTCGAGCGCGCTCCGCGAATTCTACGACGAGAAGTCCAGCGCCGGCATCGACGCCTATTCCGCGAAGGCGCTGGCCCGCGTCTGGAAAGCCGTGCGCTTCTCCTGGTGGATGACCTCGATGCTGCACAAATTTCCCGACACCGGCTCCATCGGCGCCCGCATCCAGCTCGCCGAGCTCGACTACGTCACGCAGTCCCAGGCCGCGATGACGTCGCTGTCGGAGAATTACGTGGGGCTGCCGTTTTAGAGCCGCACCGTCGGTGCCGTAGGGTGGGCAAAGGCGCAAAGCGCCGTGCCCACCATCTTCCCATAATCGCGAAAGCTCGTGGGCACGCTTCGCTTTGCCCAACCTACGGCACTTCGTGCTCTTTCCACATCGTCATTGCGAGCGAAGCGAAGCAATCCAGACTGTTTACGCGGACGCAGTCTGGATTGCTCCGTCACAAGAGCTCCTTGCAATGACAGCGGAGGCTGTTTCAAACACCCCCGCAAATCCCGTTTAAAACTTTGTAGGCGGTGAAACTGTCATCCACATCGCGTTCAATGGCGGCAGCCACACACACGCGAGACAGCCATGACGTCCACCGACATCCCTGACGGCTTCGAGCCGCTCTTCCGCAAGAGCCCTCTCACCGAGCCCTGGGAGCCGCTCTACGCGAAGAAGACCGACAAGGCCGTCATCATCGGCCTGCGGCTGGCGAAGCCACACACCAACGGCCGTGGCCTGATCCATGGCGGCCTCATCACCGCGCTCGCCGACAACGCCATGGGCTACAGCTGCGCGCAGGCGACCGGCTGGACCACGTCGTTCGTGACGGTCTCGCTCTCGGTCGATTTCGTCGGCTCTGCCGAGATCGGCCAGTGGTCCTCGATCGAGAGCGACGTGATCAAGACCGGCAAGACGATCTGCTTCGCACAGTGCCTGATCAAGGCCGACGACGTCGTGATCGCGCGGGCCAGCGGAACGTTCAGGGTGGTGCCGAAGAAGGGGTGACTCTCGTGCGGTGGGCCGCGATGTCGCCCCTTGCTCCGTCATTGCGAGCGCAGCGAAGCAATCCAGACTGCCACTGCGGACAGATTCTGGATTGCTTCGCTGCGCTCGCAATGACGATGTGGAGATGGCGGTGCGGCACACTGCGCTGTCGTGCCCCGGACGCAGCGCTGCGCGGCGCGTCCGGGACACGAGACCATCACCCGAACCGCCACTCCGCCGTCTCCACCACGAGATCGATGAACGCGCGCACCTTGGCCGAGAGCAGGCGAGAGGTCGGGTAGACGATGTGGATCGGTAGCGCCGGCTGCTCGTATTTCGCCAGCACGATTTTCAAGCGCCCGCGCTTCAGTCCCTCGGCGGCCTGATAGGCCAGCACCCGCGTCACGCCGCCGCCGGCCTCGGCATATTGCAGGGCGGCGTCGGCGCTGTTGCTGGTGAAGCGCGGGATCGGCGTCACCTCGATGTCGCGGCCGTCCTGCACGAAGTGCCAGCTGGCCGACGGGCCGAACTGGATGGTCTGGTGCGCGGCGAGCGCCTCCGGCATCTTCGGCTCGCCATGACGCTTCAAATAGCCGGGCGCGGCCACCACGATCCGACGCATCTCGCCGACCTGGCGCGCCACCAGCGAGGAATCGGCGAGGTGGCCGATCCGCACCGCGGCGTCGACGGCGTCTTCCACGAGATTGACGAAGTGGTCCGACAGCCTGAGCTCGGCGGCGACGTCGGGATGGCGCTTGAGATAGGCGGTCATGACCGGCCCGACATGCAGCCGGCCGAAGCCGACCGGTGCCGACACCACCAGCCGCCCGCTCGGCCGGTTGCGCTCCTGCCGCGCCGAGCCGTCGGCCTCCTCGACATCGGCGAGGATGCGCCGCGCGCGCTCCAGATAGCGGGTGCCGACGTCGGTCAGCGTCACCTGCCGCGTGGTCCGCTGCAGCAGCCGGGCGCCGAGATGCTCCTCCAGCGCCGCGATCAGCCGCGTCACCGCCGAAGGCGACAGCCGCAGTTTTCGCGCCGCCGGCGCAAAGCCGCGCAGATCGGCGACGGTGACGAAGACGTGCATGGCTTCGAGGCGGTCCATGGCCATTATTGCATATATCGCAATGATCAAGTGTCAAGGCGGTCGATTGTTTTAAACGCAGGAAGGTCCATTTTGGGGGCGAAGACGCAGCAATGCGCCGGAATTTCAGGAGATGTTCCGATGACTGCCGTACACACCTATGCCAGCGACGTCGCCTTCTCGCCGGCTGTGAAATCGATTCAGACCCGAAAGGGATCGCGCGAGGGTTATGCCCATGCCAAGCAGCGGGGATGGCGCACCGAGGTCGACGAGAACCTCGCGGCATTCCTGGCTGACGCCAACAGCTTCTACTTTGCCACGGCCTCGGCCGATGGGCAGCCCTACATCCAGCACCGCGGCGGCCCGAAGGGGTTCTTGAAGGTGCTGGACAAGCAGACGCTCGCCTTCACCGACTATGCCGGCAACCGGCAATACATCACGCAGGGAAACCTGTCCGAGAACCCCAAGGCCTATATCTTCGTAATGGACTATGCCCATCGCCGGAGGGTGAAGATCTGGGGCGAGGCACGTGTGGTCGAGGACGACGAGGCGCTGACGACGTCGCTGATGCCGAAGGGTTACCGCGCGCGGCCGGAGCAGGTCATCCTCTTCAAGATCGCGGCCTGGGACACCAACTGCCCGCAGCACATCCCGCAGAAGTTCGATGCGCCGGATGTCGCGGCCGCGCTGGCGGCGAGGGATCAGCGCATCGCGGAGCTGGAGGCGGAGATCGCGGCGTTGAAGGGGGCGCGAGCATCGTAACGCGCCGCTCGTTTACCCCCCCTGGAGGGGGAGGGTCGATCGCGCGAAGCGCGAGCGGGGTGGGGTGATCTCTCAACACGGGCAGTTTACGACGATGAGAGACCGTCACCCCCACCCCGCTTCGCATTTCGCTTCGCTCCATGCGAAACGACCCTCCCCCTCCAGGGGAGGGTAAGAGTCACAGCACACTCGCGCCTTCGTGCTGGAAGCCGAGATAGCTCGCAGCCACCCGCTCGTTCGCCGCGATGTCGCTGGCCTTGCCGCTGAGCACGAACTCGCCGAGCTCCATCACATAGGCCTGGTCCGCGATCTTCAGCGCGGCCTGCGCGTTCTGCTCGACCAGCAGCACGGAGACGCCGCTGGTGCGGAGCTCGGTCACGATGCGGAAGATGTCGGCGACGATGATCGGGGCAAGGCCAAGGCTCGGCTCGTCCAGCATCAGGAGCTTCGGCTCGCCCATCAGCGCGCGGCCCATGGCGAGCATCTGCTGCTCGCCGCCGGACAGCGTACCGGCGAGCTGCTTGCGGCGCTCCTTGAGCCGTGGAAACAGCGTATAGACCCGCTCGATCGAGGATTTCGCGCGGCTCCGCTCGATGCGGAAGGCCCCGAGCTCGAGATTGTCCTCGACATTCATGGTCACGAACAATTCGCGGTGCTCCGGCACGAGGCCGAGCCCCATCGCGACGCGATCCTCGATGTCGAGCCGGGCGAGATCCTGCCCGGCGAAGGCGACGCGCCCTTTCAGCGGCAGAATGCCCATGATCGCCGAGAGCAGCGTGGTCTTGCCGGCACCGTTGGCGCCGACGATGGTGACGATCTCATTGGCGCCGACCTCGAGCGAGACCGAGCGGACGGCCTCGACCTTGCCATAGGCGACATGGGCGTCGGTGACGGACAACAGCGCGCTCATGCCGCCACTCCGAGATAGGCCTTGATCACTTCGGGATTGGTCTTGATCGTGGCGGGCGTGCCCTCCGCGATCTTGGTGCCGAAATCGAGCACCACGATGCGGTCGGCGAGGTTCATCACAAAGCCCATGTCGTGCTCGACCAAGAGCACGCTCATGCCGCCGTCGCGCAGCTCGCGCAAGAGCGCGGCGAGGCGCTGCTTCTCCATGTGGCGCAGGCCCGCGGCCGGCTCGTCGAGCAGCAGCAGCATCGGATCGACGCACAGCGCGCGGGCGATCTCGACGATGCGCTGCTGGCCCAGCGAGAGCGAGCCGGCGAGCTGGTGCATCTGCTCGGCGAGGCCGACGCGCTCGATCTGGCGCGCGGCTTCCGCAAGCAGTTTTGCCTCGTCGGCGCGGTCGAGCCGCAGCATCGAGGCGATCGGGCCGGAATGGCCGCGCAG
Organism: Bradyrhizobium sp. CB1717; assembly: GCF_029714325.1. Lineage (NCBI taxonomy): Bacteria > Pseudomonadati > Pseudomonadota > Alphaproteobacteria > Hyphomicrobiales > Nitrobacteraceae > Bradyrhizobium > Bradyrhizobium sp. CB1717. The sequence goes on from NZ_CP121666.1 coordinate 1,340,519, forward strand.
ATGCGCGCCGATCGCGACATTCTCCAGCACGGTCATGTCGGGGACCAGCTTGACGTGCTGGAAGGTCCTGCTGATGCCGAGCTTGACGATCTCCTGCGGCGGCGCCTTGTCGACCTTCCTGCCGAGCACCGAGATCGAGCCCGAGGTCGCCGACAGCACGCCGGTGATCAGGTTGAAGGTGGTGCTCTTGCCGGCGCCGTTCGGTCCGATCAGCGCGACGATCTCCTTGGCCTGGACGTCGAAGGAGACGTTGTTGACCGCGACCACGCCGCCGAATTGTTTTCGCGCCTTTTCGACCTGGAGCAGGACGCCGGCCTCGGCGGGCGCGCGGGTGCGCTGCTCCAGCTTCAGCGAGGTATCCGGCTTCTTGCCGCTGGTGCGCTCGGGCAGGAACGAGATCAGCCAGGGCCACAGGCCGCCGGGGGCGAGCTGCAGCAGCGCCACCAGCATGATGCCGAACACGATGGTCTCGACCTGGCCGGAGCCGGGCAGGATCAGCGGCAGATAGCTTTGCAGCACCTCCTTCAGCACCACGACGATCGCCGCGCCCAGCACGCCGCCCCAGACGTAGCCGGCGCCGCCGACCACCGCGATGAAGAGATATTCGATGCCGGCCTGCGCGCCGAACGGCGTCGGGTTCACCGCGCGCTGAAGATGGGCGTAGAGCCACCCCGAAAGGCCGGCCAGCACTGCGGCGTGGATGAACACCAATAGCTTGGCCCGCGGCGTGTGCACGCCGAACGCCTCGGCGGCGACATGGCCGCGTCGGAGCGCGCGGATGGCGCGGCCGGTGCGGGAGTCCAGCAGGTTCATTGTGAGCCAGGCCGAGAGGATCACGGCGACCCAGATCGCGTAATAGATCGAGCCGGGCGAGAGCATCTTGAACGTGCCGATCGACAGCGGCGGGATCGCCGAGATGCCGTCGTTTCTCCCTAGGAATTCCAGCTTGCTGAAGAGGTAGAACAGCCCGAGCCCCCAGGCGAGCGTGCCGAGCGGCAGATAGTGGCCGGAGAGGCGGACAGTGATCAGCCCGAGCAGCACCGCCAGCGATCCGCTGACGATGAGCGACAGCGGCAGCGTCAGCCAGGGCGACAGTCCGTAGGACGTCGACAGCACCGCGGTCGTGTAGGCGCCGAAGCCGACGAAGGCCGCCTGCCCGAATGAGGTGAGGCCGCCGACGCCGGTCAGCAGCACGAGGCCCATCGCGACCAGGGCCGCAAGGCCGATATTGTCGAGCAGCACGATCCAGAACGGCGGCATGCCCGGGACGAACGGGATCGCCGCCATGACAAGTGCGAAGACGAGGATGGGAAGCCGGCTCTGCATCTTAGCCTCAGTCCTTCTCTTCTTCGACCGCGGGCGCTGCGAGCGAGCGCAGCAGCAGCACGGGGATCAGCAGCATGAAGACGATCACTTCCTTGTAGTTGGAGGCATAGAAGGACGAGAACGCCTCGACGATGCCGACGACCAGCGCCGCGACGGCGGTGAGGGGATAGCTGACGAGTCCGCCGATGATGGCGGCGACGAAGCCTTTCAGGCCGATCAGGAAACCCGAGTCATAATAGAGCGTCGTGATCGGCACGATCATGATGCCCGACAGCGCGCCGATGACCGAGGCGAGCAGGAAGGCGATCTGCCCCGACAGCGTGGTGCGGATGCCCGCCAGCCGCGCGCCGAGCCGGTTCACGGCGGTTGCGCGCAGCGCCTTGCCGTAGAGCGTCAGGCCGAAGAACAGCCAGAGGCCGACGATGAAGGCGATGGTGATGGCGTAGACGGTGATGCTCTGGCCGGTGAAGCGCAGCGCGCCGGCGGTGAAGGCGCCGGACAGCACGGCAGGCCCGCGCTGGCCCTCGGCGCCGAAGAACAGCAGGCCGAGGCCCTGCAGTGCGAGGTGCACGCCGACGGATGCGATCAGCAGCACCAGCACGGAGGTGTGCGCCAGCGGCTGGAAGGCGATGCGGTAGAGATAGAGGCCGATCATCGCCACGATCACCAGCGACAGCGCGATGCAGACCGCCACCGGCGGCTTCTGCGCGGCGAAGTAGATGGTCAGCGCCAGCACGATGGAAGGCAGCACGATGTTGGTGATGAAGCTGCGGACGACCAGCCGCCCATGCAGCGCCTTGCGCGCCACGAACAGGTCGAAGGCGAAGGCGCCGATGCCCAGCGCGAGCGCGAGCTTGGCCGTGCCCGGCATCTGGCCCGCGGCCAGCGAGGCGTAGGTCAGCGCGCCATAGGTGACGAATTCGCCCTGGGGAATGAGGATGACGCGGGTGACGGCGAACACCAGCACCAGCGCCAGGCCGAGCAGCGCGTAGATTGCGCCATTGGTGATGCCGTCCTGCACCAGGAACAGCATGATGGTGGTGTTCAAGACCGGACGCTCCCCCTCAAGATTGGGGACCGGCCTCCGCAATTGCGGTGGATGGTCCCCACACAGCCATTGAAATACGCTGACGATATTTGATATGGTCCATAACAATTATCAAATATAACATCAAGGGTGGGGAGCGACCCGTCCCGAATTTAGCGGGATTACGAGCACGAGGCGATGACCGTTTCCAAAACCGCTGAAAAGTCTTCCGAAAAGCCGGCCGACGCGGCCAAGGGCCGCAAGGACGCGGGCGAGCCGCAGACGGAAGCCCTCCAGCTCGGCGAGCTTTCCGAGCAGCTCGGCTATGTCCTGAAGCGGGCACAGCTCAAGGTGTTCGAGAACTTTTTGCGCTGCATGGCCTCGCTCCAGCTGACGCCGGCGCAGTTCTCGGTGCTGCTGCTGGTCGAGAAGAACCCCGGCCGTAACCAGACCGAGATCGCCTCCACGCTCGGCATCCTCAGGCCGAACTTCGTGGCCATGCTCGACAATCTCGAGAGCCGCGACCTTTGCGCGCGGATCCGCTCCACCAACGACCGCCGCTCGCACATCCTGGTCTTGACCGACAAGGGCAAGGCGGTGCTGGCGCGGGCCAAGAAGCTCGTCGCCACCAAGCACGAGGCGCGGCTGAACGATCTGCTCGGCCAGGCCAACCGCGAAGCCCTGATCGGGATGCTCTCGAAGATCGCGAACGAGTTTTGAGGCTCCGCTGTCGGGCGGCGAAGCTGAAATCGCGTGTCTCTGAACTGCTGGGCTCTAGCCGCGGGACACCCTGCGCTCCCTCCCCGCAAGGGGGGAGGGAACGCAGCGGAGCGTGGGGCGCCCTCTCAATCGACCAGGATGACGCGAATATCATTCACGTTCGTCAGCGTCGGGCCGGGCTGCAGCAGATCCCCCGTCGCCTCGAAGAACGTCGTCGCGTCGTTGTTGTCGAGATAGGTCTGCGGCTGCAGCCCTTGCGCCTTCATCTTCGCAAACGTCGCCGCGTCGATCAGCGCCCCGGCGGGGTCGGTCGGGTGGCCGGCGCCGCCATCGGCGCCGTCGGTATCGCCGGCGAGCGCCGAAATGTTCGGCGTGTCCTTGAGCAGCTCGGCGAGTGCCAGCGCGTATTCCTGGTTGGGACCGCCGCGCCCGTTGCCGCGCACGGTCACCGTGAGCTCGCCGCCGGAGAGGATCGCGATGCGCTTGCCTTGCGCGCGGGCCTGAAGCGCGAGCTTCGCGTGATTGGCCGCGACCTCGCGCGCCTCGCCCTCGAGATCGGCGCCGAGATCGATGGTCTCGTAGCCGGCCTCCTTCGCAAGCTTCACCGCGGCGTCCAGCGATTGCTTGGGCCGCGCGATCAATTCGAACGACGCGCGCGCGAAGGCGGCATCGCCGGGCTTGCAGCTTTCATTGGCGGGATCGTCGAGCGCGCGGCGCACGGCATCGTCGATGTCGAGCCTGTACTTTGCCACGATCGCGCGCGCGTCGGCGAGCGTGGTCGGATCGGGCACGGTGGGGCCGGAGGCGATCGCGGAGGGGTCGTCATGCGGCACGTCGGAGATCGCGAGCGTGACGATCTCGGCCGCGTTTCTGCCGGCCCGCGCGAGCCGCCCGCCCTTGATCCGCGACAGGTGTTTCCGGACGACATTCATCTCGCCGATCGGCGCGCCCGAACGCAGCAGCGCCTTGTTGACCGCCTGCTTCTGCGCAAAGCTGATGCCGTCCACCGGCGCGATCCAGTTCGCCGAGCCGCCGCCGGTGAGCAGCACCAGCAGCAGATCGTCAGGGCCAGCCTCGCCGGCGAGCGCCAGCGTGTCGGCCGCGCCCTTCAGGCCGGCCTCGTCGGGCACGGGATGACCGGCCTCGACCACGCGGATGCGGCGCGTCGGCACGCCATAGCCATGGCGCGTGGTGGCGATGCCGACCAGCCGCTCCGGCGCAAGTTTTAACGTGTCGAGATAGTGCCGTTCCGCCGCCGCGGCCATCGCGCCGGCACCCTTGCCGGCGGCGAGGCAGATCACGCGTCCTTTGGGCGCGGGGCGCAAGTGCGGCGCCAGAATCGTATTTGGATGGGCGGCGGCAACGGCGGCGTCGTAGAGCGCGCGGAGCAGGGGACGTCGGTCGGTCATGACGAAAGGCCTTAGGCGGACAGAAGAGGCTGGCGGCAAATGTGTCGGTCACATGCCTACCGCATTGGCCGCGAAAGCGTAAGCGGGCTTTACCATCATTCGATTGTGCAATCGCGTGATCATAATCGGCGGGCAAGCAAAAACCCCCTGCGCGATCAGCGCAGGGGGTTTTTCGTCGTCGTGTATTTCAGTCTTCTAGCCGCCGACGTCGGCGCTGATCACGTCGCCGAACAGCTCCCATTTTTCGCCCTTGAACTTCTCGAGCTGGAGCTGGCTGATCGGCGCAAAGTCGGTCGGGGAGGTGTTGATCTGTACGCCCGGCAGCAGCACCTCGGTGCGGAAGTTCTTCAGGTTGGCGGCCTGCTTGATGACGTTCTCGCGCGTGAGATTGTCGCCGCACTGCTTGAGGACCTGGACGAGGGTCTGCGCGACGCCGTAGCCGACGATGGTGCCCTTATCGAGCTTGTCGCCCTCGGGGAAGTACTTGTTCATGAACGCCAGGAACTCCTTCATGCCGGGGTCGTTCGTCCACGCCGGATCCGCAGCGTCCTTGAGATAATCGGCGGAGATGATGTCCTGGCCGTTCTCGAAGCCGGCGGGCTTCATCACGCTGCCGACGTTGGCGGAGACGTTGTTGAGGAAGTGCAGCGGCTTCCAGCCGATCTCTGCGTTCTTCTTGATCGCCTGTGCCGCGAATTTCGGCGTGGTGATGTTCATGAAGACGTCGGCGCCGGTCGACTTCATCTTGACGATGTGGCTGTCGATGGTCGGCTCGGAGGTCTCGTAGCTCTCCTCGATGACGATCATCGAGGCGGCCTTGGCTCCCAGGCCGTCCTTCAGGCCCTTCAGATAGTCCTTGCCGTAATCGTCGTTCTGGTAGAGCACGGCGATCTTGGCGTCCGGCTTGTTCTTGAGCAGCCACTTCGCATAGATCTGCGTCTCGCTCTGGTAGTTGGGCTGCCAGCCCATCGTCCACGGGAAGTTCTGCGGATCGTTCCACTTGGTGGCGCCGGTGGCGACGAACAGCTGCGGCACCTTCTTCGAGTTCATGTATTTCTGGATCGCCGAGTTCGGCGGCGTGCCGAGCGAGTTGAAGATGAACAGCACCTCGTCGCTCTCGACCAGCTTGCGCGCCTGCTCCACCGTCTTCGGCGGCGAATAGGCGTCGTCATAGGAGATGAAGTTGATCTTGCGGCCGTTGATGCCGCCTTCTTCGTTGATCTTCTTGAAATAGGCGGCTTCGGTCCGCCCGATGATGCCGTAGGCGGAGGCCGGTCCGCTGTAGGGCATGATGTTGCCGACCTTGATCTCGGTATCGGTCGCGCCGGTATCGTATTTCTTCTGGGCCGATGCAGTGGAGGCCGAGGCCGCAATGAGCGCAAGCGCCAGTGACGCGGCCGCAAGTTTGCCGGTGACAGCGGGCATTCCTATCTCCCTAATTTTCTTGGTGTGTGTGCATCCCTTTTCTTGACTTGATTGTTTTTGGCGACGCGGCCGTAATTCAATACGATTTGCCTGGGGCCTTCAACAGAAAGCCCCCGCGACGGCGTCGCAGGGGCTGCTCCTTTAGTAGTCAAGGGGTGGGTGTGCGCCCGTGTGTGCGGGTGCGAGAAGGCGTCGCTCCCTCTGATTGACGAATATACAGCAAACAATCTTCGGTTTCGTAGGGTGGGCAAAGGCGCGCTCTTCGCGCCGTGCCCACGATCTGTCGGGGTTGGATAGAGATGGTGGGCACGCTTCGCTTTGCCCACCCTACGAACTTGCCCTATTCGATCGATCTCGGGTTGAGGAGGCTCAGTGGTTCACCTCGCTCGAGATGACGTCGCCGAACAGCTCCCATTTCTTGCCCTTGAATCGCATCATCTGCAGCTGCTCGATCGGGGCGAAATTGTCGGGTGCGGTGTTGATCTTGATGTCGGGCAGCAGCGTGTCGGGCGCGAAATCCCGGATGCTGGCGGCCTGCCTCATGACGTTCTCGCGGGTGAGATCGTCGCCGCACATCTGCAGCACCTTCACCATGGTCTGGGCTGCGGCATAGCCGAACACCACGCCGGCATCGAGCTTGTTGGCCTTGGGCGCGTACTGCGCCAGGAAATTGTAGAACTTCTTCATGCCGTCGTCGGCATTCCACTGCGGGTCCGAGCCGTCCTTGGTGTAGGTGGCCGACAGGATGCCTTGCGAGACCTCGAGGCCCGCCGGCTCCAGCACGCCGCCGACCGAGGCCGAAACGTTGGAGATGATGTGCATCGGATGCCAGTTGATCTCGGCCGCCTTCTTGATCGCCTGTGCGGCGAATTTCGGCGTGGTGATGCTGATGAAGACGTCGGCGCCCGAGGCCTTCAATTTCACGACGTGCTCGTCGATCGCGGGCTCCGAGGTGTCGTAGCTGTCTTCCAGCACGATCATCGAGGCCTTCGGACCGAGGCCTTCCTTCAGTCCCTTCAGATAGTCCTTGCCGAAATCGTCGTTCTGGTAGAGCAGGGCGATTTTCGCGTCCGGCTTCTCCTTCATGATGTACTTGGCGTAGATCCGCGCCTCGCTCGCGTAGCTCGGCTGCCAGCCCATGGTCCAGGGATATTGCTTCGGATCGTTCCATTTCGACGCGCCGCTCGCCACGAACAATTGCGGCACCTTCTTCTCGTTCATGTATTTGCGGATCGCGGCATTGGTGGAGGTGCCGAGCGAGCCGAAGATCAGCAGCACCCCGTCGCTCTCGACCAGCTTGCGCGCCTGCTCCACCGTCTTCGGCGGCGAATAGCCGTCGTCGTAGGAGATGAACTTGATCTTGCGGCCGTTGATGCCGCCCTCGGCATTGATCTTGTTGAAATAAGCTTCCTCGGTCCTGCCGATCGCGGCATAGGCGGAGGCCGGCCCGCTATAGGGCATGATGTTGCCGATCTTGATTTCGGTATCGGAAGCGCCGCTGTCGTATTTCTTCTGCGCCAGCACCGGGCTCGTCATCGCGGTGCACAATGCAAGGGCGGCCGAGACGGCCACAACTTGAAAACGAACGGCAGTCATTGTTCTCCTACCCCGGGCTGGATCGGCAGCATTGAACAAGATTGACGCCCGGCGTCAACAAAAAGCCCCCGCGATCGCTCGCGGGGGCCTATCGATGTCCGGACTATGATGCCAGGACTATGACGTCAGCGTGTCACTCGGAGGCGACGTCGCCGCTGATGATCTCGCCGAACAGTTCCCACTTCTCACCCTTGAAGCGCTGCATCTGCAGCTGCGAGATCGGGGCGAAGTCGGTGGCGCTGGTGTTGATCTTGACGCCGGGCAGCAGGGTGTCCGGGGCAAAATCCTTCAGGCTCGCCGCCTGCTTCATCAGGTTGGCGCGGGTGAGATCGTCACCGCACATCTCCAGCACCTTGGCCAGCGTCGAAGCCGCGCCATAGCCGTAGACCATGCCGGTGTCGGTCTTGTCGGCGCCGGGCATGTACTTGTCGACGAACTCGTTCCACTTCTTCATGCCGGGGTCGTTGTTCCACTGCGGATCCGTGGAGTCCTTGGCATAGGCCGCCGACAGCACCTCCTGCGAGGCCTCGAAGCCGGCCGGCTTCATCACGCTCCCGACCGAGATCGAGACGTTGGTCAGGATCTGCAGCGGCTTCCAGGTGAGCTCGGCGGTCTTCTTGATGGTCTGCGCCGCGAATTTCGGCGTCGCGTAGATCAGCAGCACGTCGGGATTGGCGGCCTTGATCTTGACGATGTGGCCGTCGATCGAGGGCTCGGACACCTCATAGCTCTCTTCCATGACGATCATGGACGAGGCCTTGGCGCCGAGGCCGTCCTTGGTGCCCTTGAGGTAATCTTTGCCGAAATCGTCGTTCTGGTAGAGGATCGCGACCTTGGCGTTCGGCTTCTCCTTCATCAGCCATTTCGCGTAGATCTGCGCTTCGCTCTGGTAGGAGGGCTGCCAGCCCATGGTCCAGGGGAAGTTCTTCGGATCGTTCCACTTGGTGGCGCCGGTGGCGACGAACAGCTGCGGGATCTTCTTGGCGTTCAGGTATTTCTGGATCGCCGTGTTCGAGGGCGTGCCGAGCGGATTGAACACGGCCAGCACCTCGTCGCTCTCGACCAGCTTGCGGACCTGCTCGACTGCTTTCGGCGGCGAATAGGCGTCGTCATAGGTGACGAAGTTGACCTTGCGGCCGTTGATGCCGCCCTTGTCGTTGATCATCTTGAAATAGGCTTCTTCGGTCTTGCCGATGATGCCATAGGCCGACGCCGGACCGCTGTACGGCATGATGTTGCCGATCTTGATCTCGGTATCGGAAGCGCCGGTGTCGTATTTCTTTTGGGCAAATGCCGCGCCGGAGTTGAAAGTGATGGCCGCCGTTGCCGTGACCAGCGCGGCGGCTCGCAGTGTTCTTCCAAAAGACAATTCGGGTCTCCTTTGTACGATGAATGGATTTCAGTTCTTTCTGAGCTTTCCAGCGAGTTGCTGGCCCAGGATTGCGATCTGCCTTGCGCCATGCGGCACGAGGTAGATGACGAGGAACAGGAGCACGCCGAACACGGCGCCGGAGAGACCCTTGGAGATGCTCTCCGCCATGTTCGGCACGAAGATGATGAAGGCCGCACCGACGAACGAGCCGGGCAGCCAGCCGACGCCGCCGACCACCATGCCGAGGAACAGCGAGATCGCGAGCGTGATGGTGTAGCTGTCGGGCGCCACGAACTGCACCGCGATGGCGCCGAGCGAGCCGGCGACGCCGGTGATCGCCGCCGACACGCCGAAGGCCAGCGTCTTGTAGAGCGCGACGTTGACACCCATCGAGGAGGCCGCGATCTCGTTGTCGCGGATCGCCATGAAGGCGCGGCCCGAGCGGGAGCGCAGCAGGTTCACCGAGAAGATGTAGATCGCGATCGTCACGAGGAGCGTGAAATAGTACAGCCACATGTCCTGCGACATCGGCAGGCCGAACGGCGCGTCGGGCTTGGTGACGACGAGGCCCTGCACGCCGCCGGTCCAGTGCTCGAGGAAGTTCAGCTTCAGGAGCTGCGGCATCGCGGTGGCGAGCGCGAAGGTCGCGAGCGCGAGATAGACGCCCGACAGCCGCAGGGCCGGTTTGCCGAAAAGGTAACCGAATCCGAAGCAGACCACGGCGGAAACCGGAATGGTGAGCGCGTAGTTGATGTTGGCGTGCTCCATCAGCACTGCCGAAGTGTAGGCGCCGACCGCGTAGAACGCGCTCTGGCCGAGCGAGAACTGGCCCGAACCGCCGGTCAGGATGTTCAGCGCCAGCACCGCGAGCCCGTAGATCAGCAGCATCGTCATCTGGAAGATGATGAAGTTCTTGACGAAGACGGGCACGATCAAAAGCGCGGCGAGCACCACCAGCGATGTGCCGGTGCCCAGCGTCATGGCCCGCTTCGGAACGGCCTCGACCGCCTGGTGGCCTTCTGCAACGACTTCTTCTGCAGCGCTCATGATCAAACTCGCTTGACGATGTGCCGGCCGAACAGGCCAGCGGGTTTGACGACCAGGACGGAGATGATCAGCGCGAGCGCGATCGGAAGCTTCAGCTCGTTGCCGACGCCGGGGATGTAGGTGCCGGCGAGGTTCTCGAAGATGCCGACCAGGAAGCCGCCGACCACCGCGCCGAACGGGCTGGTGAGGCCGCCGAGCACCGCGGCGGCAAAGCCGTAGATCAGGACGCCGCCCATCATGTTGGGCTCGAGGAACACCACGGGAGCGATCAGCATGCCGGCGATCGAACCGATCGCGGTCGCCATGCCCCAGCCCAGCGCGATCATCCAGCTCGTGTTGATGCCGACGAGGCGCGCCGATTCAGGCACCGAAGCGGCCGCGCGCATGGCGAGGCCGATCCGGGTGTACTGGAAGAAGAAGTAGAGGCCGAGCAGCAGCAGGATGGTGACTCCGATCATGCCGGCCTGATGGGTCGAAATCAGCTGGCTGCCCAGGAACGGCGCGGAGCCGAACGGGGTCGGATACTGCTTGATGGTGAAGTCCCAGAGCAGGCCGGCCGAGGAGTTGATGATAGCGTACAGCGCGATGAAGCCGGCGACGTTGGTCAGCACCGGCGCCTTGGCGAGCGGCTTGAACAGGATGCGCTCGATCGCGATGCCGGCGATGAAGGAGAAGATCAGCGTGATCACGAACGCGGCCCAATAGGACACGCCCCACTGCATCAGCTGCCACGAGATGAAGGTCGAGAACATCGCCATCTCGCCCTGCGCGAAGTTGAGATGGTCGATGGCCTGGTAGATCATGACCACGGCGAGCGCCATGCAGGCGTAGATCGCGCCCGTGGCGATGCCGGCCAGGACCTGGTTGGTGAACAGCTCCATTGTCCCGGCTCCCTCAGTAACCCAGATAGGATTTGCGGATTTCTTCGTTGTTCGCGATGTCCTTGGCATTGCCCGACATCACGATGCGGCCGGTCTCGATCACATAGGCCTGGTCGGCGAGCTCGAGCGCGAGCTGGGCGTTCTGCTCGACCACCAGGATCGACACCTTGTCCTCGCGGTTGATCTTGCCGAGGATGCCGAACAGGTCGCGCACCACCAGCGGCGCGAGGCCGAAGGAGGGCTCGTCCAGCAGCATCAGCCGCGGCCGCAGCATCAGGGCGCGGGCGACCGCGAGCATCTGCTGCTCGCCGCCGGAGAGCGTGCCGGCCTGCTGGGTGTGGCGCTGCTTCAGCACCGGGAAATGCGCGTACATGCGCTCGATGTCGGAGACGATGCCGGCGCTGTCCTTGCGGGTGATGGCCCCGAGCTGAAGGTTTTCCTCCACCGTCATGGTGGTGAAGGTGCCGCGGCCCTGCGGCACATGGGCGATGCCGAACCGCACGATGCTCTCGGTCGAGCGGTTGCTCAGCGGCTTGCCGTCGAACTCGATCGCGCCGGTGGAGCGCACCATGTTGCAGATCGCGCGCAGCGTCGTGGTCTTGCCGGCGCCGTTGGCACCGAGCAGCGTCGTCAGCGATCCCTCGTTCAGCGAGAAGGACAGGCCATGGAGCGCCTGGACCTGGCCGTAATAGGCGCGCAAGTCCTTGACGTTGAGCAGCGTCGTCATTGGTCCTTGCTCCCGAGATAGGCCTTGATGACGTCGGGGTCCGCCTGCACCTGGGCCGGCGTGCCTTCCGCGAGCTTCTTGCCGAAATTCAGCGCGACGACGTGGTCGGCGATCGACATCACGAGGCCCATGTGATGCTCGACCAGCAGCACCGTCATGTGGCGTTCGTCACGGATTTTGCGGATGAGGTCGCCGAGCACATAGACTTCCTCGTGGTTGAGGCCGCCGGCAGGCTCGTCGAGCAGCAGGATCTTCGGATCGGCAGCCAGCGCGCGCGCCAGCTCGACGCGCTTCTGCGTGCCGAAGGGCAAGCCTGAGACGGTGGTGTGGGCGACGTCCTCGAGATCGAGATAGGCGAGGATCTCGTGCACCTTCTTGTTGACGTCGTTCTCGCTGCGCCGGACCCACGCCAGTTTCAGGGAGTCGCTGATGATGTCGCTGGAGGTCTTCGAATGCGCGCCGACGCGGACGTTGTCCATCACCGACAGGTTCGGAAACAGCGCCACGTTCTGGAAGGTGCGGCCGATGCCGATCTCGGCGATCCGGTGCGGCGGGCGCGACAGGATGCTGACGCCTTCCATCAGGATGTCGCCGGACGACGGCTGATACAGCCGCGAGAGGCAGTTGAAGAGCGTTGTCTTGCCGGCGCCGTTGGGGCCGATCAATCCGAGGATCTGGCCCTTGTGCATGTTGAAGGACACGCCGTTGAGCGCGATGATGCCGCCGAACACGACGCTGACGTCGCGAACCGCGAGCAGGGGCGATGTGCCCTGCGCGAGCTGTGCCTGCGTCATCTCGTCTCGCCCACGATGTTCAATGGGCGAAGGGGCGATGCGAACCGCTCCCTGTAATGACAAAGGCTATCTGATCCCCTCGGCCACACGCGCAACTTTTCCTCCTGATTTCAGCTTTTTGCTGACTTCTTTTTTGGAATGCGGCATCAGACCCCCGAGTGCCGCTTCGATGTTCCTTACCATCGCAAGCAGACGCGGTCCAATGTCGTTGATCAAGCGCTCTTCCGTGAAGCGGAATGCGGGCGCGCCGCAATTGAATGCGTAAGGTCCGGTTCCGTCGTTGAGCTTGAGCGCGACGCCGGCGGCGCCGATGTCGTCGTGCCAGTCGCCGACGGAGATCGCAAAGCCGTATTTCGCAACGGTCTCCCCGGAACGTTCGAGGCCATCGCGCATCTTGGGCCAGCGGCTGCCGTAATGTTCGCGCAGCATGCGCGAGACTTCGGCCCGATTGTCTTCGTCGAGCGCCCAGAAATAGGCGCGGCCCATCGCGCTGGTTGCAATCGGCACGCGCGAGCCGACGTCAAGTTGAACGCCGACCGTTTCGCTGCCGCGGCTCTGCCCGAAATAGATCATGCTGTGACGGTCGCGGCCGCCGACGGCGACGGCGCCGCCGGTGGCGCGCATCACTTCCTCGCGGAACGGCTCGGACAAATGCCGAACACCGAGATTGGCGAGCGCGGCGTAGCCGAGCGACATCGCGGCGGGCGCGAGCTGGTACTTCTCGAAACGGGGAACCGGCGTCAGATAGCCGAGCTTGGTCAGCGTATAGGTCAGCCGCGATACGGTCGGCTTGGGCAGATTGGTCCGCGCCGCGATCTCCTGATTGCCGAGCAGGCCGTCATTGGGTTGGAATGCGCGCAATACGTCCAGTCCGCGGGAAAGCGCGACGACGAAATTCCGATCGTTCGCAGTCTTCTTTCCTGTACGCTTCATCCCTGATCTGCTTCTTGCGCGGAGTCGTTGACAAGCCACGTGCTTCAAAATAACCCTGCCGTCAAGATGCGGAATTAAATTCCGCACCGCGAAATCGAACAAAAGTAAATCCCCACCAAGGAGGGAAACCGTGAGCGAAGTGGTCAAGCTTGAGCGTCATGACGAAGTCGGGATCGTCACGGTCGATAGCCCTCCGGTCAATGCGCTGAGTGCCGCGGTCCGCGGCGGTATCCTGGAATGCATCAAGGCCGCCGTCGCCGATCCCGCCATCAAGGGCATCGTGCTGACCTGCGCCGGCCGCACCTTCATCGCGGGCGCCGACATCACCGAATTCGGCAAGCCGCCGAAGCCGCCCGCCCTCAACGACGTCCTCGCCGAGATCGAGAATTCGGCCAAGCCGGTCGTGGCCGCGATCCACGGCACCGCGCTCGGCGGCGGCCTCGAGGTCGCGCTCGCCTGCCATTTCCGCGTCGCGGTGAAGGAGGCCAAGCTCGGCCTGCCCGAGGTGAAGCTGGGCCTGTTGCCCGGCGCCGGCGGAACCCAGCGCCTGCCGCGCGCGGTCGGGCCTGAGCTTGCGGTCAAGATGATCGTCGGCGGCGACCCGATCGGGGCCGCGGAAGCGCTCAAGAACGGCCTGATCGAGGAGATCATCGAGGGCCCGGCCTCCGGCGGCGAGGCATTCGTCCGCAAGCTCATTGCGGAGAAGCGTCCGCTGCGGCGCCTGCGCGACGACGATTCCAAGATCGCGGCCGCCAAGGCCGACCGCTCGATCTTCACCAATGCGGTCGCCGCCATGACCAAGAAGTCGCGCGGCCTGGAAGCCCCGTTCGCGGCCGCCGACGCCGTCGGCTATGCCATCGACCTGCCGTTCGACGAAGGTCTGAAAAAGGAGCGCGAGGGCTTCCTCAAGCTCGTCGCCAGCGACCAGTCCAAGGCGCAGCGCTACGCCTTCTTCGCCGAGCGCGAAGCGGCCAAGATCGCGGGCGTTCCTGAGGGCACCAAGTCGCGCCCCGTGAACCGTGTCGCCATTCTCGGCGCCGGCACCATGGGCGGCGGCATCGCGATGTCGTTTGCCAATGCCGGCGTGCCCGTCACGCTGATCGAGACCGGCGAGGAGCAGCTCAAGCGCGGCATGGGCATCATGCAGAAGAACTGGGAAGCGACCGCCGCGCGCGGCGGCATCCCGGCCGATGCGCCCGCCAAGCGCATGGCGCTGATCAACGGCGTCGTCGGCATCGAGAATGTCGGCGATGCCGACCTCGTCATCGAGGCCGTATTCGAGACCATGGCGGTGAAGAAGGAGGTGTTCGGCAAGCTCGACCAGTACGTCAAGCCGGGCGCGGTGCTCGCCTCGAACACCTCGTATCTGAACATCGACGAGATCGCGAAATCGACCAAGCGTCCGCAGGACGTGCTCGGCATGCACTTCTTCTCGCCGGCCAACGTCATGAAGCTGTGCGAGATCGTGCGCGCCGACAAGACCGCGCCCGACGCGCTGGTGACGGCCGTCAACATCGCGCGGAAAATTGCCAAGGTGCCGGCCGTGGTCGGCGTCTGCGACGGCTTTGTCGGCAACCGCATGCTGGCCCAGCGTGGCAAGCAGTCCGAGAAGCTGCTGTTCGAAGGCGCGCTGCCGCAGCAGGTCGACGCCGTCGTCACCAAGTTCGGCATGCCGATGGGGCCGTTCGCGATGGGCGACCTCGCCGGCCTCGACATCGGCTGGCGCTCGCGCAAGGATCGCGGCATCAAGTCGGAGATCGCGGACGCGCTGTGCGAAGCCGGCCGCTTCGGCCAGAAGACCGGCAAGGGCTACTACAAGTACGAAGCCGGCTCCCGCGCGCCGCTGCCCGATCCCGAGGTCGAGAAGCTGATCGACGAGACGCTGCTGCGCTTGGGGCGCAAGAAGCGCGTCGTCAGCGACGAGGAGATCCTCGAGCGCATGATGTATCCGATGATCAACGAGGGCGCGAAGATCCTCGAAGAAGGCATCGCCGCGCGCCCCTCCGACATCGACGTGGTCTGGCTCTACGGCTATGGCTGGCCGATCTATCGCGGTGGCCCGATGTTCTGGGCCGACACCGTCGGCCTCAAGCACATCGCCGATCGCCTGTCGTTCTACGCCAAGGAGACCAACGATCCGAGCCTCGAGCCCGCCCCGCTGCTGAAGAAGCTCGCGGCCGAAGGCAAGACCTTCGCCTCGCTGGCCGCTGCGTCGAAAGCGGCGTGATCAGATTGGGTGCTGCGGCTGCCGATATTTCGTCCGAGGCGATGCTCTCTCCGTTCCCTCCCCCCTTGTGGGGGAGGGGCAGGGAGGGGGTGGCTCCGGGCGAGGTTCGAGTTTGTGGCTACCCCTCTCCCCACCCCTCCCCCACAAGGGGGGAGGGAGCCCAACCGCCAGTGCCTGCCTCACATGGAATTGCTGTCCAGGCAGCGAAGAGTAACGAACTTTAATGACCCATCCCGGCGAACAGTTTTACCCCGAGGGCGTGCGGTGGGACGACACCATCGCCCAGGGCTCGCTGCCCGACCTCCTGTCGAAAGCCGCGGCGACTTACGGCCCGCGCACCGCGCTGGAATTCCGCGACCGTGCAATCGCCTACACCGAGCTCGCCGCGATGGCCGAGCGCGCCGCCGCCGCGTTCCTGCGCGCGGGCATCGGCAGGAATAGCTCCGTCGCGCTGTTCCTCGGCAACACGCCGGACCATCCCGTCAATTTCTTCGGCGCGCTGAAGGCAGGCGCCCGTGTCGCGCATCTGTCGCCGCTCGATGGCGAGATCGCGCTGACCCACAAGGTCTCCGATTCCGGCTCGCGCCTGCTCGTCACCTCGAACCTCCAGGCGCTGCTGCCGACCGCGCTTAAATTTTTGGAGAAGGGCCTGATCGACAAGCTCGTCGTCTGCGAGGACGACAATTGGGGCAAGGCCGGCACGCCGCAGGCGGCGATCCCCGATGATCCCCGCATCGTCACCTTCAAGACCTTCGTCGAAGGCGCCACCGCTCCGGCAGAATGGCCGAAAGTCACGGCCGAGGACGTCGCGCTGCTGCAATATACCGGCGGCACCACCGGCCTGCCCAAGGGCGCGATGCTCACCCACGGCAATCTCACCTCGGCGGTGTCGATCTACGATGTCTGGGGCAAGCCGGCGCGCGCCGCGCGCGGCGATGTGATCGAGCGCGTGATCTGCGTGCTGCCACTGTTCCACATCTACGCGCTCACCGTGGTGCTCTTGTCCTCGCTCAGCCGCGGCAATTTGATCTCGCTGCATCAGCGTTTCGACGTCGAAGCCGTGATGCGCGACATCGAGGTCAAGCGCGCGACGTACTTCCCGGGCGTGCCGACGATGTGGATCGCGATCGCAGCGCTCCCTGACCTCGACAAGCGCGACTTCTCCTCGCTGGCGACGATCGGCTCCGGCGGCGCACCGCTGCCGGTGGAGATCGCGAGCTTCTTCGAGCGCAAGGTCGGCAAGAAGCTGCGCAGCGGCTGGGGCATGACCGAGACCTGCTCGCCCGGCACCGGCCATCCGCCGACGGGGCCGGACAAGCCCGGCTCGATCGGCCTGATGCTGCCCGGCATCGAGCTCGACGTCGTCGCGCTCGACGACCCCAGGCGTGTGCTGCCGCCGGGCGAAGTCGGCGAGATCCGCATCAAGGGCCCGAACGTCACCAGGGGCTACTGGAACAAGCCGGAGGGCTCCACGGACGCCTTCGTCGACGGCCGCTTCCTCACCGGCGACATCGGCTATGTCGACACCGACGGCTATTTCTTCCTGGTTGACCGCAAGAAGGACATGATCATCTCCGGCGGCTTCAACGTCTATCCGCAGATGATCGAGCAGGCGATCTACACCATTCCGGGCGTGCACGAGGTGATCGTGCTCGGCATCCCCGACCAGTACCGCGGCGAAGCCGCAAAAGCCTTCATCAAGCTCAAGCCCCATGCAAAACCGTTCTCGCTCGACGAGCTGCGCACCCAGCTCGCCGGCAAGCTCGGCAAGCACGAGCTGCCGGCCGCAGTCGAGTTCGTTGCCGATCTGCCCCGCACGCCGGTCGGAAAATTGTCGCGCCACGAGTTGCGCCAGCAGCAGAAACCATCACAATCCAAGCAACCAGGAGGTCGCTCTTGACCGACGCCGTCATCGTTTCCACCGCCCGCACCCCGATCGGCAAGGCCTATCGCGGCATGCTCAACGCGACCGAGGGCGCAACCCTGCTCGGCCACGCCATCGGCGAGGCCGTCGCGCGCGCCAAGGTCGATCCGAAGGAGATCGAGGACGTCGTTATGGGCGCGGCCCTCCAGCAGGGCGCGACCGGCGGCAACATTGCGCGCAAGGCGCTGCTCCGCGCCGGCCTTCCCGTCACCGTCGCCGGCACCACCATCGACCGGCAATGCGCCTCGGGTCTGCAGGCGATCGCGCTCGCCGCGCGCTCGGTGATTTTCGACGGCGTCGAGATCGCGGTCGGCGGCGGTGGCGAATCGATCAGCCTCGTGCAGAACGACAAGATGAACGGCTTCCACGCGCAGGATCCCGCGCTGCTCAAGATCAAGGGCGAGGTCTACATGCCCATGATCGACACCGCCGAAATCGTCGCCAAGCGCTACGGCATCTCGCGCGAGAAGCAGGACGAATATTCGCTGGAGAGCCAGCGCCGCACCGCCGCCGCGCAGCAGGGCGGCAAGTTCAAGGACGAGCTCGCCCCGATCACGACGCAGATGGCGGTCACCGACAAGGCGACCGGCGCCGTGTCGATGAAGGAAGTCACGCTGTCGCAGGATGAAGGCCCGCGCCCGGAGACCACCGCCGAAGGTCTCGCCGGCCTCAAGCCCGTGCGCGGCGACGGCTTCACCGTCACCGCCGGCAATGCCAGCCAGCTCTCCGACGGCGCCAGCGCGTCCGTGATCATGAGCGACAAGGAAGCTTCAAAGCGCGGCCTCAAGCCGCTCGGTATCTTCCGCGGCTTCGTCTCGGCCGGCTGCGAGCCGGATGAGATGGGTATCGGCCCGGTCTTCGCCGTGCCGCGCCTGCTCAAGCGCCACGGCCTCACCGTCGACGACATCGGCCTCTGGGAGCTGAACGAA
This sequence comes from Bradyrhizobium sp. CB1717, assembly GCF_029714325.1. Lineage (NCBI taxonomy): Bacteria > Pseudomonadati > Pseudomonadota > Alphaproteobacteria > Hyphomicrobiales > Nitrobacteraceae > Bradyrhizobium > Bradyrhizobium sp. CB1717. Next base: position 1,358,856 of record NZ_CP121666.1, read on the forward strand.
GCCTTCGCGGTGCAGGTGCTCTATTGCCGCGACAAGCTTGGCATCGACCCCGAGAAGATCAACGTCAACGGCGGCGCGATCTCGGTCGGCCATCCCTATGGCATGTCGGGCGCGCGCCTCACCGGCCACGCCTTGATCGAGGGCCGCCGCCGCAAGGCGAAGTATGCGGTCGTCACCATGTGCGTCGGCGGCGGCATGGGCGCGGCGGGTTTGTTCGAGGTGTTGCAGTAGTCACTGTCGTTCCGGGGCATTCGCGCCAGCGAATGAACCCGGAACCTCGAGCCACAATCTCTGGATTCCGGGTTCGCGCTGCGCGCGCCCCGGAATGACGAATAGGGAATAACGTTTCACAGGAGGATCCGATGGATCTCGCATTCACGAAAGAAGAGCAGGCGTTTCGCGAGGAAGTGCGGTCGTTCTTCCGCGACAACGTGCCGCCGGATACGCGGCGCAAGCTGGTCGAGGGCCGTCATCTCACCAAGGACGAGATGGTGACGTGGTGGCGCATCCTCAACAAGAAGGGCTGGGGCGTCAGCCACTGGCCGACGCAGTACGGCGGAACGGGATGGACCTCCGTGCAGCACTACATCTTCAACGAGGAGCTGCAGTCCTATCCGGCGCCGCAGCCGCTCGCCTTCGGCGTCAGCATGGTCGGCCCCGTCATCTACACCTTCGGCAACGAGGAGCAGAAGAAGAAGTACCTGCCGCGCATCGCCAATGTCGACGACTGGTGGTGCCAGGGTTTTTCGGAGCCCGGCTCGGGATCTGACCTTGCCTCGCTGAAGACGAAAGCCGAGCGCCGTGGCGACAAGTGGATCATCAACGGCCAGAAGACCTGGACCACGCTCGCCCAGCATGCCGACATGATCTTCTGCCTCTGCCGCACCGATAACAACGCCAAGAAGCAGATGGGCATCTCCTTCATCGTGTTCTCGATGAAGTCGAAGGGCGTCACCGTGCGTCCGATCCAGACGATCGATGGCGGCGTCGAGGTCAACGAAGTCTTCTTCGACGACGTCGAGGTGCCCGTCGAGAACCTGATCGGCGAGGAGAACAAGGGCTGGGATTACGCCAAATTCCTGCTCGGTAATGAGCGTACCGGTATCGCCCGCGTCGGCGTCTCCAAGGAGCGGCTGCGCCGCATCAGGGATCTCGCCTCCAAGGTCGAATCCGCCGGCAAGCCGATCATCCAGGACGCCGCCTTCCGCGAGAAGCTCGCGGCGTGCGAGATCGAGCTGAAGGCGCTCGAGCTGACGCAGCTTCGCGTCGTCGCCGATGAGGGCAAGCACGGCAAGGGCAAGCCCAATCCGGCGTCGTCCGTGCTCAAGATCAAGGGCTCGGAGATCCAGCAGACCACCACCGAGCTTCTGATGGAAGTGATCGGCCCGTTCGCCGCGCCCTACGACGTGCACGGCGACGACGGCTCGAACGAAGCCATGGACTGGACCGCCCAGATCGCGCCGAGCTACTTCAACAACCGCAAGGTCTCGATCTACGGCGGCTCCAACGAGATCCAGCGCAACATCATCGCCAAGGCGGTGCTGGGGCTTTAACCGCTGTCATTCCGGGGCGCGCGTCAGCGCGAACCCGGAATCTCGCGCCACAACCTCTGGATTCCGGGTCCCCGCGCTGTCGCGCGTGTCCCGGAATGACGAAGCAAAAATTCCGGGTACGAGGAACCAAAAACATGGATTTTGACCTGAACGAGGAGCAGCGGCTTCTCAAGGAAAGCATCGACGGTCTGCTGACCGATTCCTACGATTTCGAGCAGCGCAAGAAGTACATGAAGGAGAAGGGCGGCTGGAGCAAAGCCGTCTGGCTCAAGCTCGCCGAGCAGGGCCTGCTCGGCCTGCCCTTCAGCGAGGCCGATGGCGGCTTCGGCGGTGGCGGTGTCGAGACCATGATCGTGATGGAAGCGCTCGGCAAGGCGCTGGTGCTGGAGCCGTATCTGGCCACGGTCGTGATCGGCGGCGGCTTCCTGCGCCATGCCGGCACCGATGCGCAGAAGGCCGCGCACGTGCCCGGGATCATCGACGGCAGCAAGACGCTCGCCTTTGCCCAGCTCGAGAAGAACTCGCGCTATGATCTGTTCGACGTCTCGACGACCGCGAAGAAGAAGGGCGACGGCTGGGTCATCGACGGCGAGAAGTTCGTCGTGCTCAACGGCGAGAACGCCGACACGCTTCTAGTCACTGCCCGCACCAAGGGCGACCGCCGTGACAAGACCGGCATCGGCGTCTTCCTGGTCCCGGCCAATGCCAAGGGCGTCACGAAGAAGTCCTATCCGACCCAGGACGGCCTGCACGCCGCCGACATCACCCTCACCGGCGTCGAGGTCGGTGCGGATGCCGTGATCGGCAATCCCGACGACTCGCTCGCGCTGATCGAGCGCGTGGTCGATGAGGCCCGCGTCGCGCTCTGCGCCGAGGCGGTCGGCCTGATGGACGAGTCGCTGAAGACCACTGTCGAGTACATCAAGACGCGAAAACAGTTCGGCGTCGCGATCGGCTCGTTCCAGTCGCTCCAGCACCGCGCCTCCGACATGTTCGTCGCAGCCGAGCAGGCGCGCTCGATGTCGATGTTCGCGACCATGGCGAACGATTTCGAGAACGCCAAGGAGCGCAGCAACGCCATCGCCGCGGCCAAGGTACAGATCGGCAAGTCGCTGAAGTTCGTGGGACAGCAGTCGATCCAGCTCCACGGCGGCATCGGCATGACCATGGAGGCGAAGATCGGCCACTACTTCAAGCGCCTGACCATGATCGAGAACACCTTTGGCGACACCGACTATCACCAGCGCCGGGTCGCCGACGCCGGCGGGTTGGTCTAGGGTACGGCGGGTTGGATTCGAAACGGTCGACGGTACCGCTCTCTCCGTTCCCTCCCCCACAAGGGGGGAGGGAACGCACCTTTGTCGGAACGGGTGTCCGTACTATCAAGCTGCACCGACCACGTTGCTTGGACGGATCGGAAGATCAAACCAAAAGCCCCGGAGACATCTCCGGGGCTTTCGTCGTTCCTGACCTTGTTCGCCATCCGGCGCCTCACGTCCGCGTGCGCATCCGCATCATGAAGCTGTCGTAGCTGAGCTCGGCGACCTGCATCCAGGCCAGCGATTCATTCCGGAACGCCGACAGGCTCGTATACATCTTCTTGAAGTGCGGATTGGTCTTGGTGAGATCCGCATAGATCTCGTTGGCGGCATTGTAGCAGGCCTCGAGCACCTCCTGCGGGAACGGCTTGAGGATCGCGCCGGCCACCAGCAGGCGCTTCAGCGCCGGCGGGTTGACGTAGTCGTACTTGCCGGTGACCCATGTGAAGGTGTCGCGCGAGGCCATCTCGATCGCGGACTGGTAGTGCTTGGGCAGCGCGTTCCACCTGTCGAGATTCATGATGTTGTGGCCCTGGCCGGTGCCTTCCCACCAGCCCGGATAGTAGTAGAACTTCGCGACCTTCACGAAGCCGAGCTTCTCGTCGTCATAGGGGCCGACCCATTCGGCCGCGTCGATCGTGCCCTTCTCCAGCGCCGGATAGATGTCGCCGCCGGCGATCTGCTGCGGCACGCCGCCGACCTTGGCGATGATCGTGCCGGCGAAGCCGCCGACGCGGAATTTCAATCCCTTGAAATCCTCCATCGACTTGATCTCCTTCCGGAACCAGCCGCCCATCTGGGCGCCGGTCGAGCCGGTCGGAATGCCGATCGTGTTGTATTCCTTCAAGAGGTCGTTGAGCATCTCCTGCCCGCCGCCGAACAGCAGCCAGGAAATATGCGCCCGCGTGTTCAGCCCGAACGGCAGCGACGTGCCGAAGGTGAAGGCGGGATTCTTGCCCCAGTAGTAGTACAGCGCGGTGTTGCCCATCTCGACGGTGCCGTTCGACACGGCATCCAGCACCTGCAGGCCCGGGACGATTTCGCCGGCCGCGAACGGCTGGATCTGGAATTTGTTGTCGGTGACCTCGGCGACGCGCTTGCAGAAATATTCGCAGCCGCCATAGAGCGTATCGAGCGCCTTGGGCCAGCTCGCGGCGAGGCGCCATCTCACCTCCGGCGAGCCTTGTGCGATGGCCGGCGCGGCAATCGCGGTGCTCGCCGCCAGCCCTGCACCTGTCACTTTCAGGAATTCACGACGTTTCATGCGTATCCCTCCGTTGCGCCGATGTCCTCGACTAAGGGAACGATCTTGGTGTCGTCTTGGCTTCGCCGGGTACCGACGTGGTGTTATGACGATTGTTTTTGGCGTTTCCGAAGGCCCTTCAGGGCTCTTTGTGGATCCCGCACGTCGCGGTTCCGAGGTGAGGATGACCGTTCGCCTAGCGATAATCAAGCGCCGTCGGGACGCTCGCAGTTGCGAAGGCGAGTCGCGGCACATGCGCCTTCTTACCCTCTCCCCTTGCGGGAGAGGGTGGCTCGCCGCGGAGCGGCGAGACGGGTGAGGGGTTCTCTCCGCGAATTCAAATGAGAGTTGGACCTGCGGAGAGGTACCCCTCATCCGGCGCTTCGCGCCACCTTCTCCCGCAAGGGGAGAAGGGAAGAGCAGCACCGTCGCGCCAAAATGCGAGAAAGCCCCGGAGATGTCGCCATCTCCGGGGCTTCTCATTCTTTAGTCGTGTGCCGCTCAGCGCCTCACGTCTTCGTCCGCATCCGCATCATGAAGCTGTCGAAGCTCAGCTCGGCGACCTGGAACCAGGGCAGGGCTTCGCCGCGGAAGGCGGTGAGGCTCGCATACATCTTGCCGAAATGCGGATTGCTCTTGGAGAGATCGGCATAGATCTCGTTGGCGGCACCGTAGCAGGCCTCGAGCACGTCCTGCGGGAATGCCTTCAGGATGGCGCCCGACACCAGGAGCCGTTTCAGCGCCGGCGCGTTCAATGCGTCGTACTTGCCGGTGATCCAGGTAAACGTGTCGCGCGAGGCGGAATCGATCGCAGCCTGATAGTGCTTGGGCAGCGCATTCCACTTGTCGAGGTTCATGATGTTGTGGCCCTGGCTCGTGCCTTCCCACCAGCCGGGATAGTAGTAGTACTTCGCGACCTTCACGAAGCCGAGCTTCTCGTCGTCGTAGGGGCCGACCCACTCGGCGGCGTCGATCGTGCCTTTCTCCAGCGCCGGATAGATGTCGCCGCCGGCGATCTGCTGCGGCACCGCGCCGAGCTTGGCCATGATGGTGCCGGCAAATCCGCCGATGCGCATCTTGAGGCCCTTGATGTCCTCCATCGACTTGATCTCCTTCCGGAACCAGCCGCCCATCTGGGCGCCGGTGGAGCCGGTCGGAATGCCGTAGCAATTGTGCTCCTTCAGGAGGTCGTTCACGAGCTCCTGCCCGCCGCCCCACAGCAGCCAGGAGATCTGCTGGCGCGTGTTCAGCCCGAACGGCAGCGCGGTGGCGAAGGTGAAGGCGGGATTCTTGCCCCAGTAATAATAGAGCGCGGTGTTGCCCATCTCGACGGTGCCGTTCGAGACCGCGTCCAGCACCTGCAGGCCCGGGACGATTTCGCCGGCCGCAAACGGCTGGATCTGGAATTTGTTGTCAGTGATCTCGGCGACTTTCTTGGTGAAATATTCGCAGCCGCCATAGAGCGTGTCGAGCGACTTCGGCCAGCTCGTGGCGTAACGCCACCTGACCTCGGGCGAACCTTGCGCGATAGCCGGCGCAGCAACAGCGCTCGCGGCCAGGCCCAATCCGCCTGCCGTCAGGAATTTACGACGTTCCATGCACTTCCCTCCGTTATGCCGATGCTTCGACGTCAGGGAACGATCTTTGGTGTCGTCTTGCCGTCGAGATCGACGTTGTTTTGTTTGAGACTTGTGAGGCGTTTCCGAAGGCCCTGACGGGCTCTTTTTATTGGAATTCCGATCATTGCGGTTCCGTCAGCAAGGATGACCTGTCAGCCAGCGACAATCAAGCCTCATGCCGCGCTCGCAACTGCGAATGCGAGGCAGACGAAAGTTGAACTGCTGCTCTATTGGGCATCGGTGGCGGTGAGCTTGCGGTGAGACGTAAAGGCATTCGTCGTTGGGACCGGATTCACTGTCGTCAACGGAGGTGCGTTCCCTCCCCCCTTGCGGGGGAGGGCTAGGGAGAGGGGTGGCCCAGCAAAAGGTGCCGGTTGTTGATCAATGCACGATCGCGATGCGCGGCGGATGGAATCCCCGTGCGGCCCCCCTCCCTGACCCGCAAGGGGGGAGGGAACGGAGAGAGCGCTGCTGTCGGCCGAACTCGATACGACTTCAACCCAACGCGCTACCCCTCCTTCGCGAACGCCGCCTCCATCGCCTTCCGTGTCCGGATCGTCTCGTTGTTCGCATCGAACTCGACGTCGCTCCAGCGCACGATCTCGCCATGAGCGACGTCGTGCTTCAGCTTCAGACGATGTGCGAGGCCGATCGGCAGGGCGCCCGCCTTCAGGCTCGCGGCGGCCGGCACCAGCTTGCCCCACACCGTATAGCCGCCTTCGCCATCGAGCATCTCGCCCGCGCGCAAATTGCGCTTGGCCACGGCGGCGACGTCGCCGCGGAAGCCGAAAGCCTGGCCGGTAGCCTCGCCGCGCAGCGCGGCCGACAGGATCGAGATGTTCAGCTCGAGTCCGATCAGGTGATAGGGCTTGTACATTGCGGCAAAGCGCCCGCTGGCGTCGGTCTTCAGCCCGTATTGCTTGAAGCAGTCGGCGGCGTAGTCGTTCGGCGCTTCCAGCACGACATAGACGCCCCAGCGCAGGTCGCGAAACACCGGCCGTCCGTCGCGCTCGAGCGAAGAGACCACTTCCACCACGCCGGACCGCTCCAGCACGCCGCCGCGCGAGCGCGGCCGCATGATGTGCGGCAAATCGTCCACGCCGCAGGGCGGAAACAGCAATCCCTCCGTCGGCACGTCGAGGCCGCAGGCGTTCGCAATCGCGGCCATCTCGATCGCCGATTTGGTGCCGTCGAGAAAGGAGTTGAACATCTGCGGGTTCATGCCGGCCGACTGCGCTTCGCCCGCGGTCAGGCCGTAATGCTGCCAGATGCCGTCGGGCGTCACGTCGTGATAGGCCGGCAGATATTTTGTGCCCTTGCCGGCGGCGACGACGTGAAAGCCGGTGGCGCGAGCCCAGTCGACCATCTCAGCGGTCAGCGCCGGCTGGTCGCCATAGGCGAGCGAATAGACCACGCCCGCTTTCCGCGCCTCCTCGGCGAGCAGCGGGCCCGCCAGCACGTCCGCTTCGACATTGACCATCACGACATGCTTGCCCGCCGCGATCGCGGCGCGCGCATGGCGGATGCCGACGGCGGGATTGCCGGTCGCTTCGACCACCACGTCCATCGCCCCGCCGGCGATGGCGCGCGCGCCGTCATCGGTGAACACGGTGCGGGCGATGCGATCAGCGTCCCAGCCCACGGTGCGGCACGCCTCGCGCGCGCGCTCCCGGTCGATGTCGACGATGATGGGCACCTCGAGTCCCGGCGTATGCGGCACCTGTGCGAGGAACATCGAGCCGAATTTGCCGGCGCCGATCAGCGCGACACGGACAGGCTTGCCGGCGGACGCGCGGGCTTGCAGGAGGCGGAAGAGGTTCATGGGGGATGTCCGAGATTGCTAAAATCAAAGATCGTCATTCCGGGGCGCGACGAAGTCGCGAGCTTTGATGCGCAATTGCGCATCCTAGTTCGCGCTTCGTGCGCCCCGGAATGACAGGTTACTCCGCGGCCTGTCGCGGCGTTCGCGCAAGCCGCACCAGCGCATCGTCGTCCACCGTCCTGATCGGCGCGAAATCGCGATGCGCGATGTATTCCGGCCGCGTCGGCGTGCGGATGTAGTTCGAGACCGCGTTCAGCGTCAGGTACACGATCTTGCGCGGGTAGGGCGTGATGTTGCCGCTGGAGCCATGCACGAGATTGCCGTGGAACATCAGCATGCCGCCGGGCTTGCCGGTGGGCGCGACGATGCCACCCTGCTTGACGAGGCGCGTCACGGTGTCCTCGTCCAGCGTCCACAGCGGATAGGAGGTGGTGGCGAGGTCGTGCGAGGCTTCGAGATCGCCGGCGTTCTGGCTGCGCGGCACCAGCATCAGGGGGCCGTTGATCGGCATCACCTCGTCGAGGAAGATCGCGATGTTCATCGCGCGCGGCTCCGGCATGCCGTCGTCGCGCTTCCAGGTGCCGTAGTCCTGGTGCCATTGCCAGACGTCGCCGGTGAAGGCCGATTTCGCGTTGATCTTGAACTGGTGCATGTAGACGGGTTCGCCGAACAATTGCTCGACCGGCTCGATCATGCGCGGATGCGCGCCGAGAGTGCGAAAGGCCTCGTTGTAGAGATGCGCGGCAAAGGCCGTGCGCGGCGCGCCGCTCTTCTCGCGCCAGACCTCCGGCCGGTTGGCGTCGTAGATGCCGACCGCCTCGCGCGCGAGCAAATCGACCTCCTCCTGGCTGAACAGCTCGGGCAGGAACAGCCAGCCCTCGCGCTGGAAGAACTCCAATTGCTCCTGGGACAGTTTCATGGGTCGTCCTCCTTGTGTTGTTTTTTGTTGTCATTCCGGGGCGCGACGAAGTCGCGAGCAATCCATCCATTCGCAGCCTATGCCGTCCAATGGATTCCGGGCTCGACGCTGCGCGTCGCCCGGAAGACGGCTACGCCGCCGCGGCGTCCGTTGCCCTCAATCTCTCCTCGGTCAGCCGTCCCGCCGTCTGCGCGTGCGCAAGCGCAGCGCGTTCGGCGGCCTTCGCGTCCCCGCTCAGAATGTGTCCGGCAATATCGGTATGCTCCGCCCAGGCGCTGTCGCGATAGTCGAGCTCCGACAGCACGGTCGCCATCGAGCGGCGCATATGCGGCCATTGCGGCGCGATGGTCTCCTCGATCACGGGATTGCCGGCGAGCTGATAGATCGCGCGATGAAATTCGACGTCGAGCGCGATGAGCTCGGCGAGCGACGTGGTGCGGTCGATGCCGCGTCCGGCGGCGAGCGCCGTCTCCAGTCGCGCGCGTCCCGCCGCATCGCCCGCAGCACGCTGAGCGGCAAGCCGCGCCGCGAGCGCATCGATGGCGCCGCGCACCTCGTAGAGCTGGCGGATGCGTGAGGGATCGAGCTGGGTGACTTCAAAGCCGCGCCTGCCGCTTTCGGCGACGAGACCCTGCCGGTGCAACAGATGCAGCGCATGCGACACCGGCTGGCGCGAGACGCCGAGCTTGTCGGCCAGCTCGTTCTGCCGGATGCGCTGGCCGGGCTGAAGCGTGCGGTCGGAGATCGCCTCCAGGATGCGCGCATAGACCTGGTCGATCAGGTTCGGGAGCGGGTCGAGTGGAATCACGCCGGCAGCTCCGAAGAGGGAATACGGAATTCCGTATTCGAAGCTACTGCGAGAGGGCGGGGGCGTCAAGCACGGCCCGAGGCCGCGCCAGCCGCTCTTTTTGTTGCCGCCTAAGCTATTGATATTGCTTCGCCCGTCTACTGTGCATGGGGTTGTTTTCGAGCAAAAAGACCCGACGAGGCTCAGCGCCTACTTTTTCTTGCCCTGCTCGATCAGCATCCGGCTCATCAGATAGAGCCGCGGCACGATCGAGTTGGTGTCGATGAACTCGTCGCGGGCGTGATAGCCGAAGCCGGCAAGGCCGAAGCTCTCGACCACCACCGCCTTGCCGCTGCGATTGGCATAGCCGGCATCGGTGGCGCCGCCGGTCATCTCGGCGATGTCGAGCTTGCGGTCGATCTCGGCATAGATCGCCTGTCCCATCTCGGCCAGCGCGCGGCCGCGGTCGCTGGCGACGAAGGGCGGACGGCCGGCCACGATCTTCATGGTGGTCTCGGTGTCCGGCACGAGGCGATCCTTGATCTTCTCGTCCAGCGCCGCCTGGAGCCTGGCGATGCCGTCAGGAATGGTGAGACGGATGTCGGCGCCGGCCTCGGCATCTTCCGGAATCTGATTGCGCACCGTGCCGGCCTTCGCCGTCGTCCAGTTGAGCTGGGTGCCCGGGATCGACTTGGCGACGTCCTGCGTCTGCAGCAGTTGATGCGAGAGCTCGATCAGCGCGTTGCGGCCGCGATCGGGTGCGGCGCCGGCATGCGCCGCGCGGCCCTTCACCTTCAGGACGCCCGTCGCGGTGCCGCTGGCACCCAATAGCAGCGAGTCGTTCTTCGCCGGCGGCGAGGCCGCCGTCGGCTCGCAGGAGAGCACGACGTCGTGCTGGTCGGCGAGTTCGGCGATGATCTCGCCCGACCCGATCGAGCCGACCTCCTCGTCCGGATTGAATGACACCGTGAGCGTGGTGTAATCGTTCCAGCCGGCGTCCTTCAGCATCTTGAGCGCATGCAGCACCACGGCGATGCCGCCCTTGTCGTCGGCGATGCCGGGGCCGAAGATCTTCGTGCCATCGACACGATAGGGCTCGCTCGCAAGGATGCCGCGCTGATAGACCGTGTCCATATGCGCGATCAGCATCAGCTTCCGCGTGCCCGTGCCCTTGAACGTCGCGATCACTATGTCGGCACCGGCGCCTGCCGTGGTCTTGCGCCGCTCCGTGGCGGCGCCGAGCGCCTTCAGGCGTCCTTCGGTGAAGTCGGCCATCTTCTTCAGGCCCTCGACGTCGCTGCTGCCGCTCTCGATCATCACCATGTCGCGCAAGGTCTCGATCAGCGGCGCCTTCTCCTGCTCGGCCGCGGCCTTCAGCTTCTCGTCGGCGGCCGCGAGCGCGGTGGTGCTGCCGGCAACGAAGCCGAGCACGGCGAGCATGGGAATGAACCGGGTTTTCATCGACATGTCCTCTTGCATCTTGCGCGTAGCCCCGCGCGATTGTGCGGAAAGCCTAGCACTCGCAACGGCGCGATGCCACGCCGGCCTAGCGCTCCAGCACCTTCACCTCCATCGTGCTGATCTCTTCCGCATTAGCCACCGCCTCGATCGCCGCGATCCGGTCGCCCTCGAATGTCACGCGCAGCACGATGCGCAACTGTCCATCCAAGACGACGGCGACGCCCATTGCGCCGTCGACCAGCGCCGTGCGCGCGGCCTGGGCGCGGCCCTTGTAGAGCTGCGCGACGGCGTCGGCGCCGCGGATCTCGGCCAGCGTGCCGAGCCGCACTGCGGCCTGGTCGGCGCGAAACACCACGTCGGGATCGAGCACGGCGAGCAGGCCCTCGAAATCGCCTTCACGCGACGCCTTGAGGAACGCATCGACGATTCCGCGTTGATGCGACAGGTTTGCTTCGGGCACCGGCGCGCCCTGCACGCGCCGCCGCGCGCGGCTGGCCAGTTGCCGCGAGGCGTCGACAGAGCGGCCGACGATCGGCGCGATCTCCTCGAAGGGGACTGCGAACATGTCATGCAGCACGAAGGCCAGCCGCTCGGCCGGCTGCAATGTCTCCAGCACGACCAGCAGCGCAGCGCCGACGGAATCCGCCGTCTCCGCCTCCTGCTGCCGCGTTTCGTCGACCGGCTCCGGCACGTGCGGGCCCATCGGATCCTCGCGGCGCGATTTCCGTGCGCGCAGCATGTCGAGGCAGATGCGCGCGACGACGGTCGTGAGCCAGCCGCGCAAATTCGCGACGTCTGACATGTCGTAGCGGCTGACCCGCAGCCAGGCCTCCTGCACGGCGTCGTCGACCTCGGCGCGGGACCCCAGCATCCGGTAGGCGACCGCGCGCAAATGGTCCCTGTCGGCCTCGAACTGGCGCACCAGAAAATTTTCTTCGAAGTTTTTTTGGGTCATTGGTCACATTCCCTCATCGCGGTCCGTCATGGCCATGACGAAGCCAATCCGGCCGATGTGACCGGAACCTTCGAAATTTGCGAGATGGAGACGAAAATGATGCACGCCCGCATGAATCACCCCGTCATGGTTCTGCCCGAGGCCATGAATGTCCTGCAGTCCCTCGGCAATTTGACCAAGCAGGGCCTGCCGGAAAAGCTCCTGGAACTGGTGCACCTGCGCGCCAGCCAGATCAACGGCTGCAGCGTCTGTGTCGACATGCATCCCAAGGTGGCCCGCAAGCTGGGCGAGACCGACGAGCGCCTGTTCGCCGTGTCGGCCTGGCGCGATGCGCCCTATTTCTCCGAAGCCGAGCGCGCCGCGCTGGCGCTGACCGAAGCCGTCACGCGCCTCGCCGATCGCGAGGATCCGGTGCCCGATGCGATCTGGAACGAGGCCGCCAAGCATTTCGACGAGCGCGAGCTGGCGACGCTGATCCTCTCGATCGCGGTCATCAACGTCTGGAACCGGCTGAACGCCACGATCAAGATGCCGGTGGGGGTGTGGAAGGTGTGAGTCACTGTGCCCTCTCCCCTCGCGGGAGAGGGCAGCACCGCTAGGAGACACGAACTCACTTGGGTGAGGGGTATTTCTCCGCAGATTCATTTACAAATGTGACCGCGGACAGAACCCCTCATCCGGCGCTTCGCGCCACCTTCTCCCACAAGGGGAGAAGGAAGGGAAAGTCACTCCGCCAAAAACCTGTTCACCACCTCGCCGAACTCCAGCGGCGCCTGCTCGAACATCCAGTGGCCGGCATTCGGGATCACCGCCGTCTTGGCTCCGACAATATGCTCGGCCAGCACGCGCCATAGCACCGACAGGCTGCCGGTGGTGGCGCCGCCGCCGATCAGCAGCGTCGGCGTTTTGATCGCCTGCGCGTCGCTGAGTGTGTAAGGCCGGCGCTGCTCGTTGATCTGACCGAGGAAGGTCAGTGCGTTGTCGCGCAGTTGCTGCTTGGCCGCCGCCGGCACGCGCCGCCAGGAGCCGTCGCCCTCGATGCCTTCGTAGAAGTTCTGCAGCGCGCCTTCGAGGTCACCGGCCCGGATCATCTCGACCGAGCGCGCTGTCCGCTCCGCAAGCGGCGCATGCGCGGGCGTGCCCTCGGGCACGGGCAGGCTGGCGTCGAGATCGCCGCCGGGCTCGGCCAGCACCAGCTTTCGCAGCAGATCAGGCCGCGCCTGCGCCACGCGAAACGCGATGTGCCCGCCGCGCGAATGGCCCATCAGATCGACCGGACCAGGCGTCACCTGGTCGATGAAGGCGATCGTGTCCGAGACGTGCTGCGCCATCTTGTAGTCGTCGCCGACGGCATCCCAATGCTCGGGAAAGAAATGTCGCAGGCTCACCGAGAGCACGCGGTGGTCCTTCGACAGCGGGCCGAGCACCGAATACCAGGTGCGGAAATCTCCTAACGTGCCGTGCACGCAGACCAGCGGCGGGCCCTCTCCCACTTCGAGATAGGCCATGTCGTAACCGTTGACGGGAAAGCTCTGCATGATCAGCTCGCCAGAAAGTCGAGGACCACTTCGGAATATTTCTGCGGCGCCTGCTCGAACATCGGATGTGTCGCGTTCGGGATGATCGCCGTCTTGGAATAGGGCACGTGCGCGGCCAGTGCATGCAGTACTTTTGGCAGCAGGCCCTTGGTCCGCGCGCCCAGGATGAACAGCGTCGGCATCTTGATCTGCTCCGCATCCGCCTTCGAGAACGGCGGGCGGTTGTCGCGGACCTGGCCGATCAGCGTCGTGGCGTTGTCGCGCAAATTCTGCTTCACCATCGCCGGCAGCCGCGGCCAGGTGCCTGCGCCTTCCAGCGTGTCGACGAACACGGCGAGGCCGCCGTCGACGTCGCCGGCCGCGATCTTCTCGGCCGACGCCGTGAAGCGTGCCAGCAACGGCGAGGGACCGCCGACATAGTCAGGGTCGAGGCTGGCATCGAGCTCGCCGCCGGGCTCCGCCAGGATCAGCCGGCGGAGCAGATCCGGCCGGCGCTGCGCCACGCGGAAGCAGATGTGCCCGCCGCGGGAATGGCCCATCAGGTCGACCGGGCCGAGGTCGAGTTTTTCGATGAAGGCGATGACGTCGTCGACGTGCTGGGCGATCGAATAGGTGTCGCCGACGCCGTCCCATTTTTCCGGGAAGAAGTGCCTCAGGCTCACGGCGATCACCCGATGCCGCTGCGTCAGCGGCCCCAGCACGCAGCCCCAGATGCGGAAATCGGAGAGCGAGCCGTGCACACAGACCAGCGGCGCGCGGCCTTTGTCCTCGCCCACGTCGAGATAGGGCATGTCGTATCCATTGACGTGAAGGCTTTGCATTCTGGGCTCGCGAGAGGACTGGAACTCCTGTGCAAGATTCCCGGAAACCGGGTGGATCGCAACTATTTCCAAGCCTAGATTTGGGCGGAGATCACATTGGGGGCATGCGACAAGGACGCAAGCTCAGGAACCAAGCCATGACCGACCAGCATTTTGCCCTGTTCGACACCAGGATCGGCCTCTGCGCCATCGCCTGGGGCCCGCGCGGCATCAACGGCACGCAATTGCCGATGGGCGGCGAAGAGAAGATCCGCACCCGCATCAGCCAGCGCCACACTGATGCCACCGAAGCCGAGCCGACGCCCGAGGTGCAGCAGGCCATCGACCGCATCGTCAAGCTGCTCGCCGGTGAGCCCGACGATCTCACCGACATCCCGCTCGATCTCGACGGCGTGCCCGATTTCAACCGCGGCGTCTACGAGATCGCCCGCACCATTCCGCCGGGCAAGACCGTCACCTATGGCGACATCGCCAAGCAGCTCGGCGGCGTCCAGCTGTCGCGCGACGTCGGCCAGGCGCTCGGCCGCAACCCGTGTCCGATCGTCGTGCCCTGCCATCGCGTGCTGGCGGCCGGCAACAAGCCCGGCGGCTTCTCGGCGAATGGTGGCGTGGTGACGAAGCTGAAGATGCTCGAGATCGAAGGCGCGCTGGTGAACCACACGCCGAGTCTGTTTGATTGAGATTGCTGCCACCTTCCCCTGGAGGAGGGTCGATCGCGCGCAGCGCGAGCGGGGTGGGGTGATCTCTCCACTGGGGCAGTGTTTCGTGTGGAGAGATCACCCCACCCCGCTGCGCATTCCGCTTCGCTGCATGCACAGCGACCCTCCCCCTCCAGGGGAGGGTAAGAAGACCCCCCTAAATCTTTGCCGCCGTCTTCGGCCAATATTTGTCGCGCAGATGCCGCTTCACCAGCTTGCCGGTCGGCGTACGCGGCAGCTCGGCTTCGAAATCGATCGAGCGCGGGCACTTGATGGCGGAGAGGCGGGTCTTGCAGAATGCGATCAGCTCGGCCTCCAGCGCCTTGCCGGCGCGCGTCATGTCGTGCGGCTGAACGACCGCCTTTACCTCCTCGCCCATCTCCTCGTTCGGCACGCCGAACACGGCGACATCGGCGACTTCGGGGTGGGTGATGAGTACGTCCTCGGTCTCCTGCGGGTAGATGTTCACCCCGCCCGAGATGATCATGTAGGACTTGCGGTCGGTGAGGAAGAGGAAGCCATCCTTGTCGAGATAGCCGATATCGCCGAGCGTCGACCAGCCCTTGGCGTTGTAGGCCTTCTTCGTCTTTTCGGGATCGTTGTGATAGGTGAAGGCGGGCGCATCGGCGAAATAGACCGTGCCGATCTCGCCGACCGGCTGCTCCTCGTCGTTCTCGTCCAGAATCTTGATCTTGCCGACCACGGCGCGGCCGACGCTGCCGCGATGCTCCAGCCATTGTTGCGAGTTGCAGACGGTGACGCCGTTGCCTTCCGAGCCGGCGTAGTACTCGATCAGGATCGGGCCCCACCACTCGATCATTTTCGCTTTCACATCGACCGGGCAGGGGGCCGCGGCGTGGATCGCGCCCTTGAGCGTGGAGACGTCGTACTTCGTGCGGATCTCGTCCGGCAGCTTCAGCATGCGTACGAACATGGTCGGCACCAGCTGGGACTGCGTGACCTCATACTTCTCGACGAGCTTGAGGAATTCCTCGGCGTCGAAATGCTCCATGATGATGGAGGTGCCGCCGAGCACGATCGCCATCATGTTGAAGCGCAAGGGAGCCGCGTGATAGAGCGGCGCCGGCGAGAGATAGGTGCTCTCCGCGTTCATGCCGCACATGTCGGCGCAGAGCACGCGCAGGAAGGCGTTCGGCACGTCGATCCTGTTGCCCTCGAACGCCTTCTTGATGCCCTTGGGCCGGCCCGTGGTGCCCGAGGAATACAGCATGTCGTAGCCCGCGACCTCGTCCGCGATCGGCGTGGTCGGCTGCGCCGCGGCTTCCTTGTCGTAGGAACGGAAGCCGGGCAGCGGCTCGTCCATCATGTAGAAGATCGGCTCGCCGGGTGCGCCCTTGATCAGGGCCTTGATCTGGTCGGCGCATTTCGGCGTCGTGATCACGACCTTGGCGCCGCAATCGCCGATGATGTAGTCGATCTCGTCCTGCTTCAGATAGCGGCTGATCGCGGTATAATAGAGCCCGCTGCGCTGCGCCGCCCAGCAGAGCTCCATGAAGGCGAGGCGGTTCTCCATCAAGAGCGCGATGTGGTCGCCGGCCTTCAGCCCGAGCGAGCGGAAGAGCTGCGCGCCCTGGTTCGAGAGCTCGTCGAGCTCGCGATAGGTGATCGCCTTGCCGGTGCCTGCCATCTGGTAGGCGATCTTGTCGGGCGTGGTGCGGGCGTAGATGGAGGGGTGGGTCATCGCGAAGGTCTCACAACAAAAAAGGTGTCATCCCGGCCTAGTGCGCAATTGCGCACGGGAGCCGGGATCCATAACCACCGATCCAGATTGTTGAAGCGCGATGTCGCCCCAGCTCGCCCTAACCACGCACTCGGTGGTTATGGGTCCCGGCTTTCGCCGGGACGACACGTTTAGTGTGGCAACGCCTAAGCGGTGCAACGGCGACTACAGCCGCTCGACGATCGTCACATTAGCCATGCCGCCGCCTTCGCACATGGTCTGCAGGCCGTAGCGCCTGCCGCGCTGGTGCAGGGCGTGGACCAGCGTGGTCATCAGCTTGGTGCCGGAGCCGCCGAGCGGATGGCCGAGCGCGATGGCGCCGCCGTTGACGTTGAGACGTTCGGGATCGGCGCCGGTGGTCTTCAGCCACGCGGTCGGCACCGAGGCGAAGGCCTCGTTGACCTCGAACAGGTCGATGTCGCCGATCTTCATGCCGGCCTTCTCCAGCGCGCGCTTGGTGGCGTGCAGCGGCGCATCCAGCATGATGACGGGATCGCCGCCCATCATGGTCATGTGGTGGATGCGCGCGAGCGGCTTGACGCCGAGGTGCTTCAGGCCCTTCTCGTTCACCACCATGACGCCGGAGGCGCCGTCGCAGATCTGGCTGGCGCTGGCCGCGGTCAGCTTGCCGTTCTCGGCGATCAGCTTGACGCCCTTGATACCGTCGATCGTGGCGTCGAAGCGGATGCCTTCGTCGATGTGGTGGGTGTCCTTGCTGCCGTCGGCGCGGGTGATCTCGAGCGGCACGATCTCCTTCTTGAAGTGACCGGCTTGCGTCGCCGCGATCGCGCGCTGATGGCTATTGTAGGAGTATTCGTCGAGCTCGTCCTTGGAGAGGCCGTACCGCTCGGCCATCATCTCCGCGCCGGTGAACTGGCTGAACACGATGTTGGGATATCTCGCCTCGATGCCCGGGCTCTTGTAATTGCCAAAACCGTTCTTGGCCGGAAGCTGCGACGACAGGCCCATCGGCACGCGCGTCATCGATTCCACGCCGGCGGCGATCACGACGTCCATGGTGCCGGACATCACGGCTTGGGCCGCGAAGTGCAGCGCCTGCTGCGAGGAGCCGCACTGGCGGTCTATCGAAGTGCCCGGCACGCTCTCCGGCAGCTTCGAGGCCATGATCGCGTTGCGCGCGACGTTGTTGGACTGCTCACCGACCTGCATCACGCAGCCCATGATCACGTCCTCGACCAAAGCAGGATCGACCTTGGTGCGGTCGACCAGCTCGTCCAGCACTTTCGCTGCGAGATCGGCCGGATGCCAGCCGGCGAGGCGGCCCCCCTTGCGCCCGCCGGCGGTACGCGCGGCGGCGACGATGTAAGCCTCGGCCATATCGGTTTCTCCCTGAATTTCTTCTGGATGGTTTGGTTGTCGGGGCGGATTAAACGGGCGGGAGATCATTTAGTCAATCGATCAATTAACTCTTGTGATGAGGCGCTGCTTGCGCTTATCTGCGCCCCGCTTCACGCGGCCAAAACAGGGATTTCCGTGGCTACCAGCGTACCGAACAGGCTCCCCAGCGGAAAAAATTCCACGGCAGAGAAATTGCTCGTGGCCGCCAGCGAGCTGATGATCGAACGCTCCTCGATCGAGATCTCGCTCTCCGACATCGCCCAGAAGTCCGGTGCCAACGCCGCGCTGGTCAAATATCACTTCGGCAACAAGGACGGCCTGCTGCTGGCGCTGCTCGAGCGCAACGCCGCGACTGAGCTCTCCAATCTCGAATATCTTCTGGCGCAACCGATCACGGCGACGGCGAAGCTGAAGCTGCATATCGGCGGCATCATCCGCGCCTACTACCGGTTCCCCTACATGAACCGGCTGATCCATTATCTCCTGCACGAAACCAGCGCCGGCTCCGCCGACGAGGTCTCGAAATTCTTTGTCGCACCGCTCCTCGACTTTCACCGCCGCCTGCTCGCCGAAGGCGAGAGCAGCGGCGAATTCCGCAAGACCGATCCGGTGCTGTTCTACACCAGCCTGATCGGCGCCTGCGACCACTTGTTCTTCGGCCGGCACGCGATGTCCCGCGCGACCGGCGTCGGCCCGGTCACCGACGAAGTCTGCCGGCAATACATCAGACACATGGAAACGCTGATCTGCGGCGGCATCCTCACGCAAGCCGGGGAAGCTGCCGCTGCCGGATGATCCGGCAGAACTCTTTCAAGCCCAGAGAAGAAACGCCCAAGGAAAGGTAGCTTACGATGCAATTGAAAGACGTAGCCGTTCTCATCACCGGCGGTGGTTCTGGCCTTGGTGCCGCGACCGCCCGCGCCATGGCTGCCAAGGGCGCCAAGATCGGCGTGATCGATCAGAGCAAGGAGAACGCCGAGAAGGTCGCCGCTGAGGTGAAGGGCGTGGCGCTGCATGCGGACGTCACCAGCGAGGAGCAGATCAAGGCGGCGATCGCGAAAGCGGAAGCCGCGCACGGCGTCGCCCGCGTGCTGATGAACTGCGCCGGCATCGGCGGCTCGCAGCGCATCGTCGGCCGCGACGGCGTCTACCCGCTGGAAAAGTTCGCGCGCATCATCAACGTCAACCTGATCGGCACCTTCAATTGCCTGCGGCTGTTCGCCGAGCGCCTCGTCATCATCAACACCGCCTCGGTTGCGGCTTATGAAGGCCAGATCGGCCAGATCGCCTATTCGGCCTCGAAGGGCGGCGTCGTCGGCCTCACGCTGCCGGCCGCTCGCGACCTCGCCAGCCAGAAGATCCGCGTCAACACCATCGCGCCCGGCCTGTTCTTCACGCCGCTCTTGATGGGTCTGAACGAAGAGGCCCGCAAGAGCTTAGGGGCCCAGGTGCCGCATCCCTCGCGTCTCGGGGATGCCAACGAATACGGCATGCTCGCGGTGCACATCGTCGAGAACCCGATGCTGAACGGCGAGACCATCCGTCTCGACGGCGCGATCCGGATGGCGCCAAGGTAAGCAGTGCTCTTCTTACCCTCCCCTGGAGGGGGAGGGTCGATCGCGCGAAGCGCGAGCGGGGTGGGGTGATCTCTCCACTTGGGCAGTGTTGGTCGCGGAGAGACCTTCACCCCACCCCGTCTCACATTTCGCTGCGCGCAATGTGAGACGACCCTCCCCCTCCAGGGGAGGGTGGGAGACGGTCCCCGTGTGACACGAAAGTGCGAGCGCCCATGTCCCAACCGCTGCTGATCGAGCACAACGACGGCGTCGACCGGGTGACGCTCAATCGCCCTGAAAGCCTCAACGCGCTCGATCCTGCGCTGATCGACGCGCTCAACGTCTATTTCCAGGGCCTGCAGCGCAACCGCGATACGCGCGTCGTCGTGCTCCGGGGCGCCGGCAAGAATTTCTGTGCGGGCCTTGATCTGAAGGCCGCGATGGCGCGTCGTGCCGGGCAGCAGGAGCCGCCCGGCGTCACGGAGTCCTTGGACTCGCAGCGCCGCATCGCCGACATCGTGATGCTGATGCGGCGCTGTCCGCAGCCGATCCTTACCCTGGTGCAGGGCGCGGCGGCCGGCGGCGGCTTTGCGCTGGCGCTGGCGTCCGACATCCGCATCGCCGCGAAGTCGGCGCGGATGAACTGCGCCTTCATCAAGCTCGGTCTCGGCGGCTGCGACATCGGCACCAGCTATTTCCTGCCGCGGCTCGTCGGTGTCTCCGTCGCCTCCGAGCTGATCCTCACCGGGCGCTTCATCGGCGCCGAGCGTGCGCTTGCGGTCGGGCTCGTCTCGGAGGTCGTCGACGAGGACAAGCTCGATGATGCGGCCGAGCCCTATGTCGATGCGATGATGACGGCCTCGCCCGTTGGGCTGCGCCTGTCAAAAGAATGTCTCAACATGAGCGTCGATGCGGGATCGCTGGAAGCGGCGATCGCGATGGAGGACCGCAATCAGGTCCTGTGCAGCCGCTCCGAGGAATTTTCGGAAGGCATCAGGGCCTTCCTTGAGAAGCGAAAGCCTGTCTATATCAGGCGCTGAACCACGAAGATCCGCAAAGGACAGTAATTCCGGGAGACGCAAAATGAGTGGAAGTGCGGCGGCGGTGATCACGAAGCCCGCCTTTCGCAAGGTCGAGTGGCTCAAGCGCGACATCGACGTCGAGCGCCGCGCCGACGGCACGGTGGTGCTGAAGTCGCGCATCCCCTTGCAAGCTTACGAGACGCACATCCCGGCATCGCTGGCGAAATGGGCGAAGGAAGCGCCCGGGCGCATCTGGCTCGCGCAGCGCGGCGGCCCCAACCGCGAATGGCGCAAAGTGTCCTATGGCGAAGCCAAGCGCACCGTCGACGCGCTGACGCAAGGTTTGCTCGATCTTAAGCTGCAGGGACGTCCGGTCACGATCCTCTCCGGCAACTCGATCGAGCATGCGCTGATGACGCAGGCCGCGATGCAGGCGCGCGTCCCGGCGGCTCCGGTGTCGCCGGCCTACTCGCTGATGAGCCACGATCACGTCAAGCTGAAGTACCTGTTCGACCTGGTCAAGCCGGCCGTGGTGATGGTGCAGGACGGCCCGACCTTCGAGAAGGCGCTGAAAGCGCTCGACCTCACCGGCGTCACCGTGGTTCACGTTGCGCGACCCTGCGACGGCATCAAGAGCGTCAGCTTCGCCGAGCTCGCGGCGACGCCTGTGACGAAGGACGTCGATGCATCGATCGCGAAGATCACGCCCGACACCGTCGGCAAGCTGCTGTTCACGTCGGGCTCGACGGGCATGCCCAAGGCCGTCATCAACACGCAAGCGATGATGTGCGCCAATGCGGCGATGATGATGCAGGTGCGGCCGCGCACGCCTGACGGTCCTGTCACGACCATGCTGGACTGGATGCCGTGGAATCACACCATGGGCGGCAACGCGGCGTTCCACCCCGTGCTGGTCGATGGCGGCACGCTCTATATCGACGACGGCCGGCCGATGCCGGGCCAGTTCGAGGAGACGCTGCGAAACCTGCGCGAGATCTCGCCAACCTACTACGCCAACGTGCCCGCCGGCTATGCCGCGCTGGCGGCGGCGATGGAGAAGGACGACGCGCTGTGCCGCTCGTTCTTCAAGAACCTCTCGATCATGGCGTATGGCGGCGCGCGGTTGCCGGACGATCTCTACGAGCGCATGCAGGCGCTGGCGGTGAAGACCACCGGCGAGCGCATCGTGTTCTACACCGGCTGGGGTTCGACCGAGACCGCGCCGACCTCGACCGGCACCTATTGGGACACCGAGCGCGTCGGCTTGATCGGCCTGCCGTTCCCCGGGGTCGAATTGAAGATGGTGCCGTGCGGCTCGAAATACGAGCTGCGGCTGCGCGGCGTCAACGTCACGCCCGGCTACTTCGGCCAGGCGGAGCTGACCAGGAAGATGTTCGACGAGGAAGGCTTTTACTGCATTGGCGATGCCGGCATCTTCGTCGACGATGCCGATCCGCTGAAGGGCATCATCTTCGCCGGCCGCGTGGTGGAAGACTTCAAGCTCACCACCGGCACCTTCGTCCATGTCGGCTCGCTCCGCACCGACACGATCGCGGCGGCGACGCCCGTCGTGCATGATGCGCTGGTCGCGGGACAGGATCGCGCCTTCATCGGCCTGCTCGCCTGGCCGAATCTGCATGCCTGCCGCCAGCTCGTCGGCAATCCCGATCTGAGCTTTGCGGATGCGGTGAAGCACCCCGAAGTGATCGCCTGCTTCAGGCGTGGCCTGGAAACTCATAACAAGGAATGCGAGGGCGCCAGCAGCCGCATCATCGCGCGCGCGATGCTGATGGTCGAGCCGCCCTCGATCGACGGCAACGAACTCACCGACAAGGGCTACATCAACCAGCGCGCCGGCCTCGAACGCCGCGCGGCGCTGGTGGAGCGGCTCTATGCCGACAAGCCGGATGAAGACGTGATCGTGCTGCGATGAACACCGTAGGATGGGTAGAGCGCAGCGAAACCCATCGCCCTAGTCAGACAATTGATGGGTATCGCTTCGCTCCACCCATCCTACAGAACAGCAATAAAAAGGTAGCCCGCCATGAACTTCGATTTCTCCGACGACCAGAAGCAGCTCCGCGACCAGGCGCGCAAATTCCTCGCGGAAAAGTGCTCGCCAAAGGCGGTGCGCGTCGTGCTCGACGGCAAGGCGCCTTATGACAAGGAGCTGTGGAAGGGCCTTGCCGAGATGGGCTTTCTCGGCGTTGCCATCCCGGAAGAGTTCGGCGGCGCCGGTGCCGGCCATCTCGAGCTTTGCGTGATCGCGGAGGAGATGGGCCGGGCCAATGCGCCGGTGCCGTTCTCCTCGACCGTCTATCTTGCCGCCGAAGCGCTGCTGATCGCGGGCAGCGATGCGCAGAAGAAGAAATGGTTGCCGGCGATCGCTTCGGGCGAGGCGATCGGCACGCTGGCGCTGTTCGAGGGCAAGGGCAATCCGGCGCCGAAGAACGTCAAGCTGACGGCCGCCAATGGCGTGCTCAACGGCGTCAAGAAGCCCGTCGCCGACGGCGGCATCGCCGACTTCGCAGTGGTCGCCGCCCGCACCGGATCGAGCGGGCGCGAGAACGACATCTCGCTGTTCCTGGTCGATCTCAAGGCCGGCGGCGTCGAGGTCAACAACCTCACCAATCTCGATCCGACCCGCGGGCAGGCCGAGCTCACCTTCAAGGACTGCAAGGCCGAGCCGCTTGGCGCCGCCGGCGAAGGCTGGAGCATTTTGACCCAGGTGCTCGACCGTGCCGCGGTGTTGTGCGCCTTCGAGCAGGTCGGCGGCTCCGACCGCGCGTTGGAAATGGGCCGCGACTACGCGCTCGACCGCATCGCCTTCGGCCGGCAGATCGGCTCGTTCCAGGCAGTCAAGCACATGCTGGCTGACATGTATGTCTCGGCGACGCTGGCGCGCTCCAACAGCTATTACGGCGCCTGGGCGCTGTCGACGAACGCGGCCGAACTGCCGGAAGCGGCAGCCGCTGCGCGCATCAGCGCGACGCAGGCGTTCCAGCACTGCGCCAAGAACAACATCCAGGTTCACGGCGGCATGGGATTCACCTGGGAGTTCGACTGCCACATGTACTACCGCCGCGCCAACGCCATGGCGCTCGGGCTCGGCAGTCTGTCCTATTGGGAAGACCAACTGATCGACCGCATGCGGAAGAAGAACGCGGCGTAAATTCCTGTCGTCATTCCGGGGCGCGCGGAGCGCGAACCCGGAATCTCGAGATGAGACGGTAACCTCTGGATTCCGGGTTCGATGCTTCGCATCGCCCCGGAATGACGGAAGAGAGATGAGATTATGAACTTCGACGACACCCCGCAGGAAGCCGAATTCCGCGCCACCGCCCGCGCCTGGATCGGCGCGAATGCGCCCAAGCAATACGAGGAAGAGCTGCGCAAATCCTCGCTCGGCCGCACCGTGCTCAAGAACGCCAACATTCTTGAAGTGGCAAAGGCCTGGCAGAAGAAGAAGGCCGATGCCGGCTGGGCCTGCCTGCACTGGCCGAAGGAATATGGTGGGCGCGGCTCGTCGCCGATCGAGCGCGTGATCTGGCAGCAGGAAGAAGGGCCGTTCGGCCAGCTCTCCCGCATGTTCATCATCGGCCACGGCATGTGCGGGCCGACCATGATGGCGTTCGCGCGCGAGGAGCATAAGCGCACTTATCTGCCGCCGCTCGCTTCCGGCGAGAAGGTCTGGTGCCAGCTGTTCTCCGAGCCCGCCGGTGGCTCCGACGTCGCGGGGCTTCGTACCCGCGCCGAGAAGGACGGCGATGACTGGATCATCAACGGCCAGAAGATCTGGACCTCGGGCGCGCATTATTCCGACTACGGCATCCTGCTCACCCGCACCGATCCGACCGTGCCCAAGCACAAGGGCCTCACCATGTTCTTCCTGGACATGAAGAGCCCCGGAGTCGAGGTGCGGCCGATCAAGCAGGCGAGCGGCGCCTCCGACTTCAACGAAGTCTATTTCACCAACGTCCGCATTCCCGACCATCAGCGCCTCGGCGAAGTCGGCGACGGTTGGAACGTCTCGCTGACCACGCTGATGAACGAGCGCAGCGCGATCGGCGCGGCCGTCTCGACCGGTTTTCCCGAGCTGTTTGAATACTGCTCCAGCCTGATGCTCGACGACGGTCCGGCGATCGAGGATCGTGCGGTGCGCTCGAAGCTGGCGAACTGGGCGGTGAAGGCGAGCGGGTTGAAGTACACCAGCATGCGCGCGATCTCGGCGCTGTCGAGAGGCGAGCGCCCGGGACCGGAAAACTCCATCGGCAAGCTGGTGGCGGGCTCGATGATCCAGGATGTCGCGACCTATGCGCTGGACTTGCAAGGTGCTGCCGGCGTGGTCAGCGGCGAGGATGCCGAACTCGCCGGCCGTTTCCAGGCCATGCTGCTGCGTGCGCCGGGTACCCGCGTCGAAGGCGGCACCGACGAGATCATGCGCAACATCATCGCCGAGCGGGTGCTGGGACTGCCCGGCGATATCCGTGTCGACAAGGACGTGCCGTTCAACAAGATCCCGACGAAGGGAAGAGGGTAGAGGTCCGCCATGAATTTCGACGACACCCCGGAGGAAGCCGCATTCCGCGAGACCGCGCGCAAATGGGTCGAGGCCAATGCGCCGAAGGAGCTGCATGGCGAGCTGTCAAAGTCCTCGCTCGGCCGCATCCGGCTTGCCAAGCATGACATCGTCGATGTCGGCAAGGCCTGGCAGAAGAAGAAGTTCGAGGGCAACTGGGCCTGCCTGCACTGGCCGAAGGAATATGGCGGCCGCGGCGCGAGCCCGATCGAGCGCGTGATCTGGCAGCAGGAGGAGGGCGTCTACGGCAAGCTGACCCAGCCGTTCCAGATCGGCGAGGGCATGTGCGGGCCGACCGTGATGGCGTTCGGCAACGAAGATGCCAAGCGCCGCTATTTGCCGAAGCTCGCCTCGGGCGAGGAGATCTGGTGCCAGCTGTTCTCCGAGCCGTCCGCCGGCTCGGACGTCGCGGGCCTGCGCACCCGCGCGGAGAAGAAGGGCGACAACTGGGTCGTCAACGGCCAGAAGATCTGGACCTCGGGCGCGCATTATTCCGACTATGGTCTTCTGATCGCGCGCACCGATCCGAATGTGCCCAAGCACAAGGGCCTCACCATGTTCTTCCTGGACATGAAGAGCCCCGGCGTCGAGGTGCGGCCGATCAAGCAGGCCAACGGCATGCAGGAGTTCAACGAGGTCTATTTCACCGACGTCGTGATATCAGACAGCCAGCGTCTCGGTGCCGTCGGCGAGGGCTGGAGCGTGTCACTGACGACGCTGATGAACGAGCGCATGTCGATCGGCTCGCGGCTCGCGACCGGCGTGCCTGAGATGTTCGAGTTCTGCTCCAACCTGATGCTGGAGGACGGGCTTGCGATCGACGATCCCGCTGTGCGCTCGAAGCTGGCGAGCTGGGCGGCGAAGTCGAGCGGGCTGAAATACACCAGCTACCGCACCATCTCGGCGCTGTCGAAGGGCGAGCGGCCGGGGCCGGAGAACTCGATCGGCAAGCTGGTGTCCGGCATGATGCTGCAGGACATCGCGACCTTTGCGATGGACCTGCAGGGCGCGGCCGGTGTTCTCACCGGCAGTGACGAGGAGACGGTGCAGGGCCAGTTCCAGCAGATGCTGCTGTCTTCGCCCTCGATGCGCATCGCCGGCGGCACCGACGAGATTTTGCGCAACATCATCGCCGAGCGCGTGCTGGGCCTGCCGGGCGATATTCGTGTCGACAAGGACGTGCCGTACAACAAGATCCCGACGAAGGGACGGTGATCTCACCTCTCGCGGTATCTCGTAGGGTGGGCAAAGCGAAGCGTGCCCACCATATCCAGATGCTCCGGGGTAAGTCTGTCGGTGGGCACGGCGCGATGCGCCTTTGCCCACCCTACGAGAAGAGCGCGAGCTGATCCATGGACGCTACTGTGAAACAAAACGACCGCATCGGCGTGCTCGAAGAGCTCCTCAACGAGCGCTACTCGGTCCGCGCCTTCCTGCCCAAGGAGGTCGACCGCGCCACCATCGCGCATGTGCTGACCACCGCGCAGCGTACTGCGTCCTGGTGCAACAGCCAGCCCTGGCAGGTCATCATCGCCAGCGGCGAGGCCAAGGAGCGTTTTCGCAAGGCGATCCACGCGGAGGCCTCGAAGGGCCTTGGCGACGACTACGATTTCATCCCGCCGCGCGAATATGTCGGGGTCTATCTCGAGCGCCGCCGCGAAAGCGGCTTCCAACTCTACAACACGCTCGGCATCGCCCGCGGCGACAGAAGCGCTTACGCAAAACAGGCGCTGGAGAACTACAATTTCTTCGGCGCGCCGCATGTCGCCATCATCCACACCGACGAGGCGCTCGGCATCTACGGCGCGATCGATTGCGGCGCCTATGTCTCCAATTTCATGCTGGCCGCGCAGGCGCTCGGGCTCGGCACGATCCCGCAGGCGGCGCTGGCGCGCCATTCCGGCCTGATCCGCCGCCATTTCAACCTGCCGGACGACCGCCGCGTCGTCTGCGGCATCTCGTTCGGCTATGCCGACCACGCCCACAAGGTCAACAGCTACCGCACCTCGCGCGCGAGCGTGCCTGATACCGTGACGTTCGTGGAGGAGTGAGGACGTACGCGAAGACGGCCGCGCGAACGGCCGCCTTCACATGTCTGCTGTGGCCCGATGGCTGCGCTATCCGCCGCTGCCGCCGATCACGGCGCGCACGGTCTCGTCAGGCCCGAAGTCTTCGGCGCCGTCGACATAGAGCAGCGCGGCGAGCTTCGAGCGCGCGCGATTGACGCGGCTCTTGATCGTGCCGACCGCGCAGCCGCAGATCGAGGCCGCATCCTCATAGGAGAAGCCGGAGGCACCGACCAGGATCAAGGCCTCGCGCTGGTCCTGCGGAAGCTTCTCGAGCGCACCGCGAAACTCCTCGAACTCGAGATGCGCATTCTGCGAGGGCTGCGTCTTCAGCGTCTTCGCATAATTGCCCTCGGCATCCTCGACCTCGCGCCGCCGCTTGCGATAGTCGGAGCGAAACAGGTTGCGCAGGATCGTGAACAGCCAGGCCGGCAGGTTGGAGCCGGGCTGGAAGGAGTCGATGTTGGCGAGCGCGCGCAACAGCGTTTCCTGAACCAGATCGTCGGCGCGGTCAGCGTTGCCGCTGAGCGAGATCGCGAACGCGCGCAGACTTGGCACGGCCGCAAGGATGTCGTTACGCAGGGATTCCGTGAGAGGCATTAATCCCTCCCATTGTTGTTGTCGTTGGAGCCCCCACCAATTTCCACTTGGGGTGCGCCTCCCGGCGCATCAAGTTTCTTGATCAGTTCCGCGAACCGGTCCGGAACCCCTTGCCGCACGACGTCGTCGTACATGGCGCGCAGTTGATGCCCGATCCGGGATTGGATCTCCGGAGTGAGGCCTCCCTTGCCGGGGGTCGTGCTTTTGCTGGCTTGAGACTTGAGATCTTTCATGACCTGTTCCACGTTTCCCCGAGTTAAGTTACTGTAAAATCGAGAAGTTTTCTCAACCGGGAGCCGTTCCCTGGATAGGCACAATTCCAGGTTCGTCAAAAAGTTCCCCCTGTCGCGGAACTTTTCTTGTCCTGAGGCGTAATCAGCCCAGCAGGGGAACCCGGGCCTCCCCTCGTTGTTCCTGTTTCTCTGAGGTCGGCCCGAAGATGAATGGAGTGGGGATGTCCCGTTCACAGCTTGTCGCTGAACACTTGCCGTTGCTGCGCCGGTACGCACGCGCCCTGACGGGCAGCCAGGCCTCCGGTGACGCCTATGTCGCAGCCATGTTGGAAGCCATGCTGGGAGATCCGTCGGTCCTCGACGAGAGCCATGGGCCCCGCGCGGGCCTGTTCCGGCTGTTCACCCAGATCTGGAATTCGGTGTCCGTCAACGACGATGCTGAGGTGACGACCCTGCCGATGCCGCCCGAGCGTCGGCTGTCGAACATCACGCCGCTGCCGCGGCAGGCATTCCTGCTGTTGTCGCTGGAGGGATTTTCGGAAGAGGAAGTCGCCTTCATCCTCAGCACCGACGTTGCCGAGACGCGGCGTCTGGCGGATGCCGCAGGGCGCGAGATGGCGGCCGAGATCGCCACCGACGTGCTGATCATCGAGGACGAGACCTTCATCGCCATGGACCTCGAGAGCCTGGTGAAGAATCTCGGCCACAATGTCGTCGGCGTCGCACGCACCCATGCCGACGCGGTGGCGCTCGCCAAGAACAAGCGGCCCGGCCTGATCCTCGCCGACATCCAGCTCGCCGACGGCTCGTCGGGGCTCGATGCCGTCAACGAATTGCTGCGCACCTTCGAGGTGCCGGTGGTGTTCATCACCGCCTATCCGGAGCGCTTCCTCACCGGCGAACGCCCGGAGCCCGCGTTCCTGATCTCAAAACCGTTCCAGCCGGCGATGGTGTCGGCGGTCGCGAGCCAGGCGCTGTTCTTCCAGCGTAACTCCCGCAACCGCGCACCGAAGGTGCCGGCGGCCTGACGAAGCGCCGTTCGCCTACAACTGGCGATGATGATTTGATCCGGCGTGCTGCAAGGCACGCCGGATTTTTCATGCCTCTCTGCCGTGCTTGACGGCCATCGAATTCGCCGCTCAAACCTCATGCATTGATCCCAGCCGGAGATGCACCCATGGACCAAATGTTGCTCGATCGCCTCGCCATCCGCGACCTCGTCGAGAACTGGGCGGTGTGGCGCGACGCCGGTGACTGGGAGCGTTTTGCGACCGTCTGGCACGAAGAAGGCTGGATGTCCGCCACCTGGTTTCAAGGG
Source organism: Bradyrhizobium sp. CB1717 (assembly GCF_029714325.1). NCBI lineage: Bacteria > Pseudomonadati > Pseudomonadota > Alphaproteobacteria > Hyphomicrobiales > Nitrobacteraceae > Bradyrhizobium > Bradyrhizobium sp. CB1717. The sequence goes on from NZ_CP121666.1 coordinate 1,388,065, forward strand.
CCGGCGCGGGATTTCATGCGCGTCAGCCAGGAGGGGTTCGCCAGGGGCGTGCGCATCCTGCATTTCCTCGGCGGCACCAGCATCGACCTGTCCGGCGAACGCGCGATCGCCCAGACCAAGATGACGATCTCGCAGCGCGCACCTGTACATGATGTGCTTTGCGACGTCGTCTGCACCGGCCGCTTCTACGATTTCCTGGAGAAGCGGCAAGACCAATCAGGCATTGGCAAATGGGGCATCGTCCGCCGCCAGCCGATCTACGAGAAGGACCGGATCGACCCGGTCGATCCCGCCGCGACGCTGCGACTCGATCAGCAGGCGCTCGCCGCGCTTCCCGAAGGCTACCGCCACCTCGCCTACATGCAGGAGCTGATCGGCTACAAGGTCAAGCGCGATATGCCGGGCCTTACCGGTGCCGAGGTCGAGAAGCTCTATGGCGAGGGGCGGGACTGGCTGGCGGGGAAAGCGAAGTAAGGCGCAGACGACATTAAGGCGCAGCTGGAGTCGCAACTAGTCCGGCACGCCCGCCATGTGCAGGCCCTTGACGAGGCGCCTGCTTCCCGCGCGGAATGTAGGATCGTCGGAAAGCCAAACATTCCGCAAGCGACGAATGGTGAAATCCGGATCGAGTGCAAGTCCGTCTCGCTTAGCCGCCATCGCATCGTCCATCTTTCCGACGAGGGCTAGAACCGCCGCAGACACAAAATGGGCCACGGGGTAGTTTGAGTTGGCTTTTATGCTTCGCCGCAACCACTCAATTGCCTCGACCTCGGCTCCGAGACACAATTTAGCTAAGCCAACACAGCACAGCCACCGATGTGCTCCGTCGTCACGTGGGGATAGGCGCAATGCGTCTTGTACGTATCCCTCCATTTCTTCAGGGCAACCGAGAAGCATTTTGGCGACGCCAAAGAGAGCATGAGCCTCCGCCAAATTTCGGTTCAGGGCCAATGCGCGCTCGCATTCGGCAACTCCTTTCTCTGCGCGTTGCGTACATACTTGCACGACGCCTAAAGCCATGTGAGCGAGGGCGTGTTGCGGGTCTAAGGAAAGCGCTTTCATTGAAGCGGCCTCTGAAGCCGCAAAGTATCGGCAAGGGTCATCAGCGAAAACAACACCAGCCATTGCCGCATCGACCAACGCGATCCCTACCAATGCCTCAACGTTGTCAGGCTCAAGTCCCAAGGCCCGCTCAAAGAAGCTTCGAGCCTGCCTCAGGTGAGGAGAAGTCCAACTCTTGTTCCAAAGAGCCATTCCTTGGAAATAAAAGTCCAATGCGCTCGGTTGCAACGAGCGTTCCGCCCGCCGTGCCTCGGCCGCGATGAGTTGGGCATTAAGCGCGTTGGCCAATCTCGACACAATTTCGTCCTGCATCTCGAAAAGATCGGCGAGGGGTTTGTCAAAGCGGTCCGCCCAGAGGTGGCTTCCTGTTTCGGTGTCGACCAGTTGGACGTTCACTCGAAAGCGGTCTCCGCTGCGCTGTACCGACCCTTCGAGCACGTAGCGAACGTCGAGGTCGCGGCCAATCTGCTTCAGGTCGATCGGTTTGCCTTTGTAGGTAAATGCAGTGTGACGGCCGATCACGAGCGATCCACTGATGCGCGACAGGTCGGTGGTCAGGCTCTCAGTCACACCATCGACGAAATAATCCTGCAAGGGGTCGCCGCTAAGATTGGCGAAAGGCAACACGACAATCGAGAGGCGAGGCGGTGAGCGGGGTACCCTCGCCCCAACGGGGCTTTGCGGGTAGAGGCCATCCAGGAGGGCGGCATAAGTTTGGATCGGAAGATCGATATTTTTGAAAGTCTGCTCTCCAAGATTTGTAAACTCGATGCCGACCTTGCCCCGGATGTGATCGTAGGCAGACGAGGAAATGCAGATACCGCCGGGGTCGGCGATACTCTCTAGCCGTGCCGCGATATTGACGCCGTCACCAAAAACATCATGCGGTTCGACAATCACATCGCCTACATTGATGCCGACGCGAAAGGCTATTCGCCGCTCATCCGCATCGGCGGCTGTGAGTTCTCTGATGCGAGTCTGAAACTGGACTGCGGCGCGAACCGCTTCGACCGCGCTTGGAAACTCTGCCAAGAACCCGTCGCCGGTGTTCTTCACGATCCGACCACCGTGTTCGGAGATTGCAGGTGCGACCCCTTCGGCAAGGAGACGTGTCAATTTGGAGTGGGTTGCTTCTTCGTCATGGTGCATCAGCCGCGAATAGCCCGCCACGTCAGCGGCCATTATCGCTGACAACCTGCGTTCAAGCCGAACTCGCCGCTCCTGCTCCATGGCAATATTCCAATCCACGATTACTGGTGGCGGATCAGACAAGTGCCGAACGCACTGTTCGCGCTTCCATCATGCCCACGCGCAGGCAGGGGGTCAAAATGATAGTAGGGCCAAGTCATAATTTTGAGCCGTCGCCGCTAATCTAGCGGACGTTTCCGAAATCAAGCATGCTTTCCGTGCGCCTTGGTGCTCGCGATCCTATTAACCTGCCGCTCGCGGCGAAGCTTGGTCCCGAATTCAGCAAATATGCCGGACCGCCGGCCCCCTCAAACCGCTGTGATCTCAGGACGATGATTGGATCGGAAACCTCTGCCGCCCGTCATGGACTTCGGGGACGGGCGAACTTCCTCATGAGGCAGCCGCGGGGCGCCAAAAATCCACGGCCGAAAAGAAAAAAGTAAGGCGCGACTGGCATCACCACAGTCGCGCCCTACGTCGCCGGCTTATGGGGCAGGGGGGAATAGCCGGCTGCAGAGACGACTCCCGACTGCCGGAGTCGTTCCAGGCGGTTGCGAATTTATTTGCATGGGCGCCCCAAGCTTTTCGCACACGGTTAAGTGATCGTGACGGTCGAGAACCCCCGGTCCTCGGCTCGCGTTGTTCCCTTGATCGCCATGGGGCGAGGGATTGACAGCCATGTCACAGATTCAAAAGGTATTTTTGAGCGCCGCCGCGATTGCCGCAACGCTTGGCGCCGTGCAACTCGCCTCTGGCCACGATCTGGCCGACCGCTGGCAAGCGGTCGCCGACAAGTCTGACAAGCCGGGCCACAACGTCAACCGGGCCGGCAAGTCCGACCGGCAGGCAGAGATCAAGCAGGCAGCGGTTCCCACCCGCACCGTGTCGATGCGGCTGAACGACCTCGCCGATACCTCGGTGCTGCTGCGGGTCCCCGCGGTGATCGAGACCGGCAACGCCAAGCCGCCGGTGTTGCTCCAGAACCAAAACCAGAGCCAGAAGAAGCAGGGCCGGAGCAACAAGCCGACGATCGCCTGCGAGCCCATGGTCAGCTCCCTGACTGAGGTCGCCAAGCTGCTCCAGCCCGGCCGTTGCGTCACCTGATCGCCCACCGTCCTTGGGCGGGATTGCCTCTGCCGCAGGCAGGGGCCAAGTTCCTCATGTCCTCTTGATCCGCCCTCTCATCGCGTTATATCCGGGCTTTCCCTTTGATTTGACCGGGTAAACGCATGACGACGTCAGACACGGCTGTGCATACGCAGCCCTTCCAGGCCGAGGTTTCCGAGCTTCTGCACCTCATGGTGCATTCCGTCTATTCGGAGACCGACATCTTCCTGCGCGAGCTCGTCTCCAACGCCTCGGATGCCTGCGACAAGCTGCGCTACGAGGCGATCGCAACGCCGGCGCTGCTGGGCGAGGGGGACGCGCTCAAGATCCGCATCATCCCGAACAAGACGGCCGGAACGCTCACGATCGCCGACAATGGCATCGGCATGGAGCGGCAGGAGCTGATCGACCATCTCGGCACCATCGCCCGTTCCGGCACCAAGGCCTTCGTGTCCAGGCTGAAGGAGGCCAAGGACGGCCTCGGCCTGATCGGCCAGTTCGGCGTCGGCTTCTATTCCGCCTTCATGGTCGCCGACAGGATCGTCGTCATCAGCCGCCGCGCCGGCGAGAGCGACGTCTGGACCTGGACGTCTTCCGGCGGCTCCGGCTTCGAGATCGCCCGGGCGAGCGAGGAGGACGCGGCGCGCGTCGTGCGCGGCACCGAGATCGTCCTGCATCTCAAGGACGACGCCAAGAAATATCTCGAAACCTACGAGATCGAGCGCATCGTCAGCGCCTATTCCGACAACATCCTGTTTCCCATCGAGCTCGTCCCCGAAGAGGGCGAGCCGCGCCAGATCAACTCGGCGAGCGCGCTGTGGCAGCGCTCGAAATCCGAGCTGACGCCGGAGGACTACAAGAAGGCCTATCAGCAGATCGCCTCGGCCTTCGACGATCCCGCGATGACGCTGCACTACCGCGCCGAAGGGCGCTACTCCTATGCCGTGCTGCTGTTTGCGCCGTCGACCAAGCCGTTCGACCTGTTCGAGCCGAACCGCAAGGGCCGAGTCAAGCTCTATGTCCGCCGCGTCTTCATCACCGACGATGCCGATCTCTTGCCCGGCTACTTGCGCTTCATCCGCGGCGTCGTCGACAGCGAGGATCTTCCGCTGAACATCTCCCGCGAGATGCTCCAGAACAATCCGCAGCTGGCGCAGATCCGCAAAGCCGTGGCGACTCGCGTCGTATCCGAGCTCGAAAGCCTCGCCGACAAGGATGCCGAGAACTTCGCCAGGATCTGGGACGCCTTCGGCGCGGTGCTGAAGGAAGGCATCTACGAGGATTTCGAGCGTCGCGAGAAGCTGCTGGCGCTGTCGCGCTTCACCACCACGTCGGGCGAGAAGCGGTCGCTGAAACAGGTCGTCGCCGATTTCAAGCCGAACCAGACCGAGATCTATTATCTCGTCGGCGACAGCATCGAGCGGCTGAAGTCCAACCCGCGGCTTGAAGCTGCGACCGCGCGCGGCATCGAGGTGCTGTTGCTGTCCGATCCGGTCGACGCCTTCTGGACCTCGATGCCGACGGAGTTCGAGGGCAAGCCGCTGAAGTCGCTGAGCCAGGGCGATCTCAATCTCGACCTGATCCCGCGCCTCGATGACAAGGACGAGGCGAAGAAGGACGAGCCCGTCGCCGATGAAGCGGCCACCATCGCCGTGATCAAGGCCGCGCTCGGCGAGCGCGTCAGCGACGTCAAGGCCTCGACGCGCCTCACCAGCTCGGCCTCCTGCCTCGTCGCGGACAGTCAGGGCCCGAGCCGCGAGCTCGAGCGCATCCTGTCGCAGCAGAACCGCGGCATGCGCACCAAGCCGGTGCTCGAGATCAATCTGCGCCATCCGATGGTGGGCGCGATCACCCGGGCACAAGTCGGCTCCAAGGCGGTCGACGATCTCAGCCTGCTCCTGCTCGAGCAGGCGCAGATCCTGGACGGCGAGCTGCCGGAAGACCCCGCGGCGTTTGCCGCGAGGCTGAACCGGCTGGTGCTCCAGGGGCTGGGCTAGCTTCGCGCGGTTTCGTTGATCGTCATGGCAGGGGCAAGCCCGGCCATGACGACCGCGTCGCGACAACCCACCTCACCTTGCCGTCATATGTCTCTGGGAACAGTCGCCTCCGGCGCGGTGTTATGCCATAGGAGACCGTCGGTATCAGATCTGCCGACGCCACCGATTCGAGGATGTCTCCATGCGTTTGCCGATCCTGACCCTCACCGCGATTGTCGCGCTGTTTGCTGCTGCAGATGCCGGCGCGCAGACCTATGATCCGCGCTATCCGGTGTGCATGCACGTCTACACGCCGGGCGGCTGGGGCGGTGGCGGCGACTACTACGACTGCTCCTTCACCTCGCTGCCGCAGTGCCGCGCCACGGCGTCGGGCCGCTCCGCGAGCTGCGACCTCAATCCCTATTACGCTTTCGATGAACCGCCGCCGCCTCTGCGCAAGCGTCAGAAGAAGGTATACTGAGCAATCCAGAGCGCAGGAGCGTTCGTCATGCGTTTCTCGTTCGGCCAGGTCGTGATCGCCGGCGCGGTGCTCGCAGCCGCGCCGGCGCACGCGCAGACCTTCGACCCCCGTTTTCCCGTCTGCATGCACGTCTATTCCGGCGCGAGTAGCGGCGGCGGGGAATGGTACGATTGCTCCTTCGCATCGCTGTCGCAGTGCCGCGGCACGGCCGCGGGCCGTGCCGCCACCTGCGATCTCAATCCGTTTTATCCGGTCAACGCACCGCCGCCGCGTCCGCGCCGCGGGAGAAGCGGCTAGCACTCCCTTTTTGCGGATCGCGCCTCAGGTGCCGTGAGGGGGCTTGTCGGTCGCGGTGGCGATCACGTCGGCCAATTGCCAGGTCATCTTGTCCGTAGTCCAGTCGCTGGCATGCAGCCTGCTGTCATCGCCCGGGTCCACCAGGCGGTCGAACGAGATCTTCGCGACCTCGTGCCAGCCCTTCATCAACGCGAAACGGCGGAAGACGTTGACGCCCTTGTCGTGCGCGATCTGGCTGATCGCCTCGACCATGGCGTCCGCCTTCTTGCGCTTGGCCGGTGTCAGCACTGCCGGCACATATTGAAGGTCCATCAGGATCACGTCGATCCGCTCGGCGCCGAGCAGTTGGTCGACACCGTCCCGGATCGCCTTCGTGGTGTCCGCGAACGACGGACCGTCGGCTTGCCACACTGAATTGGTGCCGACCTGCCAGATGACGAGATCGGGATTCAGATCGAAGACGTCGTGCTCGAACCGCTTCAGCTCCAACGGAGCGTCTTCGCCGCCGACGCCCCGATTGATCACCTCGATTGCGACATTCGGGAATTTGATCCGAAGAGCCGCCAGCAGCCGCTGCGGATAGGGAGCGATGCCGCCTTCGCCCGCCGTGGTCGACGAGCCGATCGCGACCACCCTGGCCTGCCCGCCTTTCACGCGGCTGGCGAAATTCGTCAGTGGCTGCTCGAACGGTGCGGCCTGGACGGGAAACTCTGACGGATCGAGAGCCACGGTCGCCTCCCTTCAAACTCCGACAACGCAGGGTAGCAAAGGATAGCCCGTTTGCCCGGGATCGCCTAGCCGCGGCGAGGCCGGGTCGCTATTCCTTCCGGATGCCCGACAGCTCGACCACCTTGCGCCAGCGCTCGGTCTCCGCCGTCAGCATGCCGCCAAACGCGCCGGCGTTGCCGTGCAGCGGGATCGCGCCGAGCTCGGCGATGCGGGCCCTGATCTCGCCGTCGGAGAGTGCGGTGTCGATCTCGCGGTTGAGGAGGTCGACGATTTCGAGCGGCGTGCCGTGCGGCGCGCCGACGCCGTAGAACGAGCTCGACTCGTAGCCGGCAAGCGTGTCCGCGATCGGCGGCACGTCGGGGAGGATCTCCGAGCGTTCGCGCGTGGTGACGCCGAGCGCGCGTAGCTTGCCGGCGCGCACCAGCTCGAAGGACGAGGTGACGTTGTCGAACATGCCCTGGATCTGGCCGCTCATCACGTCGGTCAGGCCCGGCGCCGAGCCGCGATAGGGCACGTGGGTGAACTGCACGCCGGCCAGCGACTTGAACAGCTCGCCGGACAGATGCAGCGAGGTGCCGATGCCGGAGGAGGCGATCGACATCTTGCCCGGATTGGCCTTGGCGTAGGCGATGAAGTCGGCAATGTTCTTCACCGGCAGATCATTGTTGACGACCAGCACCAGCGGAATCCGCGCGACGCCCGCGACGGGCGCGATGCCCTTGGCGAAATCATACGGCAGCGCCGGATCGAACGAGGCATTGATCGCGTTCGCGGTCGAGGTCAGCAGCAGCGTGTAGCCGTCAGGGGCCGCGGCGATCACGGCCTGCGTCCCGATATTGCTGCCGGCGCCGGGCTTGTTTTCGACCACGAAGGTCTGGCCGAGCCGATCGGACAGGCGCTGACAGATCAGCCGCGACAGCACGTCGGTCGCACCGCCCGGCGCATAGGGCACCACCCATTTCACGCTGCGCGAGGGATAAGAGGGGTTGCCGAGCGCAAACGCACGCGGCGCAGCGAGCGTGGCTGCGGCACAGGCGGCGGTCTGAAGGAAATGTCGTCTGCTGATCATAAATGCCCCCAGTTCACCTCGCCCCGCTTGCGGGGAGAGGGGACAAGCGCAGCGCGCCCGAATGACTGGATTTGCTATCGCAAGATTCCCACCAGGCCGCACGCCGTTCCCGCCGGCTTGGTAAAGGATGACTAGAGTTAATCGCGCACTAACCGGCTTTTACCTTGTCTCTTAACACCTGGGCAGGGCGCGCCAGCTAAGCTGCCCAAACCAGCAGACAGGTTCCGAAAGAATGAACGGCATGACCACCGGCGTCATCGAGCAACCGAAAGCCGCGCGCGCGCCGTCGGCATCCAGGATCTGGCTGAAAGCCATCGAGCTCACCGCGCGGATCGAGACGCTGCCGGGCCGCCTGTTCGCCGACGTCGTCGACGATTGGGCGCGGCGTCAGCCTGACCGCATCGCGCTGGTCACCGAAGACGCAACGCTTGATTATCAAGGCCTGGCGAAACGGGTTACGCGCTATGCGCGCTGGGCGCGCTCGGTCGGTGTGGCCAAGGGCGATACCGTTGCGCTGATCATGCCGAACGGCATCGATTATGCCGCGGCCTGGCTCGGCATCAGCCGGATCGGCGGCGTGGTCGCGCTGATCAACACCAAGCTCGTCGGCCAATCGCTCGCGCATTGCCTTGATGTCGCAAGGCCCCTGCACATCATCGTCGCGCACGATCTGGTGGCGACGCTCGAGAGCGCGAAGCCGCATCTGAAGACGGAAGCGAAGATCTGGACACATGGCGATGCCCGCAGCGAGCGCGCCATCGACGTCGCGCTTGCCGCGCTCGACGACGGTCCGCTCCTGGCAGAGGAGCATGGCGACGTCACCATCGACGACCGCGCGCTCTTGATCTACACCTCCGGCACGACAGGCCTGCCGAAGGCGGCCAGCATCAGTCACCGCCGCATCCTCAATTGGGGTTTCTGGTTCGCCGGTCTGACCGGCGCAACGCCGCAGGACCGGCTCTACGACTGCCTGCCGCTGTTCCACTCGGTCGGCGGCATCGTCGCGCCCTGCAGCATGCTCGCTGCCGGCGGCTCGGTGGTGATCGCCGAAAAATTCTCGGCTTCGAATTTCTGGCCCGATATCGTGCGGCACGACTGCACGCTGTTCCAGTACATCGGCGAGCTCTGCCGCTACCTGCTCAAGGCGCCGCCGTCGGAATACGAGAACCGGCATCGGCTGCGGCTTGCCTGCGGCAACGGCCTGCGCGGTGACATCTGGGAGGATTTTCAGGCGCGTTTCGCCATTCCGCGCATCCTCGAATTCTATGCGGCCACCGAAGGCAATTTCTCGCTGTTCAACGTGGAGGGCCAGGTCGGCGCGATCGGTCGCATTCCGCCGCTGCTCGCGCATCGCTTTCCGGCTGGCATCGTCAAGCTCGATCCCGACAGCGGCGCGCCGCTGCGTAATGAAGACGGCTTTTGCCTCGCCTGCGCCCGCGGTGAGGCCGGCGAAGCGATCGGCCGCATCGGTACCGCGGATCAGGGCGGCGGCCGCTTCGAGGGCTACACCGATGCCGGCGAGACCGAGAAGAAGATCTTGCGCGACGTCTTCGCCAAGGGTGATGCCTGGTTCCGCACCGGCGATCTGATGCGGCTCGACGACAAGGGCTTCTTCCATTTCGTCGACCGCATCGGCGACACCTTCCGCTGGAAGGGCGAGAACGTCGCGACCTCCGAAGTGAACGACGCCGTGCGCGATTTCACCGGCGTGATCGATGCCACCACCTATGGCGTCAGCATCCCCGGCACCGACGGCCGCGCCGGCATGAGTGCGATCGTCGTGAACGAGGGCTTTGACATCGCCGCACTGCCTGCCCATCTAGCTCAGCGCCTGCCGGCTTACGCCCGCCCTGTCTTCATCCGCATCTCGCGCGAGCTCGATGCCACCGAGACCTTCAAGCAGAAGAAGGGTGAGCTCGCCCGCGAGGGCTTTGACCCGGGTGCGATCTCCGATCCGCTGTTCATGCTCGAACCGAAGTCGGGTACTTATGTCGCGCTGGACGGGGAGGCCTATGCGGCAATCTCGGAGGGTGCGATCCGGCTGTAGCGCAGCCAAAATCAGGAGATAGGTCCAATTTTATCTGAATTGTCCAAGAAGCCATTTACTTCTGTCGGGTAAACAGACGGCCATGGGGAGGCGGTCATCAAGAGCCGCCGCTACACGGACGAGCGATAACAAAAGAGAGCCAGCCATGTCGGTACGGTCCAAGGTCATTGAGGCGATCCAGCAGATCGCCAAGGAACAGCACGTTACGCTTCCCGCACTCTCGGACGATCTGTCGCTGCACGAGACGGGCTTCGACTCGCTCGCCTTCGCCATTCTGGTCGCCCGCCTCGAAGACGAGACCGGCGTCGATCCCTTCACCATTTCCGAGGATGCCGCGTTCCCCGCCACGGTGGGCGATTTCGTGCGGGCCTATGAAAATGTCCCCGCGTGAGATCTTTGCGCTTCGCGACCGTCTCGGCGCGGAGCTGAAGGGCCGCACGATCTCCGATGCGCATGATGTCGTGTCGCTGACCGACATCCTGTCGCAGACGGTCCTGGCCGGCCGGCTGCACGAGTTGTCAGGCCGCGCCGTGCTGCTCAAGCTGTCCGACCAGCTCCGGTCGGGCCTTGCCATGATTGAGCTCGACGGTATCGCCCGTCGCATGCTGCTGTGCCCGCCGGACCTCAACCCAGCGCATCTCGACGCCCTGATCGCCGATGCCGGGATCGATGCGGTCGTCACCGACGAGCCCGATCGCTGGGCGGAGACCGGCGTGCCGCTCATCGTCACCGCACAATTGCCGCTTCAAGCCGCCGCGCCGGCCAAGACCGAGCGCGCCACCGAATGGCTGATGCTGACCTCGGGTACCTCCGGTGTGCCGAAAATCGCCGGCCACACCCTGGAAGCGCTGACCGGTGCCATCGTCGCCGAAGGCCCCGCGCGCGGACCTGCGCCGGTCTGGGCCACGTTCTACGACATCCGCCGCTATGGCGGCCTGCAGATCTTCCTTCGCGCCGTTCTCTCCGGCGGCTCCTTGGTGCTGTCCGATCCGCATGAAGCGCTCGCCGATCATGTCGCGCGGCTGAATGCGCGCGGCGTCTCGCACATCTCCGGCACGCCGTCGCACTGGCGCAAGCTCTTGATGAGCGGTTCGGCCGCGCAGTTCTCACCCCGATATGTTCGTCTCTCTGGCGAGATCGCGGATCAGGCCGTGCTCGACGGCCTGAAGGCGGCATTCCCCAATTCCTCCGTTGGCCACGCCTATGCCTCGACCGAGGCCGGTGTCGGCTTCGCCGTCAATGACGGGCTCGAAGGCTTTCCGGCCGACTATCTCGGCAACCGCAATGGCGTCGAGATGAAGGTCGTGGACGGCTCGCTGCGCATCCGCTCGACGCGCACGGCCCATGCCTATATCGGCCGCAATGCCGCAGCGCTCACCGATGAGGACGGGTTTGTCGACAGCGGCGATATTGTCGAGCTGCGCGGCGACCGCTATTATTTTGTCGGCCGCCGCGGCGGCATCATCAATATCGGCGGACTGAAGGTCCACCCCGAGGAGATCGAGGCGGTGATCAACCGTCATCCTGATGTGCGGATGTCGCGGGCGAAATCGCGCAAGAGCCCGATCACCGGCGGCATCGTCGTCGCCGACGTGATCCTGGCTGACGGCACGGATCAAGCCCGGGTGAAGGAGATCCGCGACCAGATCCTGGAGCAGTGCCGTGCCCAGCTCGCGTCCCACAAGGTGCCTGCGGTGATCCGCTTCGTCGAAGCGCTCGACGTCACCCCGGCCGGAAAACTGGCGCGCACAGATGCATAACGTTCTCGTCACCGGCGGCAGCCGCGGCATTGGGCTCGCGATCGGCAAACGCCTGGTCGCTGCCGGCTTCAACGTGATCGCGGCCGCGCGGCGCGAAAGCGACGAGCTCAAGGCTGCCATTGCCGGATCCGACGGCCGCCTGCATTTCCGCGCCTGCGATCTCGCCGTGATCGACGCGATCCCGGCCTTCGCAAAACTGGTGCGCGACGAATTCGGTCCGATCTACGGGCTCGTCAACAATGCCGGCCTCGGCACCGAAGGCCTGCTCGCCACCATGCACAATTCCGAGATCGAGGCGCTGGTCCAGCTCAACGTGCTGTCGCCGATCATCCTGACCAAATATGTGGCGCGGCAGATGATGGCTGACGGGGCCGGCCGCATCATCAACATCTCCTCGATCATCGCGACGACCGGCTATAACGGCCTCTCCGTCTATGGAGCGACCAAGGCGGCCGCGACCGGATTCACCCGCTCGCTCGCGCGCGAGGTCGGCAAGCTCGGCATCACCGTGAATGCGATCGCGCCGGGCTTCATCGCCACCGAGCTCACGCACAATCTCTCCGACGAAGGCCGCAAGCGCATCGCCGGCCGCAGCGCGCTGCGCCGTCTGCCGGAGACGGATGACGTCGCGCGCATGGTGGAATATCTCCTGGGCGAGGGCGGCCGCAACGTCACCGGCACGGTGTTCACGATCGACGCGGGAAATACGGCGTAAGCGGAACCGCGCTGCCACAATTGCGTTGATCCGGCGCAATGACAGCAAGCCGGATTTGGTCGTAAGATGCCTCGCAATCGATTGGGTTACGTCAATCGATCTGCCCTAATCGAAGGGGAGCAGTCGATGGCCATTTCAAACATGACCGCTTCAAGTCAGGCTCTGACGGAGCCATCGTGCGCGAAGCCGGACGACGTCCGCTGTCCGCCGATGTCGCATCAGAATTCCGGCGCTCACGGCCACGAAATGTATCCGCAGCAATTCGTGCGTCTGGTCGGCTGCCACGACGTCCCCGCATCCGCACTGCGCAAGCGCCAGGACGAGAAGCTGCATTAGCGCGCGTTGGCGCTCACGTCCGATGCTTCGGCAGGTCAATCCGTTCGTGTGAGAATTCCGGCGGGCCCTCGGTGAGGCGGCGGATGCGGCGTTCGCGTTCGTCCTCCGGCAGTGCGGGATCGAGCAGGCCCTCGATCTCGTGCACTGCCAGCTCCTCGATGCGGTCGGCGTCGGATGCGACCGAGCGTGCTGATGCAGGTACCGCGGGCGCGATCTTCAGGCCGAGCTCGACCAGCTTGCAGATGGCATCCGAGCGCGACAGCTGATGGGCTTCGGCCCAGGCATCCACGGTGGCGGTGAGCATCTGCGGCATTTTCACGGCGCTGATCGCATCGAGCCCGGTGCGCCGGCGTACCGGCGAGGCGAAGTCCTTGCTGCCGAAATCAGACACCCCGATCATCCCCGCGCGACCGTTGCAGATGGATCAACCGTAAACGTCATTCGCGGGAGGCTGTTTGATGCCGATCAATGACGAACTGCGGCATTGCGGCGCGGTGCGATCTTGTTGTCCGGCTCCATTTCGGCCAATGATCGGGAAGCGAACCCCGATCGACCCTGCCACGTATCTGATTTCGGACGCTTCCCAACCATCCGGCACCACCCGATGACATCAGGCGAATCCTTTTACGGCGGCATCCCCGTCTTCCGCGGCTTCACCAGCCTGATGGACCCCGCGCTCTATGCGCCGCTGCCCGATGATTGGAGCATCGGTGTCGCCGACATCGTCGATTCCACCAAGGCGATCGCGGCGCAGCGCTACAAGGCGGTCAACATGGCCGGCGCCGCCGTGATCGCGGCGGTGACGAATGCGTTGGAGGGGCGGGAATTCCCCTTCGTGTTCGGCGGCGACGGAGCGAGCTTTGCGGTCGCGCCGTCGGATCTCGATGCTGCGCGCGAGGCATTGGCCGCGACCGCGACCTGGGTCCGCGAGGATCTCGATCTGAAGATGCGCGTCGCGCTGGTGCCGGTGAGCGCCATCCGGGCGCAAGGGCTCGATGTGCGCGTCGCGCGTTTCGGCCCGTCGCCGAACCTGTCCTATGCGATGTTCTCCGGTGGCGGGCTCGCCTGGGCCGATGCCGCGATGAAGCGCGGCGAGTTCGCGGTGGCGGAAGCGCCCGCCGGCTCGCAGCCGGACCTCTCGGGCCTGTCGTGCCGCTTCGAGGTGATGCCGGCTGCGCGCGGCCTGATCCTGTCGGTGCTGGTGATGCCGTCGCGCGGTGTCGATCCGCAGGCCTTCCGCAAGGTGATCGAGGACATCATCCATCTCGTCGAGCGCAGCCCGGAGGGCGGCCGCCCGGTGCCGCCGCAGGGCCCGCCGCTGAAATGGCCGCCGCAGGGGCTGGACTTCGAAGCCCGCACCAGGCGCGGCGGTCCGCTGCTCGCGCGTAGAGCCAGCGTGCTGGCCTATACGCTGTTCGTCTATCTGATCATGCGCTTCGATCTCAAGGTCGGCGGCTTTGTGCCCAACATCTACAGGCGCCAGGTGGTCGAGAACTCCGACTTCAGGAAATATGACGATGGCCTGCGCATGATCCTCGACTGCACGCCGCAGCTCGAACGCGCGTTGAGCGATCGTCTCGCGGCCGCTGCGCGCGACGGCGTCGTGCGCTACGGCCTCTATCAGCAGGATGCCGCGATGATGACCTGCTTCACGCCGTCGGCGCTGCGCAGCGATCACGTCCACTTCATCGACGGCGCGCGGGGCGGCTACGCCTCGGCGGCGACGGCGCTGAAGGCGATGATGGCGGCGGCGAGCTAGCGTCCCGCGCGCGTCCAGGTCTCGCCGCCGCAGAGCGCGCCGACGCAGCCTTCGACCCGCAGCGAATCCGCGCCCGTCACCGTGACGCTGCTCGCATAGGTGCTGCCGTCATCGGCATTGTAGATCTGGCCCGACCATTTGTTCGGGCCTGATGGCTGCATGGCGCTGAACAGCGGCAGGCCGATCATCGGACGCTTGGCGAGCGCGGGATTGGGATTCTTGCTGTCGCTGGCGGGCTGGCCGGTCGCGGTGTCCATGGGCTCGCGCAGCCAGACGATGTGGCCGCAGATGCCGCCGCCGCACTTGCTGATCTTGACGCGGGCATCGCCGGCCTGGGTGAGCCAGGTCCCGTCGGCGCTCTGCGCATGTGCGGCAGTCGCGCCAAGCAGCGCAGTCAGGATGACGGAGAGGATGGCGAATCTGCTGAACATGGAGCGGCCCTGAAAAATGGAGGCGCCTCCATAGCAGCCCGGCAGGATAGTGCAACGCCGGATTGAATCACATTCCTGCGCGTGATTTGCCTGCGCTCATTTGCCCCAGCGCGCGAACGCGACCGAGGCTGCGGTCAGGAGCCCGAACACGGCCATGGCGCCGCCGACCAGCGCGAACAACGTCCAGGCCGGCGCCTGCGCCGTCATGAGGCCGATCCCGCCGATCGCGACGATCAGCAGCCGCGCGGTGGAGGCCAACACCGGACCGCCGACACGTGCGGCGCCTTGCGAGGAGAAATACAGCGACACGCCCATGCCGAAGAACACGAAGGCCGGGCCGGCCCAGTGGAAATAGCTGTGCGCCGCCGCCGTGACGCCGGGATCGCGCGTGAACAGCGACACCCACAGCGCGGGATCGAGCGCGACGACGAGGCCGATCGTGCCGACCGTAAGCCCCGAGGCCGCTGCTGCCGTCCAGGCCACGCGCCGCGCGCGCGCGACATGTCCGGCGCCCATCGCCATGCCGACCATCGGCACCGAGGCGATGCCGAAGGCGAAGGTGATCGGGATCAGCAGAAATTCCAGCCGCGAGCCGATGCCGTAGCCGGCCAGCATCTCGGTGCCGAAGGTCGCGAGGATTTTCGTGAAGATCAGGATGGTGAGCACGGTCTGGAGCGGCGACAGGCAGGCGACGGCGCCCACTTTCAAGATGTCCAGGAACATCGCGCGCTCGAAATGGAACGCGCGGAAGTCGAGCTGCAGCCGGCTGCGGCCGGACAGGAGATACCAGAGGAAGAAGATCGCGGAGCAGCTGAACGCGATCAGCTGGCCGCTCGCAACGCCGGGCATGCCGAATTGCGGTACGCCGAACAGGCCGAGACCCAGCGTGCCGCCGAGCGCGATCTGGAGCACGCTCGCCCCGATCAGCGTCATCGACGGCAGGCGCATGTCGCCGGTGCCGCGGATCACCGAGGCCAGCGTATTCACGAGCCAGATCGCGACAGCGCCGGAGAACAGCACCTGTGAATAGCCGCTGGCTTCCTCGAGCACGCGCTCGCGCCCGCCGAGCAGCGTGAAGAACGAGCGGCCGAACACCAGCATCATCACCGTGAAGAACAGTCCGCCGCACAGGCCGATGATGGCGGCATGCAGCGCCAGCGTCGCGGCGCGGTCGCGATTGCCGGCGCCGAGCGCGCGGCTGATCGCCGACGACACGCCGCCGCCCATCGCGCCCGCGCTCATCATCTGCGTCAGCATCGCGAACGGAAACACCAGCGCGATCGCAGCCAGCGGGATGGTGCCGAGCCGGCCGATATAGGAGGTCTCGGCAATCGCAACCAGCGTGCTGCCGACCATCGCGATCATGTTGGGGATCGCGAGCCGGAGCAGCGTCGGCAGGATCGGCGCAGTCAGCAGGCTGGCGATGGGGGAGGCGACCGGCGCAACCGGCGGGACAGCGTCTGCAGGGGCGTCGATCGTCATGTGCCACGGTGCGGAATATTGAATGATGATCGACATCTTATAGGGCGTGCGACACCCGCGCCAGCCCCCGTCTCACGCAGGGCTCACCAGGGCAGGCCGCATAGGTCGATGGTGCCCAGCGTCGGGGCCCGGACGATGTCGAAGACGTAGGGTGCCATGTAGTCGAAGCGAATGCGCCCCTCCGGCTGCTCGCAATAGACGTCACCTTTGAAGGGTTGCCATTTGCGGGCCTCGTAAAACGCGAAATTGTGCGGCTCGCAGAACAGCAGCCCGAAGCGGACCGCCTCGTTGGCGCGCATGGTATGCACTGCCGCGTCGATCGCGATCGTGGCATAGCCGCGGCCGCGCCGGTCCTCGCGCGTGCAGACGCCGCCGATGCCGCCGACGTGGACCTTCTGTCCATTCCAGGTGACGGTGCGGAAGTAGACGCCGACATGGCAGACGAGCCCGTCCTCGGGAGTCTCGATCAGCACGCGCAGATCGGCATTGGCCCATTTGACGTGGCTCCAGGCCGGCTTCTCCGCGGCGTCTTGGCCCCAGACCGCGCTGAGCAGCGGCTTTGCGAGTGGCCATGAGGCGTCGCCGTTCAAAATGTCGATCTCGATGCTCATGGCGTCGTCCTTCACAGCTCTGCTTGGTGGCGCGTTTGTTCTGTCGTAAGCGCTTCAAAGGCAATGATATTTTATGACGGATCGCAGGTTTGATCGACGGCGGCCCGTTGCGACGAATTTGTGCATCCGGGCGAGGCCGCCCCATCACGCCTTTTCGCAAATTCAGAGGTATTTAATGGCGGCGGAACCTTCTATAAGGGGTGACCGTTAGAACGTTCCCCACCAGTTGCGGACAAGAACCCATGACCTTTACGCTGCCCCCACTCCCTTACGCCTATGACGCCCTCGGCCAGTACATGTCGAAGGAGACGCTGGAATATCACCACGACAAGCATCATCAGGCCTACGTCACCAACGGCAACAACGCGCTCAAGGGGACCGAATGGGAAGGCAAGTCCCTTGAAGAGATCGTCAAGGGCTCGTTCGGCAAGAACCCCGCGGTGTTCAACAATGCCGGCCAGCACTACAACCACATCCACTTCTGGAGCTGGATGAAGCCCAATGGCGGCGGCACCAAGCTCCCGGGCAAGCTCGAGAAGAAGATCAACGAGGACCTCGGCGGCTTCGAGAAGTTCAAGACCGACTTCCAGGCGGCCGGCGTCGGCCAGTTCGGCTCCGGCTGGTGCTGGCTCCAGGTCAAGAACGGCAAGCTCGAGATCTCCAAGACCCCGAACGGCGAGAATCCGCTGGTGCACGGCGCCACTCCGATCCTCGGCTGCGACGTCTGGGAGCACTCCTACTACATCGACTACCGCAACCGCCGTCCCGACTATCTCAAGGCTTTCGTCGAGAACCTCGTGAACTGGGAATACGTCGAGTCCCTGTTCGACAAGGCGTAAGCCGGTCGCGTCATTCCGGGGCGGCGAAGCCGAACCCGGAATCTCGAGATTCCGGGTTCGATGCTGCGCATCGCCCCGGAATGACGGAAACAACAAGGCGGTCGCTGACGCGGCCGCCTTTTTGCTGTGCGGAATTGCCCTGCGCGGTGCGCGTATCGGCCTGTGATCGTACCGTTTGCATCGCGTTGGCGGCGCCCTTAATCAGGACGGGCATCACCCTCGAGCCGCTCCACACCCGTTGTCAGAACTTCCCCCGAAAGCCCCGGCGCCTGCCGAGGACGCGGAGTCCGAGCCGCGGCCGGGACGCGTGCGCAAGCCGATCGGCTGGTCGACCATCATCATCGCGGCCCTGGTGGCGGTGAGCGCGGCTCTGGTCTGGCGGCGTGACGGCACCGACGGTGTTCTGGACATCCTCACCCACGATCTGTCCCTGTTCGGCGGCATCCTGCCGCGCGTGCTGGCCGGCTGCCTGCTCGGGGCCTTCATCTCCGAGATCCTGCCGCACGAAAAAGTCTCGCGCTCGCTCGGGCCGAAATCCGGCCTGATGGGCCTTCTGATCGGCACCGCCTTTGGCGCGATCCTGCCCGGCGGGCCCTTCACCGCCTATCCGGTGGCGAGTGCGCTGCTCGCGGTCGGCGCCGATTTCGGCGCCACCATCGCCATGGTCGTGAGCTGGACCCTGATCGGCTACGGCCGGGCGGTCGCCTGGGAAATCCCGATCATGGGCACCGATTTCACGCTGTGGCGGATCCTGATCTCGCTGCCGCTGCCGGTGCTCGCGGGCGCCCTCGGCCGCTTCGTCTATGTCCGGCTCTATCCGCAGCCGCTCGCGAAGGACGACGAGAGTTGAGCGCGGCGCTCCTGATCGACATCCTGCTGTGGGGCTCGGTGCTCGGCGTCGGCCTGATCGCCTTTCGCCGCGGCCCGCCGGTGTTCAAGGCGTCCTTGCGCGAAGGCTCGATGGACTTCATCAACATCGTGCCGCGGATTGCGCTCGGCGTGATCGGCTCCGGCTACATCGCCGCGATCATCCCGCAGGAGGTGATCACCGGCTGGCTCGGCCCGGATAGCGGCTGGCTCGGGGTTGCCTCCGCCGTGGTCGCCGGCGCGGCCACGCCCGGCGGTCCCGTGATCGGCTTCTCCATTGGCACCGTGGCGCTGAAGTCCGGCGGCGGGGTGCCACAGGTGGTCGCCTATGTCGTCGCCTGGGCGCTGTTCGCCTTCCAGCGGGTGATCTTGTGGGAAATCCCGTTCATGCCGGCTCGGTTCGTCTGGTTCCGCTGCGCCGTCTCGGTGCCTTTCCCGTTCGTGGCCGCCGCCATCGCCATGGTGATCGGGAAGCCCTGAATTTTGGGCGTCATTCCGGGACGGCGAAGCCGGACCCGGAATCTCGAGATTCCGGGTCTGGTCCTTCGGACCATCCCGGAATGACAGCTGGGTCGTGGACACGCGTAATGTTATAATATAACATCCCCAAATGGTTCCCGCCGCATCCCACGCCCACCAGCACGATCATGCCCACGGCCATTCCCATGACGACGCGCATGCGCATGGGCACGACCATACCCACGCCCATGTCCACGACGCGGCCTCGCCGCATCCGGCCCAGGCGGCGCCCTGGTCGATCCTGCGCATGACCATGGCGGGCCGCCTCGCGGCTGCGCTCGCCGTCTGCGCCGTGCTCTGGGGCGTGGTCTTCCTGGCGATGAGGTGAGGATGGCAGCGCTGCATTTCCACAACGTCACGCTGGGCTATGACCGGCATCCGGCTGTGCACCATCTCAGCGGCGAGGTCGCCCCGGGCGCGCTGGTCGCCGTGATCGGCCCGAACGGCGCCGGCAAGTCGACGCTGCTGCGCGGCATCGTCGGCATCCTGAGGCCGCTCGACGGCAGCATCCATCTCGGCGGGCTCGATGCCCGCGACATCGCCTATCTGCCGCAGAGCGCGGAGATCGACCGCAGCTTCCCGATTTCGGTGTTCGATTTCGTGGGCACCGGGCTGTGGCGCAACGCCGGCCTGTTCGGCGGCATCGGCAAGGCGGCGCGGAACAAGATCCTGCGCGCGATCGCGTCCGTTGGTCTCAATGGCTTCGAGAACCGCCCGATCGGCACGCTCTCCGGCGGCCAGATGCAGCGCGTGCTGTTTGCGCGCGTGCTGCTCCAGGACGCCAGCCTGATCGTGCTCGACGAGCCCTTCAACGCCATCGACAGCAAGACCACCGCCGACCTGCTCGCACTGGTCAAGCACTGGCACGGCGAGGGCCGCACCGTGCTCGCCGCGCTGCACGACATGGAGATGGTGCGCAACCATTTCAGCGAGACGCTGGTGCTGGCGCGGGGCCCCGTGGCCTGGGGACCGACGGCAGAGGTGCTGACGCCGGAGAATCTGATGGTCGCGATGCGGATGTGCGAGGCCTTCGACGACACGGCCGCGGCCTGCGCGGCCGATGATACCAGCTCGCGGGCCGCGTGATCGCAGATGGTCTATGACGCGCTGATCGGCCCGTTCACCGAGTTCGAGTTCATGCGGCGGGCGCTGGCCGCCGTGATCGCGCTGTCGCTGGCGGGCGCGCCGATCGGCGTATTCCTGATGCTGCGGCGGATGAGCCTGGTCGGCGACGCCATGGCGCATGCGATCCTGCCCGGTGCGGCCATCGGCTTCCTGCTCTCCGGCCTCAATTTGTTCGCCATGACGGCCGGAGGCCTGATCGCCGGCTTTGCCGTCGCGATCCTCGCCGGCGTCGTCGCGCGCTCGACCGGGCTGAAGGAGGACGCATCGCTCGCGACCTTCTATCTCGCCTCGCTGGCGCTCGGCGTCACCATCGTCTCGATCAAGGGCACCAATATCGACCTGCTCCATGTCTTGTTCGGCAACATCCTCGCGATGGACGACCAGACCCTGCTGGTGGTCGCCTTCAACGCCACGGTGACGCTGCTGGTGCTCGCGGTGATCTACCGCCCGCTGGTGATCGAGAGTGTCGATCCGCTATTCCTGCGCACGGTGAGCCGGGCCGGGGGCCCCGCGCATCTCGCCTTCCTGGCGCTGGTCGTCATCAACCTCGTCAACGGCTTCCAGGCGCTGGGTACGCTGCTCGCGGTGGGCCTGATGATCCTGCCCGCGGGCATCGCGCGGTTCTGGTCGCGCGATCTCACCGCGATGATCTGCATCGCTGTCGTCGCTGCTGCCGTCGCGGGCTATGCCGGCCTCGTGCTGTCCTTCCAGACCCGCGTGCCATCGGGCCCCGCGATCATTCTGGTGGCGACGGCGCTGTACATCGTCTCCGTGTTGTTCGGCCGCGTCGGCGGCATCGTCCGGCAACTGTTTCCCGGCCGGCATCTGGAAGCGTGACGGCGATGCGCTTCCTTGTGCTCCTGGCCTTGCTGATGATCGCCTCGCCGCTGCACGCCGCCGAGCGGCTCAACGTCGTTGCGAGCTTCTCGATCCTCGGCGATTTCGTTCGTAATGTCGGTGGCGACCGCATCAACCTGACGACACTGGTCGGGCCCGACAGCGACGTCCACGTCTACACGCCGGCGCCCGCCGACGCGAAGCGGGTCGCGGAAGCGAAGCTCGTCATCGTCAACGGGCTTGGGTTGGAGGGCTGGCTGCCGCGCCTCGTGCAGTCCGCAGGCGGCAAGGCGCAGGTGGTCACCGCGAGCGCCGGCATCGCGCCCCTCAAACTCGGCTCGGCCGCTGATCCCCACGCCTGGCAGTCCGTTCCCAATGCCAAGGTCTACGTGACCGACATCGCCAATGCATTGGCCGCGGCCGTCCCGGACAACGCGGAGTTCTTCCGCGCCCAGGCCAAGGCCTATTTGGAAAAGCTCGAAACGCTGGACCGCGAGGTCCGCGAGACCGTGGCCAAAATTCCGCCGGAGCGGCGCAAGGTGATCTCCACCCACGACGCCTTCGGTTATTTCGCCGCCGAATACGGCATCCAGTTCATCGCCCCCCTGGGCGTTTCCACGGAAACCGAGCCCAGCGCGCGGGACATCGCGGCCATCATCGGCCAGATCAGGGCCCAAAAAATCCCCGCCGTGTTCCTGGAAAATATCAGCGATGACCGCCTGATCCGCCGGATCGCCGCCGAGACCGGCGCAAAGGTCGGCGGGACCCTGATTTCGGACGGTTTGACCGGCGAAAAGGGGCCTGCACCCACTTACATTGACATGGTCAGGCACAATATAAAGGCCCTGACCAGCGCGCTTGACCATTAGGGCAGGGGCCACCCCGCCTCGCGTCGCGCGAAAAAGCCTTAAAGTCCGGAGTTGTTATGTCTGAAGCGACCTCTCAGAAAATTCCCGTGACCGTCCTGACCGGCTATCTCGGCGCCGGCAAGACCACGCTTTTGAACCGCATTTTGTCGGAGAACCACGGCAAGAAATACGCCGTCATCGTCAACGAATTCGGCGAGATCGGCATCGACAACGACCTCATCATCGGCGCCGATGAGGAAGTGTTCGAGATGAACAACGGCTGCATCTGCTGCACCGTGCGCGGCGATCTCGTCCGTATCATGGACGGCTTGATGAAGCGCAAAGGCAAGTTCGACGCCATCATCGTCGAGACCACCGGCCTTGCCGATCCCGCCCCGGTCGCCCAGACCTTCTTCGTCGACGAGGACGTGCAGAAGAACGCCCGGCTCGACGCGGTCGTCACCGTCGCCGACGCCAAATGGCTGTCCGACCGCCTGAAGGACGCGCCCGAGGCCAAGAACCAGATCGCCTTTGCCGACGTCATCGTGCTGAACAAGACCGATCTCGTCACCAAGCCCGAGCTTGCCGAGGTCGAGGCCCGCATCCGCGGCATCAATCCCTATGCGAAACTCCACCGCACCGAGCGCTGCTCGGTGGCGTTGGCCGACGTGCTCGACCGCGGCGCGTTCGACCTCGACCGCATCCTCGACATCGAGCCGGATTTCCTCGAGGCCGACGATCATGACCACGACCATCACCATCATCACGGCCACGACCATCACCACCATGATCACGGTCACGGCCTGAAGCACTATCACGACGAGGACATGCAGTCGCTGTCGCTCAAGACCGACAAGCCGCTCGATCCCAACATGTTCATGCCCTGGCTGCAGAACCTGGTGCAGGTCGAGGGCGGCAAGATCCTGCGCTCCAAGGGCATCCTCGCCTTCCACGACGACGACGACCGCTACGTCTTCCAGGGCGTCCATATGATGCTGGAGGGCAACCACCAGCGGAAGTGGAAGGAGGGCGAGCCGCGCGAGAGCCGTCTCGTCTTCATCGGCCGCGAATTGCCGGAAAAGGCCATTCGCGAAGGCTTCGAGAGCTGCATCGTCTCGTGATGAAAGAGTTTTCGCCGCCCCCCGATTCCGCCTCGATCGTCTCCGTCACCGACCGCGTCAAGCCGATCGTGCTTGGCATGGGCGTGACCTCGGTGCATTTCCTCAGGGATCGCGCCGCCTTCGTCGGCGGCGAGGAAAACGTCAAGTTCGTCGACGCGCAAGGCGAGATCACGACGGTCGCCGTGCACAGCGGCGGCATTCTCTCCGCCGCCTCCGACGGCAAGCGCCTCGTCATGGGTGGCGACGACGGCAAGGTCGTCTCGCTCGATGCCAAGGGCGAGGTGACCCTGCTCGCCACCGACCCGAAGCGTCGCTGGATCGATGCGGTTGCGCTGCACGCCGATGGTGCCTTCGCCTGGTCGGCCGGCAAGACGGCGACCGTCAAGAGCGGCAAGGCCGAGGAGAAGTCGCTCGAGGTGCCCTCGACCGTCGGCGGCCTTGCGTTTGCGCCGAAGGGACTGCGGCTCGCGATCGCGCATTACAACGGCGCCACGCTGTGGTTTCCGAACATGGAAGGCTCGGCCGAATTCCTGCCCTGGGCCGGCTCGCACCACGCGGTCACCTTCAGCCCCGACAACAAGTTCCTGGTCACTGCGATGCACGAGCCGGCGCTGCATGGCTGGCGGCTCGCCGATAACAGGCACATGCGCATGACCGGCTATCCCGGCCGGGTCCGTTCGGTGTCCTGGAGCGCGGGCGGCAAGGGATTGGCGACCTCAGGCGCCGACACCGTCATCATCTGGCCCTTCGCCAGCAAGGACGGTCCGATGGGCAAGGAGCCCGCGATGCTCGCGCCGCTGCAGGCGCGCGTCTCGGTGGTGGCCTGCCATCCCAAGAACGACATCCTCGCCGCCGGCTACAGCGACGGCACCGTGCTGATGGTGCGGATGGAGGACGGCGCCGAGATCCTGGTCCGCCGCAACGGCACCCCGCCGGTCGCGGCGCTCGCCTGGAATGCCAAGGGCACGCTGCTGGCGTTCGCGGATGAAAATGGGGATGGCGGTCTGCTGGAGCTTTAATCTGTCATCGTTCCCGCCGTAGGGTGGGCAAAGGCGCGCCCTTGCGCCGTGCCCACGATCTTTTTGCTTTGACGGGAGCCGTGGGCACGCTTCGCTTTGCCCACCCTACGGCAGCTCACATTCATGCGGTTTCTGACGACCTTCCAGCTTGCCGATTTCGCCGACACGCTGGTCAGCCTGACCACGGCCTTTGTGCTGGGCACGCTGATCGGCGCCGAGCGGCAATACCGCCAGCGCACCGCCGGCCTGCGCACCAATGTGCTGGTCGCGGTCGGCGCTGCCGCCTTCGTCGATCTCGCCATGCATCTGGACGGCGCCGACGGTGCTGTGCGGGTGATCGCCTACGTGGTCTCCGGCATCGGCTTCCTGGGCGCCGGCGTCATCATGAAGCAGGGCATGGACGTGCGTGGGCTCAACACCGCGGCGACGTTGTGGGCTTCGGCCGCGGTCGGCTCCTGCGCCGGCGCCGACATGGTTGCCCAGGCCGCGGCGCTCACCGTGTTCGTCATCGCCGGCAACACCATGCTGCGCCCGCTGGTCAACGCCATCAACCGCATCCCGCTGAACGAGAAGGCGCTGGAGGCGACCTATTACTTCAAGCTGGCGGTCGCGACTGACGCCCTGCCCGACATGCGCGACCGTCTCGTCGACAAGCTCGAGGCCGCGAAATACCCGGTCGCCGATGTCGAGGTCGCCGAGATCGGCGAGGACAATCTGGAGATCGTCGCCAAGCTGGTCGCGACCGCGGTCGATCCGAACGAGCTGAACGCGGTGGCGACCGATCTGCAGCATCTGCCGGGCGTGCGTCACGCCACCTGGGAAGTCAGCACGACGGAGTGAGGGCGGCGTTTGGGCGCGTGATGGGTGGTTCCCGGCTTTCGGTCTCGGAACCGGCACGCCCTGGTTTCGTTGATTCCGCGGACAAAGGCGGTGATCGACATGCCCGGCCCAGATAATAAGCGCAGATTGAAGCTCGACCTGACAATTGCCGGTTTGCTGTTCGCAGCAGGCGTCGTGGTGTCGGTGATGTCGCTGGCACAAATCCGTGCCGAAAGCCGGTCGGAGCTGGCGCAGGCGACGCAGCCGCTCCAGGGCACGCCGTCCGACGAGCAGGGCAAGACGCCCGCGGAAGCCAAGCCCGGCGGCGACCGGCCGACCACACCCGCCCCCGAGCCGGCACGCCCCGAGCCGCAGACACAGGGCGCGGCGACCAAGCCGGCGCTGCCGCCGGCTCCCGCGGAGAAGATCGCGCCGCCGATTGAGAAGAAGTAGCGAAGGAGCGAGTTCTCTAGACGTACACGGTGTCATCGCCCGGCGAAGACCGGGCGATCCAGTATTCCAGAGACAGCGATGGCATGCGGAGAAGCCGCGGCGTACCGGATGCCCCGGTCAAGCCGGGGCATGACAGTTGAGCGTGGGGCGCGAAGTTTGGCGCCTCACCGCACCAAGATATTCCGGAACTGCCAGGGATCGCTGGTGTCGATATCCTCCGGGAACAGTCCCGGACGATCCGTCAGCGGCGTCCAGTCGGTGTAGAAACCCTTCACCGGGCCGAGATAGGGCAGCTGGATTTCCAGCAGGCGATCGAAATCCATTTCGTCGGCTTCGACGATGCCCTCGTTCGGGTTTTCCAGCGCCCAGACCATGCCGCCGAGCACGGCGGAGGTCACCTGCAGGCCGGTGGCGTTCTGGTAGGGCGCGAGCGCGCGGGTCTCCTCGATGGAGAGCTGCGAGCCGTACCAATAGGCATTGTTGTCGTGGCCGAACAGCAGCACGCCGAGCTCGTCGATGCCGTCGACGATCTCGTTCTCGTCGAGGATGTGGTGCTTCTCCTGCATCTTCGCGGCGCGGCCGAACATCTCATGCAGCGACAGCACGGCATCGTCGGCCGGATGATAGGCATAGTGGCAGGTCGGCCGGTAGACCGCCTTGCCCGATGCATCACGCACCGTGAAGTAATCGGAGATCGAGATCGACTCGTTGTGGGTGACGAGGAAGCCGTATTGCGCGCCGCGGGTCGGGCACCAGGTGCGCACGCGCGTGTTGGCACCGGGCTGCATCAGATAGATGGCAGCACCGCAGCCGGCCTCGTGGGTCCGCGCATTTTCGGGCATCCACTTCTCGTGAGTGCCCCAGCCGAGCTCGGACGGCTGCACGCCTTCCGACAGGAAACCTTCCACCGACCAGGTGTTGACGAAGACGTCGGGCTCCTTCGGCTTCTTCGAGCGCTGGGTGTCGCGTTCGGCGATGTGGATGCCCTTGATGCCGGCCTGCCGCATCAGATCGGCCCACTCGGCCTTGGTCTTCGGACGGGGGGCATTGAGCTTCAGGTCGGCGGCGACATTGAGCAGCGCCTGCTTGACGAAGAAGGAGACCATGCCGGGATTGGCGCCGCAGCAGGAGACGGCCGTGGTCGAGCCCGCCGGGCGCGCCTTCTTGGCGGCTAGCGTCACTTCGCGCAGCGCGTAGTTGGAGCGCGCTTCCGGGCCCTTCGACGCATCGAAATAGAAGCCGAGCCAGGGCTCGTTGACGGTGTCGATATAGAGAGCGCCGAGCTCGTTGCAGAGCTCCATGATGTCGGTCGAGCCGGTATCGACCGACAGATTGACGCAAAAGCCCTGGCCGCCGCCTTCGGTGAGCAGCGGGGTCAGCAGCTCGCGGTAATTGTCTTTCGTCACGGCCTTCTGGATGAAGCGCACATTCTGCTTCTCGCAATGCGCCTTGCGGCCCTCGTCCTTGGGGTCGATCACGGTGACGCGCGACTTGTCGTAATCGAGATGCCGCTCGATCATCGGCAACGTGCCTTTGCCGATGGAGCCGAAGCCGACCATAACGATGGGACCGGTGATCTTCGCGTAGATCTGCGAGGGAGGGCTCATGGAATAGTTTCTCCGGAACGTGCTGGCAGACGATGGTGAGGGGTGGATCAGGCGCTGCGGCGCTTGGCGGTGACTTCGATCTCGACCTTCATCTCGGGCTTGGCGAGAGCGGTGACGACCAGCAACGTCGCAGCCGGCCTGATGTCGCCGAGGACTTCACCGCAGACGGCGAAGTGGGCATCGATGTAGCTGGCGTCGGTGACGTAGTAGGTCGCACGGACGATATCGGCCATTTCGAATCCGCCCTCCTTCAGGGCGGCTTCGATGGTCTTGAAGCAGTTGCGTGACTGGCTCGTGACATCGGCCGGCATCGTCATCGTGGTGTAGTCATAGCCCGTGGTTCCCGCGACGAAGGCGAACTCGCCGTCGATCACGGCGCGGCTGTAGCCGACGGTCTTCTCGAGCGGGGAGCCGGTGGAAATCAGGCGACGGGACATGGTCATGGGCCTCGACTGAAGGGGTGTTTCGCGGGGTTAAAGGGCGTTTCCGGCGCCTGCGCAACCCCCAAGGAACGGGTTTGGCGCAGGCGCGGCCGGGCGTTGCCGCTCGATGCGGCTTCGGTCGTCGCTATGAGAGCGATCCGTTAGGCCGCCTGCGCCTGGAGGGGACGAACCGACCTCCGTTTGGGCAGGGCCGCGCCGGTCGGGACGATCATCCCGGCGGCCCCATCGAGCGCACCTTCGGCGAATTCGATCGCCAGCAGGCGGTCGCGCTCGAACGGGCCGGGCAGCACCAGGGCGCCGGTCTTCTCGGCCGCGAAGCCGAAGCGGGCGTAATATGGGGCATCGCCGAGCAGGATCACGGCTTCATGCCCGCGCGCCCGGGCGGCGGCCAGCGCTTGATGCATCAGCGCGGCGCCGATCCCGAGCTCGCGGCAGGCAGGGTCCACCGCCAATGGTCCGAGGACCAGAGCGGGCCTGCCTCCGGCGCTGACATGCCACAGCCGCACGGTTCCCACGAGCGTGCCCTCGCGCATCGCCGACAGGGCAAGGCCTGTGGCGGGCGCGCGTCCGTCGCGCAGGCGCTGGCAGGTGCGGTCATGGCGGTTCTCGCCAAAGCAGGCATCCAGCAGCGCTTCACGGGCGGCGACGTCGACAGCACGTTCCGCACGGATCGCGAACGGAGCGGCTTTCGAGGTGAGGGCGACTTGTGGCTTCCGAAAAGCAGTCATGGCGCGTCAGTCCCCGCTTGAACCGGCGTGCGATCAGCACGCCTGTCCAAGACGTCGTCAGAAAATCGAGATGTCAGGGAGGAGCCGGCAAGCCGGCTCCCGGGTTCGTCAGGCCTCTGAAAAAGCGAGGCGGCTTAGATGTGGTACGTCTTCAGCGGCGGAATGCCGTTGAACGCCACCGACGAGTAGGTCGACGTATAGGCCCCGGTGCCTTCGATCAGCACCTTGTCGCCGATCTCGAGCGTGACGGGGAGCGGATACGGGCTCTTCTCGTACAGCACGTCGGCGCTGTCGCAGGTCGGACCGGCGAGCACGCACGGCGTCATGTCCGCGCCGTCGTGACGGGTGCGGATGGCATAACGGATCGACTCGTCCATCGTCTCGGCGAGACCGCCGAACTTGCCGATGTCGAGGTAGACCCAGCGCACTTCGTCCTCGTCGCTCTTCTTCGAGATCAGCACGACCTCGGATTCGATGACGCCGGCGTTGCCCACCATGCCGCGGCCCGGCTCGATGATGGTCTCCGGAATCTGGTTGCCGAAGTGCTTGCGCAGCGCGCGGAAGATCGAACGGCCGTAGGTGACGACCGGCGGCACGTCCTTCAGGTACTTGGTCGGGAAGCCGCCGCCCATGTTGACCATGGAGAGGTTGATGCCGCGCTCGGCGCAGTCGCGGAATACCTGCGAGGCCATCGCCAGCGCACGGTCCCACGCCTTCACCTTGCGCTGCTGCGAACCGACATGGAAGGAGATGCCGCACGGCTCCAGGCCCAGGCGCTTGGCGACGTCGAGCACCTCGACGGCCATTTCCGGGTCGCAGCCGAACTTGCGCGACAGCGGCCATTCGGCGCCGGCACAGTCATAGAGGATGCGGCAGAACACCTTCGCGCCGGGAGCGGCACGGGCGACCTTCTCGACCTCGGGGACGCAATCCACCGCGAACAGCCGGATGCCGAGCGCGAAGGCGCGCGCGATGTCGCGCTCCTTCTTGATCGTGTTGCCGAAGGAGATGCGGTCGGGCGTCGCACCAGCGGTCAGCGCCATCTCGATCTCGGCGACGGTCGCGGTGTCGAAGCAGGAGCCCATGGAGGCCAGCAGCGAGAGCACTTCCGGCGCCGGGTTCGCCTTGACGGCGTAGAACACGCGGCTGTCGGGCAGCGCCTTGGCGAAGCTCTGGTAATTGTCGCGCACGACCTCGAGGTCGACGACGAGGCACGGCTCGGTGTCGAGACCTTCCTTGCGGCGGTTACGCAGGAATTCCTGGATTCGTTCGGTCATGGCACTCTCCAACGGTCCCAGCGACGGGATCCGCATCAACGTGACGTCTGATGAGAGTGCTTCGGCCACATCGCGCGATGGAGGCGCGCTGAGGCCAAAAAACTCAAACCAGACTGTGCTGCCGTGGATTGGTTGGGAGAGATTCCCGCCCGCACACCTGGCAATGAAGGACAAGCCTTTTCAGTAGCCCGCGCCGGCGTTGGAATGCCGGTAGAGACCAAAAAAGCCCGATCCGTCGTTGCTTTAAGTCGCGTCCCCCGTTGAGAGCGGGGTGCGCCGGTTCGCCTCCGGCTGCCAGTCACGGTTGCAAAGAGCGAAGTCACCTTCGACTAGGCATCTCTTTGAGAGAGATGCTGGACGCTCCGGGTTTGCTTCGGTCGTTCGACCTTTCGGTCCTCGACTTCCGCACTTCCGAAGAGCCCCTCGGCTTCTTCACCCCTTGGCGGCTGTCCGGCCTCTTGTCCGGATACCTACCGACTGACACACGACCACAGGCACGTGCGAAATTGGGCAAGTCCGCACATAAGCGTTTTGACTCTGGTTCGCAAGAATTTTTTTAGGCTGCGGACAGAATTGCCTAACGTCTGCTTGCGCGCTGTTGCGCGAACGACGCTGAAGATGAACGAGCGTTAAGTTTTCGCTGCGCTGCGCGTGATGCTCACGCGCGTGAAGCGTCAGCCGCGCTTCGTGAAGGGCTCGACGCGTTGAGCACCGCGGATGAAGGCGGTCATCACGAGCACGCCGAGCGCGAACAGCACGGCCTGCAGGATGTGGGCGCCTTGATCGCCGAGACCGAACAGGATCGCGAGCGCCCAGCCGCCGGCAAAGGCCGCGCCGAACACCTCCGCGCCGATCAGGATGGCGGCGCTGATGACGGTGATGACGCTGGGCCAGACGATCTGGCGGGACGACGAGGAAGGCGCGTTCATGGGGCTCAGGGGTCCTGTCTTCGAGGGCCGCAATCTCCCCGAAAAGGCGCCCGGGAGCAAGGCCAAATGGCTCAAAAAAGCCCCATCGCGTGCTATAGCTGGCCGTAACAATCGAGCCACAAAAATCGGGACTTGCGATGTCAGAACCCCGCCAAACCACGGACTCCGGGATCAATCCGCTGCTGAAGGCCTGGGTGACGCCGTTTGCGACCCCGCCGTTCGACGAGATCACGCCGGAGCACTTCCTCCCGGCCTTCGAGCAGGCCTTCGCCGATCATTCCGCCGAGATCGCGGCGATCACCAACGATCCCGCGGCGCCCGACTTCGCCAACACCATCACGGCGCTGGAGCGCTCCGGCAAGCTGCTGAGCAAGGTTGCGGCGGTGTTCTACGACCTCGTCTCGGCGCATTCCAACCCGGCCATCCTGGAGATCGACAAGGAAGTCTCCTTGCGGATGGCGCGGCACTGGAATCCGATCATGATGAACGCCGTGCTGTTTGGTCGCATCGCCCAGCTGCACGAGAACCGCACCGCGCTCGGTCTTTCGCCCGAGCAGCTCCGCCTGCTGGAGCGCACCTACACCCGCTTCCACCGCGCCGGCGCCGGCCTCTCCGAAGAGGCCAAGGTCCGGATGGCCGAGATCAACGAGAGGCTGGCCCAGCTCGGCACCGGCTTCAGCCATCATCTGCTCGGTGACGAGCAGGACTGGTTCATGGAGCTCGGGGAGGCCGATCGCCAGGGCCTGCCTGAGAGCTTCGTCGCCGCCGCCAAGGCCGCGGCGGACGAGCGCGGCATGGCCGGCAAGGCCATCGTCACGCTGTCGCGCTCCTCGGTCGAGACGTTCCTGAAGAGCTCGGCCCGGCGCGACCTGCGCGAGAAGGTCTACAAGGCCTTCATCGCCCGCGGCGACAACGGCAATGCCAACGACAACAACGCGACCATCGTCGAGGTCCTGAAGCTGCGCGAGGAGAGCGCCAACCTCCTGGGCTACCCGACCTACGCCGCCTACCGCCTCGAGGACTCCATGGCCAAGACGCCGGAGGCGGTGCGGAGCCTCCTGGAGCGAGTCTGGAAGCCGGCCCGCGCCCGGGCGCTCGCCGACCGCGACGAGATGCAGGCGCTGATCACGGAAGAGGGCGGCAATTTCAAGCTCGCGCCCTGGGACTGGCGCTTCTACGCCGAGAAGCTGCGCCTGCAGCGGGCCAATTTCGACGATTCCGCGATCAAGCCGTACCTCGCGCTCGACCACATGATCGCCGCCGCGTTCGACTGCGCCACGCGCCTGTTCGGCGTCACCTTCGAGGAGCGCAAGGACGTTCCGGTCTGGCACCCCGACGTCCGGGTCTGGGAGATGAAGGGGCCGGACGGCAAGCACAAGGCGTTGTTCTACGGCGACTACTTCGCCCGGCCGTCGAAGCGCTCCGGCGCCTGGATGACCTCGCTGCGCGACCAGCAGAAGCTCGACGGCGACGTCGCGCCGCTCATTCTCAACATCTGCAATTTCGCCAAGGGCGCCGACGGCGAGCCCTCGCTGCTGTCGCCCGACGACGCCCGCACCCTGTTCCACGAGTTCGGCCACGGCCTGCACGGCATGCTCTCCAACGTGACCTATCCCTCGCTGTCGGGCACCTCGGTGTTCACCGACTTCGTCGAGCTGCCGTCGCAGCTCTACGAGCACTGGCAGGAGCGGCCCGAGGTGCTGCAGAAGTTCGCCCGTCACTACCAGACCGGCGCGCCGCTGCCCGACGACCTGCTCCAGCGCTTCCTGGCCGCGCGAAAGTTCAACCAGGGCTTTGCCACGGTCGAGTTCGTCTCCTCGGCGCTGGTCGATCTCGAGTTCCACACCCAGCCGGCTGCCGCCGCGCAGGATGTCCGCGCCTTCGAGAAAAAGGAGCTGGAGAAGATCGGCATGCCCGAGGAGATCGCGCTGCGTCACCGGCCCACGCAGTTCGGTCACATCTTCACCGGCGACCACTACGCCGCCGGCTATTACAGCTACATGTGGTCGGAGGTGATGGACGCCGACGCCTTCGGCGCGTTCGAGGAGGCCGGCAACATCTTTGATCCGGCCGTCGCAAAGCGCCTGCACGACGACATCTATTCGTCGGGCGGATCGGTCGATCCGGAAGCCGCCTACGAGGCGTTCCGCGGCCGCCCGCCGGAGCCCGACGCGCTGCTCCGCCGTCGCGGCCTGCTCGACGACGCCAAGGCGGCCTGATGCGCATGCGCCGCCTGTTAGGTCTGCTGCTCGCCGCCGGCCTCACGCTTGCGGCGGGCGCGGCGAGCGCGCATCCGCATGTCTGGATCACCGCGACCAGCGAATTGCTCTATGCCGCCGACGGCAGCATCACCGGCGTGCGCCACGCCTGGACCTTCGACGACATGTTCTCGGCCTATGCGGTGCAGGGGCTCGAGAGCAAGACCAAGGGCGCCTATACGCGCGAGGAGCTCGGGCCGCTGGCGCAGACCAATGTCGAGTCGCTGAAGGAATATGCCTATTTCACCTTCGCCAAGGCTGACGGCAAGAAGGAGCGGTTCAACGAGCCGGTCGACTATTTCCTCGACTACAAGGACACGGTCCTGACCCTGCACTTCACGCTGCCGCTGAAGAACCCGGTCAAGCCGAGGCAATTGGTGCTCGAAGTGTTCGACCGCTCCTTCTTCATCGACTTCCAGATGGCCAAGGACAATCCGGTCAAGCTGGTCGGCGCGCCCGCGGGTTGCCAGATGAAGCTCGACCGTCCCAGCGACGGCTCGGCCACCGCCCAGAAGCTGAACGAGCAGACTTTCCTGAACGGCGAGAACAGCAATTTCGGCATGATGTTCGCCAACAAGATCACGGTGGATTGCCCTTGAAGCAGCATCTCTCCCCGCTCACCCGCGGGCTGATCGCCTGCGCTGCCGTTCTGCTGGTCATGGTCGCGGCCGATGCCGCGCTTCACGATCTGCTCGCGCAAAACCCCTTTGGCGCGCCGCGGCCGGCGCAGGCGGCCGAACCCGAGGCCGGCGGCCTGATTGGCTGGCTCCTGGCAAAGCAGTCGGAATTCTATCGCCAGATGTCGTCGACCATCCGCGCCGCGAAGTCCGACGGCTCGGCGGTGTGGACGCTGCTGTTCATCTCGTTCGCCTATGGCATCTTCCACGCCGCCGGTCCCGGCCATGGCAAGGCGGTGATCGCCTCTTATCTCGTCGCCAACCGCGAGACCGCGCGGCGCGGCATCGCGCTGTCCTTTGCCTCGGCGCTGATGCAGTCGCTGGTGGCGATCCTGATCGTCGGTATCTCCGCCTGGGTGCTGAATGCGACCGCCAAGACGATGTGCAAGGCGGAAGGGGCGATCGAGATCGCGAGCTACGCCCTGATCGCGCTGTTCGGCCTGCGCCTCGTCTGGGTCAAGGGCCGCACCTTCCTCCGCGCGCTGCAGGCGGCCCAGCCGGTGCCGGCGATCGCGGGCGTGCCGCATGACCATCATGATCACGGCCATCACCATCATCACGATGCGCATGATCATCATGAGCACGATCATCATCATGATCATGATCATGCACATGCCCATGCCCATGCCCATGACCATCACGGGCATGACCACGTCCATGACGAGCATTGCGGCCATTCCCACGGCCCCACCCCGAGCGAGCTCGCCGGCCCCGGCGGCTGGCGGCGCGGCTTCGCGGCGATCCTCACCGTCGGCATCCGCCCCTGCTCGGGCGCGATCCTGGTCCTGGTGTTCGCGCTGGCCCAGAGCCTGTTCTGGGCCGGCATCGCCGCAACCTTCCTGATGGGGCTCGGCACCGCGATCACGGTCGCGGCCATCGCTGTTATCGCCGTCTCCGCCAAGGACGTCGCCGCGCGCCTCAGCGCAGGCCGCGACGGCGGCGGCGCGCTGTTCATGCGCGGCATCGAGTTCGGCGCCGCCGCCCTCGTGCTGCTGTTCGGCGTCGGCCTGTTGTTCGGCTACATCGCGGCCGAACGGACGACGTGTTTTTGAGGGCGCATCTGCACTTCGCGGCGCTAATTGGGCAAGACGGTCGAGCGCCTTGCTCCGTCATTGCGAGCGCAGCGAAGCAATCCAGAATGTCTCCGCGGCGGCAGTCTGGATTATCTTCGTCGCAGGGGCTCCTCGCAATGACGAGCCTGAAATATCTCGGTCGGGGGATTCCATGTCGCGCGAACAATTCTGGTTCTTTCACCCGTTCCGGGTGCGCTATTCCGAGATCGACGGCCAGGGCGTCGTCTTCAACGCGCATTACCTGACCTATTTCGACACCACCATCACCGAATATTTCCGCGCGCTGGGCTACGACCAGTATGCGGACGCAAAGGCGACCGGCATCGATTTCCATGTCGTGAAGTCGCTGATCGAATACAAGGCGCCGGTCCGGTTCGACTGGGAGCTCGACGTCGGCGCGCGCGTGGCGCGGATCGGCAATTCGAGCCTCGTTTTCGAGCTTGCCATTTTCCGGAAAGGTGGCGCGGACGCGCTGGTGAGCGGCGAGATCGTGTGGGTCTACACCAATCAGGAAACCCATCGGCCGGTGCCGATCCCGGCATGGATCCGCGATCTCATCGCCACGCGGGAACGCCATCTTTCGGCGTGAAGCCGCCTCACACCGGCAAAAACCGCCTCAGCATCGGCATGAAGAAAATCCCGAGATTGATCGCAAAGCCGATGCTCCAGAGGATCGAGCGCAGCGTCGGGCGGTTGCCGAGATAGGTCAGCACATAGGCGATGCGCACGATCAGGAACAGCGCGGCGAGCTCGTCGATCAGCCGCTGCGGCGAGTCCCTGAATTCGGCAAGCAGCACCGTGAAGGCGAAGAACGGAAAGGTCTCGATGCCGTTCTGGTGGGCGCCCAGGGCGCGCTGCGCGATGGCGTCCTCATAGAACGCGGGATCGCGCGGCCGGGAATTGTCGAAGCGGCGAAACCTGATCCATTTGATCGAGGCGATCGTGGACAAATAGAGCAGCAGCGCCCCGAATACGCACCATTCCGCGAGCGTCATCGTCCCTCCCCCGCTTGGGTGCGACCCTAGCGAAACCGCCCTCATCTTGACAAGTTCGGACCAACGCGCGACCCAACGAGCCATGAATAGCGTCGTCCCCCTCGAGACTGCGAACCCGGCCACCCGATCCGCCCTGCCGCGCGTCGGCGTGCTCCTGGTCAATCTCGGCACGCCCGATACGGCCGACGCGCCCGGCGTCCGGGTCTACCTGAAGGAGTTCCTCTCGGACGCCCGCGTCATCGAGGACCAGGGTCTGGTCTGGAAGCTGGTGTTGAACGGGATCATCCTGCGCAGCCGTCCTCGCACCAAGGCGCTCGACTACCGCAAGATCTGGAACACCGAGAAGAACGAGTCCCCCCTGAAGACCATCACGCGGTCGCAAAGCGACAAGCTCGCGGCCGCGCTGTCGGATCGCAGCAACGTCGTCGTGGACTGGGCGATGCGCTACGGCAATCCTTCGATCAAGTCGGGCATCGACGCGCTGATCGCTGAGGGTTGCGAGCGCATCCTCGCCGTGCCGCTCTATCCGCAATATTCCGCCTCGACCTCGGCCACGGTCTGCGACGAGGTGTTTCGCGTGCTCGCGCAGCTTCGCAACCAGCCGACGCTGCGGGTGACGCCGCCTTACTACGAGGATGCCGCCTATATCGAGGCGCTCGCTGTTTCGATCGAGACGCATCTGGCGACGCTCCCGTTCAAGCCCGAGCTGATCGTCGCGTCCTTCCACGGCATGCCGAAATCCTATGTCGAAAAGGGCGATCCCTATCAGCAGCACTGCATCGCCACCACCGAGGCGCTGCGCCGCCGCCTCGGCATGGACGAGACAAAACTGCTGCTGACCTTCCAGTCGCGCTTCGGCAATGACGAGTGGCTGCAGCCCTACACCGACAAGACCATGGAGCGGCTCGCGACAGAAGGCGTGCGCCGCATCGCGGTGGTCACGCCCGGCTTTTCCGCCGACTGCCTGGAGACGCTGGAGGAGATCGCGCAGGAGAATGCCGAGATCTTCAAGCACAATGGCGGCGAGCAGTTTTCCGCGATCCCCTGCCTCAACGATACTGAACCCGGTATGGACGTGATCCGCACCCTGGTGCTGCGCGAGCTCCAGGGTTGGATCTGATGGTTCGCCCCATGAATCGCCGCGACTGCCTGGCGTTTCTTGGGATGATCGCCGCGCTGCCGGCCCCGGTGCTGGCGCAGCAGCCGAACGCAACGCGCAGGCTCGGCGTGCTCTCGGTCACGGCCGCCGACGATGTGATCGGGCAGACGCGCAGCGCCATCCTGGTCGAAGCGCTCGGCCGCCACGGCTGGAAGGAGCACGACAATCTCAGGATCGATTGGCGCAGCGGCGCCGGCGACCGTGCGCGGATCGCCGGGCTCGCCGACGAGTTGATCGCGCTCAAGCCCGACATCCTGCTCGCGGTCGGCACGCCCTCGGTCGAAGAGCTGCGCCAACGCACGACGACAATCCCCATCGTGTTCGCCGTCGTCACCGATCCCGTCAGCCAGGGCTTTGTGCAAAATCTCGCGCATCCCGGCGGCAACGTCACCGGCTTCACCGATTACGACGGCCCGCTGGCCGGCAAATGGCTGGAGATGCTGACCCAGGTCACGCCGAAAGTGTCCCGCGTCTTCGTCGTCTATAATCCCGCCACCGCGCCGTTCGCGCCCCTGATGCTGCGCACGATCGAGGACGCCGCACGGACGCTTCACGTGACGGTCGAACCCGCGCCGGTCCATGATGCCGCTTCGATCGCGGCGCTGGCTTCGCGGCACGACGGCGGCCTGCTGATCCTGCCGGACTTCTTCACCATGGCCAACCGCGCGCAGCTGCTGGCGGCGATCGCGCAGGCGCGCGTGCCGGCGGTGTTCTGGAGCCGCAGCTTTGTCGAGGAGGGCGGGCTGATGTCCTACAGCACCGACAGCGCCGAGCAGCTCCGGCGCGCCGCGGGCTATATCGACCGCATCCTCAAGGGTGCGCAGGCGGCCGACCTGCCGGTCCAGAACCCCACCAAGTTCGAACTGGTGATCAACCTCAAGGCGGCGAGGGCGCTCGGCGTCACGCTTTCCCCGGGGCTGCTCGCAATTGCGAATGACGTGATCGAATGAAGCCGTCCGTGGCGGACGCCTCGCCCGAATTCGTTAATTTCTGCTGTTAGGTCTGCGCCCGCGCGCTTTCAAGAGCCTGTCGCAAATACATATCGTGACCGTTCTCTCGCTGTGCGTCTTGTGTGGAATCGCGCCGATACCGACGTGAATTGCGACCGCTGAACCGGTAGGGTTGTGATCCCGACCAATGACAGCGCCGGAAAGGGCCTTTTCCCAGCTTCCTTTCCGCCTTGGAGGAGTTATGAGCGGTTTCGACATTTTCGCGATTGTTCTGGTCTTGCTCGTCATCGTCACGCTGCTCGCCGGCGTGAAGACGGTGCCGCAGGGCTATGACTGGACCATCGAGCGGTTCGGCAAATACACCCAGACGCTGAGCCCCGGGCTCAATTTGATCGTACCCTATTTCGATCGCGTCGGACGCAAGATCAACATGATGGAGCAGGTGATCGACATTCCCGAGCAGGAGGTGATCACCAAGGACAACGCCACCGTGACGGTGGACGGCGTTGCCTTCTTCCAGGTGTTCGATGCCGCCAAAGCGAGCTACGAGGTCGCCAACCTCAACCAGGCGATCACGGTCCTGACCATGACCAACATCCGCTCGGTGATGGGCTCGATGGACCTCGACCAGGTGCTGTCGCACCGCGACGAGATCAACGAGCGCCTCTTGCGCGTGGTCGACGCCGCGGTCTCGCCCTGGGGCGTCAAGGTCAACCGCATCGAGATCAAGGACATCGTGCCGCCGGCCGACCTCGTCGAAGCCATGGGCCGGCAGATGAAGGCCGAGCGCGTCAAGCGCGCCGACATTCTCGCTGCCGAAGGCCAGCGCCAGTCCGAGATCCTGCGCGCCGAGGGCGCCAAGCAGGGCCAGATCCTCCAGGCCGAAGGCCGCCGCGAGGCCGCCTTCCGCGACGCCGAGGCGCGCGAGCGTCTGGCGGAGGCCGAAGCCAAGGCGACGCAGGCGGTGTCGGAAGCCATTTCCAAGGGCGACATCGCCGCGTTGAACTATTTCATCGCCGACAAATATATCAAGGCGTTCGGCCAGTTCGCCGACGCGCCGAACCAGAAGATCATCATGCTGCCGATGGAAGCCACCAGCATGCTCGGCTCGCTCGCCGGCATTGGCGAGATCGCGAAGGCGACGTTCGGCGAAAGCGCGGCGTCCGCGGCCGCCGCCGCGCGCCGGACCGGCTCGGTGCCGCCGACCAGCGGCACGCCGCCGGCGGTACCGCCGCGGCAGGGATAGTCACCGGCGCATGCCTTGCGACAAGGGCATGCGCCAATATTCAGAGGTCGTGTCATGACCGACATGTTCGTATCGCTCGGCAGCTGGAATTGGCTGATCTTCGGCTTCATCCTGATGGCGCTGGAGACGATGGCGCCGGGCGTCTTTTTGTTCTGGCTCGGACTCGCGGCACTGCTGGTGGGCCTGATCTCGTTCGCCGTCCTTCTGTCCTGGCAGATCCAGCTCGTGATGTTCGCGGTGTTCGCCGCCGCCGCCGTCCCGGTCTGGCGCCGCCTCGCGCGGCCGAAGGTGGATGAGAGTGCAAGCCCGTTCCTCAACAAGCGCACCGAGGCGCTGCTCGGGCGCGAGTTCACGCTGGAGAAGCCGATCATCGACGGCAGCGGCACCGTGCGCATCGGCGACACGGTGTGGCGTGTTGCCGGCCCCGATACGCCCGCGGGCACGCGGGTCAAGGTGGTGCAGGTGGATGGCGCCAACCTGACGGTCGCGGCGGCGTAGTTTCGCTTACCCTCCCCTGGAGGGGGAGGGTCGATCGCGCGTAGCGCGAGCGGGGTGGGGTGATCTCTCCACTCGGCACTGTCGGATGTGGTGGCACCGTCACCCCACCCCGCTACGCATTTCGCGTCGCTCCATGCGTAGCCACCCACGGGCGTGCTACGCTCGTCCCGGACCCCTCCAGGGGCGGGTAAGAGAAGTGCTCAACTCTTCTTCCACCGCTCCGCAAACCGGTACAGCGGCATGGACGTCTCGTACAGGTCGCGCCCCAGCGCGGTCAGCCCATAGCCTCCGCCGTCGCCCAGCTCCACGAATCCCGCCTCGCGCAGCTCCGTCAACCGCGCTTGCAGCACCGTGGGCGAAGCCTCGTCGCAGGCGGTGCGCAGGGCGCGCGAGGTGAGCGGCTCGCTGCGCAATTCCCATAATATCCGCAAGGTCCAGCGTCGGCCGAGCAGGTCGAGCAGCGCCATGATCGGCCGGCCCGTGCGCGAGCCGCGGACGCTGCGTGTCTTTGAGTCGGCCTGTTTCGTCATCGGCGGTCCCTCGCGCTATGCTACAAATAGTGTAGCTTATTGCTACGATAATTGTAGCAAAGAAGGCCGCCCATGTCTTCCGCCATGTCCGAGGCTTCGCCGCGCATCGCGCCGCTCACGCCGCCTTATCCCCCGGAGATCCAGGCGCAGTTCGACCGCATCATGCGCGGCGCGCCGCCGCTGGTGCTGTTCCGGGTGATGGCGGGCCACACGCGCGCCTGGGACAAGTTCCGCGCCGGCGGCTTGCTCGATCCCGGGCCGCTGTCTTTGCGCCAGCGCGAGATCGTCATCGACCGCACCTGCGCGCTGAACAAATGCGAATATGAATGGGGCGCGCATGTCGCGATTTTTGCCGGGCCGGCAAACCTCAGCGAGGAAGAGGTCCGTGCCACCGTGCAGGGTGATGCGACATCGGCCTGCTGGTCTTCGGCGGAGCAGGCGCTGATCGCAGCCGTCGATGCGCTGCATCACCGCGCGACGCTGAATGAGGAGGAATTCGCAGCACTCGCGGCGCATTACGACGAGGCGCAGATCCTCGAGATCATGCTCCTGTGCGGCTTCTATCGCACGGTGTCGTATCTGGCGAACGGGCTGCGGTTGCCGCTGGAGGAGAAGGCGGCCCGGTTTCCGGCCGCTCTCTAACCGCCGTCATTGCGAGCGCAGCGAAGCAATCCAGAATCTTTCCGCGGAGGCAGTCTGGATTGCTTCGCTGCGCTCGCAATGACGGGGAGAGAGTTGCGGGCCTCACTCTCGCTGTCATTCCGGGGGGCGCGCCACTTGGCGCGAGCTATGATGCGCAAT
The DNA here is from genome assembly GCF_029714325.1 of Bradyrhizobium sp. CB1717. Taxonomy (NCBI): domain Bacteria; kingdom Pseudomonadati; phylum Pseudomonadota; class Alphaproteobacteria; order Hyphomicrobiales; family Nitrobacteraceae; genus Bradyrhizobium; species Bradyrhizobium sp. CB1717. The sequence continues at coordinate 1,428,733 of NZ_CP121666.1, forward strand.
TGCGCATCTGAGAATCCATAGCGAGACAAACTCGGCGGCACGATGGATCCCCGGCTCATCGCTTCGCGATGCCCCGGGATGACAGGTAAACCCTACGCCACGCCCGCCCTCAGCAGATCGTGCAGGTGCACGATCCCCACCACCTTGTCCGCTTCGGTCACCAGCAGCGTGGTGATCTTGCCGGTGTTCAGCACCTCGATCATCTCGCTCGCGAGCATCGAGGGCGGCACGGACTTCGGCTGCCTGGTCATGATCTCGTCGACCGTCACCGTCAGAAGGTCGGGCCGCATGTGGCGGCGCAGATCGCCGTCGGTGATGATGCCGACGGCCTCGCCCGCATCGTTGACGATGCAGACGCACCCCAAGCCCTTGGCCGACATCTCGACCACGGCGTCCGACATCTTGGTGCCTTCGGACTTGACCGGGATTTCGGCACCGGTGCGCATGTAGTCGCGGACGAATTTCAGCATCGCGCCGAGCTTGCCGCCGGGGTGGAAATGCGCGAACTCCAGCGCGGTGAAGCCGCGGCCTTCGAGCAGCGCGATCGCGATGGCATCGCCGATCGCAACCTGCATCATGGTCGAGGTGGTCGGCGCCAGATTGTGCGGGCAGGCCTCGCGCGCCTTGGGCAGCTCGATCACGATGTCGGCGGCCTGGCCGAGCGAGGACGAGGCGTTCGACGTCACCGCGATCATCGGGATCGCAAAGCGCGCCGAATAGTTCACCAGCGTCTTCATCTCCGGCTGCTCGCCGGACCAGGACAGCGCCATGATGACGTCATCAGTGGTGATCATGCCGAGGTCGCCATGGGCGGCTTCCGCGGTGTGGACGAAGAAGGCGGGCGTGCCGGTCGAGGCCAGCGTCGCCGCGATCTTGCGCGCCATGTGCCCGGACTTGCCGAGCCCGGTGACGATGACGCGGCCCTTGGCGTTGCGGATCAGCTCCACCGCCTTGGCGAAAGTCGCGCCCAGCGGGCCGCGCAGCGCGGCGGCGAGGGCGTTGATGCCGCCGCTCTCCGTCTCCAGCGTGCGGAGCGCGGATTCGACGCTATCGGAGGTGGAGCCGGATGATTGGGTCATCAGCGGTTTCGAACTCGGCATGCTTGGGTCCAGGGAGGAGGGGCGTTCGCCCGTTGGCGCCTGCTTAGCACGCCGCGGCCAGCGAGGCGACGAGAGCCCTTATGCCCTCAACCGGTCATTAACCATAATTGTTTTAACTCCATTAACGATGGGTTCCCGCCAGCCGGTTGGAGGCCGTCTTGAAAGTGTTTGATTTCGTTGGAGTTATTCCATCGTGGGGTCGTCTCCAGGCATGGGCCGGAGCAAACGCGCGCATTTTCTGCGCGCCGCTTTGCCGTGCCTCGCGCTGACGGCCCTCGGCAGCGCCCCGGCAGCGGCCCAGAGCTTCACGCCCGACCTGTTCAATCCCAACCGCGGCGGCTTTGCCTCGCCCGACACGCTGCCGACGCGCCGCACGGCGGCCGTGCCGCAGGCGCCCTCGGACGCGCTGCCGGCGTTGCCCGATCCCAATGCCGATCCGCGCAAGAGCCAGCAGGCGCCGGCAACCTCCCGTGTCGGCCAGGTGCCGACCTACGGCCTGCCGGCTGCCAATGGCGCCAGCGGCTCCGGCTACGACTCCTTGAACCGCAAGCGCCAGCAGCCAAAGCTCTATCCCGGCCAGCCGAAGCCGAGGCGCGCGCTCGGCCCCGGCTCGCCGCCGCCGCCGGCAACGCCGGTCAGGACGCTGGGTCCGCCGCGAATCGCGCCGCCGCCATCCGAGAATGCGCACAAGACACCGGTCGCCCCGGCGATGGCCGGCAACGTGCCCGGCCAGCCGCTGCGCCGCCGCCTCAAGGCCGATGACGACGCGTTCGGCGCGGTCGGCGATTACGCCGGCAGCTTCCTGATCAAGGGCGGGCTCGAGCTCTCCGCCGGCTATGACACCAACCCGGCGCGCTTGAACAAGCCGGTCGGATCGCCGGTCTATGTCGTCGCGCCTGATCTCCTTGTCGCGTCCGACTGGGAGCGCCACGCGCTGGTCGCGGATTTGCGCGGCTCGTTCTCGGGCTACACCAACAACATGCCGGCGACGATCAACGGCTTTGCCTCGCCATCGCCGGTCGAGATCGACCGTCCGGATTTCACCGGCCATGTCGACGGCCGCGTCGACGTCAGCCGGGATCTCAAGCTGACCTCGCAGCTGCGCCTGCGGCTCGCCACCGACAATCCCGGCAGCCCCAACGTGCAGGCCGGCCTGCAGAAATATCCGGTCTATGCCACCTACGGCACGACGATCGGCTTCGACCAGACCTTCAACCGCTTCCAGGTCGCCGCCGGCGCCACCGTCGATCGCACCGCCTACACGGATTCGAAGCTCACCGACGGCTCGACCTTCAGCAACAACGACCGCGACTTCAACCAGTATGGCGGCGTCGGCCGCTTCTCCTACGATCTGAAGCCGGGCCTGAAGCCGTTCGTCGAAATCCAGGGCGACACCCGCGTCCACGACCAGGCTGCCGACCGCAACGGCTTCTTCCGCGATTCAAACGGCGGCTACGCCAAGGTCGGCTCGTCCTTCGAATTCTCGCGCATCCTCACCGGCGAGATCTCGGTCGGCTATTCCGCGCGCAACTATGTCGACCCGCGCCTCAGCCAGCTCGCGGGCTTCCTCACCGCAGGCTCGCTGATCTGGAATGCGAGCGGCCTCACCACGGTGAAGTTCTTCACCGATACACAGATCAACGAGACCACGGTCCCCGGCTCCTCCGGCGTGCTCGTGCACACCTACGCCGCCGAAGTCGATCACGACTTCCGCCGCTGGCTCACCGCAATCGGCAAGTTCACCTACGGCACCTACGACTACCAGAACCAGAACCGCAACGACAAAACTTATTCGCTCGAAGGCAACCTGATCTACAAGCTCAACCGCAACGTCTGGATCAAGGGCACGCTACGGCACGACATCCTGGATTCGAACCAGGCGGGGTCCAGCTCGCAGGGGACGGTGGTGATGTTGGGGGTGAGGCTGCAGAATTGAGGGGGGACGGCGAGGCGTGCTTGACTGCATCGGCGCCGGTGTCGGGCCGCTCTCGCCACCCACTCCGCTGTCATGCCCCGGCTTGACCGGGGCATCCAGTACGCCGCGACCTATCGATTCAATTACAACCGTCTCTGGGATACTGGATCGCCCGGTCAAGCCGGGCGATGACACCGTTTGCTGATTTGGCGGCCAAGCAAAAAACTCAGCGCGGCAGATCCGTCTTCCCCATCAGGAACGTGTCGATCGACCGGGCGCACAGCCGCCCCTCGCGGATGGCCCAGACCACCAGCGACTGGCCGCGGCGCATGTCGCCGGCGGTGAACACGTTCGGGCGCGAGGTCTGGTAGTCGAGCGTGTTGGCCTTGACGTTGCCGCGCGGGTCGAGCTCGACCGAGAGCAGCTTCAAGAGGCCCTCGTGCACGGGGTGAACGAAGCCCATCGCGAGCAGGACGAGCTCGGCGTCGAGCTCGAACTCGGTGCCGGCAATCGGCTTGAACTTGTCGTCGACGTGCACGCAGTGCAGCTTCTTGACCTGGCCGTTCTCGCCGGTGAACTTCTGCGTCAGCACGGCGTATTCGCGGACGGCGCCTTCGGCCTGGCTGGAGGAGGTGCGCATCTTCAGCGGCCAGTTCGGCCAGGTCAGGCCCTTGTTCTCGCGCTCGGGCGGGGCGGGCATGATCTCGAGCTGGGTCACCGACAGCGCGCCCTGGCGCAGCGAGGTGCCGATGCAGTCCGAGCCGGTATCGCCGCCGCCGATGACGACGACATGCTTGCCGCCGGCCAAAATCTCCTGGACGCCGTCCAGCGGCTCGCTGGAGACGCGGCGGTTCTGCTGCGGCAGGAAATCCATGGCGTAGTGGATGCCCTGGAGGTCGCGGCCGGGGATCGGCAGGTCGCGCGGGGCTTCCGCGCCGCCGGTCAGCGCCACCGCGTCATACTCGTTGAGCATCTCGCGCGGATCGACATTGCCGTCAGCGCCGACATGGCTGTTGTAGTGGAAGGTGACGCCTTCGCCTTCCATCTGCTTGACGCGGCGGTCGATGATGCCCTTCTCCATCTTGAAGTCGGGGATGCCGTAGCGCAGCAGGCCGCCGGCCTTGGCGTACTTCTCGAACAGATGGACGTCGTGGCCGGCGCGCGCGAGCTGCTGCGCGCAGGCCATGCCGGCCGGACCCGAGCCGATCACGGCGACCTTCTTGCCGGTCTTCTCCGCGGCGATCTCAGGCTTCAGCCAGCCATTGTCCCAGGCGCGGTCGACGATCGCGCATTCGATGGTCTTGATGGTAACGGGGTTGTCGTCGATGTTGAGCGTGCAGGACGCTTCGCACGGCGCCGGGCAGATGCGCCCAGTGAACTCCGGGAAATTGTTGGTCGAGTGCAGGTTGCGCGAGGCCTCTTCCCAGTTGCCCTGGTAGACGAGGTCGTTCCAGTCGGGGATCTGGTTGTTGACCGGGCAGCCGGGCGTGCCGGGCGCGACCGAGCCGGTGCCATGGCAATAGGGAATGCCGCAGTTCATGCAGCGCGCCGCCTGGTCGCGCACTTCCCGCTCGCTCAAGGGAACGACGAACTCGTTGTAATGCTTCACGCGTTCGGCGACCGGGGTGTACTTGCGGTCGTGCCGTTCGATTTCCAGAAAACCCGTGATCTTGCCCATTAAACCCGAAGTCCCTGCCGCTTAATTCGTTTGTTGCTTCTTCAACCGTCATTGCGAGGAGCGAAGCGACGAAGCAATCCAGTCTGCATCAAGGAAGAAAGTCTGGATTGCTTCGCTGCGCTCGCAATGACGGCGCTGATAGTACCTACGCCCCGATCGCGATTTTCGGCTCGGCGTCCGCGTTGGCGGCCATTTCGCGCAGCGCGCGCCGGTACTCGACCGGCATCACCTTGCGGAATTTGGGCAGCCAGTCCTTCCAGTTGGCAAGGATCTCGGCGGCGCGCTTGGAGCCGGTCGCCTTGGCGTGGCGCGAGATCAGGACGTGCAGCCGCTCGACGTCGGAGGCGAGCAGATTGGCGAACACGTCGACCCGGCCATGCGCCTCGAGGTCACCGGCGTGATTATAGGTGCCGGCGTTGATCAGCTCCTCGGACAGCACCGGTTCGAGCTCGACCATGCTGAGGTTGCAGAGCTTGTCGAAGTCGCCGGTCTCGTCGAGCACGTACGCAATGCCGCCGGACATGCCGGCCGCAAAATTGCGCCCGGTCTTGCCGAGCACGACCACGATGCCGCCGGTCATGTATTCGCAGCAATGATCGCCGGCGCCTTCGACGACGGCCACCGCGCCGGAGTTACGCACGGCGAAGCGCTCGCCGGCAACGCCGCGGAAATAGCACTCGCCCTGGATCGCGCCGTACATCACGGTGTTGCCGACGATGATGCTCTCTTCCGGCACGATGCCGCTGTTGGCCGGCGGCTTGACGATGATCTTGCCGCCCGAGAGGCCCTTGCCGACATAGTCGTTGGCTTCACCTTCGAGCTCGAAGGTGACGCCCTGCGCCAGCCACGCGCCGAACGCCTGACCCGCGGTACCCTTGAGGCCGACATGGATGGTGTCGTGCGGCAGGCCGGCATGGCCGTAGATCTTGGCGACCGCGCCCGACAGCATCGCGCCCGCGGAGCGATTGGTGCTGTTGATCCTGGCCTCGATCTTCACCGGCGCGCCGCGGTCGAGCGCAGGCGTCGCCTTCTCGATCAGCGAGCGGTCGAGCACCGCCTCCAGATGATGGTTCTGGCGCTCGGAGTGATAGATCTTCTGGCCCTTCTCTTCCTTCTGCTTGACGAACAGCTTCGAGAAATCGAGGCCCTTGGCCTTCCAGTGCGCGACCAGGCGGGTCTGGTCGAGCAGCTGAACCTGGCCGACCATCTCGTTGAAGGTGCGGAAGCCGAGGCTCGCCATGATCTCGCGGACTTCCTCTGCGACGAAGAAGAAGTAGTTGATGACGTGCTCGGGCTGGCCGGTGAAGCGCTTGCGCAGGACGGGGTCCTGGGTGGCGACGCCGACCGGGCAGGTGTTGAGATGGCACTTGCGCATCATGATGCAGCCGGCCGCGATCAGCGGCGCGGTGGCGAAGCCGAACTCGTCGGCGCCGAGCAGCGCGCCGATCACGACGTCACGGCCGGTGCGGAAGCCGCCGTCGACCTGGACCACGATGCGGCTGCGCAGCCGCTCGCGCACCAGCGTCTGGTGGGTCTCGGCGAGACCGATTTCCCAGGGGCTGCCGGCATGCTTGATCGAGGTCAGCGGCGAAGCGCCCGTGCCGCCCTCGAAGCCCGCAATGGTGACATGGTCGGCGCGCGCTTTCGCGACGCCCGCGGCCACCGTGCCGACGCCGATCTCGGAGACCAGCTTGACCGAAACGTCGCCCGTCGGGTTGACGTTCTTGAGGTCGTAGATGAGCTGCGCCAGGTCCTCGATCGAGTAGATGTCGTGGTGCGGCGGCGGCGAGATCAGGCCGACGCCCGGCGTGGAGTGCCGGACCTTGGCGATGGTCGCGTCGACCTTGTGGCCGGGCAGCTGGCCGCCTTCGCCGGGCTTGGCACCCTGCGCCATCTTGATCTGCATCATGTCGGAGTTGACGAGATACTCCGTGGTGACGCCGAAGCGGCCCGAGGCGACCTGCTTGATCGCCGAGCGCATGGAATCGCCGTTCGGCATCGGCTTGAAGCGGTCGGCTTCCTCGCCGCCTTCGCCGGTGTTCGACTTGCCGCCGATCCGGTTCATGGCGATTGCGAGCGTGGTGTGCGCCTCGCGCGAGATCGAGCCGAACGACATAGCACCCGTGGCGAAACGCTTGACGATGTCCTTGGCCGGCTCGACCTGGTCGAGCGGGATCGGCTTGCGCTTCTCTTCCTCGGCGTTCTTGATCCGGAACAGGCCGCGCAGCGTCAAAAGACGCTCCGACTGCTCGTTCAGGATCTTGGCGAAGGCGCGATAGCGCTCCTGCGAATTGCCGCGCGCGGCGTGCTGCAGCAGCGAGACCGACTCGGCGGTCCAGGCATGGTCCTCGCCGCGGCTGCGATAGGCATATTCGCCGCCGACGTCGAGCGCGCCCTTGTAGACCAGCGCCTCGCCGAACGCGTCGGCATGGCGGCGCACGGCCTCTTCCGCGATCTCGGCGAGACCGACGCCCTCGACGCGGGTATGCGTGCCGGCGAAGAACTTCGACACGAAGTCCGCCTTAAGGCCGACGGCGTCGAAGATCTGCGCGCCGCAATAGGACTGGTAGGTCGAGATGCCCATCTTGGACATCACCTTGAGCAGGCCCTTGCCGATCGACTTGATGTAGCGCTTGACGATCTCGTAGTCGTCGAGCGAGCCGGGCAGGCGGTCCTTCATCGCGATGATGGTTTCGAACGCGAGATAAGGATTGATCGCTTCGGCGCCGTAGCCGGCAAGGCAGGCGAAGTGATGCACTTCGCGCGGCTCGCCGGATTCGACGACCAGACCGACCGAGGTGCGCAGTCCGACGCGGATCAGATGATGATGCACGGCGGCGCAGGCCAGCAGTGCCGGGATCGGCACCCGGTCGGTGCCGACCATGCGGTCGGACAGGATGATGATGTTGACGCCCTCGCGCACCGCGCTCTCGGCGCGCGCGCAGAGCTCGTCGAGCACCTGGTCCATGCCGGCCGCGCCGAGACCGGCGTGGAAGGTGGTGTCCAGCGTCCGCGACTTGAAGTGCGACTCGGCGACGTCAGAGATCGAGCGGATCTTCTCGAGATCCGCATCGGTCAGGATCGGCTGGCGCACTTCGAGGCGCTTGGTCGTCGCCATGCCCTGCAGGTCGAACAGGTTCGGCCGCGGCCCGATGATCGAGACGAGGCTCATCACCAGCTCCTCGCGGATCGGATCGATCGGCGGGTTGGTGACCTGCGCGAAGTTCTGCTTGAAGTAGGTGAACAGCGGCTTGGCCTTGTCCGACAGCGCCGAGATCGGCGTGTCGTTGCCCATCGAGCCGGCGGCTTCCTCGCCGGTGGCCGCCATCGGCGTCATCAGGATGGTGATGTCTTCCTGGCTGTAGCCGAACGCCTGCTGGCGATCGAGCAGCGACAGGTTCGAGCGCACGCCGGTGGTCGGCACCTTCGGCAGCTCTTCCAGCACGATCTGGGTCCGCTCCAGCCACTCCTTGTAGGGATGGCTCTTGGCGAGCTCGGCCTTGATCTCGTCGTCCGGGATCAGGCGGCCCTGCTCGAGGTCGACCAGCAGCATCTTGCCGGGCTGCAGGCGCCACTTGGTGATGATCTGGTCCTCGGGGATCGTCAGCACGCCCATCTCGGACGCCATCACGATGCGGTCGTCCTTGGTCACGAGATAACGCGCCGGCCGCAACCCGTTGCGGTCGAGCGTGGCGCCGATCTGGCGGCCGTCGGTGAAGGCGATCGCGGCGGGGCCGTCCCACGGCTCCATCAGCGCGGCATGATATTCGTAGAAGGCGCGGCGCTTCTCATCCATCAGCGGATTGCCGGCCCACGCCTCCGGAATCATCATCATGACGGCGTGCGGCAGCGAGTAGCCGCCCTGCACCAGGAATTCGAGCGCGTTGTCGAAGCAGGCGGTGTCCGACTGGCCTTCGTAAGAGATGGGCCAGAGCCGGTTGATGTCCTTGCCGTAGAGCTCGGAGCTCACCGAGGCCTGGCGCGCCGCCATCCAGTTGACGTTGCCGCGCAGCGTGTTGATCTCGCCGTTATGCGCGATCATGCGGTAGGGATGCGCCAGCGACCAGGCCGGGAAGGTGTTGGTCGAGAAGCGCTGGTGAACGAGCGCGAGCGCGCTCTCGAAGTCAGCCTCGTGCAGATCGGGATAGTACTTGCCGAGCTGGTCGGCGAGGAACATGCCCTTGTAGATCACGGTGCGACAGGACATCGAGCAGGGGTAATAGCCCGCAAGGCCGCGGTCGCGGCGCTGGTAGATCGCCTGCGAGATCGACTTGCGCAGGATGTAGAGCCGGCGCTCGAACTCGTCCTCGGTCTTGGCGGTGCCGTTGCGGCCGATGAACACCTGCATGCAGGCGGGCTCGGTCGGCTTCACGGTGACGCCGAGCGAGGAATTGTCGGTCGGCACGTCGCGCCAGCCGAGCAGGGTCAGGCCCTCTTCCTTGATCTGGTCGGCGATGATGCTCTTGATGACGTTGCGCCAGGCCGTGTCGCGCGGCATGAACAGCGCGCCGATGGCGTATTCGCCGGGCGCCGGCAGCGTGAAGCCGAGCTCCTTGGCCTTGCGGCTGAAGAAGGCGTGCGGGATCTGCACCAGGATGCCGGCGCCGTCACCGGCGCGCGGGTCGGCGCCGACGGCGCCGCGATGCTCGAGGTTGCAGAGGATGCTGAGCGCGTCCGAGACGATCTCGTGCGACTTCTTGCCCTTGATGTTGGCGATGAAGCCGACGCCGCAAGAGTCCTTCTCCAGGCTCGGATCGTAGAGACCTTCGGCTTTGGGCCGCGAATTGTGCTCCTGAATCGGATCGGTCGTTTTCGAGGCGACCGTCGCCGACAGCTCTTCTGCCACGATGTTTGCGCGCTCGAATTGCGACCCGTTCATTGTTCCAATCCTCTCCATGCGGCAAGCTGCCTCACCGCTCTCGTCGGCGCACCTTGGGCGTACCGCGGCACCCGCCTCTGGGTCACCGCTCGTCCGTTGCGAGCCGCATTTTCTTAAATTCAGGCCTAGGCGTTCTTCGTCCCCGAGAACGGCTTTGCCTGTTGCCTTCTTGGTGCTCGAGAGCACCGACTTTCGTTGCAATCCCTGTGCCGGAACCGCAAGCAAATTTAAGACAGCTTTCCTGTCCTAACCATCACCTTGCCAAATTTTTGTCTACCACACAAGCACGCGGAAGTCCCGATTCCCGATATGTCAATCAATCGCTTTCCGAAAGTTGCGCGGCCCCGGTTTTGAAGCAAACGCGCCCTGATCCGGCCCTGTGGACGCCGAAATCCCCAATGAAGCTTCGGATCGGCCCTTCGGAAGGCGCGTCACGCCGCAAGAAGCGAAAGAGCGCACTCCGCACGGGGGCCTGACAGGAGCGTCTCGACCATGAAGTTTTTCACAGGATGTGTGGCCGCCGCCGCGCTGGCGCTGGCCGCAAGCACGGCCCAAGCGCAAGTTCCAGCGAACGGTATTACGGGAGGGGCCATGATCGCGGTGTCGGATTTCGACGGCCCCTATGCGCCGCCGGAAGCCGCGCCGCCCCCGCCGCCGCGCTACGGTTACGGCTATGAGGAGCGTGGCCCGGCCCCGGCACTGTTGCCGTCGACCGAGGTGTACGCGGTGCTGCGTGAAAACGGCTTCTCGCCGCTCGGCATCCCGCGGCTGCGCGGCAGCGTCTACACCATTGCGGTGATCGACCCCCGCGGCGACGACGGCCGGCTGGTGATCGATGCCCGCGACGGAAGAATCATCCGCTTCATGCCGGCGGCCGATGCCTACGGCATGGCGCCGCCTTATGAGGAGCGCGCGGTCGGCGCTTACGGCCCGCAAACCGCGCTGCCGCCGCCGACCATGATCCGCAGCGGCCCGCCGCGCCCGCCGGCTCCAATCCCGCATGTTGCCAAGCGCACCGTGCCGCTGCCCAAGGCGGCTCCGCCGCGTGGCGAGACGCCGGTCGCTGCCGCAAAACCGGTCGAGCCCACGGCGCAGCAGGCCCAAGCGCCGCAGGCCCAGGCCCCGCAGGCTCAACCTGCACAGGCGCAAGCTCCGCAGCAGACCGCCGCCGTGCAGGCAAAGCCCGCCGAGGCCGCGCCGCAAGCCACCGTGCCAACCGTCGGCGAGGCCAAGCCTGCTCCGACGATCCAGCCGACGCAGGAGATGCCGGCGGCGCAGGGGCTGGATTAGTCGCTGGTGGTTTGACGCAAGCTCGCGCCACATTTCCGGTGTCGTCCTGGCGAAAGCCAGGACCCATACCGCGAGGTCTGTCGGTTGAAGCGAGGTGTTAATACCGAAAGACGAGTATTCGCCAAATGCCTGCTTGGGGTAATGGGTCCTGGCTTTCGCCAGGACGACGGCTGAGCAAAACAAAAGGCGCCTGAGATTCAGGCGCCTTTTGCATTCACGCAATCACCTCAGCTCCGCGGATACCCCGCCGCGTCCAGGATCAAATTCGCCACCTCCTTCGGATGCGACACCAGCGAGAGGTGCCCGGCGTCGAGCTCGACCGTGGTGGCGTTCATGCGCTTGGCGAGGAAGCGTTCGAGATCGGGGTTGATGGTGTAGTCGTTCTTCGACACCGCATACCAGCTCGGCTTGCTATGCCACGCCGCTTCCGTGGTGCGGCCGGCGAAGATCGAGGCTGCCGTCGGCCACTGCACGGCATAGAGTTCTTTGGCCTGCTCCGGCTTCACGCCATTGGCGAAATATTTCAGGAAGGACTCTTCCGACAGCTTGGTGTAGCCGTCGCGCTCGACGATGCCGGCGCGCACGGGGCCGGTCGGAAACTGCTTTGACAGCGCAACGAAATCCTCGTTCGCATCGGGGGCGCGTGCGGCGACATAGACGAGCCCGGTGACCTTCGGGTCGGTGCCGACCTGGCTGATCACGGTGCCGCCCCAGGAATGCGCGACCAGCACGGTTGGCCCGTCCTGCTCGGCCAGCGCACGCTTTGTCGCCTCGACGGAGTCGGCGAGCGACGACAAAGGATTCTGCACGGCCGTCACATGCAGGCCGGCCGCCTGGAGAATCGGGATCACCTCGGACCAGCTCGAGCCGTCGGCCCAGGCGCCGTGCACCAGCACGACGTTCTTCGCCTTCACCGTTTGCTGTGTCTGCGCATGAGCGAGGCTGAGAGGTGCCGCCAGCAGGCTCGCGGCGACGAAAAGGCTGCGCCAGAAAGTCATCATCGTTCTCCGTGTTCTTGGGTTCGATGCCCAAAGGACGGAGGGACGGACAGCGGTGTTACGCGGCTCACCAGTCTGTGATGCGGTGCGAAAAGGTATCCAAACATCCGGCCTGCGCCGGGACGACAGCAAAACGGCAAAAAACGCCCCGGGGCACCGGGGCGTTTTCGCAACCTGGAAGTCGTGTGCGGCTTAGGCGGCTTGCGCGGCCGCGTTCTCGATCACCTGCGCCTTCGGGGCGCTGGTGTTGATCGCGATCTGGCGCGGCTTCTTGGCCTCGGGAATCTCGCGGACGAGATCGACGTGAAGCAGGCCGTTCTCGAGCGAGGCGTCCTTCACCTGCACGAAGTCGGCAAGCTGGAAGGCGCGCTCGAAGGCACGCGCGGCGATGCCGCGATAGAGCACTTCGGATTTGGAGTTCTCGTTGGCGACCTTCTCGCCCTTGATCGTCAGCGTGTTTTCCTTCGCGACGATGGAGAGCTCGTCCTTGGCAAAGCCCGAGACCGCGACGGTGATGCGGTAGGCGTTCTCGCCGGTGCGCTCGATATTGTAGGGGGGATAGCCGGGGCTGCCGTCAGAGCTGGCCTGGTCGAGCAGGTTGAAGAGACGGTCGAAGCCGACGGTGGAACGATAGAAGGGGGTGAGATCGTAGGTACGCATGGTCAAGTCCTCCATTGAGCGACTGTTGGGTAACCCGCCCGCCATCGGGCCGGGCTTTAGTTCTGTGTGCAGCCTGATGTTCCGGTTCCGAAACACTGGTAGCGGCCTGCACGAAGGTGATATGGGTGGGGTGAGACGGCGTTCAAGAGGGCGGCAACAGCGCCTTTTCGGCGCTCCCGCCCCTTGATTTGCAGCACTTCGCGCCAAGCCCTCCCAACCATGACGCTGCTCTCGATCCCGTCCAACCCCGTTCCCGAAAACGTCGTCAGCGGCACCATCAAGACCCCCGATGGCGCCGAGCTGCGCTTTGCCCGCTGGGCGCCGCCGGCGAACCGCAAAGGCACGGTCTGCGTCTTCACCGGGCGCAGCGAGCAGATCGAGAAATATTTCGAGACCGTGCGCGACCTGCGCGACCGCGGCTTTGCGGTGGCGATGATCGACTGGCGCGGGCAGGGCCATTCCTCGCGGCGGCTGCGCGATCCGCGCAAGGGCTATGTGCGCGACTTCTCGGATTTCGAGATCGACGTCGAGACCTTCGTGCAGCAGGTGGTGCTGCCGGATTGCCCGCCGCCCTTCTTCGCGCTCGCCCACTCCATGGGTGGCACGGTGATGCTGCGCGTGGCGCATGCCGGCAAGCGCTGGTTCGACCGCATGGTGCTGTCGGCGCCGATGATCGACCTGCCCGGTCGGACCACCGCGTTTCCGGCGCGGGCGCTGCTGAGAACGATGCGCCTGATGGGGATGGGCGGCCGCTACGTCCCCGGCGGCAGCGACCGCATCACCGGGCTCGACCCCTTCATCAACAATCCCCTGACCAGCGATCCCGTGCGCTATGCGCGCAACGCCGCGATCCTGGAGGAAGATCCGACGCTCGGGCTCGCGTCACCCACGGTCGCCTGGGCCGACACCGCCTTCCGTGCCATGCAGACCTTCAAGGGCATGAATTACCCTTCAGAGATCCGCCAGCCGATCCTGATGCTGGCGGCCTCCAACGACACCGTGGTCTCGACCGCGGCGATCGAGGAGTTCGCCTACCATTTGCGCGCCGGCTCGCATCTCGTGATCGCCGGCGCCAAGCACGAGATCCTGCAGGAGCAGGACCGCTACCGCTCTCAGTTCTGGGCGGCCTTCGACGCCTTCGTGCCGGGCACGCCGCTGTTCAAATGAGAGGGCTCCGCAGGGCCGGTGAGAACTCGCGGAGTGTCCTCCTTCTCCGTCATTGCTTCGTCGCAAGTGCTCCTCGCAATGACGGCGTGGATGCATTCCGCCCTCTCCCCCCGCATCCGCCTTCGCTGAAGCTTCGGCGGACAAGAGCGGGGGGAGGCGAAGGAATAGGCCCTACAGCGTCTTCAGATACTCGATCAGGTCGTAGCGCTCTTGCTCTTTGAGCACGCGGCCGATGGTGCCGTCCTTGCCGGGGCCCGGCGTGCCGTCGAACGAGTGGCCGGCATTGCTGTTGCCGTACATGTCGGTGCCGTCAGACGCGCGCGTCGAGAAGCGCGACTGCCCGGTCTTGCAGCTCTCGCCGTCGGCGACCGCGAAGCCGACCTGCTTCGGATCGTAGTCGCGGCCACCACCCATGCAGAACGATTTGGGACGCTCGGATGCAGGGCTCAGCATCCAGTACAGCGAAGGCACCGATCCGTTGTGCAGGTAAGGTGCGGTGGCCCAGACGCCGTTGAGCGGGCGCGCGCGATACCAGGGCCCCGGCTCCTTCTTGTCGGGCGGCTGCGGTCCGGGATTCGGGCAGTTCTTGCGCTTGCCCCACCAGGCCTGCTGGACCTTCGGGTCGATCTTGGCATCGTCCATCGCCTTGCGGGCGACGATGTCGACGAGCACCATTAGGCCGATCGAGTAGGGCATGTCGGTCGACGAAATATCCGGCAGATTGCAGTTCCACCAGGCATTGAGATTCTGCGTGGGATCGAGCTTGAGAAAGCCCGGCACCTGAACCGTCCGCGTCGCCAGCACGCTGGCCTGAGCGAGGTCGGTCCCCATGCCCTTGGCGCTTTTCTGTACCTCGTTCAGGAATTTGTCGTCGCCGATGGTCTCCCAGCGTGACGAGGACCAGATGCTCTGGCTCGGAAATTCGGTGTCGAACACGGGATCGTTGACCGGACCGAGATGGCATTCGGTGCAGATCTCCGCATAGAGCTTGCGGCCGCGCTTGACGCGGTCGCCATCGATCTTCCAGGCATCATCACCGAAGATGTCCGACGGCCATCTCGGCGATGTCAGCCCGGAGAGCTGCTTTTTCGGATAGGGCGCCGATCCCTTCAGCAGATCCTCGATCCAGTTCAGATTCTTGATGTCCATCGACGAGCGGAACAGCGTGTCCTTGGGAGAGTTGTCGGACAAATTGAGCAGCGCGGTCACGCCCAGCGCTTCGCCGGCATTGCGGATCAGCGGCTGTTCGATGGACGCGTCGTATTGCGCGTATTTGAGCCAGGGCACGGTCCAGATCGGCGGGAAGCTGACCGGCGCGTCCTTGGCATGCAGATTCTTCTCGAAGCCGCTGAGGCCGCTGAGCGCCATGTCCTGGGAGAAGACCTGGTTGCCGATGCGGTTGAGCGCGTCGAGGCGGCCATAGCCTTCCTCGGTGTCCTGCTGCGGCTCGTCCCGCTTGGTCTTCTCGTTGAACCGCGTCTTGCCCTCGATGGTCTTGGCGTAGGTCTTCTCCCAGTCGACCAGGAACGTGCCGATCGCGCTCAGCTTCTGCTTCAGCGCATCGCGGTCCGCATCGCTGGCGGAGGGGCCGAGCACGCGATCGGCGAAGCGCGTGAAGCGGCCCGGCACGTAGAGCGTGTAGGCGATCGACAGGCCGGTCGTGACCTCGAGCTTCCTGAGGTCGGTCATCGCCGGGCCGCCGTCGAAGCGGATGTCGATGCCCTTGTAGTGGATCTGGCCGGTGTGGCAGGCGGCGCAGGTCAGGCCGATCCGGTCCTCGCCGACCTTGCCGGTCGCGGGATCGGGTACGCCGGTCATGCGCGCAAAGCCGACGGGCAGGCCGCCGACGTTCTCAGCCTGGGCACCCCAGTTGACCGGCGGATCCCAGAGCCGTGCCGGCACCGGCTTCGTCTTGTCGTAGACGTTGGCATAGCCGAACCGGCGCAGCGTGGCGTCGTCGGTGTTGATCGTCTGCGGGCTCGGGATGAAGCCGAAGCGCTGCAGATGGTCGCTGTCATGCAGCATCCCGGGCTTTGCGAAGAAATGAAGCCGCGGCTGCTCGAGCGCCATGAACCAGCTATAGGGCACCGGGAAGGTCGCGGTGCCCTGGCTGGTGTGATGAAACCAGTGCCGGTCCTCCAGCGCCCAGTTCTGCTCGAGCCAGTACGCGGCTCGCGGTTCGACCTGCGTAGGCAATGGCGGGGCCACGAGGTTCCCGAGGATGCCGGGCAGCATCGGCTGGAATTGATCGGGAAAGCGCAGCGCCACGATGCCAAAGACGAGGAGCGCGGCGAACAGTCCGCCGGCCGCGCGCAGTATCAGCGAGGGCGGCGTGACCGGCTGGCTGACGACCCGCTGGGTGATCCTGTCAGGGAATTTGCGCTCGTTGAACAACGTCCTCACCTCGGCCACGCTGAGATAGCGGTCATCACCCTGACCCTTGCCCATGATCTTGAGCAGGATCGGCCATTCGAACTTCATCAGGATGGGGTAGTACCAGCGTGCTTGCTTGCCGGCGCGCTTGAGGTTGTCCTTCATGAAGATCTGGATTTGCGAGGCGTTGAGGCCGGTCTCGGTGCCGCCATCGGGATCGGTATAGGTGCCGCCAAAACTGGCAAGCCGGGCGATCTCGTCCTCGTTGACGTGCCCGTCGACGCCGAGGATGCGGGAGCCGGCGCCGAGCTTGTCGAGCGGGCCGCCGCGCAAGCCATCGAGCTGTGCGCCCCAGAAGATGCTCTGCAGGATGTGACAGGCGCCGTTGGCGATCAGCGCGACGCCGCGGACCTGGATGCGGGCCGAGGTCTTCTTCAGCCCAGCCTCGCCGCTTGCATTCGCGATGGTCTGCGACAGCGTCCGGAGCGGGACGGTCCCGCCGTCGACGAAGCCTTCGCCGACGAGGCCGCGCAGGAATGGACAGGGATTGTTCGGCGAGACCTGGATCGAGGGGTCGAAGGGCGGCTTCGAAGAGCGGTCATGCATGGCCCAAAATCCTGAAAACAGCGAATCGCAAAAAAGACGCGCCGATCAAGCGCGGAAAGTCCTAACAAACCGACAGCAGACTATACTACTTCAGCGTGTGGTGAAGTGTGGCTGATTTCACTGTCCTGTCAACAACAGCGGGCGCGAGTCATTTGCCCCGAAGGGCGGGACCGCGGCCGGCCCGTCAGGACTCGGCGGCGCGTTTGACGTCGCTCTGGACCAGGGTCAGCTTGCCGAGCGGCACGCCGGCCTTCAGCAGTCCCTCGCGGTAATGGGCGAGATTCTCGGGCCGCTTCCAGTGGAAATTGCGCAGGTGACGGTCGACATTCAGGGTCGGGTAGTTCGTCATGAGCACTTTGATGGCCTCGTCGGCCTCGTCGGTCCGGCCGAGTTGCGCCAGCGCTGCGGCGCGGATCGCCAGCGCCTGCATGTGGTTCGGGTTGATGTAGAGCTGCTCGCGGGCCCATGACAGGGTCGCGTCATATTGTCTTAGGAGATAATGGCTGAAGGCGTTCAGCGCGGCCCATTGGTAGCGCGGGTCGCTGTTGTCGCGCTGCGAGGCCATCGAGAACAGCTCGATTGCCTCGCGATGCTCGCCGATGATGAAATGGCAGATGCCGAGTACCCCGCGCGCGCCGTTGTCGTAGGGGTTGAGCGCAACCGCACGCTTGGCGGCGTCCATCGCGGCCTCGTAATGACCTTCCATGCCATGAGCCCAGGACAGGATCGAGAACGCGAAGGAGGAGCGCGGGTCGAGCCGGACGCTGGTCTCGGCGAGATGCATCGCCTCGGCCCACATCTCCCGCGTGCCCTTGACCCAGCCGAACTGGATGCTCTGGATCTGGATCGTGGCAAGATAAGCATGCGCGATCGACAGCTTGGGATCGAGCCCAATGGCCTCCCGGAACAGGTCGACGGCGGCGGCCAGATCTTCCTTGGTCTGGCGGTAGTAATGCGACAGTCCCTTGAGGAAGCGGTCCCAGGCGGTCACGTCGGTCGAGAGCCGCGCCGGCGCCGAAGCTTCCGCGCGGACGATCTCGGTGGCGATGGCAGCGGACAGATTGGTGGTGATCTCGTCCTGCATCGCGAACAAATCGCCGATGTCGCGGTCGTAGCGGCCGGTCCAGAGCTGCTCGCCGGTCTCCGGCGCGATCAGCTCGGCGGTGACGCGGATCTTGGCGCCGGCGCGCCGCACCGAGCCCTGGATCAGATAGGTTGCGTCGATCTCGCGCGCGATCAGGCGCGTGCTCAAATTCTTGCCCTTGAACGCGAAGGTCGAGTTGCGGCTCAGCACGCGATAGAAGGATTGCAGCGAGAGCGCGTGGATCAGATCCTCGGTGAGGCCGTCGGAGAAATATTCGTCCTGGGCGTCGCTGAGATTGGCGAAGGGCAGCACGCCGACGATCGCGGTGCGGTACTGCTGCGAGAGGGCGGATGCTTCCCGCAGCTCGGGCGCGAGCGCCGGCGCGCCCTCGGGCATCCAGGTAAAGACCCCGACCGCATCCTTGATGTTCTTGAAGCGATGGTTGCCGGCATCGGTCAGCGGCACGGTGAGATGCTTGCACGCCTCCCGGTAGGCCTTGGCCGAGATGGCGAAGCCGCCGGGGCTCGCCACGGATTCGAGGCGGACGGCGATGTTGACATCGTCACCGAAGACCTCGTCCTCGTCGGCGATGACGTCGCCCATGTGGATGCCGAGCCGGAATTGCATGGTGCGCTCGGCCGGGAGATGGTGGTTGCGCTCCGCCATCACCGTCTGCATCGCGATCGCCGCCTCGGTGGCGCCGACGATGGAGGCGAACTCCAGCAGGAAGCCGTCGCCGGTGTTCTTCACGACGCGTCCGCCGTGATTGAGGATGATGGGGTGGATCGCGGCGCGATGGGCCTTGAAGGCGGCATGGGTGCCGGCTTCGTCGCTGCCCATCATGCGCGAATAGCCGGCGACATCGGCGCAGACGATGGCTGCCAGACGTCTTTCCATATCCCGGGAGCTCCAAGGGATCGAAGACCGGCCACGGCGTGGCAGTCGCCTCGAATCCTGCATTTCAAGAACCCTGCCTTTATAAAGCAGATGAGGCCGAGTGAAAGTATCAACCGCATTGCAAATTCGAAGTAAATCCTACGCAATCCCGGCGGTGGACGGGGCGGAGCCAACCGATTAAGCCCCCCTTTCAGGGCCGCAAGGCGGGTTGGGCGGGGGATTTTAGATGCTGGGCATTCACGAAATCTGGCTGTTCATCCTGTCGGGCATACTGCTCAACATCACGCCGGGGCCCGATAGCGTCTATGTGATCGGCCGCAGCATGCAGATGGGCTGGCGGGGCGGCGCCGCCGCCGCTTTTGGCATCAGTTGCGGCTGTTTTTTCCATGTCGCGGGCGCGGCGATCGGCCTTTCGGCCCTGCTGATGGCCTCCTCGACGGCGTTCTCTATCCTGAAGCTGGTTGGCGCGGCCTATCTGGTCGTGACCGGCCTTCAGATGCTGTGGTCGCGTCCGGCGCTGGCGTCGGCCATCGACGAGCCGGAGCGGAGCTCGCTGCGGCGGGTGTTCCTGCAAGGCGTCTTCACCAACGCGCTCAATCCCAAGGTCGCGCTGTTCTTCCTGGCCTTCCTGCCGCAATTCGTCGCAGCCGATGCGCCCCACAAGCCGCTCGCCTTCCTGACGCTCGGCCTGATCTTCATCTTTACGGGGACACTGTGGTGCCTGGTGCTTGCCGCGTTCGCGGCCAAGGCCGCCCACCGCCTGCGGAGCTCGGAGGGCGCGATCGCCTGGGTCAATCGCGCGCTCGGCGGCCTCTTCGTCTATCTCGGCATCCGCGTCGCCATGCTGGAGAGCCGGTAACTCGTTCGAGCGGATGATGGGAGCTGCGTAGGGTGGGCAAAGGCGCACTTGCGCCGTGCCCACCACCTCTCTCGGCCACACAAAATGCGTGGGCACGCTTCGCTTTGCCCACCCTACGTTCTGCCTTACGCGAACTCCTTCGCCAGCGCGCTGCCGGCCAGATAAAGCCCCAGCAAAATCATCGCGATCAAAAACCAGCGGCGGAACGCTTCGGCCGGCATCCGCGCCCGCACCGACTGGCCGATGAACATGCCGGCAAAGGCCATGGCAAGGCCCACGGCGCCGGGCACGGCATTGGCCGGCGTCAGCAATCCGCCGGCTGTGAGGTTGAAGGCGAGCGCCAGCGTCGCGGTCGTGAAGAACACGCCGAGCGCCTGCACCAGCTCGTCCTTCTCCATGCCGATCGCCTGCATGAACGGCATCGAGGGGATCACCTGCACGCCGGTTGAGGCCGAGATCACGCCGGTGATCACGCCGACCACGCCGCCGACCCATTTCTCGTTCTCGGGCGCGACCTGGAACTTGAATTTGCTGAGCCCGATGATCGCGTAGATCACTAGCAGGACGCCGAGCACGATCGTGCCGTAGCGCGCATGGGGGCCGGTCAGCGCGCCGGCATTGAGCCAGCAGCCGATCACGGTGCCGATCATCAGTGGCCACAGCCGCTTGAGGATGTCGCGCAAATACGGGCCGACAAAAGTCTGCCAGATGTTGGTGACGATGGCCGGCACGATCACGATGGCGATGGCGCGGCTCGGCGTCATGCTCACCGCGAGCAGGCCCATGGACACGGTCGGCAGGCCGAGCCCGATCACGCCCTTGACGAATCCGGCGGCCAGGAACACGGCGGCGATGACAATGAGAAGCGGGTCGATCATGCCGGCACATTGACCGATGCGGCGCCCGGGCACAATCTGAAGGTTACGGAGACAGCCTTCGTGTAGGACGAAGGCTAAGGAGAGGCCCGCCATGCGTTTCGATCTCGTCGATCTCCAGCTCTTCATTGCGGTCGCCGACCAGCGCAGCATCACGCGCGGCGCGGAGCGGTCGCACCTGGCGCTGGCCTCGGCCAGCGCGCGCATCAAGGGCCTGGAGGATGCGCTCGGCGTCGCGCTGCTCAAGCGCGGGCGCCGCGGCGTCGAGTTGACCGCGGCCGGCGAGAGTCTGCTCGACCATGCCCGGCTCGTGATCCACCAGGTCGACGCCATGCGCGGCGATCTCGCCGGCTTTGCCAGCGGCGTGCGCGCGAGCGTGCATTTCCTCGTCAACACCTCCGGCCTGTCGGAGCATCTGCCGAAGGCACTGGCCGGATTCCTGCACGAGCATCGCGATGTCGCCGTCGACATCGAGGAGCGCGAGAGCACCGACATCGCCGCCGCGATCACCGCCGGCGCCGCCGATCTCGGTTTCGCCGCCGAGCACGCGCTGCCCGACCATATCGAGCGGTTCGTGTTCAGCGAGGATCACCTGACATTGGTGACGTCGCGGCGCGGCCCGTTCGCCGGCCGCCGCCAGATCGATTTTCAGGAGACGGGCGCTTGCGACTTCGTCGGGCTCACCAGCGCCACCGCGCTGCAGATGCACATTTCGAAGCACGCCGCCCGGCTCGGCATGCGCCCGCATTACCGCGCGCGCCTGCGCGACTTCGACGCGATCTGCCAGATGGTCGCCGCCGATGTCGGCATTGCGCTGGTGCCGATATCCGCCGCGCGCCGCTGCGCCAGGCTGATGCCGCTCGCCATGGTCCGCCTGCGCGACGCCTGGGCCAACCGCAAGCTCGTGATCTGCGCGCGCAGCTTCAAGACGCTGCCAAGGCCGGCGAAGATGCTGGTGGAGCATCTGCGGGCAGAGGCGGTGTGAGCGTGCTGATGCGAGCCGACGCTGCAGCTGCGCACTCAGCTGCGCTCCCTCCCCCGCAAGGGGGGAGGGAACGCACCTGTAGCGTTGAGATAGGTCGGCTCTTAACCTCCGGGGGAAGACAAGACTACTTCGCCGTCTCCACCCCGGCGTCCTTGATCACCTTCGCCCACTTCTTGGTCTCATCGGCAATGAATGAGCGAAAATGCTCCGGCTCGTCGCCGACCAGCGTCGCGCCTTGCTGGCTAAGCTTCTCCTTCACCGCCGGATCCGCCATCGCCTTGGTCGCCAGTGCATGCAGCGCCGTGACGATCTCCTTCGGCGTGCCCTTCGGTGCCACCATGCCGTACCAGTTCTCGATGCGCAGATCAGCAAAGCCTGCTTCCGCCATGGTCGGCACCTCGGGCGCGGTCGGGGCGCGCTCGGCTGAGCCCATCGCGATCGGCCGCAGCGCACCCGCCTTGACCTGCGGCAGCAGCACCGGGAGATCGAGGAAGGTCATCTGCACCTGCTGGCCGAGCAGATCGTTCACCGCCGGCGCGGCGCCGCGATAGGGCACGTGCACGATGTCGATCTTCGCCGTCAGCTTGAACAATTCGCCGGCGAGATGCGGCAGGCTGCCGGGGCCGGAGGAGGCGAAGTTGAGCTTTCCGGGCTGCGCTTTCGCCAGCGCGATCAATTCGCCGATGTCCTTGGCGGGCACATTGGTGGCGACGACGAGCATTTCCGGCACGGTGGCAACCAGCGTCACCGGCGTGAGGTCGGTCTGGGTGTCGTAGGCGACCCGCTCCATGCTCGGGCTGATCGCGAGCGCGCCGGCCGAGGAGATCGCGATGGTGTAGCCATCGGGCGCGGCCTTGGAGACCGCGTCGGTGCCGAGCACGCCGCCCTGGCCGCCGCGATTGTCGATCAGCACCGGTTGTCCCGACAACTCCGACATGCGCTGGCCGATCACGCGGGCGATGATGTCGTTGGGGCCGCCGGCCGGGAACGGCACGATCAGCTTGATCGGTTTTGCGGGAAAGTTCTGCGCCGATGCCGCTGACGGCAGGAGCAGGGATAGTCCCAAGAACAATTCAACGAGCAGCCTGCGTGAGATGGTCATGCAAGCCCCCGCTCGCGTTTGTTATTGGTTGAGCAGCTTCAGCGCTTCTTCGTGAACTCTTGCGTCGCCGGCGGCGACGATGCGGCCGCCGCCCTGGGCCGGCTTGCCTTCCCAGGTGGTGACGACGCCGCCGGCGCCGGTCACGATCGGGATCAAGGCCGCGATGTCGTAGGGCTTCAGCTCGGTCTCGACCACGAGATCGACGTGGCCGGCCGCCAGCATGCAATAGGAGTAGCAGTCGCCGCCATAGCGCGAGAGCCGCGCGCCCTGCTCGATGCGGCCGAAGATGGCGCGGTCGCGCTCGTTCATCAGCAGCGGCGAAGTGGTGTAGGTCGTCGCTTCCGACAGCGAGGCGCAGCGGCGGACCTGGAGCCGGCGCTCGCCGGAGGGGCCCTTGTAATTGGCCGAGCCGTTGTCGCCGGAAAAACGCTCGCCGATGAAGGGCTGGTGCATCATGCCGTACACCGGCGAGCCCTTGTGCAGCAGCGCGATCAGCGTCCCCCAGATCGGGAAGCCGCCGATGAAGGATTTGGTGCCGTCGATGGGGTCGAGCACCCAGACATAGTCGGCGTCCTCGCGCTCATTGCCGAATTCCTCGCCGACGATGCCGTGCTGAGGGAAGCTCGCCTTGATCAGCCGCCGCATCACCGCCTCGGCGGCGCGGTCGGCCTCGGTGACGGGGTCGAAATCCTTGGTCTTGCTCTTGTCGTCGATGGACAGCGAGGTGCGGAAGAACGGCAGGATTGTTTCGCCGGAGGCGGTGGCGAGCCGTCCGATGAAGGCGGAGAAGTCGATCACCGTCACGGTGAGTTCCTCAAAACGAAAGTCAGTGTGAAGCTCGCTCCTGCCTAGCTCAATTCGCCTCCCGCGTGCAGCGCTGTCTTGATTTGCACCCTGGTATTTTGAATGCCGATGGCCTCTGCCTCATTCGAGTCATCTGCTGGCCAAATATCGATCACAGAGTTGAAAACTTAGTTCCGACCATGCCTTGTTCGTATGCAAATGACTATCAACCCATTGAAATTCCTTATCAAAGAAACTGAATCCAGGTTTCTCTTAAAGCAATTGAGCCATGTGCGTAGTGCATGGGAAACCGCTCAAAAGCCCTTGCACTTTGTGCGCCGCGGCCGCATATTGTTGCGGTGCGGTAGCGCTCTGCGTTACCGCTGCCCTCCTTGGGCGTTTCCTCCCTAGACTTGGGCCGCTTCTTCATTAGAAGCGGCCCTTTTTTCTTGGGGCCTCTGCTTTCATTTCAAAGCGCGCAGCAAGGCGAAGCGCAAATGCGTTCGCGCCCGATGCGCGCGCCGGACGCGCGAAGAAAAAGCTGTCGTCTATTCCGCCGCGGCCTGGAACGGGCCGAGATCGCCGAAGGGGATCGTGGTGGCCAGCACGTCGGCGAGCACCGCGAAGTCGGAGGCGACTTGCGCAAAGCGCGGGCTGCGCTCGCGTCGCCGCTCGTCCATGTAGATGGCGCGATTGAGCTCGAGCTGGACCGCGTGCAGGCCGCTGGCGGGATTGCCGTAATGCTCGGTGATGAAGCCGCCCGCATAGGGCTTGTTGCGGCCGATCGAATAGCCGAGCCCCGTCATGGTCTCCTCGACCCTGTCAGGGAGCAGCGGTGTGCAGCTGGTGCCGTAGCGGTCGCCGATCACGACGTCCGGCCGGCGCGGCTCGTCCCGGCTGACGCCGACCGAGGGCATCGAATGGCAGTCGACCAGCACCACGGTGCCGAACATCTGGTGCACCTTGTTGATCAGCCGGCGCAGCGCGCGATGATAGGGCTTGTACAGCGTCTCGATCCGCCCCAGCGCGTCGTCGACCAGGATGCGGTCGCGATAGATCTCCTGGCCGTCGCCGACCACGCGCGGAATGGTGCCGAGGCCGCCGGCGACCCGCATCGAGCGGGTGTTGGCGAAGCTCGGCAGGCGCCCGGTGAACATGCGGGGATCGAGCTCATAGGGCTCGCGGTTGACGTCGACATAGGAGCGCGGAAAGTTGACCCGCACGGTCGGAAAGCCGCGCGCGCTCAAATGGCCGATCAGCTCGTCCATGAACGAGTCTTCCGAGCGCCGCAGCGTCGGCAGGTCGATCCGCGATGCCGCCAGGAATTCGTCCGGATAGGTCGAGCCGGAATGGGGCGAGTTGAAGATGACAGGCGCGCGCCATTCGGCGGGCTCGAAGATCTCGAACGCTGGCGACATCTCGCCGTCAAACCGGGTCATCTTCTCAGGCTTCGTCCCTTACTCAGGCTTCGCCCCCTTGGCGCCGCACCACCCGGCATGGCCCCGGATCGAATGATTCGGCCGGTCGAGCGGCTCTTATGTGTCGTCATTGTCCGGAATCGCAACCATTCTGCCAAGCGAAAAGATGTGATGGACGCTGGAACATGTCTTAACCGTGCGGGCATCGGGGTGGGGACCGGCTGGTCCGGCTCGATTGATTCGGAGCCCGTTCGGGTCCACAAAGAGCAGGCAGCGCAGCCGGCCCATGGTAAAGATTTTCACCCCAAATTTACCCTCTGTCGGGCTAAGTGACCTCTGCTGATATCCTCTGGGGATTCGACGTTTCCTGCCATGCCAAAGATCCTGCTCGCCGAAGACGACAACGACATGCGCCGTTTCCTGGTCAAGGCGCTGGAAAACGCCGGTTTTCAGGTCTCGTCCCATGACAACGGCATGGCCGCCTATCAGCGGCTGCGGGAAGAGCCGTTCGAGATGCTGCTGACCGACATCGTGATGCCGGAAATGGACGGCATCGAGCTCGCCCGCCGGGCCTCGGAACTCGACCCCGACATCAAGATCATGTTCATCACCGGCTTTGCCGCGGTCGCCCTGAACTCGGATTCGGACGCCCCCAAGAACGCCAAGGTGCTGTCCAAGCCCGTGCATCTGCGCGAATTGGTCAGCGAAGTGAACAAGATGCTGGCGGCCTAAATCGGCCCCGTTCCGTCCTTGCGCCGGGTCCCCTGAGCCGTTATAGGGACCCCACCCGACGTAAGTGGACTATTAGGGCACGTAGCTCAGCGGGAGAGCACTACCTTGACATGGTAGGGGTCACAGGTTCGATCCCTGTCGTGCCCACCATCCTTCGCTCGCGGAGCGAGTGAAGGATGCCGAGCCGAAGCCCAAAGGGCGCAAGCGGGCTTGCTGCCGCGAGCTACAGCTCGGCGAGCCACCAAGAAACAATCTCGATGCGAAGCGTGTCCGGCGTAGCTCGAAGAGCGTAGACGGAGTGCTGCGTCATCCTCCGCTCCCCCCGGAACACGCCCGCCCACTCCGGCATTGTTCGGCCATGCCGAAGCGGCCCACAAAGACCTCCGTAAAAACCTTCAAGCGCGGCGACCACGTCAGCTGGAATTCCGAGGCCGGCCGGGTGCGCGGCCATGTCCTGCGCGTCCACACCAAGGACGTCGACTACAAGGGCTACACGCACCACGCCTCGCCCGATGATCCGCAATACGAGATCAAGAGCGACAAGACCGACCACGTCGCCCTGCACAAGGGCCGGGCACTGCGATTGCTGCGGAGCTGAAGCCGCAGCCCGGATGCTGCATCCCGCTACTTCAGTTCGGTATTCGCGATCGGCATGATCGAGGCAACCGACCAGCCGTTCGCGTCCCGGACATAGGTCTGGCTGATCAGGAACGTGTTCTGTTGCGGCGGCTTGCCGGGCAGGCCGCGCGTGAAGACGATCGGCACCAGGACCTGCATGACCTCGTTCGAGATCACGGCGACGTGGAATTTCGACATGTCGGGTTCGAGGTGCCAGGTGCCCTCGTAATAGGTCCTGAAGCGGTCGGCGACGGCATCGCGTCCTCGCGTCTCGATGTTTCTGGCAAACAGCAGCGTCGACGGCGAATTCCAGAGCAGGGCCTTCACATCGTCCGCGTTATGCGCATTCTGCGCGGTGATGAACCTCTCGAAGATGGCGCGTGCCTCCGCCTCGTTCTCTGCGGCCAGCGCGGGTGCGGCCGGCCAGAACGCCGCCGCGAGTAGGAATGCTGCGGCGATGGCCGCGAGAGGACGACGTCGCACCAATGGTCGTGGCCTGGCGCTATCTTGAGACATCCCGGGTCGGATCATGTTCACCTCTCGTCATTACCGGCATTTGAATGCTGGTCGTCATACCATCCGTGGACGCGGTGACGTTTCAGGATCGCACGATCGGCGGACGTCGTGACATCACGGACGCGTGGGCCTTCGGACGTCGTGTGGCAACCGCAAGCTCTCGCCGCCGGCATCAAGCTGCGCTATCATCCAATGCCTTCGTAGCCCGGATGGAGCGAAGCGCAATCCGGGGCAAGTGCATCCTGGCGACCGCGCTGTCCCGGATTACGCTTACGCTCCATCCGGGCTACGCCTCTCCCTTCGCGACGCGAGCCCGCCCATGACCGTGTCCGTCATCGAACAGGCAAAGATCCAGGCCCAGGTGCTGGTGCCGCTGGTCAAGGCATTGCAGGCCGAGCTCGGCGAGGCCCGCGCCAACGCGATCGTGCGCAAGGCGCTCGGCGATCTCTATCGCGGCTTCGGCGAGGAATTCTGGAAAGCCAAGAACGAGAGCAATCTCGGCAAGGCCGTGTCCTCGGCCTTCAGGACCTATGCCCGCGACGATGCGCTCGCCTATGACGTGATCGAAGAGACGGCGGACGCCTTTGCATTCGACGTGACGCGCTGCGCCTATGCCGAGTTCTACAAGGCGCTCGGCGAACCCGAGCTAGGCTTCCTCCTGATCTGCACCGCGGACTTCGCGACTGCGGACGGGTTCGGCTCCGACGTCAGGCTCACGCGCACGCAGACCATCATGCAGGGCGCGTCTTATTGCGACTTCCGTTATCGGCGCGACGGAGGTGGATCACAGTGAGAGGAAAGATGCGGACCAGCTGTCTTGCCGTGGCGGCGCTGGCGCTGATGGCGTCACGCGCCGACGCCGCGATCATCGACTGGCAGGCCGAGCTCCAGCGCTGCCGCGAGCTGCGCCAGAACGTGGCGCCGCTGCTGCAGGCCGGCGAGGGGATATCCGCCGTCGGCCGTTCCAACAGATCCGTCCGTCGCTGCATCTGGATCCAGCGCATGGCGGTGCGGAAGAAGATCCCGGGCGCGGAAGTGTGGTAGTGTTGCGGGCCATGCTGTCGCCCCACATTCCGTCATGGCGAGCGCAGCGAAGCAATCCAGAATCTTTCCGCGGGTAGCAGTCTGGATTGCTTCGCTGCGCTCGCAATGACGACGTGGAGGCAGCGACGCGTTCAAGTCGCGCCCTTGTTCCCGAGCAGCAGGCCTTTCAGCCCGGTCGGATAGAGGCTCGGCCCGCCATCCACGTCGAGATCGCGAAGGTCGAACCAGCGCGCGACGATCTCTTCTCCGTTATCCTCGCGGAAGTCGATGCGGTCCTGGCCGTTGAAGGCGTCCTCCGGAAACGCGACCTCGGCGATGAACATCACCTCGTGCCCGGTCGATCCCTCGTGCACGAAAATGTTCTCCAGCATCAAGGGCTCGCCCGTGATGATGACGTCGATGCCGAGCTCTTCGTTGAATTCCCGCACCAGCGCGGCCCGCCAGCTCTCGCCGAAGTCGATCGCGCCGCCGAGCGGACGCACGCCCTTGATCCGCCCCGCATCGTCGCGAACCTCGGCCGCCAGCAGCCGCCCGTCCCCAGTGCAGGCCGATCGCGACGACGCGGATGTGGGGATGAGGGCGCCATGTGGTCATGGGGGATCGTTAGTCCGCTTGTTGTCTCCGCGCAACGCGCGTGTTGATTTCCCTCCGTCATTGCGAGCGCAGCGAAGCAATCCAGAATCTCTCCGCGGTAGCGGTCTGGATTGCTTCGTCGCAAGTGCTCCTCGCAATGACGGTGGTGGAGAGTTGCGCAATCTCCAATGTCGTCCTGGCGAAAGCCAGGACCCATTACCCCAGGGAGCAGTTTTGCGAAGACTGTCCCGGCGCCGGTACCCGCACCGCCTCTCACCGATGGATCGCGCGGTATGGGTCCTGGCTTTCGCCAGGACGACGTCGGTACTTGCGGCGGGACCCGCAATCATCCGACCAGATATTTCTTCACTGCCGCCTCGTCCCACGCGATGGCGTTGCCCGGCTCCTCGCTCGGCAGCGCAAAGCCGTCCTTGATCGTCAGCCGGCTCGCCAGCACCGCATCGGCCCAGTCGACATATTCCAGCCAGTGTGCGGTCGGCGTCACGCAGAGCAGATGCGCGCTGACTTCCGAGAACAGGTGCGTCGACATCTCGATGCCGGCGGCGTGCGCGAGCGCAGCGGCACGCAGCCAGCCGGTGACGCCGCCGATGCGCTGGACGTCGGGCATGACGTAGTCGCAGGCCTCCGCCGACAGCGCGGACTGCATCGCAAACGCGCCGTCAAAGTTCTCGCCGATCTGGACCGGCGTGCGCAGCGCATCCGCGATGCGGGCGTTCCCGGCGTAATCGTCGTGGCGGATCGGCTCCTCGATCCAGGCGAGGCCCTCGTCGTCGAGCATCTCGCCGCGGCGGATCGCTTCGGTGACCGTGAGCGCCTGGTTGTAGTCGCACATCAGCGTCACCTCGTCGCCAACGGCCTTGCGCACCGCGCGCACCACGGCAAGGTCCTCCCGCGCATCGCTCCGGCCGACGCGGATCTTTGCGGCGTGAAAACCTTCGGCCAGCAGCTTGTGCGCTTCCTCCACCGCGGCGCCCGCCGGCATGATGCCGAGGCCCTTCGAATTGTAGGCCCTGACCGGCTTCGGTGCGCCGCCGAGCAGGCGGGCGAGCGGCAGGCCTTTGCTGCGCGCCAGCGCATCCCAGGCCGCCATGTCGATGCCGGATTGCGCCAGCCGCTGCAGGCCGGCGAGGCCCAGCAGGGTGAAGCGCTGGGTCAGCTTGCGCTCGATCTCGAACGGCAGCAGCTCGTCGCCGGCGATGAGCTCCGACAACTCCATGACCATCGCGGTCAGCGGCTTCAATGCCGACGGCGTGATCGAGAACAGATAGGCGTGCCCCACCGCGCCCTGGTCGGTCTCGCAGTCGATCAGCACCAGCGGCGCCTTTGCGACGGCTCCGGTCGAGGTCTGGAGCGGCAGGTTCATCGGCACAATCACGGGGCGGGCGTGGAAGCGTTTGATGCGAACGGTCTCGGTCATGGAATCTCCCGGCGGAGTGAATGCAGGTTCATGCCGATCTTAAACGGTTGTGATGAAACGAACAGCCGCCTGCCGCGACCACCATGAAATGGGGTTGCGCCGGCCTGCTTTTATTGGCTCTGTGCCGCCGCATTCCTTGCCGCAAATCCCTCGACTTTGCGACAAAATCGCACACGACGGAGCCACAGAGTGAAACAAGAGATCTCCGAAGAACAGCGCAAGAGCGGCATCCTCATCGGCGCCGTGATCGCCTTCCTGCTGCTTGCCCTGCCGCTCGCGGTGTGGCTGGACCTGACTGAGCTCTCCAAGACCGCGCTGCGCCGGCAGGCCGCCGATCTCAATTCGGTGATCACGAGCGTGCGCAGCTACTACGCGACCAATGTGGTCGGGCGGGTGCTCGCCAATCCCAACGGCACCACCAGGGTCGTTCACAATTACGAAGCCGTCCCCGGCGCGATCCCGATCCCGGCGACGCTGTCGCTCGAGCTGGGACGGGTGATCGGCGCCCAGCAGGAGAACATCACCTATCGCTTCGTCTCGGACTTCCCGTTCCAGAACCGCGCCCCGCACCAGCTCGACAAGTTCGAGAAGGACGGGCTCGATGCGCTGCGCAGGGATCCCGAGCAGAAGATCGTGGAGACCGAGACCTCGCTGTTCTCAGACAAGGTCCGCCTGATCGCGCCTGTTACCATGGGGCCGGCCTGCGTCAGCTGCCACAACAGCCATCCCGAGAGCCCGAAGAAGGACTGGAAGGTGGGTGATGTCCGCGGCATCCAGGAGGTGATCATCGCCCAGCCGATCGCCGCCAACATCTTCTCGTTCAAGTTCCTGCTCGCCTATTTCCTGATCGCGGCCGGCAGTGGCCTGTCGTTCCTGTCGCTGCAGCGCCGCCAGGCGCGCCGCATCAAGACCATGAACAAGGAGCTCGAATCCGCCAACGACTTCCTGGCCTCGCTGTCGATGAAGATCTCGCGCTACATCCCGCCGCAGGTCTACAAGAGCATCTTCTCCGGCCAGAAGGACGTCACCATCCACACCGAGCGCAAGAAGCTCACCATCTTCTTCTCCGACATCCAGAATTTCACGGCGACCGCGGAGCGGCTCCAGCCGGAGCAGCTGACGCAGCTGCTCAATGAATATTTCACCGAGATGTCGGCGATCGCGCTCGAATACGGCGGCACCATCGACAAGTTCATCGGCGATGCCATGCTGATCTTCTTCGGCGATCCCGAGACCAGGGGCGACCGCGCCGACGCACAGGCCTGTCTGCAGATGGCCTGGCGCATGCAGCAGCGCCTTGCCGAGCTCAATGCGAAATGGCGGGCCTCCGGCATCGAGCAGCCGTTCCGCTCGCGCATGGGCATCAATTCCGGCTATTGCAATGTCGGCAATTTCGGCAGCACCGACCGCATGGACTACACCATCATCGGTGCCGAAGCGAACCTCGCCGCGCGCCTGCAGTCCATCGCCGAGCCCGGCGGCATCGTGCTGAGCTACGAGACCTTCGCCCTCGTCAGCGACATCGTCCGCGCCCACGCGCTGCCCGCGATCACCATGAAGGGCATCAGCCGCGAGG
The DNA here is from genome assembly GCF_029714325.1 of Bradyrhizobium sp. CB1717. Lineage (NCBI taxonomy): Bacteria > Pseudomonadati > Pseudomonadota > Alphaproteobacteria > Hyphomicrobiales > Nitrobacteraceae > Bradyrhizobium > Bradyrhizobium sp. CB1717. The sequence continues at coordinate 1,459,899 of NZ_CP121666.1, forward strand.
TGATTCCCTATTCGGTCGACGCGCTGAACGACGCCGCGGCGGAAAAGAGCGGCATCATCACCGAGCGTGCGCCGGGCCTCGAGCTCTATCTCGACCCGGCCGTGGTGAAATCAGGCGACGCCGCCCGCGTGCGCTCACTGCTGGAGAACGCGCTGGCCTCGCTGAAGCCGACGTGAGGGGCGGGCTCACGTAGCCGCTTTTCTCATGGAGAGAGTCCCCGTGTGGCACCCCTCTCCCTAACCCTCCCCCGCAAGGGGGGAGGGAACGTACCTTTGTCGTGGCGGGAGTTCGCTCTAGTCAATTTGCGAAAGTCGGATTGAGGTGGGGTGTCGCCGCGCGCTCCGCTGCGCTCCCTCCCCCCTTGCGGGGGAGGGCGGGGGAGAGGGGTGGCTCAGGAAAAGGTGTCAGTAATCGGCACAGGCAACTGCGCTAACTGAGTCACCTCACCTTGCCGCACCTTCCGTGAACGCCGTCTCGATCACCTCGCCAAACGGCTGCCACGAGCGGCCGTCGAATTGCACCAGCCGCATCTGCCGGATCGGCAGATAGCGCTCGGGCGAGGTGTTCATCCTGATGTTGGGCAAGGCAACGGACGGCTGATAGTCCCTGAGCGAGGCCGCCTGGCGCATGATGTTGTCGCGCGAGAGGTCGTCGCCGCATTGCTTCAGCACCTGCGTCAGCGCCTCGGCCGCGGCGTAGCCGTAGACCGCCGCGCTGCTGTTGGTGCTTTCGACCTGATGATACCTGTCCATGAACGTGAACCATTCCTTCATGGCGGGATCGTCTTTCCAGGCCGGATCGCTCGGATCCTTCAGGAAGGCCGCCGAGATCACGCCGGCCGAATTCTCCAGGCCCGCCGGCGCCATCGCATTGGCGATCGTGGCCGAGGCATCATTCACGATGAAGACCGGGCGCCATTTCAGCGACGCCGCCAGCTTGATCACCTTGGACGCGGTCGAGGGTACGCCGAGAAAGACGAAGATGTCGGCGCCCGTGCGCTTCAGGATCGAGACGTGTCCTTCGAGATGCTCGTCGTTGATGTCGAAGGCGATGTCGACGAGGACGTGGCGGTTGAGGTCACCGAGGCCTTCCTGGATGCCCTTGTAGAGCTGGCGCCCGAACTGGTCGTTCTGCCAGAGCACGACGATCTTCTTCCTGGGATAATAGGCCTGGATGTAGTTGGCGTAGATGCGCCCTTCCGAGCGGAACGACGGCTGCCAGCCCATGGTCCAGGGAAAAGCCCTGGCCTGGCTCAGCTCCTCGTCGCCGGAGGCGACGAACAGCTGCGGGATCTTCTTCTCGTTCAGGTACCAGCGCGTGGCGATATTGCCGGGCGTGCCGAACGAGCCGAACATCACATGCACGTCGTCCTTCTCGACCAGATTGCGCGTCAGCTCCAGCGCGCTTGCCGGATCGGAATTGTCGTCGCGCGTGATGAAGCGGATCCTGCGGCCGTTGATGCCGCCGCGCGCGTTGATCATGTCGAAATAGGCGGCTTCCGCCTGGCCGATTGCGCCGAACTCAGACAGCGGTCCCGAATACGGCATGACATTGCCGATGCGGATCTCCTTGTCGCTTGGCAGTTGTTCTGAATGCTGTTGCTGCGACATCGCGCCGAGCGATGCGACGGCAATCACGGAAACGAACAGCATCCTGCCGATGACGCGCATGTTCGAACCCTTGTCGTTGGCCCCCAACGAGGTCGGCTCAATCCGCACCAAGGCGGGTTGATCTACGTCAAGCGTTTGGCGAAGCTATGGCGTGGTTGCCCGCTTCAATGCGACGCATGACAGAGCGATCAAAGCGGCAGGCGTGTTGACGCGCTCTCCGATTGAGGGAGTCCCCGTGTGGCACCCCTCTCCCTAGCCCTCCCCCGCAAGGGGGGAGGGAACGCACCTTTGTCTTGGCGAGATCCAGCTCTTATCTTTTGACCTCATCTATCGATTGCCCTGCGATGATGAAGCACAGCGCAGCCGCGCACTCCGCTCGCTCCCTCCCCCCTTGCGGGGGAGGGCGGGGGAGAGGGGTGGCCCAGCAAACGGTCGGAGTAATAAGCGAGCTATACGCAACGCGCTACGGCAACCCCCGCGCCTCAAGCTGGTGCACCAGCAGCAGCGTCGGCTCCGCAAGGCTGTCGCCGGAGCCGTCCAGCCCGAACGCCGCAGCGATGCCGTCGCGGCTGCGCAGCAGTGCGCTGCGCGGGCAGTGGCCGGCGCCGCAGAGTGTCTTCTTCAGCGTCTCGCCTTGCGCCACGAGGCCAGCGGAATCGTCTGCGGCCCAGGCCAGCACGATGGGGACGTCGACATTGAGGATGCCGGGAAACACCGATCGCTTGTCGTACTGGGTCGCGTCCGTGCCGAGATAGGCCTTCTCGCTGTCGCTGGCGTCCTTGCCGACACGGTAGATGCCCGAGACCAGCACGACGCCGGCGACATCGGCGCGGTCGGTCTGGAGCTCCGGATGCGCCAGCAGGGTGGCGACGTGAAAGGCGCCGGCGCCATAGCCGACCGCGACGATCTCGCGGGCATCGCCGTTGAACAGGTCGATATTGCCGTGGATCCAGGACAGCGCCGCAGCCACGTCGGTCGCGCCGACAGGCCAGGTCGCCGCCGGCGCCAGGCGATAGTTGACGCGGACCCCGATCATGTCGTTGCGCGCGGCAAAGCACATGGCCTGGTCCTGGATCTGACGCGCCAGTTCCGGCGCGGCGTGATCGCCAGTGAAGCTGTCGCCCGTCACGAACAGCAGCACCGGGCGCGGCGTGTCCGCCTTGGTCGCACTGGTGGCGACATCGAGCACCTGGGCCTCGCTCTCGCCGTAGCGCAGGCCGCGCGAGAAGCTGACCTGCTCGCACAGCCGGGCGGTGCCGCCGGCGGTGGTGTCGGAATCGGTGAGGCCTGCCGGGACAAGATCTGACGGCGCCGTCAGCCGAGCCGGCAGCGGGCCATGCGCGGAGGCGGCAGTCACGGTCAAAAGCAGCAAAAATGCGAGGTAATTCTTCATCATGGTGCCGGCCTTGCGCGCCTGTTATTGGCTCGCTCCCTGGGCCTGTCTTCTCAATTCGCCTTATTAGTTGGCTGGTGTTGAGGCGATTTCACGGCACTTGCGGCTCGTGCGTCTTGCCTTGCATCAATTCCCCGGCTGGAAGGTGCAATCCGCGCCGCTGCCGTCCTTGCGCCTGATCGCGTTGGGATCGATCGTGCAGCTCAGCTTGGAGAGGCTCTCGAAATTCGATCCCGCCGCGCCGTCGGGCGGCACGCCGGCCAGCGCTTCGGTGGCGAAGATCTCGTTGGCGGTGGAGCCGTTGACGGTTTTCACCTTCTTGCCGAAGGTCACTTCGCAATTGCGAATGGTGATGTCGACATTGCCGGTGCGGCAGACGATCCGGTCCGCGGTCACCACGATGGCCTTCTTGTAGGGAATGTCGGCATTGGCGGCGAACAGCATCGCCACCGCCTTCCTCTCGGCGCCGGTCAGGTCCGGGGACAGCGGCGCGATCACGCCCGCGAGTGCCAGCGCGGTCGCGCCCGAGACCTTTGCGGGCGTGGCCGCGGCGGCGCCGGCGAGGGGGAATGCGCCGGCAACGAGGGCGCAGGCGAGCATCTCTGGACCGGATCTCATCCCTCTCTCCCGGAACTTCAGGCGGCCTTCTTCCGCTTGACGGTCTTCTTCGCGGTCTTCTTGACGGCTTTCTTGCCCTTCTTCGCCGCCTTCTTGGCCGCAAGGTAGGCCTCGACCTTCTTGGAGGAGTGGCCGGCCGCGGCGACGGCGGCCTTCAGTCTGGCCGGGGTGACTTTGAATTTCTTCGACCAGTAGCGGACCTCATACGCCTCGCCGAGCGCGATCCGGCTCTTGTCGGCGGCGCGGTGCTTCTGGAGCTTGATGTACTCCTCGACTTTCCTGGCGGAGCGGCCGACCTTCTTGACGGCGTATTTCAGCTTGGCCGGGGTCACCTTGAACTTCTTCGACCAGTAGGCGACTTCGTATTTCTCGGTGAGCGCGATCAGGGCGCGATCGGCGCCGCCCCGCTTTGCCTTGTTGTCGGCCATGCTTTCCTCCTGCCGTGGATGGCATCCAGTCTAGCATGCAACCGGATTTGGAAGGCAAGACGCGAGCCTCGTGACGATTGCGCGGAACGGCTGTTTTGCACCGATGTGTCAAACCGTTGCGCTGCGCGACCCCGCCTCAAGCGGGAAAGCGGTTTCTACTGTGCATGGGGTTGTTTTCGCAGTTTTTGTTTTGGAGGGCCTGCTTACCGCTGCTTCATCGTCCGGAAGGTGATGGAGTAGCGCCGTGCCTCGACCGGCGGAATGCTGTGCTCCCATTGCGAGCGCGCCTCGCCATCCATCAGATAAAGCGAGCGCGGCAGGGCCTCGAGCGTGTGGCGCTCCCATCTGTCGCCGCTGCGGCGGCGGAAGCGGAATTTGCATGGCGAGCCCAGCGACAGGCCGAGCACCTTGTCGAAATGCGGCTTGTCGCGATGCCAGCCGATGCCGACGCCGGCCTCGTATTCGGTGCACAGCACTTGCTGCACGCTGCCCTCCGCCAGCCCCGCCCATGCCTCGACCTGCCGTGCAACGGGCCGCACCCACACGGGGATCGGATCGGCCTCGGTGAGCCGTTGCAGTGCGTAGTCATAGCGGTAGCCGAAGGAGGCCACCCGGCGATTGCCCTCGAACGCGCCGAACTGGAAGCGCTGAAGCGGTAATGCTGCGATGCGGCCGATCAGCTCCTGCTCGGCGGTGGCATCGATAAAATTATCCGCATAGCGAAGGCCGGTCGGGCCCGCTTGCGGACCGGCGAACAAATCTAGCTGCTGAGTCATTCCTCGCATTTCCGTGATGGAACCTATTCGCGGTTGGTGCGACTTATCTAATGACGCGGGAAAAAACGCGCGAGGCTGTCATGGCAGAGAAGCATACCGCCGATCCGGCAGAGATCATGCGGGCTACCGGTCATCCTGAGCTGGAATACGCCGCCGGCTGGACCATTGCAGGTCTCGTCACCATCGGCGCCATCGTCGCCGCCTGGGTGTTCGCGATCTAGGCGACAGGGAATTGAAGCTCGAAGGCCGCCCCCTGGTCGGTGGGCTTGAGCCTGATCGAGCCGCCATGGCTCGCCATCACCGCACGCGCGATCGCCAGCCCCATTCCGGTCCCGCCCTGGTCGCGCCGGGTGGTGAAGAACGCATCGAAGATCCTGTCGCGGTTCGGCGCCGAAATCGGCTCGCCGTCATTGCTGAACGTCACAAGCAGGGTCGTCCGCGCGTCGACCGCCTCCAGCCTGATTGTACCGGCCTTGTGCCGCACCGCGTTGTCAGTGAGGTGCGACAGCACGATCAGGGCCTTCTCCGAGGACATGCCGATCGCCCGGTCGAGGCTGCCGCTGGCTTCGATCGAGCTTGCCGGAAACCGGCTCTTGAGGTCGGCGATGACGGGCGCAAGCTCGGTGCGCTCGTTCTGCGGCAGGCTCTCGGCGCGGGCGAGCTCCCGCAGCCGCTGCGCCATCGCCTCCAGCCGCTGGGTGTCGGACAGGATGTTGGCGATGAAGGTGTTCTGCTCGGCCGGCGTCAGGCTGCCGGCCTTGCCCTGAACCGAATCCTGCAGCAGCTCGGCCGCGCCCTTGATCGAGGTCAGGGGCGATTTCAGCTCGTGGGTGAGGTGGGCCGAGAACGTCGCGATATAGTCGGAACGCCTTGCGAGCTGCTCGGCCATGCCGAGGAAGCTGTGCGAGAGCTGGGCGAACTCGCGCGTGCCGTAGTGCCGGAGCGGCCTGAACGCCTCGCGGTCGCCGCGGCCGATTCTGGCGGCGCGGTCGATCAGCTCGCGCATCGGCAGCGTGATGGTGCGTGAGAACACGAGGCCAATCAGGATCGTGCCGAGGATCACGGCCAGCCCGGCCAGGACGAACTTAGCCCGCTCCTGGTAGAGATGGTCAAAGATGTTGCTCGGTGTCCGCGTGGTGTAGATCACCCCGGCGACGCGGTTGTTGACGATCACGGGCATCGCCGAGAACACGTGCACGCCAAGGCCGCGGCTGAAGGAATAGATCGGCGGCGGCGGCTTGTCCGGCACGCGGTTGCGCAAGGTCGCGCGGTACTGCCCGTGCAGTGCGTCCGCGACCTCCTCGATATGGGCAAGCGACTGCCCGACCTCCTGCCGCCCGGCGATCACCACGCCCTGCGGATCGAGGATGCGAAAGCCCGCCAGCGTCACCTTCTGGGTCTCGCGGATGATCGGCGTCAGTTTGGCGCCGATCTCGACGTAGGCTGCTTGCGCCGGCCGGGGCGCGGGTAGCGCATCGGGCCGCCGCCGCAATAGGTCGTTGGCGGTGAGGTCGAGCGCGGGCCGGATCGGCGTGACCTGGTCGCCGGGATCGGGCAGCACGTTCGGCGGTACCTCGGGGCCGAGCGTGAGGCCGCTGTCGAGCCGTGCCGTGACCTCCTGCGCATAGATCGTCGCCAGCACGCGGCTCTGCGCGATCAGCTCGGCCTGGGTCTGGCGGATCAGCTGGTTGTCGTAGAGGCGAAAGAAGAACAGGCCGACCAGCGGCAGCACGCCGACGGTCGTCAGCACCGCGAAGATCACCAGCCCCAGCGACGGGCGCCATTTGTCAGGCGCCGCGCTCATGCCTCTTTCTCGCAGCGGCCGAGCTTGAAGCCGACGCCGTGGATGGTCTCGATGACGTTGTCGCAGGCGAGCGCCGCGAGCTTGGCGCGAATGTTGCGGATGTGGCTGTCGATGGTGCGGTCGGAGACCTGGATGTTGAGCTGATAGGCCGCCCGCATCAGCTGCTCGCGGTTGAACACCGACGTCGGCCGGGTCAGGAAGGCGCGCAGGATGCCGAACTCGATCGCGGTCAGCTTCAGCGGCGTGCCGGCGAAGGTCGCGACGTGCTGCTCGGGATCGATCAGCAGGCCGCCTTGCGCCAGCGCGCCCGGACTTGTTTTGGCCTCGCCGTTGCGCGGGCTGAGGCGGCGCAGGATGACGTTGACCCGAGCCACCAGCTCGCGCGGGCTGAACGGCTTAGTCACGTAATCGTCGCCGCCGATCTCGAGGCCGAGGATGCGGTCGATCTCCTCGTCGCGCGCCGACAGGAACAGGATCGGCACGTCCGAGCCTTTGCGGATCTCGCGGCAGACGTCGAGGCCGTCGAACTCGGGCATCCCGATGTCGAGCACGATGAGATCGGGCCTGTCGGCGGCAAAGCGGCTCAGCGCCTCCTTGCCGTCCCGCGCCTCGATCACGTCCATGCCGGCCTTCTTCAGGGCGACGCGGATGACCTCGCGGATGTGGCCCTCGTCGTCGACGATGAGAATACGATTCGCCAAGAAACTCTCCGCTCACCCTGCCGGCTGACTGCCGGGCTGGCTTTTGGCCTGAGCATCGAGGCGACGCTGCAGCCGCCAGCTGCGAAAACCCCAGGCCCGCCAGGCCAGATCCTGCCGCTGACTTTCTACAAGCCGATCTCGACGTCCCGCAAGACAGTAATCGCCGCCGCGAAGCGCGATGACCCTGTCGATTGCAGGCAGCGCCTGCGGGCCCAATGTGAGGAGATAGTCGGCGTCGATCTTCACGCCCTTGCCCCCCGTTTCACTGCTGTGCTTCAGATTGTAGTCGGCAATGAACGCATCGAAGTTCAGCAGCGAAACACTGTACAGCACGATCGTTAACGCGATGAGATTGGCGCAGACGAGCCACCTGTTGGAGCGGTTGAGCGCGATGCGCGCGACGATGAGGATCAGTCCCAGCGCCACCAGTCCCATCCAGATGAAGGCCGCGATCCGCCAATAGGTCAGCATGTAAATGCCGACATAGAGATCGAGCCGAAGGATGGAGGAGGCGACCAGCAGCACGTTCTGCCCGACCCAGAGATAGACCAGCGGGCGGATCACATTCGATTTCTCGGCTGGCCCGCCCGGACGCATCGCCACCAGCACGAAGGCCGCGGCGAGCAGGGCGGTCACGATCAGCGGATAGGCGCCGCGGTGGGCGTAGGCCGCATAAGTCATGTTGTCGGGCAGGGCCACATGGCCCCAGAGATAGATGCCGTCGAGCACGGACTGCGCTGCGAACAGCAGGTTGAACAGGATCAGCGAGCGCAGGATGCTGGAAGGACCCAGAAACTCCGGCGAGATGAAGGGCGCAAGCGGCTCCGGCTCCGTGACATCGGTTTGGGCGGCAATCTTCCTGCGCCGCCAGCGCACGTGGATGAACGGCCAGACCAGCGCCAGCATCAGGATCCAGAACAGCACGCGCGGGACGCTGACATATTCGAGGATGATCTTTGGATTGAGCAGCGAGACCCATTGCTCGATCACCGGATTGGCCGCAGCGAACAGCGCGACGAACACGGTGCCCAGCACCACCGGCATCAGCCACAGCGCGATGCCGCGGGTGAACGCCGATATGTTGAAGACCTGGAGCGCGTCGGGGAAGACTCTGAAGGGGCCGAACAGGACGAAGTTTCGCAGCGCGCGGGCTCGGTCGGCAAGTCCGGTCGTTTCAGGATTGGTTGCCAGCAACAGGGCGATGACCAGTGCTGCAATGAGGATCAGGAACGAAAGCGTGTTGAGCTCTTCGATGGCAGGCACGAGACCAAGGACGATGACGGCAGCACCGATCGCCGCGCGGCGGATGTCCAGGGATGCGTGGTTGGCGAGCAGCGAGGCGCAGACGATCGCGACTGCAAAGATCACCAGCGACAGCCCGGCCCGCTGGCCATAGAACAGCCAGTCGGCGAGCGCGGCGAGCACCAGCGCCATCGCGAGCTTGACTGATATTGTCGAGGGCCTGATCGGTTGGATGTCAGTCGTCGGCGTCGTAGCCAGGCTCGTCATGCGCAAATGACCTTTCGTGAATATCGATATCGTGCAGTCTGCACGGCGCTTGCGCAGAAGCCGGGGTCTTCGTCTGCACGGTTTCAGGAGTCTTTTGCAGTTTTCGTGCAGGTGCGCTTTTGCCCCTCGCGCAGCGCAGATCGCCTTGATAGGTGCGAAGCATTCATCACCATCGCATGTGGTGCATCATGCAATTCCTTCGCCGTATCGGTCTCATCCTGCTCTGGCTCGCCGCGCCCGTCGTTGCATTCGCGGCCGCGAACAAGAACGATCCTTATCTGGTCCCGCTGCGTGGCGGCGGAAACACCGCGCTTGTCGCCGCAAGCATCATGATCGTCATCGTCCTGCTGCGGAGAGGACGGTGGCGCAGCATCGCGGGCAAGCTGCTCGTCACGCTCTGGTGCCTGCCGCCGCTGCTGATGTCCACCGCGCATCTGAAGTTCGAGCTGCGCAAGCACGATGTCCTTGCCGTCAGCGCCGCCGAGGCGCGTCAGCTCGGGCCACACTTCATGGTCGGCTATTCCTCCTTTCCCGAGGTGGCGCGCCTGGCCGAGCAGGGCCTGATCGGCGGCATCTATGTCACGCGGCACAATATCCGCGGCCGGACCATCGAGGCGCTGCGGGCCGAGATCGCGACGCTCCAGGACAAGCGCCGTGTAGCTGGCCTGGCGCCGCTGGTCGTGGCGGCAGACCAGGAGGGCGGCATCGTCGGACATCTCGCGCCGCCGCTGACAAAGCTGCCGGCGCTGGCGACGCTCACCGGGCTTGCTCCCGACGAGCAGCAGGCCAAGGCCGAAGAGTTCGGTCGCATCCACGGCCGCGAGCTCGCGGGCCTCGGCGTCAACCTCAATCTTGCGCCGGTGCTCGACCTCAAGCCGCCGCAGCGGCGCAACCGCCTCGATTTCCACACCCTGATCGGCCAGCGCGCGATAGCGACCGATCCCGTCGTCGTCGGCACGATCGCAAGCGCCTATGTCCGCGGGCTGGAAGAGACGGGCGTCGGCGCCACGCTCAAGCATTTCCCGGGCATCGGCCGCGTGCGCACCGACACGCATCATTTCCGCGCCAGTCTCAACACGCCGGTGAAGGAACTGGAGGTGACCGACTGGCTCCCATTCCGCGAAGTGCTGTCGCACTCGCGCAGCGCGCTGATGGTGGGCCATGTCACGCTCACGGCCGTCGATCCCGATCGCGCCGCGTCGCATTCCAAGCGCGTCGTCGATGGGATCATCCGCGGCAAATGGGGCTACCAGGGCATGGTGATGACCGACGATCTCGTGATGGGCGCGATCTATCAGAACGACGTCTGCAAGGCCGTGGTCGAGGCGATCAATGCCGGCGTCGATCTGCTGCTGGTCGCCTATGACGGCGCGCAGTTCTACCGGGTCTTTGCCTGCGCCCTGGAGGGATCGCGGCAGGGCAGGCTCGATGCGGCGATGTTGCATGCGAGCGCGGCGCGGCTGGAGCGCGGCTTTCCGACCGCGCAGGCACGCGCCTCTTCGGCAATCAGCATCGCTCGCCAGAACTAGCCTTTGGCGAACTGACGGTAGTCCGGCTCGCGGTGAAACCAGAATTCGTAGCCGGTGACGGCCTTCTGCATGGCGACGTCGTGGATCGGCTGGTTGAGCGGAATGACGGGAACGTCGCGCATGCAGAGCGCGATGAAATCCTTCACGCATCTGTCGTATTCTGCGGCGTCCGTGGTGAAGCGCGCCTTGTCGATCAGCGCGTCCATCTGCTGGTTCTGGTAGGAGGAGATGTTGAAGATCGAGTTGTTGCCGTGGAAATTCCAGTAGAAGTAGTACTCGGGATAATCCAGCCAGCCGCTGAAGCGGTTGAGCGCGAGCGGCAGCTCCTTCTTGTTCAGCGTCGTGCGCCAGTTCGCGCCGGGGATTTTTTCGATTCCCGCCTTGATGCCGATCTTGGCGAGGCTCTCCTGGATCAGGATCGCGGTCGGCTCGCCGACGGTGGCCGTGCCCGTGTCCAGCGACAGCGTCGTCTCCAGGCCGGATTCGAAACCTGCTTCCTTCATCAAGGCCTTGGCCTTGTCGAGATCGGTGACGTAGGGAAACGCCTGCGGCCAGACCGGTTTTGAGACGTCGGCTGCGCCGCCGTACATGGGAACGGCACGGCCGAAGAAGGCGCTGGTCTGGATCTGCTCATACGGCATCGCCCAGGCGATGGCCTGTCGCAGCTTGGCATTGTCGAACGGCGGCTTTGCCGTGTTGAGCGCGACATACCAGAGCGCGTTCGGGATCGGCACGCCCGAGACCTTGACCTTGCCCTCTTTGATGATCTGCTCGAAATCGCGCGGCGCAAAGCCGCTGGAAATATCCGCATCGCCCCGCTCCAGCATGGCGCGGCGGGTGCCGGCGGAGGGGACGTCGCGCGCGATCACGCGCCTGACCTTGGGCAGCGGTCCGCTCTTCCAGTCATCGAAGCGGGCCAGCACGGTTTCGCTGCCGGGCTTCCAGCTCTCGATCTTGTAGGCGCCGCCGCCGGCTTCGTTGTTCCTGAGCCAGGTCAACGCCCAGGGATCTTCTGCAGTCGCGTTCTTCTTCGCCAGCTCTGAATTGATGATGAAAGGCACGACCACGGCGACGTTGAACAGCAGCATCTTGTCCTTGCGAACATAGTCGATGCGGAAGGTGTAATCGTCGACCACCACGAACTGCTCGGGCTTCTCCAGTGACCCCGCCGACATCTGGAAGGTCGGGAAGCCGCCGACCTTCACGGCGCGGTCGAACGACCATTTGACGTCCTTGGCGGTAACCGGCGTGCCGTCGTGGAATTTGGCGTCCTTACGAAGGCTAAAGGTGCAGGACATGCCGTCGGCCGCGACCTCCCAGCTCTCGGCAAGTTCAGGCGCGAGCTTTTCGCGGTCGTACGAGACCGTCCCATCGGGCAGTGTCTTGGAGGCGTAGGTCAGCAGGCGGTCGTAGCAATTCCAGGACAGGCCGTTCACGGTCTGGTTGGAGCCGACGCCCTGCATGTCCAGCGAGTTCGGCCCGAGCTCCTGCACCACCAGCAGCGTTTCGGCTCGGCCCTGTGCCGAGGCAAGTGACGGGGCGACCGTCATTCCAGCGACGCCGAGGGCGCCAAGCACGACTCTGCGGCGGCTCAGATCGAAAGACGATGGACTCATCGATACCTCCTTGGGACGATTGGCCATTCAAGGAGGCAAGGTGCATGCCATAGGGGCTTGCGACAACGAGCGCGACGTCGTTGGCGATTGCGGCGCCAGCGACAAGTTGAAATCGAGCGACGCAGTCTCCGTAGTGGCGTCTTAGCCACACATCAACGCAAATGACAACTTTAAAGGAGTGTCAGCCTGTCGCGGCAACCCATTTCCTGCAACAAGAGCATCGTTGCTTTTGGAATTGGCGGGGGCTTGGGAATGCGTCGTCTTGCGGCGGTGGGCGTGGGTTGTTTGGTTTCGTTTCTGGGATGTGGAAGTGCCGCAATTGCCGCCGATCTGGCGGTCAAGGCTCCGGTGGCGGTGAGGCAGTTTACCTGGACCGGGTGCTTTGTCGGTGTTCATGCGGGAGGCGACTTCAGCAACGACAAGATCAGGAGCTCGGGCGATTTCAGCTCCACTGGTTTCATCGGCGGCGGACAAATCGGGTGCGACTACCAGTTTGCATCGGCCTGGGTTGTCGGTGTCGAGGCCCGCGCCGCCTGGTCCAGCCTGACCAGCAAGACACCCGGTCTCGGCAGTTTCGGCGGCGTGGTCATCCCGACGCAGTTCACCGTCAGCAACGACTTCCTGGCGTCGGCGACCGCGCGGCTCGGCTATGGCTTTGCCGGCAACTGGCTTGCTTATGGCCGCGGCGGCGTCGCCTGGACGCGGGAAAAGATCGACAATGTCGTCACGCCGCCGCTTCTGGGAGTCCCGGTCGATCCCAAGGCAACCGTGACGCGCACTGGCTGGACCGCCGGCGTTGGTCTCGAGTGGGCATTCGCGCCGCACTGGTCGACCAATTTCGCGTACGACTACTATGATTTCGGCGCCAATGACTTCTTCCTGACGAACGCCGCGCCTCTGGTGACCTTCAGAGGAAACTTGAAGGACACAATCCACACTGTGACTGCCGGCGTGAACTATCGCTTCTGACCGAGAGGTTTTGCGAGGCGCTACGGTGTCACCGCTCCGCGCGAAACCGCGCGCGGGGCGGTCAGCTCTTTCCATGTGGAATTCGCTACATGCACCGGCGAGAAGGCCGGGCGTTCGATATAGCGGCCGTCGCCGGCTTCGGCGCGCAAATCGCCTTCCTTCCAGACGACACGGCCGCGCGACAGCGTCGCGGCCGGCCCGCCGATGCAGGCAAAGCCTTCGAACACATTGTAATCGATCCGGCTCATCTGCCGCTTGGCGCTGATGGTCTTGCTCGCCTTGGGGTCCCACACCACGAGATCGGCATCCGAGCCGACGGCGACGGCGCCTTTGCGCGGGTAGATGTTGAGGATGCGGGCGATGTTTGCCGACGTCACTGCGACGAATTCTTCCTTCGTCAGCCGTCCCGTGGCGACGCCCGCGGTCCATAACAACGCAAGGCGATCTTCGAGGCCGCCGGTGCCGTTCGGGATTTTTCTGAAATCGCCGAGCCCGAACCGCTTCTGCTCGGTGGTGAAGGCACAATGGTCGGTCGCGACCACCTGGAGCGAGCCGGCTTGCAGGCCGGCCCAGAGGCTGTCCTGATGCTGCTTGTCGCGGAACGGCGGCGACATCACCCGCTGCGCGGAATGATCCCAGTCCTTGTTCTGGTATTCACTTTCATCCAGCAGCAGGTGCTGGATCAGCGGCTCGCCATAGACGCGCTTGCCGACGGCGCGTGCTCGGGCGATCGCCTCATGCGCCTCGCGGCAGCTGGTGTGCACGATATAGACCGGCGTGCCGGTCATGTCCGCGATCATGATGGCGCGGTTGGTGGCTTCGCCCTCCACCTCCGGCGGCCGTGAATAGGCGTGGCCCTCCGGGCCGGTGACGCCGCGCGCAATCAGCGCCTCCTGCATCAGGGCGACGACATCGCCGTTCTCCGCATGGACGACAGGCATGGCGCCGAGATGGGCGCAGCGCGCGAACGAGTTGTAGAGCTCATCATCGTTCACCATCAGCGCGCCCTTGTAGGCCATGAAATGCTTGAAGGTGTTGATGCCGTAGGTTTTGACCACGGTCTCCATCTCGTCATAGATCTGCTTCGACCACGACGTCACCGCCATGTGGAAGCCGTAGTCGCTGGCCGCTTTCTCGGATTTGTGCCGCCACTCCTGATAGGCCGCGAGCATGGACTGCCCCGGATCGGGCAGGCAGAAGTCCACCACCATGGTGGTGCCGCCGCTCAGTGCCGCCTTGGTTCCGGATTCGAAATCGTCGGCGGTGACGGTGCCCATGAACGGCATTTCGAGATGGGTGTGCGGATCGATGCCGCCCGGGATGACGTAGGCGCCGCAGGCATCGACGATCTCGGTTCCTGCCGGCGCATCGAGCGATGCGCCCACCGCCACGATTGTCTCGCCGTCGATCAGCACGTCCGCGCGGCGCGAATGATCGTGATTGACGACGGTGCCGCCGCGGATGAGGAGGGGCATGAGGAACTCCGGGGAGAGGTGAGGGACGGCCCGAAGGCTAAGCGCACCACCCGCGATGCGACAGGCGAAATTTTAGTCAGCCGCCGCCGATCCTTTTCACTCCGTGCGCGCGACCAGCCCGTCGATCATCGCGCGGACGAGGCCTGCGATCTCCTTGCGCAGCGCCGGCAGCGGCACCGCGACCAGCCTCTGCTCCAGTCCCAGCGCCACCATGCCGTGCACGGCCGAGAACAGGCTGCGCGCGGTGATGCCGAGCTCCTCCTGGCTACGCTCGCGAAACAGCAGCGCCAGCGGATGATAGATGTGGCGGAACAACTGCAGCTGGTCGTTGACGGACCAGTCGGGGAGGATCTTGTCGGGCGCCATGCGGTGCTCGAACAATGCGCGCCAGAGCTCGAGGTTTTCGGCGGCGAAATCGCAATAGGCAATGGCGATGCGGACCAGCGTCTCCTGGGGCGAAGGATCACCGGTGCTTTCCGCCGCGCTGAGCGCCTCGTCGAGGCGATGCAGCGTGCGCGAGCCGACCCGCAGGACCAGCTCGTCCACATCGGCGACGAGATTGTAGACCGCGCCATTGGCGCAGCCGATCTCGCGGGCCAGATCGCGGGTTTTCAGACCCGCCAGCCCCCGCCCGGCGATCATCCGCTCGGCCGCCTGGACCAGGTCGATCCGCAGTTTCTCTCGACGTTCCAAGGCCTTAGTCATTCTTAACCAAGTTTTTGAGCGTCGCTCAAATATTTATTGAACGATGTTCAAGATTCCTGCTACAAAGCATTTGTGAGCAACGCTCATAACAGGGAGCAGACAATGTTCAAGACCGTCGTGACACTTTTCCGCGGCAGCGTGGCCGCCGCGGGCGAGGAGCTGGAGGACCGCACGGCCCTGCTGATCCTCGACCAGCAGATGCGCGATGCCGCCGCCGCCCTCGAGCGCAGCAAGCGTACGCTGGCGCTGGCGATTGCGCAGGATCAGCAGGAGGGCCGCAAGCTCGAGGCGACCTGCGCCCGCATCACCGATCTCGAGACCCGCGCTATTGCCGCGCTCGATGGCGGCCGCGAGGATCTCGCCAAGGAAGCGGCCGAAGCCATCGCAGGCCTCGAAGCCGATCGCGATGCGGCGATGACGGCACGCGCGCTGTTCGCGACCGAGATCATCAGGCTGAAGCGGCACGTGACAAATGCGCAGGCCCGCATCACCGAGCTCGATCGCGGCCGGCGCCTCGCCCGTGCCTCGGAAGCGGTGCGCTCGCTCCGCCGCAGCGGCATCGAGGCGGCGCGTCCTTACGAATCCACGCTGCCGGAAGCCGAGAGCACCTTGAGGCGTCTGCGCGAGCGCCAGATGGAAGCCCAGGCTGCCGACGACGCGCTGGTCGAGCTCGATGCGGCCACCGGTCCCCTCGCTACTGCCGAGCGACTCGCCGAGCAGGGTTTTGGCCCCCGGCTCAAGACGACCGCGGACGACGTGCTTGCGCGGCTGAAATCCAAGCGCACCCAGACGGCCTGAACTCAGATTTCATCATCATTTAAACCAATAGGAGATCATCATGAACCAGAACGGCCAGCCCCATAGCAGCGCCTGGGTCACCTTCACCTACGCGTCTTTCGCAGCCTCCGCCTTCCTCGTTGCCATCGGCGTCTTCTTCCTGCCGCTCGACCTCTGGATGAAGGGCTATCTCACCATGGGCATCGTGATGCTGATCCAGACCTGCATCACGCTGACCAAGACCGTGCGCGACAATCACGAGAGCAGCCGGCTGGTGAACCGCATCGAGGATGCCAAGGCCGAACGTCTGCTGATGGAGGTTTCCAAGGCGGCTTGAGGCGAACGCCTGGAAGCGGCTTGCAATCTGACGCGGTGGGTGCCGTTGCATCCACCGCGTGCCCGATCCGCATATCGCGCCTGCGAAATGCAACCGAGCCATGACGGATCGCGCGGGCGTGCGGCCTTGCGCAGCGGCGCCGGCCGACGCACTCTGTCCGGGCGGCGCGAAGAATGCCGCCAATAAAGACTGTGCGAGGAAACCTCCATGGCGGCGACGCGGATCGACTGCGACATCCATCCTGCGGTTGGTGGCACGCGCACGACGCTGCTTCCCTATCTCAGCGACCATTGGAAAGAGCAGGTGGTGAGCCGCGCCATCGACGGGCTCGATCTCACCTCCTATCCGCCGAGCATGCCGCTTTCGGGCCGCGCCGACTGGCGGCCGGCCAATGGCGGCAAGGCAGGCTCAGATCTCGCGATGGTGCAGAAGGGCGCGTTCGATCAGCTGGGGGCGAGCCACGCCATCCTCAACGTGCTCTATGGCGCGCAGGCCGTGTTCGACGCCTATATGGCCGCCGATTTCTGCAAGGCCATCAACGACTGGATCGCCGCCGAGTGGCTGTCGCGCGATCCACGCCTGCGCGCCTCCATCGTGGTGCCGATGCAGGCGCCGGATCTCGCGATCGAGGAGATCGAACGCCGCGCCGGTGACCACCGCTTCGTCTCCATCCTGGTGCTGGCGCAGGGCGAAACGTTGCTGGGACGGCGGCATTTCTGGCCGATCTACCAGCTCGCGGAGAAGCACAAGCTGCCGCTCGCAATCCATGCCGGCACGCAATATCGGCAGGCGCCGAGCTCGGCCGGCTGGCCGTCGCATCGCTACGAATATTACTTCGTCGAGGCGCAGGCGTTTCAGGCGCAGATCCTCAGCCTGATCTATGAGGGCGTGTTCGGCAAATTTCCTGATCTGAAAGTCGTGCTGATGGAGTCGGGCGTGAGCTGGCTGCCGGCCTTCATGTGGCGCGCCAACAAGACCTGGCGCGGCGTGCGCGTCGAGGTGCCCTGGGTCGAGCGCGAGCCGGCGTCGATCATCCGCGACAATTTCCGCGTCACCATGCAGCCGTTCGATGCGCCCGGTGATGCCAGAAGCGTCGAGGAGATCATCGACCAGATCGGCTCGGAAAAGATGTTCCTGTTTGCGTCCGACTATCCGCACTGGCAGTTCGACGGCGACGATCCGATCCCGCCGAACCTGCCGAAGAGCTTGATCGCGAAAATGTGCGTCGACAATCCGCTGGAGACGTTTCCGCGGCTGTCGCTGAATTGATTATTGGAGGTTCGCATGAGTGAAGTCATCGACCGTCCGCTACGCGACGACGAGAAGCCTGCCGCATCAAAGCTGCGCATCGTCGATTGCGACGTGCATCCGAGCCTGCACTCGGTCGAGGACCTCAACGAGTTCCTGCCAAAACGCTGGCAGCAGCATTTGAAGGAATATGGTAGCCATCTGCGCACGCCCTATCTCTTCACCACGCCCTATCCGCGTTCCTCGCCGCTGATTGCGCGGCGCGATGCCTGGCCGCCGACCGGCGGGCCGCCCGGCTCCGATCTCGCCTTCATGCAAAAGCAGCATCTCGATCCGCTCGACGTCGAGTTTGGCATCCTGCAGGTGCTCGATCTCTTCATCTTCTCGCAGCAGAACCTCGAATTAGGCGCCGCGATCCAGCGCGCCATCAACGACTGGCAGCTGGCGTTCTGGTCGCATCGGGATCCGCGCCTGAAGGCCTCGATCCTGGTCGGGCAGGACGGTGTGGACCTCGCGATAGCCGAGATCGAGCGCTGCGCCAAAATCGGCGAGTACATCCAGATCAACGTCTCGCCGCGCGCCAACGAGCCGCTCGGCCGCCGCCGCTACTGGCCGATCTATGCGCGTGCGCAGGAGCTGGACTTGCCGCTCGGCATCCATGTCGGCGGCTATGGCGGCCACGCGCCGACCGGCGGCGGCTGGCCGTCTTATTATGTCGAGGAGCACCAGTCGAATGCGCACACCATCGCGGCGCAGCTTGCGAGCCTCGTCATCGAAGGCGTGCCGGAGCGCTTCCCGAAGCTGAAGATCGTCTTCATCGAGGGTGGTTTCGGCTGGATCCCGTCGGCGGTGTGGCGGATGGACCAGCACTTTGAACGTTTCCGCAGCGAAGTGCCGCATTTGAAGCGCAAGCCATCGGAATATGTGCGTGAAAACTTCTGGTTCACGACGCAGCCGATCGACGAGCCGGACGAGGCGCGGCATCTGCGCGCGCTGATCGAATGGGTTGGCATCGATCGCCTGCTGTTCTCGTCGGACTATCCGCACTGGGATTTCGACGATCCGCGCTTCGCCTTCAAGACGCCGCTGACCGAGGCCGAGCGGAAGAAGATCTTCAGCGCCAATGCGCGTGCGGTCTACAAGTTCTGAGACCAGCATGGCCCGTCACATCGTCGCGACCATTTCGGAGATCCCGCCCGGCGGCAATAAGGTCGTCGAGATCGCCGGCCGCGATATCGTCGTGTTCCACGTCAATGGCGAGTTCTTCGCGCTGTTGAACCGCTGCCCGCACGAGGGCGCGCCGCTGGAGAAGGCCGCCTGCGTGGCGCGGCTGACCTCGCCCGAGCCCGGGGTTTATGAACGATCACGCGTCGGCGAGATGCTGCGCTGTCCCTGGCACGGCTGGGAGTTCGACATGCGCAACGGCCAGTCCTGGTTCGATCCGAAACGCGTCAAGATCCGGTCATACCCGGTCGCGGTGGAGCGCGGCGAGGAATTGCAGAAGGGCCCCTATGTTGCGGAGACGTTTCCGGTGCATGTCGAAGACAGCTACGTGATTGTCGAGGTCTAGGCCGGCATTGCCGATTGTGATTTCAAAGCAGGTGCGATATGGCTCTCGCGCTTTCAGAGGCGGAGATGAGCTTTGTCGAAACAGTCCCTGCGTGAGGAGGCCGAGCGCCTGATCCGCGAATCGATGGAAAAGAAGACCATCGTCGTCAAGCAGGGCTCGACCCGCATCGAGGCGGTCTGCGGCAAGTGCGGCGCGCCGAACCGGGTGCAGGCGGAAAAAGGCCAGACTCGCGTCAAGTTCGCCTGCAAGAATTGCGGGCACAAGCAAGAGACGCTGTAGGTCTTTTACCCTCTCCCCCTGTGGGAGAGGGTGGCTCGCCGCGTAGCGGCGAGACGGGTGAGGGGGCTCTCTCCGCGAGTCACCATCTGAGTTTTGCTTGCGGATGCAACCCCTTATCCGGCGCTTCGCGCCACCTTCTCCTACAAGGGGAGAAGGGAAGGCGACCTCTACTCCCCCTCCACAAACCTCTTGAACGCGTCCGCATAGTCCGGGTGCCAGCGCGACAGCGGCGGGCGGTTCTCGACGATGTCGCCGGCCGCCCATAGCATGCGCTTTTCGTCCAGCGCGCGCGGCACGTCGTTGTCCGGGCACAGGATGTAGAAATCGCCGGCCTCCAGCCGTGCCAGCATGAAATCCACGGTCTGCTCCGGCGTCCAGGCGCCGGCCGGTTTTTCGGTGCGGCCCTTTGCGGTCAGTCCGGTGAAGACGAAGCCGGGAATGAGCAAATGCGCGCTGATGTGACAATCCTCTGTGTTGCGCAGCTCGTGCTGCAGCGCTTCCGTAAACGCCTTCACGCCGGCCTTGGAGACATTATAGGCGGGATCGCCGGGCGGCGTGGTGATGCCCTGCTTGGAGCCGGTGTTGATGATGAGACCGGCTTTGCCGCGTGCGATCATGTTCGGCGCGAAGATGCGCGAGCCGTTGATGATGCCCCACATGTTGACGCCGATGATGCGCTGCCAATGGTCCGGCTCGCCGAACAGCGTGCTGCCGGGCTGGATCCCGGCATTGTTCATGAGGACGTCGGTGCCGCCGTAATGCGCGCCGACGGCGCGTTCCAGTTCCATCACGCTTTCGGCACGGCTGACGTCGGCGGCGAACGTCATCACATGTGTGGCAGACGTGACGGATGACAGTTTTGTTGCGGCCTCCGCCAGCCGCGCCTCGTCGACGTCAGCGATGCACACCTTCATGCCGGCACGCGCGAAAGCCATGGCGGCCGCAAATCCGATGCCGGACGCGCCGCCGGTGATCACGGCAACATTGTCTTTGATGATGGCGGGGTGTTGCATGGCTCGTCTCCGCAGCAGGGGGCTCGGTCGAGCTATAACATGGCGCTGGCGCGAGCCTGCACAAGTCGGCATGGGAGGTCTTCGTTCCACGCCGCCTTTACGCCCCTCCGGCACCGCTGTATTCTTCCCGACCTAACGGTCCCACCGAGATCGAACCCAATCAATGACCTGACAGGGAGTGCAGCCATGGCTGTGTCGCAGGCTATTCCGATCACGCGCCACCCGTTCGCCAACGGGTCCTACAAGCAGATGCTGATCGACGGGAAGTGGGTGGATGCGGCCTCCGGCAAGCGCTTCGAGACCCGCAATCCCGCAACCGGCGAGCTGCTCGCGACGGTCGCCGAGGGCGACAAGGAAGACATCGACCGCGCGGTCGCCGCTGCCCGCCGCGCCTTCGAGGGACCCTGGAGCAAGGTGAAGCCGTTCGAGCGGCAGAACCTGCTGCTCAGGCTCGCCGACCTCGTCGAGAAGAACTTCGATGAATTGTCGCAGCTCGACACGCTCGACATGGGGGCGCCGCTCAGTCGCACCCGCGCCTATCGCCTGCGTGCCATCGGCATGCTGCGCTACTACGCCGGCCAGACCACGGCGATCCACGGCGAGACCATCGAGAACTCGCTGCCCGGCGAAATCTTCTCCTATACGCTGAAGGAACCGATTGGCGTCGTCGGCGCCATCATTCCCTGGAACGGCCCGCTCTCCGCGACGATCTGGAAGATCGGGCCTGCGATCGCGACCGGCTGCACCGTGGTGCTCAAGCCCGCGGAAGAGGCGCCGCTGACCTCGCTGCGCATCGCCGAACTGGCGATGGAGGCAGGCATTCCGCCCGGCGTCGTCAACGTCGTGCCCGGCTACGGCGAGACCGCGGGCGCCGCGCTTGCTTCGCACCACGACGTCGACAAGGTCGCCTTCACCGGCTCGCATGTCACGGGCCAGTCGATCATTCGTGCCTCGGCCGGCAACCTCAAGCGCGTCTCGCTCGAGCTCGGCGGCAAGTCGCCGGACATCGTATTTGCCGACGCGGATCTCGACGCCGCCGTTCCGGGCGCGGCGATGGCGGTGTTCGCCAATTCGGGGCAGATCTGCAGCGCCGGCACGCGCCTGTTCGTCGAGCAGGCGATCTACGAAGAGTTCGTCGGCCGCGTCGCCGAGTTCGGCAAGAAGCTGCAGGTCGGCAACGGCCTCGATCCCAACGTGCAGATCGGCCCGCTGGTGTCCGAGCAGCAGCTGGAGCGCGTCACCGGCTATCTCGACATCGGCCAGAAGGAAGGCGCACGCGCGCTCGCCGGCGGCGGCCGCGTCACCGAAGGTGCGCTGTCGAAGGGCTTCTTCGTCTCGCCGACGGTGTTCGCCGGTGTCCAGGACAACATGCGGATCGCACAGGAGGAGATTTTTGGTCCCGTCATCTCCGCCATCGCGTTCAAGGACATGGACGAGTTGGTCAAGCGCGCCAACAACACCACGTTCGGCCTCGGCTCTGGCCTGTGGACGCGCGACGTCACCAAGGCGCATGCGGTCGCGAAGCGCCTGCGCGCCGGCTCGGTGTGGGTGAACTGCTACCAGGCGATGGATCCGGCGGTGCCGTTCGGCGGCTACAAGATGAGCGGCTATGGCCGCGAGTCCGGCAAGCAGCACGTCGAGGAATATCTCAACGTGAAGGCCGTCTGGATCAAGACGGCGTAACATCTATTCCTTCCCGAGTTCCGCGGGAGGGAATATGCACTTTTGCAGGGGCGGCGCCTTTTCGAGGAGCCGCCCCTCGCTATATGATCCGCATCCTTTCATAGACATCCGGGGTCCGCATGAAATTCGAGGCGTTGTTTCAACCGTTGCAGGTCGGTCCGTACAAGCTCGAGCATCGCGTCGCGATGGCGCCGTTGACGCGCATGCGCGCCGAACGCGAGAGCTTTTCGCCGCGGCCGCTCAACGCCGAATATTACGCCCAGCGAGCCACGAAGGGCGGCCTGATCATTGCCGAAGCCTCGCCGGTGCTCTCGCACGGCCGCGGCAACCCGGCGACGCCAGGCATCTATTCGGAGGCGCAGATCGCCGGCTGGCGCAAGGTGACGGATGCGGTGCACGCCAAGGGCGGCGTCATCTTCCTCCAGCTCTGGCATGTCGGCCGCGTCTCGCATTCCTCCTTCCATGGCGGCGAGTTGCCGGTCTCGGCCTCGGCGATCCCCATCAAGGCCGAGGGCATGAAGGCGATGACGGCCGACGGCAAGATCGCCGATTACGAGACGCCGCGTGCGCTGGAGACGGAGGAGGTCAAGGGTATCGTCGAGGCTTTCAGGCAGGGCGCGAAGAACGCGCTGGCCGCCGGCTTCGACGGCGTCGAGATCCACGGCGCCAATGGCTATCTGCTCGAGCAGTTCCTGCAGTCGCGCAGCAACCAGCGCACCGATCAATATGGCGGATCGATCGAGAACCGTGCGCGGCTGCTGCTCGAGGTCACGCAGGCCGCGATCGACGTCTGGGGCGCGAACCGCGTCGCCGTGCGGCTGTCTCCGCATGGCATCGCCAATGATTCCGGCGAACCCGATCCGATGCCGCTCTACACGCATGTGGTGAAGGCGCTCGACAAGCTGGGTCTCGCCTACCTGCATTTCATCGAGCCGCGCTCCAGCGGCACCGGCCGCGCCGACGTCCACTGGGAGAACGTGCCCTCCGCCATGATGCTGTTCCGCCCGCTCTACAGCGGCGTGCTGATGACCGCCGGCGGCTTTACCGGCGAGAGCGCGAACGCAGCGATTGCCGATGGCCATGCCGACATCATCGCCTTCGGTCGCATCTTCATCTCCAATCCCGACCTGCCGCGGCGCCTTCGGCACGACTATCCGATCACGCCGTACAACCGCGCCACGTTCTACGGCGGCGAGGAGAAGGGGTATACGGACTATCCTGTGTATGACGAGCTGACGCCGGCGTAGGCGTGTCTTCGTAGCCCGGATGGAGCGAAGCGAAATCCGGGACCGACCGTCCCCGCATCAGGATCCCCGGATTGCGCTTCGCTCCATCCGGGCTACAGGACTATTGTGTTGCTCCGACCGCACCACAAATTCCGTCATTGCGAGCGCAGCGAAGCAATCCAGAATCTTTCCGCGGAGGCAGCCTGGATTGCTTCGCTGCGCTCGCAATGACGACGGAGAAAGCAACCATGGCCAAAGCCGCCGCCGCAGGAATAGCCACCGGCCAGTGCCTCTGCGGCAAGGTCACCTTCGAGATCGACGTGCCGGCGCGCTGGGCCTGGCATGATCACTCGGCCAGTAGCCGCCGCGCCCATGGCGCGGCCTACGCGACCTATGTCGGAAGCTGGAAGAAGCGCTTTCGCATCACCTCCGGCAAGACTGCGCTGACCCGTTACGAGGACAAGGCCACCAAGACCGCCCGTAGCTTCTGCTCGCATTGCGGCACACCGATCGCCTATGAGCGCCCGCGCGGCCCGCACATGGTCAACGTCCCCCGCGCGCTGTTCAAGGAGCGCACCGGCCGCCAGCCGCTCTATCACATCGCGATCGAGGAGCTGCAGGAATGGGCCTATACCGGCGAGCCCCTGGTGCCGCTGAAGGGCTTTCCGGGCGTGGTCTGGCAGCGCTCGAAAAAGAAGAAGCGCGCGGGCGGAGAAGATCCGTTCGAGCTGGGGCGTGAGGAGATGTAGCGCCTCTCCCACGCAACGCAGCCATGACCGCGCTTCCTTGCGCGGCTGCCAAAACTTCGGCCATCATGCCTCCGTCCTTGCGGCAACGTCCGCTCCTGGAGGAAACATGAAGAACAAGATCACCGGCCGCTCCGCCTTTCTCGCGCTGCTCAAGGACGAGGGCATCACGCATCTGTTCGGCAATCCCGGCACCACCGAATTGCCGATCATGCATGCGCTCAAGGATCATCCCGATCTCACCTATGTGATGGCGATGCAGGAGAGCCTGGTGGTCGCGATCGCCGATGGCTACAGCCGCGCCTCCGGCAAGCTCGTCGCCTGCAACGTCCATGTCGCCCCCGGCCTCGGCAACGCGATGGGCTCGCTCTACAACGCCCAGTTCACGGGCACGCCGATGATTTTGACCGCGGGTCAGCAGGAGCAGGGCCACGGCCTGATGGAGCCGGTGCTCTATGGCCCGCTGGTGCGGATGGCCGAGCCGCTGGTGAAATGGGCGGTCGAGGTGACGCGGCTGGAGGATCTGCCGCGCATCGTGCGCCGCGCCGCCAAGGTCGCGATGACGCCGCCGACCGGGCCGGTGTTCATCTCGCTGCCCGGCGACATCCTCAACAGCGAGGCCGGGATCGATCTCGGTCGCTCCACCCGCATCGACGCGCGCACAAGACCACCGGATGAAGCGCTGAAGGCGTTTGCCGCACGGCTGCTCAAGGCCGAGCGCCCTGTGATCGTCACCATGGACGAGGTGGTGAAGAGCGATGCGCTCAAGGAGGCGGCTGAACTGGCCGAGTTGCTCGGCGCGGCCGCCTATCAATCCTCGACGCCCTATGGCTCGCACTTCCTCTCGGAGAGCCCGAGCTTCGTCGGCACGCTGGCGCGCGTGCAGAAGGCGGCGCGCGATATGCTCGCGCCTTACGATCTCCTGATCGCACTCGGCGGCGATCCCCTGCGGATGTCGGTCTATAGCGAGGTCGATGCGCTGCCTGACGGACTCGGCATCGTGCAGGTCGGCCTCGCCGATTGGGAGATCGCAAAGAACTATGGCGCAGAGATCGCGCTGAAGGCGGATCTGAAGGAGACGCTGCGGGCGCTGATCCCGGTGCTGAAGGAGATGGGCGGCGCGACACTCGCGAGCCGCGCGAAACAGCGCCTCGCCGAGATCGCGCCGAAGAACTGGACCGCGCGGCGTGCCGCGCTGGTCGAGCAGATCGGAAAGAGTGCGGGCCGCAACCCCATCGATCCCGACTTCCTGGTGCTGCAAATGGTCGAAGCCATGCCCGACCATGCCATCCTCGTCGATGAAGGACTCACCTCCAGCCGTCAGGTAACGGCGCTGCGTCCGCACCGCGACCGCTACGGCTATCACGGCCTTGCCTCCGGCGGCATCGGCTGGGGCCTGCCGGCCTCCGTCGGCGTCAGCATTGCCAATCCGGATCGTCCCGTCGTGTGCTTCTCCGGCGACGGCAGCGCGATGTATTCGATCCAGTCGCTGTGGACGGCGGCGCATCACAAGCTGCCGCTCAACGTCGTCATCGCCAACAATGGCGGCTACCGCATCATCAAGCAGCGCCTGCTCGCCTTCCATGGCGACGACAATTACGTCGGCATGGATTTCGTCGATCCGCCCGTGGATTTCGCCGGTGTCGCCAAGGCGCTCGGCTGCGAGGCGATCAAGGTCAGCGATGTCAGCGAGCTGAAGGCGACGCTGGCGTCGGCGTTTGGCCGACCGGGGACGAAGCTGATCGAGGTGATGGTGGACGGGAAGGTGTAGGGGCTGCCGCGCACTCCGCTCTGCTCCCTCCTCCCTTGCGGGGGAGGGTGGGGGAGAGGGGTGGCCGAGGAGGCGGTGTTGCTGTCGTCTAGAAGATGTGCGCGTTACGGAGAGAGTGTGCCGTGTGGTACCCCTCTCCCTAGCCCTCCCCCGCAAGGGGGGAGGGAACGCAGCGGTGCTTGCAGATGCAGCGCGGCTGATCGCAAACGAAGCGCGACTCGCTACCCCTTCTTCCCCACACGATACCCCGCCGCCGGATGCGGTGCGTCGAGCCGCGCACGGCCGTCGCCGAACAGTTTTTCCCGCAGCGTGCCCTTGGCGTATTCCGGCTTGTACCGTCCGCGCTTGGTCAGCTCGGGCACGAGCATGTCGGAAATGTCCTCGAAATCGCCGGGCGAGATCGCGAACGCGACGTTGAGGCCGTCGACGTCGGTCTTCTCGAACCAGTCCTCGATCTTGTCCGCCACCATTTCCGGCGTTCCCACGACGACAGGACCGGCGCCGCCGATGCCGACATGCTCGATGACGTCGCGCACGGTCCAGATCCGATCGGGGTCGGCGCGGGTGACGTTGTCCATCGCGCTGCGGCCGGCGTCGTTCTGGACGTGGCGCACCTGCTGGTCGAGGTCGTAGCCGGAGAAGTCGACACCGGTCCAGCCTGACATCAGCGCCAGCGCCCCTTCGGGGCTGATGTGGCGGCGATAATCGGCGTATTTTTCCTTCGCCTCGGCTTCCGTCCGTCCGAGGATGATCGTCATCATCGAGAACATCAGGATTTCGGCCGGGTTGCGGCCGAGCGCGGCAGCCTCCTGGCGGATCGCGGAGACGCGCGGGGCGATCACCTTGGCCGATGGCCCCGACATGAACACACATTCGGCGTGACGCGCGGCGAACTGCCGGCCGCGCGGCGAGGTGCCGGCCTGGTACAGCACAGGCGTGCGCTGCGGCGACGGCTCGCTGAGGTGAATGGTGTTGTTGATGCGGTAGTTCGCGCCCTCATGATTGACGCGATGAACTTTCGCGGGATCGGTGAAGATGCCTCGCGCCCGGTCGCGCAAAACGGCGTCGTCTTCCCAGCTGCCTTCCCAGAGCTTGTACACGACTTCCATATATTCATCGGCAATGTCGTAGCGGTCGTCGTGCCCGGTCTGCTTCTCCTTGCCCGCACCGCGCGCGGCGCTGTCGAGATAGCCGGTGACGACGTTCCAGCCGATCCGTCCCTCGGTGAGATGATCCAGCGTCGACATCCGCCGTGCGAACGGGTAGGGCGGCTCGAACGACAGATTGCTGGTGACGCCGAAGCCCAGATTCTTCGTCACGGCTGCCATCGCCGACAACAGCAGCAGAGGCTCGTTCGACGGCGTTTGCGCTGCATTGCGCAAGGCTGCGTCAGGGCTGTTGCCATAGACGTCATAGACGCCGAGCACGTCGGCCAGGAACATCCCGTCGAAGCGGCCGCGTTCCAGGGTCCTGGCCAGATCGATCCAGTAGGGCAGGCGATTATAGTCGGCGGTGCGGTCGCGCGGATGGGTCCACAGGCCCGGTGACTGGTGTGCGACGCAATTCATCGCAAAAGCGTTGAGCCTGATCTCTTTGGCCATGCTGGTCCCTCGGCGCCCTGTACTGAGCGCTCTTCGAATGATAGATGTGCGCCCCAATCTGGCGAAGTTCTTGCATATCGCGTGCGCTTGGCAAGGCCAAAACCAGCGGCGCTCCCGCTCTTGGCAAGCCAATCTCAAGAGAGCAAGAACGAAATCGCAAGAGAACTACAAGAACTGTCCAAGCCCCCGCCACTTTCGATGGCCAGTGTAGCCCGCTACGTTCGCCCGCGTCGAAACCTTGAAAACGGAAGCAATGACCAGAGCCGACGCCATCGCCCGCGCCCGCGACGATTTCAAGTCCGGCGCGTTCCTCGCTGAACTCGACCGCCGCGTCGCCTACAAGACCGAGAGCCAGAATCCGTCGCGTGGCCCAGAGCTGCGCGCCTATCTGGAACAGGAGATGCAGCCGGCTTTCGCCGCGCTCGACTTCACCAGTCGCATCGTCGAATCCCCGAGCGGCAAGGCGCCGTTCCTGTTCGCCGAGCACCACGAGAGCGCCTCGCTGCCGACCGTGCTGGTCTATGGCCATGGCGACGTCGTCGACGGCATGGAAGGCGAATGGCGCGAGGGGCGCGATCCCTGGCGCACGACGGTTTCGGGGACGCGGCTCTATGGCCGCGGCACCGCCGACAACAAGGGCCAGCACAGCATCAACATGGCGGCGCTTCGCGCGGTGCGCGAGGCCCGTGGCGGCAAGCTCGGCTTCAATGCCAAATTCATCGTCGAGATGGGCGAGGAGATCGGCTCGCCCGATCTCGGCAAGGTCTGCGACCTCAATCGAGACACGCTCAAGGCCGACCTGTTCATGGCCTCCGACGGCCCGCGCTTGTCCGCAGATCGCCCGACACTCTTCCTTGGCTGCCGCGGCGGCATTCGCATCCATCTCGACGTCAATCTGCGTGATGGCGGTCATCATTCCGGCAATTGGGGCGGCGTGCTCGCCAACCCCGCGACCATCCTGGTCAACGCGATCTCGACACTGGTCGACGGCCACGGCCGCCTCCAGCTCGAGGCCCTGAAGCCGCCGCGCCTCACCAACCAGATCCGCAGCTACCTTGCCGACGTCGAGGTGGTGCCGACCGCGGACGAGCCGGCGCTGGCGGAGAATTGGGGCGAGGAGGGGCTGTCGGCGGCCGAGCGGCTGTATGCCTGGAACACGCTGGAAGTGCTGGCGATGTCCTCGGGCAATATCGAGAAGCCGGCCAATGCCATTCCCGGCCACGCCAATGCCGTGCTGCAACTGCGTTTCGTGGTCGGCACCAAGATCGAAGGTCTGATCGAGGCCGTCCGTGCGCATCTGGTCGCAAAGGGCTTTCCGATGGTCGAGGTGCGGGCGGCGCAGAGCTTTGCTGCATCGCGCACCGATTTCGACAGCCCCTGGATCAAATGGGCGGCGGATTCGGTGCAGGAGACCACCGGCAAGGCGCCGGCGGTGCTGCCGAATTTCGGCGGCTCGCTGCCCAACGACGTCTTTTCCGAAATCCTGGGCCTGCCGACGATCTGGGTCCCGCACTCCTATCCCGGCTGCTCCCAGCATGCGCCCAATGAGCACATCCTGCTGCCATTGACTGAAGAGGCCTTGACGGTGATGGCCGGGCTGTTCTGGGATCTCGGGGAATTGCCAAAGCCACTCGCCTGAGCCGTTAACCTGAGCCGCCATTCCAGCCGAAAGTCACATTCTAATCCGGCCCGATTTGTGCTTGCATCCGGCCGCATCATCCTGAAAGGGGAAGAAAAAAGTGAAACATTTCCGTCACATCGGGCTCGCGCTCGCCGCGACCTTTGCCGTCAGCCAGGCCGGGGCCCAGGAGCTGACCGGCACGCTGAAGAACATCAAGGACACCGGCGCCATCACGCTGGGCTTCCGCGACTCCTCGATCCCGTTCTCCTATCTGGACGACAACCAGAAGCCGGTCGGGTTCGCGATGGACATCTGCTACAAGATCGTCGACGCCGTGAAGAAGGAGCTCAAGCTCGACAAGCTCGAGGTCAAGCTCAACCCGGTGACCTCGGCGACGCGCATCCCACTGATGGCCAACGGCACCATCGACCTCGAATGCGGCTCGACCACCAACAATGCCGAGCGCCAGAAGCAGGTCGCCTTCACCAACACCCACTTCCTGACCGCCAGCCGCTACGTATTCAAGAAGTCGAGCGGCCTGAAGTCGATCGACGATCTCAAGGGCAAGACGGTGGTCTCGACCGCCGGCACCACCAACATCAAGCAGCTCACCGAAGCCAACGTCGCGAAGGGCCTCGGCGCCAACATCATCCCGGCGAAGGATCACGCCGAAGCCTTCCTGATGGTCGAGACCGACCGGGCGGTCGCCTTCGTCATGGACGACATCCTGCTCGCCAGCCTCGTCGCCGGCTCGAAGTCGCCGGATGACTATGCGATCTCCAAGGACGCGTTCTCCAAGCCCGAGCCCTACGGCATCATGCTGCGCAAGGACGACGCGCCCTTCAAGAAGGTGGTCGATGCGGCAACCGCTGCGGTCTATACCTCGGGCGAGGGCGAGAAGATCTACGCCAAGTGGTTCACGACCAAGATCCCGCCGAAGGGGCTGAACCTGAACACGCCGATCTCGTCGGAACTGAAGAACGAGTTCGCCAAGCCGACGGACTCGCCGAACCCGGACGATTACAAGTAAGATATGTTGTTGGCCTCTCCCCGCTTGCGGGGAGAGGCCACCCTAGCCCTTTCCCCGCAAGCGGGGAGAGGGAAGAAATTCCAGCCATTCTGGAGGGAGTGGCCGGACATTTGCATAGGCGCCCGGACAATTGTGATGGGCGCGTTCGCGCGGGGGACACGTGAACTACCACTGGAACTGGGGAATTTTCTTCGAGCCGAACCCGATGGGGACCGGCACCTATCTCGACATGCTGTTGTCGGGACTGGCGCTGACCATCAAGACGGCGCTGCTCGCCTGGATCATCGCGCTGATCTTCGGCTCGATCGTCGGCGTCATGCGCACGCTGCCGTCGCGGGGCGCGTACTGGTTCGGCTTCTGCTGGGTCGAATTCTTCCGTAACATGCCGCTGCTGGTGCAGCTCTTCCTGTGGTTCTTCGTGCTGCCGGAATTGCTGCCGAGGGCCGCCGGCCTGTGGCTGAAGCAATTGCCGAACGCGCCGTTCTGGACGGCGGCGATCGGCGTCGGCTTCTTCATGTCGGCGCGCGTCGCCGTGCAGTTGCAGGCCGGCATCGGTTCGCTGCCGCGCGGCCAGAAGATGGCCGCGACCGCGCTCGGGCTCACCACCGTGCAGGGCTATCGCTACGTGCTGCTGCCGATGGCGTTCCGCATCATCCTGCCGCCGCTGACCTCCGAGTTCCTCAACACCATCAAGAACACGGCGGTCGCCATCACCATCGGCCTGATCGAGCTGACCGGACAGGCGCGCTCGATGCAGGAATTCTCGTTCCAGGTGTTCGAGGCCTTCACGGCCGCGACCATCCTCTATCTCCTCGTCAACGCCGTCGTCGTGACCGCGATGCGCTTCCTCGAGCGCTACGTCGCGATCCCCGGCTACATCACGGGGAAATAGCGCCATGCTCGGGAGTTTCGATTTCGACGTCATCCGCCGGTCGCTGCCCTACCTGTTCTACGAGGGCATGACCTTCACGTTGACGCTGACCGCGCTCGCAGCGCTCGGCGGCCTGATCTTCGGCACGGCGATCGCCCTGATGCGGCTGTCCGGCTACAAGACCCTCGGGCGCATCGCCGGCCTCTATGTCGACTTCATGCGCTCGCTGCCGCTGGTGCTGGTCATCTTCTGGTTCTACTTCCTGGTGCCCTATATCGGGCAGTGGCTGACCGGCGCCTCGCGCCCGATCAGCGTCGGCGCGTTCGCGTCCTCGCTCATCACCTTCATCATGTTCGAGGCGGCGTATTTCTCCGAGATCATGCGCGCCGGCATCCAGTCGATCTCGCGCGGGCAGCCGGCCGCGGCCTCCGCGCTCGGCCTGAGCTACGCCCAGACCATGCGCTACGTCGTGCTGCCGCAGGCGTTCCGCAACATGCTCCCCGTGCTGCTGACCCAGACCATCGTGCTGTTCCAGGACACCTCGCTGGTCTACGTGCTGTCGATCCCGGACTTCCTGGGCGCGGCCAGCAAGGTCGCGCAGCGCGACGGGCGCCTCGTCGAAATGTATCTGTTTGCCGCCGTCGTCTACTTCACCATTTCCTGTATCGCGTCCTTCGGCGTTCGCCGTCTGCAGTCGCGCATCGCCATCATTCGCTAGAGCGTGTCGGTCATGATCGAAATCAGCCACGTCAACAAATGGTACAGCCCGACCTTCCAGGTGCTGACCGACTGTACCACCAGCGTCACCAAGGGCGAGGTCGTCGTCGTCTGCGGCCCCTCGGGCTCGGGCAAGTCGACGCTGATCAAATGTGTCAACGCGCTGGAGCCGTTCCAGAGCGGCGACATCTCGGTCGACGGCACCAAGGTCAACGATCCCAAGACCAATCTGCCGAAACTGCGCTCGCGCGTCGGCATGGTGTTTCAGCATTTCGAGCTGTTCCCGCACCTCAAGATCATCGACAATCTCTGCCTCGCGCAGGAAAAGGTGCTTGGCCGCGGCCACGACAAGTCGGTCACCAAGGGCATGCAGCTGCTTGAGCGCGTCGGCCTGAAGGAGCAGGCGCAGAAATTCCCCGCGCAGCTCTCCGGCGGTCAGCAGCAGCGCGTTGCGATTGCGCGCGCGCTCGCGATGGATCCGATCGTCATGCTGTTCGACGAGCCGACCTCGGCGCTCGACCCCGAGATGGTCAGCGAGGTGCTCGATGTCATGGTCGACCTCGCCCGTGAAGGCATGACCATGATGGTCGTCACCCACGAGATGGGTTTTGCCCGTAAGGTCGCCAATCGCGTGATCTTCATGGACCGCGGCGAGATCGTCGAGGACGCCCCGAAGGACGACTTCTTCGGCAAGCCCCGCAGCGACCGCGCGCAGAAGTTCTTGTCGAAGATCCTGTCGCATTGATCACCACTGCCGTCATTCCGGGATGGTCCGAAGGACCAGACCCGGAATCTCGAGATTCCGGGTTCATTCGCTGCGCGAATGCCCCGGAATGACGAAACGAGGGTGCCCGGCGCCTCCAATTCGCGTATAAGCGCGCCAAATCCCCCTTTTCCCCTCCCAGGAGACCTGCCTTGGACCCGCTCGCCTATGTCAACGGCTCATTCGTCCCGCTCTCGGAAGCCAAGATCTCGGTTCTCGACCGCGGCTTCCTGTTCGCCGACGGCATCTACGAGGTCTCGGCCGTGCTGGACGGCAAGCTGGTCGACAATGCCTCTCATTTGGCGCGGCTGGAGCGGTCGGTCGGCGAGATCAGCCTGAAGCTGCCGGAGACGATCGAGCGCATCACTGAGATCCAGAAAGAGCTGATCGCGCGCAACAAGGTCACGAGCGGCCTCGTCTATCTCCAGGTCACACGCGGCGCCGACAAGGGCCGCGACTTCCCGTTCCCCAAGGCTGACGTCAGGTCGAGCCTGGTGATGTTCACCTCGGAGAAGGACATCATCAACGCTCCCGTCGCAAAGACCGGTATCAATGTGATCACGGTGCCCGACATCCGCTGGGAGCGGCGCGACATCAAGAGCGTAGCGCTGCTCGCACAGGTGCTGGCGAAGCAGGCTGCGGCCGAGGCCGGCGCGGGCGAGGCCTGGATGTTGCAGGATGGTTATGTGACCGAAGGCGGCTCGTCGTCGGCGTTCATCCTCACCAAGGACGACGTCATCGTCACCCGGAAGAACTCCAACGCGATCCTGCCGGGCTGCACCCGCAAGGCCGTGATCGCGCTTGCCGAGGAGCGCCAGCTCCGCGTCGAGGAACGGTCCTTCACGGTCGCCGAGGCGCTCGCCGCCAAGGAAGCGTTCATCACCAGCGCATCCTCCTTCGTGCAGCCGGTGATCGCAGTCGACGGCAAGACGATCGGCGACGGCAAGCCGGGCCCGATGGCCACGCGGCTGCGCGAGATCTATGTGGAGTTCGCCAAGGCGACGGCGGTCTAGGCGGCGCCGTAGCTGCCGTAGGGTGGGCAAAGCGAAGCGTGCCCACCTTTCGTTAAATTCATGGAAAGATGGTGGGCACGGCGCAAAGTGCGCCTTTGCCCACCCTACGAGATTTGCGCGCGAGGCGGCGCCGCCGCCTACGCCACCGAAGCCTTCACCTTCACCGGATGCACGGCGCGGAACGCGATCGCGATCCGGTTCCACGCATTGATCGCCCCGATCAGCATGGTCAGGTTCACCGTATCCGCGTCGGAGAATTGCGCGCGAACTTGTTCGTAGACGTCATCAGGCGCGTGCGTCTCGGAGATCAGCGTCACGGCTTCCGTCCAGGCCAGCGCGGCGCGCTCGCGGTCGGAATAGAGCGGGGATTCGCGCCAGGCATTGAGCAGATAGATGCGCTGCTCGGTCTCGCCGCGCTTGCGCGCGTCCTCGGTGTGCATGTTGATGCAGAAGGCGCAGCCGTTGATCTGCGAGGCCCGGATCTTGACCAGCTCGATCAGCGATTTTTCCAGGCCCGTCGACTGGATCTGCTCTTCCAGCGCCATCAGTGCTTTGATCGTATCGGGTGCGGCCTGGTAGTAGTTCATGCGGGGCTTCATGGTCGTTCTCCTTGTCTCCGGTTGGGATCAGTGGGCACCGCCGGCCGAGACTTGGCCGGGCTTCTTCAGGAAGAATACGGCAATGAGCGCGACGATCAGCGCCATGCCGAGCAGATAGAAGGTGTCGCTGAAGGCGAAGATATAGGCCTGCTTCTGCACGATATGGCCGATCGCAACATAGGCGCGATGCGACGCGTCCGCACGGTCGAGGATGCCGTGATTGATGAAATATTGCGTGAGCTGTTCCAGCCGCGTGCGGGTAGCCTGCTCGAACACCGAGACCGACTGCATCAGCACGTTGGAGTGATATTGCTCGCGCTTGGTCAAGACAGTCTGGAGCAGCGCGATGCCGACGGCGCCGCCGAGATTGCGCATCATGTTGAACAGGCCGGAGGCGGAACCTGCATTCTCGGCTTCGATGCCAGCGGTTGCCACCGCCGAGAGCGGTGCCATCACCAGTGCCTGGCCGATGGCGCGAACGACGTTCGGCCACAACAGCTGGTCGGCGGCGTAGTCGTTGGTCATGTAAATGTTCATGAAGTTCGAG
Organism: Bradyrhizobium sp. CB1717; assembly: GCF_029714325.1. NCBI lineage: Bacteria > Pseudomonadati > Pseudomonadota > Alphaproteobacteria > Hyphomicrobiales > Nitrobacteraceae > Bradyrhizobium > Bradyrhizobium sp. CB1717. Next base: position 1,494,444 of record NZ_CP121666.1, read on the forward strand.
GCCGCGAACAGCACGAAGCCGACGCCGATGATGATCCGCGCGTCGAACTTCTGCATCAGGCGCGGCACCAGCGGGATCAGCAGGAGCTGCGGCAATCCGGTCCAGGCCAGCACCATGCCGATCTGCTCGGCATTGTAGCCCTGAATCCGTGCCAGATATTGCGGCATGATGAACACCGAGCCGTACAGCGCGATGCCGAGCAGGAAGTTCGCGAGCATGCCGAAGCCGAAATTGCGGCGCACCAGCAGGCGCAGATTGAGCAGCGGCTTCTTCACGGTGAGCTCGATGACCAGGAAGGCGGTCAGCGCGACGGCGGCGATCACCGAGAGCTTGACGATGAAGGGCGAGCCGAACCAGTCGTCCTTGTTGCCTTCCTCCAGCACGGTCTGAAGCGCCGAGAGTCCGATCGCCATGGTGATGATGCCGGCCCAGTCGCCCTCACGCAGCAGCGCGAGCTTCATGGGCTTTGCCTCGAGCGCGTACCAGAGCATGCCGACCATGATCGCGCCGGGCACGAGGTTGACATAGAAGATGTACTGCCAGCCGAAATTCTCGGTGAGATAGCCGCCGATGGTGGGGCCGATCGCCGGCGCGAACGTCGCCGACAACGCGAACAGCGCAAGTCCGACCGGCTGCTTTGCGCGCGGCAGCAGCGTGATGATCAGCGTGAAGGCCATCGGGATCAGCACGCCGCCGGTAAATCCCTGCACCGCGCGCAGCACGATCATCTGCGGCAGGTCCTGCGCCAGCGCGCAGGCGGCCGACAGAAGCAGGAACAGGACTGCATTGGTGAGCAGATAGATGCGGATCGAGAACACCTGCGCGAGCCAGCCGGACAGCGGAATCACCACGATCTCGGCGATCAGATAGGAGGTCGAGATCCAGCCGCCGTCGTCGATGCCGGCGCCGATCGCGCCCTGGATGTCGGCGAGCGAGGCGTTGACGATCTGGATGTTCAGTACGGCCATGAACGCGCCGAGCGTGGCGCCGATCACCGCGATCCAGGTTTTTGCAGAAACCGCCGGCGTCGTTGGCGCAACAGGGGGGGAGATGGTGGCGGTGGACGCAGCGTTGACGGTCGGTTGGAGCGTACTCATGGAAGCCTCGTCTCGGGTACGGAGACAGGATGCGTCAGGCGGGTGGTTTCGATAATCGAGGAAGTTCTGGAAGGATCATCCGCCAGGATTTGACAATCCCTTCGGAGCCTTCCTGCCTTCAACTGCCGTTCGGCCGCGTCGCGTTGTCGGCGAGGCGCTTGGCCGTCTCGCGTTCGGCCAGCACCGTCGCCTTGGTGTCGACGGTCGGCACCGCCGACATGCCGGGCCGCAGCAGGCCGGTGAGGCTGTGATCGTCGAGCACGATCTTTACCGGCACGCGCTGCACGATCTTGGTGAAATTGCCGGTGGCATTGTCGGGCGGCAGCAGTGCGAATTCGAGTCCGCTGGCCGGCGAAAGACTGTCGACGTGGCCGTGCAGCGTGCGATTACGAAAACTGTCGACGTGGAGCTCGACCGGCTGGCCTGGCCGCACATGCGTCAGCTGCGTCTCCTTGAAGTTCGCGACGACATAAACTGCATCGAGCGGCACCACCGCCATCAACTGCGTGCCGGCCTGCACATACTGGCCGACGCGCAAGCTGCGGGCGCCGACGGTGCCGTCCACCGGCGCGGTGATCTCGGTATAGGACAGGTTCAACGCCGCCTGCTGCGCGACCGCGCGGGCGCGTTCGAGCTGGGCCGTGGCCTGGGCGCGCTGGGTGGTGAGCACGTCGACCTTGCGCTGCGCCGCCACGAGGCCCGATTTCGCGTGCTGCAATTGCGCGTTGCTGGCGCGCAGCGCCGCGTCGGTCTGCTGTGCGCGCTGGATCGTGCCGGAGCCCGACTTCATGAGGTCGTCGTAGCGGGCGCGCTCCTCCTGCGCGAATTTCAGATTGGCATCCGCAGCCGCAACGTCGGCGGTGCTCTGTTCAATGACCGGCTGCTGCAGCTCGAGCTGAGCATCGATGTTGCGCACCGAGGCTTCGCCAGCGGCGACGTCGGCTCGGGCTTGGTCGAGCGCCGCCTTGAAGTCGCGGTCGTCGATCTTTGCGAGGAGCTGGCCAGCCCTGACCTTCGCGTTGTCGCCGACCAGCACCTTGGCGATGTAGCCGGAGACTTTTGGCGCGATGATCGTGGAGTCCGCCTTCACATAGGCGTCGTCCGTGGTCTCGAGATAGCGGCCGTAGGTCCAGTAATCGTGTCCGTAGTAGACCATGGTTGCCGTGCCTGCGAGGAGGGCGAGCACCAAGGCTGCGCGCCGGACCATGTTCCGGGCCGGGACAGCCGGCGGTGCTTTGGCGTAATCGCGAGTGATTTCAGTTGCTTGCTGGAAGGTCTCGGTGCGGGGCATCTCGGACATTGCGATCTCCTGTCGGCTCGCTGAGACTATCGGTCTTGCCGGCTCCGCTGATAATTGGCTAAATTCTGGAAGGATTATCCATTAGAGGTGGATAATCGGAGCCGCTGCCTGGTTCTCATGGTCTACCGGGCCAGGGCCGCGACTGCCCCAGAGCGATTGCCGCCTCTCTCGCGCGATTGCTGCTGATGCGCGCGTCCTCTTGCAGGCGAAGCTGCAGACGAGACGAGCTAGGTGTGCGAACGGATGATCCGGGGCGAATTTCCTGCGATTGTCGATCAGAAGTGGATAATCACGCGGCCATGGATCGATTGACCAGCCTCGAAGTGTTCAGCCGGGTGGTCGAGACCGGCGGCTTCTCCGCAGCAGCCCGCAAGCTCAACATGTCGACCACCATGGTGAGCAATCACGTCCAGGCCCTGGAAGACCGGCTCGGGGTGAGGCTGCTTCACCGCACCACGCGCAAGGTCAACCTCACCGAGATCGGCAAGGCCTATTACGACCGCTGCGTCCAGATCCTCGCCGATATCGAACAGGCCGACGACATCGCGGGCGAATTGCAGTCGGTGCCTCGCGGCACGCTGCGCATTCACGTCGCCACCCATATGGTGCCGTTCGTGACGCCGGTGGTCGCAAACCTCCTGTCGGCCTATCCGGAGCTCAAGATCGATCTGCGCATGGGCGAGGCCGATGTCGATCTCATCGAGGAAGGTTATGACGTTGCCCTGCGCATGACCCCGCCGCCGGATTCGAGCCTGATCGTGCGGAGCCTCGCCACCTGGCGTCACGTGCTGTGCTGTTCCCACGATTATCTCGAGAAGCATGGCCGGGTGCAGAAGCTCGACGAGCTCACCACGCATAATTGCGGTCGTCACCTGAACTATCCGTTTGGCGATGAATGGCGCTTTCTCGATCGCAAAGGCGCGCCGGCGTCCGTGCGCGTCTCCGGCAGCTTCGTCACCAACAGCGGCGAGGCGCTGCGGAAGGTCGCGCTGGGGGGCGCTGCCGTCTGCCTCTTGGCGGGGTTTCTCATTCAGGACGACCTCGAGGCCGGCCGTCTCGTGCGCCTGTTGCCGGAATATCGGACGGTTGAGCTGTCCATGAACGCGGTCTATCCGCACCGCCATCATCTGTCGGCGAAGGTCAGGACCTTCATCGACTTGCTCGTGCATCACAGCGCCGAGCAGCAGAAGTTGATCAACCCGTATTCGTGAGGTCGTTATGTCGCAGGTGTACGGCAGCCGGAAAGTTATGAGTTGACATCGCCGGGGTATCTGGAAAAATACAACCTAAGATATAGACATTTGAGGCCGCTGCGGTGCGGCTCAATCCTGTTTGTTCGACGCGACGTTTCATTCGAGCCCGCTTTCCGGTCCTTCGCTTCCAGTCACATCGAAAGACGGTGCGCCGGCAGCGCTCGATTGCCACAGAGCTCCGCAAGGCATTGGCGGCGACCATTGCGGTGCAAGCTGGATGATCTGACGATATTCGACCGACCGCCGCTGACCGAAGGAGGCGCCGATGACCATCGCGAGAACGGGGTGGATTGCAGCTTTGCTCCTCGGCCTCGTAGCGGCCGGCATCGCGGAGCCTGGTCGCGGCGCTGCCGACGACGCGTGGCCGGTCAAGAACAAGCTGCTCGGCAAGGACGGAGACAAGTCCGAGGATGTCAGCGGCATCGCCTGCACCAAGCCGGACGGCTTCCCCCGTTCGTGCCTGGTCATCGACGACAACATCCAGGATGCCCAATTCGTCCAACTGACCGACGGCAAGCTCATTGCCGGCAGTTCGGTCAATCTGATCAAGAACACATTCAAGGACAAGGCGCTCGAGCTTGATGGGGAAGGCGTGGCCTTCTCCAACGGCTTCTATTACGTCATCGGCTCGCATGGGCATCCGCGGGACAAGGATCACAAGCTGAATCCCAAGACAGATGCTGCCAAGATTCAGGCGAAGATCGCCGCAAGCAGCCAGATCGTCCGGTTCCGCACGACCGGCGAAGACGGCAATGCGTCGGACATTCAGCCTACGCCGAGACTGAGGGACGTCATTGCGAGCGAGCCTGCCCTTCTCCCCTTCATGGATCTGCGGCTGGAGACCAACGGCCTGACGATCGAAGGCGTGGCGATCAAGGACGATCGGACGCTGCTCGCGGGATTCCGGGGCCCCGTGCTGAACGGCAACTGCGCCCTCGTTCTGTCGGTCGAGGTGGCTAACCTGTTTGGCAACGGAAAAAGTTCGGACCATCGCCTGCACCGGCTTTCGCTCGGCGACGGGCGTGGCGTGCGCGATCTCGCGCCATTTGGCGAGCGTATTCTCGTCCTGGCAGGTCCGGTCGCGGACGGGCCCGGGGCCTACGCCGTTTTCGCGTGGGACGGTGCATCTGACTCGGTCGAGCTGTTGAAGGAATTGCCGTTTGACCCAAAGCGAAAGCCGGAGGGGCTCCTGCCGCTGGACAAGACGTCAACCGGACTGCGCGTCCTGATCGTGTTCGACGGCGACAAGGAAGGTGCGCCCACGCCGATCGAAATACCGGGATCGGGGCCGCGATCGTCATCCTGTCCCGCCGGCTAAAACATGATCCGGAAAAGTGCGAAGCGGTTTTCCGGAAGGATCATGCGCCAACAACAACCTAAAGCGTGATGACGATTCATCCAAATCTCACCGCGCTTTAGGTTCGAAAGCACGGTTGCGGGCCATGCTTCGGCGACCTCGATATTGTCCTTGATCACGATGGGCACGCCGCCGAGCGGTTTTGCCTTATCACCCGTCGCGTCGAACGCCGCGGCGGCTTTCAAGGCACCTGCTTCGTCCAGCGTGACGAAGGCATTGAGCTCGGCGTTGGCCTTGGCGCAAGCCAGGGCCTCCCGGGTGAGCGCGGTGCTCGTGAATTGTCCCGGCGCCGAGGGCGGCCGCGGCCTCGGTCAGTGTCAACTGGTCGAAATCCATGATGCGTCACCCGATCGCAGGGGGCCAGCAGGGCGCCCCTCGGGTTCAGAGGCTGAAGCCTCGCCGGTGCCGCGTCAACCGGTGGCGTGCATCCTCGCCGGCGAGGGTGTGTCGAGTTCAGCAAATTGCCGTTCGATCTCGGCCTTCACCTTCACGATCGCGGCGTCCTTCACCGGTCCGTAGCCGCGGATGTCCATCGGGCCTTTGGCGATCGCGACGAGATCGGACAGATGCGGCGTGTCCAGCTTGCCGAGCACGCGTTCGATCAGGCCTTCATACCAGGCGATCAGCTCCCGCTCGGCGCGCCGTTCCGCGGTGTAGCCGAACGGATCGAACGGCGTCCCGCGTAATCCCTTCAATCGCGAGAGCACGGCGAGCGGCGTCTGGATCCACTGGCCGAAGGCACGCTTGCGCGGGCGGCCGCGGGCGTCGCGTTTGGACGACAGGAACGGTGGGGCAAGATGGTACTGGACGCTAAAACCGTCCTCGAACTCGCGCTTCAACTCGTCGAGGAAGCCGCTTTGCATGTGCAGCCGCGCCACCTCGTACTCGTCCTTGTAGGCCATCAGCTTGAACAGTGCGCGGGCGACCGCCTCGGTCAGCACCTCGCTGTTCAGGCCGGTTTCGGCATTGCGGACTCTTGCGATGATCGCTTGGTAGCGCGCCGCATAGGCCTCGTTCTGATAGGCCGTGAGGAAATCGGCGCGCCGGGCAATGAGCTGGTCGAGTGTCTCGGCTTTGGCTGCATCGCCCGCCTCCGGCAGAAAGTCCGGATCGACCGCGGCGATCCGGCCCCAGGCAAAGGCCTGCTTGTTGCGGTCGACCGCGACGCCGTTCAGCTCGATCGCGCGCAGCAGCGCCGGCAGCGAGACGGGGATAAGGCCGTGCTGCCAGGCAAAGCCCAGCATGATGATGTTGGCGTAGACGGCATCGCCGAGCAGCCGCTCGGCCAGAGCGTTGGCGTTGATGGTGTCGAGATTGCCGTCGCCGACGACCTGCCGGATCGCGCGCAGGCGGGCAGGCGAGGCGAGATCGGCGTCGCGGAAGCGGACGACGTCGCCGGTCGGCATCTCCGCGGTGTTGACGGCGGCGCGCGTGCCGCGGCGATAGGTGCCGGACGCCTTTGGCGAGGAGCTGACGACGAGATCGCAGCCGATCAGCGCATCGGCCGCGCCCTGGTCGATGCGGGCCTGATGCAGCGCTTCCGGTGAGGCGGCGAGGCGGATATAGCTCAGCACCGGGCCGAACTTCTGCGCAAAGCCGGTGAAGTCCAGCACCGAGACGCCGCGACGTTCCAGATGCGCGGCCATGCCGATCAGCGCGCCGACCGTGATCACGCCGGTGCCGCCGACGCCGGTCACCAGCAGGTCGTAGGGCCGGTCAAGTGTGGCGGGGGCGGGCAAAGCAAGCGTGGCGGCGCGGCCGGCCGCGTCGATCTGGCTCGCGCTCTTCTTCCGCCGCGTCGCGCCTTCGACGGTCACAAAACTCGGGCAGAAACCGTTGAGGCAGGAAAAATCCTTGTTGCAGGCCGACAGATTGATCTGCCGCTTGCGGCCGAATGGCGTCTCCTTCGGCTCGACGCTGAGGCAGTTGGATTCGACCGAGCAGTCGCCGCAGCCTTCGCAGACGAGGTCGTTGATGTAGGCGAAGCGTTTTGGATCGGCCATCTGCCCGCGCTTGCGACGCCGCCGCTTCTCGGTGGCGCAGGTCTGCTGGTAGATCAGGACGGACACGCCGGAGACGTCACGGAGTTCGCGCTGCACGGCGTCCATCTCCTCGCGGGGATGAATGGTCACGCCGCTGGGCAGGTCCGCCGGGTCGAAATGCCCGGCATCGTCCGACACCAGCGCGATGCGCTCAACGCCTTCGGCGCGGACGCTGTGCGCGATGGCATGCACGCTGACCGGACCGTCGACCGGCTGGCCGCCGGTCATCGCGACGGCGTCGTTGAACAGGATCTTGTAGGTGATGTTGGCCTTGGCGGCGATCGCCTGCCGGATCGCCATCGAGCCCGAGTGATAATAGGTGCCTTCGCCGAGGTTCTGGAACACGTGCTTGTGGCCGGTGAAGCGTGATGAAGCCGCCCAGTTCACGCCTTCGCCGCCCATCTGGATCAGCGACGAGGTCTCGCGGTCCATCCAGCTCGCCATGAAGTGGCAGCCGATGCCGGCCAGCGCCTTCGATCCCTCGGGCACTTTCGTCGATGTGTTATGCGGGCATCCCGAACAGAAATAGGGCGTGCGCGTTGCGCCGCTGACGTTGATCGTGCGCGCGGCCTCCGGCATCAAGGCGGCGGCGCGGGCGGCGAGATTGAGGCCCGGAAACATCGGATCGAGCCGCCGCGCGAGCACGCTCGCGAGCGCGCGCGGCGACAACTCGCCGATCCAGGAGATCAGCCGTGCTCCTCGCTCGTCATGCTTGCCGACCATGCGTTCGGGCTTGCTGCCGGGATAGTCGTAAAAATATTCCTTGAACTGGCTCTCGATGATGCCGCGCTTCTCCTCGACCACGAGGATCTCGCGCTTGCCCTTCACGAAATCCATGGCGTCGTGCAAGGCCAGCGGCCAGACCATGCCGACCTTGTAGACGTCGATGCCGATGCTGCGGCAGGCGGCTTCATCGAGGCCCATCAGCCGCAGCGCTTCCATCAGATCGAGATGGGCCTTGCCGGTCGTGACGATGCCGTAGGTGGCGCCGGGGATGTCGTAGATGTGGCGATCGATCGGGTTGGCCTTGGCGAAGGCATAGACCGCGTGCTTCTTCGCCTCCAGCCGCTCCTCGATCTGCGGGCCCGGCAGGTCGGGCCAGCGATAGTGCAGGCCGCCGGGCGGCGGCGTGAAGTCCGGCGTGCGGAAGAGGCGCGGCGGGCGCAGCGCGACGGATGCGCCTGATTCCACGATCTCCGAGATCGCCTTGAAACCGACCCACATGCCGGAGAAGCGGCTCAGCGCGTAGCCATATTCGCCGAACGCCAGATATTCGCCGACATCGGCCGGGTGCAGCGTCGGCATGAACCAGCTCATGAAGGCGACATCGGACTGGTGCGGCATCGACGAGGAGACGCAGCCATGGTCGTCGCCGGCGACCACCAGCACGCCGCCGTGCGGCGAGGAGCCGTAGGCGTTGCCGTGCTTGAGCGCGTCGCCGGAGCGATCGACGCCGGGGCCCTTGCCATACCAGAGCCCGAACACGCCATCGACCTCACGGTCTGCTTGCGTTTCGACCTGCTGCGAGCCGAGCACGGCAGTCGCCGCGAGATCCTCGTTCACGGCCGGGAGGAATTCGATGCGGTCTCGCTTGAGCCGTTCCTGGATGCGCCACAGTTCGAGATCGACGCCGCCGAGCGGCGAGCCGCGATAGCCGGAGATGAAGCCGGCGGTGTTGAGGCCGTTCGCGCGGTCTCGCCTCGCCTGATCGAGCGCGATGCGGACGATGGCCTGCGTGCCCGTGAGGAAGACGCGGCCTTCCTCGCGATCGTAGCGGTCGGAGAGATCGTAACTGTCGAGTGACGGAATGGCGTCCATGGCGGACCTCGCGGCATCCCCCTGATGATGGAAGGTTATGCCTGGAAGGCTGGTAGGTCTTACCTATTTATCCCGCATAGATCACAAATTCGGTAGAATTTTGCGCAGTTCCATCAAATCTGGTAGATGTTCCCGACTTGAGAGGTCGCCATGATCGAAGAACAGGACATCCGAATACTCGCCCATCTGCAGAAGGATGGGCGCGCCACCAACCAGCAACTCGCCGACGAGGTCGGCATGTCCACCTCGGCCTGCTGGCGCCGGGTGCGGGCGCTGGAGGAGAGCGGCGTCATCCAGGGCTATGCGGCGCTGGTCGCGCGCGAGCAGGCGGGATTTACGATGTCGGCCATTCTCCACGTCTCGCTGGAGCGGCATGATGCGAAATTCGTCGACGAATTCGTGGCCAGGGTCACAACGCGCCGCGAGGTGCTGGAATGTTTCGCGACCACGGGCGATGCTGACTATCATTTGCGCGTCGTCGTGCAGGACATGGCCGCCTATAACCGCTTCCTCGACGAGTTCATGTTCCGCATTCCCGGCATCCGCTACGTCCGCAGCAACGTGGTGCTGAAGGAGATCAAAACCGGCGTGGCGCTGCCGTTTTGAGACAACGATAGGACTCACACTGTCTTCGCCCGGCTGTGCCGGCACAGTTGGCGGAGCGACAGTGCGTGCAGCAGGATCGAGCTTGGCACAACGAAGGCAGGGGTCAGCACGTTCGGAAAGGTGTCTACCGCCATGCCCGGGCCATCGAGAACGATCAACTGGAGCGGGCCAGGTGACATCGCCATTCCCAGGAGAATCGCGACTGCGAAGTCTGCGAGGCCGAAGATATTCCAGACGATCGCACCTTTCCGCCCCTCAGTCGTCCCGGCTGCCAAGGCGAGCGCCGCCGGCACGGCGAACAGTCCGGTCAGCACGTCGCCTGCTCCTGCCGGCAATGCCCACAAGCCCGGGAGCGCCCCTCGCAGCCAGTAAGCGAGCCATTGACTGCCAAAGATGCGATAGACCTGAAGGGCAATGAGCCACGTCGTCGGCATTGCATCGAGCAATTGTCCCACCCGCTTCGATAGCATCAGTGCCGGGGCGCCGACGATCACGGGCAGCAGGATCGCCATGGGAAGCAGCGGCAAGGAGGATGCACCCGCGCGGAATGCACCATTGATGGCTGCCGTCCAGGCGAGGGCAGCCCAAAGCGTGAAGGGGACCATGACGACCAGCCAGGTCGCCCGGCGTTGCTCCGGCGTCAACGCGGTGTTTTCGACCCCGAGCCACAGGCCGAGCGCAATGAGCCCATGGGCCAGCAGCCGAACGCCGAGGGCGGGAAAACCGCTCTCCGGAAGTGCGGGGACCGAGTAGATCAGCCAGGTCCACAGGATCGTGAACAGGACGGTCCACATCAAGCCGAGCCGAATGGGAGGCTGGGTCGGGGCGGCAACGGAAGCAGCGTCGCTGTTCATCGGCGTTCCTTCGAAAGAGATCGGTTGTGGCGGACGCAGGAGATCGCGACCAGCGGCCAGATCAGGCCGCTTTCTCTTCTGATCCGGTCCTCAGCAGAATCATGAAGACGAGAACATGGCTGACGAGCAGCAGCGGCACGTAGAGGGCTGGAACGTAAATACCGGCGCCGAACAGGCCGGGGTCCTGGATTTTCGTCACGCCCATATAGTAGGCGTTGAGAAGGTCCAGCGTGCCCCAGACGTTGAATGCCCAGACCACCGGAACGGCGAACGACCATCGCCACGAGAGTGCTGCCATCGAAATGAGGGCGAGAGTGGCGGCAATCAGATCTCCCCATCCGACCTCGGCTGCGAAATTCGGGCTCAACTCCGCCGATACGAATCCCGCCACCATGAAATTCATGCCGAAGAACCTGAACGCGTGGAAGGCCGCGAGAAGTCTCAGGGCCTCGTAGCGCGGCATGGCGCGGAGTGCCGGCCAGACGTAGATCGAAGCCACCACCGCGCTTGTCAGGAAAGCGCCGGCGACGCTGAGCACGAATGGAAGGTTGAAGCTTTGCGGCACGTTCGGATTCCCTTGTGGTGGCCTGTCCGGCCGGGTGCAGTCGAAGCCGGTCGGTCCGGCGCCGGCGGACGCTCAGGGTTTTGCCATCAGCAGACCGAGCGGCATCAGCGGACCGACTGCGACGTATTCGTGGTCGACAAGGTCTTGCTTGGCGAGCGGCAAGCCATCCATGATCGCGTGTCCCTCGGCAACGTCTTTGACGTTCAGAAGGAATACGGCTCCGCGACCGTCGGACCGCGAATACCATTCTCGAACCATCCCATTGAGGTAGAGCTGAACGGTCTGCCTGACTTCGTCGGGCATGACGGCCATCACCTGTTCGCGGGTGATGCCCGGCTTGACGGTCAGGATGACCAAGACCGCGGTTGTCGGCGATGCGGTCTGTGATTGGGCACGTGAAGGATCGGTCATGGAAGTAGCTCCTGTCAGGATGAGGGAAAGTGCCAAAACGACGCTGCGGATTGTGTTCATCGACGTCACGTCTCCGGTCACGGCGACAGCCGTGGTGCTGCAAATGACGATGCGCGCGTGGGTGCGGCTCAATTCCAGTTCGGATTTAGGAGCTCTTTCCGCGCAGCACTATTCGCGATAATGTTGACGGGCTATGAAGCAGAACTTCACAGTCAGGCACGGTGCATTGGACGGCGTGGAGGCGTTCCTGAGTGTCGCCCAACATCGCAGTTTCCGCCGAGCGTCCGCTGAACTCGGGGTCACGCCGTCGGCCATCAGTCAGGCGATACGCGCGCTCGAGGCGCGCGTTGGCGCCGCGCTCTTCATCCGCACCACCCGCAGTGTCGGTTTGACCGAAGCCGGCGAAAGATTCCTTGCGCGCGCCAGACCCGCCTTTGAGGAGCTCGTCGCCGCCAGCGGTGCGGCGCGCGAGCTCGGACAGCGACCGGCCGGGCTCCTGCGTCTCACCGTACCGCGCTCCGTCGTCCCGATCCTGCTGGAGCCGTTGATCGCGTCGTTCTGCCGGGAATTTCCCGAGATTGAGGTGGAGCTTGCCGCGAGCGAAGAGCTGGTCGACCTCGCAGCCGAAGGCTTTGACGCCGGCATCAGGTTGGGCCAGTTCATCGCCCCCGACATGGTCGCGGTGCGCCTGACGAATCCGCTGCCGCTCATTATCCTCGGCAGCCCGGCTTACCTCGCCCGCCGCGGTCGGCCCGAGCGGCCGGACGATCTGCGTGAGCACGCGTGCCTGAGATTGCGACGATCGAACGGTGCGCTCGCGTCATGGTCGCTCGACGACAACGGTCGTTCGATCGAGATCGTGGTTTCGGGACCTTTCATCGCCAACGATTTTCCCACGATGCTCGGAGCCGCCGTCGAAGGCGTGGGTCTTGCGCAGGTGCCCGCACCGCTGGCCACGGGTGCCATGGCGGCGGGAAAGCTCGTTCCCGTCCTGGAGCAATTCGCGCCGATGACACCAGGCGTGTTCCTGTACTATCCCGGTCACCGACAAATCATGCCGAAGTTGCGGGCCTTTATCGATCATGTGAAGGGCCGCTCAGGCGGCACCAGCTGATCTACCGCTGCTCCCGCACAAATCTGTTGCGCAGCGTGCCGACGCCCGTGATCTCGATCTCCACGACGTCGCCGTGCGTGATGTCGGGCGAGGCGCCATCGGTGCCCATCCAGATCACGTCGCCGGGCCATAGCGTGAAGTATTTCGTCAGTTCGATCAGGAACGGCACCACGCCGAAGATCATGTCGTTGGTGTAGAAGCGGTTGGTCTCCTTGCCGTTGACCCGGACGATCGTCTGCATCTTCGCAAGATTGGCTTCGGTCTCGATCCACGGGCCCATCGGCTTGAACGTGTCGGCGTTCTTCGAGCGCCACAGGCTGCGGTCCGCCTTCTGCCAGCTGCGCTCGCTGACGTCGTTGCCGATGGTGTAGCCGAACACGCAGTTCATCGCGTTCTCTTTGGTGAGGTGCTTCACCTTCTTGCCGATGACGACGACGAGCTCGCCTTCATAATGGATCTTGTCCGTCGCCAGGGACGGGATCACGACCTCCTCGTCATGCGCGATCAGCGCGTTCTGCGCGCGATAGCCGATCTCGGGGCGGTCGGGCACGGCCGGCACCTCGCCGCGCTTGTCGGCGGCTTCCTTCAGGTGCTTCAGATAGTTCAGGCCGACGCAATAGAAGGTGCGCGGGATCAGCGGCAGCTCGATCTTGACGTCACCGAGCGGATGCGTGCGCGAGGTGCGCTGCCATTCGCCGAATGGGTCGCCGTCGATCGCGATGACCTGATCGCCCTCGACGATCCCCCAGGAGGTCTTGTCCGCGGCGGTGAATTTCAGCCAGCGCATGTTGGATCCTCCCGTTATTCCGCGGCATCGCGCGGCTGCACCTTCCAGGCGCCGGCGGCCGGTCGCTTCAGCCCGAGATTTTCGCGCAGCGTCTTGCCGCGATAGTCCTTCTGGAACAGTCCGCGCCGCTGTAGCTCCGGCACGACATGCTGCACGAAATCGGCGTAGGAGCCGGGCACATAGGTCGCGGCGATAACGAAGCCGTCGCAGCCGCGCTCGACGAACATTTCCTCTAACTTGTCCGCGATCTCCCTGGGGCCGCCGACCATGGCGTCATGCACCCGGCCACGGCCGGAGAAGGTGACGAAGTCGCGCGCACTCGGATTGCTCTTGCCTGATGTCTTCAGCACGCCGTCGCGGATTCCCAAAATGCCCTGCATGCTCTTCAAGTCTTCCGTCGTCAGCGGCTCGTCGAGATCCTTGGAGGCGAAGTCGTAATTGAGCGCTTCGGCGAGCAGCGACAGTGCGTCGATCTCAAGAGGCAGCTTGTTGATCAGCGCCATCTTGTCCTCGGCTTCGGCCTTGGTCGCGGCGCAGACCGGTGTCGTCAAATTGCAGAGAAGCATCTGGTCGGGATCGCGGCCGGCCTTCGCGGCCTCGTTGCGCACGGCCGCATAGCCTTCCTTGGCGGCGGCGAGGTTGCGCGCGGCGGTGAAGATCACCTCGCCCCAGCGGCCCGCAAAGCGCTGGCCGCGGCCGGAGGCGCCGGCCTGGATGATCACGGGATGACCCTGCTGCGACCGCGGCACGGTGAACGGGCCGCGGGACTTGAAGGCCGGCCCTTTGTGATCGAGCCGCTTCACCTTGGTGGGATCGGCAAAGCGGCCGCTCTCCTTGTCCATGATCAGCGCGCCGTCCTCCCAGGTGTCCCAATGGCCGAGCACGACCTCCATGAATTCGTCGGCGCGGTCGTAGCGGGAATCATGTTCGGGATGGGAGTCGCGCCCCATGTTGAGCGCCTCGCCGTCGTTGAGCGAGGTGACGACGTTCCACCCCGCGCGTCCGCCCGACATCAGGTCGAGCGTTGCAAAGCGGCGGGCGACGTCGAAGGGTTCGTAGTAGGTGGTCGAGCAGGTTGCGCCAAGGCCGAGCCTCTCGGTGACCATGCCCATCGTGGTCAGCACGATCAGCGGGTCCATCTTCACGCAGCGGATGCCGTATTCGACGGTGTGGGCGTGATCGTTGCCGTAGCGGTCCGGCATCGCCAGGCGATCGTCGAAGAAGGCCATGTGGAATCTGCCGGCTTCGAGGATTTTTGCGATCTCCTGGTAATAGTCCGCCGACATCGAGTCCGAGCGCGAGTCCGGATGCCGCCACGAGCTCGGCAAGTTCGTGCAGTTCTGCGCCTGGAGGAAGCCGACCAGTACCATCTGCCGATTCATGCTGCTGTTCTCCTGATAGTGTCAGGCGAGGCCAAGGACCGTGTCGAGCCGATACTCGCGCGCCAGCGTGCGCAGCTTGTCCCAGGTCGCATCCTCGATCTCGATGCCGTCGCGCAGCCGCTGCTGCTCGCGCACGCCCTCGATCTCGCCCGGATAGTAGACGCCCTTGCTGCCCTCGGAGGGCGGCGTCGATTTCAGGTACTGCGCGAACTCGGCGACCTCGCGCTTGAATTCGGTGAGCGGCCGGAATGCGGCGACGTTGAATACGGCCATGAAGCAGCCGTCATTGTGCCGCCCCGTCGGCTCGACGCCGAAGCCGAGCCCGGTGAGCAGGCCGCACAGCACCTCCACCATGGCGGCGAGGCCGCTGCCCTTGTAGCCCTCGGTGCCGCCGAGCGGCAGCAGCGCGCCGCCCTTGCGGTATTGGGTCGGGTCGGTGGTGTGCCGTCCCTCCGCATCGATGATCCATCCGGTCGGGATCTCGTCGCCGCGCGCGACCGCGAGCTGGATCTTGCCGGCCGCAACCGCCGACGTCGCCATGTCCAGATAGAACGGCGTATCGAGATCGGACGGCACCGCGATCGAGATCGGGTTGGTGCCGAGCCGCGCTTCCTTGCCGCCGAACGGGGCCACGTGCTTCGGCGAGCGGCCGGAGTCCGCCGCCGCAATCCCGATCATGTCTTCGCGCATCGCCATCAAGGGATAGGCGGCGAGGCGGCCGACATGACTTTGCCGGAACACGGTGCAGGCGGCGACGTTCGCCGTCTTCGCCTTCTCGATGGTCAGCGCCATCGCCTTGGCGTTGACGTGAAAGCCAAACCCCCAATGGCCGTCGATCACGGTCGTGGTCGGCGATTCCTGGACGATGGTCCACTTGGCGCCGGGAACGATGTGCCCCGCCTTGATGCGGTCGATATAGGTGGGAACGGCGATCACGCCGTGGGAATCGTGGCCGGCGAGATTGGCGTTGACGCAGCCGGTCGCGACGGCGTCGGCCTCTTCCTCGGAAGCCCCGGCCGCCTGGAGCAGCGCGGCGCTGATGCGCGTGAGGCGGTCGGCCCTGACGAGCGGCATGGCGTTTCCCCGACGTGGTGCCCTTATCGGGCTGTTGTTGGGGGCCATCGTCTCAAAGCGCCAGAGCGATATCAATCTCCTGTAAACCAATACAGGGCTGCAAATTCGTGACGGAACACGCCTTTGGTCGAAGATTTGCCCCGCACGGCGGTATTTTCGAGAGTTTAGCGCCGCTTGTTCGCAGCTCGTTCACTTTGATCGACGGTTTGCCCGGCGGAATAACCACCACTTAGGCGATCGCCGCTCATAAAGGTACCGGGAGAAATAGGCAGAAATGCCCGGGAGCTGAGATCGTGCCGACGACACTCGCGCGCACCTTTGCGGCGCTGAGCGCCATCAATGAAGCGATCCTCTATGCGAGATCGCCGGACGAGCTGTACCAGAAGGTCTGCGACGCCGGCTTTTCGAGCGGGGACTTTCTGGCCGTGGCCGTGTTCCTGGTGGGCCCCGATGGTCGGCGGCTGCGCTTTGCGGCCGGCTGCGGCGACGATATCCCGCGGCTGAGCTCGCTCGTGATCACGACCGACGCCGGCACACCGGAAGGATTGGGCGTCGGCGGCGAGGCATTTCGCGATCAGAAGCTGTGCATCAGCAACGATTATCTGAACGATCCGCGCTCGCTGGCGTGGCGTAAGGGGGCCGCCAAGGCGCATATCGGTGCGGCGGCGGCGTTGCCGCTGCTCTGCAACGGCAAGAGCGTCGGCGTGCTGTACGTGACGCGCAGCGAGGCCAACTCGCTGAACGAGCAGATGGTGTCGCTGTTCGAGCGCATGTCGGCCAACATTTCCTACGCGCTGGACAATTTCGCGCGCGAGACCGCGCAGCAGATCAGCGAACGGGCGACACGGCGGCTCAACCGCATGTTCGGTGCCATCAGCGCCACCAACGAAGCGATCCTGCGGGCCAAGACCGAGCTGGAGCTGTACCAGCTCGTCTGTGACGCCTCCGTGCATAGCGGCAAGTCGCTCGCGACCATCGTGCTGCTGCGCGAGCCGGATTCGCACTGGATGAAGCCTGTCGCGGCCACCGGGCAGAACCTCGAGCTCGTCACCCAGGCGCGCTATTCGGTCGACCCGGAAAATCCCTTCGGCAAGGGCATCTCCGGCGAGGTGTTCCGGACGCAGAAAGCCGTCGTCGAGGACGATCTCGCCAGCCGCACCAAGGGCTCGCCGTGGGAGCAGGCCAACGTCAACACCGGCGTCGCCGCCTGCGTGGTCGCGCCGCTGATCAAGCGCGGCGAAAGCGTCGGCGTGCTGCTGTTCTTCATCAGCCGCTCCTGGGCCAAGGACGAGGAGATCGTCGCGCTGCTGCTGCGCATGGCGGAGAACGTCTCGTTCGCGATCGAGAATTTCGGCCGCGAGGCCGAGAAGGCCAGGATCGCGGCGGAAGAAGAGCGCCTGGCGCGCATGTATGCGGCGCTCAGTGCCACCAACGAGGCCATCCTGCGCGCACGGTCGCGGTCCGAGCTGTTCGACCTCGTCTGCGAGGCGACGGCCAAAGGAGCCAAGTTCACCTCCGCCAGCATCGCGCTGGTCGACCAGCGCGCCGAGCTGCTGCGCGTGGTCGCCAGCTACGGACCGAATGCCGACCAGGTTCGCAACTTCAAGTTCTCGATCTCCGAGCAGGTGGCGGAAGGACGCGGGCTGACTGGCACCGCATTCCGCACGCGCCGGCCGGCCGTCAGCAACGACGTGCTCGCCGACGACCGCATCGCGCCATGGCAGGCCAGCGCCCGCCGCAACGGCATCGCGTCCTCCGCGGCGCTACCGCTGTTCAACGGCGACCGGGTCGAGGGCGTATTCCTGTTCAACTCGCCGGAGTGCGGCGCCTTCACGCCCGAACTCGTCGAGCTGCTGCGCAGGCTCCAGGCCAACGTCTCCTTCGCGCTGGAGAATTTCGACCGCGCCGAGGCGAAGGCCAAGGCCGAGATGCAGCGCAATCGTCTCAGGGGCATGCTCGAGGCGCTGAGCGCGACCAACGAGGCGATCATGCGGGTGAAGACCCGCGCCGAATTGTTCGAGGTGGTCTGCGAGGCGGCGGTGCTCGGCGGCACCTTCTCCTCCGCGACCATCGCCATGGTGGATACGACGGGACACTATCTCGACATCGCCATGACCAAGGGTGAGAGCTGCGGCCTGATCAAGGAATGGCGCTTCTCGACCTCGGCCGACGACCCGGAGGGACGCGGGCTCTCCGGCACCTCCTTCCGTACGCGCGCGCCTTGCATCGCCAATGAGATCCTCACCGACATCCGCACCGCGCACTGGCACCAGATCGCGCGCATGCAAGGGACGAAATCAGGCGCCTGCTTCCCGTTGCTCAGCAACGGCGGCGAGGCTGTCGGCGTGTTGCTGTTCCTCTCGCGCGATGAGGGCGCGTTCACGCAGGATCTCATTCAACTGCTGGGGCGGCTTGCCGAGAACGTCTCGTTCGCGCTCGACAATTTCGACCGCGCCGAGGAAAAGGCGCGCACCGAGGCGCAGAAGGAACGCCTGAGGCGCATGTTCGCGGCGCTGAGCGCCACCAACGAGGCGATCATGCGGGCCAAGTCGCGTGCCGAGCTGTTCGACCTCGTCTGCCTCGCCGCCTCGAACGGCGCGAAATTCACCTCGACGACGATCGCGCTGGCCATGGACGGCAGCGATCAGCTCGAGATCGTGGCGGCGGCCGGACCGTCCGCGGACACCACCCGCAACATCCGCCTCTCCATCGACCCCGAGCGTCCCGAAGGGCGCGGCATGAGCGGCACGGCGTTCCGCACCCGCCAGCCCTGCATCAGCAACGACTACCTCAACGACGATCGCGTCCGTGTCTTCCATGCCATCGTGCGCGGCGACGGCGCGCGGTCGGGCGCGGCGTTCCCGCTCATCGCGCACGATCGTGCCGTCGGCGTCATGATCTACATGTCGACTGAGCCGAATACCTTCACGGAAGAGTTCGTCGAGCTGCTGCAGCGCCTCGCCGACAACGTCTCCTTCGCGATGGAGAATTTCGATCGCGCCGACGAGAAGAACCAGGCGGACGAGCGGATCGAGTATCTCGCCTCGCACGACAGCCTGACCGATCTGCCGAACCGCGAGACCTTCAACGGGCTGCTGCGTGCGGCGATCGACACCGCGCAGCGCCACGACCACCGTTTTGCGGTGCTGTTCATCGATCTCGACCGTTTCAAGGTCATCAACGATTCGCTGGGCCACGAAGCGGGTGACCTGCTGCTGCTCGAAGTGGCGAACCGCTTGCGCGGGGCGCTGCGGGCCAGCGACGTGGTGGCGCGTCTCGGCGGCGACGAGTTCGTGGTCATCCTCGA
The DNA here is from genome assembly GCF_029714325.1 of Bradyrhizobium sp. CB1717. Taxonomy (NCBI): domain Bacteria; kingdom Pseudomonadati; phylum Pseudomonadota; class Alphaproteobacteria; order Hyphomicrobiales; family Nitrobacteraceae; genus Bradyrhizobium; species Bradyrhizobium sp. CB1717. Next base: position 1,513,411 of record NZ_CP121666.1, read on the forward strand.
CCAGTGCGGCGAGATCGACGACGTCCAGCGCATCGCGACCGGGCTGCTTACGGCGCTCTCCGAGCCCATGGAGCTCGCCGGTCACGAGTGCCACACCACGGCCTCGATTGGCATCGCGATGTACCCGGACAACGGCTCCGACGCTCAGACGCTGACCAAGAACGCCGACATGGCGATGTATCTCGCCAAGGAAGACGGCAAGAACGGCTGCCGCTTCTTCTCCAAGGAAGTGAAGACCCAGTCCATTGAGCGGCTGTCGCTGGAAAGCGCGCTGCGCCGGGCGCTGGAGCGCGAGCAGTTCTCGCTGAACTACCAGCCCAAGGTGGACATGGAGACCGGCCAGATCACCGGCGTGGAAGCTCTGCTGCGCTGGACCCATCCCGATCTCGGCAGCGTCTCGCCCGCACAGTTCATTCCGCTTGCGGAGGAAACCGGGCTGATCGTGCCGATCGGCCGCTGGGTGCTGAACGAGGCCTGCGCGCAGGCCATGGCCTGGCAACGCCGCGGCCTGCTGCCGCTGTCGATGGCGGTGAACCTGTCGCCGCGGCAGTTCGCCGACGAGCATCTGTTGCAGGATGTCGACGAGGCGCTGGCGGCCTCCGGCATGTCGCCGGTGCTGCTCCAGCTCGAGGTCACCGAGAGCATGATGATGCGCAATGTCGGGCGTGCGCTCAAGGTGCTCGACGCGATCCAGAGCCGCGGCATCCGCCTTGCGATCGACGATTTCGGCACCGGCTATTCGTCGATGTCGCTGATGAAGCACTTCCCGATCGACACCATCAAGATCGACCGCTCCTTCGTGCGAGACCTGCCGCAGGATTCGGAGGATCAGGCGATCGCGCAGGCGATCATCAGCATGGGCAAGGCGCTCGGCATGACGGTCGTCGCCGAAGGCGTCGAGAACGCCGAGCAGGAGGCGTTCCTGCGCAGCCACGGCTGCGACGAGATGCAGGGCTTCCTGATCTCGAAGCCGCTGCCGGCGAAGCAGATGGCCGAATTGTTGCGGCCGATGGTGCTGCCGGTCGCACCGCCGCTTCAGCCCGAGCCGGATCCGGTTGCCACCGCGGCTGCGGCGCTACGGCTGAAACGCGCTGTCGTCTGACGGCTGCGGGTGCAGCTCGCGGACGTCGTGATCCGCGCCCTCCGCGATGCTCGGGAAATCCTGGGGCCCCGTCAGCGACGTCTGCTCGACGAACAGCGCCAGAATCGTGCGCGCGCCGTCGGCAAAGCCCGTACCCTTGTTCAGGCCGAGCTCGGCGCACCATGTGCTGCTCATGGGCTCCTGATCGTCGACCACCGCCATGGCGGGTCCCCACCACCAGGCAGGCGCGGGCGAGCGCTCGTTCTCGGGCACGACATGCCAGCGGACGAACTCATCCATCACGCGCTCGAACTCCAGGCGTGCAGCCTGATGCATTGGATCGATACTCCTTCGAATCCGCGCCTGATGACAGGCCGTCACGCAGATTCGATTGTGGTCCTGACGCCCGGAAAAATCGGCTCGCGCAACCGGCGGGAGCCATGCATCCCGACCTCATCGTCGGTGATGCCCAAAAATGCGGCCGTCGGCGATACGCCAACGGCGGCAGCGAACCTCCATTTTAGCCGTTTGGAGGCTCGGCAGGCAAGGTGCGGATGTTACGGTTGCTTAACGAGCCTTAAGCGGATGGGCCTTCTGGTGCCACGCCCAGGCGGTGCGGATCACCGTCGGCAGGTCGGAATGACGCGGCACGAAGTTCAGGACTTTTCGCGCGGCGGAGGGATCGGCGACCAGGTAAGTGGGGTCGCCGGCGCGGCGCGGCTTGACGGTGTGCGGTACCTCGCGCCCGGTCTCCTGCCTGATGGCGTCGAGGATCTGGCGCACCGAGAAGCCCGCGCCGGTGCCGAGGTTGAAGCTGCCGCCGGCATGTCCCGTTTCCAGCAGTTTCAGCGCGGCGACGTGCGCGGCGGCAAGGTCCGTGACATGGATGTAGTCGCGGATCGCGGTGCCGTCGGGCGTGTCGTAATCGTCACCGAACACGGCGAAGTCGACATGGCCCTGCAGCGCCATCATCGCGCGCGGAATGAGATGGGTCTCGTTGTCGCGCAGTTCACCGATGCCGCCGGCGGGATCGGCGCCGCTGGCATTGAAATAGCGCAGGCAGAAGGCACCGACGCCGTAGGCTGCGCGATAATCGGCGAGCATGCGCTCGATCATCCATTTCGATGCGCCGTAGGGGTTGATCGGCGCGCAGGGGAAGTCTTCCGGCAGCTCCTTGGAATCGGCATTGCCGTAGACTGCGCCAGTCGAGGAGAACACGATGCGATGGCAGCCGGCGTTGCGCATCGCCTGCAACAGCGACAACGTGCCTTGCACGTTGTTGATGTAATATTTCTGCGGGTCGGTCATGGATTCGCCGACGAGGCTGGCGGCCGCGAAATGCATCACCGCTGTGACCTTGTGCTCGGCGAAGGCGCGCGCCAGCGCCGCGCCGTCGAGCAGATCGCCGGTCACGAGGGGACCGGCGACGAAGCTGCGGTGACCTGTCGAGAGATTGTCATAAACGACGGGCTGATAGCCGGCGGCGGTCAGTGCGCGGCAGGCATGCGAGCCAATATAGCCTGCGCCTCCTGTGACGAGGACAGTCGGTCGATCGGTCATGTCGTATGCTACTCTTCTCTCAGCGATTGAAAGGCCGTTTGCGGCTGAAGAGAAGATAGAGCGCGCGGGGGTTGGTGGTCAAATAGCGCCAGAACAGGCGGCGTGGTTCGAGCCATGTGCGCCAGGCCCATTCGAGTCCGAATTTCTGCATCCATTGCGGGGCGCGGGACCGGCTGCCCGACAAAAAGTTGAATAAGCCGCCGGATGTCTTGATAACGCCAACATTGGTGAGCAGCGGCGTGAATTCCTCGACGAATGCCTGCTCGTTGGGCACGCCGAACGCGACCCAGAGATAATCGGGCGCGAGCGCGTTGATCTCCTCGACTTTCGCGCGCAGGGCTTCGCCGCGCAGATAGCCGTGGCTGTGCCCGACGATCTTCAGGTTCGGATACAGATTGCGGACGTTGGCGACCGCCGCGGCGTTCTCGGCCTCGCTGGCGCCGAACATGTAGAAGGTGCGGCCGACCGCTTCGGCCTTGCGCGCGACGACGTGGAACAGGTCCGTGGTCGCGACGCGCTCGGGCAGCGGAAACCAGGATTGCAGTTTCGAGGCTGCGACCAGCGGCTGGCCGTCGGCATTGATCAAATCGGCGGCGCGGAACAGGCGCTCGGTCTGCGGTTCGGTCGAGCAGCGCGCCAGCACCTCGCCATTGGCCGAGGTCAGGTACAGCGGACGGCCGATGCGATTTTGCGGATCGGTGGCCTCGATCATGAAATCGGCGGTGGCTTCCAGGTCGAGCGCGGCCATGCGGAGGCCGCCGACGGTGATCCGTGGCACGTCGGCGGTTGCGGCCCGTCCGTCCAGATTGACGCGGCGCTCAAGCATATTGTCTGCCTCGCTGGCGCGCTTGGGTTGCGGGGGTGAGCTCGTCGAGCACGACGCCGACGAGCTTGCGCTCGGCGCGGCCGAGCGTGCTCAGGATCTCCTCCAGGCCGTCGTTGATGTCCAGGCTGGTCGGCAGCACCGCCACCAGCGCATCGACCTCGTCGAGCAGCTTGCGGCTGCCGGCGGCGAGCGGCGTCACGGGACCGTCGAGGATCACGAGGTCATAGCCGCCGGCGGAGCGCGCCTGCGCGATCGCCTTGCGGATGGCTTCAGCTGCCTTGCCGGCATCGCCTTCGGCGGCCGGCAGAACCGAGATGCCGTTGACCGTCTTGATCTCGCGCGCGGCCTTGCTGCCGTTCGAGAGCCAGCCGAGCCTGCTCGGCTCGCTCCTGCCGTTACGGTTGATCTTGTTCGAGAGAGAATGCGCCAGATGGTCGGCATCGATCATCAGCACGCGGGCGCCGTCACGCGCGGCTGCGAGCGCAAAGTTCAGCGCGGTCACGCTGCGTCCGGTGGTCTCGCCGGGACCGAGCAATGCGACGACCGGCATCGCCTTGCCGCCGGCGCGCCGGGCCACCGCCGCGCGCATGTCGCGCCAGGCATTGAGCAGGCTCGTCAGGGGGAAGCCGGGACGCAGCGTCGGCCAGCCCAGCCGCGTCAGGTCGACGCCGCCGCCGGTGGCGAGAATGGCGCCAAGCGTGTGGATGACGTCGGCTTCCTGAAGGCGCGCGATCAGCGGCTTTTCGATCAGAGGTCTTTCGACCGTTGAAGGTTGCAGCGGTGGCGCAGCAACTTCCGGCGGAGCCTGCGCGACCTCCGGAGCTCGCGAGACCTGCTGCGGCTGCGCAATCTCGCTGGGCCGCGGCGGCTCTTGAGCGCGCGGAGCTTGCGGCGCCGGTGTGCGCTCACGGCGAGCGGGTGCAGGTGCCGGCGCGCCGGCGAACAGCAGCTCGGCCGCGGCGAACCAGCCCGACGCAGCGATGGCGCCGAAGATGAAGCCGATCATGGCGAACAGGCTCATGGCCGGCGGGAACGAACGCCGCTGCGGCACGGTGGCCTCGCCGATGACGCGGGCGGCCGACGTGTTCAGGCTCTCCTGCTCCTCGGTTTCGCGCGAGCGCTTGAGGAAGGATTGATAGACGTCGCGGCTGGCATCGGCCTCACGCTCGAGCTCGCGCAGGCGTACCGCGGCCTGGCTGAGCTGCACGCTCTGTCGCTTCTGCGCTTCAAGCGCGCGGTTCAGCGACGCCTCAAAATCGCGGGCGCGCGTCAGATCATTCTTGGCCGACTGGGCGAAGCGATCAATCTCCTCGCTGATGGTTCGCTTGAGATCCTCGACCTGCTTCTCCGTCTGGCGCAGCGCCGGATGGCGCGGGCCGAGCTCGCCGGCCTGCTCCGCATATTTCTTGCGGGCCTCGGCATATTGCGCGCGCAGGTTCGCGATCGTCGGCGATTGCAGCGCTTCGGGAATTGCGCCGGCATCCGCCGCCGTGCGCCGGCTCGCCTCGATCTGGTCGAGCCGGGCCTGCGCGTCCATCGTCGCGGCGCGCGCGGCGGAAAGCCGCTGGTTGCTGGCGGAGAGCTGCTGGTCGCTGATCAATGCGTCCTGGGTGCCGACGAAATTGTTCTGCGCCTTGTAGGTCGCAAGTGCGGTCTCGGCATTGCGCAGCCGCTCGCGCAGCTCCTTCAGGCGGCTGGAGAGGTCGCTGGTGGCGCGCCGTGCCGCCGAAGCCTGCGAGTTGCGGGACTCCGTGAGGTAGACGTTGGTCAGCGTGTTGGCGAGCATCGCCGCCTTCGCCGGATCGGTCGACCAGACCTCGATGTCGACGATGAAGCTCTTCTCGGTCTTGCGTATCGTGATGTGCCGGTTCAGCGCGTCGAGCGCCGCGAGCTGCACTTCCTTCGTTTCCGCGGCGGAGGGCCCGCGGGGCTGCAGGCCGACCAGCCCGAGCAGCGACGACATCAGGCTCTTGCCGTCGCCGCCGCCGAATTCGGGATCCTTGTCGAGACCCGCATGCTGGATCACCTGGAGCAGCACGCTGTTGGAGGTGATCAGGCGCGCCTGGCTCTCCACCACCATGGACATGCCGGAGACGTCCTGCGCGCGGGGCGTGAGCTCGCGATCGACGAGCTGGAGTTCGCGCGGATCGACATAGAGCTGGGCTGTGGCGGTGTAGCGAGGCGTCAGGCTCTTGCCGACCGTGACCGCGAGCGTCGCGCCGAGCAGGGCGGCGGCCGCAATCGCGACCTTGCGCCGCCAAAGCAGGTTGACCAGCTCCAGCGCGCTGAAGCCGGCCTCAGGCCTCTGCTGCGGGGCCTCTGGTCTCGCCCGATCTATCGGCTGGTTATAGTCCAGCATCGTCCCCAGCTTTCATTCCAACGGCCGCGGGCTGAGGGGTTACTCTTCGCTTTACGCCACGCACCAGGGATATAGGTGCCCAATCAACGCAACAGGGAAAATTAACCATACTCATTGAGGGACTATTCACCGAAATGGCAAACAAAGCGTTTAAGCGCGTGCCACCGTTCGACGCGTCGCAGTGACGCCGAAGTCCCTCAGAGATTAACGGTTCGTTACCGCGCGCAACGAGGCCGCGAGGCTCCGCTCGGCTCGCAAGTGGCTGCGCGCGCATGGATCAGTTTTTCCGCAGGATGACGTGATAATCGCCGCGGCGGACGTCGGTGCCGCGCGGGAGCACGGCGTTCAGCACGGCGGCGCCGGCATCGACGAGCGCCGCGAACAGCGGCTTGCGCCGGCGCATCTCGGGATAGCGCGGACTCTCGACCTCGCGGCGATAGATCATCTCGAGGCCATTGGCGGCCGCGAACGCTTCGAGCCGCGGCAGCGTCACCAGTGGATGGAAGAAGGTCGGGAACGGCGGCTCGCCGGGCAGGCCGGCATCCTTGATGCCGCGGATGTGCCGGTAGAACCAGACGTGGAACCAGTGCGGCGAATATTTGGTGACGACGCCGGACAGCGAGCGCGGATTGGGCGCGCCGATCAGGATCATCCCGCCGCGCTTGAGCGCATCACGGAAGTTCAGGAGCGCTGCGTCGACATGGGGCAGATGCTCGATCACGTTGTAGCAGATGACGAGATCGAAGGTTTCGCTCCCGAAGCTGTAGGTCTGCACGTCGCCGAGGATGGCCTCGTCCGCATATGTGTTGTTGCGGACCTGGTCCTCGTCGATGTCGACGACGGTGACCTTGCTGCGGCTCAGCAATTCCGGCGGCAGAATGCTGCACGAGCCGCCGCCGGCTTCATAGATGGCGAGACGGCCCTGTGGCAGCTCGCGACGCAGCACGCCGTGAACGGCGAGCAGACTGTCGCGGGCTTCGCCGGGGACCAGATCATGCAGCGCCTGGACGTGCGAGGTGGTGGCGGGGGCGTCGATCGCCGTGGCTGTCGCGAAATCGATCGTGGCTGGCTTGTTCATATTTTCTGACCGCGCTTGTTCTATTCAAATTTACAGGAAAAAACTCGCATGCCCGAAGAGCAAATCCGATGCCGCGCCGCTCCACCGGTCGTGGTGCTTACGGACGGGTTAATGCGCATGGGCGTTAACTACGGCATCGTCCGCATCGCGCCTCCGGCACATGATGGACTGCGAATTGCAGTACCACGTGCGCATGGATTTGCCGGGGAAGCACGTGAAAACGGTTAAGTGCATGGCGTCGGGTCTGCATTGTCGGACGATCCGCTGCGTGGTGCCACCTCGCGCCTCGCGCCGGCTGTCCACTTCGAGACGCAACTGTCCCGCGACGCTGTACCGTCGCGGGACGACAGCCTTGGCGCAAGCGACCGGCGCAGGGCTTTTTCAACATATCTCGGGCATCTAGAACGCCATGACACTGATCCCGACAGACCTGTCTGCCAGCCGGATATCGGATGCCGTGCGCGATCCCAATCGGGAAATCGTCGCGAGCTCGCGCGTCATCGACCTGTCGGTCGGCATCGTCGTCTGCATTCCCTGCTTCCGCCGCCCGCAGCATCTGCGGCTGACGCTGGACTCGCTCGCAAGCCAGCGTACCCCGCGTTCCTTTGCCGTCGTCATGGTCGAGAACGACGCGGCAAAGCGCGAGAGCGCGCCGGTCGCCGCGGAATATCTCGCCGACGGCAGGCTCCAGGGTATCTGCATCGTCGAGCGGCGGCAGGGCAATTGCCAGGCGATCAACGCCGCGTTCGAGACGGCGCAGGCGCTGTTTCCCGCCGCGACCCGCTTCCTGATGATCGACGACGACGAGATCGCATCACCCGACTGGCTCGAGCTGATGGTCCGCACCGCGGAGGCGACCGGCGCCGACGTCGTCGGCGGCCCGGTGCTGCCGGTCTTCGACGACGACAGCAAGCCGTGGCTCGCGCGTCATCCCGCCTTTTGCCCGGCCTACGACTACAGCGGCGCGGTGCCGCTGATCTATGGCTGCGGCAATTGCCTGATCACCCGCGCCGCGTTTGAGCGGTTTGACAAGCCCGCGTTCGACCTGCGCTTCAACTTCCTCGGCGGTGGCGATTGCGATTTCTTCGTGCGGTGCCGCGACGCCGGCATGCTGTTTCATTGGACGGCGGAGGCGGTCATCACAGAGACCGTGCCGCAAAGCCGCACCAGCTTCGGTTGGATCGCCAGGCGGGGCTTGCGCATTGGCGCGATCAATTATCGTGTGCAGTACAAGGCCGCGCGGAGCGCGGCGGCGCGGGCGCGGGTGTTCGCGCAGATGCTCGGCCGCCTGCCGCTGTCGCTGCTGCGTACGGCACGTCTGCTGGCGACCTCGAAGACGGTCGTCGCCATGCATCCCGCGCTGGTCGCGTTCGGTTCCATGCTGGCAGCATTCGGCATCGAGCCGAAGCCCTATGAAGCCTCGAAGATCCTATCCTGACGCCGCAGAGAAGGGTTAGATGCCGAAGCGGGCGAGAGCTGTCCTGGCCGCGGCGCGCGGCAGCGCCTTGAACGAGCGCCGGCCCACCATCGCCAGATAGCCAAGGGCGTCGCGATACCTGCCGAAGCGGACCGCTTGCATCGCCGAATAAGTGACGAGATGAATCTCCGCGGCGAGGCGCAGCCCGGCTGCCGCGCCCGCGGGCAGTCTCGCCAGGATCAGCCCATCGTCGAAGACCCGCGCGATCGCGGGAAAGAAATCCTTCGGCGTCCGTACCGCCGCGTTCATGGTGTTGGCCGTGTGCAGGCGATAATCGAGCAGCAGCTTCGGTGCGAACTCGAATTCGCCGATTGCGGCGAGGCGGCACCAGCAATGCCAGTCCTCGCAATATCTGAGCGAGGTATCGAAGCCGCCGATGGCGCGGAAGGCCTCGGCACGGGCGAGCGCGATGCCGCCATTGACGATGAAATTGCCGCTGGCGAGCCGTGCCAGCACGTCGCCGGAGGGCTTGCGGCGCCCTTTCAACAGGTCCCGCCGACCGATCTGCCGTCCTTCGCTGTCAATGGTGTTGTAGTCGCCGTAGACGAGAACCGCGCGTGGAGCGTCGCGCGCCGTCGCGAGCAGTGCCGCCACTGCGCCGGGGCGCAGGCGGTCGTCGGCATCGAGGAAGAGCAGCCACTCGCCGCCCGCATGCCGCGCGCCGAGATTGCGCGCGGCCGACACGCCGGCGGAGTCGTTGCTCATCAAGCGCAGCCGCGGGTCACGGATGGCGCGAACGATCGCGACGGTCTCGTCGGTCGAACCGTCGTCGACGACGATCACTTCGCTCACCTCGCCCTGCGACAGCGCGCTGGCGAGGGTTTCGCCGATATAGGCGGCGACGTTCTTGGCGGGAATGACGACGGACACCGAAATGGTCGAGCCGACCTGCAGCGGCGGACGCGCCGGCGTCGCCACGCGAGATGAGGCCGGCAATTCGAGAATGTCTTCGGCGGTGATCAAGCGGCGGCTCGTTCTTAATGATCCGTTAACCGGGGCGATCTGCGCGCTGGCAGGACCCGCGATCGAAAAGCTCGTGCCGGATGATACTCGCATTGCCGGCAAATCATTGCGGGCGAGATCTGCGCGTCGCCGGTTTCGTCAAGTAACGTTAAGTCGACTGCATTGAGCTTGCGGAAATATGGAGGAGCGCGCCAGCGCCGCTCGGCCGCACTGGTTGACGGACGGTTAACGGGGATGCGGTAGGACGTGAGGCTTCCGCCGGCTTCACCACCTGCATTGAGCCATGGATCGCAGCGCCGCTGACACCACCGACGTCGAGGCCCCATCGCTCGGCCACATCCTGCGCGAGGGCCTTGCCGGGCTGAACGCCATCCGGGCGGCGCGCTGTCTCGTCGCGATTGCGGCCCTGCTTCTCATCCTGGTGACGCTCGATCCGTTTCCCGACCTGCGCAACGAGGACGCGGCCACCGTCGTCGGCGGACGGATGGCGCTCACCTATGTCGCCTGGGGTCTCCTGGCCGCGGTTGCGGTGCTGCTCGTCGCGGTCACGGATGCACCCGCGCTGAAGAGCCTGGTGACACCGCTGCATGTGTGTCTGGTCGGCTGGCTGTTGATCAACATCGTCCTCTCCGAGAGCCGCGGCGTCTCGATCCAGCGTTTCGTGCTCGCGGCCAGCGTAACCTCGCTCGCCGTTCTGCTGCCGCTCTTGCCGCCGACGCAGCGCAGCTTCAATTCGTGCCTCGGCGCCGCCGCACTCGCGCTGCTCGCGCTGTGCTACCTCGGCGTTGTCCTCGCCCCGCAATATTCGATCCATACCGCGCTCGACGTCACCGAGCCGCAGCTCGCCGGCGACTGGCGCGGCAGCTTCGGCCACAAGAACGTCGCCTCGCCCGTGATGACCGTGTTGGTCTATGTCGGCATCTACCTGTCCGCGGTCGGATCGTTCGTGATGGGGCCGGCGATCGCCGTGCTCGCCGGCATCTTCCTGATCTTCACCGGTGGCAAGACCTCCTCGGTGCTGTGCCTTGCGATCTATGCGCTGGCCTCGCTGGTCTATGTCACACGCAGCCTGTGGCTGAAGCGGCTCATCTGCTTCGTGCCGCTGATCGCGATGAACCTGCTGACGGTCGGCAGCGTGCTGAGCCCGGCGCTCGGGGCGATGACGCGGCTGCTTCCGCTCGATCCCACCTTCACCGGCCGTTCCGCCATCTGGGAGTTCGCGCTCGCGGCCGTCGCCGAAAAGCCGCTCATCGGTCACGGCTATGCGGCGTTCTGGGACGACGTCTCCGCGCGGCAGACCGCCCAGGGCGCCGAATGGGCGACATCGGCCGCGCATAGCCACAACTCCTATCTCGACCTCGCGGTCACCATCGGCCTCCCGGGATTGCTGCTGGTGATCCTCGTCTTCGTGCTCGCGCCGCTCGGCAATTTCCAGTCGGCCCAGGCTCACAATCGCAGCAGCGCGCTGGCAAAGCTGTTCCTGACCGTCTGGCTGTTCGGCCTGTACTACGGCGCCACCGAGACCTTCCTGCTCGAACGGCAGAATCCGATCTGGTTCATGTTCGCCCTCGCGGTCGCCGGCCTGCACTTCCTCGCAAGGTTCCAGTGCGTTGATCAAACGGAACCCCAGCGCTGACAGCTTGTCGCAGTCGCGGCGCCGTGGTTGCACGTGCTTAACGATAAGCAGCGACGTCGCTTGTGGTCTGCGGCAAAACATAATCTATCTCGAAACATTCAGTAATCGTATGTCCCCGGGGATGACGTTTCTCAGCGTCGAGCAGCCAGATGGCCTTGTGTCCAGCACGTCGGGAATCGCGGTCGATTTCCTGCGTGACTGGCGGCAGGCTGCCGCGCGCCTGAACGCCGGCCATCGCACCGCTTTCCAGCATGGTCACTGGCTGGGTGCCTGGTACGAGGCCTTTGGCGACGTTGCGCCGCTGATCGCCGTGATCTCCGATGTCGCGACCGGCAAGGACATTGCGGTCGTGCCGATGATTAGCCATGTCAGGCGCGGCATCCGCATCGTCGAATTCGCCGACCTCGGCGTCTGCGACAACAACGCGCCGATCCTGGCGCTCGATGCTGCGCCGATGGATTCGATCGGCAAGGCGCTGGTCGAGGCGTTGCGCGCCTTGCCCGACGGCTTCGACCTGCTGCGGCTGAAGAAGATGCCGGCGCAGGTCGCCGGCAAGCCGAACCCGCTGGTGTCGCTCGGCCGCGCCGGATCCTGCTCGGTCAACGGCAACCTCGTGCTCATCGGCGACGACTATGAAGCCTATCAGGCCTCGATCAAGCGCATGCAGATGCCGCGCTGCTGGCGCGTCTTCAGCCGTCACGCCGGTGCGCGGTTCGAGATCGCCGCGGATGTAGCGCGGGCGCACGAGCTGCTGGATGTGATGGATGTCCAGCAGCAGGCGCGGATGCGCAAGCTCGGCTCGCGCTTCGTTCTCAACGACGACACCCATGCCCGGTTCTATCGCGAGGTGGCGCGCCAGGGTGTCGCGGAGGGTTATGCCGTCATCTCGGCGCTGGTGTGCGACGAGGCCGTCGTCGCCACCACGCTCGGCGTGAGATACGGTGCGACCTATTTCCTGCTGCGCATCAGCCACGCAGGCGAGTCCTGGTCGAGCTGCTCGCCCGGGTTGCTCGTGACCGAGCGCACCATGGCGGCGCTGCATGCCGAGGGCGTACGCCGCTTCGACCTCAGCGTCGGCAATCAGGACTACAAGCGCCGCCTTGGCGCCGAGCAGGTGCCGCTGACCGATGCCAGCGTCGCGCTGTCCTGGCGCGGACTGCCCTTTGCCTGGCGCGATCACGCCGCGCAGGGCCTGCGCCGTCACCCCAGGCTCGCCGCCTTTGCCGCGCGGGCGATGGGCAAGGGCGCGCGCTGACGGGCGCCGTCTGTTTCGCGGTCACCTTGGAAGGCCTGCGCGAAAGGCGTCGAGCAATGCGCGTCCTTGCGGCCAGTCGCCGAGCCCGCTCGCGGCATTGATGTGGCCGAGCGCACCGGGCACGATCAGGCCGGACTGCCAGTCCTGCGCCCGCCGCCGCGTCACCTCGAGCGCTCCATATGGATCATTCGTGCTCGCGACGATCAGAGCGGGAAAGTGCAGCGCGCGCTCCGGCACCGGCTTGAACGCCATGGCCTCCGCGGGAAAATTTCCGCCATCCGGATCGGGCACGGCGACCAGAAAGGCCCCCGCAATCGCGGACGGGAAGCGCGCGGCCCAATGCGCCACCAGCAGGCAGGCGAGGCTGTGTGCGACCAGGACGGGCGGCCTGGCGCAGCGCGCGACCGCGCGCTCCAGGGCTTGCGCCCAGTCGTCGAGGTCCGGCTGGTCCCAGCTCGCGGGCTGGAATCGCGTGAAGCGCGCATCGGTGCGCTCCCACAGCGTCTGCCAATGGGTGTCGCCGGAGCCGCCGAGGCCGGGCAATGTGATGATGTCGTGCATGAACGTCCCGTGATATCTGAGATGACGTCGCAGTGTGACCGACCGCGGTCCTGCATCACATGGCAAGTCATCGGCGGAATCGACCATCTGCCGATGATCTCAAGGTGGAAGGGAGAATTTTGTTGGATCGCTTCGGAAGCATCGATGCCAAGGATCTGAAGATCCTCGAGGCGCTGCAAGCCAATGCGCGCGTGCCGCTGTCCGAGCTCGGCCGTTCCGTCGGGCTGTCCCAGCCGGCCGTCTCCGAACGCGTCAAGCGGCTCGAGGAAGCCGGCATCATCGAAGGCTATGGCGCCCGCATCAATCCGCGTGCGCTCGGGCTCGGCCTGATGGCGCTGGTGCGCCTGCGCACCTCGCACGAGCACATCAAGACCTGCCTCAAGCGGTTCAGCGAAATTCCCCACATCATCGAGGTCCATCGCGTGACCGGCGATGACTGCTTCGTGCTCAAGGTGCTCGTTCCGGCGCCGGAGGATCTCGAGACGATCGTCGATCGCATTGCCGGTTTCGGCGCTGTGACGACCTCGCTGGTGCTGCGGAGCGAACCCGCGCGGCCGATCGGCAAGGACCTCGTCAGGAAGAAAACCGAACGCAGTTGAGGTGTGATCCACGGCCGGCACGTCACCGCGCCGTCACAAAGTCGTCGAAACTTCCGGTTGCCGCACCCGTTGTGCTATCGTCGCCCTCGTTTTCCGGAGGCGACATGGAAGATCGTTCGGCAAAATATCGCGCATTCTATGCGCAGTTGATCTGCACCGCGGCGAAGTCTGCGGATCCCCGGCTTGAGGAGGCCTTTCGGACCGTCAGGCGCGAGCCGTTCGTCGGGCCCGGGCCGTGGTCGATCGCTTTTGGTGGGCATCCTTACGTCGTGACGCCCGATGACGATCCCGCCTTCCTCTATCAGAACGCGCTGCTTGCGCTGGATCCGGCGCGCGGCCTCAATATAGGCATGCCCAGTGCACACGCTTACTGGCTCACCGGCTGTGCCGTCAGGGAGGGCGAGACTGTGATCCAGATCGGCGCGGGCAGCGGCTATTACACCGCGATCCTCGCGCATCTCGTGGGTCCGCGTGGCCGCGTTCATGCCTATGAGATCGACGAGCGTCTGGCGGGACTTGCGCGCGACAATCTGAAGGATGTCGCTCATGTCGACGTGCGCGACCGTTCGGGCATCGGATCCGATCTGCCGGCTGCGGACGTGATCTATGTCTGCGCGGGCGCGGCGCAGCCGGCGGCGGAATGGCTCGAGGCGCTGCGGCCCGGTGGCCGGCTGGTGTTTCCGCTCGCGCCCGAAGGTACGCTCGGCGGCATGTTGATGATCACCCGCCCGGATGACGGCGCGATCTGGCCTGCGAAATTCCTCAGCCGCGCCCAGTTCATCGGCTGTGCGGGATTGCAGGATGCGGATGCCGCCCGGCGACTGGCCGAGGCGTTCCTGAAAGGATGGGAGGGCGTACAGTCGCTGCGGCGGGAGGGCGCTCCCGACGAGACATGCTGGTTTGCCGGTGAGGGCTGGTGGCTGTCGACCGCGCCGGCGCCCATGCCAGTGGTGTCAGTTCAGCCTCACGCCGACATCACGCAGGCCTAGCGGAATTGCCGCCTCACGATCCCGTGCACCCGGCGCAGTGAAAGCGGCCGCGCGAGGCGCGAAACAGGCTGCGGCAGTACCAGCGCCGCGCCAGTGCCTGTGCGGGCTTGCGGATCATCTGCGCGATCAACAAGAGTTCGAAAGCCATTCGTCTCGCTTTGGGTGAAATATCCTGCTCATGCATATGGGGCGGCATTCCCGAAGGAGAATGCCGCCCGTGTCGCATCAGCCATGCAGCTTTTTGGCCGTCTCCGCGATCTGCCGTCCCTGATAGCGCGCGCCGGCGAGCTCGTTGGCGCTGGGCTGGCGGCTGCCGTCGCCGCCGGTGATCGTGGTGGCGCCGTAGGGCGCACCGCCCGTGACCTCGTCGAGCTTCATCTGGCCGGCAAAGCCGTAGTTCATGCCGACCACGACCATGCCGAAATGCAGCAGGTTGGTGATGATCGAGAACAGCGTCGTCTCCTGTCCGCCATGCTGGGTCGCGCTGGCAGTGAAGGCGCCGCCGACCTTGCCGTGCAGCGCGCCCTTGGCCCAGAGCCCGCCGGCCTGGTCCAAAAAGTTCGCCATCTGCGAGGCCATGCGGCCGAAGCGGGTGCCGGTACCGACGATGATCGCGTCGTAATTGGCGAGATCCTCGATCTTGGCGATCGGGGCTGCCTGATCGAGCTTGTAGTAGGAGGCTTTGGCGACCTCGGCCGGCACCAGCTCGGGCACGCGCTTGATGTCGACGGTGACGCCGGCCTCGCGCGCGCCATCGGCGACGGCATTGGCCATCGCCTCGATGTGGCCGTAGGCGGAATAATAGAGGACGAGAACTTTGGTCATGATGGTCTCCGTTGGGTGATGAGTTGAGTGTTCGTGATTGCTCCGTCGTTCCGGGGCGATGCAGGGCATCGAACTCTGGTGCGCAGTTGCGCACCTGAGAACCTCGAGATTCCGGGTCTGGCGCTTCGCGCCATCCCGGAATGACGGCAGATGATGTCGCCCGCTGCCGCTTACGCCGCGTCGACCAGCACGAGCTCGGAGTCTTCGAGAGCGGTGATCTTCAGCCTGGCCTCGTCGCGGATCGCGGCGCCGTCGCGGGCGTTGACGCGCACGCCGTTGATCTCGACGGAACCCGCCGCGGGCACGAGGTAGAGATGCCGCGACTTCTGCGGCGCGTACTCAGCGCTCTCGCCCGCCTTCAGCGTGGTGGCGAGCACCCGCGCATCGGCGCGAATCGGCAGCGCGTCCGTGTCATCCTCGAAGCCGCTCGCGATGGTGACGAGCTTGCCGGAGCGATCCGCCTTGGGGAAAGGCTTCGAGCCCCAGGTCGGCTGGCCGCCGCGCGTGGTCGGCTCGATCCAGATCTGGAAGATCCGCGTCTTGGTCGGCTCGAGATTGTATTCGGAGTGGCGGATGCCGCTGCCGGCGCTCATCACCTGCACGTCGCCCGCTTCAGTGCGGCCCTCGTTGCCGAGGCTGTCCTGGTGCGTGATCGCGCCCTCGCGCACATAGGTGATGATCTCCATGTTGGCGTGGGGATGGGCGGGAAAGCCGGTGTTCGGCGCGATCTCGTCGTCGTTCCACACCCGCAAGGCGCCATGTCCCATGTTGTTCGGGTCATAGTGGCTTGCGAAGGAGAAATGGTGCTTGGCCTTGAGCCAGCCGTGGTCGGCGCCGCCGAGTTTTGCGAAAGGTCTGAGTTCGATCATTGAAGTGGTCCTGATTGGAGGGGAGGGGTTTGGCGTTACGCGCCAAACCCGCCGTCGACATTGAGCACCGTGCCGGTGACGAAGGAGGCTTCCGGGCTTGCGAGGAAGACCACGCCGGCGGCGACTTCCTCGGGCCGGCCGAAGCGCTGCAGCGCGTGCTGCTTGCGCTGGGCCTCCGCGAAATCGCGGTCGTCATCCGGATTCATGTCGGTGTTGATCGAGCCGGGCTGCACCACGTTGACGGTGATGCCGCGCGGACCCAAGTCGCGCGCCGCGCCCTTGGTGTAGCCGACGACGGCCGCCTTGGTGGCGACGTAGTCGGCAAGGCCCGGGAACGAGGCGCGGTCGGCCAGCATCGAGCCGACGGTGACGATGCGGCCGCCTTCACCCATCAGCTGCGAGGCGGCGCGGATCGCCGCGATCACGCCATGCACGTTGACCTGGTCCTGACGGGCGAGGGCGTCGATGTCGGCCTTGGCGTCGTCAATTGCGCCGCCCGCTGCAACGCCGGCATTGTTGACGAGGATGTCGAGACGGCCGAATTCCTTGGCGACGTCGTTGACGAGCTGCGTCACGTCCCTCGCCGAGGCCTGGTCGGCCTTGAAGGCGCGCGCTTTGACGCCCTTGGACTTCAACTCGGCGACGACGGCTTCCGCCTTGTCGGGCGAGGCGACATAGCTGATGGCGACGTCAGCGCCTTGATCGGCGAGTGCGCGGGCAGAGGCCGCGCCGATGCCGCGCGAGCCGCCGGTAACGAGGGCAACCTTGCCTGAGAGCTTCTTGGTCATTGGATTTCTCCGGTCCGTGGGTTTGCGATTGACCCTTGGATAAGCCTCCGCCTGTGGTATAGAAATAGAAACTGTTGAAACGCATTGTTTCCTGAAATACCCCGATTGGATCGGCTCCCATGGCAAAACTCCCGGACTTCGAGGCGCTCGCTATTTTCGCAAAAGTCGTGGAATTACGGTCGTTTGCGGGGGCCGCGAGCGAGCTTGCGATGTCCAAGGCGACGGTCTCGAAGGCCGTGACCCGGCTGGAGGAGCGGCTCGGCGCCCGCCTGTTCAACCGCACCTCGCGCCGGCTCGCGCTGACCGATGCCGGCCACAAGCTCGCCGACCGCGCGGCGCGACTGCTTGCAGACGGCGAGGCGGCCGAGAACGAGGCGCTGGCGCAATCGGTGGCGCCGCGCGGCCTGGTGCGGCTCGCGGTGCCCATGACATTCGGCATCAAGGCGGTGGCGCCGCTGCTGCCGGAGTTCTTCGAGGCCTATCCGGAAGTCTCGGTCGATCTTCACTTGAGCGATGCGACGGTGGATTTGATCGGCGAGGGCTTTGACATGGCGGTGCGGATCGCGCGGCTGCCGGACTCCTCGCTGATCGCGCGCCGGCTCTTCACCATGCCGCGCTTCACCGTGGCGGCGCCGTCCTATCTGAAGCGTCACGGCCGCCCGACGCATCCGATGCATCTCGCCGAGCACAGATGCTTCAGCTACGCCTACATGTCGACGCCCAACATCTGGCACTACACCAATTCGGCCGGCGAGCAGGCCAGCGTACGTCCGGGCGGCCCGCTCCGCGTCAACAACGGCGAAGCGGTGATGCCCTCATTGATCGCAGGCCTCGGCATCGCCGAGCTGCCCGAATTCATCGTCGGCGAGGCCATTTCCTCCGGCGCGGTCGAAGTGATCCTGAAGGACTGGAAGCAGGCCGAAGGCGCCGTGCATTTGGTGACCCCGCCCGGCGGCCCGCGCCCCGCACGCGTCGAAGCCCTCGGCGATTTCCTCGCGGCAAAGCTGCCGGGCACGTGCAAGCGGCGGCCGCGCGGGAAAGTGAAGGGGGCGTAGAGCGAGCGGTCCCGACGATCTCGTCATTGCGAGCGCAGCGAAGCAATCCAGAGTGTCACCACGGAGGGATTCTGGATTGCTTCGCTGCGCTCGCAATGACGGTGTCGGACTACGATACCTTCACGCCGTTGATCGCGACGATGCGCAGGTTCGGCTTCAGCGTCCCTTCCAATCGCGTCTTCAACTCGTGGACACGCGGGTCGGTCGAGTTGGCTGCGCACACCGCGTATTGATGGACGGATTTCGCCAGGGCCCGCCGCGCTTCCGGCGTTCGCGTCACGTTCGGCTCCGAAAGCCGCAAGACGATCGCGGCGAGATTGACCAGCATCTCGTCCAGAGCGACGTCGATAGTCCCAAGATTGTGCATCACTCCCTCCCGGGAAGGGCAACCCGCAGGTCCGCCGATGCGTTCCGCACCCGGCCGGACATGGTTAAGGCCTGGTAAACGACTTGTTCTTGCCGGCCGCCACGCTAGGCTGGCCGGAGAAACAAAGAAAATCTGGGGGAGGCACCACCATGGATCGACGCGATCTCTTGCGCGCGGCTGCGGCATTGCCGTTGCTGCGGGCTGCCTGGCCGGACAAGGCCTTCGCGCAAGCCTATCCAGCGCGCAACATCACCATGATCGTGCCGTTCCCGGCCGGCGGCCAGGCCGATCTCGCGGCGCGCCCGGTGGCGATGGCGCTGGAGCGGGTCCTCGGCAAGCCCGTCATCGTCGACAACCGCGCAGGCGGCGGCGGCGGATCGGTCGGCAATGCCGCGGCGGCGCGCGCCGAGCCCGACGGCTATACGCTGCTGATGACGCTGTCCTCGCTCGCGGTGCTCCCCGAAGCCGACCGGCTGTTCGATCGTCCCGTTGCCTATGAGGTCTCGCAATTCATGCCGATCGCGCGCGTGCTGGCCGACCCCACGCTGCTCGCGGTGCCCGCGTCGGCGCCCTGGAAGACCGCGCAGGATTTCGTCGAGGATGCGAGGAAGCGTCCAGGCCAGATCACCTATGGCTCGTCGGGGCCCTACGGCACGCTGCATGTGGCGATGGAAATGTTTGCGAACAGCGCCGGCATCAAGCTCATGCACGTGCCGTTCCGCGGCGCGGGTCCTGCGCTCACGGCGTTGCTCAGCGGCACCGTACAGGCGATCGCGGCGGCACCGGGGACGCTGAAGCCGCAGGTCGAGGACGGCAAGCTGCGCGTGCTCGGCAATTGCGGCGCGCAGCGCATCGCGAGCTTCCCTGACGTGCCGACCTTCCAGGAGCTCGGCTACAAGGACGTCGAGATGTACATCTGGGCCGGGCTGTTTGCGCAAAGCTCTCTTCCTGCGCCGATCGCGGCGCGCCTGCGCGAAGCGATGGCGCAGGTGATGACGAGCCCCGACGTGCTCAAGATCTTTGAGGCCTCGGGCAGTCTCGTCGCCTATCAGGACGCGCCGGCCTTCTCCGTATTCGTGGCGGCCGACAGCGCGCGGCTGATCGCGGCGGTGAAGAAGATCGGCAAGGTGGAGTAGGTTCCAGGCGCGCTTTCACATTTTGTTGTTGGTCCAGAACCGGCTCCCGCCTCATTGATTGATGAGAATCGTAGGGAATCGAGAAGGATCGGGACATGCGAACAGAGCGGATTGCGCTGGGTGTGGCGCTCGCGATCGGCGGCATCGTCGCGCAGGGCGCGGCGTCCGCCCAGGAATATCGTGGCACGATGGAACAGCAGATGGCCTGCACGCCGGATGTCTGGCGCCTGTGCAGCGACCAGATTCCGGACACGAACCGCATCGTGGCCTGCTTGCAGCAGAACACGCCGCTTCTGTCGAGCGCATGCCGCGCGGTGTTCCAGTCGAACAATCAGGCCCAGCCGCAGCAGCCGCTTCCGCGCGGCCGCGCTATGCCGCCGCCGCGCTACAACAATGCGCCGCCGCCTCCGTATGCACCGCCGCGGCCTTACGATGAGGACGATTAGGCGCTGACTGGAGCATGATGGGCGCGGGCATGCGGTCGTGCCGTCTCGTTCAGCGCTCGCCCTTGCTGTCCGATTCAGGTCGATGTCCAAGCACCGTCCGCAAGGCGACACCGAAGAGAATGGCTGCGACTGGCCAATGGAACCAGATTTTATGCGCGCCAGTGAACAGATTGATCAGAATTAAGAAAGCCGACACCGTGAGGGCTGCCGCAACCGGGCGGGGCAGCTTTCTTAGCCAATCCGAGACGACATTCGTCGACGAAGATGGCTCATGCCTGTCGCCGATCCGCGGAGCACGAGCTGTCTCCCGGGGAGTTGGGCTTTCATCGATCGCGAAGCTCCCTCGCCCTGCGGTTTGGCCACCTAAGGTCAACCGATAGCTGGTCAGCGGAGCAATGTTCTTCATGGGCCGCTGGCCGAGACAGTCGAAGCCAACGGATAATTTGTTGTGCACCTGATCGTAGACGGAGCTCGAGATCACGACGCCGCCGGGGTCGGCGAGCTCTTGCAGGCGTGACGCGATATTGACCCCGTCACCATAGATGTTGGTGCCGTCGACCATCACATCGCCGAGGTTGATGCCGATGCGAAACCGCATCGGGTTCACCTGGGGTGGGTCCGAATCCTGATTCGAAATTTCCTGCTGAATCTCGACCGCACATTGCACAGCCTCGACGACGCTGGCGAATTCGGCGATCACGGCATCGCCCCAGGTATTGACGATGCGGCCGTCATGACGCTCGACCAATCGCGCCATGGCGGTGAAGTAGCGCCGGAGCGTCTCCAACGTTCCGGTCTCGTCTGCTTCCATGAGACGAGAATAGCTGTGCACATCAGCGCACAGCACGGTGGTCAGTCGTCGTTTCACCTTGTCGTCGGCCATGGTCCCCATGCTAGCCGCCTTGACCGGCAAATGCATCAGGCATCGTATCCGGTGCCACCGCGGCCAATGGCCGGTTGTGGCGGCAGGCCGTCACAGCCCGGCAATGAAGCGCTGCCAGCCAAAGTTCGTATGTTCGCGGCTGTCGGAGTCGTATCAGCCTTACGGCCTGACCTCGCAGACATCGACCCATTCGGCGGCAGTCAGCTCGGCCATCCGCTCCGGCGTGATGCGCACTGCGCTGTGGGTCGAGCCCGCAGCCGGAACCACCACGTCGAACGCCTTCAGTGACACGTCGCAATAGACCGGCAGCGGCGCCTTCAGCCCGAACGGACAGACGCCGCCGACCTCGTGGCCGGTGATCTCGGCGACCTCTTCCAGTCCCAGCATCTTCGGCTTGCCGCCGAACTGCGTCTTCACCTTCTTGTTGTCCATGCGCGAGGTGCCCGCGGCGACGATCAGGATCACGCGCTCGCCGATCCGCAAGGACAGCGTCTTGGCGATCCGTCCCGGCTCGACACCATAGGCCTCGGCCGCCAGCGTCACGGTGGCGGAGCTGATCGGGGATTCGATGACGGAGATGTCGGGGGCTTTTTCTGCGAAGAAGGCGCGAACGGATTCCAGGCTCATTCCAGTCTCACGGGCGGGCGGCGATCCTGGGTGATCCCTAGATGATACTTGCCAGCTCGGACAGTGCGCGGACGCGGTGGTCCGGCGCAAAGCCAAGCTCGTCCATCTGGGTGCGGATCGCCTTGAACATCGTCAGCGGTGCCACGAGTTCGTTCTCGACGCAAGCCAGCGCCATGGCTTCCGGCGCCACCCGTTCGATCCAGGCGACGTTGAGGCCAAAGGATTTTGCGCCCGCTGCGTCCCAGGGATTGGAGGAGACGAACAGCACCTCATCCGGCGCGGTGCCGAGTACCTCACCGATCAGCTCATAGGCCTGCGGGCTCGGCTTGAATATCTTCTTCGCATCGACGCTGATGGTGGCATCGAGCAGCCGGTCGAGCTCGGTGTTGCGCACCAGCGTATCAAGCATATCCGGACTGCCGTTGGAGAGGATCGCGAGCTTTCGCGGCCTCAAGGCCGCAAGCGCGTCTGTTGCATCCGGATACAGATCGAGATGCAGATATTTCTCGATCACGCGCTCGAAGGCCTCGCTGTCATAGGCGAGCCCGAGCACGCGCAGCGTATAGGCGAGCGAGTCGCGGGTGACCGCGCCAAAATCCTGGTAGCGCTGCATCAGCGAGCGCAGCCAGGTATATTCGAGCTGCTTGATGCGCCAGATCTGCGTGATGATCTCGCCATAGCCCGGAAACGCATCCTCGGTGACGTCAGCGACCGACTGGATGTCGTAGAGCGTTCCGTAGGCGTCGAAGACGACGGCTTTGATGCTCATTAGCTTTCCTTCCGGGCCGGTGTGGTCACAAGAAACTCCGATCGGGAGTGTGCATCGTCGCCAGCTTACCAGGGAACAACGGAAGTCTGCTACTTAACCGTGACCGGCGGCTCCTGGACCCAAAGCGGAACTCGGAGCGTCGCCCCCCAAGTACCAGTCAACGCTTATTTACGGCGAAACGAGCCGAGCAAGCCCTCAATGATTCTGCGGCCGTGAGCGCGGGTTTTCTTGGGGTCGGATGACATGGGAAGCATGATCGACAGCTCGCAAATGATCGCGTCAAGCATGTGTCCAAGCAAATCTATATCATCGAAGACTAGCTCACCTTCGCGCTTGAGCGCCCTCAGGGTCGCCTTCAGAAGCGCCATTGGATACTGCTCCTCGATCTCGGCGAAGCGGGCATTGCCCAGAACGACTGGCGCTTCCTGAACCACAATTCGCGCGTAAGCAGGCTCGATCGAAACATCCAGATACGCGTCGATGCCGTTGTAGAGCCGCTCCCATATCTTCGACTTCCGCTTTGAGATCTCCTGCACGCGTGAAGCTGCGTCCGATTGAAGCGAAACGACGACGGCGTCGAACAGAGCCTTCTTATCCTCGAAGTGATGATAGAAGGCACCGCGCGTCACTCTCGCAGCCCTCGAAATCGCCTCGATGCCCGCGGCCTGATAGCCCTCGCGGGCGAATATTTCCCGTCCCGAAGCAAGCAGCGCTTGCCGGGTTGCTTCGGCATATTCCTCACGGCGCGTTCGTTGGTCATCAGAATACTTATTCATGTTTGCGTACATACCGCTTGACATGAAACATGCAAATTGAATATTGCATACATGCGGTATGCCAAATGTCTTTGGTATGTTAGTCCGAAGGAGGTTGCCTTGAATGGAGAGCGGATGTTCGTGCTGGCCCAGGGGTTGGCTGTTGCCAAGAGTCGGCAAGACGTTGCCTCTGCACTCACCTTCCTCGACAGGGATATGGTGCTCGAAGGACCCGCGTTCGGCACCCGTGCAAAGGGACTTGCGGAAAACGAGGCGGCGCTGGCGCGGTTCTTCAAGTCGTTCCCGGATTACAACGTCGTGCTGTCCGGCCACGCCAACGACGCCGAGACGCTGGTCTGCTGGGGCCAGGTGCGAATGACTATGACGGGAGACCGTTTTGGGGTCACTCCCAACGGAAAGCGCGCGGAACTTCCGGTCTTTATCCGCTTCACCTTCCGCAATGACCTCATTGCAAGCGAATACTTCTTTTTCGATCTCTCGGCCCTGTGCGCGCAGTCGGGTGTCTCGACCGATCAGGTCCGCCTGAAGCTCTTTGGCGAAGTTTTCTAGTCACCTGAGCCGGCATTACACGTTAACGCAATGGAGCATGGCACGATGGATCCGCGCATAAGACCTGTTGCCGATATCAAGACGGTGCCGCTGTTCGACATAGTCGTTGATCTCAATCCACGTCTTTCCTTTGGTGAGACGCCGGTTGGCAGGCGGGTGCTGTTCGGCGCCGCGGGGGGATCGTTCGCCGGAGAGCGCGTGCGCGGTGAGGTTCTTGCTGGCGGCGGCGACTGGGCCCTCTTCCGGCCCAACGGAGAGATGGCCCTCGACGTGCGTCTGACCTTACGTACCGACGATAACGAACTGATCTACATGACATATGGTGGACGGTGGATCACGCCGCCCGAACTGAAGGCCGACATGGCCGATCCGGCGAAGCGCTACAGGGTCGATCCCTCACGCTACTATTTCCGCACGCAACCGTTGTTCGAAACAGGCTCGTCGTCCTACGCTTGGATGAACGACATCGTGTGTGTCGGAACCGGATATCTCGTCGAGGGCGCGGTGGCCTACAAGATCTTTCAGGTTGTCTGACGTGACGGCATGCGAGGGCTCGACATCCCATTTTCCCGATTTCAATTTGTCGCAGAGACTCGCGGCGGAGGGGATCGGGACCTGCTTTCTGCTAATTGCCGTGGTGGGCTCCGGCATTCTCGGGGTCCGGCTGGCAAGCGGCAACACGGCTGTCGCGCTCATTGCCAATGCACTGGCGACAGCCGCGGCGCTATATGCGCTGATCGAGTGGTTGGGCCCTGTGTCCGGAGCTCATTTTAATCCGCTGGTTACCGCCGCGCTCGTCATCAGAGGCGATTTGCCCCTCCGAACGGGGGCTTCATACGTTCCCGTTCAGCTCGTCGGCGCGTTGGTGGGAGTGGGTGTGGCGAATGCAATGTTTGCAGCGCCGGTCTTTTCCGTCTCGGTCAACGACCGAAGCGGCTTTTCCAATTTGTTGAGCGAGTTCGTCTCAACATTCGGACTGCTGGGGGCGGTATGGGTTTGCTCGCGGCTTCGTCCGGCATCCGTCGGTGGCGTTGTCGCCGCTTACATCGGCGGTGCCTTCTGGTTCACGGCGACCGACTTTGCCAATCCAGCGGTGACCATCGCACGTGCTTTTACGGACTCATTCGCAGGCATAAGGCCACACGACGTTCTCGGCTTCATCGCCGCGGAGGTCATCGGCGCCGGTGCCGCGATCGTTGTCTTTCGCTGGCTGTTGCCTGCACGAGCCGCAGTTTGAGCCTTTGAAGCAAATCTAGTCCGTGCTTCCAGGACTCTCGGCGTTCAGCGCGAGTTGCGCCAACGCGGCCCCGCAGTCAGGGTCGCAGCAGGCCTGGACGAGGAGCCGCGCGAGCTAGACAGCCGGCCGACGCCCGGGCCGCGTCCAGTTCTCTCGATCGGCGAAGACCCGGCTGACCTCAGCCATGTGCTCGGTGCCCCACGCGCAGAGCGGCACAAGAGCGTGGGCGAGGCTCTGGCCCAGAGGCGTGAGGCTATAGTCCACCCGAGGAGGCACTTCCTTGTAGTCTGTCCGCTTCACCAGGCCATCGGCCTCCAGTTCCTTCAGCTGCTGGATCAGCACCTTGTCGCTGACGTCGCGGATGGCGCGCCGAAGCTCGCCGTAACGGGTTGGTCCGTCCTGCGCGACGAAGTACAGGATCAGCGGCTTCCACTTGCCCGAGACGACCCGCAAAGTCGCATCCAGGCCGCAGGTGAAGCCGGGCAGATTTGGCGTGCAACGCTGGACGTCTGCTTGAGCTTGCGCCTGCGGGGAGACGGGGTCTGAACGATCTGACGACATTTTTGGGCACTTACCAAAAGGTGCATACTTGTCGATAGGTGGGTATGCCGCCAGCTCAGTGCAACCTCAATGAAGGAGCACATCATGAGCAGACTACAGGGCAAGACGGCGGTGGTGACCGGCGGCGGAACCGGCATCGGACTTGGAGCGGCGAAACGGTTCGTCGACGAAGGCGCGTTCGTCTATCTCTTCGGACGGCGCCAGGAGCCGCTCGATGCCGCCGTTGCCCAGCTGGGGCCCTCGGCGCGCGCCGTCAGGGGCTCGGTGACCGACCCGTCCGACCTCGACAGGCTGTACGCGGCGGTGAAAGCCGAGCGGGGCGGGCTCGATATTCTCTTCGCCAACGCCGGGACCGGATCGTTTGCGCCGCTGGGCGAGATCACGCCCGAACACTACGACCAGATCTTCGACTTCAATGTGAAAGGGCTGGTGTTCACGGTGCAGAAGGCCCTGCCGCTGATGACGAAGGGCTCGTCGATCATCCTCACCGGCTCGAGCACGGGCGTGATGGGGACGCCGCAGTTCAGTATCTACAGCGCGACCAAGGCTGCGATCCGCAATCTGGCGCGCAGCTGGGCGCTTGATCTGCGCGGTACCGGCATCCGCGTCAACGTGCTGTCGCCGGGACCGACCAAGACGGAGCTGGCGCTGGAGGTGGTCGGCGAGGAAGCGTTCGATGCGCTCGGAAGCGCCACGCCCATCGGACGCGTGGGCGATCCCTCCGAGACGGGAGCGGTGGCCGCGTTCCTGGCGTCCTCGGACAGCAGCTTCATGACCGGTGGCGAGGTCTTCGTCGATGGAGGCCTGGCGCAGGTCTGACGTCTTCGTCTGAACGTGAGCTTCGATCAACGGGATCGAAGCCCTCAATGCGCAGCGACGAGGACCCGCCTAGATACCCAGCAGCTTGCGCGCGTTGGCTTTGAGCACCTTCGGCCGGATCTCGTCGCGGATGTCGATCTTGGCGAAGTCCGACAGCCAGCGGTCCGGCGTGATCACCGGCCAGTCCGAGCCGAACAGCATCTTGTCCTGAAGAATCGAGTTGATGTAGCGCACCAGGATCGGCGGGAAGTATTTTGGCGACCAGCCCGAGAGGTCGATATAGACGTTCGGCTTGTGGGTCGCGACCGACAGCGCCTCTTCCTGCCAGGGGAAGGAGGGGTGGGCGAGGATGATCTTGAGGTCGGGGAAATCGGCCGCGACGTCGTCCATGTACATCGGGTTGGAATATTTCAGCCGCATGCCCATGCCGCCGGGCATGCCCGAGCCGACGCCGGTCTGGCCGGTATGAAACAGCGCGATCGCGCCGCCATTGTTGATCTCTTCATAGAGCGGATAGGCCATGCGGTCGTTGGCGTAGAAGCCCTGCATGGTCGGGTGGAATTTGAAGCCGCGCACGCCGTATTCCTCGATCAGCTTGCGCGCCTCGCGCGCGCCGAGCTTGCCCTTGTGCGGATCGATCGAGACGAACGGGATGAGGACGTCGAGATGGTCGGAGGCGACCTCCAGCATCTCGTAATTGTTGTAGCGACGGAAGCCGGTCTCGCGCTCGGCATCAACCGGGAAGATCACCGCGGCGATGTTCTTGGAGCGATAATAGGCCGCGGTCTCCGGCACCGTCGGCGGATGCTTGTTCGGCGACTTGAAGTACTCCGCCATCTGCGCCTGGAAGTCGTCGTAGCCGTCGTCGGCGTGGCAGCCGCAGGGCTCCTCGGCATGGGTGTGGATGTCGATGGCGACGACGTCGTCGATATTGGGCAGCTTCAGCTTCGGCATTGGTTTCCTCCCGACGGGTTGCCAAATTGATTATATGATATAACGAATTTGGCAAGGCGTTGCTGGAAGCAAAACCGCAGCCCCCAAAAGTCGTTGCTGTGCCTGGCCTCTGGTGAGTTAAATCGGGCCGATCCGGCCGCTTCTACTGTGCATGGGGTTGTTTTCAAGAATTTGCTGGCCCGGAACCGGGCAGTTAACATTGACATCACCTCCCGCCATGCCTTAAGAACCGCCCCGTCCCGGGCGGTCGGTCCGCCGGCGGGAAAGATCTCATTTTGCCACATTCGCGCGTGCCGAAACGGTAGTGCCGAACACGGCCTTTCGAACGTTCAGGATTCTGCCATGAAGGTCCGTAACTCGCTGAAATCGCTGCGCGGTCGCCATCGCGCCAACCGCCTGGTCCGCCGCAAGGGCCGGGTCTATGTGATCAACAAGGTGCAGCGCCGCTTCAAGGCTCGCCAAGGCTGATCTGGGCGGCTGAGTTTGCCCTCGCGGTCGCCTTCGCGCGCCCCGCAAGACCACGGTCTCACACGAGTTTGACGCCGCCTTTGCTTTGCAAGGGCGGCTTTGCGCGTTTAGACTTTCACCATGGCAGTGAGATTCCCTTTCGTGCGCACGCTGTGCCTGGCTCTCGTTCTGGGCGCCACTGGCCTTGCTCCGGCGCTGGCGCAGCAGATTGAGCCGCCGAGCCCGCCCGGCAAGCAGAAGAAGCTGCCGGAGGCGCCGTCCAAGCTGCCCAAGGTCGACCGCAGCAAGAATCTCGATTTCCTGTTCGGCGCGCTGAAGGCGGCGCCCGACGAGGCCAGCGCCAAGCATGTCGAGGCGCGGATCTGGGCGATCTGGCTGCAGACCCCGAGCGACACCGCGGCGCTGTTGATGTCGCGGGCCAAGACCGCGGTCGATGCGCAGAAGATCGAGATCGCGATCAAGCTGCTGGATTCGGTGATCAAGCTCAGGCCCGACTACATCGAGGCTTGGAACCGGCGCGCCACGCTCTATTACATGCAGAACGATTACGGCCGCTCGCTCGCCGACATCCGTGAGGTGCTGATCCGCGAGCCCCGCCATTTCGGCGCGCTCGCAGGCCTCGGTATGATCATGCAGGAGGTCGGCGACGAGAAGCGTGCGCTCGAGGCCTATCGCAAGGCGCTGGCCGTCAATCCGCACCTCGAGAAGATCCCCGACCAGGTCAAGGCGCTGACCGAGAAGGTCGAAGGCCGCGACATCTAGCCTCGAACTCGATCAGTTGTTGAGGGAATGCGGCGCCTTCGGATTAACCACGATCGCAAGCGCGGCGTTTTGAGGTCTATTGCCGCCGCCGCCACGGGCTTACCTGCATCGCAGGAGCAAAGCCATGAAGCGTTTGATCTTTGCGGGTAGCTTGCTGCTCGCGTCGGGAACGATGAGTTTTGCCGACGGACTGTTCTGGGTGGTCGGCAATCGCGCCACCGGCAAATGCGACATCGTGACCAGCAATCCGGTCATCATCGGCGATATCTGGTTCGGCGACGGTCCCTACAAGTCCAGGGCCGATGCCAAGCTTGCCCGCTCCCCGATTCGCGCCTGTCCCGCACCCGCCGCCGACGACGAAAAGGCCGAGGACAGTACGAACCAGGACTAATGCAGGACGCTGCCGCCGCGCTCGGCGAGGCCGCGATCTGCGGCCGCGGCGTAGGCCTTGGCAAGCTCCGCCTCGAGATGCTCGTTGATCAGCAGCAGCGCCCGCACGGCCCCGCGCAGGTCGCCGTTGCAGCTTGCGACGATTTCGTCGATTGCAGTGTCATTCGATCTGAAGCTCATCGAAATTCTCCGGTTCAAACCAGGACAAATCCTGCCGGCCTTTCCCGCATCCCTGAAGGCTGCAAGGAGGATCGGCGCCCACCCGCGCCTAAATGGCGGAACCGACCGTGGCGATTATATGGAAGCCGCGATGACGGTCGCATGAAGCTGGTCCGAAGCTTGCGTGTCGCAGGGCAACATCATTGATTCCATTCGCTTTTTCTGTTTGGCAATTGTGGACATATCCACAGCCCCCTTAATTTCTGTGGAAGTGCCGAAGGGCCCGGGGCGAAACTGCCACGTGCCACGCTCGTAATTGTGAAGTGCCCTGGATCGCCCGGATTCTCTCCATGATCGTGATGTCAGTCGTGACGGCGCTGGTTCTGCTGGCGCTGGTTACGCAGGCGGGTGTCCTCGCCGTGCAACGCGCCTTTCCGCCGCAGGGCCGCATGGTCGAGGTCGATGGCGCTGTGCTTCACGTCGTCGACATCGGTCCGCGCGAGCCCGGCCTGCCGATCGTGATGCTGCATGGCGCGAGCTCCAACCTTGAAGCGATGCGGCGTCCGCTCGGTGACCGCCTCGCCCAGAACCATCGCGTGATCCTGATCGACCGTCCCGGCCACGGCTGGAGCACGCGCGCGCGGCGGCAGGATTCGACGCCGCAGGTCCAGGCGCGGATGATCGACGAGGCGCTTCAAAAGCTCGGGATCGAGCGCGCGGTCTTCGTCGTGCATTCCTGGAGCGGCGCGCTCGGCGCGCGGATCGCGCTCGATCATCCGGCCCGCGTCGCCGGCCTCGTGATGCTGGCCCCCGTCACCCATCCCTGGCGCGGCGGCGTCGGCCGCTACAACGAGCTCATCGCAATGCCGGTGATCGGCCCGCTGCTCGCCTACACCATCACGCTGCCGCTCGGTTATTTCGTCACTGAGGCCGGGGCGCGCAACGTGTTCTTGCCGCAAGTTATGCCGGATGGTTTCGTGCAGGACTCCGCGACGCCGCTGTTGCTGCGCCCGCGCGAGTTCATCGCCAATGCCTATGATCTGGTGACGCTGAAGGAGGCGGTGACCGCGCAAGTCGCGCGCTATGGCGAGATCAAGGCGCCGGTCACGATCATCGCGGGCGAACCCGACAAGACGGTGAAAACCAGCATCCATGCGCGCCCGTTCGCAGCATTGGTGCCGAATGCGAAGCTGATCGTGCTGCCCGATCTCGGCCACATGGTGCAGAACGCCGTGCCGGATCTGGTGAAGACGGAGATCGAGACGATGATCGGAAACATCGTCCCGGCGCAGGCGGCCGCCGATTAAAGCGCTTTCGAGCGGAGCGGGTTCCGGCTTCGCCTGAAGAAGCACTTCAAAACAAGAAGCCGGAGCCTCGGTTCTGATTCGATCAGAACCGAAGCTCCGGCGGCCGCCGTTCGCCCGCTTACTGCTTGATCTTCCCGTCCTTGTCGAACTGCGAGATGAAGGTCCAGAGATTGTTGATCTCGGTCTCGTTCTTGATGCCGGCGAACGCCATCTTGGTGCCGGGGATCTTGGCCTTGGGGTCCTTGATGTATTCCTTGAAGGTTGCTTCGTCCCAGGTGATGCCGGAATTCTTGTTCGCATCCGAATAGCTGTAGTCCGGCGCAGTTCCCGACTTGCGGCCGTTGAGGCCGTTCAGCTCGGGGCCGACCTTGTTCTTGGCGCCTTCGCCGATCGCGTGGCACGCCAGGCACTTGTTGAACGACGTCTTGCCCGCGGCTGCGTCCTGCGCCATCGCTTTGGACGATATGGCGGTGGACGCTGCGGCCGTCATGGCGAGGGCAACCAGCGCGCCGAAAGTCAGTTTTGTCATAGGGTGCTCTTCGTCTCTTCCCGGGTCAGATGGAGGGTCGTGGTTTTGGCAGGTCCGCTGCAGGTGGACAAGCCGCGAAACTTTGACAGGTTTCCTGATAGCCGACTTGCCCCAGAGAGAACTTGCGCTGCAACAAAGCAATGCGACCTTCGGAGGACCCTACCCAAAGACGGCAAGACATGATTGATTTGCCGGGACAATTTCCTCCGTCGGACGAAGGCTTCGTAATATGGCCATCATGATGCCCGCGAGCGACCAGAAAGTGCTGGCGCGTCGCAGCGAGATCGTCGCCGCCTTGCGCGCGATCGTGCCTGGCGAAGGCGTGATCGACAGTGCCGCCGAGATGCGGGCCTATGAATCCGACGGGCTGACCGCCTATCGGCAGCCGCCGATGGTCGTGGTGCTGCCCGATACGACCGAGCAGGTCTCGCTCGTCCTGAAATATTGTGCCGCGCACGGCATCAAGGTGGTGCCGCGCGGCTCCGGCACGTCGCTGTCGGGCGGCGCGCTGCCGTTGGAAGACGGCGTGCTGCTCGGGCTCGGCAAGTTCAAGCGCATCCGCGAGATCGATTTCGACAACCGCGTCGTCGTCACCGAGCCCGGCGTCACCAACCTCGCGATCAGCCAGGCGGTCGCGCATGCCGGCTTCTATTACGCGCCCGATCCGTCCTCGCAGATCGCCTGCTCGATCGGCGGCAATGTCGCGGAGAATTCCGGCGGGGTGCATTGCCTGAAATACGGCATGACCACCAACAACGTGCTCGGTTGCGAGATTGTCCTGATGAGCGGCGAGATTCTGCGCATCGGCGGCAAGGGGTGCGAGAACGCCGGCTATGATCTGATGGGCGTCATCACGGGCTCGGAAGGCCTGCTCGGCGTCATCACCGAGATCACGGTGCGCATCCTGCAAAAGCCGGAGACGGCGCGCGCGCTGATGGTCGGATTCGCGCAGGTCGAGGCGGCCGGCGAATGCGTGGCGCGCATCATCGGCGCCGGCATCATTCCCGGCGGCATGGAGATGATGGACAAGCCGGCAATCCACGCCGCGGAAGCCTTCGTCCATGCCGGCTATCCGCTCGACGTCGAAGCGCTGCTCATCATCGAGCTCGACGGTCCCAAGATCGAGGTCGACGAGCTGATCACGCGGGTCGAGAGCATCGCAAGAGGCTGCGGCTCGGTGACCCTGCAGATCTCCAATTCGGAAGCCGAGCGCAACCTGTTCTGGGCCGGCCGGAAGGCCGCGTTCCCGGCCGTCGGCCGCATCTCGCCCGACTATCTCTGCATGGACGGCACGATCCCGCGCGGCGCGCTGCCGAAGGCGCTGGCGCGCATCCGCGAGCTCTCGGAAAAATACCAGCTCGGCTGCGCCAACGTGTTCCACGCCGGCGACGGCAATCTGCACCCGCTGATCCTCTACGATGCCAACAAGCCCGGGGAGATCGAGCGCGCCGAGGCTTTTGGTGCCGACATCCTGCGCGCCTGCGTCGAGTTCGGCGGCGTGCTCACCGGCGAGCACGGCGTCGGCATCGAGAAGCGCGATCTCATGGGCGACATGTTCACCGAGATCGATCTCAACCAGCAGCAGCGCCTGAAATGCGCCTTCGACGCTCAGGGCCTGCTCAATCCCGGAAAAGTGTTTCCGACCCTGCACCGCTGCGCCGAGCTCGGCCGCATGCATGTGCATGCGGGGAAGCTGGCGTTTCCGGATATTCCCAGGTTCTAGCTCAGCAATGAGCGAATTCAGCGTCAGCTATCATATTCGCCTAGGCGAGGGCATTGATGCGCAGAAGTTGCTGCGCCAGGCCAAGGCCGCCGGCATCGTCTTTGGACCGGCGAATGGATGGCTGACCTTCGTTCCCTACGCTGGCCTGGCCGCGTACCGGAGTGCCGGTGAAGCGCGCTTCGCAGATCATCTTGCGAAGCTGACCGGCCTTCCGGTCCTGTATTATTGTTATGCCGAGGATCACGGCTGGAGCTTCGCGCTCGCGGACAAGGAACGTCCCTTGGTCCAGTTCGCGTGCTGGTGGGACCCGCAGCCGGTGGTCGAACGCGACCAGTTCGATCCGCTCGCGCTCGCTCCCTTTGTCGCAATGGAGGCGCTCGAACCGCTGCTTCGTCCGTTCAACCATGAGGAGGCGATGGGCGCGCAACCGGCTTATCGGTTCGGTGAACTGCTTGGTCTTCCGGCTTACCAATGGCAGTCCCCCGATCTGGCGCAGAACGACACGCAGGACCTTCTCGACCGGGCCGGTCGCAAGCTCGGCACCAAGCCGGCCGGCGCCGCGGCGCGGTTTCAGCTTCCACCAAATCGGAAGATCTTGTTCCCAGACCCGGCTCCGACCGCGCGCGAGGCCCTGAACCTCATCACCCCGTTCATGGCGCGCTTCAAGCCACCCTGGAGCCTGACAATGGTGACGACCTTCGGCTCCGCGGTGCCCGAAGGTCGCGGCATTTGGCAGGTCTGGTGGCGCTACGGTGACAGCGGTGACACGGTGCAGGCTGTCCTCATGAACGATGGCCGATTGTCGTTCAGGGCCGATTCAGTACCGTCTTACGCGACGGACCGTATGGCGAGGGCAATTCACTTGCCCGAAAAGTGGCTCGACAGCCCCGACATCACGGCGATCATGGCAGACTGGCCCATTCCCGACGGATTTGACGGAGGGCGCATGGGAGCCATGACCCTCAGGTCGCTCAACGACCACCCTCACCTCTGGGAAATCCTGGTCGCTGGCAACCGGGGCACGATCGGATCGTCCTCGTTCTGGGCCGTTTATGTCGACGCCGTCTCGGGTGAAGTCCTCGCCGAGGTTCACACCCGGAAGGTCGACGACCAAGAGTCAGTTCGACAGCGCGTGCGAAATGGCGATTGGACGGACGTGGATGCTTCCAACCAATCGACGGCTTGAGGCACGGCGTCCGATGTTGCAAATTTGCCTTCCGCTCTAAACTTGGATACCGGCTCAGTCGTGGATACGCTCAAAGTTCGAGACGCCAAAGACGTCGAAGAGGTGGTGCGCGCGGCGATTGCCAATGAGCAGCCGCTCGAGATCATCGGTCATGGCAGTAAGCGCGGCATTGGGCATGCGATGGCGACCAATGCGGTGCTCGACGTCTCCGCGCTCAATGCCGTCACCTCCTACGAGCCGAACGAGCTGATCGTGACGCTCCAGGCCGGCGCGCCGCTCGCCGACGTGCTGTCGCTGATCGATGCCAAGAACCAGCAATTCGCCTTCGAGCCGATGAACACCGCACCGCTGTTCGGCACGCCGGCGCTGGGCACCATCGGCGGCATGATCGCGGCCGGGCTCGCCGGGCCGCGGCGCATCCGGGCGGGCGGGGCGCGCGATCACCTGCTCGGCGCGCATGCTGTTTCCGGGTTCGGCGACAGCTTCAAGACCGGCGGCAAGGTGGTGAAGAACGTCACCGGCTACGACCTCTGCAAGCTGCTCGCGGGGTCCTGGGGCACGCTGTCGGTGATGACCGAGGTCACGCTGAAGGTGATGCCGAAGCCGGAGGCCGAGCGGACGCTGCTGCTGCGCGGGCTCGATGATGCCGTCGCCAACAAGGCGATGACCGCGGCGCTGGGCTCACCCTTTGACGTCTCCGGTGCCGCGCACCTGCCGAAATCGGCGCTCCGGGCCAGGACCGACGGGCTTGGCGACGTTGCAGGCCAGGGCGAGGCGCTGACCGTATTGCGGCTCGAGGGCATCACCGCCTCCGCCACCCACCGCGCCGGCTCGCTGCGTGAATTGCTGACGCCGTTCGGAACCGCGACCCTGGTGGAGGATGCCGCATCGTCCGCACTGTGGGCGACGCTGCGTGACGTACTGCCGTTTGCGGCCGGCGGCGCGCTGGGGGCCTGGCCGGTCTGGCGGATCGTCTGCCCGCCGGCATCGGGTGCGGCGCTCGGGACGCAATTGGCGCGCGAGACCGGCGGCGACGTGATCTATGATTGGGGCGGCGGCTTGATCTGGGCCGCATTGCCGCCGAAGGGCGACGCGCATGCTCCGGTCGTGCGTGCGTGCGCGAATGCGGCTGGGGGGCACGCCACGCTGATCCGGGCGGCCGAGGATGTCAGGCGCGACGTCGACGTATTCCATCCGCAGGCGCCCGGCATCGCCGCCCTGAGCGAGCGGGTGCGCGCCAGTTTCGATCCGAAGACCATTCTCAACCGGGGACGCCTGAGCCGGGGCGCTGCGGCATGAAGACCGAATTCTCACTCGCGCAGCTCGCCGATCCCGATATCGCGGAAGCCGACAAGATCCTGCGCGCCTGCGTCCATTGCGGCTTCTGCACTGCAACCTGTCCGACCTATGTGCTGCTCGGTGACGAGCTCGATAGCCCCCGCGGCCGCATCTATCTGATCAAGGAGATGCTGGAGAAGGACCAGACCCCGACGGCCGAGGTGGTCAAGCATGTCGACCGCTGCCTGTCGTGCCTGGCCTGCATGACGACCTGCCCCTCGGGCGTGAACTACATGCACCTCGTCGACCAGGCCCGGGTCAGGATCGAGCAGCGCTATCAGCGGCCGCTGGCCGAGCGGCTGCTGCGCCAGGTGCTGGCCTTCGTTCTGCCGGACCCGCAGCGCTTTCGCTTGAGCATGATACTGGCGCGGCTGGCCCGTCCGCTCGCCGTGTTCCTGCCGACGCCGCGGCCCTCGGCCACGCCCGGCCTGATCCAGCGCATCAAGGCGATGCTGGCGCTGGCCCCACACCGGCTGCCGTCACCGGGGCCGCTCCCGGGCAGCGTGTTCGCAGCCCTCGGCAAGAAGCGCGGCCGGGTCGCGCTGCTCCAGGGCTGCGCCCAGCAGGTGCTGGCGCCGCGCATCAACCAGGCCGCCATCAGCCTGCTCACCCGCCACGGCATCGAGGTCGTCCTGGTCAGGGACGAGCAGTGCTGCGGGGCGCTGACCCATCACCTCGGCAACGACCATGATGCATTGGCGCGGGCGCGTGCCAACATTGCGGCATGGACCGCGGAGGCGGCCGGCGAGGGGCTCGATGCCATCCTGGTGACGACCTCCGGCTGCGGGACGGTCATCAAGGACTACGGCTATCTGCTGCGCGAGGACGCTGCGCTTGCCGCCGATGCGGCGAAGGTGTCCGCTCTCGCCAAGGACATCACCGAATACGTCGCCGGCCTCGGATTGGAATCGACTGCACGGCAAGACAACATCGTCGTCGCCTATCACTCTGCATGTTCGTTGCAGCACGGACAGAAAATCACGGGGCTTCCGAAAGAATTGCTTTCCAAGAATGGATTCGTGGTGAAAGATGTACCCGAGAGCCATTTGTGTTGCGGCTCGGCGGGGACCTACAACATTCTCCAGCCCGAGCTTGCGGGCCGGTTGCGCGATCGCAAGGTCGCCAACATCGCAAGCGTCAAGCCGGACATGATTGCCGCGGGCAATATCGGCTGCATGGTGCAGATTGCCAGTGGCACGTCAGTTCCGGTCGTACACACGATTGAGCTTCTCGATTGGGCTACGGGCGGGTCGCGGCCGGCACTGAACGCGCAAGTTTGAGCTTTCAGAGCCTGAACTTTCCTCCCGAGGTGACGACTGAAGGCGCCCGATCGACCATTGTTCGGCGGCAACAGGAGGACCACGATGGCGAAAGCGAAGAAGAAGAAAAGCAAGAAGGCCAAAAAGGCCAAGAAGGCTGTAGCGGCGAAGAAGTCCGCGAAGAAGGCGACGAAGAAGAAGGCAGCCAAGAAGTCCGCGAAGAAATCTGCCAAGAAGGCCGCCCCGAAGAAGGCTGCCAAGAAGACAGCAAAGAAGGCGGCGGCCAAGACGGCTGCACCGAAGAAGGCCGCCAAGAAGACTGCAAAGAAAGCGGCACCGAAGAAGGCGAAGGCAGCTCCCGCGCCGAAGCCGTCAGCGCCGGCGGCAGCTCCGGCGCCCGAGCCCGTCGCCGAGACGAGCTGGGCGATGCCTTCGTCTTCTGCGGAACCGACGCCTGCCGAGGGACAGGGCTAGGCTGAAAAGCCAGGTTCAATTCCCCGGCCATGATCGACACCGGAAAGGCCGCGGCGGCGACGCTGCGGCCTTTTTGCATCGCCGGATGGGGGGCGGATGCTGTCGATTCTTCGGGGTGAGTTGATTCGTTGCGTCGGTACCACGGAGCTGAAGGCATCCGTACTTGCACGCACCCCTTATGCACTCTGGAGTGCAAATGATGTGGTCGAGAAGCCACACAGGCCGACAACCTTTCGCGCAAACGTTAAAACGCCTAAAAAGTCGGCAGATGCCCGCGCTTTTTGCTTCACCGTTCGCATCCCTCGCTCCAGATTGTCGCAGTAACGCAATTTTGCAGACAGGTCGCACGACCCCGGGGGGCTTCCGGGATCCGACTGGGAAGTAAGAACGGGTAGATGGGGATCGAAATGAAAAAAGTGGCTTTGTTGGCAACGGCGCTGGCAATGGTGACGACGGGTTCGGCTTTCGCGGCAGACATGGCGGTGAAGGCCAAGAAGGCCCCGCCGGTGGTGGCTTTCGATCCTTGGGATATCGCCTTCGGCGGCGCGATCATGAGCGACTACATCTTCCGCGGTATCACCCAGTCGAACCACAAGCCGTCGGTCGCGGCCTATTTCGAGCCTCGCTACAACGTTACCAAGGACCTCCAGCTCTATGTCGGCGTCGCCGGTGAGAGCATTTCCTTCCCGAACCGTGCTGCGGCCGAGATCGACGTCTACGGCGGTATCCGCCCGACCTTCGGTGCGTTCGCCTTCGACATCGGCGTGTGGGGCTACCTGTATCCGGGCGGCACCTGCTACTTCGGCGGCACCGGCATCGACAACGCCGGCGTCTTCCAGGGCGCCGAGTGCGCCGAGAAGGCCTTGCTCAACACCAACGTGATCAAGAAGGACCTGAGCTTCTTCGAAGTCTACGGCAAGTTCACCTACACCGTGAACGACAACTGGTCGTTCGGCGTGAACGAATACTACACCCCGAGCTATCTGAACTCGGGCGCCTGGGGCAACTACACCTCGATCGTCGGCAAGTATACGGCGCCGAGCACGGTGTTCGGCTCGAGCGGCGTCGGCATGTACGTGTCGGGTGAGTTCGGCCGTCAGTGGCTCGGCACCTCCGACAGCTTCTACGGCGTGCCGGCCTTCCCGAACGGCATCAAATACGCCGACTACAACACCTGGAACATCGGCATCGGCTTCACCTACAAGGTCATGACGCTGGATCTGCGCTACTCCGACACCGACCTGTCGAAGGGCGATTGCAACGCCTTCACCAGCGATTTCTCGGCACGCGGCAACATCACGGCGTCGAGCGGCACCTTCGTGACCCCGATCAATCCGTCGGGCGTCGGCTCCAACTGGTGCGGCGCGGCCGGCATCGCCAAGCTGTCGTTCGACCTGACGGCGATGACCAACCTGAAGTAAGTTTCTTCCCGGGACTACTCACCAGGGCGGCAGGGCAACCTGCCGCCCTTTTGCTTTGGGGCGTCTGCGGTCCGAAATGCGAGCCGGGAGAGCGGCGCCGCTGCCTCACACTCCGTCATTGCGAGCCACCGGGTCCGCGCGAAGCGCGGCCCGATGACAGGCTCCGCGAAGCAATCCGGAGTCTTTCCGCCTTAGGCAGTCTGGATTGCTTCGTCGCAAGAGCTCCTCGCAATGACGAGGCCCGAGTTGAGGGCGGCGTCCCTTAGCTAGACCGCAAGGAAGCCGCCCATCCGGTTCTTTTGAACGCGATTGTAGGCGAGAGACGCCCCTGCGCCTCAGCGCGCTGCCGTCGGCTCCCTCTCGGCCGGCGCGGCAGCATCGCCGAGGACATGGATCTCGCCGTCCTGCACCGTCGCCACCTTGCGGGTGTGAAAGACATCCAGCGTCGAGCGGTGGCCGATCGAGACGATGGTGGCTTGCGGCAGCTTCTCCGCCAGCAGCCGGTACAGCCGCGCCTCGGAAGGCTCGTCCAGCGACGCCGTGGCCTCGTCCAGGAAGAGATAGTCGGGTGCATGCAGCAGGGCGCGGGCGAGCCCGAGGCGCTGCTGCTCGCCGAGCGACAGCATCCGGTTCCAGTGACCGTCCTCCTCGAGGCGTCCGGCGAGGTTGGGCAGCCCGACCGCAATCAGCGTGTCCCTCACACGAGCGGCCTCGAACGTATCAGGCTTGGCCGGATAGACCACGGCGTCGCGCAGCTTTCCGACGGGGAAATAGGGGCGCTGCGGCAGCATCATCAGCCTGGCCTTTTCGGGGACGAGGATGGCACCGGTGCCGAACGGCCAGATGCCCGCGATGGCCCGGAACAGCGTCGACTTGCCGGAGCCGGACGGTCCGGTCACCAGCACGCGTTCCGAAGGTTGGATGGCAAAGGCATCGGCGGCAACCAGCGGCGTACCGTTGGGCAGGTTCACGCAGAGCTGCTCGAGGGCGATGATGCGGCGGCCGCCCGCGGCCTTGAGGGCGATCGCAGGCTCATGCGCCGGCAGGTTTGTGGAGGAGGCGACCGACATCTCGAAGCCGTCGAGGCGTGCGACGATCGCGCGCCATTCCGCCAGCGACCGGTAAGCCGTGACGAAGAACGACAACGCGCCTTGTACGCTGGAGAAGGCGGATGCGGTCTGCATCATGTCGCCGAGCTGGATCTTCTTGGCGAAGAAGGCGGGCGCCACCAGCACATAGGGAAAGAGCACGGCGGCCTGCTGATAGCTCGCCGTGAACGCGGTGAGCCGTTTGGTCCGGCTCATGATGGCGTACCAGTTGCCGATCACGAAGCCGAAGCGATCCAGCAGCCGGCCGCGTTCGGCGCCTTCGCCCCTCAGCAGCGCGATCTGCTCGGAGTTCTCGCGGACACGGACGAGGTTGAAGCGGAAGTCGGCCTCATAGCGCTGCTGCTCGAAATTGAGGTTGACCAGCGGGCTGCCGATCCAGTGCGTCAGCGCGGTGCCGAAGATCGCGTAGATCAGCGCGCCCCAGCACAGATAACCCGGGATCATCAGATCGGTGCCGAACAGGTGCAGCGGCGCGGCGTTGGAGAGTCCCCAGAGGATGATCACGAAGGAGAACAGCGTCACGATCGAGGAAAGCAGGCCGAGCCCGATCGTCAAGGTCTGCTCGACGAAGTTCTTGACGTCCTCGGTGATGCGCTGGTCCGGGTTATCGGCCGCATCGCCCTTGAGCTGCATACGGTAATGCGTGGCGTTCTCGAGCCATTCGCCGAGATAGTGCCGGGTCAGCCATTGCCGCCAGCGGATCTGGAGCCACTGGTTCAGGTACAGCTTGTAGACCGCCAGCGCGATATAGGTGGAGGCGAGGGCGACGAAGATCCAGATCTGCGTGACGAAGGCGTCCCAGTCGCTCGCCTGCAGAGCGCTGTAGAACCTGTTCTGCCACTGGTTCACCAGCACGTCGATCGCCACCAGCGCCAGCTCCATGGCAATGACGGCGCCGAGCAGGCCACGGCCGGCCCATTTGTCCTCGGATCGGAAATAGGGGATGGCGATTCGCCAGACGATCGCGAGCGTGGCGCGGATGTTGTTCACAGAGCTCTGTCTCCTCGAGGGGATGTGCACAAATGCCCTGAGCCAAAGACTTGAGGCAATGGCGGAAATGGGCGCGCTTAGACTAAAGTCGCAAGTTCAGCAAATTGCGTTGGATTGTCGCAGCCCGCAACCCTAGCATGGGCTCGACGGCGCGGGGCGGGGTGCTCTGGGATTTCGCGAGCTTGTGAGCGGAGGGGAACCGCCGCACTCACGAGGAATTCGCGTCCAGCCCGGGGTTATCGCTTACAGCGAAAAGGCAGGATCGGTTCTCCACGCGGGCCGTCTGCCGCAAACATGCGTGGGGAGGAAGACCATGTGGAATCAAATCTATGATCCGCTGAACAGCCCGGTGCTGTCGACGATTGCGGCGGCGGTGCCCGTCGTCACGCTGCTGGTGCTGATCGCGAGCGGCCGCGTCCAGGCGCATATCGCGGCCGTCATCGCCGTGATCGTGACCAACCTGATCACGATCTTCGTCTTCACCATGCCGGCGAACATGTCGATCCGCGCCTCGATCCTCGGCATCGTGACCGGCTTCTTCCCGATCGGCTGGATCGTCCTCAACGTCATCTTCCTCTATCAGGTGACGGTCTCCACCGGGCGCTTCGAATTGCTCAAGCGTGCGGTCGGCGGCGTCACCGAGGACCGGCGGCTGCAACTGCTGTTGATCGCGTTCTCGTTCGGCGCGTTCTTCGAGGGCGCCTCGGGCTTCGGCACGCCGGTCGCGATCACCGGCGCCGTGTTGATCGGCCTCGGCTTCTCGCCGCTCGCGGCATCAGGCCTGTCGCTGATCGCCAACACCGCGCCGGTCGCCTATGGCGCGCTGGGCACGCCGATCCAGGGCCTCGCCTCGGTCACCGGGCTCGATCCCTATATCCTCGGCGCGATGGTCGGACGGCAATTGCCGTTCTTCTCGTTGATCGTCCCGTTCTGGGTGGTGTGGGCGTTCGCAGGCTGGAAGGGCATGAAGGACGTCTGGCCGGCGATCCTCGTCACCGGCGTGTCGTTCGCGATCCCGCAATTCGTGATCTCGAACTTCATCAATCCGTGGATCGTCGACATCGGTGCGTCGCTGATCTCGATGGGCGCGCTGATCCTGTTCCTGAAGGTCTGGCAGCCGAGGCAGCTCTGGCTGTCGCCGGCGCTGCGCGGCAATGATGAATCGGCCGCGACCATGGCGGCGGCAAAACCGCTGGACAAGACGCCGCTGACGCAGAGCGAGATGTGGAGCGCGCTGCTGCCGTGGATCATCGTCTGCATCGTGATGCTGGTCTGGGGCAATGGTGCGTTCAAGACCTGGGCGAACTCGATCTTCGTCTGGAACTATCCGGTGCCCGAGCTGCACCAGATGATCAACAAGATGCCGCCGGTGGCGCCGGCGCCGACCAAGGAAGCCGCGGTGTTCGGCTTCACCTATCTGTCGTTCACCGGCACCGGCATGCTGATCGCGGCGATCATCTCGGGCTTCCTGATGGGCGTCGGTCCCGGACGGCTGCTGACCGAGTACGGCCGCACCATCCGCCTGTGCGCGATCTCGCTGATCACGATCTCGGCGATGCTCGCGATCGGCACGCTGACGCGGCTGTCCGGCGTCGACGCCACGCTCGGTCTCGCCTTCGCCGCAACCGGCGTGCTCTATCCCTTCTTCGGCACGCTGCTCGGCTGGCTGGGTGTGGCGCTGACCGGATCGGATACGTCGTCGAACATTCTGTTCGGCAACCTCCAGAAGATCACGTCCCAGCAGCTAGGTCTGTCGCCGGTGCTGATGGCGGCGGCGAACTCCTCCGGCGGCGTGATGGGCAAGATGATCGACGCGCAGTCGATCGTGGTCGCCTCCACCGCCACCAACTGGTACGGCCACGAGGGCACCATCCTGCGCTTCGTGTTCTGGCACTCGATCGTGCTGGCGTGTCTGGTCGGTGTGCTCGTGACGTTGCAGGCCTATGTCTGGCCGTTCACGGCAATGGTCCTGAAGTAGCAGTCGGCATCTCGCCTCGAGGCAAATCCCCGCGAGGTTCGCTCTCGCGGGGATTTTTGCATTGCGCGCAGGCGAACCTTCTCAATGGCGCTGCCGTCTTATAGAAGGTGCGGCAAATCAGGTCGGTCGAGAGGTGTCATGGTTTCGCTGAAGCAGATGGTGTGTGCTGTGTTTGCAATGCTGGCGATGTCCACGCTCGCGCGTGCCGAGGACGGTTTTCCGTTCGGCACCGAGATGACGCTGGAGGCGCTGCCGCAGGCGGGCTCGAAGCGGATTCCGAACATTGAGATCGGCGACAATGGCGAGGTCGTGCTCGAGCTCTGGTGCAAGGGCGGCAAGGGCCAGTTCTCGGTCGCCGGCAACACCGTGATCTTCGTCCCCGGCCAGATCCAGGACCGGTCCTGTCCGCAGGCCAAGGCCCAGGCCGACGATGAGCTGGTCGCGGCGCTCGGCAGCGTCGAGACCTGGAAGCGCCAGGGCGAGGTGCTGACCCTGATCGGCCCCAAGCCGCTGCGCTTTCGCGTGAACGGGAATTAGCTTGCTGTCATGCCCCGCCTAGTGCGCCATTGCGCACGGGGGGGCGGCGTCCGACTACTTCCACACCGACTTGTCGGCGTCCCAGCGCTGGCCCTTCAGCTCCTTGACGAGCGCCTCGAGCGAGCCGTTGTCGTCGGGCAAATCGCCTTCCTCGTCGGCCGAGGCGTCGTCCGAGAGGTTGAGCTTGGCGCCGCTGCTCTCGTCGCTGGTCGTGGTCGCGGGGCTGCCGATCCAGAGCATCAGCTTGTCGGTGGTGCCGGGCTTGTCGGGCGAGACGAGCCCTGCGACCTCGATCGTGTCGGTGAGCTCGAGCGCCGGGTGATCCTGGTTCGGCCGCTTGAACACCAGCTTGAGCTTGCCGGTCGCCGGGTTGAAGCTTTGCGACACCGGCTTTGCCGCCAGCGTCCTGCTCAGCACGCCCGCGACTGCGGCCGCGAGCCTGTCGCG
The DNA here is from genome assembly GCF_029714325.1 of Bradyrhizobium sp. CB1717. NCBI lineage: Bacteria > Pseudomonadati > Pseudomonadota > Alphaproteobacteria > Hyphomicrobiales > Nitrobacteraceae > Bradyrhizobium > Bradyrhizobium sp. CB1717. The sequence continues at coordinate 1,556,533 of NZ_CP121666.1, forward strand.
GTTGATCTTGTCGCCGTCGCGCCAGTCGGCGGCGGGAAAACGGATGGTGCGGTCCATCTCGGTCATGCCCGCAGTCCAGCCTGCCGCGGTGACGCCCGGCATGGTCTTGAATTTTGCCAGCAGCGCGGCGGCGCGCTCCGGGTCGACCGACATGTTGATGGTCTGCTCGCCGGCGCGCAGCGCGTCGCAGCCGACATTGAGGCTCGCCAGCGTCACCTCGACCGCCTGGCCCTTCAGGCTCTTCAGGAACTCGGTTGCCGCATCCAGCTTGACCTTCACCGCGATCGCCTCCGGCGAGACGTCGGTGAAATCCTTCGGCTGCGACGTGATGCCGTCATCGGAGGTCTGGTTGTCCTGAAACTCCTTCTCGCTGAGATCGGAATTGTCGGGCGAGGTGACCTCGGTCACGGCCTGGCCAATGCTGATCTGACCGCGGAATTCGAAGGTGTCGCCGCTCTGCTTGCGCAGCAGCTTGACGCTGACGGGCGACTTCTCATTGATGCTCTGCGTCGTGCCGGTCAGGTTCTGGCCGGCGACCTGGAGATTGACGACGAAGCGGTCCTTGCGCTCGGAATTCTTCGCGACCGGGTAACAGACGTCGAGCACGGCTGCGGTGACCGTCTTGCCCTGGCGCGTCTCCTTCAGGATCACGTCGGCATTGCCGTCCATCAGCCCGTCGATCGAGGTGAAATAGCGCGTCTCGGTTCCGCCCGGCGCAGTGGCCTTGGGCGACAATTTCATCTGGGCGGAGACGACTTCGGGCGAGACGGCGAGCAGAGCCGCCAATAGGGCAGTCGAACAGACCAAGAGCGCGCGCATCGACGAAATCCTCGGGCAGTGGAGCATGATCGGGAAAAGTGTGAAGCGGTTTTCCGAAAAGATCATGCCCAAACAATCAGAATCGGCGTCACCGTAGTGGGTTTTGGCCGCCGGTTGAATCGGAAAGCTCGGGGTAGCGTCGGCAAAAAAGAAGGCCGCCCGGAGGCGGCCTTCGTTGGTGCTGTAAAATGAGGACGGGCTCAGAAGCCGCCCATGCCGCCGCCGGCGGGCATGGCGGGCGGAGCTTCCTTCTTCGGCAGCTCGGCGACCATGGCTTCGGTGGTCACCAGGAGGCCGGCCACGGAGGAGGCGTCCTGCAGCGCGGTGCGCACCACCTTGGCGGGGTCGATGATGCCCTTCTCGACCATGTCGACATAGTCCTCGTTCTGGGCGTCGAAGCCGAAGGTCTCGGACTTGTTCTCCAGGATCTTGCCGACCACGATCGAGCCTTCCACGCCGGCGTTCTCGGAGATCTGGCGGATCGGGGCTTCCAGCGCCTTCAGCACGATGTTGATGCCGGCCTGGACGTCGGCATTGGCGTTGGACAGACGGCCCACCGCCTTCTTGGCGCGCAGCAGCGCGACGCCGCCGCCGGGGACGATGCCTTCTTGCACCGCGGCGCGGGTGGCGTTGAGCGCGTCCTCGACGCGGTCCTTCTTCTCCTTGACCTCGATCTCGGTGGCGCCGCCGACGCGGATCACCGCGACGCCGCCGGCGAGCTTGGCAAGGCGCTCCTGCAGCTTCTCGCGGTCGTAGTCCGAGGTGGTCTCCTCGATCTGGGCCTTGATCTGGCCGACGCGGGCCTCGATGTCGGGCTTCTTGCCGGCGCCGTTCACGATCGTGGTGTTCTCCTTGTCGATCACCACCTTCTTGGCGCGGCCGAGCATCTTCACCGTGACGTTCTCGAGCTTGATGCCGAGATCCTCGGAGATCAGCTGGCCGCCGGTGAGGATCGCGATGTCCTCGAGCATGGCCTTGCGGCGGTCACCGAAGCCCGGCGCCTTCACGGCGGCAACCTTGAGGCCGCCGCGCAGGCGGTTGACGACCAGGGTGGCCAGCGCCTCGCCCTCGACGTCCTCGGCGATGATGACGAGCGGCTTGCCCGACTGCACCACGGCTTCGAGCACCGGCAGCATGGCCTGCAGGCCCGAGAGCTTCTTCTCGTGCAGGAGGATGTAGGCGTCCTCGAGCTCGGCGGTCATCTTCTCGGCGTTGGTGACGAAGTAGGGGCTGAGATAGCCGCGATCGAACTTCATGCCTTCGACGATGTCGACTTCGGTATCGAGCGACTTGTTCTCCTCGACGGTGATGACACCCTCGTTGCCGACCTTCTGCATCGCCTGCGCGATCATCTTGCCGATGGCGGCATCGCCGTTGGCCGAGATGGTGCCGACCTGGGCGACCTCAGAGGAGGCGGCGACCGGCTTGGCGCGCTTCTCGATGTCCTTGATGACGGCCGCAACCGCCGAGTCAATGCCGCGCTTGAGGTCCATCGGATTCATGCCGGCGGCAACCGCCTTGGCGCCTTCGCGCACGATGGCCTGGGCCAGCACGGTCGCGGTGGTGGTGCCGTCGCCGGCGAGGTCGTTGGTCTTGGAGGCGACCTCACGCACCATCTGGGCGCCCATGTTCTCGAACTTGTCCTCGAGCTCGATCTCCTTGGCGACGGTGACGCCGTCCTTGGTGATGCGGGGGGCGCCGAAGCTCTTCTCGATGACGACGTTGCGGCCCTTCGGGCCGAGCGTCACCTTGACGGCGTTGGCGAGAATGTCGACGCCGCGCAGCATGCGATCGCGCGCCTCTCCGGAAAACTTGACGTCTTTGGCAGCCATTTCTGCAATCCCTCGTGTTTCGTGATGTGTCTTGTTTGGTGCTGTGCGACGGAATGATCGATGCCCGGGTCATCTAGCGCGAAGACGCGCTTTGCGCTTTTGCCCGGGCATGACAGCCGCGCATTCAGCGGCCGTTCAGGCGGATGGCCTTAGGCCAGAACGCCCATGATGTCCGACTCCTTCATGATCAGGAGCTCTTCGTTGTCGATCTTGACCTCGGTGCCCGACCACTTGCCGAACAGCACGCGGTCGCCGACCTTGAGGTCGATCGGGATCAGCTTGCCGGTCTCGTCGCGGCCGCCGGGGCCGATGGCGACAACCTCGCCCTGGGACGGCTTTTCCTTGGCGGTGTCCGGAATGATAATGCCGCCCTTGGACTTTTCCTCGGCGTCGATACGTTTGACCACGACACGGTCATGCAGCGGACGAAATTTGGATTTAGCCATGACGTTTCCCTTTGGAGGCTCGCTTCGGAAGTAGTGGAAGTGGGTGGGGCGGCGCTTCCGTTCCCCCTCGTCCCGAGGATCGAACGGCGCGCTTAGCAATCGGGCTTTCCGAGTGCTAATAGTGCGCCCGGGAATATGGCTTGGCCGCGATCCTGTCAAGCAAAGGTGGTTAAGCGATTGGTGAGGCGGATATAGGATGGTGGCATTGGAAATTTGTTCGGGGCGCCGGCGTGTCAAAGGACGTCATTGCTCCGGCAGCGGTTTTGCGCTTGGCTGCGGGAGGGGTGCGGCCATGGTCTTGTTCGGGGGAATGCCATGATCAGTTCAGCTCACGCGCGCACGGTCGCCAACCTGGCGGCTGCCTCTTGCCTGGCGCTGCTGCTCGGCGCCTGCGGCGGCGGCATGAGCCTGCCGTCCTTCTCGTCGTCGTCGCCGCCGCCCGAGGCGGAGCCCGGCACCGGTCCGGAAATGCCGGCGACCATCCGCGCCGACGAGATCGTCGGCCGCTGGGGCCTCGCCTCGTTCCAGAACCCGGCCGACCGCGCCCGCACCGAGGCCGCGGCTCGGTCCCAGTGCAAGAATCCTTACGTGATCACCGCCGGCTCCTCCGGTGGCGTGATCATGCATCTGGCCGACCAGGCGACGCCGCAGGAGCTGCGCCTGAAGGGCTCGCCCAGCGGCAAGAACTATATTGGCCCGGCCGGTCCCACCCCCGGCGATCAGGACCGTGAGATCGTTTCCTTCGATGGTCGCGTCCTGATCACCCGCTTCATCGACAAGGACGCCGCCACCCGCTACGGCAACATGGTCTACGTCCGCTGCGCGCCAAGGGCGTGATTTTTCCCCGTCATTCCGGGGCGGTCCGCAGGACCGAACCCGGAATCTCGAGATTCCGGGTTCACGCTTCCCGTGCCCCGGAATGACGGTGTGAGACAGATCCAAAAACAAAAACGCCGGCTTGCGCCGGCGTTTTGCTTTTTCCTGTCTCGCGCGCTCAGTCGAACAGCGCGTCGATGTCGTCCTGGGAGGCGTGGCCGACGTCGCCGGCGAGCTTGGGGCCGTTGAGGAGCTTCTCGTCCTCGCTGCGCTGGTCGACGGGCGCCGGCACATGGGCCTTGATCGCGTCGACGCCGCCCCAGATCTCCATCATCGCATTGATGTGCTGCTCGATGAACTTCATCGTGGTCATGACCTTGCTGATGCGCTGGCCGGTCAGGTCCTGGAAGTTGCAGGCTTCGAAAATCGAGATGACGCGCTCCTGGATGTCGTCGGCGAGCCGCTTCTGCTGATCGGCCGAGTCCACCTTGGACATCGCGCTGGCGGCCTGGTCGATCGACTCGGCCGCTTCGAGGATCTGCTGGGTCGCCTGCTCGGTGCCGCCGACCACCGCGCCGAGCTCGCCATTGACCTTGGCCATCTCGCCGCCGTCGAAGCTCTTGCCATGCAGGGTCGCGATCTCGCGCTTGGTGCGGTCGATGGCGTCGTGAATGAGGTCGAGCTCGACCTTCAGCTTCTCGCACTGCTCGATCTGCGCCCGGTAGGTCTCGAGCATGGTGCGCGCCTCGGACAGCTCATGCGCCGTCGACGCGTCGATCGCCGCCATCGCGGCGCTGCCGGTCAGCGGGGCAGCCGTGATGCCCTTCGCCATCTGGGCGCGGATCGCGCGCAGCTCGGCCATGATCTCGCTGTGCATCGGCCCTGCCTCTTCAGTTACATCTAGAATGGGCATCTCGCCACCGGCGATATCCTCGACACGAAAACGCTTGCGGTGAACAGCCATCAGGACACTCCCCCCACCTCACTCACGCGTCTTTGTAGGCAGAAGCGATTTAACACGAAGTTCACAGCCGGAACTGTCATTGCGGCCGCGCGCGACGGCGCGCAAAGAAGCGATTAACCATGCTCGCGCGGCGTTCATCGAAAATAAACGCTGATCGCCAAATTGCAGGTCCGCTCGCGACGTGGTGAATCGAAACGCCCGATACGTTTACCAAACAAAACGGCTTTTGCTTTTTATTGACCACGTCGCGGGCGCGGATCAGCCACCAGACCTGCACGACGCATGTGATCTAGACGAAACAGTACAGAGTACGTCGATGTTCAAGAAAATGTCTGTCGCGCTGCTCGGCAGCGCTTGCTCCTTCATTGCCGGCACCAGCGGTGCCAGCGCCTTCGACAACACAGTGCCGAACGATCCGCCCGCGGTGCTCTATCAGCCGCGCGTGCCGCCGGCGCCGGTGCGCGTCGCCTCCAATGCAAACATGGGCGGCGGCTTCATCGAGTTCCTGTTCGGCGATGGTCCGGGCCGCGGTCCGGCCTATGCGCCCGAGCGGCCGGTGTATCAGCAGCAGCCGGGCTATTACGACCAGCGCCGCCTGCCGCCGATGGGCGAGCCGCAGATGCAGGGTGGATATCAGCAAGGTGCAGGTCTGCAGCAGGAGGCGATCGACCCGCGGCAGCGCCCGTTCGATCCGAAGTTCGAGAAACAGCTTGTTGACTATAGCGGCAATGAAAGCGCCGGCACGATCGTGGTCGATACGCCGAACAAGTTTCTCTATCTCGTCGAGGGCAACGGCCGCGCGATGCGCTACGGCATTGGCGTCGGGCGTCCCGGCTTCACCTGGTCCGGCGTGAAGTCGATCACGGCCAAGCGCGAATGGCCGGACTGGACCCCGCCGGCGGAAATGATCGCGCGCCGGCCCGATCTGCCCAGGCACATGGAAGGTGGCCCGGAAAATCCGCTCGGCGCCCGCGCGATGTATCTCGGCTCCACACTCTACCGCATCCACGGCTCCAACGAGCCCTGGACCATCGGCACCAACGTCTCCTCCGGCTGCATCCGCATGCGCAACGAAGACGTCATCGACCTCTACGGCCGCGTCAATGTCGGCACCAAGGTCGTGGTGATGTAGCCAAGCGCTCGCTGCTGACCCTCTCCCCCTTACTTACGGGAGAGGTGGCTTCGCGAAGCGAAGCCGGGTGAGGGGTCTCTATCCTCACGAACGGTCTTGCGAGTGGAGAGAACCCCTCATCCGGCGCTTCGCGCCACCTTCTCCCGCAAGGGGAGAAGGGAAGAGGTTCTGAGCAAGAGTTGGAAAATGAAAACGGCCGCCTTCCGGGCGGCCGTTTTTGGTTGCGAAGCTATCGAGCAGCCTCACGCGTAATCGCTGCCGCCGTCGTCGTCGCCGCCGAAATCGCTGTCGTCGGCCATGTCCACGTTGTCGTCGTGATCGTCGTCGTAGTTCTGGTCGTTGTTGTCGCGATCGTTCGAGGCCTGGTCGACGAAGCCCTGACGGGAGTCGCGGTTCGATCCGATGTCGTTGAGGCCGGCATCGCGCGCGAGCGAGCCGCCGGACTGGTCACTGCCGCCCCAAGGGCTTCCGCCAGCGCTGCGGTCGCCGAGTGCGTTGCTGTCGCCGAAAGCCTGCTGGTGCGAGCCGCCCATCATGCCGCGGATGCTCGAGAGCAGCAGCGAGCCGCCGACCACGCCGGCCGCGGCTGCCGCCGCCGTGCCGAGGAACGAGCCGCCGCCACCGCCGGCCGGCGGGGCGCCATAACCGGGGGCTTGGCCCTGACCCGGGCCTTGCCCGTAAGCCTGTCCATAGGGAGGCGGCGCACCATAGCCCGGCTGGGACTGCTGCATCGCCTGACCGGTGTTCCAGACCGGGCGCTGCTCACGCGGCGGCACGTTCGGAACCGAGCCACGCGACGGGCTGCCGCCGAACAGCGTGTCGCGCATGGTGTCGAGGAAGCCGCCGGACTGCGTCTGCTCGGGCGCTTGGGCCGCTTCCAGCTCCTGGATGCGGTTATGGGCGCGCTTCAGCGCTTCGTCCTGCAGCAGCGTGGTCTGCACCAGTGCGTAGACCGCGCCGGGCGCTTTGCGCAGCCCGTCGGAGATCGCGGCGGTCGCGTCGGGATCGCGCGGTGCATTTTCCAGCTTTGAAAGCCGGTCGAAAAGGTCGTCGACGAGCTGGCGTTCCTGCGGCGTCATGATCTGTCTCCTTCGCGCAAAACCAAGCGCGCAGAAGATGTAGGGTTCCATTATGGCCCCAACAGTGCCGGCCGGATTAAATTTCGGTATGCGACAAGCTGCCTCTTCGCTGCCCCTAAGCTGCCCCTGGGCCGCTTTTCGCCGGTTTCATGCCAGTGTCACGTTGCTGTCGGCCAGCAGGCGGGCGAAGGCATCGCCCTTGAGATAGGCATGCTCGCGCTCGCGGACGTCGGTCATCGGATCGAGGCTGGTGAGGACGTCGTCGACGAAGCCGGGGTGGCACATCACGAGGCCGCCGTCGGGCAGGCCTTCCAGAAACTGCCGCATCAACGCGCCGAAATCGGCCGCGCGCGTGAAATCATAGGCGCCGGCGAAGCCGGGATTGAAGCTGAGGCCGGCGCGGCCGGCGCGGTGGCGGAATTGCGCGCTGAGGATGTCGAGCACCATGGCTTTGGGCGAGGCCAGCCGCTGCGCCAGCGGCAGGTTGCGGCCGCCCTGGCGCACCCAGGCCTGTGGCGCAACCTCGGCGACCGCATCGACAAAGCCGTCGCGCACCTGCGGATAGAGCTGCACGTGCTGATGGCCGTCGACGAAATCAGGCGTGCGGCCGAAGGCGTCCATGAAGGCCGCGAGCTGCGCCTTCACCTCATTGCGAAAGAATTCGCGGTCGAGCCGCCGCGCAAGGCCGGCGCGCAGCAGCTTTGGAAACGGCATGAACATGTCGCCATCGAGGGGACGGAAATGCATTGTGAGCGGTCGGAACGGCGCCGACAGCGTGACATGCAAGCCGATCGCGCAGCGCGAGCTTGTTTTCGCTGAAGCCTGCAGCGCCTCGGCCTCGCTGCGTTCGATCGCAGCTCCGACCATCATCACCGAGGTCGCGTTGAGGCGGCCGCGTTCGATCAGGTCGCGGATGGCGCGGTTGACCCCCGGGCTGATGCCGTAATCGTCGGCGCAGAGCCAGATTCGCCGCGGGCTCGCGGCGCTGCTCATTCGGCCGCCGTCCTGCTCGAGGCGTCCTGGCTTGAAGCGTCCTGGCTTGAAGCTTCCTGGGCCCTGTCGGCCTCGAAATGCTTCTCGCTGTGCTCGGCGACGAAGTAGATCGGGCGCGCCTTCAGCTCGGAGAGGATCTTGCCGATATATTCGCCGACGATGCCGATCATGATGAGCTGCACGCCGCCGATCGTCATCAGGCCGACCACGAGCGAGGGATAGCCGGGCACCTGCTTGCCGGTGGTCCAGACCTCCCAGAGGATCGACAGGCCGAACAGGAAGGCGCCGCCCGCGAGCACCACGCCGAGCAGGCTGGCGAAACGTAACGGCGCCACCGAGAACGAGGTCAGGCCCTCGATCGACAGACCGAGCAATCGTGCGGCGTTGAAGGTGGTGACGCCATGGGCGCGCGGCGCCGGCTCGTAGTCGACGCGGATCTGGCGGAAGCCGATCCAGCTGGCGAGGCCCTTGAAGAAGCGGTTGCGCTCCGGCAACTGCTTGAGCGCTGCGACGGCGCGCGGCGACAGCAGGCGGAAATCGCCGGCGTCCTCGGGGATCTTCTGGCGCGCGCCCCAATTGATCAGCGCGTAGAAGCCGTGCACGGCGAGGCGGCGCAGGAAGGTCTCGTTGTCGCGATGCGCCTTGGCGGTATAGACGACGTCATAGCCGTCATCGATCCAGTGCCGCACCAGCTGCTCGACCAGGGCCGGCGGATGCTGGCCGTCGCCGTCCATGAACATCACGGCGCCGAGCCGGGCATGGTCGAGGCCGGCCATCAGCGCCGCCTCCTTGCCGAAATTGCGCGACAGCGACACCACCTGGACGCTGATCGCGTCAGCCGGCAGCGAATGGGCGATCGACAGCGTCGCGTCCGCGCTGCCGTCGTCGACATAGACGACCTCGCAAGCGAGGCGATAGCGCTCCCGCAAGGTCCGTGCGAGCTCGCAGATGCGCTGGTGCAGGGCGGCGAGGCCCGCCGCCTCGTTGTAGACGGGGACGACAATCGAGAGTCCCTTCGCGGCGGAGTTGGCCGCGGTGGTCGTCAGGGCGGAAACGTCAGAGCCCAGCGTCATCGATTAGGGTTCCAGAGGCGTTAAGGTCATCAGAGCAGCATATGGTAGCCGCCGTTTGCTGTCGCTACGCTGAACGAAGCTGCTCAGCAAAGTTTGGGCTCACCGCCGCAGGAACGCCTCGAGCCTGGCGAACAGCGGGTTCTCACGGTCGAACACATAGTCGAGCGAGACCACCGAGACGGTCTCGGCGCCATGCTCGCGCAGGAAGCTCGCCAGCGCATAGAGCTGCCCCGGGGGGCAGTGCAGCGTCAGCATGCCCGACGAGGTCGGCCCGCCGAACGGGGCCTCGACGCCGAACCGGCTGTGGGCTTCGCCGAGCAGGGCGGCATCGCACTGCCGGAAGCGGGTGCGGACCTCGCGGTATTTGTTGGCGCGCGCCCTTGCTGCGATGTGATCGAGGATGACGCGCGCGGTCTCGCGCGCCTGCGGCGACCAGTCGGCCTCCCTGGAGGCGACCAGATTGGCCTGGCTGCGCAGGATCACCCCGTCGTCGAGCACCCGCAGGCCGTTGGCGGCCAGCGTCGCGCCCGTGGTGGTGATGTCGACGATCAGCTCGGCGCTGCCGGCCGCCGGCGCGCCTTCGGTTGCGCCCGCGCTCTCGACAATGCGGTAATCGGTGATGCCGTGGCTCTGGAAGAAGGCGCGGGTGAGATTGACGAACTTGGTCGCCACCCGCATCCGCATGTGATGCTGCTCGCGGAAGCCGGTGGTGACGTCGTCGAGGTCGGCCATGGTGCGGACGTCGATCCAGGCCTGCGGCACCGCGACCACGACGTCGGCATAGCCGAAGCCGAGCCCCTCGATCAGCGAGACGCGGTTGTCGGCGTCGGCGATGTTCTCGTGCACCAGATCCTCGCCGGTGACGCCGAGATGGGCGAAGCCGCGCGACAGCTGCGATGCGATCTCGCTCGCCGAGAGATAGGCGACCTCGACATTGTCCAGCCCTGCGATGGTGCCGCGATAGTCGCGCGCGCCGCCGGCCTTCGACAGCTTGAGGCCCGCACGGGCGAAGAAGGCTTCAGTGTTTTCCTGCAGGCGGCCCTTGGAGGGAACGGCCAGGACGAATGGCGCGCTCATGACTTAAGCTCCCACCTTGCGGCCGATCCGGTTCAGCGCGTCCACCCAGACCGAGAAGCCGACGGCAGGGATCGGCTCTGTCGAGCCGAGCTGGGTCATCAGCCCGTCATAGCGGCCGCCGGCGACCAGCGGCTCGGCGCCGTTGCCGCTGTGATGCAGCTCGAATTCAAAGCCTGTGTAATAGTCGAGCCCGCGTCCGAACGCGGTCGAAAAGCGCGTCTGCTTCACGTCGATGCCGCGCGCGGCCATGAAGCCGACGCGGCTCTCGAACTGGTCGATCGCCGCAGCAAGATCGAGCTTCGCGTCAGTCGTCAGCGCGCGCAGCTGGGCGACGGCGTCGTCGGGATTGCCCGCGATCGACAGGAAGCGCTTGAGCACGGTGATGGCCTCGCGCGGCAGCGCGCCGCCCTTCAGTGTCGATTGCTCGAGGAAGCGGTCGGCGATCTCGGCCGTGGTGCGGCCGCCGACATTGGTCGTGCCGGCGATCGACATCAGATCGGTGACGAAGGCGAGCGCCGCCTTGCGGTCGGAGCCGGCAAGCGCCGCCAGCACGCCCTCATATTCGCTGCGCGTCGCAGTGGCCGCGGCTGCCAGCCGCTCCAGATCCTGCTCCAGGCTGATCTTGCGGTTGAAATCCTTGACCAGGCGGCGGCGCCAGACCGGATAGAGATTGAGCGCGTCGAGCAGCGCGTTGAACAGCGCGACGTCGCCGGTGCGGATCTCGACGTCGCGGACGCCGAAGGCGGCCGTCGCCTCCAGCGCCAGCGCCAGCATCTCGGCGTCGGCCGCGGCGCGATCCTGACGGCCGAACGATTCGATGCCGGCCTGCAGGAATTCGCTGGCCTGGCCGCTGCGGTAACGGAACACCGGCCCGAGATAGCTGAACCCGGCCGGCTGGCCGGCCCGGCCAGAAGCGAGGTAATCCCGGGCCACCGGAATGGTCAGGTCCGGGCGCAGGCAGAGCTCCTCGCCGGAGAGGTCGCTCGTCAGGTACAGGCTCTTGCGGATGTCCTCGCCGGAGAGGTCCAGGAACGGCTCGGCCGGCTGCAGGATGGCGGGCTCGGCCCTGACATAGCCGGCCTGCGCGAACGACAAGAGCAGCGTATCCGCCCAGGCGGCGGAGCCGGCAGCATTTGAGGTGGCAGTCGCGGTCATCTCAGGGGTCCATCGTCCCGGTGGAACCGGGCAGAGCAGGGGAGGCGAATTGGCGCAGCCCTTAGCATGGCCCGACAGCGGTTTCGACCTCCAAAGGATCAATCGCTTAACGGGCGGGCAATGCGTCGGGATCAGGCGGTCTTGCCGCCCCAATCGCCCAGCACCGCCTGCACCAGCGCCAGCGCGGCGACGGCGGCGGTGTCGGCCCGCATGATGCGGGGGCCGAGCGCCAGCCGCAGGATGCTGGGCTGCCGCAGCAGCAGCGCCCGCTCTTCCTCGGCAAAACCGCCTTCGGGGCCGATCAGCACGTCGATACCTTGTCCGGCCTCGCGCGCGCCTTGCAGGCTCTGAATGGGATTTTGGATGTCTGCCGCCTCATCGCAAAAGATGAGCAGCCTGTCGGCAGGGCGCTGGCTGAGGTACCGCTCCAGCGGCACCGGCTCGCTCACGGTGGCGATGCTGAGGATCCCGCATTGCTCCGCCGCCTCGACCACATTGGCGCGCATCCGCTCGGTGTTGACCCGGGAGGCCTGGGTATACTTGGTCAGGACCGGTTGCAGGCTGGCGGCGCCCATCTCGATGGCCTTCTGGACCATATAGTCGAGCCGGGCATGCTTGAGCGGGGCGAAGACGTAGGTGAGGTCGGCCAGGGCGTCCTGGGGCCGGGTCTGCTGGAGGATGACGAGGCCGTCCGGCCGCTTGCGGCCTTCGATCGCGGCCTGCCACTCGCCGTCACGGCCGTTGAACGCCAAAACCTCGGCCCCGGCCGCCAGCCGCAGCACATTGCCGAGATAATTGCTCTGGTCGCGGTCGAGCGGGACCCTGGCGTCCTGGGCGAGGGGGGCGTCGATGAACAGACGGGGAGCGCGAAAATCGTGGGATGGCATCGTTCAAAGGTCCAATTTGGGGCCGTTCTTAACCGAAACCAGTAGTTTTGGGGGTAAATATCGCCGAATCGGTGCGTCCCCGCGCCGCGCTCTTGCCCTATTCGACGGGTTGTTAAGCGCCGGCGGGAATCGTAAAAACGCGAGCACGCTGGTTGCGCTTCAATCGGGAAGACGCCGAACCCCGTAAGCTCCTGCCGGAGAGACTGCCTTGATGATCCGTCATCTGATGGTTCCGATCACTGCCGCCATGGTCACCATGGGTGCCGCGGGCGCCTATGCGCAAAGCGCCTTCCCTGCGCCGCTGCCGAACCAGGCCGCGAGCAGCTCGGCGTTTCCGCCCGTGAACGGCTCGGCCCCGACCGCCTCCGTCGGCACGGCGCCGCAATCCTCGTTTCCGGTGAACGGCGCAGCGCCGGTCGGCGGCGCTGGCGCTTTCAGTGCGGCCCCGCCGACGCAAGCGCCGGGTGAGGACTGCATGAAGGCCTTCGTTCCCCTGCGCGAGGAGGCGGAGAAGCGCGGCAAGGCGATCAAGGCCGCGAGCGACCGTCATGCGCCGCCGGACGAGGCCTGCAAGCTGATCCGCAATTTCAGCCAAGCTGAAACGAAGATGATCAAGTACATCGAGACCAACGCCGCCAAATGCGGAATCCCGCCGAACGTCGGCGCGCAGATGAAGGACGGCCACAAGAACACCGAGGCCATGCAGACCAAGGTCTGCAACGTCGCGCAGCAGATGCAGAACCAGCCGCGCGGTCCGGCCGGCCCATCGCTGAGCGAGGTGCTGGGCTCGGGCTCGGCGCCCGAGGCCAATGCCGGCAAGAAGGGCGGCAGCACCTTCGATACGCTCAACGGCAACGTCCTGACCCGATGAGCGACACATCCGCCCGCGTTGCCGACTCCACCGGCAACTGGGTCGATACGCTCGCGCCGCAATGGGCGCAGCCGTATTTGCGATTGTCCCGCTTCGATCGTCCGATCGGCTCCTGGCTTCTCCTGATGCCATGCTGGTGGTCCGCGGCGCTCGCCGCCGGCATCGCGCACGACGTCAGCCGCCTGCCGCTCACCATCGTCCTGTTCTTCATCGGCGCCTTCGTGATGCGCGGGGCGGGCTGCGCCTGGAACGACATCACCGACCGCGACCTCGACGCCAGGGTCGAGCGCACCCGCTCGCGGCCGTTGCCCGCGGGGCAGATCACCGTGAAGCAGGCGCTGGCCTTCCTGGTCGCGCAGGCGCTGGTCGGTCTCGTCGTGCTGCTCCAGTTCAACCGCTTTGCCGTCGCGACCGGCATCGCCTCGCTCGCGGTCGTCGCCGTCTATCCTTTCATGAAGCGCATCACCTGGTGGCCGCAGGTCTTCCTCGGACTTGCCTTCTCCTGGGGCGCGCTGATGGGCTTTGCCGTCACCTTCGGACGCCTCGACCTCACCGCCCTGGTGCTTTACGCCGGGTCGATCGCCTGGGTGATCGGCTATGACACCATCTATGCGCATCAGGATGCCGAGGACGACGCGCTGATCGGCGTCAAGTCCACTGCGCGTCTGTTCGGCGCGCATACGCATCAGGCCCTGATCCTGTTTTATGGACTTGCAGTGGTGCTGATCGGCGTCGCGCTGGCCTCAGGCGATGTGCGCTGGCCGGCCTGGCTCGGTCTTGCGGCTTTTGCCCTGCATCTGGTCTGGCAGATCGTGCGGCTGAACATCGCCGATGGCGCGCTCTGCCTGCGCCTGTTCAAGTCGAACAAGCATGCGGGCTTGCTGCTGCTTGCGGGATTGCTCGCGGACGCGGTGATGCGGGCTTCGTAGGTCTCGTAGGGTGGGCAAAGGCGCACTTGCGCCGTGCCCACGATCTTTCTCGGATTTCGACGGAAGAGGTGGGCACGCTTCGCTTTGCCCACCCTACGGCACCGTGATTGCCGCTCAATTCCTCGCGATGATCTCGCGTTCGTCACGATGAACGGCAAGCTCGCGCACCATGCCGGTGCGCCGGCGCATCAGGAATTTCGGACGGCGGGCGCGGATCGCGTTGGCGCGGCGGCGGCGGGCTGCAGGCTTGCGCGCGCCTTCGTCGAGCTGCGGAAGCGCGAAGATCTCGCTCCAGATCGCCCAGGCCTCGGTAAGTTCATTGGCTTCGGCGCCGACCAGCAGCGGAACGGAGAGCGAGGGGTCGCGATGGACGAGGACGAGCGCCTGCGCCTCGTCATTGCCGCGCAGCGCGACGCCGGTGAAATCGCTGACCCGGACGTTGATCGCCATCTGCATGCCGCGGACGGCACGGCGCAGCACGACACGCTCGCGATGAAGCTCGATTTGCCTCGTATATCCGTCGGCGCGCGGATCATGCGCGTCGAAGCGGACCGGAAGGGAAAGGGGGTCGAGCCGCAAGCTGCGGCTCGACCCGGCGGGAGCGACCCCGCATGTTGATGTTTGACGCCTCACGGCTTTCGTTCTCCCCGCCGGGATTATGTTCCCGGTCGATGCGAGGACCTTAGCGCGGCCGTTTCCGAAACCGCTTAAAAAGGCTGGTTAACCCGACGTCACCTGCTGCTCATGATTGACAAGACCTTGGCGCGCATGATTGACGAGACGTTGCGCCGGAAAAGCGAATCTGAGCTTTTTGGGGGGCGAAAATGCTTGAAGTCCGCACCATTTGGGCACATCTGGTGGGTTCGGTCGTTCCGAGCCCGAACCCCGCCCCAACAGGATTTCGTTTGTGAACCCTTCACCAAGCTCGACGCTTTCGCCCCAGGATTCTTCCAAGGCCAATCGCGACCTGTTCGATCAGTCCGCGCTGTCCGATCTCGCACAGCGGCTGGTGGAGGCGGCCAAACGCGCAGGCGCCGATGCGGCCGATGCGGTCGCGGTGCGCGGCGTCTCGCATGGGGTCGAGGTGCGCGACGGCCGTGTCGAGGAATCCGAGCGGTCCGAGGGCGACGATGTCGGCCTGCGCGTGCTGGTTGGCCAGCGTCAGGCGGTGGTCTCGACCAACGACGTCAGCGGCGATGCCGTGACCAAGCTCGCCGAACGCGCGGTGGCGATGGCGAAGGTTGCGCCCGACGACAAATATGTCGGCCTCGCCGATCCCGCGCTGCTCGCGCGCGACTTCCCCGATCTCGATCTGCTCGATCCCGATGTGCCCGCAACCAGCGAGCTCGAGCGCCGTGCGCTCGCCGCTGAAGCTGCCGCACTCGCCGTGAAGGGAGTCACAAAATCCGGCGGCGCCTCGGCCTCCGCCGGCATGGGCGGCATGGTGCTCGTCACCTCGACCGGCTTCCACGGCTCTTATCTGCGCTCGAGCCAGGGCATCTCGGCCACCGCGATTGTCGGCGAAGGCACCGGCATGGAGCGCGACTACGATTTCACCTCCGCGCCGCACGGCGCCGATTTGCTGTCGCCGGAAACCGTCGGCCGCTCCGCCGGCGAGCGCACGGTGGCGCGCTACAATCCGCGCAAGGTCGAGACCTGCAAGGTGCCCGTGGTGTTCGATCCGCGCGTTGCGGGCTCGCTGGTCGGCCACGTCGTCGGCGCCATCAACGGCGCCTCGATCGCGCGCAAGACCAGCTTCCTGAAGGACAAGCTCGGCCAGCAGCTGTTCGCCAAGAACATCCGCATCATCGACGATCCCCTGCGCAAGCGCGGCCTGCGCTCGCAGACTTTCGATGCCGAAGGCGTCGCGGTGAAGAAGACCGCCCTCGTCGACGAAGGCGTGCTGACGACCTGGCTGCTCGACTGCGCCACCGCGCGCGAGCTTGGGCTGGCCACCACCGGTCACGCGCATCGCGGCGTCTCGTCCTCGCCCTCGCCGGGGCCGTACAATCTGCACCTCGAAGCCGGCACGCCGAGCCCGACCGAATTGATCGCCGATATCAAGCAGGGCTTTTACGTCACCGACCTGATCGGCTCCGGCGTCAACGGCGTCACCGGCGATTACAGCCGCGGCGCCTCCGGCTTCTGGATCGAGAACGGCGAGATCACCTATCCCGTCAGCGAGGTCACGATCGCCGGCCATCTGTTCGAGATCTTCAAGTCGATGCAGCCGGCGAACAATCTCGAATTCCGCTACGGTATCAATGCGCCGACGGTGCGCATCGAGGGTTTGACGCTTGGCGGACGCTGACGCGAACTCGCTCGACGCGACCATCCTGACCCGCGATGCGGCGCTGCTGAAAGACACGGTGCGGGAGGCGGGTGCGCTCGCGCAGTCGATGTTCCGTACCGAGCTGAAGAAGTGGATCAAGGGCGCGTCCTCGCCGGTCTCGGAAGCCGACATCGCCGTCAACGATTTGCTCGAGGCGCGCCTGCGCGCCGCGACCCCGGATTACGGCTGGCTCTCCGAGGAAAGCGCCGACGACGCCACCCGGCTGTCGCGCCGGCTGACATGGGTGGTCGATCCCATCGACGGCACGCGCAATTATCTGGGCGGCCATGACGAATGGTGCGTCAGCGTCGCGCTGGTCGAGGACGCCACGCCCGTTCTCGCCGCGGTGTTCGCGCCGGCCAGCGACGAGTTCTTCTTCGCGGTCCGGGGGCAAGGTACGACGCTCAACGGCAAAGCCGTGCAGGCGACGTCCGGCTCCGAGCTCGACTTCTCGCGTGTCGCCGGGCCAAAACCCCTGGTCGAGCGTCTGAAGCCGTCACTCGGTGACATCAAGCTGCACCCGCGAATCGGCTCGCTTGCGCTCCGGCTCTGCCGGGTCGCCCATGGCGCGCTGGATGCGGCTTTTGCGGGCGGCAACAGCCATGATTGGGACCTTGCGGCGGCCGATTTGATCGTGCAGGAAGCGGATGGTAGGATGAGCGACCTCTCCGGAGATCCCATCCTCTATAACCGCCGGGAAGTGGCGCACGGGGTGCTGGTGGCAGCGGGACGCGATCGTCATGCGAGCATTGTCGCGCATTTTCGAAACCGTCCCTTGCCCTGAAGCGCTTTCGCGCGCCTGTCGACCACTGCTTTGCCGGGCAGTCCGTTAGAAAGAGAACCCATGCCAGATAGTGCCCCGCAGCAACTGCTTCATCTCGTCATCGGCGGAGAGCTCGTCGATCTCGAGCACAACACCTTCAAGAACCTGGACGACGTCGAGATCGTCGGCCTCTATCCGAACTATGCGACGGCCCACGCCGCCTGGCGGGCCAAGGCCCAGAGCACGGTCGACAATGCGCAGATGCGCTATTTCATCGTCCATCTCCACCGGCTGCTCGACCCCAATCAAGAACCGGCGCGTTGAAAAAACTGCTTCGCAATACGCTGCGAAGCAGCTTCGTTCAGCGTGCCGTCGGGGTCCTGGCGGCCGAATATCTGCGCTTTGTCTGGCGGACCAACAAGTTCACGTTCGATCCGCCCGACGTCTATGACATCGTCGAGCCGCAGATCCCGGCGATCTTCGCCTTCTGGCACGGCCAGCACTTCCTCACCCCCTTCATCAAGAACAAGGACTGGTACAAGGCCAGGGTCCTGATCTCCCGGCATCGCGACGGCGAGTTCAATGCCATCGCCGCCGAGCGGCTCGGCATCGGCACCATCCGTGGTTCCGGCGATCACGGCGGCGCCTTCCACCGCAAGGGCGGGGTCGGCGCCTTTAAGGAAATGGTGCGGACGCTCCAGGACGGTTGTAATGTCGCGCTGACCGCCGATGTCCCCAAGCGCTCCCGCGTGGCCGGGCTCGGCATCATCATGCTGGCACGGGAATCGGGACGGCCGATCATGCCTTTCGCGATGGCGACCAGCCGCTTCATCCGGCTCAAGAACTGGGACCGCACCACCATCAATTTGCCATTCGGGCGGGGCGCATTGGTCGGCATCAAGGAAATCCACGTTCCCGCAGATGCCGACGCCGCGATGATGGAAGCGCTGCGGCAGGAGTTGGAAGAGACGCTGAACGAGGCGACCCGGCGCGCCTATGCGCAGCTCGGCCGCCCGGGACCGGAAGATGCCTAAATCGCTGCCCATTGCGCTGCCCATCACGCTGCGGATGTATCGGCGCCTGGCCTCGGGCCTCGTGCCGCTCGCGCCTGCACTGATCAAGCGGCGCTTGAAGCAGGGCAAGGAGGACCCCGCGCGGGTTGGCGAGCGGCGCGGCCTGTCCCGCGACGTCCGGCCGCACGGCCCGCTGGTCTGGATCCACGGCGCCAGCGTCGGCGAGGTGCTGGCCGCCGCCGCCCTGATCGAGCGCCTGCGCGATCTCAATCTGCGCATCCTGCTCACCTCGGGCACGGTCACCTCGGCGGCGGTCGTCGCAAAACGCTTTCCGCCCGACGTCATCCATCAATACGTGCCGTATGATTCCCCGCGCTATGTCGCGCGCTTCCTCGACCATTGGAAGCCGTCGCTGGCGCTGTTCATCGAATCCGATCTGTGGCCGAATTTGATCCTGGCGGGCGCCGCACGGCGGGTGCCGATGGTGCTGATCAACGGGCGGATGTCGCCGCGCTCCTTCCCGCGCTGGCGCCGCATGCACGGCACCATCTCGGCGCTGCTGTCGCGGTTCGATATTTGTCTCGCGCAGTCCAGGACCGATGCGGAGCGCTTCTCCACGCTCGGCAGCCGCGACGTCGTCACCACGGGCAATCTCAAGCTCGACGTGCCGGCGCCGCCGGCCGATCCCACCAAGCTCGAACGGCTGATGGCGATGACGCGCGGGCGGCCGATCATCGTCGCCGCCTCGACCCATCCGGGCGAGGACGAGATGCTGGTCGCGGCGCACCGCAGCCTGGTCGGCTTCTTTCCGCAGCTTCTGACCGTGATCGTGCCGCGGCATCCCGATCGCGGCTCCTCGATTGCAGGTCTCGTCACGGCGTCGGGCCTCAAGCCCGCCTTGCGCTCGCGCGAGGAGCTGCCGACGGCCGCGACCGACGTCTACGTCGCCGACACCATGGGCGAGCTCGGCCTGTTCTATCGCCTCTCGCCCATCGTGTTCATGGGCGGATCGTTGATCCGCCACGGCGGGCAGAACCCGATCGAGGCGATCAAGTTAGGGGCCGCCATCGTCCACGGCCCGCACGTCTTCAACTTCACCGACGTCTACGAGGCGCTCGATGCGAGCGGCGGCGCGCGCCAGGCCGACACGCCGGAAGCGCTGGTCAAGCAGCTCGGCCAGCTGCTGGCCGATCCCACGTTGCGCGACAAGATGCAGCAGGCAGGTGCCGGCGTCGTCGAGCAACTCGGCGGCGCGCTCAACCGCACCATGACCGCGCTCGAGCCCTATCTGCTGCAATTGCGGATCGAGATGGGAGCCGCCAATGCGTGAGCCGGCCTTCTGGTACCGGCCACGTTCCCTTCAATCGCACGCGCTTTGGCCGCTCGGTGCGCTCTACGGCGCGATCACCGAACGGCGCATGCTGCGCGAGGGCTTCGACGCCGGCATCCCCGTGATCTGCGTCGGCAATTATCATGTTGGCGGCGCCGGCAAGACGCCGACCGTGCTGGCGCTGACCAAGCTCTTGGGTGAGCTCGGCGAGACGCCGGTGGTGCTGAGCCGCGGCTATGGCGGGCGCCTGAAGGGCCCTGTCATGGTCGACCGCGCGCGCCACACCGCGGCCGACGTCGGCGACGAGCCCTTGATGATGGCGCGCGACGTTCCCGTTGCCGTCGCGCGCGACCGCCTCGATGGTGTGGCGCTGGCGAAGTCGCGAGGCGCGACCGTGATCCTGATGGACGACGGTTTCCAGAACCCGAGTCTTTTGAAGGATGCCTCGCTGATCGTGATCGACAGCGAGCGTGGCCTCGGCAACGGCGCGGTGTTTCCCGCCGGTCCCCTGCGTGCGCCGCTGCAGGCGCAGCTCGCGCGCACCGATGCGCTGGTGCTGATCGGCGACGGCCGCGCCGCCAACGATGTCGCCGCCGAGCTTGCCAAGCGCAACAAGCCCGAGCTGCGCGCGCGGTTGAAGCCGGATGCGGCCTCGCTCGCGCAGCTCCTCGGCAAGCGCGTTTTCGCCTTCGCCGGTATCGGCGATCCCGCGCGCTTCTTCCGCACGTTGCAGGCCAGCGGCATCGAGGTCGCGCGCACGCGCCGCTTCGATGATCATCACATGTTCTCGCGGGAGGAGCTCGCCGCGCTCGCGGCGGAAGCACAGCGCGAGCAGTTGACGCTGGTGACGACGGAAAAGGATCTTGCGCGCCTGCATGGCAGCGAAGGCGTGCTCGTCGGCATCGTGCCGTTCGCGGTCCAGCTCGAATTCGACGACCCGGCCAAGCTGCGCCACCTGATCAGCGACCATCTCTACAAGGCGCGCGAGCGGCGCTTCTCCAGACGCTGATCTCGTAGGGTGGGCAAAGCCAAGCGTGCCCACCAACTGCGTTCCGCACTCGCTAAAGCTACCCGCTTCAGCAGCCAGTCATGCTCACCAAGCCCCAACGAGCATCATTCCGACGATGGTCAGGCACGAGACGCAGGTCACCATGACGGTATAGCATTCGGGTGTATTCATCGCTGGCTCCCAAACTGTTGCCAATTGCTTGGTCACTGCCACGCGGGAGAGATTGCCGGTCTTGGCCGCTTCAATTCGGCGCGCCGTGGCCGGTCCTGCGGTGTGCCGCTTTCTCGTCGTCGCTCCGATCCGAGAGAAGATAGTCCGCTTCGAGTGCTTCAAAGCGTTCGGCTGCGATCAGAAGCTGCTTGCGCATTTCGGCGAGGCGGGCGCGGCAATATTCGCGATAGAGCAAGTCCAGTATGATGGGCATGATCACCCCCATCGATTGACTTTGAATTTACAGATACGAGGTGATCAGTCGCCCGTCAGATGGCTCTTCGATATGAGCCCGTTCACAGACTGCGCCAATTCCAAAGCTCAACGGCCGTTTGGTTGACCTGATTGTCTGTGCGATAAAAATGTACAGGGCTAATTACCTAGCACGAAGATTAGCAGCACTTTGTTTCAGCAAGACTTCGTCAAACAACTTAAAGACGCCGGCCGGAGACGAAAAATCCAACCACAAAGCGAAATGACTTACCTCGGAGTGCAAGCACGATTCGATGCAACGCGGATCGCCACGATGAGGATCATGTCGCGGTGAGGCGTGCAGGTCGGCAGTCCCGTAGGGTGGGCAAAGCGCAGCGTGCCCACCAACAATGCTGCCTCAGTCGATAATCGAAGCGGTGGGCACGCTTGCGCTTTGCCCACCCTACGGCAGTCTGCGAACCCACCCTGCGGCAGTTCGCCATTCACGCCTCATTCATCGCAAAACCCCTATCGATCTCGGACGATCAGGAGAGTTCGATGAAACTGCCGTCCTTCGCCGTCGCCGCCGGCCTTGTGTGTCTGATTGTTGCGCCCGTGTTTGCACAAACGACGCCGTCTGCCGCTCCGACCACCGTGCCGGTTCCTGCGGCCAAGCGCGTCACCTGTCTCGGCTCGACGCAAAACCTGAAGGGACAGGACAAGCGCGACCAGATGCAGCTGTGCATGGCGCAGGCGCGGGTCGATTGCCTGAAGCAGGCGATCGATCAGAAGGTCGTCGGTGAGCCCAGGAAGAGTTTTATCAAGACGTGCGTAGGCGGAGATGCCACGGAGCAATGAACAGGCGCGATGCCGTAGGGTGGGCAAAGCAACGCGTGCCCAGCATGCTGCTCGCGATCAGGGCGAGATGGTGGGCACGGCGCTGCGCGCCTTTGCCCACCCTACGGGATCACGCTTTCAGCGCGCCGGGAAAATGCCGCTGCAATACCGCGGCGGGCGTGGCGTAGGCTTCCTGCAGATCGACGCTCCAGTACTTCAATTCGTCGAGCGGGATCCGCGTGTCGGTGATGGCGCAGCGCACGAAGGTCCCCGGCGAGATCACGCGGAAATCGCCGTCGAGATATTGCACCTGCGCTTCGCCATGGCCGGAAGAGCCGAACTTGTTCAGCACGGTCGAAAGTCTCCGTGGAAGGCCCGTAAGGGCACGATGTGTTGGACGGGATGTAGCATAGATAGGGTGGCTTGTCCGCCCGTTAAACCCACCGGTTTGTGATGTTTTGCCGCCGTTTCCGCGTGATAGTGCTTGAGGCAGTGCGGCACCTCTTACCGCAGAGTCCGATGCGCCTTCGACTGACCGCTCTGTTCCTGATGCTCCTGATACCGGCCGCACACGCGGCGTCGGCACCCGCGCCGCATCAGGTCGAGATTCCGCTCGCCTCGGGAATCCTGCATGCGCAGCTCTACAAGCCCGAGGGTGAGGGGCCGTTTCCGACCGTGATCGCGCTGCATGGCTGCGGCGGCCTCGGCGGCCATTCCGATCCCGTGCTGCCGCGCTATCGCGACTGGGCCGAGCGCCTGCTCAGGGACGGCAATGCCGTGCTGCTGCCGGACAGCTACGGCTCGCGCGAGCTTGGGCCGCAGTGTCGCGTCAAGGAGAGTCACGTCAAGGCGCGGCGCGAGCGTGTCGCCGACATCGCGGCCTCGCGCTCCTGGCTGATGAAGCAGGCCTGGGTCGCGCGCGACCGCATCAGCCTGATGGGCTGGGCCAACGGCGCCAGCGCGCTGCTCTGGGCCGTGCGCCCGCAGAGCACGTCGCGCGATCAGGGACCCGATTTCCGCGCCGCGATCGCGTTCTATCCGGATTGCCGGATCTCGGCGGGTTTGGGCTGGAGCGCGCGCGTGCCGACGCTGCTGCTGATCGGCGGCAATGACGACGTGTCGTCGCCGCCGGCCTGCCGCCAGATGGTGGACGGCGCGCATGGCCGCAGCGCGCTCGCGCGCATCGTGGTCTATCCCGGCGCCTATCACGATTTCGACCGCGCCAACACGCCGCTGCACGCGGCCAGCGGCAGCAGCGACGCCGCCGCGCCCGAGCACGGCCATCTCGGCACGGATGCCGAGGCGCGCGCGGAGTCGCAGAAGGAAGTCGCACAATGGCTGGCGCGGTGATGAAGGTTTCGTAGTGTCGTAGCCCGGATGGAGCGAAGCGAAATCCGGGAAGGTCGCAGTGATTGGCGCGACCCCGGATTACGCTGCGCTCCATCCGGGCTACGGCTCCCAGCCAAGCGGGGCCGCCCGGGGAACAACATCACACGGACAGCCCCGCATCGACCACCGCCCTGCACGGAAAATGGCCGACTGTGAATCTACGGATCGCGCATGGCCGCGGTTTCAGTACGTGGCCGTGCCATCATTCGACCACGATGTCGATTAAACGCATCTCACATGCGCAACCGCATCACGCTCTTCGCCTCCGCCCTGATCGTCTTCACCGTCGCGATCTTCCTGTACGAGGCCCACGCCGGCGCACCCATGCTCGCGCCGGAACATTGCGGCTTCTGGACCACGATCGACGCGGGATTGTCCTGCCGCTGAAGCTTACCCTGCCAGTCCCGTCACCCTGAGGTGCTCGCCTCTTCGGCGAGCCTCGAAGGGCGACGGCCCGGCTGCATCCCGGCCGTACATCCTTCGAGGCTCACCTTGCGATGCGTTTGCATCGCAAGCCTCGCACCTCAGGATGACGGAGCTGAGTGGGTTGCGCGCTGCTTCCGCACGTCATTGCGAGCGCAGCGAAGCAATCCATCTATCCGCAGAGAGATTCTGGATTGCTTCGTCGCAAGGGCACCTCGCAATGACGGGGATAGAGCGCTCGCTGGTCGCGCCTCAGAACAAGCTGCCCTGATCGACCGGTTTCGCCACGCGCTTCGGCGCGGGCTTTGTCTCCTGCGTGGCCGGCTTCGGTTGCGACGGCGCGCGCTTTGCCGCGGGCGTCGGCCGATCCGCATCCGCGGTCGCGCCGACACGGCCGTCCGCGAACTCGATCTCGACGCGTGCGCCGGGGCCGATCGCCTCGGCCGCATGCACGGGATGGCCGGCTTCATCGCGCACCAGGGCAAAGCCGCGCGCGAGTACGCTGCGGTAGGACAGGGCGGAGAGCAGCTTGCCGCTGTTCTCGACGCGGGCCTCCAGCCGCTGCAGCAGCGTGAGGAGCGCGCGGCCGGCGCGTTCGGCGAGGCGATGCGTGCGCTCGCGCTGGCGGGCAATCGCGTTGCGCTGCGCCTGCGCATTCGAAAGCTTTGAGGCGCGCAGGCGCACCTCCAGGCCTGCGAAGCGGTCGCGACGTTGCCGCAGCAGCGATCGCGCGGACAGGCCGAGCCGCTCGCCGCAGACGGTGAGGCGGTGATCGGCCTGCGAGATCTGGCCGTGCAGCACGCGCAGCGTCAGTTTTGAACTTGCTGCGGTAAACCTGCGGAAATGCGCATGCGTGTTGGCCTTGAGGCAGCGGGGCAGCGACGCGCCCGCCGAATCCAGCCGCTGCCGGGGGATGGCGAGCAGATCGCCGGCCGCCGGCAGCGCCCGCGCGGCAGCACGCAATTCGCTGCGGCGGCTCTCATGGGCGCGCTGCCAATAGGCGCGGGTACGGCGGCCGAGATCGGCGACCTCGACGAACAATTCGCTGCGCACCGGCACGGCCATCTCGGCCGCCGCCGTCGGCGTCGGCGCGCGCTTGTCGGCGACGAAATCGATCAGCGTGATGTCGGTCTCGTGCCCCACCGCCGAGATCAGCGGGATCATGCTTTCGGCCGCCGCGCGCACCACGATCTCCTCGTTGAACGACCAGAGATCCTCCAGCGAGCCGCCGCCGCGCGCGACGATCAGCACGTCGGGCCGTGGAATCTTGCCCCCTTCAGGCAGCGCGTTGAAGCCGCGGATCGCGGCCGCGACCTGCTCGGCCGAGCCTTCGCCCTGCACCTTGACCGGCCACACCAGCACGTGGCGGGGGAAGCGATCCTCCAGCCGGTGCAGGATGTCGCGGATCACCGCGCCGGTCGGCGAGGTCACGACGCCGATCACCTCAGGCAGCCAGGGCAGCAGCTGCTTGCGCGCTTCGTCGAACAGGCCCTCGGCGGCGAGCTTCTTCTTGCGCTCCTCCATCAGCGCCATCAGCGCGCCGATGCCGGCGGGCTCCAGCGCCTCGATCACGATCTGGTATTTCGAGGAGCCCGGATAGGTCGTCAGCTTGCCGGTGGCGATCACCTCCAGCCCCTCCTGGGGCTTGAAGCGCATGCGGCCGTGCACGCCCTTCCAGATCACCGCCTCGATCTTGGCGCTCTCGTCCTTGAGCGCGAAATAGCAATGGCCGGAGGAATGGGCGCCACGGAAACCTGAGATCTCGCCGCGGACCCGGACATGGCCATAGGTGTCCTCGACGGTCCGCTTCAGGGACTGCGAGAGCTCGGAGACGGTGAATTCGGGTGCGTTGTGAAGTTGTTCCGCAGGCGGCATCGGCAAACGATTCGGCATTTTGGGGTCAGACCTGACGTTAAGGATTTTCGCGGCGCGGCGCCAATCTCGGGATTGATTGGAAGAGTACTCTGTATTATAGAGTTCTCTATTGACGGTGAGTTCGGTGGGGGTTGGCCATGGCGATGCAGTTGCTGCGAGGTGCTCTGAGCTTGCTGAAATGGGGTCTGTGCGCGGTCGGCGCCGTGGCGCTGCTGCTGACGGCCCTGATCGCGACGCCGCTGCAGCGGCCCGCCGAGATGCGCTCCGTCTCGGACTCGGTCAAGGGCATCGACTGGTCCACCCTTCCGTCGCTCGAGCGATTCCAGGCCCGCGACGGTACCTGGCTCGGCTTCCGCCATTACGCGCCGAAGGGGACGGCCACGGACCGCGCCGCCATCTTCATCCATGGCTCCTCGGCCTCGTCTGCTACCGTCAACCACGCGCTGACGGCGGCGCTCGCCGCGCGCGGCGTCGAGACCTGGGCCCTCGACATGCGCGGTCACGGCGCCTCGGGCACCCGCGGAGATATCGGCTATGTCGGCCAGCTCGAGGACGATCTGGTCGACTTCGTCGCGCATGTCCGCAAGAGCGCGCCCGATCTGCCGCTGACCCTGATCGGTCATTCAGCCGGCGCCGGCTTCTCGCTGCGGGTGGCCGCGACGCCGATCATGCAGGACCTGTTCGTTCGCACCGTGCTGATCGCGCCCTATCTCGGCTACGACGCGCCGACCAACAGGCCCAATTCCGGCGGCTGGGCCAATCCCGACATTCCACGCCTTCTCGGCCTCGCCGCGCTGCGCAAGCTCGGCATCGACTGCTGCTCGCAGTTGCCGGTGCTGGCATTCGCCGTGCCTGCGAATTCCGAGCGGATCCTGGTGCCGACCTATTCCGATCGCCTGATGCGCAATTTTGCGACGCGCGGCTATCGCCTCGATCTGCAGGGCGTGACGCATCCGATGACGATCTTCGGCGGCGCCGAGGACGAGATGATGATCTCGGGCAAATATGCGGAGGCCGTGCAGGCGGTGAAGCCGTCGGTGGACGTCAAGGTGATCGACGGCATCAACCACATGGGCATGGTCACCAACCCGAAGGCGGTTTCCGCGATCGCCGAGGACGTGGCAACTCGGGGGAGCGGGCAGTCATGATCGACAGCAAGCAGGCCACGGATGCACTGGCTGACATCGACGATACCGTCCGCCGCGTGCGGCAATCGCTAATCTACCGGCTCTCCGGTCTCATCATGTTGATGTGGGGCGTGCTCGTCTTCGTCGGCAACATCTCCGCCTGGCTCTGGCCGCGCTATGGACTTTATTTCTGGATCGGCGTCTACGTCCTCGCGACCGCCGGGCTCTTCGCCATCAGCGCCTACAATTATGCGCAATCCCGCATCCGCACCTTCGATCGCCGCTATCTGCTGACGTTCCTGTTCATCGTTGCGTTCGGCATCTTCTGCTGCGTGTTCGGCCAATTCACGCCGCGCCAGCAGACGACATTCTGGCCGGTCTACATCATGCTGTTCTACATGTTGGCGGGTGTGTGGTTCGGCACCGCCTTCATCGTGATCGGCGCCGCGATCATCGCGCTGACGCTGATCGGATATGTTTACATTCCCGGCATGCCGTTCCTGCTGTGGATGGCGGTCGTCAACGGCGGCGGATTGTTCGTCGGCGGCCTCTGGATGCGGCGGAGCTAGAGATGGCCGAGCTCGATGACATTATCCACCAGCCGCTGCGGCTGAAGATCATGGCCGCGCTCAACGCGCTGCCTGCGGAGGTCGGGCTGGAATTCGCCCGCCTGAAGAAGCTGACTGGCGCCACCGACGGCAATCTCGGCGCCCATATCGAGACGCTCGCCAAGGCCGGCTACGTTTCGGTGGAGAAGGCCTTCGTCGGCAAGAAGCCGCAAACTACCGTCACCGCCACAGCAACCGGCCGCGGCGCCTTCGCGCGGCATGTTGCGACGTTGCAGGAGATCATTGCGGGGAAGCAGGCCTGATCGTCCGAAGCTGGCACGAACTCTTACCCTCCCCCTCCAGGGGAGGGTAAGACCAGCGGCGCTTCGCTGCCCCCGGAATGACGGGGGTGATCGGCTCAGCCCCCTTGAGACCCGTCGCGATTCGTGCGACCTCCGGCCCCAGCAAACCCCTCATTTCTGAGCCTTCGATGCACATTCTCCTGCTCGGTTCCGGCGGCCGCGAACATGCCCTGGCGTGGAAGATCGCGGCCTCCCCCCTGGTGACCAAATTCTGGTGCGCGCCCGGCAATGCCGGCATCGCGCGCGAGGCTGAGTGCGTGGCGCTCGACGTCGCCGACCATGCGGCCGTGATCGACTTCTGCAAG
Source organism: Bradyrhizobium sp. CB1717 (assembly GCF_029714325.1). Taxonomy (NCBI): domain Bacteria; kingdom Pseudomonadati; phylum Pseudomonadota; class Alphaproteobacteria; order Hyphomicrobiales; family Nitrobacteraceae; genus Bradyrhizobium; species Bradyrhizobium sp. CB1717. The sequence goes on from NZ_CP121666.1 coordinate 1,584,321, forward strand.
ACGAATGCGGTCGAGCTCGTGGTGGTCGGCCCGGAAACGCCGCTGGCCGCCGGCATCGTCGATGACCTCACTGCTGCCGGCATCAAGGCATTCGGGCCAAGCAAGATCCCCGCCCAGCTCGAAAGCTCCAAGGGGTTCACCAAGGCGCTGTGCACCGAATTCGGCATTCCGACCGGCGCCTACAAGCGCTTCACCAATGCCAAGGATGCGAGCGCCTATGTCCAGAGCCAGGGCGCGCCGATCGTCGTGAAGGCCGACGGCCTGGCCGCCGGCAAGGGCGTTGTCGTCGCCAAGACCGTGCGCGAGGCGGAGGACGCCATCGCCATGATGTTCGAGGGCGCCTTCGGCGAGGCCGGCACTGAAGTCGTGATCGAGGAATTTCTGCCGGGCCGCGAGATCAGCTTCTTCGCGCTGTGCGACGGCGAGACGGCGATCCCGCTGGCGTCCGCGCAGGACCACAAGCGCGTGTTCGACCACGACGTCGGCCCGAACACCGGCGGCATGGGTGCCTATTCGCCGACGCCGCTGGTGACACCCGCGATCCACGACGCGATCATGGCCAGGATCATCCTGCCGACGGTCGCCGGCATGAAGCAGCGCGGCACGCCGTTCCGCGGCATCCTCTACGCCGGGATCATGCTGACGACGCAGGGCCCAAAGCTGTTCGAGTTCAACGTGCGTTTCGGCGACCCCGAGTGCCAGGTGCTGATGCTGCGCATGATGTCGGACATCGTGCCGGCGTTCATCGCCGCCTGCGACGGGGAGTTGAAGCATTTCGACCTGCGCTGGCATCCGGAATCCGCGCTCACCGTGGTGATGGCGGCGAAGGGCTATCCCGGCGACTATCAAAAAGGGACTCGCATCGAGGGGCTCGATGACGCCGCCAGGGTCGATACCGTCGAGATCTTCCACGCCGGCACCGTGGCCAAGGACGGCGCGATCCTCGCCAATGGTGGCCGCGTGCTGAATGTCTGCGCGCTGGGCAAGACCGTGACCGAGGCGCAGGCGCGCGCCTACCAGGCCGTCGACCGCATCAACTGGCCGGACGGCTTCTGCCGCCGCGACATCGGCTGGCAGGCGGTGGAGGCGGAGAAGGCGAGGGGTTAGCTCGTCACTGGAATTAGCTCGTCATTCCGGACGGCGCGCGCAACGCGCCGATCCGGAATCTCGACATTTGCGCCACCGCGCCGCCACATCGACATTCCAGAAATACGTAGTCGGCTGTTGGGGTTAGCCATCCGGCCGATGACGCCGTGCTACTGTGCATGGGGTTGTTTTCGACATTTTTTTGTCGGGGGGCCCCGGCAACGACCAGACAAGGATGCAGAAAGATGTCCGATCTCGCCGACCTCTATCCCGGCTTCGCCTCCGAGTGGATCAACACCTCCTTCGGCCGCATCTTCGCCCGCGTCGGCGGCGAGGGCCCGCCGCTGCTGCTGCTGCACGGCTTCTCCGAGACGCATGTGATGTGGCACCGCGTGGCGCCCGAGCTTGCCGACAGGTTCACGCTGATCATCGCCGACCTCCCGGGCTACGGCTGGTCCGACATGCCCGCGAGCGATGCGCTGCACATGCCCTACAGCAAGCGCGCGATGGCCAAGGCCATGGTCGAGGCGATGGAGCAGCTCGGCCACGTGCACTTCGCGCTCGCCGGCCACGACCGCGGCGGCCGCGTCTCCTATCGGTTGGCGCTCGACCATCCCGGCCGGCTGTCGAAGCTGGCGGTGCTCGATATCCTGCCGACCTATAATTACTGGGAACGGATGAACCGCGCCTATGCGCTGAAGATCTATCACTGGACCTTCCTCGCCCAGCCCGCGCCGCTGCCGGAGACGCTGATATCGAGCAATGGCGAGTTCTTCCTGCGCTTCAAGATGGCGAGCCAGACCAAATCAAAGACGCTCGATGCGATCGACGAGCGCGCGCTCGAGCACTACATCGCCCCGTTCCGCGATCCCGCCCGCGTGCACGCGATGTGCGAGGACTACCGCGCCGGCGCCTATTTCGACTACGACCTCGACAAGGCCGATTTCGAGGCCGGCAAGAAGATCACGGTGCCGATGCTGGCGCTGTGGGGCAATGCCGGCGTGGCCCAGGCCGCAGCGACCCCGCTCGACACGTGGAAGCAATGGGCCACGAACGTGGACGGCATGCCGGTGGATTCGGGGCACTTCCTCACCGAGGAGAACCCCGATGTGACCGCGAAGGCGCTGCGGGAGTTTTTCTCGGCTTGATCCACCTCGTCATTGCGAGGAGCCCTTGCGACGAAGCAATCCAGGCTGTCTCCGCGGAAAGACGCTGGATTACTTCGCTACGCTCGCAATGACGGGGAGGGTGCAGGGGCCTACCTTCGCTCCCGAAAAAACTCCCTGAGCAGCCGCGCCGCCTCGCTCTCGCCGACGCCGGAATAGACGTCCGGCGCGTGGTGGCAGGTGGGCGAGGCAAAGAAGCGCACGCCTGACTCGACCGCGCCGCCCTTGGGGTCGGCCGCGCCGTAATAGAGCCGGCGGACCCTTGCAAAGGAGATCGCGCCCGCACACATGGTGCAGGGCTCCAGCGTCACGTAGAGGTCGCAGTCGACCAGGCGCTCGCTGCCGATCTTTTTCGCCGCCTCGCGCAGCGCCACGATCTCGGCATGGGCGGTGGGGTCATGGTCGGTCAGCGTCCGGTTCGCCGCGGTGGCGATGACCTCGGAATTGCGGACCACCACGCATCCGATCGGAACTTCGCCCGCTTTTCCGGCATTTTCGGCCGTCAGAAGCGCCAAATCCATGAAAGAGGGGGCTTTCAAGCCTCGTATCATCGCCAGAAACCTGCTAGTAGCTCCGCCTTCAGCAAGAGTGAATACCGGTTTTGCCTGAGCATGCGGCTCGGAACGAGCGCGCATAATGCCCTCGCGCCACCCCTGAGTGAGATTATTCATGCCTCGCGACAGCGACAAAGACAACGATTCCCGCGGCCGGCGAGGCCCGGCCAAGGGCCGTAGCGGCAAGCCGCGTGGCCCCGAGAAGAAGTTCGCCAAGCGCGGCTTCGAGGGCAAGGGGGATCGCGACAGCCGGCCGCCCCGCGAGGGTCGCGAGGGCCGCCCCTTCCGCCGCCGCGAGGACGGCGATGCCCCGCGCCGCGATTTTTCCGACCGTCCGCGCTTCAAGCGCGACGGTGAGGAGCGCGGTGAGCGCAGCTTCAAGCCACGCGGTGATCGTCCGTTCTCCGATCGCGGCGCGCGTGATGGCGAGAAGCGGTCGTTTAAGCCGCGTGGTGATCGTCCGTCCTATGGGCGCGACGACCGTCCGCCGCGCAGGGATCGCGATGATTCCCGCCCCGCCGGCCGGACCGGAGACAAGAAGTTCGGCGACAAGCGGCCCTATGCGCCGCGTGGCGACCGGCCGGAGCGCAAGTTCGACGGCGAGCGGAAGTTTTCGCGCGGCGGCGACCGCGGGCCGCGCGAGGATCGTGGCGAGCGCAGCTTCAAGCCGCGTGGAGACCGCCCGAATTTCGATCGCGGTGATCGCGCGCCTCGCGGCGAGCGTCCCGAACGCAAATTCGAGGACCGGAAATTTTCGCGTGGCGGACCGGATCGTGGGCCGCGCAAGGATTTTGGCGGTCGCGATCGCGGCGAGGACAAGCCCTGGCAGAAGCGCGACGATCGTCGCGAGGGCGGCCGCGGCGAGGACCGTCCGCGCTTCTCGCGCTCGCGCGATGATCGCGCGTCTGGCGATCGTCCGTTCCGCGATCGGCCGAAATTCGATCGGCCCCGTGACCATGACAGCGAACGTGGTGACCGTCCGAAATTCGATCGCCCGCGTCAGCGGCCGGAAGGCCGCATGGACTGGCAGGAGCATCCGCGCAGCGAAGGCCGCTTCCGCGACCGTCCGCGTCGCGACAATGAGGACGACAGCCGGATCTTCGAGAAGCGTCCCGCCTTCGGTGGCCGCGGCGCCTATCGTGAGCGCGATCGTGATTTCGAGGGCCGTCCGCGTCGCGACGAAGCGCCGAAGCCGAAGAAGGCCGGCGAGCGCATCGCCAAGGCGCTGGCGCGTGCGGGGCTCGCCTCGCGCCGCGACGCCGAGGAAATGGTCACGCAGGGCCGCGTCACCGTCAACGGCCGCGTCATCAACTCGCCGGCGCTCGACATCACGCCGAACGACGTCGTCCTGGTCGACGGCAAGCCGTTGCCGCCGCGCGAGCGCACGCGGCTGTTCCTCTATCACAAGCCGCGCGGGCTGATGACGACGCATGACGACCCGGAAGGCCGTCCGACCGTGTTCGACAACCTGCCCGAAGGCCTGCCGCGCCTGATCAGCGTCGGCCGGCTCGACTTCAACACCGAGGGCCTGCTGCTGCTCACCAATGACGGCGGCCTCGCGCGCACGCTCGAGCTCCCCGACACCGGCTGGCTGCGCCGCTACCGCGTCCGCGCCCATGGCGACGTCACCCAGGCGCAGCTCGACGAGCTCAAGAATGGCATCGAGATCGAGGGCGTCAAATACGGTCCGATCGAGGCGACGCTGGAGCGCGACCAGGGCGCCAATGTCTGGCTGGTGTTCGCGATCCGCGAAGGCAAGAACCGCGAGGTCCGCAACGTCTGCGCCCATCTCGGGCTCGAGGTGAACCGGCTGATCCGCGTCTCCTATGGCCCGTTCCAGCTCGGCGAGATCCCCGAAGGCCAGGTCGACGAGATCAAGTCGCGCGTGCTGCGCGAGCAGCTCGGCGACAAGGTGATCGAGAAGTCGGGCGCCGAGTTCGACGTGCCGTCGAAATCCGCCGGGCGCGGCGACGATGCGCCGAAGAAGCCGATGAAGCGCGCCGTCATCAACGACAGCAAGGGCCGCCGCGTGCTGGTGCAGCGCACCGGCAGCGAGGAGGCGCGCGAGCGCAACGAGATGGAGGCGAACGGCTACGGCCCGCCGCGCCGTCCCAAGCGTGGCTATCACGGCAAGCGCGACCTGACGCCGCGGGAGGACTAGCCTTGCGCGTCGTCGGCGGCAGGTTGAAGGGGCGCAATCTCGCCTCACCGTCCTCGCGCGACATTCGCCCCACGGCGGACCGGTTGCGCGAGTCCGTGTTCAACATCCTCGTGCACGCCTATGACGATCCGATTCAAGATGCGCGCGTGCTCGATCTCTTCGCCGGCACCGGCGCGCTCGGCATCGAAGCTTCGTCACGCGGCGCGAAGTTCACGCTGTTCGTGGACAATGGCGCGGAAGCGCGGGCGCTGCTGCGCAATAATGTCGAGTCGCTCGGCCTCGGCGGCGTGACCAAAGTCTATCGCCGCGATGCGACCGATCTCGGTCCCGCGCATCCTGTCGAGCCGTTCTCGCTGGTGTTCCTCGATCCACCCTACGGCAAGGGATTTGCGGACAAGGCGCTGGCGAGTCTGCGCGACGGCGGCTGGCTCACGCCGGGCGCGCTGCTGGTGGTGGAAGAGGCGAAGGCCGCGCAGTTCGTGACGCCGGAAGGGTTCGAGGAGCTGGAGCGGCGGGCGTACGATGATACGGAGTTTGTGTTTTTGAGGAAGCCGTAGTCTCGCTGCCGTAGGGTGGGCAAAGGCGCAACGCGCCGTGCCCACCAGCTCTCCATGATCGTGAAAGGTGGTGGGCACGCTTCGCTTTGCCCACCCTACGGCACTTTTACCTCCGCCCGAACAGCTTCTCCACGTCGCTCAGCTTCAGCTCGACATAGGTCGGCCGGCCGTGATTGCACTGGCCGGAGTTCGGGGTGTCCTCCATCTCGCGGAGCAGGGCGTTCATCTCTTCCGGCCGCAGCCGACGGCCGGCGCGCACCGAGCCGTGGCAGGCCATGGTGGCGGCGACGTGCATCAGGCGGCGTTCGAGAGGAAGCGCCTCGTCCCACTCGGCCATGTGCTCGGAGAGATCGCGCAAGAGCCCGCCCGCATTGGTCTTGCCCAGCAGCGACGGTGTCTCGCGCACGGCGACCGCACCGGGGCCGAAGGATTCGATGGCAAGGCCGAACGAGGCAAGCTCCTCGCTGCGCTCCAGCAGGCGCTCCACCGTGGCTTCGTCCATCTCGACGATCTCGGGGATCAAAAGGATCTGCCGCTGCACACCGTTTGCGGCGAGCGAAGCCTTGAGCCGCTCGTAGACGATACGCTCATGCGCGGCGTGCTGGTCGACGATGATGAGGCCGTCGCGGGTCTGCGAGACGATGTAGGTCTCGTGGATCTGCGTGCGCGCCGCGCCGAGTGGGCGGTCAACCAAGTCAGCCACCGGCTGCGTCTCGATCCGCACATCCGCGCTGGGCGCGCCGACATCGAAGGCGGCCTGCGCGCGTTCGGCGAAAGCCGGCGCAGCTGCGCCGTCGAATGACGGCATCGGCGCGACCGGGGCGGATGGCGAGGCGCGCCAGTCCCAGCTCGCCGGGCGCTGTGGCGTGAACGCGGGGCGGAACGAGGACCGCGCGCTCTCGCCGCTGTTGGCGGCGGTGCGCCGGCCCTCGCGCGCCAGCGCTTCCTTCAATCCGTGTACGATCAGCGCGCGCACGAGGCCGGCATTGCGGAAGCGCACCTCGGTTTTGGCCGGATGCACGTTGGCGTCGACCTCGCGCGGGTCGAGCGTGACGAACAGCGCCAGCACCGGATGACGGTCGCGCGGCAGATAGTCGGAATAGGCCGCGCGCACCGCACCCAGGATCAGCTTGTCGCGCACCGGGCGGCCGTTGACGAAGAGATATTGCCCGAGCGCGTTGGCCTTGGTCAGCGCGGGCGCCGCGGCATAGCCGGCGACGACGACGCCTTCGCGCTCGGCATGGACCTCGATGGCATGGCTGCGGAATTCAGCCCCTAAGATATCGCCGAGCCGCGTCAGGCGGCCGGCGCCGCCGGGCAGGGCAGCGGCCCAGGTCACCGGCGCGCGCTCCTCGCCCGCGAGCGTGAAGGCGACGTCGGGCCGCGCCATGGCGAGGCGCCGCACCACCTCACGGATGGCTTCCGCTTCGGTGCGGTCGGTCTTCAGGAATTTCAGCCGTGCCGGCGTCGCATAGAAGAGGTCGCCAACCTCGACGCGCGTGCCATGTGCCAGCGCGGCCGGCATGATCTCGGACTTCTCGCCGCCCTCGACGGTAAGCGCCCAGGCGTGCGGCTCGCTGGCGTGGCGCGTGGTGATGGAGAGACGCGCGACCGAGCCGATCGAGGGCAGCGCCTCGCCGCGGAACCCGAGGGTGCGGATCTGGAGTAGATCCTCGTCGTCGAGCTTGGAGGTGGCATGGCGCTCGACCGCGAGCGACAGGTCCTTCGCGGTCATGCCGCCGCCGTCGTCGGTGATGCCGATCCGGCGCCGCCCGCCGCCATCGGTGAAGACGTCGATCCGGCTCGCGCCGGCATCGATGGCGTTCTCGACCAGCTCTTTGACCACGCTCGCGGGCCGCTCGACCACCTCGCCGGCGGCGATGCGGTTGACGACCTGTTCTGGAAGCTGGCGGACGGGCATGGGCTCGAATCTGGATTCGCTGACAGCGCTATTCTAGGCCGTGTTGCGTCAAAAGCATGTGTTGGGCAACAGCCGTGTGGTGATCTGGGGAAGAGGCCTGTCTATCACATTGAAGACATTGGCCGTTCGAGAAAATCGCGCAACCCGGATGACGCGGCTTTCGGTAACCGTTCTGATTGTGGGGTGCCGGGCAGACGTGTAGCATCGTGAAAAAATGGCAACAGGACGGGAGGACGCCATGTGCCATCTCTTCGCGCATCAGCCCCAACGCGACTACGAATCCCAGACCCGGTCGTTACGGATCGGCGGGCATTGCACCTCGATCCGGCTGGAGATGGCATTCTGGGACACGCTGGAGGAGATCGCGGCCAAGGAGAGCATGAGCCTCGGCAAGTTCCTGACCACGCTCTACAACGAGGTGCTCGACCATCACGGCGAGGTCAACAATTTCGCTTCGCTGTTGCGCTGCTCGTGCTTGATCTATCGGTCCCGGAGCGTCACCCCGGTCCAGGATTTCAAGGCGACCGTCGCGCCAATTCTCGACGCGGCCGAATAGCTGTCCCAACAAAGGTGCGTAGCCCGGATGGAGCGCAGCGCAATCCGGGGATTTGTGCCACAAGCGGCGACGGCCCCGGATTACGCTGCGCTCCATCCGGGCTACGGGGACTCCCTCCACGTCGTCATTGCGAGGAGCACTTGCGACGAAGCAATCCAGAATCTTTCCGCGCCGGCAATCTGGATTGCTTCGCTTCGCTCGCAATGACGGGGAGAGCGTACGATCAGATCTCCTTCTTCTGCATCGCCCCCGCAATGTAATCCGCCTGCCGGATCGCCAGCGCGACGATGGTCAGCGTCGGATTGCAGGCCGCGCCGCTGGTGAACTGGCTGCCGTCGGAGACGAACAGGTTCTTGATGTCGTGGCTCTGCCCGAACTTGTTGACCACGCCGTCGCGCGGCTTTTCGCTCATCCTGTTGGTGCCGAGATTGTGCGTGCTCGGATAAGGCGGCGTCGGATAGGTCACGGTGGCGCCGACGGCGTCGTAGACGGCCGCACCCTGCTTGTAGGCGTGCGCGCGCATCGCGACGTCGTTGGGATGATCGTCGAAATGCACGCTTGCGACCGGTTGGCCGAACTTGTCCCTCACGACGGGGTCGAGCGTGATGCGGTTGGTCTCCTGCGGCATGTCCTCGCCGACCAGCCACATGCCGGCCATCCTGGGATAGCCGTCGAGCGCCGACGTGAACGAACGGCCCCAGGCGCCGGGATTGAGGAACGCCGCCATGAAGGGCAGGCCGATCGACAGCGTCTCCATCTCGTAGCCGCCGACGAAGCCGCGCTTCGGGTTGTTGGCGGCTTCGTCGCGGATGATGCCGGCCATGGTGGTGCCGCGATACATGTGCACCGACTTCTCGAACACGGCATAGACGCTGCCGGTCATGTGGCGCATGTAGTTGCGGCCGACCTGTCCCGATGAATTGGCGAGGCCGTCGGGGAACATGGTCGAGGCGCTGGTGAGCAGCAGCCGCGGGCTCTCGATCGAGTTGCCGGCCACCGCAACGATGCGCGCCTTCTGGCGCTGCATGGCGCCTGTCTCGTCGGCATAGACGACGCCGGTCACCTTGCCGCTGGAATCATGCTCGATCTTGACCGCCATGCTGCTGGGTCTGACTTCGAGATTTCCGGTCGCCTCGCCCTTGGGGATCTCGGTGTAGAGCGTCGACCATTTCGCGCCCGACTTGCAGCCCTGGAAGCAGAAGCCGATCTGCTGGCAGGCGCCGCGACCGTCGCGCGGCTGGCTGTTGATCGCCATGTTGCCGGTGTGCACGGTCTTGTAGCCGAGCTTCTTCGCGCCGGCCTCCAGAACCTTGAAGTTGTTGTTGCCGGGAAGTCCGGGAATGCCGTTGGTGCGGGTCACGCCCATCTTGTTCTCGGCCTTGGCGTACCATGGCTCCATCTCTGTAAGCGTCACCGGCCAGTCCAAAAGGTTGGCGCCGGGAATGTTGCCATAGGTGCTCTTCACCCTGAACTCGTGCTCGTCGAAGCGGAGCGAGGCGCCGGCCCAATGTGTCGTGGAGCCGCCGACCGCCTTCACGATCCAGGCGGGCAGGCCCGAAAAATCCTTGGCGACGCGCCACGTCCCTGACGTGGTGCGCGCGTCGGTCCAGGCCAGCTGGGAAAAGCTCTCCCACTCGTCGTTGACGAAGTCCTGGTTCTCGATGCGCGGACCTGCTTCCAGGATCACCACCTTGACGCCCTTCTGCGCGAGCTCGTTGCCCAGCGTGCCGCCGCCGGCACCGGAACCGACGATCACCACAACGCTGGAGTCGTTCAGATCGAATTTGGCCATATGCGTTCTCCTGAACCGTTGGGTGAGCTTAAGCCTTCGGCAGCCAGTCGATGTCGGCGAAGCCGCGATTGATGTAGCCGCCATGCTCGGCGGAGGAGCCCTCGTAGCCGAACCGCGGCCAGACCTCTTTCTGGTTGTAGAGCGAGACGACGAGGTCGCCGCGCACCTTCTGGAAGAAGTCGCTTCCCTCGATCTCCTTCAGCAGCACAACGCGGTCGGCTTCCCATGGCACCTCGGCATAAGAGACCTTGTGGCGATCGCGCGCGTTCTGGTCGAGCCGGCTGATGCCGTCGCTGATCAGCGCTTTGACGGCGGGATCCTTTGCCGCCTTGCCGTCCCACGGCTTGATCGCGGTGATGTAATAGCTGTCGCCGAGGACATCGTGCGGATAGATGTCGCGCGCGACCTTCAGCAGCGTCTTCATGGTCGCGGGCGAGAGCGCGCTCGCATCATCGGCCCAGGCGCCTTCGATGCTGACGGCGACGCTGGTCGCGACCGTTACGACCGGCACGGCGGTCGCCGCGCCCTTGAGAAAGACGCGGCGGCTGTGCTTGCTTCGACGATCGACTTCTCTCATGGCATTCCTCCGGATTTTTGTGATTTGGATTTTGTGATGTGATCAGCCGAAGCGTCCGCCCCGCTGGATCACCTCGATCTTGTAGCCGTCGGGATCGCTGACGAAGAAGAAGCGCGCCAGCGTCCGGCCGTCGTGCTTGAAGTCGCGCAGGGGTCCCGGTGCGAGCTTCTCGCGCTCGAAGCGTGCATGCTCGGCATCGAGATCCTCGACCACCACGGCGAGATGGCCGTAGCCGTCGCCGAGCGCGTACGGCTCCTTGCGATCGAAATTCACCGTCAGCTCCACCTCGAAAGGTGAGGAGGGGTGACGCAGATAGATCAGGGCAAAGTCGGAAAACTTCAGATGGTCGGCGACCTCCAGGCCGAAGGCGCGCCTGTAGAAGTCGAGTGAGCGCGCCTCGTCGAGCACGCGGATCATGGAATGGACTGGCTTTGCCACTCAGTTCTGCTCCTTGAGAAAGGCGATGATGGCGGCGCGGGTTTCCGGCTTGGCTTGCCGGTAGGCCATGATCACGCCGGGAATGACGGCTTGCGGATTGGCCAGCCACGCATCGAGCCGGGTCTCGTCCCACTTGAAATCAGCCTTGGCGAGGCCGTCCGAATAGTGGAAGCCTTCGGCCTTGCCGGCGGGCCGGCCGACGACCTTGACCAGGGGCGGGCCTTGCCGCATCGGCTCCGACAGGCTCAAGGTGTGACACACCGCGCATTGCTGCTTGAATAATGTGGCACCATCCGGCGGCTTTGCGGCCGGCAACGGCATCTGCGCATCGGCAACCCTGACCAACAGCACCATCGCGGTGCACAATCCCAGCACGACCACGCGCATCGCCAAGAATCCGCCATCGACATCACCGTGCGCAAACACTAGGCGCGGCCAAACATGCGGTGGTAGTAGCGGGCTGTTTCGCTGCGCGCGGAGATGCTTGTGGCGTGTGGTGTTCCGCGCCGCCTTATATGCGGAGCACAATTCCGCGAAAGCGCCGTCAAATCCCTAAACGATCACCACACCGTGCGCATTGCATGGCGGTCGCGCCGTTCGAACTCTCTACGCGATGAACCGGTCCGGTGCAGGCGAACGGCGCAGAAGGCAGCCGAACCGTTCATCGCGAAAAAAATCCAGGAGATAATGGATGAAGTTGGTGAAGACCTCTGCAATCGCATGCGCTCTCGCGGCCCTCGTTGCGACGCCCGTTCTCGCGCAAGGGACGTCGTCCGGCGCGAGGCCTGGCGGCACCGTGCAAAGCAAGCCCATGCAAGGCAGCACGATGGGCAGCGGCGATGAGGAGATGGATGCTCAGCCGGGCGCAGCGGGCGAGAAGACCGGCATGAAGTCGAGCAAAGGAACGAAGGGCGCGGTCGGCACCACGGGCAGCGCTGCGCACAAGGGAACGGCCGACGATGCCGCGACTGGCGGCGCAGCCCCGTCCAAGCGCTACTAGTCAGCGGGTGAAACGGCAAAACTCCGGTCGCCTTGCGGCCGGAGTTTTTTGCCGTGCCAACTAGTCGTCGAAGCGGCCGCCGCGCCCCGCCTTGACGTCGCTGCGGCGCTTCTTGCCTTCGAGCCGGCGCTGCTTGGAGGCGAAGGTCGGCCGCGTCGCGCGCCGCGGCGTTGGCCGCACCATGGCCTCCTTGAGGATTTCCACGAGGCGGTCGATGGCGTCCTGGCGGTTACGCTCCTGGGTCCGGAAGCGCTGGGCGTGGATCACGATGACGCCGTCCTTGGTCATACGCTGGCCGGCGATGCGGGCGAGCCGGATCGCTGCATCCTCGGGCAAGGTCAGCTTGCGCGTGTCGAAGCGCAGCTGGGCCGAGGTCGCGACCTTGTTGACGTTCTGCCCGCCCGGGCCGGAGGCGCGGACGAAGCCGATCTCGATGTCGTCCTCGTCGATGACGAGATCGCGGGATATCCGCAGCATGATGGCACCATTCGTGATGCCCGGACATATCGCGGACGTCCAGGTTCGGCAATGGCGCTCATGGAAAACGCAAATGGCCGGGGCGAGCCCGGCCATTTCAGGAAGCGTATGGAGATGCGGTCAGTTCGACTGCTAGTTGGACTTGCTAATTTGACTTGGGCGCCGTGGCCGCGGGCTGCGCGGCGGCCTGTGGGGCGCGGCCGACGACGACCGTCAGCAGGCCCTGGCCCCAGAGCCGCTTGGCGGCCGCCTTGGCATCATCCAGGGTCACCGCATCGACGATGGCATTGCGCCTTTCGATATAGTCGATCGGCAGCTTGTCCTGCTGGTACTGCAGCAGCGCCTGCGCCAGCTTGGATGAGGTGTCGAGCGCCAGCATCTGCGAGCCCTTGAGGTAGGACTTGGCCTCGTCGAGCTCCTTCTGCGTCGGACCCTCCTCGGCGATCCGGCGCACCTCCTTCTCGATGGCGTCGATGGTGTCGCCGGCGCGGTCGGCGCGGGTGCCGGTATTGCCGATGAAGACCGCCGAATGTTCCATCCAGAGCAGGGATTCGAACACCGAATAGGCGAGGCCTCGCTTCTCGCGGACCTCGCGATAGAGCCGCGAGGACAAGCCGCCGCCGCCGAGGATGTGGTTGACGACGTAGGCCGCCATGAAGTTGGGGTCGCTGCGTTTCACGCCGGGGCCGCCGAAGGTGATCACGGTCTGCGGCACGTCCAGCGGCACGAAGGCGCGCTGCGGCGGCTTGGTCGCGTCGACGTCGGGTACCGGCACGAGATTGGCCTTGGCGGGCAGGCTGCCGAAGGTGTGGTCGAGCAGCTTGCCGAGGGTCGCCGGATCGACGTCGCCGACGACAGCGACTTTCAGCCCGTCCTTGGCGAGCACGCGGCCGACATAGTCCTTGAGGTCGGCGACCGTGATGGTCGGCACGCTGTCCAGCGCGCCGTTGCTCTGGCGGCTGTACGGATGATCGCCGAAGGCGACCTCCAGGAACTTGCGGCTCGCCAGCGATGACGGGTTGGTGGTCTCACGGCGCAGGCCGGAGAGAACCTGCGAGCGGATGCGCTCGACATCGGCGGTGTCGAAATGCGGCGAGGTCAGCGCCATCCTGAGCAGGTCGAAGGCCTCGTCCTTGTTGTCGCGCAGCATGCGCAGGCTGCCGCGGAAGCTGTCGCGGCTGGCGCTGAAGGAGAGCTCGATGGCGCGGCGGTCGAGCCGCTCGTGGAAGGTCTTGGAGTCGAGATCGCCGGAGCCTTCGTCGAGCAGGTCGCCGACCAGATTGGCGACGCCCGACTTGTCCTTGGGATCCTGCGCTGAGCCGCCGGCAAAGGAATATTCCATGGCGATCAGCGGTACGGTTGCGTCCTGCACGAACCAGGCCTCGATGCCGCCGGGCGAAACCAGGCGCTGGATCTTTGCCGCCGCCTGCGACGGCGAGACCGTGGCGAGCGCGAGCGCCGCGCCGGTGGCGAGGGACAGTGCGAAGTGTCTTGCGCGAAGGAAGGGATAGGTCACGAACGCTTCTCCTCGCGCTTGGCGGCTGCAGTGTCCTTGATCAGATAGCCCGTCACCGAGCGCTTCTTCTCGAGCCATTTCTGCGCAACTGCGCGCACCTGCTCGGCGGTGACCGCGCGAATGCGGTCGGGCCAGCTCCTGATGTCCTCGATCGACAGGCCCGTGGTCAGCGCACCGCCATACCAGCGCGCCAGCACGGCCTGATTGTCCTGGGCATAGATCGCCTCGGCAATGAGCTGGGTCTTCACGCGCTCCAGATCCTCGGCGCGGATCGGGTTCTGCGCGATGTCGGCGATGACGCCGTCGATCACCTGCTCGACGTCGGCGAAGCTGACGCCTGGTTTGGGCGCGGCGGAGATCGCGAACTGGGTCGGGTCGAGCGAGATGCTCGAATAGCTGGCGCTGGCGGAGACTGCGAGCGGCTTGTCGACGACGAGCGCGCGGTAGAGATAGGAGTTGCTGCCGCTGCCCATCAGCTGCGCCAGCACGTCGAGGGCCGCGCTCTCGCCGGCTGCGGCCGTGGTTGCGGAGGGCGCCAGATAATAGCGGCGCAGGCTCGGCTGCTCCACGCGCGGGTCGGCCAGCGTGACGGTGCGCGGGGCGGCGGGCTCGGGCTCCTGCGGGCGGACGCGGCGTGCCGGGATCGCGGGCTGGGCCGGGATGGAGCCGAAATTGCGCTCGACCAGCGGACGGATGTCGGCGGCCTCGACGTCGCCGGCGATGACCAGGATCGCGTTGTTCGGCGCGTAGAAGCGGCGGTAGAAGGCCAGCGCGTCCTCGCGATCGAGCTTCTCGATCTCCTGATGCCAGCCGATCACCGGCCGGCCATAGGGATGGTTGAGATAGAGCGCGGCCATGATCTGCTCGTTGAGCCGTGCCTCGGGATTGTTGGCGACGCGCATGTTGTACTCTTCGAGCACCACGTCGCGTTCGGGCAGCACGTTCTCGTCCTTGAGGATCAGGCCGGTCATGCGATCGGCCTCGAACTCCATCATGGTCGGCAGCTGCTCCTTCGGCACGCGCTGGTAGTAGTTGGTGTAGTCGACCGAGGTCGAGGCGTTCTCGTTGCCGCCGACGCGGAGCACGGTCTGGGAGAACTCGCCGACCGGATGCTTCGAGGTGCCCTTGAACATCAGGTGCTCGAGGAAATGTGCGAGCCCGGATTTGCCCGGCGTCTCGTCGGCCGAGCCGACCTTGTACCAGATCATCTCCGTGACCACGGGCGTGCGGTGATCCGGGATCACGACGACCTGGAGGCCGTTGGGAAGCGTGAAGCTGGCGGGTGGTGCCGATGTCACCGTGGTCTGGGCAACGGCGGTGCCGGCCGACAGGACACTGGTCGAAAGCAGCGCGGCAAGGAGGCAGGCAGCCGATCGGTTAGCGGACATCATGATCCTTATGACAGGCCGAGCCCGGATGTCCGGCTCGGAAGGCACGGCATGGTATACCGTGCGGCTGAGGCTTCGCGTCACGAAGCAGAGAACTCAACGCGTAGGCAAGTTACTGATAGGCAATCTATAGGCCGCGTCCGGCGTGCAGGAGCCGCCGGCGCCGGCTTGGCGTCTGTCGGAATGATGCGACTGACGAGGAACGCTATTGTTCCTTGTCCTTGCCCGACATGATGTCGAAGTAGGTCCGCCGCGACTTGTCCGGCCCGGCGCCATAGGCGTAGTTCGGGGACGGCGTCTGGTAGCCGGGCGGCGGCTCGACCAGCGACTGGCGCGGCGGTTCGCTGGTGAACTTCTTCTCTTCGGAGCTGTTACCGCCCTTCATCATGTTCCACAGACCACCGGAGTAGCCGAGCTGCGCGGGGCTGAGCGAGGGGTTGCCGTTGGTGCCCGGCTGGATCGGATCGTTGCTCGTGCGCTCCGGGGCGGCGACTTGGCCGGCCTTCATCTCGGCGGGCGTCAGCGGCTGGGCGGCCTGCCAGTTCTCCGTCGCCTTGACGGCCTTTTTCCGCTGGGCGATGGCCTCCTTGCGGCGCTTCTCGTCGGGGTCCTTCGGCCAGTTCGGCGCATTCTTGGCTTCGGTTCCGGCGGGCGGCGGCAGGTCGAGCTTCGGCGGCACCACCAGCGGCGAACGCTCGCGGTACTCGATACCCTTCTTTTCCATGCTCTTGGCGCCGATGCCGGACATCAGGTTGTCGATGAGCTTCTCTTCGAAGGTCATGTCGTCTTCATCGTCGCCGTCGTCACCGGCGCGGGCCGCGCCTGCCGACATGACGAGACCGATGCCGAGCGCAACGGCGGATAATTTCAATGCCTGCCAGAACCCCGCCCGGGGATCTCGAACCATCGAACCGCTGGTCTTCGAGCTGCGCATCACTGTACCTGTTCCAAATTGTGGCAGTTTGCCGCTCGCAAGCGGCTTAACCCTCGCAAAAGCAAGGTTCCACGTGCCGGTCGTATCGGCCGGGATCAGGGCGCTTTTGCGGCGGGTACCCCCAGGAAGGAATCATACAATAGCGCTGCCACCCCAGCAACGATGGCCACGTCCGCGAGGTTAAACACGTACCAATTATAGGTATTTCCGCCGATATCGATGTGAAACAGGGCGAAATCGACCACCGCGCCATAGGCCAGGCGGTCGATGCCGTTGCCGATGGCGCCCCCGATGATCAGGCCGAGCGCGACCGTGGCGAGCAGCGTGTGCGAGCGGGCCATCCAGATCGCCAGCGCGACCACCGCAACGGCCTTGACCGCCATCAGCGCGATCTGCGCCGCCTGGCCGTCGTTCTGGAGCCAGCCGAAGCTGATGCCGATGTTCCAGGCCAGCACGAGGTCGAAGAACGGCGTCACCCTCACCACGCCGCGCCGGGCGAGGTCGAATCCGTTCAGCAGCCAGAGTTTTGAAGCCTGGTCGAGGATGACCGTGACCACGGCCGAGAGGATGCCGGCGCGGAGGGGGGTCATGCCGGCATCAGACGCTCACCCCCAGCGCCTTCCATTCGCGCAGCGCCTGAGCGTCGCGCGGGGTGACGTCGGGATATTCGGGGTCTTCGCCGACCGTCGGCGAGATCTTCCAGGAGC
This sequence comes from Bradyrhizobium sp. CB1717, assembly GCF_029714325.1. Lineage (NCBI taxonomy): Bacteria > Pseudomonadati > Pseudomonadota > Alphaproteobacteria > Hyphomicrobiales > Nitrobacteraceae > Bradyrhizobium > Bradyrhizobium sp. CB1717. Next base: position 1,601,151 of record NZ_CP121666.1, read on the forward strand.
GCGCGCATTTGGTGCCGACCGCCTTCTCGACCACGACGGCGACGCCGGGCACGGCATCGAGACGGAACGCCGAAGCCGGCGCCTCGCCCTCGCGCACCTCGTAATTCGAGGTGATGCAGACCTCCGCCAGATCGGTGTCGAACAGCGTCATCAGCATGGTCCGGTCGGCGACATAGATCACCGGCGAGGCCTCGAGCGAGGAGCCGATGTTCTTGGCGGCGCGTTCGAGCTCGAGCGCGCCGGTGACGACGCGGCGGACGTCGCGAATGATCTCCCATTTCGCGGCGAGCTTGTCGTCGAGGAATGCGTCCATTGCATCGGGGAACACCGTGAGATGGACCGACGGTTCGGCCTTCGGCCTGTACATCCGCCAGGCCTCCTCGGCGGTAAAGCTCAGAATCGGAGCGAGCCACTTCAGGACGGACTCGCACAACAGATCGATCGTCGTCAGCGCCGCCCTGCGCGCCGGCGAGGACGGCGGATCGCAATACAGCGTGTCCTTGCGGATGTCGAAGTAGAACGCCGACAGCTCGCTGTTCAGGAAAGCGGAGAGCGTGGCGACGACGGTCTTGTAGTCGAAGGCCGTGTAAGCCGTACGAATGACGGCGGCCCGCTTGGCAAGCTCGTGCAGCATCAGCCGTTCGAGCTCCGGCATCTCGGCATGAGCGACCTTCTCGCTCGGCTTGAAGTGATGCAGCGTTCCAAGCATCCAGCGGACCGTGTTGCGCAGCTTGCGATAGGTCTCGATGGTGTTCTTCAGGATCTCCGGGCCGATGCGCTGGTCGTCGGCATAGTCGGTGGCGCAGACCCAGAGGCGCAGGATGTCCGCGCCCGAATCCTTGATCACCTTCTGCGGCTCGACGGTGTTGCCGATCGACTTCGACATCTTGCGGCCGTTCTCGTCGAGCGTGAAACCGTGGGTGAGCACGATGTCGTAGGGCGCGCGGCCGCGCGTGCCCGCGCTTTCCAGCAGCGAGGAGTGAAACCAGCCGCGGTGCTGGTCGCTGCCTTCGAGATACATCACGGTGTCGTTGCCGCCGTCGACCTTGCGGACGATGTTGCCGAGCTGCGGGAAGTTCTGGCGATCCTCGAGCACGAAGGCGTGCGTGGAGCCGGAATCGAACCAGACGTCGCAGATGTCGTCGACCTTCTTCCAGTCCTCGTTCGCGCGCGATCCCAGGAAGCGCTCGCGGGCGCCGTCCATGTACCAGGCGTCGGCGCCTTCCTCCATGAAGGCCTCGGTGATGCGCTGGTTGACGATCTCGTCCTGCAGGATCTCGGCCGAGCCGTCCGCCTTCTCGCGCACGAACACGGCGATCGGCACGCCCCAGGCGCGCTGGCGCGAGATCACCCAGTCCGGACGGTTGGCGATCATGCCGTTGATGCGGTTCTCGCCCGACGGCGGCACCCATTGCGTGACCGAGATCGCATGCAGCGCGCGGGCGCGCAGCGTGTCGCCCTTCTTCGCGTGGCCGTCCTCGCTGATGTCCTTGTCCATCGCGATGAACCATTGCGGCGTGTTGCGGAAGATCACCGGCTTCTTCGAGCGCCACGAATGCGGATATTGGTGCTTGAGGCGGCCGCGCGCGAGCAGCTTGCCGCGCTCGATCAGCGCCTGGATCACGGCCTCGTTGGCATCGCCCTTCTCGCCCTTGTCGTTGAGCACGCGCTTGCCGGTGAAGCCGGGGGCTTGCGCGGTGTAGGCGCCGTTCTCGTCGACGGTGTAGGGGATCGCGGTCGGGATGCCGCGCGTATCGAGCTCGCGGGTGTTGGCCATCCAGACGTCGAAGTCTTCGCGGCCGTGGCTCGGCGCGGTGTGCACGAAACCGGTACCGGTGTCGTCGGTGACATGCTCGCCGGCGAGCAGCGGCACGACGAACTCGTAGCCGCCGCCGAGCCCGCGTAGGGGATGGGCGCATTCGACGGCATCCAGCGTGTCGCCGGGAATGTCGCGCACCTTCTCGTAAGCCGTGACGCGCGCCTGCTTGAACACGTCCGCCGCGAGCGCGTCGGCCAGGATCAGGAGATCACCGTTCCTGGCCCAATTATCCGCAGGCGCATCCGTCACCTTGTAGAGGCCGTAGGCGATCTTCGGCGAGAACGAGATGGCCCGGTTGCCCGGCAGCGTCCAGGGCGTGGTGGTCCAGATCACGACGCTGGCGGAGGCCAGCACGCCATGCGCGGGCGAGGTGACCGGGAATTTCACCCAGACCATGTCCGAGGTGTAGTCCTCGTACTCGACCTCGGCTTCAGCCAGCGCGGTCTTCTCGACCACACTCCACATCACCGGCTTGGAGCCGCGATACAGCGTGCCGTTGGCCGCGAATTTCATCAGCTCGCGCGCGATCTGCGCTTCGGCGGGATAGCTCATCGTCTGATAGGGATGATCCCAGTCGCCGATGATGCCGAGGCGCTTGAACTCCTCGCGCTGCACGTTGATCCAGTGCGTCGCATAGGCGCGGCATTCCTTCCGGAATGCCACCATCGCAGTGGAGTCGCGGAAATCGGGCTTCTGCTTGCCCTTCTTGCGGTAGTTCTCCTCCTCGATCTTCCATTCGATCGGCAGGCCGTGGCAGTCCCAGCCCGGCACATAGTTGGAGTCGAAACCGAGCATCTGCTGGCTCTTGGTCACGACGTCCTTGAGGATCTTGTTCAGCGCGTGCCCGATATGGATGTTGCCGTTGGCGTAGGGCGGCCCGTCATGCAGCACGAACTTGTCGCGCCCCTCTGCCTCCTTGCGCAGCTTGTCGTAGAGGCCGATGTCGTTCCAGTATTTCAGGATCTCCGGCTCGCGCTGCGGCAGGCCGGCGCGCATCGGGAATTCGGTCTGCGGCAGGTACAGGGTTTTGGAATAGTCGTTGACTTCAGACTTCTGGGACTTTTGCGGCTTTTCGGACATGAGGCTGACTGGCTCGGAAGGGCGCGGGAACGGATGGCGACATGGAATCGCGGGGGTGAAACGACGAAATCCCGGTCTTGCGCCGAGCCAAAAGCTCAGGCGGAAGCCGGGCCGCTAATCCCTATGATGCGCCGCGCAAACATGGGCTCTCCATAGCAGCCGGGCGGAGGAAGCGCAAAGGTCCGGCGGGCCCGTTTCGGCCTCAGTCGACGATACCGAGCCGCGGAAACGCGTCCGGGGCGGCGGCCAGGATCGTGCGGGCGCGGGCGGAATCGTCGTCCATCTGGCGGATCAGGGCCTCCAGACTGTCGAATTTCAGCTCCTCGCGGATGAAGCCGACGAACGCGCAGTCCAGCGTCTGCCCGTAGAGGTCGCCCTTGAAGTCGAACAGGAAGATTTCGAGCAGGGGCGCGCCATTATCAAAGGTCGGGCGGCGGCCGAAGCTGGCCACCCCGTCCAGCCGCTCGGTGCCGCGGCCGACCCGCACCGCATAGATGCCGTGCTTGAGACCGCAATTGGCGTCCAGGCGGATGTTGGCGGTGGGGTAACCGAGGTCGCGGCCGCGCTTCTCACCATGGATCACCTCGCCGGTGATGAACCAGGGCGCGCCCAGCATGGTGGTGGCCTCGTCGAGCTGACCTTCGGCGAGCGCGATCCGGATGGCGCTGGAGGACACCGGCCGTTCGTCGATATCGACATGCGGCTGCACGTCGACCTCGATGCCTAGCCGGGGTGCCTCGTTCACAAGCAGGCCCGGCGAGCCGACCCTTCCCTTGCCGAAATGGAAGTCGTAGCCGACCGCGATGCCGCTGACGCCAAGGCGCCGGATCAGCTCATGGTGAATGAAGTCTTGTGCGCTGGTGCCGGCCCTTGCCTTGTCGAAGGTCATGACCACGGCGCCGGCGAGCCCGGTGCCGGCCAGAAGCCGCAGCTTGGCCCGCTCGTCCGTCAGGCGGAATTGCGGGGTGTTGGGGCTGAAAAACCGCCGCGGATGCGGCTCGAAGGTCAACGCCAGCGCAGGGCGGCCATGCGTCCGGCCCATTTCCAGCGCGGCCGCGATGACGGCCCGGTGGCCGAGGTGAACCCCGTCGAAATTGCCCATGGCGACCACGGCGCCCCGGGGAATAGCGGAATCCGGCGTGGTGTCGCGAACAACGGTAAATTGCGGGGCCATCAGGGGAATTCTCGAGCCGGCGGAACCGGCCGGGACCGTGGCGCGACCCGCCCGATGAAGTCAAGCGGGGGAGGAGGGCCTAGTTGAGCAGGATTACAATTCTTCGGGGGCGCCCCCAGTTAACGGGCTGTTTAACGCCTTGGTGCTAGTCCTTGGAACGTGGAACTGGACGGGCCTCCCGCCTGGCAGGTCCGATCGTAATATTCCTGGGTATGCGTTGGGGGAGTCGAGATGGCGGTTGATTTGTCGATGTCGGTTCTGGTGGTTGATGACTACAGCACCATGATCCGAATCATCAGGAATCTGCTGAAGCAGCTTGGCTTCGAGAATATCGATGATGCCAGCGACGGTTCGGCGGCGCTGAACAAGATGCGCGGCAAGAAGTACGGGCTCGTGATCTCCGACTGGAACATGGAGCCGATGACGGGTTACGACCTGCTGCGCGAAGTGCGCGCGGACCCGAACCTCGCCACCACGCCCTTCATCATGATCACGGCGGAATCGAAGACCGAGAACGTGATCGCGGCCAAGAAGGCCGGCGTGAACAATTACATCGTCAAGCCGTTCAACGCGGCGACGCTGAAGACCAAGATCGAGGCGGTCTTCCCGGACATGGCGAGCGCGTAAGCGTCGCCTGACCACAAACAGCTATCTGTAGAGATCGTCATGCCCGGGCTTGTCCCGGGCATTCGGCGTTATCCGCCGTCGTTCCGGGGCGCCCGAAGGGCGAACTATGGTGCGCAGTTGCGCACCTGAGAACCTCGAGATTCCGGGTTCGCGCTTCGCGCGCCCCGGAATGACAGAAGTTAGGTCATCACCACTTCAATTCGCGCATCAGCGCCTTCGGCGGGTGGCCGAACAATTCCATCACCGAGGCCGGGTCGAGCTGGTCGAGGCCTTCGAACTCCTCGGCATGGATGCCGCGGGTGACGAACAGGCAGTCGATGCCGAATTCGCGCGCGCCAGTTAAGTCGGTGCGGACGGAATCGCCGATCGCCAGCACGCGTCTGCGGTCGATCATGTGGCCCTGGCGCTCGCCTGCCAGCGCCATGGCGCGCTCGTAGATCGGGCGGTGCGGCTTGCCGTAGAAGATCACCTCGCCGCCGAGCTCGCGGTAGAGCTCCGCGATCGCGCCGGCGCAATAGATCAGCCGGTCGCCGCGCTCCACCACGATGTCGGGGTTGGCACAGACCAGCGTCAGCTTGCGCTCGCGCGCCTTCAACATCATGCCGCGATAGTCTTCGGCGGTCTCGGTCTCGTCGTCATAGAGGCCGGTGCAGACGATGTAGTCGGCTTCTTCCAGCGGAGCGGTTTTCGCATCGAGGCCGCGATAGATCGAATTGTCGCGCTCGGGGCCGAGCCAGAACATCTTGCGGCCGGGATGCTCGGCGACATAGAGTCGGGTCAGGTCGCCCGACGACACGATCGCGTCATAGGTCTCGTCGGCAACACCGAGCTTGCGCAATTGCCGCTGCACGGAGTCGGCCGGGCGCGGCGCGTTGGTGATCAGGATCACCGTACCGCCGCGGCTGCGATAGGTGTGCAGCGCCTCGCAGGCCTCGGGGAAGGATTCGAGGCCGTTGTGAACGACACCCCAGATGTCGCTGAGCACGACATCGACCCCGCCCACGAGCTCGCGCAGGCTTTCGGCGAAATGCAGCGTGGTCATGACGCGCGCGGCCGATCAGATGCGGCGCGCGAGCGCCGCGTTGCCGGTGATACGCTGGGGCGGAGGCGCCGAAGACGTCGCGCCTGAGCTTTGTGTGCCGGAGCCATTGGGTCCCTGAGTGTCCTGCGCCAGGTTCGGCGAGGCCCCGCCGGTAGCAGATGCCCCCTCCGGCCGCAATGGCCGGGGCGGCGCGAACAGGAACCCCTGGCCGAACCGCACGTCATAATCGAGCAAATCGACCACGGCGCGCTCGCCCTCGATCCGCTCGGCGATCAGGTCGATGCCGAAGCGGCCGAGCAGGTCCGAGAGGTCGGACGGGTGGATGTCGGAGGTTGAGGCCTGCCTGGGGTCGAGCAGCAACGTGGCCGGCACCTTGATGAAGCGCACGCCGCGGTCGGCGAGCTCGCGCGGCTCGATCCGGAGATCCGTGACATGGTCGATCGAGAAGCGGAAACCGCGCTGGGCGAGCGCGGCGAGGTTCTCGGTCTCGGCCGGACCGAGATTGCGGAAGGTCGACTGCTTGAATTCCAGCACCAGCGATGGTGCCAGCGCCCGGTTGGCCTCGAGGAAGTCGAGGCATTGCGCGAAGGTGGTGGAATTGCCGAGCGTGGAGGCCGCGACGTTGCAGAACACGCCGACATCCTTGTTGCGCACCATCAGGCGCCGCAGCACCTGCACACAGCGCAGCATCACCATGTTGTCGATGCGCCCGATCAGCCCCGAGGCCTCGGCGATGCTGATGAAATCCTCGGCAGCGATCAGCTGGTCGCGCTCATCGCGCACCCGCGTCACCGCTTCGTAGAACCGCACCTTGCGCTGCGGCAGCGTCACCATCGGCTGGAGGAAGATGTCGATGCGGTTCTCGTCGATCGCGTTGCGCAGCGTCGCCAGCAATTGGGTCTGGTTGCGTCCGTTGGCGGCCTGGACCGCATTGACGGTCTGGGTCTGAACCGCCGGCCGCGGCTGCACCACGGGAGGCGCGGGGGAAAGCGGCGGCGGCGCGGGCTGTCGCTCCTCGAACGGCGCGATCAGGTCGATCGGCGCTTCCGGCTCCGGTCTCGCCACCTGCGCTGCCGCAGGCCCAGGCGCGGCACCAGCCAGCAGGTCCTCATGCGCCGATACGGTGGAAGCGAGCTGCCTGACCAGGCCGCCGAGCTCGTTGATCTCGCCGACCACCGACTGGATGCGGTCGGAATTGGTCGAGTTGGACGAGGCGATGCGCCCCTCCATCGCCGCCAGCCGGCGGCCGAACTCCGCCACTTGGCGGGCGAGGTCGGCCGTGCCGCGGGAGAGATCGGCGATCTGGCCGCCGACGTCGCTGCGGTCGCGCAGCCGCATCGACACCGCGTTGTAGAGGATCAGGAAGGTCAGCGCGGTCAGCGCCACGATCGCGGATTCGGTTCCGCTGATGCCGGCGACCGCGTAGAGCACCAGCCCGAGCGAAGCCGCGACCAGAACCATGCAGATGGCGATGAAGATCGTCGAAATGCGAATCATGCCGCGCGTTACGCCTCAAGAGCTGACAGCCTCACCCGGGGAAACACGGGCCAGTTTGCGAACCCGTCACGCCTCATGCTCCCCCAAGCCGCATGAGCTTAACATCATTGTTGATTCGAGGGGATAGCGGCCTGTTCGGACTTCAAGTGAGGCCAGCCCGGCGAAAGCCTTCGAGGTAGCGCTCGCGGTCATGGGCGAGCTTGATCGGCATGAACTCGGCGATCCAGGCGAGCGAGACGTTCGGTTGGGCGCGGCGCAGTTCCCTCAAGGCCGCCGCGGCGACCTCGCGATGCCCGGCCATGCCGGCGGCCGCGGTCAGCACCCGGTGTGCGCCGACGAAGTCGCTGCGCTGGCGCAAGGCCTCCTGCGCCAGGCGGATGGCCTCCTCGTCGTCGCCGCCGAGGAAACGCGCATAGGCGGCGATGCCGAAATAGACCGGGGCATAGGGATCGCGCGGGCTGAGGCGGATCGCCCGGCGCGCCGCCTCGTCCGCCTCCTGCCAGCGGCCGCAATAGCCGAGCGCCAGGCCATGATAGCCCTGCGCCAGCGCAAAGTTCGGATTGAGCCGGAGCGCGGTCTCGAACTCGGCCAGCGAGTCCTCGAACCGTCGCGCGAACAGATGGACGTGGCCGAGCGCGTTGTGCGCCCAGGCGTCCTCGTCGTCAGCGCGGATCGCGGCCCGCGCCGCGCGCTCGGCGGCGGGTATCGCGATGGCCATGTCCATCCAGCCCATATGCGCCGTGAACATGTAGCTGGTGCCGAGTAGGCCGAGCGCTTTGCCGTAGGTGGGGTCGAGCGCGATGGCCTTTTCGAGCAGGGCCTGGGCCACCACGTGATCCTGCCGCGTCACGCGCCAGTAGTGCGAGAGCGCGCGCATGACGAGGTCCCAGGCATCCATGCTGTCGGGCGGCTTGCGCTGGGCGCGAAAATTCTCCGCGGCATAGAGCTGCGGCTCGATCGCGGCGACGATCGCCTCGGTGATCTCGTCCTGGACGGCGAAGACGTCGGCGAGCTCGCGGTCGTAGCGTTCGGCCCAGAGATGGCTGCCGGTGGCGACGTCGTTGAGTTGCGCCGTGATGCGGACGCGCTCGCCATCCTTGCGGACGCTGCCCTCGACGACGTAGCGCACGCCGAGCTCTTCGGCGACCTGCCGCAAATGAACCGTGCGGCCCTTGTAGATGAAGGAGGAGTTGCGCGCGATGACGAAGAACCAGCGCAGCTTCGACAGCGCGGTGATGATGTCCTCGCTGATGCCGTCGGAGAAATAGTCCTGCCCGGCCTCGCCGCTCATGTTGGTGAAGGGCAGCACCGCGATCGCGGGGCGATCGGGCAGCGGCAGACCCGTCGGCGGCGCGGGCGGTTCGTCTGGCCCAGCCGGTCTGGCGGCGCCGGCCAGCTCGGTCACCGCGCCGACGAACCGCACGCCCTTGCGCGCGACGGTGCGGATCAGCCGCTGCTCCTCGCCATTGTCGCCGACCGCGCGGCGCGCTGCGTTGATCCGGCTCGTCAGCGTCGATTCCGAGACGACGCGGCCGTTCCAGATCGCATCGAGCAGGTTGTCCCGCGTCACCACGCGTTCGCGGTTGCGGACGAGGTAGGTCAGCAGATCGAACACTTGCGGTTCGAGCGCGACGAGCGTGTCCGCGTGCCGCAATTCGCGGCGCTCGGGGTCGAGCAGGAAATCCTCGAACTGAAACGTCACAATTCCCCCTCGGCTCCCGTTCGGAAATCAAGGCGCTCTCAGCGTAAAATAACGCCGCTCTCAAGGCCAGCGAACCGCATGCGCCCTATCGTCCCGGCGTTTTCAACCGCAGGAGACTGCCATGTCGACATCCGCCGTGCTCAAGCCAGCCACAGCCCAGCCCGATCTTGCCGCCGTCAAGCAGCGCCAGCACGGCGCCTGGTCGTCGGGCGACTATGCCGTCGTCGGCACCACCTTGCAGATCGTCGGCGAACAGCTCTGTGAGGCACTCGACATACGCGCCGGCAGCAAGGTACTGGACGTCGCCGCCGGCAACGGCAATGCGACGCTGGCCGCGGCGCGGCGCTGGTGCGACGTCACATCCACCGACTACGTGCCGGCGCTGCTCAAGCGCGGGCGCGAGCGGGCGGCGGCCGAACATCTCATGATCGAATTCCGCGAGGCGGATGCCGAAGCGCTGCCGTTTGCCGACGCCAGCTACGACGTCGTGCTCTCGACCTTCGGCGTGATGTTCACGCCGGACCAGGACAAGGCGGCCTCCGAGCTCGCGCGGGTCTGCAAATCCGGCGGCAAGATCGGCCTCGCCAACTGGACGCCGCAGGGTTTCATCGGTCAGCTGTTCAAGACCATCGGCAAGCATCTGCCGCCGCCTGCGGGCGTGAAGTCGCCGGCCTTGTGGGGCACACAGGCGCGACTTGAAGAGATGTTCGCGAGCCAGGCGTCCGAGATTGCCGCCGAACCGCGCATGTTCGTGTTCCGCTATCGCTCGCCGGAGCACTGGCTCGAAATCTTCAAGACGTTCTACGGACCCACGCTGAAGGCGTTTGCCGCGCTCGACGAGACCGGTCAGGCGGCGCTGAAGCGCGATCTGCTGGCGCTGCTCGGAGAGTTCAACCATGCCGACGACGGTACGATCGTCGTGCACAGCGAATATCTGGAAGCCGTGATCACCCGGCGCTGATACGTTCGGGATGCGGTCAGGCCGGCTCCCGGCCTGACCGCCACCGGTCAAGATGGCGCGGCGGCGCCGACCGTGTCGGCCGGGACGGCTTCGCGGGTGCCGAGCGGCTTGGGGCGACCGGTGGTCGTGTCGCGTAGCGTCTGCCGCTCGATCTCCGAGTTCAGCTCGGCGCCGAACATGATGACGATCGCCGACATCCACATCCACATCATCAAGCCGATCGCAGCGCCAAGCGAGCCGTAGGTCGCGTTGTAGTTGGCGAATTCCGAGAGATACCAGGACAGCAGCGCCGAGCCGGCGATCCAGAGGATGGCGGCCGTCACCGCGCCGACGCTCAGCCATTCCCAGCGCGGCGCATCGCGGCTGGGCGCGAAGCGGTAGAGGATGGCGAGCGCCACCAGCAGGATGACGAACAGCAGCGGCCACCGTGCCAGCGCCACGATCAGCTTGCTTTCGGGCGCCATGCCGAGATGGTTGAGCGCGAGCGGGAAGGCGACGACCGCGCCCACCATCAGCAGCAGCGCCACGATGCCGCCCACGGTGAAGGCCAGCGACACCATGTTGAGCTTGATGAAGCTGCGCTTCTCGCGCTCCTCATAGGCGACGTTGAGGGCGTCGAAGATGGCTTTCACGCCGGCATTGGCGCTCCAGATCGCCAGCAGAAGGCCGAGCAGGAAGGTGGCCCCAAGCGTCGTATTGCCATGCGACACCACGCGCGAGACCTGCTCCTCGACGATCTGGAATGAACCCTCTGGCAGCATGGTCGCGAGCGTCTGCAGATTGGCGCTGATCGTCGAGGGATCGGCGAACAGACCGTAAGAGGAGACAAGTGCGGTGACGGCCGGGAAGATCGCGAGCAGCCCGAAGAACACGACGCCGCCCGCTGTGGCGAGCAGGCGATCCTCGTCGATGCGCTGATAGGTACGCCAGAAAATATCCTTCCAACCCGCCCAGGGAATCGTGAACGGGCTCCTCGCATGACGTCCGCGGTGGGGCTGCACAGCCGCGCGCGCCGGGTGGGTTTCCGGCGAATTCGCCTCTTGCTTGCGGTGGTCTGGTGGAGGTCTCGGCCGGGTCAGGCCGGAATCCTGGAAGTAGCGCTCCGCCGTGAGCACGAAGACGGCGGTGGCCGCCATCAGCAGCCAGCTGTCGATTGGCTCGGAGCGCCGCACCAGCATGTCACGTCTCCAACCGTTGTCCGTGGCGTCGCCGGCGCGCTGCCGTGACGCCGAGCAGCCCGACCGCCGCGAGCATCAGGCCAAGCTGCACGGGCCGCTTGGTGCGAGCTGGCCAAGGCCCGCCATGACGGCGTTCGCCGGGTACGAGCGGCGCGAGAGGAATCGTCGTCGCGACCTCCTTCACCGCCTGCTTGACCGTTCCGCGCGGGATCCGTGGCGTCGCGACCGCCACGCGCAGACGGCTCGCAAGCGGCACGATCGGCTTGGGCTTGCGCCTCATCTGCGCCATTGCCACCCCGGCACAGACCGCAGCCAGGACCAGCAGCACTGCCCCGGCGGCGCCAAAGCCCCAGAATTGCCCGTAGTGGATGGCGATCCAGCGGTAGAGGGCGATCAGCCCGACGAAGAAGGCTGCGACAACGAACAGGCCCGCGACCGCGAACAGCCCGCCAGCCACCGCGTAAGATGTCACCTTGCCGGTGGCTTGGCTGGTCTGGTCACGCAGATAGGATCGAGCAGCGCGTTTGACGTGATTGAGCTTGAGCGCCACGCCGGCGCGCAGCAATTCGCCCGATGGCGCAAGCATGGGGACATCCTCCGACAGCGAGACAATGCATCGGGGGATGAACGTGACGGGATTTGACTTGTTCCGTCGAAGTAAGGCGGCCGAGGCGGATCAGCGGAGATCGGCGGCCGAAATCCAGAACACCTCGCCCTCGGAGTCTTCGGTGTCCAGCCACAGCAGCGGCAGTTCCGGAAAGGCCTCGTCGACCAACTCGCGGCCACGGCCGATCTCGCAGATCAGTCCGCCGCCGGGCGCAAGATGATCGGGCGCATCGCGCAGGATCTTCCGCACCACGTCGAGACCATCGGCGCCACCGTCGAAGGCGAGTTTTGGCTCGGCCCGGCACTCCGGCGGCAATGCCGCCATGCCTTCGGCATCGACGTAAGGCGGGTTGGTAATGATCAGGTCATATCGTGCATCGCCGAGTGGGGCGAACAGGTCGCCGCGATAGAGCGTGATCCGGTCCTCGAGCCCGTAGTCCTCGACATTGCGCGCGGCGACCTCGATTGCGCCCTTGGCGATGTCGACGGCATCGACGTCAGCGTTCGGGAAGTGATGCGCGGCGAGGATCGCAAGACATCCCGATCCCGTGCAGAGATCGAGTACGCGCTCGACGGCGGTGGGGTCGTCGATCAGCGAGCCGGGTCCGCCCTCGTCGCTGAAATGCGAATCCAGGAGCTCGCCGATGAAGGAGCGTGGAACGATGACGCGCTCGTCGACATAGAAGGGCAGGCCGCGCATGTAGATCTTGTTGACGAGATAGGCGGCCGGTTTGCGCGTCGTGACGCGCTGATGGATGAGATCGAGGAGGGTCTTGCCTTCCGCGACGGTGATACGCGCGTGGGCAAAGCCCTCGAACTGGTCGGGAGTGAGATGCAGCGCCTCAGAGATCAGGAAAACGGCTTCCGCGACCGGATCGGTCGTGCCATGGGCAAAGGCGAGCTTCGCCTCGACAAAGCGGCTCACCGCGTAGCGAACGAAGTCGAGCAGCGTGAGAAGCTCGCCGGGCCCCACCTTCGCAAGCTTCGGCGCGGCGCGGCCGCGCGTGGTCTTTTTCGCAACTTTTGCCATCAGGATTTGGTCCAGCGTGCGGCGGCCTCGTCGTCGCGGGCGTGGGCCTCGACCCAGCCGGTGCCGGTGGCGCTCTCTTCCTTCTTCCAGAACGGGGCGCTGGTCTTGAGATAGTCCATCAGGAACTCGGCGGCCTGGAATGCGGCCTGGCGGTGCTGCGAGGCAGTGAGCACCAGGACGATGTTCTGGCCCGGCATGAATCGCCCGACGCGGTGGATCACCGTGACGCCGTTGAGCGGCCAGCGCGAGATGGCCTCGTCGGCATGGCGCCTGATCTCTTCCTCGGCCATGCCCGGATAATGCTCGAGCGTGAGCGCGGCGACCTGGGCGCTGTCGTCGTCGGCGCGGCAGATGCCTGAGAAGCTCACGACGGCGCCGATGTCGTTGCGGCTCTTGGTCAGGACCGCGATCTCGCGGGCGATGTCGAAATCGTCTTCCTGGATGCGGATGGTGACCGGGCAGCTCATGCGCCTAGCCGCCGGTCATCGGCGGGAAGAACGCGATCTCGCGTGCGCCCGCGATCGCGGCGTCCGACTTGACGTGGGCATGGTCGATTGCGGCGCGGATCACCTTCGGCTTCTCGAACGCGTACGCATAAGCATCGCTCCGGCCGGACAGCCAGGCGATCAGCTCCTCCACGGTACGCACGGTCGCCGGCGGCTCGATGGTCTCCTCGGCCTTGCCGACGCGCTCGCGCACCCAGGCGAAATACTTCACCTTCATCCCTCGTCCTCCTTGATGAGGTGATGGATGCCGGCGCGGAAATAGTCGTAGCCGGTGTAGATGGTCAGGATCGCCGAGGCCCACAGCAGCGCCAGTCCGATCATCGTAACGACGGGCACCACCTCGTCGCCGGCAGGTCCCGCGAGCAGGAAGCCGATCGCGACAAGCTGAACCGTGGTCTTCCACTTCGCAAGCTTGGTCACGGGCACGCTGACGCGGAGCGCGGCGAGGTATTCGCGCAGGCCCGAGACCAGGATCTCGCGGCACAGGATCACGATGGCGGCCCATAGCGACCAGCCATGGATGATGCCGTCGGCGGCCAGCATCAAGAGGCAGGACGCGACCAGCAGCTTGTCGGCGATCGGATCGAGCATCCGGCCGAATGCCGATTGCTGATTCCAGATCCGCGCGTAATAGCCGTCGAGGTAGTCGGTGACCGCGGCCGCAATGAAGATGGCGACCGCGACCCAGCGCAGCCACAGCGGCTGATCCAGAATCGACTGCGCATAGATGCATCCGACCACGACCGGGATCGCGGCGATCCGGCCATAGGTCAGGATGTTGGGGAGGGACATCGCGCGGCTGGTTGTCCCTCGTGTCGTGGCGATGTTCATCCGTCCTACCAATACCGCTCAAGGCTGAAGGTCAACCGTCCCGCGCACAAATGCGACGCCGGATGCGACGACCTTATGACCATGGCGCCCCTTGGCTCCCCTTTAGTTCACCCCGGCTGGGGATGGAAATACTCGAAAATCCTGCGGGCGCTTTCGGCGCTCACCCCCGGAACCTTGCCGAGATCGGCGATCGAGGCCCGTTCGATCTCCTTCAGGGTTCCGAAATGGTGCAGCAAGGCACGTTTGCGTGACGGGCCGATGCCCGGAATCTCCTGCAAACCGGCCTCGCGGATGTCCTTCTTGCGCAGCTTGCGGTGCGAGCCGATGACGAAGCGGTGGGCCTCGTCGCGCAGGCGCTGGATGAAATAGAGCACGGGATCGCGCGGCTCCAGCTTGATTGCCTCGCGCTCCGGCATGAACAGGGTTTCGCGCCCGGCATCGCGGTCCGGCCCCTTGGCGACCGACATCAGCGACACCTGGGTCAGGCCGAGAGCGGCAAAGATCTCGCGCACCGCGTTGAGCTGGCCGCGGCCGCCGTCGATGATCACGAGGTCGGGCCATTGCGGGAAGTCGTCGTCCTTGACCTTGGCGCCCTCTTCGGGTGGATTGATCAGGCGCTTGAAGCGCCGCTCCAGCACCTCGCGCATCATGGCGAAGTCGTCGCCCGGCGTGATCCCTTCCGACTTGATGTTGAACTTGCGGTACTGGTTCTTCACGAAGCCGTCGGGGCCGGCGACGATCATGGCGCCGACCGCATTGGTGCCCTGGATGTGGCTGTTGTCGTAGACCTCGATGCGCTTGGGCGCATGCGGCAGGCTGAGCGTCGCGGCCATGGCGTCGAGCAGGCGGCTCTGGGTCGCGGTGTCCGCGAGCTTGCGGCCGAGCGCCTCGCGCGCATTGGTCAGCGCGTGGGCGACGAGCTCCTTCTTCTCGCCGCGCTTGGGCGCGGTGACCTCGACCTTGTGGCCGGCCTTGATCGCGAGCGCGTTGGCGAGCAGCTCGCTCTCCTCGATCTCGTGCGAGAGCAGGATGACCTTCGGCGGCGGCTTGTCGTCGTAGAACTGCGCGAGGAAGGAGCTGAGCACCTCTTCCGGCGTGAAGGTCTTCTCCGCGCGCGGAAAATAGGCACGGTTGCCCCAGTTCTGGCCGGTGCGGAAGAAGAACACTTCGACGCAGAAGAAACCGCCTTCCTGGTGGACCGCGAACACGTCGGCTTCCTCGACCGTGCGCGGATTGATGCCCTGCTGGGACTGGATCGCCGACAGCGCGGCGAGGCGGTCGCGGTAGAGCGCTGCGCGCTCGAATTCGAGCTCGCCTGAGGCCTTCTCCATCTCGCCGGCGAGTTCCTGCTTCACCGCATGGCTCTTGCCGGAGAGGAAGTCGCTCGCCTCGCGCACCAGCGTCGTATAGCCGCCGAAGTCGATCTCGCGGGTGCAGGGACCGGCGCAGCGGCGGATTTGGTAGAGCAGGCAGGGCCGGGTGCGGCTCTCGAAGAAGGAATCGGTGCAGGAGCGGATCAGGAACGCCCGCTGCAACGCCGTGATGGTGCGGTTGACCGCGCCGGCAGAGGCGAACGGGCCGAAATAGCGCCCGGGCCGGGTCTGCGCGCCACGATGCTTCAGGATCTGCGGCGCCCAATGGTCGCCGGTGATCAGGATATAGGGAAACGACTTGTCGTCGCGCAGCTGCACGTTGAAGCGCGGCCGCAGCTGCTTGATCAGGTTGGCTTCCAGCAGCAGCGCCTCGGTCTCGGTGTTGGTCGAGACGATCTCCACCGTCACGGTGGCGGCGATCATGCGCAGGATGCGCGCCGGCTGCGGCGCGCTCTGGCGCGCGTAGTTGGACAGGCGCTTTTTGACGTTCTTGGCCTTGCCGACATAGAGCACGTCGGCATTGGCGTTGAGCATGCGGTAGACGCCGGGCGAGGTCGGGGCGAGGCGGACCGCGCGCTCGATCGCCTCGTGGCCGGTCGCCAGCGGCTCTTCGCCGATCGCGCCGCTCTCTTCGAGGATATCAGGCAGCAGCGCATCGTCCTCGTCGTCGCCGCCTGCGGTGGCGGGATCGACGTCCGGCGCCGCCGGGCTCCCGGGCGGCGCGTCGTTCGCTGCCGCTTGCCGCGATTTGCGCGCGCTGTCGTCCGGATTGTCGGTGGAATCGTGAACCATGGGACGAATTTAGGCGCTGGGGGTGCCGATTTGAAGTTCCGGTCATGCCGCACACACAGGATGGGGGCGCAGTTCCCGGTAACGCTTGCTTAAGCCTGTTAACAGCGCGGTAACCCGGCTTAGCAGCCCTTTAACTTAAAACTCTCGATAAATCCTACGCGAAAGGGTCTTGGTTCCGTAACCATGCGGTTTTGCCTCGCGCGCGGCGGCGCCTGGTATCGCACCGGTTGCGGCAGTTGCGTTGGAGTTGAGTGATGAAGAGGCTCGTTGTGGGCGCAGCCGCGTTGGTTGCAGCCGGCTGGACGGGTTCGGCAGGGGCCGCCGACATGAATTATGGAGGGCGCGCGCCCTATACCGTGAACCAGCCGCTCAATGCGTATAGCTGGGCTGGTCCCTATCTCGGCGGCAACATCGGCTACGAATGGGGCTCGGTCGACAACAACCCCGCAAAGCCGTCCGGCTTCGTCGGCGGCGTCCAGGCCGGCTACAATTTCCAGAACGGCCCGTGGGTGTTCGGCGTCGAGGGCGACATCCAGGCGGCCGGTGCCGACGACACCTTCGCACCGTGGAAGTTCTCCAATCCGTGGTTCGGCACGCTGCGCGGCCGCGCCGGCTATGCCTTCAGCAACGTGCTGTTCTACGGCACCGCGGGCCTTGCCTTCGGCGAGCTGCGCGCGCAGACCTTCGGCTGGACGGAGTCGCACACCACCGCCGGCTGGACCATCGGTGCAGGTGCGGAAGTCGGCCTCGCGCCGAACTGGAGTGCGAAGCTCGAATATCTCTACATCGACCTGTCGACGAGCCAGTTCGCAATTACCGGGGTGTCGAACGGCTACAGCGCCAGCGTTGTGCGCGCAGGCGTGAACTATCACTTCTGATAGCTGAAGAAGAAAATACCGGACCACAACCTCCCGGCCGCTCGCGGCCGGGATTTTTTTGCGCCAGGTGCTTTCGCATCAAGCGTTTCGCGGCAGGCTCGCTAGGAGAGGATCACCAGGTTGACCGCCTTGGGTCCCTTCCCCTTCTTGTCCGGTTCGACTTCGAAAGTGATACGCTGTCCTTCGGCAAGGTCTTTCAGTCCCGCACGCTCTACAGCCGTAATATGTACGAAGACATCGCGACCGCCGTCATCAGGCTTGATGAAGCCGTAGCCGCGCTCGCCGTTGAAGAACTTAACTGTTCCCGTCATGGCCATCGGGAAATTCCCCCTTAATGCTCCTCCGTCGCGACGCAGACACACGACACGACATGACCGGGCCTTACGAAGCCCGGGAGAGCTGGCCATCCTTGGTCGGACCTCATTGGCCCGGCGGGATCTTTCTTAGGCCTTCACTCCGCCGCAACCATTCGCGGAAGCGGAACGTAAAGCCAGTCACGGAAACAGCATAATACGGTTCTTTGCGGATTGACTACCGCTACTGCATCTTTTTCCCAAGAATGCCGGAGCGTTACGACTGTTTGGGTACCTCCAATCGGAATCTGGCAGCGCCGCCTTGGCCGAGCGGCATTTCCAGCTCGGGCAGAATGGTCTTGAGCTCGCCGTGCAGCGTGTAGGGCGGATTGACGATCAAAAGCCCGGTCGAGGTGAGGGGCCCGCCATCGGCTTGCGGTGCGGCGCTGAATTCGAGACGCAGGCATTTGCCCGGTGGTTTTGCTGCGGCTGCGAGCCGCGCCACTGATTGTGCCAGCGTGTCGGTGGCGCGGCGGTTCTTGGCCGGATACCAGATTACATAGATACCGGTCGGCCATTTCGCGAAGGCTGCCGAGAAGGCTTCGCCCAGCCGTTCGAACTCGTCCTTGGCCTCGAACGGCGGGTCGATCAGCACGAGACCGCGCCGTTCTTTCGGCGGCACGAAGGCCGGCAGCGCCATCCAGCCGTCGAGATCAACCACGCGCGCCTGCTCGTCGCGGCGCAGCACGTCGATCAGCGCCTTGCGTGCCTTCGGCTCGAGCTCGCAGGCGACGAGGCGGTCCTGCGGCCGCAGCAGACCGCGCGCGATCAGCGGCGAGCCGGGATAGGCCTTGAGCTCGCCCTTCGGATTGAAGGCGCGGACGATGTCGAGATAGGGTTTTGTCAGTGCGATGGTCTCGTTCGACAGGCGCGCCTGCATCAGCCGCGCGATGCCGGTCAGCCACTCGCCGCCGCGGCGCGCCTCGTCGCTTTCGAGATCGTAGAGGCCGGCACCGGCGTGGGTGTCGATGACGCGGAACGCCCCCGGCTTCTCCTGCAGATAGGTGATGATGCGCGCCAGCACGATGTGCTTGATGACATCGGCGAAGTTGCCGGCGTGGAAGGCGTGGCGATAGTTCATGGGATAGGGCTACGTTGTCTTGCGCGATCCTATCCCCTTGTCATTGCGAGCGCAGCGAAGCAATCCAGAATCCATCGGCGGCGGCAGGCTGGATTGCTTCGTCGCAAGAGCTCCTCGCAATGACGGGGAACTACCCACCCCTGATCGGCGGCATCGTCACCTGGTCGCGGCGGCAGGCGCGGCGGTCGATCTCCTCGCAGGCGCGGAATTGCAGGTCCTTGCTGAGGCAGATGCGCACCTCGGACAATCGCGTCCGGTTGCAGGTGACCGAGACGGCGGCGCTGCTGAGGCCCGGATTGGCCTTGATGAAGGCCTCCTCGACGTCACCGGGGGCCACGGTCTTGGCCTGCGACAGATCGAGATACTCGGCCGGGATCTTGATCGCGGCTCGCGCTTTGCGGATCGTCTCGAAATAGCTGCGGTCGGCCAGACCCGAGCAGGTGCCGTGCTTGTCCCACTCGTTGAAGATCAGGCCCGGCGCCGGCATCAGGTCGAGCATCGAGGAGACGATGCTGCGACTCAGCCGCGGCGCCGGCCGCTGGCAATATTCCGGAAAGCCGTTCTCATATTGCGGCCAAAGCCCGTGCACCACGAAGGCGTAGGGCCGGCCGCTGCATTGGATCTGCGAGCGGCCGCCGCGCTCGGCCGCCTCCTCGCAGAACGAGGGCGACCATGACAGCGACAGCACATAGAAATCGAATTCGCCCGGCGCGTTCTGCCGCTTGTCCTGGGCTTTCGCGCCGTCGGCGAGCGACGCCAGCCCGGCGGCAAGGGCGAGTGAGATCACAAGACGGGAGAACGAACGCAATCTGGAATGGAACATGGCGACGCCCTCAACTAGGCTGTGCAATCGAGCCTAGCAGGCGACGAGAACATTTCAAGAACAAATTTCGGGCGCCGGTGGTTCGGCCGCTTGATCGGGCCGAATCAGGGATTTCGAATTACTGCCTGGCGGCGCGGCAGGCCGGGTTGTAGGCCCAGTTGCGATCGAGCCCGACCACGCACCATTCGACGCCATTGCCGTAGCCGGCAAAGCCGCCATCCTCGATGATCGAGAAATGCACCTTGCGGACCTTGCCGTCAGTGAGCATGGCCTCGCCGGTGCAATAGCGGCGCGGGATATTGTCGGACTGCCAGGGCCGGAAAGCGATCTCGCGAACCGCCGAGAAGCCCGTGATCTTCAAGGAGGAATTCCAGAACGAGCTTTCCTTCTCCCAGAACTGGGTGGCGATCGTCGGCAGCGCCTTGTCGCAATCGGTGACGGCGCCGTCATAGCGCGGCCCGCTCAGCCAGAAGTTCAGCTCCAGCGGATTGGCGGCCCGGGCCTCGCCGAGCGACAGCGCCCCGAACATGAGGCCGAGCAAGGCGGCGAAGCGGAGCGATTTGAAGGAGGGGGCGCGCATGGGCAATCCGGACAGCTGGGTCTTCGAAGCTCGGACGGTGCCGCGAAGGCCGGAAGAGGTCAAGTGCAGCGCGGCAACACTTCGCCAGGAGTTGACCAGAACGTCGCGGCCGGCCGGCCTCGGTTCTTTTCACTTTGGCCCCGGCACCGTAAACTGGCGCCAACCAATTGGAGTGACGGGAATGCGAATCATTGCGGCCGCGGGCCTTCTTGCCTTGGGTATGATGGCGAGCCAGTCGGCGCGCGCCGATATCCTTCCAGTGCCGCCGTTCAAGGGCAACGACACCGGCGGCATCATCGCCTATTCGATGGCAAACCAGGTCGATGCGCGGCAGGTCGCGGTCGATCATTGCGCGCGCTACGGCAAGGTCGTCAAATTCCTTGGCGTGCAGGCTTATGAGGGCGGATACATCTCGTTCTCCTGCCGCTGGGTGCCCTATGGCGCCGCCGATCGGCCGATCCGCACGCTCTACTGAGGCGTCGTCGTAACGTCGCAGTCTCTTAGCCGGGAGCTTCCCACATGACGCGCAAACTCGCTTTGCTCGGCTCGGCCCTTTGCGTTGTAGTGTCGGCAGGCAGTGCATCTGCCGACGATCTGCCCGTGCGCAAGGCCGGCCTCTGGGAAATGAAGCTGGTCACGAGCGGCTCGCCCGTGCCCGAAATGACCATGCAGCACTGCACCGACGAGACCGTCGACAAGGAGATGAGCAACAACGTCTCGCCGATGGCCAAGCAAGTCTGCGCCAAGCAGGAGATCAAGAAGACTGCGAGCGGCTATGTCAGCGATTCCGAGTGCAGCGTCGCCGGCGTCAGCACGACTTCGCATGCCGAGATCACAGGCGACTTCAACTCGGCCTACACAGTGAAGTCTTCCTCGCATGCGCAAGGCGGCGTCGCCGGCGCTGCGGGGCGCGATACCACCATGACGCTGCAAGCGAAGTGGTTAGGTGCCTGCAAGCCGGACCAGAAGCCCGGCGACATCGTGATGCCCGGCGGCTTCAAGATGAATGTGCGCGACATGGACAAGCTGAAGGCGCTGCTGCCGAAGTAGGGCGGGATCGTAGCCGCGATGCTCTTTCCCTCTCCCCTGTGGGAGAGGGTGGCTCGCCGCGTAGCGGCGAGACGGGTGAGGGGTTTGTCTCCGCGGCTGAATCTTTTGCTTTGGAGTACGCTGAAGCAACCCCTCATCCGGCGCTTCGCGCCACCTTCTCCCACAACAAGGGGAGAAGGGAAGAAGGCAGCTACACCGGTATCCGCACACTCGCCCTCAATCCGCCCAGCGGGCTGTCGCCCAGCGTGATGTCGCCGCCATGCGAGCGGGCGATGTCGCGGGCAATCGCAAGGCCAAGGCCGGTGCCGCCTTCGTCCTGGTTGCGGGCATTGTCCAGCCGCAGGAACGGCTTGAACACTTCTTCGCGCAGATGGGCGGGAATGCCGGGGCCGTCGTCGTCGACCGTCACGGTCAAATAACGGTGATCGCGCTGCCCGGTGATGGCGATGCTCTTGCCGTAGCGCGCCGCGTTGGTGACGAGGTTGGCGAGGCAGCGCTTGAACGAGGCCGGCTTCACCGTCACCACGGGCAGGCCGTTGAACGCCACGGTCGCGGTGTGGCCGTGGCGCTCGGCGTCGCTGCGCAGCTCCTCGAGCGCCTGCGCCATGTCGGTCGGTTGTGACTGCTCGCCGGAATCGCCGCGGGCAAAGGCGAGGTAATCCTCCAGCATCATCGACATCTCGTCGACGTCCTTGCGCATGCCTTCGAGCTCGGGGCTGTCGCCGATCAGCGCCAGCTCGAGCTTGAAGCGGGTCAGGATGGTGCGCAGATCGTGGCTGACGCCGGCGAGCATCGCGGTGCGCTGCTCCATCGTGCGCTCGATGCGCGACTTCATCTCGAGGAAGGCCACCGCCGCGCGCCGCACCTCGCGCGCGCCGCGCGGGCGGAAATTCGGCGCCTCGCGGCCCTTGCCGAAGCTTTCGGCGGCGTCCGCAAGCCGCAGGATCGGCTTGATCTGGTTGCGCAGGAACAGCACCGCGACGATCAACAGGATCGAGGACGTGCCGACCATCCAGAACAGGAAGATCTCCGAGTTCGAGGCATAGGCGGCGCTGCGCTGCGCGAACACGCGCATCACGGCATCGTCGAGCTGGATGCGGATCTCGACGAGGTTGGAGCGGCCGACGGTGTCGATCCAGAACGAGCGGCCGATCTGGCGGCCGAGCTGCACCGACAGCGTCTGGTCGAGCAGCGAGAAGAACGGCTTCGGTCCCGGCGGCGGCATGTCACCGGCGGGCAGGAAATCGACCACCAACTGCAACCGCTGCCCAATGCTCTTGAGCTGCGCGCGGTCCTTGTCCTGCGGATAGCTCTTATAGACGTCGATCAGCGCGGCGATGTCCTGCACCACCGCGGCCGACAGCCGTCGTGTCACCGTGTTCCAGTGCCGCTCCATGAACACGAAGGCGACCACGGTCTGCAGGATCACCATCGGCACGATCATGATCAGCAGCGCGCGGGCATAGAGGCCGGTCGGCATCCAGCCCTTGAACGCGTTGCCCATCCAGCCATTGGCGGCGGAGACGCGGCCGGCGGCGCTCTTCAGAAGCGTCAGGCCGGTATCGATCGTGCTCATCTAGCGCGCTTCACTTGATCTATGGTGAGGCCACCAGCCGGTAGCCGATGCCACGCACCGCCTGCAGGAACAGCGGATTGGCCGGGTCGGTCTCGATCTTGCGCCGGAGGCGGTTGATCTGCACGTCCACGGCGCGCTCGTTGACGCTGCCATTGCCGGTCAGCGCGCTACGCGGCACGGTCTCGCCCGGCGTCTCCGAGAGAATGCGCAGCATCTCGCGCTCGCGGTCGGTGAGGTGGATGACCTCCTCGCCCTGGCGCAACTCGCCGCGATCGAGATGGTAGACATAGGGACCGAACGCGATCTTCTCGACCGTCGCGGCCTGCTGCGGCGGCGCGGCGCGCTTGAGGATGTTGTTGATGCGCAGCGCAAGCTCGCGCGGCTCGAATGGTTTTGCGACGTAGTCGTCGGCGCCGATTTGCAGGCCCTCGATGCGGGCTTCGGCCTCGTGACGCGCCGTCAGCATCACGATCGGCACCGAGGAGGAGGTCCGGATGAAGCGGGCAAGATCGAAGCCGGTCTCGCCGGGCATCATGACGTCGAGGATCAAGAGGTCGAAATGCAGGCCCAGCAGTTTCGAGCGCGCGTCACCCGCGCTTGCCGCGGTGGTGACGCGGTAGCCCTCGCTGGCGAGAAAGCGCGAGAGCAGGTCGCGGATACGGCGGTCGTCGTCGACCAGCAGCAGATGCGGGGCATCGTCGGCCGGTTGCACCGGCGGACGGGCGAGCGTGGCTGCGAGCGGCACGGTCACTCCTTCGAGTCTTGATTGACGGAGGCGAAGATCGTCTCGAGCACCTTGTCCGGATCGTCTCGGTCGATCATCGCGCGCAGGAAGCGCTTGACCGTCTCGGCGTCCTGCGGACCCATCTCGGCAAGTGCCTTGGTGATCCGCGTGGTCTGCAGCCCGGCGAGCTTCTGGACCAGCGCCTCGCCCTTCGGCGTCGCGTAGAGCAGGCGCTGGCGGCGGTCATTGTCGCCGGTCTTCTGCACGATATAGCCCTCGTCCAGGAGCTGCTTGAGCACCCGGCCGAGCGACTGTTTTGTGATGCGCAGGACGTCGAGCAGGTCGGCGACCTTCAGCCCGGGATAGCGGTAGACGAAGTGCATGACACGGTGGTGGGCCCGGCCGAAGCCGAACGCCTCGAGTTCCTGGTCGGGATCACCGACGAAATCGCGATAGGCGAAGAACAGCAGCTCGATGATATCCCAGCGCAAATTGCCTCCATCACCTGCGGCCGGCCGGTGCGCGGCAGCGTCTTGAGGGGGAGTCGCGAAATTTATGTCAGGCATATTGACGTATCTTGGGTTCAATGTTACAAAAGGATCGACCCGCACGAAATTTTAGATCGTTTCGCATCGGGTGGCATCGTAGCAGGGCGGCCGGAGAGAGCCGGACAGGCGGCGACGGCCGAAGCAGATCTACCGTGCGATTGTCGAGCGGCATTTCGGCAAAACATACTGGACTTCCGCCTTCCGCAAAAGCATGTCCTCGGCGACATGCTGGCCACGGAAACCGGCCGTAACATGGCTGGCGGCGGTCCGGCCAGAAACCCAATCAAGCCAGCCGGCCCCGAAACGGGCAGGCGGGCGCCAGAATAGCGCCGCCACCGGCAGCGGGAGGCAAGGACATGAGCATGAAATTCGACATCCAGCCCGCAACCAATCCGACGTCCGAAAAGGACCGTGTCGCCAAGCTGGTGGACCCCGGCTTCGGGCGGGTCTTCACCGACCACATGGCGATCGTCCGCTACAACCAGGCCAAGGGCGGCTGGTATGAGGCCCGCGTCGAGGCGCGCGCCAACTTCCAGCTCGATCCGGCCGGCGCGGTCCTGCACTACGCCCAGGAAATCTTCGAAGGCCTCAAGGCCTACAAGCGCGACGATGGCGGTGTGAACCTGTTCCGTCCCGACGCCAATGCGCGGCGCTTCAAGGATTCCGCCGACCGCATGGCGATGGCGCAATTGCCCGAGGACGTCTTCATCGAGGCGGTCGAGCAGGTCGTGCGCATCGATCGCGCCTGGATGCCGGGCGGCGAGGGCAGCCTTTACCTGCGCCCCTTCATGATCGCGAGCGAGACCTTCCTCGGCGTCAAGCCGTCGTCCGAATACATCTTTGCGGTGATCGCTTCGCCTGTCGGCTCCTACTTCAAGGGTGGGCCTGCGCCGGTGTCGATCTGGGTCTCCGAGAACTATACGCGCGCCGCGATCGGTGGCACCGGCGCCGTCAAATGCGGCGGCAACTATGCCGCGAGCCTGCGCGCCCAGGCGGAAGCGATCCAGCACGGCTGCGATCAGGTCGTCTTCCTCGACGCGGTCGAGCGCCGCTATATCGAGGAACTCGGCGGCATGAACATCTTCTTCGTGTTCGACGACGGCTCGCTCTCGACGCCGCCGCTCGGCACGATCTTGCCCGGCATCACCCGCGACTCCATCATCGCGCTCGCCCGCGATGCCGGCAAGACCGTGCGCGAGGAGCCGTACTCGCTCGACCAGTGGCGCAAGGATGCGGCCTCCGGCAGGCTCAAGGAAGCCTTCGCCTGCGGCACCGCCGCCGTGATCTCGCCGATCGGCAAGGTGCGTTCGGTGAGCGGCGATTTCGAGATCTCGGGCGGCGCCGCCGGCCCCGTCGCCATGGGCCTGCGCAAGCAGCTCGTCGACATCCAGTACGGCCGCACCAACGATCCGCACAATTGGATCCGCAAGGTGTTTTGATCTCTTCACCCTCCCCTGGAGGGGGAGGGTCGATCGCGCGAAGCGCGAGCGAGCTTGGGTGATTTCTCCACACGGGCGGTGCGCAGAGTGGAGAGACCGTCACCCCGCCCCGTCTCTCATCTTCGCTATGCTCAGATGCGAGCCGACCCTCCCCCTCCAGGGGAGGGTAAGACGCGCAACGTTTGTGGCTTATTGCGCACTGAACGTGCTGCTGCCGACATGCGACAAAGCCAGGACACAACAAGCATCCTGGACATCGCGAACATGGCATCCAAACTCTCCCAACCCATGAAATGGGTGGTTCTCGCCGCCATCACCGGCGTCTCCGTTTTCGGCATCCTGACCATCGGCCCCACGCACGAGGTGGTCGCGCAGGACCGCTCGCCGATCGTCGACGTGCGCACCACCGCCCCCAAGATGAATGCCGCGATTGCCCGCGCCCGCGGCTCGCTGCCGACCTTCTGGGCCTCCTATGACGCGCCAAAATCGTCGGAGACCGGGCACGCCCTGAAAGTCCGCTTCTCGACCCGCAAGGGCGGCGAGCACATCTGGATCGGCGAGGTGAAGAAGCAGCCCGACGGCAGCTATTCCGGTCTGTTCGCCAATGAGCCGCGCGATCTGCCGGGCAAGCACGCAGGCGACGAGGTCAAGTTCAGCGAAGCCGACATCTCGGACTGGATGTTCATGCGCAACGGCAAGATCGTCGGCGGCGAGACCATCAAGCCGACGCTGAAGTCGCTGCCGAAGGCGGACGCGGACGCGCTCCGGGCCCGGATGGAGCGGCCGTAGGGCAAGCTCTCTCTTACCCTCTCCCAGCAAGCGGGGCGAGGTGAAGAACAGCCCGGTTGCCGCCTCGCGCCCCGGCTGGTAAACGCCGCGCATGGCCGAGAAACCCAAAAAACCCCAGAAACTGAAGGCGCGCCTGCCGCGCGGGCTCGAGGATCGCGATCCCGCCGCGATCCGGGCGACGCGCGAGATGGTCGAGAAGATCCGCGCCGTCTACGAGCTCTACGGTTTCGAGCCGGTGGAAACGCCGGCGATGGAATACACCGACGCGCTCGGCAAATTCCTGCCCGACCAGGACCGTCCGAACGAGGGCGTGTTCTCGTTCCAGGACGACGACGAGCAGTGGATCAGCCTGCGCTACGATCTGACCGCGCCGCTCGCCCGCTACGTCGCCGAGAATTTCGACACGCTGCCCAAGCCCTACCGCAGCTATCGCGCCGGTTACGTGTTCCGCAACGAGAAGCCCGGCCCCGGCCGCTTCCGCCAGTTCATGCAGTTCGATGCCGACACGGTCGGCTCGGCGACGCCGGCGGCGGATGCCGAGATCTGCATGATGGCGGCCGACACGATGGAAGCGCTGGGCATCGCGCGCGGCTCCTATGTCGTGAAGGTCAACAACCGAAAAGTGCTCGACGGTGTTCTCGAAGCCATCGGGCTCGCCGGTGCCGAGAACGCAGGCCGCAGGCTGACCGTGCTGCGCGCCATCGACAAGCTCGACAAGTTCTCCGCCGACGAAGTGCGCAAATTGCTTGGTCCCGGACGATGGGATGGTGGCGAGGAAGGCAAGGGCGACTTCACCAAGGGCGCCAATTTGAGCGAAGCTGAAGCTGACGTCGTTCTCGCCATCACCAGGCCGCGCGACGATTGGAAAGAGGCCGTTGCCGCCGCAGAAACCTACCTCGCCAAGAGCGAGATCGGTCAAGCCGGCGTCAGCGAGCTGGAAGAGATTGCGAAGCTGGTGACGGCGTCGGGCTACGGCGCGGACCGCATCAAGATCGATCCGTCCGTGGTGCGCGGCCTCGAATATTACACCGGCCCGGTCTACGAGGTCGAACTGCTGCTCGACACCAAGGACGAGAAGGGCCGCCCTGTGCGCTTCGGCTCCGTCGGCGGCGGTGGCCGCTATGACGGCCTCGTCTCGCGCTTCCGCGGCGAGCCGGTGCCGGCGACCGGATTTTCCATCGGCGTCTCGCGGCTGCAGGCGGCGCTGACGCTGCTCGGCAAGCTCGACACGCGGCCCGAATTCGGGCCCGTCGTCGTCACCGTGTTCGATCGCGACCGTGTCGCCGACTATCAGAAGATGGTGGCAAGCTTGCGCACCGCGGGCATCCGCGCCGAGCTCTATCTCGGCAATCCCAAGAACATGGGCAACCAGCTCAAATATGCCGATCGCCGCAACTCACCCTGCGTCATCATCCAGGGCTCGGACGAGAAGGCGCGTGGCGAGGTGCAGATCAAGGATCTGGTCGAAGGCGCGAAGGCAGCCGCGGCGATCGCTTCCAATCAGGAATGGCGCGAGACCCGCCCGGCGCAGTTCTCGTGCAGCGAAGCCGATCTCGTCGCAAAAGTGCGTGAAGTCCTCGCGCGCCATGACGTGAGCTGGGGCTAGCCATTCGCTCCATTGGTCATGCGCGGGCTTGACCCGCGCATCCATCTTTCAAATGATGAATGGCCGGGACAAGCCCGGCCATGACGACCAGCAGCAGGGAGACAACGATGCCTGAGATCACCATCAGCATGGCCGAGGGCCGCACCGACGAGCAGAAGGCCGGCATGATGCGCGACATCACCCAGGCGCTGGTGAAGAACCTCGGCGTCGACGCCGATGCCGTCGTCATCCAGATCAACGAAGCCCCGCTCCGCCACAAGATGAAGGGCGGCAAGACGTTCGTGGAGCGCGCGGCGGCTGCGAAGAAGTAGCCGACGCAGTAGCGTCAAACACAACTGTCGTCCCGGCGAAGGCCGGGACCCATAACCCCAGGGAGAAGTTGCGGCGCGGGCCGGCAACTCCGAGTCTTCGCCAAACTACGTCAGGTGGCTATGGGTCCCGGCCTTCGCCGGGATGACGGATGGAGTGACCATGGACGCACGCGACTTCATCAAGATCGGCATGAGCGCCGAGCGCACCCTGGTGGTCCCAGTGGAGCGCACTGTCGGGCATTTCGTGCCCGGCATGCCCATGGTGTATGCGACGCCGATGATGATCCTCGAGATGGAGATGACCGCGGGCGATGCGATCCGCGCCGCGCTTCAGCCGGGCTGGGTCACCGTCGGCACCGAGGTCGACATCCGCCATCTTGCAGCAGCGCTGGTCGGCGCGACGGTGCGGACCACCGCGAAGGTGACTGCCGTCGAGCGCCGCGTCATCCGCTTCGAGGTCGAGGCATTCGAGGGCGCGCGCAAGCTCGGCGAGGGCCGCCACGCACGCGGGCTCGTCAATGTCGAGATGTTCAACAAGCGGCTGGCCGCTGGCTCGAAATCGTAGGGTGGGCAAGGCGCAAAGCGCCGTGCCCACCATCGTTCCTCAACCGCGATGAAGTTGGTGGGCACGCTTCGCTTTGCCCACCCTACGGCACCTGTTTACTTCGCCAGTTCCTTCGACCGCTTCGTCGCCGCCGCGATCGCGCGGATCATCAGATCGCGCAATCCCGGCTCGCCCATCAGCACGCCGAGCGCAGCGGCCGTGGTGCCGCCGGGCGAGGTGACGTTCTGGCGCAGCGTGGCGGAGGGGAGCTCCGACTGGTGCAGTAGCTCGCCGGAGCCGGCGACGGTCTCGCGCGCAAGCCTGGTCGCGAGCGCTTCGGGTAGCCCCGCCTCCAAGCCGGCCCGCGCCAGCTCCTCGGCGAGCAGGAACACATAGGCCGGGCCCGAGCCGGACACGGCGGTCACCGCGTCCATCAGGCCTTCATCCTCGATCCATTCGACCGAGCCGGTGGCACGCAGCAGCGCGTCCGCCACCGCGCGCTGCGCGGGGCTGACGGTCTTCGCCGCAACTGCGACGGTGATGCCGCGGCCGATCGCAGCCGGCGTGTTCGGCATCGCGCGCACCACGGCGCCGCCGCAGACCTCCTCGAGCGAGGCGATCGTGGTTCCCGCCATGATCGAGACCACCGAGGTCTTGTCCGAGACGAAAGCTTTCAACTTCGCGCCGGCCTCGCGGAACATCTGCGGCTTCACCGCGACGACCATGGTCTCGACTGTGCCCGCGGCCTTCACGTCGGGATTGAGCGCGACGCCCTTGGCG
Organism: Bradyrhizobium sp. CB1717; assembly: GCF_029714325.1. NCBI lineage: Bacteria > Pseudomonadati > Pseudomonadota > Alphaproteobacteria > Hyphomicrobiales > Nitrobacteraceae > Bradyrhizobium > Bradyrhizobium sp. CB1717. The sequence goes on from NZ_CP121666.1 coordinate 1,630,451, forward strand.
GCAAGTGCCGTGATCTCGGGCGAGATGAACGGGTCGACTACCGCGACGCGGCGCGGGTCGAGCCCGCCCGCCAGCCATCCGGTCAGCATCGCGCCGCCCATCTTGCCGGCGCCGGCGAGCAGGATGGTGCCGGTGATGTTTTGAAGGGTGCTGTTTGCCATCGCTGTTGCCACAAAATCCGCCGTCGTCCTGGCGAAAGCCAGGACCCATTACCCCGGCTGGTTCTAGTGGATGGCGGGCAGAGCAACAAGTATTGCGAGATACGGAGAGACCTCGCGGTATGGGTCCTGGCTTTCGCCAGGACGACGTTGGGGAGGGAGCGTTGGCTCCCTTGCAGACTTACGCCTCGCCCACCGTATCGAACATCGCCGCGTCCATTGCCTCGGTCGTGGTCTTGCCGGCCCACACCACGAACTGGAACGCAGGGAAGTAGCGCTCGCAGGCGTGGATCGCGCCGGCGAGCATGGCCTCGCATTGCGCGGGCGAGGCGGTGAGGCCGCCCGGCAGCACCAGGGCCTGGCGGTGCATGACCATGCCGGTGTTGGTCCACAGATCGAAATGGCCGACCCACAGCTGCTCGTTGACGGCGGCGACGAGCCGCTGCACTTCGCTCCGCCGCGCGAGCGGTATCTTCATGTCGAACGCGCAGGCCAGATGCAGCGCCTCGATCTCGCCCATCCAGGTGAAGGAGATCTGGTAGTCGGTCCATTGTCCCTTGGAGACAATCGTGAGTTCGTCTTCGCCGGAGCGTTCGAACGGCCAGTTGTTGCTGGCAGCGATATCCTCGACCACCGCGAGCGGATGGTTTCGGGAATCGATGTTGCCTTCGAGCAGGGACATGCCGTCTCGACCTCTTGCCTTCTTGTTGTCGTTGATACGCACGCGGTTGGGCCCGGCGCGCGCTCCCTAAACGCTACGGCGTCCCCTCGGAGTCGCTCTAGCGATCTCCTCGGAGTCGCTCTTGCTATCCCTCGGATCAGCGCGGGCCTGTCGCGGATCAAGTGATGTGATTTGCGGAATCTGCGCAACGGGGTCGCGAGTCCGTCCACAAGCCAGGACTCGGTCGTCCACAGCTCATCTCCGCCACAATTGTTAACGTGGGAGTCGCGATCCGGACGGATGAGAACAAACCGGAATCGGATTCGAGCGGCTGGCGCCAATCGTTAATTCCGTCCCGCGAGGCCGCCCGCCACGATGGCATGGCACCATGCGCTTTCCCCATGGGGAACGCGCTTGCTGTCGCCGCCGGCCGGCGTCATATTTCCGGTCAGGCCGTTCATTCCGGACGGCCGATGTTCTCAGGGCGGGGTGAAAGTCCCCACCGGCGGTAAGGGCCGAAAGGCCCAAGCCCGCGAGCGCCTTCTCCGAGGTCTTGTCCGAAGGGAAGGGTCAGCAGATTCGGTGCAATTCCGAAGCCGACGGTTAAAGTCCGGATGAAAGAGAACGGTCGGTGGCAGACGCATCGTGAGGATGCGGCTGTTTGTCGTTCCGTGTGCCCTGATTCTGGTCCTTGAACCGAGGAAAGCCATGAATCAGATGTTGCAAGATCCCCAAACCGAAACGTCCCAACCCACCCAAACGCCGCCGCCGGTTCCGCAGGAGCCGGCACCCGCGCATCCGCGCTTCGCCAAACCGCAGCGGGTGGCCTTCGTGCAGGCCTGCTGGCACCGCGACGTGGTCGAGGAAGCCCGCATCGCCTTCATGAAGGAAGCCGAGGCGCGTCACCTCACCCATGTCGACGTGTTCGAGGTGCCGGGCTCGTTCGAGATTCCGCTGCACGCGCAGCTGCTCGCCAAGACTCGGCGCTACACCGCGATCGTCGCCGCCGGCCTCGTCGTCGACGGCGGCATCTATCGCCACGAGTTCGTCGCCGACACAGTGATCAAGGCGCTGATGGACGTGCAGCTGCGCACCGAGGTGCCGGTGTTCTCGGCGGTGCTGACGCCGCAGCAATTCCACGAGACCGAAGTGCACTACGATTTCTTCCGCAGGCATTTCGCCATCAAGGGCGTCGAGGTCGCGGCAGCCTGTGCGGAGACGTTGCACGGCCTGGAGCGCCTGCGCGGCCAGGTCGCGGCGGGGATCGTGGGGTAGGCACAACACGATTGTTTCCGGGGCGGCGGCTGCGCCGCCCCGGTTGACGATGCATCTTCGTCTGACCTACGCGACTGGCTGATCCGGCTTGAGCAGCCGATAATGCAGCCGTGCATAATTGCCGAGCCATCTGACGGCGGCGTTGAGTCCAAGCGCCAATAGCGCAGCGAAGCCCGCCCCCGTGGTTACCAACGCGACGCCTGCGAGCCCGCGCAAGATCACATTGACCACGTGTCCGTCGCCAAAATGCTTGTAGACACTGATCAGCAACCCGATGCCGACGATCCCCAGCACGCACATGACGAAAGCGATCAGGAGCAGGATGAGTAGAACGGCAAGCAACAATGGCAGCAGCAAGACGATGTCGACCACGGCGAGGCCACTGAGCGCCAGCAGCGGCCGTGGAGTTGCGGAAGGAGTGATGGTTCTCCCACCGGCGCAGTCCCGTCTCGGCGCGCAGCTCGCGCGCCAGTCGTCGTGGGTCGCCGAGCGCGGAGGCAACCTCCTGCTCCGTTCGCCCTGAGGCGCGGGCCTCCCCGAAATGGGCAGCGTAGTCGGACAGAATATCGTCGATCTCGGCCGCGGGCAGTCCAGTGAGCCCATCGGCGAGGATGTGAAGGAAGTCGTCGCGGGTCATCTGGCGTCTCCGAGGAGGCGGTCGACTGCGTCGGTAAAGCTTCGCCATTCGCGCTTCTGCGCCGTGAAGGCGGCGCGGCCGGCGGCCGTCAGACGGTAGTATTTGCGCGGCGGGCCGCTGCTGGATTCCTCAAGGCGGGTGTCGACCAGCCCGTCGTCCTGCATTCGCCGCATCAGCGGATAGATCGTGCCTTCACCCATGCCGACGCCGGCCGACAGCGTGCTCGCGATCTCGTAGGCATAGCTCTCTCCGCGCGCGAGCAGAGCGAGCACGCAGAGTTCCAGCGCGCCCTTCTTGAGCTGAACCTGATTCGTCGAGTCGGCCATTTCCTCCTTGACTACACCGCTTTCGAAGAAGCTTATATAGCAAGGTACTATGTATTGCAAGGTACCTGTGAATACCCCATTCTGGAGGAAACGAGCTATGGCTTCTCTCAACCGTCGTCATCTGCTGGCTGGTCTTGGCGCGAGTGTGGCTCTGCCATGGGTCGTTCCGGCCGTTGCCGCTTCGTCCGATGCGGCCGAGCGTCTCGCCGCGCTCGTGCAGGCGGGAAAGGTGCCCGGTCTGCACGCGCTCCTGGTGAGCCAGGGCGGCAAGCTCGTGTTCGAGCACTATGGGGAGGGCGAGGATCAAAGGTGGGACCGAACGCTCGGCAACGTCGTGTTTGGTCCTGACGTGCTGCACGATCTTCGTTCGGTATCGAAGAGCGTCGTTGGACTGGCCTATGGGATCGCGCTTAGTGAAGGCAAGGTGCCGGCGCCGGACGCAAAGCTCTATGCGCAGTTTCCGGAATATGCCGATCTCGCAGCACAGCCAGGCCGAGACAAGCTCACGATCCATCATCTGCTTTCGATGACGCTCGGCCTTGAATGGGATGAGCTCACCATTCCCTATGGCGATCCACGCAACAGCGAGATTGCGATGGAAGCCGCGCCCGATCGTTATCGTTTCATTCTCGGGCGCCCGATCGTCGGCGAGCCCGGCGCGAAATGGACCTATTGCGGCGGCGCCACCGCGCTGCTCGGCCGGCTCATCGCCAAAGGCACTGGTCAAGCCCTGCCGGCCTATTGCCGCCGCGTGCTGTTCGATCCCCTGGGCTTCGGCCCGTCCGACTGGAGCGTCGGCCATGATGGCGAGCCGCGCGCTGCGTCAGGGGCGCGTCTCCTGCCGCGCGATCTTCTCAAGATTGGTCAGCTTATGCTGGCGAATGGCCGCTGGAATGGAAAGTCCGTCGTTCCGGCCGATTGGGTCAAGCGCGTGACGACGCCTGTCGTCCAGACCCGGGTTGGCCGCGACTACGGCTATCAATGGTACATCGGCGATTTCGCCACCGCGCAGCCGCTGCACTGGTTCGGTGCTGTCGGCTGGGGCGGCCAATATCTGTATGTAATTCCAGCGCGTGATCTCGCCTTCGTGATCCACTGTGGAAATTATGGGCGATCAGGGCAGGAGCAGGCCGCCGTGTTGATCGCACTCTTGAACGACGTGGTGCTCCCGGGCTTTGCGACGTGAGGCGCCGCTCGCATCGCAACGAGAATAAGGTCGGCACGGCGCGTCGCGCCTTTGTCCACCCTACGAGACCTTTTGGATCGGAAAGCTAGTCGAACAGGCTCGACACCGACTCTTCGGCGGCGGTGCGCGCGATCGCGTCCGAGATCAGGCTGGCGATTGGCAGCGTGCGGATGTTCGGCGCCTTGGTCACCGCTTCGGTCGGCAGGATCGAGTCGGTGATCACCAGCTCCTTCAGCTTCGAGCCGGAGATGCGGGCGGCCGCGCCGCCGGAGAGCACGCCGTGGGTGATGTAGGCGTAGACATCCTTGGCGCCCTTGGCGATCAGCGCGTCGGCCGCATTCACCAGCGTGCCGCCGGAATCGACGATGTCGTCGACCAGGATACAGCTGTAGCCGGAGACGTCGCCGATCACGTTCATGACTTCGGATTCACCCGGACGCTCGCGACGCTTGTCGACGATGGCGAGCGGGGTGTTGATGCGCTTGGCGAGGCCGCGGGCGCGGGCCACGCCGCCGACGTCGGGCGAGACCACCATCACCTTGCCGAGGTCGAAACGTTCGCGGATGTCGCGCACCATCAGGGGGGCAGCGAACAGATTGTCGGTCGGGATATCGAAGAAGCCCTGGATCTGGCCGGCATGCAGGTCGAGCGTCATGACGCGGTCGACGCCGGCATGGGTGATCAGATTGGCGACGAGCTTGGCCGAGATCGGCGTGCGCGAGCCGGAGCGGCGGTCCTGCCTGGCATAGCCGAAATAGGGGATCACAGCGGTGATGCGGCGCGCCGAGGAGCGGCGCAGCGCGTCGGTGATGATCAGCAGCTCCATCAGATTGTCGTTCGCAGGAAACGAGGTCGACTGGATGATGAAGGCATCCGAGCCGCGGATGTTCTCCTGGACCTCGACGAAGATCTCCATGTCGGCGAAGCGCCGGACCACCGCCTTGGTCAGCGGCACGTTGAGGCCCTGCGCGATGGCCTGGGCGAGTGCCGGATTGGAGTTGCCGGCGACGAGCTTGATGGAGCCGTTCTTGGCCGACATGGACGCTTCCTCCCGCGCTTTGCTGGATACGACGTTCAACATCAGAAAATACCCACTGGGAGCACGGTTACGACGGGCGAGGAAATATCAGGCCGGGGGCCGCAATGGCAACCCGGGATGCTACGTTTTCCCTTTGAAATCCTGAGTCCGGCCAACGGCTTGGCTGCATCTTGAGCCCGTGGTTTAGCGGGGGTTATCACTCGGCATAGCCGAGCGCCGAGGCCGGCAGGTCAGGCACTGGGCTCTCCTTGATCACGCTCGCCACCGCCGGTCCGCGCAGGCCGGGAGCCGCGCTAGGTGTATCCGGCGCTCCGTTGATCATGTTGGAAAGTCCGCTGAATCCGGCCTGGGCGATCTTCCGCAGCACGAGGTCGTCGGCCGCCGCCCATGCATCTCGGCCGCCCTTGGCCGAGGTCGGTTCCTCGCCGGAGAGGCGCAGCGCCCGCTGCTGGTTGGCGTCGTAGACGTCCCAGACCCAGGCGATCACGGTCTTGCCGCGCACCACCTGGGCGGAGAGGTAGCTGCGCACGCGGTAGGCCGCCGTCCCCTCGCGGGAGACCACGGAGAGGCTGCGCAGCTTGGATTCGCTGTCGAGTACGCCAACCATGCGGTCGAACACTTGGGGTGGCGGCCCGTCGATCGACTCGAATGCCACCGTCGCTCCCGAGCCGGTGCTCGGCGCCATCGCATAGGAATTGGCGGCATTGCCGCCGCCACCGGCGCAGCCGCCAAGCGCGGCCGCCGCCGCCAGCAGCATGACCGCCAGCACGCGCGAACCCGCACGGCCCAAGATGAACGACGCGTCCCTCATTATGGAGGGCAGCGATATCGTTAAAATCGATTAAGGTCTAGGGCAGAGGCGACATAGACCACTGTCATCCGGTCCAGGTACGCCCCGGAATGACACGAGGTTGCTCTTGTGTTCACGCTTCCAGCGCGATCGCGTGAACGTGCCGGCCGTAATCCGGCTCCTTGCGATGCACCGAGCGGCGATAGCTGAAGAAGCGCTCGTCGGCGTAGGTGTCGAGACCAAGGTCGTCGATCATCAGGATGCCGGCCGCCTCCAGCCGCTTGCGGATGAAACCGGCGAGATCGAACATCGCGTGACCCTCGCGCACCGAGGGAATGAAGAACACCGCGTTGTCCGCGTCGGCCTCGATGAAGCGCGCGACGAACTCGTTGCCGACCTCGTAGCTGTCCTGGCGGATCAAGGGGCCGATCGCGGCGATGATGCCGCTGCGCGTGGCGCCGAGCTTCTCCATGGCCGAGATCGTTGATTCCAGCACGCCTGTCAGCGCGCCCCTCCAGCCGGCATGCGCACCGCCGATCACGCGCGCGTTGGGGTCGACGAACAGCACCGGCCCGCAATCGGCGGTGGAAACGCCGAGCGCAATGCCGGGCGTCTTCGTGACCAGCGCGTCGCCCTTCGGCCGCGGTCCGCTCGGCCACGGCAGTTCGGCGATGAGCACGTCGGGCGAATGGATCTGATGCAGGCTGATGAAGCGCTCCGGCGCGACGCCGACATGCTCGGCCATGCGGCGGCGGTTTTCCGCAACGAGGGCCTGGTCGTCGTTGGAGCCGAGCCCGCCGTTCAGCGCGGCATATATGCCGCCGGAGACACCGCCCTCGCGGGTGAAGAAAGCATGGCGCAGGCCGGGCACCGCCGACAGCAGCGACGAGGCAACAGTCATCAATTTCCTCCGGCGTGTTCGAGATCGCTGAGGCCGGCAATGCCTGACAGCCGCGGCTCGGAGATGCCGAGCACCTTGAACATCGAGCCCATGCCGCTGCGCCCCGTATCGGTCAGGCGCTTGAGTGCGACCGAAATGTCGGTGGCCACCTCCGGCGTCGCCTTCTGCATCAGGGCGGCGGCGCGGGTATCGATGCCGACGCGCTTGAGGAAGTCGCCTTGCGTCACCGGGCCGTGCACCCGTGCACCGACATCTTCCGCCGCGCGCGCCAGCGCCTGGAAATCGACGTGGGCGGTGACGTCGGCTTGGCCCGGCGCCTTCAACGGATCGGTGAAGGTATGGCGCGCGATGGCCTGGAACGTGTCGCCGGCATCGCTGCGTAAGTGGCCATAGTCGATGATCAGGGCAGCGCCGTCCTGGTCGCGCACGCGCGTGGCGAGCTTCATGATCTCCCCGTCCGGCCGCCATTCGAACACGGCGCCGACGGGGGCGGCGCGCACCAGAGGCGGCAGCAGCACCTCGAAGCGCGGCGTCGGCTCGGACGCCGCGCCAAACTGCAGCTTGCCGTTCGGGTCGATCTCGATCACCCGCTCGTGCCAGCCGTTCTCGCCCTTCACCATCTGGTGGATCGGCAGCACGTCGAAATATTCGTTGGCGAGGATGATGCCCGGTCCTTCCGGCACGTCGTCGATGCTGTCGTGCCAGGAGATGTTGCGCACGCCCGCCAGCGTCGCGCTCTGCCGCTCGCGCAGCACGGGATTGACCTCGACCATGTGGATGTGGAGCGCCTGGTAGAGCGGCGGCAGCACGCGGAGCGCGCGCAGCGCATCCGCCATCATGGTGCCGCGGCCGGGGCCGAGCTCGATCAGCCGGAGGAATTGCGGCGAGCCCATCTGCTTCCACACCGAGGCGGTCCACAGGCCCAAGAGCTCGCCGAACATCTGGCTGACCTCGGGCGCGGTGGTGAAGTCGCCCTCACGCCCGAGTGGATCGCGCGAGACGTAATAGCCATAGCGCGGATGCATCAGGCACAGTTCCATGTACCGCCAGACCGGCATGGGACCTGAGGCTTTGATCAGTGCCTTGATCTCGTTGAGTAGCGGCTGGTCGGTCACGGCGTGCTTTCTCGAAATGAATTAACGAACGGCCTCGATCGGCTCCGGCGCACCGCGCCGCACTGCCAATACAATAAGTATGAGGCCGACAATAAGCATCGGGATCGACAACAGCATGCCCATGGTTAACCCGCCCCAGAGGTAGCCGAGCTGGACGTCCGGCTCGCGGAAATGCTCGCCGATGATCCGGGTCAGGCCGTAGATCAGGATGAAGCTGCCGAGGATGAGCCCCGGCCGCTTCAGGGCGCCGCGGCGGATCATCACGGCGAGCACGATGAAGAGCAGCAGCCCCTCCATGCCTGCCTCGTAGAGCTGGCTCGGATGGCGCGGCACGTCACCGCCGGTCGGAAAGATCATGGCCCAGGGCAGGCTGGGGTCGGCAGCGCGGCCCCACAATTCGCCGTTGATGAAGTTGGTCAGCCGCACCAGAAAAATCCCGATCGGCGCGACGCCGCAGGTGATGTCGCCGAGCGACAGGATCGAGATGCGGTTCTTCCGGGCGAACCACATCACCGCGACGACGCAACCGAGGAAGCCGCCATGGAAGGACATGCCGCCTTCCCACAATTTGAAGATGGCGGCCGGGTGCTCGATGAAGAAGGGCAGATTGTAGAACAGGACGTACCCGGTGCGGCCGCCGACGATGATGCCGAGCGTCACCCACAGGATGAAATCGTCGATCTGCACCAGGCTGATCGGCGACGAGCCGGCCCACAGCTTGTCGTTCTTGATCAGTGCGCGGGCATAGAGCCAGCCGAACGTGATCCCGCAGATATAGCCAAGCGCATACCAGCGGATCGCAAACGGCCCGATCTGGAGTGCGATTGGACTGAACGAGGGAAAGTCGATGAGCAGAAAGGGCATCACGCCTTCTATGTCTAGACGAGATTGCGGCGATAGAGCGCCAGCAAACGCTCCCAGTGCCGCTCCGCGGCGTCGCGGTCGTAGACCGGACGCTTGGGAAAGGCAAAACCGTGATGCGTGCCTGGATAGATCTCGACCTCGGCTTTGGTCCCGGTCATGCCCTGCCTGACCTTTTCGATGATTTCGGTCGGCGCGTAGATGTCGGTCTCCGCGCAGGCGAAATAGAGCTCGGCTTTGGTTTTGCTTGCTGCGAGATGCGGGCTGTCGTCCTGGTCGGTCGCAAGCTGCGTGCCGTAGACCGAGGCGGCGGCCTTGACGCGGTCGGGGAAGTGCGTGGCGGCATTCACGGCGTAGCGTCCGCTCATGCAATAGCCGACGGTGCCGACGATCTCAGTGTTGGCGGCCGCCTGGCCCTCGGCATAGGTGAGCAGGGCGCGCGTGTCGTCCATGATCATGGGAATGGTGAGCGAGCCCATCAGCGCGAACATGCGCTTGCGCTCCGGCGCGTTCGGGTCGGCCGGCAGCGCGCCGAGCTCCATCACGCCGGAACGGTAATAGAGGTTCGGCAGCATCACGTAATAGCCTGATGTCGCGAACCGGCGCGCCATGTCGCGCAGCTCTTCGCGGATCGCCGGCGCATCCATGTAGAACAGGATGACCGGAAACGGTCCGCCGCGTTCGGGATGGCTGATGAAGGTTGCGGTGTGGCCGTCCTTGGTGGGAATCGCGATCTGCTGGTCGATCATCTGATACGCCTTCTGATTCTTCTTATGCCGGGACGTTGAATACGATTGCAAGGAAACCGGGGCATGACAAGGATACCGCCGCTTCGCTCTTGAACCGTTCGGTGCGGATTGCCATTGTCTTTTCGAATGTTCGCGCAAAGTTTATCGCAAGGCCGCCAGGAGACCGACATGACCCAGACCAGCAACCGGTTTTTCGACGAGATCGGCCGCCTGATGAACGACGCCGCCGGTGCGGCTCAGGGCGTCAAGCGCGAGTTCGACACGGTGATGCGCACCCAGGCCGAAAAATTCCTGCGCGACATGGACCTCGTCAAGCGCGAGGAGTTCGAGGCGGTCAAGGACATGGCCCGCCTGGCGCGTGAAGAAAACGAGGCCCTGAAGGCGCGGATTGCTGCGCTGGAGGCCAAGCTCGGCGGGTGACGCCTCCCGGCGTCATTCCGGGGCGATGCGAAGCATCGAACCCGGAATCTCGAGATTCCGGGTTCGGCCGCTGTCGCGACCGCCCCGGAATGACGGCAGATCCGGTACCTTCCACCAGCCCATTCTCCTTGTCATTTCCGCATCTTCCGGGTAAAAGCCCGCCACGTCCGCGGCCCCCGCACCCCTGGAGGCTTGCTGTGGACCATGCCATGGGCCGCCTTGCGGCCCATTAACTTTTGAAAAAACAAGGACTTAACGACATGGCGACGACCGTCAAGGAATTGAAGGCGACCGCACGTCCGAAGAGCGGCAAGGGGGCCGCCCGGGCTGAGCGTCGCGCCGGGAGAGTGCCCGGAGTGATCTATGGCAACAACCAGCCCCCCGTCACGATCTCGATCGAAGATCGTGAACTGCGCCAGCGCATCCTCGCCGGCCGGTTCCTGACCACGCTGGTCGACATCGATCTCGAGGGCAAGAAGCACCGCGTGATTCCGCGCGACTACCACCTCGATCCGGTCAAGGACTTCCCGATCCATGTCGACTTCATGCGGCTCGGCGAAGGCGCCACCATCCGCATCAGCGTGCCCCTGCACGTGGTGAAGGCGGAAGGCTCCCCGGGCGTGAAGCGCGGCGGCACCGTCAACATCGTCGCCCACGCCATCGAGCTCGAATGCGGCGTCGAGAGCATCCCGCAGTACATCGAGGCCGATGTCGGCTCGCTCGAAATCGGTCACTCGCTGCATCTGTCGGACGTCAAGCTGCCGGCCGGCGTGAAGGCGCTGACCCGCGAGGACGCGACCCTCGTGACCATCGTGCCGCCGTCCGGCTACGCCGAAGAGCAGAAGGCTGCGGCTGCAGCTGCTGCTGGTGGCGCGGCTCCGGCTGCGGGCGCTGCTGCTCCAGCGGCTGGCGCGGCTGCTCCGGCGGCTGGTGCTGCTGCTCCGGCGGCTGCCAAGGCGCCCGCCGGCGGCGACAAGAAGAAGTAATCTCTCAAAGCTGGCGCGCGGTCTCTAGCCGCGCGCCGAGCGAGGGGCGCGCCGCGTCATGCGACTCTTTGTTGGGCTCGGCAATCCCGGCGCGAAATACGCACGTAACCGGCACAATATCGGCTTCATGGCCGTCGACGAGATCGCGCGGCGTCATGGTTTCTCGCCATGGCGCCGTCGTTTTCAGGGCGAGACCTCGGAAGGGGCGCTGGGCACTGAGCGCGTGATCCTGCTCAAGCCGACGACCTACATGAACGACTCCGGTCGCGCAGTGCAGGAGGCGGCGAGCTTCTTCAAGATCGCGCCGGGCGACGTCACCGTGTTCCACGATGAGCTCGAACTGCCGCCGGGCAAGGTGCGGGTGAAGATCGGCGGCGGCATCGCCGGCCACAACGGCCTGCGCTCGATCTCGGCGCATATCGGCAACGACTATCGCCGGGTGCGGCTCGGCATCGGTCATCCCGGCGTCAAGGAAATGGTGCACGGCCACGTGCTGTCGGACTTCGCCAAGGCCGACAACGAATGGGTGGCGACGCTCTGCGACGCGGTCGCCGAGCATGCCGCACTGATCGCCAAGGGCACGGACGCAACCTTTGCCAACAGGGTGCATCTTGCCATGCAGGCGAAGGGATTTTTGACCAAGGACGAGAACGGCAAGGAATAGCACCTGTCATCGCCGGACTTGATCCGGCGATCCATCGTTCGAAGTGATGAATGCGTAGGGTGGGTTAGCCGAAGGCGTAACCCACCATGTCACGGCAAGGAAATTGGTGGGTTACGCTTCGCTAACCCACCCTACGAGGACCACCATGGGATTCAAATGCGGGATCGTCGGGTTGCCCAATGTCGGCAAGTCGACCTTGTTCAATGCGCTGACCGAGACGGCCGCGGCGCAGGCTGCGAACTATCCGTTCTGCACCATCGAGCCGAATGTCGGTGAGGTCGCCGTGCCCGATCCGCGGCTCGACAAGCTCGCGGCGATCGCCAAGTCGGGCCAGATCATCCCGACCCGGCTGACCTTCGTCGACATCGCCGGTCTCGTCCGCGGTGCCTCCAAGGGTGAAGGCCTCGGCAACCAGTTTTTGGCCAACATCCGCGAGGTCGACGCCATCGCGCATGTCGTGCGCTGCTTCGAGGATTCCGACATCACCCATGTCGAGGGCAAGATCGCCCCGCTCGCCGACATCGAGACCATCGAGACCGAGCTGATGCTCGCCGACCTCGACAGCCTCGAGAAGCGCGTCGACAACCTCACCAAGAAGGCCAAGGGCAACGACAAGGACGCCAAGGAGCAGCTCGACCTCGTCAACCGCACCCTGGTGCTGCTGCGCGACGGCAAGCCCGCGCGCCTCGTCGAGCGCAAGGCCGAGGAGGAGCGCGCCTTCTCGATGCTCGGCCTCTTGTCATCCAAGCCCGTGCTCTATGTCTGCAACGTCGAGGAAGGCTCGGCCGCGACCGGCAACGCCTTCTCCAAGGCGGTCGAGGAGCAGGCGGCAAAGGAAGGCGCCGTCGCCGTCGTCATCTCCGCCAAGATCGAATCCGAGATCGCGACGATCTCGCGTGAAGAGCGCGCCGACTTCCTGGAGACGCTGGGTCTTGAAGAGGCCGGCCTCGACCGCCTGATCCGCGCCGGCTACTCGCTGCTCCAGCTCATCACCTATTTCACCGTGGGACCGAAGGAAGCGCGCGCCTGGACCATCCATCGCGGCACCAAGGCGCCGGGCGCGGCCGGTGTGATCCACACCGATTTCGAGAAAGGCTTCATCCGCGCCGAGACCATTGCGTATGAGGATTACGTCGCGCTGAACGGCGAAGCCGGCGCCCGCGATGCCGGCAAGCTCCGCCTCGAAGGCAAGGAATACGTCGTCGCCGACGGCGACGTGATGCATTTCCGGTTCAATACGTAAGCCGCAAAGAGCGGCCTCGTAGGGTGGGCAAAGCGAAGCGTGCCCACCACATCTCTCTCAAATCGAAGAATGGTGGGCACGGCGCAGTGCGCCTTTGCCCACCCTACGAGGCCGGTGATTACGGCACCCGCGCCCGCCTCACCGCATCCCGCCGCCCTGGTCCCGGATCGCGCCGAGATGCTCGTTGATGCGGAAGACGATCAGGATCAGCTCCGCGACGATGCGCGAGAACACGATCCCGACCACGACGCTCGCGATCGACGACAGCAGCACCAGGAAGCCGCCGAACGGGCTGATCGCCATTGCAGCGAGGCCGGAGAAGATGCCCGAGAGGCCGAACAGGCAGATCAGCGCGATCACCAGCCAGTAGAAGGTCTTGATGATCGTCGGCGTGATGAAGCGGTCCCATTGGAACAGGTCGCTGAATGAAAACATGGCTCTCCCCAAGCAAATCGGGACGTCAAATCGGGTTTCGGCTGCCGATCGATCCGACTCAAATCAACGCCGATCCCCCGTATGTAGCACGAGCCATGCGGGACGGCGGGTTGAGATTGCCGCAAAGTGCGGCCACAATCTGTCATTCCCGCAAAGCTTTCCCAAGATGACCCTGACCTTCGAAGATTTCCCTCCCGGCCGGTTCGGAACGTTCGGCCCGCGCCATGTCACCCGCGACGAGATTCTGGCCTTCGCCGCCGAGTTCGATCCGCAGCCGATGCACCTCGACGAGGAGGCAGCCAGCAAGAGCATGCTGCGCGGCCTGTCCGGCTCGGGCTGGCACCTCTGCTCGCTGATGATGCGGATGATGGCCGACGGTTTCATCACCCGCGCCGCGTCACTGGGGTCTCCCGGCGTCGACGAGGTGCGCTGGTTGTCACCTCTGCGCCCCGGTGACGATCTCACGCTCGATGTCGACGTGCTGGAGGCGCGGGTCTCGAAGAGCCGCCCCGGGCTCGGCATCGTCAAGTTCAAGTGCACCGCGCGCAACGCCGCGGGGCAGGCGCTCGCCGAGATGACCTCGCCGATCCTGATCAAGCGGCGCGAGGGAGCGGTCTGATGCGGTTCTTCGAAGACATCGCGATCGGACAGCGCCGCGAGATCGGCGCCTATACGTTCACGGCGGAGTCCATCAAGACGTTCGCCGCGAAGTTCGATCCGCAGCGCTTTCACCTCGACGAGGAGGAAGGCAAGAACTCGCTGTTCGGCGGGCTCGCGGCCTCGGGCTGGCATGTCGGCTCGGCCTGCATGAGCCTGCTTGTCGCCGACGGCCAACGTCTGGCACGCGAGGCCGCAGCGCGCGGCGAGGAGGTCGCGGTCTGGGGGCCGTCGCCGGGCTTTCGCGACCTGCGCTGGATCAGGCCTGTGCTCGCCGGCGACACCGTCTCTTACGTCAACGAAGTCATCGACAAGCGCAGCTCCGCCTCGCGTCCCGGCTGGGGCATTTTGACGGCCCGCACCACCGGCACCAACCAGCGCGGCGAGGAGGTCTACTCCGTCACCGCAAGTGCCTTCGTGCCGCTGCGAAAGGGCGCGTAGTTTAGAATCGATCGAGCGATTGCTCTTCTTCCCTTCTCCCCTTGCGGGAGAAGGTGGCGCGAAGCGCCGGATGAGGGGTTCTCTCCGCGAACGCGCCTGCCGAGACAGACCCCTCACCCAAGCGAGTTTGCGTCCACCTGCGTCGCTGCCCTCTCCCACAAGGGGCGAGGGCGCAGCAATGCGCATCCCGCGCGTTGCTAGATTGTCATGGGGAGGGGAACACTGCCGGATCCAGAAACCAACCAACTGTTGCCCGCGCGCTATGGACGCTGTTCGGACCGGCTGCCATAAGCCTGCGCAACATGGTTACCGCGAAGCAATTGCCGGAACCATCAAGTTGCTAACCAATTATGAACCTGTCGCTGTCTATTTGAACGAATAGACAGAGACAGGGGACGAGGACCATGGCTGACCGCGGCGCACTCAAGTTTGTTGGATTTATCTTTGCGACCGCGACGCTGGCCGTGATGCTGGTCGCCGGCATGGTGGTGAAGGGCTATGCCGACGGCGGCTACACCCTGGAAGCCTCGACCGTGGACGCTGACCGGTAACGGTCTGTTAAAGTTCCGGGGCTCTCAGCCCCGCCTCAGCGGCTATAGACGAACGCCAGCACCGCGATCGCAACCGCCAGCAATCCGACAAAGCGCAGCATGATCGTGCCGAACTGGTTCGGCGCGGGCCGCAGCGGTATGGGGTCCGTGGTGTCGGGCCGAATGCTTTCCATCTGACATGTCCCCTGAGCCCGGCCGCGACGGCACGGGCGCTTGGCATTGGTCGCCGGGGAGCGGCGGAGGGTTCAAAAGTACACCCTCGTGTCCCGGACGCGCTGCAGCGTGCAGCGCTGCTGCGCAGAGCCGGGCTCCATCGCGCCGCGTGTTCATCCTGACTGTGGGCCCCGGCTCTGCGGCGCGTCACTGCGTGCCGCACCGCGTCCGGGGCACGAGACATCCCCACAAATCAAAACCGCCGCGCCCCCTTCCGGGAACGCGGCGGCCAATGACGCTTGAGACCAGCGATCAGCTGTTGCGCAGGCCGTCGGCGGCGCGCTTCCACTGCGCGACGTTGTCGGCGATCATGCGGGTCGACTTCATCGCGGCCTGGCTGAGCTGGGCGTAGCCGGAGATCTCGCGCTGGACGCGCTGGCCTTCGGCATGGAGCAGGTCACGCAGGCTCTCGAGCTCGGAGATCAGATTCTCGATCTCGGCGAGGGAGGTGCCAGCGACGCGCTGAATCAGCGAGTTGACATTGGTGACGGTCGCTTCCGCGCTCGCATCGAGCGGCGGCGCGTCGGTGGTCGACGCCGGACGGCGCAGATAGGCGATGTCGTTGCGGACGAAATCACGGATGCCGGCTTCGACCTCGGTTACCGCGGCGAGATTGCTGTCGACGGCGGTCTCGGTCTCGGCGGCCTCGATCTTTTCCGGACGAATGGCGTTCATCGTTGTTCCCCTGTTCGCGTTGAGCGCAGCGCGAGTGTCCCCCGCACGACGAATTCGGTCAGCCCGACTAGGGCGTCGGATTTTGACCGCAACTTGGCCGAGATACGGCAAGGGCGGACGATTCGGGGGCTTTGCCGTGGCGTATGGTTAGGGGAGTCTTAACGGCGGAGGCGCGGCGAGGCGAATGCGCGGCTCGGCCGGTGCTTCGCTCCCTCGCCCCGCTTGCGGGGAGAGGCGAAGATACTACCAGCTCTTCTTGAATCCCGCCGTCACGCTCTTGTTGATCGCGCCTTGCGAGGTCTCGCCGACCGAGCCGGAGACGGTGACGTTGTCGAACAGCTTCTGCTCGGCGCCGAACTTGCGTAGCCATTTGTCGTCGGTGGTCGACAGCGTCTGGCCCGCGCTGATGCTGGTGCCGGTGTCGGTGATGGTGACCTTGGCGGACTGATCGGTCTCGTAATTGCGCGTGATGTGGCCGCCGATGCCGGGGACGGCGGTGGTGCCCTGCTGGTTGACGCTGTAGCCGTTCTGCAGCGTCAGCTGTGTGTCGCCAGACAGCGGCATCGATTTGGTCAGCGACGCCCCAATCTTGCTCTGCTCGGAGCCGGGGTCGACGCGGGCTTCGACCGCGGTCTTGTCCCAGATCACCCCCGCGCCCGGCGCGGTCGCGGTCGCCCAGGCGCTGCCGGAGGATTGCGGCAGGCTGCCGCCATTGGCGGCCTTTTGTGCCAGGAGCTCGGACATCGTCCGCGGCTCGCTCGCCACCGTCATGTCGGCGCCGATCCGCGTATCCCAGAACTCGAACACCGACTGCTTCACGGTCACCGCCGAGGAGCCATTGGTGTTGGCGTTCGACGACCAGTTCAGTCCGCTATTGGCCGCGGCCTGCGCGCGCTTCTTGGCGGCGATGATGTCGTTGAGCGTGCCGGCGTCGATGGCGAGCTGGCTCCAGTCGAGCTTGTCGACGTCGATGCCCTTCATCACGTCAGGGTCGTTGGCGCTGGGAGCCTCCGCCGTCTCGGCCTCCTCCTCGTCGGACGCCGCGGCCGGGCCGGGGGAGAAGGGCGGAATGATCTGCGCCGAGACGGTCAGCAGCGATCCCAAGATGAATGCGGCCGCCAGCACCGGCAGCCTGGCCCAGCCAAAACCCGTCGAGAATTCCATCGTCCTGCCCGCGAACCCCAGCGCATGCTGCCGCCAATATAGTGCGGCCATCCGCCATGCGCCATTCCGCAGCGAGGATGCTCACCTATCGTTGCGAAATTGTGGCGACTCGCCTCGAGACGCCTGGCTTGAGACGCTTGGCTGGGGACGCGAACCAACGGGCCGCGCGAAGGGCGCGCGCCCGATGACGGCTTGCCAGCGACGGCATCCGGCGGGGCTGGAGGCCAGGACGTCGCGGTCGCCTTTTCATCGGTCCCGAAAAGCGGGGCCCGTTGGCGTCCCCCTCAGCCGACGCTGGTCATCTTCGGCAGATGAATGGCGCGGCCGAGTGCCTGCTCGACCAGGTCGAAGGTGTCGATCAGCACCCGCATGCTGATGAGCTTGCCCGCCCTGAATTGGGCGAATTGCGCGACGCGCAAGGAAATCGGCTTGTTGGAATCGAGCGCCGTCAGCGAATAGCGCAGCATCGAGGCGGCGGAATCCACGCCCAGCATGATGCTCTCCCGGTCGAAGCGACGAACTTGGAAATTGTCGGCGAGCTGGCGGATGACGTCGAGCACGGCGTCCTTGCCCTGGCGCGCGCCGAGGAATGGAAACATGTCGATCGGGCCATAGAGCGCCCACTCGACATCCTCGTCGATCAGGGTCTCGATATCCTCAAAATGCCGGTCGTTGATCGCACGGTGCAATGCGCGCGAGAAACGCCAGAGGCTGTGCTCTGTCATTTGGGCAGTCCTGACGCTGGCTTGCAGAAAAAACGGAAAACAACCCCATGCACCGTAAAGGTGCCGCGGGGCGCTCAACTCATTTGTATGCGAACGAAATACTCGATTTCGGCCAAAACGCAATTCACGTTTTCGCAATGCACAATTGACTGTGCTTTGTGAGATTTACAACAAAACCCCGTAATCTACCGGTCCCCGGGGTCGTCTACCGATCCCCGTGGACGACGGGTTCCCGCTCGATGGCGATCGCATCGTCCCGCAATGCCAGCAGGCCGAACAGCACCGCGCCGCCGATCCCGCCGATCGCAGCGCCCAAAGGCATGAAGGTGAAGAACACCAGCATGCCGTTTTGTCCTTCGAAATTCGAGGTTTGCGCGATTTCGACGAAAGCGAGCCCGGCCCCGATGCCGAGCGCGGCGCCGCCCAGCGTTCCCAGGAACAGCCCCAAAACAGCAAGCAACACGACTTTCATCGGCCCATCACCCCAGCCGGCGTGCACAACGCCCCGGAGTAGGTCTGCGAGGCGGGGAGGGAGGTTCAAACGGCTTGGTAGAGATGCGCGAGCGAGCGCCACCCGCTCGGTGTCGTCCTGGCGAAAGCCAGGACCCATTACCCCGAATGCCAGTGTGGCGGCACATCACGACCACCAGCCTGCCCATTGCAGAAGCCGGTGGGTATGGGTCCTGGCTTTCGCCAGGACGACGCCGGGGAATACGCGGGAGGGGCGCGACGACAACAGTGCTACCTGTCCACCCCCGCCCCCGTGATCAGCGGCCCGATCTCGCGCTCCAGCACCTGCTGCACCAGGTCGTAGGAATCGATGATCTCGCGGATCTCGACCACCAGCCCGCCGCGGAAGGTGTAGAACACCGCCATGTCGAACTGCACGATGCGGCCGTTGCTGCGCTTCCTGAAATAGGTCTGCAAGTAGGTCGCGACCGCGTCGCCGTCGGCGAGGATGTGCGGCGCCTTGTAGCGAACTTCCGAATAGCGCGACCAGACCGTCTGCCAGAGCTCGCGCAGCTCTTGCTTGCCGTGGCGCGGCACCATGTGCGGCAGCACGTCGATCGGCGCGTGGGTGAGGAAGTCGACGTCGTCGGTGCAGCACGCCAGTGCGGCCTCGATATCGCCGCGCGCGAAGGCGTCGAGCAGATGCACGACCCGCTGCCTGTTCAACGATTCCACCGTCATGCCGCGTCGCCCTCATTGCCATGACCCGCGAACGCTATCGCGCAGCCCGCGCGTGCTTCAATTCGCAAGAACACAGGCTGATTGCAGACTATGACGCGCGGGCGCAATGCCCGGTTCATGGGGGTGCAATGACGGGTTGTGCGCCTGTTCGCCTGCAAGAAAACGAGCAGCTATCGCGTCCCAGAGATGACGCCGCGTGCATATCAGCCGACACCTCGTGCAAAGCCCGCGCAAGGGAACCTAGAGAGGCAGCGGCAAGAGCGGAGCCAGGTGAACGGGCAGGGGAAGCTGTAGGGCTGTCCTTCCCGGCGAGTGAGGCGGCCGCTGGCCTCTCACTTCCTCCCCCTTGCGGGGGAGGGACGGGGAGAGGGGTGGCCACGAACGCTGACCTCTCTCGGAGCCACCCCTCTCCCTAGCCCTCCCCCGCAAGGGGGGAGGGAACGCAGCGGAGTTCGTGGCTACATTCGTGTGAACGGCGAAGCCGTAAAGGCGCGTGACCCATCTCACATCAGCCTGCGCCTGCCGCAGCTACCGTCATCCCCATGTCATCAGGGAGACGTGCCATGGCCGCCATCGCCGCCGCGAGAAAGTCCCGCCTGCACAACGCGCTCGAAGGCCTCGCGCTGACCGCGACACTGCAGAGCTTCCCGACCTTCGCCACTGCGGCCTTCCTGCTCAAGCTCGTCGGCAACCACGACCTCGTCGGCGACCCCGGCGTCGCCATCTTCGTCGCCATCGCCTCGCTCGCCCACGCGATGCTGGCCGTGACCCTCGGCCCGAGTTCTCCCGCCGTCTTCAAGACCGTCTACGAGCCGAAATTCTTCGAGGCCCATCTATCGCTCTCCGCCAAGATCACGGCCTGGCGCACCCAGCCGGCCGCCTCGCTCCAGCTCATGACGATCGTGTTGCTGCTGTCGGTGATGGCGGTGGTGACGGCGAGCGTGGGGTGAGGGGGTAATCTTTCCGCGTGTCATTCCGGGGCGCCGCAGAGCGGCGAGCTATGACGCGCAATTGCGCATCTGAGAATCTATAACCACGAACGTCGCCGATAAACCTGCGCCCCCTACCTCTTCTTCCACCCACCCCTTCGCCCCGGCGCTCCACCCGTCGACTTCGGCGCCGGCCCGAACTCCGGCCCCGACTGCCGTGAATCCGTCGGCTGAATGATCCGGCTCGTACTTCCGAACGGCTTTGACGGCAGCGTCTGGTTGGCGCGGTAGGGCAGGGATTCCGGGCCGTGCATCTCGTCGAGATGCGGCTTGTGTACTTTCGAGCCGCTGCCGGCGCCGCTGGCCTTCAGCGCGGAGCTCACCGTTTTCTTCTTCATCGCGCTGACGGGGAGGTTGGCGGCGTCGCCGTATTTCTTCGCGCCGGCATAGGCACCGGCCTTGCCCGCAACAGTGCGCTGCTTCGCGGTGGGATCGTCCACCACCGCAAGCTCGGTCGCGCGCAGGCGCTTGACTTCGTCGCGCAGGCGCGCGGCTTCCTCGAAATTCAGGTCGGCGGCGGCCTCGCGCATCCTTGTTTCGAGATCTGCCAGCACGGCCTCAAAGTTGTGGCCGATCGAGATGACGTCGTCTGTCATGTCGTGGCCGCCGACCTCGACCAGCACGTGGTCGCGCTCGTAGACCGAGTTGAGGATGTCGCCGATCTGCTTCTTCACGCTCTCCGGCGTGATGCCGTTGGCGGTGTTGTACTCGACCTGCTTCTCGCGGCGGCGGTTGGTTTCGGCGATGGCGCGCTCCATCGAGCCGGTCATCTGGTCGGCATAGAGGATCACCTTGCCGTCGACGTTGCGCGCGGCGCGGCCGATGGTCTGAATCAAGGACGTTTCACTGCGCAGAAAGCCTTCCTTGTCGGCGTCGAGGATCGCGACCAGCGCGCATTCGGGAATGTCGAGGCCTTCGCGCAGGAGGTTGATGCCGACCAGCGCGTCGAAGGCGCCGAGGCGGAGGTCGCGGATGATCTCGATGCGCTCGATGGTGTCGATATCGGAGTGCATGTAGCGGACGCGAATGCCCTGCTCGTGCAGATATTCGGTGAGATCCTCCGCCATGCGTTTTGTGAGAACCGTGATCAGCGAGCGATAGCCGGCTTGGGCTGTGGCACGGACCTCTCCGACGAGATCGTCGACCTGCGTGCGGGCCGGGCGGATGTCGACGGGCGGATCGATCAGGCCTGTGGGGCGAATGACCTGCTCGACGAACACGCCGCCGCTCTCGTTCAACTCCCAGCCGCTCGGCGTCGCCGACACCGCGACGGTCTGCGGCCGCATCATGTCCCATTCCTCGAACCGCAGCGGGCGGTTGTCCATGCAGGACGGCAGACGGAAGCCGTATTCGGCCAGCGTCGCCTTGCGGCGGAAGTCGCCGCGGAACATGGCGCCGATCTGCGGGATGGTGACGTGGCTCTCGTCGGCGAAGATCAGCGCGTTGTCGGGCACGTATTCGAACAGCGTCGGCGGCGGCTCGCCGGGGCGGCGTCCGGTGAGGTAGCGCGAATAGTTCTCGATGCCGGCGCAGCTCCCCGTCGCCTCCATCATCTCCAGGTCGAAGGTGGTGCGCTGCTCCAGCCGCTGCGCTTCGAGGAGGCGGCCCTGGTCGTGCAGCTGGTCGAGCCGCTGCTTCAGCTCGAACTTGATCGACTTGATCGCCTGCACCAGCGTCGGGCGCGGCGTCACATAGTGCGAGTTGGCGTACATCTTGATGAATTCGAGCTCGTCCTGCTTGTGGCCGGTGAGCGGGTCGAACTCCTCGATGGTCTCGATGCTGTCGCCGAACAAATTCACGCGCCAGGCGCGGTCCTCATAGTGCGCCGGGAAGATGTCGATGACGTCGCCCCTGACCCGGAAGGTGCCGCGGGTAAAATCGGCCTGGGTGCGCTTGTACTGGAGCGCGACGAGGTCGGCGATGAGCTGGCGCTGGTCGATGCGCTCGCCCTTCTTCAGCGCGAAGGTCATCGCGGTGTAGGTCTCGACCGAGCCAATACCGTAGATGCAGGACACCGACGCCACGATGATGACGTCGTCGCGCTCCAGCAGCGCGCGCGTCGCCGAGTGGCGCATGCGGTCGATCTGCTCGTTGATCGAGGAGTCCTTCTCGATATAGGTGTCGGTGCGCGGGACGTAGGCTTCCGGCTGGTAGTAGTCGTAATACGAGACGAAATACTCGACCGCGTTATCGGGGAAGAAGTTCTTGAACTCGCCGTAGAGCTGGGCCGCCAGCGTCTTGTTCGGCGCCAGGATCAGCGCCGGGCGCTGCGTCGCCTCGATCACCTTGGCCATGGTGTAGGTCTTGCCGGAGCCGGTGACGCCCAGCAGCACCTGCGAGCGGTCGTTGCGCTTGATGCCTTCGACCAGCTCCTTGATCGCGGTCGGCTGGTCGCCGCGCGGCTCGTAGGACGATTTGATCTCGAAGCGCACACCGCCTTCGGACTTTTCAGGGCGCGGCGGCCGGTGCGGCGTCCACACCTTCATGGAGCCGTCGCCCTTGCGGAACTCCGGACGGCCCTCGCGGATCAGCGACTCCAGCGCGTCGGCAGTCGCCTTGACGCCGAGCGCTTCCATCTTGGAACGCGGCGGACGCGCCAGCGCTTCCGCGTCGTCCTCTTCGGTGGGCAGACCGAGCTGACGCGCCAGTTCCGGATCGAGCGTCGGGATCGTTGCGGCGGTGCCGTAATTGGCTTGCGGTGCCTCGTCCAGGCCCGCCGGGCGGTCGCTGGGGAAGTCCTTCGGCGTCGAGGCGCGTGCGCGATGCGCGGCGGCCTCGCCTCCGGCGCGGCGGTCGCGCGAATTGTCCGGCGGCGGCTGCAGGCCGGTGCCCGAGCCAAGCCCGGCATCGCCGCGATTGATCGCGGGATTGAGCAATTCGGCCAGCGCCGGCCCGATCGGCTGCACGTCAGGCCGATGCGCCTTCGAGTTCGGGGCCTTGGATTTGGGGGATTTCGGGGGAGCAGGTTTCTTCGCCATGGGGCGAATATGGGACGAGTCCGCCCCTCAATAAAGGGCGAATGACCCGCCAAGCTCAGGCTGCTGACAGCAGGTTGGCAGCAGGTCTGCGCGCCACGCGCCGACAGCGGTGGTCCCGCCGTCGGCACCTCATTTCAGGCACCGCGGCCAGGGGCACCGGGGCCGCGTCGGCCGCGCGGCCGGCTCGCGGCAAGTTCAATTTTGGGTTGATAGATGTGAATAAATCGACTTGAATGGAACCGGGAGGACATGCAGATGCTGGGGCCTGCACTGAGCTTGCTTCTCGCGGAATTGCACAAGCGTCCGGACGATCGGACCGACTATGAGGAGCTCCTTTATGCCGAGCTCCTCGATCTCTTCGACAATTCGGCCGTCATCGCGCCCGGCATCGAAACCGCGCCCTTGATGAAGTCCCTGGTGAAATCCAAGGCACAGCGCGCGGCAAAAGCGCCCCCTAAACTGCACGCGCGCCCCTTCAATGAATATTTTCAGCACATCATCCGCCCGGCCGATGAGGATGAGAACCGTCCGCGGGTGCAAATCAATTGCGGCCAAAAGGATTGCCCCAACAAGAAGTACAGGCCCGAGTGATGCCGTTCACGATCGGAAACCGAAACCCAGCGAGAATTCCCGGTGATTTTCAGATCGCGCCAGCGCAAGCCCATACGCCGAACGATGCGGAGCGAGCGATCCTCGACAACATTGCGCGCGCGCTCGATCAGCTCGTCGCGCAGGCGGCGGCCGATACCAGGGCCCATGTTCGCGACAGCATCCTGCAGGCCCGCGTAGCGTTCAGGGCGGCGCAGATTGCGGTGCTGCGCGCGGTCGGAGATGAACTGGTCAACGGCCCCGTCGACATCGCCGCGACGACCGATCGCTCTGTCGAGATCGCGAGGCGAGTCAACACCAGCGTCCCGGACGTGACACTCGTAGACGCCGCGACGCCGCGCTTTGCCGGCGAGGTCGGAATCGCGGTCGTCAATTATATGCCTGATCAAGCCGAGCAGGCCTATCTCGACGCGCATCAGGAGACGATCGACGGTTTCGCCGCCGATGAGGCCGCGGATTTGCGTGCCAATTATCTGGAGCCCGCGCTGCAGGCGCGTCGCGCGCAGCGCGCCGAGGCGATCGACAAGCTCAAGGAGACCTTTTCCTTCTGGAAAGCTGCGGAGGTCAGGTCGGGTGTGGCGGCAGCCAACGTGTCCTACGCCACCGGCTTTTACGCGGCGCAGCGCGCCCGGCTGAAACGCAAGCTTTTCACCGTGAGTGCTGTGCGCGGCACAGACCGGGATGACAGGTACAATGTCGCGCTCGACATAACCGTTGCGGACGGACTGCCGGCCCCCAACGACCAGCCGACGCAGGACCAGCGCGACCTCTATGTCGAGATCAGCAGGGCCGAGACGATCATCGATGCGGTTTGCCGTCAGATACGTGCGCGGGCTCACTCGCGATGGTGGCCGCGCGAGGAGGACGATCAGCGGGGCTTGCGGCTGCTCGGTGAATATATCGACAAACTGATTGGAATCGCGCGGATCGGGCTCGAGCAGCCGCACACCCAGCTCGCGAAACTCGCGATCAACAGCCTCCGCGAGGAATTCGTTGCGCGGGAAGCCCGGGAAATCCTGAACAGGTATGTGCGCCGCCTTGGCGGATGGTCCTTCAGCTTTGCAGCGGTGTTTCTGATCATGTACGTCGCGGCCAGGAACCACGCGTGTGACAATGCCGGGCCTTGCGACTCATGGTGGTATGCGCACAGGTCGTTCCTGCTTGCCGCGACCGGTGCGTCCCTGGGGACCTGGGCCTCGTTCTCGGTGCGTCAGATCAATCTGACGTTCGAGCAGCTCGCGACGCCCGAAGACCAACTGCTCGATGCGCCGTTGCGCGTCATTTTCGTGGTGGTGCTGACGATGGCCGCCTGCCTCCTGTTCTGGACAGGCGCGATCAATGTCAAAATCGGCGATCTCGACACTCAGGCGAGCTGGTTCGCCAAGACCGGCAGTGTCGCGATCCTGATCGGATTCTTCTGCGGATTGTCGGAACGCGCGCTGTCGTCGGCGATCGCCGGGCGGGCGACGGCCTTTATCGGCGGCATCGCTGGCGGCCGCTAGCGGTTGGACATGTGAAGGGCTGGCGCCTTTACGCCGCAGGCAGCGGTCCGTCGTCGTCCTCAGTCGTACCGCGCGGCTTCAGGACGTCGAGATGGATGCCGCCGCAATCGGTGCAGCGCATGGTCCAGTACTCGCATCCGGCGCGGCCGCCGATCACACGGAGCACCGTGAGATCGCCGTCGCAGTCGGGGCATCTCGACAGCACCGATCGGGCGTAGGATCGGGCCAGCGGCTGGGTCTCTTCGATCTCGATAGACGACATCACCGGTTCCTCGTTGCGCGCCGCGCTGTGCTGAAAGGCCTATTCGTCGTCGCTGTCGGCGCGCCGGCGGAAGCGATCGATGTGATGCTTGGCGTCGGCGATCGCGGCGTCCTGGTCGGGCCAGGCGAAGCCGACCTCCATGGCCGGAAACAGCACGCCGTCGATGGCAACCGGGCTGAAATCGGCGCGCCGGATGCGGGCGTGCCACAGTCCCTTGCCAGCTTCGAAGGATTCGATGTCAAAGCCGTCGTAGAGGGTCGTCATTGCTAGTCCCCAAAGTGGTCCGTACGTGTCTTGTTGGAGGGGCAAGGGACCACGTTTGCGGATTTGTGGATGTGAAGCCGTTCACAAGGGGCCGGCTTTTTTGCCTGAACGGCGTCAGTTCCGCGCGGAACTGCGGCCGGCGCGCCGCACGGGGCGGGTCGCGGGTTCCGATGCCGCGCGCATGATCCAGCGGCGGAACGCGGCGAAGTCGCGCTGCTCGGTCTGGAAGCTGCGATAGAGCAGGTACCAGCGCATGCCCTTGGGGACGGAGAGATCGAACGGGGCGACCAGACGCCCGGCGGCGAGATCGTCGTCGATATAGGGCCTGATCCCCATGGCGATGCCGAGACCGTCGGCGGCGGCTTGCAGCGCCTGACCGTAGAACTGGAACTCCGGCCCGCGCGCGTTGATGCGAGGCAGGTTCGCGGCCTTCAGCCAGATCGGCCAGTCCTCAGGCGAATGTGCGACGCGGATCAGGCTCGGTCCCCTGAGATCGGCCGGCCGCTTCAATGAGGCGGCGAGGCGGGGAACGCAGACCGGCGTGAGGTCGCCGGCAAACAGCGGCTCGGCGACGAGGCCGGGCCAGTCGCCGGTGCCGAGCTTGATGCCGCAATTCCAGTCCTCGCCGAACGGCACCAGCGCGCCGCCGGTGGTGAAGCGCACCTCGATGTCGGGCTCCTCGCTGCGAAACTCCGACAGCCGCGGGATCAGCCAGCGCATCGCAAAGGTGTGGCCGACGCCGATGGTCAGCACGCGCACGCTGGACGGCGCCGTCACCTGCGCGGTCAGGCTTGCCAGCGCATCGAAGATCGGGGTCAGCCCGCTCTGATAGGCGCGGCCGGCCTGCGTCAGCACCAGGCGGTTGGCCTTGCGCTCGAACAGCGCGACGCCGAGGCGTTCTTCCAAGAGATGCACCATGCGGCTGACGGCGGCCGCCGATACGCTGAGCTCGAGCCCGGCCGCAGCAAAACTGCCGGTCCGCGCCGCCGCCTCGAATGCCTTGATGCCGTTGAGAAACAGCAGCCGCCGCAAATGATTCACCCTCAGGAAAGCTGATGCCAGGGCAAGATAACTCAGTTTGCGGAGAAGGGGCAAGCGAGGCACAACTTGCAGCGTAGATTTAGGCTGATTTGTCGAGAGCGCCGCGGCTTCTTCGCCTCTCCCCGCAAGCGGGACGAGGGAGTGCACGCAATCTGCTTCCCTTATTCGCCACCAGGAGAACTCCATCGTGACGCCCACATGATCGCTGCCCTTGGATTGCTGATGGTCGGCACCGCGTTTCTGTCGGGGCTGTTCGGTATGGCGGGCGGGCTGATCCTGATCGGCGTGCTGCTGGCGTTGATGCCGCTGCCGACCGCGATGGTGCTGCATGCGATCACGCAGATGGCCTCCAACGGCTGGCGTGCGTTCTTGTGGCGGGCGCATATCCGCTGGCGGCCGGTCGCGAACTACATGGTCGGCGCTGCCATTGCGCTCGCCGCCTGGTCCATCACCCGCTACGTGCCGGACAAGCCGACGGCGTTGCTCCTGCTCGGCGTCACCCCGTTCATGGCGCGGCTGCTGCCGTCAAACATCAAGCCGGATCCTGACAGGCTCTGGCAGGGCACCGTCTATGGCACGATCTGCATGGGCTTGATGCTGATGACCGGCGTGTCGGGGCCGTTGCTCGACACCTTCTTCCTCGGCGGCGACTTCGGCCGGCGCGAGAAGGTCGCGACGAAAGCGATGTGCCAGCTCGTCAGCCATTTCACCAAGCTGGTCTATTTCGGCGGCATCATCGATCAGGCGGCGAGCCTCGATCCCGTGCTGGCCGGCGTCGCCATCGCAGCCTCGATGCTCGGTACCACGCTGGCACGGCGCATCCTCGAAGCCATGACCGACCAGCAATTCATCGCCTGGTCCAACAAGCTGATCACCACCATCGCCTGCTATTATATCGCCTATGGCGGCTGGCTGCTGGTTCGCACGCCAGTGCTGGCCGCTTTCGACAAGGGAGGTTTGCAATGAGCGAGACCGCCGATCCGCTGGTGCTGGACTTCGTCGAATGGGTCGCGCGCGAGCCGCGCGCCTATGCCGAGGTGATTTCGACCTGGAAGACCTCGTGCCCGCGCCTCACCATCTGGGAAGACGCCGCCGACCGCGGCTACGTCGCGCGCGAGACGCTGCCCGGTGTGGGGCTGGTTATCGCGGTGACGGAAGGCGGCGAGAGGCTGCTGCGAACCAACGGGCGGTGAGCCCGTCGCATCCAGCCAGCGCTACCGCGAAGGCGCCGCAAGCCGCGGCCGGATGATCTCGGCCATGCGCTCGGCCGAGGTGCCCGGCGGAAAGAAGCCGAGATATCTTCCGTCGCGGTCCATCAGGTAGATGAAGGAGGTATGGTCGACCGTGTAGTCGCCGGCCTTCTTGCCGATCGGGATCTTGGCAAAATAGACCTTGTAGGCCTCTGCCGCTGTCCCGATCGCGGCGAGGCTGCCGGTCAGCCCGAGCAGCCGCGGATGAAACAGCGGCACATATTCGGCGAGATGCTCGGCCGTGTCGCGTTCGGGATCGAGCGTGATGAAGACGGGCTGGACCGCGTCGGCATCCGGCCCGAGCTGCTCGAGCGCCTGTCCGATCGCCATCAAATCGGTCGGACAGACGTCGGGGCAATAGGTGAAGCCGAAATAGACCAGCATCAGCCGTCCGCGGAAATCGCGGTCGCTGCGCGGCTTGCCGGTCTGGTCGACCAGTTCGAACGGGCCGCCGACCGGCTCCCGATTCCACATCAGGATGTCCATGGTCTCGGCGGCCGAGCGCGCCTGCGCCGCGCCCGCGCAGGCGAGCATCAGCATCACGCACAGCCAGGCGCGCGCGCCTCGCATCACAGCCCGAAGGTGAGGCGGCTGCCCGTCGTCGTCACCACCACCTTGCCCTCCATCTGGGCATTGGCTTCCTGTGCGAAGTTGAGCCCGCTGCAATGCATGGGCACCACGACATCAGGATTGAGCGCCTTGATCTCGCTCACGACCTGCGTGAGGTAGTCCTTGGGCGCGGGGCCGAGATGGAAGCCGCCGACGATGGCGTGCACTTTCTGGATGCCCGACACCTCCTGCGCCTGCTTCACCGAATTGACGATGCCGACATGGCCGCAGGACGAGATCACGACGAGGCCGAGATCCCGCACGTTGAAGCAGGTGGCGTGCTCGTGGATGTGCTCGTCCGGCACGATCTTGCCCTCCATCTCCGCGGGCAGATAGTGGCCGACATTGCAGCCCAGCCCGTCCTTGATGCCGAACTCGACCAGCGTGTTCGGCAGCACGCGCTCACCGCTGCGCCGGGTGATCTTGCCGGTGGTGAAAGCATGGTCCGCGATCACCGTCGGCGTTTCGCACAGCACGGTCGTCACCTTCTGCGCCGCGAGCTGCCGCCGGTCGAGCGTGCCGAAATCGGCGAACTGCCCCTGCGTCGGCGTCGGGTTGAGGCGATGGCAGAAATTGTCCTCGCCGCCCGCATAGAGCTTGAGGTCGGCGGGCAGCTTGTCGCGGAACTTGTCGAGGAAGCCGTTCAGGCCGCCGAAATGATCGTAATGGCCGTGGCTGACGATCAGCGCGTTGAGCTTGGCCGGATCGACGCCGATCAGCGCCATGTTGTTGAGCAGCACCTCCGGCGTGTAGCCGTAGTCCAGCATCAGCGTGCGCTGGTTGCCGCCGCCTTCGGATTCCAGCCAGAGCGACAGGCCCCATTCATTGTGCAGCGATTTGCGGAAATCGCTGCCGCGCGCGGCCGGCGCGATCGAGACGCCGTTGATCTGCTTGGGGCGGAAGAACAGGTCGAAACTCGAATCCACCAGCACGCGGATCGACAGCTTGTCGACGGTCGGAACGGCAATCGGCGCGGCGCTCGCGATCTCGATGCAGGTGAAGGCGTTGGCGGCCGCGGCTCCGGCGAGCGCTGCCGAGCCCAGAAGGAAATCGCGCCGTGGAATGGTTCTCGTCATTGCAATGCCTCCCGATGTCTGAAATGCCCGAGCTTAGGTCCAATCCGGAAGCGGCTCAACAAGTCGTGGCATCTCCGCGCCGTCAGTCTTGCCGGGCATGAGCGTGCTCGTTGATTGACAGCCCGGTAGGATGTTACGAAATTTATGCAACTGCATCCTTGCCTTTCGGACCACACTGTTCGCCAATCAACGGGACCAACCATGTCACTCAAACTCTACGAACTCGTCGGCACCGACGCCGCGCGCCCCTTCAGCCCGTATTGCTGGCGCACGCGGATGGCGCTCGCGCATAAGGGCCTGTCGGCGGAGACGCTGCCCTGGCGCTTCACCGAGAAGAGCGCGATCGCGCCGCACGGCTCGGAGAGGGTGCCGGTGTTGCTGCATCACGACAAGCCGGTGGTCGACTCCTGGGTAATCGCCAACTACCTCGAGGACAATTTCCCGGATCGCCCGTCGCTGTTCGGCGGCGAGGGCGGGCGGGCCATGGCGCGCATGATCAATGCGTGGGGTGACATCGCCATCGTCGGCGGTCTCTCTCCGCTTGTTATCGCCGACATCCCGAACAATCTCGCCGAGGTCGACGCCGCCTATTTCCGGAAGTCGCGCGAGGCGCGGTTCGGCAAGGGCCTGGAAGAGGTCCAGGCGAGCCGCGACACCGCCATCGTCGCGTTCCGCAAATCGCTGGAGATCATGCGCCAGACGTTCAAGACGCAGCCGTTCCTCGGCGGGCAGGCGCCGAACTATGCCGACTACATCGTGTTCGGTGGTTTCCAATGGGCGCGCGTGGTGAGCCCGTTCAAGCTGCTGGAGGTGGACGATCCGGTCTACGCCTGGCGCGAGAAATTGCTGGATGCGTTCGACGGCATGGCGCGCAAATCGCCGGGGTTTGAGGTGTAGGGCGGGCCTTCGCCGGGACGACACCGAAGGTGTGGCGATCTCTCTCGCATCTAGCGAGCAGCGCTCGCCTCCGCTGCAGCCTTGCGCAAGCACTCCCGGCACAGGCAATCCTCGCCCTTGACCGGCATCGGCAGCCGCGCCGTCTCCTCTGCGCACCAGCAATTGCCCGACAAATCGCAGCCGAATTCACTGCCGCAGCGGGCGCAGATGAGGCGGCGCGCAAGTGCCGGCGCTGACGGCATTTCTTTCGGAATTGTCATGATTTGCCCAAAAGCTGCACCGTCATTTTCATGTCGGGTTCATCTGTTGCTGCGGTATATTATGCGCCGAGCACGCATCAGGAAAGCGGTTGGCAATCCGCGAAGGACAAATCGATGGCCCGCGATTCGCAAGCCGCCCTCGTTGCGCTCAACCGTTTCGGCTTCGGCGCCCGCGGCGGTGCCTCCGGCGACCTCATCAATGCAGCATCCGATCCGCGCGGCTTTGTAAAGGCGGAACTGGCCCGTCCCAATGGCGTGCTGCTGGAGGCGCCGGGCCTGCAATCGACGCCGCAACTCGGGCAGGCGGTGTTTGCCTATCAGGACCAGGTCAAGCAGGCGCGCGAGGCTGCCAAGGAAACTGCCAAGGAAACTGCCAAGGCCGCCGCGCCCGCGGAGACGCCGCCGCAGGCGCCCGCCGATCAGAAGCCCGCTCTGCGCCGCAACCTCTCACTGAACACAGCCGCAACCGAGATCGCCGGCCAGATGGCGGACGCGAAGCCGGCTGAGGCGCCGGCCAGGCCCGAGACGATGCAGCCCAACGCGGCCACGCCGCCGGCCGCAAAACCCGCGCCGCAACCGCTCAACGTGATCCAGAAAACCTTTCGTGCCGAGGCGCTCGCGCGCCTGCAGCGCGCGACGCTGGTCGAATGCGGCTTCACCGAGCGTCTCGTCGTGTTCTGGTCCAACCATTTCTGCATCTCCGCGAGCAAGGGCGAGCTGGCGCGGATCTGGGCCGGCGCGTTCGAGCGCGAGGCGATCAGGCCGCATGTGCTCGGACGCTTCGCCGACATGCTCAAGGCCGTCGAGCAGCATCCGGCCATGCTGTTCTTCCTCGACAACCAGCAATCGCTGGGTCCGGACTCGCGCGCAGGGCAAAACCGCAAGCGCGGGCTGAACGAAAATCTCGCGCGCGAGATCATGGAGCTGCATACGCTCGGCGTCGGCGGCGGCTACACGCAGGAGGACGTCACCTCGCTCGCGCGCATCATCACCGGCTGGACCTATGCCGGCCGGCAGGGGCAGCTCGGCACACCAGGCTCCTTCGTGTTCAACACCAATGCGCACCAGCCCGGGCCGCAAATGCTGCTCGGCAAGACCTATGAGCCGACCGGCCTTGCGCAGGGCGAAGCCGCGCTCGCCGACATCGCCCGCCATCCATCGACCGCGAATTTCATCGCGACCAAGTTCGTCCGTCACTTCGTCGCCGACGAGCCACCGCCGGCGCTCGTCGCGCGGCTGCGCGATGTCTTCGTCAGGACCGACGGCGATCTCAAGGCGATGGCAACCGCATTGGTCGATGCCGACGAGGCCTGGAAAGCGCCGCTGACCAAGATGCGCAGCCCTTACGATTTCCTGGTCGCGAGCGGCCGGCTGCTTGCGCGGGTGCCCGAGGATCCCGGGGCGTATCTGAACAATCTCAACCTGCTCGGACAGCCGCTGTGGTCGCCGGCAGGGCCAAACGGTTTCCCGGATACCAGCGCCGCCTGGGCCGCGCCCGAAGGCATGAAGCTCAGGCTCGACATCGCCGCGCAAATGGGCGCGCGGCTCGGCAACAACATCGACCCGCTCGACCTGCTGGAATTCGCCGCGGCCGATGCGGCCTCGATCGAGACGCGCCGCACCATCGAGCGCGCAGAGTCGCGCCAGCAGGCGCTGGCGCTGCTGCTGATGTCCCCGGAAATGCAGAGGAGATGAAGATGATCGACTGCGTCGAGAACCGCCTCCTCACCTCGCGCCGCGGCCTTCTGCTCGGCGGCGCCTCCTTCGCGGCGTGGGCTTACTTGCCGAAATTCGCGCGCGCCGCTGGCGGGCGTGATGCCAGATTGATCGTCGTGATCCTGCGCGGCGCACTCGACGGGCTCTCGAGCGTCGCGCCGCTCGGTGACCCCGATTACGCCGGCCTGCACGGTTCGATCGCCCTCACGGTCGATGGCCCGCATCCCGCGATCATGCTCGACAGCTTCTTCGCGCTGCATCCGGCGATGCCGGAGTTCGCGCGCATGTATCGCGACAGGCATGCTGCGGTGATCCATGCGGTGGCGACGCCCTATCGCGACCGCTCGCATTTCGACGGCCAGGACGTGCTCGAAAGCGGCTACGCCGGCCCGGGCCGCGTGCAGTCCGGCTGGCTCAACCGTGCGCTGGAGGCGCTGCCGCGCGGCGAGCGCGTTTCGAGTGGGCTTGCGGTCGGTCCGACCACGCCGCTGGTATTGCGCGGCAATGCGCCGACGGTCGGCTGGGCGCCGGTCGCGCTGCCGCAGGCCGACGACGACACCGCGATGCGGCTCGTCGATCTCTACCGACACCGCGATCCCGCGCTGGCCTCGGCGCTGTCGCAAGGCTTGCAGCTCGACAAGGTCGCAAGCGGCGACGACATGAAGCCGAAGGGCGGCAATCAGGTCGCGCAGATGCGCCAGGTCGCGCGCGGCGCGGCCAAGCTGATGGCGGCCGACGATGGCCCGCGCATCGCCGCGCTCGCCTTCGACGGCTGGGACACGCACGCCAATGAGGGCGGCCCCGTGGGGCGTCTCGCCTTCCTGCTCGGCGGGCTCGACGGTGCGCTCGCGGAATTCGAGAGCGGCCTCGGCGAGCGCTGGCGCGACACCGTCGTCGTCGTCGCCACCGAGTTCGGCCGCACCGCGCGCATCAACGGCACCGACGGCACCGATCACGGCACCGGCACCATCGCGCTGCTCGCCGGCGGCGCCGTGAAAGGCGGCCGCGTCATCTCGGATTGGCCGGGCCTCAAGCTCGCGAACTTGTATGAGGCCCGTGACCTCAAGCCCACAACGGACCTGCGCGCGGTGATCAAGGGCGTGCTGCAGGACCAGTTTGGCCTGTCCGATCGTGTGCTGGCGGAGACGGTGTTTCCGGACAGCGCAGGCGCAAGACCGATGAAGGGGCTGGTGGCTTAACCCACCCCGCTCTTCTGCGGGGAGAGGTCGGATTGCCCCGGCGATGCGCAGCATCGTCCGGCGCGATCCGGGTGAGGGGCAGGGCACACTGTTGCCACGAACCAAATCCCTCCGACTCGCAAGACCATTGCGGTTGAGCGGACCGCATCTACAATTCACACCAAACTCGCGGAGACAGCCCCTCACCCCACCCTCTCCCCGTAAGAACGGGGCGATGGAGCGAGAGAGCGGTGCGTCCATCACGGGTGGGGGCAGGGCAATGCGCAGCCATAGCGAAAAAGTCATCCGACTCGCACGGCGCTTGCGTGCGGATCAAACAGATGCCGAGACCGTTCTCTGGAACCGCATTCGCAATCGGAGGATCGATGGGCAAAAATTCGTCAGGCAGGAGCCGATCATCGGCTACATCTGCGACTTCGTATGCCGCGAGAAACGGCTCATCATCGAAGTCGACGGTGGACAGCACAATGAATCCGCGGCAGATGCAATTCGTGACGAACGCTTGAGAGAGAAGGGGTACAAGGTGCTTCGCTTCTGGAACAACGATGTCCTTGGGAATATCGAAGGTGTTCTCACCGTAATTCAGGCTGAACTCGCGACGGCAGGAGGTGTGACTTAACCTCTCCCCGCACTTCTGCGGGGAGAGGTCGGATTGCGCAGCAATCCGGGTGAGGGGCAGGGCATGCTGTTGCCAAGAGGGTAGTCCATCCGACTCCCACATTGACCATGCGCGCATCACGCACTTCGCCTACAATTCAAACTGAACTCGCGGCAGCAGCCCCTCACCCCACCCTCTCCCCGTAAGAACGGGGCGAGGGAGTGAGAGGGCGGTGCGTTCCTCACAATTGCCGCTTACAGGAGACACCACCCATGTACATCGCCATGAACCGCTTCCGCGTCGCCAAGGGCTCCGAAGCTGCCTTCGAGCAGGTCTGGCTTACTCGCGATACGCATCTGGACAAGGTGCCGGGCTTCGTCGAATTCCATCTGCTGCGTGGCCCCGAGCTCGAGGATCACACGCTCTACGCCTCGCACACGGTGTGGGCGAACCATGCCGCGTTCGAGGCCTGGACCAAGTCCGAGGCGTTTCGCGCCGCGCATCACCGGGCCGGCGACAACAAGCCGCTTTATCTCGGTCATCCCCAGTTCGAGGGCTTTGAGGTGATGCAGACGGTGGGACGCGGCGCGAAGTAGCGCGCCGCGCCGCAAGCAATCAGCCCAGCGTGATCCTGTCGATCTCGGCCATCTCGTCGGCGCTGAGCTTCCAGGCGATCGCCTTGACGTTCTCCTCGATCTGCTCGACGCGGGTGGCACCGGCGATCACGCTCGAGACTTGCGGGCGCGCCGCGAGCCAGGAGAAGGCGAGCTCGAGCATGCTGTGGCCGCGCGCTTGCGCAAAGGCCTGGAGCTTCTCGACGATGTCCTCGTTGCGCGGCGTGACGTAGCGGTCGCGCAGCCGCGGCACCTTGCCGAAGCGGGTGTCGGCAGGCGCGGCTTCGCCTTTCCTGTATTTGCCCGTCAAGAGCCCGCTCGCGAGCGGGAAGAACGGCAACAGGCCGAGCTTGTATTCCGTCGCGGCCGGCAGAAGGTCCTTCTCGATGTCGCGCACGAGCAGGGAATATTCGTCCTGGCAGGAGACGAAGCGGCTGACATTCATCGCGCGCGCGACGTACTCCGCTTCCGCGATCCGCCAGGCCGGAAAATTCGAATTGCCGATGTAGCGGACCTTGCCCTGGCGGACCAGATCGTCCAGCGCACGCAGGCTCTCCTCGATCGGCGTCAGCGGGTCGTAATCGTGCTGCTGATAGAGATCGATGTAATCGGTCTTCAGTCGCTTCAGGCTCGCTTCCACGGCCTCCATGATGTAGCGGCGCGAGGCGCCCTGCTTGGTGCCGTCCTCGGCCATGGGCTTGGCGTATTTCGTCGCCAGCACGATGTCCTTGCGGCGATCGCCCAGCACGGTGCCGAGCACGGTCTCCGAGCCGCCCATGTTCGAATAGATGTCGGCGGTGTCGAACAGCGTGATGCCGAGGTCGAGCGCGCGATGGATGACCTTGCGCGAGGTCTCGAGGTCGGTGCGCTGGCCGAAATTGTTGCAGCCGAGCCCGACCGCGGACACGCGAAGGCCGGAGGCGCCGAGATTGCGAATTTCCATGAAAGATCCTGTCGGAGATGAGCGGCGGGCATTCTGACCGCCGTGTGCCGCAGCAGCAAGCTGCCCGCCGCGCTGCTGCCATGCCGGCAGCGCGCACAAAAAATGCGGCCCCTGTCAGACGCGGCGACTGACGGGGACCGCTTTGGGGCGCTTGATCGGTGACGGGGGGCCTGATCAGACGCAGGTGCAGCGTAGTCCCGCTATGTTACGCGCCGGTGACAGGCCAAGTTATCCACAGGCTGTGCGCGGGGATCAGAACAGCTTGCGATAGACGATGAAGCCGGAGCGCTCCGCGACCTTGTCGTACAGGCTCTGCGCCGTGACGTTGGTCTCGTGCGTCTGCCAGTAGACCCGCGGCGAACCCGCCAGTTTCGCCCGCTCATACACCCCATGGATCAGCGCCGAGCCGACGCCCTTGCCGCGGGCGGCTTCGAGCGTGAACAGGTCCTGCAGATAGCAGGATGGCTCGATCGCGGTGGTGCTGCGATGGAACAGATAGTGCGTCAGTCCGAGCAGCTTGCCGTCGCTTTCGGCGACCAGCGCGTGCACCGGCTCATAGGCATCGAAGAAGCGCTGCCACGTCATCTTCGTGATCTCACCTGCAAGCGCGGTCGGGCCCGAGCGGCCGTAGAAAGCGTTGTAGCCGTCCCAGAGCGGGAGCCATTGATCGTAGTCCTGCCTCGTGACGGAGCGAATGATGAGCGACATGTGAGAATTCCGCGATCGATGAAGCGTCCTTCATACGTGATGAAGGGCAAGGCGATCAATTATCTTGGGAGTCGGAGGGGCATGCAGTCATGGCGACAGTGTGCCATGCCCCTCACCCGGATTGGGCCGGACGATGCTTCGCGTCGCCGGGGCAATCCGACCTCTCCCCGCGGAAGGGCGGGGAGAGGTTAAGACAGCAAATGCTTGTTTGAGTGAGGGACGCACCGGTCTTTCGCTCCCTCGCCCCGCTCTTGCGGGGAGAGGGTGGGGTGAGGGGCTGCTTCCGCGGGCGCCGGCATTTGATGTTCGCACGCTGAAGCAACATCACTCCGCGACGCGCAGATACCGGATCAGCTTGCGGCTCTGGGGATCGCGCAGCGAGCGGTAGTAGTCGGCGCGCGCCGGCGCATCGGTGTGGCGCACGAGGTCGGTAACCGGCGTGTAGCTCAGCATGCGCCCGCCGTCGGGCAGCGCGGCGCAGACGAAGCGCAGCACCTCGCCATTGCGCAATTTGATGTTGATCGGCGTCGCATCGCCGATCCGCACCATCTCCATGCGCTGTGCGATGAAGGTGCCGAGCTCGTCCTCGGGCAGTTCGAACGCGCCGGTGTCGCGGCTGTGATACATCAGCGCGATGAAGGGCGGCTTGCCGTCGGCGATGTCGTCCGGCACCGCAAAATAATCGCGGAAGGCGCGGTTGATGAATTCGGCCCGCGTCTCCGTGTCGAGCAGCACGATGCCGATGTCGACCTGGTCGAGTGCGGCCGACAGCCGCGCGGCGGTGGCGTGGCTCTGGCGCTCGGTGGCGAAGGCGGCGAGCAGCCGCTCGCGCATCAGGCCGGTGATGCCTGCGGTGCCGAAGGCCGTCACCGCGAGCAGGCCGACCAAGTCCGCGCTGGCATGGAAGGGCACGGCGCGATGGCCGGCGAAGAACAGCGCCGCGCCGGCGACCGCGAGGGCCGCGCTGGCCATGGCGGAGGCGAAACCCGCCAGCGCGCCGGCAAGTGCGACGACGCAGACGAAAAGTGGGGCAGGCGAGGGAATGTGAATGGAGCGATCGAGCAGGATCGCCAGCAGCGTGATCGCTACCGTCAGCATCGGGCCGCAGATTGCGCGCCATCCGGACCGCATGGCCTGTCTCGTTCCTCCCTGAACGAGGGAACGCCGCAACACTGACCGATTGTTGCGCCGGCGCGGTGAGGAATCGTGCGGAGTGCTTAAGGGCGGCTTGCGCGGGCGCGCCAAGATTTCGGATGATTTTAGACCAAATGCGAATGCCTGACGCGCTGCTGCAACGCCGGCGCATTCAGCGTCGAGGTGCCCGAGCTCTTGCGCATGCCGGTGAAAATCAACAGCGATGCCGCGACCAGGATGGCCGCGGTCAGGGTAATTGCAACGACGACCACAGGTGATTTCATCGACGTCCCGTCGCGATGCCGGTCAGCGCGGGCCGCGCGGCACCTTGAAGGCGAGTCCAGGATGAAACGGGAATCAGACCGGCAGGCCCATCGCCATGGTCGCCTTGGTCGACAGCACTGTCAGGGTGACGATCAGGCACAGCGAAAGCGCAGCGACGGCAAGCGAGGCCGCGACCGCATTGGTCAGCCGGGAAGACGAAACGGTAGCGGGTTGGCCCTGAAAGCCTGCCGTGCCGGACGCCCGAGTCATGGTCTAAATCCTTCAACGTGCGAGCGAATCACCCGCGACGCCG
Organism: Bradyrhizobium sp. CB1717; assembly: GCF_029714325.1. Taxonomy (NCBI): domain Bacteria; kingdom Pseudomonadati; phylum Pseudomonadota; class Alphaproteobacteria; order Hyphomicrobiales; family Nitrobacteraceae; genus Bradyrhizobium; species Bradyrhizobium sp. CB1717. Next base: position 1,668,740 of record NZ_CP121666.1, read on the forward strand.
AATAATTTCACCATTTCAACCGGCAATATTGCGGCAGCTGCCGCGGCAAAGATGGCGGGATTGCGGCAAAGATTAACGCTGTGCCCGCTATTCCCCAGCGCTGCACCAATTTTCAGGCCCCCGCCGCGATGCTGGCGGGGTCGTCGATGTCGGCCGGACGCCAGTCCATCGACACGAAGCCGGGGGCGGCCTCGACGCGGTTGAGCCAGTCCCGGATCGCCGGGAAGGCCTCGAGGTCGAAGTCGCAGCGATCGGCGAGGTGGGTGTAGCCGTAGAGCGCGATGTCGGCGACCGTGAGCTGGCGGGCGGCGAAGTAGGGGCTGGTCTTGAGGTGGTTCTCCATCACCTGGAGCGCGCCATAGCCGCGCTCCATCCAGTCCTCCAGCGCGTGGGTCTGCAGGTCGCGGCCGCCCTTCACCAGCGATAGCCAGAAATAGGCGGCGCCGATATTCGGCTCGAGCGCGTGCTGCTCGAAGAACATCCATTGCAGCGCCTCGGCGCGGTCGATGCGGTTCTCCGGTGCGAGCGGCGTGCCGACGGCGACGTACCAGAGGATGGCGTTGGACTCGGCGAGAAAGCGGTCCTCGCCGACCTCGAGCAGCGGCACCTGGCCCGACGGGTTCTTGGACAGGAAGTCCGGCGTGCGGCTTTCGCCGCGCAGAATGTCCACCTCCACCGCTTCGTAAGGTACGTTCAACAGCGCCAGCGCAAGGCGGACCTTGTAGCTGTTGCCGGAGCGTTGCATCGAATAGAGCTTGTACATTCTGAGAGTTCTAAACCTTGGACGGGGAAGTGCGACGCGTCCTGCCCACGCGCCGCGGCTAAACAATGATGCCGATGCGAATCCGCCGCAAGAGCCGGCCAATAGAAAAACTCGAAAACCCTACCGCACTGCAATGCCGCGGAAGATCTTTTCCGCGCGACGCCGCAAATCAAGATCACGCTTGCGTCAACGCTTGGACGCGTTGCGCCTCGCATCGAGCGAGCCGTTGAGCGGCCGTGATCGAGCCGGGTGTCGACGCTCGGCTGAAGGCTCCCGGACGTCCTCGAAAAACGTCAGCCTCGCGGTCGGTTCTTGGCGCCCGAACGGCCTGAAATTGCTCCGAGGACAAGCCTTGCCGGATATGAGGGGTTTGCGCGGCAAAGTTACGGAAAATTGCGGGAAATTGCGCCTCGAAGCGGCGAAATTCGTAAACTTTTGCGGGATCGGGCCGAAGTTTCTTGCGGTGCAGCGGCACACGTTTTAGGGTAGCTCCATTCCCACAATCAGAGTCGTGAGGCCAAAGGGTTCACGACGCTTGTCAGGAGATGACGATGTCCTTCCTTGCCGCTGCGCTCGACCGTGTGAAGCCGTCCGCGACCATCGCGGTCACGGATAAAGCACGCGCGCTGAAAGCGGCGGGCCGCAACGTCATCGGCCTCGGTGCCGGCGAGCCCGACTTCGACACGCCCGCCAACATCAAGCTCGCGGCGATCCGCGCCATCGAGGCCGGCAAGACCAAGTACACCGCGGTCGACGGCATCCCCGAGCTGAAGGAAGCCATCATCGCGAAGTTTCAGCGCGAGAACGGCGTCGTCTACAAGCCGAACCAGATCATCGTCGGCACCGGCGGCAAGCAGGTGCTCTACAACGCGCTGATGGCGACCATCAATCCGGGCGACGAGGTGATCATCCCCGCACCCTATTGGGTCAGCTACCCTGAAATGGTGGCGCTCGCCGGCGGCGAGCCGGTGCCGGTGGTCTGCACCGCCGCGACCGGCTTCAAGCTCGGGGCCGAGGCGCTCGAGCGCGCGATCACGCCGAAGACCAAATGGGTGATCCTGTGCTCGCCGTCGAACCCGACGGGAGCTGCCTACACCAAGGCCGAGCTGAAGGCGCTCACCGACGTGCTGGTCAAGCATCCGCATGTGTGGGTGATGACCGACGACATGTACGAGCACCTCGTCTATGACGATTTCCAGTTCACCACGGTCGCGCAGGTCGAGCCCAGCCTCTACGACCGCACGCTCACGGTGAACGGCGTGTCGAAGGCCTATTGCATGACCGGCTGGCGCATCGGCTATGCCGGCGGCCCGGCCCAGCTCATCAAGGCGATGTCGACCATCCAGTCGCAGTCGACCTCGAACCCGTGCTCGATCGCGCAGTGGGCCTCGGTGGAAGCGCTGAACGGTCCGCAGGACTTCATCCCCGCCAACAATAAGGTGTTCAAGGAGCGCCGCGACCTCGTCGTCTCCATGCTCAACCAGGCGAACGGCATCGAGTGCCCGCGTCCCGAGGGTGCGTTCTACGTCTATCCGTCCTGCGCCGGCACGATCGGCAAGAAGGCGCCGTCGGGCAACGTGATCTCGAACGACGAGCAGTTCGTCACCGAGCTCTTGGAGACCGAAGGCGTCGCCGTGGTGCAGGGTTCGGCCTTCGGCCTCGGCCCGGCCTTCCGCATCTCCTACGCGACCAAGACCTCCGACCTCGAAGACGCCTGCAAGCGCATCCAGCGCTTCTGCGGCAATCTGCGCTGAGCCGAAGACAGTGCGAATTGAAAAGGCCCGCTTCGTGCGGGCCTTTTTATTGTTTGCACGCTTCTGGTCGCGCGCTATCTGGCACCACCGCGGCTCTTGTGGCATAGACCATCGCGCGGCGTGTGCCGCGTCCTTCCTGCTCGCATCCTATTCATCGCCGGAGACATTCATGCGCCGTTCGTTCATCTTCGCCGGGCTCGTCGCCACGAGCCTCGTTGCCTCGGTCACCGGCGGCAGCGCGCAGCAGCAGCGGATGGTCCGGGTCGGCGTGCTCGAATGCCGCGGCGGCGCCAGCGTCGGCTTCATCGTGGGATCGGTGACCAATCTCGGATGCGTGCTGCGCGCCGACGGCTTGCCTGACGACCGCTATGTCGCGACGATCCGGAAAGTGGGCCTCGACATCGGCATCACCCAGGAGACCACGCTGGCCTGGGGCGTGTTCGCGCCGGTCGACCGGCTCGGTCCCGGCGACCTCTCCGGCAATTATGCTGGCGCGCAGGGCAGCGCCGCGCTCGGCGTCGGCGTCGGCGGCAACGTGCTGATCGGCGGCTCCAACAACTCGATCGCGCTCCAGCCGCTCAGCGTGCAGGGCCAGGTCGGCCTCAGCGTCGCCGCCGGTCTCGAAAGCCTGGAACTGCGTCCGGGCCGTTAACACTTTTGCGTGTGATCGCGCCGCGCGAAGCGGCGCGATTTTACGGACGACGCACCGCAGCGACGTTTGATGCTTGCCAAATCTGAGGGACGGGCAGAGCATCTGCGTTTGCCGACCCAATCATGGGCCGAGCTCCACACAAAGGAGGCGGCGAAATGGGACAAGACGTCAGAAGTCCCCGAGGTCCACGGTGCATCGCGCTGGTGGGCCCTTTCCAAAGCGGTAAAACCACACTTCTTGAAGCAATATTGGCGCGAACGGGCGCAATCCCGCGCGCCGGCAGTGTCGACGCCGGAACTTCCGTCGGCGACGCCTCCCCGGAGGCCCGTCATCACAAGATGACCGTCGGCCTCACTGCCGCCACCACGAGTTTCATGGGCGACAGCTACACCTTCCTGGATTGTCCCGGTTCCGTCGAGTTCGCCCACGACATGCGCGCCGCGCTGCCCGCGGTCGATGCCGCCATCGTGGTCTGCGAGGCCGACGAGAAGAAGCTGCCGCAACTTCAGATCATCCTGCGCGAGCTGGAGGAGCTGAAGATCCCGCGTTTCCTGTTCCTCAACAAGATCGACCGCGCCAATCAGCGCATCCGCGAGACCCTCGCGATGCTGCAGCCCGCCTCCCGCGTGCCGCTGGTGCTGCGCCAGATCCCGATCTGGAAGGGCGAGCTGATCGAGGGCTTCGTCGATCTCGCGCTGGAGCGCGCCTTCATCTATCGCGAGCACAAGGCCTCCGAGGTGGTCGCGCTCGAAGGCGGCGATCTCGACCGCGAGAAGGAAGCCCGCTTCTCGATGCTGGAGAAGCTCGCCGATCACGACGACGCCCTGATGGAGCAGTTGCTGGAGGACATCCAGCCGCCCCGCGATGCCGTGTTCGACGATCTCGCCCGCGAACTGCGCGAAGGGCTGATCTGCCCGGTGCTGATCGGTGCTGCCGCGCGCGAAAACGGCGTGCTGCGCCTGATGAAGGCGCTGCGCCACGAGGCGCCCGGCATCGCCGAGACCGCCAAGCGCCTCGGTGCGCCCGAGAGCAAGGACGCGCTCGGCTACGTCTTCAAGACGCTGCATTCGCAGCACGGCGGAAAGCTGTCGCTGACGCGGCTCGTCGCCGGCCATCTCGACGACGGCGCCACGCTGCAATCTTCCTCCGGCGGCGCGGGGCGCATCTCCGGCATCCTCGCCGTCAACGGCGCCTACGACACCAAGCGTGCCTCGGCGGAAGCCGGTGACACCGTGGCGCTCGCCAAGCTCGATCCGGTCAAGACCGGCGACATGGTCTCGAGCGGCAAGACGCAGCCGGAGGCGCTGGTCACGGCGGAGCCGACATCGGCCGTGCTCGCGATCTCGGTTGCGGCCACCGACCGCAAGGACGACGTCAAGCTCGGCCAGGCGCTGACGCGGCTGCACGAGGAGGATCCTTCGCTCCTGATCGTGCAGAATCCCAAGACCCACGACACCGTGCTGTGGGGCCAGGGCGAGATGCACCTGCGCGTCGCCAGCGAGCGCTTGCGCGATCGCTTCGGCGTCAAGGTCACCTCGCATCCGCCCGCGATCGGCTACCAGGAGACCATCCGCAAGCCGATTACCCAGCGGGGTCGTCACAAGAAGCAGTCCGGCGGCCACGGTCAGTTCGGCGATGTCGTGCTCGACATCAAGCCGCTGCCGCGCGGCGACGGCTTCAAGTTCGCCGAGAAGGTGGTGGGCGGCGCGGTGCCGCGCAACTACATCCCGGCGGTGGAGGAGGGCGTCGTCGATGGCCTCACGCGCGGTCCGCTCGGCTTTCCCGTCACCGACGTGCAGGTGACGCTGACCGACGGCTCCTATCACAGCGTCGATAGCTCCGATCTCGCCTTCCGCACGGCAGCGCGGGTCGGGCTCAACGAAGGCCTGCCGCAATGCCAGCCGGTGCTGCTGGAGCCGATCCACGTGGTCGAGATCGTCTGTCCGACCGATGCCACCGCCAAGATCAACGCGATCCTGTCGGCGCGGCGCGGCCAGATCCTCGGCTTCGACACCCGCGACGGCTGGAGCGGCTGGGACTGCGTCCGCGCCATGATGCCGGAAGCCGAGATCGGCGAGCTCATCGTCGAGCTGCGTTCCGCGACAGCAGGCGCCGGCAGCTTCACCCGCCAGTTCGACCACATGGCCGAAGTCACGGGCCGCGCCGCCGACCAGATCATCGCCGCGCATCAGCACGCGGCGTGAATCTGTCTCTCGCGCAGTGAGGGACGTACGCCTCTCTCACTCCCTCTCCCCGTTCTTACGGGGACAGGGAGGGGTGAGGGGCTGTTCTCACACGTGCGGTGAACGTTGGACTCTCGCGCTCTCCTCCCTACCGTCATTGCGAGCGCAGCGAAGCAATCCAGACTGTCTCCGAGGAGGTCTGGATTGCTTCGTCGCAAGAGCTCCTCGCAATGACGGAGAAGACAGACAGGCAGTCTCTTGCATTCGCCCACAAATGATGTATTTTACATCATTGTATATGTGCAAGATATCACTTATAACTCCTGATACGTGAGGCCAAGGTGATCACCTCGTTCCAGATGCGGGCCGCCCGTGCGCTGCTCGGCATCGACCAGAAAACCCTGGCCGAGCTCGCCGGCGTGTCGCTGCCGACCATCCAGCGGATGGAGGCCTCGACCGGCAATGTGCGCGGCGTGGTCGAGACCTTGATGAGGGTGGTCGAGGCGTTCGACCGGGCCGGCGTCGAGCTGATCGGCGAGCAGGCGCGCAGCGACAGCGGCGGGCGCGGCGTTCGGCTGAAGGAGCCGGGGCCGCCGCGTCGGGTCGGGGCGTGATCTCGTGATGATCATGCCTCGAGCAGTTTGAACTAACGCACCGTCGCGCCGACGCACGCGGCCGCACGATGCATCGGAGCGTTGTGGGCAGCGGAGCACTTCGGGGCATGAGCATCACCAGCGATCACGCAAGCCGGCTGCACCAGCTTCGCAGGCCGACCTTCACCGAACTCTACCTGCCAAAGCTCGTCACCGTCTGGCGTGAAGGCTACGGCATCGCGGACTTTCGCGCCGACGTGTTCGCGGGCCTGACGGTCGCGATCGTCGCGCTGCCGCTGTCGATGGCGATCGCGATCGCCTCGGGCGTGACGCCGGACCGCGGCCTCTACACCGCCGTCGTCGGCGGTTTCATCGTGTCGCTGCTCGGGGGCAGCCGCTTCCAGATCGGCGGTCCTGCGGGTGCCTTCATCGTCTTGGTCGCGGTGACCGCGGAGCGGCACGGCGTCGACGGCGTGATCCTCGCCACCATGATGGCGGGCCTGTTCCTGATCGCCGCAGGGCTCCTGCGCGTCGGCACCTACATCAAGTTCATTCCCTATCCGGTGACGGTCGGCTTCACCGCCGGCATCGCGGTGATCATTTTTGCGAGCCAGCTCCGCGATCTCTCAGGGATAACGCTGGCGGGCAAGGAGCCCAGCGAGTTCGTGCCAAAGCTCGCCGCGCTCGCGAGCGGCCTCCACACCGTCAATCCGTCGGCGGTTGTCGTTGCGCTCGGAAGCATCGCCATCATCGCGGCCTTGCGGGTCTGGCGGCCGTCCTGGCCCGGCATCCTGATCGCGGTCGTGTTCGCGGCCGTCGCATGCGCGGCGTTCTCGCTGCCGGTCGAGACCATCGGCTCGCGCTTCGGCGGCATTCCGCGCGAATTGCCCTCGCCGGCACTCCCCGTGTTCTCGCTGGAGAAGGCGAAAGCGGTGCTCCCCGACGCGATTTCCTTTGCGCTGCTGGCGGCAATCGAATCGCTGCTGTCGGCGGTGGTGGCTGACGGCATGACCGGACGCCGTCACCGCTCCAATTGCGAGCTGGTGGCGCAAGGCGCGGCCAATATCGGCTCGGCGCTGTTCGGCGGCATCTGCGTCACCGGCCTGATCGCGCGCACGGCCACCAACATCCGCGCCGGCGCGCGCGGGCCGCTGGCGGGCATGCTGCACTCGGTCTTCCTGCTGCTGTTCATGCTGATCGCTGCGCCCCTCGCCAGTTACATCCCGCTCGCCGCGCTCGCCGCGGTGCTCGTGGTGGTCGCCTGGACCATGGCGGAGAAGCAGGAATTCGCCACGCTCCTGCGCTCCTCCTGGGGCGATGCCGTGGTGCTGCTCGCGACCTTCCTGCTCACGATCTTCCGCGATCTCACCGAAGGCATTTTGGTCGGCTTCGCGCTCGGCGCAGTGCTTTTCATCCACCGCATGGCGGAGATGACCGGCATCGAGGAACGCTCCCCGCTGGTGCCGGGCGACCGTCCCGACGACGGCAATGGCGAGCGCGTGCCTTACGACCCCGCGCTTGCGGTCGATCGCGACGTGCTGGTCTATCGCATCACCGGCGCGTTCTTCTTCGGCGCGGCCTCGGCGATCGGCGGCGTGCTCGACGGCATCGCCGACAAGCGCAAGGCCTTCGTGGTCGATTTCGCCGCGGTGCCGTTCCTGGACTCGACGGCGGCGAACGTGCTCGGGCGGGTCGCCGCCAAGGCCCACCGCCAGGGCATCCGCCTGTTCATCACCGGCGCCTCGCCCGCCGTCCGTCGCGCGCTGCTGACCCATGGCGTGACGCCGCCGCGCGCGCGCTATCGCACGAGCCTCGAGCGCGCCGTCGCCGACATCAAGAGTCGAGCGGCCGACAAGCCCGCGGCGGGCTGACGGCGCGCACGTCTCGCTCAGGGTGATTTGATCGTCTCCTGCTGCTGCGCCGCGATGCGGCTCCCGCGCGCTTGACAGCGCCCGCGGGACGCGAAATGGATCGTCACGGAAACGACTGAGGGGAAGGACGACCGTGACCAAGGCTCCCGCAGCCTGCCTGATCGGATGGCCGGCCGCGCATTCGCGCTCGCCGCTGATCCATCGTTACTGGCTGCGTACGCTCGGCATTGAAGGCGGCTACGTCATCGAGGCGGTTCCGCCCGAGGATTTGCGCGATTTCGTGCTGCGCCTGTCGCTGCGCGGCTTTGTCGGCGCCAACGTCACCATCCCGCACAAGGAGGCCGTGCTCGGGCTCTCGACACCTGACGCGCGCGCGCGGGCCGTCGGCGCCGCCAACACGCTGTGGTTCGAAGACGGCGAGCTGCGCTCGACCAACACCGACGTCGAAGGTTTCATCGGCAATCTCGATGCCAGCGCGCCCGGCTGGGACAAGGCGGAAGAAGCGCTGGTGCTTGGCGCCGGCGGTTCCTCCCGCGCGGTTGTGTTCGGCCTGCGCGAGCGCGGCATCAAGCGCATCCATCTCGCCAACCGCACCATCGCGCGGGCCGAGACGCTTGCAGGACAGTTCGGTCCGAACGTGCAGCCTGTGACGTGGGACGCGATCGGCGACGTGCTGCCGCGCGCAAGACTTCTCGTCAACACGACCTCGCTCGGGATGCACGGCCAGCCGTCACTCGACGTCGACGTGTCACGCCTGCCGCAAGAAGCCGTCATTGCCGATCTCGTCTACGTTCCCCTGGTGACGCCGTTGCTGGCCGCCGCGCAGGCGCGCGGGCTGAAGACCGCCGACGGGCTCGGCATGCTGCTGCACCAGGCGGTGCGCGGTTTCGAGCTGTGGTTTGGCCGCAGGCCGCAAGTCACGCCTGAGCTGCGGGCGCTGGTCGAGGCCGATCTCACAAAGACTTGAGAGGGTAACGGCGAATAGCACACCACCTCCGGAGTTCTATCCCCGTGGGACAATCGGAGACCGTCATGACTATTCAACGTACAACCTTGATACGCCCGCTCGTCGCCGTCGCGATGGTAACCGTCTCGACTCTTGCGGCCGTCGCGCAGAAGGCGCCGGTGCCGACGCGCGTGCGCGGCACCATCGAAAGCGTCAGCGGCGACACCATGCAGGTCAAGTCGCGCAGCGGCGAGGACGTCAAGCTGCGTATCGCCCCTGACGTCAGCGTGTCGGGAATTACAAAGATTTCACTCGCCGACATCAAGGTCGGATCCTTCGTCGGCGCCACCACCGTGCCGGGACCGGACGGCGGCCAGAACGCGGTCGAGGTCCACGTGTTTCCCGAGAGCATGCGCGGCACCGGCGAAGGCTCGCGGCCCTACGATCTCAAGCCGAATTCCAGCATGACCAATGCGACGGTGTCGGAGAGCGTGGTCGGCAATGACGGCCATACGCTCTTGGTCAAGTACAAGGACGGCGAGAAGAAGGTGTTTGTTCCCGACAACACGCCGGTCGTGACCTTCGTGCCCGGTGACAAGGGCGAGCTGAAGCCCGGCGCCAAGGTGATCGCCTTCATGAAGCAGCTGCCGGACGGCTCGTTCGAGACCAACCGCGTCAGCGTCGGCCTCAATGGTCTGACCCCGCCGATGTGATGCGCCCTTCGTAGCCCGGATGGAGCGTAGCGAAATCCGGGACCTTCTCCGCGGTACGTCTGTCCCGGATTGCGCTGCGCTCCATCCGGGCTACGGACCGTTGGAATAGGACGGCACGCGCGGTGTTTATTCCCGGTCCAGCCAACTCCCCGGAGAAACACCATGTCGAAATCGCCTTCGCTCGCGGCGTTCTTCGCCGTTGCCTTTGCTTCGATCGCCTTGGCGCAGCAGGCGCCGACGGTGCGCATCCGCGGCACCATCGAGAGCGTCGACGGCAACCTGCTCGGCATCAAGACCCGCGAGGGCAGCGATGTGAAGGTGAAGATGACCGACAATGTCGCCGTCTTCGCCGTGGTCAAGACCGAGCTGTCGGAGATCAAGGAAGGCTCCTATATCGGCGTCACCGCCATGCCCGAGCCCGACGGCACCCAGAAGGCGATCGCGGTGCACATCTTCCCCGAGAACCAGCGCGGCGCCGCCGAAGGCTTCCGCCCCTGGGATGCCCGCGCCAACTCGACCATGACCAACGCCACCGTGGCGCAGACGGTGAAGGGCACCGACGGCCAGAACATCACGTTGAAATACAAGGACGGCGAGAAGAAAGTCGTGGTGCCGCCGGATACGCCCATCGTCACCTTCGTCGCCACCGACAAGTCGGACGTGAAGCCGGGCGCCAGGCTGATCATCTTCGGCGCAGCGAAAAAGGAGGATGGGTCGCTGGAGGCCAACCGGGTGAATGTCGGGCGGGATGGGATTACGCCGCCGATGTGAGGCGGGACACTGTCTCCACAATCTCAGCTGTCGTCCCGGACAAGCGCGCCCTAAGCGAAGCGGGTCACTCCGAGTCCCCGTAAACCACACCCGCCGGTGGTTATGGGTCCCGGATCAGCGCGCAGCTTCCGACAACGCTGCGCGTTGTCGGAAGCTGCGCTTGTCCGGGACGACAGCGGAGTTTGTGGCGACGGCATTCCGTCACGTCGAGAACCCGTAGGGTGGGCAAAGGCGCACTTGCGCCGTGCCCACGTCTTCTTGCGTGTTACGGACATTGGTGGGCACGCTTCGCTTTGCCCACCCTACGGCACTGCCGCTGCGGCTACACCGCAATCACGTGATCGTCGATCTCGTCGATCCGGTTGACGCCGCACAGGCCCATGGTGGTGAGCAGCTCCTTCTGGATGATGTCGATCGCCTTGGCGACGCCGGCCTGGCCGCCGGCACCGAGGCCGTAGGCATAGGCGCGGCCGATCATGCAGGACTTTGCGCCGAGCGCGAGCGCGCGCATCACGTCCTGGCCGGAGCGGATGCCGCCGTCGAACATGATCTCCATCTTGTCGCCGACAGCGTCCGCGATCTCCGGCAGCACCTCGATCGAGGACGGCGCGCCGTCGAGCTGACGGCCGCCATGGTTGGAGACGACGAGGGCCTGTGCGCCGGTCTTGGCGGCTTCCTCGGCGTCCTCGACGTCGAGAATGCCCTTGATGACGAGCTTGCCCGGCCAGATGCTGCGGACCCACTCGACGTCCTTCCAGTTCAAGGACGTATCGAACTGCGACGCCGTCCACTCGGCGAGGCGGTTGAGATCCTCGGTGTTCTTCACGTGGCCGGCGATGTTGCCGAAGGTGCGGCGCTTGCCCTGCAGCACGCCGGAGACCCAGGCGGGCTTGCTGGCGAAATCCAGCAGCTTCGACAGCGACCATTCGGGCGGCACCGTCATGCCGTTCTTGATGTCGGCGTGGCGCTGGCCGATCACCTGCAGGTCGACGGTGAGCACGAGCGCGCTGCACTTGGCTGCTGCCGCGCGCTGAATCAGTTCCTTGATGAAGCCGCGGTCCTTCATCACGTAGAGCTGGAACCAGAACGGCTTCTCGACATTGGCAGCGATGTCCTCGATCGAGCAGATCGACATGGTCGATTGCGTGAACGGGATACCGGCGGCCTGCGCGGCGCGGCAGGCGTAGATTTCGCCGTCGCCATGCTGCATGCCGAGCAGGCCGACGGGCGCGAGGATCAGCGGCATGGTCGAGGGCTCGCCGAGGATCGTGGTCGAGGTGTCGCGCTTGGAGACGTCGACCAGGATGCGCTGGCGGAACTTGATCGCCTGCATGTCCTCGCGGTTGGCGCGCAGCGTTTCCTCGGCATAGGAGCCGCGGTCGCAATAGTCGAAGAAGGCCTTCGGCACGCGGCGCTTATGCAGCGCCCGAAGATCGTCGATACAGGTGATGTGCTTCATGAACGTTTCCCGGCCCGTCTTTACCCAAGAGTCTTGCATCGGAAGATCGAGGGGTCATCTAGCATGGTTGGATGCACAGCCAAATCGTTTGAGAGGAGGCCGCCATGACGAAGCCGCACGCGAGACCTTCGCCGGAAGAGATCAAGGAGAAGCAGGATCTCGAGGACGCGCTGGAGGAGGGGCTGGAAGAGACCTTTCCGGGCTCCGATCCCGTCAACGTCACCCAGCCGGCGCCGAGCCGCGGCGACGGCCATGTGAAGCGCTCGGATTAGGGCGAGTTCCGCCTGCTTTCCGCTGGTCACACCGGAACTATAATGTTAACAATGTGTTACCAAGGCGGCCGCGGCGCCGGTTCCGTAATGATTCATTATATTTTTTGAAGCCAAGTTAGCCGCGATGGCTTTATAAGACCTCAGCAAATCAGGGATGCGGGGCCTGTTCGGCAGCCCGTGGTTGTAGAGGGGATCCCTGGTTGTTGCTCGGGGGACCATATGAGTCGCAAATATTTCGGGACGGACGGGATTCGGGGCCGCGCCAACGGACTGATCACGCCGGAGCTCGCGCTCAAGGTCGGCCAGGCCGCAGGCCTTGCGTTCCAGCGCGGTGATCACCGCCACCGGGTCGTGATCGGCAAGGACACCCGCCTGTCCGGCTACATGATCGAATACGCGATGGTCGCGGGCTTCACCTCGGTCGGCATGGACGTGCTGCTGGTCGGCCCGATGCCGACGCCGGCGGTTGCGATGCTGACCAAGTCGATGCGCGCCGATCTCGGCGTGATGATCTCGGCCTCGCACAATCTGTTCGAGGACAACGGCATCAAGCTGTTCGGGCCGCAGGGCTTCAAGCTCTCCGACGACGTCGAGCGGCAGATCGAGCAGCTGCTCGACGAGCCCATCGACAAGCGTCTCGCACAGAGTGCGAGCCTCGGCCGCGCCCGCCGTATCGACGGCGTGCATGACCGCTACATCGAATTCGCCAAGCGCACGTTGCCGCGCGATCTCTCGCTCGAGGGCCTGCGCGTCGTGATCGATTGCGCCAACGGCGCCGCCTACAAGGTGGTACCCGAAGCGCTGTGGGAGCTTGGCGCCGACGTCGTGCCGATCGGCGTCGAGCCCGACGGCTTCAACATCAACAAGGATTGCGGCTCGACCTCGCCGGAAGCGCTGTCGAAGAAGGTGCGCGAGATGCGCGCCGACATCGGTATTGCGCTCGACGGTGACGCCGATCGCGTCATCCTGGTCGACGAGCGCGGCCACGTCGTCGACGGCGACCAGCTGCTGGCGGTGATCGCGCAGAGCTGGAAGGAAGACGGTCGGCTGTCGCGTCCCGGCATCGTCGCCACCGTGATGTCCAATCTCGGCCTCGAGCGCTTCCTCAAGGGGCAGGGGCTCGATCTCATGCGCACGCCGGTCGGCGACCGCTACGTGCTCGAGCAGATGCTGAACGGCGGCTACAATCTCGGCGGCGAGCAGTCCGGCCACATCATCCTGTCCGATTACGCCACCACCGGCGACGGTTTTGTCGCTGCCCTGCAGGTGCTCGCCGTGGTGCAGAAGCTGCGCCGTCCTGTGTCCGAGGTCTGCCACCGCTTCGATCCGCTGCCGCAGATCCTCAAGAACGTCCGCCACAAGGGCGGGAAGCCGCTCGACGATTCCGACGTCAAGTCGGCGATCTCCGACGGCGAGAAGCGCCTCAACGGCCACGGCCGCCTTCTGATCCGCTCCTCCGGCACCGAGCCGGTGATCCGCGTCATGGGCGAAGGCGAGGACCGCCATCTGGTCGAGGACGTCGTCGATACCATCGTCTCGGCGCTGGGCCAGGCTGCGGCGTAAGGTCTTTCAAGCACCAGCGGGGTGGCGTGATCGCACCCCACGGGCAGTATCGTAGGGTGGGCAAAGCGACAGCGTGCCCACGCTTCTGGAGCCGTATAGGAAAGATGGTGGGCACGGCGCAAGGGCGCCTTTGTCCACCCTACGATATCGGACTCGCGGAGAGGGTAAGACCCACGCATCCCAGCCATTTGCGTTTGGCGGTGGTTCCACCGCGCGCCGCATCGTAATGAGCGGATGCGGCGGTTCGCCGCGCCTGCCGGGATCGCTGCATTGAACAAGCCTGTCGTCGTCTCAGAGGAAACGCTGACCGAGCCCGTCGTCGTTGCCGACGTCGCGCCCGTTGCCAAGCCGAGCGCGGGGCCGGCCTATGTCGTGCTGGCGGGCATCAGCTTCTCGCACTTCCTCAACGACACCATGCAGTCGCTGATCGCCTCGGTGTATCCGATCCTGAAGGACACCTACGCGCTCGACTTCGCGCAGATCGGCATGATCACGCTCGCCTTCCAGTTCACGGCCTCGCTGCTGCAGCCGGTGGTCGGGCACTACACCGACAAGAAGGCGCAGCCTTATTCGCTGTCGATCGGCATGGCCTCGACCTTCTTCGGCTTGTTGCTGCTCAGCGTCGCGCACCAGTATCTGATCATCCTCGCCGCCGCCGCGCTGGTCGGCCTCGGCTCGGCGGTGTTTCATCCGGAATCCGCGCGCATCGCGCGGCTCGCCTCCGGCGGCCGCTACGGTTTTGCGCAATCGGTGTTCCAGCTCGGCGGCAGCTTCGGCACGTCGATGGGGCCGGTGCTGGCCGCGCTGATCGTGGTGCCGTTCGGGCAGGGCAGCATCGCCTGGTTCTCCTCGATCGCGTTCCTCGCGATCGTCGTGCTCTGGCGCATCGGGCGCTGGTACGCGCCGCAGATCACGACCAAGAAGGTTGCGCCCGTCCACACCCAGCCCGGCGCGCCGAGCTCGCGCCGTGTTGCCGTTGCACTTCTCGTGCTGGTGGCGCTGCTGTTCTCAAAACAGCTCTACGTATCGAGCCTGTCGAGCTACTACATCTTCTATCTGATCGACCGGTTCGGCGTGTCGACGCAGGCCGCGCAAATCTATCTCTTCATCTTCCTCGCGGCGAACGCGGTCGGCGCGTTCTTCGGCGGCCCCTTGGGGGATCGCTTCGGCCGCAAGATCGTGATCTGGATCTCGATCCTCGGCGCGCTGCCGTTCACGCTGGCGCTGCCTTATGCCGGGCTCTATGCCAGCGCGGTGCTGTCGGTCATCATCGGCCTCATCATCTCCTCGACGACGTCGTCGATCATCGTGTTCGCGCAGGAGCTGGTGCCACACCGCTTCGGCATGATCTCCGGTGTGTTCTTCGGCGTCGCCTTCGGTATCGGAGGGCTTGGGGCCGCCGTGCTCGGCAAGCTCGCCGATCACACCTCGATCGAGTTCGTCTACCAGGTCTGCGCGTACCTGCCGGCGATCGGACTTTTGGCGGTCTTCTTGCCCAAGCTGCAGCAGCCCGCGCGTTAACAAACCTTTCCTTGCTGCCTTGCGGCTTCATCGATCGTTAGCAATTGGGGCGGGCGTGCAGCGCCGAGCGCTGCATTTTTGCAACGCTCGCACCGCATCCGCGTGTGCAGTGAGAAAAAATCAACCTTAAAAATTAGGGTTAAGTGGCGCTTAAACATTTGCTGCCATCGTCCGGGTCGTGAGTTTCCAGAACGTGGGGCGTCTGCATTTTGCCTCACCGGCCATAAGGACGAAGCCCAATGCGTAGCGTTAAGTCTCTCCTTGCCGCGGGTGCGGCAACCCTGATCTCGTCGATGGCGTTTGCCGCCGATATGCCGATCGCGGCGCCGCCTCCCATGTACGCCCCGCCGGCTCCGCCCGCCGACTTCGGCGGCTGGTATCTCCGCGGCGACGTCGGCATGACCAACCAGCGCGCCAAGAGCATCGATGCCTCCCTGCCGGCCGGCTATACGAAGTCGACGGAAGGTCTCGGATTCGACTCGTCGCCGCTGTTCGATCTCGGCGTCGGCTATCGCTTCAACAACTGGTTCCGCGCCGACGTGATCGGCCAGTACCGTGGCAAGGCCAACCTGCACGGCAGCGACAACGTCTTCGGACCCGGCTTCGTCGGCGTCAACAACTACACCGGCAGCAAGTCCGAGTGGGTCGTCATGGCGAATGCCTATGTTGACCTCGGCACCTGGTGGTGCATCACCCCGTTCATCGGCGCCGGTGTCGGCGGCTCCTACAACAAGATCAGCGGCTTCCGCGACGACGGCGTTTCATTCAGCGGCGGCGCGCTGTCCAACAGCGTCGCCTACTTCGCCGACAACGGTAAGTGGAACTTTGCCTGGGCCGCCCACGCCGGTCTCGCCTACAAGGTCAATCCCGGGTTCACCGTCGAACTGGCCTACAGCTACATGAACCTCGGCGACGCAGCGCCCGGCAACTTCCGCCTGTTCGACAACAGCGCTTCGGGCCCGACCTCGATCAAGATCAAGGAGCTCACCTCGCACGATCTGAAGCTCGGCGTGCGCTGGGATCTCAACAGCCCGCCGGCCTACGTGCCGCAGCCGCTCGTCACCAAGGGCTGATCCTCAAGCCCATCGCTTAACGTCTCTTAACGGCGCGGGATCATCCCGCGCCGTTTTGCTTTGCGGATTTTTCATGGCCCGACGGCGGCGAAATCGCCGGAGGCAACCATTGGTTAAGGTTAACGAGCCATGATCATGGCGAAAGTTCGAGTCCGATTTGGAGCGTTGCGATGCGTAGGCTTTTGTTGGCGGCGGCGATGTTGGGGACGGTGTCTGCCGCACACGCGGCCGATATGCCGGATCTCCCGGTCCTGCGCGGCGGCATCACCGACGGCCTGTCGAAGACGTCCCGCAACTGGGACGGCTTCTATGTCGGCGCCAACGCCGGCTACACCAGCGACGCCAGCGATTTCAGCCAGAGCGTGGTCGGGCTGACCAACTTCATCTTCCGCGACAGCGTTCTCCAGCAGCCGACGTCGACGTGGTCGCTGATGAACAAGACCAACACGCAAGGCACCAATTTCGGTGGTTTCATCGGCCGCAACTGGCAATGGTATGATGCCATCCTCAGCCTCGAGGGCACCTACACCTATTTCAACAATCTCGCGACGTCGACGTCGGGCTCGAACTCGCTCATGATCGTCAACCCGGCCGGCGAAACGCGCCCCCCGGGCATCACCAACAACTATGGCGTGACACTGACCGGTACCGCTGCGGCACAGGTCAAGGACATGATCACGTTGCGCGGGCGCATGGGCTGGGACGGCGGCGGCTTCATGCCCTACATGTTCGCCGGAGCGGCCGTCGGACGCATGGACGTGTCCCGCACGGTGACGAGCAACGTGACGTTGCGGCAGGACTCGACGGTCACGGATGCGTTCGGCAATGTCATCACGATCATCGGCCCGACCAACCCCGTTCCGGCGCAATCGCAGACCCAGACGCAGCACAGGACCAATAATTTCGCAGTGGGTTGGACCGCCGGTCTCGGTCTCGAATACTGCATCTGGGACGGCCTGTTCGCGCGCGTCGAATATGAATATGTGAGATTCTCTCCCGTCATGAACACGCAGGTGACGCTGAATAACGCGCGCCTCGGCCTCGGCTACAAGTTCTGAGCGGTCCGCTTCCTGTTGACAGCTTCGCTTCGTCCTGATGCTCTGTCGTTCCGACAGCGGGGCGGCAGCGATGAAGATCTACGGCGACAGCAATTCCGGCAATTGTCTCAAGGTGAAGTGGGTCTGCGACAAGCTCGCGCTGCCCTATCAGTGGATCGAGATCGACACAAGCAAGGGCGAGACGCGCACGCCGCAATTCCTCAAGATGAACGCCGCCGGCCAGGTGCCGACCGTCGCCTTCGACGACGGCCGCTCGCTGGCACAGTCCAACGCCATCATCCGCTATCTCGCCCGCGACAGCGTCCTCATTCCGCGTGACGCTTTCGCTGCGGCGAAGATGGACGAATGGCTGTTCTGGGAGCAGTACAGCCACGAGCCCTATATCGCCGTGTGCCGCTTCCTCATCGTCTATCTCGGCAAGGACGCCTCCGAGCTCGATCCTGAAAAGGTCAAGCGCGGCTATGCGGCGCTCGACCGCATGGAGCAGCATCTCGCCACCGGCCGCTTCTTCGCCGGCGATATGGTATCGCTCGCCGACGTCTCGCTGCTCGCCTATACGCGCGTCGCGCATGAAGGCGGTTTCGATCTCGGTCGCTATGCGGCCATCCGCCGCTGGATCGGCGAGGCCGAGGCCTTTCTCGGCCTGCCGGCGTCGCGCTGAGTCTTCGCGCTGAGTCTTCGCGCTGAGTCTTGGCGCTGAGTTTTTTGGAGTTTCCCGTATGAACGATAAGTCCGTCTCGATCCGTCCCGCGCGCCGCGAGGACGTGCCGGCGATCGTGGCGATGCTCGCCGATGACCATCTCGGGCGCGCGCGCGAGCGCGTGGAGGATCCGCTGCCTGCGTCCTACTACGCGGCATTCGAGCGGGTCGAGCGCGATCCAAATCTGACGCTCGTCGTTGCTGAAAGCGAGGGCAGGGTGGTCGGCTGCCTGCAACTCGCTGTTCTCTCAGGCATCAGCTCGCAGGGCGGCATCCGCGGACTGCTCGAAGACGTGCGCGTTGCCACTGATTGTCGCAGCCGCGGCATCGGCGAGCAGTTGGTGCAATGGGCCATCGCGGAAGCGAAGGCGCGCGGCTGCAATCTGGTCGAACTGCTGACGCATCAGACGCGCGTCGATGCGCAGCGCTTCTACATGCGGCTGGGATTCACAGCGAGCCATGTCGGCATGACTGTCCGCTTTTGAGGCAACACCTCGCAAGCGTTGCGTGATCAGCGAAATCGGAGCGTGCGTTCGTTCATCTTAAGAGCTGATAAACTACCCGTCCGTCGTTCACGTGGACGCGGGAACGATCGGTGCTAGGCAGCGTCAGACACCGGGCTCGGTCGGTTCGGGGATTTCGATGACAAGCTATTCCATGATCAAGGTCGGCAACGACTACGTTGTGCAGGCCAACGACAAGTGCATTTTGAAAGTCGGCAGCCGCCGCCGTGCCGCGCAATTGATCAGCGAGGCCACGGACTTGCTGAATGCGCTCACTGCCGTCGAGTCCCCGGAAATCGCCCCCGAGGCGCCTTCACTCCAGCGTGAGACGCCCGAACTTCCTTGACGACTCTTCCCGTTTCCCGTATCAGCCGCCGCGGGACACCTCCCCCCAACGGGAGGCTTACTATCTGGAAGGGTAGATCATGACTGTAGCGAAGCCCGCTTCGCGGCCGACCGTGCCGCATTTCTCCTCCGGCCCCTGCGCCAAGCGCCCCGGCTGGAACGCCCAAAATCTCAAGGACGCAGCCCTCGGCCGCTCGCATCGCGCGAAGGTCGGCAAGACCAAGCTCAAGCTCGCGATCGATCTGACGCGCGAAGTGCTTGAAGTGCCCGCCGATTATCGCATCGGCATCGTGCCGGCCTCCGATACCGGCGCGGTCGAGATGGCGCTGTGGTCGCTGCTCGGTGCGCGGCCCGTCACCACGCTCGCCTGGGAATCCTTCGGCGAGGGCTGGGTCAGCGATATCGTCAAGGAATTGAAGCTGAAGGACGTCACCAAGCTCAACGCTGCTTACGGTGAGATTCCCGACCTCTCCAAGGTCGATCCCAAGAGCGACGTCGTCTTCACCTGGAACGGCACAACCTCGGGCGTGCGCGTGCCGAACGCCGACTGGATCAGCGCGACCCGCGAAGGCCTGACCATCTGCGACGCGACCTCCGCCGCGTTCGCGCAAGCTCTCGACTGGGCCAAGCTCGACGTCGTCACCTTCTCCTGGCAGAAGGCGCTCGGCGGCGAAGCCGCGCACGGCATGCTGATCCTGTCGCCCCGCGCGGTGGAGCGGCTCGAGACCTACAAGCCGGCCTGGCCGCTGCCAAAAATCTTCCGCATGACCAAGGGCGGCAAGCTCAACGAAGGCATCTTCGTCGGCGAAACCATCAACACGCCGTCGATGCTCTGCGTCGAGGACTATCTCGACGCGCTGAACTGGGCCAAGTCGATCGGCGGCCTCAAGGCGCTGATCGCGCGCGCCGACGCCAATACCAAGGTGCTCGCCGACTGGAAGGCGAAGACGCCGTGGATCGACTTCCTCGCCAAGGACGCTTCGATCCGCTCCAACACCTCGGTGTGCCTGAAGTTCACCGATCCCGCGATCACCTCGCTCTCGGACGACGCGCAGGCGGAGTTCAGCAAGAAGCTGGTGGCGCTGGTCGAGAAGGAAGGCGCCGGCTACGACTTCGCTTATTACCGCGATGCGCCGGCGGGCTTGCGCATCTGGTGCGGCGCCACGGTGGAAGCCAAGGACGTCGAGTTGCTGACGCAGTGGATCGACTGGGCCTTCGCCGAGACCAAGGCCACGCTCGCCAAGGCGGCGTGATGTTCTGACCCTCCCCTGGAGGGGGAGGGTCGACGCACCGTCAGGTGCGGCGGGGTGGGGTGATCTCTCCACACGGCGCACCGGCAATTTTCTTTGTTGCAGCTTCACCCCACCCCGGCGCTTCGCGCCGACCCTCCCCCTCCAGGGGAGGGTGTGAAGGAAGACATCCCCATGACCAAACCCAAAGTTCTCATTTCCGACGCACTCTCGCCCGCCGCCGTGCAGATCTTCAAGGACCGCGGCGTCGAGGTCGACTTCCAGCCCAACCTCGGCAAGGACAAGGACAAGCTCGCCGAGATCATCGGCAATTACGACGGCCTTGCGATCCGCTCCGCGACCAAGGCGACCGCCAAGATCCTCGAGAAGGCAACCAACCTCAAGGTGATCGGCCGCGCCGGCATCGGCGTCGACAATGTCGAGATCCCCGCCGCCACGGCCAAGGGCATCATCGTGATGAACACGCCGTTCGGCAATTCGATCACGACCGCCGAGCACGCCATCACCCTGATGCTGGCGCTCGCCCGCGAGATCCCGCAGGCCGACGCCTCGACCCAGGCCGGCAAGTGGGAGAAGAACCGTTTCATGGGCGTCGAGATCACCGGCAAGGTGCTCGGCGTGGTCGGCTGCGGCAATATCGGCTCGATCGTCGCCGACCGCGCGCTCGGCCTGCGCATGAAGGTCGTCGCCTTCGATCCGTTCCTGTCGCCCGAGCGCGCCAAGGACATCGGCGTCGAGAAGGTCGATCTCGACGATCTCCTCAAGCGCGCCGACTTCATCACGCTGCACACCCCGCTGACCGAGAAGACCAAGAACATCATCGACGCGGCCGCGATCGCCAAGATGAAGAAGGGCGTGCGCCTGATCAACTGTGCCCGCGGCGGCCTCGTCGACGAGCAGGCCGTGGTCGAGGCGCTCAACTCCAAGCACATTGCGGGTGCCGCCTTCGACGTCTTCGTCGAGGAGCCTGCGACCTCCAACGTGCTGTTCGGCCATCCCAACGTGATCTGCACCCCGCATCTCGGCGCCTCCACCACGGAAGCGCAGGAGAACGTCGCGCTCCAGGTCGCCGAGCAGATGTCGGACTACCTCTTGACCGGCGCGATCTCGAACGCTGTCAACTTCCCCTCGATCACCGCGGAAGAAGCGCCGAAGCTGAAGCCGTTCATCGCGCTCGCCGAGAAGCTCGGCTCGTTCGCCGGCCAGCTCACTGAGTCAGGCATCCTCAAGGTCGAGATCACCTATGAGGGCCACGTCGCCGAGATGAAGATCAAGGCGATCACCTCCGCGGTGCTGTCGGGCCTGCTGCGGCCGATGCTGGGCGAGGTCAACGTCGTCTCGGCGCCCGTCGTCGCCAAGGAGCGCGGCATGGTCGTCGACGAGATCGTGCGCGCGGCCCAGAGCGACTATGAGAGCCTGATCACCGTGACCGTCGCGACCGAACGTCAGGAGCGCTCGGTCTCCGGCACCGTCTATCACGACGGCAAGCCGCGCCTCGTCGACGTCAAGGGCATCCGGGTCGACGCCGAGTTCGGCAAGTCGATGATCTACATCACCAACGAGGACAAGCCGGGCTTCATCGGCAGGTTCGCAAGCCTGCTCGGCGATGCCAAGATCAACATCGCCACCTTCCATCTCGGCCGCGTCGCTCCCGGCAGCGATGCCATTGCGCTGGTCGAGGTCGACGGCGCGGTGCCGCCCGACCTGCTCGCCAAGGTGCAGGCCCTGCCGCAGGTCAAGCAGGCCAAGGCGCTGACGTTCTAAGGCGCGGTCGTCCCGCGGTGTGCACACCGCGGAATGACGGCCATCATATATTCCGACACGCGGAACAACGCCGTCTCCATCGCCGGAGGCGGCGTTTTTATTTTCCCCGCACCAGCCAATCTCAGTGTACCAATGGCGTCCAGGACGCCTCGTAACTACGCTCCGTTCAAAATCGTTCGACAAGGGAGAAAACAATGCGTGAAGCCGTCATCGTTTCCTATGCGCGCACGGGCCTCGCAAAATCCGGCCGCGGCGGGTTCAACATCACGCCGCCGATGTCGCTCGCGGCGCATGCCATCCACCATGCGGTCGACCGCGCCGGCGTCGAGAAGGACTATGTCGAGGACTGCTATCTCGGCAATTGCGCCCATGGCGCGCCGAACATCGGCCGCCAGGCCGCGCTGCTCGCGGGCCTGCCGAAGACCACGGCCGGCGTCTCGGTCAACCGCTTCTGCTCCTCGGGCCTGCAGACGATCGCGATGGCCGCGAACTCGATCCGCTCCGATGGCGCCGACTGCATCGTCGCCGGCGGCGTCGAGAGCATCTCGATCCCCGGCGGCGGCTCGCCGAAGGAATGGGTCGATCCGGAACTGCTCAAGGTCGCCCCCGACATCTTCATGGCGATGATCGACACCGCCGACATCGTCGCCGAGCGCTACAAGCTCAGCCGCGAATACCAGGACGAGTTCTCGCTGGAATCGCAGCGCCGCATGGCCGCGTCCCAGCAGGCGGGCAAGTACAAGGACGAGATCGTCCCGATGAAGACGAAGATGAAGGTCGTCGACAAGCAGACCAAGGCCGAGAGCATCGTCGACTACGTCGTCGATCGCGACGAATGCAACCGGCCGGAGACCACGATGGAGGGCCTCGCCAAGCTCGAGCCGGTGAAGGGCCCCGGCAAGTTCGTCACCGCCGGCAATGCCAGCCAGCTCTCCGACGGCGCCGCCGCCGTGGTGCTGATGGAAGCCAAGGACGCCGAGAAGCGCGGGCTCAAGCCGCTCGGCCGCTTCGTCGCCTGGGCAACCGCCGGCTGCGAGCCCGACGAAATGGGCATCGGTCCGGTGTTCGCGATCCCGAAGCTCCTCAAGCGCACCGGCCTCAAGATCGACGACATCGATCTGTGGGAGCTCAACGAGGCCTTCGCCAGCCAGTGCCTGTATTGCCGCGACAAGCTCGAGATCGATCCCGCCAAGTACAACGTCAACGGCGGCTCGATCGCGATCGGCCATCCCTTCGGCATGACCGGCGCGCGTCTCACCGGCCATCTGCTGCAGGAAGGCGCGCGGCGCAAGGCCAAGTGGGGCGTGGTGACCATGTGCATTGGCGGCGGCCAGGGCGGCGCCGGCCTGTTCGAGATCTACAGCTGATCTGAACGCCTGGACTAACGAAAGGCACGGCGCTTGCGGCGCCGTGCCTTTTTCATTGCGCACGATTCGGCGAAAACCGTATTGGTCATGTGAACCTGTTCACATTCGGGAACACCGCGGCAGGGTACCCTTCGCAGGTCAGCCGTACGCCGAGCATTATCTCGCATCGCCTGGCACACACATCCGATGAAAAGCAACACCCGGGGGAGATGCTGTGATGAGCATAACCTATGGTGCAGCAGGACCAGGACGGACCGCGACAAGGGCGCGGCACGTTTCCAGTTTCTTCAAGCGATATTGGCATGCATTTCAGCAATGGCGCAGCCACGAGAGGGTGCGGGCCGACCTGTGCAACCTGAGTGACAGGGAGCTCATGGATATCGGCACCACGCGCGGCGAGATCGACTACGTCGCCTCGAACCAGTGGCGCGATCCGCGGGGGATCCGATCCCTCGAATAGCAGCTGCGTGTCGGGGGCGTGATCTACGCCTTCGCCAGCGCCGGTGCGAACACCACTTCGATCAGCGTGCCGGAATTCCCTGAACTCTTGATGTTGAACCGGGCGCGATTGGCTTCGACCAGCGCTTTCGTCAGCGACAGATTGAGCGCGGAATTGTCGGCGGCATCCCCTGGCGGCGGGGTGCGGAACGGCTCCATGGCGGCGGCGACCTCGCGCTCCGAGAGGCCATGGCCGGTGTCGCGAATGCGCAGCGCGATCTCGCCGCGGTCGGTCATCGCCGTGGAGACGATGACCTGGCCGCCGGCGCTCGCCAGCCGGATCGAGTTCGAGATCAAATTCATGGTGATCTGCCGCATCGCGCGCGCGTCGACGCTCACCTGCGGCAGCGCATGCGCGAGCGAGGTGCGGATGATGATGCGCTCGCGATTGGCCTGCGGCTGCATCACGGTGACGCAGGCTTCGACGAGGTCGTTGAGGTTGAGATTGGCGAAGGTGAGGTCGAGCTTGCCGGTCTCGATCCGCGACAGCTCCAGCAGATCGTCGATGATGGCGATGACGCGCTCGCCGGAGGCGCGGATGTCCTTCATGTATTCGCCGTAGCGCTCGTTGCCGAGCGTGCCGAAGCGCTCCGAGATCATCACCTCGGCAAAGCCGATGATGGCGTTGAGCGGGGTGCGGATCTCGTGGCTGATGCGCGCCAGCATGTCGGCCTTGGCATTCGCCGCGCCGTCGACGAGGCGGCGCGCCTGCGTCAATTCGCTCTCGCCCTTCTTGCTCTGGGAGAGATCGCGGAACACGGCGAAGAAGTTCGGGCCGTCGGGCCGGGTGCGGCCCATGATCATCGCGAGCGGAATGACGCCGCCCTTCTTCTCGCGTCCCAGCACCTCGCGGCCGTGGTCGAGCAGGCTCGCGATGTCCTGGCCCTTCACGCTGTCGAGATAGTCGGCGACGACCTGCTGGCTCTCGGGCGCGAACAGCGTCGCCAGATTCTGCTCGAGCAGCGCCTCGCCGTCATAGCCGAACAGCGCCTCGGCGCTGCGGTTGCAGGCGTGGATGTTGCCTTCGGCATCGAACATGACGATGCCCTCGGCCGTGGTGTCGAGGATCGCGGCGAGATCTTCCGCGTCGGCATCGCCGGCCGCAGGCTCGAGATCGGGCGCGTAGGGAAAGGACTCGGGGACGATGGG
This sequence comes from Bradyrhizobium sp. CB1717, assembly GCF_029714325.1. Classification (NCBI taxonomy): domain Bacteria; kingdom Pseudomonadati; phylum Pseudomonadota; class Alphaproteobacteria; order Hyphomicrobiales; family Nitrobacteraceae; genus Bradyrhizobium; species Bradyrhizobium sp. CB1717. The sequence goes on from NZ_CP121666.1 coordinate 1,693,507, forward strand.
CTCGGCAACGACGGGCGGCGCTGCGACCGCCAGGGCAGCGGGTGCGGCTTGCGGCAGCGCGCAGATCAGCGCATGCGCGCTGTCGCCGTCCCAGTCGATGCTGTGCAGATGCGCGTCGGTCGTCGGCAGCGGCGCTTCGCCGTTGGCAAGCGTCGCGCTGATCGTCACCGGCGTGCCGCCTTGCGAGGTGCTAGAGGCCGACGACACGCCCGGCTCGACATAGAGCGCGTCCAGCCCGCCGGCATGCTCCAGCGCGCTGAGGTTGTCATAGCCCATGCGCGCGAGGAACGCCGGGTTGGCGTAGAGCAGGCGGTCGAGGCGATAGATCAAAATGCCTGAAGGCAACAGGTCGAGCAGCGTGCGGTCGCGCAGGCTGGTGCCGCGCGCCGGCGGCGCCGCCTCGGTCAGCCATTCGGCTGGGGCGGGCGGCGGCAGAGGTTCGGGCTCAGGCTCGGGCGGCAGCTCGGCTGTGATCTCCGCGGCCGCCGGCTCGGCGCCGGCTGCTGCGATGCTCTCGCGCTCGCGTTCGAGCCGCTCGGACAATTGCCGCGCGAGCTCGTTGAACGCGCTGTTCTCGACCGGCGTCAGCGTCGGCGATCTGGTATCGCCGGGGCTGCGGAACGGCACGACGTTGGGAGGCGTTTCCACTGGCGTTTCCAAGTCGGTTGGGTGTGAATTCGCTTCGGTGGTTGGTTCGGGCAGTTCAGCGACGGGCTCAGGTGTCGGCTCAGGCTCAGGTGCCGGTGGCTCGATCGGCGGCGCCGCTGCCTCCGGCTCGGGCTCCGGCTCGACGCTATCGGCGGACGGGCTTTGCGGCCCGTGCGGTTCGACGAGCAGCTCGAAGCGGCGCAGCGCATCGAGCCGGTTGAGGCCGTCGAGATCGCGGCAGACGCCAAAGCCCCGAAAACCCGCAAAGTTGCGATCGCGGTCGTAGACCGGCAGGCCGGCGAGCTCGACCGGCAGATGCTCGCCGCCGTCGGCCGGCCAGTTCACGGTGATCCCGGCCCAGGTGTCGTGGCTGGCCAGCGCCTGCGCGACGCGCCCCTCGGGATCGAGCGAAAATTCCTCGGCGATCTCGCGCCAGGGGCGGCCGAAGCCGGCCGCGGTGTGCGCGCCCATCAGGCGGATGAAGTCGCTGGACGCCAGCACGAAGCGGCCCTCCGCATCCATCTGCCAGAGGAAACGCAGCGGATGCTGGCGCGGTGGCTCTGCGGGAGCGGGCGGCGGCTCGACCATGCCACCAGTGGTGGGCACGGCCTGCGGCGGCACAATGGCTGCGTGCGGGTTTTCAACCGGAGTCTTTGGCGCGGTGTCGCTGGCTTCGCCGGTCGTTTCCGTTGCCGGCGGCTCGCTCGCCGCAGCCGTCTCGGCCGGCTCGGCAAAGGCGTCGAACAGCGTGATGCCGGATGCCTCGTTCGGCTGTGCAGACTGCACATTCTCCGGCGCCGTGGCGGGAGGCACGGGAGCTTCGCGCGCAGCATCCGTGCTCGCAGCCGCCGTCTGCGCCGCCGCCGGCTCGATCAGCGCGACCAGGCCGACATCGGCGCCCGTGCCGACCCGTTGCAGCACCATCTGCCCGATGCCGATCGGCGTCTCGACGCGGCCGCTTCTCAGCGCATCGCTGCGCGCCTGTTCGAGGCCGGCCTCGTCGAGGTCGCGGAAGCCGAGCAGGGAGCGGGCGGCCTCGCTGGCTCCGACGAACAGGCCGTCGGGCGCGAACGCCGCCATCGGCACCTTCGCGGCCTCGACCAGCCGATGCAGCCGCTCGACCAGCGGCATGGCTTGTCCGGTCGGATCCAGCGCGGTGACGAGCACGCCGTTCTTGCCGTCGGCGAAGTCGAGCCGCGCGCAGGCGCAGGTCATCAGGGTGCCGAGCCGGGCGCCGAAGCCGCGCAGCCGCTCCAGCCGCACGCCGCCGCTCGCCGGCAACTGGCGGGCGAGCCGGGCGACCTGGCGGCGGTGGCTGTCGGCGGGGCCGAAAATCTTCTCTGCTAGGGCCGTGGCATGGGCCGCGCCGAACAATCTTGCGCCGACCGGATTGGCCCACAGCACGCGGGTGCCGTCGATCGCGAAGAGCCAGGTGGGGAGCTGCGAGGTCGAATGCACGGCCAGCCGCGGATCGCCCACACCTCGCAACTGGAAATCCGAACTACTCATCCAACCGGCTTCACGTCTCGCTGTCGGCGTCTTGGCGGGGCGGCTTGCCGGAATGGCAGCCTTAAGAAAGGGTTAGTATCGCCCGCGGGCGCGGGCAGGTCCACGGCCCCGGCCCCGAAAGGCAGGTCCAAAGCCGCGATAACCTTAATCCGGTCGAACCCGCAAGCCGCAGCCCGCCTGCATCCGCAGGATTCGCTGGGCGCGACGATCATCAGGCCGGCTGCCGAGGCTGAGCTGGCTGCCCGCCGCACGATGCGGTGCCGACCCTCCCCTGGAGGGGGAGGGTCGATCGCGCGCAGCGCGAGCGGGGTGGGGTGATCTCTCCCCTCGGGCACCGCCTCCGTTGAGGGACTGTCACCCACCCCGTCTCGCATCGCTACGCGCTGCGAGCCGACCCACGGGCGAGCTTCGCTCGTCCCGGACCCCTCCAGGGGAGGGTAAGAAAGCCCGCTGCCTTCACCGTGCCTCCCGCACCCGACTACCTCAACCTCGGGTTCCCTCCCTGAGGAACCTCGCCTTCCCCGAGATTAAATTTCGCGCCGCACCCGCCCGATGCATTGCGCTGCACAATGTTGACATGTTAGGCAGCCACAATGCTGGGCGCTGGGCGAGTCATCTCGTTTGTTTCGCGTATCCAGTCTTCGTACCCGCCAACAGATGGCCCCGGTTGGCCGGCGGGCGCGCCGTAAGGCTCACTCCATTTTTTGCAAGATTAGCGTGAGGGACAACCATGACAGGTGCGACTGATCCGTTTTCTGCCTCGATCATTCCGTTCGAGGTCCCCGAGCAGATGCGTGCGTTCGCCGAGAAGGGCGTGTCGCAGGCCCGCGAAAGCTACGCCAAGTTCAAGGACGTGGCCGAGACCCACAACGGCACCGTCGAGGCCGTGTTCACCTGCGCCTCCAAGGGCGCCAGCGAGTACACAGCCAAGCTGGTCGAGTTCATGAAGGCCAACTCCACGGCCTCGCTGGACTTCGCCCAGGAGCTGCTCGGCGCCAAGTCGCCGTCGGACGCGTTCGCGCTCTGGAACGGCCACGCCCGCAAGCAGCTCGAGACCTTCCAGGCCCAGGCCAAGGAGCTGGTCGAGATCAGCCAGCGCGTCGCCAACGAGACCGCCGAGCCGATCAAGGCGAGTGCTGCGAAGTTCTACAAGCCCGCCGCCTGAGCGGACCGGCGGATCGATCAAGTTAAGAAACCCGGGCCCCAGGGCCCGGGTTTTGTTCTGGAATAAGGTGATTTTGGCCGGATTTTAGCCCGGCAGCGGCCTTGCCAAACGGAGCCGTTGCACCTAGTTTCCGCCCCGTCCAGCTCCCTCGGCGTCAGGCCTTTTCAGGCGTCCCCCAGGGCGGCTCGCAAGGATGCAGTTGTAGCTCAGTTGGTTAGAGCGCCTGTCTGTGGAACAGGAGGTCGGTGGTTCGAGCCCACCCAACTGTACCAGCGAAAATCCAGAGCATTCGCTGCGCGTCCGATCTTAGGTGAACGCTGCGGTCTTCTGACCGTCCAAGGCGGCCCACGGCCGGTGGACTGCTGATAGCGCTCGCGCAAACCGTGCCTCAACTCCATGAAACAAGCATAGATAGGATATCTTGATCAGGTTCCTTTCCCTGATTCGGAGACGATATTCGTTCGTGCGCTAAAATGACTTCCACCGACTACCGGCATAATCACTACGTCCCCGAGTGGTATCAGCGCCGCTTCATGCTATCGGGGCAAAACAAATATTTTCGGTTGGACCTTCACCCGACGAGGTCACGAGCCCCGGTGGTCATAAGTACACGCGTCATGATGTCCATGAGTGGTCGCCAGCGCAGATATTCGCCGAGGATGATCTCTACACGATACAATGGGGGCGGATCACCAACACGGAGATCGAGCGGTTCTTTTTTGGCAAGCTCGACAACGATGGGCCAAAGGCGCTGGACTATTTCACCGGTTTCAAACATCCGAGTGCAGACGGTCCGGCCTATCAGACCTTTCTTCGTTATATGAGCGTCCAAAAGCTGCGCACCCCGAAGGGGATCGCCTATCTCGAAAGTCTCGGCGGCAGCAAGCACAAGAACATCACGCTGATGATGCTTCAGCGTACGGGAGCAGTGTGGTGCGGCCGTCGTTGTGGTTATTTGGAGTTTTCGCAGCAGGTGCTGCGGCTTTTGCGCTGACGCCAATACATTGCGGCATGCGGATGCCGGTCAGGCTTGCCGTTAAACTGAGCTTTGCAAATATTTTCGTTTTCTTGCCTGATAGGCGAGAGATCATGACGATGGATATGGTCGAATGCCTATCGGACACGACGCGGGCGATCGGCGCGCTGCAGTCAATATCGGGTGTAGCTCTACTCTTTTTGCTTGGTCTGGCGCTACGCAATCGTTTTCGAATGAAGTAGCCCGTGAACTGCACGCCGCTACCTAACCACCCACACCACCACCGTGATTACGGTGACAGTGCACTAAACTACCGATGGTGCACGGGCGTGCTCCGAAGATCAATTTAATGCACTGTCACCGCAATCGCCGCCGCCGGTCAACGAAAAAGAGTATGCAGGTACATGCACCACTTTAGTGCATTCCTACGCGCAGGAAACTTCTCGGCACCTGTAGGTTTTTCGTGCACGAGTGCATCGAGCACTGGCGATCGGCGTGCCATGAACATCCTGCGAGAATTGCACGCTGCCGAGAAGGAACTGGTCGGCAGGGCCGTCGTCTTGACCGACGGCAAGGGCGGCACAATTGACGGCGTCTATCTCGATGATGAGCACTCGCATCTCGGTCGCGGGACATGAAGGTCGATGGCCGATCTCGACGGTGAAGCACATCGAAAACTGATCATCTCGGTTTCGCGACTTACCAGCACCCACGAGGCGCAGTACCGAAGCAGCTACCTCACCGCAGTGCATAACGCGAATCGCGACAACCCGTCCTCAGCCATAGAAAAAGACCAGCGGCAGAAACACGTACGTCCACCACGCGAGGCCGGCCAATCCGGACAGGATGAGCATATCCTGGTCGCTCATGGGGGGATCTCCGAGAACAGTTTCTATTATTCTCCAACCAACGAGCGGAGTACGCGGTTTCAATTCGCGCACCAAATTCTCATGGAACCTGCTCGCCGGGATTACGGGATTACGGTGACAGTGCACAAAACTCTCGACCCGGGGAGTGCTCCTTCGGTAACGCTGCTCAAAGCCAATTTGTGCGCTGTCACCGTGGCTCCGCGGCTCGCAATACGCTATCGGTAGCGAGCCAAAAACAAGCCGGGCGAAAAAGATCGTGAGTTTCTTCGAGCGTCTCAAGACAGAGGCATCCGCTGAGTGGCGGGCCTACACCGAGCATCCCTTCACGAACGCATTGGCGGACGGCTCGCTCCCCGAAGCGGCGTTTCGTCACTACCTCGTTCAGGACTATTTGTTCCTCATCGAGTTTGCTCGCTCCTACGCGCTCGCGGTCTACAAGTCGCCCAGGCTTGCCGACATGCGCGAAACCGCGGCCGGCCTTTCGGCCATCCTCGATGTCGAGATGAACCTGCACGTGAAGCTCTGTGCCGATTGGGGTCTATCCCCGGCCGACCTTGAACGGGCCCCTCCGGCGGCCGAGATGCTGGCCTATACGCGCTACGTGCTCGACGCGGGAATGCGCGGCGATCTGCTGGCACTCAAGGTGGCGCTTGCCCCTTGCGTGATCGGGTACGCGGAGATCGCATCGCGGCTCACCTCGCGCCCCGATGCGGACGCTGCGACCAACGCCTACCGGGTCTGGATCGCCGAGTACGCCGGCGTGCCGTACCAGGAGGTCGCTGCCAAAGCGCGGGCGCACCTGGAGCACCTCGCCGATCTCTACGCCACGCCGGCCCGCGAGGCCGAGTTGATTGCGATCTTCAAGGAAGCCACCCGGCTCGAGGCAGACTTCTGGGAGATGGCCTGGCGCGTGGGCCAGCGTATTGAATAGCGGCTTTCGCAGTCGTCAGGCGCCCTACCTCGCCCCCGCCACCATCATCACCACCACCGGCAACGTCACCGCCGCCAGCACCGTGCCCAGCGCCACCGCGCCCGACACCGGGTTCACCAGCCGCTGATACTGGACCGCGAAGATGTAGGCGTTGGCGCCGGTCGGCATCGCCGCGAACAGCACGATGACGCCGGCAGCAACCGGCGGCAGGGCGAGCAGCTTTGCCAGCGCGAACGCTGCGGCCGGCATCGCCAGCAGCTTGAGCGCGCACAGCACGAGGATGCTCAGCTTCTCGCCCTTCACCTCGAACCGGAACAGGTTGATGCCGAGCGCGATCAGCGCGGCCGGCGAGCCCGCCTGCGCCAGCAGCTCGATCGTCCGGTCGACGACGGGATTGAGGCCGAGGCCCGTAAAACGCCAGACCACGCCGAAGCCTATTCCCAGCATCAGCGGATTGCGTGAGAGATCGGCGAGCACCGGCCAGATGATCGACAGCGGCGAGCCGGTCCGCTTTTGGCTGACGAGCTCCATCTGCAGGATGCCGCAGAGCCAGAGCAGCGGCGTGTTCACCGACAGGATCAGCGCCATGGGGCCTGCGGCCTCATTGCCGAGCGCGGAGAGCACCAGCGGAATGCCGAGCATCACGATGTTGCCGTAGACCGAGCCGATCGCGAACACGACGCCGTCTTCGTGATCCTCGCGCCGTGCGCGCAAGAGGGCCGAGAGCATCAGCGCCGCGACCCAGGTCAGCGCGAGCGCGCCGTAATAGCTGCCCCACATCCGCCAGGGGCTGACGTCGGGGAATTCCGACACGACGATGGTGCGAAACAGCAGCGCGGGGATCGCGATGCTGAAGGCGAATTCGGAGATGCCCTTGTGCGCGGTCTCGGAGACGAAGCGAAACAGCACCGCGGCATAGCCCGCCGCGATCAGGGCGAACACCGGTGCGACGATCAGGATGGTGGCCATGCGCCCCTTTGACCTCACGGGGATCGGCCGACCACCCCACGCAATTTTCGATGCTGGCATTATGCCCCTGTTTTGCCCGACGAGTCAAAACGGATTCGTAAAATCCGTAGGATCATCAAGGCCCGGCTACTGTGCATGGGGTTGTTTTCGCAGTTTTTGTTTTGAGGGCGCCGGGGCCGGCGAGAGGAGCCGATCTCGCCAGTCTCGTCAGAGGGTTAGCCGCAGTCTTCCCCCACACACAGCTGTCATCCTCCGCGAAAGCGGGGGATCCAGTACGCCGCGGCCCCTCGGGGAACGTCAGGCGTCTCTGGAATACTGGGTCACCCGGTCAAGCCGGGTGACGACAGCGGAGGTTGTGGCGAACCGCCGCCTGTTGCCGAGACCGCACACGTCTGAGCTTTCGCCTTGGCCCTCGTTGCCAACGAACCGCGGTTCACCCACACTCCGCCCCGGTCAGACATTGGGGGGATCGATGCCGGCGCTTCGCTCTGGGAAATCCGTTCTTGCTGCAATCGCCGGGGTTGCCCTGGCCGCGCTGGTTCAGCCGGGTGCAGGCTTTGCCTACACGCCGGAGCAGCAGCAGGCCTGCACGCCGGATGCGATGCGGCTGTGCGGCGAGTTCGTTCCGAACGTCGATGCCATCACCGCCTGCATGATCCAGAAGAAGGCGCAGCTGTCGCCGCAGTGCAAGGCGTTCTTCCGCCAGGGCCCCGAGCCCGGCGAGACCCGCGCCGGCCGGCCGACCAACATCGCGCCCAAGGCTACGTCAAGGAGCGCATCGTCGGCGAAGAAGAGCAGCAAGCCGGCGGCGAAGGCGAGCAAGAAGAAGAAAACCGACGAGGGCTGAGCGCCCCGCACGCGCGTTCCTTGTTTGAAACCTGCTGATGCCCGGGCGCCTCGTCACGATCGATGCCCCGGGCATTTGCATGTCCCGCGCTGTCCTCCGATCGCGGGAGGCGTGAAAGCGGTTTCTTCGATCCTCGAACCAGATGATTGCGGCGTCAGCCCTGCGACAGCGCCGGACTCGTTTTGTTCGCAGCCCAAGCGCGCGGACCTGCGGCGATTACCGCTACATGCGGCCGAAAAGAGTTGGAAGAAGGTTTGCCCGGCAAGGTTGCATTCGGTTTTGCCGCCGCGCTGCTCAAAAACCGCACATATGCACGCTTCAAGCGCGATTCATTGCGGTTTGTGTCTCGTCGCGTGCAGCAGTGTGACTCAAAAGCCAACACGACTTGTTATTTCGTGGCGGCCAAGCAACTCCCGGTAAATTTTTCTTTCCCGAATCAGCGCGCTGATTCATTTTCGCAGCCTGGGGTCAATCTGGAGGCCAAGGGTATGAACGTTATTGTTTTTGCATCGCGTAAAGGCGGCTCGGGCAAGAGTACCCTGGCTGCACATCTCGCCGCGCAGATCAAGGCGAGCAAGCAGGTGATGCTCGTGGACGCGGATCCGCAGGGCTCGCTGACGCTGTGGCACAAGCTGCGCGGTACCAACGAGCCGCCGATCAAGGCCGCCGTGAACTCGGTCAGCGGCATCGTCTCCGCTGCCAAGCGCGACGGTTATGAATGGGTGTTGATCGACACGCCGCCGAACCTCTCGGCCGTCGTCGACGACGCGATCAAGAATGCCACCATGGTGGTCATCCCCGCCCGTCCCGGCGTGTTCGACGTCAACGCGGTGCAGGAAACCATCCAGATGTGCCGCGCGGCGCGCAAGCCCTACGCGGTCGTGCTCAACGGTGCTCCCGCCAAGCGCGACGAAGCCGAAAGCCCGATCGTCACCATCGCCCGCGAGGCGCTGGCGAAATTCCGCGCTCCGGTGTGGGGCGGTCAGATCACCAATCGTTCGGATTTGTTGATGGCGCTCAGCCACGGCGAAGGCGCGCGCGAGTATCAGGCCGAGAGCCGCGCGGCTCAGGAAATCGCAAGGTTGTGGGCGGCGATCGAGCGTTCGGTCAAGGCCATTCGCGGCTCGGCGTCGGCATCCGGCGCAATGCACAAGCAGGCGGCGTAATTTTCATAAATCATTCCCCGGACGGAAAACGCGCGGGAAGGTCCGCGCGTTTTGCGTTTCCGGGCTTCTCTTGTCATTCCGGGATGGCGCGTCAGCGCCAGACCCGGAATCCCGAGATGAGGCTTACGCCACCATCAGCATGTAGAACACGATGACCGGCGACAGGGTCAGGATCACCGACCAGATGCCGACGGCCCAGAGAATGTCCCCGGTGGTGAAGCTCTCCTCGGTGGACAGGTGCTGCTGTCCGGCGCCGAAATGCGACGCCATTTCATTATGACTATTCACAAACGCCCCCGCGATTTCTTCGCTTATGGGCATCACGCTACGCGGGATGTTTTAAATTTCCGGCTTGCAAGCCCGCTCGCATTTTGAGCGCATTTGCCACTTGCGTTTAACCATCCGCGCGGGTCGCTGCCTCAGGCCAGCCAGACCCGAAACACCAGCACCGGCACCAGGCCGAGCACCACCGCCCAGAACCCGAACGACGAGACGACGAGAATTCCCTGCATGAGATCGGCGGGCGCGAATTGCTGCGCGGCCGTAGGCCGGGTGCGATACCCCATGGTCATTCCCCCCTTTTGGTCGACTTTGGGAAGAACGATAGGCGCGGTCTCGTAAACGAGCCGTGGATGCACCATGCGGCAGGCGCGAAGGGTGTTGGTGCGCGGTTAACCAAGCGGGCACGCTGCTTCACTCCCTCTCCCCGTTCTTACGGGGAGAGGGTGGGGTGAGGGGCTGCCTCCGCAAATGCGTTGGCAGCTGGCCTCGTGGAAGCTCCCCTTCACCCGGAATTTGCGCAGGCGCAAATTCCGGCCTCTCCCCGCAAGCGGGGCGAGGCGAAGGAAGCGCTACGCCGCGACTTTCATCCGCCGTTCGATCTCGCGATCGATCGTGGCGGCAAGCTCGCTGCTCACCTCCACCATCGGCAGGCGCACTTCGGGGCTGTCGATCAAACCGCTGCGCCATAACCAGTACTTCGCCGGCGCGGGGCTCGGCTCGGTGAACAGCAGCTTCGTCAGCTCGGCGACCTCATTCCAGCGCGCCTGCGCTGCGTCATGGTTACCGCGCTTCACTTCAGTGTACACCGCCGCGAACGTCGCGGTCTCGACATGAGCGGACAGCACGATGCCGCCGTCGGCGCCGTCGGTGAGCGCCTCGAGATAGTTCGCGTCCTCGCCGGTCAGCACGCGAAAACCCTTCGGCCTGTCGCGCAGCAGTGCGATCGACTGCTCGCGGCTGGCGCCGCAATCCTTGAGGCCGACGATGTTGGGATGCTCGGCGAGCCGCAGCATGGTCTGGTTGGTGATGTTGACCGCGCAGCGATAGGGAATGTTGTAGAGCGCGATCGGCCACGCCGCGTGGTCGGCGAGCGTCTCGAAATGCGCCAGCAACCCTCGCTGCGACGGCCGCACGTAATAAGGGCTCGCGATCAGGTAGCCCTCGATCGGCCAGTCCGCGGTTTCATCGAGGCGGTCCTTCAGCCGTGCGGTGTCGGCGCCCGACAGGCCGAGGCAGATCGGAACGTTGCGGCGGCCGGATGCCATCTCGTCGCGGACGATTGCGACGAGGCGCTCGAGCTCGCCCTCCCGCAGTGTCATGCCTTCTCCCGAGGTTGCCCCCAGAATGAAGCCGTCGACGGCTTGGGCGCTGTAATGCCGCGTCAGCCTTCGCAGCGAGGTCTCGTCCAGCTTGCCATCACGGAACGGCGTCACCAGCGGCAGCCAGAGCCCGTGCAAATGTTCGCGTAGTCCGGTCATGTTCCATCTCCTTCTCGGGAAAAACCTGAGACGGAGGGCACATGAAAAAACCCCGTCCAGGCGGCGGGGTTTTCGGGATTTAGCTCGCGATGACGAAGCCGTTAAAAGCGCGCGCAAAACTCCGAGGTCCCCGGATGGGGGCCTTTTTTCGAAACGCGTGCGCACGACTTCGTGATCATTTGCAAATGATGCGGGGGATAGGTGGAACTGTCAATACACGCGGAAGGCGAACGCCGGATTCGGCAGAAAAAAAGCCGGACCCGAAGGGCCCGGCTTAGGTATTGGCCACGTGAGGCCGACACAATCACCTTCCAAGAGGGATTACTGAACTCCCGCGCCACTGGAGGAGGGGGACAAATGCGCAACGCGAAGGCTCAGCGTGCAAACAGTATGGGCTTGACGAGCGCCATGCAGCAACAGCCGAGGCCGCATGTCAGACATGCGGAAATCAGGACGGCCAGCGCTGCGCCTTGCTCACCACGAAGTCGCGGAACACCTGCACGCGCGCGACTGTCTTCAACTCCTCGGGATAGACGAAATAGGTGTCGAGCTGGATCGAATCCGATTCGCCGAACAGTTGTACGAGCTTGCTCTGCTCTTCGACCAGATAGTCGGGCAGCGCGGCGATGCCGAGGCCCTGCTGACAGGCGCGCACGAGGCCAAGGATGTTGTTGACCTTGAAGTACGCCTCGCGCGGACCCGAGCCGTTGCGCGCGGCTTCGACCAGCCAGTTGCGGTTCTGCAGATGCGGCGCGAAGTTGCCGTCGGAGAGCGTGATGATGCGGTGGGAGTCGAGTTCCTCCAGCGTCCGCGGCGTGCCGAAGCGCTTGATGTATTCCGGCGAGCAATAGGCGTGGAATCCCATCGCGAACAGCTTGCGCTGGATCAGATCCGGCTGCGTCGGCTTGCGGGTGCGGATGGCAACGTCAGCCTCGCGCATCGACAGATCGAGCTCCTCGTCGGTGACGATCAGCGAGATGCGGATCTCCGGATAGAGCGCGGTGAATTCGCCGAGCCGCGGGATCAGCCAGTTGATGCCGACGCCGGGCGTGGTGGTGATCTTGAGATCGCCGCTCGGCCGCTCGCGGCTGTCGGTCAGTTTCGCGCGCGCCGCCTGGAGCTGCATGAACACGTCATGCGCGGTGCGGAACAACAGGTCGCCCTGCTCGGTGAGGATCAGGCCGCGGGCGTGGCGGTGGAACAGCGAGACCGATAGCTCCTGCTCCAGCGCCGAGACCTGGCGGGAGACCGCCGATTGCGACAGGCCGAGCTGCTCGCCCGCATGCGTGAAGCTGCCCGCTTCCGCCGCCGCGTGAAACACCTTCAGCTTGTCCCAGTCCATATCCGTAAATCCGTCGCGTGTTCGGGGCATGATCTTTATTCCGCTGCGGCGCGCTCGCTGGCGCGCAGGGCCAGGAAACGTTCGGCTTCGAGTGCTGCCATGCAGCCGAGGCCGGCGGCCGTTACGGCCTGGCGATAGGTCTCGTCGGCGACGTCGCCGGCGGCGAACAGGCCGGGCACCGAGGTCGCGGTCGAGTTCGGGGCGACCTCGACATAGCCCGACGGTTTGAGCTTGACCTGACCCTTGACCAGCTCGGTCGCCGGGGCATGGCCGATGGCAATGAAGATGCCGTCAGTCTTCACGTCCGTGAGCGCGCCGGTCTTGACGTTCTTCAGGCGGACATGGGTGACCTTGTTCGGGTTCTCGGTGCCGCAGATCTCGTCGACGGCGGAGTCCCAGATCACCTTGATCTTCGGGTGCTTGAACAGGCGTTCCTGCAGGATGCGCTCGGCACGGAAGTGATCGCGACGATGCACGATGGTGACCTGCGAGGCATGGTTGGTGAGGTACAGGGCCTCCTCGACCGCGGTGTTGCCGCCGCCGACCACCACGACCTCCTTGTTGCGGTAGAAGAAGCCGTCGCAGGTGGCGCAAGCCGAGACGCCGCCGCCCTGGAACTTCGCTTCGGACGGCAGCCCGAGCCAGCGCGCCTGCGCGCCGGTGGCGAGGATGACGGCGTCGGCGAGATAGACGTCGCCGCTGTCGCAGGTGAGGCGGAACGGCCGCTGCATCGTGTCAAGCTTGATGACCAGATCGGTGACGATCTTGGTGCCGACGTGGACCGCCTGCTTCTCCATCTGCTCCATCAGCCAGGGACCCTGGATCACGTCGGCGAAGCCCGGATAGTTCTCGACGTCGGTGGTGATGGTGAGCTGGCCGCCCGGCTGGATGCCCTGGATCAGGATCGGCTCGAGCATCGCGCGCGCGGCGTAGATCGCGGCGGTGTAACCGGCGGGGCCGGAGCCAATAATGACGACCTTTGCATGAACAGGAGCGGACATTTCGATGGACGCCTTTCACGGGGGATTTGCAGCGCGGGCGCGGAACGTGCCGGGAGGCCTCGCGGAGGCGCTGAAATATCAGAGCTAATCTAAGCCTTCTGGTGAGCTATGCAAGAATTGCATTCCCTGTCGGCGGATTTTTCCAACAGGGAACAAAATTCGATTGCGCTGCACGCGCAATAAAATTGCGCTAACCGTGCGGACTAAGCTATGAGGATTGCGACAGACCCACCCAATACCGCCGCAAAGGCCAGGAGTTCCAATCACGTGTCGCGGAGCCTAGACGAGATCGACCTGAAAATTCTCACCGAGATTCAGGCCGACGGTCGAATCACCAATGTCGAGCTGGCCAAGCGCGTCGGCATCTCGCCGCCGCCCTGCCTGCGCCGGGTCCGGGCGCTGGAAGAGGAGGGCTACATCCACGGCTATCGCGGGCTGCTGGATGCGCGAAAGCTGGGTTTCGACGTCACGGTGTTCGCGGCCGTGCACCTGTCCAGCCAGGCCGAGGCTGACTTGCGCGCCTTCGAGGAGTTCGTCCGCGCCGAGCCGCTGGTGCGGGAGTGCTGGATGCTGTCGGGCGAGGTCGATTTCATCCTGAAATGCGTCGCGCCAGACATGGCGACGTTCCAGGATTTCGTGACGCACCTGACCGCCGCTCCGCACGTGCGCAACGTGCGGACGTCACTGGTGCTGCATAATTCGAAATACGAGGCGGCGGTGCCGCTCGAGGTGAAGGGACGGCGGTAGCTCTACTCCGACCTCCCCCCACAGGCGGGGAGAAGGTGAAGACCAGCTCGCGGTCTGCTCCGTCATTGCGAGCGCAGCGAAGCAATCCAGAGTCTTTCCGCAGAGGGCAGTCTGGATTGCTTCGCTGCGCTCGCAATAACGCGGTGAGAGTGCGAGTTCACGTCGCGCACAACACCCCGAAACAAAAAGGCCGCGCATCGCGCGGCCTTTTCGAAACGTCATCTTACCCGCAGCGGCAAATGCTTACCGCCACTCCACCTTGGTGATCTCATACGCCTTGGCGCCGCCGGGGGCATTGACCTCGACGGTCGAGCCCTTCTTCTTGCCGATCAGCGCGCGGGCGAGCGGCGAGGTGATGGAGATGCGGCCCTTCTTGGCGTCGGCCTCGACCTCGCCGACGATCTGCCACACCGTCTTCTTCTCGGTGTCCTCGTCGACCAGCGTCACGGTGGCGCCGAACTTGATGGTGTCGCCGGACAGTTTCGAGATGTCGATGATGTCGGCGCGCGCGAGCTTGTCCTCGAGCTCGGCGATGCGGCCCTCATTGTGGGACTGCTCTTCCTTCGCGGCATGGTATTCCGCGTTTTCCGACAGGTCTCCGTGCGAGCGCGCCTCGGCGATGTGCTCGATGATCCGCGGACGGTCCTCCGACTGGCGCTTCTTCAATTCTTCCCCGAGCGCGACAAAGCCGGCCTGGGTCATCGGAACCTTTTCCATCTCTTCTCTCGTCCTTCGGCCGGCGCGCCCCACAGAGGGGCGCGGCAACCTTGATTCGTCGATATTTCCGGGGCTGAACACGCCGCCACCGGAACGTTATGTGGGTCTGGCGCCGGAACAGAACAACCACATGGCCGGGACAGTTCCTCCGGCCATTGTAGCTTCATTGCCAATCACTTAGCGGCGGGTTCACCGCCGCTCGCGATCAGGTTTCCGAAAAGTAGCTCTGCAGGGTACGAACCTCAAGGTCCCCGCCCAGATAGGCGCGGATGCCCTGCGCGGCCGCCACGGCCCCGGAAAGAGTGGTGTAATACGGCACTTTATGCAAGAGGGCCGCGCGCCGCAGCGAACGGCTGTCGGCGAGCGCCTGCGGGCCTTCGGTGGTGTTGAGGACGAGCTGGACGTCGCCATTGGTGATGGCGTCGACGATGTGCGGCCGTCCCTCCAGCACCTTGTTCACCTTCTCCGCCGGGATGCCCTGGTCGGTCAGGAAGCGCGCCGTGCCCGAGGTCGCCAGCACCTTGAAGCCGAGCGTATGCAGCTCGCGCACCGCGTCGGCAATGCGGACCTTGTCGCTCTCGCGCACCGAGACGAACACCGTGCCCTTGCGCGGTACCCGCGTGCCGCCACCGAGCTGGCTCTTGGCGAATGCCACCGCGAAGGAGCGGTCGATGCCCATGACTTCGCCGGTCGAGCGCATCTCGGGGCCGAGCACCGTGTCGACGCCGGGGAAGCGGGCGAACGGAAACACCGATTCCTTGACGCCGACATGCTTGAGATCGGCCTTCTTCAATTTGAAGTCGGCGAGTTTCTCGCCGGCCATGATCCGCGCCGCGATCTTGGCGACCGGTGTGCCGATCACCTTGGCGACGAACGGCACCGTGCGCGAGGCGCGCGGATTGACTTCGAGCACGTAGATCTCGCCGTCCTTGATCGCGTATTGCACGTTCATCAGGCCGACGACGTCGAGGCCGAGCGCCAGCTCGCGCGTCTGCCGCTCCAGCTCCGCGATCATCTTGGTGTCGAGCGAGTGCGGCGGCAGGGAGCAGGCAGAGTCGCCGGAATGGATGCCGGCTTCCTCGATGTGCTCCATGATGCCGACGATGAAGGTGTCCTTGCCGTCGCAGAGGCAGTCGACGTCGATCTCGGTCGCATCCGACAGGTAGCGGTCGAACAGCAGCGGGTTCTTGCCGAGCACGGTGTTGATCTGCCCGGTCTTGTCGTTCGGGTAGCGCGCCTTGACGTCGGCGGGCACAAGCTCCGGCAGCGTGCCGAGCAGGTAGTCGTTGAGCTGGTTCTCCTCGCGGATGATCTGCATCGCGCGGCCGCCGAGCACGTAGGACGGACGCACCACCAGCGGCAGGCCGAGATCGGCGGAGACGAGCCGCGCCTGCTCGACCGAATAGGCGATGCCGTTCTTCGGCTGCTTGAGGCGAAGCTTGTCGAGCACGCGCTTGAAGCGGTCGCGGTCTTCCGCGAGGTCGATCGCATCGGGCGAGGTGCCGAGGATCGGCACTTCGGCGGCCTCCAGCGCACGCGCGAGCTTCAGCGGGGTCTGGCCGCCGAACTGCACGATCACGCCGTGCAGCGTGCCGTTCGAGCGCTCCTTCGCGATGATCTCCAGCACGTCTTCGGCGGTGAGCGGCTCGAAATAGAGCCGGTCCGCGGTGTCGTAGTCGGTCGACACCGTCTCCGGGTTGCAGTTGACCATGATGGATTCATAGCCGGCATCATGCAGCGCGAAGCAGGCGTGACAGCAGCAATAGTCGAACTCGATGCCTTGGCCGATGCGGTTCGGGCCGCCGCCGAGGATGATGACCTTCTTCTTGTCCGACGGCGTGCTCTCGTCGGCGGTGCTGCCTGCAAACGGCGACTCGTAGGTCGAGTACATGTAGGCGGTGGGCGAGGCGAATTCAGCCGCGCAAGTGTCGATGCGCTTGTAGACCGGACGGACACCGAGCGCGTGGCGCTTCGCGGTGACCTCGGCCTCCGTCGTCTGCGCGAGCACCGCAAGTCGCGCGTCCGAGAAACCCATGGTCTTGAGGGTGCGCATGCCGAAAGCATTGCCGGGCAGGCCGTGCTTCCTGACCTTCTCCTCCATGTCGACGATTCCGCGCATCTCGCCGAGGAACCACGGATCGATCTTGCAGGAATTGAAGATGTCCTCGTTCGACCAGCCGAGCCGCATCGCCTGCGCGACCTGCAGGATGCGGTTCGGCGTCGGCGTGCCCAATGCGGCGCGGATCGCGTTCTTGTCGTCGCCGCGGCCGAGTCCTTCGATCTCGATCTCGTCGAGGCCGGTGAGGCCGGTCTCCAGTCCGCGCAGCGCCTTCTGCAGGCTCTCCTGGAAGGTGCGGCCGATCGCCATGACTTCGCCGACCGACTTCATCGAGGTCGTCAGCGTCGAGGAGGCGCCGGGGAATTTCTCGAAGGCGAAACGCGGGATCTTGGTTACCACGTAATCGATCGTCGGCTCGAACGAGGCCGGCGTCGCGCCGCCGGTGATGTCGTTGGCGATCTCGTCCAGCGTGTAGCCGATCGCGAGTTTTGCCGCGACCTTGGCGATCGGGAAGCCCGTGGCCTTCGAGGCCAGCGCGGACGAACGCGACACACGCGGGTTCATCTCGATCACGACCATGCGGCCGTCTTCCGGATTGACGCCGAACTGCACGTTGGAGCCGCCGGTCTCGACGCCGATCTCGCGCAGCACCGCCAGCGAGGCGTCGCGCATGATCTGGTATTCCTTGTCCGTCAGCGTCAGCGCCGGAGCCACCGTGATGGAGTCGCCGGTGTGCACGCCCATCGGATCGAAATTCTCGATCGAGCAGACGATGATGCAATTGTCCTTCTTGTCGCGCACCACCTCCATCTCGAACTCTTTCCAGCCGAGGACGGATTCCTCGATCAGGACTTCGTTGGTGGGGGACGCGTCAAGGCCGCGCTCGATGATGTCGAGAAACTCTTCCTTGTTGTAGGCGATGCCGCCGCCGGTGCCGCCCATGGTGAAGGAGGGCCGGATGATCGCGGGCAGGCCGATTTCGGACAGCGCCATCATGGCCTGACCGAAGGCGTATTCCTGGTAACGCTTGCGACGGTCGCTCTCGCCGAGGGTCCATTGCCGGTCGAGCTCTTCGAGCGCGGCGCCCGACAGCTTCTCGCGTTCGGCGTGGTACTTGTCGCGGAAGGACTTCTTCAGCTCGGACGCATTGGCCAGCCGCGACTTCGGCGTCTCGAGCCCGATCTTGGTCATGGCCTCGCGGAAGAGCTGGCGATCCTCGGCCTTGTCGATCGCATCGGCGGTGGCGCCGATCATCTCGACGTCGAATTTCTCCAGCGTGCCTTGCCGGCGCAGCGACAGCGCGCAGTTCAGCGCGGTCTGGCCGCCCATGGTCGGCAGCAGCGCGAAGCCGCCGGGAATGACGTGACGTTCCTTCTCGATGATCTTGGCGACGATCTCCGGCGTGATCGGCTCGATATAGGTCGCATCGGCCAGTTCCGGGTCGGTCATGATCGTGGCCGGGTTGGAATTGACGAGGACGATGCGATAGCCCTCTTCCTTCAGCGTCTTCACTGCTTGCGTGCCCGAATAGTCGAACTCGCAGGCCTGGCCGATCACGATGGGGCCGGCGCCGATGATCAGGATGGTCGAGATGTCGGTTCGTTTAGGCATCACCGCTCGCGGGCTGGATTTTGGGCACAAAAAAAGGGCGCGCTTGCCGCGCGTCCCTTGAGCGAGAGCGCGGGGGTCTCCCTCGCGCGCGGGTGGGTCTTAGACCAGTTTTCGGGGCGGCGAAACCCCGAAAAACGCCCATCAACCGGCAATTTTGACCGGTTTTGGCCGGGCCTGCCAGCCACGGGCGAGATGCACCAGAAGCGAGGCCGCGACGCTCGATCCGCCGATCCAGCCGAGGTCGGTCGGCGACAGGGTGGCCAGCACCGCTCCCCCCAAGGCCCCGCCGATGGCGAAGCCGAGATACATCGAGGAGGCGTTGAGCGAGAGCGCGATCATCGAGGCCTGCGGCTCGATCCGGATGATGCTGGCGATCTGGGCCGGATAGAACGCCCAGCCCGAGATGCCCCACAGGAAGATCGCGCCCAGCACGGCGTAATGCGCCTGCCCGGGCATCAATTTGAGGACCAGCGAATGCAGGATCAGCGCAGCGGCCATGCCGGCGAGCCCGAGGGCTGCGGTGGTCAGCGTGCCGAGCCGGTCGGCCAGCGCGCCGCCGAGCATGTTCCCGATCGCAGCCGCGCCGCCGAACACCAGCAGCGCCAGGCTGATCTGCGAGGCATCAAAGCCGAGGCCGCGCAGCGGCACCGCGAAATAGGTGAACACGGTGAAGCCGCCGAGCGCCCATAAAATCGTGATCACAAGCGCGACCAGCACGTTGCCGTGCCGCGCTACTGCCAGCCGGTCGCTGAGCGAAGCCGTGTTGCGCGGCAGGCCGCGGGGCAGGCCAAGCGGCAGGCCGGCGAGTGCGACAGCGCCGATCAGCGCCACCATGGCAAAAGTCGCGCGCCAGCCGAACAAGCTCCCGACGAGATTGCCGAGGGGAACGCCGATGACGGTCGCAACCGTGAGGCCCGAGGTCACCAATGCCACCGCGCGGCCACGCCGTTCGGGCGAGGCGACGGCGACCGATACGGCGAGCGCTGTCGGCATGCACAGCCCGGACCCCAGCGCCATCAGCATCCGCGAGGCCAGCAGCAGGGCGTAGTTGGAGGCCACCATCGCCGCGAGGTTTCCGGCAATGAAGGTCGTCAGTGCCAAGGCCAGCACGGTGCGGCGGTCGATGTTGTTCAGCGCGACCGCCAGGATGGGGGAGCCCACGGCGTAGGTGAGGGCGTAGGCGGTGACCAATTGGCCCGCGGCCGAGACCGAGATCGACAGGTCGCTCGCAATCGCAGGCAAAAGCCCAGCAATCACAAAGCCTTCAGTGCCGATCGCAAAGGCCCCGAGGGCCAGCCAGAAGACGCTCATTGCAAACAATTCCTATGTTCAACGTTTATTGAACTATTGAACGAAGCGATATCAGTGTCAATTAGTTCAAGAACTATTGAACATTGCGGTCGCATCGCTATGATTTTCGGACCATGAGCCGCACGCCCCACCATCCCACCCGCGAGCAAATCGAACTGCCGATGGTGCTGGATTGCCTGAGCGATCCGATCCGTCTGGCGATCGTCTACCAGCTCGCCCAGCAGGAACGTGTCAGCAGCGAACTCCGCTGCAGTGACTTCAGCGCGCTCAGCGGCAAGTCGAACCTCGCCTATCACTTCGCCAAGCTGCGCGACTGCGGCCTGATGCGGACGCGCCTGGCGGGCACCAACCGTTTCATGCGGTTGCGCCGTGAGGATCTGGAGGCGCGCTTCCCGGGCCTGCTCGACGCCGTGCTCAGCTCCGCAGCCAAGGATGCCGACCGGCTGCCGCTCGTGTCCGGCTGCGAATTGGTCGAGGTTGACCGAAAATGAGACGGTTGCGCGTGGAGGCAAAGCCCGTCTTCGCCCAGCCGAACCCGCCGCCGCTCTGCGAGCTATGGCGCGGCAAGGCTGGCTTGCCTAGCCGAAGCTGCGTAAGCAGCGAAGGCTGGAGACCCGGCCTGGATTTGAACCAGGATGAAGAGCGTTGCACCGCCCTCGCGTAGACGCTTCCGCCACCGGGCCGGCGCGATCATTACCAGTTGCGGTGCGACAAGCCACAACGGCTAATTGTTATGCTTAACGAACCATGGGAGGTCGCGCGACGAAGGTCATGCGCCAGCGATTGTGGCCGATATTGGTATGGGCGCGCTGGACCGCGAAGCCGGCCGCCTTCAGCTTCGCAGTGATCTCGTCCTCGCTGTAGCGCTGCAGCCCGATCTTCGAGCGCAACTGACGGTAATCCGACAGTGCAGTGCTGATCAGCCCGATCAGCGCGTCCTTCAGGAAGCCGTGACGCAGACCGAAGCCGAGCAGCGCAATCACGTCCCTGAACATGCCGACCTGGGGCTGAAGGATGTCGCCGAGCACCAGCTTCCCGGACCGCGTCAGCAATCGCCGGATATTGAGCAGCGCGGCATCGAGCTCCTCGCCCGTCATGTATTGCGCGACCGAGTTCATCACCACGAGATCGACGGACTGGTCCTGCATCTTGCGGACGTCATCGAGCGAGCGGACGCGGATCTTGGTGTTGGGGGCAAACCGCGCGATCAGCCGGCCGCGCACGCCCGGCGCCGGTTCGGCCAGGATCAGCTTGCCGCAGGCGGCCGCCACCTGGTTCGCCGACAGCGCCTCGCCGCAGGCGTAGTCGAGCACGGTCGCCTCGGGCGAGGTGATGTAGCCGATGATGTCCCGCGCAATGATCTGGAAGTGCAAGTCGCGATGCAGCTTGCTGACATAGATCGTATGCGTCGAGTCGTAATAATCGATCCAATCGTCCATGGTATCCGAGGGTCCCGGCCAAAGGGTTCCTGCCAAGGAACTGGGGCTGCCCGCCTTGCGTTAGGGGTGCGACGGCGCGCCGTCAATGTCCGCGTCCTAACAGGAAGGTTTCCCGTGAGCAAAACCAACAACAAGGTCTCGCCCGATCTCGACACCCCCACCGATCTGTCGCCAGACGGGGTCAAGAAGGTCTCGGAGCAACTGAACGTGCTTCTGGCCGACGCGTTCGCACTGTATCTGAAGACCAAGAATTTCCACTGGCACGTCAGCGGCCGGCACTTCCGGGACTACCATCTGCTGCTCGACGAGCAGTCGGACCAGATCTTCGCCACCACCGACCAGCTCGCCGAGCGCGTCCGCAAGATCGGCGGCACCACGCTGAAATCGATCGGCCAGGTCGCAAAACTCCAGACCATCAAGGACAACAACGAGGACTACGTCCCGCCACGCGAGATGCTGCGCGAGCTGATGCAGGACAACAAGCACGTCGCGGCAGCGATGCGCAAGGCGCACGACGTCTGCGACGAGGCCGGCGACGTCGCCAGCGCCAGCATCCTCGAAGTCTTCATCGACGAGACCGAGCGTCGGACATGGTTCCTGTTCGAGGCAACCCGGCAAGAAGGCAGCAACGCGGCGTAGGCACTGCTGTAGGGTGGGTTAGCGTAGCGTAACCCACCTCTTCTGCTTCCTCGGAGATGGATGGTGGTGGGTTACGCCTTCGGCTAACCCACCCTACGGCACTGCGCGTGCTGCTACCCCCACAACCGCATCAGCGCGCCATCCTTCCCCGTCACGGGATCAGCAGGCGGCAGCGCAACCTTCGGAATCGTCTTCAGCGCTTTCGCGTGGTTCTCCGCCGTCGCCCGCGTGATCTCCATCTTGCTGCCTGGCGGGTAGGCGCCGATGATGCAGAAATCATCGCTCGCCTTGATGCACTGATGCCCGGTGCCGGCCGGCAGGATCGCGACATCGCCGGCCTTGATCTCGAGCTCCTGGCCATGATCTCCGCCGAAGCGGACGCGGGCATTGCCCCGCGCGACGCCGAGCACCTCATGCACCGTCGCATGATAGTGCAGATAGTCGTAGACGCCGTTGCGCCACGTCCCGCCCCATCCGTTCGCTTCGAACAGGTTTTCGACGGTCTCTTCCGGCTGCTTCGGATCGAGCTTCACCGCGCCCTGGTAGACCAGGAATGGAAGGATGTTGTTCGGCACGAGCCCGTCATCCTCGAACACGATGGCGAGCGGCTCGGCCTTGTCGCGGACGACGGACATGATCAGACTCCCGCGCGGAGGATACCAGGGATCAACGAGCGGCGTGAGACGGCGTTCCTCGTTCCACCGTCATTCCGGGGCGACTCGCAGCGTCGAGCCCGGAATGACGAAAAAGCCCGGGGCGAGCCCGGGCTTTTGTCGTGAAGTGTTTCGCGGAGAACGCGCCTTACGCGCTCTTCTTCTGCCGCATCAGATCGGCGAAGCGCTGGAACAGATAGTGCGAGTCGCGCGGGCCGGGCGAGGCTTCGGGGTGATACTGCACCGAGAACACCGGCTTGCCGTCGAGCTGGATGCCGCAATTGGAGCCGTCGAACAGCGAGATGTGGGTCTGCGTCGCGCCCTTCGGCAAGGTCTTTTCGTCCACGGCGAAACCGTGGTTCATCGAGGTGATCTCGACCTTGCCGGTGGTCTCGTCCTTGACCGGGTGATTGGCGCCGTGATGGCCCTGATGCATCTTCTTGGTTCTGGCGCCGACCGCGAGGCCGAGCATCTGGTGGCCGAGGCAAATCCCGAAGGTCGGCGTGCCCGACTTGATCACGTCCTGGATGACAGGCACCGCGTACTTGCCGGTCGCGGCCGGATCGCCCGGGCCGTTGGACAGGAACACGCCGTCCGGCTTCATCGCCAGGATGTCTTCGGACGAGGTCGTCGCCGGCACCACCGTCACCTTGCAGCCGACGCCTGCGAGCAGGCGCAGGATGTTGCGCTTGATGCCGTAGTCGATGGCGACGACGTTGAACTCGGACTTCTCCTGCCGGCCAAAGCCCTTGTCCCACAGCCACGGCGTCTCGTCCCAGGTGAAGCGCTGGCCGCTCGTGACCATCGGCACGAGGTCCATGCCTTCGAGACCGGGCCATTCGCGCGCTTCTTCCTTGAGGCCGTGCAGGTCGAACTCGCCGGTCTTGGAATGCGCGATCACGGCATTGGGCATGCCCTTGCTGCGGATCAGCGCGGTCAGGGCGCGGGTGTCGATGCCGGAGAGGCCGATGATGCCGCGTGCCTTCAGCCAGGCGTCGAGATGCTTGGTGGCGCGGTAGTTCGAAGGATCGGTGATCGCGGTGCGCAGGATCACGCCGCGCGCGCCGGGCGTCGCGGCCATGTTCACCGTCTCGATGTCTTCCTCGTTGGTACCGACATTGCCGATATGCGGGAAGGTGAAGGTGATGAGCTGGCCGGCATAGGAGGGATCGGTGAGGATCTCCTCATAGCCGGTCATCGCGGTGTTGAAGCAGACCTCGCCGACGGCGTGGCCCTCGGCGCCGAGACCAAAGCCTTCGAGCACCGTGCCATCGGCAAGCACGAGGAGCGCGGTCGGTTTGTGGTCCGGCCAAGCGGGATCGTTGTCATGTTGTGTCATGAGCCCGTTTCATAAGCCCCCAACACGCGCCCGTCAAAGCGGGAGGGGGCCGATTCACATGCGTTTTTGCATATTTGACAGCCGGTCTCGGCCACTTAAGCTCGGCCGCATAATTTCCGGCAATTTGAGGGGCTTGCGAGGCAATAATGGACCAGACCACCCCGATTCTGCTGATTCCGGGGCTGGCTTCCTCGGCCCGGATCTATGCCCCGGTTCTCCCTGCCTTGTGGCGGCTCGGTCCGGTGATGATTGCCAACCATATCCGCGACAACAGCATGGCGGCGATCGCCGCCCGGGTCCTGGGCGAGGCGCCGCCGCGCTTCGCGCTCGCCGGCCATTCCATGGGCGGCTACATCGCGCTCGAGATCATGCGCCAGGCGCCCGAGCGGGTTTTGAAGCTTGCACTGATCAACACCCAGGCCCGACCCGATACGCCGGAGGCGACCGCGCGCCGGCGCGGCCTGATGGAGCGCGCCAGGCGCGGCGAGCTGCGCGCGGCGCGCGAGGAGATGTTTCCCGAACTGGTGCACCCATCGCGCCGTGACGATGCAAGCATCCGCCAGCTCGTGCACGAGCAGGGCGAGGACGTCGGCGTCGAGGGCTATCTGCGGCAGCAGACCGCGATCATCGCGCGAGTGGACTCACGCCCGACGCTTTCAGCCATCAAGTGTCCAACATTGGTGCTGACGGGCGACGCGGACAACACGATCCCCAACGCGTTCTCGAAGGAGATGGCGGAGGGCATTGCCGGCGCCAGGCTCGTGATCCTCGAGCGCTGCGGGCACCTGCCGCAACCGGAACAGCCGGAAGCGACGGCGCAGGCGCTCACCGAATGGTTCGCGAGTTAGCCGCTCACCCGCAATAGGCGGCTTTGGTCCACAGCGGCAGGAGGAAGAAGCCCGCCACGGCAACATCGACCACGTAGAGGACGCGCCGGGCCTTCGTCGATACCGGATTCGTCGAGTGCTCGCCTTCGTAGACCACGAGCGGATTGAACTTCGTCTCCCAGCCGAGCTTGGGGGATATGAAATCGTAGACCGGCAGGTACAGCAGAAGGATCAGAAAGAGGCCATTCACGGCGACGGCGAGCCAGGACGAGCTGGTTTCGCTGGTGAAGCCCGGCAGCGCGCCGCAGGAATAGGGGCCGAAACGGCTTGCCCAGAGCACCCCGAGGCAGGCCGCCAACATGGCGAGATGCTTTCCGGTCTTCATGCAAGCACCTATATTGACCCCCGATCTTGTTGTAGACCACGAGTCTTTCCGGACTGTTTCCAAACGAGGCGATCATGCTGCGCGACGACATCAACAATGCGGTCAAGGAGGCCATGAAGGCCAAGGACGAGCGCAAGCTGTCCACGCTGCGCATGGTCAACTCGACCATCAAGAACGCCGACATCGACGCGCGCGGCCAGGGCAAGCCGCCGCTGACGGACGCCGACCTGCTCGCGGTGCTGCAGAAGATGATCAAGCAGCGCCAGGAATCAGTGGAGCTCTACGACAAGGGCGGCCGCGCCGAGCTCGCCGCGCAAGAGCGGGAAGAGATCGCGGTGATTTCGGCGTATCTGCCGAAGCAGATGTCCGAGGACGAGGTGAAGAAGGCGATCGCGGACGCGATCGCTGAAACCGGCGCCGCCGGCATGAAGGACATGGGCAAGGTCATCGCCGTGCTGCGCGCGAAATACGCGGGGCAGATGGATTTCGGCAAGGCGAGCGGCCTGGTGAAGGCCGCGCTGTCGGGCTAGCTCGTTCGTACCCTCCCCTGGAGGGGGAGGGTCGATCGCGCGTAGCGCGAGCGGGGTGGGGTGATCTCTCCACTCGGGCAGCGTTTCCGCGGAGAGACTGTCACCCCACCTCGGTTCGCATGCCGCTTCGCTCTATGCGAACCGATCCTCCCCCTCCAGGGGAGGATGGGTATCTTTGATGCGGCATCAGTTCGGTCTACTCTCTTTCGACAAGAAAAATGGGGAGCCAACCGATGACCGGCGCCATCAAACCGTTCCGCATCGCCATCAGCGACGACATCCTCACTGACCTCAAATCGCGCCTCGCGCGCACGCGCTGGCCGGAGGCGGAGCTCGTCGATGACTGGAGCCAGGGCGCGCCGCTGCAATGGATCCAGGAGATCTGCACCTATTGGGCTGATGGCTACGACTGGCGCGCCCGCGAGGCAAAACTCAATCGCTTCGAGCAATTCACCACCGAGATCGACGAGCTCGACATCCATTTCATCCATGTGCGTTCGAAAGAGCCAAACGCGCTGCCGCTGATCATCACCCATGGCTGGCCCGGCTCGATCGTCGAATTCCACAAGGTGATCGTGCCGCTCACCGATCCCGTCGCGCATGGCGGCAGTCCCGCCGATGCCTTCCACGTCATCTGTCCCTCGCTGCCGGGCTTCGGCTTCTCCGCCAAGCCGAAGAGTACCGGCTGGGGCGTCGACCGCATCGCGGCGACCTGGGCGAAGCTGATGGACGTGCTCGGCTATGCACGCTACGGCGCGCAAGGCGGCGACTGGGGCTCGGCAGTGACGACCTCGCTCGGCGCGCAGGACGCCGAGCACTGTGCTGGCATCCACATCACGCTCGCCTTCAACGCGGCGCCGAAGGTCGAGGGCGAGCCGACAGCGGAGGAGAAGCGCGCGCTCGTCGGCCTCAAGCACTACGTTGATCTCGACTCCGGCTATTCAAGACAGCAGTCGACGCGGCCGCAGACGCTCGGCTATGGCCTGACGGATTCGCCGAGCGGGCAGGCGGCCTGGATTTTGGAAAAATTCTGGGCCTGGACCGATTGCAACGGCCATCCCGAAAACATCTTCACTAGGGACGAGCTGCTCGACAACGTCATGCTGTACTGGGCGACGGAGACGGCGACCTCGTCGGTGCGGCTCTATTGGGAGAGCTTCGGCAAGCGCCGCACGACGCCGGTCGTCAAGGTGCCGACGGGCGTCGCGGTGTTCCCGAAGGAGATCATCACGCCGGTGCGACGCTGGATGGAACCGAACTTCCACAACATCACCCATTGGAGCGAGATGGAGATGGGTGGCCATTTCGCCGCCTTCGAGCAGCCGGAGCTGTTCGTGCGCGATGTCAGGAAGTTCTTCGCGACCGTGCGGTGAACCTGTGCAATAACAACAAGACACCGGGAAGACGACCAAGCCGATGCTGACCGAAGCCGCAACCTACGACGAGCTCTATCGCAACTTCCGCTGGGACATCCCCGCGCGCTTCAACATGGCGGAGGCGTGCTGCGATCGCCATGCCGACGGCACCGGGCGCCTCGCGCTGATCTATGTCGACGAGAACGGCGTCACCACGCGCACCTCATTCGACGAGGTCGCGGACATGTCGCGCCGCTTCGCCAATGTATTGAAGGCGGATGGGCTAGTCCGCGGCGACCGCGTCGCGGTCTTTTTGTCGCAGTCGCTGGAGCTCCCGATCGCGCATATGGCCGCGTTCCGCTCCGGGCTGATCTCGATCCCGCTGTTTGCGCTGTTCGGCGAGGACGCGCTGGAATTCCGCCTGTCGAATTCGCAGGCAAGAGCCATCATCACCGATGAGGCTGGCTGGGAGAAGCTCACGAAGATCCGCGATCGGCTGCCCTATCTGCAGGACATCTATGTCACGAGCGGCGCCGTCCACGCCGGCGCAAAGCCGTTCTGGTCAGCGATCGAGACCGCGTCCGAAGATTTTGCAAACGTCGACACCTCGGCCGATGATCCCGCGCTGATCATCTACACCTCCGGCACCACGGGCAACCCGAAGGGCGCGCTGCATGCGCATCGCGTCGTGCTCGGCCATCTCCCGAATGTGGAGATGTGTCACAACTTCCTGCCGCGGCCCGGCGATCTGATGTGGACGCCGGCCGACTGGGCCTGGATCGGCGGCCTCGTCAACGGCCTGCTGGCATTCTGGTATCACGGCATCCCGCTGGTCGGCCATCGCGCGCGAAAATTCGAGCCGCAGGCGGCGATGCAGATGATGGCCGATCTTTCCGTCCGCAACGTCTTCCTGCCGCCGACCGCGCTGAAGCTGATGCGCCAGGCCGGCGTGAAGCATCCCGGCGTCAGGCTGCGCAGCATTTTTACGGGCGGCGAATCCCTCGGCGGCGAATTGCTGGGATGGGTGCGCGAGACTTTTGGCATCGACGCGCATGAGGTGTTCGGCCAGACCGAGTGCAACCTCGTGATCGGCAGCAACTCAAATCTCTTTCCGATCCGCCCCGGTGCCATGGGCAAGGCGACGCCGGGCTTCGACGTCCGCATCGTCAACGACAAGGGCGAGGAATTGCCGCGCGGTCAGCGCGGCATCATCGGCGTGCGCCAGCCGTGCCCGGTCACCATGCTCGAATACTGGCGCAATCCGGAGGCGACGGCGAAGAAGTATGCCGGCGAGTTTTTGCTCACCGGCGATCTCGGCGTGCAGGACGAGGACGGCTATTTCTGGTATGTCAGCCGTGAGGACGACGTCATCACCACCGCCGGCTATCGCGTCGGCCCGTCCGAGATCGAGCACACGCTGATGAAGCATCCGTCGGCGGCGATGGCCGCCGTGGTCGGCATCCCCGATCCGATCCGTACCGAGTCGATCAAGGCGTGGATCGTGCTGCGTCCAGGCTTTACCGGCAACGACGCGCTCGCGCGCGAGATCCAGGAATTCGTGAAGGTGCAGCTCGCCGCGCACGAATATCCGCGCTACGTGGAGTTCGCCGAGACGCTGCCGATGACGGCCACGGGCAAGGTGCTGCGGCGCGAGCTGCGGGCGAGGGGTTAGTTTTTTCCATGCCGAAGACGTCTCAAGCCGCGGGGCTGCATCGCGCTTCGCTCGCGAAGCTGCACGATCTCGATGCGGCGCTGGAGCTCATGTATTACGGCTGGCGCGGGATGACGCTGGAGGCCGACGACTATCTCGCCAAGCAGGGTCTGTCGCGCCCGCACCATCGCATCCTCTACGTCGTGGCGCGCCGGCCCGATATCGCGATCGGCGCGCTGATCGAGATCCTCGGCATTTCCAAGCAGGCCCTGAACCGGCCGCTCAACCTGCTGCTGGAGCGCAAGCTCCTGACGTCGAAGCGCTCGCCCGAGCAGCATCGCTCGAAATTGCTGCGCCTGACGGCTGCGGGGCAACGCATCGAGCAAAGGGCATCGGACCACGAGCGCAAGGTCATGCGCCAGGCGTTCGATCGCGCCGGGGCATCTGGTACGGCGGCCTGGATGACCGTCATGGAGGCGATCGCCGACAACAATTGACCCGCTTCTCAAGTCAATATGGTTGACATGAGAGCGCGGCTTTGCCACTTTCCGGCCAACGGGTCAGGGGAGGGCTCTGCCATGAGCGCAGGGAAGATGGATCGCGCGGCGGCCGAACGTTTCGTCGCGGCATGGTGCGCGAACTGGTGCAAGGTCGATATCGACGCGGTCGTCGCGCATTTCGCCGACGATGCGCAGATGCGCAGTCCTCTCGCGCTCGAACTGACCGGATCGCCCACCGTCACCGGCGCGGAGAACATCCGCGCCTATTGGCGGCAAGCCTATGGCCACATCGAAAGCGCGGACCTGAAGATCGTCAGCTGGAGTTGGGACGAGACGATCGCGCGGCTGACGGTGTGGTGGCAATTGGGTGGCACGCGCGCCAGCGAATTCATGGACTTCGACGATGCGGGCCGTGTGATCCGCAGCGAAGCTTTTTACGGAAAATAGTCATGCGTCTCTTGGATATCGTTCTGCTCCTCAACACGCTCTGGTTTGTCGGTGCCTTCATCCAGTTCAGCATCGCCCAACGCAATACGCTGAAGATATTGCTGCCGCGGGAAGAGCGCAGCAATCCGATCGCGCCAACCCTGGCAGCGAGCGTCGCGTTCCTCGGCGGCATGAACCTGCCGATCGGGCTGTTGTCGTTCTATCTCCTGGCTGCGCGTCCGCTGTTCTTCCAGCCGGTCCAGGCGCAGCTCGTGCTGTTCCTGTTCTTCTCTGCCTGCCATTTCAGCCAGTTCGTCTACAACCTTCCCGTGCTGATGCGCGGCGGACGTGTCGGCGTCGCTTACTGGCCCGTGTTGAAAGGCCCGATGCTCCGGATCTTCGTCATCGACGCGGCGTTGTTCGCGGCCAATCTCGGCGTGGCGCTCCAGCTCGCGTTCTCGTCCTGATTTATCGCGACGGCGCCGACAGGGCGGCCCGCAGCATCGCGGCAAGATCCTTGCGCCGGAACGGCTTTGTCAGGATGCGGGCGTTGCCGACCCCGTCGGGCGTCTTGACCGGATCCTGCGTGTAGCCGGAGGTGAAGAGCACCTTGAGCCCGGGCCGCAGCGCCGTTGCTTGCCGCGCAAGCTCCGGTCCGAACATGCCGCCGGGCATCACGACGTCGGTGAACAGCAAATGGACGTCGCCGCGCTGGCGCAACAGGTCCAGCGCCGCGGGACCGTTCGACCGCGCGATCACGCGGTAGCCGAGCGCCTTCAGCTCGTTCTCGACATAGGCCCGCACCATGTCGTCGTCCTCGACGACGAGAATGGTCTCGCTGCCATCGGGCGCTGCGGTCCGCTCTGCCGGCAATGGATCCTCGGCCGGCGGCGTCGCAAGACGGGGAAAGAACAGCCTGACGACGCTGCCGTGTCCCGGTTCGGACTGCATCTGCACCAGCCCGCCGGACTGTCGCACGAAACCGTAGACCATGCTGAGGCCGAGCCCGGTGCCCTTGCCGACCTCCTTGGTGGTGAAGAAAGGCTCGAAGGCGCGGCTCGCCACCTCGGCGGTCATGCCGGTGCCGGTGTCGGTCACGGCCACCATGACGTAGTCGCCCGGCCGCGGCTCGCCGTTGACGTCGAGGTCGGAGTCGCCGAGCGAGATGTTGCGCGCCTCGACCGTCAGCTTGCCGCCGTCGGGCAAAGCGTCGCGCGCGTTGAGCACGAGGTTGAGCAGCGCGGTCGCCAGCTGGCCGGGATCGACGCTGGTCATCCATAGATCCGCATCGAGCGCGAAGGTGCACTCGACGTGCTCGCCCAGCGATCTGCGCAGCAACGGTTCCATTTCGAGCAGCTTGCCGGCGATGTCGATGTCGCGCGGCCTCAAGGGCTGCTTGCGCGCGAAGGCGAGCAGGCTCCGCGTCAGGTCGGAGCCGCGCTCGGCGGCGGTCGCGATGTCGCCGGCGATCCGGTGCAATTCCTTGTTGCCCGCCAGTTGGTCGGCCAGATGCTCCGAGTTGCCGAGAATGACGGTCAGGAGATTGTTGAAATCGTGCGCCACGCCGCCGGTGAGCTGGCCCATGGCTTCCATCTTCTGCGACTGGCTGAGCTTCTGGTTGAGGTCGGCGATGGCGGCGCGTTGCTGCTGCAGCGATTCGGCGGTGTCGTTGAGCAGGGTCATCAGCCCCCCGAGCTCGCCGCCCGGATGGGGCGGCGGAATCCGCGCGCTGAGATCGCCGCGCCCGAGCTTCTTCGCCATCGCGGCGAGCCGTCCGACCTGGCGCCCAACGCTCACGGTCGCGAGGATCAAGACCGCCGCCAGCAGCAGCAGCGAGGCCACGGTGAGGATCGCCAGGTCCTCGTAGAGCCGGCGGTTCGCCGCCGCGACCAGTCCATCCTTGGACCGTCCGACCAGGATGTAGAGACCGGCATCCCGGGTCGATGGCGAGCGGGCGGCGACGCTCCAGACATGGGTGCGGCCCTCGCCATCGGTCACCTCGTGAAAGGACTCCCGGTCGGGCGCTGCCGCGAAGCGGAACAGTTCGGATCCCGCGATCGACCCGCCGACGGGCACGGACCAGCCTGCTCCGGAGGGAGCGACCAGAACCGTGCCCTTGCCGTCGACCAGCAGGACATCCTTCTCGGCGAGCAGGCGCCTGTGGTGAAACTCCGCGAATTTGCGCAGGTTGAACGAAGCCAGCAGGATCAGCTTCAATGCGCCCGCTTCCGTCCGCACCGGATAAGCGATCTGGAGCACCGATATTCCGGTCAAACGGCCAAACACCGGTTCGAGCACGACGCGGTTCGAGGCCAGGGCCTGCTTGAAATAGGCGCGATCCCGGAGATCGAGGCTGCGGTTGGTCCGCAGCGAGTCGCAGAACAGGCTGCCGTCGGGATCGATGGTCAATATTCCGGTGAACTGCGGGTATTCCTCGCGCACTTCCGACAGGAACGCCGAGCACGCCGCCTTGTCGCGGGTGTCGAGGTCGCGGGCGCGGGCTAGACCATAGTGAAGCTGCGCGGTGCCCTGGATCTTCTCGTTCAGGTCGCTTGCAATCTCGTCGGCCGCCGCCGCCAGATTGGTCAGGGCGGCGTTGATGTCGCTGCTGCGGTTCTGCATGAAGCGCAAGCCGACGAGGCCCGCGGGCACCAGCATGGCCGCGATGACGAGGATCAGTAGCCGGGTACGCAAGCTCATCGGTCGAATGGTCCACTCTGGTCATCGCGTGTGGGGGGCGGAGGTACAATTTGCGGCACCGCCCTCCGCTCCGTCCATAGGCATCGTGCCGAAAAGCGAGGAAAGATTTTGACGCACACGCTTGGCGGGTGGCCGAGGAGGCGCTGCGGGCTCACCGCGATACCGTCGTTCCGTGGTCAACTTGCGCGTGCGCGAGGTGCGGGAGGGCGTTAATATCGAGGTCGCGTGCGACGGAGATCGCGCCGGCAAATCAGGAGGAAGCTGATGTCCATCTCGGGCAAGGTCGATCCGGTCGTGCGTCCCGTCGTGGCGACCGACATCGCCGAGGCGCTGGTCGAGGGTCTGCGCGACTTCCAGGCGCTGCCGCTTTACGGGCTTTGCTTCGGCGCGCTCTACGCCGCCGGCGGCATCGCCATCATGCTCTGCCTCACCGCCTTCGGCATGGTCTATCTGGTCTATCCCCTGGCTGCCGGTTTCGCGCTGATCGGCCCGTTCGTGGCGATCGGCCTCTACGAAGTCAGCCGCCGCCGCGAGCGGGGCGAGCCGGTTTCGTTCGGCGCGATCTGGTCGGCGGTCCGCGCGCGCAGCGAAATTGGCTGGATGGCGTTCGTCACGCTGTTCGTGTTCGTGATCTGGATGTACCAGGTGCGGCTGCTGATCGCGCTGCTGCTCGGCTTGCATGCCTCGTTCTCGAGCCTGCAGGAATTCATGACGGTGGTGCTGACGACCAACGAAGGCCTGCTGTTCCTGGCCATCGGCAACGCGGTCGGCGCCGCGCTGTCGCTGATCCTGTTCTCGCTGACCGTGGTGTCGTTTCCGCTGCTGCTCGATCGCGAGGTCGATTTCGTCACGGCCATGGTGACGAGCGTGCGGGCGGTGGTGACCAGCCCGCTGCCGATGATCGGCTGGGCCGCCGTGATCGTGATGCTGCTGATCGTCTCGGCGCTGCCGTATTTTCTCGGCCTGATCGTGACACTGCCCGTGCTCGGGCACGCGACGTGGCATTTGTACCGGCGGCTGGTGGTGCCGGTGTAGCTTATCGCTCCCTCCACCCCTTGGGCGGTGCCGTAGGGTGGGCAAAGCGAAGCGTGCCCACCGCGTCTGTGCTGTATTGGGTCAGTGGTGGGCACGGCGCAAGTGCGCCTTTGCCCACCCTACGATACCGAGTTCGCGGAGACCCTCGGCGCATCTACGGCGTCTTGATCCCCATCGCCCTCAACGCGTCGAGCATCCGCTGCGGCGGGCCCATTTTCACCACCAGCGGCTTGCCGGTCTCGAGCACGCTCTTGAGGCTGGAGAGGATCGCCGGCCAACCCTGCCGTCCACCTTCGAGTATATCGTCGCTGAGCGGCCGGTCATGGCCTTCGCTCATGGTGAGACGAACCGCATCGCCGACCTGTTCGATCTCGTAGGTCACGAGCGTCGGGCCGAGCTTTTCGATCAGCTCCGGCCAGTTGACGTTGAAGGTGACGGAGAGCTTTCGCGGCGGGTCATAGGCGAGGACCTCGCCGCTGATGTGCAGCGCGCCATCAGGCGTGCGCACGATGAACGCGCCGCCAAGGCGCGGCTCGACCTCCACGGCATTGCCGAAGAAATACTGCCTGCTGAACTCGGTCGAGGTCAGCGCTTCCCACACCTTCTCCGGCGTCGCGGCGATGTAGATGGTGTAGACCGTGAGCGGCCTGAATTGATCGAGGTTCATTTTGCATCGAATCCCTTGTTCAGGGCTGCGCGCGGAATGCCGAGCAGCTTGCCGGTCTCGAGCAGGCTCTTGAGCTGGGACAGGATCGCCGGCCAGCCGTTGGAGACGGCGCCGAGATATTTGCCGCCCTCGACGAAGCCGTCATGCAACACGGTCAAACGCACGAGCGCGCCGAATGGTTCGATGGTGAAGAGGACGCGTGAGATCGGCTCGCCGCGCAGTTCCTCGAACTTGTGGTGCTTGAAGCTGTAAGAGAGGCGCCGCGTCGGATCGGCTTCGAGGATTTCGCCGGAATCGGTGACCTCGCCATCGAGCAGAAGCGCGAAGGGCGAGCCGACCTTCCAGTCCGATTTCACCTCGGCGCCGAACCAGTATTGCTTGGTGAACGCGCTCGACGTCAGCGCCTCCCACAGTTTTTCCGGCGTGGTCTCGATATAGCTCACATAGACGAATTGCGGCTTACTCATCGCGCTTCTCCAACTGGCGTTTCAACTCGCCGAGCGCGACGAGCTTGTCGCGCTCGAACTTCCTGATCCAGCGTTCGCCGATCTGATGGATCGGCACCGGGTTGAGGTAGTGCAGCTTCTCGCGGCCGTGCCTGATGGTCGTGACCAGATTGGCCTCTTCGAGAATGGCAAGGTGCTTGGTGACGGCCTGCCGCGTCATCGCGAGTCCCTCGCAAAGTTCGTTCAGCGTCTGGCCGTTCCTGGCGTGAAGCCTGTCCAAGAGCGAGCGTCGGGACGCGTCGGCGAGCGCTTTGAAGACTTCATCCATGGCGGTGATAATA
Source organism: Bradyrhizobium sp. CB1717 (assembly GCF_029714325.1). NCBI lineage: Bacteria > Pseudomonadati > Pseudomonadota > Alphaproteobacteria > Hyphomicrobiales > Nitrobacteraceae > Bradyrhizobium > Bradyrhizobium sp. CB1717. The sequence continues at coordinate 1,728,068 of NZ_CP121666.1, forward strand.
GGCAACCAAATGGTTGCATGTCAAGCCCGACGTCATTCCGGAAACCGCGCAGCGGTTATCCGGAATCTCGAGATTCCGGGTTCGCACTTCGTGCGCCCCGGAATGACCGCCGCGAAATCGTGTTTTGGTCGCTCGCAAATGCCTGTGTTAGCCTTTCATCTCAGCCAACGCAGATTGGTTCCGGGAGGACATTGATGTTCCGTTGTGTCTTGACTGCCGCAGGCCTCGTTCTTTTCGCCTGCGGCACCGCGGCCTACGCGCAGAAGCAGACCATCGGCGCGCCGCCGGAGGCTTCCAACATGAAGCTGGTCGGCACCAACGACCTCCAGGCGCGCAGCGCCTATCAGCCAACCATCCACCATCAGGGCGATCGCTGGATCGCCTATATCGGCCATCACGGCGGCACCGACGATGTGCCCGCGCCCGTCAATCCGATGACGGGGCAGGCGGAGCCGAACGGAACCTCGATCGTCGACGTCACCGATCCCGCGCGTCCAAAGTATCTGCGGCATCTGCCGGGGCAGGAGGGCAAGTATGAGTCCGGCGGCGCACAGATGGTGCGGGTCTGCGACGGCAAGGCGTTGCCGAAGGGCGATCCCAGCGCAGTCTATATGCTGCGCACCTTCGGCAGCGAGGCGCATGAGATCTGGAACGTCACTGATCCCGCCAGCCCCGTGCTCATCACGCGCATCGCCGGCCTGAAGGACACGCACAAGAGCTGGTGGGAATGCGAAACCGGCATCGCCTTTCTCGTCTCGGGTGCGCCGGACTGGCGCACCCGCCGCATGACGCAGGTCTATGACCTCTCAGATCCCGCGCATCCGCAGAAGATCCGCGACTTCGGCCTGCCGGGTCAGGAGCCGGGTTCGACCGGCGCGGTGCCGACCGAATTACACGGGCCGATCTCGACCGGGCCGAGCGGCAACCGCGTCTATTTCGGCTACGGCACCAACAAGGGCGGCATATTGCAGATCGTCGATCGCGAGAAGCTGTTGAGCGGGCCGAAGGAGCCAACGGCGGACAATCTCCGCTTTCCCGAGATTGCGCGCATGCCGATGTCCGCCTTCAATGGCGCCCATACCACGTTCCCGATGCTCGACATGCCGGTTGCGGAGTTTGCCGAGGACAAGGACGGCAAGACGCGCGACATCGTCATGATCGTGGACGAGGCGATCCTCAACGAATGCGGCGAGGCGCGGCAGATGGTGTGGTTTGCCGACGTCACCACCGAGACGCGGCCGATGATGATCTCGAGCTATACCGTGCCGGAGGCGAGCGGGCAGTTCTGCCAGCGCGGCGGCCGGTTCGGCTCGCATTCGTCGAACGAGAGCATGACGCCGGTCTACTACAAGAAGCTGGCCTTCATCGCCTTCTTCAACGCCGGCGTACGCGCGCTCGATATCCGCGATCCCTATCATCCGAAGGAAGTCGGCTATTTCATCCCGGCGATCACTGCGGCGACCGACAAGCGCTGCATTCCCGTCGAGGGCGGCGAGCGCTGCAAAGTCGCGATCCAGACCAACAATGTCGAGACCGATGATCGCGGCTACATCTACATCGTCGACCGCGCCAATACCGGCCTGCACATTCTCGAACTGACGGGTCCCGCGCGCGCTGTGGCCGGTTTGCCGAGGAACTGATGCGGCACGCAATGAACATCGCGGCTGCGGTGATCGCGCTCGGTGCGGTTGCGAGCATGCATGCCGATGGGACGGAGCGCGGCGGGCGATGGCGGGAGATCGCGTGGCCGTTTCCCCGCGACGGCTGGCCCGCGGGCCGCGCGTTCCGCTGTATCGCCGGCGGATGCGATGGTGCCGAGCTCTACATCCGCGCCAAGCGCGGCTTCTGCAATTGCGACACTGGCGTTGCCGATGACGACGAGGTCGACCGCGTCACCGACATCGACCTGATCAGTCCGCGCTTTGCCCCCGTCGCACCGGGGCACGCCGTGGGCATCGCCGCCATGCAGGGCCGCATCAGGCACTACGACCTCGACATGCCCGACGGCACCCGCCACGCCGCCGCCGGCCTCGCGCTGTCGCGCCGCTGCGATCTGCTGGTCGCGGTGGCGCAAGGCGCAGGCGAGGCGAATGCCGTGCAGCGTGCGGCGCTGGTGTTCCTGGAAACGGAGGAGATGAAGAGGTGGATGGCCGAAGCATTGGACGGTCGGTGATGCTCGTACGCCCGCTTCCACATTCTCCGCTGTCATTCCCCCGCGAAGGTGGGGGATCCAGTATTCCAGAGACGCATGTGTGATACGGAGAGGCCGCGGCGTACTGGATACCCCGCCTTCGCGGGGTATGACACCGCTGACTGCCGCGCGCCCTGCGCTCATCTCGCTTCCGTTCCCGCCCATCCCATGCATTAATACCCCCAATCCGCCCTCAGCCGAGTCCTCCCCATGATGTCCATGCAAGCCTATCTCGCCTTCGTCGCCGCCTGCATTGCGCTGGCGTTGCTGCCGGGTCCGATCGTGACGCTCGTCATCGCCAACGGCCTGCGCCATGGCACGCGCGCGGCGCTGACCAACGTTGCCGGCGCGCAAGCGGGTCTTGCCATCGTCATCGGCATCGTCGCGATCGGCCTGACCTCGCTGATGGCGACCATGGGCTACTGGTTCGACTGGGTGCGCTTTGCCGGCGCGGCCTATCTGGTCTGGCTCGGCATCAGGCTGATCTGGGCGCCGGTCGAGGGCGTCGATGTCGACGCGCCGCCTCCGCCGCCGCGCGGCGGGTTCTTCCTGCAAGGCTTCCTGGTGTTGCTGTCGAACCCGAAGGTGCTGGTGTTCTTCGGCGCTTTCATTCCGCAGTTCATGGACATGAGCCAGCCGCACTTTCCGCAAGTCGCGCTGCTCGGCGCCACCTTCATGGTCACCGCGGTGATGACGGACGCGCTCTATGCCATCGCAGCCGGCCGCGCCCGGAAATTCTTCTCGGCCCGCCGCACCCGGATGATGTCGCGTATCTCCGGCGGCTTCATGATCGGCGGCGGTATCTGGCTGGCGCTGACAAGGGCCAAATGAGCAGACAGCCCGGTTGAACCTGCGGCGGCGGTGATGCGTCCAAGGAAGCATTGCCGTTGACCCAAGGATTTTGACCGTGCCGAATTTGCCGCCGCTCGTCTACGCGATGCTGCTTGCGCCGCTCGCGCTCATCCTGATTGCCGCCATCGTCAAGACCTGGCAGGCGCGCGAGGCGCGAAGCTGGCCGCAAGCCGCGGGCAAGGTCATCACCTCGGTCGCCGAGGTGCGCGAGGTCAAGGTGTCCGATGACGAGCGCGAGGATGGCTACCGCACCGAGAGCCGCAACTTCGCCAACGTCACTTACGAATATTCGGTCGGCGGCCGCAAGCTGCGCGGCAGCCGCATCTCGATCGGCGAGGACCTCGGCAATTTCCAGGTCGCCGAGAAGCTGGCGAAATATCCGGCCGGCAGCATCGTCTCCGTCTACTACAATCCGCGCCATCCCGATCAGGCGGTGCTGGAGCGGGACCTGCCGAAGGGGCTGTGGGGCTGCCTCGGCATCGGCTCGGCGATCGTGCTCGCCATCATCTTCGGCTCGGTCTTCGGCCTCAACCAGAGCTACCAATATTTCGCCCATCACATCGGCCGGCCCGACCTTGCCGGCCTCGTCGTCGCCTTCGGCGCGTTCGGCCTCGTCATCGCGCTGATGGCGTGGGCCGTGCAGCGGCAGGCGTCGATGGCGACGCGCTGGCCGGTCGTGCCGGGCACGATCAAGCTGTCGGGCATCGAGGAGTATCACGAGGCCAGCGAGCCCGGCGAGGCGCGTGGCCTCGAGATGTTCGGCAAGCGCGTGACCTACACCTATCGCTACCAGAACATCAGTTACACCAATGAATGCGCGCGCGTCGCGGCGGAAACGCCGTCGGCTTCCGACGAGATGCTGAAGAAGCTGATGTCTCGCTACCAGGACGGCGCGACCGTCGAGGTCCGCGTCAATCCCGACAATCCGGCCGAAGCCACGTTAGAGGCCCGCGGCGACGGCCGCATGGCCTACGTGCTGTGGGGCATCGCCGCGATCTTCGCCGCGCTGGCGCTGTTCGTCGCAACGCGGGGTGGCTAGTCGACCAACCTCTCCGCCCGCAGCTCCACTTCGATCTCCGCAAAAATCCGCGCCAGCCGCTCCGCCCATTGCTGCTGGCCGGACTGGTCCGCGATCAGGTCCTGGCGGATCTCGATGCCGGTGTTGGCGAGGCCGCGGGCTTCGCCATGCACGGGGATGGTGTAGTCGGTGAGGTCGCTCACCGCATAGGGCTCGTTGTCGCCGACGACGAGATCGCTCTCGCTGCGAAGATGTTTCAGCAACAGCCGCGGCAGCACGGGGTCGCGATTGTACAGCGCGCCGATGTGCCAGGGCCGGGCGACACCGGCATAAACAGGCGTGAAGCTGTGCAGCGACACCAGCACGGTCGGGCGCTTGTCGTGCAGGCGCCGGCCGATCGTCGTGTCGATACGATGATGATAGGGCTCGAAGATCTCGCGCCGCCGCGCGGCGCGCTCGGCGTCGGAGATCGCCTCGTTGCGCGGGATCGTGGTTGCCTCTGATATCACGGGGATCGAGCTCGCAACGCCGGGAGGACGGTTGCAGTCGATCACCAGCCGCGAATAGCGCTGCGCGATCAGATGCGCATCGAGCATGTGGGCGAGGCGCTCGGCGACCCCTGCGATGCCGATGTCCAGCCGATGTGCCTGACGAGCTCGCTCTCGGGAATGCCGAGATCGCCGAGCGCGCGCGGCAGCACCCGTCCGTAGTGATCGGAGGTCAGCAGGAAGGGCGATGTGCCTTCCGCATTCACCTCATGCACTGGCGGAATGTCACCCTCGCCGAGCAGTTGATCGGCCGCGCCGGCTGTGTCTAAAGCCATCCTGATTGCCTATGGAAAAAGCAGTCACCCCGAAAATTGGGCAGGAATCGGTATAGATTGGTCCGCCCAAAATCACCATGATTGCCGGACGATGCCGTTGCTCACGATTCATCACAAGACCGAATATCGCTACAACCGCCCCGTGGCGTTCGGCGAACACCGCATCATGCTGCGTCCGCGCGACGGGCATGATCTGCGCGTGCTCGAATCCAGGCTCGAGATCTCGCCCGAGCCGATGTCGCTGCGCTGGATCCACGACGTGTTCGGCAACTCGGTTGCGATCGCCAGTTTCGACGAGCGCGCGGATCATCTGACCTTCGATTGGCACGTTACCGTCGAGCACAATCCGGTCGACGAGTTCGCGCTGACCGCGGACGATGCCGCCTATTTCTATCCGTTCGTCTATGACGACGAGGAGTTTGCCGACCTCGTCCAGTACATCACGCCGCAATATGCCGATCCCGACGCCGAGATCGGAGAATGGGCGCGCGGCTTCCTCGACGAGGAGGCGCCGACGCCGACCTTCAAGATCCTGAGCGGCATGACGCACGCCATCCGCAAGCAGTTCAAATACCGCAAGCGTCACGAGCCCGGCACGCAGCATCCGCTTCATACTTTGCAGTCGGGCACAGGAACCTGCCGGGACTATGCGCTGTTCATGATCGAGGCGCTGCGCCAGCTCGGCATCGCCGCGCGCTTCGTCTCGGGCTACATCTTCGTGCCCGAGGATATCGCGCAGCGCCATGTCGGCGGCGGCTCGACCCACGCCTGGGTGCAGGTGTACTTGCCGAGCGCGGGGTGGATCGAGTTCGATCCGACCAACGGCATCGTCGGCACCCGCGACCTCATCCGCGTCGCGGTCGCCCGCGACCCGCGTCAGGCGATCCCGCTGCATGGCGTCTATATCGGCTCCGAGGACGCCTTCGACGAGATGGAAGTGAACATCAAGGTGGTCTCGGACGACCAGGACAGCGATGCAGAGATGGAGACAGAGGTTTCGTAGATGGAGATCAGGGTCGGCTTCGAGATCACCTACGCGGCGGTGCAGCCGACGCCGATGGTGATCATGCTGAACATCCACCCCTCGCGGCAGGCCGACATCATCGGCCGGGAGACGGTGGTTGCCGAGCCCGACGTTCCGATCCGCTTCTATCACGATGGTTTCGGCAATGTGTGCGGCCGCCTCATGGCGCCGGCCGGCGGCGTGACGCTGAAGGGCAGCGCGCTGGTGCGCGACAGCGGCCTGCCCGACGAGGTGATGCCGGATGCGCAGCAGATTCCGATCGAGCAATTGCCGAACGAACTGCTGCTCTATCTGATGCCGAGCCGCTATTGCGAGACCGACAAGCTCACGGACATCGCCTGGTCGCTGTTCGCTAAGACGGAGCCCGGTTGGAATCGAGTCGCGGCGCTCACCGCATTCGTGCATCAGCATGTCACCTTCGGCTATGAGCATGCCCATCACATGAAGTCGGCGCACGACGTCTACGAGCAGAAGACCGGCGTCTGCCGCGACTTCGCGCATTTGGCCGTCGCGCTCTGCCGCTGCATGGGCATCCCCGCGCGCTACTGCACCGGCTACATGGGCGACATCGGCATCCCGGCCGAACCGTTCCCGATGGATTTCTCCGGCTGGTTTCAGGCCTGGCTCTCGGGCCAATGGTTCACCTTCGACGCCCGCCACAACACCCCCCGCATCGGCCGCATCCTGATGGCCACCGGCCGCGACGCCGCCGACGTCGCGCTGTCGACGAGCTTCGGCCGGATGGAGCTGAAGAAATTCGTGGTGGTGAGCGAGGAGGTGGTCGGCGCGGACGTGGTGAAGGCGGGGTGAGGGGGTCCAAGCTCGTCATTGCGAGCGAAGCGAAGCAATCCAATCTGTTTCCGCAGTGACAGCCTGGATTGCTTCGTCGCAAGAGCTCCTCGCAATGACGGTAGCGGGCACGATGCTTCCCCAACGTCGTCCTGGCCTTAGTGTGGCGCGATGTCGCCATCAGGTTGCCCATTCCCACATTCGGTGGTTATGGGTCCTGGCTTTCGCCAGGACGACGGCGGTTTGTAAAGCTGTCGCTCCGCATCAATCGCAGCTATAGACCCCCCATGACCCCCAACCGTCTCTTCGTCTACGGCACCCTGATGCGCGGCTTCGACCATCCGATGGCGCGGCTGCTTGCGCAGCACGCGGACTTCATCGGCGAGGCAACCTGCCGCGGCCGGCTGTTCCTCATCAAGCATTATCCGGGATTGCTGTTGTCGGACGCGTCCTCCGACCTCGTCCATGGCGAGCTCTTTCAGATGCGCGTGGCCGACGAGCTGCTGCGCGAGCTCGACATGTATGAAGCCTGCGGCGAAGGCTTTCCCGAGCCGACCGAATATCTGCGCGAGCTGATCGACGTGACGCTGCCGGACGGCACATCCGAGAAGGCCTGGACCTATATCTACAACTGGCCCGTCACCGATCTGCCCCGCATCGCGTCGGGACGCTTCCTCAACCACTGATCGCAGATGCGGACTTCACCTCTCCCCGTAAGAACGGGGCGGGGGAGCGCACCGTCATCGTGGTTCTACGCCGACAGCACTTCCTTCACCACGCGCACGTCGACCTCGCGCTCGACGTAGCTCCATTCCTCGGTCTGCCTGAGCATCGCCACCAGCTCCTCGAACAGCGAGGCATCCGCGGGCGCGAACTCGAACCAGGTCAGGAAATCGAAGGGCTCGGCGAGGTCGCGGCAGTGATAGAGCTGACGCGCGATCGCGGGCAGGAAACGAAGACTGCCGGCGATGTGATGCGACCGGTCTTCGAAGATATTGCGGCGCTCTTCCTGGGTCAGTTCCCACCAGGCCTGCGACTTGCGGATCGGGATCAGCGCTGCGCTGGTGGCCTCAGGGCGGCCAAGCCCGGCCTGCACGGCCACGAGCTGCTGCTTCTCGGACCGCTCGGTGTAGCGCAAGCTGCTGGCAACGCCGACCAGCCGCCAGGCATTGCGCGAGGGCACCAGCGGCAACGAGACCGCGTCGCTGTCGGTCACCGACAGCGCCGGCATGAAGGGCAGGGGCTCGCCCGTCACCGATGAAATCGAGGTGACGCGCCAGCCCCCGCTGTGGCCGCCTCGAAAGGTCCTGAACATGGGGGTATGGAAGCGTGGAACCGGGCGGGGTTCAAGTGGCTCTCGCCGGTCATTCGGGGGCGCGTCACTTGGCGCGAGCCCGGAATCCATTTCTCCGAGCATCCCGGCGGCGCCATGGATTCCGGGCTCGATGCTTTCGCATCGCCCCGGAATGACGGGGAGATGACGGAAGCCCTGTGCATAGGTCGAATAACCCGGATAACCCGCCTAAACCTGACTTTTGGCGAGGCCGTCCCTATATCCCTGATCCTTCGCCCGACTCACACGGTTTCGCGCTAGACAGACGCCATGCGCTTCACGCCCCAATTTCTCGACGAGCTTCGTGCCCGGCTTTCGGTTTCCGAAGTCGTGGGCAAGCGCGTCAAGCTGAAGAAGGCGGGAAGGGAGTGGAAGGGGCTGTCGCCGTTCCAGCAGGAGAAGACGCCGTCCTTCTACGTCAACGACCAGAAGGGTTTTTACCACGACTTCTCCTCCGGCAAGCACGGCGACATCATCAATTTCGTGATGGAAACCGACGGCCTGCCGTTCGCCGAGGCGGTCGAGCGGCTCGCGAACATGGCGGGCCTGCCGCTGCCGGCGGTGACGCCCAACGCGGCGCGCGAGGAGCAGCGGCGGCGCTCGCTGCATGACGTCATGGATCTCGCCGCCAAGTATTTTGCGGAGACGCTGGCCTCGCGAGTCGGCGCGAAAGCGCGCGGCTATCTCGCGGACCGCGCCATTTCGCCGGCGACGCAATTGCAGTTCCGTCTCGGCTACGCCTCGCCCGATCGCTTCGCGCTGAAGGAGCATCTCGGCAAGCTCGGAATCTCCGTCGACGACATGGTCGAGACCGGGCTGCTCGTGGCCGGCAACGATATTCCCGTTCCTTACGACCGCTTCCGCGATCGCGTGATGTTTCCGATCACCGATTTGCGCGGCCGCGTCATCGCCTTCGGCGGGCGCGCGCTGGAGAAGGACGTTCCGGCAAAATACCTGAACTCGCCGGAGACCCCGCTCTTCCACAAGGGCGACAATCTCTACAACCACCAGACCGCGCGCAAAGCCACCCATGACGGCGCATCGCTGATCGTGGTCGAAGGCTATGTCGACGTCATCGCCATGGTCACCGCGGGCTTTTCAGGCGCCGTTGCGCCGCTCGGCACCGCGCTGACCGAAAGCCAGCTCGCGCTGCTCTGGAAGATGGCGGACGAGCCGATCCTCTGCTTCGACGGCGACCGCGCCGGACAGAAGGCGGCCTATCGCGCTGCCGATCTTGCGCTGCCTTTCCTTGCGCCCGGCAAGAGTCTTCGTTTTGCGCTGCTGCCGGAAGGGCAGGACCCCGACGATCTCGTGCGCTCCGGCGGCCGTGGCGCGATGGAAGAGGTGATTGCGGCCGCGCGTCCGCTGGCCGACATGCTCTGGTCGCGCGAGCTCGAAGGCGGCAATTTTGCCACCCCGGAGCGTCGTGCCGCGCTGGAAGCGCGCATCAAGGAATTGTCCAACGGCATCCGCGACGAGGTGGTGCGGCGCTATTACCGCGACGATTTCGTCGAGCGGCTGCAGCGCACCTTCGCTCCCGAAGGCGGGCGCGGCGGCTTTGGCGGGCGCGGCAATTTCCGCCCCGGTCAGGGCGGCCGGTCGTTCCAGCCGCGGGGCGGGGGCGGTGCGAATCGATTCGGCGGCCAGGGATTCGGTGGAGGATTTGGCGGCGGCCGCCGCGGCGCCCCCGGTCCGACCCTGCTGCCCTCCGGCCCCTACCAGGCGGCGAGCCCGCAGCTGGCGGCCAGCCCGATCATGCGCGGACAGAGAAGTGCCATTTCCCGCCGCGAGGCCCTGATCCTGCAAATCCTGATCAACCATCCCTGGCTGCTACACGACCACCTGGAGGAGGTGGCCGCCCTGGAGCTGGCCCATCCCGAGGCCCACAAGCTCCGGGCCGGCATTATCGCTGCCTTCGCCAACGACCATCATCATTCTCCGGACCCCGGGGAGCAGGCCGAGAAGATGCGCGCCGACCTTGAGAAGGGCGGATTTACCCCGTTACTTCAAAGGGTTGAGAACGCTATCACCACCGCGGCAGTGTGGGGCGCCCGCGAGGGGGCCGCTAGGGACGACGTTCTTGCCACCTGGCATCAGCTGGTTGCCTTGCATCGGCAATGGCATTCACTACTTAGAGAGCTGAAGGACGCCGAGCTGGCCTTGGGGGAGGACCCCAGCGAGGCCAGTTTGGCATGGCTGCGTGACGTCAAGGCCCGGATGGCCGAAGTCGACGGTACCGAGGCCCTGATCGAGGGTTTTGGCGAGCTGTCGGGTCGGTTCCAGAAGAGCGTGTGATGAAAGAATCATGCGGACGGCCGGGGCCGGAACCGCTAAAAGACTCGCCAAATCCAAGGTTTGGCGGCAAAAACAGGGTTAATCGAGGCTTAACGGTCTTGTAGCACTTTGGCCCAGAGGCGGCCGCAGGCAGAACAGACGCGTCAGGAATGAATCCGCGCAATAGCTGTTGGCACTACACCTGCATCCGCCGCGACAAAGAGGCTCACGAAGCGTTAGGCAATTCCGGCGAGAGAGAGTTGGGGGTGGCGAGAGACATGCGCGCCGCCCTTTCCGTGTCGAGAGCTGCCGAAGCGAGAGCGTCGAGCAACAGGTTCAAGTGAATTCAAGCGGGCGCGGCGAACGTCTCGCATGAAGCGCGTTTAGGAGCAATGGATGGCCACCAAGGCAAAGACGCTGCAGGCGAAGGACAAGGAAAAAGACGACAAGGCAGCGGATGCTCCCGAGAAGGATTCCCAGGACGCGCCCTCGCCCTTGCTCGATCTGTCCGATGCGGCAGTGAAGAAGATGATCAAGCAGGCCAAGAAGCGCGGCTTCGTGACCTTCGATCAGCTCAATGAAGTCTTGCCGTCCGACCAGACCTCGCCCGAACAGATCGAGGACATCATGTCGATGCTCTCGGACATGGGCATCAACGTCACCGAAGCCGACGACAGCGAAGGCGAGGAGGACAAGGACGAGGGCGGCGAGGACGAGACCGACAACGAGCTCGTCGAGGTCACCCAGAAGGCCGTCACCGAGGTCAAGAAGAGCGAGCCGGGCGAGCGCACCGACGATCCCGTGCGCATGTATCTGCGCGAGATGGGCACGGTCGAGCTGCTCTCCCGCGAAGGCGAAATCGCGATTGCCAAGCGCATCGAGGCTGGCCGCGAGGCGATGATCGCAGGGCTGTGCGAAAGCCCGCTGACCTTCCAGGCCATCATCATCTGGCGCGACGAGCTCAACGAAGGCAAGATCTTCCTTCGCGACATCATCGATCTCGAAGCGACCTATGCCGGTCCCGACGCCAAGGGCGGCATGAACACCGCGATGATCGGCGGCCCCGCCGGCGAAGGCGGCGAAGCCTCTGCCGAAGGCGGCGAGGCCGCAGCCGCGACCGGTGCTGCGCCCGCGCATGTCGCGCCGCCCGCCGCGCCGCCGTCGCCGACCCCGTTCCGCGCCGCTCCCGCCGCCGGCAACGGCGAAGCCGAGAAGGATCCGGGCGAGGTCGCCGCCGAAGCCGACATGGACGAGGACGACGAGTTCGAGAACCAGATGTCGCTCGCGGCGATCGAGGCCGAGCTCAAGCCGAAGGTCGTCGAGATCTTCGACAAGATCGCCGAGAGCTACAAGAAGCTGCGCAAGCTCCAGGAGCAGGACATCCAGAACCAGCTCGAGAGCACCTCGCACGGGCCCTCGCTGTCGCCGCACCAGGAGCGCAAGTACCGCAAGCTCAAGGACGAGATCATCGTCGAGGTGAAGTCGCTGCGCCTCAACCAGGCGCGCATCGACAGCCTCGTCGAGCAGCTCTACGACATCAACAAGCGCCTCGTCTCGCACGAGGGCCGCCTGATGCGCCTTGCCGACAGCCACGGCGTCGCGCGCGAAGACTTTTTGCGCAACTACACCGGCTCGGAGCTCGATCCGCGCTGGCTCAACCGCGTCTCGAAGCTTTCCGCAAAGGGCTGGAAGAACTTCGTCCACCACGAGAAGGACCGCATCAAGGACCTTCGCCACGAGGTGCATCAGCTCGCTGCCCTCACCGGCCTCGAGATCGTCGAGTTCCGCAAGATCGTGCACTCCGTGCAGAAGGGCGAGCGCGAAGCACGCCAGGCCAAGAAGGAGATGGTGGAAGCCAACCTCCGTCTCGTGATCTCGATCGCGAAGAAGTACACCAACCGCGGCCTGCAGTTCCTCGACCTGATCCAGGAAGGCAACATCGGCCTGATGAAGGCAGTGGACAAGTTCGAGTACCGCCGCGGCTACAAGTTCTCGACTTACGCCACGTGGTGGATCCGGCAGGCGATCACCCGCTCGATTGCCGACCAGGCGCGCACCATCCGCATCCCCGTGCACATGATCGAGACGATCAACAAGATCGTGCGCACGAGCCGCCAGATGCTCAACGAGATCGGCCGCGAGCCCACCCCGGAAGAGCTCGCTGAGAAGCTCGGCATGCCCTTGGAAAAGGTCCGCAAGGTTCTCAAGATCGCCAAGGAGCCGCTGTCGCTCGAAACGCCAGTCGGTGACGAAGAGGATTCACATCTCGGCGATTTCATCGAGGACAAGAACGCGATCCTGCCGATCGACGCCGCGATCCAGTCCAACCTGCGCGAGACCACCACGCGGGTGCTCGCCTCGCTCACTCCGCGCGAAGAGCGCGTCCTGCGCATGCGCTTCGGCATCGGCATGAACACCGACCACACGCTGGAAGAAGTCGGCCAGCAGTTCTCGGTGACGCGCGAGCGCATCCGCCAGATCGAAGCCAAGGCGCTGCGCAAGCTGAAGCATCCGTCAAGGTCGAGGAAGCTGCGGTCGTTCCTGGACAACTAAATTCGGATTGTCGTGCCGGGCCTGACCCCGGGCATCCATCCAAACGAAAACGGCGGGCCAAAAGCCCGCCGTTTTTGTTTGCGCTGGCGGCGGGATTTCTTCGGGGCGATAGTAAGCCGCAAAGTACGCGATGCCGTTGTTTTGCTCGTTTCTGCCTTTGCCTCTTTCCGCTTGGTCTTAACCCCGTCAGGCTATGTCCGACTCCCATCTCACCGTCTGGTACAACACCCGCTGCCCGGTCTGTGATGCTGGCATCGACTGGCAGCGCAACAAGCTGCTGGCGCTGGTGCGCGCGGGCACGGTCGAGTTCAAGGACATCAACGAGCAGCCGGATGCGCTGGCGCGGTTTGGCGCCTCGCTCGACGACATCAGGCGTCGCCTGCACGCGACCGATGAGGCCGGCCGGCTCATCGTCGGCGCGGATGTCGCGATTGCGCTGTGGCTGATAACGCCGGGGGAGGGGTGGCTTGCGGCGCTGTTCGGCAATCGCGTGGCGCTGCCGTTCACGCGGTTCTTTTACGACCGTTTTGCCGATCTGCTGTTTGCCTGGAATAAGTGGAGCGGGCGCTGGTAAGCGCCTGCCTGTATCGACCTACTTCTTCTTCGCGCCCACCCGGTCGAGACTCTTGATCGCCAGCGGCGGGCGGCCGCTCTTCTCCGCGATCTCGCGGTCCTGCTCCATGATGAAGCTGCGGGCGGGTTCGTCGCCGTCGAGGCCGCCGAGCAACTCGGTGGGCACGCGGCGATTGGAGCGCTGGGAGCCGTCTTCATAGACGACGTTGAAGAAGGCGAATTCGCCTTTGGGGTTGGTTCCGGGTTTCTTGGCCATGGCGGCTTGTCGTCGATCAGGACGCCGCAGTCAAATGGCTTTCGCGATTGTCGGCATGCAAGCCGTGGTCTTGCGGAGGGCTCCGCGCCGTCGATCGGCGGCATTTTCTTGCAGGAGGGAAGCGCTGCGCGCTTTTCGAAGGTCCGGTGCGAACCCTCAATAAACGGCGGGCCGCAAAGCCCGCCGTCTATTTTTGGTCTTCAGCGTCGCCCGGGGCTGGCAGGGCAACAACCTAAAATAGAAGACTATAGGTTGCGTCATGCCGTGGCAAGCCAAATCGTCGGAGCGTTGGTGTCGCAGCGAGCGCAGCAGATATGCGGTGATCGTAAAGTTAAGTTCCGATGCACGTCGAAGCAATTGTTTGGATCATTAAAGCGCTTTGTTCATATTGAAGGTTCTCGCAATGCAGCGGGCGTTGCACGCCTTGTAGAGAATTGCGCCCCGCTGCACGTCTTCCCGTCTACGTGCAGACATGCGGTTCCCTTGGGCGGAGCCGAGTTCCATCACTGCGTGGGTATTCTCAAGGCGTGCGCGGGCGCTGCGCCGCCTCCTGAACGGCGAGCCGCGATCTGTCCCCGCCGCTGTGCCCACCATCATCCTCTTTGCGTCCCTGCGCCATGATCGCGCTGCCCATTGCGGCGGAACCGAAGGTGATGAGGAACGAGGCGAGCAGCAGAACGAGCGCGATGCCGGGCATGCGGTCGGCGAAGATCAGCTCGCGCAGATGCCCGGGGTTGAGCCAGAGCAGCCCGCCGACGAGCAGCACTGCTGCGCAGGCACCGATCGCGAGGTTGATGGCAAGCAGGCGGAACAGCGGGATGCGCAGGAGGCGGGTTGGTCGAGATTGATGATTGTCAGGCATGGCTCATCGCCTCCTACACCAGCGCCCGCATCGTAGAGGTTGTTCTCTCATCCGTCATTCCGGAGCGCGACGGAGTTGCGAGCTACGCCGCGCGTCGTGTCGCTCGCACCACGATGTCGTCGCTCTCAAGCCGCCGGCGCGATCCGGCTGGCGGTCTCGCCTGCCTGCGCCGCCTGCTGGCGCTCCATCATGGTCTGCCATAGCGTCGCGATGCACGCTTGCGTCTGAGGTGCGATCAGGCAGTTGCCCTCATTGTCGAAGCCGCAGAACCGCACCGTGGCGTCTTTCCTCACCTCGGTCAGCGCCTGGTTGAGCATCTCGAGGCACGTCATGACCTGGCCGATGTCCTGCAGGCGCGTGTGATGCAGGATGTCCATCAGTCGGAACGTCATCACCGCGGGCTCGCCGAAGCTGATGCCGGGACGGCCGAGCTCGAACAGCGCGTTCACGGCAGGAAAAACGCCGCGGATGTGCTCGAGCACGCCGGCCATGTCCTCCACGCTGCAGGCGACGAGATGTGCGGCCTGCGGCGGCACCGCTGCGGGTGTGCGCGACGCAAGGTCGAGCGAATTGATTACCTCCTGCTCGATCCATTGCCGCACCGGTGCGGGCGCATTGCGGATCTGCTCGGCGGTCAAGGGAATTCCGGTCATTGGCACTTCTCCTGGACGGCTCTCCCCGCCAGTCTAGAAAGCGGGGCGCCAGACACGTTGATGCGGATCAAGCGTGCCGCTTTGACGCTGGCGGCTTTCCCGGGCATGATCGCGCGCTGCTTCGCACTGGGATTTCTTGGGGGGATCGCTCGACATGTTGAGATACGCTCTGGCCGCTGCCTGCTTCCTTGGTCTGGCCGGCGGCTCGGCGCAGGCCGCGCGCTGCGGCGGCGACTTCAACAGCTTCATCGCCACCATGGCCTCGGAAGCGCAAGGCGCCGGCGTCTCGGGAAACGTGACCAGCGCAGCGTTCAGCGGCATCACCCAGGACGGCGCCGTGCTCGCCTTCGACCGGCGCCAGCGCTACACCTTCAACAAGAGCTTTGAGCAGTATGTCTCGACCCGCGTCGGCCCGGGCCGCATCAATGGCGGCAGGGCGCTGCTGCAGCGTCACGCCGCGCTGCTCTCGCGCATCGAGCAGCAGTTCGGCGTGCCGCGCTACATCCTGGTCGCGATCTGGGGACTGGAGAGCGATTTCGGCAAGGGCGACATCGGCAAGCTGCCGGTGATCCGCACGCTGGCGACCCTCGCGCATGACTGCCGCCGCACCGACCTGTTCCAGGGCGAGCTGCTCGCTGCGCTCAAAATCGTGCAGCGCGGCGACCTGCCGCTGCGCGACCTGATCGGCGCCTATGCCGGCGAGATCGGCCAGACCCAGTTCCTGCCGTCGTCCTACATCAAGTACGGCGTCGATTTCGACGGCGACGGCCATGTCGATCTCCGCCACAGCGTTCCTGATGTGCTCGCCTCAACCGCGAACCTCTTGCACACGAGCGGCTTCAAGATGGGCCAGCCCTACGGCGAAGGCACCGCGAATTTCGAGGCGATGCGCGAGTGGAACAGGGCAGTGGTCTACCGCAAGACGATCGGGTATTTCGCGGATCGGCTGGCCGGGCAGTGAGTACACACACGGTCTTGTAGGGTGGGCAAAGGCGCGAAGCGCCGTGCCCACGATTTCCATCAGTTGTCGGAAGTCGTGGGCACGCTACGCTTTGCCCACCCTACGGCAGCGGAGGGCGAGGCAATGCCATCGCGTCCCCGGCTCACTTCCCCTTCGCCATCTTCTCCAGCCGCCGTTGCAGCGGCGCCCAATATGTCCCAGGGCGGAAGCGCTGCAACAGGTCCATGAACCTTGCGTCATTGCCGATCAGGATGCGGGGCTCGTTCCTCTCGATGCCCTTGAGGATGCGCAGCGCGGCGTCCTTCGGCGTGGTCTTCGCCGCGGTCTCGAACCGTTCGATCATCTGCGAGCGGCGCGCATTGTCGGTGACGCCGGCCCCGGTGCGGGAATTGCGCGCGATCGCGGTGGCGATGCCGCCGGGATGCACCACCGAGACCTTCACTGGGCTGCCCGCCACCGCAAGCTCGTGGCGCACGCTCTCGGAGAAGCCGCGCACCGCGAACTTCGCCGCGGCATAGGCCGATTGTCCCGGCGGCGCGATGATGCCGAAGATCGAGGAGATGTTGACGACATGCGCCTCCGGCAGCGTCTTCAGATGCGGCAGGAAGGCGCGCGTGCCGTGCACCACGCCCCAGAAATTGATGCCGAACAGCCACGCCATTTGCGCCTGGTCGATCTCCTCGAACGTCCCCAGCAGCGCAACGCCGGCATTGTTGACGACGATGCCGAGCGTGGGATGCGCCGCCGTCGCCTCGCTGGCGAAGCGCGCGATGTCGCTCGCCTCGCCGACATCGACGCGATGACGCTGACCTTGCGGCTCGTGCCGAGTTCCGCGGCGAGCGATCTCAGCCCGGCCTCGTCGCGGTCGGCAAGCGCGAGGTCGCAGCCGCGCTGGGCGAGCTCGATGGCCAGCGCGCGGCCGATGCCGCTCGCAGCTCCCGTAATGGCGGCGGCGCCGCGAATCGCAGTCATGATCTCCCCCGTCAAGTCCCCGATGATGGAACCACGATTTACATTTTTTTGAAATGAAACCGAACCGTAGCCGCTTGGGGTTTTTAACATACGTTACCAACGCAGGTATTTGGGAGCCGTCGATGGGACAAGCAAAGCCATTTCGCGCGACAGCGCTCATCGTTGAAGACGACGCCATGCAGCGCGAGATGCTGTGTCTCCTGCTGGAAGAGAGCGGCTATCAGGTCATCCAGTGCGAAAGCGCCGAGGCGGCCGAACGCGTGCTGGAGAAGAACGCCGGTGCGCTCTGCCTGATGCTGACCGACGTGCAGCTTGCGGGTCGCATGAACGGCGTCGAGCTTGCGTATGTCGCCAAGGACCGCAATCCCCGGCTCGACGTCGTCGTCACCTCCGGCCGTCCCTTGAGGCAGCCCTTGCCCGATGGTGCGAAATTCTGGGCCAAGCCCTGGGCGCCGCTCGACGTGCTGCGCGAGGCCGAGATCGCGCAACTGTCCTGACGGCCGATCGCATGGGCCGACTTTCCTGCCGCGAGCTGCGGTGATAGCCTTGGCTCATGTCCTGGTCCTTCCTGCTCACCTCGCTCATCGTCGTCGCCTCGCCTGGCACCGGCGTGCTCTATACCCTGGCGGCGGCACTGACGCGCGGCTCGCGCGCCAGCCTCGCTGCCGCGTTCGGCTGCACGCTCGGGATCGTGCCGCACATGTGTGCTGCGATGCTCGGGCTTGCCGCCGTGCTCCATACCAGCGCGCTCGCCTTCGCCGCGCTGAAATGGGGCGGCGTGCTCTATCTGCTCTACATGTCCTGGCAGGCGCTGCGCGAAACCGGGGCGCTGGCAGTTGAGGGCGAGATCCGCGAGCGGTCGAGCGGCCGGGTCGTCGTCACCGGCTTCCTGATCAACATCCTCAATCCAAAACTGTCGATCTTCTTCCTCGCCTTCCTGCCGCAGTTCGTCGCGGCGGACGAGGCCCATGTGCTGGCGCGGATGCTCGAGTTGAGCGGTGCCTTCATGGCGATGACCTTTGTGGTGTTCGCCATTTATGGCTTGTGCGCCGCCTCGGTGCGCGAGCGCGTCATCTCCCGCCCCGCCGTGATGGCCTGGCTGCGCCGCAGCTTTGCGGCAGGCTTTGCCGCACTCGGCGCCAAGCTGGCGTTCGCGGAGCGATAGGTTTCAACCTCTCCCCGCTTGCGGGGAGAGGTCGCATCCCATCGCAGATGGGATGCGGGTGAGGGGGTACAGGTCCCGCGACAATCGCGCGTGTGGAGAGAGGCCCCTCACCCCGCCCTCTCCCCGCGAAGGGCGGGGAGAGGGAGTGAGAGAGCGGAGCTCGTCGCAAAGCAGCCAATAAAAAAGCGAGCCTCGCGCCCGCCACCTTCGAACCAATCTATCCCGAAGCCCGGGCGGAGCGAGGCTCCACCCGGGCAAAGAAAAAGAAGCCTCGTTACTTCTTCTTCGCCTTCTTGGCCTTTTTCGCCTTCTTCTTCGCCGCCTTCTTCGCTTTCTTAGCCATAGTATCCTCTTAGGGTTTAATGGTGGAACGCGACACGAGGGATGCTCGGCGGAGGGCCAGCCTCGCAATATCCTCGACCATAAACTCAGCAGATTCGCAGGGCTCTGCCCTGTGCTGTCACATCCGTGTCATCGCGTTATCCACAGCTCAGATGCATTTTCGGGTGATTTTTGTCTGCGAATCCGCATCGAACGCGTCGCGCGGACAGCGGCGACATGCCTAACGATCCGACAACGCGGCCGCGCCGTTCATGAATCCAAAACCAAAGGCGCGCTTTGAAGGATCGCGGTGAGACTCCGTTAAGTGCGACCCGCGCATTGTTCCCCGCAAGAAGACGGGGATGGGTCATGGACGGACGGCTGCCAGGAATGGGGGACGCGACGCTGTGCGCGCTGCGCTCGCCATGCTGAACGTACCGACACTGTGGACGGTCTTCGTCGTCAACTTCCTCGCGCTCGGCCTGATCTGGGCCTACGTGACGCGCTCCTATCCGAAATTCGCCGCCGCGCGGTTCTGGATGGCATCATCCTTCGTCGGCGCGGCCGGCGCGATGACGGCCCTGATCCGCCTGTTCGTCACATCCCCCGTGCCGCTGCTGCTTGGCGCTGCTGGCGTCATGGCGGCGAGCTGCTTCGCCGCCATGGGCATTCAGCGCTTCTATGACCGGCCGGTCTCCTGGCGCATCATGATCGCAGCGCAATGCCTGAGCCTTGCCGGCGTCGTGTTCTTCATGATCGGCTTCGAGCACATGCAATTGCGCATGCTCAGCTACACGGTGGGGCAGGGGCTGCCGCTGGTGCTGGCGCTGCATCTGCTGCTGCTGCCGCCGGAGGGCCGCGTCAGCCCGGGCGCGCGGCTGTCCGGCATCGTCATTCTCAGCATCATCGGGCTATTGCTGGTGCGTACGGTGGGCAATCTGCTCGGCTATGATTTCTCGGCCGTCGCGGGCGGTCAGAACCATGCCGTCATGGTGCTGGGGCTGCTGTTCCTGTCGATGACGCTCAATTTCGGCTTCCTGCTGATGGCGATGGACCGGCTGCGGGGCGAGGTCGCCGACCTCGCGCTGCTCGACGATCTCACCGGCGTCGCCAACCGGCGCCATCTGCTGCAGCGCCTGTCCGAGGAATGCGCCCGTTCGGAGCGCAGCGGCGAGCCGTTCTCGCTGCTGGTGATCGACCTCGACGGCTTCAAGACCATCAACGACACCCACGGCCATGCCGCGGGCGACGAATGCCTGCGCCACTTCACCCTGATGGCGCAGACGCGGTTGCGGCCCGGCGACATGCTCGCCCGCACCGGCGGCGACGAGTTTTGCATCGTGCTGCCGTCGTCGTCCCTGCGCGAGGCTGCCGCGATCGCCCGCCGCGTGCTCGAGGTCTGCCGCCAGGATGCCGCCGCCTGCACGGCCAAGGAGATCCCGATTGCGATCTCGATCGGCGTCGCCGAGTGGGACCGCGGCATCGGCCAATTCCCGGACCGCCTCATCGCGCATGCCGACCACGCCCTCTATGCCGCCAAGAAGAACGGCAAGAACGATTTTGCGGTCTACGATCCGGCCCCGCCGCTCGCGCCGGAGCCGATCAGCCCGGCCGAGGGCAAGCGCACATTCGCGTAAAGCCTGCTACGATCTGGTCCGTCATTGGACCCCGCATGATGAAGTCTCGCCTGCTCGCGGCCATCCTCGCCGCTCTTCTGATCTCGCCAGCCGCCGCAACCGACGCCGAGTTCGCGAAGATCGCGCGCGCCCCCGGCACGCCCGACATTCCCGGCCTGAAGATGGTCTGGCTCGCGCCCTGGGGCGATGTCCGCAGCGCCCATCCGTGGCGCAACATCATCGTGCACCAGACCGAGGGGCCGGCGGGCTCGGCCCGCGGCGGCGCCGCGGAGCAATCGAGGAATCCGACGCGCCGCGGCGTCACGGTGTGGGTGGAGACCGACGGCACGGTCTACTGGGCGGTCGCCGAGACCCTGGTGCCGACCCACGGCGACGGCGCCAACCGCAACGACAACAAGTATATCGATAACAAGCCGACCTATCGCCAGGTCGTGCGCGACAATTCGATCGGCGTCGAGTTCGCCGGCAACTATCCTGACGTCACGACGGGACCGACCGAGGCGCAGGTCGCGGCATGGAAGATCCTCGTGAAGGTGCTGCGCGCGCGCTACGACATCCCGCTGGACCACGTCTATGCGCACAACTGGATCGACTACAAGGACGCGCGCTATTGCGAAGGCTGCTGGCTCGCGACGCTGGCGAGGATTTGGGGGGAGTAGGCCGGTGAGGCGTCGGCGGTGTGCTCTTCCTTCTCCCCTTGCGGGAGAAGTGGCGCGAAGCGCCGGATGAGGGGTCTCTCTCCGCGAATTCAATCGCATGAGAGCCACGCGCGGAGATAACCCCTCACCCGTCTCGCCGCTCTGCGGCGAGCCACCCTCTCCCGCAAGGGGAGGGGGGAAGAGCAGTTAAACCGGCTGCGCCATCCAGCTGAACAACCGCCGGATCAGGCCCGGCCGCCGCGGTACTTCCGGCGGGCCGTCCGCAGCCAGCACGCGTTTGAAGAAGTAGTCCAGGAACACCATGTCGTTCGGCTCGGTGACGGTGAATGTCTCCTCGCCGAAGAACACGCTGTAATCGTAGAAGAAGGGACCGACGAACGGCACTGTCGCGGTCGAGGCATAGTCCTTGGAGATCACGAACTCGGACGGCTCGAGCCCGTGCTCGCGCATCGCCTGCTCGACCAGCGGCAGCTTGCGCATGAACTGGGCTTCGAAGCCGCCGACGGTGGATTGCAGGATGATCGACACGGCGCGTGTCCGTTCTCCGGATGTGGCCCGACAAGAGTTTGTCGGGCCACCCGTCACGGGCGTTCAAGATGCCCCCGGCATCGCCGCGAAACATGCCGCAGCTCACACGCAAAGAAAAAAGCCGGCGTTGCCGCCGGCTTTTCGTCTCTTTCGATCCGCCAATCTCTTGCCGCGCAAGCCCGCTTAGTGAGCGGCTTCCAGCGCGGCCTGTTCCTGCCTTGCGATCGTGCCCTTGACCGCGGACTGCACCTTCTCGAAGGCGCGGACCTCGATCTGGCGGACGCGCTCGCGCGACACGCCGAACTCGGCGGCAAGGTCTTCCAGCGTCATCGGCTCATCGGCGAGGCGACGGGCCTCGAAGATGCGGCGTTCGCGCGGGTTGAGCACGCCCATGGCGCCGTTCAGCGCGTCACGGCGGTGATCATACTCCTCGTGCTCCGCCATCAGGGCTTCCTGGTTGGGCGTGTTGTCGACCAGCCAGTCCTGCCATTCGCCGGCTTCGCCGTCGTCGCGGATCGGGGCGTTGAGCGACGCGTCGCCACCGAGGCGGCGGTTCATGTCGATCACGTCCTGGTCCGTCACGCCGAGGCGCTTGGCGATGGTCGCGACCTGGTCGGGGCGGAGATCGCCCTCGTCCAGCGCGTTGATCTTGCTCTTCGCCTTGCGCAGGTTGAAGAACAGCTTCTTCTGGTTCGCGGTGGTGCCCATCTTCACGAGCGACCAGGAACGCAGGATGTACTCTTGAATCGACGCCTTGATCCACCACATGGCGTAGGTGGCGAGACGGAACCCCTTCTCGGGTTCGAAACGCTTCACCGCCTGCATGAGGCCGACATTGCCTTCCGAGACGACCTCGGAGATCGGCAGGCCGTAGCCGCGATAGCCCATGGCGATCTTGGCCACGAGGCGGAGATGGCTGGTGACGAGTTGGTGCGCCGCGTCGCGATCATCATGCTCGCGCCAACGCTTGGCGAGCATGTATTCCTGCTGGGGTTCCAGCATCGGGAACTTGCGGATCTCGGCGAGGTAGCGAGAAAGGCCGGATTCTCCATTGAGGACCGGCAAAGCAGCGGTACGGGCCATAGTGCGCCCTCCAAAGGTTCAGGCCCCCGATAGCGGCGGGCCAGGCAGACGACCGCTGTGTCAAAGCCGGCCGGGCTGCGATGTTCCGCGCTGGTCATTTCCAACGCAGGCGCAATATACCCCATGGGGGGGTGAAAAGGGAAGGATTGCTGACGTCACGTCCCCGTGTGGCAGCTATAACTTTTTGTAATGTAACGCCTTTCTTAAACGACCTGCGTCATAGCGCCGCTTTCAGTGCGCCCTCCAGGAGAAGCAAATCCTCCGGCAGAGGCGCCTCCCAGTGGAGTAATTCTCCCGTCCTCGGGTGCTCCAATACCAGCAGATAGGCATGCAGGGCCTGCCGCCCGAGCGCGGTTAATGCGCCCTGCGATTCCGGCCCGAGCTGGTTCGCCTTGGTCTTGAAATGCGGGCCATAGACGGCGTCCCCCATCAGGGGGTGGCCGATATGGGCGAGGTGGACGCGGATCTGGTGGGTGCGCCCGGTCTCGAGCTCGCAGGACAGCAGGGCGGCGATCGGCTTGCCGTCGCGCGCCGAAAAGCTCTCCAGGATCTCCCAATGGGTGACCGCCTCGCGGCCGCCCTGCCGCACCGCCATCTTCTCGCGGGCGTGCGGGTGGCGGTCGATCGGCGCATCGACTGTGCCGCGATGCCGGTTCGGCACGCCCCAGGCAAAGGCCATGTAGCCGCGCTTCATCTCGCCGGTGCGGCCGTGGTCGGCGAACTGGGCCGACAGCGAGGCATGGGCGAGGTCGTTCTTGGCGACCACCATCAGCCCTGTGGTGTCCTTGTCCAGCCGGTGCACGATGCCGGGCCGGCGCACCCCGCCGATGCCCGACAGCGAAGCGCCGCAATGGGCGATCAGCGCGTTCACCAGCGTGCCGGTCTCGTGGCCGGCCGCGGGGTGGACCACCAGCCCCTTGGGCTTGTTGATGACGATGATGTCGTCGTCCTCGAACACGATATCGAGGGCGATATCCTCGCCTTTCGGCTCGGCGGGCGCCGCCTCCGGCACGTCGATTATGATCGTATCGCCGGATGCGACGTGATAAGCGGGGTCGCGGATGGCGGAAGCCTTCAGGCTCACCGCGCCCGCCAGGATCAGGGCTTTCAGCCGCGATCGCGACAGGTCGGCGAGGTGCGCCGCTAGCACGCGGTCGAGCCGGGGCGAACCCTCGTCGCCGGCGACGACAACCTCCAACCTCTGCGCAGAGCCAAGACTTTTAGGGCCAAGACTTTCCATGACGACCGAAACCGCTATTCCCGAACCGACCCCCGAGCAGGCCGCGCTGTTCGCGCGGGTGCGGCGGATGATGCTGATCGCGGGGTTGACCACGGCGCTGGCGATCTGCGCCGTGCTGATCGCGGTGGGCTACCGCCTTTTCAAGTCGGAGGGAAGGGCGGTCGAAGCCGCCGGCGACGTCACCGCCACCCTGCCCAAGGGCGCCAGGATCGTCGCGACCGGGGTCGCCGGCGACCGCCTGGTGATCACGCTCGATATCGGCGGGGTCACCGAGATCCGCACTTTTGACGCCCACACCTTGAGGCCGGCCGGAAAGCTGAAATTCGCCAACGAGCCGTGAGGCCGCCCGGATATTCGCCAAAACCCCGGCGTCGTCCTGGCGAAGGTCAGGACCCATAGCCACCGAATCCAGTTGGGTGAACGAGATCATGACTCCGAAGTGCCTTAACCATCACCATTCGGGGTCATGGGTCCCCCCGAGTTCACCTGGCTTTCGCCAGGACGACCGTGGAAAAGGCCATCTGAAACCCGTGAATCCCACCTTGCCGTGGGCAAAATTCGCGGCTATGTCCTGTCCCTCACGCTCCCTTCGTCTAGCGGTTAGGACGCGGCCCTCTCAAGGCTGAAACAGGGGTTCGATTCCCCTAGGGAGCGCCAGACAAATCCGAAGCCATTGAAAACCTGCACACTCTAGGCAACCATGTGAGCCTGGAGAGACCGCCCTGCTACGCACGTAGCCTCACAAGGTGGTCCGCAATGGCGCTCGCGGTCGTCACATGGCCATCCTGATCCCCAGTCTCGGCTTCGCACGCTTCGACAGTCGTGGGGAGCTACGACTGGCGGAACGACTCAAGGACTTCCTCGAAGAGAACGCTGTCGTTTGGCACTATCTCCCTGTCGGCCCCCTCAACCGGCATCCGGATTTCATCATCGTTCACCCCGCGAACGGCCTGCTCGTGCTCGAGGTGAAAGACTGGCGCCTGGAGACGATTGTTTCGGCGGACAAGACAAAGGTCGAGTTGCTGACCAGTCGTGGTGTTGTACGGGAGAGCAATCCCCTCGAGCAGGCGCGCAGGTATACGTTCGAGGTCGTGCGCACGCTGGAGCGCGACGGGCAATTGTTGTTTCCGCCCGGTCATCGTTTCGCGGGCCGGTCCATTGTTCCGTTCGGCTTTGGGGCCGTATTCACGAACATCACGCGCAAGCAGTTCGATCAGACCAATCTCAAGGAGGTGCTGGCCGAGCATCTGTGTCTTTTCAAGGATGAAATGACGGAGACCGTGGATCCCGAAGAATTCCGGACCAGATTGTGGCGCATGGTTCATCCGCGTCCCGAACAGCCGCTGTCCATGCCGCAGTTCGACCGCCTGCGGGCGCACGAAGGCGCTGATGGTCGTCTACGACGACATCCAAGCCATCTACAAAGGGCGCGAACGCCCGGTATGGAGCCAACTCGGAATTGAGGCCAAGGGCAGAACGAGCGTATTGAAAGTCAACTACCGCAACACTGCGCAAATCGTCGCCTTCGCGAAACGCTTCGCTGCAGACGTCATTGGCGCTCCGGGCATCACGGCCGACGATGAGCGCGCCATCCTGCTGCCCGAAGATGCGGGCCGGCAGGGAGTGGAGCCCGCCGTACGGCGGTGCGTGAGCATCGACGCAGAGGCTCACTGCGTCGCCGAGTGGTTTCTCGATAGGAAAAAGGCCGGGTACGAGTGGTCGCAGATGGCGTGTCTCTACACCGAGCACTGGATCGGCGGGCGGGTCGGGCAGATACTCGCCAGGCATGATGTGCCGATCGATATGGCCAAGGACAACCGCAACAGAGTTTCGGTCAAGCGGGTGGCCGTGCGGTTCTTGAGCATGCACACCGCGAAGGGGCTGGAGTTTCCCTGCGTCGCCATTGCCGGCTTGGGCTTGCTCGGCCGCCACGGCGAGACCGTCGAGGAGTGTGTCCGGGTGACCTATGTTGGGATTACTCGAGCGACTCACGAGGCGCTCCTGACGTATTCGAGTGAGTCGGAATTGGTGCAGCGTTTGATCGCGTAGGCCGGCCGCGCGGGCGCTCTATCACCCGTAGTGTCGTCGATCGAGCGGCGGATCACCCGCTGCACGTCCGCATTCGAAAGAAACAGATCGTGGTAGGTTTGCGCGCCGCAGCGCCGCCGCTGATGACGAGATCGAGTGGACCCGCCTTGCATTCACTCCGGCGCAAAATGCGCCACATCGCGCCGTCGCTTCCGCGCCGCGCGATTGTTGCATGACGAGCGCATGGCTCGGGCTCCCCTCAACGCCTGTTCGAGCGGCGATCGCGAGAGAAGCCCTGCCGTAAGTCCTGGCCGCAAGTTCAGTGATGCGCCGAAACGCTCCTGACGGTCTCGGTCAGCATATCACCCGACGTGGAATGACCGACGTCACCCAGGCTGATGATGCCGACCATCCGCTTGCTCTTGTTGATCACCGGGAGCCTGCGGACCTGCAGCTTCTCCATGTGATGCATCGCCTTGGCGAGGTCATCGTCCTCGCGGCAGCAATGGATGCCCTCGGTCATCACGTCGCGCGCTTTCGCGCGGCCGGCATCGAAGCCGTGGCTCGCGAGTCCTTTGCAGACGATGTCGCGGTCGGTCACCATTCCGACCAGCTTGTCATCCTCGCCAATCGGAATGCAGCCGATGTCATGCGCCCGCATCAGCTTGGCAAGCTCGGTGATTGGGGTGTCGGGGCTGACCCAGTCGACACCCTTGTGCA
The DNA here is from genome assembly GCF_029714325.1 of Bradyrhizobium sp. CB1717. Taxonomy (NCBI): domain Bacteria; kingdom Pseudomonadati; phylum Pseudomonadota; class Alphaproteobacteria; order Hyphomicrobiales; family Nitrobacteraceae; genus Bradyrhizobium; species Bradyrhizobium sp. CB1717. The sequence continues at coordinate 1,754,583 of NZ_CP121666.1, forward strand.
TCACGTCTTTGACCTTCATGGCGCGCCTCCGTTCGTGGGTTTCAGTCGCGTTGATGCAATGCAGCGGCACCCCCATCTTCCGAACTCCGACCAGACGAGCGCTCTCGCCGCCACCTGCTCAGGTATGACGGCGCTTCGCGGCCAGAGTTCCCGCCCAGGATAGCAAGGGCAATGGGCGGTGTACAAAATCTTCAGTCATGCGCGCTGAAGCGCCCGTGCGGTGCGTTGGCCGTCAGGCGCGCAAACTGCGTGTGACCCATATGAAGCAGCGTCTCATGATCGCCGGCTTCCATATAGATGTCCGGCTGTGCCTCGATGCTGTCGTCGACGATGATATCCAATCCGTAGCATTTGCCGACGGCAGGGACTGCACCGTGTGCACAGTCGCTGAACAGCCGATTGATCTCGGTTTCATCGGCCATGTGGACATTGTCGCCGAGGCTTGTCCTCAGGTCCGACAGGCGGAGGTGGTGCGATGCGGGCAGGACCGCCAGCATGTATCCGCCATCGCGCCGCAACACGATGCCCTTGGCGAGGCGGTCGCCCGAGATATGGCATGCCTGGGCCGTTCGAGCGGACGTCATGCTGAGTTCGTGCGGGATCACCTCGTACTGGATGTTCTCAGCGGCGAGGTATTTCTGGAGCGTGGGAGCAATGGCCATGGCATCACCTCCGATGCTGAATGGAAACCATCCACCGTGAGGTCGACCCTGCAGACTCTCGCCATACGATGGGCGGCTGCCTGACTAGAGACCCAACATAGGTCTTCCATCCGCAAGCTGCAATTCATTTCCCCTCGGAGCCGCAGCGAGCGTGCGCAGGAGCAGGCTTTTCGCGCGGCTCGGCGCGGGTGCTCTCTTACGCCGTCGTGCCGTCGATCGAGCGGCGGATCACCCGCTGCACGTCCGCATTCGAAAGAAACAGATCGTGGTTGATGATGCCCCAGCCTTCCTGCGAGGCATCGACCACACGCACACCGAGCCGCGCGATGGCGGCCTTCTCGGCGGCGCCGACCCGGGTCATTCCACCTGCGATCTGGCCCGACAGCGCGAGTGCCCGATCGTTCGTCGCGGCGATCACGGTGATCTTGCCGGCCAGCGGGCCGATGCGCTGGATGGCCGACGAGAACACGTCCATGTCGATATCGGGCGCGGCAAACACGACCGCGCCGATCCTGCTCGTGACCGTGTCGCCGTATCGCGCATAGAGCTGACGCAGGCTTTCGAGGGTCAGCATGGTTCCCATGCTGTGCGCAACGATGTGCACGCGACCGCTGCTTGGCGCCGACACGAGCGCAGAGAGCACGCGCTCGAAATCGTCGCGAGACCACATCGCGCTGTCGCGGTCATAGGCATAGTCGAACAGTCCTGCCTTGGAGGGCCAGGAGAATGCCATGGTCCGGCCGCGGAACTTGATCCCATCGGAGAGATGGGCGGCATCCAGCACCGCCGTCTCGAATGTCTGCTTGAAGCCGTGCACGTAGATCAGCACGTCGCCTCCGCCGGCCTGCGCAGCGAGATCGCCGGCGTCGGCCGACACCGGTTCGATCCGATCGAGACGCCAATCGCCGAGTCCCACCGAGGCGAGGGAAAGACGGCTCTCGTCCGGGGCCACCAGCCTGGCCCGCGCGACCGTCATGCTCGTCGCGCGCTCCGGCCCGAACCAGGGTTTGGTGCGGCCGCCGCCCACGGGCTTGCGCGTGGTGGTGACGAGCAACGTGGGGTCAACGGAGAGGGACGACGCGTCGAAGCGCGCGCCGGTCGCGCCTAAGCCAGCGCATCCGCCGAGCGCGAGGGCACTCCCTGCCGACGCAAGTCCGCCGAGGAGAGCGCGGCGCGAAACAGAATGACGGGAGTCGGGTTGCAGAAGACGTCGGACGATCACACGGAACCCCAGGGAACTATGCCCACCGTAAGCCGCCCCGCCTGTCTCACTGAATGACAATGGGGGCGAGAAGACGGCAGGACCGTGCAGAGTTACTTCGCGGATGCATGCACCATAGCGTCCGCGTGCCGCGCCGATCGTGAAGACCGATCCGCAGTGCGGTGTCGGCGGGGGTGGATGGGAGCTACTGACGTCGGGCAAAACAGCCCGTGTCACTGTCAACCTCTCGCCACAAAAATATTCCACTTTACCGAAATTCGGATTTGTCGTATGTGTCGCCCATCCCAGCCCACCAAAGGGGCGGTCGTACGTCGTTTCGAGCGCGGGCTGGGTTGCGGTGGACGCGGGCGGCGTTAAAGGCGGAGCTTGCGCGTGCAGGGCGAGATGAACCTCGTGAGCATGGCGCGGACCGCGAAGACGGACGGCGCTCAAGTCCTGTGGTGCCTCTGGCGAAGCAGGGTCAGTCCGCGTACGGCGAAACCGTGTGGTCCTGGCCGTCGTTGCTACGGTCAAGCCCTGGCGAAGGCGTCATCGCGTCAACTGGCGCGGTGCCGTGACTTTCGCGGAGGCGAGGGAGGCCAGAAGGAACTTGGCTCCCGGGAGAGCGCGGCATAGGCCGTCAGACCATCGCGCAGGGAAGGCCTGGTTTCGGCTGCCCTGTGTCTCCCCTGTGCATTGCGTGTGCATTCGTTCAGGGCAGGGGTCTTATGGGTGCCAGCTGGCGCCCGGTCTTCCCTGCGCCCTTTCCCAAGAGAGGGTGTGAAGCGAAGCACAGCTCGGGCAGATCCTGCCGCGAGAGCGCGGGCGCGTGCCGATTGGACCGGCGAATTGACGCAGCGGCGTTGTTGCGCTCCGGTCCCGATACACGCCCTGCGTTCATCGGCCTCACTTACAAGCATGCAGCATCGGCATCGGTGGTGGTGGTCGTTCTCTCCAGAATCTGCACTATGCGCGCCGACGTGCCTCCGGAGCTGCTGCCGGGCCTTTGGAGGTTTTTGCAATGGCTTTTCGGAGTGACGAGATGAGCGGTTTGGTGATCTCTGGCGGCCGGGTGGTGGATCCCGCGAGTGGGATGGATGCCATCGGCGATGTGGCGGTGGTGGACGGCAAGATCGCCGCTGTCGGCACGGGGCTTGGCGGCGCCGAACGGGTGATCGACGCCACTGGCCTGGTGGTCGCGCCCGGCTTCATCGATCTCCATGCCCATGGCCAGTCGATCCCGGCCGACCGCATGCAGGCTTTTGACGGCGTCACGACGACGCTTGATCTCGAAGCCGGCGTGCTGCCGGTCGGGTCCTGGTATGAGCGCCAGGCGCGGAAGGGCCGCGTGCTGAACTATGGCGCCGCCACCAACTGGGCCTTTGCCCGCATCGGCGCCATGACGGGCTCCAATGCGGAGAGCTCGCTGGAGGCGTTCGGCAACGCCATGCGCGATCGCCGCTGGATGGACAACGTCGCAACCGATGCGGAAGTCGCCGGCATTCTCGAACGCCTCAACCGCGGCCTGAACGAGGGCGGCATCGGGATCGGCATCCTCAATGCCTATGCGCCGGGCGCCGGCGTGCAGGAGCTGACCGCGGTGTGCCAGCTCGCCGCGAAGCAGGACGTGCCGACCTTTACCCACGTCGCTTTCATGTCGCGCATCGACCCCGAGAGCGCGGTGGAAGCCTATATCCGCCTGATCGGCTATGCCGGCGCCACCGGCGCGCACATGCACATCTGCCATTTCAACTCGTCGAGCAAGACCGACATCGAGCGCTGCCGCGTGCTGGTCGAGAAGGCGCAGGCGCAGGGCCTGCCGATCACGGTCGAAGCCTATCCTTACGGCACCGGCTCGACCGTGCTCGCCGCCGCCTTCTTCAGCGATCCCCAATTCGTCGAGCGCAACGGCACCGGGTACGATTCCGTGCAGCGCGTGACCGACGGCTACCGCTTCCACGATCGCGAGGAGCTGCTCAAGGCTCAGGCCGAAGAGCCGTCATCGCTGGTGCTCTGGCACATCCTCGATACCGAGCACAATGCGCATCACCGCGACCTGCTCGACATGTCGGTGCTCTATCCCGGCGGCGCCATTGCCTCCGATGCGATGCCGTGGACGACCTCGGACGGCAAGACCTACACTGGCGACGCCTGGCCGCTGCCTGATGACGCCACCTCGCATCCGCGCTCGGCCGGCTGCTTCACCAAGTTCATTCGTGAATGGGTGCGCGAGCGCAAAGCGGTGTCGCTGCTGGAAGGCGTGCGCAAATGCGCGCTGATCCCGGCGGAGATCCTGTCGCAGAGCACGCCTGCGATGCGCGCCAAGGGCCGGCTTGCCAAGGATGCCGATGCCGACATCGTCGTGTTCGATTACGAGAAGCTGTCGGACCGCGCGACCTTCACGGCGATGAACCGCCCGTCGGAAGGCGTGCGGCACCTGATCGTCAGCGGTCAGCCGCTGATCAGCGACGGCATTCTGGACGTGAACGCGCGGCCGGGGAAGCCGGTGCGCCGCCCCGTCGTCGAGGGCTAAGCCATGCCGGTCCCCGTTCTCCTGGTGACGGGTTTTCTCGGGGCCGGCAAGACCACGGTCGTGAACCATCTGCTCGCGCATTCAGAGGGGCGACGGATCGCCGCCGTGGTCAACGATTTCGGCGCCATCAACATCGATGCGGAGCTGATCGCGGGCGCGAGCGACGGCGTGGTCAGCCTTGCCAATGGCTGCATCTGCTGCTCGCTCGAAGGCGATCTGCTCCGCACGCTTGCGACCCTGCTGCGGCGCGATCCCAGGCCTGAGTACATCGTCATCGAGACCAGCGGCGTCGCCGATCCCGCCGACATCGTGCGCAACCTCATGGACCCGGTGATCCTGCGCGAGGCGCCGCTCGAAACCGTGCTTTGTGTGCTCGACGCGGGGACACCGCCAGCCGCCCTCGATGACGCGCTGCTGCGGTCGCAATTGCGCGTCGCCGATATCGTGGCGCTCAGCAAGCTCGATCTGGCGGACGAGGGCGCAGCCGCGCGGATGCGCGAAGCCATCCGCGCCCAGCGTGTCCCCGCCGTAGTGGTCGATGCGAACCACGGCGAGATTCCGTCTGCGCTATTGTTCCCCGCAGCCGTCGATCGCGCGCCAACCCCGCGCGAGCCGGGACCGAAACGGCCGGCCGAGGAACGTTTCGAGACGCTGAGCTGGACCTCCGACCGGCCGATCTCGCTGCCGCGCCTGCAGCAGGCCATCGGCCGGCTCGCACCAAAGCTCGCGCGCGCAAAAGGTCTGTTCGAGACCGTCGAGCAACCGGGACGCCAGATGGTGTTCCAGTTCGCCGGCGGCCGCGCCACGCTCGCGCCGGGCGAGGCGCCGCCGACAGGCGTGCCGCGAACGCGGATCGTCTTCATCGCCGAGCTCGGCGTGCTCTCGCAGGCCGAGCTCGACTGGACCATGGAAGCGTGCGTTGCCGGCGGCTGAGGCGAGGCGGTAGGGTCAACCGCTTCCGCCGTCAGCCACCGCCTCTCCTCTTGCCGAGTCGATCCGAGACTGAACAATGCCTCCAAATATCCCGCCAGCCCCCGCTGATGCCGCCTCGCGCCGCGCTGCCAAGCCGGCCATCGTCTATCCGGCCGGGACGATGCCCGGGCCGGATATGGCCGCGCTCGAAGCAGCCCGCCGTGCGATGGTCAAGACGCACGAGCTCATCGTGCCGCCACGCGATGCCCGTGCCTTTCGCGTGGTGCGCGGCCAGTTCTTCCGCATCGTCAGTATCGAAGGCCCTCAGGTCGGCGACCTCAATCTCTGGAACGCGGACGATCTCTCCGAGCGCTTCTTCAGCGGCAAGACCCGGGCGCTCCATGGCACGCATGTCGGCACCGGTGACCGGCTCTGGAGCAATATGCCCTATCTTCGGCCGATGGCGACCATCAGTCACGATACGCTCGGCTGGTACGGCTTCGACGCGGACGGCGCCGGCATTCACGATGTGATCGGCACGCGCTGCGACCCTTATACAAATCTCCTGTTGAACGGCACGGCTTACGATTTTTGCTGTCACTCCAACCTGTCGCGTGCGCTGGCGACCGAACTGAAGATGGAGCCGCATGCAGTGGAGCATCATGTCCACGACGTGCTCAACGTCTTCATGTGCACCGGCTTCACCAAGGACACGCACCAGTATTTCATGAAGGCAAGCCCGGTCCGCCCCGGCGACTTCATCGAGTTTTTCGCGGAGATCGATCTGCTCGGAGCATTGTCGGCTTGTCCCGGTGGAGACTGCAGCGCAACCCATTCCAGCGATGCCGCGGCGTGCCATCCGCTCAAGATCGAAATCTTCGAGCCGGATCGAACGGCATTGAAGGGGTGGACCTGGCCCTCGCCGAGTGCTTATCACGGTCACCACGGGGCGCATGCGGGAAGCTGAGCCTCAATCCTCCACCGGCAATCCGTCGCCGTGCACATACCACGCCGCGCGGGACGTCCAGTGCACATGCCGATCCGGCGTCGCACCCAGCGGCTCGTCGAACGCGCCGGCGGTCAATTCTCAAGAGGCGCCGGCAATTCCGCGCCCGGCACGTTCACGCGAATTGCGCGATGCCGTGCCCCACCGACCAGTTCTCCTTGGGCGCGTCGAGCACGTTCACGAACACGTCCTCGGGCCGGATGCCCGGGCTCTCGCCGAGCAGCTCGGCGATCCGCCGGTACAGCGCCTTCTTCTGCTCGGGGGTGCGCGAGGCGAACACGGTGATCTGGATCAGCACGGCGTCCTCGCTGCGGTTGACGCCGTAGGCATTGCCGCAGCGGAAGTTCGCGGGCGAAAGCTCGCTGATGGTCATGAACTCGTCGCCATCAGGCACGTTCAGCGCCTCGCGCATCGCGCGGTAGAGACCGTCGAGGATCGCCCGGCGATAGGCCTCCGGCTTTCCGGCGCGCATCGAGATGTGGAGGAGAGGCATCGTACGTCCCTCTGCATGCGAGCCTGATCGGCCAGGCGCATCATCCGCGCCGGCCGCCGGCTTATTGACGAAACGGGATATCAATCCCAATTTGTTTTTGACACGATGTCGAGAAACCATGTTCTTGACGCTGTGTCAAATACTTTTGAAGGAGCAACATTTGAGGCCGCGCGAATTCGATCACGACGACGTCCTGCGCATCGCGTTCGACCAGTTCTGGCGCAAGGGCGTTCGCGGTACCTCGCTGTCGGACATCGCGCGCGACGCCGGTGTCCAGCGCGGCAGCCTCTACAATGCGTTCGGCAGCAAGGAAGCGCTGTTCCTTCAGGCCTATGAGCGTTACGCGGGCGACTATCTGCTCGCCCTGCAAAAGGCGCTCGGGACGGGGTCCTTGCGCAAACGTCTCACCGCGTTCTTCGACCTCACCATCAGCAATTTCCGCTCCGGCTCGCCGCCGCGGGGATGTCCGACCACGCGCGGCCTGATGGAGCTCGGCGCGGTGGAAGGCGAAGGGCTGGATGAAGAGGCACGCCAGGCCTTTGCGAGTCTCGTTTCCCGCATCACCGCGCTTGTTCAGGACACGTTGTCGGCGGGTGCGAAACGAGGCGAGTTCAACGGCAATCCGGCGGCCGCAGCACTGCACATCGTCACCGTGACGCGCGGTCTCGCCGTGCTCGAGCGCGCTTACGGCGACGAAGCTCAGCTGCGCAAGATCGCTGCACACACAATCGATCTCATGCTCGACAAGAAGGGCGGCTAGAGCTCAGCAGACCGCAAGCGCGTTGACTGCTCGTGTTGCCGCAATCTCGTTCTCGTTGCCGACGAATTGACTGACGACCGATTCAAGTTCGCCGGGCCGCTTGCTACGTGCGATCGCCAGCAATCGCATCAACTCCGCCTCGTCCTTCGACAGGCGCTTGCATGACGGCGGCATGAAGCACAGTTCGCACGGCCGGCCGCTGCGCAGGATCCTGACCAGCGCAGCTGCGCGCGCGACCAGCAGCGGGCTGTCGGCAATGCCGGGCGCTTCGTCGGCAAAGCGATAGGCCGCCTCCCAGCAATCCGATGCGCCGGTCGCATAGGCAGCTCCAATGAAGCGGAACAGCGACAGCGCGACGCGGCAGAAATCATCATAGCCTTCGACGCTTCGAGGGGTCGAAAGCGCGGCCTGCAGCGGACAGAGCCGCGACGGACCGGCTTCCGGATCCAGCGCAGAATCGCAAATGGCCTGCATCATGAACGATCTCGTCAGTGCAATGTGGCGCTGCCCACGAACCAGCTCTTCATCGCCATCGTCCGGTCATGGTCGCGTGAGGAGACGTGCCGGTCGGGCAGCATGAGGCCGGCCATGCGGAAGATGGTCGCGAGTCCCCGCACCGGCGCCAGCGCCCAATCCGCGCCCACCGGCGGTAGCCAGCACTCGAACTGCTCGCGTGCGACGTCGTCGCGCTCCTTCTGCGCAGCGGCGATTGCCCGCAAGATTCCGCACTCGCTCTCCGACATGCGCGGACAGGTGGGACAGTGCACCTCGATCGCCGTATGCGCCGTGCAGGCGAAGATCTCGATGATGGATTCCAGCGACGGCACGGCGTCGCCAACGCGAAAGTGGTCGTACACCTGCTGGATGTCGGCCGCCGTCGGAACGGCGCCGCCGCTTCGCGCCTTCGCACGAAATCCCCAGACGAAGAGCCGCTCCGCTGCGGTCAGTGCGGGCAGTTCGAGGGGCTTGGCGTATGTCGATTGATACATTGAGCCTCTGGCCTTTGGCGGCGCGCAGCGCTTCGGCTGCGCCGATGATCTGCACCGATCGTTCGGCCAGAGGGTCCGCCAAGTCAACGCTTCGAGGGCCGATATCGAGGTCTTCTAGATCTAAAGAGCCGGGCCGCGGTACGGCCGGCGAAGCCGTGTTTCAGCGGGCCTTCGGGAACCCGAATGCTTAAAGCTTTGCTAAGGGGCGCGGGATAAATTGGCATATCAGCCTTCCAATTCTTGCGAGCCCCGATGATCTTCTCCCGCATCAGTTTCAAGCTGGTCCTCATTGTCGGCATCAGCCTGCTCGGCATGATCGTGCTGGCGCCGGTCGCGCTTTCGACCTTGCGCGCGCAGATGATCGCCGATCGTCAGGCCAAGACGCAGCACATGGTCGACGTCGGCTACAGCATCCTGGCTCATTTCCAGAAGCTCGAGAGCGAAGGAAAACTGCCGCGCGAGCAGGCGCAGGCCGCGGCGATGGCCGAGATCAAGAGCCTGCGTTACGACAAGGTCGAGTATTTCTGGATCAACGACATGACCCCCAGGATGGTCATGCATCCGATCAAGCCCGAGCTCGACGGCAAGGATCTCTCCGGAATGAAGGATCCGGCCGGCAATGCGCTGTTCGTGGGCTTCGTTGACGTCGTCAACAAGAAGGGCGCGGGCTTCTACGGCTATCTCTGGCCGAAGCCCGGCTTCGACCAGCCGGTCGGAAAGATCTCCTATGTGAAGGGCTTTACGCCCTGGGGCTGGATCATCGGCACCGGCATCTATCTTGATGACGTCGACGCCGTGTTCCGCCAGAACGCGATGACATTCGCCTACATCTGTCTGGCGGTGCTGGTCGTGGTCCTCGGCGCCTCGTTCGTGATCGGCCGCAGTGTCACAAAGCCGCTCGCGAAGATCACAGCGCTGACCGAGCGCCTCGCCGCCGGCGACAGCGCGTTCGAGGTACCCTATACGGATCGTCGCGACGAGGTCGGCGGGCTCGCCAAGGCGCTCGCGGTGTTCAAGAACAATGCGTCGGCGGTGCAGCAGATGCATGCCGAGCAGAACGAGCTGAAGCGCAAGGCGGATGGCGAGAAGCGCAAGGCGATGGCCGATCTCGCCGGCAAGTTCGAGGCGAGCGTCCAGGCCGTCGTCCGCGACGTCTTCAACGAAGCGCGCGAGATGCAGCAGGCCGCGCAAGGCATGTCGGAGACGGCGAACAAGGCGACCGATCGCGCGAGCTTCGTCGCGACTGCCTGCCAGCTGGCCTCGGCCAACGTGCAGACGGTGGCGTCCGCCGCGGGCCAGCTGTCGTCCTCGATCACCGAGATCAGCCAGCGTGTCGCGCAGGCCGCATCAGTGGCCGACAAGGCCGCCGCCGACGGCCAGCGCACCAACGATACCGTGCAGGGGCTCGCCGCCGCTGCGCACAAGATCGGCGAGGTCATCGACCTCATCAACCAGATCGCCTCGCAGACCAATTTGCTCGCGCTCAACGCCACCATCGAGGCGGCGCGGGCGGGCGAGGCCGGCAAGGGCTTTGCGGTGGTCGCGAGCGAGGTGAAGTCGCTGGCGAGCCAGACCGCGAAGGCGACCGACGAGATCGGCGCGCAGATCACAGCGATCCAGGCCGAGACCAACCAGGTGGTCGGCAACATCGAGAGCATCCGCAAGACCATCATGGAGGTCAACGAGATCTCCTCGTCGATCGCGGCCGCGGTCGAGGAGCAGGGCGCCGCGACGCAGGCGATCGCGCACAGCGTGCAGGAGGCGGCCTCCGGCACCGACCAGGTCTCGCAAAATATCTCCGGCGTCACCGACGCGACCGCCGAGACCGGTCAGGCCGCCGGCCTCGTGCTGCAATCGAGCGGCCGGCTGTCGCAGAAGCTGCAATCGCTCCAGGACGAGGTCAGCACCTTCGTTGCGGGCGTGCGTGCGGCCTAGTATAGCGGGGGGATGGGCCAAGACTCCGACCGGCGCCGCCGCATCCTTCTGATCAATCCGAACAGCAATGAGGCGACCACCACGATGATGATGGCGATCGCCAGGTCCGCTGCCGCCGATGATTTCGATATTGTCGGCGCCACGGCAACGCGTGCGCCCGCGATGATCGTCTCGGCGGATGCGCTGGCGGCTGCTGCTTCAGAGGTCGAGGAGATTGCGCGTGTCCGTGGCGGCGAGTGCGACGGCATCATCGTGTCGGCATTCGGCGATCCAGGCCTCGCCGGGATCAAGGCGGCGATGACGCTGCCTGCCGTGGGCATCGGCGAATCCGCGATGCTGGAAGCCGCCGAGAACGGTCGCCGGTTCGGCGTCGCGACCACGACGCCGCTGCTGAAAGCGAAGATCGATGCATTGCCTGATACGCTGGGATTGCGTTCGCGCTATACCGGTTCGCGCTTTGCCGGCGGCGATCCCGAGGTGCTGATGCGCGATCCGGCGCGGCTGCGCGCAGCGCTCGCCGGCGCGGTCGAGGCCTGCATTGCACAGGACGGCGCTGAGGCGGTGATCATCGGCGGCGGGCCGCTGGGCGAAGCGGCGCGCGAGCTTCAGCCGATGTTCACCGTGCCTGTTATCGCGCCGATCCCGTCCGCCGTGCGGCGGATCATTCGTCTCATCAGCTCGTAGTGTCTGGTTTTTCCGCGTCGCGGCATCGGCCGTGCTGCGGAAAACTGTTTTCCTTGACATGAACTCTGCCGTGCTCGACGTGTAACGAGGTCGAGTGACGGCAGATTGTGTCCCTCGCGATAAGAAAAGCAGCACGGGAAAAGACGCCATGAGTGCAGGCCTCAACGAGAAGGACTATCTCGCCACCTTGCGCGGCCTGTCGGACAAGGCCTGGCCGAACGGCATGCCGCGCTCGCCGAACTATCTGCACGGCGAAGTTCCCCTGACGGAATATCTGCGCGCCTGGGCGAAGCGGAGCCCGGAGCGGCCCGCGGTGATCTTCTACGGGCACGTCACCACCTATGCCGATCTGGATCGGCAGAGCGATCGCTTTGCGGCGCTGCTGCAGGCGAAGGGTGTGCACAAGGGTGATCGCGTCGCCGTCTTCCTGCCGAACTGCCCGCAATTCCACATCGTGTTCTTTGGCATCTTGAAGCTCGGCGCGGTCCACGTCCCCGTCAGCCCGCTGTCGCGCGCGTTCGAATTGTCCTACGAGCTCAACGACACCCAGGCCGAAGTGATCGTGGCGCTGGACCAGCTCGTTCCCGTCGTCGAGCAGGTGAGGACCGATGTGAAGCTGCGTGAGATCATCGTCACCAGCTTTGCCGATGTGGTGCCGTCTGTGCCGGCGTTCCCGACGCCGGACTCGATCCGCGCGCCGCGCGTCGCGGTCCCGGGCGCCACCGACCTGCTGCCGGCGCTCGCCGCGATGCCGGCGCCCACGCCGCTGCCGCCGCCCGGCCTCGATGATGTCGCCGCGCTCAACTACACGGGCGGCACGACCGGCATGCCCAAGGGATGCGTCCATACTCATCGCGACATGGTCTACACGGCGGCCGCCAATTACGGCATTTCGGTGTTGTCGGACGAGAGCAGTGTATTCCTGTCGTTCTTTCCGGAATTCTGGATCGCCGGCGAGAACTTTGGCTTGATCTTCCCGCTGTTCTCCGGCGCGACGCTGGTGCTGCTCGCGCGCTGGGACGCCGTCGGCGCGATGGCCGCGATCGACAGGTACAAGGTCACCATCACGGCCATGCCGGTGGACGGAGCGGTCGAGCTGATGGACCATCCGCGCTGGCGCGAGTTCGACCTGTCGTCGTTGAAGCAGGTGCGCGTCGTCTCTTTCGTCAAGAAGCTCAACGCCGACTATCGCAGGCGCTGGAAGGACCTCACCGGCACCATCCTGATGGAGGCGGCCTGGGGCATGACCGAGACCCACACCTCCAACACGTTTACCGCCGGTTTCCAGGACGACGATTTCGATCTCAACAACCAGCCGATCTTCGTCGGCCTGCCGGTCCCCGGCGCCGAGTTCAAGATCACCGATTTCGAGACCGGCGCGCTGCTGCCGCTCGGCGCCGAAGGTGAGATCCGCGTGCGTACGCCGTCGCTGCTCAAGAGCTATTGGAACAAGCCGGAGGCGACCGCGGAGTCGCTCGTCGACGGCTGGCTGCGCACCGGCGACATCGGTACCATCGACAAGGACGGTTTTCTGCACTTCCTCGGCCGCCGCAAGGAGATGCTCAAGGTCAAGGGCATGAGCGTATTCCCGCCGGAGATCGAGGCGCTGCTCGGCCAGCATCCGAAGGTGCTGGGCTCGGGCGTGGTCGGGCGCGACGATCTCGATAAGGGGCAGGTGCCGGTCGCCTATATCCAGCTCAAGCCGGAGGCGGTCGGCACCATCTCCGCGGAAGACCTGCGCGCCTGGTGCGCCGAGCGCATGGCCATCTACAAGATCCCGGAAGTGCGTATTATCGAAGCCCTGCCGCTGACGGCGACGGGCAAGGTGAAGAAGCAGGACCTCAATCCAAATCTTCCTGCTGCTGTCTGAGTGAGAGAGACGATGTCGTTCAAAAAGCTACTGATCGCGAACCGCGGCGAGATCGCCATCCGCATCGCGCGCGCGGCGGCCGATGCCGGCATCGCGACGGTCGCGATCCATCCCGCCGACGATGCGCTGTCGCTGCATGTCCGGGTCGCCGACGAGGCGGTCGAAATCCCCGGCCGCGGCGCGCGGGCCTATCTCGACATCGACGCCGTGGTGAAGGCGGCGAAGGCTGTCGGTTGCGATGCCGTGCATCCCGGCTACGGCTTTCTCAGCGAGAACGCGGCATTCGCAAAAGCCTGCGCTGACGCCGGCATCACCTTCGTCGGGCCGAAGGTGACGGCGCTCGAACTGTTCGGCGACAAGGTCGCGGCGCGGCAACTGGCCAAGCGCTGCGGCGTGCCGATCATCGCCGGCACCAGCGGCCCCTCGTCGCTGGAGGAGATTTCGGCATTCTTCACCTCGCTCGGCAGCAATGCGGCGATCGTGATCAAGGCGATGGCGGGCGGCGGCGGCCGCGGCATGCGCGTGGTCGAGAACGCTGCGGATTTGGCCGAGGCCTATGCGCGCTGCCAGTCCGAGGCCAAGGCGGCGTTCGGCTTCGATGGTGTCTATGCGGAGCGCCTGATCCGGCAGGCGCGTCACATCGAGGTCCAGATCATCGGCGACCGGCACGGCGCGATCTCCCATCTCTGGGAACGCGAATGCACCATCCAGCGCCGGCACCAGAAGCTGGTCGAGGTGGCGCCGAGCCCGTCGCTGAGCGATCCCCTACGCGGCCGCATCATCGAGGCTGCGAAGCAGCTGGCGACGGCGGCAGCTTACGACAATCTCGGCACCTTTGAATTCCTGGTCGACGGCACCGCCGAGGACAGCTTTGCCTTCATCGAGGCCAATCCACGGCTCCAGGTCGAGCACACCGTCACGGAAGAGGTGCTCGGCCTCGATCTCGTCCGCGCCCAGCTCGCGGTCGCCGCGGGCGCTTCGCTGGCTTCCCTCGACCTCGCGCAAGGCTCGATCCCGAAGCCGCGCGGCTATGCCATGCAGCTCCGCGTCAACATGGAGACTCTGGACGAGACCGGCGCGACCCACCCCACCGGCGGCGTGCTCGCGGTGTTCGAGCCGCCGTCGGGACCGGGCGTCCGCGTCGATAGTTTTGGCTATGCCGGCTACAAGACCAGCGCGGCGTTCGACTCGCTGCTGGCGAAAGTCATCGTGCATACGCCAGGCGAGGCCTGGCATGATGTGGTCGCCAAGGCGTCGCGCGCCCTGCGCGAGTTCCGGATCGACGGCGTCGTCACCAACAGCGCCTTCCTCCAGGCGGTGCTGGCGCATCCCGACTTCAGGACGAACCGTATTGCGACCGATTTTATCGATCGCAACATCGCAAAGTTGGTCGAGGCAGAGGAAGGAGCGGCCAAGCCGCTCTACTTTGCGGCGACCGACCGCGTCGGTCACGGTGCGGAAGCGCATGTCGCGCCAGCCGTGCCCGAAGGCGCGGTCATGGTCGCAGCGCCCCTGCAAGGGACCATCGTCACCATTCAGGTCAAGGAAGGCGAGGTCGTGCGCCCCGGCCAGCAGCTCGCCGTAATCGAGTCCATGAAAATGGAGCACCTCGTCATGGCCGAGCAGGGTGGGCGTGTGACAAAACTCGTCGCCGGCGACGGCGTCACGCTGATGCATGGCGAAGCGATCATGTATCTGGAGCCGCTCGACGTCGCGGCCGACAGCGCGGCGGCGGAAGCCGACATCGATCTCGACCACATCCGCGCCGATCTCGCCGAGCTGATCGCGCGCCAGGCCAATACGCTCGACCAAAACCGCCCCGCCTCGGTCGAGCGCCGCCGCAACACCAACCAGCGCACCGCGCGCGAGAATGTCGCTCAGCTCGTCGACGACGGCTCGTTCATGGAATACGGGAGCCTTGCGATTGCGGCGCAGCGGCGCCGGCGCAAGCTCGACGATCTCATCAAGAACACGCCGGCCGACGGCCTCGTCATGGGCGTCGCCACCGTCAATGCCGGGAAATTCGGTCCGGAAGGCGCGCGCTGCATCGTCGTGGCCTACGACTACACCGTGCTTGCGGGCACGCAGGGCCACATGAACCACAAGAAGATCGACCGCATGCTGACGCTGGCGGAGGACTGGCGCGTGCCGCTGGTGTTCTATGCCGAGGGTGGCGGCGGGCGTCCCGGCGACACCGACCGGCTCGGCATGACCGGCCTCGACGGTCCCTCCTTCGTGCAGTTCGCAAGGCTCTCCGGCCTCGTGCCGGTCATCGGCGTCGTCTCCGGCTATTGCTTTGCCGGTAACGCGGCGATGCTCGGCTGCTGCGACGTCATCATCGCCACCAAGAACGCCTCGATCGGCATGGGCGGCCCGGCGATGATCGAGGGCGGCGGGCTCGGCGTCTATCATCCGGCGGAGGTCGGCCCGGTTACGTTCCAGTCGCCGAACGGCGTCATCGATATTCTCGTCGAGGACGAGGAGGAGGCGACGCGCATCGCGCAAAAATACCTCTCCTACTTCCAGGGCGCGGTGACGGATTGGGAAGCCGCCGACCAGCGCCTGCTCCGCCGCGCCATCCCCGAGAACCGCCTGCGCGTCTACGACATCCGCAGTGTGATCGACCTCGTCGCGGACAAGGACTCGGTGCTGGAGCTGCGCCGCGACTACGGCGTCGGCATGATCACCGCGCTGATCCGCATCGAAGGAAAACCGTTCGGCCTGATCGCCAACAATCCGCGCCATCTCGGCGGCGCCATCGATGCCGATGCCGGCGACAAGGCCGCGCGCTTTCTCCAGCTCTGCGATGCGTTCGACTTACCCGTCGTTTCGCTCTGCGACACGCCCGGCTTCATGGTCGGCCCGGAGGCCGAGAAGACCGCGATCGTGCGCCACGTCTCGCGCATGTTCGTGACAGGCGCCAGCCTCACCGTGCCCCTCTTCGGCATCGTGCTGCGCAAGGGCTATGGCCTCGGTGCGCAGTCGATGATCGGCGGTGGCTTCCACGCCTCGTTCTTCACCGCGGCCTGGCCGACCGGCGAGTTCGGCGGCATGGGCCTGGAGGGCTATGTCCGTCTCGGCTTCCGCAAGGAGATGGAGGCGATCGCCGATCCCGAGGAGCGCGAGACCTATTACCGCAACAAGGTCGCCGAGCTCTACGCCAACGGCAAGGCGGTCTCGATCGCCTCGGTGTTCGAGATCGACAACGTCATCGACCCCGCCGAGACGCGGCGCTGGATCATGGCGGGCTTGCGCTCAGTGCCGAAGCCGCCGGCGCGGACGGCGAAGAAGCGGCCGTGCATCGACACGTGGTGAGGGCGGTGCAGCAATAGCTGCGTTCCCTGTTCCCGATTGACATCCCCATCCGTGGTGCCAGACTTTGCACAATAATACAGGGTGGAGACGTCCGCGATGGCCAGCCTTTCGGCCTCGAACCATGTCGCCCGTGTCTTGTCCGTCGCCAATCAGGTTACTGACCGCTTGGCCGACGTCGATGCCTCCTCGCGGATTGCCGATTCCTGGCGACGCTGCCTGATCAGCCACAAGCTCGATCCCGCCCGCCAGGGCCCGCCGCAGACGCTGACCGAAGCCGAGATCCGTCACATCGCCGAGCCCATGGAAGAGACGATCAGGCTCGCCACGCCCGAGCTCGACGATCTCGCCCGTGTGCTGCGCGACGCCGGCTATTGCGTCAATCTCGCGGATGCGAACGCGACCATGCTGTTCAGCCGCCTGCCGGGCGAAGCCGACGCAAAGATGTTTCTGGACTGGAAGATCTACACCGGCTCCAACTTCGCCGAGACTTTTGAGGGCACCAACGGGCTCGGCACCGCGCTCGCCGAGCAGAAGCCGATCCTGGTGCACCGCGACGAGCATTTTCGCGCGCAATGGCACATGTTCTCCTGCGCCGTGGCGCCGCTGTTCGACCAGGCCGGGCGGCTTGCAGGCGCGGTGAACATCACCTCCTGCCGCGAGGATCTCGAGCGCGCCGCGCATCAGCTCGCGCTCGCGGTGACGATGGAGGCGACGCGGCGGATGGAAGGCGCGATCTTCCGCGGCCATTTCCGCAATGCCTGGATCGCGACCGTGCCCGGCGACGGCGGTAGCGGCCTCATCGCCTATGATGAGGACCGCCGCATCGTCGGCGCCTGCCGCTCGGCGCGTGCGCTGCTCGGCCTCACAGACGGCCTGATCGCCTCCGGCATCGATCTGTCGCGCTACATCAGGTTCGATCATCATGCCGCGCGTGGCACGGACGAGATGGTCGAGCTGCGCCACGCCGACGGCAGCCCGTTGGGACAGGGGCATGTTGCCCCGCCGCTGCGTGCAAAATTGCAGGCGCCGCGCCGCGATGCGCCCGCCGATCGTTTCGACGCGTTGCATCGGCTCGCCGGCCGCGATCCCGGCCTGGTCAAGAGCGTGAAGCGGCTCCGAAGCATCGGCGATCACAATCTGCCGGTGCTGCTGCATGGCGAGACCGGTGTCGGCAAGGACGTGTTCGCCCGCGCCATCCACGCCGCGAGCAATCGCGCGCGCAACAACTATGTCGCGCTGAACTGCGCGGCGATGCCGGAAAGCCTGATCGATGCCGAGCTGTTCGGCTATGAGGCCGGTGCCTTCACCGGCGCGCGGCGCGAGGGCTCCAAGGGGCTGATCGTGCAGGCCGATGGCGGCACGCTGTTCCTCGACGAGATCGGCGACATGCCGATCGCGCTGCAGACGCGCCTCTTGCGCGTTCTGGAAAACCGCGAGGTCTGGCCCCTCGGCGCGCTCAAGCCTGTAGCCGTCGACATCCGCCTGATCAGCGCCACCCACCGCGATCTCGGCCGCATGGCGGAAGAGGGTGCCTTCCGCGCCGACCTCTATTTCCGTCTCCGCGGCATGGAGGTGCACCTGCCGGCGTTGCGCGAGCGCGCCGACCGCGACGACATCATCCGCCAGATCGCGCGCGAGGAGGCGCCGAACTGCCGGCTGTCGGACGAGGCCTGGGCACTGCTTTCGGCCTATCCCTATCCCGGCAACATGCGCCAGCTCCGTCACGTGCTGCGGCTCGCCGGCTGCACGGCGGAGAACAGTGTCATCACGGATGCCGATCTCGATCTGCCGCCGTTTGGTGGAAGGACGACGGAGCCGGATCTCGCGGCGGCCGAGCGCGCCACGATCGTCGAGGCGCTACGCAAGCATGGTGGCCACGTGACGGAAGCAGCGCGTGCACTGAAGCTGAGCCGTGCAACGCTGTATCGCAAGATCAAAGCGATGAAGATCGAGACGGCGCAGTAGTGCTCTTTCGTCCCCTCTCCCCTTGTGGGAGAGGGTGGCTCGCCGCGTAGCGGCGAGACGGGTGAGGGGTTCTCTCCGCGAGCACATCTCTCATCTGAGTTCGCGGAGAGAACCCCTCATCCGGCGCTTCGCGCCACCTTCTCCCACAAGGGGAGAAGGAAGGGCACCGCGCTTGGAGCGTAAACGCCCCTACGAAAAATCCGTCCAGCTTAGATGCCGTGCATCGAGGTCGCCGAGCGCGACCGTCTCGCGCATCTCGTGCGGCGTGTGAAAATGGCCGCGCAGATAGACCAGCGGCTTGGCGGCATCCGCATGCGAGACGCCACGGACCTCGCCGACAAAGATCGAATGCGTCTTCGTTTCGAACTCCTGCGCCAGCACGCAGTCGAACGCGGCGACCGCATCCGTCAGCAGCGGCGCGCCGGTTGCGCCGCGGGTCCACTGCCCGAAGGCAAAACGGTCGTCGCCGTTGACGCCCTTCTGGCCGCTGAAGGTCAGCGCCAGCATCGCGTGATCCTCGTGCAGGAAGTTGATCGCAAACGCGCCTTCCTCACGGATGCGCGCGTGCGCACTGGCATTGCGGTTGACGCAGACGATCAGCGACGGCGGGTTGTCCGACAGCGAGCAGGCCGATGTCACCGTCAGGCCTGTGCGCTTGCCATGCTCGGCACCGACCGTGACCAGCGCCACGGCGCCGGCGCATTGGCGCATCGCCTGCTTGAAATCCTTGGCGTCCACCGACACGCGGAAATCTCCCAAATGAATGCGGGTGCGGCACGATCGCGCCGCACCCGCATCGGGTCAAGCCGCCTTCTTCGCGGAGCCGAGATGCGTCAGGCGCGGCATCACCTCGTTCTTCAGCAGCGAGAGTGAGTGGTGCCAGGCCTCGGCCTTGTGCTTGTAGTCGAAGCCGAACACCAGCAGCACGCCGAAGCCGCCGACCTCGTCGTAGATCTTCTCGATCTTCTCGGCGACGGTCGAGGGCGAGCCGACGATCCAGTTCCGCTTGGCGCAATATTCGACGGTCACATCGCTGTCGGGCACGTCGGGCGCGTGCTTCAGATAATCCTTGAAGCCGAAATGGCCGAGCAGTGGCAGGAAGTACTCGCTCATCATCCGGCCCATCATGTCGCCGGTCGAGAGCCTCCAGGCCTCCTCATCCGTATCGGCAACGAACACCTCGCGCACCAGCCGCCAGTCCTGCCGGTTCGGCTTGCGCCCGGTCTTGGCCGCGCCGATCTCGACCGAATCCCAGTGGCTGCCGACATAGGCCGGGTTGAGGTTGAGGCTCATCGGAATGAAGCCGCGCTCGCCCGCAAGCTTCAGCGTGTCCGAGTTCTTCGACAGACCGGCGACGCCGATCGGCGGATGCGGCGCCTGCAGCGGCTTGATGTGGGGTTTCAGGAAATCGAACATCGTGTCCGGCTTGGTCACCGTCCAGAACTTGCCCTTGTAGGTGAAGGGCGCGGGATCGGACCAGAGCTTCAGGATGATCTCCAGCGCCTCGCGCGTCATGTCGCGGTTCTGCCCGCTCATGCCGTCGACGTTGAACATCGCCCAGTCGCTCGGCAGCCCCGAGGCCGCGACGCCGAAATTGAGCCGGCCTTCGGACATGTGGTCGAGCATCGCGACGCGGTTGGCGAGCTCGGCCGGGTGATGATAGGGCAAGAGGAAGCCGCCCGGTCCGATGCGAAGCTTCTTGGTCTGCATCAAGGCCTGCGCGATCAGCAGGTCCGGCGTGGGATTGGGTTCCCAGGGCGCGGTGTGGTGCTCGCCGACCCAGGCCTCCTGATAGCCGAGCTCGTCGAGCCAGCGCATGACCTGCAGGTCCCAGTCGTTTCCTTCCTTCAGGCCGCACTCCGGCGGATGCGAAGGCATCGTGAAATAGCCGATCTCCATGGGTTTCCTCTCCATAATTGACGCGTCTTGCTGCGCGGTTCACGGATGTGAGTGGAGACGCTTCAGCAAGCGGTGTGCCAGCGCGCCTCGCGCCTCAGACCTGCGAGAAAAGGCTGGTTTGCGGCCGCAATAGCCGATATCCCGGGGCAGATTTCCAAGGCACCGTCTCATTGTCGCGAGACGGCGTCTTGCCGGTGAGACGAGGATACGATGACCGAACCCGCCTATGTCGCGGTGGACTGGGGCACCAGCAGTTTTCGCCTGTGGCTGGTCGATCGCGCCGGCCAGATACTGTCGGAGCGGCGCAGCGGCGAGGGCATGTTGGCCGCGGCGAAGGCCGGCTTTGCCGGTGTGCTGCAATCGCACCTTGCTGCAGTCGAGGCACCCGCGCATCTGCCGGTTCTCGTCTGCGGCATGGCCGGCGCCAAGACGGGATGGGTCGAGGCCGGTTATGTCGACACGCCGGCGCCGCTCTCCGCCGTCCTGCAGCAGGCCGCGCGCGTGCCGGGCGAGGCCCGCGACATCCGCATCCTGCCTGGCATCGCCCAGCGCGACGCAAAAACGCCGGACGTGATGCGCGGCGAGGAGACGCAGTTGCTTGGCGCGCTCGGTCTTCAGGCCGCCGGCGAGGCGCTGGTCTGCATGCCAGGAACGCATTCGAAATGGGTGCGCGTGACTGATGGCACGGTCATGCGCTTTTCCACCTTCATGACCGGCGAGCTCTTCAGCGTGGTCTCGCGCGAGACCATCCTGTCGCTCGCGGTCGCCGGCGCCGATGACGCCGAGGACGTTTCGAGCTTCAAGATGGCGGTGAAAGCTGCGTATGAAGCACCCGCCTTTGCGGCGAACCTGCTGTTCGGCGCGCGCGCAAGGCAGCTGCTGTTCGGCGGCACGCCGGCTGCGGCGCGCGAAACGCTGTCGGGCACCTTGATCGGTGCCGAGCTGGCGGCAGGGCTTAGCGGCACGGTGCCGAAAGCAGGCATCACGCTAATTGCCTCGGGCCGCCTGGCGACGCTGTACCGGCACGCCTTCGATGCCCTGTCGGTCAACGTGCAGCCGATCGATGCGGATGAAGCGGTCCGCCGTGGCCTGTCGATGGCGGCAGCGGCGATCTGGACGAAATAGAAGGACTTTTGAGATGAGCGTTCCCTTTCCGCCGATGCAGCGCCCGCTGGTCGCGATCCTCCGTGGCGTCAAGCCCGAAGAGACCGAGGCGATCGTCGGCGTGCTGATCGAGGCCGGCATGACCGCGATCGAGATTCCCCTGAACTCGCCCGATCCGTTCCGCTCGATCGGGCTTGCCGTGAAGCTCGCTCCCGCTGGCGTGCTGATCGGCGCCGGCACGGTGCTGACTGCCGCAGACGTCGATCGTCTCAACGATGTCGGCGGCAGGCTGATGGTCTCGCCCAATGTCGACACCGACGTGCTGGCGCGCGCGCATCAGCACGGCATGGTGACGTTGCCGGGCGTGTTCTCGCCGACCGAGGCGCTGCTGGCGGCGCGCTCCGGCGCATCGGGCCTCAAATTCTTTCCGGCGAGCGTGCTCGGTGCCTCCGGCATCGCCGCGATCCGCGCCGTGCTGCCGGCAGGCGTGATGATCGCCGCCGTTGGCGGCGTCTCCGACCAGAACTTTGCCGAGTACATCAAGGGTGGTGTGACGGCGTTCGGGCTCGGCTCCAGCCTCTACAAGCCCGGCATGAGTGCAGCCGATGTCGCAGCGCGCGCAAGGGTGACGATCGCGGCCTATGATCGGGCGATTGTGAAAGACTGAACCGGCAATAAACTAGCCGTGATCCTGCCGTGGCTTATTGTGCCGCATTGTGCCGCGATGCTGAGATTCGAGCATCGTAGACGTGCGACTGGCGACAGCAGGGGACCGACATGGCGATCAACAACGTGGCCGATCTGTTCGTGGCAACGCTCGAACAGGCCGGCGTCAAGCGCATCTACGGCATTGTCGGCGATAGCCTGAACGCCCTGACCGAGGCGCTGCGCCGCCGCGGTACCATCGAATGGATCCATGTTCGCCACGAGGAGGTCGCAGCCTTCGCGGCCGCCGGTGAAGCCGAGATGACGGGCAGCCTTGCGGTGTGCGCCGGCTCCTGCGGCCCCGGCAATCTGCATCTGATCAATGGCCTTTTCGACGCGCATCGCAGCCGCGTCCCCGTGCTGGCGATCGCGGCGCAAATTCCGACCGCCGAGATCGGCGGCGGCTATTTCCAGGAGACCCACCCGCAGAATCTGTTTCGCGAATGCAGCCATTATTGCGAGCTGGTCTCGGACCCGAGCCAGCTGCCTTACGTGCTGGAAAACGCCATCCGCGCGGCGGTGGGCCTGCGCGGCGTCGCCGTCGTCGCCATGCCCGGCGATGTCGCGTTCCGTTCGCCGCCCAAGCGTGCGCTGTCGACGGCGCGCGGGCTTGCGCTGGCGGCACCGAAGGTCGTGCCGCAGGCGGATGAGCTGCAGGCGCTCGCCGATCTTCTGAACGGTGCCGAGCGCATCACGCTGTTCTGCGGCCGCGGCTGCGCCGGCGCGCATGCGCCGCTGATGCAGTTGGCCGAAGCCCTGAAGAGCCCGATTGTGCATGCGCTCGGCGGTAAGGAGCATGTCGAATACGATAACCCATACGACGTCGGCATGACCGGCTTCATCGGCTTCTCCTCTGGCTACGCCGCCATGCATGCCTGCGACGCGCTGGTGATGCTCGGCACCGATTTTCCCTACAAGCAGTTCTTTCCGACCGACGCGAAGGTCGCGCAGATCGACATCCGCCCGGAAAATCTCGGGCGGCGCTGCAAGATCGACCTTGGTCTCGTCGGTGACGTCAAGCTGACCATCGAGGCGCTGCTGCCCCTGCTCAAGACCAAGACGCAGCGCCGGCATCTCGACGATGCCATCGCCCACTACAGGAAGGCGCGCGAAGGCCTGGACTCGCTCGCCAAGGGTACGCCGGGCAGCAAGCCGATCCATCCGCAATATCTCGCAAAAATCATCAGCGACCACGCCTCCGACGACGCCGTGTTCACCGCCGATGTCGGCACGCCGACGGTGTGGGCCGCGCGCTATCTCGACATGAACGGCCGGCGCCGGCTGATCGGCTCGTTCGTGCACGGCTCGATGGCCAATGCCATGCCGCAGGCGATCGGCGCGCAGGCCGCCCAGCCCGGCCGCCAGGTGATCTCGCTGTCGGGCGACGGCGGCTTCACCATGCTGATGGGCGATCTGATCACGCTGACGCAGATGAAGCTGCCGGTGAAGGTGGTCGTCTTCAACAACGGCGTGCTCGGCTTCGTCGCGCTGGAGATGAAGGCGGCCGGTTTCGTCGACACCAATGTCGACCTGGAGAACCCCGACTTCGCGGCGATGGCACGCGCGATGGGCATCTTTGCGAAGCGCGTCGAGGACCCCGGCGAGCTTCCGGGCGCGATGAAGGAGATGCTGGCCCATAACGGGCCGGCACTGCTCGACGTCGTCACCGCAAAGCAGGAGCTGTCGATGCCGCCGACCATCACGCCCGAGCAGATCAAGGGTTTCAGCCTCTGGGTGCTGCGTGCCGTGATGAACGGCCGCGGTGACGAGGTGCTCGATCTCGCGAAGACGAATTTGCTGCCGCGCTAACTGCGCTTCACCGACGGCGCGGGCAGTTGCTCGTGGCGGCGCTGGAAGCGCTGCCAGTGCAGCACGATGCCGATCAGCAGGGCCGGGGCGAAGCCGAGCACGATCAGGAAATGCGGCAGCTCCTTCGGCGAGATGAAGGCGATGGCGATATCCGAGATCAGCCAGAGTGCCGCGAAGATCACTGCGAAATCCGTGCGCGGGCAGCGCAGATAGTAAAACACGGCGGTGATGACGATGGCGGGCCCGATCGCGATGGC
Source organism: Bradyrhizobium sp. CB1717 (assembly GCF_029714325.1). Lineage (NCBI taxonomy): Bacteria > Pseudomonadati > Pseudomonadota > Alphaproteobacteria > Hyphomicrobiales > Nitrobacteraceae > Bradyrhizobium > Bradyrhizobium sp. CB1717. The sequence goes on from NZ_CP121666.1 coordinate 1,778,682, forward strand.
GATCATGATCGCCGTCAGCTCCTTCGGCGTCAGCGCGTCGAGCACCATCGAGGCGAGCAGCCAGATCGCAGCGAACATGGCAACGATGTCGATCGGATGCCGCAATCCAATACCTCTCGCAGGAACCGCGCTATCGTTGTGGCCCGGCCCCCCTCCGTCAAGGGAAAATACGTCTATTCCTCGTCACTTCCGGGCGTCGGCCGCAGCATGAAATGACCGAAGGCGGTGGCGATCGGCTTGTCCGCATCGTCCTGCCAGGCACGCGCCTCGAAGGTCACGATGCGACGGCCCTGCTTCACGATCGAGACGTTGGCAAAGGTATCGAGCGCGCGGCCGGAACGGAGATAGTTGACAGTGAGTCCGATCGGCTTGGGCGGCGTGGCGGCGCCGAGTTCGCGCGCGACCCCGATGATGGCCGTGGTCTCGAGGAAGGCGCCGGTCATGCCGCCATGGATCGCGGGCAGGATCGGATTGCCGATGATCTTTGGCGAGAACGGCATGGTCAGCGTGCCGTCGTCGTTGACGCGGATGCCGAGAGCGCGCGCGAACGGGCTGCGTGCGAACGGACCATCGGGATCCTCAGGCGCCTCGAGCGTCGGAATGCTGCGCGCATCCATCCGGCGGTCGGCGAGCATGTTGGTGCGGTTGGCGCCGATCATGAAGCAGGCGGTCGCGGTCGCGACCGGATCGTCCTCGGATTCCTGATAGGCGGTGGAGCGCACGAAGGCGATCGAGCGCGTGGTGCGGTAGCAGACCGAATGCGCCTTGATGTCGAGGCCGGGCGTCGCCGGCTTCTGGTAGTCGATCCGCAGATCGAGGGTTGCGATGGCGCGCGTGCCGTCGAGCGAGAGTTGCACCGCCATGCCGCAGCTCTCGTCCAGCATCGCGGTGACGACGCCGCCATGCAGAACGCCGGTCTCGGTGTCGCCGACGAAGACGGGACGATAGGGCAGGCTGGACCAGGCCTCGCCAGGTGCGAAGCGATCGAGCTGAAGCCCGCTGATATGGCCGTAGTCGGAGCGGCGGCCCTTGATGGCCTCGGCGAGTTCCTCGAACGGGAGCGTGGCAGGTACAGTGGACATGGCGCTGTTCTAGACCAGCGCCCGCCGCCGCGCAAAACCCCAAATACGCCTCGCCCGGGACGCCGGCCCCGGGGGGCGGTTTGGCCTCGACAGGGCAGGCCAAAGCAACGATGGTGGGCGCTTCGTTCGTCCAATGCCCGCAAGGAGCACCCATGACCGACCCCGAGACACCCGGCACCACCCAGGGGCTCGCCACTATTTCGATCTCGAGCTCGGAGCGGGCGCCGATCATCTATTTCGACGGTGCATCCTGCTTCGGCCATCACAATGGTGCGATCCAGATCGAGCTCGCCGCGAACCTGCTGATGCCGGTCGGTGCCGCCGTCAGGGTCGACGTGGTCCAGACCGCGCATCTGCGCTGCAGTGTCCCTGCAGCGCTCGCGCTACGCGAAGCGCTCGACAAGGCGCTCGCGATGTACAAGCAGGGCCAGCAGCAGCCGGCGGAGGACATTCCGGCGATGAAGAACTGAAGGCCGTCGCGCGGGCCTGCATGGTTCTCGCGGCGACGCGAAGCGTCGTCCGTAGACGACCGCTTCGCGGTCTCCTCATCATGAGGGTCTGATATTCTCGCCGCGAAACCTCATCCTGAGGGCCCGCCAACGGCGGGCGTCTCGAAGGATGGCCGCAAGCGCGCCGCCCTTCGAAGCAAATAGCTTCGCCTCAGCTCACATGCACCTTCGGCTTTTTGCCGCCGTTCCACTTGCCGTCGAGCGCGCGCTCGATCTGGGCGGCGAGTTGCAAGAGCAGGCCGTCATTGGCCTGCTTGGCGATGGCCTGGATGCCGAGCGGCAGGCCGTGGTCCTGGGCAGCCATCGGCATCGAGATTGCGGGCATGCCGCAGAGATTGGCGAGCGGCGTGAAGGCGAAGAAGCGCCAGAGATTGCCGAACCAGTCGAGCACGTCAGGGTTGTCGGAGATGGTGAGATATTCCCTGGTGCCGACCTTCGGCGTCGGCAGCGCGGTGATCGGCGTCAGGATCACGTCCCACTGCTCGAAGAACGCGCCGAAGCCGCGTGACGTCGTGTTGAACACGGCCTGCATCTTCGCCCGCTCGGCGAAGGTCGTGTGGCGGCCGGCTTCCCAGATCCTGATGTTCATGGGCTCGATCAGATCTTCCGGCGGCTTTTCCAGCCCGCGCGCGGCGAGCATGTTGGAGATCACCACCGCGAAATTCGAGATGTAGCAGGTCGTCTGCGCCGCAAAGGCGGCGCGGAAGTCGAGCTCGGGTAGCGCGTAATCGACGTGATGGCCGAGGCCTTCGAGGAAGCGGCCGGTCTTCTCCAACTCGGCAGCGAGCTCGGGCGTCGCGGTGTAATCGCCCCAGGTGTGCGACAGCGCGATGCGAAGTTTTGTCGGATCGCGCTTGATCATCTCGGAATAGGGCTGCGCGGTGGTCCAGAACGGCATGAACTCGCCGGGCGCAGGCCCGCGGGCGTGATCGACGAAGGCGGCGGTATCGCGCACCGAGCGCGACTGGCAGCCCTGGATCGAGACGAGGCCGGTGAGATCGGACATGTGCGGGGCCAGCGAGAACACGCCGCGCGAGACCTTCAGGCCGATATTGCCGTTGACGCCGGCGGGAATGCGGATCGAGCCGCCACCGTCGGTCGCATGCGCGATCGGCACGACGCCCGCGGCGACCATCGCCGCGCTGCCCGCCGACGAGCCGCAGGTGGTGTAGTCGGTATTCCAGGGATTGCGGGTGACATAGACGGCGGGATTGTCGGCCGAGCTGCATACGCCGAATTCCGGCGTCGTGGTGCGTCCGATCAGGTTGAGCCCCGCCTGGCGGAATTTACCGGTGAGGAACGTGTCGGCCGCGGCGCGATTGCCGCGCATCAGCAGCGAACCCATCTCCTGGAGCCGGCCCTTCATGGTCGGTCCCAGATCCTTCATCAGGAAAGGCAGGCCGGCGAAGGGGCCTGCGAGATTGGCGCCGTCCTTGGCAGGATCGGCGATCACGTCCTCGAACAGCTCGACCACGCCCGACAGTGCCGGATTGACCTTGGCGACGCCGGCGGCGGCCTGGCGCGCCAATTCCTTCGCCGTCAGCTCGCCCTTGCGGACGCGCGCCGCCAGCGCCACGCCATCGTGCTGCGCCCATTCATTCCAGCTCATCGGCAAAGTCATGCAGTCAAAATCCCCTTAAGGTGCGGCGCCACCTTTTTCGCAATGGCCCGCGTGAATCAACTGAGCCGGCGCGAGGGGCAGGGTTGCGCCGGGCGGAGAGGTCGGACGATCCGGGATGCTCGCTCTATCAATCCGACAGTCGCGCGATCGCCGCAACCGGGCCGCCGCCGGCCGGGCCCTGATGCTCGGCGCCGCCGGACACGTAAACCGCGCCGGTGCCGGCAAGGCCTGCGATCAGGCCGCCGACTGCAGCGCGGGCGTGGCGCGTCGAGCTGATATCGGTGTCTTCGAGCATGGTGTGGCGAAAGCCGCGCAAGCTGCCGTCAGGCGAAGCTTCCGCCTTGGCGAAGATGTTGACGAGCGCGCGGCCCGCGCTGGTTTGCGGTGCGACGCCAAGCCCGACGCTGTTCAATGCCGATACCACAGCCGGCGCGTCGATCGCATCGTCCATCACCGCGTGTCCGATCTCGAATGCGCTCGCTGACGACTCCGAGTTGCCGAGCACGATGACGACATTGTGCATCAGCTCGATCCCGGACGAGGTGGATGCGACGTTCGAGTACAGTTCGTAGCGGCTCAGCACGTCCTCGTCGCGGACGTCGGGGCCGATCTCGCCGAGCGCGACCGCAACCCCCAGCGCGGAGGCGCCGCGCGAATAGGCCATCGAGCTGTAAGAGCTCGTCGTCGCCGTCTTGTTGCCGCGCGCGTTTGCCGCCGCGACACGCTCGCTGGTCAGCAGCGGGCACTTGATCTGCACGAAATGCACGTCGGCGGGCTCGAGGATGCCGGCATCCGCCATCGCGGCCTTCACAGCCTTGGCCGTCTCCGCGATCTGTGCGGAGCGCCCAAGGTCTTCGGGCAGGAAATCCCGCGTGTGCGCCATGCCGATGCTCAGGCGCTTGCCGGACAGGCCCGCCGGGCGCTCGGCCTCGCGGCGCGTGAACACCGTGATATGCGGGCTCAGCACGCCTTCGGTGCCGCCGGACATCACGAAGGCGATGCGCTGCTCGACCTGATGCGGGGTGAGACCGAGTTGCGGCGCCAGTGCTGTGGACAGCGCGGCGACGGCGTACTCCCGGGTGAAGTCGTTGACCCCGCCATTGCCCTCGGTCTTGCCGAGAATGGCGAGGATCGATTTCGGATCGATCGCGCCGGAGCCGATCATGGCCATGAGGCCGGAGATGTCGCCGGGGCCCGTGGTGGCGATCTTGTAGACGCCGACCGATGTTGCACGCATGACTGGTCCTTGGAGTTCGGTGGTCCGGCTGCGCAAACAGCCTGGGTAATAGGGCGGCTGTCAAGATACCGAGGCCATGTGCGCCATTCTCGGTGTCGTCCTGGCGAAAGCCAGGACCCATTACCCCAGGGAGTGGTTTGACGAAGATTCGTGGTCGGTACTCATACCGTCAGCAATCGATGGATTCCGGGGTATGGGTCCTGGCTTTCGCCAGGACGACGGCGGAGTATGTGCGCAGCCTTCGCCGTCCCCACGATTGTGGCGAGATCGCATCGATCCAGCAAAAAAATCCTCTGTCGACGGTTGCGCGCCGCACCTTGATGAATCAACCTTGGTTGGTCCATAAGCGGCGTCCCGCGGCCGGTGGTTCGCCCCTGCGTCGCGTGCTTGGATAGAGGGATTCTCGCGTGGCAAATATCAACCAGAAAATTGCGCAGGAGCTTGGGGTTCGGGCGGAGCAGGTCGAGGCGGCGGTGACGCTGCTCGACGGCGGCGCAACGGTTCCCTTCATCGCCCGCTACCGCAAGGAAGCGACCGGTGCGCTCGACGACGCGCAATTGCGCACCCTGGAGGAGCGCCTGGTCTACCTGCGCGAGCTCGAGGACCGCCGCAAGGCCATCCTCGAATCGGTCCGCGAGCAGGGCAAGCTCGATGCCGCGCTGGAAGCCACCATCATGGCCGCCGACAGCAAGGCCCGCCTGGAAGACATCTATCTGCCGTTCAAGCCGAAGCGCCGCACCAAGGCGGAGATCGCCAAGGAAGCCGGACTCGAGCCGCTCGCCAATCAGCTCATCGCCGAGCCTGGCAACGATCCGAAGGTCGTGGCGGAAGGCTTCATCAACGCCGAGAAGGGTGTTGCGGATGCTGCCGCCGCGCTCGACGGCGCCCGCGCCATCCTGGTCGAACGCTTCGACGAGGACGCCGACCTGATCGGCGCGCTTCGCGAAGAGATGTGGACCAACGCGCGAATGGCCTCCAAGGTGCGCGACGGCAAGAAGACCGAGGGCGAAAAGTTCGCCGACTATTTCGATTTCTCGGAGCCGCTGACCAGGCTGCCGTCGCACCGCATCCTCGCGATGTTCCGCGGCGAGAAGGAGGAGATCCTCGATCTCCAGATCCAGCCCGAGGCCGAAGCACCGCCGCCCGGCGTGCCCAGCGCCTATGAACTGAAGATCATGAAGCGCTTCGGCATCGCCGACCTCAAGCGTGCCGGCGACCGCTGGCTGATCGACACCGTGCGCTGGGCCTGGCGCACCAAGATCCAGGTGCATCTCAACATCGACCTGCGCATGCGGCTTTGGAATGCGGCCGAAACCGAGGCGGTGCGCGTGTTCGCCTCCAATCTGCGCGACCTGCTGCTGGCCGCGCCCGCCGGCACCCGCGCCACCATGGGGCTCGACCCCGGCTACCGCACCGGCGTCAAGGTCGCGGTGACCGACGCCACCGGCAAGGTGGTCGATACTGCGGTGATATATCCGCACGAGCCGCAGCGGCAGTGGAATGAGTCGCTGGCGACGCTGGGCCGGCTCGCGATGAAGCATCGCGTCGAGCTGATCGCGATCGGCAACGGCACCGCCTCGCGTGAGACCGACAAGCTCGCGGGTGATCTCGTCAAGGGCCTCGCCGAGCTGAAGATGAACAAGATCGTGGTGTCGGAAGCCGGCGCGTCGGTCTATTCGGCCTCGGCCTTCGCCTCGGAGGAATTGCCCGGCCTCGACGTCACCTTGCGCGGTGCGGTCTCGATCGCGCGGCGCCTGCAGGATCCGCTCGCCGAGCTCGTCAAGATCGAGCCGAAGGCGATCGGCGTCGGCCAGTATCAGCACGACCTCGGCCAGGCCAAGCTCGCCAAATCGCTCGATGCCGTGGTGGAAGACTGCGTGAACGCCGTCGGCGTCGACGTCAACACCGCTTCGGCCCCGCTGCTCGCGCGCGTGTCGGGCGTCGGCTCGGGCCTTGCCCAGAGCATCGTGGCGCATCGCGACGCCAACGGCCCGTTCAAGTCGCGCAAGGCGCTCAAGGACGTGCCGCGGCTGGGTCCGAAGGCGTTCGAGCAGTGCGCGGGCTTTTTGCGCATCCTCGGCGGCGAGGACCCGCTCGACGCGTCAGGCGTGCATCCCGAAGCCTATCCGGTGGTGCGACGCATTCTCGAGGCGACCAAGAGCGACATCAAGGCGCTGATCGGCAGCAGCGAGATCGTGCGCACGCTGAAGCCGAAGGATTTTGTCGACGAGACCTTCGGCCTGCCGACCGTCACCGACATCCTGCGCGAGTTGGAAAAGCCCGGCCGCGACCCGCGTCCGGCATTCAAGGCCGCCGTGTTCAAGGAAGGCGTCGAGGAGATCAAGGATCTCAAGAAGGGCATGATCCTCGAGGGCACCGTGACCAACGTCGCCGCTTTCGGCGCCTTCGTCGACATCGGCGTGCACCAGGATGGCCTCGTCCATATCTCGGCGATGTCGAAGAATTTCATCAAGGATCCGCGCGAGGTGGTGAAGCCTGGCGACATCGTCAAGGTGAAGGTGCTGGACTTCGAGGTCGCCCGCAAGCGCATCTCGCTGACGCTGCGGCTCGACGACGAGGTCGGCGCCAAGAAAGACGCCCCCGGCATGCAGCGCGACAACGGCCAGCGCAACGCGAGCCGCATGACCTCGTCCGCGCCGCGCAAGCAGGAATCCTCCGGCGGCGGCGCGCTTGCCGAGGCCATGCGCAGGGCTGCGGAGAAGAGCAACGGGAAGCGGGCGTGAATCTTCAACCTCTCCCCGCTCTTTGCGGGGAGAGGTTAGCTGCTCGACGTATGGAAAACTCTCTCCACGTCGTCATTGCGAGCGCAGCGAAGCAATCCAGATTTCCGCCGCGGAAACAGTCTGGATTGCTTCGTCGCAAGGGCTCCTCGCAATGACGAGGAGAGAGCGGAGCTCCGCTTCCCTAACTTCCGCGTCAGAATCTGGCGCGTTTGTAAGTTGAAGGTGCGTGTCCCTTCCTCTCATCTGATCCTTCTGACGCGGCAGAAATACCGCCGCGCAGCACGGAGGATGCTTCGATGGACAACAGGCTTCTCAAAGGCCTCACTGCGGTGACGGTCGCCGCGATGATGGCGCTCGGTTCACCAGTGCTCGCCCGTGGCGGCATGGGTGGCGGAGGTCACGGCGGCTTCGGCGGTGGTGGCCATGGCGGCTTTGGCGGCGGTGGCCACTTCGGTGGTGGTGGCATGCATGTCGGCGGTGGCGGCATGGGTGGCGGCGGCATGCGATTTGGCGGGATGGGCGGCGCCCATTTCGGTGGTGCCCGCTTCGTTGGTTCGCCGATGGCCGCCCGCGCCGCCATCGGCCCCCGCTTTGCCGGAGCCCCGCTGGCGACCCGCGCCGCCTTCGGACCGCGGTTTGCCGGCACGGGCTGGCACGGCAGGCCCTTCATCGGCCGCCATGCCTTCTTCCACCGTCATCACTTCCGTCGGTTCGCCTTCGTCGGCGCGCCGTTCATCTATGCCAACTACTACGACGACGGCTGCTGGCGCAGGAGCTGGACGCCCTATGGGTGGCAATGGGTCAATGTGTGCGGAGACTATTGGTAGTCGCATCGCCGTACCGCACCATTGTCGCGATCGCCATCGGGCAGTTCCGCTCAGCCCCGGAACGGGATAGTCTGGTGGCGATCGTCGCGCGGAGTTTCGCATGACCGGAGGTCACCGCCGCATCCTGGTCGTCGAGGACGATCCGGAAACCGCAGGCCAGCTCGTCGAGGAGCTGACGACCTCTGGCTATGACGTCGATCTCGCCGCCACCGGGCGCGAGGCCCTCAGCCACGGCGTCGCGCGCGACTATGCCGTGATCACCATCGACCGCATGCTGCCCGACATCGACGGCATCACCGTGATGCGCCAGTTGCGCGACGACGGCATTGCAGCGCCCTTCCTGATCATCTCCGCGCTCGGCGAGGTCGACGACCGCGTCCGGGGCTTGCGCGCCGGCGGCGACGACTATCTGGTCAAGCCGTTTTCCTTCGTCGAGCTGCTGGCGCGGCTGGAGGCCCTGGGCCGGCGCAGCGACACCATCGCCAAGGAGACGCTGCTGCGCGTCGGCGACCTCGCCATCGACCTGATCGCACGTAGCGCCAGCCGCCGCGGCCGCAAGATTCCGCTGCTGCCGCGCGAATTCCAGCTGCTCGAATATCTCGTCCGCAACGAGGGCCGCGTCGTCTCCCGCGCGATGCTGCTCCAGCACGTCTGGGACCTGCATTTCGATCCTTCCACCAACATCATCGACGTCTATGTCGGCCGCGTCCGCCGCAAGGTCGACGATGCCCAGGCCTATCCGCTGATCCATACCATCCGCGGCATCGGATATTGCCTCCGTGCTCCTGGCTAAGACGCTCCGCTCCTCGACCTTCCGTCTGGCGCTGATGGCGATCGCGGCATTCGGGCTGATCGTCGCGGCGATCATGGCCTACGTCTATGTCGGCACGATCGGCTATGTGCAAAGCCGCGTCGGTGACGCCGGCGATCACAGCGGCTTCACCGGCATGATCGAGCTCGCGATGGTCGCGGTCGCCGTGCTGCTCCTCGTCCTCGCCGGCCTTGCGGCGGTGCTGGTGACGCGGCGCACGGTCGGGCGGATCGAGGAGATCAACGCGACCAGCCGTGCCATCATGCTGTCCGGCCTCGACCGGCGCATCCCGTTGCGCGGCAGCCACGACGAGTGGGACCGTGTCGCCGAAAACCTCAACCAGATGCTGGACCGCATCGAGACGCTGATGGGCGAGGTCAAGCAGGTCAGCGACAACGTCGCCCACGATTTGCGCACGCCGCTGACGCGCATGCGCGGCCGGCTCGAGAAGGCCTATCATACGCCGCGCAACAGCGAGGCCGACGCGGCGCTGATCGGCGACACCATCGCCGATCTCGATGCCGTGCTCGGCATGTTCGCCTCCATCACGCGAATCTCGGAGATCGAGACCCGCGCACGCCGGAGCGCCTTTCGTGCGTTGAACCTGACCGAGATCGCCGGCGAGGTCGTCGAGCTCTACGACGCCGCCGCCGAACAGGTCGCAACCCGCCTCAGTCTCGACGGCGACCGCGAAGTGCCGATCACGGGCGACCGAGACCTGCTGTTCGACGCCGTCGCCAATCTCGTCGACAACGCGATCAAGCACGGCCGCAAGGGCGGGCAGGTGACGGTGACCTGCCGCAGCGCCGATGGTGGCGCGGTGATCGCGATCGCCGACGACGGACCGGGCATTCCCACCGAGGCGCGCGATCACGTCTTCAAGCGCTTCTACCGGCTCGAGCAGAGCCGCTACACGCCGGGCAACGGCCTCGGTCTCAGCCTCGTCGCCGCCGTCGCGCGCCTTCATGGCGCCGAGATTGCACTGCATGAGAATGCGCCGGGTCTGACCGTCCGGTTGCGGTTTCCGCATACCGGCACCCAACTTGCATGATCGCCCTGGTATCGAGTGGAAGTCCTGCAATGTCCCGCCTGCCAGACCTCGTCATCACCAACGCCCGCACGCGCAGCCGCGAGATCGTCGACATTGGAATCACCGATGGCGTGATCACCGCAATCGGCAGCCGGCTGCAGACCGGCGCCCAATCCTTCGTCGATGCCCGCGGCGGTCTGGTCACGCCCGCTTTCGTCAATCCGCATCTGCATCTCTGCAAGGTCTGGACCCTGCCGATGATGTCGGAGGCGGCGCTCGCGGCCTATCAGGGCGGCGGCATGAGCGAGGCGGCGAAGGCGGTCGAGCTCGCCGCGGTGGTGAAGAACAACTATGACGCGTCCTGGATCGTCCCGAACGCGCGGCGTGCGGTGGCGCTCGCCGCGCTCCACGGCAATCTCCACATCCGCGCCTTCGCCGATGTCGACACCAAGGCCCGGCTCGAGGGTATCAAGGCGCTGCTCGCCATTCGCGAGGAATTTCGCGGCATCGTCGATATTCAGGTCGTGGCCTTCCCGCAGGACGGCCTGCTTCGCGAGCCCGGCGCGGACGATCTGATGCGCAAGGCGATGACGCTCGGGGCCGATATCGTCGGCGGCATCCCCTGGATCGAAGCCGATGAAGAGGACCGGCGTCGCCACATCGATTTCTGCTTCGACCTTGCGGCCCAGCACGGGGCCGACGTCTCGATGCTGCTGGATGATGTCGGCGACGCCAATATGCGCACGCTCGACATGATGGCGCGCGCGGTGATCGCCCGCGGCGTCGAGGGCCGGGCGCTCGCGCATCATTGCCGGGCGATGGCGCTCTATCCCGACAATTACCTCCGCGAATTGATGGGGCTGCTCGGAAAGGCCCGCGTCAGCGTCGTGAGCAATCCCCACAACGGGCCGCTGCATGCGCGCGTGAAGGAGCTGCTGGCCGCCGACATCAATGTCTGCCTCGGCCAGGACGATATCTCCGACGCCTATTATCCGCTTGGCCGCAACAACATGCTGGAAGTGGCGTTCCTCGCCTCGCATCTGCTCTGGATGACCGGGAAGAGCGAGCTCGAGACGCTCTACGACATGATCACCACGCGCGCAGCGACGGCGATGAATCTGGAACGCTACGGCCTCGGGCTCGGCTGCGCGGCCAATCTCGTCATCCTCGAGCAGGGCGACGTCACCGAGGCGCTGCGTTTCCACAGCCCCCCGCGCGTCGTCATCAGCCACGGCCGCGTCGTCGACACCGACCGCATGCGCGCGCTGGCGCAGATTGCCGTCGGCGATTGATCCACGCCGCTCAGAGCTCGATCACGCCGCGGCGTGCCGCATGCGCGACCGCATCGGTGCGGCCGGTGGCATCCAGCTTGTCGAGCAGCGAACCGACATGGAATTTCACGGTGTGTACGGAGATGCCGAGCTGACGCGCGATCATCTTGTTGGACGAGCCCTCGGCCATCAGCGCCAGCACGTCGAGCTCGCGCTGCGTCAGCGCGATGTCCTCAGGCATGCTGCGCGGATCGCGGGCGACGACCGTCGCCGCGGCCTGCTCACCGGGCCCGGCGAGGCGAATCCCGCTGACATTGCCGAGCAGCGCCGTCAGGCGATCGGCCAGCGCAGGATCGTCGATCTCCAGCGCGAGCACGATCTCGGCGGTCTTGTCCGCGCTCACGCCTCCGGCCTCTCGCCGACCGTGACCTTGAAGCTGACCGGCTCGCCGCCGCGGCGCACCGCGACATCGACCACGGCGCCGACGCTGGCCGGACCCAGCGTCCGCGACAGCGCGCGCACGCCTGACAGTTTCTGGTCGTTGACTGCGACGATCACATCGCCCTGGCGGATGCCGGCCGCGGCCGAAGGTCCGGCCTTGTCGACATTCATCACCATCGCACCGATGCCGTCGTCGAGCCGCACCGGCTGGAGCCCGAGGCCGAGATATCCGCGGGCGATGCGGCCGCGCGTCTCGAGCTGCGGAGCGATGCGCTCGATCGTCGCGGTCGGAATGACGAGCACTCGCCGCGGCCCGAGCACGGCCATGCCGAAGGCTGCGCCCGATGCGTCGAGCGCCAGGCCGCCCTGCTGGCTTTCGCGCAGACGGACGTCGAGCTCGATCCGGGCATCGATGTCGCCCCCGCGCAAGGAGCGCCAGCTCTTGCCGGACGCCGAGATCATCCCGAGCGCCGCGCTCGGCGTCTCGCGATGGGTGGCGACAACGATTGACAACGCGCCGAGCGGCGGGACCGTGGCGGCGAGCTTGACCGGCGTGAGAGCGATGTTGGCGCGGAGCAGCGCGATGTCGGTCGTATGGTCGCGGCCGGCGATCGTGGCGGCGACCCGACCGCCGTCGTCGAGGCCGATCTCGACCTCGCCCTCGTCGGCCAGTGCCTCGTCGGCGGTGACGATCAGGCCGCTCTTCCAGACGAAGCCGGTCGAGCGGGAGCGATGCGAATGCACGGAGACGACGGACGGCGCGGTGCGCGCCACCACGTCCGCGAGCGCGGACGACAGTGAGGACAGGGGGCTGAGATCGGTCATGGCGGGCTCCTGTAAGTTGTCCTCAATCTGGGATGCCGCGAGCGATTGCGAAACTGGCCGGGTGGCCAGGAAAGAGGCAGGCCTCCGTAGGACCACGGCCGACGAACATGTGATTGGGAGCGCCTCACGGGAACGTGTAGCAATCCCGAAAATTGCGCCCTATGGCCTCAAGGATTTCAGCGAGCCCCGACTGATGACCATCGATCTCACCCGCCGCACCCTGCTTCACCTCGCCGGTGCCACCTCGCTTGCGATGGCGGCCGCAGCCGCGGCGCGTGCCGAGGGCAACCCGCAGGGCGGCGGCCCGACCTATGCCAGCCGCACGCCGATGCGGGTCGGCATGGTGACGCTCCGGGTCAAGAATCTCGATACGGTTGCCGACTACTACCGCGACGTGATCGGGCTCACCGTTATGGACCGCTCGGCAGCGGGCGCGAAGCTCGGCACTGGCGGCATCACGCTGCTGGTGCTGGAAGCCCGTCCCGATGCCGCGATTGAATCGCGCAGCGCCGCCGGCCTCTACCACACCGCCTTCCTGATGCCGACCCGCAAGGACCTCGCACGCTGGCTGGTCCACGCCGCCTCGCACCGCGTGAAGCTGTCGGGCTTTGCCGATCACCTCGTCAGCGAATCCGTCTATCTCGACGACCCCGAAGGCAACGGCATCGAGGTCTATGCCGATCGCGATCCCTCGCAGTGGCAGTGGAGCGAGGGCAGCGTGAAGATGGCGACGGACGAGCTCAACATTCCCGATTTGCTGTCGCTGACCAATACGCGCGTCCCTGATTACGCCAAGGCGCCGGACGGTATGCGCGTCGGCCACATGCATCTGCGCGTCGGCGATCTCGCCGAGGCCGAGCGATTCTATCACGGCACGGTCGGCCTCGACCCGACGCGCAAGCGCAACGGCGCGGCGTTCCTGTCGTCAGGGCGCTATCACCATCACCTCGGCATGAATGTCTGGCAGAGCCAGGGCGCCGGCCAGCGCGACGATTCCACGACCGGTCTTGCCTGGTTCTCGCTGGTGATGGCGAAGCAGGAGCTGCTCGCCGCGCAGGAAGAGCGCCTGCGCAAGGGCGGTGTGAACGTCACGGCGCTAAGCAACGGCGTGGAGGCGATCGATCCCTGGGGCACGCGGGTACGCTTGCTCAAGGTTTGATCGCCGGGACGGGGGTTGCTAATACCTCTGGGGTGCCAGCTTCCGGAGCCCCCGACATGTCCGAATTCCACGGCGTCTTTCCCTACCTCGTCTCCCCCGTCGATGCGGACGGCACGGTGCGGACGAACGTGCTCGCAAAGCTCTGCGACGACCTGATCGGTGCCGGCGTGCACGGACTGACGCCGCTCGGTTCGACCGGCGAGTTCGCTTATCTCAATGCCGCGCAGCGGAGCGCGATCGTGCAGACCACGATCGAAGCCGCAAAGGGCCGCGTGCCGGTCGTGGCCGGCGTCGCCTCCACCTCGACCGCGGATGCGGTGGCGCAGGCACGGGCCTATCAGAAGCTCGGTGCCGACGGCATCCTGGCGATCCTGGAAGCCTATTTCCCGCTCGCCGATGCCCAGGTCGAATCCTACTTCCGCGCCATCGCGGACGCCGTGGACATTCCCGTTGTCATCTACACCAATCCGCAATTCCAGCGCTCCGACCTCACCCTCGACGTGATCGCGCGGCTCGCGGAGCATCCGCGCATCGGCTACATCAAGGACGCCTCGACCAACACCGGCCGGCTGCTCTCGATCATGAACCGCTGCGGCGATGGTTTGCGCGTGTTCTCGGCCTCCGCCCATATTCCGGCGGCGGTCATGCTGATCGGCGGGCTCGGCTGGATGGCGGGTCCGGCCTGCATCATCCCGCGCCAGAGCGTTAAGCTCTACGACCTCTGCAGGGCCGGCCGCTGGGACGAGGCCATGGTGCTCCAGCGCCGGCTCTGGCGCATCAACGAAGCCTTCGCCCGCTTCAACCTCGCCGCCTGCATCAAGGCCGGCCTTGCAATTCAGGGCTACGACATCGGCGATCCCGTCCCGCCACAGGCCCCGCTGACGGCCGATGCGCGCAAGGTGGTGGAAGCGGCGCTCCGGGAGCTGGCGTAGCGAGTGGTCGTCCCCATGATGGGTGGGCAAAGCGTAGCGTGCCCACCATTTGCCCGTTGTTGAGAGTGGTGGGCACGGCGCGCGAAGAGCGCGCCTTTGCCCACCCTACGGAATCGCAGATTTAACGGACGGCATGCCGAAATCGTGGATATCCCGCCCAAAACCGCGGCTGGCATGCCCCTGATCGATCCGCTAAAAGGCTGCCCGCAGTTTCGAAAAGACCCTGAGGACCCCACGGAATGAACATTCTTCCCGGCAATTTGCGTTTCGGAGCGGGCCAGCCCGTCAAGCGTTTGGAAGACCAGCGGCTGCTGACCGGGAAGGGGCAATTCATCGACGACAAGCCGGAAGACGGCGCGCTGTGGTTGTACGTGCTGCGCTCGCCGCATGCGCATGCGAAGATCGTCTCGATCGACACCAGCGCGGCGGTCGCGATGCCCGGCGTCACCGCGGTCTACACCGGTGCCGACCTCGTCAAGGACGACATCGGCGCCATCCCGACCTTGAGCATCTTCAAGCGTCCCGACGGCAAGCCGATGACGGTGCCGCCGCGCCGCCTGCTCGCCCATGAGATCGTGCGCTACGCCGGCGAAGCGGTCGCGGCCGTGGTCGCCGCCTCCCGCGCGGAAGCGCAGAGCGCGGCTGAAGCGATCGTGGTCGAATACGACGTGCAGCCCGCGGTGGTCGATCCGGTCGAGGCGGTGAAGCCCGGCGCGCCCGTGGTGTGGCCGGAGGCGCCCGACAACATCGTCGGCGCGATGGCTTACGGCGATGCCGCCAAGGTGGACGAGGCCTTTGCCACGGCTGCGCATACGGTCGCGCTCGATCTCGTCAGCCAGCGTCTCGTGCCTTCCGCGATGGAGCCGCGCTCGACCATTGCCGAGATCGACAAGAAGACCGGCCGTCTCCTCCTGCACGTGCAGTCGCAGACGCCGGCCTCGACCCGCGACGTGCTGGCGGAAGCCGTGCTCAAGCGTCCCAAGGACAGCGTGCGCGTGCTGGTCGGCGACATCGGTGGCGGCTTCGGCCAGAAGACCAACCTCTATCCCGAGGACGGCATCGTCGCCTATGCCGCGACCAAGCTGAACAAGAAGATCCGCTGGCGCGGCGACCGCACCGACGAGTTCGTCGGCGGCACCCACGGCCGCGATCTCACCTCGACGGCATCCTTCGCGCTCGACGAGAAGGGCAAGGTGCTGGCCTATCGCGTCAAGTCGATCGGCTGCACCGGCGCCTATTCCTCGGGCGCGGCCAACATCATTCCGCTGGTGCTCGGCCCGTTCGTGCAGACCGGCGTCTACGACCTGCCGCTGGTGCATTTCGAGGTGCAGTCGGTGATGACCCACACTGCGCCGGTCGGTGCCTATCGCGGCGCCGGCCGTCCTGAAGCGGTCTTCATCGTCGAGCGCCTGTTCGACGCCGCCGCGCGAAAGATCGGCATGGATCCGCGTGCGATCCGCAAAGCCAACTACATCAAGCCGGCGCAGCTGCCCTACACCAACGCGGCCGGGCAGGTTTACGATTCCGGCGCCTTCGCCCACATGCTCGACCGTGCCGTGAAGCTCGCCGACTGGGACGGCTTTGCCGCGCGCAAGAAGGCCGCCAAGAAGAAGGGCATGCTCTACGGCCGCGGGCTCACCTCCTACATCGAATGGACCGGCGGCCGCGCCCACACCGAGAAGGTCAGCCTGCACGCGACCTCGCAAGGGCGCGTGGTGCTGCATTCCGGCACCATGGCGATGGGGCAGGGGCTGCAGACCACCTACACCCAGATGATTTCCGACTCGCTCGGCATTCCCCTCGACAGGATCGACGTCGTCCAGGGCGACACCGATCTCGCCATGGGTTTCGGCAGCGTCGGCTCGCGCTCGCTGTTCGTCGGCGGCACCGCGGTTGCGGTCTCCTCCAACGACCTGATCCAGAAGGCGCGCGAGAAGGCGGCCAACGTGCTTGAGACCTCTATCGAGGACATCGAGTACCAGGGCGGCATGCTCACCGTGGTCGGCACCGACCGCCGCATCAGCCTGTTCGATCTCGCCGAGAAGGAAAGCGGCGCCAAGCTCAGCGTCGATTCCGAAGGCGAGGTCGATGGACCGAGCTGGCCGAACGGCACGCATATCTGCGAGGTCGAGATCGACCCCGAGACCGGGGTGTCCAAGGTCGTGCGCTACACCACCGTCGACGACGTCGGCGTCGCGGTTAACCCGATGCTGGTCACTGGCCAGATCCACGGCGGCGTCGCGCAAGGTATCGGCCAGGCGCTCTACGAAGGCGTCTCGTACGATGCCGACGGCCAGCTCCTCACCGCGAGCTACCAGGATTACTGCATTCCGCGCGCCGACGACGTGCCGCCGATCGTGGTGACGCTCGACGATACCGCGCCCTGCCGCACCAATCCGCTCGGCGCCAAGGGCTGCGGCGAATCCGGCGCCATCGGCGGCCCTCCCTGCGTCACCAACGGCGTGATGGACGCGCTGGCCGAACTCGGCATCACGCAGCTCAACACCCCGCTGACGCCGCAGAAGATCTGGCAGGCGATCAGGGACGCGAAGGCGGCCGGGTAACACTCCCACGTGCACCGTCATTGCGAGCGCAGCGAAGCAATCCAGATTCCGTCCGCGGAAAGATTCTGGATTGCTTCGTCGCAAGGGCTCCTCGCAATGACGGTGGAGAGAGACGTAGCCTCAAATCCCCAGCATCATCTTCGCGATGATGTCGCGCTGGATCTCCGAGGTGCCGCCGAAGATCGTGTACGCCCGGCCGTTGAGATATTCCGGCACCACCGTCAGCATGTCCTCCGGGATCGCCGGTTCGTGGTTGAGCCTGTAGAGCGGGCGCATCGGTTCGACCGCGAGGGCGTCGTGGCCGATCACGTCGACGCCGAGGCGCGTCACGGCCTGGCGGATCTCGCTGTTGCGCAGCTTCAGGATCGACGACACCGCGCCGGGATTCTGTCCGGTCTGCAGCGCCGAGAGCACGCGCAGCTCGGTCATCTCCAGCGCGTCGATGTCGACCTCCACCTCCGAGATGCGCGTTGCGATGTCCGGGCTGTCGATCGCGCGCCCGGTCAAATCGGACGCAGCAAGATCCGCGATCGCCTTCAGCCCCTCGCGCAGCTTGGCCGAGGCGATGCCGGAGCCACGCTCGAACTCCAGCAAATATTTGCCGTAGGTCCAGCCCTTGCCTTCTTCGCCGACGCGATTGGCCACGGGCACGCGCACGTCGTCGAAGAACACCTGGTTGACCTCGTGGTCGCCGCCGATGGTGAGGATCGGCCGCGTCGTGATACCCGGCGTCTTCATGTCGATCAGGATGAAGCTGATGCCGTCCTGTTGGCGCGGCCCGTCGCTGGTGCGCACCAGTGCGAACATGCGGTTGGCATGATGGGCGTGCGTGGTCCAGATTTTTGTGCCGTTGATGATGTAGTCGTCGCCGTCCCGCACCGCGCGCGTCTTCAGCGAGGACAGGTCCGAGCCGGAGCCCGGCTCGGAATAGCCCTGACACCAGTAGTCCTCGCCGGAGAGGATGCGCGGCAGGTAGAAGTTCTTCTGTTCCGGCGAGCCGAAGCCGATGATGACGGGCCCCACCATCTTCACGCCCATCACGTTGACATTCGGTACGCCGGCGCGCGCGGATTCGGTCTCAAAAATCCAGCGCTGCGCCGGCGTCCAGTCCGGTCCGCCATATTCGACCGGCCAGCCCGGCGCGCCCCAGCCCTGCCTGTGCAGCGCGCGCTGCCAGGCCATGCCGATGTCGGGGTCGGAGAACACCGATGGCGTCAGCGCGGTCGCGCGCTTCATCTCTTCGGTGAGGTTTTTCGCAATGAAGCCGCGCACCTCGCTCTGGAAGGCGCGCTCCTCGGCATTGAACGACAAGTCCATGAGGCTCTCCCAGTGTCAGGCCGAGCGGCCGAGCTGCGCGTGGCGGGCATAATGATGCGCGCTGCCGCCGAACAGCGTGTCGAAGGCGACCAGCCGCTTGAAATAGGCGCCGACCTCGAGCTCCTCGGTGACGCCCATGCCGCCGTGAAGCTGGATCGACTGTTCGCCGACGAAGCGCGCGCATTTGCCGATCTTCGCCTTCGCGCCCGACGCGGCCCGCGCCCGTTCGACCGGCGCAGCATCCACCTTCAACGCAGCCCGCAGCGCCATCGAGCGTGACTCGTCGACCTGCATCGCCATGTCGGCGAGGCGATGGCGGATCACCTGGTTGGCCGAGAGCGGCCGGCCGAATTGTTTGCGGATCTTGGTGTATTCGAGCGTGGTGTCCAGCAGCGTCTGCATGATGCCGACGGCTTCCGCACCAAGCGCCGCCATGGCGCGGTCGACGGCCCATTCGATCGCGGGGAGCGCGTCGTGTCCGTCGCCGAGCAGGGCATCCTCTGGCAGATGCACATCCGACAGTTCGATGTTGCAGGCGCGCCCGCCACCAAGGCGGGGATAGTCGCTGATGATAAGGCTTGCCGCCGTCGCCGGGACCAGGAACAGGCCGATCCGCCCCGATGGTCCCTGATGATCATGGAGATGCGCGGAGACGATGAACTCGTCGGCGGCGTGGCCGTCGAGCACGGTGATCTTGTTTCCGGCAAGGCGCCAGCCTTGCGCCGTTTTGTTCGCGGTGGTGGCGACCTTGGCGAGATCGAACCGTGCCGTGCGTTCGGAATGCGCAAAGGCGAGCTTCAGTGAGCCGTCGGCGACCTTGGGCAGGATTCCCTGCTTCTGGGCTGCACTGCCGCATCGCTCGATGAGCGTCGCGCCCAGCACGACCGTTGCCACATAGGGCTCCGACACCAGGCCACGGCCAAAGGCTTCCATCAAGATGCCGATCTCGACCGCGCCGGCGCCGAGCCCGCCGAACTCTTCGGGAATCGGCAGTGCCAACCAGCCGAGCTCGGCAAACTGCTTCCACACATCGGGGCTGTATCCGAGCGGATCACTCGCCATCTTGCGGCGATGGTCCGCATCGTAGCTTTCGGCCACGAAGCGGTCCGCGCTCTCGCGCAGCAGCCGCTGCTCGTCACTGAGGTTCAGGTCCATCGCATCTACTCCGCGGCCGCGGGCGGTTTGCGCACGGAGGGATGCAAGCCGGATGGATCGACGATCATGCCGAACTCCTGGAGATTATGGGCGTGACAGAGCTGATGCAGCGCAAAGGCCTGGTCGATCGCGGCGGGCTGGCCCATCACGTCGACCGAGCGGTTCACCGCCTCCTTGGTCAGCTTCAGCGCGAAGGACGGTTTTGCTGCGATCCGCCGCGCCAGCTCCAGCACGCGCGCCGACAATTCCGCACGCGGCACCACCTGATTGACCATGCCGAGCTGGTGCGCCTCCTGCGCACTCCAGCTGTCGGCGGTGAACAAAAACTCCTTGGCCTTGCGCGCACCCAGCTCCCAGGGATGCACGAACCATTCGACGCCGCAGACACCCATGGTGACGACGGGATCGCAAAACTGCGCATCGTCGCTGGCGACGATGAGGTCACAGGCCCAGGCCAGCATCAAGCCGCCCGCGATGCACTTGCCGTGCACCTCGGCAATGGTCGGTTTGGCCAGGTTCCGCCAGCGCCGGGTGATCTGGAGATATATTTCCTGCTCGCGCGCGAAGCGGCCGTGAGCGTTGGGTTCAGCGAAGCCGCCCCAATTTCCGATCGGCGGGAAATCGACGCCGGCGGTGTTCTTGCCGCCGGGACGAAGATCGTGGCCGGACGAGAAGTGCGGCCCGCTGCCGGCGAGAATGATGACCTTGACCGCATCGTCCTGCACCGCCGCATCGAAGGCGGCGTTGAGCTCGTAGGTCATCTGCAGGTTCTGTGCGTTGCGCGCCTCGGGCCGGTTCATCACGACCCGCGTGATCGCCGGCTCCGGCCTCTCCACGAGGATGGTCTCGAACGAGTTCATCGCGTTCCCCCCCTGGCGTTTTTCGTCTTGTTGCCGAGAGTTGACTATGTCGCCTGCGGATAGGCAAGAGGCTTGCGTCAGTTGGCTGGCGTGCGGGCATCTGCTGCCGTCATTCCGGGGCGATGCGAAGCATCGAATCCGGAATCTCGAGATTCCGGGTTCGCTTCGCGCCCCGGAATGACGGAAGAAATCTCGACACTCGGCGAAGCCCTTCTGGTAGTTTGCACGAGATTCCACCGGGAGAAATTTAATGCGCAAGATCCTCACCGTGCTGGCGGCGCTGGCTTCGCTGAGCCTGACCAATTGCGGCTACAACGCGATCCAGAGCGGGGATGAGCAGATCAAGGCCAACTGGTCCGAGGTCGTGAACCAGTATCAGCGCCGCGCCGATCTCGTGCCCAACCTCGTCAACTCGGTGAAGGGCTTTGCGCAGCAGGAGAAGGACGTGCTGCTTGGGGTTACCAACGCCCGCGCCAAGGTCGGCAGCATCCAGGCAACGCCGGAGGTGCTGAACGACGCCGCAGCGTTCCAGAAATTCCAGGCCGCACAGGGCGAGCTCTCCAGCGCGCTGTCGCGCCTCCTGGTCGTCACCGAGAATTATCCGCAGCTGAAGTCGGACGCCCTGTTCAAGGATCTGATGTCCCAGCTCGAGGGCACTGAGAACCGCATCACGGTGGCGCGCAACCGATACATCAAGGCGGTACAGGACTACAACGTCACCATCCGCTCGTTCCCGACCAACCTCACCGCGATGACGTTCGGCTACAAGGAGAAGCCGAACTTCTCGGTCGAGAACGAGAAGGAAATCTCGACCGCGCCGAAGGTGGATTTCAACCCGGCGCCTGCGCCGTCGAAGTAGCCGCGTTCGATTTTGCGAATGCGCTTCGCCCCACCCACCGCTGTCATTCCCCGCGAAAGCGGGGAATCCAGTACGCCGCGGCTTCTCCGTAGTCCGCCGGCGGCTCTGGGATACTGGATCGCCCGGTCAAGCCGGGCGATGACAGCGGGTGTGTGGTTCATCGTCGCACTTCTCCTCGCCTTCGCATTCCCCGCCTCCGCCGACGTCGCCGTTCCCCAGCTCACCGGCCGCGTGGTCGATCAGACCGGCACGCTCTCCAGCGCCGACATCGCTGCGCTCACGCAAAAGCTGCGCGATTTCGAGACGCGCAAGGGCAGCCAGGTCGCCGTGCTGATCGTGCCGACCACGCAGCCGGAGACGATCGAGCAGTTCTCGATCCGCGTCGCCGAGGCTTGGAAGCTCGGCCGCAAGAAGGTCGACGACGGCGCGATCCTCATCGTCGCCAAGAACGACCGTCACCTGCGCATCGAGGTCGGCTACGGCCTCGAAGGCGCGCTGACCGACGTCACCTCGCGGCGCATCATCGACGAGATCATCACACCGAAATTCAGGACGGGCGATTTTGCCGGCGGCATCACTGATGGCGTCGAGCGCATGATGCGGGTGATCGATGGCGAGCCATTGCCGGTTCCTTCGCCCACCGTGAAATTCGGCAGCCTGGACGACCTCGCGCCGCTCTTCATCGTGACGCTGTTCGCCTCCATCGGGGTGGGCGGGTTCTTCCGTGCCACGCTGGGGCGGTTGCTCGGATCTTTCGTCACCGGAGGCATCATCGCCGCGCTGACCTGGATCATCCTCGGGTCTTTCGCACTTGCCCTCGCGCTGGGTGGTCTCGGCTTCATCATCGGATTCGTCGCTGATCTGTTTTCGGCGATCACGCCGGGCACAGGCCGCTCGCGCGGCGGTTCCTGGTCGAGCGGCTCCTCGTCCGGCGGCTGGAGCAGCGGTTCGTCGTCCAGTGACAGCGGCAGCTTCAGCGGCGGAGGCGGCAGCTTCGGCGGCGGCGGCGCCTCGGGGAGCTGGTAGCGGTCATGAGCATCAAGCGCATTGCCAGACACCTCGTGCAGCATCATTGGCGGGCAAGGCAGATCTTCCCGCAAGCCGCGCTCGACCGCATCGAACGGGCGATCCGGCAGGGCGAGACCACCCATTCCGGCCAGGTCCGCTTCGTCGTCGAAGGTGCGCTCGACGGCCGCCCGCTGTTCCGCAACCAGCCGGCACGCGAGCGCGCGCTCGACCTGTTCTCGCATTTGCGCATCTGGGACACGGCGCACAACAACGGCGTCCTGATCTATCTCCTGCTCGCCGACCGCGACGTCGAGATCATCGCCGACCGCGGCATCGACGCGAAGGTCGGTGCGGCCGGCTGGGAAACCATCTGCCGGGCCATGGAGTCCGAGTTCAGGTCCGGCCAGTTCGAGCGCGGCGTGATCGCCGGCATCGCGGCGGTGTCGCGCGAGCTGGCACGGCACTTCCCGCCGCAGGGCCCGCATGCGAACGAGCTGCCGGATGCACCAGTGGTGATGTGACGGGCTGGTAGAAGGCACTCCGTCATTGCGAGCGCAGCGAAGCAATCCAGGCCGTCCCCGCGGAAAGACTCTGGATTGCTTCGCTGCGCTCGCAATGACGATGTGGAAGCTGCGGGGCCCGACCCTCTCGCCGACACTCCGAGGTGCGAGCGGAGCGGCCCTCAAAGGGCGCCCAGCGTCCATTCCGCGGCCGTTCATCTTGCCCCGATTACAAACTGTTTCACGCCCGCCACATCGGTTCCACGTTCCCGGCCCAATTCAGCCCCGGATGAGTTCCTAAAATTTCGGTAAGCGGGTCCGAAGGTAAGGATTTCGCAAGCAATGAAAGTTACCAAAAGGTCAATCCAGACTGGAGTATTTGAGCCGTGAGCGAACCAATGGCTGAGCAGGCTGCCCAGGATTCCGGTGCTGTCGACGCCGCAGCGCCGCAGGCCGTCGAGGCTGCTGCCGGTATCGACGCCCCCTCGATCGCCCCCGACCACGAAGCGCCGCCGAAGCCAGACCCGATCAAGGTCGAGCCGCCAAGGATCGAGCCACCGCGGATCGACGTGCCGAAGTTCGAAGCCAAGGTCGAGCCGAAGGCTGAAGCAAAGCCCGAGCCGAAGCTCGGCAAGCTCATCGTCATGCCGCCTGCCGACCGCGCCTGGGAACGCGAGGAGTTCGCCCCGCATGTGAAGGCGGACGAGCCACGCGAGGCCGGCAGCAAGCGTCGCCTCTCGGCCATGGCCGCGGTGGTGGCGATCGCGGCCAGCGTCGGTGCGATCAGCGGCGCGCTGGCAACGGCTGGCATGATGCACTTCGCAGCCCCGGCCGCCGCGCCGGTGCAGGTCGCCGATACCAGCGCGCTGGACGCATCCGTCGCGCGGATCGATGCCGACCTCGTCGCGCTCAAGGCGAATGTCGAGCACAGCTCCAAGACCGGCCTCACCCAGTTCAACCGCGCCAATGACCGTCTCGACAAGCTCGAGAAGGCGCAGGCCGAGCCGATGGCGAAGCTGGCAAAGCTGTCCGAGACCGTCGACAAGCTCCGCGCCACGCCGCCTGCCGCTCCCGCGCAGGCCGCCGCGGCGCCCAAGGAGACCACCGGCTCTATCGCGCCGGCCCAGGTTGCGACCGCGGCTGCCGCTCCGGCGCCCGTTCCCGCCGCGCCCAAGACCGAGGTCGGCCGCCTGCCGACGCTCGAAGGCTGGAGGCTGCGCGACGTCGCCAATGGCGGCGCCCTGATCGAGGGCCGCGACGGCCTCTATGAGGTCTATGCCGGCGATCCCATCCCCGGCGTTGGCCGCGTCGATGCGATCCGCCGCCAGGACGGCCGCTGGGTGGTCGTCACCAGCAAGGGCCTGATCGTCGCACGCTAAGCGTTCGATATTCGACTTTGGAAGAGGCGCTTCACCACCATGTGAAGCGCCTTTTTGCTTGAATAGGCGCGCTTGCGCGGTGTTACTTGAGGCATGAGCCGCGCATTGAGAATTCTCGTTGCTGTCGTCGTGTTGTTCGGCGGCGTCATGTCGCTCTCGGCGGCTGAGAACGCGCAGCTGGCGCGCGGCACCGCGATCACCGATCCCGACCTGCTGCGCAAGCTCGACCAGGACGACCAGCTGACGATCTCGCGCCTGTTATGGCCGGAGCGCAACGCGAATTTTCCGCTGACGACCGATCTGCTGTTCGCCTGGCTGCCGCAGCTGAAGGACATTCCGCCCGCGATCGATGCAGAGTTCGATCGCTACATCGCGCAGCAGAAAGTCGCCTTTCCAAGCGAGACCATCGGCGTCGGCGAAGGCGTTGACGTGCAGCTGTTCGATCGGGCCGTGCTGAAATCTCCGAACACGCGTTTCGTGCTGGCCGGCATCGTCAACCGCATGGACCGCGCCTATGTGTCGGAAGAGTCTTGCGGCGAGATGAGGTTGATCTATCGGCTGACGCGTTTCGATGCCGGGCCTGATGGGGCCAAGACGGCGGCGCGGCTGCCGATGACGTTCAATCTGGTGCTGAAGGCCCGCGACGCGCGCCAGACGGATGCGAGCGGCAATCCGGTCAGCTGCGCCGAGGTCGCGCGGCGCTGGCTCGACAATGGCGACTGGCAGGGGCTGATCGGCGGCCGCTTCTATCCTCACGACGCGATGCTCGATCGCATCGAGACCAACATCCAGATCTCGATCGCGCCGAAATCGGCGCTGCACGATTTCCGCTCGGACTATCTGCTCAAGGTCTTCAAGTACAACGCCACGACGAAGACGTTCGAGGAATCGACGCTGGAGAACCAGATCGACCGCGACCGGATCCTTGCCGACAACGATCTCCGGCGCGATTTCAAGTCCTGGCTGCTCGCGCCGGAAAATCTCCGCGAGTTCGATCGCGGCACAGTGCTGATCCCCGAGAAATTCCTCGCCAAGGCCGCGGTCGTGCCGACGCCGACCGGCCTCGATGCTTCGCCGTTGCAGCCGGAGTTCGGCATGATGCAAAGGGAAGGAAAAGGGGAGGGCAAGGACAATCCGGTCTTCACCGACGACGACGTGGTCGGCGCGCTGAAGCAGGCGGCCGCGCGCGGTGACTTGCAGAACATCCGCTCGGTCGCGGGCTTCCAGCGCCGCCTCAACGACGTCACCTGCGCCGGCTGCCACCAGACCCGCGGCATCGGCGGCTTCCATTTCCCGGGCGTCGACTGGCTCGCCGACAAGCCGTCCAATTCCACCATCGTGCCGGCCTCGCCGCATTTTGTCGGCGACCAGGTGCGCCGCCGCGACATCCTGACCGCGTTCGCCGCGGGCAAACGCCCTGATTTCTCACGCGGATTTGCCAGCCGGCCGCAGACTCGCGGCAGCGCGGAGCTGGCCGGCACCGAATATCAGGACGGCTGGGGCGCGCATTGTTCCCTGCAAGATGCGGGATCGGGAACGCGGGACGCGAGTTTTACGTCATGGAGCTGTGCTACAGGCTTGACCTGTCAGGCTGCCGCGGCCTCGCGCCGCATCGGCATGTGCTTCATCAAGACGCGTTAGGCCGCCTCCAACCTGGTTTGGATGACCCATGACGGACACGAGCGAAGCCAACAAGATGCGCAATCGCGAGATCGCGCGCAATGAGGAAGCCAAGCAGATCACCGGCAGCGCTCGCGTCAGCATCTGGGCGGTCGCGGTGGTCGTAATCGTCGGCGGCATCCTGTTCACGCTCGGCTGGCTGGCGCTGAGGTAAGCCGCGCAAACTCTTTCGAGCGAAGCTCGCCGCGCCCCCGTAAGAACGGGAGAGGGAGAAGAAAGAGTGCTCACTTCGCGTAATTCGTCATCCGCTTTCCCGGCAGCAGCTCATAGGCCGGCATCCAGCCGGGCAGTGCGGCCATGCGGCCAAGCCAGGCGTGGATGGCGGGATGACCTTGTGCGAAATCAAAGCCGTGCTCATCGCTCGGATAATGCAGATAGGCCATCATCGAGATATCGGCGACCGTCGGCTTGGCTCCGATCGCGAAGGCGTTCTGCTGGAGATGTCCGTCGAGAATGCCGAGGAAATCGTCGAGCCGCCGGCGGAAATGCTTCAGCACCTGCGGATCGTTTTTCTCGGTGAAGGCGCGCATGAAGCGGTAGGTCGCCATGTAGCCGGTGAGCTTGTGGTTGTCCCAGAACAGCCAGCGCAGCAGCTCGAACTTCTCCTCCTCCGTCTCGGCGCCGAAACGGCCGTATTGTTCGGCGAGCTTGAGCAGAAGCGGCGCGGTCTGCGTCATCTTCACGCCGTCCACTTCGAGCACGGGAATTTCGCCCATCTCGTTGACGGCCTTGCGCCATTCCGCGGTGCGGGTGACGCCGCCGCCAAAGTCGGTCCACACCGGCTCGAACGCTTCGCCGCAAAGCGTCAGCATCAACGCCAGCTTGTAGCTGTTGCCGGATTCGGGGAAGTAGTGCAGGCGATAGAGGGGCATGGGACCTCGCAGCGATGGCAGTTGTGAAGGCAAGCTATCACGTCATCGTCGTCCCGGCGAAGGCCGGGACCCATAACCACCGAACGTGATTTGGCGAAGACTCGGAGTGACCAGCTTCGTGCGACAACTTCCTTTCTGGGATATGGGTCCCGGCCTGCGCCGGGACGACGGCGGTGTGTGTCGCGAGCGTGGCCTGCCTTACGCCGTGACCTACCCCACCGCTCCCGAACCCCGCAGCTGCTTGATCGCCGCCTCGTCGTATCCCGCCCCGCGCAAAATCTCGTCACTGTGTTCGCCCACGGCGGGCGGCTTGCGCGGCTGGACTTTTTTGACGCCGTCGATCCAGATCGGGCTGTTGATGGTGAGCATGGTGTCGTTCTCGAACGGGACCAGCACCTCGTTGTCGAGCATCTGCTTGTCGTTCGGGATGTCGTCCAGAATGGCGACGACGCCGAACACGAGGCCATTGCCGTCGAGGATTTTTCGCCATTCGGAGAGATCCCTGGTGGCGAAGGTCTCGTCCAATATCTTGATCAGCTCGACCGAGCGAGCATGACGGTCGGCCTTGGTGGCGAAGCGGGGATCATTGATCAGGTCTTCGCGTCCGAGGCATTTGGTCAGCGTCGGAAACTGCTTCTCCTCGTTCAGCAGCGACAGGATCAGCCAGCGGCCGTCCTTGCACTGGTAGTGGTTGGCGACCGCGTTCAGCGCGCGCTCGCGCGGTCGCCGCTCGCTGAACTTGGCGCCGCAGAGCTTTGCCTGTGCCAGCACGCTCGCCGCCCACACCCCGTTCGCCATCAGATTGGAGGCGACATGCGAGCCCTTGCCGGTCCTCTCGCGCTGATACAGCGCGGTGACGATGGCGCTGTACAGCGCCATGGCGCAGGGGTGGTCGCCCATGCCGGCGACCGATCGCGCCGGCGTGGTATCGATGTCGGCGCGGACAAGGTCCATCAGGCCGGAACGCGCCCAATAGGCGTTGCTGTCGAAGCCGGGCTTGTTGGCTTCCTCGCCCTTCTCGCCATAGCCGGTGAAGGAGGCGTAGATCAGCCGGTCGTTGAGATGGGCGAGATGGTCGTAGGTGATGCCGAGCTTGGTGCGGACAGGCGGCGGCATGTTGGTGATGAAGACGTCGGCCTCTTCCACCAGCTTGTAGAGCACGGCCTGCGCCTCCGGCTTTGCGAGGTCGAGCGCGATGCTCTTCTTGTTGCGGGCCTCGAGCAGCCAGGCGAAATTGTGCTCGCCGGTGGGATAGCCGGGTAGGTTGGGCAGATTGCGATAGGGGTCGCCAGCGCCGGGCGGCTCGATCTTGATGACGTCGGCGCCGAAATCCGACAGCACGGTCGCGGCCGCGGGCGCTGCGATGAAGCTCGCGCAGTCCAGAACCTTCAGCCCCGCAAAAATGCCCTTGTCCATCGCGGCGTTGCTCCCTCGCTCTTGTCGTTTCCCGTGCGCTGGAATTCGCGCAGGCCAAGTCTGGCAGCATTAGACCGATGTTTCGGCGGGATGCAACGGCGCCAGGCGCAGGGCTTCACTCCTCCCCCGCAAGCAACGCAGCGTTGCCGCCCGCTGCCGCGGTGTTGATCGTCACGGTCTGCTCGGTCGCAAAGCGTGCGAGATAGTGCGGGCCGCCGGCCTTGGGGCCGGTTCCGGACAGGCCGTTGCCGCCGAACGGCTGCACACCGACGACGGCGCCGATCATGTTGCGGTTGACGTAGATGTTGCCGACCTGGACGCGTTCGATGATGGCTTCGATGGTGTCGTCGATGCGGGAGTGGACGCCGAGCGTCAGCCCGTAGCCGGTTCGTTCGATCGCCTGAAGCACGCGGCCGAGGTTCTCGGCGCGATAACGGACCACATGCAGGATCGGGCCGAACACCTCCTCGGTGAGCTGACTGGCGTCCCTGAGCTCGAAAATGTGCGGGGCGACGAAGCAGCCCTCGGGCGCGGAGCCGGCAAAGTGCAGCCGCGCCTCGGTCTTCATCCGTGCGATATACGCATCGAGGCGTTGCTTGGCCTCAACGTCGATTACCGGCCCGATATGGGTCGCGACATCTGCGGGGTCGCCGATCTTCAATTCGCGCGCCGCGCCCGCGATCATCTCGATCATGCGGTCGGCGACGTCCTCCTGCACGAACAACAGCCGCAGCGCCGAGCAGCGCTGGCCGGCGGAGCGGAACGCGGAGGTCACGACATCGTCGGCGACCTGCTCGGGCAGCGCGGTCGCATCCGCGATCATGGCGTTGATGCCGCCGGTCTCGGCGATCAGCGGGACGATCGGCCCGTCCTTGCCCGCGAGCGTCCGGTTGATGCTGCGCGCGACCTCGGTCGAGCCGGTGAAGACGACGCCGGCGATATCCCGGTGCGCGGTGAGCAGCGCGCCGATGCGGCCGTCCCCGGTGACGAGATGCAGCGCGCTCCTGGGAATGCCGGCCTCGTGCAGCAGGGCG
Source organism: Bradyrhizobium sp. CB1717 (assembly GCF_029714325.1). Taxonomy (NCBI): domain Bacteria; kingdom Pseudomonadati; phylum Pseudomonadota; class Alphaproteobacteria; order Hyphomicrobiales; family Nitrobacteraceae; genus Bradyrhizobium; species Bradyrhizobium sp. CB1717. Next base: position 1,807,815 of record NZ_CP121666.1, read on the forward strand.
ACCGCCTCGCGCGCGATGCGCGGTGTCTGCTCGGCAGGTTTTGCGACGACACTGTTGCCGGCCATCAGCGCCGCCGTGACCTGGCCGAGGAAAATGGCCAGTGGAAAATTCCAGGGCGAGATCGCGACGAAGACGCCGCGGCCGCGCAGGCCAAGCGCATTGCTCTCGCCGGTCGGGCCCGGCATGGCGGCCTCAACGCCGAACAGTTTTCGGCCCTGCGCAGCATAATAGCGGCAGAAGTCGGCGGCCTCCCGCAGCTCGGATAAAGCGTCGTCGAGCGTCTTTCCGCCCTCGCGCTGGAGCAGCGCGATGAAATGAGCGCCGCGGCTCTCCAGCAGATGCGCAGCCTGCTCCAGGGCCGCCGCACGTGTGCCCGCAGGCGTCCGGCTCCAGGCGATAAAACCGGCGCGGCTTGCTGCGACCGCTGCGTTGGCCTGCTCAGGCGTTGCGTCAGCGATCGGCTTGAGATCGATCGCCCCGGCCTTCACCGCCGTCAGCAACTGATCGAGCGCGGCACGCGCGCCGAACTCGACGCCGCGCGAATTGCGCCGCTCCGGCGCGAACAGATCGCACGGCAACGGAATTCTGGGATGCGCCGCCGCTTGCGGCCGCACGATCGCGTCTGCCGGACGCTGCAGCAGCGCCGACATGGGTACGCGATAATCGGCGGCCTGCGCCACGAAGGATGAGTTCGCGCCGTTCTCCAGCAGCCGCCGCACCAGATAGGCCAGCAGGTCGCGATGGCTGCCGACCGGCGCATAGGTGCGGTAGGCGATATCAGGGTGGTCCTTGGCAAGCTGCTCGTAGAGCGCTTCGCCCATGCCGTGCAGGCGCTGGAATTCGAAGCCGCTGCTGCCCCCGGCCATCTCGAGCACGGTCGCGACCGTCAGCGCGTTGTGGGTGGCGAATTGCGGGAAGATGCGCGGCCGCAAGGCCAAAAGCTTCGTCGCGCAGGCGACGTAATTCAGATCCGTCATCGCCTTGCGCGTGAACACGGGATAGCCGTCGAGCCCGCGCTCCTGCGCGCGCTTGATCTCGGTGTCCCAATAGGCGCCCTTGACCAGCCGTACCATCAGCTTGCGGTGGTGCGCGCGGGCGAGCGCATCGACGTAGTCGATCACCGCGCTGGCGCGCTTCTGATAGGCCTGGATCGCGAGGCCAAAGCCGTCCCAGTCCTTGAGCGAGGGATCGGCGAGCGTTGCCGCGATCACGTCGAGCGACAGCTCCAGCCGGTCGGCCTCCTCGGCATCGACGGTGAAGTTGAGATCATGCGCCTTGGCGCGCTGCGCGAGGTCCAGCAGCAGCGGCACCAATTCGGCCATCACGCGGTCGCGGCTGATCGCCTCGAAGCGCGGATGCAGCGCCGAGAGTTTTACGGAGATGCCCGGCCGGTCGGGCAGGGGATGATCGCCTGCCGCCTTGCCGATCGTTTCGATCGCACTGGCATAGGCATCGAAATAGCGCTTGGCGTCCGCCGCCGTGCGCGCGCCTTCGCCGAGCATGTCGAAGGAATAACGCGGCTTCTGGCCGGAGCGCGGGCGTCCCCGCTCCAGCGCTTGCTCGATGGTCTCGCCCAGCACGAAATGATTGCCCATCAGCCGCATCGCCTGGCGCGTGGCGGTGCGCACCGCCGGCGCGCCGAGCCGCTTCACAAGACGGCCGATGGTGCCGTCGGGCGTCTCGCCGGGCTGGATCACCCGCGCCGACAGGCCAAGCGCCCAGGCCGAGGCGTTGACCAGGAACGCCGTGGACTTGGTCTCGTGATGGATGAAGTCGCCCTCGCCGAGCTTGTCCTCGATGAACTGGTCGGCGGTGCGCGCGTCAGGCACGCGCAGCAGCGCCTCGGCCAGCACCATCAGCGCGAGGCCCTCCTTGGTCGACAGCGCGAACTCCCGCAGCATGTCCTCGACGCCGCCGAGCCGGTCGTCGCGCTTGCGGATCGCCTCGATCAGCCGCGTCGCGGTGCGGTCGATCCGCGCCTCCTGCGGCGGGGCCAGATGCGAGGCCGGCAGCAGCCGTGCGGCGATCTCGGCATCATCGGGGGCGTAGGGGGCGGTGAAGGGCGGCGGAATGTTCGGCATGGCGTGTCCTGTGGCTCAAATCCAGGATAAGGGCCGCGCTACCGTAGTTCGATAGACAAATTAGCGATTTTGCCTTAGAAAATGAAGTCAGATATAACATCTACAAGATAAAATATGGAACTGGATCGAATCGACCGGAAGATCCTCTCGATTTTGCAGGAAGATGGACGCATCGCCAATGTCGAGCTCGCCGAACGCATCGGCCTGTCGCCGACCTCGATCGGCGAGCGGCTGAAGCGCCTGCAGCGTAAGGGCTTTGTCGAGGGCTACGGCGCGCGGCTCAATCCGCACCGGCTCGGTCTCGGCTTGCTCGTGTTCGTCGAGGTCCTGCTCGACAAGACCACGCCCGACAATTTCGAGCGCTTTGCGCGCGCGGTGAAGCTCGCTCCTGAAGTGCTGGAGTGTCACATGGTTGCCGGCGGCTTCGACTATCTTGTGAAGGCGCGGCTTGCTGACATGACCGCCTATCGACGCTTCCTCGGCGAGACGCTGCTGTCGATGCCGGGCGTGCGCGAGACGCGGACCTATGCGGTGATGGAGGAGATCAAGCGCGACGCACCGTTGCCGGTGGGTTAGCGAAGTGCCGTCGCGATTGTCATTGCCGTGGCGTTGAATGAGCGGTCTTCGCGGGAAAATAGCCCTCCGTGTGCAGTCGCAACGCCTGTCGTCGAATGCACTGGCCGTCTTCAAAATTTTTTTGGCCTCGCTCCCGGAAGCGGTCCGGGAGGCAGCAAATGCTGGCGGGCTTATACTTTGAGGTTCTCTGCGGAGGTCTTGCCCCGGTTTGCGATCTCTTCGTATTCAACCGTCTGTCCCTCGTTCAGGGTCGACAGACCGGCCTTCTGCACTGCCGAGATATGCACGAACACATCCTTGCCTCCCGACGCAGGCTGGATAAATCCATAACCCTTCGTCGGGTTGAACCACTTGACCGTACCTTTAGCCATCACGACTTCTCCGCGGGTCTTCCTCCGAGATCTCGAACCGCCAGTCCCCGCCAACCGGCCGGTTCGGTCCTAACAGGATACGCGGAATGTGGCAGGCTTGGTAGCTCAAACCACATCCGCCTTTTGCCGAATTCCGCTCAACTTCGCGGCGTTTTTGCCGGTTTTGCCCGTTTCGCGGTCAATCGGCCCGCGCGCCGCGTCGCGTCCGTCAATAAGTCGCGGCCAGATAATCGACGATCTTGCCGACATCGGCGTCGTCGATCGGTGCGCCATAGACCTTGATCATCTTGGTCACCTCGGCCTGCCAGAAGCCCTTCTTGTCCTTCATCGGCGGCTGGGTGTTGATGTAGTCGGACGAGTGGCAGGCGGTGCAATTGCCCTGCACCACCTCGAGATTGGGCCCGGGCTTGAACGCGGCGACCTCGTCGGGGGTCTTGTAGTTGACCGGCGCTGCGAGCGCCGAACCCACTGCGGCGGCGAGGGCGAGCGAGGCGGCTAGGAGAACGGTGCGCTGCATGATCATTTCTCCCCCTCAGGCCACACTGACGCGGACGGTTTCGACGACGTTGCGCAAATAACCCGCCGGGTTCCAGCGCGGCGTATCCGGCTGGGTCTCGCCGCCATTGCCGGTGGCGCGGACCTTGAGCTCGACGGCGCCGGCCGCGAGCTTCACCGGCAGCTTCCATTCGCGGAAAGCGTATTTGCCGAGGTCCTTGCCGAGCTTCGCGCTCGCCCAGGTCTTGCCGCCGTCGGTGGAGACCTGAACATCCTTGATGCCCTTGCCGCCGTCGAAGGCGATGCCGCGCAGAGTCACAGTCCCCGCCTTCAGCTTGGCGCCATCGGGCACGCTGGTGATGAAGGAGCGGATGGTGAAGCGGTTGATCGGGATCGTCGCCTTCGGCGCGGTTCCCGGCTCGATCGCATTGTTCGGCGTATCGGGAATGCGATAGGCCGACTTCATCCAGAAGCCGTCATAGACGCTGTCGATGACGGTGATCTCGTTGAGGTGCTTGACCCAGTAGGTGCCGTAATAGCCGGGCACGACCAGGCGCAGCGGAAAGCCGTTGAGGAACGGCAGATCCTCGCCGTTCATGCCATAGGCCAGCATCACCTCGCCGTCGGTGGCGTGATCGATATCGAGCGCCTTGATGAAGTCGGGCGTCTTGTCGCTGACTGGGCCGTCCATGCCGTTGAACGTCACCTGCTTGGCACCGGCCTGCACGCCCGCCATCTCCAGCACGGCCTTGAGCGGCACGCCGCGCCAGCGTGCGCACCCCATCGCGCCATTGGCGAGCTGGCCGCCGGCGACGCGCGGCTCGAAGAAGCCGCGGCTGTTGCCGGAGCACTGGTTGACGGCGACGATCTCGGTCGCCTTCATCTTCCTGATGTCTTTCAGCGACAGCTTGAGCGGCTTGTCGACCTTGCCCTTGACCTCCAGCGTGAACTTGTCGGGGTCGAGATTGTAGGGCAGGTCGGAGAGGTGGTAGCGCACGAAGAAGGCGTTGTTCGGCGTCAGCGGCCCGTCGTTGAACACCGCAAATGGCGTCTCGAGCTGCGGCGGCCGGCTGGTGAGCCCGATCATCGGCCGCTTCTGCGGATATTTCACCAGCGGACGTTCGCCATTGACGAAGGGCAGGGTGACGGTGTCCAGGGCCAGCGCCTTGGTGGAATTCAGTGTGGCCGCCATAGCGGCAAGCCCCGCTCCTTTGAGCAGGTCGCGTCGATCGAACATGTGGTCTCCTCCCGGAGCTTATCGTTGGACCAGCGGTCATCATCGCGATCCCGCGCTCATCTGTCGCAACGACTCGGATGAAGTCAATTCGTGCTTTCGCAGCAAGCCCATGCCGCTGCATTGCAGCAAGCCGGTGTTACGCTTGTAACGAGATTGAGCCGAGCTATAGCCGCAGCTGCGGTGCACCTCTCCCGCTTGCGGGAGAGGTCGGCGCGCAGCGCCGGGTGAGGGCTTTCTCCTCTAGGGGACTGCCCCGTTGCGGAGACACCCTCTCCCCAGCCCTCTCCCGCGAGCGGGAGAGGGAGCGCACCGCCTTCGTGGATGTCTTAAGCCGCCACCAGCGCGCCGCGATCGACCAGCACCGCCAGCTCCCTCGCATCCGCGACCACGCGCACCGCCATCGGCTCGTCGCGGCCGCGGATCGCGACCTCCTGCTGCGGCAGGGCGTCGTCGGCAAGGCCGGCGGTGCGGCGCACTTCCTCGGAGACGATCGCCTCGCAGGCGAGGGTCTTGGTCATGTCCTGGAGGCGCGCGGCGACGTTGACGGCGTCGCCGAGGGCGGTGAAGACGATGTGATCGCGGTAGCCGATGTCGCCGATGATGACCTCGCCGCCGTGAATGCCGATGCCGAAGCGGATCGGCTCGCGCAGATCGTGGCTGAGGAGCCGGTTCAACTCGTCGATGTTTGCGGCGAGGCTGCTGGCAGCCTTCAGCGCCTGGCGGCAGGCCTCTTGCGGATCCGCCGACAGCCCGAACAGCGCCAGCATGCCGTCGCCGACGAACTGGTTGGGCTGCCCGCCATTCGCGATCACGGCCTGCGACACCGCGCCGAGGAAACGGTTGACGATGAAGACGGTGTCGAACGGCAGCCGCTTCTCGGCGAGCTGCGTCGAGCCGCGCATGTCGACGAACAGGCTGACGAGATAGCGCTCCTGACCAATGCGCGCCGGCGTCGTGGCCTGCCCGTCCGCTGCATGTGTATGGGGCGTGAAGAGCTGGAAGAACGAGAGGTCGCATTCCGGACGCAGCTGGCACGCCAGCCGGATCGACGGATCGGCGGTGCCGACACGGGCCAGCACGAAGGCCTCGCGCTGCGACGGCTGGGGCAGGGCGCCATGGTCGCCGATGACGCGGATGCGGCAGGTCGAGCAGCGGGCGCGGCCGCCGCAGACGCTGGCATGCGGCACGTTGTGGCGCAGGCTCGCCTCCAGCACGGAGAGGCCTTTTGGCACGCGCACCGTCTTGCCGTTGCCATAGGACAACGCGATCATGCCGCCGCGCCGCTCACGCCAGGCCCGCACGCCGCGCGCCGCCAGCGCCAGTCCCAGCAATCCGAAATAACCGGCGGTGAGGCCGCCGGCGATGCGGTCGAGCGTATTGGCTTCGGCGACCGAGCCGAGCTGGCGGCGCGTGAGATTGTGGGTACGCCATTCGCCGTCGTCGGCATCCAGCATGACGCTGCGGCCGCCCTGGTAGATTCCGAGCAGCGACAGCGTCGGGATCAGCACGGCGGCCGCGAGCAGATAGGGCGCCGCGCGCGCGAAGAACGGCTTCAGCCGAAGCCAGAAATAGATGCCGATGCAGCCGTGCATCCAGGCGATCAGGAGCAGGATCGTCATTTGCCAGAGCCGGCCGGGCGCGCCGATGAAGAACAGATGGAGCTCCTGCGGATAGTGCTTCTGGTGTCCGTACAGCGTCTGGCCCAGCCGCACACCGATCACATGCGCCATGACGAGGGCCGGGATGCTCAGTCCCAGCACGAGCTGCAATGGCTCGATGGTCTTCCAGCGGAACTGCCGGCGCTGATACAGCGCGTAGACGCCGAGCCCCATATGGGTCAGCGCCGCCGTGTAGAACACGATCGCGACAGGCAGGAACTGCCAGAACAGCATGTGGTAGTAGACACCGGCCTCCATGGCGTCGACCGAGATGTTGCCGAGCGCATGGTTCAGGAAATGGCTGACCACATAAGAGAACAGGATGATGCCGCAGACGAGCCGCACCTGCCGCACGCTGGTGGCGCGGACGAGTTCGGGCATATGGACGGGAGCGGTGGCCATGATTCGGTTGTATCAGTTCATCAAGGAGAACAGCCAGCCTAGCGTTTAATTCCGCCCGCGGACAGATTGGCCGATCACATGCGCGGCAAGGTTACGCAACGGTAAGTATCGTAGGGTGGGCAAAGCGGAGCGTGCCCACCATTGGAAGTGGTGGGCACGGCGCCAGAGCGCCTTTGCCCACCCTACGAGTCTGCCCGGAACGGCAGACACCGACCGCAACGCCCCCCTACATTGACTCCCCCTCCCAAGTCGGGGAAAAGCGCGGCCGTGACGATCGCTCCCGACATCTCCGCGAAGCCAGACGGCGCCGAGCGCCGGCTCATCCTTGTTGCCGTGCTGATCATCGCGGCGATGACCGCGCTTCGCATCGTTTACGCCTCCGCGATCGAGCTGCGCACGGATGAAGCCTATTACTGGACCTGGTCGAAGGAGGCTGCGCTCAGCTTCCTCGATCATCCCCCGGGGATCGCCTGGCTGATCCGTTTCGGAACCGCGATCTTCGGCGACACCACGCTCGGCGTCCGCTTCGGCGGCATCGTCGCGATGCTGGTGACGCAGCTGCTGCTCGCCGACATCGTCCGCCGCCTCACGCACGACATTCGCGCGGTCGTATTCGCCGTGCTGATGTCGGAGGCCGCGCTCTATTACGGCCTGCTGATGGCCAAGGTCGCGCCTGATGTCGCCATGATCCCGTTCGCGGTGGCGATGATATGGTCCCTGGTGCGGCTGGCGCAGAGCGGCGACGGCCGCTGGTGGCTGGCGGCCGGCCTGTTCGCTGGCCTCGCGATGCTGTCGAAATTCACCGTGGTCATGTTCGCGCCGGCGGTTGCCGCCTTTCTGCTGGTGCCGGACTGGCGCTGGCGCTGGTTGCGCAGCCCTTATCCCTATCTCGCGGTGCTGGTCGCGCTCGCTGTGTTCTCGCCGGTGCTGATCTGGAACGTGCAGCACGACTGGGCTTCGATCCGCTTCCAGGGCGTGCGCGCCACCACCAATTACGGCATCTCGCTGCGCACGGTCGGCGACTACATCGGCCTGCAATTCGGCCTCGTCGGCTTTGTCATGCTGCCGGTGGTGCTGACGGGCCTGGTGATGACCGCATGGCGCGGCTATCGCACGCGCGAGCCGGTTGCGATCCTGCTGTCGACTGCGGTGCTGGTGCCGTTTCTCTATTTCCTGGTGAAATCGCTGACGCTGCGGGTCGGCGACACCTGGCCGATGTTCATGTGGCCGGTCGGCTTTGCGGCTGCGGCCGTGAACCTGGTCATGCTGCCGCGTGAAAAATGGTCGGCGCGGATGATCCGGTCGAGCCTGTTCTGGGCGAAGACGGCGATCGTCTCGGGCACCGCCTTCGTCGTCATCGTGTTCCTCTATTACGTCGCGGCCCCCTGGAATCTGCTCGGCAAGATCGATCCGATCGGTGCGGAGGCCGGCTACGAGCAGGTCGCGGCGCGCGCGCAGGCCGCCCTCGACGAAACAGGCGCGACCTGGATCGCGACCACGGACTATCGCACCTACGCCATGATGCGCTGGCTGTTCCGGGGCCGCGTGCCCGTCATCGAGATCAACGAGCGCGGCCGCTTCCAGGATTTTGCCGATCCGGGCATGGACAAGATCAGGGGACATGCCGGCATCTATGTCGGCCGTGTGCCGGACAACCGTTCGCCGCAGTGGGAGAATATCCCGGCGAAACGCGAGCCGCTCGGCGAAGTCGAGCGCCGCTGGCGCGGCGTTGTGACGGATACCTATGTGATCGAAAAGCTCTCCGGCTGGACCCCGGAGCTGTCGCCGCCGAAGGACTCGCCGCTGTTTTGGTGGCGCGTGCTGGCGGGGGAATTCGAGAAGCGGGCGCGTGCCTAGCGCGCCTTCTCTTACCCTCCCCTGGAGGGGGAGGGTCGATCGCGCGAAGCGCGAGCGGGGTGGGGTGATCTCTCCTCGCGGGCAGTGTTCGAGGTGGAGAGACCGTCACCCCACCCCGTCTCACATTTCGCTGCGCTCCATGTGAGCCGACCCTCCCCCTCCACGGGAGGGTAAGCAAGAGCGCTACTCCTCGTCATCCTTCTTCCGCAACAAATCCGTCGCCAGATCCGACAGCTTCGGCGGCGGCAGCGCCGCGAACGGCAGCGGCCGCGTCACGTCGATCGCGGCGAGGCCCAGCCGCGCGGTCAGTAGGCCGTTCAGCACGCCTTCACCCAGCCGCTGCGACAGTTTTGCCGCGATGCCGTGGCCGAGCATCTGCTGCACCAGGCTGTCGCTCGCGGCCATCCCGCCGGTGATGGCGAGATGGGCGATGACGTGGCGGAGCAGGCGGATCATGCCGAGTGCGCCGGGACGCCCGCCATAGAGATAGGCGAGCTGGCGGATCAGGCGCAGCGCGGCGACGAACACGAACAGCACGTCGATCGCCGCGCGCGGCGAGACCGCGGTGACGATCGAGACCTTTTGCGCCGCTGACGACACCAGCCGCCGCGCCTCGATATCCAGCGGTGACATCAGTTCGCGCTCGGCGAGCCGGATCATGTCGGCGCCGTCGATGATCTCGCCGGCATGGCTTTCGAGCGTGGCGCGGGCACGGGCGAGCTGCGGGTTCTGGTGTGCGATCTTCAGGAGGTCTTGCACGATGACGCGGCTCTCCTTGCGGTCGTCGCTGGCAAGGACCGCGGCTGCGCGTGCATGCAGCTTCTCGATGGTCGCAAGCCGCGCCAGCCCGAAGGCCTCGCGCCCGATCACGACAGCAAGCGCGAGCGCGGTGACGAAGGCGAAGGAAACGCCGACGAAGCCGAGCGTTTCGCTGCGCGCAAACAGGTCCTCGATCAGATGCACCACCCCGAGCCCGACGCCGAGCAGCGTCAATCCCGCGAGCCCCGACCAGAACACCGTGCCCCAGGGAAAGCCACGCCGCGCCGGCAGCGCGGCCTGAACCGGCACCGGAAATGTCGATGGATCGGGCTCCGGCGTGATCTGGATGGTGGCGCGACCGAGCCGGCTGGTCTCGTCGGCTTCCGTGACGACGACGCCGGGATCGTCGAGCCGGAATGTCGCCGGCCGCCGTGGCTTCGATCGGTCGTTCATGCGAGCTTGTCTCCGATCAGGAACTGCAAGGCACGGTCGAGGCGGATATGTGGCAGCACTGGCTCGCCGCCACTCTCGCGTTCGAGCTTGGGCGGGCGGAAGCGCAGGAAACGGAAATCGCTCTTTTCGGCGGCATGTGTCGACAACCCTTGGAACGCGTCCCTGCCATTGAACAGCGGCTCGGGATCCAGCGGCAGGTCGCCCGGAAAGGTCGCAACCTCCGTGTTGCCGTCGAAGAATTCGCCGCCGGCGCTCTCGCCCGCGGCGGGCGTTCCCAGGATCGACGGCAATTTGTCGCGGCCATGCGCGACTTGAGCTTCTCTTGTGGCGCGGACGGCGGCGAGCGCCACGACATCGATCGCCGCGCCGGTATCTTCCGCACGCGCAACGGCACGCGAGACGGCGCGGCGGAGCACGGCCTCGAGCCGGTCGTGGCTGGAATGGTGCAGGTGATCCGCCTTGGTCGCGGCGAACAGGATGCGGTCGATGCGCGGCCGGAACAGACTGGAGAGGATCGTGCTGCGGCCGATGTTGAAACAGTCGAGAATGCCGGCCAGTGCCGCTTCGAGATCGTGCAGCGCCTCGGGGCCGGAGTTGAACGCGGCGAGCGCGTCGGCCAGCACGATCTGACGATCGAGCCGCGCGAAATGATCGCGGAAGAAAGGCCGCACTACGACGTCCTTGTAGGCCTCGAAGCGCCGCACCATCATCGCCCATAGCGATCCCTCGGGCGCCTGTCCGCCCGCGGGCACGTCGAGCGGCGCAAAGGTCAGCGCCGGCGTATCGGCGAGATTGCCTGGCATCAGGAAGCGGCCGGGCGGCAGCAGGCTCATCGCAAAGCGCTCGTCGCGGCAGGCGCGCAAATAGTTCGTAAAGAGTTTTGCGGCCGTGAGCGTCGCCTGCTCGTCCTCGCGCGCCTCGGGTTTGAGCGTTGCGAGATGCGCGTGCCATTCGCTCGCAAGATGCGCGCGCGGCGCCTCGCGCGACAGCGCCAGGCTCTCCGCCGACCATTGCTCGTAGCTCTTCTGCAGCAGCGGCAGGTCGAGCAGCCATTCGCCGGGATAATCGACGATGTCGAGCGTCAGCGTGCGGTCGGCGCCGTTCGGGCGCTGGTAGTCGATGACGAGGCGGAGCTCGCTGATGTCGACGGTGGAATTCGGCCAGCGCCGTTCCTCGACCAGCGCGCGCAGATGGTTCTCATAGGCAAAGCGCGGCACGGCATCATCAGGCTGCGGCGCCAGATGCGCCCGTGCGATCCGGCCCGAGGCATAGGCCTCGAACACCGGAAACCGGCCGCCGCGCGTCAGCCCATGGATCAGCGCGGTGATGAATACGGTCTTACCGGCGCGCGACAGGCCGGTGACACCAAGCCGCACCGTCGGGTTGAAGAAATGCTCGCCATAGTCGATCAGCGCCCGGGCCGACAGCCGCGCCTCCTCGACCATATCCTGGAAACTGAATGCCATATGAACGTGAGGGGGCTCGGGCGAGGGGTACGCAAATCGGATTAGTCACAAAAGTGGCAACTGGTTGAGGAAAATCAAGCTTTCATACTTCCACCGCCTTTGTCGGCAAATCAGCCGTTTGAACGACGCGCCGGTCCCCAAACACCCATACAAGAGGGCATTGCCTCTAGCTGTTGCGGATTGCCATGACCGTGTTCCAGTTGAAACAGTTTGCGTCCTCCTCCGTCCACGCCGCCGCCGACGTGATCGGCTGGGATTACGACCGCGCCGAGCTGATCGCAGATGGCGTCGTCCACGCGATCGGCGTGCTCTCCGGCCTCATCGCCGCGACCGTGCTGGTGGTGCTGACGACGGTCTATTCCGACGCGACGGACATCGTCGGCGTCTCGATCTATGTCGCCGGCCTGCTGTCGATGCTGGTGCTGTCGGCGACCTATAATCTCTGGCCGGTGTCGCCGGCGAAATGGCTGCTGCGGCGCTTCGACCATTCCGCGATCTATCTGCTGATCGCCGCAACCTACACGCCGTTCATCCTGGAAGTGAAGGACAGCGTGTTCGCACTGGTGCTGCTTGCCGGCGTCTGGTGCGTCGCCATTCTCGGCATCGTGCTGAAGCTTTTCTTCCCCGGACGGTTCGACCGCGTCTCGGTCGGCATCTATCTCGCGATGGGCTGGAGCGGCGTCATGCTCTACGGCCCCGTGGTCAAGGCGCTGCCCGCGCTGGTGCTGGGCTTCATCCTTGCCGGCGGGCTTCTCTACAGCTTTGGCGTGATCTTCCATGCCTGGCGGCGGCTGCGCTTCCAGAATGCGATCTGGCACGGCTTTGTCTTGGCCGGCGCGGCATGCCATTATACCGCAGTGCTCGACCTCGTGTTGAGCTGAGCAGGACCCGCGACGCGGAATAAGCGGCGCGGTAAAGCGGTGCAAGACAATACAGACAAGAGGAGACGTCGCATGCAGGTGACCGGCAAGGTCGTGGTCGTCACGGGCGGCGCAAACGGCATCGGCAAGGCGCTGTGCGAGGCCTTTCACAAGGCGGGCGCCGCCAAGGTCGTCGTCGCGGACATGGACGCCGCCAATGCAAGGGCCGTCGCCGCCATGGTCGATGGCGCCGCGTTCAAATGCGATGTCGCGCAGGAAAAGGACATCGCCCATGTCATCGAGGAGACCGAGCGGCAGTTCGGCCCGATCGAATTGTTCTGCTCCAACGCCGGCATCGGCGGCGGCTTCGATCCGATGTCGGTCAATGCCGGCGGCGCCTCCGACGAACCCTGGCAGCGAAGCTGGGCGATCCACGTCATGGCTCATGTCTATGCGGCACGGCATCTCATCCCCCGCATGAAGGCGCGCGGCCGCGGCTATTTCCTCAACACGATCTCGGCCGCAGGTCTGTTGTCGCAGGTCGGCAGCCCCGCTTATTCGACGACGAAGCATGCCGCGGTCGGCTTTGCCGAGAACCTCGCGATCTCGCACAAGGCTGACAATATCAAGGTCTCGATCCTCTGCCCGCAGGGCGTCGACACCAACATGCTCCGCGCGATCCCCAAGGGCCCGCAATCCGGCGACGGCGACCTCACGCCCGAGCAGGTCGCAAAAGACGTGCTCGCCGGCCTCGAGCAGGAGACGTTTTTGATCCTGCCGCACCCCCAGGTGCTCGGCTATATGCGCAAGAAGACCGAGAACTACGACCGCTGGATCGGCGGCATGGCCAAGATCCAGGCCAAGATGCGGGAGGAGTTCGGGAAGTAGGGGAAGGCTGTTGCCGCAAATTCGGTGTCGTCCTGGCGAAAGCCAGGACCCATACCGCGAGGTCCATCGATCTTGCCGAGATAGAAGTACCGAACGACAAGTCTTCGCCAAACTGCTCCCTGGGGTAATGGGGCCTGGCTTTCGCCAGGACGACACCTTTGATTAGGCGGTCGATTCCACCTCATCCTCCATCCTGCTCGCCCTCAACGCCCGCGCATAGAGCATCATCCCCTCGCGCACCGTGCGCTGCTCCGCCGGCGTCAGTGCCGCAAGCGCGCCGCTGACCTGCTGACGGCCGAACGCGTGCAGCGCCTCTAGCGTGCGCCGGCCCTTCGCCGTCAGCGACAGCAGCTTGCTGCGCGCGTCAAGCTCGTCCGGCGTCTCCCTGAGCTCGCCGCAATCGATCAGCTTGCGTACCAGGCGGCTGACGCTGGATTTCTCCAGCCGCAGGAAATCGCCGAGCTCGCCCGACGTCATGGGACCGCGGATGCCGATCTCCAGGATCGTGTGCACCGCCGACGGCGGATAGTCCGACGCTGCCACCGTCGCATCCATGAAGCCGAGCTCGCGCACCATCAGCCGCGAGGCGGCGCGGATGTCGTCGATCAGCGCAAGCTCGGCCATCTCTTGACTCTCCGTGTATAGTTGTATCATACAACTATATGCGCGCAGCGGCGCGCGCAAGCGTTTTGGAGTGGACCATGACCGGAACTTTGCCAGCCGGCCTGCGGATGAAGGGCAAGGTCTGCCTGGTCACCGGCGGCGGCAGCGGCATCGGCCGCGCCACGGCCCTGAGGATGGCCTCCGAAGGGGCGGAAGCGGTCGTCATTGCCGGCCGGCGCGAAGCCGAGATCGAGGCGACCGCCGCGGCGTGCCACGAGCTCGGCGTGGAAGCGATCGCGCTCAGGACCGACATCACGCGCGAGGAGGATGTCGAACGGCTGGTACGCACTGCCGTTGAGCGTTGCGGCCGGCTCGACGTCGCCTTCAACAATGCCGGCTTCCAGGAGCGCCGTGCGCCGCTGGAAGAGCAGGGCACCGACATCTACGACAGCGTGTTCGACACCAATGTCCGCGCGCTGTTTCTCTGTCTGCGCCATCAATTGCCGGCGATGCTCGCGAAAGGCCGCGGCAGCATTGTCGTCAACGCCTCCGTCAGCGGCATGCGCAATCCCAATCCGGGCTTCTCGCTCTATTCGGCCTCCAAGGCTGCCGCGATCTCGCTGACGCGCTCGGCGGCGATGGAGAACGCCCCGCGCGGCATCCGCATCAATGCGATTGCGCCCGGCCGCGTCGTCACCGACATGATGCTGCGCGCCGGCGTCGGCGATGTCGCGACCGTCAGCGCCGGCCTGCCGCTGCGGCGGATGGGCAGCCCGGAGGAGGTGGCGGAAGCCGTGGTATGGCTGTCGTCGGACGCGTCGTCCTACGTGGTCGGACACGTGCTCGCGGCGGACGGGGGATTTTTGGCGTCGTAGTTTCGGGTGCGAGCTAAAATCTCGATGTCGTCCTGGCTTTCGCCAGGACGACGATGTGGATGGGGCGTGCGCCCCTAATGCTTCTGCCCGTACAGCACCGGCACCGCAGAATCCACGACGACCTCCACCAGGCTCGTGCCCGCGAACGCCATGCCGCGCTTCAACGCCTCGCCGAGCTCCGCCGCCTTGCTCACCCGCACGGCATGGCACCCCATACCCTCCGCGAGCCGCACGAAGTCGATTCCCGGCAGCTCCAGCCCCGGCACATTCCTGACCTGCATCACCTGGCTGAACGAGCGCATCGCGCCGTAGCCGGAATTGTTGATGACGACGATGGTCAGCGGCAGCTTGCGCTGCGCGGCCGTCCACAGCGCCTGGATCGAATACATCGCCGAGCCGTCGCCGATCAGGCAGACCGTACGTTGCTTCGGCTTGCCTAGCGCCATGCCGACCGCGGCGGGCAGGGAATAACCGAGGCCGCCGCTCGCCATGGTGTAAAAACTGTCCTGGCCGCGCATCGGCAGGAATTTTTGCATCGCCGGCCGGTGCGAGGGCACTTCCTCGACCAGCGAGGCGCCGTCAGGCATCGCCTGCGACAGCGAATGCAGAAGGAACTCCACCGGCAGCGGATCGGCGGCCTGCGGCGCCGGCGGCAGCGTGCGACCTTTGGGCGTGGCGCGCTCGCTCTCGGGCAGGAGGTCAAGCAGCAGGCTCAGCGCCGGCTTCATCGTCGCGACGATGCTGGTGCCGACGGGCGTGACCGCCGCCGCATCCGCATCATCCGTGATCTGGAAGATCGTCGCGCCGCCATCGAAGATCGCGGCATGGCCCTCGACGTGGAAGGTGAAGACCGGCGCGCCGATGACGACGACGAGATCGTGCTCGCGCAAAGCATCGGACAGTTGCGCGGGCGAGGCGTGCAGGAAGCCCGCAAATTGCGGATGCCGCTCCGGGAACGAGCAGCGCGCCGAGAACGGGCTGACCCAGACGCCGGCCTTGGCCTTCTCGGCCACCCGCACCATCAGGTCGACCGCGCCGGCGCGATCGACGCCGGGGCCGACGACGAGGGCGGGGTGCTTTGCCGAACCAAGCGCGGCAACGAGCGCCTTCATCGCCTCCGGCTCAGGCCCGATCTCCCGGCTGACCTTGCGCGCCTCGACCGGTGCGCAGGCATGCGCCCAGTCGTCGATCGGGACCGAGACGAAGGTCGGCCCGCAGGGCGGCTGCATCGCGGTGTAATAGGCGCGTGCGATCGCAGCCGGCACGTCCTCGGCCCGCGCCGGCTCGACGCTGTATTTGACGTAAGGCCGCGGAAACTCCGACGCGCGCTCGGCGTAGAGGAAGGCTTGCAGCGGCAGGATCGAGCGTGCCTGCTGACCCGCGGTGATCACCAGCGGCGTCTGGTTCCGGTGCGCGGTGTAAATGTTGCCAAGGGCGTTGCCGACGCCGGCCGCCGAATGCAGATTGACGAAGCCGGCATTGCGCGTCGCCTGCGCATAGCCGTCGGCCATGCCGACCGCGGAGGCCTCCTGCAGCGCCAGCACGTAGTCGATGTCATCGGGCCAGTCGCTCAGGAACGGCAGCTCGGTCGAGCCGGGATTGCCGAAGACACGGTCGATGCCGAACGATCGCAGCAGGTCGAGCGTCGCCTGCTTCACGGTGACGGACTTGCTGCCGGTCTTGCCGTTCTTGGCCATGGTTTCCGTCCCTTGTTTATTGGCGCGCTACCAGCCCACCCGTCATTGCGAGCGAAGCGAAGCAATCCAGAATCTTTCCGCGGAGGCAGTCTGGATTGCTTCGTCGCTTCGCTCCTCGCAACGACGAGGAGAGAGCCCTACCACACCGCCGTGCCCTTCATCGTCGGCTGCCCTTCCGCATTCGCGGTCCACAGCTCCATGCTCTCGCCGCTGTCATTGGCGTTGACGGAGAACTCGGTCCCCTCGAACAGCGGCTGAAGCCCGCGATAGGTGAACTTCTTCGGCGCCCTGCCGTCACGCAACTTCGCCGCCATCTCGATGATCAGCGCGGCCTGCAACGGGCCGTGGAAGATCAGGCCAGGATAGCCCTCGACCTTGGTGACGTAGTCGCGGTCGTAATGGATGCGGTGACCGTTGAAGGTCAGCGCGGAATAGCGGAACAGCAGCACGGGATCGGAGACATGGGTCTCGCGGTGCTGCGCCTTGGGCGGCGGAGGCGGCGCCTTGCCGCCGGCCGGCGCGCTGCTCGTCATCTCGCGATAGACGATGTCCTGCCGCTCGCGGATGGCGGTGCCGCGCGGAGAGGAGATGCTGTGCTCGACCGAGACGAAGCACAGCGTGCCGGTCGATCCCGTCTTCACCTGAACGTCGGCAATGCGCGAGGTGCGGGTCGATTCATCGCCGACGCGAAGCGGCTGCAGGAACTCGATCTCGCCGCCGGCCCACATCCGGCGCGGCAGCGGCACCGGCGGCAGGAAGCCGCCGCGGGTCGGGTGACCGTCGGGCCCCAGCATCGACATCGGAAACACCGGCTGCGCCAGGCACCAATGCACCGTGAACGGCGCGGCATCGCCCTTCTTGGGCTCGCCGACCTCCTGGAACAGCGTCGCGCGCAGGCCCATGACGAGCTGCGCGGTGACGATGTCGGTGGCCTCAGTGCTGCGGCCGATCCACTGCCGCAGATGATCGATGTCGAGCTTCTCGGTCATGATGCCTCGCTCTTGTTATTTCTTGGATGGACGTTCGCCGATGGCCGGCACGGCGCCATAGCTGCGGCTCTCACCGACAATGATCGGCGCCGGCGCGGGATAGCTGACGCGGCCGTTCGGCGTGTCGACCTCGATGCGGCGCAGATGCGGGTGGTTGGTGAGGTCGGCCATGGTGTTGACCTCGGCAAAGGCGATGTCGGCATCCGACAGCCGCTTCAAGAGCTCGTCGCGCGTCATCCTGCCGAAGATGTCGGCGACGGTCTTGTCGGTGAAGTCGCGGTTGCGCACGCGCTCGACCATGTTGGCGACACGGGGATCGGCCGGCAGGTCGGGCTTATCAAGCACCTTCACGCACAGCGTCTTCCACTCCCGCTCGCTCTGGATCGAGATCAGGATGTCCTTGCCGTCCTTCGAGGTGAACACGCCGTAGGGCGCGATCGAGGGATGGCGCAGGCCCATGCGCTTGGGTGGATTGCCGGCCTCCGCATTGAGCAGCGGCACGGTGCACCAGTCCGCCATCACGTCGAACATCGAGATGCGGATGTCGGCACCCTTGCCGGTGCGGCCGCGCCCGATCAGCGCTTCCAGGATCGCGGCATGCGCGGTGGCGCCGGTCGCTACATCCACGATCGACATGCCGACGCGCGAGGCGCCATCGGGGTTGCCGGTGATCGAGGCAAGCCCGCTCTCGGCCTGGATCAGCAGGTCGTAGGCCTTGCGATGCGCGTAGGGGCCCTCGTCGCCATAGCCGGTGATCGTGCACGAGATCAGTTTTGGATAGTCCTTCAAAAGCCGCTCGCGCGAGAAGCCGAGCTTGTCCATCGAGCCCGGCTTCAAGTTCTGGATCAGCACGTCGGCGCTGGCGATCAGCTTCTCCAGCTCTGCGCAGCCTTCTTTCGTCGCGAGATCGACCACCGCCGATTGCTTGCCACGGTTGAGCCAGACGAAGTAGCTGCTCTGGCCCTTCGCCGCCGCGTCATAGCCGCGGGCGAAATCGCCCTCGGGCCGTTCGATCTTGATCACCTCCGCGCCGGCATCCGCCAGGCGCGAGGAGCAGAACGGCGCCGCGACCGCCTGCTCGACCGCAATCACCCTGATCCCGTCAAGTGCTCCCATGGCGCAACCTCAGTACGAGCGCGGCATGCCGAGCACATGCTCGGCGACGTAGGACAGCACGAGGTTGGTCGAGATCGGCGCCACCTGGTAGAGCCGTGTCTCGCGGAATTTGCGCTCGACGTCGTATTCCTCGGCAAAGCCGAAGCCGCCATGGGTCTGGATGCAGGCGTTCGCCGCCTCCCACGACGCATCGGCCGCGAGCATCTTGGCCATGTTGGCCTCCGCGCCGCAGTCGAGCCCGGCCTCGTATTTGCGCGTCGCCTCCTTCACCATCAATTCGGCCGCGCGCATCGAGGCGTAGGCCTTGGCGATCGGGAACTGGATGCCCTGGTTCTGGCCGATCGGCCGGCCGAACACTGCGCGCTCCTTGGCGTAGTTCGTCGCCTTCGCAATGAACCATTTGGCGTCGCCGATGCATTCGGCAGCGATGAGGATGCGCTCGGCATTCATGCCGGAGAGAATGTAGCGGAAACCCTTGCCTTCCTCGCCGATCAGGTTCTCGGCCGGCACCTTCATGTCGGTGAAGAACACTTCGGTGGTGGCGTGGTTCATCATGGTGCGGATCGGGCGGATCTCGAGGCCGTTGTTCTTGGCCTCGCGCATGTCGACGATGAAGACCGACAGACCATCGGTGCGCTTCTTGGACTGCTCCTTCGGCGTGGTGCGCGCCAAGAGCACCATCAGGTCGGAATGCTCGGCGCGGCTGGTCCAGATCTTCTGCCCGTTGACGATGTAGCTGTCGTTGCCTTCCTTGCGCGCAAAGGTCTTCAGCGAGGAGGTGTCGGTGCCGCTGGTCGGCTCGGTGACGCCGAAGGCCTGCAGGCGCAATTCGCCGCTCGCGATCTTCGGCAGGTATTTTGCCTTCTGCTCGGCATTGCCGTGCCGCAGCACGGTGCCCATCGTGTACATCTGGGCGTGACAGCCGCCGCCGTTGCAGCCCGCGCGCTGGATCTCCTCGAGGATCGCCGCCGCAGCCGACAGCTTCAGCCCCGCGCCGCCATACTCTTCCGGGATCAGCACCGAGAGATAGCCGGCCTCGGTCAACGCATCGATGAAAGCCTTGGGATAGGCCATCTCGCGATCGAGCTTGCGCCAGTATTCGCCGGGAAACTGCGCGCAGAGCTTTGCGACGGCTTCGCGGATGTCGGCGTGATCTTCGGTGTGGTGTTGTTCACTCATGGCGTTTCCCGTTGGGTGCGGCAGTTAAGATAACGCCGGCCGATCCTCAGGCGTTGTGAAAACAACGCCAGCCCCCTATGCTCATTTGTTATAGCGTATGGAGTAGCCTTCCAGGATTGGCAAGCATGGATTTCCGGCAGCTCAGGACCTTCAGTTGCGTGGCGGAGCTCGGCAGCCTCTCCAAGGCGTCCGACACGCTGCGCGTGGCGCAGCCGGCGCTCTCCAGGCAGATCAAGCTCTTGGAACACGAGCTGCGCACCGAGCTGTTCACCCGCAACGGCCGCGGCATGGTGCTGACGGAAGCGGGGCGCCTTCTGCTCGCGCGCGCCTCCGGCATCGTGCGGCAGATCGACCAGATCCGCGACGACATCCAGTCCGCGAAGGGGCCGCCGTCCGGCCAGGTCGTGCTCGGCCTGGTTCCGACCGTGAGCTGCGTTCTGTCGGCGCGCTTTGCGCGGCGCTGCGTCGAAAAGTTTCCCGGCATCTCGCTGCGCATCGTCGAGAGCTACAGCGGGCACCTGGTCGAATGGCTGCATCGCGGCGAGATGGATCTTGCCATCCTCTACGGCCGCTCGGCCGATCTGCATCTCAACGTGCAGAGCCTCGGTCGCGACAACATCGTCGCGGTCGGCCCGGGCGGCTGCGGTCTCGCGCGCAAGAAGAGCGTCGACATCGGCTGGCTGCTGCGGCAACGCCTGGTGCTGCCCAGTCATTCCCACGGCCTCCGCGCGCTGATCGAGCACGCCGCGGCCCAGCGCAAGATCAAGCTCGACGTCCAGCTCGAGGCGGATTCGTTCCGCGTGCTGACGAGCCTCGTCGAGGAGGGTCTCGGTTTCGCGCTGCTGCCGCCCTCGTCGGTCCACGGCGAGGTCGCGGAGGGGCGGCTGGAAACCACCGCCGTGTCCAAGCCGATGACGCGCGAGCTCATTTTCGCTTCTCCGATCGACCGCCCGCCCTCGACGGCCTCGCTCGCCATCACCGCGCTCCTGCGCGAGGAGGTCGCCGCCTGCCGCAAGGAAGGCGTGTGGGACATCAAGCTGAGTTAGATGCCGTGTCGTAGAACAGTCGCGCTCCATCGTGCCTTCGCATCTGGCGCGAGCTGTCATGCCGAAATTTTATAGCTGGGCCGGGCACTGCGAATGAGACGGGGATGTGCATCCCGGAACTCGTCATTGCGAGCGCAGCGAAGCAATCCAGACTGTTTCCGCCGAGGGATTCTGGATTGCTTCGCTGCGCTCGCAATGACGGAGGATAGAGCTCAGGCCGGAATCCTCACCGGCAGCGTCTCATACCCCTTGATGAAGCTCGAATAGATCCGCTTGGGCTCGCCGACCACCTCGATCCGGTCGAACCGCTTCAGCATCTCCTCCCAGACGATGCGCAGCTGCAGTTCGGCGAGGCGCATGCCGACGCAGCGGTGGATGCCGAAGCCGAAGGAGAGGTGCGTGCGCGGGCGCGGGCGGTCGATGATGAAATCGTTCGGTCGGTCGAACATCTCCTCGTCGCGGTTGCCGGAGACGTACCACATCACGACGCGGTCGCCCTTCTTGATATGCTTGCCGCCGATCTCGGTATCGGCAAGCGCGGTGCGCCGCATATGCGCGAGCGGCGTCTGCCAGCGGATCACCTCCGGCACCATGGAATCGATCAGCGCGGGATTCTTCCGCAGCATCTCGTACTGCTCCGGGTTCTCATTCAGCGCCAGCACCGAGCCGGTCATGGTGTTGCGCGTGGTGTCGTTGCCGCCGACGATGAGCAGGATGATGTTGCCCATGAGGTTGTCGGGGTCCATGTGGCGCGTGGCGTCGTTATGGGCCATGAGCGACAGCAAATCGTTGCGCGGCGCGGAGTTGACGCGCTCGTTCCAGAGCTTCGACATGTAGGCGTAGCACTCGTCCATCTCGCGGCGGCGCTCCTCGGCCGAGGCGACGATGCCGCTCTTGGGCAGCGCGGTGGAGACGTCGGACCAGCGCGTCAGCTTGCGCCGTTCCTCCCAGGGGAAGTCGAACAGCGTCGCCAGCATTTGCGTCGTCAGCTCGATCGAGACGCGCTCGACGAAATTGAAGGTCTCGTTCCGCGGCAGATTGTCGAGCACGGTCTGCGAACGCTGGCGGATCAGTTTGGCCAGCTCGTCCAGGTGTGTCGGCGTGAACATCGGCGATACCGTCTTGCGCTGCGCCGAATGCCGGGGCTGGTCCATCGCGATGAAGCTCGGATAGTCGTAGCCTTCCGGCACGTCGCGGATCGAGATGCCGCCGAGCGTGGAGTCCGACGAGAAGATGCCGTGATTGGTGTCGACATGCATGATGTCGTTGTACTTCACCACCGACCAATACGGTTCGATCGGCGCATTGGTGCAGTAATGCACCGGCTCCTCCTTGCGCAGCCGCTCGAACCACGGCCACAGCGTGTCGTCCTGGAACAGCCGTGGCGCGCCGGGATGGAATTGCGACAGCGGCGTCGCATAGGCCTCCTCGCGCGCCCTGTGCATGCGTTCGGCCTTGTCCACCCTAACCGGTGCTTGGATATTCATGATCGTAGCTCCAGTGTTTTCTCGCATCGCCTTTCCCCGCCGGGAGAGGGAGTTCTCACGCATCACGCCGCAATCTTCACCGGCAACGTCTCGAGTCCCTTCACAAAACTCGAATAGACCCGCTTGGGTTCGCCGACCACGTCAATATGGTCGAAGCGCTTGAGAATCTCTTCCCAAATAATCTTGAGCTGGAGTTCAGCAAGCCTGAGGCCGACGCAGCGGTGGATGCCGAAGCCGAAGGAGAGGTGCGTGCGCGGGCGGGCGCGGTCGATGATGAAATCGTAGGGCTTTTCGATCGCCTCTTCGTCCCGGTTGCCCGAGACATACCACATCACGACCTTGTCACCTTTCTTGATCTGCTTGCCGCGGAACTCGAAATCGGCGAGCGCGGTGCGCCGCATATGCGCCAGCGGCGTCTGCCAGCGGATCACCTCCGGCACGAAACTGTCGAGCAGCGCCGGGTTCTCGCGCAGCTTGCGATACTGCTCCGGATGCTGGCTCAGCGCGAGAAGCGAGCCCGACATGGTGTTGCGCGTGGTGTCGTTGCCGCCGACGATCAAGAGGACGAGATTGCCGAGGAAGTTCTTCGCGTCCATGTCGCGCGTCGCGGCGCCATGCGCCATCATCGACAACAGGTCGCTCTTCGGCGGCTGTTCGATGCGCTCCTTCCACAGCCTCGAGAAATAGCCCGCGCATTCCGTCAGCTCGGCCTGCCGTTCGTCCTCGCTTCCGACGAGGCCGTCAGGCCCGGGAATGGTGGTGGCGACATCCGACCAGCGCGTCAGCTTGCGGCGGTCCTCCCAGGGGAAGTCGAACAGCACCGCGAGCATCTGCGTGGTGAGCTCGATCGAGACCTGGTCGACCCAGTCGAACACCTCGCCGCGCGGCAGATTGTCCAGGCACTCGGCCGAGCGCTCGCGGATGTTGAACGCGAGATTGTCCAGATGCGTTGGCGTGAACATCGGCGCCACCGTCTTGCGCTGCGCGGCATGGCGCGGCGGGTCCATCGAGATGAAACTCTCGCGGCGCAGATCCGGATCGATGTCGCGGATGGTGATGCCGCCCAGCGCGGAGGCCGAGGAGAACACCGCATGGTTGGTCTCGATCTCCATGATGTCGTTGTACCGCGTCACCGACCAGTACGGGCCGAACATCGAGTCCTTGCAGTAGTGCACGGGATCTTCCCGGCGCAGGCGATCGAAATAGGGCCAGAACGTATCGGTCCTGAACAGTTCCGGATCGCCGGGATCGAATTGCTCCAGCGGCAATGTCGATGCGCGCTCGCGAAGTGCATCGAGCTTGGACGCGTTCTCGATGGTCCCATGCATGACCGTTCTCCCTGGCGTTCCTCCGCGCGTCTTTTTTGAATTCTGCGCTGCGGTATTTGATTTGCAATTACAACCCGTTGTCTGCGCCGGAGCAAGGGAGAGTTTTGCCACATCCAACCCTTGCGAGAGGGTCCGGGGACATCGCCGACGTGACCTGCCGCACGCCGTTCGTCATGAAATCATGCAAGAAATCGACCTGGAATCGGGGTAAATCGAACCCGCCCATCTTGGGGATCGACCAATCTCTGATCTATAAGTTTGACCCCGACAGGTCCGCACCCCGAGGTTGCCGCCGTGAACGACATGCAATGGACCCCCATCGGCTCCGAACCGGTCCCGCCGCCGTTGCCGCCGACCCGGGTGGATTTCACCGGCAACCGGCCCGGGTTCTTCAATATGGTCACCAAGGGTGCCATGCTGGAGCTCGTCACCTTCGGTTTCTACCGGTTTTGGCTGGTCACCGACATCCGCCGTCATTTGTGGACGCACACCGCGATCGACGGCGATGCGGCCGAATATACCGGTCGCGGCAAGGAGCTGCTGGTCGGCTTCCTGTTCGCGCTTGCGATCCTGGTGCCGATCTATCTCGCCTACTTCCTCATCGGCATCGAGTTCGAGCGCTGGCAGGGCTTTGCCTCGACGCCGCTGTTCATCAGCTTCTACGCCTTCGGGCAGTTCGCGATCTTTCGCGCGCGGCGCTATCGCCTGACCCGCACGGTCTGGCGCGGCGTGCGGTTCTGGATGGACGGCTCGGGCTGGGCCTATTCGTTCCGCGCCATGGCGTGGGGCTCGCTCGTGTTCCTGACCCTCGGCCTGGCGCTGCCCTGGCGCGAGGCGTCACTCGAACGTTACAAGATGCGGCACACCCATTACGGCGATTTGCGCGGCGATTTCGAAGGCAATGGCTGGACCTTCTTCAAGCGCGGCTGGTGGCTGTGGCTGCTGAGCCCGATCGCGCTGATCATCTTTCCGCTCGCGCCGTTCTTCTATGCCGAGTTCAAGGCGCGCGAGTGGCGCTGGTGGCTGGACGGCATCCGCATCGGCGGCGTCAGCCTCTCCTCGGAGCTTCCGCACAACGCGTTCTACGGCCTGTACTGGAAGGTGATCGGCTGGTGGGTGCTGCTCTCGATGATCTTCGGCGCCTATCTCGGCGGCGCCACCGCGCTTGTCGTCCAGCTGAGCGGCCTCTCGGCCGAGCAGCTGTTCGGGTCCGGCGATCCCGCCAAGAGCATCCCGATGCTGGTGATCATGGTCATCGGTTACTTCGCGGTCGCCCTTGCCATCAACATCGTGATGCGCGTCTATCTTCAGCGCGATCTCTGGGCCAAGGTGCTGGAGACCGTCGAGGTGCACAACATCGCGGCCGCCGCGGATGTGCGCGGCAGCGGCGAGCTTGCCAGCGCGCTCGGCGAAGGCTTTGCCGACGGGCTCGATGTCGCGGGATTCTGAGCTGTGAGTGATGTGTCCACCGGGGCCCCGGCGCAGTCGGCAAAGCCGACGGTTTTCTTCGACGGCGTATCCAGCCGCAGGCGGCAGGTGACGCTGACGCTCAGTGATGCGCTCGAGATCGTCGAGGAGGGCGGAACGCCCGTGCACTGGGCTTATGCCGACATCCGCCGCGCCGACAGTCCGGCTGGCGTCCTGCGTCTCGCCTGCACCGCTGCACCGCCTTTGGCGCGGCTCGAGATCCGCGACGTTGCGCTGGCGGCGGACGTGGCTGCCCGCTGCATCCGGCTCGACGAGCACCAGACCTCGCGCCGCGGCATCGCCAAGATCGTCGGCTGGTCGGTGGCGGCTGCCGTCTCCATCGTCTGCGTCGTGCTGTTCGGCGTGCCACTCGCCGCCGACCGTCTCGCGCCGCTGGTGCCGAAGCCAGTCGAACGTCGGATCGGCGATGCCGCCGAAGTGCAGGTGAAGACCATCTTCGGCCGCAGCGTCTGCGAGGATGCCGCGGGCAAGGCCGCCTTCACCAAGCTCGTCAACCGCCTGCGCGATGCCGCCGGCCTCGACGACGATTCCATGACGGCAGGCGTGCTGCCGACCCCGATCCCGAATGCGTTCGCGCTGCCCGGCGGCAAGGTGTTCCTGCTGAAGGGCCTGCTCGACAAGGCCGACAGCCCCGACGAGATCGCTGGCATCCTCGCCCACGAGCTCGGCCATCTCAAGCATCACGACAACATGCGCGGCCTCATCTACAACGGCGGCACGTCGTTCCTGATCGGCCTGTTGTTCGGCGACGTCACCGGCTCGTCCGCGGTGATCTTCGCCTCGCGCAGCGTGGTCGAGGCCTCCTATTCGCGCGAAGCCGAGACCGCTGCGGATACGTTCGCGATCGAGATCATGCATGCGCTCGGCCGCTCGCCGAAGCCCGCGGCCGAGCTGATGTTCCGCATCACCGGCAAGGAAGGCGGCTCGGGTCTGACGAATATCCTCGCGAGCCATCCGCTGACCGAGGACCGCCTTGCCCGCATGACGAAGGAAGATCGCCCCGCCAGCGGCCCGCCGCTGCTGACCGACAAGGAATGGCAGGCGCTGAAGCTGATCTGCGGCAGCGGGAAGGTTTAGAGCGTTTTCGAGCGAAGTGGATACCGGTTCGCGTGAAGAAAACGCGTCAAACAAGAATCTGCTTCGCGCTTATCGCGTCCCGTAAGCGCGGTCGCCGGCGTCGCCGAGGCCGGGCAGGATGAAACCGTTCTCGTCCAGGCCTTCGTCCACGGCCGCGGTCCAGATCGGTACGTCCGGATGCAAGCCACGCAGCCGCTCGAGACCTTCCGGCGCTGCGATCAGGCAGGCGAGACGGATGTCCCTGGCGCCGCGTTCCTTCAGCCGGTCGATCGCCGCGACGGCCGTGTTGGCGGTGGCGACGACAGGCGTCACCACGATGGCGAGGCGCTCGCCGAGGTCCGACGGCGATTTGAAGAAATACTCGACCGCGGCAAAGCTCTCCGGCTCGCGGTAGAGGCCGATATGCGCGACGCGCGCGGTCGGCACCAGGTCCATCATGCCGTCGACGAAGGTGGTGCCGGCGCGCAGCATCGGCACGAACACCAGCTTCTTGCCGGCGATCTTGGCCGAGTGCATCGTCGCCAGCGGCGTCTCGATGACGGTGTCGGCGAGCGGCAGGTCGCGCGTCACCTCGTAGCAGAGCAGCATGCCGATCTCCTTGATCAGCTCGCGGAACGACTTGGTCGAGATGGATTTGTCCCGCACCAGGGTCAGCTTGTGCTGCACCAGCGGGTGATCGACGATCGTGACGCCTTCCATGATCGGTTGCTCTTGCTTTTCCCTTCTCCCCTTGTGGGAGAAGGTGGCGCGAAGCGCCGGATGAGGGGTCGTTTCCGCGAACTCCAATGAGAGAGGTGTCCGCGGAGACACCCCCTCACCCGCCGCGCTTTCGCGAGGCACCCTCTCCCACAAGGGGAGAGGGTCAGAAAACCGTGCCGTCGCTGATCACCTTGAGCGGCGGCGAACCATCGGGGCGGCGCGCAAACGCAATGGCGCGGCCGGCGGCCCAGCTGCCGCCTTCCAAAATGCTGGCGAGCGGTAATGTCTCGGGTGTCCGGCCAAGCTTGGCGCGAACGAGTTCGGCAAGACGATCCAGCAGCGCAACCGTCAGCGCGCGCCATTCCACGACGAGCAGGGAATCCACTGCATGCGCACGCTCGGCATCCGCGGCATCGCGCAGGCGCAGCACCTCGTGATCGACGAACAGGCCGCCATTGCGGTATTCGGCAAGCCCGGTCAGCCCGTCGATGTCGGTAACCGCGAAGCCCGCGCGCTGCAGCGGCTCGATCAGCGAATAGCTCAGCCATTGCGACAGCTTGTGCAGGGGCACCAGGCCTGCTGTCGCATCGTCGGCCTTGATCGCCGGATGCCGCCAGCAATCGCCGAGCGGGACGCCCGCGAGCTCGAGCCGCGACGGCCAGATTGGCCCGAGCTGGTTCAGCACCGCCGACAGGATGGCGGGCGCGCCGATTGCTCCGCCGACGGCTTGCGCCGCGATATGATCGAACAGCCCGCCCGGCCGCGGCGTGTCGCGCAGTCCGAACACGTCGGCACGCTCCGAGACCTGCTTGCCGAGGCGCCGCAGCAGATCGGTGCGTCCTTCAAGCCCGAGCAGCGGATTGCCATCGCTGACCTGAAAGGCGGAGGTGAGGGCGGCGAGGGGCAGCCTTGCCAGCACGTCCGCGTCGGCCCTGAACGGCGCGCGGGCATCATGCGAGAAGAGCCCGCTTGCGAACATGTCGAGGCTCGCAATCGCAAGCCCTTCGGATCGCCCAATGGCTTCGCCAGTGACCGCATCGTGGTAGCGCCACGCAGCGCCTGCGCCGGCGTCGAGCAGCACGCTGACGATCGCAAGGTCGAACTCGGCGCGCGCCCGCGCCGCGCGGTCCGGCCACGATGCAGCATCCGCCAGCCGCGCCCAGCGGTCGATGCCGCCAAGCACAAAGTGCCGCCACCGCGCGTGGAAGGGGACATCCAGCGTCGGATAGGCTTTTCGCGTGACCGCGAGCACGGCCTCGGCAACGCCGTCCATGCGATCGAGATCGATGGTGAAATGTGTAAGCCCGCCGGCAAGGCCAAGCTCGAGCATCTGCCCGGCGCGCGCGCGCACCGCCTTTGCGGTGAGCAGCGAACGGGCCTGCAATTCCAAAGCTTCCGCCATCGCGCGATCAGTATTTTTCCAGCGAGCGGCCGACTACGCCGTCCACGTCCTTCTCGGGCGCGATGTCGGTCGAGTAGTAGCCGGCGGCTTTCTTCGCTGCGATCTCGACATAGGCGTCGGCCGGGATCAGCTCCGGCGGGATCGGCACGCGTTCGACGATGTCGATGCCTTGCGAGGTCAGCGCGTCGTACTTCATGTCGCTCATCGACAGGAAGCGGTCGATGCGCTTCAGGCCGAGCCAGTGGATGGTATCGGGCATCAATTGCTGGAAGCGCGCGTCCTGGACGCCGGCGACGCATTCGGTGCGCTCGAAATAGGCCGCGGCGGCGTCGCCGTCCTCCTGGCGCTTACGGGCGTTGTAGACCAGGAATTTGGTGACCTCGCCGAGCGCGCGGCCCTCTTTCCGGTTGTAGACCACGAGCCCGAGCCCGCCCTCCTGCGCACCGCGCGCGGATTCCTCGATGCCGTGGATGAGGTATGGCCGGCAGGTGCAGATGTCGGAGCCGAACACGTCGGAGCCGTTGCATTCGTCATGCACGCGGCAGGTGATTTTTGTGCGATGGTCCGGCAGCTTTGCCACATCGCCGAACATGTAGACGGTGGTGCCGCCGATCGGCGGCAAAAACACCTTCAAGTCCGGGCGCGTCACGAGCTCGGGGAACATGCCGGCGGTCTGCTCGAACAGCGTGCGCCGCAGTTCGGTCTCGCCGGTGCCGAAGCGCGCCGCAAGGCCGGGCAGGTACCAGACCGGATCGATCGCAATCTTCACCACCGAGACGCTGCCATTGGCATGCACGACCTCGCCGTCCGCGCGCAGCCGCTTTGCCGCCAGCGCCTCGCGGATCTCCGGGAGGTCCAGCCGCGCCCGCGTCACCGCGATGCTCGGGCGGATATCGACACCCTCGGCGATGTCCTTGCCGAAATTCTCCGCGACCAAGTGCCCCCAGGGATCGAGCGCGACGATCTTTGCGGGATCACGCCATTGCTCGAACGGACCGATGGTCGCGGCCGGAAAGGTGTTGGTGAGATCCGGGCGCCGGATCGGATCGAGCGCGCCGGCGGAGACCGCGAGCGCCCGGTACATCGCGTAGGACCCGCCATGGCTGCCGATCACGTTGCGATCGCCGGCGCGCGACACCGTGCCGATGATCGGCCCGCGGGCGCGCGCGTCAGTGGCGCCCCAATGGATCGGGAAGGCGGCCTTCCGGCCCGGCTCCGGATGGGAGGTCAGGCGGATGTGGTCGGTACGGTTCGCGCGGCTCATGTCCAGGCTCCCAAAAAGCCAACGGCCCGCCGCTTGGACGGGCCTGGCTCGCTTGCCATGCCGGTGCGGAGCACCGGCGACGCAAGCTCAATCCAACATATTGTAGCGGCGAGGCACGACAGACAAGTTAATCGTGGCGCGCGGCCAGCGGCGCCCTCCTGCTCGTCCGGATCGACGAAAAGCGCCCGAATGCGCCCTATATGTATGTAATTGTTCGAATTTTTGAAGGGGTGTCGCTACGCCCCCGAAACAGGCGGCTGGATAAAAGCTGCATATTCGGACATATCGAGCGGATCGCCCTGGAGACCGCCCATGCCCACCGCCGCCTACATCGACCCCCGCAACGGAAAGCTCTACCCGCTCGACCAGCCGCGCTGGTGCTCGGACGAGCGCACGCCGCTGCTGGTGACGCCGGGGGCGGGGATCTCGCGCGAGGACATCGATGGCCGCGCGCGGTCGCTTTGGCGCTACCGGGCGGCGCTGCCGGTCGAGATCGCAAAGCCGATCTCACTCGGCGAAGGCTGCACGCCGCTGGTTCAGCAGGACTGGGGTGACCTGCGCCCGTTGTTCAAGCTCGAATGGTTCAACCCGACCGGCAGCTTCAAGGACCGCGGCTCCGCGGTGATGCTGTCCTTCCTGCGCCAGATCGGCATCTCAGCCATCCTGGAGGACTCGTCCGGCAATGGCGGCTCGTCGATGGCGGGGCTCGGTGCTGCCGGCGGCATGCGCGTGAAGATCCTGGCGCCGGCCTCGACGTCGCCGGCGAAGATCGCGCAGGTGCGCGCTTACGGCGCGACGGTGCAGCTCGTCGAAGGCCCGCGCGAGGAGTCGGAAGCGGAGGCCATCCGCCAGTCGAGCCAGACGTTTTATGCCAGCCACAATTGGCAGCCGTTCTTCCTCGAAGGCACCAAGTCGCTCGCCTATGAAATCTGGGAGGATCTCGGCTTTCGCGCCCCTGACAACGTCATCGTCCCCGTCGGTGCCGGCAGCAGTCTCTTGGGATGCGCCTTCGGCTTCCGCGAGCTCCTGAAGGCCGGGCAGATCGCGAAGCTGCCGCGCCTGTTCGCGGCGCAGCCGCAAAACTGCTCGCCGATCGATGCGAGCTTCAAGGCCGGCGTCGACACGCCCGTCGCGCGCGAGGTGCACAAGACCATCGCCGAAGGCACCGCGATCAAGAATCCGCTGCGCCTGCGCGAGATCATCGCCGCCTTGCGCGAGAGCGGCGGCGGCACCGTCGCGATCACCGAGGACGAGATCGTCGCGGCCCTGCGTCGTCTCGCGCGGCAGGGCCTGTTCGCCGAGCCGACCAGCGCCAGCGCGGCTGCGGCACTGGACAAACTGTCCGCGGCTGGATCGATCAAGGCGAACGAGACCACGGTCGCGGTCCTCACCGGCACGGGTCTGAAGGCGGCGACCACCGTGGCTGATCTCGTGCAGTAGGCTCTCTCTTCTTCCCTTCTCCCCTTGTGGGCCTGTTGCGCTACGGCCTTTTGAGGCAGGAGACGTAGGGAGAGAGGGCTGTGTTGACGCCGATTGTCAGGCCGAGATCTGTACTTGGTGCCCTTGGCGGGCGTCTCAGGCGGCGAGCGCGGCCCAGCGCCTCATGTTGAACGCGATGGAGGCAAGCAGGACCTGCCCGCTTGCCTTCATGAGACCGACATAGCGGATGCAGGTCAGCCGCATGCGGCGTTTGAGAGTGGCGAAGGTGGTCTCGACCTGGGCTCGTCGGCGCGCGATGAGGAGGTTGTAGCGTTTGAGCCGAGGCGGTAGCTCCGGGTGATGTCGGTTGGGACGACGGGCGATGCGGGGCTTCTTGCCTTCCGCTTTCAGCCGAGCCCGTCGGGCATGGGTGTCGTAGGCTGCATCGGCCCACACCACGGCTTCATCGCCA
Organism: Bradyrhizobium sp. CB1717; assembly: GCF_029714325.1. Classification (NCBI taxonomy): domain Bacteria; kingdom Pseudomonadati; phylum Pseudomonadota; class Alphaproteobacteria; order Hyphomicrobiales; family Nitrobacteraceae; genus Bradyrhizobium; species Bradyrhizobium sp. CB1717. Next base: position 1,839,059 of record NZ_CP121666.1, read on the forward strand.
CGGATCAGTTCGTCGGCCGGCGTTGTGTCGTTGACATTGGCGGGCGTGGTCAGGACTGCGCGGATCAGGCCGGATCCCTCGTCGACACCCATGTGAGCCTTGTAGCCGAAGGTCGAACCACCCTTGCCCTGCCGCTTGGTAAACCGGGCATCTGGGTCGTTTGAGGGACGATCCTGCTTCGGAGGGGTTGACACCGCCTGGATCAAGGTCGCATCCAGCATCGTGCCGCGCTTGAGGATGACCCCGGCATTCTCGAGCTGGCGATCCAGCTCGCCAAACAGCTTCTCCAACAGCCCTTGTTCGACGAGCTGGTTCCGGAAGCGGTTCAGAACCGTGTGGTCGGGCGTCGCATCTTCGAGGCTCAAACCGACGAAGCGCTTGAACGACAACCGGTCGCCCAACGCTTCCTCGAGTTCGCGTTCCGAAAGACCATAGAGCGACTGCAACAGCACCGCACGAAACAGCACCAGCACCGGATAGCCTGGACGACCGGGGCTCCCTTCATCCCGCAGATGGCCGATCAGCTTCTCGAACCGGTACCACTTGACCAGGCCAGCCAGCCGATCCAGCGCTGCATTGGCGCCGGCCCCCTTCGGCATCAGTGCTTCCACAAAGCTCGGCTGTCCCGTCCGCTTAACCGCCATCGTCATCCCCTCAAGGCTTTGCCCTAGGGAATCACAACTGGCGAATTACGCAACAGGCCCCTTGTGGGAGAAGGTGGCGCGAAGCGCCGGATGAGGGGTATCCATCCGCACGCGTCAGTGGGAGTGGGACTCGCGGAGAGATACCCCTCACCCGTCTCGCCGCTATCGCGGCGAGCCACCCTCTCCCACAAGGGGAGAGGGAAAAAAGCGTCACTGCGCGAAGGTCACTCCCTCAGATCATTCACCCGCTTAACCCACGCCCTGACATCCGCGAGCACCTCGGGCAGCACGGCCTTGACCTCCGGCACCGTCATGCCGGGCTTGATGCGGGGGTCGTAGAGCAAATTGAGGATGTACTGGTCGTAGACGTCGAAATAGCCCATCGAGACGTTGTCGTTGAACATCGTCCACGGCACGCTCGCGGTGTCGTTGATGGGCCCGAGCGATTGCAGGAGCTCCTCATAGGCGCAGTCGAGGAAGGTGAAATCGCCGTTGTCGACGGTGAGGATGACGTCGGAATGCTCGATCTCGAAATTGTCGTTCTTGCGGAAGCCGGACAGGCACTGCGGATCGAGCGAGGAGCGGATCTCGCGCGCCTTCTCGACGCCGTAGAAGCTGGTGAGGGTGCGGAACAGGTCGCGGTCGCGCACCAGCTTCACCCGCACATTCGCCGCCTCGCTGCTGTCGATCATGGCGATGTCGAGATGCTGCACGCGCTTGCCGATGTCGGCGACGACTTTTGCCAGCTGTGTCTTGCGGTCGGCGCGATCGCTCTCGGCGAACACGCGCACCGGCCCGTCGAACTTGCGGATGCGATCGACGCGGCCGGCGAGGTGATATTCGGCGCCGAACGCGGTCTTGAGAAAACCCTCGACGATCTCGTTGTCGGTAAAGCTCTTCTTCTCGGCGCGCTGGCGTGACGCGATCGCGGGCAGTTCGCCCGCGGCGGCCATGGTAGCGGTGTCAGGCACGCAGGTGAGCGTGGTGAGCGCCAGCAGGGCGATGCGAAGGGCAGCCGAGGGCAGGTCCAATGCGCTCATCGTTGTGCGACGCTGCCGTATTCGCGTCGCGCACACAAGACCGCAAATTCACGCGCCCTGCAGGTTCCTGCTGTGGCTGTTCGGTCAGTTGTTCAGCACCACCACAGTGGTGCCGACCGAGACGCGGCTGTAGAGGTCGGTGACGTCGTCATTGGTCATGCGGAAGCAGCCCGAGGAGACCGCCTGGCCGATCGTCTCCGGCTCGTTGGAGCCGTGGATACGATAGAGCGTCGATCCCAGATACATGGCGCGGGCGCCGAGCGGGTTCTCGATGCCGCCCTTCATGTGGCGCGGCAGGTCGGGCCGGCGGGCCAGCATCTGCGAGGGCGGCGTCCAGTCGGGCCATTCCTTCTTGGCGGTGATCCTGTGCACCCCGCCCCAGCGGAAGCCGTCGCGGCCGACGCCGATACCGTAGCGCAGCGCCTGGCCGTTCTGGAGCACCAGATACAGCCGCCGCTCGGACGTATTCACCACGATCGTGCCGGGGGCATAGTTGCCGTTGTACATGACAGTGGAGCGGGGGATCGGGCTCGCGCCGCCGCGGAAGAAGTTCGGGCCGCCGCCCATGATGTCGCGGGAGTCGAACTCCTCGGCGAGTGCGCCGCCGGCCGTGGCGGTCAAAAGTGCGATGGCGGCAATCGGCGCGGCAAAAAACCGGATCATTGTCTCCCCCGGAAAAAATCGATTCAACGAACGTCAGAGGCCATATTTGCGAGGGTTTCGCAAGCCACGCCCCCGTGAGGCAGGCCATGCTTAACGATTGGCGTTACCAAATCGGCAACCGGGCCAGATTGCCGGAAAGCGTCAGAGCGTTTTCAAGCGAAGTGGATACCGGTTCGCATAAAGAAAACGCGTCAAAACAAGAATCTAACGCCCCGTTCCGATCCCATCGGAACGGGGCGTTAGCCAAGCCGGCGTGTCGCGGCGCGGGGCAGGGCCGCAACGGCCGCTATTGCTTTGACGAGGCCTGCGAACAATGATTGATCGGATGATCACTGGAAATCGCCGGTAGCGGGAGCAAAAAGAATGAACGGTGCGGAAAGCCTGGTGCGGACGATGGTCAAGGGTGGAGTCGACGTCTGCTTCACCAACCCCGGCACCTCCGAGATGCATTTTGTCGCGGCGCTCGACCGCGTTCCCGGCATGCGCTGCGTGCTCGGCCTGTTCGAAGGCGTGGTGACGGGTGCGGCCGACGGCTATTATCGCATGAAGGGCCTGCCTGCCTCGACCCTGCTGCATCTCGGTCCCGGCCTCGCCAACGGCCTTGCCAACCTGCACAACGCCAAGAAGGCCAATTCCGGCATCGTCAACATCGTCGGCCAGCACGCCGTCTACCACATCGACTACAACGCCCCGCTCACCTCCGACATCGAGGGCCTGGCCCGGCCGATGTCGTCCTGGGTCCGGACCTCGCCGAATTCCAAGTCGGTCGCCGCCGACGGCGCCGCGGCGATTGCCGCCGCCAAAAGCGCCCCGGGGCAGATCGCGACCCTGATCCTGCCCGCCGACACCGCCTGGAACGAGGCCGACGGCATCGCCGAGGTGCCGGCCGAGCAGCAGCGCGCCAGCTATTCGCCGCAGGCGGTCGAGCGAGCCGCGAAGATCCTGCACGGTGACGGCGAGGGCACGCTGCTCCTGATGACCGGCAGCGCGCTGAGCGAGCAGGGCCTGGCGCTTGCCGAGCGCATCGCGGGCAAGACCGGCTGCACCGTGATGGGCCCGACCTTCCGCCCGAAGATGGCGCGCGGCCGCGGCCGCTACTCGATCGACCGCATCCACTACGTGATCGAGAACGCGCTGCCGATGCTGGCGAAATTCCGTCACATCGTGCTGGTCGAGTCCGACGATCCCGTGGCGTTCTTCGCCTATCCGAACAAGCCGAGCATGCTCAAGCCCGAGGGCTGCGAGGTGCATCGCATGACCTCCTGGGGCGAGAATTCGGTCGCAGCCCTCGAGGCGCTGGCCGGCGCGGTGAAGGCGAGCGCGAAGGACGTCAAGCCGCAGGCCTTGGCTGAACTGGTCAAGCCGACCGGCGCGCTGAATTTCGCCTCGATTGCGCAGGCGATCGCCTGTGCGATCCCCGAGAACGCGATCATGGTCGACGAGTCCCTGACCACCGGTCGCGGCTTCTTCCCGCCGACCGCGGCGGCGGCTCCGCACGACTGGCTGCAGAACATGGGCGGCTCGATCGGCTTCTCGACGCCGCTCTCGATTGGCGCTGCGATCGCCTGCCCGGACCGCAAGGTCATCACCATGGTCGGCGACGGCAGCGCGATGTACACGATCCAGTCGCTGTGGACCCAGGCACGCGAGAACCTCAACATCGTCACCATCGTGTTCGCCAACCGCATCTACCAGATCCTGCGCGGCGAGTTCGACAATGTCGGCGCCGGCGAGCCCGGCCAGCGCGCCAACGACATGCTCCGCCTCGACCGGCCGACGCTGGACTTCGTGGCGCTGGCCAAGGGCATGGGCGTGCCCGGCCGTGCCGTCACCAATGCCGACGAGTTCAACAAGGCGCTGGCCGAGGCCGTCGCCGAGCCCGGGCCGCGGCTGATCGAAGTCCAGATGTAGTTGCCTAAGTTTCTCTCCCGACGTCGTCCCGGCGAAAGCCGGGACCCATAACCCCAGGGAGAGGTTTGGCGAAGACTCGGAGTCCGGTACGTGCACCGTGTACACTCGATAGACCTCGCGGTATGGGTCCCGGCCTTCGCCGGGACGACACCGAACTAGGTGCGCGGGATGGGCCCGGAGGCACGATGCAGACCGAGCTGAACAAGGTGACCGCGGCGCTCCGGGACTTCTACGCCCACGAGGGATTCCTGTTCGAGAAGGACATCGGCGAGCGCGCGATCACGCACCGCTTCGCCGTCTATCTGGAGCGCCAGTTCTCGGGCTGGGCCGTCGACTGCAATTACGACCGGCTCGGCGAGCGCACGCTGCATCTGCCCCACGGCACCATCATCTCGACGGACGATCATCTGGGCAAGTCGATCTACCCCGACGTCGCCGTGCACCAGCGCGAGATTCCCAACAACCTGCTCACGGTCGAGATCCGCAAGGCGAGCAATCACACGCCGCTGGAGCACGACCAGCACAAGCTGCGGGCGCTCACCGACGTGCATGTCTGGTTTCCCTACTGGATCGGCGTGCTGCTGGTGCTGGACAAGCAGCAGGTGACGATGTCGGAGGTCTATGTCAGCGGCGCCGTCGACGACCCGCTGTCGCGCTGGTTCGCGGCGCGGCTGGAGGAGAACGGATTAGGGGCCGCGCATTAGGGCGTGTGCCTTCAAGCGTCGGATATCGAGGACAAGGCGGAAGTCGCCCCGCCTGACCAACAACGACTGCTTTTGACCCGATTGAGATATCCTCTTCACAGTCGACCGATGAAGAACGCGGTCCGTCGGCTGAGCGATCCGAGGCCCATGTACGCCCAAGACGGAGTACCACCATTTTTCCATCGCGATTGGCGGGCCGCGAGGTTGTTACCGTCTTGTTGGAAATGGCAAAAACGCCCACCCTTGTTAGGTCAGCTCATTCCGACATCGCATTGATGAAAAGCCAGGAGGGAACATGCGCAAATCTGTCCGTGGTACCTTCGTCGCCGCGCTAGGTCTTGCCTTTATCGGTGCAGCACTCGGACCAATTGCGGCAGAAGAGCCTTACAAGGCTCAACTCGACACGTTGCGCAAATCGCTGGAGAAATACCAGGACTACAAGGTAGCCGTGCGCGACCGCTACCTGTCGACGGTGGGCTGCGTGCATTATTCTGGCGAGAAAATACCGCACCACATGGAGTATGCCAAAGGCGCTATGGGAGTGCACTTTGTCAATCTCACGGTGCGAGGCGCTCCCGATCCGATGAAGCCCAACGTCCTGATCTACGAGCCCGTGGGCAAGGAATTGAAGCTCGTAGCTGTTGAGTGGCTGGTGCCCCTGACGGCAGATACCACGCAGCATCCCTCTCTCTTCGACCAACCCTTTATGGGCCCGATGGAAGGACATGAGCCGCTCATTCCAAAGGAGTTTGTGCACTATGATCTGCATGCCTGGTTGTTCAAGGACAACCCGCTCGGCATGTTTGCGCCCACCAACCCGAATGTTAGCTGCGAGGGCTACGACTTTTCCCTGCTGGAAACGCCGACCATGATGATGCCGGGCCCATAAGCCAATCGCGAGGTCAGCTTCTGGCCCAAGGCCGACATGATGCATGTCGTTTTCAATGTCGCCTTCAAAGAGCAAACCGGACGCGACTGGTGAGTACAGGGCCGCCCGCGTGACGCGAGCGGCCCTTACATCGTCTTCCGTCGCGCGCTCAGTGCAGCGGATCTCCCTGGCCGAGCGCGTAGGCGACGAGGTCCTTCAGCGCGAAGCCCGAGCCCGTCACCGGCGTCCATTGCGGGTCGAGCGACAGCACGGAGGAATTATCGCCGAACAGCATGCCGAGGAAGACCTCGGCCACGATGCGGCCGCCGACGGGGCCGAGCTGCGGCGTGTTGATTCCGCCTGCCGGCGCACCGGTGGCGGGGATGATCACGGCGGTCTGGAATTGCCGCGCCTCGGCCAGGATGTAGGTCCACAGCGGGCAGTTGCCGGCGAACACGCCGTTCGCAATGGTCGCGATCGGAGCTTGCGGATCGTCAGGGCCGGGCTCGTCGACGGCCTTGCCGATGATGATCTGATCGTCGGTCAGCGGCGTCAGGTTCATCGCCCTGGCGACGGCCTGGCCCGAGGGCAGGCCGAGCCGCCAGCTGCGCTCGAGATTGCGCAGCGCCAGCGACGCCGGATTGGATGCGACCTCTGGCGGCAGCTTGCGCAGCGGATCGACCAGCGATGCGTCGATGCGATAGGCGAACTGCAGCCGCCGCTTGTTGTCGGGATTGGTGTCGTCGTCCTCGACGCCGTAGGGCCGCGTGTCGAGATCGATGAAGCGGCCCCAGTCGATGGCGCGTCCCGGGCCCATGGCACGGAAGCCGGTCAGCGCGTTGTGATCGGGATTGTTCGGATCGGGGAAGATCTGCAGCAGCATGTTGTCCGCATCGTTCAGCCGATAGCCGGGGCGGATCATGGAGTGTCCGAGCCGGTAGGCCGCGACCGAGAACTCGACCGGCATGAACGGATAGGTCTTCCAGTGGTAGTGGGCGAGCTTGCTGCGGTCGTAGTGCCCTGAGGTCTTCAATTCGTCCAGCACGCTGGCGTGGACGATGCGCGGCAGGAAGTCGTTCAGCACGACGTATTGATAATGGAAGCGGACGCGCTGCTGCACCTCCTCGAACGACAGACTGTCATTGTCGTCGACCATGCGGTTGTGGAAGCGCAGCATCAGCGCCTGGAACTGCGAGACGATGCTGTTCTCGTCGTTGCGGGGATCGCCGATCAGCGCGCGGCCCTTGAAGCGCGGCAGGTCGTGGCTGTCGGCCACGCCCGTGCCGCTCAGCTTCTCGCCGAGGCGGAACTTGTTGCCGTCATACATGTAGGGCTGGTCGTTCGGCCCGCGGCCGTAGACGTTGTCCAGGTCGAATGACGGCGTGCGGAAGTCGACGAGCCCGTCGGGATCCTGCTGCCTGGTCAGCGAGCTGACCGGATCGAAGGTGATGTCGTGGTCGATGAACTGGCCGAAATAGGTGTAGAGCGAGGGAATGCCGCTCTCCTCCGCGTCCGGTCCGTCCTTGGGCTCATCGAACTTGCCGACCATCTTGTCGGCCAGCGCCGAAAGGTTGGCGATGTTGGCGGAGTCGCTGGCGCCGAATTTTGCCGGAGTGAGCTTGCGAAACATGCGGCCGAAGCGGCCTTGCGAAAGCGGCGAACGGGTTGCGTTCAATCCGCGCGGAGCAATTGCGTGGCGGCTGCTCATTGAAAACACCTCCCTGAAAAAAAGTCACGACGGAACGAATAAAGCTAAAGTTGTTCAGAGCAGAATATGCAGGCGAAGCTAGATCAGGGATTTTGGCGCGCCACAAGCCGCGGCTTCACACTGTGCGCGATGTCGATGCTGTTCCGAAGCGGAGGGGTGCGGGCAAGCTGCGGCCGCGCTTTGCAAATTTTTCCCGAAGCGATGACGGATAACATTCTCGTCATCGACGTGCGCGAGCCGCGGGTGCGATATCGACTCGCCCGGCTGTCGGCGCGGTCGATCGTCGTCACGTGAAGATTGTGGCGGCGCGCGCGTGACAGCGCGCACGCCGCAATCACATCAGTAGTAACGCTGCTGCGAGAACGCGTAGCGCGGATTGACGCCGCAATAGGCCGACGTGCCGGAGGCGGAGGCCTGGCACTGCTGATAGGTCGCGAACTGGCAGTTGCCGGGATAGCCCCAGATGCGGCCCTGCAGGCAATATCGATCGTTTGCAGGATGCGCCTGGGCCGCCGGGGATGCTACGGCGATCAGCGCTGCGAATGATGCGAGGGTGAGGATGGTGCGACGCATTTCAGTCTCCTTCGAGAACGGGGGATGAGGAACACCAGCTCAACTTGCGTGTTCCGCGACTTGTCCGACACTTTGTCGTGCTCGTCTTGGTGTCCGCAGTGGGCGGCGCGTTCAACATGCGTCCATGATGAGGCAAGCCGCGGCGAACAATGTGATCTCGGCCACAGTTCGCCACCTGGTTCCGACCTATCGTCGACGGACTTGCGCGCGCCTCTCCCGAAAGCTTACGCTTTTCCTCATTTGGGTCAGGTCAATTTTTGGAGGTTCTGATGCAAAGATCATATTTGCTGGCTGCGACAGCAGCGCTGGCGCTTCTCGCGCAATCATCGCTCGCGCTGGCGCAGAGCGCACCGGCTGCCGGCGGCACCGCGGCGCCTGCGGCGACAACCACTGCGCCAGCCGCGACGACGGCGCCGGGCGCGACCACCGATGCCAGCCGGCCATCCGACTCCAAGAAGAGCGCATCGAAGAAGCCGGCAAAGAAGAAGATGACCCGGCAGCAGGAGATCGATCATTCGATCGACAGCGGCACCGTGCCCGCGCGCTACCGCAGCTCGGTCCCGAAGCAGTACCAGCAATATATTCCGTTCGAGAAGCAGTGACGGATTGCATGGCCTTCATGGTTCGAGACGCCCGCCTCGGTGGGCTCCTCACCATGAGGGTCTGACATCTCGCCGCAAGACGTAACCTCATCCTGAAGGCCCGCCGCAGGCGGGCGTCTCGAAGGATGGACTGCAGGCGAGCTGGCCAGGTCAAGCAAAGGCGGACTGCATAACCATTGTGGCGGTCTGCCGGAGCGGTGCTAAAGTACGTCAAGGCCGAAGGGCGTGCCGGGGGACGTAATGAGCGACGACGTGAAGGATGCTGGCCTCGTGGCCATGATCAGCAGCATCCTCGGAGGCAACAAGCGCGCAGACATCGTTGCTCCGCCGCCGCTCACCGAGGTTCCACCGACGGCCCCGACGCATGCATTCGAGCCGGTCGCGGCGTCCAGCCCCGATGCCGAATCGCCCAGGCCCGACCATGCGACCAATGCCGCGCCCGCGGCAACCAAGCCGGCCGAACCGCCCGTAAGGATCGCCACGACGCCGGACGGCAGGCAATTGCTGCCGGCGGAAGCGATTGCCGATCTCGTGCTCGGCGAACTCCGCAAGATCGAGGATTTCCCGGCGACCGGCGCTTCCGTGACGGTCTATGGTTACCGGCACTGGAACGCGATGATCACCTTCGCGCCGTTCTCCACCAGCTTCCAGAACGCGACCAGGTTCCGCCAGGCGATGCCGGATCTCGTCGTCAAACTCCGCCGTTTTGTCGCACTTGAGATATAACCGGGCCTAGTGGCGGCGCGCGGCGCCGCGACCAGACAGTTCGACAGGATTCTTGAATTGAGCGTCGCCTTCACCAAGGAAGAAAGCGCCGAGACCGCGTCCGAGACGCTGTTGCCGGATCGCCCGATCTCGCCCCATCCGAACCTCGTGACTGAAGCCGGCCTGCAGGCCTTGCAGACGCAGCTCCAGCGAGCGCGCGAGGCCTATGAGGCCGCGCAGGCCATCGACGACGTCAACGAGAAGCGCCGGCAGTCGGCGGTGCCGTTGCGCGACGCCCGCTATCTGACGGAGCGGCTACGCACGGCGCGGGTGATGCCTACTCCGACCTCGACCGACATCGTCGCCTTCGGCAGCACGGTCACCTTCAGCCGCCCCGACGGCCGCGTGCAGACCTATCGCATCGTCGGCGAGGACGAGGCCGATCCGAAGGCCGGCTCGATCTCGTTCGTCTCGCCGGTCGCGAGGTCGCTGATGGGGAAGGCGGTGGGGGACGTCGTGGGGGCGGGCACGCAGGAGATCGAGATTGTATCGATTGCGTAAGATGGCTCCCGCCGTGTCCGTGAAACGAAGCCCGATAGTTGAATGAAACGGTTTCTGTCGGGAGCGTTGCCGTTCTACGCACTGGCGGGACTTGCCATGTGCATGTACCTCGTCCTGTACAAGACAAACTTCTTCGACTTGAACGCCGTCGTCCAAGGGGCGGCCGGTTCAGCATGGTTTCCGGTCTTCATGTTCGTCTGTGTGCTGCTGGAGTCGGTCTTCCCTTACTTTGGCTATTTTCCCGGGACCGCGCTCATCCTGATGTCGGTGGCGCTCAGTCCGAAGTCCGCGGACATGCCCGTTTTCATCATGGCGTGGCTGGCCATCATCGTGGGCGCCGTCTTGAGTTACGGACAGGCGCGTTTCTTCAGACCGCTCCTGCAGCGGGTCGCCTCAAAAGCGGCACTGAGCCGATGCGAGTCTCTCCTCGACACCTACGGTCCTTACGCGCGCGTTGCCTTGTTCGTTCACCCCAACGCTTGCGCGATGTATTTTACGGCACTCGGACTTCTCGGCGGCAACCTGACGCGAGAGCTCGCGCATCTGTGCGTGGCCGCGGCGGCCTCGGTGGGCATTCTGTTCGTCGTCGTGACCAGGCTTGTGTCGTCCGTCGGCCCCACCGATGACGGGCAATTGCAGGTGCTGCTGGCGGCGGCGCTGGTCGCCATCGGGACCCTCGTCGGTCTCTACGCGGCGTGGCGGCCGCAGCGGGCTGCTTGAAGCTTGCTCCGTCATCGCGCGCGGCTTGTCCGCCGTACGCGTCGTGATCTCCACAATCGGCATGGTTCAGGAGGAGTATTGGGGGGCGCGCGAGGGATCAAACCTTGAGGCCCCGAGATCCAGCGCGATCAAGGACCACCGCCGGGAGGAAGCTGAGGTATTCCTAAGCTCGGGCCGACGCGTAGTTGATGGAAAATCAACTCACGATACGTCTGGTCGGAAGCACCCGAGAGTGGAATAATTCCTGACGCTTTCCTTGATCAGATTTTAAGTCGGCCCGAACTGGCTGGCGACGTGGATTTTCATCATGGCCGCGCTTCCTCAGGACGTGGTGGTGGATTTGCAGCAAGAGAACGCGCGGCTCCTCGCCGAATTGCGCGCCGCACAAGATCGTGAGAGCGCCACCGCGGACATTCTCAAGATCATTGCCAGTTCGCCATCAGAGGTGAAGCCGGTCTTCGATGCAATCGCGAAGCGGGCCAATGCCTTGCTCGGCGGCTTTTCGACGGCCGTATTCCGCTTCATCGACGGCACTGCCCACTTGAGTGCATTCACGCCGACGAATTCTGCCGCCGACGAGACTCTGAAGAATATGTTTCCGAGGCCGATCGCCGATTTTGAGGGTTTCGCAAGAACCCAGGCGGGTAACGTGGTACCGACCCCCGACACTGAAGCGCTGACGAACGAGATCAAATTCATCGCGCGCGCCCGCGGGTTTCGCAGCATGTTGTTCGTTCCGCTCACGACCGGCGACGCGGTGATCGGCATGATCAGCGTCACGCGAGTCGAGCCCGGTACCTTCGGTCCACGTCATGTTCAACTTTTGCAGACCTTCGCCGATCAGGCCGTTATCGCCATCGAGAATGCGCGGCTGTTCAATCAGGTTCAGCAACGCACCAATGACCTGAGTGAGGCTCTGAAGCAGCAGACCGCGACCGCCGATGTGTTGAAGGTGATCAGCCGGTCGACGTTCGATCTGCAAAAGGTTCTCGACACGCTGACGGAATCGGCGGCGTGGCTGAGCGGCGCCGACATGGCGGCAATCGTCCGGCAGGAGACCGACGGCGCCTACCATCATGCAACTCGGTACAATTTCTCGCCCGAGTGGGCCAAGGTCTCGGCGGGCATTCGGCTCAATGCCGGACGCGGCAGCGTGGTTGGGCGCGTCCTGCTGTGCGGCAAAGCCGTCCAGATTGAGGATGCCCTGGTCGATCCCGAATACGCCTATCCCGAGCAGCAGAGGGCAGGCGGTTATCGCACCCTCCTGGGCGTACCTTTGCTTCGGTCCGGGGAAGCGATCGGCGTGCTGTTCCTGGGCCGCAAGATCGTGAACTCGTTCACGGACAAGCAGATCGACCTGGTCTCCACCTTCGCCGATCAGGCCGTGATCGCGATTGAGAATGTCCGGCTGTTCGATGAGGTCCAGGCGAAGACGCGCGATCTCGCCGAATCGCTTCAGCAGCAAACTGCGACTGCCGATGTGCTGAAGGTGATCAGCCGCTCGACCTTCGACCTGCAAACCGTGCTCAACACGCTGGTCGATTCGGCGGCGCGGCTGTGCGAAGCGGAGATGGCATTCATCATGCGCCGCGAGGGCGATGAATATCTGGCCGGAGCCGCGGTAGGTTTTTCCGAGGACTACATCGAGTTTCTGCGAGGGCACCCGATTACCCCCGGACAGAGCACGGTCACAGGTCGGGCCGTGCTCGAACGCCGTCCGGTGCAGGTCCTCGATGTCGCGGCCGATCCCGAATACGGCCTGCGCGAGTCCATCACCATGGCTGGTCAGCGCACGGCGCTCGGTGTTCCCCTCCTGCGCGAGAATGAGCCGATCGGCGCGATCGTGATCGCTCGCAAGCGCGTGCAGCCTTTCACGGAAAAGCAGATCGAGCTCGCAGCCACATTTGCCGATCAGGCCGTGATCGCCATCGAGAATGCGCGGTTGCTCAAGGAGTTGCGCCAACGCACCGAGGATCTCAGCGAGTCGCTGCGCCAGCAGACCGCAACGGCCGACGTGCTCAAGGTAATCAGCCGTTCGGCGTTCGACTTGCCCAATGTTCTCGAGACGCTTGTCAGCTCGGCCGCACGGCTCTGCGGCGACCCCAGAGCAGCGATCTATCTCATTCGCGATGGGCTGCTGCATCTGGAGGCCGCGTATAACAACCCACCGGAATGGGTCGCGCTACGCAAGAGCCAACCGCTTGCGCCGAGCCGCGACACGCCGAGCGGCCGGGCAGCGCTCACTGGCCGGGTCGACCATGTCGCCGATCTCATGAAAGACCGCGACTTCTCGCGGCCTGACCTCGCGAGAATCGGCGGCTATCGCGCGACCCTCAACATACCTCTGGTACGCGAGGGCGCCGCGATCGGGGTGCTCAGTTTGGCGCGACCGGAGCCGGGCCCGTTTACCCCGCGACAGATTGAGATCGTGCAGAGCTTTGCCGACCAGGCCGTGATCGCCATCGAGAATGTACGGCTCTTCGAACAATTGCAGACCAGGACGCGAGACCTGTCTGAGGCGCTGACATACCAGACCGGCAGCGCCAATATCCTGCGGGTTATCGCGTCCTCGCCGACCGAGGTCGGTCCGGTGCTCAAGGCCATCGTGGAAAGCGCATGCGGACTTTGCGAGGCATATGATGCGCTGGTCGTTCTGAGGGATGGCGACGAGATCGTTGTCCAGGCGCACCATGGACAAGTTCCCGTGGTGTGGAGCCGGCGATTGATCAATGTCAAATCGCCCAGTGGCCGGGCCATTGTCGACCGCCGTACCATCCATGTGCGCGACCTGCTCGGGCCCGAAGGGGAGGAATTCCCGACAGGGCGGGAATTTGCGCTTCGCTCCAACGTTCGCACCGTTCTGAGTGTGCCGCTTTTGCGCGAAGGCGAGAGCATGGGTGCGATCGTGCTGCGGCGTACGGAGGTGCGCCCATTCGGCGAGAAGCAGATCAACCTGCTGCAGACCTTTGCGGATCAGGCCGTCATCGCCATCGGCAACGTGCGTCTGTTCGAGCAACTGAACGAATCGCTGGAGCGGCAGACGGCAACGTCGGAGGTGCTGGAAATCATAAGCGCTTCGTCGGGCGCCTTGACTCCGGTTTTCCAAAAGATGCTGGAGAATGCGACGCGAATTTGCGGCGCCGGCTTCGGCACCATGAATCTCTACGAGGACGGCGGCTTTCGCACGGTCGCACTTCACAACGCGCCGCAAGCCTATGTCGATACCCGGCTATACCAGAGCATTCGCCCACATCCGGCGAGCGGGCTCGGCACCGTCGAGAAAACTCATCAGACGGTTCATATCGACGATATCAGGACTCAGCCGCCCTACGTCGAAGGCAACCTGAACGTTCGCGCGCTTGCCGACCTTGCCGGCGCAAGGACCCTCGTCATCGTGCCGATGCTCAAGGAAGACGAACTGGTCGGCACCATCACGATCTTCCGCCAGGAAGTTAAACCCTTCACAGACAAGCAGATCGAGCTCGTGTCCAATTTCGCGCACCAGGCCGTGATCGCGATCGAGAATGCGCGCCCTGCTGAATGAACTGCGCGAGCGCACCATGGAATTGTGGCAATCGCTCGAGGAATTGCGAAATGCGCAGGATCGGTTGATCCAGACCGAGAAGCTTGCCTCGCTCGGGCAACTTACCGCCGGCATCGCACATGAAATCAAGAACCCGCTCAATTTCATCAATAATTTTGCCGCGCTTTCCTCCGAGCTGATCGACGAGCTCGGCGACGGGCTGCGCTCAGTCGCACTCGGCGAGGCAGCAAGGCGGGACATCGACGCGCTGATAGAAACGCTGCAAGGCAATCTGGAAAAGATCGTGCAGCACGGAAGGCGCGCCGATTCCATTGTCAAGAATATGCTTCTGCACTCTCGCGAGGGGTCCGGCGAACGCCGCTCGGCCGATATCAACGCCATCGTCGAGGAAAGTCTCAATCTTGCTTATCACGGTGCGCGCGCTGAAAAAGCAGGTTTCAATATCACGCTTGAAAGGAGTCTCGATCCGTCTGCAGGGGCGATCGAGCTGTATCCGCAGGAGATCACGCGGGTGTTCCTCAATCTCATTTCCAACGGATTCTACGCGGCGAGCAAACAAAGGGACGCCGTCGGCGACGGCTTCGAGCCGAGACTGCGCGCGACGACCACAAGTCTCGGCGGCGCCGTCGAAATCCGGATTCGCGACAATGGCGCCGGCATCCCAGCCGAGGTGAGAGAGAAGATATTCAACCCATTCTTCACGACCAAGCCCGCGGGCGAAGGAACCGGACTCGGCTTGTCAATCTGCCACGACATCGTTGTGAAGCAGCACGGCGGCCGCATCGAAGTCGATACCGCGCCTGGCGATTATACCGAGTTCATCATTACGCTGCCGCGTACGCTGGCGGCACCATTGCAGACCGGAGGCAGAAGTTGAGCGTCTATATACTGGTCGTCGACGACGAGCCGGACGTCGAGGCGTTGTTCCGCCAGCAGTTTCGGCGCGATCTGCGCGCCGGCCGCTTTCTCATGGAGTTCGCATCGTCCGCACCCGCGGCCCTGGCGCGTGCGGCCGAGATAGAGGATGCCACCCTGATTCTGATCCTGTCCGACATCAACATGCCCGGAATGAGCGGGCTGGAGATGCTACCTATCGTGCGCTCGGCCCTCCCCGATGTACCGGTCATCATGATCACGGCCTACGGTGATGCCGAGACCAAGCGTAAAGCGCTGGCGAGCGGCGCAGCCGACCTGTTGACCAAACCAATCGACTTCGCCGCGCTGCGCCAGGAGATCGATACGAGGCTCGAGCAGGCGGCATGACCGGAACCCTTGTCGTGGTCGATGACAAACCGGAACGGCTCGCAAGGTGAGACCATGGTCGCCGCTATCCCAAGTGAGATTAGGCATCCTACGTCTGTGTTCACCGAAAACACCGGGAGGTACGAATGAAGACGCTCTTGGTTCCGCTCCAAAATATTTCGATGATGCCATCCACGCTCGATGTCGTCGTGGGCCTCGCGCAACGTTCCGGCGCCTACGTCGAAGCTTTTCCACTCCGGTTCGGCATCCCCCGATATCTAACCGCAGAATTGGCCACCGGCATTCCTCTAGATTCGTACCAGGAGAAGAGCGAAGCCGAATTGAACGACATGCGCAACTTTTTCGAGGCATTCATGCTGAGGCACGATATTCCTCGAGCGGCTGCGGGATCGAGCGGAGCATGCTTCGGCTGGTTGGAAAACGCGCCTGAGGGCGAAGACTTCGTCGGGAGTTATGGACGCGCTTTCGATCTGATCGTGATGGCACGGTCCGACGCTGATGCTGCGGGCCCTCACCGTCGCGCGATCGAATCCGCGTTGTTCGAGAGCGGCAGGCCGGTCCTGCTGGCGCCATTGAACGCATCAAGAAGCATCGCGACGAACATCATGATCCACTGGAACGGTAGTACCGAGCAAGCTCGGGCAAACGCATTTGCCATGCCGTTGCTTCGTTCGGCCGAAAGGGTATCGGTCCTGACCGTTATTGGCGGCCAAGGGGTACCAGGACCATCTGCCGATCGGATCGTCCAACAGCTGCGGTACAACGACGTTGCAGCCCATGTGATAAGGGTTGAGCTGGAGAATCGCGACACCGGAGAGGCGGTCCTCGATGCCGCCAGAGCTCACGGCTGCGATCTCTTGATCAAGGGAGCCTTCACCCGCACTCGCCTGCGGCAAATGATCTTCGGTGGGGCGACCAGCTATATCATGGAGCACGCGGATTTGCCTGTCCTGCTGGCGCATTAGAACCGCACGCTAGCCTCTCGCGGGATCATGCCATCATGCCCCTGTTTTGCCCGACGGAGCAAGTGGGATTCGGAAAAGGCGTAACACATTGATCCGACTGACGCCGGCTACTGTGCATGGGGTTGTTTTTGACATTTTTGATTTGGACGGCGCCGAACGCCTCCAAGCGTGGATGATCGTCCGCAACCGGCATGGGGGCAGGGGATGGATGGTGGGCGCACAAGGGATCGAACCTTGGACCTCTCCCGTGTGAAGGCCACGCTTGTGGTTGATCCGGCTGGCGAATTTAATGGCAGGTGCGATTTCCCCGTCTTTTCCCCGCTTTCGTTGGGCGGGTGTTGTCCTAATTAGGACATCCGCGCTGGCAGATTAGGACACCTCATTTTGAGACTGGACCACTGCCGACGGCTGGAGCGCAGCCACGATGGTATTCCTGCTGGCACTTCGTATAGTCGTCGTACAGAAAGTATGTGCTGACCACGATTACGACGACCGTGAAAGCAAGAGCTACCTTCTGTCTCATTCATGACACCCGCAGAGGCGAATTAGGACACTTGCTTTTTCGCCTTCTTGGGACGCAGCGCCGGGGCCACCCATCCGGCTGGGGGCTCATATTCCTTTGGGCGTTGGAAGGCGACTTGACCTCCGCGAGAGGTATCGATCTCCATTCCTGGCAAGAGGCATTCTTCAATCAGGTCCGCGTTCAACGTGTATCGACCGTCCGCGTAGGTCATGATGGCTTTGCTGGCGTCCATCCCCGGCGGCACAACACTTATCAATCGCTTCTCTGGGAAACGGCGCTTAAGCATTCGCGCCGTCGCGCCCTGATCTGAATCAGCCGTAAGAAGGTAGGCGACGTCAAACACGTCTTGATACGCATCATCGAAAAGAAGGAGCGCGACATTAACGTCGGTCTCTTTCTCCTTTGGGGCATCCCATGTATGTCCGCACCGACGACAATCGATTTCATCTTCGATGAAGTGGCCTTCTTGAACTTTCACGTTGAACCACTTCAACGCGGTAATGTATTCGCGATGCCTCTTATTCTTCTCACTATCGCCCGGTTTTAGGGCCGTGCAGTAGCGGACCTTCACCAACTGCTCTTTGTTGCGATTCAGAATGCGGGAGCCAAGGCTAAAGAGGTTTAGCCATTTGAGGTGAGGCTGCTTTAGCGCATCGATGGCGTGGTAGAGGTTGAAACCGTCTACGTAGAGGGCCGCCCTAGCTTTTGGAGGGGGCTCAGAAATAGAAACCCCGCCGGCCGTGACCGACGGGGAGCTGAGGGTCACCCGCTCAGCGATTACGGCTGTGGATATAGTGGATTGGCTGCCATTTGTCAACATAAATTTGAAGTCGCCTGTAGGCTAAGTCGTTGAAATTACAGGAATTAACGCAGGTTAATTTTTTCCACCGTCGATTACCGTGAACTGTCGCTTAATTCGCACAGGTCGGTTGGGCTCCAACGATAGTGCAGCTTCTAGTAGGTCGCAAATAGACCATACTCGATCCGCCACGCACAGCGCGACCGCTGGCGTGGTCCTTAACCAATTTCGCGTTTTCCTAACGAGGGCAGGAGGTTATGGAGGGCTGCCGTACGTCCAGTGGCGAAACCGCTTCTTTATGCCAGGACAAGCCGCTTCGGCTCCATTGTACTTCCTGTAATCATGGCCTTCCAATAGGTGGGATTTCTTGTCGTAGTTACGGACCATTTCGACAAGCAGGGCATCCCCAATATAGTCGATCGAGTCGAACACCTCCTGCTTGTGCCCTTGAGCTATCTTGAATCCCTCTCGGATCAATTGACCTCGCTCGCGGAGAGGCATCGTAATCTCTGCAAGCGCTAACTTCATATACCAGTGAGCATAGATGAAGCATGTCTCGGCATCATCAAGCGCCCACCTGATGTTTTCGCGAATGTCCATGCATGTGGCCGAAAGGGCGGGCGCAGGATCGCCGCATTTTTGTAGCCGGCCAGCTTCTACGAAATTGTAGGCGGTTCGTCGGACGGACTCATCGTCGCAATAATCAACAAGGGCGGCCACCGTCGCTTTATGATGCTGTCCCTCCTTGTAGGCAGCACGCATGCTCTTGATCGCGGTTGCGGTGTCGTAGTTCGCGATGCGCATCAAAATTCCTCTCACTTCAGCAGTGTGGGAGTTCTTCGGTGCGTCGCCATGAAACCACTTGAAGTTCTCTAGCAACTCCTTGGTATCGCAAGCCGAACCCACGGCAGCCGGTGGCGTCGGTTCATCATCATCACCGCCGAGTTCGCCGATTGCAGTGGGAACACATTGCCCCGGAGACATCTCGACGGTGCCGTCGGGGCAGCCCGCCCATGCTTCGGAGTGACAAGAAAGAGCGAACAAGAAGCCCAGAATTGTCGCCAGACGATACATCATACGCGCTTCCGTGAAGTGGCTCGTTTCGTATTCGGCACCGGCAATAGATCGGCCCGTCTCGCCTCTGCGCTGGCCATCGTGTGCTTGTACCTGTCCGCAGAGTCTGGATCTTTCCACCGCCCAGTCCGGGTGAGGCCGTACGTGTCCAACCCGCCATACCGGTGCATCCAGGTCCCGTAGGTGTGGCAGAAGATGTGGAAGCCCCGCATGCGCTTTGGCAGGACTATTCCGGCACGGTCCAGCGCCAAGTAGAGCATCTTGTAAAGCCTGCCGCCCTTGCAGAAGCGGAACAGCTTCTCGTCCGGGTGACGCTCTAGAAATGGCACTCCAGCGCCGGCTCTATCCCGGCCTGCCGCACCATTCGCCAAAACCACTCCGGATGCCTTGCGCGGCCTCACAGGGCGCGCCGGCTGCTTGTGGAAGGCTTCCACCACGATCGGGGGCAGATGCACCGGACGGGGCTCGCTGTTCTTCGTGGCGCCGAGGTAGAGCAGGGCCTGGTCGAGCCGGAGGCCACGCAGGAGGGCTTCCTCCGTGGCATCGCCTAGCCTCATCCCAGTGTAGAGCAGGGTGAGGCAGAACAGGCCAAATTCGGGCTCGATACGGTACGCCTCACTGATCAGCTCGAAAGCCTGATCCGGCTCGAGCCATTCGGTCGCCTTGCTGCCGCGCCAGCCTTTCGGCCGCTTAATCTTGAGCTCGATCCCGGCGTGCTTCAGCACGGCTGAGACCGGCGTGTAGAACTGCCGATTGAGGGTGGTCGCAGGGGCGAGCGGGTAGACCCCGCGGGCCGCGTTGTCGATCGCGAGCTGGTCAATCTCGGCGAGAGGCTTGTCGCGTAACGCGTGGTCGCCGGTTGCCTCGATGATCTTGCCGAGAAACTTGGCCTCGCCACCTGCCTTGAGATAGGCGAGGGTGGCGTCGGCGAATGTCGGCGGCTTTGGCGCCTCAGGGGCTACCTCCTCACGCTTCCGATATTCACCACGTTCGATTGCCTCTTTGATGCCCTTGAGGACCCGCTTGGCGACCCGAAGTTCAGGAGTGCCTGCAGTTGTTTCAACGTGGACTCCGAGGTAGGTGCCCCGGATCTCGTAATTCGGCGTCTTACCTTTCCGCGGTGGTCGGAGGCTGAGGGGCATGGCTCTGATAATGCTTCCTTGAGGCGGGCCAGATGCTCGGGGAAGAAGAGCTTTCGTCGCCCCATCGTCCGGTAAAACGGGTGATCGCGCAAGAAGTCCTGGAAACAACGGCGGCTGACCCGGAAGAAGGCTGCGGCCTCATCCATGGTTTTGGGCGTCTCGGATGGGAGTTGGTCCAAGCGGGGCCCCGCTCAAGCCGGCATGGACTTGAAGATGGCGGCTGCGGCGGCCAGGACGGCAAAAACGCAGATCGCACAGGTTAGCCACTGGGTTCTAAGGACAGCGCCGCGGGCTCGGTCGCTCTCTCCTCTGGCCTCCATCGCGGAGTGGACCAAGAGATCAAGCTTCGCGTGGACCGGATCGTCCGTCATCGACTGGTACTCCTGCACTATGATCATTCTGATCGCCGAAAACGAGCGCCAAGCCGTGGGCCTGAGAGGCGCTCTCACACCTGATTGCGGTGAGCCTGCATTGATAGTCCGCGACGCTGCCAGCCGCTTCTTGGATCACGGGAAGCCCCTTGAGGACCCTCGTGCCCCAGCCCTCCGGCTGAGCGCGGTCCGGCCAAATGCCAATCACCACGTCATGGCTGGTGATGACCGAACGCAGCGGCCCCATGGTGCCATCCATGAGATCGTGGTTGGAATCGGCCAAGGTAATGAGGTCGCTTAGTGTCATCTGCCGCACGGCGGCTGCTCCTTGCCTTAGCCGCCCATGAACTCGAACGGATCAGCGAGTTGGGGTCCTTACCGCAGAGACGTTCGCTCCAGGGCATCATGCGTCGCGTTCAATAGGCGCACAGAAAGCGCGCCGTTCCTGTATGGTGAGGCGCTTGTCGAGCCCCGGATAGTGCCGAGGATTCCGACAGCACCAGCAATCCTGCTTTGGCTGCTCCTTGAACCGCGCCATTGCTTTCGGATCGGTCCAGCACGCGCAATTCAGATCGGTGTAGTGCTGGTTCCTGTCTTCCTTCAGACGGCGCCGCATATGGCGTTCGGTCTGATGGCGGCGGTAGTCTCTCGTTCGCATTGACCATCTCCATGGTTGCGGGCGCTACCCGCGTGGACATGATCTCCATTGGCTTTCTCATGGGCGTACTCTCATCTTGGTGGCTGCGGGTGGTACTTGGTCGGCATCCCGAGATACACCGTTGGGTAGTTCTCATCGAACAGATAATTGAATTGGTCTAGCGTCGGGTCCAAGGCCCGCCCGTCCTCCAGCAAGATCCAGACGTGGTTCAGCTCGCCCAGGTCGGATTCGATCGAGCGGCACTTCACTCCGCTCATGTTGAGCAGCGGCACGAGCGGCCAGCACACAGCGGCGCACATCATGTCGCTCGGCCCGCCATCCAAGACGGATTCGCGGAAGTCCTCCGCGAACTCGGTCAGCTCAGCATCGGTCATTCTGGGCTCCTCACACCATTCTGGTGCACTCGGCCAAAGCCTCGGCAGCGTTCTGCATCACCTGCTTGAGATCAAGTGTGTCCGAAAAGATCTCGTTGTCGCGGCTGCAGAAGGCGAGAAGGTCTGCGACCTCCTGAGGGCTCTGGGGGCAGTAATTTAGGACTGCCATCTCGGCCGCGTTCAAATTGCTGTAGGCTATCCTAGCCTTCCGCCGCGCGTCTCGCAGTGCCTTTGACGGCTTCGGGTGTGGCAGAGCTTCCTTCTGTCGATCGAACTCGGCGAGCAGAGCATCAAATCTCGATTTGATCGCCTGATGGCTCGGGGCGCCCACCGCCTTGGAGAGGGCATTTGAGTAATCTTCCAAGATTCGCTCACGGCTTTGATAAAACCGATCGCGGGCCGGAGACACGATGTCAGGCTCCCCCTCTTGAATGACCCTCATTTCGCTCACTCTGCCGGCGAAGACCTTCGGCGGTGGCGGCAGCGATCGAAGGAATTCCTCTTCTAGGTCGGCCTCGAGAGGGCCCCATCTGTTCGCCTCTTCGACGGCCGCTTCAAGGCTCGCGGTGAGCATGCTGAGGGTGGTCGATGTGGCGGGGCAGGCGAAATTGATCGCAGGCTGCGAAGTGCCTCCCCGGCTCGTGATCGGCGCAAGGTTGGGCCTTAAATTAGCGTCCATTTGAAGTCCTCCGTGGCTGACTTCAATAATGTATAGCAAACTAGACAAACTGTCTAGTGCGCTAGACTAAATTGTTACATCCTTCATAATGCGCACGATGAATGCGAGAATCGTAACCATGCGCCCATCGTTGTCGTTCGCCTCCCATTCCGAGGAGAATGGCTCGCGCATCCGCAAGATGTCAGGCTTTCCTTTCAGCGGGCGTGTCTGAAGGCTTGCGATAGCTCCCTCCATGCTGACTTCGCGCAATGAGATTTCAATCTCATCGTCGGTGATGCGGCGGCTCGACGCCACCAGTTGCCCGCTTCTCAGCTCGATGCTGGCGCTCGACGGGGCTACGCCCACAGCGATGTCATTAGCCGCAATTCCCACGCCGCCCATATAATCCCCGTCGCACCTGAAAGCGCGAAGATCGGCCTTGGGTGCTCGTTTATCGTTCGCTACGAGGATTGTTTCCATATCGCGCCACGGATCATGCAAGAGCCATGTATCTGAGACTGCCCAGTCCGCTCTTGCTGGGATGAGAGGGACAGTTGCAAATCTGTCACCATAGAATGGCGCGCGGACGACCTGGGTAACAACCGGGCGGTACTCTAAAATTCCCTGGAGGTGTTTCATTGCTGACGGAGGCCGAAAATCGAAGGGGTCTCCCCTGCCAGTGGAGAGCCACTCGAAGCTCATCTGAAGGTCCATGGCAGCCTCAATAAGGTTGTCCGTAGACGGGTCATTTCGCTCTTTAAGCCAATTATCGACTGCTCCCCTGCTTACATGGAGGGCGCGCGCCAGCGCTGAAGCGGACCGCTTGCGGTGCTCCAGGCCGAAGGCAAGTCTTTTCCCAATTGTTCTCATTGGGATGGGATGCCATGTCTAGAATTAAAGCGCATTGTCTAGTTTTGCTGGACGAACCCCCGTCTAGTATGCTAGACATAGCCCTCATGCATGAGACCGTCAAAAAAGCAGCCCGCCTCTCTGGCGGCGTTACCGCCCTCGCCGAGGCATTGAAGATCAATCGGCAGGCCATTTATCAGTGGTCTCGGATTCCGGCGGAGAGGGTGATTCCGATAGAGCGCATCAGCGGCATTTCCCGTGAAGAGCTGCGGCCGGATTTGTTCGGTCCCGGCGCTCCCACATTCAGTGCACCGGGAAACCAAGCGCCAAATGATACGATGGCCCGAATTGACGGGTCATTTCTGCATCCCATTCACGATACCGGCTTATCGCAGCGGCCAACTGAGTCTTCCGTTCAGTCTTCGGCGTTGGGTTCGCCCGGTATCGCACCCTCATTATCTCTATCCTCTTGTGAGCAGGAGCGGCGCGAGGGCGCCGAGGAGAAATCGTAATTCGCGGTCCGTGCTGTCGCCAAACTGAACGGTCCGCAAGAAATGTGAGTAGGCCAACTTCTGCGCCATCTCCTGAACAGGAGAGCACAGAGAATGTCGGAATTTCGGGATAAGGCGTCGTTAGCGATGACGAGTGAGCTTGCGCTGCAAGAGGCCTCTACACTGATCCGGGAGCTGGCAGGGAGGGGGCCCGCCGGCGAGAGCGTCAAATCGGCTTTGCGTCGTGTGGGGCGTCAACTGAAGAACTGGAATCCCTCGCGAATTCGCGACGTTTGGTATCAAGATTGCCGCGTGAGCATCCGAGGCGAGGAGCTCGAGCAATTGCGGGCGCTCACAAAGCGGCGCGTCCAGGATAAGGCGGATACGGATGCACTCGAAGAATTACGAGCCAGAATCTCCCGTCTCGAAGCGCTCTTGGAGAGCGCAGATCCGTCGTTCCATAGCCCTGACATTGCTGCGCTTGGCGACATCCGGCGCAAAATGGGCTGAAGCTGTTGCCTTGTGGGTCGATCCAACGCTGCTGGATGCTCAGCCGCATAACTGAGGAGTACGCCGATGCCTGATTTCGAGAGCGAGATCATTAGCTTGCAATGCGCCGCCGAATGGCGACGTACGAAAGCCAGGGAGCATCCAGAAGACGCGCGGAACGCAAAGGCGGCGGCACTTTTGGACCGGTTGGCAAGCGATCTGGAGCGTAGTGATGGAGCTGAGCTCAGCCTTCTGACTCAGCGATATGAGCAGGAAGAAGGGTTTGTTGAAGCTGCGAACTCCTATCTCTCGCGCATTGGCTTTGATCATGCTCCTGCAAACGGTACCGAATATCTTCGTGCGCTCATCGCTCTAAAGATCTGAGCCACGTCCGATCGCCGCGGCTAGACCGACGGGTCGAACAGCCGGTACCGCACCGGCCTGCCGCGGTGGCCACATTGCGGATGCGCCCGCGGAGGTGCGATGCCCGACGAGAGTAAGTTTGGCCCGGACGACTTTGCTAGGTCGCTCGAGTCAGCGCCAGAAGATCCGAGGACGCTTGCGGCGCGCGAAGAACTTGAGCACTGGCATGCCTTTGCCGCCGCGCCTTGGGCTAGGCCTGGGACCATCATAGAGGCGATCAGGCAAGCTAGTGGGCTGCGGACGAACTGGCTCTTGGAAGCGATTGACATGATGGCCTTCGGCGCCGGTGAGCCATCCCAAGGCGCCGTTGAGGCTGCCGCGCGGCGGTCGCAAGCATGCAGGGCGCTATGTCGGGCCGCGGCAGATGGTACCTTTCCCCTTGTGGGGATGCTCGGTGAAAACTCGGAGAGGGTCGAAACTATAGCGCGGGCCTATTTCGACGCAGAATATAGAATTGGGCGCGGCAGCAATGTGCTGGAATTGGATGCCTCCAGTGTCCCCGCACAAGATGATGCAAAGTTCGATCGCCTGCATCTTGCCAGGTGGTTCGATGTTCGCATCGGGGACAAAGCTGGGTTTCTAGCGTGGCTTTCGGAGCAACCGGCCAAACCGGCGACCATCGAACCAGTGACAACATCGAGAGATAGGAAGCGCCTCTACAGCGCGGTTGATGCGGGCCTGCTAGATGAAATGGAGAGAAAGCTGCTCAATCTGGAAGTTGCATCCATTCAAGCGGCCGCCGATTCCGTCGCCGATCGCGCCCATGGGGGCGGCTCACGGGAGAGCAAGGCGAGACGTCTCGCTCGCGCATATAAGGAAAGTGGGCGCAAGGCAGCTCCGTAGTTCTCCATCAAACTCCAGAGTAATCCATCCACTTTGCCGTCGTTTGCGGCGATATTCCTCACGTTGAACGGCGAACCCGTGAGGAGAAAAATGATCGACGAGCGCCCGCTGCGAAGGACTGAAGCCGCAGAATACATCACCGCAAAATTTGGGATCCCATGTTCGCCAAAAACGTTGGCGAAGCTTGCCTGTGTTAGCTCGAAAGGCCCTCCTTTCCGGAAGGCTGGGCGGTTTCCGCTCTATTCGCGTCAGGGCCTTGACGACTGGGCGTTGGCCAAGTTCGGCCCGGAAATCCGCAACACCGCTGAAATCCGGCAAGCGGCGTAGCCCCAGGAACGCGGGCACCTGCTCGCACTTCGACAAATCCCCAAACGAAAACCCGGCAAGCGCTGGAACGCCGCCGGGTCAGATAGGAGTACTTCACTTGAATAATCTGTTCGATAGCACAGGCGCGACTGAATTGAAAGACGCGCGCGCCGACGTCGGGTGCGATGCCACTGCCCTCTTGAACCAAGAGGGGCGCTAAATGACGTGTCCCGCTGTCCGAGCACTACCCAAGGCGACGCAGCATCGGCTAATCGCCCTTCGATACGACGCGGTTGCTCGCGATCGTCAGCGCCGCCATAAGCGCTCGGCCGTTGCCCAGCTTCGCATCCGAGAGATGGAGCGGATCTTCCATCATTGGTACGGGACGTTCCTTCCGGACGATGCTGAAGGCCGGCACATGTTGCAAGCCTTCGCCGACTGCCTGTCCTTCGCCGGAGGTTCTGTCATGGAAAAGCTCACGGGCTTCATCAATGGCCGCGCACCATGGGCATTGCCGGAAGCGGAGGCCATGGCGGAGGCCGCGGAGCTGACCGCCAGCTGGCAGGATGCCGACCAAATGGCGAAGCGCATCGGCCTATCCTTCGCCGATCGCCAATTGTTGGAAGTCCACACCATCGGCGCGGTCGACTTCACCAAGCGCCAGCGCAACGCCATGCAGAAAGAGAAGCGCCGGCAGCGCGAGAGAAACCGCAGGAAGGCCAAGGGAGCCAAACCCCACGCCGAAAGCATCAACCGGGCCGAACCGTGGAAGGCGGAGGGTATTTCTCGCAGAACGTGGTTCCGGCGCCGCGAAAAGGCGCGTGGCACTGAATCGTGCCCTGTTTCTTTCTATGTATTAAGGGGGCATGAATCAGTGTCACCGAGTCCCCGTAGCGGGCGAGATGCGCTTCGCGCCGGCCCCAAGGGGCCGAGGCCTGGCGGCCTTCGCCGGCCTGAGCAAGTTGACAGGTCGGGTATTTATTACGGGGAAGAAAGGTCAATTCCATGGAGGCCGGAGTTTTCGGGTGGGGAATCCCACACTGAACCAGATCTGCCAACCGTTCGGGTAGCATTCCCCCAGGCGGAGGCTCGGGCATGAGCAGCCGCATGAATTGGAATAAGCGCCGTCCCACGTTCGAACCTTGGTATTCCCGATTGGACCGAGACCCGTTCGGCCGCGAGGCCACCAACCTTGCTAGGCACGGCGTTCTGCCTTCCGCGAAAAAGGCAAAGCCTGCCCAGCCGAAACCGGCCCCTTTCAGGATGCCCCTAGGGCGGCCTATGGTGCCTGCTGATACGCTCGCCCCGAAATACGCTCTTCGCACATCCGATCTTGCTAAAGCGCGCGAGGTCGTTTCTGGCGCGGTTGAGGTCAACATTTGGTGCGATGGCTCCGCGGCTCCGACGAATCCCGGCGTGGTCGGCGCGGGCGCTGTCATCCTCGCGGATGGAATCCGGGTGGAGCTGTTCGGCGGCGGATGGCGCGGGACGAACAACGCCGCGGAGTTGGCAGCTGCAATCATGGCGATTGAAGCCCTGCCGGACGGCTGCCGTGCGATCGTGATCTCGGACTCGGAATATCTGATCAAGGGCATGACGATGTGGCGACACAAGTGGCGGGCGCGCGACTTCAAAAAGAACGGCACCGACATGGCGAATGCCGATCGCTGGCGGAAGCTGGATGCCATGACAGCGGGCCGCTCGATCGGCTGGAAGTGGGTAGGAGGCCATAATGGCGATCGGATGAACGAGCTCGCCGATCAGCTGGCGACGCGCGGCCGGACAGCACGGAACGGCTAGTTATGGAGGATTGGCACACTCTTGAACCGTTTGTTCCGCAAGAAGCCCTGACATCAGCCCGTGCTGCGGCGAGAGCTGGCGTGACGCAGCGGACCATCATCAACTGGTGCGAAGCATATGGACTAGGCCGACTTATTGGCGGGCGCTGGCGCGTCAGCTGCATCGCATTACAAATGCTTCTAGATGGCAACACAGGCGCGCTCGCCAAATATCTCACCGGCAACCGCGAAGATCCGCTCATCACTGGCTACTTCGCAAGGCTGAACGTGCCGCTCCCGAAAAAATAATCCGAAGAACCGGAAATCGCGGAAAGACGCGTTCGCGTTCGAAGCTGCGTTGGCTATTGAGCTCGCTTTGAGCGAGCAACCTTCATGGACTTGCGCGAAGTCGGCTCGGTGTTAGTTTTGTTGCGCATTTCTCGCGCCACGCACGCAAAGATTACGTATAATTTGCGGCTCGGGGGTGTCCAAACAAGCGAGACCATACCCGAGAAGCGATGCCGGTAAGAAATGCGCAGCCAAAAATAAAGCTCAGGACAGACCCTCCTAACGTGACGTACTCCCACAGCCACGCCGGCAACCCAAACTTGGTGAACGATATTTCCAAAGGAACGTCGTCCGCTGTGCCGCTGACTGCGGATCCTTGGTCGTTTACGCTAACTTTCGTTTGAGTGGAGGCGACATTCTGGCGGGCCGCTTTCTCAAGCTTGGGATTGTTTCCGATGTCATGTCTCACGCTCAGTATTGCGACGACGTTCGTCAATTCGGGATCTATAGCAGGCACCCATATGAGTTTGGCAGGTAGCGGCGAACCCTTTCCCAAGGTTTTGGCTTCCGACCTTCCATGAACGTTTAATGTTAGATTGATCGGCCACTCCAAGCGATCGATCGGAAACACCCTGTCAGGCCTCGGCCTCTCTGACAGTGATTTGATCCGTCTTTCCTGGGACACTCGAACTGTAACATGAGCAGCAGAGCCTCTCGGTACTTGTTCGGTGTATTCAATGGCCAGATTGGTTTGGATGACGCGCAGCGCTGGTTCAGGATCAGCCGAAGCCAGTCGATACGTGTTGGGAGAGGTCAATTCTTTTTCGGCCTCAAGCTCGTACATCTCCGATGAGATTTCCTTGGTTTTGATCAGCACCGCTTCGCGCGGATGGTTAAACCAAAGGATCAACAGGGCCCCACCGACAGCCAATGAGAGTGCACCTGCTATTTTTTCAGCAGTTCGAGAGACCATTTCGTCCACCCAACGCGAATAAAATATTGAATATCGAAAACAACCGAAGATAGCGATATGCATCAATTTCCGCAATGCCGACTGTTTTGTGCATTTGCGGTGGATTGACACGGCTTGTCCTTTGACCCGCGGCGACGCAGGCGCATCTTTTTGCGCAGCGTAGTTCCGACGCATCCCAAGAAAGCAATGACTATAGAGTGGGTGGCTGCGAAGCCGAGAGTCGGAGCTGAGATCGATCATGCTCGACGCCACAACCGTCATCGCGCGCGGAATGCGGCAACCTGAGCGCTACCGCAGCTGGGTCCCAGAGCGCCGATTTGTTATGAGCGGGCACAGATAATCAGAACAATCGGAAATGCCGGAAAAGCACGTTACCGCCTTCGTGTCATGCGCGTGTATTCCCTATCGCATGCGCCGCACCTGACTTGCGGCTAGCCGTCACAACGAGGCTCATTCGGTGTTTTCGTACGTATTCAAATCGCAGAGAAGTGCACCTGCTGCTCGCGAGCAAGCTCGCGCCCGGTTCCTGGGTCAATGTGAGAAGTCGCCCGCCGTCCACTCGGTTGGATGGACCACGTCCTCACTCGGGCGAGTGGGAAGCTACCAAACTTTCTCGGACCGTTCATGACTACAAGATCAGTGAGTTTGAACGTGATGTTGCAGGTGAGGGCAACTGAGGGGCTCACCTCAGCGCTAGACCGAGCTGCTGCGCAGAAGCTCACGAGCCGCGCTGACTACATCCGTTTGGCGATGCTTGACCGCCTTGAACGGGATGGGGTCAAGGTTGAGTTGGGAGCGGCCTAATGGCACTTACCGGAGTTCATATTGAGTTTGGCTATGGCAGCGTTGGGGCAGTTGGCGCGGGTGCAAACGCCAAGGGTCTTGGCCCGGCCGCACTGCTTGGGTCGGAGACCGCATCGCAGACCATGGCGACAGCGCAGGCTTCGACCGCAAGGGCGCCTCAGTCGAGACCAGGAAATTTCCAGCCGCTTATTTCCATTTGGGCAAGTGCTCCGATTTTCTTCGTGATCGGCCAGAACGCAACCCTTGCGCAGGTGACGGATGGGGTCACGCCGCGCCGCTTTTACGATCCGTCGTTTGGCCGGCAAGACATGTTTGTGAACGACGGCGATAACATCGCCTGGGCGTTTGCGTGACGGAACGAGGGGGCAGCATGATCAATCTGACCCGCGCGTTGGCGCTCGGCTTGCTCATCATCGTAGGCGTCGTCTGGGGTCTCGCCATCGAGAAGCCTGGCGGCGGGTTTGAGGCTGGATCGTTCTCCCGAAGCTTCGAGGGTGGCCGATGACGCTCGGGCCTCGGTTAAGGATCTTCATTGGTGTGTCGCTCGCCATCACCGTGAGCTTGGGCGCGCCAGGGCATGCTCAAAAGACAAAAGCGCAGCTCAACACTGAAGTCGGAACGACCTTCCCGGACCAAACCACCGGCCAGATCACGCCGTCTGGTGTCCGCGCTTTTCAGAATGATCTGATCAACTCGATCATGCCGACTGCACCTGTCGGCAACAACAACTTCGCCTGTTACGACGGCACCACGGGACTTCTCAAGGATTGCGGCGCCTCCCCAAGCAGTCCGTTCGTTGCAAATGGAAACATCATTCCTGGCCCCGCGAACACCATGAAGGGCTCGTTGGATGGTGCAACCACGTCCGACATCACCCTGACCGCTTGTACGCTTACGTACCAGTTTACGAAGTGGGTTTCCGGCACTGGCTGGCAGTGTGGCATCAACCCGGTGTTGCCGAGCCGCGCAGTCGCCGCCACGCTCGACCTATCGGCGTTCAACGGGGTCACAACGCAGGGCTATGCGCTTCCTGGTGATGGTGGCGGCGCTATCCTGCAGAAGGTCAACGCTTCCTCTGGCTTCCTGGACGCTGCTCCGCAGACTGGCACTATCTCCGCGGCTGGATCGGCTTACACTAACGGCAGCTATACCGGCGTGCCACTGGCTTCGTCGGGCCATTGTGTTGCTCAGGCCAACGTCACGGTGTCCGGCAACGCAGTCACCGCGGTGGCACTTATCGGGCTCAAGGGCTCCGGCTGCGTGGTCGGCGATGTCCTGACAGTTTCCAATGCGTACATCGGCGGCACGGGGTCAGGTTTTACCTGGACTGTTGCGACCGTCGGCGCGCCACTTGGCAGCTTCACCGACACCGCGGGAAACCGGTGGCAAATTGCCCCGGATCAACCAGGTTATCTCAACGTGCTCCAATTCGGTGCCAGGGGTGATTGGACCGCATCTGGCGGGGACGGACCCGCCACCGACAACGCTGCAGCTTTCACCTCTGCGGAAATCTACGCCCTTAATGGGGTCGGGTCTGCCGATGCCGGCGGCTACCTGGGCTCAACTATCATTGTCCCGAAGGGCACCTATAAAATCTGTGGCGGCCTAATTACTGCAGATGGCTCTTGGCTCCGCGGCGTTGGCCAATTGTCATCTCTGCTAAAACAGTGTGACAGCGACAGCCCAAGCACACACTTCGTTACCCTTTGTAATCCCTCGTCCCTGCGCGCCTGCTTCAATGGTAGGATCAGCGATATCCAACTGTTCACAGGCAATGGCACGCCGAATGCCGGCGTGGCCATGCTCTATACCAACAACTCGCAGCAGGGCGTCATCGTCGAGAACGTTACCATCTACGCCGGCAAGCGTATGTGCCTGCTCGGCGACACCGGCTTCGGCGGCGCTGCCAATTTCGTCGTTCGAGGCCTGTTCTGCACAACGAGCGCCTCCTCAGTCAATGCTCAAGCCGTTTCCGTCACCTACGGCGCAGCCGCAATCACCTTCACCGATACCATCGTCGAGAGCGCGACGAACTACACCGGCTCGGGTATCTTGATCTCCACCGGCGGCATCGTCAGCATCCGCGGCTGGCATTCGGAGAACGTCGCCACACCGATCTTCGTCAACATTCCTGGGGCTAATACCACCGTGGAGATCTTTGGCGTGACCGGCGGCTCCAACTGCACTTCAGTTATCACTAGGCAAGGTGGCAGTGCCGCTAACGTGACGGTGGTGGGGCGGATAAATCCGAACGGGTGCACAAATGCCATCAACAATGCGGGTGCGCCGACCACTGGTCTGGTGGTCGATAACACGAAGTTCTAGGGAGCCCAGGAATGTCATCTGTTTTGGTCTTGGCCGCGCTTGCGGCACGGCAAATGCCCGATGATAGCTACTGCCGGCCACGAGCGGCCACCGCGACGCTTAGAGGAAATCAGAGGATTTGAAAGGCTAACCGATGGCAGATTTCGGCCAGTTCGACACGTCTCTGTATCGCGATGCGATGAATGCGGGGCCCTTTGACTTTCAGAATCAGCTCCTGGCGACTCAGAGGGCGCGGCAAGAGGTCGAGCTGAACAACATCAAGCTCGCCACCGAGCGTTTCGGCATGGTCAACAACGCGGCATCGGGGCTGTTGGCTGATCCTGATCTCGGCACCAAGGATGTCACTGGCAAGCTTTGGGACACTCTTGGTCGGCTGACAAAAGGCGATGCAATGACCGCCCAGCACGCCGTTCAGTTCATGCAAGGGTTCCCATCAGATCCTCGCATGCAGGCCCAAGCGATCAGGAATGTGCACGGGCAGACACTCGACGCTTGGCAGAAAGGCAAGGCCTATATCGGCGAGACAGAAGCTATGGCGACTGGTGGCGGCAACAAGCTAGTCGGCCTGCCCTCGTTCAAGAACTACATCGAGGATCGGGGCTACGTCCCCAACACCCTGCCGCCTGGGCAGCCGACTATCAATAGCGATCCCAACAGTCCGAACTACGGACGAGAGACGACGATGGGAACGTATGGCAACCCGCCCATTCAACCGCCCGCTGCGGCCCCAGCGGTGCCCGCACGCGCGCCGCGCGTCGCCGCGGCTCCGGCCGCCGGTGGTGCGGTCCCAGCGGCCAATGGCGCTCCTGCTCGCGCCAAGGTCCCCTCCAGCGCCAAGGTGGTCGGAGACGAGGAGGGCGTGAAGTCTGGTGTGTACGAGGCGCCCAGCTTCAACGATCGCTTCAGCGCGGCGCGGCCGGTAACCAAGCTTGCGCCAGGCGAGGAAACGGCTCTCACGGGCGCTGCTCAGTCTTACAACGAGGCGATGACTAACGCGGGAAGGTATGCTCAGCGGATCAATCCGCTTCGTCAGTCGATCCCTATCCTAGAGCGCATGCGTCCAGAAGATATCGGCCCGTTGTCGGACCGCTGGAACGAGGTCAAATCGACCGCGCAGTCTCTAGGTGCCGGCAAACTCGCCGGCATCGATCCAGAGAAGATCAAGGACTACAACGAGCTCAAAAAGTACTTCACGCAGTATGCCTCGCAGGCTGCCGCGACGCTCGGGCCAAAGACGAACGATGGCCTCGCTACCGCCGTCACGTCCAACCCGAACGTGCACATGGACAAGCTCTCCGCGACGGAGCTCGCCAAGGTGGCGCTTGGCATCGAGCGCATGCAGCAGGCCGCGGCGCTCGAATTCAACGACCTTGTGCAGGCGGGCAAGGCCCAGCCCGGCACCTTCAACCGCTTCATGCTCCAGTGGGCGACGAAGCAGGACCCGCGCGCCTTCGTCTACGACATCATGGACAAGAAGGGCCAGGAGGCCGTTCGCAAGCTGCCAGAGGCCGAGCGTGAGAAGGTCAAGGAAGGCATGCGGATTGCCGAGAAGTGGAAGCTGCTAGGGGACGTGCACCGTGAGTGACGATATCTTTGATCGTTATTCGCGGGATGTGAAACCGAAGGCTTCATCTGTCCCAGCGACTGATGACGATGTTTTCAGTCGGTACGAGCGCAAGGCTGATGCTGCGCCGGTGGAAAAGGCTAAGGTCAAGGCAGCTGAACGTCCACGGCCGCGTGGCGACGTGGCCGACATGTCCGGCTTCAATAACCGGATGGTGTCCAGCATCCCGATCGTAGGGCCCTTGTTCGATAAGGCAACGGCGGCAGCCGGCGCGGCCATTCAGCCGCTATTCGTGAAGCCGAAGACAATTTCTGATCTCGTCACAGGTGAGAAGCGGCCTGGTAGTGAGCCGAATTTTGCCGATAGGTACCAAGCCAACCTGGCCAAGCAGGACGAAGCTAACCACCAGTACGCCGAACAGCATCCGGTCGCCTCAACCGCTGCTGACGTTGCAGGCGCGATGATGCTGTTGGGCCCGGCTTCTCAGACCGGTATCGGCGCGCGGATGATGGGGCTTAAGGGCAACTCACTTGGCGCACGTGTTTACCAGGGCGCTGGAGGCATGGGAGTGCTCGAAACTGCGAACCAGCTTCTGAAGGGCAACAACCCGCTCGATCAGGGCTTCCTGGGGCCTGTCCCGCTCGCGATGGTGGGCGGCGCTATCGGGCCCATGGCCGGCGAGGCGATTTCGTCGGGGGCAAATAAGCTAATGCAGTGGCTCCCACGGCGAACGGGCGAACTGGCTGGTGTCAATTCTGTTGGCCGCAACATGCTCGTGAACGCCTTGGAGGGCGAGACTCCGGCCTCAATCGCCGAGGCACAAAGGAAGTTCGGCCCCGCCGGCATGCTTGCGGACGTGAACCAGGCCACCACAGACCTTGCTGGCGGGCTCGCGGACATTCCCGGTCCTCACAAGCAAGTTGTCCGGGATGCGTATAGGCAGCGCGCTGCGGGGCAAGCGCAGCGCATCGAGCAGTCGCTGGACCAAAACACTGTCCCGTATGTGCCGATCGCTGACATGACCAGAGCGATTGAAAAGGCGCGGAGTAGCGGTACCGACGCGCTGTACAATCAGTTCCGCACCATGGCGGTGCAGCCGACCGAGGAGATCAAGGCGCTTATTCCGCGGTTGGAAAAGGCCGGTGCGTTCGATTTGGCGGAGGAGCTTTCCGGGATCTCTGGGAGGCCCATTAATCGTAAGTTCTTCACTGGTGGGCCGCAGAAAGAATTTCCTACCGCTGAAACTTGGGACTATGTGAAGCGCGGTCTCGATCGCCGTGTCACTCAAGCGCTTGATCGGACGAAGCCCGACAAAGAGCTGGCGCGCGAGTTGCTCAACCTGAAGGGTGAGCTTCTCTCGGAGATTGACAAGACACCGGCTGGCAAGATTTGGCAAAAGGCACGTGAGAAGTTTGCGGAGCAGTCAGAACTGCTTCATCAAATCGAGGAGGGCCAGAAGACTTTTGCGAGAAACACTCGATACGATGAGCTTGCGCATGAGCTGATCAATCTCTCGACGCCGGAGCGCGCAGCTCGCCTCCAGGGCGCTCGCGATGCCATTCAGCAGGTGATTGACAACAGCGTACGCGGCGACACGACAGCTCGCAACATGCTGCTCAGCAAGTCTGGACGGCAGAAGCTAGAGCTGCTCTTCGGACAAAAGCGAGCCGACAAGTTGGTCGGCGACCTCGAGGCGGAGGTCCTAGGTAAGGGAAAAGTCGAGAATGTAATCGGCGGTAGCCAGACTACGCCGAAGCGAGAGCGCGTGGGCGCGATGCTGCCGACCCCGAGCGAAATGGGTTATGTGTCCAACCTGGATATCACCAGGCCAGCCTCCTTTATTCCTGAGTGGATGAAACCCCAGACGATCCTAGAGGGGGCAAGGGCTCAGCGTTACTCCGACGCGTACAGCCAGATCGCGCCGCTTCTCACCCGCAAGATTGGCGACCACAACTTCAATGCCCTGACAGGAGAGCTTTTATCCGACCGTCTAAGGTTGTCTGGTCTTCAGAAACGTCTCGACCAAGTGGGTCAGGCTGCGTCTCTTGCCACCGCCGTATCCGGTCCAGCTCTGCGCAATAGGCTTCTTGACGACGCCGATACTCCAAGATCGCGTTCGCAATCCCGGAGATGATGTGCGTTATGAACAGAACACCAAGCGTACCCAAAACGGTGCCTTCGAAACCAAGAGCGCGCGCCGAGGCCATGACCGCAAACGACAGGGCAATCGCAGGGACCACCACGCGGCCGGTTCGGGTGAGGATCGGTTCTCGGGACATGGCGGCAGCTAGGGCCTTTTCCAGTGTTGGAGGGCGATGCACTTGATCCGTCTTACTCCTCAAGATGTAGCTGACGCGTCGGCGGGTCAATTGCCCTCATTCGTGAAAACCGGCGGAATTATCCGATACTGGGTACCCGATCGAACGGCCTTCTTTGAGCTCGACTACCTGGCAGGGCGTGAACATTTCCGGGAAGCGGTTCGTTATTCGCTAGACGCGGGCTCGCCGTTCTTCCTGGCACACGTCTTGATGGGAATGTTCGGTGATCTAGGTGATGTCGAGCGTGGATTTCTCGACACTCTGCTGTTGGCAGCCAAGGTAGGCGCCATTCCGCCAAGACTGACAGATGAAGAACTGATTTCCGCCGGATTGCCGGAGAGCGAATGGGATCGGGCAAGGACATTGGAAGCGGAAGTGGCATCAGCGCTAGCGCTAAGAGCCTGGTTCATGCCGGACCAACTCCTGCTGCTCCTCTACGGAATGCTGAGCGGCGTAGACGGCGAGCACATCGGCGCAGCCATCACAATGATTGCTCGAACGGCAGTGAACGGAACAAGGAATTAAGATGTATCAAAATCCCGAGCGGACGGAATACGACGCGATAGTTTCCCGCGTCCGCGGACACTTTGGGCAAAGCGTAGACATCGGAGGCTATAGCCACAACGACCTGCTGAGGCTCAGGAAGCTCGATGCTCAGCGTGCTGCTGAGGTGGCAAAGTCTAAGGCGGCGCAGCCTCTCAACGACGCGATGGGGCAGCTCAATGCCGCCCACCGCCGAGCGGTGGCTGCCTGGCAGCAGATCGAGGCGGGGCAGAAGCGCATCGCCGCCAACAGGCGAGAACATCAAATCCTCGGGTTCGATATAGCCCTGCTCGAGCCCATGCAAATGCCGAAGTTGGTCGAGGTGACCGAGAGAACCATCGAGGCGCACGACGAAGCAACGACTGAAATGGCCCAGATGGCGGCTGCGATCGAAATCAAGGCGCGGAAGATCAACAGCGCTGCCAGTGGGAGCACTATACGCCGGACCAGCAGAACCGCGCACTGATCCTGGCCATCGCTGACCGGCTCGGCATGTAAAGCAAATCAAAGCATCTCCAATGGCGTCCACCCCCAAGCGGAAGACAAAAGCAGGCTCGGCGCAGCCCAAGAAGGCTCGTGCGCGCCCGGTGAAAGCCTCTGCTCCCGTGACAACCCCGTCGTCGGGGTCCGAGCAACCGGAGGAGAATGACCCAATCGCGGCTATACCGAGGACGATATTTCTGGACCTGCGTAAGGCCCTCAAGGGAGCCCTCAAACCCTTCGGAGGGTCCGAAGCTGACGACTGGAATGAGATCGTAGCCAGTCAGGCAATCTCTACACTTTGGAAGACGAACAAGGCGGCTGACGATGCCAAGCGGGAAGAGGGCGTCCTGGTCGGCCTGCTTTGCATGAAGCCCCAAGACGAGTTCGAGGGGATGCTGATGGCTCAGATGATCGGCACACACAATGCCGCTATGGAATGCCATCGGAGAGCGATGCTCCCTGAACAGCCCTTCGTGGGGCGCTCTGAAGCCCTCACGCAGGCCAACAAGCTCTCCCGCACTTTTGCCACCCTTCTTGAGGCGCTTAACCGGCACCGAGGCAAGGGGCAGCAGAAGGTGACCGTTGAGCATGTGCACGTCCACGCGGGCGGACAGGCTGTAGTTGGTGTTGTGGAAGCCCAGGGGGCCGGGGGGCTTGGGAAATTGGAGGATCAACCCCATGCGATGCGGAGCGAAAACCAGGAGCGGGAAGCCGTGCCAGTCGCTCGCGATGCCTAACGGTCGCTGCAGGATGCATGGTGGACCATCGCCCGGAGCTCCAAAGGGCAACAAGCACAACTTCAAGCACGGATATTACTCGGCTGAGGCGATCGGGAGACGGCGAGAGGTATCTGCGTTGATGCGGGCCGCAAGAGAACTGATCAGGAGCGTAAGTTGATGCAGCTAGAGCCGGACAGAGCGCCCCGAGCCGCCCAAGCTTGCCGGAAAGGCAGGAAACTGGCCCGTTATTCGCGAGTGCGGGAGCTCTGCGCCGAGCTGGGCTTGAAAATCATCCCAACAAATCAGCGCCTTCAGCCAGGGCAAACGAAAGCCGAGTCGGTCCTCCATGCGCTCTACAAAGATCATGGCGAAGGGCACTTTGTCCTGCTCCTACGGACGCTCCTAGAGACCG
Organism: Bradyrhizobium sp. CB1717; assembly: GCF_029714325.1. Classification (NCBI taxonomy): domain Bacteria; kingdom Pseudomonadati; phylum Pseudomonadota; class Alphaproteobacteria; order Hyphomicrobiales; family Nitrobacteraceae; genus Bradyrhizobium; species Bradyrhizobium sp. CB1717. The sequence goes on from NZ_CP121666.1 coordinate 1,876,737, forward strand.
AGGGCAACTCATCCCATGTGAATGACTTCGTCCTGCGAGGGCTGAGCGACGTGATGCTGGCCCATCCAGAATGGCCTCAGAAAGGCTTGGCGTGGCTCGATGCCCTCGATTCAATCGACCTAGGGGAAATCCGCGCTCAAGCCCGAGCGAACCGCCAGGCCGTCCCACAGCGCCATGGCGTGGCGGCTGGCCTCTTCCGGGAGCTGGCCATCATCTTCGCCGCGCCACCAAAGCAGGAGCGGCCGAGGGCCGAGAAGAAGTTGCCGCGCTCGGTCACTCGTGTTGCTGAGAACCAAGCCAAAATCGAGCTCGGGCGCAAGCTCTTAGCCCTAAGGGAGCAGACACCGAATAACCGGAAGTTCGGCGAGCTGGCGCGCGCAAAGTGCGACCTTGACGCCTCCAGAATCTCCGATTTGATGCGCGTTGCCCGGTACTATGGCGAGCGAGACGAAATCACCTGTCGGCTGTCATGGCGCGCCTTGGTTGCTCTTTCGTCTTCGGCGCTGCCGGAGACCGCCCGCAACGATTTAGAGCGACGAGTAGCTTCCGGTGAGCGCGTCCCCACGTCTCAGATATTGATCGCTGGCTGAGGCGACCGACCAGCTCGGATATCCCTCCCGATGTCGGCCTTTTTCGATCTGCTAAGATCCGCTCCGCCCGTGATAGCGGCGCGTAGCGTGCCTCACCCTAGAGGTCCGCGTTGGGCCAACCGGCGACATCAGTTGCTTCCGGCAAACTTCCTTTAGAGTTCCGAAGTCGCTCGCGATTTCGGGGTACTCCGCAATCGTCAGCGGCAAACGGTTCAGGGGATAGTCTTGCGACTTTTCTTGGTTGTAGAATATCCGTCTACAATCTCTCGGGGAGATCAACATGCAACTCAGGCTGCTCTTTAGCGCGATAGTTTTGGCCTTTGCTGCGAATTCGGCTTCGGCGCAAGGGACAGCGCCGTCAATTGAAGGAGACTGGAAATGTACAAGGGGTTGCGGCGGGTGCGGTCAGGTAGTTAGGGACCCGCGCGTAATACAAGACGGTTCAACACTGCATTTTATCAATGAATGCGACCATCAGGCCGTGGGAGAATTTAGGTCCGGTCGCACGTTTTGGGTGCAGAAGTGGGGCAATCCAGGAACGGAGGCCGTGTTATCGGGGGATGGCAAGAGTCTAGATTTCAAACTCGGCACGACCTGGAGCAGATAGTCCGCAAATGCACCGGAAGGCGTGACGCTCGCCGAGATAGAGAGTGAAACAAAAACTATAGTCATGGCATTCGGCCGTTCCGACGTGGACGGTTCCTGAGCTTGCCATGAGGAGAGTGCGCAACTTCCTAAATGGAGATGTCCCATGCTTCGTCTAGCGACGTTGATTGCTACCTTTCTCTGGATCAGTGTTTCCGCTTCAGCTCAGCCGATCGATCGCCCAGAAACCTTCCAAGCATGGGAAGGTGGCGGTTTCCTTTTGAAAACTTGGAAGGAGTTGGGCTCGCAAGAAGCACAAGCGCTTATAACAGCCGGCTGCGCAGCGTATGGAGTTGACTGCTCGAGCCAAGCCGCGGCCATCCGCGCAGCGGCGCAGCAGTCGCGGCAATACTATCGCTCAGGAAACGTAGCAACGACTGCTCGCATTGATAGACATCCTGGCGAGGAGTATTACGCCAAATTTGACTCCCCGAACGGTTACACAATCTGCAAGGCTGCGATCGACATAAAGAATGGTTCGATCACAGGCCCGTCTACTTTCAACGGATCAATTCAAAGGACTGGTGAAGACGGTCTGGGCCTCTATGCTGTCGTTCCTAAGAATAGGCCAACAGGGCAATGGGTCCGTTTCAACCTTGTGGTCCGCTATGTTCCAGCCGGCACTCTTCAGCAATATGACTGTTGGCCGAATAACACCCTCGTCGTCCAATGCACGGGTCAGAATTGCAATACTTATGACGGCGCACGTATACCCTGAACATAATCCGACCTTGGCGGGATCAAACACGTAGGCGCGGCTAGCCGACCTGGGACGATGCACAGCCTGCCGGCTTCGCCATAGTCCGCTTACGATGAACCGGCAGCGAGGGCCAACGAGGTACGGGACCGCTAGCTAAAGCTGCATACAGAGAATGAGTGGGGGAGAGATCCTCGTCGAGCAGCGAGCCGAACCAATGATCTGGTCAAAATCCGCGCTACGATCCTTTCTCTTCCTCAAGTCTAATATTGTTCGTCTATTGACGTCGACACTCGCTTTCACTCATCGCTCGCTTCGGCGACTATTGAGATCTAGACGTAGGCGTATCACCGCCCTTTTTGCGCTTCTTTGTATAATTTTTGCTTTTCACAGAACCCCCAATAGGTCCTTTCACGAGATTGGACCAAAGTGTGGCCCGGACGATATTTGCGGCTCAGTCGAGCAAGAAGTCGGCGGGCCACCTCTTGCATTCGTCGAATTTGATGACCAAGGCGCCTATTTTGATCAGCGGCAATCTTTTAAAGCCCTTCGACTCATTCGTGACACGATTAACGCCTCCCCGCTTGAAGTTGAAGTCTTTGTGTTCGTCCATGGATGGCAGCACAACGCCCATCCAAAAGATGCTCATGTGAATCAGTTCAGGGATTTTCTGAGATTGGAAGCAGAGAAAAGCAATGGTCGAAGAGTTGTCGGCGTATTCATAGGCTGGCCAGGGGAAACGCTTCGCTTCCCGCTAAACGTTCTTACGTTTTGGTCGCGAAAAGCTGCCGCCCACAGAATTGCATCAGGGGCCGTGCAGGAATTCTTTGCAACTTTGCGGCAGGTTAAGGCGGACCAACAAATGGCGCTTGATACGCAACTGTCGGAGGGACCGGTTCCAAAGATGTACGTAATCGGCCATAGCTTCGGAGGTTTGATCGTCTTTCAAGCGAACTCTCAGTCTTTTGCGCTCCGCTATGGAGCTGATGTGATTCACAATAGGCTCGCCCCTTCGGTTGCGGGGTTCGGGGACCTGGTGGTTTTAATAAACCCAGCTATTGAGGCAACGCGATTTGCATCTTTGCATTCCCTCTGGTCCGAGTATCCAAACGATCCTTTTTATTCCCCTGTCATGGTGGCAGTGGGATCAGAAGCGGACTGGGCAACTAGAATTTTATTCCCGCTCGGCGTCCTGGGTGGCACAGTAACAACCAATCAGGTCCGACCTGATCAGTGGCGAAACGCCCTAACAACGATAGGAAATTCCGAATCGTTTTTGACCCACAATGCTTCGATAGCCGAAAGCGGGGAGATCACCGTCTGTGAACGAGCGCATCATTTTTCGCAGCGGAAGGCCCCGTTTTGGTTTCTCTCCGCGAGTTCTGGACTCATCAATGGGCACGGCGACTTAAACGGAGAGAAGCTGCTAAACCTATTTACAACTCTCCAGCGTCGCATTGGAGAAAAGAGACGGGGAGGACTTGAGTCCTGCCAGAAATGACGCCCTCCTACGGGTCGCAAGCCACCGATCACAGTTAAGCCGCGAGACTTCCGGTGTTCGTTTGTGAGCGGACTTAGAACTCGCGGCTCATGGCCGGATGCGTCCGGTTCTTCACCTTGACCCATTCGCGCGTACGGCCGGCGATGTAGGGGCGATCGCGGCGCTTGGAGATGATGCCCTCGAGGCGGAGGTCGCAGGCCGCGCGAAACAGATCGGGCCCGATCGCGCCGCTCTCGAACGGCGCCACGAACATGCCGTCGGGCCGGCCGCGGAGCAGCCGGGCGAGGTTGGTCTTGCGCATCTCCAGCGGCAGGGGCCTGAGATCCTCGCCGCCGAGCGCAAGGAGATCGAACGCGTAAAGCTGCACCTCCTCGTCGTGCCGTCGCGAGTGCAGCGCGTCAAAGTCGGAGACGCCGTCGACGCCGAGCACCACAGCCTCGCCGTCGATGACGAACTGCTGCTCGCGGTTGCGCAGCGCCGACTGCACGATCCAGGGATAGCGGTCGGTCCAGTTGTGGCCGTTCCTGGTGATGAGGCGCACGCTGCGGCCGCTGCGTTCGACGCGCAGGCGGTACCCGTCATACTTGATCTCGTGGAACCAGTCGGGGCCATCGGGGACGGCCTTGGCCGCGGTCGGTAGGCAAAACTCGAATGTGCTGGGCATGAGAACGAGATAGTCACGCGGCCGCGAATATGCGAATCTTGCGTTCGATTTGAGCGTCGGGATTTCGTCAGTGAGGGACCGATGACAATTGCATTGCCATACCTTGGAATTGCGGTCTGCTGCTCGCTCTCGGTCTGGTTGGTGTGTCTGGTGCTTTAGGACCGGAGTGGAAGCGCTAGCTGCACGCCGATCGAGCGGCCAAGCTGGCTCTCGATGAAATCCTTCAGAGCGTCCGAGATCTCGTGACCTTCAGCAGCCATCCTGCGCTCGAGCTCGCGCGCGATGTCCTCGGATGCGTCGCGCGACCAGCCCTCGACCGGGTTGAACGCGACGACGCGAAGCACCCGGTCATATTGCCCGGTGAGCAGGTCGTCGATCAGCGTGGAATGGTCGATGCCTTCGTCGGTCTCGCGAAAGGCCGCACCGTCGCGGAACTCCTCGAGGATGAGTCCGCCGATATTGCGGAGTACGAACGGCCCCGGGCATCTCTGGGGGCTGGATCCGAGACGCACCGAGACCGCCCGACGCACCAGACTAAATGCGGCGCGCCGTTGGCATCCTCCTGCTCGGGATTCACTTCCGCAGTCCAAAAAGATACCGTGTCCTAAATTTAATGAGCGACTTCCTAGTTAGGACCGCACCGGATTACGAGGTTCGCTGAGGAAGATTCCGCGGTGAAGAAAGCGATAGAAGGTCGGCAGCAGCCGCAAGAAGGCTGAGCGGCGGCTCGGCCGATGAGACGCCATCGCTGTTAGGAACGAGCGCCCCGAAGGCCAGTTCAATGATCAGTCTTGTGTGCCCTCCTTCGCGAGACTGTTGCCGACTAAGTCCCAGCTCGCCACAGCCGGGCGGGCTGGGCGCTCCATCTTGCCACTGCCGTTCAATCTGGGAATGCCATGTCGTGTAAAGCAGTCGTCTCGGTTTACGTCCGCTTGAGGAACCAGCAGGCCCTGGAAGATATGAGAGATCTTCGGCGCGAATTGCTCCAATCCATGTCCGGCCCTGCAACCAAGTACGTTCACGATGATCTCCGATTGATCGAAGAGGGGCTTGAACAGCTCCGCCGAACTCGGCAAGCGGACAGCGGGGCCGACCGTTTGGAAGCACACTGCAAATCGGAGCGCCTCGTAATAAGGACACGCGTGCTGCCAGATTAGGACAATCCTAATTGAGTGCTCCTTTGGAGCATTAGCATCCTGAAGCATGCAGCAGTAATATCTGTCGGCTTCGGGTCGCACTCCAACCGGCCCGGAGCGCAGGCGGCCTCGCCATGTGTAACAGCATTGGCGGGGTCGCTGCTCGCCTGAGTAAGCACTTGGGACCCTCTTACGCCGGTGACAGAGGGCTTCGATGAATGAAGAGGCCGCCAACTGAGGCGGCCTTACTTCTGTTCTGGACATTCCTTCTTCGCAAGATAATCGTCGATGAACCGCTTGGCTCGCCTAATTGCGCTCTGGCGATCGAAGTGCGTGCCTCCAACCTTCTCCATATGGCCAAGGTAAACAATCCATTTCCACCCCTTGGGAGAAAGCGATTGGACGACCGAAAATTCTATTCCGCGATGATCCATCTGCGCCTCCCATTACACTATAAGCGGAAGCGCAATGGGAAACGCGATGAGCATGGGCTTTACTTCGGCGGCTGTAGGCCGGGCGAGCGCAGCCACTCGCTCATGTGCGAGCCGGTTTCCGCCTGTCGCGCCTTTCGCAGCAGCTCCTCGCGAGCCGCCCCAGGTGGAAGCGATTTGGCTTCATCACGTAGGCGAATTGCTTCTTCGGCTAGACGGACCTCAAGTGTGCTTGTTTGCTTGAACCGACGCCGCTCACTCATCGCAACCTCCAATACGGGTCCTAATCCGTGGGGCTTACTGGAACTTAATCTAAATACGCCGATGCGCGGTTGTCGGTTCCATAGTGGACACAATTCAAATTAGCCACTGCGAAAATCAAAACTAGACCACCGCGCTCGGAAACAGGCCAGCGCCCGCCGCTCGCTGTCGAACGATGGGCCGTCCCGGGTGGATGGCGAGACCTGGTATCGCCACAGACCAAAACCTAATCCTGTCCGCTGGAGAGTCGTTCCTGGCCAGATAGTCTCTCCAAGGTGGAGTGGATGGCGCCGCGCCAGAAAAGGGCCGCCACACAGTTTGGCGGCTCTCGTCCGTGCGGGCGCCACTCAGACGCGCAGCGGCCCCGCCAACGCTGTTACACATGGCGAGGCCGCCTGCGCTCCGGGGCACCGAGGCTGGGGATTAGCCCGGAGGCCGCCCGATTTTACGACCACCAATAAAGAATAACGATTGTCCGAAAGTGGCACCCACTCCGGACGTGTCTAATCCTGGCCCGCGCGGGCGTGTCCTTAAGAAACCAAGCCCGAACCGGTGCATTAGGCCGTCATGCAACGGGTTCATTTAGTTCAGGTGATCACTGACAACGGCGAGTGCCAGATTTGGCTCGCCGCGACCGAACGCGACAAGGCGGTTGATTACGTGCTCGATGCCATCCCCGAGGGATGGACAGCCAGCCTCATTCAACGAGAGCTAGACGCGAGCGCCGCCGCCGCACTGAACATGCAGCCAGGTGAAGTCCGGCGACATATGGTGTCTTAGTCTTCGCTCGCGGCGTCCGATCGCGAAAAAGGCATCGCCTTTGTTCAAAAGTGTACACACTAGGTTTTCCCAGGGGTCTAGCTTCGCTGTGCTTGGCGCATTCTGTCAGGCAACCTTCCAGCGGCGAAAGGCTGTGCGGGGTAGTGTCTCTCTTCTGCGTGGCGCCGGTTCGATGTTCAACGATGCGCTCTTCGATGAATTGAGGCGACTGGAACATGAAGTCGTCGAAGCGGAACGACGGATGGCCAGGCAAGAGGCGCTTATATTTGATCTGAAACGAGAGGGGCAGGATGTCGGTGAGGCCAAGGCCGAACTCGAAATAATGCGCGGGGTCCAGCGCCAGCGTCAGCAAGACCGACAACGGCTTCTCGCGTTGATGCAACGCTAAGAGTAGTAGGCTTTCACAAACAAAGGACCGCTGCTTTGAACAGCGGTCCCTGCCGGGTCTCAATAATTCCGAAATGAAATCGCTTCGCCAGCCCCGGCATTGCCGAGTTTTCCCGAAAAATTCGGTCCCGGCAATAACCAATGTGGATTGGTGTCTAAATCGGCGCGAGAAAAAGGCCCCCGGCTCGCAGGGGGGCTTGGGAAGCCGGGGGCCGTTCGAGTTGCCCTACCGAAGGGCATCGGGAAAACTTGGCAATCGGTCAATCGTTCCCGTCCTAGCAGACCCGTTCGTTGGAAGCCGCTGCCCGTGCGAGTTTCTGCCTGGAACAGTGCGGAAGCGAACAGAACTACGCGGTGCGCCTTGATATGAGTCCACATCGCTTGGTCCGAGCTCGGGGCCTGGCGCTACTTAGCGGCCCCGGCCTGATATCCTCTCCTCCAAGCTCAGGACCGGGGCCGTCTCCATTCGTTTTGCAAGTCAATCGCTGCGCTGTACGAGGTCCTTTTGACCTTTTGTCCCTCGCGCTCCATATCAGGGCTTCTTCTGAGCGTGCTCGGCCTCGACAGCGCGGAGGAGGGCGGCGAGGCTGGAATACTCCACGCCATTGCGGGCGTAGCGGTTGGCATGCTCGACATATCTGGCCGATCCGTCGGGCTTGCCGTACCAGCTGAACTGCAGCATGGCGCTGTTGTGCCGGCGCAGAACGTGGCCGGCGCCATTACCGAAAGACTTGCTCATGGCATGGCGCTTCATGGCAGCGCCTCCAGCTTCGCGAGCTCCGACTCGTCCATTCCCGGATAAGCATTCGGAACGGAGACGTTCCCATTAAGGCGAGGAGATTTTCGCCGGGGCGAGCAGCTTCACGCTTCTTGGCTTCCAGGCTGGTTGGAATAGGCTGACAGTGCACTGGTCGGGAGCGTTCGATGGGAACAGAGCTCCCTTTCCAGCATGACCAGCTGCCTCGGCGTCGGGAGCGCAGGCAGTGTCTCAGTTTGAATATTTCCGGAGTCGGAAGATCGCGATTGTCTCATCGCCAACTTTGACGGTCTTCAGCAGCGATCCCACGAACTGCTTGTTTCCGCGGACGCGGACAAGCCGCCAACCCTGACCGGTCTTTATTCGCTTCCCGCGCGTTCCCCGCTCGTCATAGACCGAGACGTGCGTTTTCTTTACCGCCATTTGCCCCTCCCTTGCGAAGCTTACCGCTAAGCATTAGCCTATCGGGATGGCCCTGGTTGCTCAACGCATAAACGACCACGTAACCATTCACGGTGCACCGATTTGCGACGGCTGTATTGTAGATGCGCTCGGTCTGACGGCCCATGCGCATTCCGCTCAGATCACGGCCGCGCTAGGGACGACGAGCGATTTCACGCGGGGAGCTGGCATCTGCTCCGTCTGCAAGAACGAACGGACCGTCATCGATGCCAAGAGGTCCTAAGGGCGAGAAGCGCCCCCGGCGATGTGATCGGCGCCGCCGTCATGGTCGGCAAGATCGCGACCTGCGAGATAGACGACCTTACCACTGACGACGGAGAGAACGTCGCCGCCATTAGGTTGGGGCGCATGTCTCACTCAGCCGCCATGTTGATCCAAGAACTCCGCCAAAGCCGCCGGCATCTCTCCTTCATCCGCGCAACGCGGGCGCAGTTCATCTGCGATATCATCTGTCACGTCGCGCGACCATGTGTTGAACGCGACCACGCCCGGTCATGATTGACGGCGAGGCCATACGCAGAACTCCACTGATCGGAGTCCAAGATAGGCAACCGTTGTTGTCCTGGTTCCTTCTCACGTACCAGCCGAGCAACCGGCACCCCGTGTTCCATCGGTAAATCTTGATCGGCGCCTGAAGCGCGACCTAAGCGACAAATTCCCGTCCTCACTAGGAACTCCACGAGCACAGAAGAATCGTAACGGAATCTCCCTGAATGGGGAAAAATGCCATGTGATACGTTGCGTATGCAGTCGATTTATCCGGTGTTGCGCGCGCGGTGTATGAAATCGACAGTCCTACTGATGAAGCCGCCAAAGAACGAGCCGAGAAGTTGCTCGATGCTCACCCTGCTGTCGAGGTTTGGGACGGTCCGCGAAAAATTGCCCGTCTGACACGTGAGACGTCGGCCTGACCGCGCGGCGCGGTGCTGGCGGTGGCATTTACTAAAGATGCCGACTCAGTCGGCGACCTTACTTCTTGCCCGCGATACGATCCAACACTTCGATCAGGCGCTTCATGAAACTGTCTATCCACCGGTCCGAGCCCGACTTAGGCTCAAGTGGCTTGTCAAACTGATCGGTGCAAGATGGTGGCCGCTTCTCGGAGTCCATGTTTATCCCTCCGTGGCATTGCGTGCATTACCACGAATTACAACTCAAGAATAGTGATCTGGCGTGGCCCTGGATCAAAGCTCTCCTTCCCCTCTCGGGATCATCAGGCCGCACCGCCAGCTTGAGGCCGCGTCGGTCGGCGGGCTCGTCTTTGAATGGAAGCCCTTATTTCGAGCCCAAAGGGACGATTCCGTCGATAACAGCTGTGAATCGGCGTAGGACCTGAGGAACTCGCCCGTCGCGCTGGGGCATATCCGCACCGCCAAGGACGTTGCATGCCTGAGCTAGATCAAAGTTCCCGATCTTCCCGGGCGGACCATCCAGGTCATGCCCGCTCCTGACAAGCAGGAAGGTAAGGAAGCCAATCCGACGCGCTTGAGGCGCGTCGGATTGTCGAGGAATATGCGGCCGATCTCCGGGAGATCATCAAGCGGCTACGCCAGAAGTTGAATTAGGGCGCCTCTGTTGGCGGCCTCGCATTTGTCCCTTTCAGCTTGCGTCGTCCCCAGTGCGGATCTTTGCCCTTCGGGTTCGGGGACGCAATTCCGGTTCAGCGCTCGCATGATACGGGCCAACTCCGTCGAGCCGCCCAGAACGCGCGCGGGCTACTGCGCGTCGAGCGTGTGGAAAGCGGACCGTGCAGACTGAGTTCTGTGTTCCCATAGCACCCGAGGTGTTGCATGTTTTTCCCGATGTGGACGGCTGCTTTTTTCCATCGAGGCTTTTGCAATGTCGAACAGAATCGAAGATCTGGAAATGCTGCGACTGCTCAAAGCATTCCAGAAAATAACTGACCCGGACACCCGGCGAATGATCCTCCTCTACGTCAAGGAGCAGATGGAAAAGCGAGAAGCGAGGGTGGCGGAGAGCCCTTCGCGCTAACGAGCCAGCAGATCCTCTCCCGGCGGCATCAGCTTCACGTAAGTGCCGCTCTCGTGCACCTCGAGCCAACCGCGCTCTTTGGCGTATGCGAGGCCGGCGCCGAACTCGGGATGGCCCTTGCTGCCATTCAGGAGCGCAACGAATTTCGAGTTGATCCGCTCGATGTAGATCCTGCCGTCTTGGACGGCGTGCGTGGCGGCAGCGATTTCGACTAGCTTGCGCGCGGCAGTCTCTGGATCGGCGTAGGGACGGAGATCGACGTGCTTCATGTTGCGGCGTTACGCTTTAGAGATTGCAGATGAAGACCCCGTGTCCTGATTCTCAGACAAAGCTCTAGCGCTCTTCGGTCGGATGCCGGGCTTTATAGGTTTAGGTTAGGCTAAGGGAGAGGCTGATAACAAAGTCTCGCCCTTTCCATTTCCACCGCAGAGCCGATCGGAGTTGATCCGGCTCGAGCTAGATTAGGGCGTGCACTCATTAATTCATCTTGCAGATTCCGGCATAGCTTCGTCCGCGCCGCCCAAGCAAGCGGACATTGGATGCGCAGATCGACAGGTCAGCTAAGGGGCCATGAGCAGAAGTTGCCACCGTGAAGGTAGCGAAGCCCCGTTCGATTGGAATTTTCACGTCGGAACGGCGATTTCGCAAACAAGCCCTTCCGCGCGCCACTCAAAGAGCACCTTCCCGCCAAGTGGGCTGATCGTTCCTTCGATGAGGCGACTACCAAATCCCTTGCGTTGGGGCGCATTTACCCTGGGTCCGCCCAATTCGGTCCAGCGGAGCATCAGCTGTCCATCCTCGGTACGCGACCAGGCCAATTCTATCCGGCCTGTTGCGTTAGATAGCGCTCCATACTTGGTGGCATTGGTTGCTAATTCATGCAGGACCACAGCAACCGCCTGCGCAGCGGTGGGTTCTAACACCGTTTGCAGCCCCTCTATCACAATCCGCTTCTCCTGGCCCTCTTCGAGATAAGGGGCCAACTCCTGCTTTGCGATCGCCGAGACTTCGGCTCCTATCCACCGCGTTTCAACAAACAGCGAATGAACATTTGCCATCGCTTGGATACGCCCGCTGATCACTTGCTTGAGACCCTCGGAGGTGTCGGACTGAGAAAGATTGATAATTGCCTGTACGTTCGAGAGGATGTTCTTGCTTCGGTGCTCCGCCTCGCGAGCCAGAATGCTAATCTGCTCCTGAGTTCGCTTCTGCTGGGTAATATCTCTAGCGATCTTTGATGCGCCGACGATGTTGCCGTGGGCATCATTGACAGGAGAAACAGTCAGCGAAACGACGATTGAGCTACCATCCCGACGTCGCCGGACAGTCTCAAAATGGTCGATGCGCTCACCTCGTCGGATGCGGGTTAAAATCTCCCGTTCTTCGCTGAGCCGGTCCTCCGGGATCACGAGTGTAATGGGCTGCCCGATCGCCTCGGTGGCCGGGTAACCGAAAATGCGCTCGGCCGCCTTGTTCCAGCTTGTAATAACGCCATCTAAATTCTTACTCACAATCGCGTCGTCGCTAGACTCAACTATGGAGGCCAGCAGATTGGCCAAGCGCTCGGCACGTTCCAGAGCCCGTTCGCCGACGAGAGGCTTGCGTTGAAGTCCGGACTCGTTTTTAGGCCCCAATGGGAATCCCCTAAACTTAGATGCTGCATTTGCCGTTGGCGGCCCAATCATAGCACCAAACACAAAGGCTGCGATGTCTCCATTGGGTCAATCGCGTCGGTCTGCACCTGAGTTCGTGACTTCCGGTCCCCCCCCCCGGCACTGGACATGTCGCAGCACTGCGCCAACTGACGCGATGGCCCAGTAGGCGAAGTGGACGCTCTTTGCAAAAGCACGAAATGCAGCCGCCTCATTGAAAAGTTTGCGTTAAAAACTCCCCTATAAACACGCGAGCTTGGTTGGTTGCAGCCTCGTCATAAGCGAGAGTCGGGTCTCTTCCGACGCAAGCATCGTTATAGGTGAAAGGCTTCTGTGTCTCACGATTGATTATTGTATGATCGTTATCCTCCGCCAAGCGACACCGGCGCACCACAATCGCCCCCCTCGAAACTACGGGTGTCTTAAAGACCGGAATATCGAAGTTGTGATGCGCACCTTGATACTCAATCATCGTGGCGTCTTTGCTCGCTTTTGCTAGTCGATCCACATAGCTGCGACAGGCGTCAATGGAACTGTAGTTATCCTCCGTGCCAATGAGGATGCGTATTGGCTTGCCGCTCACGTCGCCGTCTTTGAGATACGTCGTCGTGCAGTCCGGATAGAAGGCAATGTGTGCTGCAAAACGCAAGTTGTTGGCCGGGCCGAGCGTTTCGTACAATACATTCATGGACGAGTAGAGTGCCGACTGTCCTCCTCGCGAAAAGCCCATTACGACGATGCGGTTTGGGTCGATTCGCGGGTGCTTGGCCAGCACGTCGAGAGCCCGATAGGCGTCGACAACCATGTTGAGGCGCCCAAGCTGTGCTTGATCATTGACAGTCGTGACGATCCCGCGTCCTGAGAAGCTATCGACTACAAATGATGCTATGCCGAGTTGGTGTAACTCCTTCGACCAATCCTCCATCCATGCCCCTATACCGGCTGAGCCGTGAAGTAGGACCACAGCAGGCAACTTTTCAGTCTTAGTTCTTGGGATGCGCAACTCACCTGCAACGGTCACCAGTTGCCCATCTCTTCGACCAGCCAAAAGATCTGGGTCTTTGAGAGTGACAGAAGTGATCGGATAGACCTCTATTCGGGGCATTTGAGCGTTGGCAGTCAAGACCGTTGCTGCGAAAATTGACGCTGTAGCAATTCCTGTCTTCATCATGCTCTCCACTAAAAACTGATTAGGCATGACACTAGAAAGTGAGTCGTGACATCAATACATCCGTCGCGTGACGGATGCAATTGCATTGGATGCTCCGGTGTTTGGTCCGGTTTGGAAGCTGCCCTTGGCAGACTGCTTCAACAGGGTCGGCTCATCTCCTGCAGCAGACATAACGGCTCAGCGCGCGAAGGTCAGCAACGGGCCCAAAAGCTGACATCCATCAAATTGGAGGATCCCGAGATTTTGGCGATCAATCCGAACGCACAACAAGGTGCGCACGCGAGGGCGACGGATCGAATCGGTCGCCGAAATATTGCGTTTCGTGAGCAACGCGCCCCTCGTGGAATTCCATGATGCTGACCGCGTAAGACGGTATCCCGTCATAGGTCAGGACGAACTCGGTGATCCATAGATCCCCGCCCCCGAGAATCCGCCGCACCGCAAAGTGCTTCTTGTTGGGCTGCAGGAAGCGGCTTTCCTGGATGTTGCGCCGGCCATGGATGCGTTCGGCCGATTGTGGATAATCGAGCACCGCATCTTCGCGGTAGATTTCATGCTCGGCCTCGAACTCACCCGCGTCCGAGGCATCCCAGTGGCGGTGCAAAGCAGACAGCTTTTCGTGATCATCCATCTCAGCCTCCCGTCTCGGGTCGACACTTCTGAGCAAAGGTGCATACCATACATTTATTAAACTCTCGACGAACAAGTCGCCCTGCCAGCGTCCAGCTGAGAGGAGAACCACAGTGCCACGCTTGCTTTCAGTCAATGTCGGTTTGCCGCGTGACATCTCATGGCGGGGCAGAACCGTCCATACCGGGGTTTGTAAAGAGCCGGTCGAAGGTCCGCGCATGGTGCGCCGGCTTAACATCGACGGCGACGGACAAGGCGACATTGCGGGCCACGGCGGCGAACACCGCGCGGTGTTCGTATATCAATTGGATTCCCTGCAGTATTGGCGGAGCGAACTTGGTCGAAATGATCTTGCTTACGGACAATTCGGTGAAAACTTCACGGTGGAGGGCCTCGCCGATTCCGAAGTGTGCATCGGTGACCGCTACCGGATCGGCGTCGCGCTGTTCGAAGTAACGCAGCCGCGCGTCACCTGTTACCGGGTTGGCATTCGCATGAATGAACCGGAAATGGCCGCGCTGCTGGTCAAGCATGGCAGGCCCGGCTTCTATTTTCGTGTGATCGAGGAAGGAGAGGTGGAGGCCGGCGACGAGATTGCGCGGATATCGGTCGGCGCCGAGCGCATGACCGTCTTCGAGATCAACGCGCTGCTTTACACGCCGGGTCATCCCCGCGACAGGTTGGAGCGAGCGCTGCGCATTCCGGCATTGAGCGCGGGCTGGCGGAAATCCTTTGAGTCGCTGCTGGAGCAGCAGCGCAAGGATGGCGCGGCGAATGGAAACCCCGGCCTTGTCGCAGCGTCCGGGCCGCCGCCGGCTTGGCGCGGATTCCGCCCGTTTCGCGTCGCGCGCAAACTGCGGGAGAGCGAGGCGGTGACGTCGTTGGTGCTCGAACCGGCGGATGGACAGTCCGTCGTTGCCGCGCTTCCCGGACAATTCCTTGTACTTCGGTTTGGGCCGGCTTCCGCGCCTGCGCTGATGCGAAGCTATTCGCTATCGGGAAATCCCGCCGCGCCGTCCTATCGTGTCAGCATCAAGCGGGAAGCGCGCGGCGCGGCCAGCTCCTATGTCGCCGACCAACTCGAGGTTGGCGACATCGTGCAGGCAAGCGCCGCGCGAGGCAGTTTCACGCTGCGGCAAGGCGACAGGCCCCTCGTCTTGCTCAGCGCCGGGATCGGCGTGACGCCTGTGCTCGCAATGCTCCATGTGCTCGCGGCCGAAGTATCTATGCGGGAGGTCTGGTGGTTGTACGGGACCCGCAACGGCCGCGAGCATCCCTTCGCCGCTGAGGCGCGCCTGCTGCTCGACGCATTGCCCCACCGGCACAGTTACATCTGCTACAGTTCGCCGGATCCCGGAGATCGCCCCAACGTGGACTTCGATGCTGCTGGGCACCTGAATGCCGAAGTGCTTCGGAAGCTCGACATCCCCCGCGACGCCGAATTCTATATCTGCGGGCCGCAACCCTTCATGGACGCTCTGACTGCCGGATTGACAGCGCTGGGCGTCGCACGCGCTCACATTCGTACGGAGATGTTTAGCGCCAAGCCGGGCAGTACACCTGGCATTGCGCCAGTCACGCGCCCGCCGCCACATCTGCCCGCGGGCTCTCCCGACACCGGACCGATGGTTTCCTTTGCGCGCAGTGGCCTCAATGTCCGGTGGGAAGCGTCCTTTCCGAGCTTGCTAGACCTGGCAGAGGCTTGTGACGTGCCCGTGCGCTGGTCATGCCGAACCGGAGTTTGCCACGCCTGCGAGTCCGGACTTGTGGCGGGAACGATCAGCTATCGGCCGGAGCCGATCGACGCGCCGACCGATGGCAACGTGCTGATCTGCTGCTCGCGGCCCGAGGGCGACATCGTCATTGATCTGTAGTGCAAGCCGGCGCGGCTGAAACGACGGAGGAAATCGTATGCGATCCGACATGACGCCCGAGCCGCTACGGCTTGCGTCCGATTGAGGCGGTCGAAGGCGTCATTCGCGCGGTCAAACGCCGCCTCCAGAAATCTCAAGTGAAGACCCCGCCGTCGAGCTTATCGACGAGAGCAGGCTGATCAGCCAGGCCTGCACGACAGATGGGGCACCGCATCAGCGCAAGCCGCAGGCGGTCGGAAATCTCCCATCTTTTAGGAGTTGCCCGGCGCAAAGACGTGCGGAAACATGTCCGCTCGATCGGGCAGGGCGGGTCGCATGGGTCTTTCAATTCGGTTTTATCTTTTTGCGGAGGACGGCCTCCAGAGCATCTCGCAGCGCGTGATGATGGGTCTGATCCGAGGCAAAGATGCGATGCCGCAGTACGCGGGCACTAAGCAGAAGGTTGCTGACGTCATCATCGAGAACGAGGGAAAGAAGCCGGTGCGCATCGAGAGAGCGCAGGGGAGCTTCCTGACGTTCGATGAGAAGGGCCAGGTACACAAGGACCTGGTTGCTTCTGGCTTCGCCGCGCTCGAAACGGGTATGGCGCTCGAAGAGTCTCTGAGTAAGCCGCAGACCAAAATCGTCGATCTCACCCCTAAGCTCAATCGCGAGAAGTGGGAGCGGGAGAACCGCTGGATGCTCTCGAAGGAGGACCTGGAGGCCATTGCGGATGATATCTGGCGGCGTAAGAGCGCGGCCCAACCTCGCATAGAGCGGGCCAAGGGGTCCACTCCGAAGCCTCCCAAAGTGACCTACGAGGCCAAAGAGGCGATCCGCGAGATCAGGACGAGCCTGATTAGCATCGCCAACAAGCTCCAATGGCTAAGCGAGCCGGCTCTGAAGGGCGCTGCGTTCGAGGCGCGCGAGATTGCTAAGACCGAAGCGGATGGACCGCTATGGCTCGGCATTGCCGAAGCCGCCGACCGTTATCGGGAGATTCAAGGTCGCCGGCGCACTGGACGAGGTGTCTGGTACGCACATGTCGAGATATTGCAATGGGATGCGGTTCAGCGGACTGGAGAAGTGATCGCAAGCTTCAGTGAGCGCTGCGATTCGAAAGCTAAGGCGGAGGAGGCCGCTCGGAAGCTTCTGACCGAGAACGCCAAATACTTAACTGCGGAAACGTCGGTGCATACCGAAGTGTTATGCGAGTTGGAATGGGATGAAGAAGTAGGAGCAAAGCTCCTCTGACCCCAGAACACGGCGAGAACAAATTCCCCCGTCATTCCCCGCGTGTTGCTGCTTAGTTCTGCTTTTTCGTGCCTGCACCTGCCGAATAGGCCAAGGCGACATAATTACGAAAAGCTCTGGAATAACAGGGGTTTTAATGGTGGGCGCACAAGGGATCGAACCTTGGACCTCTCCCGTGTGAAGGGAACGCTCTCCCGCTGAGCTATGCGCCCGGGACCATCATGCAGGCGGCCGGACTTTCGACCGGCCGACGCATTGGAGCCCGCGATTTAGAAGTGCGGGCTTGAGGTGTCAAGTTTCCAGGCGCCATGGATCCGGAAAACCTTGCTCGATCACGCAATTCGCCAGGGAAACCGCCTTTTCGGCCCGCTTTACGCGCCCTGCTGGCGGGCGCGGGAGGCGTGGGCCTGGAGCGCGCGGATGCGCTCGGCCAGCGTTCCGCCGCCCTCGGGCAGGGGGCTTGCTGCCGCGCCATTGGTCGTGGCGTCGTTGGCGGGGCGGGGCACCGGCTTCGGCGGCTGGCCGGCCTCGGCCGCCAGCAGCGCCTCGATCGGGGAGTTCGGGCCTTCGAGCTGCATCGCCAGCTTGGCAACCTCGGCGGCGATGTCGTTGATGCGCTCGCGCAGCAGCGCGTTCTCCATCCGCTCGGTCGCCCAGGAGCTTTCCGCCTGCTGCTGGATCGCGTTGATGTCACGCTGCAGCTTTGCGCGCTCGTCGCGCGCGGAGCGGAGCTGCTCCTCCAGCGCGGCCTTTTCCGCGCGCAGCCCCTCGAACGCGGCCGATGATTTGCCGCCGCTCAGGGCGGCGATCTCGACGCGCAGCTCCTTGGCGGTGCGCTCCGAGGTCTCGTTGGCCTGGCGCAGCTGGTTGTTCTCGTAGTCGCGCTCGGCGAGCAGCTTGCCCTGCGTCGCAAGGCGGCCCTCGAGGTCGGCGACGCGCCCCGACAGCATCTCGGCCTCCTTGACCTGCACGATCAGCTGGCGATCGAGATCGGTGACGCGCTGGCTCAGATTCTCGACCCGGCCGCGGGCATCGCCGAGCTCGCGCGAGGCGGTCTCGGATTCGGTACGCTCCTGCGCGAGGCGCGCTTGCGTAGCGGCAAATTCCTTCTCGGCATCGCCGACGCGGTTCTTCAGCTCCTCGATCTGCGTGCGCACCGCGACCAGTTCGACCTGGCGGCTCTCCGCCATCATCGAGCGGTCCGACAGTTCGGAATTGATCTTGGCGAGCTCGTGCTGCTTGTCGGTCAGCGCATTCTCGGCAGAGCGCAAGCTTTCCGTCTTGGCGGCGAATTCCTCTTCGGTGGCCCGAAGCTGTTCCTTCACCGCCTTCTCGCGCGCCTCCAGCGCGAAGATCGTGGCGTTCTTCTCGCCCAGCTCGATCTTCATGCGGTTGATGGCGTCGCTCTTCTTGCCGAGCTCGGCGAGCTGGCTCGTGGTCTTGTTCTTGAGCTGCTCGACGCTCATCTCGAGCCGTCGCGCCGACATGGCGAATTCGGCGCGGAGCTGATCCTTGTCGGCCTGGATCTCCGCCATCGACAGCGGGGTGGCGGCCTCGAGCCGGCGCGTTGTCAGGCGCACCGCGCGGTTATGCACCAGCGGCACGATGGCAAGCCCGCACAGCATCGCCAGCAGGAAACCGATCGCCAGGTACATGATCGGTTCGACCATGGGCCAGAACTCCGAAGCTTAAGGAAAAATTCACCAACGACAATGCATGCGGGGCCGGCAAAAAGCCAGCCCCGGCCTGTCGTTAACCTTGATCCCTCACAGGATGGGAAGGAGCCCTAGAAGGGGTTCCAGGTCGCGCGCGGCGTGTATTTGAGGTAGCCGATATTGGCGCCCAGCCGCAGGCCGAGGCCCGAGCGGATCGGCACCAGCACGATGTTGTTGGCCGTGAGCGCCGTCATGCCGAAGCCGCCGATGATGTAGGCCGAGCCGTCGAGGCCGGCGAAGCGCTGGTAGATCGCGTTGGTGGCGGGCAGGTTGTAGACCAGCGTCATGGTGCGCGCGCCGTCGCCGCCCCAGTCGAAGCCGAGCGAGGGACCCTGCCAGTAGACGCGGAGGTCGCCGGCGTTCTTGGTGTAGAGCGTGCCCTCGCCGTAGCGCAGGCCGGCGACGAAGGCGCCGGAGCCTTCCTCACCCAGGATGTAGCCGTTCGGCAGGCCCCATTGGCTGACCGCCTTCTCGATGATCGAGGCGAGCCCGCGCGAGACGTTGCCGAAGAAGCGGTGGCCGGCCGTCACCAGCTCGTCCGGCCCATAGGTACTGGGCGTCGGAGTGCGCTGCGGCGGCGGCAGATTGGGCGGCGGCGCCTGCTGGGCCGAGGCCGGCACGATCCAGCCGACCATCGCGGCAAGCGCGAGCGCAGCAAGGCGTGATGCGAAAGTCATAAAAGAACCCCTGGTATCGAATCCGATCGCTTCCTTAACCTGACGCCAACAGGCACGGCCCTAGGTTGCGCCGGATGTCCCCTCGACTCGGATGTTATCCGCAGCAACTATGACGGCACAACGGCAGGAAGATAGCCCTTTGCGCCCCGGAATTGCCTTGATCGGCCGTCTCCTCGGCCTGCTGGCGGCCATTTGGATCGCCTGCCCGGGATTGCCGGCCCAGGCTGCCACCACCGAGCGGATCGTCGTCAACCGGTTCAGCGGCGTCGCCATCGAAGGTTTCGACCCGGTCGGCTATTTCGTCGACGGCGCCGCCGAGCAGGGCACGGCCGAGTTCGAGGCCAACCTCTGGGGCGCGGTCTGGCGCTTCCGGAATGAGGGCAACCGGGCTTCCTTCCTGGCCCATCCCGAGGTCTATGGTCCACAGTTTGGCGGCTATGACCCCGCCGACATCGCCCGCGGCGTCACTGTCGCCGGCAACCCCCGCTTCTTCGCGATCGTGGCGCAACGGCTTTATTTGTTCAGCCGGGAAGCCAATCGCGACGCCTTCGCCGCCGATCCGGAGCGCTTCCTCTATGAGGTCGGCAAGCGGTGGCCGGCGCTCCAGGAGCAGCTCGGTCAGTAGCGGCCTACCGCCTGCGGGTCGCCCCAGGCGACGAATTCCGGGATGATGAAGCCGGTATCGCGCCGCTGGCCGAAGCTGAGCTCGCCGCCCTTGCCATCGGTCACCCTGCCGCCGGCGGCGGTCACGACCGCGCAGCCGGCCCCGACGTCCCATTCCGAGGTCGGCCCGAACCGGGGATAGATGTCGGCGCTGCCTTCCGCGATCCGGCCGAATTTCACGGCCGAGCCACAGGTCTTTCTCAGCGCGTTGGGCCTGTTGTCGATGAACGCTTCGCTTTTGGGATCGCCATGCGACCGGCTCACCGCCGCGACCCAGGGCGCGCCCGGTGCCGGCAGCTTGCGGGTGTGGATCGGCTCGGCGTCACCAATGGCCGCGCGGTCAAACCGCACGCGCTCGGCGCCGCGGCCGACGATGCCGCGCCAGAGCAGCCCGAGTGCGGGGGCGCTGACGATCCCCAGCAAGGGAACGCCCCGGGTCACGAGCGCGAGATTGACGGTGAACTCGTCACGGCCGGCGACGAACTCCTTGGTGCCGTCGAGCGGATCGATCAGGAAGAAACTGCCCTGGAACGGCGGAGCGGCGAGCTGGGTCCGCTCTTCCGAGAGCGTCGGGACGTCGCCCGCGAGCTGGGCCAGGCCGTCGGCGATGATGCGGTCGGCGGCAAGGTCCGCCTCGGTCACCGGCGAGCCGTCCTGCTTGCCGTCGACCCGCATCGCCGCGCGGTTGACGGCGAGGATGGCTTCGCCCGCCTTTACCACCAGCGCGGTGAGCGGCTCCATCAATCCGGATGCGGCCTCGGCCTCGATGATCCTCACCTGCATGCCTCATTCATCGGCAAGTCTTGCCCTCTCAGTTGATTCGCCCGCGCTGTTATGGCCGCTTCGAACCTATCGCAAGCTAGCTGTCACCGGCTGGCGAATGTTAGAACCCGCAGCATCCGTCAAGCATGCGTGATTCGCGGCGTCCAGCGCCGTGCAATTCCAGGAACCCTCCAGGACCCCATTATATGTCTGACGCCTCGTCGCCCGCGACCGCTACTGCTCCCGATATGCTCGAACTCGCCGCGCTGCTGTGCTCGCGGGTCTGCCACGATCTCATCAGCCCCGTCGGCGCCATCGTCAACGGGCTCGAAGTGCTCGACGACGATCCCAAGCCGGAGGACCGCGAGTTCGCGCTCGACCTGATTCGCAAGAGCGCCAAGACCGCCTCCGCCCGCCTCCAGTTCTGCCGTCTCGCCTTCGGTGCCGCCGGCTCGTCCGGCGCCCAGATCGACCTCGGCGATGCCCAGACCATGGCGAAGGGCCACATCGAGGACGGCAAGTGCTCGATCACGTGGAATCTGCCGCGGCTCCTGCTGCCGAAGAATCGCGTCAAGCTGCTGCTCAACATGCTGGTCGTTTCCCAGCATACGATCCCGCGCGGCGGCATGCTGACGGTCGATCCGATCGGCGAGGGCGAGACGATGAGCTTCCGCATCACCGCGACCGGACATAATGCGCGCCTGCCGCAGAACATCTCCGAGCTCCTGAGCGGCGAACGGGGACCTGCCGCGGATGCGCACGCGATCCAGCCTTATTATACGCGGCTGCTCGCGCAGGCCTGCGGGCTCACCGTGACGCTCAAGCCCGAGGGTGAAGCCATCATCGTTACCGCTTCGTAAACGCGCGGACCGCGCGCTCAGAGGTTAAGCCAATCTTTACGAGGCGCTTCGGCTTGTCCGGAGCGCCTTATCTCTTTGTTGGTTCCGTTCTTTTCCACATACTCAACCATTATTAAACGCTTTGCGGTGAAGCTGGCCCCATTCGGAAAATGGCGCATCACGCCTCGTGCGCGCCCTCCCTGTATGAAGGCCTGTTTTCATGGATGATCTGTTGCGGGAGTTTTTGACGGAGACCAGCGAGAGCCTGGACACCGTCGACAATCAGCTGGTGAAGTTCGAGCAGGAGCCGAACAACGCCAAGATCCTGGATAACATCTTCCGCCTGGTCCACACCATCAAGGGCACCTGCGGCTTCCTCGGCCTGCCGCGGCTCGAAGCGCTGGCGCATGCCGGCGAGACGCTGATGGGCAAGTTTCGCGACGGCATGCCTGTGACCGCCGAAGCGGTGACGGTGATCCTGTCCTCGATCGACCGCATCAAGGAGATTCTGGCCGGGCTCGAGGCGACCGAAGCCGAGCCCGAGGGTAACGACCGCGACCTCATCGACAAGCTGGAAGCGATGGTCGAGCAGGGCATGGCCGCCATGGCGGCCGGTGCAGCTCCCGTTGCCGAAGCGCCGCCGCTGGCGCCGGAAGCACCAGTTGCCGCTGCGCCGGCCAAAGAGATGACCACGGGCTCGCTGATCGAGCAGACCCTGGAGCGTCCGCTGCGCCCGGGCGAAGTCTCGCTCGACGAGCTCGAGCGCGCGTTCCGCGAGACCGCGATCGAAGCGCCGGTCCCTGCGCCCGTCGCCAAGGCGGAGCCCGCACCCGCTGCTGAAGCGCCGGCCCCTGCCGCGAAGGAAGCCGCCAAGCCCGCCAAGGAAAAAGCCGCGCCGAAGAAGTCGATGGCCGACGAGACCGCGAGCGAGGGCGACCGCATCGCCAACCAGTCGATCCGCGTCAACGTGGATACGCTGGAGCATCTGATGACCATGGTCTCCGAGCTGGTGCTGACCCGCAACCAGCTGCTCGAGATCTCCCGCCGCAACGAGGACACCGAGTTCAAGGTGCCCTTGCAGCGCCTCTCCAACGTCACCGCCGAGCTGCAGGAAGGCGTCATGAAGACGCGCATGCAGCCGATCGGCAATGCCTGGCAGAAGCTGCCCCGCATCGTCCGCGACCTCTCGAGCGAACTCGGCAAGCAGATCGAGCTGGAGATGCACGGCGCCGACACCGAGCTCGACCGCCAGGTGCTCGACCTGATCAAGGACCCGCTCACCCACATGGTGCGCAACTCCGCCGATCATGGTCTTGAGACCCCCGCCGAGCGTTTGGCGAGCGGCAAGGGCGAGCAGGGCACCATTCGCCTGTCCGCCTATCACGAAGGCGGCCACATCATCATCTGCATCGCCGACAATGGCCGCGGCCTCAACACCGAGAGGATCAAGGCCAAGGCGATCTCCTCAGGTCTCGTCACCGAGGCCGAGCTCGAGAAGATGAGCGAAGCCCAGATCCACAAGTTCATCTTCGCGCCGGGCTTCTCGACCGCCGCCGCCATCACCTCGGTCTCGGGCCGCGGCGTCGGCATGGACGTGGTGCGCACCAATATCGACCAGATCGGCGGCACCATCGACATCAAGTCGGTGGCGGGTGAAGGCTCGAGCGTCACCATCAAGATCCCGCTGACGCTCGCCATCGTCTCGGCGCTGATCGTGGAGGCCGCCGGCGATCGCTTCGCCATTCCGCAGCTCTCGGTGGTCGAGCTGGTCCGCGCCCGCGCCAACTCCGAGCACCGCATCGAGCGCATCAAGGACACGGCGGTCCTCAGGTTGCGCAACAAGCTCTTGCCGCTGATCCACCTCAAGAAGCTCCTCAAGATCGACGACGGCGCGGCCAGCGATCCCGAGAACGGCTTCATCGTGGTGACGCAGGTCGGCAGCCAGACCTTCGGCATCGTCGTCGACGGCGTGTTCCACACCGAAGAGATCGTGGTCAAGCCGATGTCCACGAAACTCCGTCACATCGACATGTTCTCCGGCAACACCATTTTGGGCGATGGCGCGGTCATCATGATCATCGATCCCAACGGCATTGCCAAGGCGCTCGGCGCCGCCGGCTCCTCGGCCCATGACATGGGCGACGAGAACGGCGCGCACCACATCGGCTCGGGCGAGCAGACCACCTCGCTGCTCGTCTTCCGCGCCGGCTCGTCGCAGCCCAAGGCGGTCCCGCTCGGCCTCGTCACGCGCCTGGAAGAGCTGCCGGCCGACAAGATCGAGTTCTCCAACGGCCGCTACATGGTGCAGTACCGCGAGCAGCTGATGCCGCTGGTGGCCATGGAAGGCGTCACCATTGCCAGCCAGGGCGCCCAGCCGATCCTGGTGTTCGCCGACGACGGCCGCTCCATGGGCCTCGTCGTCGACGAGATCATCGACATCGTCGAGGAACGGCTCAACATCGAGGTCGGCGGCTCCAGCCAGGGCATTCTCGGCTCGGCCGTGATCAAGGGCCAGGCCACCGAGGTGATCGACGTCGGCCACTTCCTGCCGATGGCGTTCGCCGACTGGTTCACCCGCAAGGAGATGAAGCCGTCGATGCACTCGCAGTCGGTGCTCTTGGTCGACGACTCCGCATTCTTCCGCAACATGCTGGCGCCGGTGCTGAAGGCGGCCGGCTACCGCGTCCGCACCGCGCCGACCGCGCAGGAGGGCCTGGCTGCGCTGCGCGCGCAGAGCTTCGACGTGATCCTGACCGACATCGAGATGCCCGACATGAACGGGTTCGAGTTCGCCGAGACCATCCGCTCCGACAACAACCTCGCCGCGACGCCGATCATCGGCCTGTCGGCGCTGGTGTCGCCGGCGGCAATCGAGCGCGGCCGTCAGGCCGGCTTCCACGACTACGTCGCCAAGTTCGACCGTCCCGGTCTGATCGCGGCGCTGAAGGAGCAGACCGCAGGCGCCGCCGGCGCCTCCGAGCTGAGCCGGGCCGCGGCATAAGCAGGACAGGGATCAGGAGATACGCCTATGACCAAGAAGACCCAGTCCAGCGAAGGCGCCATGGTCGAGTACGTCACCGCGATGATCGGCGGCCAGCTGTTCGGCCTGCCGATCTCCCGCGTCCAGGACGTGTTCATGCCCGAGCGCGTCACCCGCGTGCCCTTGTCCTCGCGCGAGATCGCGGGCGTCCTGAACCTGCGCGGCCGCATCGTCACCGTGGTCGACATGCGCTCGCGTCTCGGCCTGCCCAGGGACGAGGACGGCAAGACCCCGATGGCGGTCGGCGTCGATTTGCGCGGTGAATCCTATGGCCTGCTGATCGACCAGATCGGCGAGGTGCTGCGCCTGCCCGAGGCCGGCATGGAGGAGAACCCCGTCAACCTCGATCCCCGCATGGC
Organism: Bradyrhizobium sp. CB1717; assembly: GCF_029714325.1. NCBI lineage: Bacteria > Pseudomonadati > Pseudomonadota > Alphaproteobacteria > Hyphomicrobiales > Nitrobacteraceae > Bradyrhizobium > Bradyrhizobium sp. CB1717. Next base: position 1,901,655 of record NZ_CP121666.1, read on the forward strand.
CAAGCTCGCCGGCGGCGTCCACCGCCTTGACGGCCAGCTCATGGTCGTGCTCGACGTCGATCGCGTCCTCGAGCTCGCGCCCGAGATGATGGCGGCTTGATACGGCGGCATTGCCGCCGACGTGCCAGTAATTGGAAGTGTCCCCGCAAGGGGATAGGAAGAAGCAGAGGTTCACATGCGAACTTGTCTCGTCGTTGATGATTCCAGCGTCATCCGCAAGGTTGCGCGCCGGATCCTGGAGGGCCTCGACTTCCAGATCCTCGAAGCCGAGGACGGTGAGAAGGCGCTGGAGGCCTGCAAGCGCGGACTGCCCGACGCGGTGCTGCTCGACTGGAACATGCCGGTCATGGATGGCTACGAGTTCCTCGGTCATCTCCGCCGCATGCCCGGCGGCGACCAGCCCAAGGTGGTGTTCTGCACCACCGAGAACGACGTTGCGCATATTGCACGTGCGCTGCACGCCGGCGCCAACGAGTACATCATGAAGCCGTTCGACAAGGACATCGTGACGGCGAAGTTCCAGGAAGTCGGACTTATCTGAGCGAACGCCCGGAGGCTGAACGGATCCTTCGGCGATTGTTTTCAACTGAACCGTTTCAGTCTGAGTTGGTGAGTAATGAGTGTTGCGTTCGCAGGTAATTCGACCACGGGCACGTCGCGCGAAGCCGGGCCGCTGCGGGTGATGATCGTCGACGACTCCGTCGTCATCCGCGGTCTGATCTCGCGCTGGATCGGCGCCGAGCACGACATGGAGGTCGCTGCGTCCTTGCGCACCGGGCTCGAGGCGGTCAACCAGCTCGAACGCATCAACCCCGATGTCGCGGTGCTCGACATCGAAATGCCCGAGCTCGACGGCATCTCGGCGCTGCCGAAATTGTTGGCGAAAAAGCGCGATCTCGTCATCATCATGGCCTCGACCTTGACCCGCCGCAACGCGGAGATCAGCTTCAAGGCGCTGTCGCTCGGCGCGGCCGACTACATTCCGAAGCCGGAATCGACGCGCGAGGCGTCGGCCGCCGACACCTTCCATCATGACCTGATCCAGAAGATCCGCCATCTCGGTGCGCGGCTGCGCCGCAAGCCTGCGGTCGCGAGCCCGCCGCTCGCGCCGGCGAGCCCGGCCCCGGCTGCGCGCGCGCCGGCGATCGCGCGGCCTGTCGCGCCGGCGCCCGCTCCGGCCGTGCATGCTCCGTCGTCGGGGGCGCTGTCGACGCGTCCGTTCTCGACCCAGGCACCGAAGGTGCTGCTGATCGGCTCCTCGACCGGCGGTCCGCAGGCGCTGATGGCGCTCGTCACCGAGCTCGGGCCAGTGATCGACCGTTTCCCGGTGCTGGTCACCCAGCACATGCCGCCGACCTTCACCACCATTCTTGCCGAGCATCTGGCGCGTTCGAGCCGCCGCCCGGCCGCCGAGGCGGTTGACGGCGAGCCGGTGAAGCCGGGACGCATCTACCTCGCGCCCGGCGGCAAGCACATGCGCCTCGCACGCAGCGGCGCGGACACGGTGATCGCGCTCGACGACGGGCCCGCCGTCAATTTCTGCAAGCCCGCGGTCGATCCGCTCTTCACCTCCGCCATCGACATCTGGCACGGCGCCATCCTCTCGGTGATCCTGACGGGCATGGGCTCGGACGGCATGCGCGGCGGCAAGGACATCGTTGCCGCCGGCGGCAGCGTGATTGCGCAGGACGAAGCCTCCAGCGTGGTCTGGGGCATGCCGGGCGCCGCTGCCAATGCCGGCATCTGCGCGGCGATCCTGCCGCTCAACCAGATCGGCGCCAAGGTCAACCGCCTGTTCGCGGGAGACCGCTCGTGACCCCGACGGACTATGATTATCTGCGCAAGTTCCTGAAAGAGCGCTCGGGTCTCGATCTCTCGCCCGACAAGCAATATCTGGTCGAGAGCCGGTTGCTGCCGCTCGCCCGCAAGGCGAGCCTTCCCGGCATTCCCGATCTCGTGCTCAAGATCAGGAACGGCGACGGCCGGCTTGCGACCGACGTGGTCGAAGCCATGACCACCAACGAGACCTTCTTCTACCGCGACAAGATTCCATTCGATCATCTGCGCGAGACGATCTTGCCCGGCCTGATCCAGGCCCGCGCCGCGCGCAAGTCGATGCGCATCTGGTCGGCGGCCTCGTCGACCGGGCAGGAGCCTTACTCGATCGCGATGTGCGTGAAGGAGATGGGGGCGGCTCTCGCCGGCTGGCGCATCGAGATCGTCGCCACCGATCTGTCGCAGGAGGTGCTGGAGAAATCCAAGGCCGGCGTCTACAGCCAGTTCGAGGTGCAGCGCGGCCTGCCGATCCAGCATCTGATGAAATACTTCACGCAAGTCGGCGAGCTCTGGCAGCTCAACGCCGACATTCGCGCCATGGTGCAGTTCCGCCAGCTCAATCTGCTGCAGGACTTCTCCCATCTCGGCACGTTCGACGTGATCTTCTGCCGCAACGTACTGATCTATTTCGACCAGGACACCAAGGCGGTGATCTTCGAGCGCATGGCGAAGGCGATGGAGGCCGACGGCACGCTGCTGCTCGGCGCTGCCGAATCCGTCGTCGGCATCACCGACGCGTTCCGCCCGATCACCGAGCGCCGTGGCCTCTATCAGCTCAACCCCGCGCGTTCCGGCCGGGCGATGGGCGGACTGATGCCGCAGCCGCTGAAGGTCGCCGCGGCGAGGTAAAGTGGCCGAACGCCGGCAATCTGACAGAACGCCGTTGCCGCGAACGATCGGCGACGCCTGACGCGCGACGCTGCACGCGCGTTCGAGCGCTCGCGAATTACTCGGCTACCGCGCAACAGAGCTCGCGCCGCGATGCAACATGTTTGCGGCCCTGATGAGAGTCTGAAGGTTGTGCTATGCTGCCGATGGTCCCGCCCAACCGAGCGGGATTCCATTCCATCATGAACGAATTTGAGGAGGGCATACCATGCGAATGTCTTGTGCCTCGTACCTTTTATTGATTGCGCTTTCGTTGCCGGCGACCGCTCGCGCCGGTGAGCAAGTGCTCGAATTCAAGCTCGTCACCAAGCCGGTGGACGTCAAGGTCACCGAGGTCGCGAATGTCGAAGGGCAGACGGTCATGTCCGGCAAGATGTTTGGCGTCGCCATCTTCAAGGACGGCCGCATCGCCGTGAAGGATTTCGTCAACTCCAGTGATTTGCTCAAGGGCTCCGGGCCGATGTTCGGCTACAGCACCTACACCTTCGACGATGGCTCCTCGATCACGGCGCGCTACACCGGTGCGATCAAGGACGGCAAGGCGAAGGGCGAATATACGATCCTGTCCGGCACCGGGATGTACGCCAACGCGACGGGCACCGGCGGTTTCGAAAGTGCGAAGAGCGGCTTCAAGGGCGCCTTCCTGTACGACGGACGATTCATCGTCAAGACGCCCTGATCCGACGCGATAACCTTCGCGCTCGCGCGCCCTCATCGACGGGGGCGCGAGCGCGTCTCACAAAATCGCATGCGGTAGAAACCGCGAGCTGTTGCCCGTGATCGGGCTTTCGTCCTCGCGGATCGACAAGCCGCACGGCTCATGGTCCACCAGCCAGCTTCCGATCACCGGATAGAAGCCTGAAAAATTCGGCAGCGGTGCCAACGCCTGCCGTATGAAACCTTCAGCGCCATAGGGGCCCGCCTGCTCGTCGAGCGGCGTGCCGCCCGACACCAGCGTGACATTGGCGCCTTCGCGCGACAGCAATGGTTTGCGCACATAGGAACTGCCGAGCTCGGCAGCGCGTGGATCATCCTCGAAGAAGGCCGGCAGCAGGTTGGGGTGGTTCGGAAACATCTCCCAGAGCAGCGGCAGAATGCCCTTGTTGGAGAGCACCGCCTTCCATGGCGGCTCGATCCAGCGCGTCGCGGCGTCCTCGAGCTTTGCGCCGAAGGCGTCCTGGAACATCCATTCCCAGGGATAGAGCTTGAAGGCGAGCGCGATGTCGGCATCGTCGAGACCGACGAAGCCGCCGGGCTCCTCGCGCCAGCCGACCTGCCCGATGTCGAGCAGCGTGGTCGAGAGTCCGGCCTGGCGCGCGGTGTCTTCGAGATAGGCGAGCGTGCCGGCGTCCTCGTCATTGTCAGTGGCGCCGGTGAGATGCAGATGGCGGCCGGCGGCGATCGTCTTCCATGCCGCGATCAGGCGCTCGTGGATCGAGTTGAACTGATCGGCGCGCGAGGGAATGATGCGGCGCTCGATTGCCTGTTCGAGCCAGGTCCATTGGAACACGGCCGCCTCGAAGATCGAGGTCGGCGTATCCGCGTTGTATTCGAGCAGCTTTGCCGGCCCCTTGCCGTCGAACTTCAGGTCGAGCCGGCCGTAAAGGCTGCGGTCGTCGCGCTTCCAGCTCGCGGCGATGAAATCCCAGAACGCTTCCGGAATCTTCAGGCGCCGCAGATGACGCTCGTCGCCGATCACGCGGCCGGCAAGCTCCAGGCACATTGCGTCGATCTCGCCGGTCGGCGTCTCGATACAGCGCTCGATCTCGTCGAGCGTGAAACCGTAATAGGCGCGCTCGTCCCAATAGCGGTCGCCGCCGATGGTGTGGAAGACGAAGCCGCATTGCGCTGCGGTCTCTCGCCAGTCGTCGCGCTCCAGACAGATGATGCGCTGCATGGGTCAGCCGCCGCCCGAGAAGCCGTGCCCGAACGAGCCGAAGCCGCCGCGGCTCACGCTGCTGTGGCCGGAGTCGGATGACGTGCTCGACGAGGAATGGCTCGAGGAATCGCTGCTGAAGAAGCTCGATCGCGACGATGAGCCCGAGCCGCCGCTGCCGCCCGAGGAGCTGCTCCTGCTGGTGCACGCGGTGCTCGTCTGCACCGCTGGATCCGTCCCGGGAGGAGGGGGGTCGCAGCTCTGCCGCGGCATCAGCGTGTAGGCGGTGGTGCCGACCGCGATCGTGCCCATCACCAGCAGCGCCACATGTCCGGAGCGCTTCACCGGCTGCTCCCTCGGCGGCAGCGGCAGGTCCGCCGGCAGGCGCGGCCGGCGCCTGCTAAACTCCTGGCTGGGGGGCTTGTTGGCCATATCACTTCGCTACCATGTCAGTAGATCATGCAGGCGGCGTTCAGCAGGCCCGCGGCGAGCGACGACAGCCCGAGCCAGATGGCGGCGCAAGCTCGCCGGCGGCGATCCGCGCCGACAGGTTCGGCACCGGCACCTTGACGAGGAAGAACACGATGATTTGCACGATCAGCGCGATTGTTGCCCAGATCAGGCAGTCCAGCACATTGGCCGAATGCGCGATGGCGCTGACCAGCGGCGCCACGAAGCCGAGCAGGCTGAGGCCGAGCGCGATCGCGGCGGCCGGCTCGTTGTCGCGGATCAGCTGGAACTCGTTGTAGGGAGTGATGCGGGTATAGACGAACAGATACGCCACGATCGCAATCAGCCCGGTGCAGAAATAGACCAGGAAGGCGAGCAGGCCGGCGAGTGATTGCAGGATCATCGTTCCCCCATCGTGCAGCGACCATTCGTCGGCGAGAGGAGGATAGCGGTTCAAACGTTAACAGAGGGCAGGTCTATGGCGGCAATGTCTCTGTGGCCATCTCGAAGGACGAGGCGCGCGCCCAAGTCGCGAGAGGGAGAAGACACCCCTAAAAACAAAACCCCGCCATTTGCGGCGGGGTCCAGGCTGGGAGGAGCAAGCCCCCGGGGGCTTGCGACGTAAACCCAGGATCAGGCGGGGATGCGCTCTTCGTGCTCGTGCGGCTCGCGCAGCACGTAGCCGCGGCCCCACACGGTCTCGATGAAGTTGCGGCCTTCGGACGCGTTGGCGAGCTTCTTGCGGAGCTTGCAGATGAAGACGTCGATGATCTTCAACTCGGGCTCGTCCATGCCGCCATAGAGGTGGTTGAGGAACATTTCCTTGGTCAGGGTCGTACCCTTGCGGAGCGAGAGCAGCTCCAGCATCTGGTACTCCTTACCGGTCAGGTGCACGCGCTGGCCGCCGACTTCGACCGTCTTGGTGTCGAGGTTGACGACGAGGTCGCCGGTCTGGATGACCGACTGGGCATGGCCTTTGGAGCGCCGCACGATCGCGTGGATGCGGGCCACCAGCTCGTCCTTGTGGAAGGGCTTGGTCATGTAGTCGTCGGCGCCGACGCCGAGACCCTTGACCTTGTCCTCGATGCCGGCGAGGCCGGAGAGGATCAGAATCGGTGTCTTGATCTTGGAGACCCGGAGCTGCTTGAGCACGTCGTAGCCGGACATGTCGGGCAGGTTGAGGTCGAGGAGAATAATGTCGTAATCGTAAAGTTTACCGAGATCGACGCCTTCTTCCCCCAAATCGGTCGTGTAGACGTTGAAGCTCTCAGACTTCAGCATCAGCTCGATCGACTGCGCGACGGCGCTGTCATCTTCAATCAGCAAAACGCGCATGCCAGTTCCCCATAGTCGCCGCTCCTGGGCGTCAGGTCGGCCGCATTCGCGGCACTCAACAAAACGCCTTTGAACAACTGATTCGGATCCTGACAACAGATGGTTAACAAACTCTGATTCTGGAACGCAAGTCCCCCCGGTGCAATTTTTGTCGAATCGCCCTAAGGTCTTGCGCTGGAAGCAGCTTTCGTTACCCCGATCTGTTCAAGCTCCACTTTAAGAGACGGGCCTAACCGACTCCCGCGACTCAGCCTTCTTCTGAAGGGGAGTCACGCTCAGTCACAAAGACAGTGACGCAATGATTAATGATGCGGGTAAACACGGAGTTAAGCGCCGTTCAGAAATATGGCGAAACTTAAGAGTTTCACCGTGAAGGCCCGGAGCACGACGGCGATCACCTCATGAAAGCCCTCTTATGAAGGCGCGCCCCTTATGAAGGCTCTTGCATGAAGGCCCTTGTATGAAGGCTCTTGCCGAACAGATCGGCGACATCGACGGCGTCAACATCTATGGCCGTGTGGTCGGCGTGCGCGGCCTGATGGTCGAGGTGGCAGGTCCCATCCATGCGATGTCGGTCGGTGCGCGGCTCGTGATCGAGACCGGCGCCAACCGTTCCATCCCCTGCGAGGTGATCGGGTTCTCCGGCAACAACGCCGTGGTGATGCCGTTCGCCGGGCTCGATGGCGTGCGCCGCGGCTGCAAGGCGGTCATCGCCAATGCGGCCAACCAGGTGCGGCCCTCGTCGGCTTGGCTCGGCCGCGTGGTCAATGCGCTGGGCGAGCCGATCGACGGCAAGGGGCCGCTGCCGCAGGGCTCCTCGCCGATGCCGTTCCGCAATACGCCGCCGCCGGCGCATTCCAGGAAGCGCGTCGGCGCGCCGCTTGATCTCGGCGTGCGCGCGATGAACACCTTCCTCACCTGCTGCCGCGGCCAGCGCATGGGCATCTTCGCAGGCTCCGGCGTTGGCAAATCGGTACTGCTGTCGATGCTCGCGCGCAACGTCGATGCCGCCGTCAGCGTCATCGGGCTTATCGGCGAACGCGGCCGCGAGGTGCAGGAGTTCCTGCAGGATGATCTCGGCGAGGAGGGCCTCGCACGCTCCGTCGTCGTGGTCGCAACCTCCGACGAGCCGGCGCTGATGCGCCGCCAGGCGGCGTATCTGACGCTCGCGGTCGCCGAGTATTTTCGCGACGAGGACCAGGACGTGCTCTGCCTCATGGACTCGGTGACGCGCTTTGCCATGGCCCAGCGCGAGATCGGCCTGTCCGCCGGCGAGCCGCCGACCGCCAAGGGCTATACGCCGACCGTGTTCACCGAGCTGCCCAAGCTCCTGGAGCGGGCGGGGCCGGGCCTTGGCGAAGGCGCCATCACCGCCATCTTCACCGTGCTGGTCGACGGCGACGATCACAATGAGCCGATCGCGGACGCCGTCCGCGGCATCCTCGACGGCCACATCGTGATGCAGCGCTCGATCGCCGAGCGTGGCCGCTACCCCGCCATCAACATCCTCAAATCCGTCTCCCGCACCATGCCGAAATCGGCCGATCCGCAGTTCTGGCCGACCATCCAGAAGGCGCGGGCGGTGATGGCGACCTATGCCGACATGGAGGAGTTGATCCGGCTGGGCGCCTACCGGGCGGGGTCCAGCCCGGAGGTCGACGAGGCGATCCGGCTGCACGAGCCGCTGGAAGCGTTCCTGCGGCAGCGCAAGGACGAAAATGCCTCACTGGCGGACGGCTATCGGCAGTTGGCGCAAATCCTCGGCAATTTGGAAACGGAACGCTAACTTTGTCAGTTCATCATCCGATCCCACAGAGTAGCAGAGCCGGTCTTGGCCCTAATCGGGCCTGTGGGGAGACCGGTGCCGTCCCAATGTGTGTATGTCGTGCAGCTAGGGGACTTCTGGGGAGTACGAGTCGATGAAGTCACGTGATACCCTCATCCGCCTGAAGAAGTTTCAGGTCGACGAGAAGCGCCGCCGGGTCACCCAGATCGAGACCATGATCGCCGATTTCCAGCGGATGTCGGTCGATCTCGAACGCGAGATCCAGACCGAGCAGGACCGTGCCGGGATCAACGATCCCTCGCACTTCGCCTATCCGACCTACGCCAAAGCCGCGATCCAGCGCCGCGAGAACCTGACCCGCTCGGCCGACGAGCTCAAGGGCCAGCTCGACGAGGCCAAGGCCGCTTTGGCCGAGGCCTTCGAGGAGCTGAAGAAGGTCGAGCTCCTCGACGAGCGCGACCAGGCCCGCGAACGCGCCGAGGAGAACGCCCGCGAGCAGGCCGACCTCGACAGCATCGGCCTGATGCGCGCCCGCATCGGCGCGGTTGCCTGACGCGGTAGTCGCCCGAACCGTCGAGAATTTAGGAAACCCGGACCCGCAAGGTCCGGGTTTTCGTATGGGCTGTCCACAGCGCGGCGCCACGCCCCTTGGTGGTCGGCTTTGCCGCGCGCTATGGTAGCGAAGTGCCGGGGCCTGCGCGGAACGCGACGGCCCACGTGTTGGGGGGCTGAATGCTGACGCCAGCAGAGCTGGTCGGGCTGATCGAGGCGGTCGCCAGGGGCGATCAGGCCGCGTTCGAGCGCCTCTACGTCGCTACGCGCGCGAAACTCTATGGCGTCGTGCTCCGTATCTTGCGTCGGCAGGATCTCGCAGAGGAGGTCATTCAGGAGGCCTACGTCAAGATCTGGAACAGTGCCGGCCAGTTCAATCCGGCGCTCTCGTCGCCGATCACGTGGATGGCGTCGATCGCGCGCAACCGTGCGATCGACATCGTGCGCAAGAAGTCGGAAGCCTCCATCGAGGAAGAGCCTCAGGCGATGGAGGTTGCGGCCGACAGTCCCGATCCGCTGGCGCGCCGGGAGATGACCGAGGAGCTGAAGCGGCTCCTGGAATGCATCGGCCGGCTCGAGCCGGACCGCCAGAAGCTCGTGCTGCTCGCCTATTACAACGGCTGGAGCCGCGAGCAATTGGCGGAGAAATTTGTCGCGCCCGTCAACACGGTGAAGACGTGGCTGCGGCGCAGCATGCTGGATATCCGGGAGTGCCTCGGATTGTGATGGCTCGGACGACGAGGAAGGTTCTGGACTGCAATTGATGGCCTACACGGAGGACCATATCGCGCTCGCCGCGGAATATGCGCTCGGCACCCTCGACGCCGACGAGCGCGCGCAGGTCCAGACCATGATGGCGGTGGACAAGGCGTTCGCCGAAATCGTGCAGGCCTGGTCCTATCGGCTCGGCGTCCTCAACCAGATGGTCGGCACGATCGAGCCGCGTCCGATCGTGTGGGAGAACATCAGGGCCGAGCTCGCGCGGACGGGCTTTGCACAGGAGCAGCCCGCGCAGGCTGAAGCCACGCCGCCTCCCGCGCCTGCGCCGGAACCTTCCCCGTTTGACGCTGTGTTGCCGCCGTCTTTGGACAGCGCGCCGCCGGCCGAGCCGCAGCCTGCCGCAGCGGAGCCGCCGGAAGCGGCGCGGCCGGCTTCCGATACGCTGTCCGATGTCACGCCGATCTTCATGCCGCAGGTCCATGCGCCGGATCCGGGCGTGGTGCATGAGCCGCGGGCGCCGATCGCGGACAACAGCAATGTGATCCGGCTCGAAGGCCGCGTGAAGCGCTGGCGCAGCATCGCATCCGTCCTCAGTGCGCTCGCGGCCGCGCTGCTGGTGACGCTGTCGCTCCAGATCTTCCAGCCCGACGCGCTGCCCGGCGCGTTGCGCCCCGCACCGCGCATCCAGACCGTCGAGGTCAAGGCACCGGCACCGCTCGCCGCGTCCGCGCAATATGTCGCGCTGCTGCAGGGCCAGGGCGGCGGCCCGGCCTTCATCCTCACCATCGACGGCGCGACGCGGAATTTCACCGTGCGCAAGGTCGGCGCCACACCGGAGCCCGGCAAGAGTTTCGAGCTCTGGCTGATCTCCGACAAGCTGCCGCGTCCGCGCTCGCTCGGCGTGATCGGCCAAGGCGAGTTCACCGCGCGTCCGCTGCTCGCCGGCTACGATGCCGATCTCGTCAACGGCGCGACCTATGCCGTCACCGTCGAGCAGGCCGGCGGCTCGCCCAGCGGCCAGCCGACCTCCGCGCCGGTGTTTTCCGGCAAGCTGATCGAGACCGTGCCGCCGGCCCAGCCGCAGGTGCCTGCGAAGAAGTAGTGGCTTAATCGACGGTCCGGGCGAGCCCGTCGTAGCCCGGATGGAGCGGAAGCGAAATCCGGGGCCTCGCGACGCGGAAAGACCGTCCCGGATTTCGCTGCGCTCCATCCGGGCTACGAGAGCGCGCCCCCAATTGTCGCCCCCGTCCATCCCGACGTCGCATTTCGACAAGCCCGGCCAAATCCCGTCCCGGTTTGAACCTCCCCGCAATTCGCCGCGTCAAATCCCCGGAATTTGCAGTCGGCGCGGCCGATCATTGTGCCGAAGAGGGGCGAGACATCAGATGGATGCAGCGAAAACGCCGGGCATCTTCATTCACCAATATGTGGGCCTGCCGATTGGTCCGGCCTTCGAACATTGGCGCGACAGGGCCGTCGGGGCCTGCGGCCTCGACATCGGACCGAGCCATGGCGACAGCATCGATTGCCGGCTCCAGGTCAGCGTGGTCGACAATATCGTGCTCGCCATCCCCGAAGGCGCCTCCGCGCAATATTCGCGCAGCCAGAGCCACCTTGCCGACGGCAGCGACGATCTCGTGCTGATCGCGGCGCATGCGGGCCTCGTCCGCGTCGGGCAGAACGGCCACACCGTCGAGCTTGCGCCAGCGCAGATGGTGCTCGTCGACATGGGCATCACCGGTACCGTCGGCCACACCATTGAGGATCGTTTCACCAGCATCCGCATGCCGCGCCGCGCGCTGCTCGACATCAATCCGCGCGCCGAGGAGAAGCTGTCGCAAGTGCTCTCCGACGGCGCGGTCGCCGAGACCATCTTCCGCTACCATGCGCTCGCCGCCAATCACGCGCCGCATCTCGACGCCGTCGGCCAGCGCCTGACCGCGCAGCACATGGTCGATCTCGTCGGTCTCCTGCTCGGCACCGATGCCGAGCATGCAAGCCTCGCGCGCGGCCGCGGGCACGCGGCGGCCCGCCTCGACCTGATGCAGGCCGACGTGATGGCCGCGCTCGGCCGCAACGATCTCTGCCTCGCCGAAGTCGCGACACGCTCGGGGCTCAGCCCGCGCCAGGCGCAGCGCCTGTTCGAGCAGGCCGGCACCACCTTCACCGAATTCGTGCTGGAGCAGCGCCTCTTGCTGGCGCGAAAGCAGCTCAGTGATCCCCGCGCGAGGGCGCGCAAGATCAGCGACATCGCGCATTCCTCGGGCTTCTCCGACCTGTCCTATTTCAACCGCGCCTTCCGCAAGCGCTTTGGCGCGACGCCGTCGGAACTGCGCGAGGCGTGAGGCCAAGGTTTTTGTGCAGCGGCCCAGCGCCGCCGCAGTTGGTCGATCCCGACGAATGGGCTATATCTAGCCGCGCGGGCAGGCCGCAGGATTCTCTTTGGAAAGTGCGAGTAGGCGGACATGGCGCGTATCGTCGTGCTCGGCGCCGGGTTTGCGGGTCTGTGGGCGGCCATCGGCGCCGCGCGTAAGCGCGACGAGATCGGCGCAGGCGGCCGTGACATCGAGATCCGCCTCATCGACCGCAACCCCTATCACAACATCCGCGTGCGCAATTACGAGACCGACCTCAGCGAGGTCGCGCTTCCGCTCGCGCAATTGCTCGATCCGATCGGCGTCACGCATGGCCTCGGCGAGGTCGAGTCCATCGATCCGGCGCATCGTACGATATCGCTCGTCACCAGCGGCGGGGAGGAGACGCTGAGCTATGACCGCCTCGTGCTGGCGCTCGGCAGCGAAGTCATGCGTCCCGACATTCCGGGCCTTGCCGACCATGCCTTCGATGTCGATGCCTATGCCGCGGCGCTTCGCCTCGAGGATCATCTGATTTCGCTCGGGCGCAGCGCACCGTCGCCGGGGCGATCCACCGTCGTGGTGGTCGGCGCCGGCTTCACCGGCATCGAGGTCGCGGCCGAAATGCCTGACAGGCTGGCGCGTGCCGGCATCATCGGCAGCCGCCGCATCATCCTGGTCGATCCCAACCCGGCGGTCGGCGCCACCATCGGGGTGCATGCGCGTCCCGTCATCGAAACGGCCTTGTCGTCACTCGATATCGAGACGCGGCTCGGCGTGCGCGTCGTCTCGATCGAGGCCGCCGGCATTCGTCTGAGCTCGAACGAGTTCGTTGCGGCGCAGACGGTGATCTGGTGCGCGGGCATGCGTGCGAGCCGGCTGGCCGAAAACTTTCCGGGCGCGCGCGATCGCCTCGGGCGCCTGCTGGTCGATCCCTTCTTGCGCGTTGCGGATCTGCCTGGCGTGTTCGCGGCCGGCGACGTCGCCTCCAGCGTCGTCGACGGGCTGCATCCGACCGTAATGTCCTGCCAGTTCGCCCGGCCCATGGGCCGCTTCGCCGGCCACAATGTGGTCGCCGATCTCGTCGGTGAGCCGATGCTGCCGCTGCGGATCGACTGGTACGTCACCGTGCTCGATCTCGGCGGCTGGGGCGCGCTCTACACGGAAGGGTGGGATCGCGAGGTCCGCACCACCGGCGCGGCCGCGAAGGCGACCAAGCAGGCCATCAACTGCAAGCGCATCTATCCGCCGCTGACGGGCAGCAAGGAAGAGCTGTTCGCGGCGGCCGCACCGACCGTGCAGGCGCCGCCGCCGACTTATGGAGGGCGCCGCTGAGACGGACGGGGCATCCACCAAGCCAAGCGATGCCACGAAGCTGTTTTCGTCGGTGCTCGACATGTTCCGGAAAAAAAGCGAAAGTATTCTTGTATTCGGAAGGACGACATTTGGTCCGTTAGTTTATTCACCTGGAGAATTGCACGATGACCAGCGAGCACGAGAGCGTTGACTCGAAGCCGGCGAACAAAAGCCGCGAGCCCGTCGACAAGATAGAGAATGGGGCCCTCAAGGACGAACAGTTGGACGAGGTCACTGGAGGGGGTGGTGGCTTGGTACCCAGGGTACCCGGTCCAGCTCCACAAACCCCCTGAACTCGACTCGTCATGCTTCGAGGAGCGGCGTCAGCCGCTCCTTCTGGTTTTTGGCGCGAGGCAGCGTCGCCTGCCAGCCTTGCGTTGCCTGTCGGACAAAACGCACCACCCGTTGCTCAACCATCGACCAAAAATACAATTGAGAAGCTACTTATCACTACTAATCCGGCGAGCCATATGCGTTTGATAGTCCATGTCGAATTCTCGACGATCGATGGCGCAGTGCGAACCATTTCGGGCCCGGGACCGGGCAAAGCCATTCGTTGTCAAGGCACGCCCGGCAATCCACAATCCCTTGCGTTGCCTGACGGGCAAAACACACGAGGCGTGGGGCAATATCCGCCGGCAAAAATATTCCACTTTACCGAAATTCGGAAATGACGTATGTGTCGCCGCAACCCGGCCCGAGGAAGAGGGGCGTATCGCGATCGTCACGAACGTGGGCCGGGCGGCGGTGGACGTGGGTCACATCGGCGCGAAGGGTTTTGCAGGGCGGGCGACCGTGAGCAAAAACGTCGCGCACACGACCGGTGTGATCGGCGTACGGCAAAATCGTGTGGTCCTGGCGCCCGGGGTTTGTGCGCCAAGTCTTGTGGTGATGCGCGGCCCAACCGGGCTCTCGCATCGATCATCCGCAAGGCGACGGGGGCAATAGTGCATCGCTCCCCGGGGAGATCACGACATAAGCGGTCAAACCACTGCGCAGGGAAGGCCGGATGTTCAGGCTTCACCTGTATGCCGCTGTGCAAATCTTCTGACTGCAACCTCGCACAGTGGACCGCGGGTGCCAGCCGGCACCCGGTCTTCCCTGCGCCCTCTTTCATTTGAGGGTGAAGCGGCCAGGCAAAGCTCGGGCGAGATGAGCCGCGAGGAGGCGAAGATGTGTCTGCGATGAAGTTGCGAATTGAGAAGCCGCGCCCGTACCCCAAACACCGTCATTGCGAGCGTCGCGAAGCAATCCAGGCTGCTTCTACGGAGGCAGCCTGGATTGCTTCGTCGCAAGAGCTCCTCGCAATGACGAGGTTGAGGCGCGAATTCGCAATCACGCGAGTTACCCCAGACGTGAGAAAGCGCCCGTGGGGGGCGGGCGCTTTCCGTAGTCGACTTGGGGTTGGGGTCGTCTACATATCCACGTGGCGACTTTGGGGGGCTGGTAAAGAGCCGCGTGAATTCACAAAACTTGTCAGATCTCCTTATCGAACGAGGGACGCGTTCGAGCTGGTGATAACGACCGGCTTGCCGGCCTTGATGACGCGGGCCGTCTGGGTCAGACCTTCATCCGAACCCGAGCGTGCCGTGATGCCGAAGCCCGCCACCGCGATCCCTGCGACGAGGGCGACGACCACAATCTTCAAATGGGTCGCGCGATCGGCGCTGTAGATCGAGTGGTTCATGGAAGCCTCCTGCCGCCACCTACCCGAAGTAGTCGCCGGCCGTTTGAGGCAGGTTCATGCTTCCGGTGCCCAACAACGTAGTATTGGGCGGATTCGTTCCCAAGAGGCGATCACAAGAGCGTGACAGGACGTGAAAGATCGCGATCAAAAACGGCTCTTGATCGCTCTTTTTTATAATTATTTCAAAGCTGTAATGTGCCTTCCGGGAGCCTTTTGGGGCTTTGGTCCACAAGGCGCCAGGAACTCAAAAACCATTTGCCTGTGGCCGAAAAACACACGGCTTCTTAAGGCAAATCAGATGCTTCCGACCGTTTTCAACCTCGCCCTGGGGTGGATTTCAGCCTGCGACAGCACGGTGGTCTGGGCGCGGAACCGCTCAACGAGAGAGCGCACGAAGGGACGAATTGCCGCAGAGGTGACCAGCACCGGTGCCTCGCCTTCGCGGGCGGCGCGCTCGAAGGCCTCGCGCACGGCGGTCATGAACTCCGAGAGCTTCGAGGGTTGCATCGCGAGGCTGCGCTCCTCGCCCTGACCGATGATGGATTCGGCGAAGGCCTGCTCCCAGCGCGCCGACAGCGCGATCAGCGGCAGATAGCCGTTGTATGAGGTGTTTTGCGCGCAGATCTGCCGGGCAAGGCGAGCACGGACGTGCTCGACCATGGTGGAGGGATTGCGCGAGAAGGCGAGCGAGTCCGCAATGCCCTCGAGGATGGTCGAGAGGTCGCGGATCGAGATGCGCTCGGCGAGCAGCAGTTGGAGCACGCGCTGGATGCCGGAGACCGTGACCTGGCCGGGGACGATGTCCTTGACCAGCTCGCTCTGCTCCTTCGGCAGCTCCTTGAGCAGCTTCTGCACCTCGCCATAGGAGAGCAGGTCCGACATGTTGGCCTTGAGCAGCTCGGTAAGATGCGTCGAGAGCACGGTCGCGGCGTCGACGACGGTGTAGCCCTTGAGCGAGGCCTCTTCCTTGAGGCTGGCATCGACCCAGGTTGCGGGCAGGCCGAAGGTCGGCTCGGTGGTGTGGATGCCGGGCACCTGAACCTGGCTGCCGCCGGGGTCCATGACCATGAACTGGTTCGGCCAGATCTTGCCGGTGCCGGCGTCGACCTCCTTGATCTTGATGATGTAGGTGTTGGCTTCGAGCTGGACGTTGTCGAGGATGCGCACCGCCGGCATCACAAAACCCATCTCGATCGCGAGCGAGCGGCGCAGCGCCTTGATCTGCTCGGTGAGGCGGTCGGTGCCGTCTGGCCCGTTGACCAGCGGCAGCAGGGCATAGCCGAGCTCGATCTTGAGGTCGTCGATCTTCAGCGCAGCCGAGATCGGCTCTTCCGCCGCGGCCGCGCCGGGCGCACCCGGTGCACCGGCGGCAGGCGCGGCGGTGGCGGCTTCCTCGGCCTTCGCGGCGGTGCGCTTGTGGTTGCGGGCGTGCCAGGCCAGCGCGCCGGCGCCGGCACCGAGCGCCAGGAAGGGAATGGTCGGAATGCCCGGCAGCGCCGCCAGCACCAGCATCACCGCCGAGGACATCGCCAGCGCCTGCGGATAGCCGGAGAACTGCTTCATCAGCGCCTTGTCGGCGGCGCCGGAGACGCCGGCCTTGGAGACGAGCAGGCCCGCGGCGGTCGAGACGATCAGCGCCGGCACCTGGGTGACGAGGCCGTCACCCACCGTCAGCAGCGTGTAGCTGCGTCCGGCGTCGGCGAAAGACATGCCCTGCTGCGCCACGCCGATGATCATGCCGCCGACGACGTTGATGAAGACGATCAAAAGGCCGGCGATGGCGTCGCCGCGGACGAATTTGGAGGCACCGTCCATGGCGCCGAAGAAGCCGCTCTCGTCCTCCAGCTCCTTGCGCCGCTGCTTGGCGACCTTCTCGTCGATCAGGCCGGCGGAGAGGTCGGCGTCGATCGCCATCTGCTTGCCGGGCATGGCGTCGAGGTGGAAGCGCGCGGCGACTTCGGCGATGCGGCCCGAACCCTTGGTGATGACGACGAAATTGACGATGATCAGGATGGCGAAGACGATGATGCCGATGACGAAATTGCCGCCCATCACGAAGCTGCCGAAGGCCTCGATGACGTGACCGGCGGCGTCCGTGCCCTCGTGGCCGTGCGACAGGATCAGGCGGGTCGAGGCCATGTTGAGCGACAGGCGCAGCATGGTCGAGATCAGCAGGATGGTCGGGAAGGCCGAGAATTCCAATGGCGCCTGGATGAACAGCGAGGTCATCAGGATCAGGATCGAGAGCGTGATCGAGATCGCCAGGAACAGGTCCAGCACGATCGCGGGCAGGGGAAGGATCAGCACCACCAGGATGGTGAGAATGCCGAGCGCCAGCGCGATGTCGCCGCGCTTGAGAATATTGACGATCTCGTTGAGGGAGGGGATGCCGGGCTTTGCTGCGCCTACGCCCTGTCCCGCGGTGACGTCGACCATGGTAGCTGCCTCCCCGCGCGACTGCCGGCCGCGCGCCCCAAACGTCTGCGCGGCGGCCGATGGGCCGCCGTTCCGAAAGTGAGGCACCGCACTGGCGTCCACGGGAGCTCCCGTTCTACGCGGCTGACGACACTCGACTTCACTGGGCAATTCTTGCCGGGTGTATGGTTAGCAAAGGGTTAACGGAGGGGATGGCAGGGGGCAGACCGGGGTGTTTCGGGGACTATCCGGACGTCGTTCCGGGGCGGCTCGCAGAGCCGAACCCGGAACCTCGAGATTCCGGGTTCGGTCCTGCGGACCGCCCCGGAATGACGGTTGAGAGGGGCCGCCCCCTACTTCGCCTTCTCCATCTTCGTCACCGTGTACCCCGAGGTCGCTTCCTCGGCCTCGAAGGTCACCTTGTCGCCGACCTTCACCTGCTTGAGCATGGCGGGGTCCTTGACGCGGTAGACCATGGTCATGGGCTCCTCCATGCCGAGGCTCTTGGCCGGGCCGTGCTTGAGCGTGATCTTGCCCGCGCCCTCGTCGATCTTCTTGATCTCGCCGCTGATCGAAGCGCTCTGCGCCGCGACCGCGCCGAAGGCCAGGCCTGCGCTCAGCGCGAGCGCTGCAGCGATGCGGATGATCTTGTTCATGGCTCTCTCCTTTGGCTCATTTCACGGTGACGTGGCCGACCATGCCGTACTCGCGATGGTCGGGGATCAGGCAGGAGAATTCGAATGTGCCGGCCTTGGTGAATTTCCAGACGATCTCGGCCGTCTTGCTCGGCGCAAGCCGCACCCCGTTCGGCTCGTCGTGCTCCATGTGCGGATGCTTCTTCATCACCTCGGCATGCGCGAGGTTCTCCTTGGTGGTCGCCAGCAGGAACTCGTGGTCCTCCTTGCCGACGTTGCGCAGCACGAAGCGGATCTGCTCGCCGCGCTTCACATTGATCTTCGACGGCTCGTACGACATCTCGCTTAGCGAGACCTCGATGGTGCGCGCCGGCTTCTTGGGATCGCCGGGCTCGCCCGCTGAAAAGGACGCCTGGCCGTGATTTTCGTGCGCGCCGGCGGACGAGATCGAGAGCGCTGCCAGCGCGAGGACGAATGTGACGGTCTTTTTCATTGTAGTCTCCAGTTGGTGGTTCATCGAAACGCTCACATCTTCATGTTCTTCATCGGCGGACTGCCTGGTTTTTGCCGCGCCGGCTCCGCGGCCGGCGCCGTGACCTCGTAGGCGACGGTGCCTTGCGGGAATTTGTACGGACCGGGATCGCGGTAATCGTCGCGCGCGAGGTCCTCGCGGATCTTCATCACCGTGAACATGCCGCCCATCTCGATCGGACCGAATTGACCGGTGCCGGTCATCATCGGCAGCGTGTTGTCGGGCGCGGGCATTTCCATGTTGCCCATGGCCATGCCGGTCGAGCCCATCGCCATGCCGTCAGGTGCGAGCTTGCCGACGGCCTTGGCGAGATCCTTGCGCGACACGCCGATGAGGTTGCGCACCTCGTGCCCCATCGCATTCATGGTGTGGTGCGATTTGTGGCAGTGGAACGCCCAGTCGCCGGGATTGTCGGCGAGCACGTCGAACACCCTGACCGCGCCGACCGGAACGTCGGTCGTCGTCTCCGGATATTGCGCGCTCTCCGGGATCCAGCCGCCGTCGGTGCAGGTCACCGCAAAGCTGTGGCCGTGCAGATGGATCGGATGGTTGGTCATGCTGAGATTGCCGATGCGCACGCGCACCTTGTCGCCGAGCCGCACCGGCAGGGGATCGATCCCCGGAAACACCCGCGAATTCCAGGTCCACATGTTGAAGTCGGTCATCTCGTTGACCTGCGGCAGATAGGTGCCGGGGTCGACGCGATAGGTGCTCATTACGAAGACGTAGTCGCGGTCGACGGGGCGGAAGCTTTGATCGCGCGGGTGCACGACGACCATGCCCATCATGCCCATCGCCATCTGCACCATCTCGTCGGAATGCGGGTGGTACATGAAGGTCCCGCTCTTCTTCATCTCGAACTCGTAGACGAAGGTCTTGCCCGGATCGATGTGCGGCTGGTTCAATCCGCCGACCCCGTCCATGCCGCTGGGGATGATCATGCCGTGCCAGTGCACGGTGGTGTATTCGGGCAGTCTGTTGGTGACGAAGATGCGGACCTTGTCGCCCTCGACTGCCTCGATGGTCGGGCCCGGCGACTGGCCGTTATAGCCCCACAGATTCACCTTCATGCCTTCGGCGAACTCGCGCACCACGGGTTCGGCGACGAGATGGAATTCCTTCCAGTCGCCGTTCATGCGGAACGGCAGCGACCAGCCGTTCAGCGTCACCACGGGGCGATAGTCGGGGCCGCTGATCGGATGCAGCGGAGGCTGCATCACCACCTTGTCCATGGTGGGCGCTTCCGGAATCGATGCGGCCTGGACGCGGCCGCTGATGGCCGACGCGCTGGCAAGCGCGGCGGTGCCCAAAAATCCTCGGCGGGAAAACATCTTGGCCTCCATCTCAGTGGCCGCCGTCGGCTGGCGCTGCCGCGGCGATGGTGGTTGAAGTCTCGCCGCCGCCAGCAGGCGCGCCGCCGCCATTGACGGCGGTCTGCAGGTCGGACTGGGCGAGGAAGAAACTTTGCTTGGCGTCGATCGCGCCGCGCAGTGACGCCAGGCGCTGCCGTGCCTCGGTCAGAAGCGCGAAGATGTCGACCTGCATGCTGGAGAAGCGCAGCTGCATCTCCTCGGTGATGATCTTGCGCAGGGGCACGATCTCGCGCTGGTAGTGGCCGGCGATGTCGTAGGTCGAGCGATAGACACGATAAGCATCGCGCGCCTCGGAGCGGACATTCACGGCCCGCTCGGTCAGGCGGTTGAAAGCGAGATTGTAGGTCTCGGCCGCCTGCCGCACCCGCACCTCGCCGCCATCGAAGATCGGGATCTGGAACTGCACGTCGAAGCCGCGTTCGCGGAACGGCGGCCCTTCCGGATCCTGGGTGCGACGGGAGATGCCGGCGAGATCGAGCAGCGTCACGAAACGCGTCGCCTCGGTGAGGTTCAGCGATTTTGCCAGCGCCGTCAGCTCGAGCCGCGCGATCTGCAGGTCGATGCGGTGGGCCACCGCATCGGCCTCGATCGAGGGCAAGGCCTGCGGACGGCGCGGCAGCGGCGGCAACTGGTTGGGCAGACGGAAGTCGAGGCCGTCGTTCCACAGCCCCATCAGCCGCGCCAGTCTTTCGCGCGCGCTCGTCGCCGTCTGCCGCGCCGTCGCGAGATCGGCGGTGGTCTCGGCATAAAACACCTGCTCGCGGGCCTGGTCGAGCTTGTTGAGCGAGCCGGTCTCGCCGAGCTTGACCGCAAGCTGGGCGGTCGATTCCGCCGTCGCCTTCGCGTCGGTCAGCAGCGCCACCATCTCGTTGGCGGCAACAGTGCGGACATAGGCGCGGCGCACGTCGGCAGCGAGCCGCAGCGTCGCCAGCGCCGCGCGCAATTGCGCCTGACGGAAGCGGTCGCGCGCGATCTCGGAGCGGAACGGCAGTGTTGCGAGGGCGAGGATGTCGCCGACAACCTGGCGCTCGATCTCGCTCGCGCCATTGCCCGAAATCCGCGAGATCGAGAACACGGGATTGGGCGGCAGGCTCTGCTCGACCAGCTCGGTTTCGGCCAGCGCCAGCTCGTTGTAAGCGGCTTGCAGCCCCTTGTTGTTGAGCAGAGCGATCTGCACGGCCGGTTCGATGGTCAGCGTGCGCGCCAGCAACCGGCGGACGGTCGCGGTGACGGTCTCGGCACCTTCGGCCGTTCGCACGAAGGCAACGTCCTTGTTGATGGTCTGGCTGGTGAGCTCCGAGACCGTCGTCATGCCGCCGTCCGGCGAGAACGCCACGCAGCCGGAGAGTCCGAACGCAGCGAGCACGAGCAGGCTGCGCGCAAAATGATGTGCCATGGCGCGTTCCTACCGGTCTTGCTTCGGCTGCGGCGTGACGGCGTCGTTGCGGTCCCGCCACGGCGCCGGTGTCGCCGGCCGCAGGCTGCTGTAGGGCGCGATGGTCGAGCGATAGCCGACGCGTGCTACCTTCGCCGCGGGATCGGCGGGGTCGGCGCTGGCAACTTGTGTCGTTGCCGGCATGCAGCCGGACAGCGCCAGCGCGGCAAAGGCCGGCAGCAGCCAATTGAATCGAAAGTGTCGTCCACCCACCGCAGATGCGGCGGCGGACTTCGCCCCGGAAAGCGCAAGCATGATTCATCCCTGATCTGGAAACCACAGGTTCGCGCGCGCAAAAGCGCGCTCGGACCGACGTCGTTGCGTCAGATCAGGCGATGGGGGGGCGGTAGTGCTGGGGCGGCGCCGCGCTGTGCAGGCTGACCACGATCTCGGGCGCGCAGGTCGACGTCGGCTGGACCGGCGTGGCGACGCTGGGCAGATCGGCCGGCAGCGCGCTCACGCACATCATCGCGCAGCACGGACCAACGGTTCCCTTGCCGCCATGATGATGTGGAGCGGGTGTGTCTTTCGCGGCGGTCTTGTGATGCGCGTGAGTTCCCGCATGTTCGTGCGAGGCATCGCCATGCTGATGGCTCGCCATCTGGTGATGCGCCGGCACGGGACCGGCGAGGAGTGCGTCGTCAAGGCACGGCGCAGGGCCATTGCCCAAGGCAAGGCTTGCTGCCGGCGCGAGCACGCAGAACAGATAGGCGAGGGCGATGATCCGCCCCACCCTGATCCGCATCGATCGCGTCAATCGCAACAACATTCCGCCAATAGGCTCCTCGCGCGGCAAGGTTGCACACGCTGATTGCAAACTAATGGCAAATCGCGCGTTCGCCAAGCTCCTTCTTACCGCAGTGCACCGCGCATGCCCAATATATCGCCACGTTGCTTGACCGTGTGGCGATCCGCGGGCCATGGTCCGGCCCGTGCACGCGCCAAATCATCCCGAACAAAGACCAGACTCATTCAGCCCTGATTCCCGTCAGGCCTGGATGCGACTCGTCACTGCGCTGGTGATCGGTTCGATCGGCGGCGTCGGCATGTGGGCGATCGTCGTGATGATTCCGGCGGTGCAGGCCGAATTCGCGGCTACGCGCGGCGCGGTGTCGCTGGCCTTCACCCTCATGATGTTCGGCTTCGGGCTCGGCGGCGTCATCGCCGGCAAGATCACGGACCGGTTCGGCATCGTGCCTGCGATGGCGATCAGCATCGCCTTCCTCGGCGTCGCCAACACGCTGGCGGGACTTTCGACGCAGCTCTGGCAGTTCATCGCTGCGTATTTCCTGATCGGGCTCGGAACATCCGCGACCTTCGCGCCGCTGATGGCGGAGGCCTCGCACTGGTTCGAGCGTTATCGCGGGCTCGCCGTGACCATCGTCGCCAGTGGTAATTATTTCGCCGGGACGATGTGGCCCCCGATCGTCAACTGGGGCATGCAGTCGATCGGCTGGCGCCACACCCATATCGGCATCGGCCTCGTCTGCGTGAGCCTGATGACGATCCTGGTGCTGGTCCTGCGCGCGCAGATGGGCGACGACGCGGTCCACGACCACGCCAAGGCACCGCCGCCGCGGGTCGATCTCAGGCTGTCGACCAACACGCTGACGGTGCTGCTCTCGATCGCCAGCATCTCCTGCTGCGTCGCCATGGCCATGCCGCAGGTCCACATCGTCGCCTATTGCGGCGACCTCGGCTATGGCGTCGCGCGCGGCGCCGAGATGCTGTCGCTGATGATGGGCTGCGGCATCGTCAGTCGCATCGGCTCGGGCTATCTCGCCGACAAGATCGGCGGCATCCGTACGCTGCTGGTCGGATCGCTGGCGCAGGGCTTTGCGCTGGTGTTCTATCTGTTCTTCGACAGCCTGACCTCGCTGTATCTGATCTCCGCGATGTTCGGCCTGTTCCAGGGCGGCATCGTGCCGAGCTACGCCATCATCGTGCGCGAGGCGATGCCGGCCAGCGAAGCGGCAACCCGCGTTGGCATCGTGATCTTTGCTTCCGTGTTCGGCATGTCGTTCGGCGGCTGGGTGTCGGGCGTGATCTTCGATGCTACCGGCTCCTACGGCGCGGCCTTCGCCAACGGCGTCGCCTGGAACGCGCTCAATATCGGCATCGTCGTGCTGCTGCTGATCCGCTCGCGGATGGGCTTGGTGAAGACCGGACCGGGCTTTGCGACTTAGACTGCCTGCCCCGCCTTCAGGAGCGAGCAGCCGGTGATCTTGTAGCTGCCGTCCGGCTGCTGCTCGAGCGTGTAGAGCGCCTCCCAGGCTTCGCCATTGGCATCAATGATATGGACGCGCTGTGCGATCCAACTGCCTTCGCTCTTGCTCTCGCCAAATTCGAAACTCTTGTGACGATAGACCGGCGCGTAGCCGTTCTGCACCATGGACATGAAGATGTCGGGGGCGGGGAAAATCTCCTTGATCGCCGGCGCGGCGTGGGAATAGGCCGCGGCCGCATCGTCGCGGGCAAAGGCCCGCTCCTGGGCTTGAATGACGCCCTGTGCCGCCGAGACATCGCCAGCGCGTGCTGCGACAGGGCCAAGCGCAATACCAAGGGCAACAGTAAGAGCGACCAGCAAGGCGGCAATGCGCATGACAGGCTCCGCGTTGAAATCCCGGCGGTGCTGATCCTAGCACGCCCAATGGGAAATACGGGCTCGCTATCGCTTGCGTTTCACCGCCGGTTTCGCTGACCTCGCCGTGGGGCGCGGCTTGGCCTTGGCGGCCATCTGCACCCGCAGACCGTCGACGAACACGTCGAGCATCCGCAGCACCGAGGACTGCCAGCCGGGCTGGTCGTGCATGTAGCACATGCCGAAGAACGCGCGCAGCAAGTCCTCGGGACTGATGTCGGCGCGCATCTCGCCGGCCGCGACGGCACGATGGAGCAGCGAGCCGATCGCCGTGGTCAGTCGCTCGAAGGAGAAGGCATGCAGCTCGGACCCGCTCTGCACTGCGAGTGCCAGGGCTGCCACCATGCCCTTCTTGGTGGCAACGAATTCGACACCTGAGCGCAGCCAGCGCCTGAGCGCGTCGATCGGATCCTTCGTAGTCTTCAATTGCTCGGCGAGCTCGCTGAGCTGCTCGACCTCGCGCCGGTACACCGCCTCGAACAGATCTTCGCGCGTCGGGAAATGCCGGTAGAGCGTGCCGATGCCGACGCCGGCGCGTTTGGCCACGGCTTCCAGGCTCGCCTCAGGGCCGCCAGCGCTGAACACGGCCTTGGCCGCTTCGAGCACGCGCTCGCGATTGCGTACGGCATCGGCGCGGGGTTTTCGGGTCTGGTCGGTGTGGTCGTCCATGTCAGGCAATGTAGATCACGAATTGGTTAGATTGAACCCTTGTTGAACCCTTGGCTGGCTGCATCGCGTTGTATGCGCACGGGCTTTGACGAATTCCAAATATTTTTCCGCGGCCCTTGTTAAGCGGAGGGTGCCTCCGTATCTTCGCCGAGATGTTGGCCCGGCTCCGCCCGGTCAACTCGAAATCGACGGCGGCCACGGCGGTGGCGCGCTGCCCGATGAGCCATGTCCATATCTGATCGGAGCCTTGTATGAACCACTCCATCAGCCTCACCGTGAACGGTGCGCGGCGCGACTTCGTCCTCGACGATCCGCGCGTCACGCTGCTCGATCTCCTGCGTGAGCGCCTCCATCTGACCGGAACCAAGAAGGGATGCGACCGCGGCCAGTGCGGCGCCTGCACCATCCTCGTCGACGGCAAGCGCATCAACTCGTGCCTCGCGCTCGCCATCAGCCATGACGGTGCCGACATCCTCACGATCGAAGGCATCGCGCGGGGCGACCAGCTTCACCCGGTCCAGGCCGCTTTCATCGCCCACGACGGCTTTCAATGCGGCTTCTGCACCCCCGGCCAGATCATGAGCGCGATCGGCATGATGCAAGAGGCGCAGGCCGGCAACGATCCCGAACGCATCCGCGAATGCATGAGCGGCAATCTGTGCCGCTGTGGCGCCTATGCCGGCATCGTCGATGCCGTAAGGGAAGCGCAGGCCGGCATGGACGAAACCAACCAGAGGCGCTCCGCATGAAACCGTTCGATTATGTCAGGCCCGCCACGGTCACTGAAGCCGTTGCCGCCGCCGCCCAGCCGGGCGCGGTCTATCTCGCCGCCGGCACCAATTTGCTCGATCTGATGAAGGGCGGCGTCAGCCGGCCGGATCGCCTCGTCGATGTCACGCATCTCGACGGGCTCGATCAGATCGAGACTCTCGCCGATGGATCGCTGCGCATCGGCACCCTCGTCAGCAACGCCGATCTCGCGCACGACGCAAATTTCGCAAGATCCTATCCGTCCGTCGCCGAAGCGCTGCTCTCCGGCGCGTCCGCGCAACTGCGCAATGCCGCGACCGTCGGCGGCAATCTGCTGCAGCGGACGCGCTGTGCGTATTTCTACGACACCGCCAGCCGCTGCAACAAGCGCAAGGCCGGCACCGGCTGCGACGCTCGCGACGGCGAGAACCGCGGTCATGCCGTGCTTGGCTGGAGCGAGAGCTGCATCGCCACCCATCCGTCCGATTTCTGCGTGCCGCTCGTCGCGCTCGACGCCGTCGTCGAGATCGAAGGCAGGAACGGACGGCGCGAGATCGCGCTCGACGAGCTGCATCGCCTGCCCGGCAACACGCCCGAGCGTGAGTCGGCGCTCGAGCCCGGCGACCTCATTGTCGCGGTGCGGCTGCCGCCCGCAGCGCGCGGCTTTGCCGCGCACGCGCGTTACCTCAAGGTCCGCGAGCGTACGTCCTATGCCTTTGCCGTCGTCTCGGCTGCGGCTGCATTGCGGATCGAGAACGGCAGGATCGCCGACGCGCGGCTTGCGCTCGGCGGCGTCGCCGCAAAGCCCTGGCGTGCCCGTGCCGCGGAGGACGTTCTGAGGGGTGTCGCACCGACGGCCGACGCCTTCCAGGAGGCGGCCTGGCGCGCGCTCACCGACGCAAAGGCGTCCGGCGACAACGCCTTCAAGATCGAGCTGGCGCGCCGCATCGTCGTGCGCGCGCTGCTACTTGCCGCTGCCGGTACGCCCGCGCGTATCCCCGCGCTGCCGGCTTCTCCCTTTGCCTCCATGTCCGGAGCCATCCATGCCTGAGCTCAATCTCACCAGCGCGCCCGCTCATTTGCGGCACGGCTCGAACATCGGCCAGCCGCTGACCCGCCGCGACGGCGTCCTCAAGGTCAAGGGACAGGCGACCTACGCCGCCGACAATCATCCGCCCGGCATGCTGTTTGCGGTGATGGCGGTCGCGAGCATTTCGCGCGGCCGCGTGGTCTCGCTCGATGTCGCGGCAGCCAAGCGCCATCCCGGCGTCGTCGACGTCATGACGCCGGACCACAAGCCTGAGCTCGCAATCGATCCTGAAATCAAGACCAATCCGTTCGTGTTTCGGATGGAGGTGTTGCAAAGCAATGAGGTCCGCTACGCCAACCAGCCGATCGCCGTCGTGATTGCCGAGACGCTGGAGGCGGCGACGGAAGGCGCGCTGCTGCTGGCGCCGCGCTACGAAACGTTGCCGGCGCTCGTGGGGCTCGATGCCGGCGAAAGCTTCGTGCCGCCGGTCGTCGGTGTCGGCAATCCCACGGAAAGCCACCGCGGCGATGTCGAGGCTGGCCTCGCCACGGCTGAAAAGCAGATCGACGCGACTTATGAGACGCCGCCGCAATATCACAACGCGATGGAGCCGCATGCGATCGTTGCCTCCTGGGACGGCGACCGTCTGCAGATCGACATGCCGACACAGGGCCTGATGCTGTCGCTGGCGCGCATCGCCGAATTGTTCGGCATCGCGCACGACAAGATCCACATCCGCAGTCCGTTCCTCGGCGGCGGGTTCGGCTCCAAGGGATTGATGGCCGGGCCACCAACGCTCGGCATCATGGCGGCAAAGCTCGTCGGCAGGCCGGTGAAGCTGGTGCTGCGCCGTGAGCAGATGTACGGCCCGGTCGGTCACCGCGCACCGACGCGGCAGCGCTTACGCATCGGCGCCGACGGCGAGGGACGCCTGACCGCGCTCGATCATCACGCGCGAACGGTGTCGAGCACGTTCGACGATTTCTACGAGCCCGCCGCCGATGCCTCGCACACGCTCTATGCGGCGCCTGCAATCCGCACCTCGCACGATGCGGTGCGCGTCAACACCGGCACGCCGCTGTTCATGCGCGCCCCGGGGGAGGCGACCGGCTCGATCGCGCTCGAGAGCGCGATCGACGAGATGGCCTGGGCCTGCGGCATCGATCCGCTCGCCTTCCGCCTGAAGAACTACGCCGAGGTCGAGCCGATGACCGGACGGCCCTTCTCCTCGAAGGCACTGCGTGCCTGCTACGAGCAGGGCGCGGCGCGGTTCGGCTGGGCAAAGCGTCCGCTTCAGCCGCGGCAAATGCGCGATGACGCCGGTCTTCTGGTTGGCTGGGGCATGGGCACCGCGACCTTCCCGGCGCTGATGTTCCAGGCCGAAGCGCGCGCGGCGATCCGCCGCGATGGCTCTGGCCTCATGGAGATCGGCGCGCATGACATGGGGCAGGGCGCCTGGACGGCCCTCGCCCAGATCGCGGCCGATGCCGTCGGCCTCGATATCGACCGCGTCGAGTTCAAGGCCGGCACATCCGACCTGCCCGATGCCGGCATTGCCGGCGGCTCGGCGCACACGGCAACCGCGGGTGCGGCGATCCACAGCGCCGGCGCGGCCGTGATTGCAAAGCTCGCCGATCTCGCCACGAAAGACGAACGCTCGCCGCTGTTCGGCGCCGGCAATGCGGGGGTGATCGCGCGGGACGGCAGGCTGGTCCGTCGTGACGACGAGAGCCGCAGCGAGAGCTATGCCGAGATCCTGGCGCGTGCCGGCGTCGCCGAGGTCGAAGCGCGCGGCACCGGTGCGCCGAACCCTGCGGCGATGCAGGAATATGCGATGCATGCCCATGGCGCGGTGTTCGCGGAGGTGAAGGTCGATCCCGAGCTCGGCCAGGTCCGCGTCACCCGCATGGTCGGCGCCTTCGCCGCCGGGCGGATCGTCAATCCGCACCTGGTGAAGAGCCAGCTGTTCGGCGGCATGATCTGGGGCATGTCGTTCGCGCTGCACGAGGAAGCCATCACCGACCGCCGCAGCGGCCGGATCATGAATGCCAATCTCGGCGAGTACCACATCCCCGTGAATGCCGACGTGCCGCCGCTCGACGTCATCACGGTCGAGGAGCACGATCCGCATGTCAATGCGCTCGGCATCAAGGGCGTCGGCGAGATCGGCATCACCGGCAGTGCCGGTGCGGTCGCCAACGCCGTCTGGCACGCCACCGGCGTACGCGTCCGCCGCTTCCCGATCCGGATCGAGGAGTTGCTGACGCAGCGTTGAGACAGAATGCGGGGCGAGATCCTCTCGCTCCGCCGCGTCTCGCTAATGCAGCTTCTTGCGGACCGCCTTGAGCGCCTCGCGCTGCATCTCGATGTAGTCGGCGATGGCCTTGCGCAGCTCCTGCGAGCGGAGCTTGTCGGCATCGCGCTGGACTTCGTCGAGTGCGGCTTCTGCGTTGGCGAGCGTGATCTTCATCTGCGAGACCTGTTACGGAGCGGCCCCGGAGTGCCCAAAAAAGCTCAAACGTCCGGGGCCATAACCTCAGCACCTCGGCGCCAGGCTGCTCGGCTACGGTTCGTGATATATAGCGGTGCGGGCCGCGGAAATTGAGATGGCTCAAGCTCCGTAAGAAACCGGTAGCTCCGTAGGATACCGGATGCGCCGATCCTGCGTCAGAACGTCGGCGGCGTGCACGCCGAGATTACTTCACACGCCTTGCCGCCGACGCAGCGGAAGCGATGCGGGCGGCGGCTCTCGAAATAATAGGCATCGCCTGGATTGAGAATGCGGCGCTCGTCCTCGACGGTGACTTCGAGCTTGCCTGATATCACGATGCCGCCTTCCTCACCGTCATGGACGAGATGCACGCGTCCGGTGTCGCTGCCGGGCTCGTAGCGTTCCTTCAAAATCTGCAGGCTGCGGCCGAACAGATTGTCGCCGACTTGCCGATACGAGATCGGCTTCTTGCCGACCTCCGTCAGTTCCTCCGCGCGGTAGAAGATCTTGCGCCTGGACTCCGGCTCCAGCGCAAAGAACTCGGCGAGCCCCATCGGGATGCCGTCGAGGATGCGCTTGAGCGCGCCGACCGACGGGTTCATCTGGTTGGACTCGATCAGCGAGATCGTCGAATTGGTGACGCCGGCGCGTTTGGCCAGCTCACGCTGCGACAGCTTGTGGCGCGCCCGGATGAATCGCAGCCGTCCACCGATGTCGACGCTCATGGCCAAGTCCCGTGTTGCAGGTGTTGCGGATCGCGCAAATATGGACCGGCCGCCCCAGTGAAATCAATGGCTTGCAGGCCACCAGAAAAGGACTTGTTGCGCTTTTCAAGCCGTGGCTCTGCTAGCATGTCAGCAAAGGAGCGCGGCCGTGACCCTTCATCAGATTCCGAACACTATCAAGACCGACTCGTTCTGGATGCCGTTCACGGCCAACCGGCAGTTCAAGAAGGCGCCGCGCCTGTTCTCCTCCGCCGAGGGCATGCACTACACCACCGTCGACGGCCGCAAGGTGATCGACGGCTCCGCCGGCCTCTGGTGCGTCAATGCCGGCCACGGCCGCAAGCAGATCGCCGCCGCGGTCGAGCGGCAGCTGATGACACTGGACTTCGCGCCGACGTTCCAGATGGGCCATCCGCTGGCCTTCGACTTTGCCGAGCGCCTCGCCGAGATCGCGCCGAAGGGCCTCGATCGCATCTTCTTTACCAACTCCGGCTCCGAGTCGGTCGACACCGCGCTGAAGATCGCGCTCGCCTATCATCGCGCCAACGGCCAGTCGAGCCGCACCCGCCTGATCGGCCGCGAGCGCGGCTATCACGGCGTCGGCTTCGGCGGCACCTCGGTCGGCGGCATGGTCGCCAATCGCCGTGCGTTTGCGACCCTGCTGCCGGGCGTCGACCACATCCGCCACACCCACGATCTCACCCGTAACGCCTTCGCCAAGGACCAGCCCGAGCATGGCGTCGAGCTCGCCGACGATCTCGAGCGTCTGGTGGCCCTGCACGGCGCCGAGACCATCGCCGCCGTCATCGTCGAGCCGGTCCCGGGCTCGACCGCGGTGCTGCCGCCGCCGAAGGGCTATCTGCAGCGCCTGCGCGAGATATGCGACAAGCACGGCATCCTGCTGATCTTCGATGAGGTCATCACCGGCTTCGGCCGCCTCGGCACGCCGTTCGCCGCCAACTTCTTCGGCGTCACGCCTGACCTGATGACGACGGCCAAGGGCATCACCAACGGCACCATTCCCTGCGGCGCCGTGTTTGCGAGCCGCAAGGTGCATGACGGCATGATGGTCGGCCCCGAGAATCAGATGGAGCTGTTCCACGGCTACACCTATTCGGCGCATCCGACCGCCTGCGCCGCCGGCATCGCGACGCTCGACATCTACAAGGACGAAGGCCTGCTCACGCGCGGTGCGTCGATTGCCGAATACTGGCGCGATGCGCTGCATTCGCTCAAAGGTCTGCCCAACGTCGTCGACATCCGCAATTGCGGCCTGATGGGCGCGGTCGAGCTGGCGCCGCGCGACGGCGTCGTCGGCGCGCGCGGCTATGACGTCATGGTCGACTGCTTCAACACCGGCCTCTATCTGCGCATGAGCGGCGACAGCTTCGCGATGTCGCCCCCGCTCATCGTCGAGAAGAGCCACATCGACCAGATGGTCTCGATCCTCGGCGACGCCATCAAGAAGGTGGCCTGATAATTGCTCTCGCCGTTGCGAGTTGTTTCCTTGCAGAGGCGAGCGTGATGCCGCGGGAGTTTGACCAAGCGTGAAAGTTCTGATCCTCGGCAGCGGTGTCATCGGTGTCACCTCTGCCTACTACCTCGCACGTGCCGGCCACGACGTGACGGTCGTCGACCGTCAGGCCGAGCCGGCACTGGAGACCTCTTTCGCCAATGCCGGCGAGGTGTCGCCCGGCTATTCCTCGCCCTGGGCCGGTCCCGGCGTGCCGGTGAAGGCGGTCAAGTGGCTCTTGATGAAGCACGGCCCGCTGGTGATCCGGCCGAAGCTCGACCCCGTGATGTGGGTCTGGCTGCTCAAGATGCTGCGCAACTGCACCAGCGAGCGCTATGCGGTCAACAAGAGCCGGATGATTCCGATCGCGGAATACAGCCGCGATGCCTTGCGCGATCTGCGCCGCGACATCGGCATCCAGTATGACGAGCGTTCGCAGGGCACGCTGCAGCTGTTCCGCTACCAGTCCCAGCTCGATGGCACCGGCGAAGACATCTCCGTACTCAAGCAGTATGGCGTGCCCTTCGAGGTGCTGAGCCGCGAGGGCTGCATCGCGGTCGAGCCGGCGCTCGCCGGCGTGAAGGAGAAGTTCGCCGGCGGGCTTCGCCTGCCGCAGGACGAGACCGGCGACTGCCACATGTTCACGCAGGCGCTGGCCAAGCACGCCCAGGCGCTCGGCGTGCGTTTCATGTTCAACACCGGTATCGATCGCATCGTCACCGACGGCGCGCGTGTCAGCGGTGTCGCGACCAGTGCCGGCCTGTTGCAGGCAGATAGTTACGTGCTCGCGCTCGGCAGCTGGTCGCCGCGGCTCGTCGCGCCGCTCGGCATCTCGCTGCCGGTCTATCCGGTGAAGGGCTATTCGATCACGGTGCCGATCAAGGACGCTTCCGGCGCGCCGGAATCGACCGTGATGGACGAGAGCTACAAGGTCGCGATCACCCGTCTCGGCAATCGCATCCGCGTCGGCGGCACCGCCGAAATCTCGGGCTATTCCAGCAAGCTGTACGACGCGCGCCGCGCCACGCTCGATCATTCCCTGACCGATCTGTTCCCGCGCGGCGGCGATCTCTCCAAGGCGACGTTCTGGAGCGGCCTGCGTCCGATGACGCCGGACGGCCCGCCCGTGATCGGCCCGACCCACTTCGCCAACCTGCACCTCAACACCGGCCACGGCACGCTCGGCTGGACCATGTCCTGCGGTTCGGGCCGCGTGCTCGCCGACATGCTGTCCGGCAAGAAGCCGGACATCGACGTCAGTGCGCTGTCGGTGGATCGGTACAAGTATCGGTTTGGATAACACTCTATCCCCTCGTCATTGCGAGGAGCCCGCGACAAAATTGCGAAGCAATTTTGCGCTGGCGACGAAGCAATCCAGACTGCCTCCGCGGTAAAAGTCTGGATTGCTTCGCTTCGCTCGCAATGACGATGTGGAAGCAGCCGTGCATCCAATTCCATCACCGTCACCCTGAGGCGGCCGCGTAGCGGCCCTCGAAGGGCGACGGCCCGGCTCTCTCGGGGCCGTGCATCCTTCGAGGCTCGCTGCGCGAGCACCTCAGGATGACGGGACGATTTGGTCGCGCTCGGCTCAAGGCTCCTTCCGACGCGCGGACAGGATCCGGGCGATGTGGCCATCATCGCCGTACATGGCGTCCCAGAGATTGACGCCGGATGCCCACGAGCTGATCCAGTTTTCGAAACTGAGTGACTCCTCGAAGAACGCGTCGCTCCAGTCGTCGCCATCATGACCGTTGGGATCGAAGATCCGCATCCCGAAATCCGGGTCGAGACAATCGACGCAGGAATAGATGGCGCATCCCCAATGGCAGATCGGCAGCAGGCCATTCGGCCAAGCCAACTCCGGATCGCTCCGAAACAAATCGTAAATCGCAACAGCGGTCTTGCCGGTGTCGTCGGGAACGCCGTTCGTCAGTCCGATGAGCCCGTATCCCGGACCAAAACCTCCGTTGCCGATATCCGCGTACATTCGTTTCAGGAGGGGCGGGAACCTGAAACGAAGATGCTGTTCGTCGGAGGCAATATCACCGATCTTGGCGGGGATCAGTCCCGTGCGCGGAGGCTGGCCGAGATCAGTGGGTTTCGTCTTCAGCCGCCGCCGGATCGCAGCCATGATGAGGTCATCCATCGACGGGGCCCTTGTCCTGAAGAATGCCTTCACATCATGCCAGCAGACCGCGTTCGACGAAACTACCCCGCTCCCGTCACGCAGTTCACCCACAGCACCACAGCCTTCGCATCCTGCGCCGGATTGGAAAACCGGTGCGGCCGCCGGCTCGCAAATCTAAAACTGTCGCCGGTCTTCAGCGACCAGGTCTCGCTGTCCACGGTCAGCATCATCCCGCCTTCGAGCACGAGGCCGGCTTCTTCGCCGTCATGGGTGTAGAGCTCGTCGCCGGTGGAGCCGCCGGGCTCCAGATGCACCAGGAACAGATTGAGCCTATTGTCGGCGCTCGCCGGGCTCAGCAATTGTTTTGAGACGCCGGTGCGCCAGAGCTTGAGTTCGGGCCGCTGCAGCCCGCGCGTCACCACCTGGTCGGATGCGCCGTCGGCGCTCGGGCTCGCGCCGAACAGTGCGGCGATGCCGACGCCGAGCACGTCGGCAAGCGTCGCCAGGACGCGCAGCGACGGCGACGACAGGCCGCGCTCGATCTGGCTGAGGAAGCCGATCGACAGATCCGTCCGGGCCGCGACTGTCTCCAGCGAGAACTGCCTGGCGCGCCTGAGATCGCGGATGCGCCGACCGACCGCGATGTCCATCGCGGGCTCGGCCGGCTTGGTGACAGGCTTGGCGACGGCCTTGGCCTTCACCTTCCTGGCCGGCTTCGCGGCGGCCGGTTTGCGCATTCTTTTGCCACCGCTCACGTCAAACCGCTTCCTTCATGTGCATGAAAACCGCTTGCATCATCAGCGAAAGTGTGACCAAATTTTCATATTGGTGAAAATAGGCCGAAACGGCTTGGCCCGCAACGTCTGCGATCAAGACATCTGCGAGCGCCGGCACCGGCCGGACCCAAAGGGGGATGCGATGAAGCGTTTTGTTCAGGCCGCAGTCGCGGCGCTCGCACTGACGGCCGTGGCGCCGGCTTCGGCGCAGCAGGTGCTGAAGGTCGGCTCGACGCCGACAGGCATCCCCTTCACCTTCCTCGACACCAAGACCAATACCATCCAGGGCATCATGGTCGATATCATCACCGAGGTCGGCAAGGATGCCGGCCTCAACGTGCAGATCGAGCCGATGGCGTTCTCGGCGCTGATCCCGTCGCTGACCTCGAGCAAGATCGACATCATTGCGGCTGCGATGTTCATCACCGCGCCGCGCAAGGAGGTCGTCGACTTCTCCGACCCGATCTACAGCTACGGTGAGGGCCTCGTGGTGCCGAAGACCGACACCAAGGCCTACACCACGCAGGAAGACCTGAAGGGTGAGACGGTCGGCGCGCAAGTGGGCACCGCCTTCGTCGACGCGCTGAAGAAGACCGGCCTGTTTGCCGACGTGAAAGCGTACGACACCATTCCCGACATCCTGCGCGACGTGAACACCGGCCGCCTCAAGGCCGGCTATGCCGACTATCCGATCCTCGCCTACAATCTGAAGCAGGGTGGCTTCCCTGAGGTGCGTCTCGTCGACGGCTACAAGCCCGTCACCGTCGGCTCGGTCGGCATTGGCGTGCGCAAGGGCGAGACCGCGCTGCTCGGCAAGATCAATGCCTCGCTGGCAAAGCTGAAGGCCAACGGCACCATCGACAAGATCCTCGAGAAGTGGGGCCAAAAGGCGCAGGGTTGATTGGCTAGACCTGATCGATCGAAGGCTGCCCGATGAAGGGTTTCTTGCACGACGCCGCCGAGTTCTTCCCGATCCTGATGAACGGCGTCGCGCTGACGATCGTCGTCACCATCGGCTCGCTGCTGCTCTCGACGGTACTTGGTCTGATCTGGGCGATGATGCGGGTCTCCGGCATCAAGGCGCTGTCGATGCTCAGCGCCAGCCTGATCAACGTGATCCGCGGCATCCCGATCATCGTGCTGCTGTTCTACCTCTACTTCGTGATGCCGGATCTCGGCGTCACGCTGTCGGCCTTGCAGGCCGCCATCCTCGGGCTTGGCATCGCCTATTCGGCCTATCAGGCCGAAAACTTCCGGGCCGGTATCGAGGCGATCGACAAGGGACAGATCGAGGCGGCGCAGTCGATCGGCATGGGCTGGTGGCTCACCATGCGCCGCGTGGTGCTGCCGCAGGCCGTGCGCATCGTGCTGCCGCCTTACGGCAACGTGATGATCATGATGCTGAAGGACTCCTCGCAAGCCTCGACCATCACAGTCGCCGAACTCGCACTGCAGGGCAAGCTGATCGCGTCCTCGACCTTCAAGAACACCAACGTGTTCACGCTGGTTGCGCTGATGTATCTCACCATGAGTATCCCGCTGATCCTGCTGGTCCGTCATTTCGAGAAGCGGGCCGGCAAGCGATGATCGAGCTGAGCGACGTCCACAAGAGTTTTGGCAAGGTCGAGGTGCTCAAGGGCATCACGGCTTCCGTCGAGAAGGGCGAGGTGGTCTGCATCATCGGGCCCTCCGGCTCGGGCAAGTCCACCATCCTGCGCTGCATCAACGGGCTCGAAAGCTACGACCGCGGCGAGATCAGCGTCGAGGGGCTGAAGGTCGACCGCGACGCGCCATCGATCGTGAACATCCGCACCCAGGTCTCAATGGTGTTCCAGCGCTTCAATCTGTTCCCGCATCGCACCGCGCTGGAGAACGTGGTCGAGGGTCCGCTGTTCGTGAAGAAGGAGCCGCGTGCCCAGGTGCTCGAGCGCGGCCGCGCGCTGCTCGCCCAGGTCGGGCTCGCCGAGAAGGCCGATGCCCATCCGCCGCAGCTCTCCGGCGGCCAGCAGCAGCGCGTCGCGATCGCGCGGGCGCTGGCGATGCAGCCCAAGGCCATCCTGTTCGACGAGCCGACCTCGGCGCTCGATCCCGAGCTCGTCGGCGATGTCCTTGGCGTGATGCGCAAGCTCGCTGACGACGGCATGACCATGGTCGTCGTCACCCACGAGATGGGCTTTGCCCGCGACGTCGCTGACCGCGTGCTGTTCATCGACGGCGGTGTCATTGTCGAGCAGGGGCCGGCGAAATCGGTGCTCAATCAACCGCAGCACGCGCGCACGCAGGACTTCTTGCGCCGTGTGCTGCACCCGCTCTGATCGGTTCTCGCCATGAATGCGCGCCTGCCTCTGCCGCCCTCGCTCTATGCCGACACCGCCGTCGCGCCGGTCGCGGCGCCGCCGCTCGATACAGACAAGAGCGTTTCCGTCGCAATCATTGGCGGCGGCTATACCGGCCTGTCCACCGCGCTGCATCTGGCTGAGCAGGGCGTCGAGGCGCTGGTGCTGGAGGCGCAGGAGCCGGGCTGGGGCGCATCCGGCAACAATGGCGGCCACACCAATCCCGGATTGAAGCACGACCCCGATCAGATCGAGGCGGACTTCGGCGCCGAGCTCGGCCGCCGCATGATCGAGTTCTCCTACGGCACCACGAACTTCACGCACGACCTGATCCGCCGCTACCAGATCCCCTGTGAAGCGCGGCAGAACGGCACCCTGCGCGCGGCCTATCATTTGGCCAGCGCTGCTGCGATCGAAAACACCGCACAGCAATGCATCCGCCGCGGCATGCCCGTGACGTATCTGAACCGCGAGCAACTGCGCGAGATGACCGGCACCGACCGCTACATCGGTGCGATGCTTGATACCCGCGGCGGCGATCTGCATCCCCTGAGCTACGCCCGTGGCCTTGCGCGCGCCGCGATCTCGGCGGGCGCCAAAGTCCATGGCGAAACTCCGGCGCTGTCGCTTCGCCGCGACGGCAGCCGCTGGCGCATCGAGACGCCGCGCGCGGTCGTGCATGCGGAGAAAGTGCTGCTCGCCACCAACGGTTTTACCGACGATCTCTGGCCGGCGCTCCGCCGCACCATCGTTCCGGTGTTTTCCTCGATCGCCGCCACCGCGCCGCTCTCCGACGCGGTCGCCCGTTCGATCATGCCGACGCGCCCTGTTCTTTACGAAAGCGGCCACATCACCGTCTATTATCGCATCGACCAGCAGAACCGCCTTCTGATGGGCGGACGCGGCCCGATGCGGTGGATCAACTCTCCGCACGACGTCACCTATCTCATGCGTTATGCGGAGAGGCTGTGGCCCCAAATCAAGGGCG
The DNA here is from genome assembly GCF_029714325.1 of Bradyrhizobium sp. CB1717. NCBI lineage: Bacteria > Pseudomonadati > Pseudomonadota > Alphaproteobacteria > Hyphomicrobiales > Nitrobacteraceae > Bradyrhizobium > Bradyrhizobium sp. CB1717. The sequence continues at coordinate 1,938,932 of NZ_CP121666.1, forward strand.
TCGCCTGGACCCATGGCTGGAATAGCCGGCTCGCCATCACCAAGGACCACTATCCGCACGTGCACGAGCCCGCGGAGAGCATCCTGATCTCGCTCGGATGCAACGGCCGCGGCGTTGCGCTCTCGACGGCGATGGGCGCGCAGCTCGCCCGACGGCTGATCGGCGGCACCAAGGCCGAGCTCGACATGCCCATCACGGGCATCAAGCCGATCCCGATGCACGCGTTCTGGCCGGTTGGCGTCGCGACCGCCGTGATTGCGGGCCGCGTGCGGGACCGGCTCGGCCTATGAAGAAGGCGCCGCCTTGTGAGGGGCGGCGCCTTGCAGAAAATTGCGGATCGCGTCAGCAGCGGCCCTGCTTCCACAGTCCGGGCGGACACCCGTGACCGCGCCAGCCGACCTTGCGCCCATGGTACCATCCGTACGGCGCGCCATGGTGATGATGGCCCATCGAATGGCCATGTCCATGACCATGTCCACCGCCATGGCCGCCTTTGGCTAGCACGGGACTGGTGAGTGTGAGGCCAGCTGCAACGATCAGCGACGCGGCGAGCGCAAGTTTCTTCATGTGTCCTCCAGTGGGGCGAGCGCACTTGTCCGTTCGATGAACGAACGACGCGCAGCTAAGTTCCTTGCAAATGTGGAGGAGTCGTGACGCTCGCGGAGATGCACGATCGCGCATCCGCTCAACGCGTGCTGGCACATTCGCGCTTGTGACGTGCCCGCGGCTCACCGCTGGCACGCTCTCTCGTCAACGGACTCTAGGTCTCCGCCACCGCGTCGGCCCAGGGCTGGAAGATCTCGACCGCGCCGGAATTGACCTCGCCGTCGCGCATCACCACGCTCGGGCAGGCGAATTTCTGCGGCAGCGCCTGCACGCGGCTCTCTTCATAGTCGAAGCGCGCGGCGAGAGCTTGGCGTACCTCCGCCGGCAGGCGGGAATCGCCGATCACCACCGCGCCTTCGCTGGCATCGATGCGAGGCTGGTGGATGGCGGCATCGAGGTCCATGCCGAAATCCATCGCGAAGGAGACGAGCTGCATCACCGACGGCAGGATGCGGCGGCCGCCGGAGGCGCCGACTGCGAGGCGCTTGCCGTCCGCGGTTTCGGCGATGACGGGCGTGTAGTTGGTGAGACAGCGCTTGCCTGCTGCGAGCGAGTTGGTGGTGCCCGGCGTCGGATCGAACCACATGATGCCGTTGTTCATGGCGATGCCGGTGTGCGGCGTCACGTATTTCGAGCCGAACGACGAGAGCAGCGTCTGCGTCACCGCCGCGATGTTGCCGTGGCGGTCGACCACGGAGAAATGAGTGGTGCAGGCGGGTGCAAGATATTCGGCGCCGAGCGAGCGCTTGCCGTCGGCATCACCCATGTCCTTGAGCCGCTCGCGGAAGGCTGCCTGCAGGGCAAGCGCATATTCGATATAGGCGGCCGTGTCCGGCGCGCTGGCGGGCTTCAGGCTTTGCTGCAACAGGCGCAGCGCATGCGCCATGGTCGGCCCGGCCGTGAGCTCCGGCGTCGCAAACACCTTGCCGCTGCGATAGGGGATCGCCAGCGGCTCGCGCGGATGGCTGCGGAACGCGGCGAGATCCTCCACCGACAGCGAGCCGCCGTCGGCCTTGATGTCGGAGGCGATGCTCCTGGCGAGATCGCCCTGGTAGAAATCGCGCGGGCCGGCGTCGGCGAGATGTGACAGCGTCGCCTTCAAACTCTCCAGCGGCAGCCGTGTCTCGGACTTGATGCCCCAGGGCGAACTTGGCGGCAGGCCGTCCTTCAGGAATGTCGCTGCGCTTGCGGGATAGCGCCGGAGGTCGGCCGCCGAGTTCGCGATCGTCAGCGTGGTCCACCAATCGACCAGCAGGCCTTCGCCGGCGAGCGCTGTGGCCGGCGCGACCAGATCCTTCCACGGCAGCTTCGCGTAGCGGCGATGCGCCTCCTCCATGCCGGCGACGACGCCGGGCACTGCGACCGAGCCTGGCCCGTGGATGTTGCGATCGTCCTTCACCCGCGGCCAGGGAAACAGATCGGAGGCCGCGCCTTCACCGCTGAGTGGATAATCGGCGGTGCGCAGGCTCTGCGGCGCACACATGCCGTAGTCGATCACCTCATAGCGATTTTCCTTGGCGCGGTAGAGCACCATGGCACCGCCGCCGCCGATGCCGCTGTTCCAGGGCTCCAGCACGTTCAGCGCCATGGTGGTTGCAACGATCGCGTCCACACAGTCGCCGCCCGTCGCCAGGACCTCGGCGCCCACTTCGGCCGCCCGCCGCGACTGCGCGGCGACGATGCCGCCCTTGGAGGTGACGGCGGGTTTGCGGACAGTCTGGGCGAGGCTGAACTGATGAGGCATGGTGTCGTCTTGATCTGTGTCTTGTTGTCTTTGTCATGGCTTCGTTGCGCTGACGTCGAGGCTCCGCATTGGCGGAGCGCGCGGACAATGGCACATTGCCGCCAACGAGAACATCCAAAGGAGACGCGACATGGCAGGTGTGAAACAAGCGCGGGATGGCGCGGTCGGGATTTTGACCCTCGACGAGCCCGCGAGCCTGAACGCGATGACGCCGGATCTGCTCGGCGCGCTCGCCACCGCCATCGCCGGGATGACGCAGGACGAGGGTGTGCGTGCCCTGGTCCTCACCGGGGCCGGGCGCGGTTTTTGCTCAGGGCAGAATTTGAAGGCGTCCGAGGCGCTCGGCGAGGACATCGCGGCGGGCGTGATGCGCTTCTACTGGCCGGCCTTCCGGGCGCTGCGCGAATGTCGAGTGCCCGTCGTCGTCGCCGTCAACGGGGTGGCGGCCGGCGGCGGCTTCAGCCTTGCGATGGCTGGCGACATCATCGTCGCGGCGCGGTCGGCGAGTTTTATTCAAGTGTTCAGCCGCATTGCGCTGGTGCCCGATCTCGGCTCGACCTGGCTGCTGCCGCGCCTGGTCGGCCGGCAGCGCGCACTCGAGCTGATGCTGCTCAACGAGCCGCTGACGGCGGAGCGCGCGCAGGAGATCGGCTTGGTGCGGCAGGTCGTCGACGACGAGAAGCTGATGGACGAGGCGTTGGTGCTGGCGCGCCGCCTGGCGGAGGGCCCGACGCGCGCTTTGGTCGCAACCCGCGCGCTGGTCGAGGAGAGCGAGCATTCGACCTACGAGGCGCAGTTCGGCCGCGAGATCGAGCTGCAGGCCACGATCCGCAGGAGTGCGGATGCCGTGGAAGGCCGCACCGCTTTTGTCGAGAAGCGCAAGGCGAAGTTTACGGGGCGGTGAAGGGCGGTGCGGTCCCCAAACGCATCATGGCCGGGGCGAGCCCGGCCATGATGACGAAGAGATGGAAATCGGCTGAAAAGCGCCGAAGGCGCGGCGCTCAGAGCGACCGGTCGAGCCGGCTGGCCTGATATTTGGCGCGCCATTTCGGGCCGGGCCCGCGCATGTAATGAAGCTCGGGGCGGTAGGGGTTGCCGGCGACCCTCACCAGCGTCTGCCATTTGCTGGCGACGAAAGTCAGGGGCTGGCGGAGCAGGCTGAGTGAAGCGAGCAACATGGCACCGACCTCAGTGCGGCTTGCCGAGCATGGCGGTGAAGGGGAGATCGAAGATCTCCTCGCCATCGTCATCGCTGACGTGGATCACCCAGTCGCGCCAGTCTTCGGCACCGGGCGTCTGGATCATCGAGTGCATGATCTGGGTCGCGCGGTCGCGCGCCTCGGTCAGACTGGCGACGGCGGCGCCGTAGCGGTCGATCAGCGTGCCCTCGGTGTTGGAGCAGTGAAAATAGACCTGGACCATAAGCGCCTCCTGTAGAAAGCGATTGGGACGGCAAACCGATACCACCCCAAGCATTCGCGAAACATTCGGGTCGAGCCCGGTAAGGGAATTTACGGAGATTGGTCGCCACCAAGCTCGTTACAGGTTTAATCACAGGCGAGTGATGACTGGACGGCGCTCGGGCGCCATGGAACAAGCGTCCCCGGGAAGTCGGGGGCACCGTGAACCAGTTCACCTTCGGGAGCGAATGGCGAAATCTGCGCCTGCTGGCAGTCCTGGCCGCCGCGCTGCTCGGCTTCGGCCCGGCTTCGTCCGAGCCGGACAGGAAGAGCGGCTACGCAATCGGTTCGGACAGCTGCGGCAGCGGCGACCTCGCCTTTCCCCGGATTCAGCTCGACATGAAGGCCGGATTTTGCGCCGGCCTCGTTGCCAGCGAGGAGGACCGCCTCAAATTCCCGCGTTCGATCGTCCAGGTGCCCGGCCGTGACCTGTTCGTGGTCGCCGACATGGGCGGCTGGGGTCACACCGACGGGCGGTTGCTGCTGCTCGATCCGCGCGCTGGAGAGGGCAAGCGGTTCAAGGAGCTACTGACGGGGCTCGAATACCCGTTCGGCCTCGTGATTGGCCCGGACAAGAAGCTCTATGCCTCGACCGCGGAGACGATCTTCCGGTTCGACCCGCTGGCGGATAACCCTCGCAGCACGGTCGAGACCATCATCCGCCACATGCCCGGGCGCCGGATCACCTTGCCTGACGGCACGAGGCTCGACGAGAGCGCGCACCCGCTGAAGCAGTTCGTCTTCGATCGCGACGGCCGGCTGTTCGTCAATGTCGGCTCGCATAGCGACGACTGCATCACGCCGGCGCCGATCACGAAGCCCTGTGCCGCGACCGAAGGCGGCTCGGCGATGGCCGCGATCTGGCTGTTCACGCCACCCGCAAGCGGCGACTTCCCGGCACTGAAGCCCGGCGATCTCGATCCGCCGCACACCGTCTATGCGCGCGGCTTGCGCAACTCGATGGCGCTGGCGCTGCACCCGAGTTTTCCGGATGCCGGTTACGCCTTCCTGCAAGGCGAGAACGGCCGCGACCTGCCCGATATCTTCAAGCCGAACGAGGAGATCAACGCGATCGAGCAGGGCAGGCACTACGGCTGGCCCTATTGCTACGACCTGTCGACGCCGAGCCCCGAATTCAAGCTCGTGCTGCAATCGGGGATCTACAAATCGTTCTGCACGGCCAATGCGCTCTACAAGCCGCCGCTCTCGCTGATGCCGCCGCATGGTGCGCCGCTCGCGATGCTCTATTACCACGGCGCCAAATTTCCGGAGCTGGAGGGCAAGCTGCTGGTCGGCCTGCACGGCTATCGTCCGACCGGCAGCCGTGTCCTCATCTACGATGTCGACGATCACGGCTTTCCCAGGCTGAGCGCTCCGCCGGTGCGCTACCACGTCAGCTGCGCCGCCGATCCGACGCACAGCTTTCAGGCCGACGGCACCGACGTCGCCGCCGCGCCGTTCGACGAACTGATTGCCGGCTGGCACCGCGTCAACGGCGCGCGGCCGCAGGGCGCGCCGGTCGGCATGACGGTCGCGGAGGACGGCGCCATCTGGCTGGTCGAGGACAAGAACCAGACCGTGATCCGGATCGATCGCGCCGCGGGCAATCCGCCTCAGCCGCTCCCCTGCGACACGCGCAGCCAGGCGATGGTCGACCAGCTCGCGGCCTTCGTCGCCAGGGACGCACAGAACAGCGTTCGCCTCACCACGTTGCGCAAGGGCCTTGTCGAGAAGCATTGCCTCGGCTGCCATTCCGATTTCGGCCTGAAGGCTGGTCAAACGGACGCAGAGAAGGACGCAACTGCGCTGCGCTTCATGCTGGCGCAGGACGGCTGGATCTATCCGGGCGATCCCGATGCCGGCAAGCTGCGCACGCGCCTGCGCGGCCTCGGGGCCGAGAAGCTGATGCCACCGGGCGGCGAGAGCCTGCCGAAGACCGAGCCCGGTTACACGCGCCTGCTCGACACCGCGGACCTGCTCGTCGCCAAAATGGTTCCGGGCACGCGGATGCGGATCAAGCCTGGCCCGCCGCAGCGGAAGTTTTTCAGCAAAACCAACAAGGAATGCGGCGAAATACCGGCCGCAAAGGTCGTCGTCGTGACACAAAGGAGCGCTGTAGACAGACCCGGCTTCAGCCGATTCTTCCGGCCGGCCGATCCCTATCTGAACGGCGAGTGCACCGACGACGATGGCTATTACATCCGGCAGGAATTTCTGGTGCCTGTGCAGTAGCATTTTGCTTGTCGCGACGCCGCCGGCCGCTGCCGAAACAACACTGTTCGACAGCGTGCAGGTGACGCCAGCCAGCGAATACACCTTTGGCATCGAAGGGCCCGCCGCCGATCTCGACGGCAATCTGTTCGTCGTCAATTTCGGCAAGCCCGGCACCATCGGCAAATTGCCCGCGGGCGGTGCGGCGTCGGAGCTGTTCACGACGCTCCCCGAAGGCAGCGTCGGCAACGCGATCCGTTTCGATCGCAGCGGCACCATGTTCATCGCCGACTACAAGAAGCACAACATCTTCGCGATGGCGAAGGGCGCGACCGAGCCTGCCGTCTGGTTCCACTCCGACGAGATGAACCAGCCCAATGACATCACCATCGCCCGCGACGGCACGATCTATGCGAGCGATCCGAACTGGAAGGGGCGCGAAGGCCACATCTGGCGCATCGCGAAAGCCGCGGACGGATCGGTGCACGGGCAGGTGATGTCGGCGCCGCGCGCGATGGGCACCACCAACGGCATCGATCTCAGTCCCGACGGCAAGACGCTCTATGTCGGTGAATCCAGCAGCGGCCAGATCTGGTCCTATGCGATCAACGGCAACGAGCTCACTGCGGCAAGACTGGTCAAGGCGTTTCAGCCCGACACCATCGACGGCCTGCGCACGGACATTGCCGGCCGTCTCTACGTCGCGCGCATCCTCAAGGGCACGATCGCGCTGATGAAGCCGACCGGCGCGGTCGAGCGCGAGATCCCGCTGAGGGCCAAGGAGCCGACCAACCTTGCCTTCGGCGGCAGCGACGGCAAGACCGTCTTCGTCACCCAGCGTCAGGGCGGCTTCATCGAGGCCTTCCGCACCGACCAGCAAGGCCGTGAGCACTGCCTTCAGCGCGGGCGCTGCTGAGCCGAGCCGCTTAAAGCCGGTCTGCTTCCCGCGCAGAACAGTGGCGCGAGGACGGCATTCTTCTTGCTTGCATCCGGCCGTCGCAGGCATCAAGACATCTGTGGCACCGTCAAAGCGTTTTCAAGCGAAGTGGATACCGGTTCGCGTAAAGAAAACGCGTCAGAACGAGAGTGCAGCACGCGACCACGGAGTGTTTGAGTGAAAGCCGTCCATACCGAACTGCATCGCAGCCACGATCCGCAATTCTTCCTGGTGCGCGGCGTCGTCAAGCGCACCACGGAGCAGCCCGAGCGCGCCGACCGGCTGCTCAAGGGCCTGAAGGACGGCAAGCATCAACTGGTCGAGCCGACCAAGTTCGGGCAGGGGCCGCGGGCGCGCATTCACAGTCCGGAATACCTGACGTTCCTGAGCGAAGCCTGGGACGCCTGGACCGCGCTTGGCGATTCCGGTCCAGAGATGATCGGCAACATCCATCCCGTGCGCCACGCCGCGACCTATCCCACCCATATCGTCGGCAAGCTCGGCTGGCACACCGCCGACACCGCGGCGCCGATCGGTCCGGGCACCTGGGCGGCGGCCTGTGCCGCAACGGACGTTGCGGTCACGGCGGCGCAGATGGTGATGGACGGCGAGGACGCGACCTACGCGCTCTGCCGTCCGCCGGGCCATCACGCCTATCGCGACTTGGCCGGCGGCTTCTGCTTCCTCAACAACAGCGCGATCGCGGCGGCGCATCTGCGGCTCAAGCACGAGCGCGTCGTGATCCTCGACGTCGACGTCCATCACGGCAACGGTACGCAAGGCATCTTCTACGCGCGGCCTGACGTCTACACGATCTCGATCCATGCCGATCCCGTCGCTTACTATCCCTATGTGTGGGGCTATGCGCATGAGCGCGGCGAGGGTCCCGGCCTCGGCGCCAATCTCAACATTCCCCTCGCCATCGGCACCGGCGACGACGGCTACATGCAGGCGATGGACGTGGCGCGCAAGGCGATCGAGTCCTTTGCGCCCGGCGCTCTCGTCATCGCTCTCGGTCTCGACGCCTCCGAGCACGATCCGCTGAAGGGCCTTGCCGTTACCACGCCCGGCTTCCGCCGCATCGGCCAGGCCATCGCGAAGCTGGGCCTGCCGACCGTGTTCGTGCAGGAAGGCGGCTATCTCTCGGATATCCTCGGCGCGAATTTGACTTCGGTGCTGGCGGGATTTGAAGAGGCAAGGTGATTTTCGCTGAATAGACCGTCATTCTCCGTCATTGCGAGCGAAGCGAAGCAATCCAGAATCTTTCCCGGACATCAGTCCGGATTGCTTCGTCGCAAGGGCTCCTCGCAATGACGATGTGGATGCAGTGTGATCAGTAGTTAAAACATCCCGCTCGCCGCCAGCGCCTTGCGGACGTGCTGCATCTCGATCTCGTCCGCGACCATGTCCAGCATGATCGTGGTCAGTCCCTTCGCCGCAAACGCCTTCAGCCTCGTGCCGATCTCCTCGTAGCTGCCGACGAGATAGGGGCAGTCGGCCTGGAAGGTCAGGAACGGCAGCAGCCAGTAGCCATTGTCCTGAAGCTCGCCGCTTCGTCCCTCATACAGCCGCCGCTTCCATACGGAGTCGCTGTTCTCCACGGTGAGCGCGAGCAGCTCGCGATCATCGGGGTTGTTGCGGAAGCGTGCCTTCGCCGCCTGCCGGGCCTCGTCGCTTCTCTCGCGTGCGAAGATGCCGAAGTTCATGCCGGGTGCCGCGAAGCCATCATCGAGATCGGGCGGCAGCATCTGCATCTTGATGCAGCCGGTCTCCTTGGCCACGCGCTGCGCTGCTTCCGATTGACCGGCGATCAAAAATTCCGGCATCAGCTCCGCCGGCAGGCGTGGACGAAGTTGCAGGTTGCTCGCACGGTAGAACCGGCCCTCGATAGTCACCGGCCGCGAGCTCGAGAGCAGCTGGCGCATCAGCGCGACGAACTCGCCGAGCCGGACATAGCGGTCGGCATGGGTCTGCTCGTCGCCGAGGCCCTGCAAGTCGCTGACCGCGGTCCCCGTGATCATGTTGAGGTAGACCTTGCGGCCGTAGAGCTGCGCGAACGACGAGACGAATTTCGCTGCCGTGAACGGGTGCATGTAGATTGGGTTGACGGCGATCAGCGGCGAGCTTCGCGTCGTTTCCGCCATGATGTGCTGGGCCATGGCCCAGGGCTCGACGAACACGTCGTTGCCTTCGAACAGCAGAATGCCTTCGAAGCCGTTGCGGTCGGCGAACTCTGCCACCCGCATCAGCTCACCGACATATTGCTTGGGATCGCGGTTGCGCGAGATCGCGGGAAAGACGCGCAGCCGCGAGGTCGTCATTCAGCCGCTTCCTGGAGCGGCCAGGCATTGCGGCTGATGGGAAGGCCGCCGTGCGCCCGGGAGCCGTCGGCGATCGCGAGGCGATGCGAGGGCGAGGGCGAGCACAGTGAGAAGCGCCATCCCGAGGGATCGTCGACGATATCGGGCTTGAAGCTGATCTCGATGGCCTCGCGCGAAACCTGCATCGCGAAGGCGTCGAGCGGTAGGTTGAGCCCGAAGCCCCTGGCCTTCAGATAGGCCTCCTTGAGCGTCCAATAGTCGAAAAAGCGCTCGATCGCCGCCGGCTCCGGCAGCCTGCGCAGCGTTTCGACCTCCTCCGGCGCAAAGAAGCGATTCGCGGTGGAAAGCGGGGCGACGCGCCGTGACACTGTTTCGACGTCGACGCCGACCGCCTCATGCCCGGATACGACGCAGGCAACGCAGCCGTCGGCGTGCGACAGGCTGAAATGCAGCGCGGTCGAGGTTTTGGGCGATGCGACGAACGGGCGCCCATAGCGGCCGGCCCCAAAGGACCAGTCGGTGGGAGCGACATTCGGCGCGATCTGGGACAGCGCCAGGCGCAGCATGGCATGTGCGAATATATATTGCCGCCGATGCCGCTCGAACTTGAAGCGGTCGGCGCGGATCCGTTCGTCGACCGAGAGCAGCCGTCGGCACGCATCGGCTGCGCCCGGCGCGTCAATGGTCGCGATCAGTCCGACAAACAGTTCAATTCTGTCGTCTGCCATCAATTGGGCCTTTGGCGTCAGGCAGAGGCCAAATCCCCGGCGCTGACGGAAGAATCAACTGAGCAAGAATCAACCAGTGGACCGGTCTTAGCGGTCCACCCAGGCAAATTCTTGTCGATTTGCAGGCCGGTTTACAGGCGCAAGCTTGTGCGAGACCCCAACTCGACGAGCGAGCGGCCCAATTTGAAAACCGGAGGCCGAAAAATGAAGCCTGAAGATTGGTGCGGCGCCCCTGCCGACTAGTCTTACTTTTTCTTCTTGGCCTTCTTCGACCCGCCCAGCATCGAAAGGCTGGCGTCGACGTCCTTCATCGCGGCCTGGAGCTTCTTCTTCTCGTTGGTCAGCAGCTTCTGCAAGGCCTTGCGGTCCTTGTCGCTCAACGAGGTGCCCTTGGTAAATTTGATGAAACCCATAACGCACTCCCCCGGTTGAAAATAATCGTCCAAATCAAAAAGGCAGGAATAATCTTGCGCGATGGCGCCAAATAATCAAGATGCAACTTGATCATGCACAGCTTTGACGAGTGAACCTGTATTCGCCCTCGTGTACGGCCGGTCATGCCGCCTTGCGCGCGAGCAGTTGGCCGAGTGGTGTGCCGGATTGGTCGACGGCCGCCGCCAGCAGCGCGACGAGATCCGCCATCCATGTGCGGACCGTGCCGCCGTCGAGGAGCTCGTGCTTGTAATTGCATGAACCGGTGATTCCGGTCGGGCGCTCCTTCAGCATCAGCGACAGCCAGGTCTGGTCGATCGGCAGCACCGGCTGGCCCTCGCGCGCGATATTTCCGATCGATTGCACTGCAATCTCCGGCAGATCGAGCGGCTGGCGCAGCGGATTCTGCAGCGTGAAATAGACCTGGAGCAGTGCGGCCGGGTCGATCCCCTCCCGCTCCAGATGGTCGGCCAGCATGTTGAACGGCAGCTCCTGCCGCGCATGCGCATCGAGCACGCTCTGGCGCACCCGGCTCAGGGCCTGCGCGAACGACAGATCCGCGGTGATGGTCGTACGGACGATCACCGTGTTCTCGAACGGGCCGACGATGCGGTCGGTGTCCGGCTGGGCGCGATTGGCCATGGCGGTGGCAACCGAGATGTCGGTGCGGCCTGTCCGCGCCAGCAGCAGGGCTTTCAGGCCAGTCAGCAGGCACATGAACAGCGTTGCGTTGTGCTGACTGGCGAACGCGGTGAGTCGCGCGATCAGATCGGCCTCGAGCCGGAGCGGATGGTGCCCGGTGGACGCGCCGGGGTCCGCTTCGCCCTCGAAGATCGGAGCCGCGCCGCGCAGATTCTCCGTCCAGTCGGCGGCCTGGCGACGGGCAGCGTCGGTGCCACACCACCACCGCTGCCAGCGCGCGACGTCCGAAAAGGCCGGCGGCGGCCTCAGTAGCGGCGCCGCGGGGCGCCCGGCCAGCGCCGCATAGCGGCTGGACAATTCCTCGAACAGCACCCCGATCGACCAGCCGTCGGCAATGACATGATGCAGCGTCAGCAGCAGCACGTGGTCGTCGGCATGGAGCCGTAACAGCCGCGCCCGCAGCAGCGGCGGCCGTGCGATGTCGAATGGGGCATAAGTCTCCTGCTCGATCAGCAGATCGATTTTCCGGAGCTCGAGCGCCTTGCGCCGCTTGTTGTTGTGCGGCCGCCCGTCGCCGATGACCTCGACGGTGAGGACGGGCCCGAGCTCGCTGGGAGCGGCGATGCGGCTGACGGGCTCTTCGCCGTTCCAGCCGAAACCGGTCCGCAGCGATTCATGGCGGCGCACGATGTCGCCGAATGCTTGCGCGAGGATGGCCGGATCGAGCGGGCCGTCGAGCCGGAAGGCGAAGGGCAGGTTGAACAGCGGCAGGCCCGGCAGGTTCTGCTCGATCCGAATCGTCTGATCCTGCGCGATCGAGAGCGTCGGCGGACCGCTTTCGATCAGCCGCGATACGCTTGCGGCAGGCTTGTGCGGTTTCGCTGCCAGGGCCTCGTCGACCCGACGGGCAAGCTCTGCGACCGTCGGCGCCTCGAAAATGGTCTTGATCGGCAGCGACACGCCGAGCGCCCGGGCGACGCGCGCCATCGCCTGGCCGGCCAGCAGCGAGTGGCCGCCGAGATCGAAGAAATTGTCTGTCACCCCGAGGCTCTCGACCTTCAGCAGGTCGATCCAGATGTCGGAGAGCACCTTTTCGGTAAAATGCCGCGCTGGCACGGCGGCAGCATCTGGCGCGGAGGTTTCCTGTTGTGCGGGTGCCAGCAGCGCGGAGCGATCGATCTTGCCATGGGCGTTGAGCGGCACCTGGTCCAGGAACAGGAAGGCGGACGGGATGGCATGGCCGGGCAGCCGGCTCTTCAGGAATTCGCGCAGCTCGCTGGCGCTGACCCGGCTGCCGGGCCTGGCGACGATATGGGCGATCAGTCTGACATCGCCGCCGGCCTCGGGGCGCGGCTCGACGATGCCGGTGCGCACGTCAGGATGGTCGGCAAGCGCGTTCTCGATCTCCTTGAGCTCGATGCGGTAGCCGCGGACCTTGACCTGATGGTCGGCGCGGCCGAGGCATTCGATCGTGCCGTCGGTGCGGCGGCGGGCGAGATCGCCGGTGCGGTAGAGGCGGGAGCCTGCCTGGCGCGAAAACGGATCGGGCAGGAAACGTTGCCGGCTCTGCGCGGGATCGTTGACATAGTAGCGGCCGACGCCGGCGCCGCCGATGCAGAGCTCGCCGGTCACGCCGACCGGCTGCGGCTGGAGGTTGGCGTCGAGCACGTAGAGCTGGGTGTTTGGCAGCGGCGCGCCGACTGGAACGTTGCCCGTCGCTATCGCCGGCGCCTTGGTCAGGCGATGCAGCGACACGTCGTCGGAACATTCCGACGCCCCATAGGCATTGATCAGCGGCACTTTCGGGCAGCGAGCGAACCAGGCGCGGCAGAGATCGACCGGCAGCGGCTCGCCGGTCGAGATCAGGACCCGCAACTTCGCGAAGACGCGCCGGACCTGCGCCTCGTCCATGCGATCGAGGATCACGCGGAGCAGTGAGGGCACGATCTCGAGCACCGAAATGTGCTCGCGCTCGATCTCCCGGGCGAGCAGGATCGGGTCCTGCACGGTCGCGGTGCCGCAGACATGCACGCGCGCGCCGACCATGGGGCCGGCGAGGAACTGCCAGACGGAAATGACAAAACTCTGCGGGGCGGTCTGCGCGATCACGTCCTTAGGCGACAGCTTCAGCTCGGCAATCAGCGAGGCCAGATGGTTCGACAGGCCGCGCTGCTCGATCATGACGCCCTTCGGCGCGCCGGAGGAGCCGGACGTATAGATGAGATAGGCAAGGCTCGAGGCTGCCCGCCGCGCGGCGCGGGCCGGCTTGGTCATCCCAGGCGCGATGGTGTCGTCGAGTTCGGCGACCTGAATGCGCTCGACCAGCGGCTCGAGCAGCGCCTCGACCAGGGCCGATTGGGCGCGCCCGGTCAGCAGCACGCGGGCACAGCTCGATCCGAGGATGGTCGTGAGCCGTGCGGTCGGCTGGTCCGGATCGAGGTTCAGGAAGGCCGCGCCCACGCGCTGCACCGCGATCATCGCAGCGAGCAGATCGGGGCCGCGCTCGGCGAGCAGGGCGACCACCGTCTCGGGCCCCACGCCCTCGCGCAGGAGCCAGCGCGCGATCGCCTGGCTGCGGCGCGCCAGCTCGCGATAGCTCAGGGATGCGCGACCGTCCGACACCGCGATCGCGTTCGGCGTCTTCTTCGCTTGGCGTTCGAAGCGTTCGCTCAGATTGCCGCGCGCGGCGAAGTTGGCCGGCACGCCGTGGCCTTTCGCCAGCACCTGCCGGCGTTCGGCCTCGGTCAGCAGCGGCAGGCGCGAGATGCGCTGTTCCGGATCGGCGATGACGGCCTTGAGCAGGGTCTTGAACTGCGCGGCCATGCCTTCGATCGTTGCCGCGTCGAACAGATCGGTGGCGTATTCGAAGAAGCCAGTAAATCGCCCGTCGGCCTCGACCAGCTCGAGCGTGATGTCGAAGCGCGCCACCTTCGGATCGATCTCCAGCCGCCGCGTCGACAGGCCGGGGAAGCGCGCCGCCTCGATCGAGGCGTTCTGGAGGATGAACATGATCCGGAACAGCGGATTGCCGTCCGTCCTTCGCGCGACCTGCAGCGCGCGCAGCACCTCCTCGATCGCAAGGTCCTGGTTGCGGTAGGCATCCAGCGTCACCTGACGCACCCGCCGCAACATCTCGCCGAAGCTCGGATCGCCGCCAAAATCGTTGCGCAGGATCAGGGTGTTGGCGAACAGCCCGATCAGCCGCTCGCTCTCGATCTGGTTGCGGTTGGCGATCAGCGATCCCGTCGCGACGTCCTCGTGTCCAGTGTGCCGGAACAGGAGGCACTGGAAGGCCGCGAGCAGGGTCATGAAGGGCGTAACGCCCTGGGCCTGGCTCAGCGCGCGGACGTCGCCCGAGAGGATTTTGGAGAACTCGAAATAGTGCCGGGCGCCATGACCGCTCCAGACCTCCGGCCGTGGCCGGTCGGTCCGCAGCGGCAGCGTGGTGACGCCGTCGAGCTGCGCCCGCCAGTAATCGAGCTGCTCCTTCGCGGCCGGCGTCTGCGCCCAGCCCTGCTGCCAGAGCGCGAAGTCGCGATACTGGAAGGCGGGCGAGGGCAGCGCCGCCACGTCCTTCTTGTGTGCTGCGGCATAGTGGGCGGCGAGCTCCTCCCAGAACAACCGCTGCGACCAGCCGTCGGTGACGAGGTGATGGACGTTGACGACAAGCGCGTGGCTGGATTTGTCGAACGACAGCAGCGTGACTTTCAGCGGCGGCTCGTGCGCTAGGTCGAACTTGTATTGCGCGAGCTCGAGCGCCTCACGCCGGATGATTGTCGCCCGCTTGTCCGTGGGGCAGGGCTTGAGCTTGATCGGCTCGAACCGCGGCGGGGATTGCAGCACGCGCTGCGCCGGCTCGCCCTGCCGTTCGATGAAGACCGAGCGCAGCGCCTCATGACGCGCGCAGATCGCGGCGAGGCTCGCAGAGAGTGCGGCGACGTCGACCAGGCCGTTGAGCATCGCGACTTCGACGACATTGTAATTGTAGCGCGTCGGATCGAGCCGCGACAGCAGATACATCCGCTGCTGCTGGAACGACAGCGGCACGTCCGCCGTCACTGCAGCGGCCTGACGCCAGGCCGGCAGCGCCACGTCGCGATGCGTTGCTGCCGTCTCGATCCGGGCCGCAAGCGCCGTGACCGTGGCGCAATCAAAGATGTCCTCGAACGAGAAGTCGACGCTGAAGCGTTCGCGCAGGCGCGAGCGCATCTGCGTCACCGCGAGCGAGTCCGCGCCGAGTGCGAAGACGTCCTGGTCGATGCCGACCTGCTGCAGCTCCAGGAGGCCGGCCCAGATCTCCGCGAGCTGGGTCTCCAGCGCATTGCGCGGCAGGCGCGTCTCGCCGGCATCCGCGGTCTCCGCGATCAACCCGGCCAGCGCGTTGCGCTTGACCTTGCCGCTGGCGCCTTTCGGCAGCGCCGCCACGCTGCGGATCAGGCTCGGCACCTTGTAGGCCGCAAGACGCTTTCGCGCGAACTGGCGCAGCTGGTCCGAGCTCGCCTCGGAATTTTGCCGCAGCACCACGACGGCAGCGACGTTCTCGCCGAGCTTCGGATGCGGGACGGCGAACACGCCGGCCTCGAGCACCGCCGGATGGCTGAGCAGCACGTCTTCCACCTCGAGCGGCGAGACCTTCTGTCCACCGCGGTTGATGACGTCCTTGATGCGGCCGACGATGAAGAGATAGCCGTCGGTGTCGAGATAGCCGAGATCGCCGGTCCGGAACCAGCCGTTGCGGAAGGCGGCCTCTGTCGCCGCCTCGTCATTATAGTAGCCACGCGTCATATTCGCGCCGCGCAGCACGATCTCGCCGTGCTCGCCGCCCGCGAGCGCGCGGCCCGCCTCGTCCATGATCGCGATCTCGGGCCCCGCGGCGCGGCCGACCGATCCGACCTTGCGCAGCTCGAACGGATTGGCCGCGATCTGCGAGGCCGCCTCCGTCATGCCGTAGGTCTCGAGCACGGGAACGCCGAACGTCGCCTCCAGTCCGGCAAGGATAGCGGGCGCCAGCGAGGCCGAGGCCGAGCGGATCACGCGCAGTGACGAGGCTCGGACGCGATCGGGGTTCGCTTCCGCCGCCGTCAGCAGCGCGCGATGAATGGTCGGCACTGCCGTGTACCAGGTCGGTTGCAGCTCCCGCATCCAGCCGAAGAAGGACGCGGCGTCGAAGCCGTCGGTGCAGATCACGCTCGAGCCGGCAGCGAGCGCGGTCAGAAGGCCGGAGATCAAGCCATGGGCGTGAAACAGCGGCAGGACGTTGAGCAGGCGATCATGGGATGTGAGCGACAGCACGCGGCCGGCATTGTAGGCAGAGAGGCACACGTTGCGATGCGTCAGCGGCACCATTTTCGGCCGCGCCGCCGTGCCCGACGTCAGCAGGATGAAGGCGTCGTCGTCGCCGCGCGAGGCGCCGCTCGCACTTGCAGGCCCGACGGCCGGGCCCATGAATGTACAGCCGCCGAGATCGTCTTTCGGCCCCGGCACGAAATCGATCACCGTGATATCGAGCGCCTTGGCGACGTCGCGACTGGGTGAGTTCATGTCGGCGCGGGTGACGAGCGCCGTCAGCTTCAATTCGCTGAAATAGCGTTGCAGCTCGTCCGCGGTTAGGTCGGGATTGACGGGGATGCAGGCGCAGCTTGAGGCGACCGCGATCAGGGCCAGCGCGCTGTCGGCGCCGCGCGGCAGCGCGACGGCGACCCGGTCCGCAGACGCGATGCCGAGCCCACGCAGCGTGTGCACGAGATCGTGCGTCCGCTCGCCAAGCGCGCCATAGGTGAGGGCTGGCCGTCCAGGGGCGAGGATAGCGGGCGCCGCAGGAGCCCTGCGGGCGTGGAAGTCGAGAAGGCCGCCGATATGGGAAAAGATCTTCGTTTCCAGGCTCGCGCCGACCGATCCCGCTCCGGATGCAATGTCCGACAATGCCATTCCCTTTTGATCTGATTGAGCTATTCTTCTCAAGAGTTAGGGAACGCGTCCAGTCTGAGGTGAAGTTCGGGCCCCAAAATCTGTGGTTGAGGGGCCCCAAAGCCCTTCGACGGAGTGAAGGTCGGGCAGAATCACCATGCTGGAGAATGAGCCGGGTACGGCAGCGGAAGGCGGGCTGAAGCGCTGGCTCGAGGGCGTCGGCCTCGGCCACTACTCCGACCTTTTCGCACAGCACCGCCTCGATCTCGACGTTTTGGGGGATCTCACCGAATCCGACCTGGTCGAGCTCGGATTGCCGCTTGGCGATCGCAAGCGGCTGCAGCGGGCGATGGCGGCGCTATTCCAGGCTGAAACGGCGGAGCCGCCGGCCGCGGCGGCACGTCCGCAGACCCGGGCGGAGGTCGGGGCCGAACGGCGTCAGCTCACCACCATGTTCTGCGACATGGTCGATTCCACCTCGCTCTCGGTGCAGTTCGATCCGGAAGACGTGCGCGACATGATCGCGAGCTTCCGCGAGACCTGCGTCCGCGTGGTCAAGCATTACGAGGGCTTTGCCGCCCGTTTCGTCGGCGACGGCATTCTCGTCTATTTCGGCTATCCGACCGCACATGAGGACGACGCTGAGCGCGCGGTGCGTGCAGGTCTGGAGATCGTGCGGGTGCTGTCGACCGCACGCGCGATCGAGCCGCGCGGTGCGCTCAGCCATTCGCCGGCCGTCCGCATCGGGATCGCGACCGGTCTCGTGGTGGTCGGCGATCTCGTCGGGCAGGGCACCGAAGAGCGCGACTCCGCGGTCGGTGAAACCGTCAACCTTGCCGCGCGCCTGCAAGCCCTGGCGCCGCCCAATGGCGTCGTGATCTCCGCTTCGACGCAGTCGCTCCTGAAGGGGAAGTTCGACTACCGCAATCTCGGTGTCCATGCGCTGAAGGGCATCTCGGAAAAGGCGCAGGCCTGGCACGTGGTGCGAGCTACGCGGGTGGAGACCCGCTTCGCCGCGGCGATGGGCGCGCGGCTGACGCCGCTCGTCAACCGGGAGGAGGAGATTGCGCTGTTGATGGGCCGCTGGCAGCAGGCCAAGGACGGCGACGGCCAGGTCGTGGTCAAGTTCGGCGAGCCCGGCATCGGCAAGTCGCGCATCATCCAGGAGATCTTCGAGCGGATATCGGGCGACCGGCACGGTCAGGTCTCGTTCCAGTGCTCGCCCTACTACACCTCGACCGCGTTCTATCCGTTCGCCGAGCAGCTCAAATTCTCGCTCGGCCTCGACCGCGAGGATACCTCCGCGCTGACGCTGGCGAGCCTGGAGACCGCGATCGCCGCCGCGCATGGCGACATCGAGCAGGTCACGCCGCTGTTTGCCGCGCTGCTGTCGATACCGACCGGAGATCGCTATCCGCCGCTCGATTTGTCGCCGCAGCAGCAGAAGGATGCGACCGTCGCCGCGCTGGTCAATCACTTCCTCGGCCTCGCGCGGGAGATGCCGCTGGTGATCGCGTTCGAGGATCTGCACTGGATCGACCCGACCTCCCGCGAGGTGATCGACCTGCTCGTCGACCGGGTGCAGAACCGGCCGATCCTGGTCATCATCACCGCGCGCTCCGAATTCCAGCCGAGCTGGAACGCGCATTCGCACATCACCACGCTGGTGCTCAATCGCCTGAGCCGGCAGCTGCGCACGACGCTGGTCGAGCGCGTCGCCGGACGGGAGCTGCCCAAGGAGGTCGTCGAGGAGATCATCGTCAAGACCGACGGCGTGCCGCTGTTCCTCGAAGAGCTCACCAAAACCGTTCTGGAATCCAATCTCCTGACCGAGCGGCACGGGCGCTACGTGCTGTCGGGCCCGTGGCGGCAGCTCGCGATCCCGGCAACGCTGACGGACTCGCTGATGGCGCGGCTCGATCGGATGGGCCCGTTCAAGCGGATCGCGCAGATCGGCGCCACCATCGGCCGCGAGTTCTCCTACGAGACGCTGCAGGCCGTCGCCAACACGCCGGCGGAGCAGATCGAGGCCGCGCTCAATCATCTGGAGGAGGCCGGGCTGGTCATGCGGCGCGGCCATCCGCCGGATGCGCTCTACTCCTTCAAGCACGTGATGATCCAGAACGCCGCGCATGCGAGCCTCCTGCACAGCGAGCGGCGCAAGCTGCATGCGCGCATCGCGCAGGTGCTCGCCGAGATGTATCCGGAGAAGACCGATCGCGAGCCGGAGCTGCTGGCCCATCACCTCACCGAATCCGGCCAGAGCGAGGGTGCCGCGAGCTTCTGGCTCAAGGCCGGCAAGCAGGCGGCCAGGAGCGGCGCCAATCTGGAGGCGATCGGCCATCTGCGCCGCGGCTTGAGCGTCGTGCAGGCTAATGCACGCATGCAGGGCGCCGACGAGATGGAGCTCGAGCTGCGGATCGCGCTCGGCAACGCGCTGATCGCCGCCAAGGGCTACGCGGTGCAGGAGGTCGAGGAGAACTACACCCGCGCGCTCGAGCTCGGCCAGCAGCTCGACGACGACGAGAAGGCCTTCGCCGCGACCCGCGGCCTCTGGGTCTGCCATTTCATCCGCGCCGATCTCACCCGCGCGCATGATCTCAGCGTCGAGCTCCTGAAATTCGCCAAGCGCGAGCGGCTGAACGAGCGGTCGCAGCCGGCGCAGCAGACCGGCTATCTGATCGAGGCGCACCGTTCGATCGCGATGACCATGCTCTATCGCGGCCGCTTTGCCGCCTCGCAGCATCATCTGCATCGCTGCATCAACCTCTACAGCCCCGACCTGCATTCCGATCTGATGGAGCGGCACGGCACCGATCCCGGCGTCGTCTCGCTGTCCTATCTCGGCTATCTGCTCTGGTTCCTCGGCCGGCCCGACGCAGCGCGCCAGCACAGCGAGCAGGCGATCGCCAATGCCGAGAAGATCCGCCATCCTTTCACGCTCGCCTTCGCGCTCGTGTTCGGCGCCTATCTCTGCCAGCATTTGCGCGACGTCGAGGGCACGCGCGACCATGCCAACCGCGCCATGATCATCGCCACCGAGCACAATTTCCTGCACTGGAAGCAGCAGGCCGCGATCCTGCGCGGATGGGCACTGACGCAGCTCGGCGAGGCTGACGAAGGTCTTAGCCAGATGCGCTTCGGCCTCGACGAATACGAGGCGATGGATTCCTGGCTCGCCGGCTGCTGGTTCCGCTGCCTGCTCGCTGAAGCCTATGCCAAGGTCGGGATGCGCGATGCCGCCTTGCGCGCGCTGGACGGCGCGCTCGCGACCGCCAGGCGGACGGGCGATCATTCCTACCTCGCCGAGGTCTATCGCCTGCAGGGCGAGATCACCCTGTCGGACGGCGACCCCGCCTCGGTGCAGGAGGCCGAGGAGCTGTTCGGCCTGTCGCTGGATGTCGCACGCAAGCAGGGCGCGCTGTCCTGGGAGCTTCGCACCGCCGTCAGCCTGGCGCGGCTGTCGCATCAAGCCGGCAAGCGGGAGCACGCTCGTCTGCTGCTCGTGCCGATCGTCAACAGGTTCAGCGAGGGTTTTTACACCCCGGACCTCAAGCAGGCGATGCAGCTGGTCAACGAGCTCGATGCGGATGTGCCGGTCCGTGAACAGGCCGATGCGGCGAGATGAGCGATCTTGCCGCCGCGCGTGCGCGCTACGTGGAGTTGATTGCCAGGCGCGAGCGGATTTCCTCGCCCCGCCTGCTCGAAGCGCTCGCTGCCGTTCCGCGCGAAGATTTTCTGCCCGGAGGCCGTTGGCGTATCAAGAGCGAGGCGGCGCGCAGCTACCGGCTGACGCCGGACGCCGATCCCGTTCATCTCTATGAGAACGTGCTGGTCGCGATCGACGCGCGCCGCAGGCTCGACACCGGCCTGCCGAGCCTGTGGGCGCATTTCATCGACGTGCTCGACGTCAAGCGGGGGAACCGTGTCGTGCAGATCGGCGCCGGCCTCGGCTATTTCTCCGCAGTGCTGTCGAGGATGGTCGGCCCCAAGGGCAGCGTGCACGCGATCGAATACGACGAACGGCTCGCGGCTCGCGCAACGAACTATCTGCGCGGCTACGGAAACGTCACGGTCGTCAACGGCGACGGTTGCAAGGACGTCGGCGAGGCCGCCGACGTGATCATCGTGCATGCCGGCTTTCCGCATCCGCATCCGCTCTGGCTCCAGTCGCTCCGTCCGCGCGGCCGCCTCCTGGTGCCGCTGACCCAGCGGGATCGCGAGGGCGCCGCCCTCATGATCACGCGGCGCGGCAGGGGCTTCGAAGCCGAGGCCGTGCAGCAGATCCGCATCTTTCCCGGCCATGGCCGCGGTGTGACCGCGCTCGACGACCGCGTCGCCGACTGGTGGCAGCGGGCATCAGCCCTCGCGCCACTACGCTTCCGGGGGATTGAGCAGGGCCTGCCGTCGGATGGCTAACGCTTCGTTTCATTTTACCTTGATTCCGTTTGTGAGTTTCCAGCGCCTCCCGCCGCCGCTATGAGTGCGGCCTGATCGCCATCCGAGCGCGCCCATGCATTCCGTTGCCCTGCTGACTGCGAGCTATGCCAAGGATATCGAACGCTTTTCGCTGCTTGGCGAGAGCATCGACACCTGGCTGACGGGATATACGCGGCATTATGTTCTCGTTAACGATGAGGATGTGCCGCTGTTTGACCGCTTTGCGTCCGACAAGCGCGTGATCGTTCCGGCCTCGCGTTACTTGCCGAAATGGCTGTTCGCGCTGCCGCCGTCGCTGCAGTTCATCAGCAAACGACGCGTCTGGTTGTCGCTGCTGTCGTCGCCCGTGCATGGCTGGCACATCCAACAGATCCTGAAGATCGCCGGCGTCCTCAACGCGCCCGAGCAGCGCGTCTGCATCCTGGATTCGGACAATCTGTTCTTCCGGGAATTCAACGTCGGCCAGTATGCCGGCGGCGAGAAGACGCCGCTCTTCGTCACGCGCAAGGGGATCGACGCCGACCACCCCTTGCATGTGCTGTGGCTGCGCACCGTCGACCAGCTTCTCGGTGTCAGGGAGCGCGCGTTCCCGGCCGACGATTATGTCGGCAACGCGCTGGTCTGGGACAAGGACACCGCGCGCGCGATGACCGACGCCATCAAGTCGGCGACGGGCCTGAGCTGGGCTTTGGCACTGTGTCGGAAGAAGAAATTCTCCGAGTATCTGCTTTACGGAAACTTCGTCGCCAGTTCGCCGGAGCATCTGGCCACCCATCGGGTCACGGAAGACAGCATCGCGGTGTCGCACTGGGACGACACCCGGCTCGGCCGGCCGGCGATCGAAGCGATGATGCGCTCAGCTTCGCCCGAGCAGGTCGCGCTCTGCATCCAGTCCTATTCGTCGACCTCGATCGACGACATTCGCGACGTCTTCAGGCTGAACTCGGCTGACAGGCGCAGTCCGAGCCTGGCTCCCGATCAGATCGGAGACGCGCCCGCGTTCGAGACGCCCAAGACGTGCTAGCCTTCCAAGACACGCTAGGCTTCAGACGTCCTTCGTGAACTTGCTGATGACGTCCATGAACGGTTTTGGCTTGAACTCGCCGTCGAGCGGCAGCGGGCGGTTCGGCTGCTTGTCCGTTCGGGCGAAGGTGCCGTTGATCCAGCTGTAGCGATCCGAGAGGCCCCAGGTCAGGATCGAGCGCACCGGGCCGCTGGCCGAGACGGCCGTCAGCAGATCGTCGACGCGCTTGGCGACGATGGCGTCGCGCTCCGCGGGACCGCCCGTCAGCTTCTGGTCGTCGACGTCGAGCTCGGTGACGAGAACCTCGAGGCCCCAGGAGCGCAGCTCGGTGACGAATTCGGCGAGCCCATGCGTGTCGATCTCGAGCTCGGCATGCAGATGCGATTGCAGCCCGACGGCATGCAGCGGAACGCCCTGGTCAAGCAGCTCCATGATCAGGTTGCGATAGGCCGCGCGCTTGGCGATGAAGGAGTCCTTCGCCGACTCGATGTCGTATTCGTTGATCGCGAGCTTCACATATGGGTCGGCGGCGGCCGCCGTGCGGAACGCCAGCGGAATCCAGCCCTTGCCGAGATGCTGCGTCCAGAACGTATCACGTCGGTCGGTGATCCCCTTTGGATTGTCCGGGATCGGCTCGTTGACGACGTCCCACGACGTCAGCTTGTCTTTGTAATACGACACCACGGTGCCGATGTGGTCGCGATAGGTGCGCTCGACACCCTTGGCGTCCTTGATCTGCTTGGTCCAGTCCGGAATGTCGTGATACCAGGCGAGCGTGTGTCCGCGCATCGTCAGATCGTTCGCCTGCGCGAAGTCCAGGATCGCATCGGCGCGCTCGAAGGCAAAGGTGTGCGCGTCCGGCCGCAGCATCGGCCATTTCAGTTCGAGCACCGGCACCACCTGCGTGCAATAGGTGCTGATGGCTTCGCCGAGCCTGGGGTCGGCCTGCAGGTCCCAGAGCGTGGCCGCCGCACCAAAGCCCCGACGGCGCTGGGCGAGCTTCGAGGCCGGTAAGGCCGACGCGGAGACGCCCGCCGCGAGCGTCGCGGCGCTGCCGAGGAGAAATTGGCGTCTGTCGAGCCTGGTCACGCGTGGTTCTGCATCACGGCTTCGGCGATCTCGTAATAGTGAAGCGCGCCCTTCTCGAGCGTCAGATTCTCGGTCACGTAGTCGCGTGGCGCGAAGTCGCCGGCGCTCACATGCGACCAGAACTCGCTCCAGGTGGAGACGAAACCGGCCGCATCGGTGAAGGTCATGCCGCAGCGTGCGTCGAAGTAGGGCACCGAGGACACCCCGCCTTCGTACCTCACCTTCTGCGGAAAATACTTCGGATCCTGCCACGGCCCGCCGCGATCCCACGCAAAGACGGGAACGCCGCTCGACAGCGCCTGCTGGCACGCGATGCCCTGGCTCTCATGCTCGCACAGGAAGATCATGCTGCGGCAACGCGCCAGCGCCGCCTTGTAGTCGTCTTCCTTGTAGTGACCGTAGCGGATCACCTCGATCGTGCGGCCGCTGGCTTCGAGATGCCTGCGGATCGGTTCGATCAATTCGGACTCATATCGCTCATAGTCCCAGCGAACCTTGTCATAGAGCAGCACGTCCACGCTCTTGCGGTCGACCTGCGTCGGCGTCCACAGGTCGGTGTCGATGCCGACGGGCCAGGCATCGACATGGGGCCAGTGTGGACGGAACATGTCGGCGTACCATCTGCACGGCACCAGGACGCGCTTCACCTGCAGGTCCTTCAGGCGTTCCGGTGCATCGACCGGGTGGTCATACATGGCGACGCCGAGCAGGAGCGGGTTCTTCCACTTGAACCAGTCGAGCACGAACGGCCGCCCGAGGATGCAGGCGAGCTCCTCCGGATGCTTCTGGATGTAGCGATAGTCGTTGACGCGGTAGCGGATGCCGAGCCGGTCGAGGCCCGCGCACAGATTGAGGAGGACGCGCCGCTGTCCGCTGATGAAGGACTCGCCCTTGACCAGGCGCCGCAGCAGCGGCCGGATGTGACGGTCACCAGGAAACCAGCGGTCGTCCCGCTCTTCAAAGAAGAGGTTGAGGACCATCCTGTCGCGCCTTTGCGCGCCGAAATCCGCCGGAACAAGCGGAGCGTCAGTGCCGCCATGCGGCGAGGAGGTGGGGTGCGCCCGTGTTCGCTCGGCAACGTCCATGTCAGTCACGTCCACGCATCGGATGGGTCGGGCGACCTTTTGATATTATTGCTTCTTTTCCGTGATCCCGCCGGTTCCTACAAGGACAGGGCAAATTTAACGCTAACGCGCGATAACCGCTGACACGTTTCATTCGCGATCCGAATTGCAGGCTGATGCGACTATCTTGGCCGGTGCTGGCGGCGCAGTGCGATGACCGCAGCAAAGGCCAACTGTTTTAACGCTTCGTTAATCCTCAAGGCGCCGCCGGTCCCGTGCTCGCATGCTGAATCGCCATTTCTCGATTTACCTCGTGGCCTACATCCTGCCGGCGGCGGTGGGCTTCTTCGCGGTCACCGCCTACACGCGGCTTTTGAGCCCGGCGGAATACGGCGTCTACGTCGTCGGTATCAGCCTTGCCGGCATTCTCGGTGCGGTCTTCTTTGCCTGGATCAAACTGTCGGTGTCGCGCTATCAGGCGATGTCGGCGGAGGTGGATTTTCGCGGCACGGCGATGGTCGCCTTCGGGCTCACGGTCGCCGTGCTTTGTGCCACCACCCCGCTCGTGTTCCTGTTCCGCAGCGATGTCAGCGTCGAGCTGCTGCTTGCCAGCATGTTCGTTGCGATCATGGCCAACGCGGTCGATGTCGGCCAGGAGTTCGAACGCGCCAAGCTGCGTCCGTATCGTTTCGCCGCGATCTCGATCGTGCGCAGCGTTGCGAGCGTCGGCTTCGGGCTCGTCGGCATCTGGCTCGGCTGGGGCGGCCTTGGCCTGCTCGCCGCGTTCGGCCTCGGCTCGCTCACCGGCATCGTCCTCAATCTCGTCGGCGACCGCACCAGGATCGCGCGTTTCCAGCGCAGCCAGTTCATGCAGCTCGCGCGCTACGGCCTGCCGCTGACGCTGGCCGGACTTTCGGTCGCGCTGTATTCGAGCTGCGACCGTCTCATCGTCGCTTATCTCCTCGGCAAGGACGCCGCGGGCATCTTCGGCGTTGCCGCCGACCTGCCGCGCCAGTTCATGGTGATGATCGCGTCCAGCGTTGCCGCTGCGACCGTGCCTCTCGTGTTCCGGTCGCTGTCGGAGAACAACAGCGAGGTCACGCGCGAGCGGTTGACCGAGAGCCTCGAGCTGCTGCTCGTCGTCGTCGCGCCCGTCGCGATCTGGCTGGCGCTCGCAACCGACCAGGTTGCGGGCACGCTCGTGGGCGTCGATTTCCGCGCCGGCGTGTCGGCGCTGCTGCCGACCCTGGTGCTCGCCCGCTTGTTCGGCATCGCCAACCAGTTCTACGTCCAGATCAGCTTTCAGCTCGCCGAGCGTCCCTTCATGCTGGCGGCGCAGTCCTTCCTTACGCTGGTGGTGAGCGTGGCCCTGATGTTCGCGCTGGTGGCGGGCTACGGGATCTATGGCGCCGCGCTGGCAACGCTTGCGACCGAGGCGATCGGCTTCGTCGTCGCGGTTGTCCTGATGCACCGCGCCCATCCCGTGCCGTTCGACGCGGGCCGCCTCGCCGGCGTGGCCGTCTCCGCAGCGGCGATGGCGGCTGCGATCCTGTTCGCGCGCTCCCAGGCCAGCGGCACCGGCCTCGTCGCGCTGATCATCGTGAGCCTTGCCGGCGGGCTTGCTTACGCCGCCGCGGCCTGGCTGCTCAATGTCGCGAATGTGCGCACGCTGTCGGTCCGTGTCCTGCGGACCTTCAACCGGAAGGCGCTGGGCGTCTAGCGTGCCTCTGTCTGGCGTGGTCTCGCCGCCCCGACGTCAGGCCAGGCCAACCACCGGCCGCCCCCGGACATTCTGCCGCAGCGGTGGACGGCCAGCTCCGGACCAGCCCCGGCCGCAAGCGCCCTTCCGCCCGTGCGGGCCGTCGTATATGAGAGATTTGCCGCCGGATCGTGCCGAATCTCGCCACAGACGGAACGTATGGCGGCTGTGATTTCTTAATTTAGAGATCGCAAACTGACATTTGACCGGCACGCGCGGATTGGCATTCCGACCGAGGATGGCATGAAAAACCTGATGACAACGGCGCAATCCACCGTGGCGATGCGGCGTTGGGGGCCTCCCGGAATTGTGACGCTGGCGGCGATGGTCGCATTGGCGACGCTGGGCCCGGCGTCCGCAGCCAAGCAGGCGCGCCAGCCGGCCGAGGCGGTGGCGCAGCGCGAGGCCGGCGAGCCGATCATGGCGATCGTGTCGATCAAGAGCCAGCAGGTCACCTTCTACGACGCCGACGGCTGGATCCTGCGTGCGCCGGTCTCGACCGGCACCACCGGGCGCGAGACGCCGGCCGGCGTCTTCGCCATTGTCGAGAAGGACAAGGACCACCGCTCGACCATGTATGACGATGCCTGGATGCCGAACATGCAGCGCATCACCTGGAATGGCATCGCGCTGCATGGCGGGCCGCTGCCCGGCTATGCCGCCTCGCATGGCTGCGTGCGCATGCCGTTCGGCTTTGCCGAGAACCTGTTCGACAGGACCAACATCGGCATGCGCGTGATCATCTCGCCGAACGACGCGGCGCCGGTCGATTTCTCGCACCCGTCGCTGTTCGTGCCGAAGCGGGAGGCCATTGCGGCGGTACCGAGCCGGGCCGACAAGCTCTCGGCCGAGGCCGAGGAAGCCACGAGGGCCGCCGACGAGACCAAGAAGGCTGCGGCCGCGGCAGCGAAGGAGGCGGCCTCGCTCCCGGCATCGCTGCGCAAGCTGGAGCAGCAGAAGGCCCGCGCCGATGCCGAGCTCGCCTTCGCCGACAAGACGCTTGCGAATGCAAAGACCGATCAGGCCCGCGCCAAGGCCGAGGAGCTGAAGCAGAAGGCGGCGACGAAGGCCGCCGATGCGACGACGCAGCTCGATGCCGCCAAGGCCGCGGCGCAGCCGAAGCGTGACGCGGTCGCTGCGACGAAAGAGGCGGCGAAGGTAGCTGCGGCGAAGAAGGCCGACGCGGTGAAGGCCGCGACCGATGCCAAGCTCGCGCTCGAGCCGGTCTCGGTCTATATCAGCCGCGCGACGCAGAAACTCTATGTGCGGCGGAACACGCACAAGCCGGCGCCGGACGGCGGCGGCGAGGTGTTCGACACCAGCATCGAGGTCCCCGTCACGATCCGCAATCCCGACCAGCCGCTCGGCACACACATCTTCACAGCGATGGCGAAGACCGATGCCGGCCTGCGCTGGAGCGTGGTCACGATCGAAAGCGGCGACGACGCCAAGAACGCGCTCGATCGCATCACCATCCCGCAGGAGGTGTGGGATCGCATCGGCCCGACCGCGCTGCCCCGCTCCTCGATCATCATCTCGGACGAGCCGCTGAGCAGCGAGACCAACTACCGCACCGAATTCGTCGCGGTGCTGAGCAACCATCCCCAGGGCGGCTTCATCACGCGCAAGCCGACCGCGCCGTCGATGGACATTGCCAGCGATGACGGCTGGGACAATGGCGGCAACGGCTTCGGCTACTTCTTCCAGCAGCGCGATCCGTACGCGCAACCGGTCAATCCGCGCAGGCAGCGCGGCGGGTACCAGTACTATCAATCGACGCAGCCGATGCAGCGGAACTGGTGGTAAGGCGCGCGGCCTCGGCCTGCCAGACCGAAGCCCGTAACTACGGACGTGCCTCGATCACGATCGCCTGGATCTTGCCGTCGATCGCTCCGGAGCCATGGCGCGTCCGGAGCGCCTCGGCAACGATGTCGGTTGCAGCCTGAAGCTTGCCGGCGTCCCTGGCCTCGATCTCGCTGCGCAGCGGCGTGCCCTGGCAGAGCGCGATCGCGACGTATTCGGCCGACGGTGCGCGGCTGATCTCGGATCGCGTCTCGATCGAGATGTCGCGGAAACCCGCACGTTCGAGATCGGTTCTGATGACGGCCTTGTCGTGATAGCCGTGCGGCGTCCGGATCATGAAACGGGGCGGATCGTCGGGAAACAGCTTTGCGAGCGCGACCGTCGCTTCGTGCGCGAGCACATTGTCCTCGATGCGATCCCAGACGTTGAACACGAACGTGCCGCCCGGATTCAGGACCCGCTTCACCTCTCCGTAGGCCTTGATGCGGTCCGGAAAGAACATCGCGCCGAACTGGCAGCAAACCACGTCGAACTCGGCATCGCCGAAGGGCAGGGCCATTCCATCCGCCTGGCGCCAGGTGATGGGATCATCATCCGCCTGGCGCTGCGCGGCGACCGCGAGCATCGGCTCGTTGAGATCGGTCGCGACATAGCGGACGCCGCGCGGAAGCGCCGCCGCCACGGCGCGCGTCACGGCGCCGGTGCCGGCGGCGATCTCGAGCAGCACGGAAGGAGAGCGAGCGGCGACGCGTCGTGCCATGTCCTGCGCATAGACGGAGAAGATCAGCGGGACGAGATACTCGTCATAGATTTTCGGAATCGAGCCGGCGAAAACCTTGTCAGTGTTGGACATGCTTGCCTCGCTGAAGGTTCGGACACGAGGCTCAAGTTAGCATGGATTTCTTCTCTGTCGTGCCAGCAACGACGTAAATCGCGCCGGTTCCTGCCGCGTCTTGCACGATTCGAACAACATCGCCGGGCCGGCGACCGGTCCTACGACCTCCCGCCGCCGACCTCGCGGATCGGCCGCGTGCCGTCCCAGTTCAAGCCCGCCTGCCAGACCTTCTCGAAGAACGGACCCTTGGTGCCGCTGATGTCGGAGATCTCGATCACGGTGCCCGGATGCGCCTGCGTGTCGAAATAGGCAAAGCGTCCCTTGTCGCCGCCGATCTGGCCCTCATGGCCGACCCTGTAGCCGAGCCCGATCGCCTTGTCGTAGAGCGCCTGATAGTCATGGCTCCAGTACGACATGTGCTGGAGCCCTTCGTGGCCGGCGTCCAGAAACTCCTTGTACAGCGAGGGCGCGTCGTTGCGTTGCTGGATCAGCTCGATCTGCAGATCGCCGGAATTGGCGAGCGCAATGCTCATCTCGACCGATGAGTCCCGGCCACGATGGCGGAACCAGTCGGTCTTGACCCGGTCCATGTAATACCAGGGGCCGACGCCCATCACCTCGATCCAGTGCTTCATCGCGGCGTGGATGTCCCGCACCACATATCCGTTCTGGCGCACCGCGCCGAAGATACGGCTCATGCCCGCGCTCCTCCTGTCACGTTGCTCACTTGACCTCGATGCCCGCGTCCTTGGCAACCTGCTTCCAGGCCGCGATGTCGCGGGCGTTGATGTCGCGCTGCTCCTCGCCGGAGACGAATTGCGGCGTGATGCCGAGCTTCAGCAGCTTCTCCTTGACCTCGGCATCGCCGAGCGCGTCCTTCAGTGCCGCCGACAGCTTTTGTGCGATCGGCGGAGCGAGACCCGCGGGCGCGTACATCGCCCAGGACAGGCTGCGGTCGAACGGTACGCCCTGCTCCTTGTAGCTCGCGACGTCAGGCAGGCTCGGCGAGCGCTCGCCGCAGGCGGCCAGCGCCTTGATCGAGCCGTCCTTCACCAGCGGCGTCGCGGTCGCAACGTCCAGCGTCGCCAGCGAGATGTGGCCGCCGAGCAGGTCGCCGGCAAGCTTGGCGATGCCGTTGAACGGCACGTGCTCCATCTTGATGCCGGTCTGCTGCATCAGGATCTCCGCGCAGAACTGCCCGGTCGAGCCGATGCCCCAGCTGCCGTACTGGATCGGCTCGCCCTTCCTGGCGAGCGCGATCAGGCCCTTGATGTCGTTGGCGGCAAAATCCCTGGTCGCCACCAGGATGATCGAGGAGACGCCGACGCGGCCGATGGTCGTAAAATCCTTGATGGAATCGTAGGGCAGCTTTGGATAGATCGCCGGCGCCAGCACGTGCGTGGTCATGCCGCCGACCGTGATGGTGTAGCCGTCGTTCGGCGACGCCGCCACCATCTGTGTGCCGAGCGTGCCGGCCGCTCCCGTGTGGTTCTCGATATAGATGCTCTGTCCGAGCGTCTTGCCCATCCTGTCGGCGAGCAGCCGGCCGACCACGTCGCCGCCGCCGCCGGCCGCGTAGGGAAGCAGCATCTTGATCTTGTGCGTAGGATAGGCGGCGGGGTCTTCGGCGTGTGCGGACGGTGCCGCAGACAAGATCAGCAGTGACGACGTGACGATGCGAAGCGTCACGATGATTTGCCGCGCGGGCAAAAGGCGAGCGAGGCGCGCCATGGTGTTGTTCCCCCAATTGCTCTCCGCTTATCGAGCGGAGTTGAATGCCACCCGCTCGTGCAGAGCTCTGGCTGCGTCGTGGCTGGCGATCGTCGTATCGAAAACGAACGATCGTTCGCACGGTTGACTAGCGAACGATCGTTCGTTAGTCAAGTCCACATGGCTGTCCACACCTCCAGCGCGGCGGAAGCGGCTGCGCCCACGACGCGCGAGCGCATCCTCACCGAAGCGCTCAATTTGTTCGCGCAGAGCGGCTATGGCGGCGCCTCGATGCGGGAGCTGGCGCGCCGCGTCGGCATCCGCGAGAGCAGCCTCTACAATCATTTCTCCGGCAAGGCCGCGATCCTGGAAGCGATCGTCAGCGAGCACGGCCCGGCCAGCTCGGCGAGCCGGCTGGAGGAGCCGCGCTACAGGCAGCTCGCGCGCCAGCCCGCCGCCTTTTGCCGCCAGTTCGCGCTCGACCTCGTCGAGCAATGGTCCGACCCGCGCGAGCATCAGTTCCAGAAGGTCATCACCGCCGAGCGCAACCGCGTGCCCGGCATCCGCGCCAAATTCGCCGACCACTTCTATGCGCGCGAGCAGAGTCTGATGACGGACTATTTCCGCGGCTTCGCGCTCGCCGGCCTGATCTCGACGCCGGATCCGCGCGAGACCGCGCGGCTGTTCGCGGCCGGCCTGATCTACATCCGCCTCGAGCATTACGTGATGGGTGCGGTGCCGTCGCCGCGGCCGAAGGTGATCGAGGCGATCGACCGCTATCTCGCCTTCTTCCTGTCGCTGATCGCGGCGGGCAATGACACCGACAACAAGAAACGAAAGCCCAAGGGAGAGACGCGTGGCAAGGCTGCCCCTGATTGATCCGGAGACGACGGGCGGCGACATCCGCGCCTCGTTCGACCGCATGCCGGTCAAGCTCAACATTTTCCGCATGATGGCCCATGCCGAGGCCAACATGATCCCGGCGATGCGGCTCGGCAATTCGATCCTGCACAAGCAGAAGCTCAGCGCGGTCAACCGCGAGCTCCTGATCCTCCAGGCTGCGCAGTTGGAGGGCGGTGCCTATGAATGGCGCCAGCACGTGCCGATCGCGCTCGGCGTCGGCTGCACACAGGCACAGGTCGATCCGGTGGAGCGTTCCGACTATGATGCCGCCGGCTTAAGCGATGCCGAGCGCGCACTGCTGAAGTTCGGCCGCGAGGTCGTCGAGAACGTCCGCGTGCCCGAGGCCACCTTCGCTGCCGCGCGAAAACATTTCAGCGACCAGGAGATCGTCGAATCCATCGTCGCGCTCGGCTTCTACATGATGATGGCGCGCCTGACTGAAGCGACCGAGACCGATCTCGATCCCGCGGCCGGCATGAAGGTCTATGACGGCGGCAAGAAGCAGGGCGGCTGAGATGACGGATACCGAGACCAAGCCGGAGCGCTACGTCCGTCCGCTCAGCGCGGAGTCCTCGGGCGAGGCGCCGGGCAGGGGGCGCCTGAAAGGTCGCCGCATCCTCATCGTCGGCGGCGGCCAGCGCGTGTTCGATGCCGCAACCGACCCGATCGGCAACGGCCGCGCCATGAGCATCTTGTGCGCACGCGAGGGCGCGAAGGTCGCGGTTGCCGATCTCAACCGCACATCCGCCGAACAGACCGTCAAGCGCATCACCGACGAAGGCGGCGAGGCCTTTTCCATTGCCGCCGACGTCACGCGCGAAGACGACGTCCTCAGCATGATCGACGACGCCCATCGCGCCATGGGCGGCCTCGATGGCATGGTGCTGAACATCGGCACCTTCGGCAAGGTCGGCCTCGATGCCGTCAGCCCCGAAGAGTGGAACAAGATCTACGACGTCAATGTCCGAGGCCCCATGCTGTGCTGCCGCGCCGCCATGCCGAAGTTCGACAATGGCGGTGCCATCGTCTTCATCTCCTCCATCGCCGCGCTGAAGGCGGGCTCGCAGATGGCGGTGTATGATTCCTCCAAGGCCGCGCTCGGCGGCCTGATGCGCAACATCGCCCATCTCGGATCGCGCCGCGGCATCCGCGCCAACCTCGTCTATCCCGGCCTCGTCGACACTCCCAACGGCCGCGAAGCCGGCGCCGGCCGCCCCTCGCGCGGCAAGGGCCACATCCCGTTCGGCCGCCAGGCCACGGCCTGGGAGATCGCCTACGCCGTGCTGTTCTTCCTGTCGGACGAAAGTGTTTACGTCACCGCGCAAACGCTCGCGGTGGATAGCGGGTTGAGTGGGATGTAAAGGGCAGCGTCGTTCGCCTTCTTCGTAGCCCGGATGGAGCGAAAGCGTAATCCGGGGCCGCTGCCGCTGCCTTCTCGCGAGAGTAGCCCCGGATTGCGCTGCGCTCCATCCGGGCTACGCATCAACGACGCTCATCGTGCCTGCGATCGCGCGCGACAGATGAGATGGTCGAGCGAGACGTTCCCCGGCCCGTAAGCCATGATGCCGAGCGCCATGGCCGCCCAGGTGAGATGGATCGGCCAGCCGTCGGGCACCGTGAGCTCGACGATCACTGTCATGAACAACAGTCCGAGCGCGGCAAAGCGCGTGCCCAGTCCGAGCAACAGCAGGATCGGGAACATGATCTCGCCCGAGCCCGACAGGAAGGCCATCACCGCCGGCGCCGGAAAATGATAAGGCCCGCCCGGCAGGTGCAGCATGAACTCGTCGCTGAACAGCGTCACGGCGGTGTCGTTGAGCCGCAGGAAGCCGGCCCATTTGAGCATGCCCGAGCGCCAGAACGGCACGGCAAGCGCAACGCGCAGCACGAGCTGGACCAGCGACGGGGTGGCAAGCGTCTGCACCAGTTGATTGGCCTTGTCGACGAGCAGCCCGAGGGGTTGAAGGCTGCCGCTCGCGGGCATGCGCTGGTCCGTAATCATGCCGGATCTCCTAGGGCAATTGAGATGAACGCGCCGGCTTCGATCAGGCCGGCGATGTTCGCGGCGATGTCGAAGTCGGCTGATGCGTCGAACGCCGCCATTGCGGCCGCGCCGAGCGGCTCGCCGGACATCAGGCTGGCGGCAAAGACGGCGCCGCCGGGCGGAAGGTGGCGTACCACGACGTCGAAGGCGGGACGGGTGATCAGGGCGTCTTCCGGCGTCGACGCGTCGATGCGCGCCGCGGGCGTGCTGTCGCGGTTGGCGGCAAAGATCGTCACGGCCGCATAGTGTGATCGTACGATCCGTGCGGCCGGATGCGGCGTGAAGACGAGATCGCCAAGCCGCTCCGGCGCAATGGCAGACAGCCGCGCCGGCGCCAGCGGCAATGCGTCGGCAGCATGATAGGCGTCGAGCCAGGCGCGTTCGATGCGGGCCACGTCGGCGAGCCAAGGCATCGCCTGCGCGTGCTCGTACCCGGCGATGAAGTCCGGGAAGTCGCGGCCATATTCGAACAGCAACGGCGAGGCCGGCGGGGTGCTGCGGACATGGAAGCGCGCCATGGCGCGGAAGAAATCGGTGCCGGTGACGCGCTGCACGGCCGGATAGATCGCAGCCAACGCATCGATCAAGCTCACCGTGACGTTGTTGCGGTAGACGTCATAGCGTCGGCCTGCCGGCATGCCGTTTCGGCCGATCACGGCCGTCGGCGCGTCACGCGCGGGGTCGAGCAGCGGCGGCGCGAAGGCCGCGGCAAATCCGAGGTCAGCTTCAGGCCGCATGGCGATCCTCCGTTCCTGCGGCCGTCTGGCAGCGATCGAGGATCGCCTGCGCGGCGGCGGCTTCGGCGCGCAGGATCGGCCATTCCGGGATCTTGCTGTCCCATTCGATCAGCGTCGGCACGGGGCCGTGCCGCGCGACGATGATCTCGTACAGCTTCCACACGGCATCCGCGACCGGGCCGTCATGGCTGTCGATGAGGAGGGGATTGCCGTCGTCGTCGGCCTGCTCCGCGTGGCCGGCGAGATGAATCTCCCCGACGTGGGCCAGCGGAAAATCGGCGAGATAGTCGAGCGCGGAGTATCCGTGATTGGTTGCGGACACGAACACATTGTTGATGTCGAGCAGCAGGCCGCAGCCGGTGCGCCGCACGATGGCGCGAATGAACTCGGTCTCGCTCATCGTGGACTGGCGGAAGGTCACGTAGGTCGACGGGTTCTCCAGCAGCAGCGGACGGCGGATCGCCTCCTGCACCTCGTCGATGTGATCGCAGACGCTGGCCAGCGTCGCCGCGGTATAGGGCAGCGGCAGGAGGTCGTTGAAGAAGCTGGTTTCATGCGTCGACCACGCCAGATGCTCGGAGACCAGCGCCGGCTGATAGCGCGCGACAAGGCTGCGGAAGCGCGCCAGATGGGTCTTGTCGAGCGGCTGCGGCCCGCCGATCGACATGCAGACGCCGTGCAGGGACAGTGCATGGTCGCGGCGGATCGTTTCGAGCGCGCGATGCGGCGCTCCGCCCGCGCCCATGTAGTTCTCGGCGTGCACCTCGAAGAAGCCGGCTTGCGGGCCGGCTTCGAGAATGGCCGGAAGGTGCTCGGGCTTGAAGCTGGTTCCGGCGACACCGCCGATCGGAAGTGAAAAGCGGAGCGGCACGGTGGCGGGCTTGGTGGCCGTGATCATGATGCGTCTCCGCTTCCTTGGGTGTTGGCGTGATGGACTGGCCGGGCCGCGTCAGACCGGCTTCAGCGAGCCCTTCTTGCCCCCCGGCAGCTCGATGCTGGTGCAGGTGCCGCCCTGGACGAATTTCCAGGCGTTGCCCTGGAAGTCGACGGTCGAGGTGCCCTGGCAGGTCGTGCCCGGTCCGGCCGCGCAATCGTTCTGGCCCTTCAGCGCGACGCCGAAGCACTTTTCCTTCTTGGCGGCGATGGCGGCATCGGCCTCGGCCTTGGTCAGCGGGCCGGCGGCGGCGAGGGTCGCGAGCGCGGTCGACATGGCGCCGGCGAGAGCGAGCGTGGTGACGACGTATTTGGCAGACATCGAAGTTCTCCTTTTCAGATGCATCGCCTGGCAGGCGAAGGCGCATGGTCTTCTTCGTTTCGCGCGCAGCCGGCGTTACTGCCGGGATGCTCACGAGTCCGTGAGGCCGATTGGTCGGGGCGCCCGGTTGGTGCGCTTGGGCCGGGATTAACGGGCAAGCGCCGGCGCAAATCCAATGCCTTGGCTCTATCGAGACGTTAGCCGCAGGGCATTGGCGGGGATGAGCCGCGCCTGCCAGACGTAACGAATGGCGCCCGGCACCGTAGAGCGATGTCAGAGGATGCGCAGGTCCGCGAAGGCGAAAACGGCGATGAATGTCGATCCGGGACGGAGGCTTCAGGCGGTTGCAAGGCTGACGGTCAGCATTCGTCTCGCGGTGTCCGCCCTGGTCTTGGCCGCGATCCTGCTCACGGCTGCCCTATCCAGCCTGTTGTGGTGGCGCACGGCTGAGGCGACCAGCCGGCAACTCGCCTCCACCATCAACGAGCAGATCGTGGCGGCAGTGCGCAAGGAGGTCTCGGCCATCGTCGACGAGGCGCGCGCCGCGCATACTGCGATCCGCACCCTGTTCCTCCAGAACGTGCTCGATACCCGAGAGGCCGACAAGCGCGAGTTCGTCTTTCTCTCGCAGTTGCAGTCGCAGGCCACCATCTCCTGGGTCGCCTTCGGATGGCCCGACGGCTCGTTCTTCGCCGCGCACAAGCTCGGCGATCACCGGCTGGAAATGATGGAGATCTCGCTGACCGATCATCCGGGTCAGCGCCGCGTCGATGAATATGACGTCGTGCCCGGCGACATCGAATTCGCGAGCCGCCGTTTCGAGCCGACCGAGTTCCGCGTGGCCGATCAGGCCTGGTTCAAGGCCGGGCTCACCGCGGACGACCCGCAATGGTTCAGGGTGATGGACCATCCGACCGGCGAGCGACCGTCGATTGCCTTTGCGGGACCGATCGACGTCTATCAGGAGCGGCAAGGCGTTCTGGCGGTTGTGATCGAATATACGAGGCTCGCGCGATTCCTGTCGCAGCTCGAGGTCGGTCGTACGGGAACCGCCTTCATCGTCGATGGCAGCGGTGAGCTCGTCGCAGCCCCGGACAAGGATGCCGACGAGCTGCACCCTGCGCGCGGCGACATCACCCTGCTCCCGCTGGCGCGTGCAGCGCTCGACAAGGCGGGCGAGGCCGGCCGCAGGGAGGCCTGGCGGAGCCGCCTGACATCGGGCGGCGCGGCCTACGAGGTCGCGCTGACGCCGCTGCCGTTTCCCGGCTGGTCGCTCGCAACCGTGATCCCGGAGGCCGAATTTCTCGGACCCGTCGAGACGACGCTTCACCGTCTGATCCTCGGCCTTGCCGTCGGCGCCGTGCTCGCGGCGCTGGCGTCGGCGGTGCTGGCGCGTTCCGTCATTGCGGCGCCGCTGTCGCGCGTCGTCGGCGAGCTTCGCCATGTCGAAGCATTTGCGCTGGAGCAGGTCCGCCGCCATCCGTCGCGGCTCAAGGAAATTGCGACCCTGTCGGGTGCCATCGCCGAGATGGCCGCCGGCCTGTCCGCGTTCCGCAAGTTCATCCCCGCCGATCTCGTCCGTGCCCTGCTGCGTCAAGGCGTCGAGGCAAGGCCCGGCGGCAGCATCCAGGAGCTCAGCGTGATGTTCATCGACATCGCCGGCTTCACCGGACTGTCCGAGCGAATGGGCGATCGCGTCGTGCCGCTGCTGTCACGCTATCTCGACCTCATGTCGGAAATCATCGTCGCCAATGGCGGCACCATCGACAAGTTCATCGGCGACGCCGTGATGGCATTCTGGGGCGCGCCGCAGCCGCAAGGAGATCACGCCGTGCGCTGCTGTCGCGCCGCGCTGGCCTGCCGCAGGGCAATGGACGAGTCCGGCCTTGTCGACGACCTCGGCCAGCCGCTTCAGATCCGCATCGGCATTAACTCGGGCCGCATGCTGGTCGGCAATATCGGCTCGGAGCTGCGACTGAACTACACCGTGATCGGTGATGCCGTGAACGTCGCCAGCCGGCTCGAAGGCGCCAACAAATCCTATGGAACGCGCATCCTGATCGGCGAGGCGACCGAACGCCTGGCGCGCGGCGCCGTCCTCACGCGCGAGATCGAGAGCATCGCGGTTTACGGACGCGAGGAGGGGCTCTCCGTCCACGAGCTGATCGGAATCGTGGATGAAGGCGTGACTGAAGCCGGCTGGATCGCGGATTACGAGCACGGTCTCGCCAACTATCAGGCGCGCCGGTTTGCCGCCGCGCTCGCCGATTTCGAGGCCGTGCTGAAGCAACGCGCTCATGATCGCCCCGCCGAACTGATGCGTGATCGTTGCCGGCAATTCATCGCGGCCGCGCCTGACGCCGGCTGGCGTCCGATAGCGGCACTGACGTCGAAATGACGCGCCGACGCCGGCTCGCAGATGGCGGTGTATGATTCATCGAAAGCCGCGCTCTCATCGCCGGAGCCGCCCCCGGATTACGCCATCCGGGCTACGGTGTTCACCACACCCACTGAACGTCATCCTGAGGTGCTCACCTTGCGATGCATTCGCATCGCAAGGTGAGCCTCGAAGGATGGGCCACAGGCGCTTGCGGCCCATCCTTCGAGGCGCGCAAGGGCGCGCACCTCAGGATGACGTCTCGCTTGTGGGACGAATGAGCTGACACGCGGTCCCATCGATCCGCATTCGCGGCGCAGCCACCCCGAGATTCACATTGCGTCCGATAGCCGTTCCGCCTAATAGAATTGGACAAATGACCAAATAGCATGGTCGGGCGCCAAAGGCGTGGCCATGGAGGAACAAGCTGCCCCCGCGAAAATGCGCCGGCAGCCCGAGGATGGAAGCGCAGCATGTCGCAGGCGGATGGCTTTGGACTGGCGGGCGTCATCGGCATGCCGGTGGCGCATTCGCGCTCGCCGGTCATTCATAATTACTGGCTGAAGGCGCATGGCATCCGCGGCAGCTATGTGCCGCTCGCGGTCAAGCCGGAGCGGCTCGAGGATGCGCTCCGCGGCCTCGTCGCGCTCGGCTTCCGCGGCTGCAACGTCACCATGCCGCACAAGCAGACGGCGATGCCGCTGCTCGACCGCGTCAACGAGACGGCAAAGCGCATCGGCGCCGTCAACACCATCGTCGTCGAACAGGATGGCACGCTCTCCGGCTTCAACAATGACGGCAACGGCTTTGTGCAGAGCCTGCGCGACGCCAGGGCCGACTGGCGCGGCGATGCCGGGCCGATCCTGCTGCTCGGCGCCGGCGGCGCCTCGCGCGCGGTGGTCGTCGCGCTGCTCGAGAACGGCGCGCGTGAGATCCGCATCGCCAATCGCACGGCCGAGAAGGCCCAGGCGATCGCAAGGGAATTCGGCTCTGCCGTGAGCACGGTTGCGTGGGACGATCGCGGCGCGGCGCTTGGCGATGTCGCGCTGCTCGTCAACTGCACCGATCGCGGCATGGTCGGCAAGGACGCGCTGGAGATCGACCTGTCGCGCTTGCGGGCGGAAACGCTCGCCGCCGATCTGATCTACACGCCGCTCGAGACGCCGTTCCTCGCCGAGGCCCGCGCGCGCGGCTGCGTCACCGTGAACGGGCTCGGCCTGCTGCTGAACCAGGCCCGGCTTGCCTTCAAGGCCTGGTTCGGTGTCATGCCTGACGTCACGCCCGAGCTGATCAAGGCTATCGAGGCGACGTTCTGAACCGCCGGGGAGCTTTGCGC
Source organism: Bradyrhizobium sp. CB1717 (assembly GCF_029714325.1). Taxonomy (NCBI): domain Bacteria; kingdom Pseudomonadati; phylum Pseudomonadota; class Alphaproteobacteria; order Hyphomicrobiales; family Nitrobacteraceae; genus Bradyrhizobium; species Bradyrhizobium sp. CB1717. Next base: position 1,978,296 of record NZ_CP121666.1, read on the forward strand.
CATGACGCTGCCGGTGTCTCCCAGGATCGATTGCCACATCCACGCCATCGATCCCGTCCGCTTTCCCTATGCTGACGATACGCCATATCGGCCGAGCGGGCAGGAGATCGCGCCCGCGGCGCAGCTGCTCCGCGTGTTCGACGCCTTCGATGTCAGGCACGCGCTCGTGGTCGCGACCAATACCGGCTATGGCAGCGACAGCCGCATCCTGCTCGACACGTTGAAGCAGGGCGGCGGCCGCTTTCGCGGTGTCGCCGTCGTCGAGAACGATGTCGACATCAAGGAGCTCGAGCGGCTGAAAGCCGCCGGCGTGATCGGCGTCGCCTTCAACGTACCGTTCCACGGCGCCGCCTATTATCTCGAGGCCGCGCCGCTGCTGGAGAAGCTGACGAGCCTCGGCCTGTTCCTCCAGATCCAGGTCGAGCAGGACCAGTTGCTCGACCTGTTGCCGCTGATCGAAAAATCCGACGTGCGCCTGGTGTTCGATCATTGCGGCCGGCCATCGGTCGCGCAGGGCCTGCAAGGCAAGGCGTTCCAGGCGCTGCTGGCGATCGGCCGCGCGCGCGACGCGCACATCAAGCTCTCAGGCTATTACAAGTTCTCGCAGCAGCCCCATCCCTATGAAGACACCTGGCCGTTCATCTCAGCGCTGGTCGAGGCCTTCACGCTCGACCGCTGCGTCTGGGGCTCGGACTATCCGTTCCTGCGCGCAGCCGAACGGCTCGACTACGGGCCGCTGCTCGCGGTGCTGACACAATTGTTTCCGGATCCCGGCGATCAGCATCGCCTGTTGTGGCGAACGCCGGCAAGGCTGCTCGGCTTCGACGGCGGGACGGATCAAACGAGACAACAACAGAGCAAAATGGCAGGGAGGACGTCATGAGGCATCTTGCAGGGCCGGTCGGCATCGCGATTGCGGCATCGTTGTGGGCAAGCGTCGCGCAGGCGCAGAGCACCGTGTACATCCCTGACGTCATCGAGCTGTCCGGGCCCGGCGCGGTGTCCGGCACCAATTGGCGCGACGGCGTTGCGCTCGCCGTCGACGAGATCAACAACGCCGGCGGCATTCTGGGCCGCAAGATCCAGACCGAGCATCTGGACACCCAGAGCAACCCCGGCATTTCGCGCGCGCAGGTGCAGAAGGTCCTCGACAAGGACCCCTACGTCGTGCTCGGGCCGATCTATTCCGGCTCGGTCAAGGTCAACATGGCGCTGACGCAACAAGCCGAGATTCCGCAGATCGTCGGCGCCGAGGCCGCCGATATCACCACGCAGGGCAATCCCTGGGTCTTCCGCACCGCCTTCGGCCAGCAATTCTCGATGCCGAAGATCGCCAACTACCTGCACGACAAGCTCAAGGTGAAGTCGGTGGCCCTGGTCTGGGTCAACAACGATTTCGGCAAGGGCGGCCGCGACAATTTTCTGAAGGAGATGAAGGCGCGCAGCATCGAGGTCCCAGCCGACATCTCGACCGAGCAGGGCCAGGTCGATTTCGGCTCCGACGTCATCAAGCTGAAGGGCGCCAAGGCGGATGCCGTGTTCGTCTACACCAACGAGGAGGAAAGCGCCCGCTTCCTGATCGAGGCGAAGCGGCAGGGCCTGTCGACGCCGCTGTTCGGCGAGACTACGCTGCTCAGCCAGAAGGTGGTCGAGCTCGCCGGCCCCGCCGCCAATGGCGTGCGCGGCCATGTCGGCCTGTCCGCCGATGCACCTGTGCCGGCGATCGAGGACTTCACGAAGAAGTTCAGCGAGCGCTACAAGTACCGGCCCGATCACAACGGCATCAAGGGCTATACCGCGGTCTATCTCGTCAAATACGTCACCGAGAAGATCGGCAAGTTCGACAGCAAGGCCTTCGGCGCGGCCATGAAAGGCCTGACCCTGACGCCCGACAAGGCCCCTGGCATGCTGATGGAAGCCAGCTGGGACCAGAACGGCGACATCGACCGCGCCAGCTTCCTCGCCGAGATCATCGACGGCAAGCAGAAGATCGTCGAGACCCTGCCGAAGCTGAAGGGCGGCAAGGGGGAGTGAGCGGGCATCCGCCTGCTGCTTTGTTCTGGTCTCAGAGCTCGTCGAGCGCGGCCCATTGCGGCACGTGCGCGGCGAGCTTGTCGAGCAGGCGCTCGAATTCGTTGCGCTCGGCCCGCGTAAGGCACGCGAGCATGGCGCGCTCCCGCTCGCGCAGGACCGGGATGTATCGCGCGTAGAGCGCGCGGCCGGCCGCCGTCATGAACAATTGCTGACGGCGGCTGTCGGTCTTGTCGGCGGCGCGCCGTATCAGCTTCTTCTTCTCCAGTGCGATGATGCCGCGACTGATATTGGCCTTGAGATGGCCGGAGAATTCGCAGATCTCGCTAGCGGTCACGCCTTCGCGGAAGTTCAGGAAGATCAGGGTGACGATCTCCGGTCGCGTCAGACCTAGTTCCATCTCGATCCGCCGGAACGACGGCTCGCGGTAGAAGTTCAGCACGTAACCCATCCGATACGCGATCTGGAGCTCGGTCCCCCCGATCACCGTCGCGAGCGGCTCCCGCTCCGGTGGGAGGCCTTTGGTCGTGCCGTTCGGTGACTTTCGAGATGGTCTCATATGAGACTTTCTGATTGCTTTTCGATCCGGCATGATCTTAACATCGCCGCGCGACCCGCAAGAACGGCCGTCGTCGATAGTTGTGGAGGAACGGATGGAGGCGACGCCGGCCGGGCGGAGCGCTGGAGACCCATCGCGCGAGAGCGAGGTTCGGTGCTTCTATGCGGGAACGCCGGCGCATCCGGTCTATGTCGATCATGTGCCATCACCGCGCGCGGCCACGGGCAGGGCGCCCGTCGTCATGGTTCACGGCGGCGGTCACACCGGGACCTGCTATCTGGCGACGCCGGATGGGCGGCCGGGCTGGGCGGTGCGGTTCGCCGCGGCCGGCCGGGATGTGTTCGTGCCGGACTGGCCCGGCCACGGCCGTTCGCCGCAGCCGGCGGATTTTCCGCGGCTGGGCACCGCTGACGTCGCCACCTCGCTGCTGGCGCTGGTCGAGCAGATCGGCCCTGCCGTGCTGCTGGTGCATTCGGCGAGCGGGCCGATGGCATGGTGGATGGCGGAGCGGCGTCCCGATCTCGTCCGCGCCGTGATCGGCATCGCGCCGGGGCCGCCGGCCAATCTGCTGCGCGATCTGCCCGACGATCCCGCATCGATCCTCGCCTTGCGTGACGATGCCAGCGCCGGCCACCCGGTCTATTCGGATGAAACCATGCCGGTGCGGCTGACGGCGGACTTTGCCGCGGCCTATTGGGCCAATGCGCCGCGCTTTCCGCAGGGCGCGTTCGAAAACTACTGCCGCTCATTCGCGCCGGAGAGTGCACGCATCCTGAACGAGCGCTTCAACATCGCCGGCCGCGGGCTCAGGATCGGCGATCCCATGCGTCTGCGGTCCACGCCGATCATGATCGTGACCGGGGACCGCGATCCCCGCCATCCGCGCGAGGTTGATGCGGCGACGGCCGGCTATCTCGGCGCAGAATTCGTCTGGCTTCCGGATCGCGGCATCGAGGGCAACGGTCACATGATGATGATCGAGAACAACAGCGACGATCTGGCCGCCATGATCCTGGCCTGGCTCGACGCCGTCAAATGCTGAGATATCGCATCGAGGGGGACGACAGATGAATTGGATTGCGCGCGCTCTGCTGCTGTCTGCGTTTCCCGTTGCCGCACAGGCACAAGTCAGTGGCGACGTCGTCAAGCTCGGTGTGCTCACCGACATGGCCGGCGTCACCGCCGACATCACCGGCAAGGGCTCGCTGGTCGCCGCGGAAATGGCGGCCGATGAAATCGGCGGCCGGGTTCTGGGCAAGCCGATCCAGATCATTTCCGCCGATCACCAGCACAAGGCCGATGTCGGCTCCGCGATCGCCCGCCGCTGGTTCGACGTCGAGGACGTCGATGCGATCGTCGATGTGCCGAATTCGGGCGTTGCGCTTGCGGTCCAGGGCCTGGCCCGGGAAAAGAAGCGGATCGTCCTTTACTCGGGTCCCGGCACGACGGCGCTCACCAATGAGCAATGCTCGCCCTACGGCTTCCACTGGACTTACGACACCTACGCCGTCTCCCACGGCACCGCGTCTGCCGTGGTCAAGGCCGGCGGCAGCAGCTGGTTCATTCTGGCCTCGGACTATGCTTTCGGCCATCAGCTCCAGCAGGACGCGACCAGCGTGATCACCGCCTCGGGCGGCAAGGTGCTGGGTGCGGCCCGCCATCCGCTCAACACGCCGGACTTCTCCTCATTCCTGCTGAGCGCGCAATCCTCCGGCGCCAAGGTCATCGGCCTCGCCAATGCAGGCAACGACACTGTCAACGCGATGCGGCAGGCCGGCGAATTCGGCCTGACGCAAGGCGGCCAGAGTCTCGCCGCGCTGATCCTGTTCCTTCAGGACGTGCATTCCCTCGGTCTCAAGGACGCGCAGGGCACTTACCTGACCACGGCGTCCTACTGGGACATGAACGAGGCGACGCGCGCCTGGTCGAAGACGTTCTTCGCGAAAACCGGGATGATGCCGTCGATGCTGCATGCCGGCGTTTATGGCGCTGTGCGCCACTATCTCAAAGCCGTCGCCAGCGCCGGCACCGATGACGCCGACAAGGTCGCAGCCGCGATGAAAGCGCTCCCCGTCGGGGACGTCTTCTCGGAGGATGCGCGCATTCGCGAGGATGGCCGGATTACGCGCACCATGTATCTGGTCCGCGTCAAGAAGCCGTCGGACTCGAAATACCCCTGGGACTATTTCGAGATCGTGGGCAAGATTCCGCCTGAAGAGACGGTCTGGCCGCTCGCGGAGAGCAAATGTCCGCTGGTCAAGGCGTCCAGCCGCTGAATCGGGGACGGCCGTCGAATGGATTGGCAAAGCAAGCTCGCCACGCGCATGATGCGGGCGTGATATCTCCTCTGCGATCCCGGACGACCCCAACACATGAAAACCACGCTGCTGAAACCCGAACACTACACTCGCTCGCCCTGGAAGAACGGCGGCGGCATATTCACCGATATTGCAGGCGCCCATCGTGCAGACAGCCCGGTGAAGGACTGGAACAGCCTGCTCTGGCGCTTTGCCTCCACGCCGATCGTGGCGCCCGGTCCGTTCTCCCACATGCCCGGCATCGACCGCCTGCAGATGGTCGTCAAGGGGCGCGGGCTGGTGCTGAAGTCGCCGACGCAGGAATTCGACGAGCGTGAACCCTTTACGGCGGTGCGCTTCACCGGCGAGCTCGAGATCGTCACCGCGCTGGAAGCAGGTCCCGTCGAGGTCGTGAACCTAATGGCGCGGCGGGGAGTTGCGGAGATCGAGCTCGTGGCGCTGAGGGAACCGGACGAACGGCCATTGTCCGCCGGCACGCATCTGGTCTACGTCGCGCATGGCGACTGCCGCATCCGTCTCGGCGGGGAGAATTTTGCGATTTCGCACGAATGTACGCTGAAGGTCGAGCTGACCGAGGCGTCCAGTCTGGCGCTCGTTTCAGGCGTGGCGGTTTTGGCGTCGATCCAGCCCGTCGGCTAGGCTGCAACCGCCCCTGGCACAATCCGTGCAACTGGCTAGGTTGACGCCGCGGCGCCGGCGCACGATATCTGCTCGATGCAGACCGCCGCGAAGGGGCCGGATATGAATGCGCCACACCAAAATTCCCCCACGCTGTCCGACGGCGTCGTCCACTGGCTCACCAACGGCACGCGCGACGAGCGCTTCATCGACAATATCTTCGCGGAGATGTGCATCCGCCTCCAGCAGGCGGGCATTCCGCTCAAGCGGTCGACGATGCACGTCCGGATCCAGCATCCGCAATGGCTCGGCGCCGGTTTCATGTGGTCGGACGGCATGCGCGAGGCGAAGATAACGCGGGTCGACTTCGACGTGCTCGAGCGATCCGAGTTCATCGGCAGTCCTATCAACGAAATGATGGACGGCGCGACCGAGCTCCGCGAAAAGCTCGAAGGCGATCCGTCGCTCGGCCGCAAGCACGCGCTTTATGACGAGATGCGCGCGAAAGGCCTGACCGACTACGTTGCCTGGCCGCTCCATCACACGCTCGGCAAGCGCCACTTCGTCACCTTCGCGACCGACCGGCCCGGCGGTTTCGAGGATGCGCATATCGCGGCCCTGAAGAACGTGCTGCCGGTGCTGGCACTGGTCAGCGAGATCCGCATCAAGAACCGTCTGGCGCGAACGCTGCTGGAGACCTATGTCGGCGCCCATGCCGGCGAGCTGATCCTGGCCGGCGCCACCCGGCGCGGCACCGGCACCACGGTGCGCGCCGCGATCATGATCTGCGACCTGCGCGATTTCACGAAAATCTCCGACAACTGGCCGCGCGACGACGTCATCGATCTCCTCAACGATTATTTCGACGCGATGTCGGAGCCGATCGCGCGGCATGGCGGCGAGATCCTGAAATTTATCGGCGACGGCCTGCTCGCGATCTTTCCGCTGAGCCAGCCCGATGCCTGCGCCAACCTGCTGCATGCCGTGAGCGAAGCGAGGGCAGCCATGGCCGCGCTGAACGAGCGCAACAGGAGCAGTGCCCGCGCGCCACTGAACTACGGCATCGGCGTCCATGTCGGCGACGTCATGTACGGCAATATCAGATCGTCGAGCCGGCTCGACTTCACCGTGATCGGCCCCGCCGTCAACATGGCCTCGCGTCTCGAAGCGCTTACCAAGCAGCTCGGGCGCAACGTGCTGCTGTCGCGCGACTTCGCCGAGTTCGTACAGCCGAAATTTGAGCTGGAACGCGTCGGCAAATACGAGGTGCGTGGCTTCAGCGATCCGATCGAGCTGTTTGCGTTTCCTAGCTGACGCGCGCGAGACCGGCGGTCGCGTCACCCGCTTCCATGTCGTCTTCCGGTCAGGGCCGGCTTGAATGCCTGCGCCTAGCGCCGTCGCGCCCGCGACCGCGCCTGCCTTCTCGTGACGTTTCCGAGATCGAACGAAAATCCGGACCTTGCGGCCAAGCGTGTTCTGGCCAGGCCTGTCGGCTGCGCAAACGCAGGGTTTGCCGGCTCACCCTTCATCCGCGGAGCCGCGCGTCGTGCGGACGGGCAATTGAGGGCACCTTGTTGAAAGAGATTGCCGCGCGGGACTCGTAAGGTGAGTTCGTTGGCGGTGAATGCCGCCCGCTTCATCGGGAACCGAGACAACTCCCGGTGCAACAGAAGAGGTGATTGGCGGCATCTGGCGTGACAACAAGAGGAGGCTTCAATGCCAACCTGCTCCGAGAATCTTCATGGTCGAACCGGGCGATGTGCGGTCTGCGACGGCAGATTCGGTCTCGTTCGGTACTACGCGTGGCGCAGGCCTCTTTGCTCGAAGAAGTGCGTCGAACGTTTCGCGACGCGCCGCCAGGACGACCGCGACTGGGTGGGCCGCTTTCCCGTCGCCTTCGATACGCTTGCAGAGAACCGCGTGAGGACCCCATGACGCTCCAGATGTCACGACGAGGCAAGGCCTACATGGAAACGGCGCAGAGCCTGCTCCGCGCGGCCCGAAGCATGACCGACGATGCGGTTGCGACGCGGCTGAAGATTCTGGCCGACGACTATCAGCGGCGCGCCGAAAAGGCCTCGAGCGCCGATGCAGACAGGTCGGTGGCGCGCTCGTCCGCCGGAGCCGGCTACGACTGGTCGAGGGAGCTTGCGTGAGATGATCCGGATCATTGCCGTGCTCTGTCGTCTTGCCTCTCCGACGGACTGTCATGAACAGATCGTCACGACGTCGGACTTCGCCGATGTGACGATGCAGTCCTGCCTGATGGGCGCGCCGCAGCTCGCCGAATGGATGGCGCAGCATCCGGCCGAACGTCTGGCTGGGTGGCGCTGCACGATCGGCAAGCAGGGCAACGGCAGGGGAGCTTAGGATGCGGAGAACCGAGTAGCGGGCCGGGAAGCACCGTTGCCAACGCAGGAATGTCCGACTACCTTTTGGCCCGGGTCCGCCCAGACTGTCCTGCGATCAGCCACCCGTTCATGCCCAAATTCCTTCGCATCGGTGTCCATCAGTCGAACGTCTCCGGGTACACGTCGAAAGCGTGGTGCATCAGGCGTGCCGGCTCGACGATCTTCCTGAAGTGGGGCGCCGTGGAGGTGCATGGCGCGGGTGCCGTGCGCACGGTCTACTGGACGCGCGTGCCGCAGGAGAAGACGATCCGCTGCCGCACGGCGCAGCGTGCCCAGGACTATGTCAGGGCCGCGATCGCGCGGCGACGCAACCACCGCTATGAGCCGCTGACCGGGGCCATCGCGAACCGGCGCCCGTCGGCTGCACGCAGCGCCGAGCTCAAGCAGGCGCTCGCCACCATCCTGATCGTCGACATCGTCGGCTCCACAGCAAAGGCCGCCAAGCTCGGCGACGCGCGCTGGACCAAGGTTGTGGGCCTCTATTACGCCGCCGTCCGCAAGGAGCTGAAGAGTTCGCGCGGCAAGGAGGTCGTGACCACCGGCGACGGCGTGCTGGCGACCTTCAAGGCGCCCGCCGCCGGCATCATTTGCGCGACCGCAATCCAGAAGGCCGTGCGCACGCTGGGCCTCGAGATCAGGGTGGGCCTGCACGCCGGAGAGTACACGATCAGCGGCGGCGAGATGGTCGGCCTCGCCTTCCATATCGGCACCCGCATCGCCGCCAAGGCGCGCGCAGGCGAGGTCCTGGTCTCGAGCGCGGTGAAGGAGCTCTTGAAAGCGCAGTCCGCGATCAGCCTCAGGGATCACGGCGTGCACAGGCTCAAGGGCGTGCCGGAGCGCTGGCGGCTGTATCGGGTGGAGGGATGAGGGACGTGCGGGAGGGGCCGCCGGATACCTCCGTTTGACGGACATTCTCAAGCAGCGGCTGCGGCTGCGCCGGCACTTGCTCCCGTTGGCTGCATCAGTGTTCTCTGCAGGCGTGTACGGCAACATCGCCGTCGTCCTGTCAGAACAGTCGGTGCGGCGGGGTGTCTTACCCCGAAATCGGTAATGCCTTTTCGCCCATTTACCGGGAACCTTCTTGGCGTCTAACTGGGGAACTTCGATGCGTAGGCCTGCCTCGAATGTCTTCCGCGAGCGCTACGCGTCAACGATTGCAGATTTTACATTTGGTCACGCGGGCAGGCCGCTTCGTATGCGTTGATGTTGCAATTTCAGCTACGGCGTCTCGTTTGCCTCTCCACTTGCCTTCGAAGCGGTTTGCAGCAGATCGAGGGAGCATAGCATGCAAAAGTGTTTGATCATTTTCTTGCCGGTGTTCGTTTTCCGCACTGATCCTTCAAGCAGGGTAGGAAGGGCGGGCGCGAAGTAGGCGCGTAGCTTCGCTACGCCCCATTTCCTTTGGCCTATCGTTCGCAACGAGCCGACGGCTCCTCGTGGCAAACACGGTGGATCGCCGAAGAGCCCGCGCGTGAAATTTCTGGAGTGCATACCTCACCGTAGTCATTTTGGAGGATGGATATCATGGCACTTACAGTCACCGTCACCGGCACGACCGTTACCCTCGACGAAACCGCCGGCCTGCAGAATGACGATACCAACACGGCCCTCCCGACCGCGTTTTCAAGTCGGCTGACGGCACTGGGCGCTCCGGCCACAGAGATCAACCACGGGGTCAGCACCGGCAACGTCATCACCATCAGCGGCGTCACGGGGTCGGTCGGCAATATCTCCTTCACGGACGGGAGCGGCGGTGCGCTGGACGGCGACACGAGCGGCCTCTTCACCAATGACGGCGAAGAGGTATTTCTGTACACGGATACCCAGAACGACAACATCGTGCTCGGAAAGACTGCGGCCGGCGCCATCGTCTTCGCGGTCTATCTCGAGGAGACCGGGAGCCCGGTGAGCGGCGGCAAGTTCTGGAGCGTCCAGTACGAGGCGCTGGAGCATCCGGATGGCACCAACCCCGATGACTCCCTTGACCTGGGCACCCACCTCAAGGTCGCGGCCAGCGAGGTTATCAATTTCAGCTTCGCCGGAGCGCCGTCCGGCAGCAACCTCTTCATGACCTTCGGCGATCCGAACTCGACCCAGATCGTGGTGATCGGCAAGGACCCGCTCAATCAATCCCAGGGCGGAAACATCTCGAGCAAGGACGTGCTCAATATCAGCCAGGCCGGCAGCACCACCTCGTTCGGCGTCAACGGCAACCAGATCAACCCCGGTGAAGGTGCGTACATCACCTTCGTGACGGGCGCGAACACGAACTTCCTCGTGCCCAACCTGGACCAGAACGAGGCCGACGTCGAAGCCAACATCGACTTCCAGAACGTCTTCAATGCGAGCACTGCGTCCTTCACCGTCAACCAGACGAACCCGGGCATCGGGCCCGTCACAGTCAAGATCTCGGCCTTCGACACCGCCAAGGAAACCGGCGTGAATTTCGTCGACGGACTCACCAACGACGCGCACGTCAATATCACCTCGTTCTCGCTCACCGACGTCGTGGTCAAGTCCGGCAAGACGTCATTTACTCCGGCCGCCTCGATCGACGCCAACGGTGACCTGATCATCACCGGCCTGAGCAGCGGCGACAAGGTGCAGTGGACCACGAGCGGAACGCACAACCGCGTCCTGATCGAGAACATCAGCGCCACCGACGGCATTTCCGGCAACGACAACAACACCTTCGATATCGGCGGCTTCAGCTTGAGCAGCGCCAACGCCACGAGCGCCGTGGTCGGCACGTCCGTGCATTTCGAGGATGACGGGCCGGCGGCAGGGATCGTGCAAGGCGCGCCGACGGTGGCGCATGACGAGACCGCGGGTATCCAGGCAGATGCCGATGACACCACCGCGGCAGGCGTGGTCGCGCTGTTTGCGGGCGTCAGCAATGTCAGCACCGACCTCAGCCCGACCGGATATGCGCAGGACCCGAACGCTGTCGTGAGCTCGACCGGAAGCTCGCTTGGCGCGGACCAGGAGGGCGGAACGATTGCGTTCTCGCTGGATGTCTCTGCCACCGGGGTGGATTCCGGCCTCGATACCACCAACGGCACCAGCATCTTCCTGTTCAAGGAAGGCAGCCTTGTGGTCGGCCGCATCGGCGGCGCCGCCGGGGCGGCGGCCTTCGCGGTGGCGATCAACAGCTCGAGCGGCGTCGTCAGCGTGGCGCAGTACGCTTCGCTGAAGCACCCGACCACCACCAATCCCGACGATTCGGTGTCGATCACCGACAGTGCGCTGCTGGCGGTGGTGACGGTCACAGACGGCGACGGCGATACGGCGACGAGCTCGACCGGCATCGGCGATGCCGTGCAGTTCCAGGACGACGGCCCGACGGCGGGGATCGCGCAGGGCGCACCGACGGTGGCGCATGACGAGACCGCGGGTATCCAGGCAGATGCCGATGACACCACCGCGGCAGGCGTGATCGCGCTGTTTGCTGGCGTCAGCAATGTCAGTACCGACCTCAGCCCGACCGGTTATGCGCAGGACCCAAACGCTGTCGTGAGCTCGACCGGAAGCTCGCTTGGCGCGGACCAGGAGGGCGGAACGATTGCGTTCTCGCTGGATGTCTCTGCCACCGGGGTGGATTCCGGCCTCGACACCACCAACGGCACCAGCATCTTCCTGTTCAAGGAAGGCAGCCTTGTGGTCGGCCGCATCGGCGGCGCCGCCGGGGCGGCGGCCTTCGCGGTGGCGATCAACAGCTCGAGCGGCGTCGTCAGCGTGGCGCAGTACGCTTCGCTGAAGCACCCGACCACCACCAATCCCGACGATTCGGTGTCGATCACCGACAGTGCGCTGCTGGCGGTGGTGACGGTCACAGACGGCGACGGCGATACGGCGACGAGCTCGACCGGCATCGGCGATGCCGTGCAGTTCCAGGACGACGGGCCGACCATCGGGCCCATCGCCGATGGGCAGGTGGACTTCTCTGCTCTCTCTACCGTAACCAAGACGCTCAACGGAGTGGTCGGAGCGGATGATCCGGCGACCTACAGCATCACGAGCTCGCCGGCGAGCCTGACGATCCTCGATGGCACGGTCTCGCAGATGACGCTGCTCCGGGATCTCTCGAACAGCGACACTGTCGCTACCTATTACAAGGACGTTGATAACAGCGGCACTCACACTGCAAACGACATCGACTTCTTCAAGCTGACCTTGTCCGGCGGCAACTACACCTTCGACGTCCTGCAGAATCCCCCGCCCGCGGAGATCAGCTTCAGCTTTGCCGGCGCGCCCTCCGGCAGCAATCTGTTCATGACCTTCGGCGATCCGAACTCCACCCAGATCGTGGTGGTTGGGGAAAATCCGCTGAACCAGTCCCAGGGCGGAAACATCACGACCAAGGACGTGCTCAATATCAGTCAGGCCGGCAGCACCACCTCGTTCGGTGTCAACGGCAACCAGCTCAATGACAACGCCAACTACCCCACTGAAGGCGCGTACATCACCTACGTGACGGGTACGAATACGAATTTCCTCGTGCCCAATCTGGACCAGAACGAGGCGGACGTCGAAGCCAACATCGACTTCCAGAACGTCTTCAATGCGACCGGCGCGTCCTTCACCGTCAACCAGACCAACCCGGGCATTGGTCCCGTCACCGTCAAGATCACGGCCTTCAACACCGCCAAGGAAGCGGGGGTGAATTTCATCGACGGGCTCACCAACGACCAGCACGTCAACATCACGTCGGCATCGGTCACCGACTTCGTCGTCAAGACGGGCAACACGTCATTTACTCCCGTTGCCACGATCGACCAGGACGGCAACTTGATCATCACCGGGCTGAGCACCGGCGACAAGGTGTCGTGGTCGACGGGTGCAACGACCCACGACCGGGTCCTGATCGAAAACATCAGCGTCAATGACGGCATTGCCGGCAACGATAACAACACGTTCGATATCGGCGGGTTCAGCCTGATCCAGTCGCAGCCGGCGCCCGACGAAAAGCTCGACTTCACCGTTCAGATCGCTGATGCCGACGGGGATACGGCGTCCAGCAGCTTCTCCGTCAAGATCGACGGAAACCACGACGGCGTCATCAACGTCTGAACCGCAAGCCGCCGGCTGCGCGCAGCTTTGGCGCGCAGCCGGCACCTCACATCGGGCGGGTCATGCTGCATGAAATTTCAAGAACCTGACTTCAATCAGTCACCACACGCGCGTCTCCGGTCCTCGCCGCTTCAGGCCTGTCGCGGCGTGTTGGTCGGGCTCGGCCTGATCACCGCCATGCTGAACGTGCTGTACCTGACCGGCTCGTTCTTCATGCTCGAAGTCTACGACCGCGTGGTGCCTAGCCGCAGCGTGCCGACGCTGATCGGCCTCGCCGCACTGGTCGGCGCGCTCTATTCGTTCCAGGCGTTCCTCGACATTCTGCGCGGGCGCATCCTCGTCCGCATCGGCGAATGGCTCGACCGTGCATTCTCGGCGCGCGCCTACGACATCGTCGCGCGCTGGCCGTTGCGGGCACGCGCGAGCGGCGATGGGCTGCAGCCGGTGCGCGATCTCGACCAGGTGCGCAGCTATCTCTCCGGGCTCGGCCCGACCGCGCTGTTCGATCTGCCATGGATCCCGTTCTACCTCGCGATCTGCTTTCTGTTTCATCCGCTGATCGGACTCACGGCGTCGATCGGATCGCTGTTGCTCGTGTCCCTGACCCTCCTGACCAACCGGCTGACGCGCGAACGCACCAAGGAGGTCACCGGCCAGATCGCGCAGCGCAATGCGCTCGCCGAGGCCAGCCGCCGGAATGCAGAGGCATTGCAGGCCATGGGAATGCGCGGGCGCCTTGCCGCGCGCTGGGCGGAGGCCAATGACAGCTACATGGCTATCCAGCGTAGCGCCGCCGATATCACCGGCGGCTTCGGCGCCGTTTCCAAGGTGCTGCGCATGGTGCTGCAATCGGCTGTGCTTGGCGTCGGCGGCTATCTCGTCATCATCCAGGAGGCGACCGCCGGAATCATCATCGCCGGCTCGATCCTCGCCTCGCGCGCGCTCGCTCCGGTCGAGCTCGCCATCGCCCACTGGAAGAGCCTGATCGCGGCCCGACAGGGCTGGAAACGTCTGCAGCAGCACTGGGCGCAGCTTCCGGCCGAGGACGAGAAGACGCCGTTGCCTCCACCATGCAAAGCGCTCGCCGTCGAGGCCGTGTCCGTGGTGCCGCCGAGCGAACAGACCGTCGTTGTCCAGGAAGCGTCCTTCGCGTTGACCCCGGGACAGGGGCTTGGCATCGTCGGTCCGAGCGCATCGGGCAAGTCGTCGCTGGTGCGCGCCATCGTCGGCGTGTGGGTGTCGGCGCGCGGCAAGGTGCGGCTGGACGGCGCCGCGCTCGACCAATGGAGCTCCGAGGCGCTCGGCCGCCACATCGGCTATCTGCCGCAGGACGTCGAGCTGTTCGCCGGCACGGTGGCGCAGAACATCAACCGCTTCGAGCCGGCCCCCGACGCGGAGGCGATGATCGCGGCCGCGCGGGCGGCCGGCGTGCACGAGATGGTGCTGCGATTGCCAAAGGGCTACGACACCCCGATCGGCGAAGGTGGCGCGGCGCTCTCTGCCGGGCAGCGGCAGCGCATCGCGCTTGCCCGCGCGCTCTACCGCGACCCCTTCCTGGTGGTGCTCGACGAGCCCAACTCCAATCTCGACGCCGAGGGCGACCAGGCCCTGACGCAAGCCATTCTCGGCGTGCGCGCGCGCGGCGGCATTGTCATCGTCGTCGCGCATCGCACCAGCGCGCTCGCCGGCGTGGACCAATTGATCGTGATGGCCGAGGGGCGCATGCAGGCGTTCGGACCGAAGGACGCGCTGCTGGCCAAGATGATGCAGCCGCGGCCAGCAGTGCCGCTCAAGGTCGTGACCGAGGGAGCTGGTCCATGAACCGCGAGCCGATGAACGTGGTTCCGCTCTCGATCCGCCAGCACCTGCGCGCCGGCCTTGCGGGAGTCGTCATTCTTGCCGGCGGCGTCGGCGGCTGGGCGGCGACCACGGAACTGGCCGGCGCCGTCGTCGGCTCCGGCACGCTGGTGGTCGACAGCTACACCAAGAAAGTGCAGCACCCGACCGGCGGCGTGGTCGGCGAACTCAACGTGCGTGATGGCGCCCAGGTGAAGGCCGGCGACGTGATCGTGCGCCTCGACGAGACGGTGACGCGAGCCAATCTCCTGATCGTCGTAAAGAGCCTCGACGAACAGACGGCGCGCCGGGCGCGGCTCGAGGCGGAGCGCGACGGCCAGGAGTGGCTCGGCTTTCCCACGGAGCTCGTCGCACGTGCCGCTGACCCGGACGTCGCCCGCTTGATCGTCGGCGAGCGTAAACTGTTCGAGCTGCGCCGCACCGCCCGCGCCGGCAAGAAGGCGCAGCTCGATGAGCGCATCGGCCAGCTTCGAGAGCAGATCCGCGGGCTCGACGAGCAGATCCAGGCGAAAGACCGCGAAACCATCTTCATCGACCAGGAGCTTCAGGGCGTGCGCGACCTGTGGCGAAAGAATCTGGTCCAGATCACGCGCCTGACCACGCTCGAGCGCGACGCGGTGCGCCTGCATGGCGAACGCGGCGCGCTGGTCGCCGCCATCGCCGAAGCCAAGGGCCGGATCACCGAGACCACGCTGCAAATCATGCAGATCGATCAGGATCTGCGTAGCGAGGTCGGAAAGGATCTCGCCGAGATCCGCGCCAAAACCTCGGAGCTGGTTGAGAAACGCGTGGCAGCCGAGGATCAGCTCAAGCGCATCGATATTCGGGCGCCGCAGGACGGCACCGTGCATCAAGGCGCTGCACACCGTCGGCGGCGTCATCAGCGCCGGCGAGCAGATCATGCTCATCGTCCCCGCCCATGATGCGCTCGTCGTCGAGGTGCGGATTCCCCCGCATGAGATCGATCGTCTGTCGGTCGGCCAGCCGGTGCTGCTGCGCTTTACGACCTTCAATCAGCGCACCACGCCTCAACTCAACGGCGAGGTGAGCAACGTCTCTGCCGACGTCGCAGTCGACCAGAAGAGCACGGCGAGCTTCTACGTCGCCCGCATCGCCGTTCCCGAGGCGGAGCTCGCGCGCCTGGGCGAGCTGAAGCTGATCGCCGGCATGCCGGTCGAAGCCTTCATCCAGACCGGTCAGCGCACGGTGATGTCGTACCTCGTCAAGCCGCTCTCCGATCAGTTGATGCGCGCTTGGCGCGAACGCTAGCGCGGGACCGGACAACCTCGGCTTCGGGCCAATAGGCCCGCGATCGGTCAGCTGTCAAAACGTCTCGGTAATCTTGCTCAGGCGAGGCGGACGATCCGGGTCAAATCCGCGGGCACATGCCGCCTGCTCGATCATCCGGTAGGCCGGAACGAGCATGGTGATCGCGTCGGTGGCAGGGTCGTCCTCGGCCAGCCAGGGCAGCGAGCCGTGCGGTCCGCCGCAGAGATGCAGCGCGACCTTTTGCTCACGCAATTCCTCTGCAAGTGCGTCCACACTGGCCGCAGTTTCATCCATGAGGCGCATCATGAGAACGGGCGTGCGCGGCGACAGCGCGGCACGTGGCCCATGCTGCAACTCGGCGGCGCTCAAGCCGATGGAGGGCAGGCGCAGGATTTCCGAAAGCTTGAGCGCGATCTCCCGCGCCGAGCCCAGCGCCAGGCCTCGAGCTGCCACAAACACCGCTGACGCCTTGACGAGATCATCGGCAATCCCGGACCAGTCGAGCGCCAGCGCATGGCGCAGGCGCTCGGGCAGCCGGTCGAGGGCTGACCGCAGCGCACGATCTTGCGCCAGCTCGGCAACCAGTCCGGCACTGGCGGCCATCGAGCCGATGACGGTCTTTGTCGCTGCAACTGAATGCTCCTGGCCGGCTTCGATCGGAACGACGAACTCTGCTTCGTCAGCCACCGGCGACGAGGTCGTATTGACGATGGCAATGGTGCGGGCGCCCGAAGCGCGCGCCGACCTTGTCGCTGCGACGAGATCCGGGCTGCGCCCGGATTGCGAGATCACGATGAACAGCGCATCGCGCAGCATCAGGGGTGTGCGAAATGCCGTGATCACCGAGGGAGCACTTGCTGAAACGGGAAGGCGAAGCCGCGTCTCGACAAGGTATCTCAGGAAAACTCCGGCATGCCCGGAGCTTCCCCGACCACACACGACGCACAGGGGGGCCGAGCCTATCTCAATTCGCTGCGCGATGTCGCGCGTGGCGGGACGGCCGCGAACGATTTTCGCGACAGTATCGGTGCTTTCCAGGATTTCACTCGCCATCGCGGATGTCATCACGACTTAACCGCTCCGCCCTGCTTGCGTGCCGCCGGTGCCTTGGGATGCCGGTCAGGATGCGAGTCCCGATCCGAGTTCCGATCGGAGTCTCGATCCCTGGCGAGCTCGGCAAACACGCGCCGGAGATTGCCGTCGCCGTCCTTCAGAATGGTCTCGGCATCAGCCCTGTCGACGCCCAGCGCCAGAAGGACTGCCGTCTTGACGTCTCCTTCGGCCTGCTCGAGCGAGCGTGCCGCGTGCGACGGATCGCAGTCGGCGATTTGCGCCACCATGGCCTCGGCGCGCCGCTTCAGCTTGGCATTGGTCGGCTGCATGTTCACCATCATGCCGCGATACACCCGGCCGAGACGCAGCATGATCCCAGAGGAGATCAGGTTGAGCACGACCTTCTGCGCAGTGCCGGCCTTCATCCGCGTGGAGCCGGCGATCAGCTCGCGGCCAGTCTCGATCAGGATAGGAAACTTGGCCGATGCCAGCAGTGCGGTGCCGGGATTGTTGGCGACACCCACCGTCACCGCACCGCAGGAGCCTGCCTGCTGCAGCGCCGCGACCGTGAACGGCGTTGTCCCGCTGGCGGCGACCGCAATCACCACATCATGAGCTGTGAGCCGCACGGCATTGATCTGCGCGATCGCATCATCAATGTCATCCTCCGCGCCCTCGATGCTTGTGACGAAGGCACTGTCTCCGCCGGCGACGACGAAGCGGACGCGCTCTTTGGGCCAGGCGAAGGTCGGCGTCAGCTCGGCGCCGTCCTGGACCGCCACGCGCCCCGAGGTGCCGGCGCCGACATATACAAGGCGACCGTGATCGCCGAGCGCCGCTTTGGCCGCTTCGGTCGCCGCGGTGATCGCGGGGAGGGCATGGCCGATCGCAGCGACTGCCGCAAGCTGGCCCTCCCACATCGCCTCCATCGCCGTGGCCAGCGACCATGCATCAAGATCGGCAAAGCGGGGATCGACTTCTTCGGTGGCCATATTGTTGATCCATGCGCCATCAAACGCGGAATTTTGAAGCCGGCTCATGCTCGGTTTCCATTCTGGGTAGTGCAAGCCGCCCTCGCGCCACCAGTAACGCGCCGGCCGCCGCATCGCCGTCAGGACGCTTCAGGCGGGCGCGCAGGTCGGGCGTCAGCCAGGGCGTAGTGGCTTCTGCGAGCCCACCCACCAGCGAGAGCCGGTCGATTCCTCTCGCCAGGAATAGATCGAGCAGATCGCCAATGGCATCGGCCGCGCGTTCGACAATGCGACGGCCGATTGGATCACCCTGATTGGCGTGCCGCATCACGATCGGTGCGAATGCGGCGTAGTCTGCGGCTCTGGCTTCTTCGGACCAGGCCACCGCCTGATAGGGATCATCATCGAATGCGCCCAGCACCTCTGAAAGCAATGGCGTCAACTCGCCGCGGCGATCCGCGGCGCGCAGCGCCAATCGGACAACCTGCAGGCCGATGTCGGCGCCGCTGCCTTCGTCCGACACGGGAAAACCGTAACCGGCGAGACGGACCTCGCGGCCGTCGACGAGGCCGACACCGACCGAGCCTGTGCCGGCCACGACGATGGCTCCGTCCGCGCCGCTATGGGCGCCAAGACAGGCCGCGAGGCCGTCGCTGATGAAGTTGACGGACGCAAAGGGATGCGCGATCTCGCCGAGCGCTGCTTTCGCGCCCCGGCGACCAATACCGGCAAGGCCAATTCCGGCGTGCATTTGGGCGAAATCCTCACGGCTCAGTCCGGCCCGTGTGGCCGCTGCTTCGGTGGCCTCCATGATGGACCGCCAGGCCTTGTCGACGCCGATCCGCGTTGTGGCCGGCCCCGAGCTCGCCTCTCCGAGCGCCTTGCCATTTTCGTCCTCGATCCGGGCGCGGCAGCGGGTTCCGCCGCCATCAATGCCGAGATACGTGGTACCTTTTGTTCCCATGGAAAGTTAACGCGAAGGTTTCGCTTGGGGTCCTGACAAGGTCCCCGTGGCGTACATATGAACTCTTGTGCGAGATTCGCCTCACGAGTCCGTGACGGCCATTCCCGGATCGATACAGATGGGCCACGCTGGTTCTGCCTCTCTCACGATTGCTGCACAGCACATCTTTGATGGCATCGACATGCGCGGGCCGGGATCGGTCAGGATCGCGCAGGGACGGATTGAAAGCATCCGCTTCGACGAGGCCGCGGGAGCGTCGATCCGCCTTCCCCGGGACGCGGTCCTTGCACCCGGATTCATCGACATCCAGGTGAACGGAGGCGGTGGCGTTCTTCTCAACGACCAGCCAACCGAGGCCGGCGTTCGCCGCATCGTCGAGGCGCACCGCGAGGCCGGCACCACGGGCTGCTTGCCGACCCTCATCTCCGATCGAAGCGAGGTCATCGAACGATTGGCTGCAACAGCCGAGGCGTGCCTCGAAATTCCTGGCGTGCTCGGCTTTCATCTGGAAGGTCCGGCCCTCAACAGGTCCCGCAAGGGCATTCACCCGGACGCCGAGATACGCGTGCCCGATCGGCGCGACCTCGCCGCCATCAAGAGTTTCGGGGACCGCGGTCGCTCCATTGTGACCTTGGCCCCGGAATGCGTGCCCGCGTCCATGATCGATGAATTGATCGGCGCCGGATTGCGTATCGCGGCCGGTCACAGCGACGCCACCGCAGCCGAAATCGGGCAGGCGGTCGATCGCGGTGTCTCGGGGGTGACCCATCTGTTCAATGCCATGTCGCAGTTGAACGCCCGGGAGCCGGGCCTGGTGGGCGCCGCGCTGGGCGATGACCGGTTGTTCGCAGGAATCATCTGCGACGGCATCCACGTCGACCCCACCGCTTTGCGTGTTGCCTTCCGCTGTAAGGGACGCGATCGATTGATGCTGGTCACCGATGCCATGCCATTGGCGGGGACGAACGACCGGCAATTCATGCTTCAGGGCAGGGAGATCACGTTGCAGAACGGTCGCCTGACTGGCCGGGATGGCACACTCGCGGGCGCTCACCTCACCATGATCGAGGCGGTACGCAACGCAATTGCGCTCATCGGAATCTCGCTCGTCGATGCCCTCATCATGGCGTCCCGGACGCCCGCTTCATTTCTGGGCCTTGGCTCCGAGCTTGGACGGATCGCGCCGGGATACCGCGCGGATCTTGTCGCCTTCAATCCGAATTTTGAGGTCGTCGGCACCTGGATAGGCGGTGTCGGTTCGATGGGCGAGACGAGCAAGGCTTCCGAGCGAGGTTAGATGCGCAATCATCCCGTCATCGTGCAGAAATATGGTGGTGTCTGTCTTGAAACACCGGCGAAGATTCGCGCGGTTGCGCGCAGTCTCGCCGACCTGCACGGCCGCGGTCATCGTGTCGTGGCGATCGTCTCCGCCATGGGCACGACCACCGACCAGTTGATTCAGATGGCTTATCAGGTGAGCCCTGCTCCCAACCGACGCGAGCTCGATATGCTGCTGACGACCGGTGAGCGCATCAGCATGTCCCTGATGAGCATGGCGCTTTCCGATCTCGGCGTGCCTGCGATCAGCTTCACCGGCAGCCAGGCCGGCGTGATGACCGACGACTCCCATTCCTCCGCGCGAATTCTGGATGTACGGCCCATTCGCGTGCTCGAGGAGCTCGATCGCGGACGCGTTGTGGTGCTGGCAGGATTCCAGGGCGTGAACCCGGCGACCAGGGAAATCACCACGCTCGGCCGGGGCGGCAGCGACACCACGGCCGTCGCGATGGCCGCTGCGCTGAAAGCCGAACGCTGTGAAATCATCAAGGAGGTCGACGGAATCTGTTCGGCCGATCCGCGCATCGTGCCGGATGCAAGGCCCCTGCGGCACGTGGACTTCGCATCCCTGTCGGAGATGTGTTTCTGGGGTGCAAAGATCCTGCATTTTCGCAGCGTAGCGCTGGCGCAAAGTCAGGATGTGCCTCTGGTCCTCAAGCAGTGGGGTGGCGTCGAACACAGCACGCAAGTGATGAAAGAGGTTTTAGGCATGGAAAACGGGAAGGTTCTCGCCGTCAACTCGATCGCTCGTATTGAGCATGTGGAAATCGATTCCAGGGATCTCAATCACGGTTTCGAGAAACTCGCGCAGCATCTCAAGCAAAACAGCCTGTCGTGGCCGCAGCTCCTTGCATCACACTTCGCCGCAGGAAAGACCAGCATGACCGTGGCGTGCGATACGGAGTGGTTGGATGCCCTGTTGCGCACGCTGGAGCACGCCAAGGATCTGCGCAAGCAGCGCGAAGCGTCAAGCTCGGTGAGTCTCACCTGCTTCGGCGGCATCTCGTCGGAATTGCCGTTCAGCGCGTTGCAGGTTCTTGGGGCTCACGGGATTGTCCCTGACAGGTACGTGTTGTCACCGCATTCGGTCAGCCTGTTTGTCCCCGTGGAGGACCGGGAGGCCGCGGTCAAAGCGTTGCATGCGCTCGTCCAGCAAGCTTAGGATGCTGAGAGGCATCGCGAACACGAGCTGACGCGAGAGCCGTTTGCAATATCGTCGATTGGGATCATAGCGGGCGCTTTCAACCAAAAGGCGTTTGCAGCCGACGACCCACATAGTAAGCGAATGAACATTCCTGGCAGCCCGATCATGAATGAAAAAGGGGCGCGTCCCTCAACGAGACCTTCGCGCCGTCCGTACCGGTGGCAGCGCTCGGGCGGCTTGATCTCGCTCATCCTAAACGGCGATGCGATACCGTCCACAAGCGAGCGTCCAGAGCGGCTTGTCATGCCGGGCTTCGGCTGGCGGTTGAAGGATGATGAGGTCGCTGCACTTGGGACATTTGTTCGCCAAAGCTGGTCGAATGCTGCGTCAGCCGTGACCACGGCAGACGTGGCGAAGCTGCGAGGGGCAGTCAACACCACACCGTGATAGTCAGGCCAAGCGGTGTCGATAGTGGCTCCGGATAGCCCGCGGTGCAGATCGGCGCGCACCAACTTGTCCTGGTAGTCGGTGTGCGCTCGCAAGGTCGGCAAATCTTGCAGGAACCGGTTCGGATCGCCTTCAAGAAAAAGAGACCGATTGCCGCGAGGCGCGGAGTTCACCGTGGCGAAGGGCCGAGCGGAAGAGTCTTTCCGCGGCGTCAAGTTCAAGCAAACGACATCATCGCCAAGGCGGTCGACACGACCGCGGGATGGTCCGCGTACAGCGCGAACGCCCAGACCCACGAGGCCCATCATAGCCGCGGTATGATGTTCATCAAATTCCATCACACTGAGGAACACAGGAGCCGCGCGCGACGACACTTGGTCACTAAGTAGTTTCCGATACGAAACCAAGTAGAACACCGGATGATCCTTGCAGGGCCGGCCCGCCAATATTTCAACCTGACTGCCTTTTCCCCGGCGGCCCGGCCTTGGGAGGATCCTTTGCAGCTGACTCCGAGAGAGTTCGACAAGCTGCTCGTCTACATGATGGCAGATGTTGCACTAAAACGAAGAGCCAAGGGCCTCAAGCTCAACTATCCAGAAGCGGTCGCTGTCATCTCGGCGGTCGCCCTGGATGGTGCTCGCGCCGGGAAGACAATCGAAGACGTCACCAATGAGGCGCGTACCGCTCTGACCAAGGTTGATGTGATGGATGGCGTCGCCGATCTCATTCCAATGGTGCAGATCGAGGCGGTGTTCACCGACGGCAGTCGCTTGGTGACGGTGCACACGCCCATCCAGTGAGTGCCTGACAGGAGGCTAACATGGCTGGACCAAAAGTGGGCCCCGCTGTTGCCGCAACGATCGACCCGGCGACAGAGGACGTACCGGTCGGCGGTTACGTGTGCAGTTCAGCGGCGATCACATTCGATGCCGACCGTCCGGTGACGACGCTCAAGGTGCGCAATGCGGGTGACCGCCCGATCCAGGTCGGATCGCACTTCCACTTTTTCGAGGTCAATCCTGCGCTGGAATTCGATCGCGCTGCGGCCTTCGGGTTACGCCTGAACATTCCTTCATCGACGGCAACGCGGTTCGAGCCCGGTGACGAACGCGATGTTCAGCTGGTTCCCTACGGCGGCAAACGCGCCGTCTATGGTTTCAACAATCTCGTCGACGGTCCCACCGCAGGCCAGGACGCCGCCTCGGTCAAATCCAAGGCGGTGGCGCAGGCGACGAAGCGAGGCTTCCGCTCGAAATAAGGCGTGACGTCGCGTCGAAAGGCAAATCTTGAACGAGGGCCAGTATGCCTACCATGTCTCGGCAAGAATATGTCGGCCTCTTCGGTCCGACGACGGGTGATCGCATCCGTTTGGGCGATACGGGCTTGTTCGTCGAGATCGAGCGCGATTTGCGTGGCGGCTACGGCGACGAGCTCGTCTTCGGTGGCGGCAAGAGCATGCGTGAGGGCATGGGCATGGATAATCAGGTGACCCGCGCGGGCGGTGCTCCTGACCTCGTGATTACCAACGTGACCGTGATCGACGCGGTTCTGGGCGTCGTGAAAGCGGATGTTGGCATCAGGGATGGCCGCATCTGTGCGATCGGCAAGGCCGGCAATCCGCAGACGATGGATCGCGTTACGCCTGGCCTTGAGATCGGACTGGCCACCGATGCTATCTCAGGCTCACACCTAATCCTGACCGCCGCCGGGATCGATACGCACATTCATTTCATTTCTCCTCAGCAGGCGGAGGCGGCGCTCTCAAACGGCACTACGACGCTGATCGGCGGCGGTACGGGCCCTTCAGACGGCTCAAATGCGACGACGGTGACATCGGGTCCCGGAAACATCAGGATGATGTTACGCGCGTTCGAAAACTGGCCGCTCAACGTCGGCATCCTAGGCAAGGGGCACGGACACGGCAAGGCGGCTCTGGTTGAACAGATCGAAGCGGGCGCGGTTGGCGTGAAATGTCACGAAGACTGGGGCACCACCCCGGCAGTACTTCGGTCCGCGCTCACCGTCGCGGACGAGACCGACACTCAAGTGTGCATCCATACCGACACGCTGAACGAGTCCGGCTTCATCGACGATTCGATAGAGGCGTTCGAGGGGCGGACGGTTCATTCGTTCCATACCGAAGGGTCCGGCGGCGGCCATGCGCCGGATATCATCAAGATCGCCGGCCTTCCCAACGTCCTGCCGTCTTCGACCAACCCCACGCTCCCCTACGGCATCAATTCGCAGGCGGAGCTCTATGACATGATCATGGTGTGTCACCACCTCAGCCCCGACATCCCGTCGGATGTGGCATTCACTGAGAGCCGCATCCGCGCCGAGACCATCGCCGCGGAAAACGTCCTTCAAGATCTCGGCGTCATCTCGATGTTCTCAAGCGATTCGCAGGCCATGGGACGCATCGGGGAATGCTGGCTGCGTTGCATCCAGACCGCCGATGCAATGAAGACCGGGCGCGGAAAGCTGCCGGAGGATGCGCCGGGCAACGATAATTTCCGGGTGCTGCGCTACGTGGCGAAGATCACGATCAATCCGGCGATCACGCACGGTATCGCAGACGTGCTGGGATCGGTTGAGGTCGGCAAGATCGCTGACCTCGTCCTCTGGGAGCCGGCGTTCTTCGGCGCCAAGCCCAAGATCATCATCAAGAACGGCTTTATAAGCTGGGCGGTCATGGGCGATCCGAACGCGTCCTTGCCAACGCCGCAGCCCACCTACTATCGGCCCATGTTTGGTGCCTATGGTGATGCGTTGGCGGCCAACTGCATCACGTTCGTCTCCGGTGCGGCGCATGCCGCCGGGATCAAGGATCGCCTGGGGCTCCGCCGGCAGGTGATGCCGGTGAGAAACGTGCGTAAGATCGGCAAGCGCGACATGGTTCGAAATGCCGGGACGCCGAAGATCGAGGTCAGTCCGGAAACGTTCGCCGTGACCGTCGACGGCAAGCACGCGACCGTTCCTCCCTTGAAGGCGATCTCGCTGAACCAGAAGTATTTCTTTAGCTGAGGAGCCTGCCGTGATCCTGATCGAGACCGTTCTGGGCAATATCGGTGATCCGGCATGGACCGGGCGTTTGGCCGCTGCCGACATAGACCTGATCGAGATCGACCAGTGGGAGGCGCAAAAGAGCCGCTTCCGCAAGACGACCACAAAAGGCGCTGAGGTCGCAGTCTCCATCGATCGTGGCACGCATATCCGCGATGGCGACGTTCTGCTGTGGGATGCCCAGGCGCTCTCGGCACTCGTCGCGCGAATCGAGCTGCGCGACGTAATGATCGTGCATCTGCACGATCTGACGAGTCTCTCGCCCGAAGTGGCAATGCGCACATGTGTTGAATTGGGCCACGCGATGGGCAATCAACACTGGCCGGCGCTGGTCAAGGACAACCTCGTTTACGTCCCGCTGACCGTCGATCGCAAGGTCATGGCGTCCGTCATGAATACGCATCGTTTTGACGGCATTCGCTACGAGTTCGTGCCTGGCCGAGAGGTCGTTCCCTACCTCGCTCCGCATGAATCACGTCGGCTTTTCGGCGGCGCGGAAGGACCGGTGCATTCACACGCGCATGACAGCTACGCCGGTGTCGAGGCCGAGACGGGACACGTGCATGGGCATCCGCCGACGCACGTCCACGCCCATCCGGGAGCCGCCGTTCAGGGGCAAACATCGCCGGCAACGACCGGTTCTGCACGTGACCATCGAGAGTGACTGCGCCGAAGCGTCGAACAGCGCCGCATTCCTTTCGCGGATGCTGCAGTTTGGTGACTCGATGTTCCCCATTGGCGCATTCTCGTTTTCTTCCGGCCTGGAATCCGCGGTTCAGGAGGGCGTCGTCACCGACGTGGCCACACTTCGCGCGTTCGCGCATACCGCCATCGAGCAGGCGGCGCGTGGCGACTGCATCGCCCTGATCGCTGCGCATCGCGCGGCAACTGCCGACGACGTCGACACCCTCGTCCGAATCGATGCGCAGGTCTACGCGCGCAAGCTGTCCGATGAGGCGCGGGTCATGTCGGTTCGCATGGGTAAGAAGTTCACAGAAATGGGCGTGAAAGTGGTGGGCGTGCCGCTGCTTCGCAGGTGGCGCGAATGCATTGAATCGTCCGTAACTCCAGGTTGCTACCCCACGGCGCTGGCGATCTGCTTTGCCGTACAGAGGCTGCCTGCCAGCCAGGCGTTTGTCGTGCACCAGTATGGCGTCGCGACGACGATCCTCGGCGCCGCCTTGCGGCTGATGAGGGTCAGCCACGTGGACACGCAGAAGATTCTCTACGAGCTCACTGGACAGGCAGCAGAGATGTACGCGACCGCGGCAGCGGCGCGGCTTGCCGACATGGCAGGCTTTGCTCCGTTGACGGAAATTCTGGCCGCTGTCCACGCCCGAGCGCATGTTCGCCTGTTCATGAACTGACGTCGCATGGAGTTTCCAATGTCGAACAGTATCACGCGCATAGGCATCGGCGGCCCGGTCGGGTCGGGCAAGACCGCAATCGTGGAAGCCATTACACCGCGTTTGCTCGATCTCGGCATCAAGGTACTCATCATTACGAACGACGTGGTCACGACCGAAGACGCCAAGCATGTCCAGCGGACCCTCAAGGGCGTTCTGCTCCAGGAGCGCATCATCGGAGTGGAGACGGGTGCCTGCCCTCATACGGCGGTGCGCGAAGACCCAAGCATGAACCTCGCCGCCGTCGAGGATATGGAGCGGCGCTTTCCGGATAGCGATGTCGTGCTGATCGAAAGTGGAGGCGACAATCTGACGCTGACGTTCTCGCCGGCGCTGGTGGACTATTTCATCTATGTCATTGACGTCGCCGCCGGCGACAAGATCCCCCGCAAGAACGGACCCGGGATCACCCATTCCGACATCCTGGTCATCAATAAGACCGATCTTGCGCCTCACGTCGGCGCCAGCCTTGACGTGATGAGGCGGGATTCGCAGATGATGCGCGGCCTCAAGCCGTTCCTGTTCACGAACTGCAAGACGGGGGAGGGGATTCCGGAACTGGTCGCGCGGATCGAGCGGGAATTCCTGTTCGACATCAAGCCACGGTCACGGCGGACAGCATGATACCGGCGGCCCTCCCTCCTTGGAGTCGCGCTGAAGCGCTTGGCGCATCGAGGCCGGAATTCGCCCTGTTTCAGGATGAGCCACTGCAGATGAGGAGCCGTACCGTCGGAAAGACGGGCTTCCTACGTCTGGGCTTCGAGCGCCGCTCCGGCCACACGATCTTGGCGAACCTGGAGCGCCGCTCGCCCTACATGGTTCAGCGTGCGCTCCATTGCGACGAAGGAATGCCGGGGCTCGCCTTCGTGTTCCTCATCACGACCACGGGCTGCGTGCTCCAGGGGGACAGGCTTGCTCTCGACGTCACCTTGGGTCCACGCGCACAGGCGCACGTCACCTCGCAATCGGCGACCAAGATTCACGCGATGGACGCCAACTATGCGGCGCAGAGCCAGACCATTACGCTTGCGGATGACGCCTATCTGGAGTTTCTTCCCGACCCCGTGATCCCGCATCGGCATTCGCGGTTTCTCAGCGACACACAGATCTCCGTTGCTCCGTCGGCCACACTCCTCCTTTCGGAGATCATTCAGCCGGGCCGCAAGCACCATCATCCCGACGAGTGCTTCGGAGCAACGGTATTGTCGATAGCGACGTCCGCGGTGCGTCCCGATGGTCGTGCGTTGTTCACGGAGAAGCTGGTGATCGAGCCGCGGCGATACGGGATGCGGCAGACCGGCGTGATGGACTCCTTTGACGTGTTCGCCAACGTGATCCTGTGCGCACCCAAAGACACGGCCGAACGCATCCACGAGCGGGCGGGGGCCGGTGTGAACCTTGCGGATGGCCTGGCGTTCGGCGCTTGTCATCTGCCGAATGATGCCGGCCTGATCTACAAGGTGCTGGGCCGCGAAACCACGCAGGTGAAGGCCAAGGTACGCGAGTTCTGGGGAGTGGTACGTGAAGAGGTCATCGGCGCCGCACTACCTCCGCCCTATCTGTGGCGTTAGCGGATCGGCGATGCCAACGGTTGACCGCCAGCAGCGGGACGACACGTTCGAGGAGGCCGCAATGGAAAAGATCTTGGCAAGCTGGGAAAGCCTTTGCGCCTCGTCAGGTGGATTGCGATTCTTGGACATCAATTTGCGCAGCATCGGGCAAGTCATGTTTCAGGACAACCCGCTGACGGGGATTCTCTTTCTGGCCGCAATCGCCTGGGGGTCATACGTAGCTGGTGTGCCCCAAGTAGCAATTGCGGGCGTCCTCGCCGTCGTCGTGTCAAACCTGACGGCGCATTGGCTTCGCGTCGATACCGAGTCGCTCCATTCCGGGCTCTATGGCTTCAACGGCATCCTCGTCGGCCTTGCGCTGGCGACGTTCCTGGCTCCCGGAGCGCTGCTTTGGGTGTATGTGATACTCGGAGCGGCCGTATCCGTCGTCGTGATGCTTGCCACCACCAACGTCGTCAAACCATGGGGTGGCGCACTCACATTTCCGTTCGTGCTCACAACGTGGCTTCTCTTGTTGGCCACGTATGGATTTTCCGGCCTCGCGGGAAGAGCACTGCCGTCCGGCAGCATAGTCACCGCGTTCCAGCCCTACCAAGCCAGCCCGCTCCAGTTGATTGATCTTGCCCAGGGAATGTTCCTGAGCATTTCGCAAGTCTTTCTAAAAGCCAGTGCCATCGCAGCGCTGCTCCTGCTTGCGGGGCTCGCCGTGAGCTCGCTCTCAGCTGCTGCCTTCGCTCTCGGAGGCGCGATATTGGCTGTACTGACGGCTCATCTTTTCGGCGCCGAGAGCGACCTGATCATCGGCGGTCTCCTTGGATTCAGCCCGGTCCTGACAGCGATCGCACTTGGTACCGTCTTCTATCAGCCGAGTTGGCGCGTCGTGGCCTACACGGCCCTCGCCACGGTGTTCACGGTGATCACCCAGTCAGCCTTGAACGTTGCGCTGACCCCGTTCGCCATTCCGGCGCTGACGGCCCCTTTCGTCCTTGTGACGTGGCTGTTCCTGCTGCCGCGGCAACGCCTGGAGCCGGCATCTGCCGTTACGCGCGATGCCGAAAAGCCTGCTTGATTGGGGCGGTCCGTAAGCAAGACAGCGACGGCTCAATCATCGGCCTCGATTCGGAGAAAGTGAACCATGGGACTCTTTGGGGTACTGCTCGGCTTAGCCCTCCTCATGTGGCTCGCGTATCGGGGCGTCAGTGTTCTGCTGGTTTCTCCCATCGCAGCCCTCATCGCGGCCAGTTTCTCAGGCGAACCGCTGCTCGCCCACTGGACGCAGACGTTCATGAGCGGCGCAGCGCGGTTCGTAGCTCAATGGTTCCCCATGTTTATGCTGGGCGGGCTGTTCGGAAAGCTTATGGGCGACAGCGGTTCGATCAGTTCCATCGCGCAATATTTGACCAACAAGCTGGGAACCAGCCGCACGATACTCGCGGTGGTGATCGCCTCGGCCATTGTGACCTACGGCGGCGTGAGTGTGTTCGTGGCATTTTTCGTGCTTGTGCCCATGGCTCATGAGATGTTCCGGGCCGCGGATATCCCGCGCCGGTTGTTGCCGGCAACCGTCGGCCTCGGTGCATTCACGTTCACCATGTCGGTGATGCCGGGCACGCCTTCGGTCAACAACGCCATTCCGATGCCGTACTTCGGCACCACCACCTTCGCGGCCCCCGGACTGAGTATCATCGCGTCGGCCATCATCTTCGCCTTTGGCATGTGGTGGCTTGGCCGCGCTGAGGCGGCCGCGCGCAAGGCTGGCGAAGGCTACGGCGGCGAGGCGGAAACTGCTCCTGTCGTTAGCGAGATGGTTCGCGAGCAGGCGGCGCCGGCGGGCGACTTCGACCCGGCCGAGTTGCCGCATGGCAAGCGGGCCGAGAGCGGACCGAGCTTCGCCCTAGCCGTGCTGCCCCTCGTCGTCGTTATCGTCACGAATTTCCTAATGTCGCTTGTCGTATTCCCGCGGCTCGATTTTTCGTTCCTGTCCAAGGACCAGTGGGGCGGGACTACAATCGGGGCCGTGTCTGGTGTCTGGTCCGTTGTCGTGGCTCTCGCGGCAGCAAACGTGACCGTTCTCCTCATCAACTTGCGACGCTTGCCATCCCTCCGCGAAAGTCTCGACGCTGGCGCAAATTCTGCGGCCTTACCGATGCTGATGATCGCTAGTCTTGTCGGCTTCGGCGCAGTGGTTGCCGCGTTGCCGGCATTTGCGACGGTTCGCGATGCGGTATTCTCGGTTTCTGGAGGACCGCTGGTCGCATTGACCGTTTCGATGAATGTGCTGGCCGGGCTGACTGGTACTGCTTCCGGCGGCATGGCAATTGTCCTCAATGCGTTTGGCGACGA
Organism: Bradyrhizobium sp. CB1717; assembly: GCF_029714325.1. Taxonomy (NCBI): domain Bacteria; kingdom Pseudomonadati; phylum Pseudomonadota; class Alphaproteobacteria; order Hyphomicrobiales; family Nitrobacteraceae; genus Bradyrhizobium; species Bradyrhizobium sp. CB1717. The sequence goes on from NZ_CP121666.1 coordinate 2,008,729, forward strand.
CTTCGTGCGTCTTGCCGCTGAGCATCACATCGATCACGAATTGATGCATCGTATAACGACGATGAGCGCGGGTACCCTGGACGCGCTTCCGCACAACGGTACGGTATTGCTGCTATTGCAAATCAGTGGCCTGACTCACCGCGAAAGCTATCTCGACATGGTGATGACGGTGATCGTCAGCTGCATTATCGCGCTTGTGGCTGTCTTGATACTAGGCTCGGTTTTTGGATCGTTTTGACGACAGCTGAACTACTACCAGTTGATGTGCGGGTGGGCCCTGCAGGACTCGAACCTGCAACCAGGCGTTTATGAGCGGGAGAATATTGGTCAGCTTCGTTGTTCTTCCTGCGGTCTTGCTCGATCCCAGTCGCCTTCGCTCCGTTTCGCTCACGCGTTTCTGGTGCGAAACTGGTGCGGTGCTCCGGAATTGGCCTGTGGGCCATAAGCCGGTCATCGGCAGCCTTTGGTGGTGCAAAGCGGACCTTCGAACACGCAAGTTGCAGAGGGGTCCAAGACCGGACCAAATCGGGCCACTGCGCGCTTAATAGGCGTTTAACGCTTTTGCGCAACAGATGGATCACCAGCGCGGAATTAGTCCTACTTGCAAGTGCGAGCCGAGCTCCCGGGGAGGGAATCGCATGGGACTGCTTTTTGTTGGAGTGCTGGCAGGAGTCCTGATCGGCTTTGGCTGGTTCGCGCCTTCCCGAGGGTATTTCCTTGGGTGTGCGTCACGACCCTGTTTCGACCGGGTTGCGGTCGCCCGACCTGCGCAGCCAACGCCGACGGCATTGGCGCCGGATCCCGTGATCGTCAAATCGAATTCTGCAACTCCGGGAACGTCCGGCAAGAAATCATCACCAAAGAAGAGCGGATCGGTCGACCTCGCCAAAGCGGCGTCACCGCGGACGAGGGTCAGCGTCCCGGCATCCGAACGGCCCGCGGAAGTATCGGATTCTGTCCTGGAAAAGGCGAAGGTCACCATCGCCACGAAGATGGAGGATCCAGGATCGGCCGAATTCACCGAAATGAAGCGCACGATGCGAAAGAACACGCTTGGACGCCCCGTGGATACGATTTGCGGGCGTGTGAAGGGAAGAAGCACATCAGGCGGCGAGACCGGAGAGAGACCGTTTCTTTATCTCGTGAAGGAGGATGAAGCATATGTCGTCGACGGCAAGTCGGGGTCGGCGGCGTCAACGGCGTATCGAAATATCTGCAATTAGGGAATGCGTCGACTGCGTCACCGCGCGGTACGCGCCCAAATGATTTGAGCGGAAAGAATTTCCACCCAGGCGCCAGGTAAACCCGCAGTGGATAACACTGGCGGCGGCACTGCGCCGCTCTCGTGATGTTCATTCAGGCTGAATGCAGCAGCAGGGGAGACGCAATACGGAATGGGAATTTGGCGGAAGCTCTTTTCATCTCGAGGAAATCATGGACGACATAACCAACTCCTCAAAGCGGCTCGATGGATCGCTTCACTTTCCGGTTCTGGTAATCGTCGAACCGCTCCTGTTGCCTCGCACATGTATTCTGAGCGTCCTCAGGCGGGAACTGGCGGAATTCGAGATCCTCGACATGGCAACGGTCGAAAGCCTGGACTCCACGTCAACCCGCGATGTTCGTCTGGTGGTGCTGAGTATCGCAGACAAGCCCATCGACGATCCCTCGGTTGAGGGCAGTCTCGCCTTCGTCGCGGAGTGTTGTCCCAACGCCGCCGTTGCAATCCTGTCGAACCATGACGACGAGCCGACCGTGCAGGCCGCGATGCAGCGGGGCGTGCGCGGCTTTCTTTCTACCTCGCTGCCGATCGAGATCGCCATAGCTGGCCTGCGTCTTGTCCTGGTCGGCGGCGTCTACAGGCCGTTGCCCGTCGCCGGGATGAACAGGATACCGGATTTCGAGGCGCCAGATGCACGCGGGCTTGCGCGCGCATATCTTGTGAACGAGGGAGCCGGAGTGACTATCGAAAGGAGCGTGACGGATCTCACGCCTCGTGAGCAACAGGTTCTGGCGGAATTGGAGCTCGGCCTGCCCAACAAGCTGATCGCCGCCAAATTGAACCTCTCGGAAAGCACAGTCAAAATGCACATCCAGCATATCATGCGGAAATGTGCTGCGCACAATCGGACGGAAGCCGTGCTCCGCTGGCGCGGCCGGTTGCCGGCGCAGGGTCGCGACCACGACCCCGGCGCAGGTCCGATGCAGGAGACTTAGTCCTCTCTGAATGCACCACGGAAGCTGTCGAGCAGGGGCCTGAGCGCGTAGAGAGCCACGGTACCGCGCCCTGTCGTGATGAACACTTGAACCGGCATGCCGGGGACGATCGGGATGTCGTTTGCGACGATCTGCGCGTCGTCGATCCGGATTTTGGTCGCGTAATATGGCTGGTCGGTACGCTTGTCGAGGAGCCGGTCTGCGGACACGTGCACGACAGTTCCCTTCAGGCGAGGCACGCGACGCTGATTGTACGGTACGAGGTGAACCTCGGCATTGAGGCCGGGATGAACCACATCGATATCCTCGGGCCTCAGGCGCGCGGTCACGATGAGACGGTCTTGCCGGGGCACCAGGTCCATGAGCGGAGCGCCCGCTCCGATGACGCCACCGGCTGTATGAATCCGCAAATCGGTTATCACGCCGTCCTCTGGCGCCTTGACCTCCGTTCGCGATAGCTGGTCCCTGGCCGCAAGCAACCGCTCGCGGAGCTGGAATATCTGGTTCTGTGCTTCACGAAGCGACTGTGCGATCTCGTTCTGCCTCTCGCTCTCGAGCTTGAACAAGGTGGCCTGTTGTTCGCTGATGACTTGCGCGGCGCGGGAAATCTGCGCGGCGATCTCGCCGCGGCGGCCCTCAACGTCGGCCAGCTCCCGCTGCAGGTTCAGAAGCCGCGGCCTCCGTTCGAGCCCCTTGTTGACGAGGGTCGCGACCATGTCCAGCTCCTCCCGAACGATGTCGACCCGCTGCCCGGTGGCGGTTTCCTGGGCCTTGAGACCTTCGATCTCCTTCTCGACCTGACGCCTTCGTTCGCGAATGACCGCAAGCTGCGACTCGTGAACCTGCAGGCGTGCCTGGAAAATGAATTGCTGGGCCGACACTGCAGCGGCGGCGACTCCGCTCTGCCTGCTGTCCTGTTCCAGCGCGTCCGGAATTGCGATCCTCTCGAATCTCTGCTGCTCTGCTTGAAGCCGTGCGGCACGAGCAGCTGCATCCCAGAATTGACCTTGAAGACTTTGCACCTCCGAGCTCGCCCGGGTATCCTCCAGCGCGACCAGCGTTTGGCCGCTGCGCACGCTATCGCCATCCGAAACCAGGATCTTGCTGACGATACCACCTTCCAGATGTTGGATCGTCTTGCGACTCGATTCCGATTCCACGACGCCGGATGCGATCGCGGCGCTCTCGAGAGGCGCGAGGCTCGCCCATGTACCAAGCCCCAGCATGAAGCAGAGCACCAGCAGATTGCCCGCGACGGTGATAGCGCGAAGCCTTCCGCGTGGCGAGGTCGGCGTAGGCGTCGAGCACCATGGAAATTCCAGAGGCTCGAAATCGTCGATTGCGGTTACCACGACGCCAGATCGTCGGGCGGGCGGGGGGCACGCCGGCGCTCGCATGAGCCGGTCCCAGATCATGGGAAGTCTCGAGACGGCAGGATGCTTCCAGATGGTGAGAGAATTCCAGATCATGGCGCAACCTGCGAAGTAACCTGGGGTCGGCTCAGGTGCCGTTCAAAGATGTCCTCGCTGTCGCCGAACGCGGCGACCGCACCGTCTTCCATGATGGCAATCTTGTCCGTGGCGGCGAGGAGACCCATCCTGTGAGTGACGACGACGAGGATGACGCCCGCGAGCTTCATGCGCTCGATGGCATCCAGGAGCATTCGCTCGCCCCCGTAGTCGAGGCTGGCGTTGGGTTCGTCGAGAACGATGAGGCGTGGACTGCCGAAAAATGCGCGGGCAAGACCGAGGCGCTGCCGATACCCGCGTGAGAAGATTGTTTCACTGTGAACCACCGTGTCGTAACCCTGCGGCAGGCGCATGATCGCCCCATGGATTCCGGCGAGCTTGGCCGCTTCGACGACCTTCCGCCGGTCCGCATCTTCAAGGCGTGCGATGATGTCGTTGATGGTGTCGCCGATCAGATTGATGTCCTGAGGGAGATATCCGAGGCCGTCGCCGTTTCGGCCCTCGCGAAGCAGCGAGACGTCGGTATTGTCGAGGAGGACACGGCCATGCGTCGGCATCGAGAGCCCGGCGATCACCTGGCCGAGCAAGGACTTGCCTGACCCGGACGGACCGATAATGCCAAGGCATTCTCCGGGCATGAGGCTGAAGGAGACGCCGTTCAGCAGAAGATGGTCGGTCCCCGCAAGCCACACGCCCACATTGTCGACGACGAGGCCGCTTCGCGCCTGCGGCGGGAAAACGCCCGCGCTCTCCTGCCGGGCGACCGGGAATGCGGCGAGAAGTGCGCCGAGCCGCTGACAGGCGCTCACGGCCGTCACGAGTGATTTCCAGCCTGCGACCGCACTTTCGACCGGCGCGAGCGCCCGGCTGAACATCAGCGTAGAAGCAAAGATGATTGCCGGACTTTTTCCGTGATCGAGGACGAGCCACGCGGCAGCCCCCATGATCAAGACCTGCGACAGCGCGCGAACCGGCTTGGCGGCCAGTGAGACGATCTCGCCTCGCCGGAGCGCCACGTCGTGCTCTCTGCGCGCGTGCTGCGAGTCACGGTGGATCATGCGCGCAGCGCTATCGAACATTCCCATGGCGCGGATCATGTGGATGTTGCTCGCGGCAGTCTGAAGGCGACCGTAGCTTCTGGAGAGCGCGGCGCTGGACCTGAGCAAAGCGTCTTCCGTGACCAGCTCTCCGGCGACCGTGAGTGCGAACAGGAAGGCGACGCAACAGGCGCCCACCACGCCAAGCAGGGGATGGATCAGAACGAGGACAAGGAGGAACAAGGGCGCCCAGAGCGCGTCGAACAGCATCGTACATGAGCCGGACTCGACGAACTGGCGCAGCACGGTGAGGTCCCGATATGCGCCCGACGCTTGCGTCCAATCGCTGCGAAACGCCGATTCGAGGCCGGCCGAAAGCACGCAGGGACGAAGGCGATCGTCGAGCCAGGCGCCGAGGCGTCCAAGGACGGCGCGCCGCAATGCATCGAACACGCCGCCGACGACCACTGTGATCGCGACTATGAGCGTGAGCAGGAGCAACGTGTCGCCGCTCCGGCTCGACAACACCCGGTCGTAGATCTGAAGAAGATAGATGGAGGGTGCAAACAGTAGCAGATTGTAACTGCAGCTATATGCGAATACGAGACCTAGCGGTCCCACGCAGGACCGGAGGGCTGTGTGCAGTGGCGTCCGGATCTGCGGCAGGATGGGCAACCGAATGGGCGGCATCAGCATGATCGTCACCGCCTGAAATCGAGGTCCGGCGCACTTGACCGATGGTCAACGCAATCCGGCAACGGCATCGGTAGATCTTTGGCGTGAAATCCGGGACCGGCGGCCGCGGCAGCCGGTCCCGCCAGTCGGACGAGCGGCTCGTCAGAGCGTGTCGAGATGGAAGGTCACCCCGCCACCCCATGCGAAGTTGCCGTCTCCGCCATCGCCGCCGATGCCGGCGACAACTTCCTGGTGCTGGTCCACCGCGAGCTTGTTGATCTGGGTGGCATCCGTGTTGGCGTAGACCTTGGAGGTATCGTAGCCGCTGTAGGACTTCTGGCTGCCGTTCGACTCGGCGTCTCCGCCATGAGCCTTGGAGAACACCGAGGCCTTGGCGTTGGCGCCGCCGGCATCCCAATCCGCCGTCTGTTTGACGTGATCGCCGGTGCTCACGTGCACGTCGGCGCCTTCCGCCTTGTTGGTCGGATCGTAGTTGACAGTCGGCTTGCTGATGATGGCTCCCTTGAAAGTACCGTCGCCGCCATTTCCGGCACTTTGACCACCGGTATCGATCGATTTGACCTTGATCGTATCCGAGATGTTGATTGCCTTTGGCATCATTTGAGGCCTCCGTCGTTTTGTTGGCTGTCGTGCAACATCCATCCCGATCAGGCGGACGCGCACGGCAAGTCTGATCCGCCCGTGCGCGGGAACGATAGATGTCAAATCGGACACCATCCGGTTTGATGGGCCTACGTACGAAAGTACGACATTTTGTCAGCGGAGGGCGCCTCTGCGCGGGCTTTGCATGCGAAGAGCGGCGACGGCGCGTGCCGCGATGCGATCGGCCATGCGAGCGATGCGATGTTTCGTTATGCCACCAGGTGAAGATCCGACAAGAGATGCGCGGCATCGCCACCCAGCGCGAGGTTGCCGGAGCCGCCGTCCCCGCCAACGCCGGCGATCTGGGTCGCACTCTGGTCGATGTGCACGTTGTTGACCTGATCGGCCACGGCCGTCGAATGTGGACCTGCGATTGCTATGTTGATGGGTGCATAGATCGCGACGCTGACGTCGATCAGACTGCCCGCAAAATAACCGTTGCCGCCATTGCCTGCGCTGTTCGAACCGGTCGCGATCGTATCGGACCCGCCCCACGGATTATGGGAGAGAAGGTTTGCATGGCCGCCAGCTGCGGCGTTGTCGTTGCCGCCGTGCCCGCCAATGCCAGCGATCTGAACCGCGGATTGATCCACGGAGACATCATTTATCTGGACCGCGTAAGCGCTGGAGCCATAGCCCGCGATTGCGATGTTGATCGGGTTGTACACGACAAACGAGGTATGGACGAGTTCCCCGTAGAACATGCCGTCACCGCCATTGCCGGCCTGGCTTCCGCCCGTTTGAACGTCAAAGATGCTCGATCCCCAACTGGGGTCGAGCGTGATGACGCTGCCGCCGGCGGCCACATTGCCATGTCCGCCGCTTCCGCCGACGCCCGCGATCTGCGTGGCCGATTGGTCGATGTCGACCGTGTTCGACTGACTTGCATGTGCCGTGCCGCCCGAGCTCGCCAACGCAATATTGATCGGATGATAGATCACCACGGGAGCGTCCACGATCGCACCCGAGAAATGGCCGCTGCCGCCGTTTCCGGCGCTGTTGTCGCCGCTCGCGATCACGCCGGAGCCTGAAAACGTACTGATGCTCCCACCCGCTGCAATGTTGTTATTGCCGCCATGGCCGCCGACGCCGGCCATTTGAAAAGCGGATTGATCGACATTCAAATCGTTGGACTGGTTGGCCAGGGCGACCGAGCCGTATCCCACGCTGATCGAAATGTTGATCGGTTCGTAGATCAACAGGGACGCGTGAATGATACTTCCGTAAAAGAAGCCATCTCCGCCGTTCCCTGCCGTGTTCGCCCCGCTCTCGAGCGAAGCAATGCCCTTCTCGGGAAAGGATGCGCCGGCAGGAGGCTTCGTGGACGAAACATCCAGGCCTTCTGCGGCGTGGTTGCCGGCGTGGCCGCCCATCTCGCCACCCGATGGGGGATGTTTGGATTGAACCGGGTCGGAGTCTCTATGATGGGTATTCGCGCTCGCGGCGTATGCTCCAGGACCAGCAAACGGGCCGGGACGATGGACCAGGGCGCCACCGCCGACCGGGTCAGCCACGAACGGAGCACTCGACGCAGGGCCCAATTCGTCCGCGCCATCGTACCCATCGTGGCGATGAGAGGCGTGATGCAGCCGGATTCCATCCGACATCCGCGTAAAATCCATCGTGGCCTCCCTCATCGCAATCGCTCCGTGCGATCGGACGGGTTCTGCACTCCGGAGAGAATGTCGTCCCGGGAAGGTCGAATGCCCAGCCGTCAGTTCGGACATAGCGCTCGTCCGGCAGCCGTAACATCGGCTACATCCGTTCGGGTGTGGTTACAGCCTTTACATCAATTCCCCCGCTCCGCACTCATCTCGCCTGCGGCGAAAATGAATCCGCCGCATTGCCGGATTTGAACCGTATTGCGACCTAGGCCGCGGCCAAAGCTCGTGTCGGGGCAGGGGGCGCAATACCGGAGGTTTTCATGTCCGGTCATTTGCGATCTTGTTCCGCCGCTTCTGTATTTCTTGCAGCTCTCTCGACGTCGTCCGCGTCTGCGAACCCACTTTCCGCATTCTTCAAGCCCGAACCCGCGACAACCCCTGCGCCCGCTTCAGCGGAAGTGAAGTGCTTGTCGCGGCCCGGCAAAGTGATCGATTTATTGGTGGGCCCGGCAGGACTCGAACCTGCAACCAGACCGTTATGAGCGCGAGGATAACGGTCAGCTTCGTTGATCTTTCAGCACTTTCATCAACATTCGATCGCGTTCATTGCGATTCGTTCAGGTTGTTTCTGCTGCGAAGCTGGTGCGATAGCCCTGGGGAGTGTCCTGCCGAAAGTGACTTGAGGTAATCGACGATTGGGCCGGCGTGTCGTGCTCCTTCTTCGGCAGTGCGGCGATGTGTTCCCTGGCATCGCGCAGCGTCACCAGCTTGCGGCTACCCACCTCAATCGGATCGTCGAAAGGCCGCCGCAGCCCCGTTCGGTCATTCGTTGCGCAAGAGTTTGCTGTTCCTATCCGGAAGAGTACCGACAATGTGTTGAAACGAACAGAACGGCGCTGCGAGCTGAGTAAGCTCATAGTCGCTTGATCTTCCCCAAAGTCCAAGCACCCCAAACGGCCCCGGCCTCAACGCCCCCACGAAACCCCACGGCCGGGGCCGTCTCTGCCAGCTAGCTTTCGGCAGCGCCGGAGCAATCAAGGCTGTGCGCCGTCCGCGCGAAGTGATGAGATCGGAATCCCATTGCAGGTGGCTGTGATCCAGCCGGGCGGATCTATGGCCGGCGCAGGAAGGACTGGCCAATATTCGATTGCGGTAACTGAAAAACAGGAAGAGACTTTGACGGTCGGACCCAACAAGCCCTTACGGCTATCACCGAAGGAGGAGGGAATGACCGCCCACAATTACGGATGGAAGCCGCCCACTGCCGCCCAGCGTGAGGCGCAAAGGCTCTTCAAGGAAACCGATGCCAAAGTGACGATGTCCGAGTATGAACGCACCCAAGCGGCGTTTCATGCGAACCGCGAGAGGCTAAAGGCTGAACGACTTGCACGCGAGGCCGAAGCGGCGGCCCGGAAGCACAAAAACCTGATCACGGCCCACTCTCCGAATGTGCATGGCGGTCTGCGGCACCGCTGATACGAGCATAGCGATCCTCGCCTTGGCTCAGCAATCGCACGCAAGTCCCGCTTTCGTGCAGCTCAAGCCGGCCGCGTTCGACGGCAATTGCAGTCCAGCACTGTCACCGTAATCGCTGCCTGCTCGATGGGGCTGCACGATCGTCTATTCATCGCACTGACCACGTTGGCGATGCCAGGAGCGGCGGCATTGTGCGTCGCTGCGCGAGCCGTCTTCGGCTTCTAAGGCCTGGAAGGCCAAGCTGGATCGCTGCCGCAGGTTCGCACGCGGCGCTCCCGCCAGCCCTGCCCGTCCCAGAAGCGCTGGGTATTCCAGTGGCAGGGAGGCATCGCCTCGCCAACCGGGGCATCGACATAGCCCGACCAGTACGGCGTGCCGCGTGGTGGTCCGGGATAAGTGCGCGGATACGGATTGCCGCCGGGTCCGTAATCATCGCGCGGATACGCTGGCGAGCCTGCTAAAGCGGCCAAAGTCGCGGCGGCAGCGAGAGCCGATAACGTCTTCCTCATGGTGAACCTCGCAATAGGTCAGACTACCATATATGGGGCGATCAACAGACAGACCGCTCGCCGTCGTAAGTGGGAATGGCGGGTATGTGCCCCCTTAGGCGACACCGCCTTGCAGGGTTGGGAAAGTACCCGTGCCGAAGCCAAGTACCAAGCCGAGCGCGGTATGTTTCTCCTGTTGATGGGGACGCGCCCGAAATCATGCCCCTTCAAACGTCGCGAGTTTGACGAGCAGGGTAACAGCGGTAAGTGCTCCCGAACGACGGCTGCCGTTTGTGCACCTTGGCGTGGCTGAAGATCTCCAACAACGAGCGTTAGCTTCGAAACGCTCAGATGGCTTTGCGAAGGGCTGCGCGGGCGAATGTTCCAAGTTGGAACGCCAATGATTGAGCGAGGCGGCACAGGTTCGCCTGCACGAGGGTTGAAGAAACGGGTTAAGGTTGCAGCCCCATCAAGGGCTGGAAGGCAAGTTCAATGACTACAATCAAGCTCTTGTCGATTGGATTGATCGCGATCGCCATGCTCACGTCATCCGCCGTGGCTCGCGAGCCACGCGTCAAAATCCGCGTGCCTATGAGGCTTCCGGTTGAACCGGATGGCCGCTGGATCATCTGGGGCGGCATTCCAATATGGTTCGGTCCATCGGTCCGGGGCTGGCCCGGCCATACTTGTGACGAGGGCGACAATGCCAGGATATGCTGAGATGCGGAGGACCTGAGATCAGAAAACTGCGAAAGGGATTTCCGAGAAACTGCGAACGCAGGACGAACATAGAGGTCGGTGAGCGATCCGGCTAAACATGGTGGCCGGGCGAACGGTGATCGCACCCCCAAAGGAGGGCAAGCATGGAACGCACAAAGAAAACTCTTCCGCTCTTGGCCATTCTTTTCCTCGCCGTGCTGTCGAGCGGCGAGCGTTTCGGACACGTTGCCAAAGCGCAAACCGCTACGAGTACGCTCGCAGCTCAAATCCGCAGCCAAGGCTTCGATTGCGACCAGCCGCAGAAGGCAACGCGCGACGTCAAGCTGTCAAAGCCGGATTACGATGTCTGGGTTCTGACGTGCAAGAACGCGACCTACAGAATTGGCCGATATCCCGACCTGCCGGCAAAGGTCGAAAAGCTGCAATAGGGCCTCCGCTTGCCGCGCCCCCCGATAACGGTGACAGTGCACAAAACTCTGCAAGCTGAAGCGGCGGATCCTCAGTGACGCATTCGTCAAATTCGGTCCGTCTTCAGGAGGTCGTGACCGGCCAAAGATGCCCCCCTCCACCGAGCGGGGCGTCTCCCTTGCTAATCGCTATCAGCTTGCGGGATTGCGCGCCGTGACGATCCACGTCGCGCCGTTGATCATCACCGACCGCTCGCCGGCGCGGCCCGCGAAGGCGGCACGAACCGCGGCCGAGGCGCGGGCGCGGATGTCCTCTGGCTGATCAGCGAGCGCGCGCGACAGCGGGCCGACCTCGAACGTCATCTTCACCGCGTCGTCGATCGCCGCGTCCCGCGTCGCGCCCTCGCCAAACGGGACGGAAGCATCGAAGGGCGCGATAGCGATATCGGTGAAGCCGGCCGCCGTCAGGATGCGAGCCACCCGCTCCCGATCGCCGAACGAGAATGGGCCGGGCGCTTCGGGATCGGGCGGCGCCGTCGGCGGGACGATGCCCTTGATCGCGCCCATCGGCAGGCGCACCCAATCGTTCTCGGCCGCGCCACGCCAGCAGACGAAAGCGACCCGCCCGCCCGGCTTGAGCGCGCGGCGCATATGGGCGAACGCCCCTGTCGGATCGTCGAAGAACATCACCCCGAAACGCGAGAACAGGATGTCGAACGCCCCCTCGGGCAGCTCGGCGCTGCTGGCGTCGGCCACGCGGAACAGGGCCGGCGTATCCCCTGGCGCAAGCGCGCGCGCCCGGGCGATCAGCGGTTCGGATATGTCCACGCCCAGCACTTGGCCCCCCGCGCCGACGCGCGCGGCCAGTGCCAGACTCGACGCGCCCGCGCCGCAGCCGACGTCCAGCACGCGCTCGCCCGCCGCGGGCGCGGCGGCTTCGATCGCGGCCTGGCCGAACACCGCCAGCCTGGCGTCGAGCCGGGCCTGGTGGGCGATCCAGCGCTCCCCGCTTTGGCCATTCCAGTCGGCGACCCGATCGGCATTGTGCTGTGCCATGACATATCCTTGTTTGATGCGCTTTTGACTAAGCGCTCCGATGCCAAAGCGCGCATCGTCCCCAGCGATCCCGCCTCCACCAGCGATAAGACGCCAGACCTGCGTGTGATCGCCTCTTGCGTCGAGATCGGTGCCGCCTTGCGCCGAACTTCGAAGGACAACCGCGCCCGCGGCAACCGGAGAAGGGAATCTGTGCGCTGATGGCGGCATCACACGAATGATCCGCGTTAGCTCACGATTGGTCCAGCCGCAGCTTCATCCAAACCGGCACGAGCTTGGATAGCGAGGCTTCGTTCTGCAGCCTGCGAGTCGAAGTATTCCTCAATCGAATAAACCTTGCCCCATCGCAACCTGAAGACGTGGACGCCCCTGTTCACATACGAGCTTTGGCCGTCAAGTAGCCTCGCGTTGGCCCGCCACTTGACGAACACTGTGGTATTCCATGGCCAACCCGTCACCTCGACCTGCTCAATATCTATGTGAAGCTTCGGGAAAACACGGCCCATGCGCTCGAACCACTGCTTCACCGATTGCTTTCCATGTCGCTCACCCCCCAACGCATGATCTCCGGCAACCCAGTGATACGCGTTTGGTGTTAGGCCCTTTGCAGCATCATCCCAACGCTGGTTGTTGACATGATCGAAGCTCCTGCGGATCTCTTTTTTGACAATTAGACTGTAGACCATTGATGCCCCCTGTTGTTGGATGGCCGACGGCTCTGCAAGACGGATGGATACTTTCCAGATATTGAAAGCTGCTCCGGGTAACGACGGCGATCTGTTGGGAAAGCTGGCTGACGGGCGGCCACGCAGACGGCAGCGGCGCAGTAGTCAGAGCCAGCGGCGAACCTCGGCCTTGTAGCGGCGGTAGTCGTCCCCGAACTTCGCTTCGAGATAGCGCTCCTCGCGGGCGATCACCTGCGTCTGGATCGCGATCAGCACCAACGGGAGCAAGGCGAAGGCGATCGGCCCGTCGAAGCCGATCGCAAGGCCGGCATAGATAAGCGCCATGCCGAGATACATGGGATTGCGGGTCCACCGATAAGGACCGGTCGTTGCGATGAGGGTCGTTGGCTGCGACGGCGGAACGTTGGTGCCCAGCCGCCGGAACAGCCCCGCCGCCGCAAGCATCATCGCCGCGCCGGCAACGAACAGCAGCGCGTCCGTCGCGACCAGCAACCGCCAGTCGATGCCAAAAGAGCGCAGGGTGACGAACCGCTCCGCCGCCAGCCCCAACAGCAGCGCTCCCAGATAGACGAAGGGCGGAGGGAAGCGCACACCCGCGCTGTCCGGTTCCACGGCCATGCTCATCTCCAATCTGTGCTCTCAAACCACCATCGACTGCTGGGCGAAGATGCCCGCCATCGCGCCCTGCGATGATGCCTGGGTGACCGAGGGCAAGAAGGGCGTGGCGAGGTCGCCGGCGGCGTAGATGCCAGGCATGCTGGTTTGACGGCGCTCGTCGACCTTGAGGACGATGCCGGCGGGCGTCGCCACGGTGGCAAGGCCCAGTGATTCATGCAGGCTTGCGGACGGCTTGTTGCGCGGATTGGCGAACAGGATGTCGACCGCGACATTGCGGCCGGTATCGAGATTGACGGTGGCGATATGGCCCTTGTGATGGGCGATCTCGACGATCCGGCCATCGACGACAGGTACGTTGCGGCGCGCCAGATCGGCCCGGATATCGGGCGGAATGTCGTGACCATCGGCGAAGAGAATCAACTTGTCGGTCCAATCGTGGAACAGCCTGACCTGATTGTGAGACTGCGGACTGGACCAGACGAGGCCCCAATGCTGGCCGGCGACTTCAAAGCCGTCGCAATAGGGGCAGGGCACGATGGACGTGCCCCAGCTTTCGGCGTAGCCCGGAACATCAGGCATCTGGTCGGCGACACCATAGCTCAGGATCAGACGACGCGCCGCAAAGCTTTGGCCATCGGACGTGAGGACATTGAAATCGTCGATGGCGCCGGAGACGCTTTCGGCCCGGGCACTGACCAGCTTGATCGTGGGATAACGCGCCAGCTGCTGCCGCGCCTCGGCCAGGATATCCAGCGGCGGCTTGTGATCGTGGCCGAGCAGGCCATGCGAGTGGGCTGCGAACAGGTTGCGCGGCAGACCGGTATCGAGAACGGTGACCTTGCGGCGGGCACGGCCGAGCTGCAGGGCGCCGGCGAGACCGGCAAAGCTGCCGCCGATGATGATGACGTCATCCATGGTGATGGGATCCGTGTTGTGGATGGAGGGAGGCGGGTTGGGCTTGGCGGTGGCCTGAGCGCGGGCGAGGCCGATGGTGGAAAGCGCAGCCAACTTCAGCAGGGCTCGTCGTTGCATGGACAAATTGAAACCTACCCATTGGCTTGCACATTTCAGATACTTCATGGTATCGTAATGCAAGAATTAGAATACTGTCAAGTACTGGAATTGTTGTGACCGAAAACAGCCAGGGCCGGCGCGGCCGGCCCGCCAACGAGGCGCTTGGCCAAACGATCCTCGACGCCGCGCGCGAACTCTTTGTGGAATTGGGTTTTCAAGCGACGACCTTGGACAAGGTCGCCCAGCGGGCGAAGATATCGAAGCTCAGCATCTACAGGCACTTCGAGAACAAGGAGGCGCTGTTCAGCGCGGCCATGGCGGCCGGCTGCCATCAGTTGTTTGCACCACAGACCCTTCTTGAAGGCGTCGAGGCTTCGGTCGAAGATACGCTCATGGCGGTGGGATCATTACTGCTTCGCACGCTGTTGAGATCAGACGTCCGCAGTGTCGAAGCCATGGTCATGGCCGACAAGACGAGTCAAAACGCGTTAAGCAGGCTCCATTTCGAAGCCGGCCCCGCCCATGTCATCGGCCAAATCGAGGCCCTGTTGCGTCAGCTGCACGTGAAGGCGGTTCTGAACGTGCCCGATCCTCTCCGGTCCGCCCGCTTGTTTGCCGCGCTTTTCAAAGGATCCGATCTCCTGATGATCGCACGCTTCGATCAGGCGAGAGCAGAGGACGACAACGAAATCGAATCCTATTGCCGGTCGGCCGTCGCCATGTTCATCGCCGCGCACGGTGGCAACGACCACGCGGGCGGATGTTTGCCTGCCCCAAGGTCAAAAAACAAAATTTGAATCGTGCGTGACCGATGTCGTCAAAATGACCGAGGCCGGTTTGAAAATCATGGAAGCTGAAGAGCCTTCGATTGACGACAAGATCGCGGAAAAAATACGCTTGTTGAGCTATCGGCCGCGATACCAGTCCGCACGATGATGCCCGCGCGCCCACCCGCTCTTGTCAGTTGGGAAAATAGCTCCGCAAATAATGCGTATGTGTTCACGTCGCCGGCACCACTCAGCGGGAATCGATCTGTCTTGCGTGCAAGCACGCTGGCAGCTTCGGAAGCGGGTTTCGGCAAACGGTGACAGTGCACAAAACATCCCATCAAGCGGAAGCGGCGAACTCTCGGCAGCGCATGTCCCCGAATCCGGTGCGCCTTCGCCCTGCAGGCTTCGGCTTGACAGCCTTCGTTCGCTTCGCTGGGAGTTCGTTGCACGGGCTTGCCCAGCCGGAACTCGCGAAGCGAGCGAAGGCTGGTGGGCCCGGCAGGACTCGAACCTGCAACCAGACCGTTATGAGCGACGGGATATCGATCGTTTTCGTTGATTTTCTCGCGTTTTCGTTTGGGTTCGATCGCGTTCAACCCGTTTTGTTCACGCTGTGTCTGGTGCGAAACTGGTGCGCTGCCCTGCCGGTGAGGCTCTTCTGTTTGAGACGCCCGCCTCCCACCGAAGCGAGCGCTTACTGGTCGTAGTTTGCCAGCAGGCCAGTTGGTCCAGCAAATTCGGTCAATACAACAGCAGGGAGGGGACAGAAGGCTCTCGACAGGGCTCATAAATCACTTGTGCAAGCCTCCATGCGCCACAAGACACATCAGCGCATGCTGAATTGAAAGGACACGGGGTTATGAGCCAATCGTCAGACAAAGTCGCCATCATTACAGGTTCGTCGCGCGGTATCGGCGCCGATGTCGCGCAGCGTCTCGCGCGCGATGGCTTCCGGGTCGTGGTGAACTTTGTAGGCAACGCGGCTCCCGCCCAGGAAATTGTCTCAAAAATTGAGGCGGCGGGCGGCAAAGCCATCGCTGTCAAGGCGGACGTTGCAAATCCGGTTGCGGTCGCATCGATGTTTGATGCGGCCGAAGCGGCGTTTGGCGGCATCGACGTGGTCATCAACTGCGCTGGCATCATGAAACTAGCCAAAATAGCCGAGGTTGACGATCAGACCTTCGACCAGATTATCGCGATCAATCTCAAGGGCACGTTTAATCCGTGCCGTGAGGCGGCCAAGCGCTTGCGCGACGGAGGACGTATCGTCAACTTCTCTTCCAGCGTGATCGGCGTGCGTCTGCCGACCTACGGTGTGTACATTGCCACCAAGGCCGCCGTCGAAGGCCTGACGCAGGTTCTGGCGCAAGAGATGCGCGGCCGAGGTATCAGCGTCAACGCCGTTGCTCCCGGCCCGGTCGCGACCGAGCTCTTCCTGCACGGCAAGAGCCAGGATCTCATCGATCACATGGCGAAACTGAATCCGCTCGAACGCCTCGGGCGGACCGAGGATATCGCTCGCGTGATCGCCTTCCTTGTCGGCCCCGAGGGCGGCTGGATCAATGGCCAGACGATCCGTGCCAACGGCGGCATGTGCTGAGCGGCACGTAGATCGACGGCCCGGCTCCGCACCAACGGCAGCATCCGACTATGCGCGGTCCCCAACGGCAACAGCACCACTGTCATCAAGGAGATTTCGTCATGAGCAAGAAAGTCATTCTCATCACTGGCGCTTCCAGCGGCTTCGGCCGCCTGACCGCTGAGGCGCTCGCCAAAGCCGGACACACCGTCTATGCCTCCATGCGTGACGTCGCCGGCCGCAACGCAGAGAACGCGGCCGAGTTGACTGAAGCCTCAAAGCGCGACAGCATCGACCTGCGCACAATAGAGCTTGACGTTCAGTCCGAGACGTCCGTCGATGCGGCGATCAAGAGGATCGTAGCTGACAGCGCCAAAGTCGATGTGCTGGTCCACAACGCCGGTCACATGATGTTTGGCCCCGCCGAAGCGTTTACGCCCGAGCAGTTTGCGCAGCAGTACGACGTTAACGTGCTCGGCACGCAGCGCGTCAACCGCGCCGTCGTTCCGCATATGCGGGCGGCGAAACAGGGCCTGATGGTCTGGGTGTCGAGCAGCAGCTCGGCCGGCGGAACGCCGCCCTACCTCGCCCCTTACTTCGCGGCCAAGGCCGCTATGGACTCGTTGGCCGTCCTCTACGCGCGCGAGCTCTCGCGTTGGGGCATTGAAACGACGATCGTGGTGCCCGGTGCGTTCACCAAGGGCACGAACCACTTCCTGCATTCGGGGCGTCCGGCCGACGAGGCGCGTGTCGCGGAATATGAATTGGGTCCCTACAAGGGCTTCGGCGAGGAGGTGCTCAAGGCTTTCGCCGCCATCGTCCCCGACGACGCAGACCCCAATGGGGTGGCCGACGAGATCGTCAAGGTGGTCGGCATGCCCTTTGGCAAGCGTCCGTTCCGGATCCACTATGACCCGACTGAGGACGGTGCAAGCGTCAGCTTTGCGGTGATCGACCGCGTGCGCGCCGAGATGCTGCATCGGGTTGGGCTTCCTGACCTCCTGAAGCCCAGGACATTGGTGTAACTGGCCCACGATCGCCGCGACAGCAAATTCGATCAATACAACAGCCGCGACGGGACAGAAGGCCCTCGGTAGGGCCCGTAAACGATCTCGTGCAAGCCTTCATGTGCCACAAAACATCCGGACCAATCCATGAACCGAACTGCCAAACTCGCAGCCTTGACAATCGGAGCAAGCCTCATGACCCAGATCGCCTCAGCGGCTCCGAACGCCGCGACTGACCCCAGGATCGATCCCCAGATCCGCTCATTCCTGGCGAAGATCAATAAGGACAACAGTCCGTTCTGGGATCTGCCGCAGCCAAAGCCGCAGGACGTTCTCACCGGGCTCCAATCGCAGACATCCGTCGACATGTCAGGCGTCACGACAATCGAGAAGACCGTCACGCAAGATGGTCGTGCCGTGAAGTTGTACATCATGAAGCCCGAGCACGTGAGCGGAAAGCCCGGTGTGCTGCTCTTCATCCATGGCGGCGTCTGGATCGTCGGCAATTTCGAGAACCATCAGCGCCTGCTGCGCGATCTCGTCGTCGGCTCGGGGCAGATCGGCGTGTTCGTCGAGTACACCCCCTTGCCGGCGGCCAAATTTCCGACCCAGCTCGACGAGTGCTATGCCGCACTGAAGTGGGTCTCCGAGCACGCCGGGGAGTTTGGTGCCGATGGCACCCGAATTGCCGTGGCGGGCAACTCGGTCGGCGGCAACATGGCTGCCGCACTTGCTCTCATGACCAAGGATCGCAAGGGACCCAGGATCAGCTACCAGGTGCTCCTCATTCCGGCGACCGACGCTAGCGTCGATACTGCGTCTTACCATGAGTACGGGACCGGCCGTTTCCTGGCCCGTGCTTTCATGAAGTATGGCTGGGACCTTTACGCTCCTGACACCAAGACCCGCGACAATCCCTATGTCTCGCCGCTCCGCGCCGACACCCACGCGCTTGAAGGGCTGCCGCCCGCGCTCGTCATCACGGCCGAAAACGATCCGCTGCGTGACGAGGGTGAGGCTTATGCGCGCAAGCTGAAGGACGCCGGGATCAGCGTCGATGCCGTTCGCTACAACGGGACGATTCACGATTTCGTGCTGCTGAACGCGCTGCGACATGTTCCCTCCACCGAGGCTGCGATCGATCAGGTCAGTCAGGGTGTGCGGCGGCATCTCGAAGCTGCGACGAACTGACAGTCCGCTGCGCGGCGGCGCTTGGCCGCCGCGCCCATTTCCATCGCCCCCGTACACGGATCAACTCAAAGCAGGACTCCCCACGACCAGGGACGAGACCGGGATCTACTACAAGGATTGGCGCAGTGGTCAGCCCCTGGTCTTCAGTCATGGCGACCCTGGCCGCCCCTCAGGCCTATCTCGAGAAATACAAAATCGATCAACGAATCTCAAAAGAAGTGAGGGATCGAATGGCCATGCCAACAACTATGAGCGAAAGCAGCGCCCGAATGAGCGCGACGAAGGAATTCAATGATCTGCCGGTCAATCTTGTCAGCGAAATCGGCGCTGCGCTGAATAGCTTGTTGGCCGACGTGTTTGCTCTTTATCTCAAGACAAAGAACTTTCATTGGCACATGAACGGTCCACATTTTCGCGACTATCATCTTCTCCTCGATGAGCAGAGTGTCCAAATTCTAAACATCGCCGATCCGCTAGCCGAACGCGTCCGCAAGCTCGGCGGCACGACCCTTCGTTCGATTGGGCACATCGCCCGTCTCCAAAGCATCATTGACAGCGAAGCCGAGGATCTCGACCCGCAAGCCATGCTTTCCGAGTTGAGAGAGGACAGCCTGCGACTCGAGTCGGCAATGCGTCGCCTCCACAGGAAATGCGATGAGGGTCATGACATCGCGACGACGAGTCTGCTCGAAACCTGGATCGACGAAGCCGAGGGGCGCAGCTGGTTTCTCTATGAGACAGTGTCGGATCACACGCGAATAGGCGCACGTAGTGGACGCGGCAAGGGAGATCGATCTCTCGTCATGGCGCCACATCGCGTCGGGTCGTAGAAGCGCAAGCGCCTCGACGCGTCCGACGGTGAAATGGATTTCCCCGCGGACGAACTGCTCCCATGGAAATGCCGATGTCGAATTGTCGGGCGCTGAACACGGGTTTGTTACTACGCACATTGTGTGCTGGCGTGGATGCGTAGTTGTGTGGTTTGCTTCCGTACCCTCAAGCAGATGATGGCTTGTTACGACGTTTTTGGCTGACATGTTGGATACCCTGTCTTTAGAAGGTTCCAAAAAATACCCTGCCTCCCGACTCCTGAGGTCGTCGGATCATTTGGGATGGTCGACGCTCTTCGCAGAGTTTCGATCTCACTCTAGCTGTGAAGGCCCCGGGGCTGAAGGTCAGGACGTTGAGGTGGCGGTCATGGTCAACGGCTCGGACAAGGGAGCCGTGACCTGCAAAGTCGGAGCCGAGCTGCGGCAAGTCCGTCCCTCCAACGGGACGATCTGGCTCAATCCTATGGCCGCCAGAGCAGACGCGATCCGGATCGCTTCGCCGGAACTGGAAGTCGCTCACTTGTATCTTCCAAGAATCGCGTTCAGCCGCCTGGAGACCGAGTTCAACCTGCCTCAATTCCCCGGACAATCGATCCGCTATATGTCCGGTGTACAAGACAGCGTCATCAACCAGATTGCTCTGTCGGTGCTGCGAGAAATGTCAGATCCCACGCCATCCGGGCGTATGCTGGTCGAAACTGCGTCGCTGTTTTTGGCTGCGCGGCTGCTGCACGAGCATTCGGAAAGTCCGCGGCACCGCCTGCAGCGCGAGCCAAAATTCGGGCTGGACAATGTTAGATTGCGGCGCGTTCTCGCCTACATTGAAGATCACCTCACTGAGGAAATTACGGTGAGCGATCTCGCGAGCATCGCATGTCTGAGCGTGTTCCATTTTACGCGCGCATTTGCGGCCAGTGTCGGGACGCCGCCGCATGGCTACGTTAGGGAACGCCGGCTAGAGCGCGCCAAGAAGCTCCTCATGGCGGGGAAGCTGTCGCTCACTGAGGTCGCCTTTGATTGCCAGTTCTCGTCACAATCCAGTTTCACGCGAGCATTTCGACGCGCTACCGGCGTGACGCCGGCGCACTACAAGCGGGCCGCTCGTGAGTAAAAGCCGACTGTTACACTTCTGCGGGGCCTTGGTCCGCGCAGTTGCAAGAGATGCTCAGAGGCGGCTTTTCGGCCGTTTGCGGACTGCTGCAGTATGGCAGCGAGCAACGCGATGAGGCGCTTCTGGTGCGATAACCCCGCGTGGCTTGCCAAGCCATAGCTCGCATGCCCAGGCGCCCGCCTTCGCCCTTTGGCGCGGCAGCCTTCACTCGTTTCGCTTGGCATCCGTGGCGCTGGCTCGCCTAGCCGAAGCTCGCGAAGCGAGCGAAGGCTGGTGGGCCCGGCAGGACTCGAACCTGCAACCAGACCGTTATGAGCGGCCGGCTCTAACCATTGAGCTACAGGCCCCGCCGCGGGACGGCTGCGGGAGTGCGGCCGGCAACGGTGCGCGGTTCGTTTACAGGGATGGAGGCGGGGGTGCAATGCTCGCTCTGGCGAATGGAAACGTCAGCGCGGCATCGCCGGAAATTTTTGAATACCCGAAATTTGCGATGATGCCCTTATAATCCTGTTTTGCCCGACGGGTCAAACCGCTCAAGTGGCGGCTTGTCTGTTCGTTTCCGTAACCCACTGTAATTGCTTAGCTCTTCTACTGTGCATGGGGTTGTTTTCGCACTTTTTGTTTGAGAGGGCCTGTTGGTCCCCTCAAACGTCCTGCCGGCGCGCGGCAAGCCCCGCCGCCGAGTCGCCGCTAGTCCACCGACACCCCCGCGAACTCCACCACCTTGCGCCACTTCTCGGTCTCGTCCGTGACCAGCTTGCCGAACTCGGCGGGCGTCATCGGCTTGTGGATGCCGCCTGTCTCGGCGAGGCGGGCGATCACCTTCGGGTCCTTCAGCGCGTCGCCAATGGCCTTGTTGAGGGTCTCGATCACCTCGCTCGGGGTGCCCTTCGGCGCGGAGATGCCGTAGAAGCCGACCGATTCGAAGCCTGGCACGGTCTCGGCGATGGCGGGCACGTCGGGCACGCTCGGCCAGCGCTGCGGCGAGGTCACCCCGAGGGCGCGGACATTGCCGCCCTTCGCCTGCTCCAGCGCGGAGGGCAAATTGTCGAAGATCAGCTGCACCTTGTTGGAGATGATGTCGGGGAAGGCGATCGCGGATCCCCGATAGGGCACGTGGATCATGTCGCACTTGGTCATCACCTTGAACAGCTCGGCTGACATGTGCACCGAGGTGCCGTTGCCGGACGAGGCATAGGAGATCTTGCCCGGATTGGCCTTGCAATAGTCGATGAACTCCTGAACCGTCTTCGCGGGAAACGCGTTGGATACCACCAGCATGTTGGTGAGCTGCATGATGCTCGCGACCGGCACGGTGTCGCGCAGGAAGTCGAACGGCAGCTTCTTGTAGAGCGAGGTCGAGATCGCGTTGTTGGGCGCGACGAACAGCAGCGTGTAGCCGTCGGGGGCTGCGTTGATCGCGGCCGCAGCCGCGATGTTGCCGCCGGAGCCGGTGCGGTTCTCGACGATGAATTGCTGGCCGAGGCGATCCGAGAGCGCCTGCGCCATGATCCGCGCCACGATGTCGACCGGGCCGCCGGCGGCGAAGCCGATCATCCAGTGCACGGGGCGGTCGGGATAGGCGGCCGCGGCGGGAGGGGTTGTGCTGAAAAGACCTAAGAGAACTGCGAGCCCGAAAACACCGTTACGCAAAATTCGCAACATGACACCTCCCATTGTTCTATTGTCGTTGGGGGCATGCTTTCACAAAAACGCGCGGCTGCCTACATCGTCGCAAGTCGGTGTTGACGCAGGCCCGCCGGGAACGCCCATGAGATTCGCAATCATCCTTCTCGCAGCGGCGCTGCTCGTAAGCCCCGCCGCTGCCCAGACCGGAGGCAACGCCATTCCGACCACGACACTCAGCCTCGGCACGGCGACGCCCGGCGGCGGCTTCCCGCTCTATGGCAACGCCTTCGCCGAGGTGATGAACGCGGCCGATCCGGTCATCACCATCGCCCCGCGCAACACCAAGGGCAGCAACGAGAACATTCCGCTCTTGGAGAAGGGCGAGCTCGATCTCGCTCTGGTCGCAGGCGAGCCGGCCTATGAGGCTTTTGCGGGCATCGGCCGCGCGCCGGTGCGGCTGAAGATTCTCACCGCGATCTATTCCAACCCCGGCATGTTCGTGGTGCGCGCGGACAGTCCCTACAGGACGATTGCCGATCTCGTCGGCCAGCCCGTCGCGTTCGGCGCCAAAGGCTCGGGCCTGCCGATCCTGGCGCGCTATGTGCTCGACGGTCTCGGCTTGAAGCAGGACGAGGACTTCAAAGCGATCTATCTCGACCGCGCCGGCGATGGCCCCGCGATGGTCGAGGACGGCCGCGTCGCCGCACTGTGGGGCGCCGGCATCGGCTGGCCCGGCTTTGCCGCGGTGGCCTCGAGCGCGTCAGGCGCGCGCTTCATCGCTCCAAGCGCGGAGGAGATCACCCGCATCCGCGCCAGGCATACGTTCCTGAAGCCGCTGACCGTGCCGGCGGGCAGCTACCCCAAGCAGTCCGAGCCGATCGCCTCGCTCGGCTCGTGGAGCTTTGTCCTCACCCGCGAGGATCTGCCCGACGACGTCGCCTATCGCCTGGCGAAGACGCTGCACGGCGCCGAGGCGACGTTCTGCAAGGCACTCGCGCAGGCCTGCGAGACCACGGCGGCGAACACCGTCGCGGCCGCGCCGCGGCCGGAGCTGATCCATCCGGGCGTCGTGAAGTATTTTCGCGAGATCGGCGTGGTGAAATGACGGTCGCCTAAAGCGACCGTCATTCCGGGGCGGTGCAACGCACCGAACCCGGAATCTCGAGATTCTCAGGTGCGCAATTGCGCACCTTAGTTCGCGCTGTTGCGCGCCCCGGAATGACGCTACACCGTCACTTCTTCACCAGCG
This sequence comes from Bradyrhizobium sp. CB1717, assembly GCF_029714325.1. Lineage (NCBI taxonomy): Bacteria > Pseudomonadati > Pseudomonadota > Alphaproteobacteria > Hyphomicrobiales > Nitrobacteraceae > Bradyrhizobium > Bradyrhizobium sp. CB1717. The sequence continues at coordinate 2,032,225 of NZ_CP121666.1, forward strand.
GACACGCCGGGTCCGGCGGGCCGAACGCCTTGTCGCCGGAGATGGTGGTGAGGATCTTGTAATAGTCCCACGGATATTTGCTCTCCTCCGGCGTCTTCACCTGCACCAGCCAGAGATCGTGGACCATCAGATTGTCCTCGCGCAGTTTGCCGTTGCGGGAGAAGAAATCCTCGATCGGCTTCTCGCGCATCTTTGCCGCGACCTTGAGCGGGTCGTCGGTGCCGGTCTCCTTGATGGCGTTGAGATAGTGCATCACGCTGGAATAGACGCCGGCCTGCCACATCGACGGCATCTTGTTCATCTTGGCGAAATAGCGCTTCGACCATTCGCGGGTCTTGTCGTCCATGTCCCAGTAGAACGAGGTGGTCAGGAGCAGGCCTTGCGCGGCCTGCAGACCGAGGCCGTGGATGTCGGTGATCAGCGCGAGCAGCGCCGCCATCTGCTGGCCGCCCTTGAACACGCCGAACTCCGAGCCGGTCTTGATCTCGTTCATGTTGTTGGGGGGGCCGGCGGCAATGCCGATGATCTTGGCCTTGGAGGCCTGCGCCTGCAGCACGAAGGAGGAGAGATCCGGCGTTGCCAGCGGCGGCCGCACCGAACCCAGCACCTTGCCGCCATTGGCGGTGACGACGCTGGAGGCATCGCGCTCCAGCGAATGGCCGAAGGCGTAGTCGTCGGTGATGAAGAACCAGCTGTCGCCGCCGCGCTTGACCACGGCATCCGCGGTGCCGACCGCGAGCGCGCGGGTGTCGAACACCCACTGGATCGCGTAAGGCGAGCAGAACTTGCCGTGGAAATCCGCGGTGCCGGTGGAGTGGGTGATGAACAGTCGCTTCTTCTCGTTGGCGATGTTCTGCACCGCGAGCCCGACCGCGGAGACCGGTACGTCGACGATCAGGTCGACCTGGTCGACGTCGAACCAGCGCCGCGCGAGCGAGGCGCCGATGTCGGCTTTGAGCTGATGATCGCCGACCACGACGCTGATCGGCTTGCCGAGCACGGTGCCGCCGAAATCGTCGATCGCCATCTGCGCCGCGGTCACCGAGCCCTGGCCGGTCGGCGCCGAGGCCGGGCCGTTCATGTCGGTGAGCACGCCGATCTTGACGACGTTGTCGGATACCTGCGCCATGGCGGCGCCCGGCGGCAGCGCTGCCGCAAAGGCAGCCGCGACCGGCAGTCCAAATCTCGCTCGCTTCACGTTTGTCCTCCCCTGATCCGGCGCGTTGGCCGGCGTTGCTTTTGCCGGGTATGGCCCGGCTGAATTGGTTTCTTTTGCAACTATTCAGGGGTGGGCGTCAACGTCAGGCCGCGAAGCGGATCTGTCCCGCCGGCGAGGGGTCGTAGCCGGTCAACTCCTCGGCGCGCTGCCGCAGCCGTCTTTCGCTGAGAAACCTGATCAGCGCCTGCATCGCGGGGCGGAAATAGCTGCGTTGCCGCATCGCGAGATCAAAGTTCTCCCAGACCAGCGGCACGAAATCGAGGCCGGCCGAGCGCGCCGCCGCGCGCGTCGCGACCCCGCAATCGGCTTGTCCGGCGCGGACCATTTCGGCGAGATCCGGCCCGGTGAGGGCGGGCGTCTCCACCCGCCGCAAATCGCGCGTCGTGGCGTCCGCGCGCTTCAGCAGCGCGTCGAGCAGCATCTGCGCGCCTGTGCCCTGTTGTCGCATCGCCATCCTGGCGCCGACCGCGAGCACGTCGGCGAGCCCGCGCAGCCGTTTCGGATTGCCCGGCGGCAGCACGAGGCCCTGCTCGCGGCGCACGAATGCGACCAGCAGCGCGTCATGCAGGTCCGGAGCGTCCCGCAACGCCGTCACACTGGCGTCGGCGGCAAGATTGCCGGTGGCATCCAGGCTGTGGAAGTGCAGGGCCACGGCCATCACCTCGTCGCGCTGCAGGCGCTCGAGTCCGCGCGCGCTGCCCTCGCTCATCGATCCCAGGCCCGAGCCGGATTCGCGCAGGCTCCAATCGAGCAGCTCGTCCTGGCTGCCGCCCATGACGGGCGGCGGCTCGGTGGTCAGCATGCCCGCCGGACGCGCGAGGCCCGAGAGGACCCAGAGGTCGAGCTCGTGCCGGGGGAAGAGCCACTTACCGGTCACCTTGCTGCAGGGGATCGCACCGGTGGTGACGAGTTCGTAGAGCTTGCGTTCGCCAAGTCGGAGATAGTCAGCGGCTTCACTGGTCGTCAGGAATTCCATCCTGCATTCCTATGCAAATTCTTGCTTCTTTTTGGACGTTCGTCGCAGGTGGAATTCTGCAGTTCATTTTGTGTCCGCGGGAACCATGCCCGATCATCTCGTTGCTTTGCAACACATCCGCGCACGCGATTTCTGCTTTGGTGAACGATCCTGAAGCGTTCGAATGGTGCGGACCCTGCGGCCGTCGCGAATGCTTTTGCAACGGGCCGTTTGCGATCGCCGAGCCGCGTTATTCGTTGCCGAAATATCCCGGGCGGAGCGCGATTGGCGTCACGAGTGCGGCGCAATCCATCATCATGATCGCGTCATATCGAAGGGAACCAACTCATGGCCGCTCGCCGCCTGTCCGTCGCATTCGCGCTTCTCTGCGGCCTTGCTGTGGGCGTTGCGGCCTCCTTCGCGGAGGATCGCGCGATCGTGCTGGCCACGACGACATCGACGCAGGAGTCCGGCCTGCTCGATCATCTGCTGCCGATCTTCCGCGACAAGACCGGCATCGATGTGAGGGTGATCGCGCGGCGCGCCGACGAGGTGCTGGACGGCGCGCGAAAGGGCGAGGCGGACGTCGTGCTGACGCATGCGCGGCCGCAGGAGGAAAAATTCGTCGCCGACGGTTTTGCCGTGAAGCGCTTCGACGTGATGTACAACGACTATGTGCTGATCGGGCCGAAGAGCGATCCCGCCGGCGTGAAGGGCAAGGACATCGCGACCGCGCTCAAGGCGATCGAGGCCAAGGGCGCGCCGTTCGTGACGCGCGGCGATCGCTCCGGCACCCACGCTGCAGAGCTCGCGCTCTGGATCGTCGCCGGCATCGACATCGCCGCCGCCAAGGGCGCCTGGTATCGCGAGGCCAAGCAGGGCATGGACGCGGCGCTCGAGGCTGCACGCACCGCGAACGCCTATGTGCTGTCGGACCGCGGCAGCTGGATCGGCTTCAGGGATCGCGGTGATCTCGATGTCGTCGTTGAAGGCGACAAGCGGCTGCTCAACCAATACGGCGTGATGCTGATGAACCCCGACAAGTTCCCGAACGTGAAGAAGGAGCTGGGGCAAACCTTCGTCGACTGGCTGATCTCGCCGGAGGGGCAGGCTGCGATCGCCGCCTACAAGGTCGACGGCCAGCAGCTGTTCTTTCCAAATGCGGACAAGACGGGCGGCTGAGATCCTCATCTGCTGCGGTTGCCAAACCGGGCGAGGCATGATCCATCATGGCGCATGACCCAGCGCCTGCCGTCATCATTGACGCCGCTCGACACCGCACTCGCCGCGTTGCTGCGAGGCGTTGATCCGGTCGCGCCGGTCGCATTGCCGCTGTCCGTGGCCCTTGGCTGCGTCGCCGCGGGCGCGCCGCCGATGGCGGCCTATCCGCCTCATGACATCGCCGCCGCAGACGGCTGGGCGCTGCGCGCCAACGATCTCGTCGGCGCGTCCGCCTATGCGCCGCTGCCTCTGGCGACGGCCCCTGTCTGGGTCGATGCCGGCGATGCGATGCCGCAGGGATGCGACTGCGTGCTCGATGCCGACGCCGTGGAGGTATCGGGGCCGCTTGTGCAAGTGCTGGCGGAGGGCGTGCCGGGGCAGGGTATCCGGCGCGCCGGAGCCGACATTGCCGCCGGCACGACGGCCGGTGCGGAGGGATACCCGGTCGGTCCGGCCGACCTGTTGCTTGCGGGCGTCGCGGCGGTGGAGGGGCTGAGCGTGCGGCGACCGCGGCTGCGCATCGTCAACGTACCGGGCGCGACGACGACGGCGCATATGATCGCCGGCATCGCCCGTGCAGCTGGACTGGATGTGCAGACGCTTGAGGCCGCCGCATGCGATGACGCATCGATTGCCGATGTGCTCGATGCGTCCACTTGCGACCTGTTGTTGACGGTCGGCGGCAGCGGCCTCGGTCGCCGGGATGCTGCGGTGAGCGCATTGGCCCGGCGCGGCGAGGTGCTCGCCCATGGCCTTGCGGTTCAGCCCGGCCGCACCGCTGCGGTCGGGCGGCTTGGCAAGGTTCCCGTCGTTGCCTTGCCCGGCTCGCCCGATCATGCGCTTGCGGCCTGGCTGGCGCTGGTGCTTCCGCTCGTCGATCGTCTGTCGGCACGGCAGCCGCGCCGGCAAATGACTCTGCCGCTCGCGCGAAAGATCGCATCCACGGTGGGCATTGCCGAAATCGCGCTGCTGGCCGAGGAACAACATGCGTGGATGCCGCTTGCGGTGGGAGAGTGGCCGCTCCAGGCCATCGCCCGTGCGGATGCATGGCTGATCACTCCCGCCAGCCACGAGGGATTTGCGGCGGCTACGCCCGTCGATGCTTATCTGATGCAGGAGTGATATGGGTTCCGGCATGTCGATGATCCCGCAATCGCAAGGCCGCAGCGCGCTCGAACAGGAGCAGTTCCTCAAGATCCTCTCGCGCGAGGAGGCCTTGGCGCGCTTCGAGGCGGCGCTGTTCCCGCGCGCGATCCCGAGCGAGCCGCGCAAGCTCGCTGCTGCGCTCGGCGCAGCGCTTGCCGAGGACATCGCTGCGCCTATCGATGTGCCGCCGTTCGATCGTTCCAACGTCGATGGCTTTGCCGTCCGCTCGGCGGATCTCGCCGCCGCGGGTGAAGGCGCACCCGTTCGGCTCTCGTTGAACGCCGAGACCATTCACTGCGGCACCGCGCCGAGGATGCAGGTCGGCGCAGGCACCGCCACACCGATCGCCACCGGCGGCCCGCTGCCGCGCGGCGCCGATGCCGTCGTCATGGTCGAGCACACCCAGCCGGCCGGACCCGATGCGATCGACGTCCGCCGTGCCGTCTCGCCCGGGCAGTTCGTCTCCTACGCCGGCTCCGACATTGCGCGCGGCGAGGCGCTGCTGCGTGCGGGCACCCTCATCGGCTCGCGCGAGATCGGCATGCTGGCGGCCTGCGGGATCGCGGAGGTGACCGTGGCGCGCAAGCCGCGCGTCGCAGTCATCTCCACGGGCGACGAGCTGGTGCAGCCCGGCGAGGCGCTCGCCCCCGCAGAAATCTACGACACCAACGGCGCGATCGTCGCGGCTGCAATCGACGAGAACGGCGGCGAGGCGATCTTCCTCGGCGCCATTCCCGACGATGAGGCCAAGCTCGAATCCGCCATGCGGCGCGCGCTTGAAGACGCCGACATGCTGGTGCTCTCGGGCGGCACCTCGAAGGGCGCGGGCGATCTGTCCCATCGCATCATCGGCCGGCTCGGCCAGCCCGGCATCATCGCGCATGGCGTTGCGCTCAAGCCCGGCAAGCCGCTGTGCCTTGCGGTGTGCGACGGCAAGCCGGTGGTGATCCTGCCGGGCTTTCCGACCTCGGCGATGTTCACCTTCCACGACATGATCGTGCCGGTGCTGCGCAGGATGGCCGGGCTGCCGCCGCGCTCCGATGCCAAGGTCAGCGCGACCGTGCCGGTCCGTATCGCCTCCGAGCTCGGCCGAACCGAATTCGTCATGGTCTCGCTGGTTGAGGGCAAGAACAGCCTGATCGCCTATCCCTCCGGAAAGGGCTCTGGCGCGATCACGTCCTTCGCACAGGCCGACGGCTTCCTGCGCATCGACGCGCTCGCCGACCAGATGCCGGCGGGCACCGAGACCGAGGTGACACTGTTCACGCCGCATGTGCGGGTGCCAGATCTCGTCATTGTCGGCAGCCATTGCACCGGCCTTGATCTCGTCACCGCGCAGCTCGCGCATGCCGGCCTGACCGTGCGCTCGATCGCGGTCGGCAGCCTCGGCGGCCTTGCGGCGGCCAAGCGCGGCGAATGCGATCTCGCGCCGATCCATCTGTTCGACGACAAGAGCGAGACCTACAACACGCCCTATCTCGTCGAGGGCCTCGTGCTCGTCCCCGGCTGGCGGCGGATGCAGGGCATCGTCTTCCGCAAGGGCGACACGCGGTTCGAGGGCCTGGGCGCAAAGGATGCTGTCGCCGCCGCGCTCACTGACGCCGCCTGCATCATGGTCAACCGCAACCAGGGCGCCGGCACGCGCATCCTGATCGACCGGCTGCTCGGCGGTGCACGCCCGGAGGGCTATTGGAACCAGCCGCGTTCGCACAACGCCGTTGCCGCGGCCGTCGCGCAGCACCGCGCCGACTGGGGCATGACCATTGCGCCGGTCGCCCATGCGGCCGGCCTCGGTTTCATTCCGCTCGCGGAGGAGCATTATGATTTCGCGCTGGTGACGGCGCGCAAAGACCGTCCGGCGGTGCAGGCGTTTCTCGATGCGCTCGGCTCGGACGAGGCGCGCGCCGCACTGGAGCACGCGGGCTTCCGGACTGCGTAGACGACGCGGTATGCAAGCCGCGCGACAGGGTGGGGGACGCGATGGCAAGGCCGCTTTCGGTTGCGATCGTCGGTGCCGGCATGGGCGGGCTTGCGACCGCCGCGGCGCTGAGACGCGTCGGCGTCAACGTCACGGTCTACGAGCAGGCCTCCAAATTCGCCCGCATCGGCGCCGGCATCCAGATCGGCTGCAACGCCATGAAGGTGCTGCGCGCGCTCGGGCTCGAGGCGCGGATGCGCGAGCGCTCCTTCTATCCGCGGTCCTGGAACAATCGCGACTGGAAGAGCGGCGACATCAAGTTCGACATGATTTTTGGTGAGAGCGCGGAAGAGAAGTTCGGCGCGCCCTATCTGCTGGCTCATCGCGGCGATCTGCACGCGGCACTCGCGAGCGTGGTGCCGCGCGAAGTTGTGAGGCTGAGCCACAAGCTGGCCGGTCTGGATGACACTGGCGATGGCGTCCGGCTCACCTTTGCCGACGGCACCAGCGCCGTTGCCGATGCCGTGGTCGGCGCGGACGGCGTGTCGGTGCGCGACATCCTGTTCGACACCGCGCCGGCCAGGTTCACCGGCCGCATCGCCTATCGCACCACCTATCCCGCCGCTCTGCTCGGCGGGGAGAAGATCGACGACTGCACGAAGTGGTGGGGCGAGGACCGCCACATCGTGATCTACTACGTCAGGCCGGATCGTAGCGAAGTCTATCTCGTCACCAGCCAGCCCGAGCCGGATTTCCGCATCGAGTCATGGTCGGCGAAGGGCAACGTCCGCGATCTGCGTGCCTCCTTCGAAGGCTTCCATCCACAGGTCGGGCAGGTGCTCGCGGCGTGTCCCGACGTGCACAAATGGGCAATCATGGACCGCGAGGCGCTCGATCGCTGGGCCGACGGCAAGGTGACGCTGCTCGGCGATGCCTGCCATCTCATGACGCCCTATATGGCGCAGGGCGCGGCCATGGCGATCGAGGACGCGGCCGTTCTTTCACGCTGCCTCGCCGGTGTAGATCGCGACGGTGTTGCCGACGCATTCCGCCGCTTCGAGGCGACGCGGAAAGGGCGGACCACGCGGGTGCAGGAGACCTCGCGCGCCAACATCTGGCTGAAGGAAAGGACCGATACGAGCTGGGTCTACGGCTACGACGCCTGGTCGGTGCCGCTGGCCGCCTGATCGCGCAGGCGTTCGCGCTCTTCTGCTTCGGCAAGTGCACGCTGCGCGGCAGGCGACAGCGGCTTCGGGTCCGGCGGGACCTCGACGATGTCAGGCTTGCTCAGCTGCTTCGTGCGTTCGACCGTATCCGAAAGATCGAACACGAATTCGACGAATTCGAAGATGGTAGTCAAGAGAGAGGCGGCCATGGCTCATCCGGGGGCAATTTCCCGATCTGTGGTCGCTCCCTTGCCCGGTCCAGTTCAAAGGCTCCATGAACTCGCAGGGCCGCCGCCGCGACCAAGGCCTATGAGCCAAGCCATGACCGCGACAACTCCCCTGAATTTCCGCAAGATCGCCGCGTACGTCGCAGCTGCCGGGACGCTGTTCTGGCTCTACACCTTCTATTTCATCGCCCATGTCCCGCAGGGCGACGGCACCGGCTTTCAATGGCTGGCGGTGTTCCCGCTCGGCATGATCTTCGGATTGTTCTTCCTGCCGGCCTGGCTGCTGGTCGCCATCGGGCGCCTCCCGCGATTCTCCACGGTCGTCGGCCTCTGCGGCCTGATCGCCTTCGCGATCATCTGGACGCAGCTTCTCGGCGAGTTTCCCAAATCGTAAGTTCGCTACAACGCGTCATCCAGCGCCGCCAGCCGTTCGGCTTCGGCGATGTCCTCGACCGTGTTGGCGTTGAAGAACGGATCGAGCGGCTCGGCCGGCCAAGTCACCGTCGCGAGCGGATATCGCGCGGTCCAGCGATCGATCTTGCGGAGGTCCTCGACGACCAGTGCATGACGCAGCTCGTCGCGCAGGGCAACACGCCACAAGCCGATCACCGGATGCGACTGGTCGCCGGATGCCGCCACTGCTAGCTGCGCGTTCTCTCGGCTTCGAGCTTCGTGCAGGCGTGCGACCAGATCGCGCGGCAGGAACGGGCAGTCGCCGGCGGCGCTGAGCACCCATGCGACGTCAGGCCGGTTCGCGGCGGTCCAGTCCAGCGCGGCGAGGATGCCGGCGAGCGGTCCGGGAAAGCCGGGCACGTCGTCGGCGACGACCTGCAGGCCAAAGGCTGCGAAACGCGCGGGATCGCCGTTCGCGTTGAGGATCAGCCCGCTGCATTGAGGTTTCAGGCGCGCGATCACGCGTTCCAGAATGGTGCGGCCGCCGATGGTGCGCATCGGCTTGTCGCCGCCGCCCATGCGCCGCGCGAGGCCACCGGCCAGCAGCACGCCAACGGTCGGCGGAACACTCGTGGCGGGAATTTCAATCGTCACCACCTTCACCCTTGCGCTTGTGCTTCGCCGATTCCTCCTCGACGTAAGCGAGGTTCTGGTCGTAGACGATGCGCTCCTCGCCCGCGAGCGCAATGAAGCGCTTTCCGCGCGTCCGTCCGACCAGCGTCAGCCCGACTTGCCTTGCGAGATCGACGCCCCAGGCGGTGAAGCCGGAGCGCGACACCAGGATCGGAATGCCCATCCGCACGGTCTTGATCACCATCTCCGAGGTTAGCCGCCCGGTGGTGTAGAGGATCTTGTCGGAGGGGTCGACGCCGTGGCGGTATATCCAGCCGGCGATCTTGTCGACGGCGTTGTGCCGGCCGACGTCCTCGGTGTAGCAGAGCGGCGTGCCTTCCTTGCACAGCACGCAGCCGTGGATCGCGCCGGCCTCGAGGTACAGCGAGGGCATGGTGTTGATGGTCTGCGTCATCTGGTAGAGCCAGGATGTGCGCAGCTCGGCCTTCGGCAGCGCGACGCTCTCAACGGCTTCGAGCAGATCGCCGAAGGCGGTACCTTGCGCGCAGCCCGAGGTCTGCGTGCGCTTCTTCAGCTTGGCCTCGAAATTGGTGTGGTGCTCGGTGCGCACCACCACCACCTGGAGGTCGTCGTCGTATTCGACCTCAGTGACCACGTCATTATATTTCAGCATGTTCTGGTTCAGCAGGTAGCCGAGCGCCAGATATTCCGGATAGTCGCCGATCGTCATCATGGTGACGATCTCCTGGGCGTTCAGGTAGAGCGTCAGTGGCCGCTCCATCGGCACCTTGATCTCGACCCTGGCGCCGGTCTGATCGGTGCCGGTCACGCTCTGGGTCAGGCGCGGGTCGTCCGGATTGGGGACGATCATGGGCACCGGGGCTTTGTCGATCTTCATCATGGCCGCGACGTTAGCATGACATTCCGCTCAAGCCGATATAAGCATGGCTGGGAATGGGTAAAATGCCTCCGCTCGTCATTGCGAGCGGAGCGAAGCAATCCAGAAATGCATCCGCGGAGACAGTCTGGATTGCTTCGCTGCGCTCGCAATGACGGGGAGAGGCTGGTGGTTCCATCGGCTGGCGAGCCGTTGGCGGAGATCGAAGGGTTATGAAAGTCATCGGCCTTGCAGGCTGGAGCGGTGCGGGAAAGACCACGCTGTTGACGCGGCTGATCCCGAATTTCAACGCGCAAGGCCTGCGCGTCTCCGTCATCAAGCATGCGCATCACCAGTTCGACGTCGACGTGCCCGGCAAGGATTCCTGGCGGCATCGCGAGGCGGGGGCGGCGGAGGTGCTGGTTGCCTCGTCAAACCGCTGGGCCTTGATGCATGAATTGCGGGGCGCGGCGGAGCCGCGGCTGCCGGAATTATTGAGCAAGCTCTCTGCGGTCGATCTCGTCGTGGTCGAGGGCTTCAAACGCGAGCCGCATCGCAAGATCGAGGTGCATCGCGCCGCCAATGGCAAGCCGCTGCTGTTTCCCGACGATCCCGGAATTGCCGGGATCGCGACCGACACCGCCATTGAAACCCGGCTGCCGACCGTCCATCTCGATGATATCCCCGCTGTGGCCGCGCTGCTGCTGCGTGCGGCGATGCCGGTCGAGGAAGCGGTGGCAAGAAGCGCCGCGACACGCTGACGAGGCACCATGGCGCAACTGTCGGACGATTGCTTTGCCTTCGGCGGACCGATGATGTCGGTCGACGAGGCCGTTGGCCTGATCACGGCGCGCGTCAACGCGATTGTCGATCTGGAAACCGTGGCGCTCGTCGATGCTGACGGGCGCGTGCTGGCGCGCGATATTGCAGCGCCCTTGCCGCTGCCGCCGTTCACCAACTCTGCGGTCGACGGTTATGCCGTGCGCAACGCGGACCTTCCGCAAGCTGCGGAGCAGGCATTCCCGCTCGACGGCCGCATCCAGGCCGGTGGTCTTGCGCAGGCACCGATCAAGCCCGGCCACACCGCGCGAATCTTCACGGGCGCGCCGATGCCGCCGGAGGCCGAAACCGTCTTCATGCAGGAGGATGTCCGCATCGACGATTCCGGCCGGATCGTGCTTCCGCCGGGGCTGAAGCCGGGCGCGAATGTCCGCCCCGCCGGCGAGGACATTCCGAAGGGACAGGTTGCGCTGCGCGGCGGCCAGCGCTTGCGGCCGCAGCATATCGCGCTTGCCGCGGCGTTCGGCCTTGTCAGGCTCGATGTGGTCAGGCGCATCCGTGTCGCGGTGTTCTCGACCGGCGACGAGCTGGCTTCGCCGGGCGAGCCGCGCGCGACCGCGCAGCTGTTCGATTCCAATCGCTTCATGCTGATGGCAATGCTGCGCCGGCTCGGTTGCGAGGTCAGCGATCTCGGCATTTTGCGCGACGAGCGAACGTCGCTTGCGAGCGGCCTGAAGGAGGTAGCAGGCGCGCATGATCTGATTCTCACCACCGGCGGCGTCTCGACCGGCGAGGAGGACCACGTCAAGGCGGCGGTCGAGAGCGTCGGCTCGCTCGTGCTGTGGCGGATGGCGATCAAGCCGGGCCGTCCGGTGGCGATGGGCATCATCGGCGGCACGCCGCTGATCGGCCTGCCCGGCAATCCCGTCGCGAGCTTCGTCACCTTCGTCCATGTGGTGCGGCCGACGGTGCTGGCGCTGGCGGGTGCCCTCCCGGAGCCGCTGCTGCCGATCCCGGTGCGGGCTGCGTTTACCTACAGGAAGAAGGAAGGCCGGCGCGAATATGTCCGCGTCTTCCTCCGCAAGGGGCAGGACGGTACGCTCGAGGTAACCAAGTTCCCGCGCGAGGGCGCCGGACTGCTGTCGTCGCTGTTCGAGACCGACGGCCTGGTCGAGCTCGGTGAAGCCGTCACGGGCGTCGAGCCCGGGCAGAGCGTCGGCTTCCTGCCCTACGCCGGCCTGATCTGATGCCCGCGTTGACGCCGCCTGCCCGTCCCGCCATGTTGCCGCGATGACCAGGACGACTCTCGATCTCACCGGGCTGAAATGCCCGCTACCGGCCCTCAAGACCCGCAAGGCGCTCAAGCCGCTCAAGGCAGGGGACCAGCTCGAGGTCCACTGCACCGATCCCCTCTCGGTGATCGACATCCCCAACCTGATCCGCGAGACCGGCGACAAGGTCGAGATCACCGAGCGCAACGAGGCGCGCATCGTGTTCCTGGTCGAAAAGAGCGACGGCCCGTAGAAAGGCGAATGTTCACGGCCGCAACGCTTGACTATGCTGCGCCCCCTGGGGAACGGCGGGAGCTTCGCTGCAATGCGAAAAGGCCCGGTTGTTGCGGTGGATGATCTCAAACCTAAGACGTCGGGCATGAATCTCTCAACATCGAAGGCAAGCGCAGCTGCAGGTTCCGCGGCGGCCCGCGAGCCTGCCGTCAAGCTCGGCAAGACGGCCACAGGTCCCGAGTTCAGCGCACTGGCGCAGGCCTCCATCCTGATCGTCGACGACGAGCCGGGCATGCGCAATTTCCTGTCGCGCACGCTTGCGCCGCGCTGCAAGCTGGTGGACGAGGCGGCCGACACGGATCAGGCCTCGCGCAAGCTCGATTCCAACCGCTACGACGTCGTCATTCTCGACAACATCATGCCGGGCAAGAATGGCGTCGATTGGCTCGCAGAGCAGCGCGCTGTCGGCTTTTTCGCCGACGCGATCCTGATCACCGCCTATGCCGACCTCGACACCGCGATCCAGGCCCTGCGCGCCGGCGCGGCCGATTTCGTGCTCAAGCCGTTCCGCTCCAACCAGATCCTCAACGCGGTGGCGCGATGCCTCGACCGTGTCCGCCTCCAGCGCGAGAACTATGTCCTGCGCTACGCCTTGCGCGCCTCGTCCGACCGCACCTTCCTGCGCGACAACCTGATCGGACAGTCGGCGCCGACGCTACGCGTGCGTGAGACCATCGCACGCGTTGCGCGCCTGCCGACCTCGGTTCTCCTGACCGGCGAATCCGGCACCGGCAAGGAAGTGGCAGCGCGCTCGATCCACTCGCTGTCCGACCGCGCCGACAAGCCCTTCGTGCCCGTGAATTGCGCAGCGATCCCGCCCGACATGATCGAGGCCGAGCTGTTCGGACACATCAAGGGCGCCTTTACCGGCGCCGATTCCGGGCGCGAAGGCCTGTTCCTGTATGCGCATGGCGGCACGCTGTTCCTCGACGAGATTGGCGAGCTGCCGCTGCCGATGCAGAGCAAGCTGCTCCGCGTGCTCGAGGACCGCCGCGTCCGTCCCGTCGGATCCGAGCGCGAGGTTCCGGTCGACTTGCGTTTCATCTTCGCAACCAATGCCGAGCTCCAGAAGGAGGTCGAGAAGGGCCGCTTTCGAGCCGATCTGTTCTACCGCCTCAACGTGATGCAGATCCACCTGCCGCTCCTGAAGGATCGCGGCGACGACGTGCAGGAGCTCGCCGCCATCTTCATGAGCAAGCTGTCGACGCAGCTCGGCATGCCACCGGTCCCGATCGACGCTTCGGTGCGCGCGGCGCTCGCAAGTTATGACTGGCCGGGCAATGTGCGCGAGCTGCGCAATTTGATCGAGCGCACGCTGATTCTCGGCGCTTTCCCCGACGACTTCGCCGGTCCCCGCAACGACGGCCAGTCCGCGCCTGCCGACAGTCTCGCGGAGCTCGAGCGCCGTCACATTCTCGGCGTGCTGAAAGAGGTCAGTGGCAATCGCGAGGAGGCGGCGCGGCGGCTCGGTATCTCGCGCAAGACCATCGACCGCAAATGCGCGTTGTGGGATGTCTGATGCGGCCGGCCGCAGCGATGAGCCCGTGCGGGGACGCTCCGTGCGCTTCCGGCTGCTCGCGATCGCGCTGTTGCCGATGCTGGTCATCCTGCCGCTCTTGCTCGGCGTTGCGATCTATCGCTGGAACGCAAAATTCGACGCGACCTTGATCTCCAAGGTGAACGGCGATCTCACCATCGCCCACCAATATCTCGCCCGCATCCTCGAAAAGACCGGCGTCCAGCTCCGGGCGCTCGGCCTGTCGGCCCGCTTCCACGAGGTGCTGGCGCCGGATGCGCGCGGCTCCCTGCGCGATCTGCTCGACGAGACCCGCAAGGAAATCGGTCTCGACTTCCTGTATCTGACCAACGGCCGCGGCGACATCCTGGCCTCATCGCCGCCGTTGCAGCATCAACCGAGAAACGACTGGCCGATCATCATGTCGGCGCTGTCGGGTCAGGTTCCGGCGACGGGCATCGACATTTTTTCCAATGACGAGCTCGCCGCGATCTCGCCGACCCTGGCCGAGCGCGCGCGCCTGGACCTCGTGCCGACGCCGAACGCGGTGCCGACTGACCGCAGCACGGAGACGCGCGGCATGGTCGTGCATGCGGCGAGCCGCGCGATGCTGCCTGACGGCGGCGCCGCGGCGCTGGTCGGAGGCACGCTGCTCAACCAGAATCTCGAATTCATCGACACGATCAACGACCTCGTCTATCGCGCGGCGAGCCTGCCGGAGGGCAGCCAGGGCACCGCGACGCTGTTCCTGGAGGACGTGCGGATCTCGACCAACGTCCGTCTGTTCGAGGGGCGGCGCGCGCTGGGCACGCGCGTCTCGGCGGCGGTACGCTCCGCCGTACTGGGCGAGGGACGCACCTGGCTCGACAGCGCCTTTGTGGTCAATGACTGGTACATTTCCGCCTACGAGCCGCTGGTCGACAGTTATGGCAAGCGCGTCGGCATGCTCTATGTCGGCTTTCTGGAAAAGCCTTTCAGCGAAGCCAAGTACCAGACGCTGGTGATTGTCATCGCGGCGTTCATTGCGATCACTGCCGCGACCGTACCGATCTTTCTGCGCTGGGCGAGCTCGATCTTCATGCCGCTGGAGCGGGTCACCGCGACGATTGGCGAGGTGGAGCGGGGAAACCTCTCCGCCCGCACCAAGATGCCTGTCTCGGGTGACGAGATCGGCCGCGTCGCGGTTCATCTCGACAGCCTGCTCGACCAGATCCAGGAACGCGACCGGCAGCTCCGCGAATGGAACGAGGAGCTGAACGTCCGCGTGCGGGAGCGGACCCGGGACCTCGAGCACGCCAATCTCAAGCTCGAGACAACCACCAAGCAGCTCATCATGTCGGAGAAGCTGGCTGCGATCGGCGAGATCACCGCGGGCGTCGCACACGAGATCAACAATCCGATCGCGGTGATGCAGGGCAATCTCGACGTCATCCGCAGTGTGTTCGGGGCTGATGCCGACAAGGCGAAGGTCGAGTTCCGCCTGCTCGACGAGCAGATTCACCGCATCAGCCAGATCGTGACCAAGCTGTTGCAGTTTGCAAGGCCGGAGGAATATGCCGGCTATGTCGAGCGCCATGCGCCGGCGAGCATCATGTCGGACTGTCTGCCGCTGGTGCAGCATCTCCTGAACAAGACCGACATCGCCGTCATCAGGGACGACCGCGCCAGCCGTCTGGTGCTGATGAACCGCAACGAGCTGCAGCAGGTGCTGGTCAATCTGATCGTCAACGCGATCCACGCCATGCCGGATGGCGGAACCCTGACGCTCCGCGCCTTCGATGCCGAGCGCGACGGCCATCAAGGCGTCGCCATCGAGGTCGCCGACACCGGCATCGGCATGAGCACTGAGGTGATCGAAAAGATCTTCGATCCCTTCTACACGACGAAACGGCGGCAAGGCACCGGGCTGGGCCTCTCCATCAGCCAGACGCTGATCAAGCGCCAGGGCGGACAGATCACCGCGGAGAGCCGCGTCGGTTCCGGGAGTACATTCACGGTGTGGCTGCCCGAGGCGACTTGATTGGACATTTTGTCCGAGGAGTTCAGGACATTTTGTCCCGCGCGGCACGTTGCGCTGCGGGAAGTCATTGATTCGTCATGGCGCGATATCTGGCACGCGCGTTGCTCATTCCAAGACAGGGTGTTGAGGGGGATGAGGGCGCGATAGCCGTCACTGCAACGCTGCTTGCGAGGCGAAGGGACATCACCCGCGATCAGCAGCTTGCTTGGCGCACACGACGAGATGCGCGCGAGACGATTCCACTTCGGCATGAAGTTCGACCGGTCATGCGCGGCTGCCCAGCACGCGTGCGACCGGTCTCAAACGGATGCGCCGGCAAGGCCACGCTTTGGAGGTAATGCTTATGACAACTGCCGATACCGTTCTTGCACCTGTTGGTGCCTCCGGCTTCCTCGATCGTGAACGCACGATCGCGACCGCCGGCTTCAATCGCTGGCTGGTGCCGCCGGCAGCGCTGTGCATCCATCTCTGCATCGGCATGGCCTACGGCTTCTCGGTGTTCTGGCTGCCGCTGTCGCGCGCGATCGGCGTGACCGCGCCGAAGGCGTGCGCAGACATGTCGTTGGTGCAGGAGCTGTTCACCACCACCTGCGACTGGAAGGTTGCAAGCCTAGGCTGGATGTACACGCTGTTTTTCGTGCTGCTGGGCGTCTCCGCCGCGCTGTGGGGCGGCTGGCTCGAACGGGTCGGTCCGCGCAAGGCCGGCTTCGTCTCGGCGCTGTGCTGGTGCGGCGGACTCTTCCTCGGCGCGATCGGCATCTACACCCACCAGCTCTGGCTGATGTGGCTGGGTTCGGGTGTGATCGGCGGCATCGGTCTTGGCCTCGGCTACATCTCGCCGGTGTCGACGCTGGTGAAATGGTTCCCGGACCGCCGCGGCATGGCGACCGGCATGGCCATCATGGGCTTCGGCGGCGGCGCCATGATCGGCGCGCCGCTGGCGAACCTGCTGATGAACTATTTCAAGACCCCGACCTCGGTCGGCGTCTGGGAGACCTTCGTCGCGATGGGCGTCATCTACTTCGTGTTCATGATGATCGGCGCATTCCGCTATCGCCTGCCGCCGCCCGGCTGGCAGCCCGAGGGCTGGACCCCGCCGGTCAAGGCCAACGCGATGATCTCGAAGAACAACGTCCATCTCAACGACGCGCACAAGACCCCGCAGTTCTGGCTGATCTGGTGGGTGCTCTGCCTGAACGTGTCGGCGGGTATCGGCGTGATCGGCATGGCCTCGCCGATGCTCCAGGAGATCTTCGGCGGCAAGCTGATCGGCCTGCCTGACGTCGGCTTCAACGCACTCGATGCCGGGCAGAAGGCGCAGATCGCCGCGATCGCCGCGGGCTTCGCCGGATTGCTGTCGCTGTTCAACATCGGCGGCCGCTTCTTCTGGGCGTCGCTGTCGGACAAGATCGGGCGCAAGAACACCTACTACACGTTCTTCATCCTCGGCATCGTGCTCTACGCGCTGGCGCCGACCTTTGCGGCGATGGGCTCGAAGCTCCTGTTCGTGCTCGGCTTCGGCATCATCCTGTCGATGTATGGCGGCGGGTTTGCCACCGTGCCGGCCTATCTGGCCGACATGTTTGGCACCCAGTTCGTCGGCGCCATCCACGGCCGGCTGCTGACGGCGTGGTCGACGGCCGGCATCATTGGCCCGGTCGTCGTGAACTACATCCGCGAGTTCCAGCTCGCGGCCGGCGTGCCGCGCGACCAGCTCTACAACACGACGATGTACATCCTGTGCGCGATGCTGATCGCGGGCCTGATCTGCAACTATCTGGTCAAGCCGGTCGACGCGAAGTGGCACATGAAGGAGGCCGACGTTGCCAAGCTGCAGGCGGCCAGTGCCAGCGCGGCGGCCGCGGGACCGCACGGCTCCTACGGCATCGGCTTTGGCGGGCTCGACGCCAAGGCGGCGCTTTTCTGGGCCTTCGTCGGCGTTCCCCTGCTCTGGGGTGTCTGGAAGACGCTGGAGAGCGCGGTCAAGATATTCTGATCGCCATCAACACAGTCGCGGGATGCTCATCATCGGCGTCCCGCGGCGTTCGCCTTTTAGACATCACCAAGAATGAGACTTAGGGGACCTCTATGCTTCGCACCCGTATCTGCCTCGCCGCCATGCTGCTGGCCGCGGGCCTCCACACCGCGTCTGCACAGACCGCAACCGCACCCGCTGCACCGGCCGCGACGACCGAAGCCAAGCCGGGCAAGATCAAGCTCACTATGCAGAAGCTGAAGGACATGAAGGCCAAGTGGGCGGCCAACAAGCCGAAGCTCAAGGCCTGCCGCGCCGAGGTGAAGTCCAAGGGGCTGGCTGGCGATGACCGCTGGTTCTATATCGAGGAGTGCATGGGAAAGAGCTGACCCATCAGCGTCGGGGGCATGGTGGGTCACCTGTAGCCTCGGAGCGGGAGCTCGATACGATTTCGCTATCGCAGCATAGGAAGCCTTTATTGATCTCCAGACCAATTCAGGCTTCGTTCTATCAGTTGGCGCGTTGGACGAACGCAAGGCCGTGTCCGGGCAGCGATCCAGGGTTGCCCTTTGGCTGCGCTTAACTGCTTCCGCGAGCATGATAATTTGCTTGGCATCTGGCATGCCAGAAGCTAGAACTGGAGCCGTTCTAAAAGACGAGATCGAGACGAATCGATGAGCCACGACGCGCAGAAGGTCCGCCCGTTCGAGCATCCCGGTGAGGGACGCCGACGCGCCAAGGCCACGCCCAAGGGGCGGCAGGTCGATCCGATCGCCGCGCACGAGATCGAGCAGCTGCTCGGCGACAGGCCGCGGCGGCGCGACCTCCTGATCGAATATCTGCACCTGATCCAGGACAAATATCACCAGATATCGGCCGCGCACCTTGCCGCGCTCGCCGACGAGATGAAGCTCGCCTTCGCCGAAGTGTTCGAGACCGCGACCTTCTACGCGCATTTCGACGTGGTGAAGGAGGGCGAGCCCAACATCCCGCCGCTGACGATCCGTGTCTGCGATTCGCTGACCTGCGCCATGCTCGGCGGCGAGAAGCTGCTGGAGGATCTTCAGAGTGCGTCCGGCCCCGGCATCCGCGTCGTGCGCGCGCCCTGCGTCGGTCGCTGCGATACCGCGCCTGCCGCCGAAGTCGGCCACAACTTCGTCGACCATGCGACCGTCGCCAATGTGATGGCGGCCGCGAATGCCGGCGACACCCACGCGCATCTGCCTGATTATGTCGACTACGACGCCTATGTGGCCGGCGGCGGCTACAAGCTGCTGGGCCGCCTGCGCTCGGGCGCGCTGTCGACAGACGATCTCCTGAAGTCGCTCGACGATGCCTCGCTGCGCGGCCTCGGCGGCGCCGGCTTCCCGACGGGACGCAAATGGCGCGCCGTGCTGGGCGAGCCCGGTCCGCGGCTGATGGCGATCAACGGCGACGAGGGCGAGCCCGGCACGTTCAAGGACCGCGTCTATCTCGAAAGCGACCCGCATCGCTTCATCGAGGGCATGCTGATCGGCGCGCATGTGGTGCAGGCCTCCGACGTCTACATCTATCTGCGCGACGAATATCCGGCCTCGCGCGAGCTCCTCGAGCGCGAGATCGCAAAGCTGCCCGCGGGCGGTCCGACGCTGCACATGCGCCGCGGCGCCGGCGCTTACATCTGCGGTGAGGAATCCTCGCTGCTGGAAAGCATCGAGGGCAAGCGCGGCCTGCCCAGGCACAAGCCGCCTTATCCGTTCCAGGTCGGCCTGTTCGGTCTGCCGACGCTGATCAACAACATCGAGACGCTGTGGTGGGTGCGCGACATCGTCGAGAAGGGCGCCGATTGGTGGAAGGGCCACGGCCGCCATGAGCGTCATGGCCTCCGCAGCTTCTCGGTCTCGGGCCGCGTGAAAAATCCCGGCATGAAGCTCGCGCCATCGGGTATCACCGTGCGCGAGCTGATCGACGAATATTGCGGCGGCATGGCCGACGGTCATCAGTTCTATGCGTATCTGCCCGGCGGCGCCTCCGGCGGCATCCTGCCGGCATCGATGGACGACATCCCGCTCGATTTCGGCACGCTGGAGAAATACGGCTGCTTCATCGGCTCGGCGGCGATCGTCATCCTGTCGCAGAAGGACAGCGTGCGCGCAGCCGCGCTGAACCTGATGAAGTTCTTCGAGGACGAGAGCTGCGGCCAGTGCACGCCGTGCCGCGTCGGAACCCAGAAGGCGGCGCTGCTGATGCAGAAGCCGGTCTGGAACCGGGCATTGCTGGAAGAATTGAGCCAGGCGATGCGCGATGCCTCGATCTGCGGGCTCGGACAGGCGGCATCGAATCCGCTGTCCTCCGTGATCAAATATTTCCCTGACGAGTTCAAGGAAGCGGCCGAATGACGAAGATTACGTTCGAGCTCGACGGCAAGCAGGTCGAGGCCAATCCCGGCGAGACGATCTGGCAGGTCGCCAAACGTCAGGGTCGCGACATTCCGCATCTCTGCTACTCGCCGGCGCCCGACTATCGGCCCGACGGCAATTGCCGCGCCTGCATGGTCGAGATCGAGGGCGAGCGCGTGCTGGCGGCGTCCTGCAAGCGCACGCCGTCCGTCGGCATGAAGGTGAAGACGGAATCCGCGCGTGCGGTGTCGGCGCAAAAAATGGTGATGGAGCTGCTCGTCGCCGACCAGCCGGCGCGCGAGACCTCGCACGATCCGGATTCGAAGTTCTGGCACTGGGCCGAGACGACCGGCGTCACCGAGAGCCGCTTCCCCGCCGCCGAACGCTGGGAGACCGACGCCAGCCATCCGGCGATGCGCGTCAATCTCGATGCCTGCATCCAGTGTGGCCTCTGCGTGCGCGCCTGCCGTGAGGTCCAGGTCAACGACGTCATCGGCATGGCTTATCGCAGCCATGGCTCGAAGATCGTGTTCGACTTCGACGATCCCATGGGTGAGTCCACGTGCGTTGCCTGCGGCGAATGCGTGCAGGCCTGTCCGACCGGCGCCCTGATGCCGGCCGTGATGCTCGACGACAACCAGACTCGCGTCACCTATGCGGACAAGAAGGTCGATTCGCTCTGTCCGTTCTGCGGCGTTGGCTGCCAGGTGACCTATGAGGTCAAGGACGAGAAGGTGATCTACGCGGAAGGCCGTGACGGCCCCGCCAACCACAATCGCCTCTGCGTCAAGGGCCGCTTCGGTTTCGACTACATCCACCATCCGCACCGCCTGACCAAGCCGCTGGTGCGGCTGCCGAATGCGAAGAAGGACGCCAACGACCAGGTCGATCCGGCCAATCCCTTCACCCATTTCCGTGAAGCGAGCTGGGAAGAGGCGCTCGACATCGCGGCCAAGGGCCTCGTCAAGATCCGCGACGAGAAGGGCGTGAAGGCGCTGGCCGGCTTCGGCTCGGCCAAGGGCTCGAACGAAGAGGCCTACCTGTTCCAGAAGCTGGTGCGCACCGGATTTGGTTCGAACAATGTCGACCATTGTACCCGCCTGTGCCACGCCTCCTCGGTCGCGGCGCTGTTCGAAGGCCTGAGCTCCGGTGCGGTGTCGGCGCCGTTCTCCGCCGCGATGGATGCCGAGGTCATCATCGTGATCGGCGCCAACCCGACCGTGAACCATCCGGTCGCCGCGACCTTCATCAAGAACGCGGTCAAGCAGAACGGCGCAAAACTGTTCGTGATGGATCCGCGCCGGCAGTCGCTGTCGCGTCATGCGACCAGGCATCTGCAGTTCAAGCCCGGCTCCGACGTCGCCATGCTGAACGCGATGATCAACACGATCATCACCGAGGGTCTGACCGACGACCAGTACATCGCCGGCTACACCGAGGGCTTCGAGGACCTCAAGGAGAAGATCAAGGAGTTCACGCCGGAGAAGATGGAGCCGATCTGCGGCATCCCGGCGCAGACGCTGCGCGAGGTCGCGCGCACCTATGCGCGGGCAAAATCGTCGATCATCTTCTGGGGCATGGGCATCAGCCAGCACGTCCACGGCACCGACAATGCGCGGTGCCTGATTGCGCTGGCGCTGATCACCGGCCAGGTCGGCCGTCCCGGCACCGGCCTGCATCCGCTGCGCGGCCAGAACAACGTGCAGGGCGCCTCCGACGCCGGCCTGATCCCGATGTTTCTGCCGGATTACCAGCCGGTCGGCCGCGACGACCTGCGCGGTGCATTCGAAAAGCTGTGGCAGCAGGACCTCGATCCCGTACGCGGCCTGACCGTGGTCGAGATCATGAACGCGATCCACGCCGGCGAGATCAAGGGCATGTATATCGAGGGCGAGAACCCCGCGATGTCCGATCCCGACTTGCAGCATGCGCGCCACGCGCTCGCCATGCTCGATCATCTCGTGGTGCAGGATCTCTTCGTCACCGAGACTGCGTTCCACGCCGACGTCATCCTGCCGGCCTCGGCCTTCGCCGAGAAGGACGGCTCCTTCACCAACACCGACCGCCGCGTGCAGCTCGCGCGCCAGGTGATCAAGCCGCCGGGCGATGCGCGGCAGGATCTCTGGATCATCCAGGAGATCGGCAAGCGCATGGGCCTGCCCTGGAATTATGCCGGCCCCGGCGACGTCTATACAGAGATGGCGGAGCTGATGCCGTCGCTGAAGAACATCAGCTGGGAGCGGCTGGTGCGCGAAGGCGCCGTCACCTATCCAGCCGACGATCCGAACAAGCCCGGCAACGAGATCATCTTCACCACGGGCTTCCCGACCGCGAGCGGCCGCGGCAAGATCGTGCCGGCCAAGGTCATCCCGCCGGACGAGCTGCCCGACGCCGAATATCCGATGGTGCTGTCGACCGGCCGCGTGCTGGAGCATTGGCACACCGGCTCGATGACGCGCCGCGCGCAGGTGCTCGACCAGATCGAGCCGGAGGCGGTCGCCTTCATGTCGCCGAAGGACATGCGCAAGAAGAAGCTCGCGCCGGGCGATTTCATTCGTCTGGAGACCCGGCGCGGCGCCGTCGAGGTCAAGGTCCGCTCCGACCGCGACGTGCCGGAGAACATGGTGTTCATGCCGTTCTGCTACGCGGAGGCGGCGGCGAACCTGCTCACCAACCCCGCGCTCGATCCGTTCGGCAAGATCCCAGAGTTCAAGTTCTGCGCGGCCCGGGCCGAGCGCGCGGAGATGCGCGACGCGGCGGAGTAGTCTCGACCTAGGTTGCGTGGTTCTGGTGTCAGCCGAACACTCAGGTGTCGTCCTGGCGAAAGCCAGGACCCATACCGCGTGATCTCTCGATTGGGGCGGTAGCACTCCCGGGCGCCAAGTGTGCTCCAAACTCCCCCCTGGGGTAATGGGTCCTGGCTTTCGCCAGGACGACCTCGGGGAGAGATCGTGCCGAGCGTCCCTCGTCGCTTCGCGCCGCGCCGCACCGATGCTAGACATCACCCATGTCCAAAGTCACCCCAGCCACGCGCGCGCTTGAAGCCGCTCGCGTCGCCTTCACCGTTCACACCTACGACTACGATCCCGACGCCGAGAGCATCGGGCTCCAGGCCGCCGCCGCGCTCGGTGAGAACCCCGCGCGTGTCCTGAAGACGCTGATGGCGCTGGTGGACGGCAAGCCGGTCTGCGTCATCGTGCCGTCCGATCAGGAGGTCTCGATGAAGAAGCTAGCGGCGGCCGCGAGCGGCAAGTCGGCGCAGATGATGAAGCCGCCGGAGGCCGAACGCGTCACCGGTTTCAAGGTCGGCGGCATCAGCCCGTTCGGGCAGCGCAAGCTCGTGCGCACCGTGATCGAGCAGCGCGCGCTCTTGCATGACCTCGTCTATCTCAATGGCGGCCAGCGTGGCTTGCAGGTGCGGCTGAAGCCCGGTGACGTCAGGGATGTCCTGAAGGCGGTCGTCGCGGACGTGCTCGCGTGAGCGGCTCGTCTACTGCTTCTGCAACAGCTTCAGCCGGCAGCGCAGCGCTTCCCGGATATGCGCGCGCGCAAGCTGCTCGGCCTTGTCGCCGTCGCGCGCGGCGATCGCGTCGATGATGGCCTGATGCTCGCCATGGCTGGTCGAGGGGCGTCCGGTCACTGTGAAGGTGGTCGGACCGAGCAGGGCGATCCAGTCCTGCAATTCCCGCGAAGCGTTGTCGAGATAGCGGTTGCGTGCGGCGCGGCAGATCGCCTCGTGGAAGGCGCGGTTGAGCCTCGCCATCTCGGCGGTGTCGGTCGTGGACGCCTCGACAAAGACCTGTTCGATATCCCGGAGTGCGTCGATCTCCGTGGCCGAGGCATGCCCGGCGGCGAGGCGCGCGGCGGCACCCTCCATGATCTCGCGCATGGCGTAGAGCTCGAGCACCTCTGAAATGTCGAGGTTGCGCACGATCAGGCCGCGGCCACCGGCGGGCTCGACGAAACCGCGCGCCGCGAGCCGGCCCAGTGCTTCCCGCACCGGTGTGCGGCTGACCTTGAGCCGCTGGGCGACCTCCTCCTCGCGCAGGCGGTCGCCGGCGCGGTAGCTGCCGGCCTGCAGCGCCTCGCACAGCGAGCGGAACACGGCTTCGCCCAGCGCGACACCAGCGCCGCGGGCGATTGATCCGCTTGCCTTTGCCGGACGTCTGGCCATGTTCCCCTCGGAGCGCAAGGCGCATCTTGCCCATGCAGAGATGCCGCTTGCGGATGTTCTGTATATCTTTGTATACAAAAGTGCGCAATGGCGGGCTGGCGTAGCGAGGCCTGCCGGCGGGCAGAACTTCTCCGACCTCGTCGCATCGGGCAGACGGCATGAGCAGCAAATACGATGTGCTGGTGATCGGCGGCGGCAACGCGGCGCTGTGCGCGGCGATCAGCGCCCGGCGAGGCGGTGCCTCCGTCCTCGTGCTCGAAGGCGCGCCAAAATTCTACCGCGGCGGCAACACCCGTCACACCCGCAACATGCGCTGCGCCCATGACGCCGCCACGGAAATCCTCACCGGCCCCTACACCGAGGAGGAGTTCTGGGAGGATCTGTTGCGCGTCACCGGCGGGAAGACGGATGAGGAACTGGCCCGTCACATGATCCGGGAGTCCAAGGACATCCTGAACTGGATCGTGGAGCAGGGCGTGCGCTGGCAACCCTCGCTCGGCGGCACGCTGAGCCTCGGCCGCACCAACTCGTTCTTCCTCGGCGGCGGCCGGGCAATGCTGAATGCGCTCTATCTCACCGCCGAACGGCTCGGCGTCGATGTCGAATACGACGCCGAGGTCACCGACCTCGTGATCGAGGACGGCATGTTCCTCGCCGCGCGCCTCAACCGGCCGATCAACGGCGAGACGGAGATCCGCGCGACCTCGTTGGTCGCCGCCGCCGGCGGGTTCGAGGCCAACATCGAATGGCTAAAGCAATACTGGGGGGAGGCCGCCGACAATTTCCTGATCCGCGGCACGCCCTATAATCGCGGCTCGATCCTGAAGATGCTGCTCGACAAGGGCGTGCAGGAGGTCGGCGATCCCACGCAGTGCCATGCGGTCGCGATCGACGCCCGCGCGCCGAAATTCGACGGCGGCATCATCACGCGCCACGACTCCGTCGTGTTCGGCATCGTCGTCAACAAGCACGCCCAGCGCTTCTACGACGAGGGCGAGGACATCTGGCCGAAGCGCTACGCCATCTGGGGCCGACTGGTCGCGGCCCAGCCGGACCAGATCGCCTACATCATCTTCGACTCCACTGTCGTGACGAGCTTCATGCCGACGCTGTTCCCGCCGATCGCCGGACAGACCATCGCCGAGCTTGCCGGCAAGCTGGAGCTCGATCGGGCCGCGCTCGAAAAGACCATCACCGAGTTCAACGCCGCGGTGCGCCCCGGCACCTTCGACCACACGATCCTGGATGACTGCGTGACCGAGGGCATCACGCCGCCCAAGACGCATTGGGCGCGCAAGATCGAGACGCCGCCTTATCTCGCTTATCCGGTCCGGCCCGGCATCACCTTCACCTATCTCGGCACGCGCGTGAACAAGGAGGCGCGGATGCTGATGGCTGACGGCAAGCCGTCCGCCAACATGTTCGCGGCCGGCGAGATCATGGCGGGCAATGTGCTCGGCAAGGGCTATGCGGCCGGCATGGGCATGACCATCGGCAGCGTGTTCGGACGCATCGCGGGACGGGAAGCGGCACGCCACGCCAAGAACTAGCGATCAAGAAGAAAGACAAAGGGAGAAACCATGTCGCGCATTGCCATTGCCTCGATCACGGCGCTGCTGATCGCCGGCCACGCCCGCGCCGCCGAGCCCATCACCCTGCGCGACATGGGCTCGTTCCATGTCGGCGGGCGTCTCGTCGAAATCTCCGGCAAGCCGGTGAAGGAGGTCATGTTCACGCCCGGCGGCGTGCCGGCCAAGGTCGATCCCAATGGCACGTATCAGGTCGAGCAGATGTACGTGCAATATTTCCTGCCCGCCAATGAGAAGGGGACCTATCCGCTGCTGATGTGGCATGGCGGCGGATTGACCGGCGTCACCTACGAGACCACGCCCGACGGACGCGAAGGCTGGCTGAACTACTTTCTGCGCAAGGGATGGGCGGTCTATAATTCCGATGCGGTGGAGCGGGGACGTGCAGGCTGGGCGCAATATCCTGACATTTTCAAGAGCGAGCCGGTCTTCCTCACCACGGCCAATCCGTTCGAGCGTTTCCGCATCGGCGATGGGCCGAACTCCTACGATCCCGATCCTGCCAAGCGGAAGGTGCTGCCGGGCAACCAGTTTCCGGTCGAGGGCTACGAGAACTTCGTCAAGCAGAACGTGCCGCGTTGGACGACGACGGACGATGCGACCGTCGCGGCCTATATCGCCGAGATCGATCGCGTCGGCCCGTCGGTGATCCTGTTCCATAGCCAGGCCGGCAGCTTCGGCTTCAAGGCGGCGCAGGCACGGCCCGACAAAGTCAAGGCGCTGATCGCGATCGAGCCGGCCGGCATCGGAGACCCCGCCAAGGCGGATGTGCTGAAGAACATTCCGACCCTCATCATCTATGGCGACTATATCGAGCGCGATGCCCGCTGGCCCAAGATCCGTGCCAACGGCGTCGCCTTTGCGGACGCGATCAAGGCGGCCGGCGGCAGCGTCGACATTGTCGACCTCCCGCAGGCCGGCATCAAGGGCAATTCGCATATGGTGATGATGGACAAGAACAACCTCGAGGTCGCGGGCCTGATCCAGAAATGGCTCGAGGCGAAGGGCCTGACGAAGTAGAGCCATGCACGGAACCAAAATCCTCGACGAGGCCGACCGTCTGATGACGGTGTGCAATTCCTGCCGCTACTGCGAGGGACTGTGCGCAGTATTTCCGGCGATGGAGATGCGGCGCGCCTTCTCCGACGGAGATCTCAACTATCTCGCCAATCTCTGCCATTCCTGCGGCGCCTGCTATGTCGATTGCCAGTTCTCGCCGCCGCACGAGTTCAACGTCAACGTTCCCAAGACGCTCGCGGTCGCGCGCGCCGAGTCCTATGCGGCCTATGCCTGGCCGCAGGCGCTGTCCGGCGCCTTCGCGCGCAACGGCCTCGTCATCAGCATCGTCGCCGCGCTCAGCATGGCGGCGTTCATCCTCGGCTTCGCCGGTCTCAACGATCGCAACGTGCTGTTCGGCGTCCACACCGGGCCCGGCGCGTTCTACAGATTGATGCCGCACAATGCGATGGCTGCGCTGTTCAGCGCCGCCTTCCTGTATGCCATCCTGGCCCTCGTCATAAGCGTGCGCGCGTTCTGGCGCGACATCGGTCCAACCATCGGTGGCCGCGCCGACGGCGGCTCGATCTTCCAGGCGATCCGCGATGCCGGTGAGCTGCGCTATCTCCATGGCGGCGGCGTCGGCTGCTACGACGAGGACGACAAGCCAACTGACCGGCGCAAGCTGTATCACCACCTGACCTTCTACGGCTTCCTGCTGTGCTTTGCGGCGACCTCGGTCGCGACGCTCTATCACTATCTGCTCGGGCGCGAGGCGCCATATCCGTGGTGGGACTTGCCGGTCGTGCTCGGCACGTTGGGCGGCATCGGCCTGATCATCGGCCCGGTCGGCCTGTTCACGGCCAAGGTGCGGCGCGATCCGGCGTTGCTCGACGAGAGCCGCTACGGCATGGACGTCGGCTTCATCACCATGCTGTGCCTGACCGGGCTCACCGGCATGCTGCTGCTGATCCTGCGCGAGACGGCCGCGATGGGGCCGCTGCTCGCGCTGCACCTCGGCGCCGTGTTCGCACTGTTCATCACCATGCCCTACGGCAAGTTCGTGCACGGCATCTATCGCTTCGCCGCGCTGGTGCGTTACGCGCAGGAGCGGCGCTCGGCTAGTTAATCAGGTCGGCCGGAAGTGGCCGTCGCGCAGAAAGGCGATGGTCTGTTCGATCGCGGCGGCGTGACGCGGAAGCCCGGTGTGGGACGCCTTGACGACGACATGGTCGGTCATGCCGGCCAGCATCGTGCTCTGCACCGATACGCGTCCGTCATTCGGTTTCGGCAGAACCAAGAGGCCGGCGACGGGATCGATGAAGCGGGTTCCGGCGATCACGCCGACCGGATAGTCGATGGCGGGGAGGGCATTCGGCACGGTCGCAGGCGTGGTGGTGAGCTCGAGGCCGGCTGGCCCATAGAATGCGCGGTAGGGCGGAAATCCCCGCAGGAGGTCGGCGACCTCGCTGCCGCTGTTCGGCGTGCCCAGCATCACGACGCGGCCAAGCCGGGCCGGGCGGTGTCTTGCGATATAAGCGCGCGCGACGAGGCCGCCCATCGAATGCGCGACGAAATGCAGCGGCGCGTCACGTTCGGCGAAACGGGCGATCGCAGGATGAATGTCGTCGGTGATGGCCGCGATCGGCTTGCGCCGGCTGGGATAGTCGATGTTGAGTGTCGCGAACCCGCTCGCTTCGAGCGCCCGTTCCAGCTTGGTCAAGGACGCCGAGGTCCGCGCGATGCCGTGAAGCAGAACCACTCCGGGGCATCGCGCGTCGCCTGATTGAGGCGCCTCGTCCATCTGTCCTACGCGACCTCCCGCTCCGGCGAGGACGCCTGCTCGCGGGCCATCGTCGTTGCCGTGACATAGTCGGTCTTGCCGGTGCCGAGCAGCGGCACCTTGTCGACCACCATGATCGTCGCGGGAACGGTCAGCTCGGAGGCGCCGATCGTCTTGGCCTGGCCCTGCATCGCGCTGCGCTCGGCATTCTTCTCCGTGGTCAGCAGCACGATGCGCTCGCCCTTGCGCTGGTCCGGGATCGACACGGCGACCGAAGCGGCCTGCGGCCACAGCGCCGTCGCGATGGCCTCGACCGCCGACAGCGAGACCATTTCGCCCGCGATCTTGGCAAAGCGCTTGGCGCGGCCCTTGATGGTGATGAAACCGGCGGCGTCGATCGCCACGATGTCGCCGGTGTCGTGCCAGCCTTCGGGAAGCTTTTCCAGCACGCCGGGATTTTCGGCCCGCAAGTAGCCGAGCATCACGTTCGGCCCGCGCACCGAGAGGCGGCCGCCTTCCTCGATGCCGGGGACCGGATCGAGACGGCTTTCCATCAGCGGCGACAGGCGGCCGACGGTGCCGGGACGGTTGGCCATCGGTGTGTTCATCGCCAGCACCGGCGCCGTCTCGGTGACGCCATAGCCTTCGAGAATGCGGATGCCGTAGCGCTCCATGAACACCTGCCGCGTGCGGTCCTTGACCGCCTCGGCACCGGCGATCACGAGACGCAGGGTGCGGAAGTCGTAGGCATGCGCCGAGCGCGCATAGCCGGTGAGGAACGTGTCGGTGCCGAACAGGATGGTGGCGCCGGTCTGGTAGATCAGCTCGGGCACGATCCGGTAGTGCAGCGGGGAGGGGTACATGTAGATCGGAATGCCCGCGAGCATCGGCATCATCATTCCACCGGTTAGGCCGAAGGAGTGGAACACCGGCAGCACGTTGAACACCTTGTCGTTGGCGTTGGCGTCGACCCGCGCCAGCGCCTGCGCGGCATTGGCGAGGATGTTGCGGTGGGACAGCACCACGCCCTTCGGCGTGCCCTCCGAGCCCGAGGTGAACAGCACGACGGCCGGATCATTCGCCTGGCGGGACACGCGCGGCTTGGTGCCCGCGAGCAGGCCCTTGATCTTGTCGGCCAGGCCAATCGAGGCGCGAACGTCCTCGAGATAGACTACTCGCGCTTCCGCGGAGATCGCGGCCATCAGCTTGTCGAGCTTGCCCTTCTCGATGAAGGCTTTTGACGTCAGCACGGTCTTGACCTGCGCGGCCTTCATGGCGGCGAGGACGTTGACCGGGCCGGCCGAGAAGTTGAGCATCGCCGGCACGCGGCCGATGCTTTGCAGCGCCATGAAGACGACGGCGACGCCCGCGGAGTTCGGCAGCAGCACGCCGACATTCTCGCCGGCGGAGGTGCCGTCTTCCAGCTTCCGGCTCAGGACCTGCGCGCCGAGGATCAGCTTGCGATAGGTCAGCTTGGTGCCGAGCGCGTCCTCGATGATCACCTTGCCGGTGTCGCGGTCGCGATAGGCGTGCCCGAGCGCCTCGAACAGGGTGTGATCGAGCATGGCGTTCTTGACCATCGCGTCGATCATCACGTCCTGGAGTGCGGCGCCGGCGGCATTGCGGCGTGCCTTGCCCTTCAGCGCCTCATCGACCGGCAGCTTGACCGGCGGCAGGATCGTCACCGTCACCCGCGGAAACCACGAGCGCTTGATCTGGCTAGAGTTGAGGTAGCTGAGATGCGAGCGCTGGGCGCCTTCGATGCGGACGGGCACGACGACGGCGTCGGCCTTGTCCGCGATCATCGCGGTGCCGTCATAGACCTTCATCAACGACCCGGAGACCGTGATGCGTCCTTCCGGGAAGATGACGACAGGCTCGCCCGCGGCGACGAGCTTGATCAGGTCGCGGGCGGCGAGCGGCTTGGTCGGATCCATGGTGTAATGCTTGACCACGCGCAGGAACGGCTTGGCCCACCAGGCTTTGGCAATGCCGGTATCGACCGCGAAGCTCGCGTCGATCGGCAGCACGGCGTGCAGCAGCGGCCCGTCGATCAGGCTGACATGGTTGGGCGCGATCAGCATGCGCGTGCCCGGAGGCGGCAGGTTTTCGAGGCCACGCACCTCGGTGCGGAAGAGGGCGCGGAACAAGAGTCCGCCGGCATCGCGCACGCCTTCCTTGCCCCATTTCGTCAGCACGAACCACACCGCGCCGAAGCTGGCGAGGCCGAGGCCGAAGAAGATCCAGCCGACATGCAGCCCACCCGCCTGCAACAGCGCGACGAACAGCGAGCCGATCACCATGAAGGCAGCCTGGAGCACGTTGCCGGCGGCGATGATGCGGGCGCGCTCGGAAGGTTCCGACCAGGCCTGGACCGCGGCGAAGGACGGGACGACGAACAGGCCGCCGCCGAACGCGAAGGCGACGAAGTCGGCCAGCATGCGCAGCCCCGCGAACGAGGTCGCGAAATCGACCGCGGTGATGTCCTGGCCCTTGGTGGTCACACCGATGGCCCAGGCGAGATCGAGGCCGGCAAACCCCATGATGACGGCGCCGATCGGCACCAGCGCGAGGTTCGGGCGAACGTGGCTCAGGCTTGCGGCAAACAGCGAGCCGATGGCGATGCCGATCGCGAAGATCGCAAGACATAGCGTCACCACGCCCTCGGTGCCGCCGACCACCTCCTTGATCAGCGCCGGCAGCAGCGACAGCACGATGGCCCCGACCAGCCAGAACCAGGAGACGATCACGGTGCCGTCCCACAGCCGGTGGTCGGCGTAGAGCGTCTTGAGCAGGCCGAGCGTCGAGGTCCAGGGATTGGCGTCGACGGGCAGATCGGGCGCGGAGGGCGTTGTCTGCGGAATGCGGGAGGCGAAAGCCCAGGACAGCAGGGCCAGCACGATCACGGCGGATGCGACCCAGCCCATATGCGCCGAGCCGGCCACGAACTGGCCGCCGGCGACGGTGCCGAGCAGAATGGCCATGAAGGTCGCGCCTTCGACCAGCGCGTTGCCGGTCGCGAGCTCGCCGAGCTCGAGCTGGTCCGGCAGCATGGCGTATTTCACGGGGCCGAACAGGGCGGCGATGGTGCCGAACAGTGCGAGCGCTGCGAACAGCAGCGGCACCGAATGCAGGAAGAAGCCGGCGGCGGCAAAACCTGCGGCGAAGATCTCGACGAATTTGAGCCGCCGTGCGACGACGGACTTGACGTATTTGTCGGCGAGTTGGCCGCCGAGCCCGGACAGGATGAAGTAGGGGAAGATGAAGACGGCGCCTGCCACCGTCACCAGCGCATCGCCATGGCCGGTCGCGGCACTGTAAAGCAGGATGATGACGAGTGCGTTCTTGAGCACGTTGTCATTGAGCGCCGAAAAGAATTGCGCCCAGAACAGCGGCGCGAAGCGGCGTGACGACATCAATTCCCTGATCATGACTAGTCCTGTTTTGGAAAGGCAGCCTGAGGTTGTTGCTTTGGCGGTGAAAGTGTCACGACCGGAAGGGCGTGGGACGAGCGATTGCAGAGTGACTGTTGTCGTCGGTCTGCTCTGTCCCCTTGGTCCCTCTGATCCTGTTGGTCTCCAAATGGTCTCGTTAGGTTCGCAAATTTCCCGTTGCGGCCACGTCAGCTTTGGGCGGAAGGGCCGCTCTGACCCGGATATGCGACGGGCCGTGAGCAAAAACTGAACCGCACCGGTTAGGCTCGCGACATCGGCTGCGAATGTCGGCAAATGGTAAGCCCTTCATTGCGGCCTTTCCTTGCATTCGAGCCGTTTCGCGGCGCGCGTCTCAGGTGAGATGGGCGAGGTGGCGAAAGGGCGAGAGGCGACCAAGCAGGCTGAACCGGCGGCCTTCGCGACGGACGCGGCCACGGTTGGCCCGCCACATCCGGAAGGTCGCGCGCCGCTCGGCGAGCACGCCGGCAATGTCGCAGGCGTTCGCGATGCGATCGATCGGGCCCATCGCGAACTTGAGCAGGGCCCGGCCGAGGTCGGTCACGAGGGCTGCGGCGTCATCGACGAAGGTGGCGGCGATATCAACAGCGAGGGTTTGCATTTTGCAGGTCTCCGGGTTAAGTTGAACAATGTTCACATTGGTAGCTTGAAAATGAACAATGTTCAAGAAGAATCGCTGCGGGACCAGAAAAAAAATCGGCGCCGGCTCCAGATCCTGGAGATCGCCCGCACCATCATTGCGCTTAAGGGATTGAGATCACTCAAGGTTCGGGACGTCGCGGAGGCCGCCGGGTGCTCGGTCGGCAGCGTCTATAACGAGTTCGGCGACTTCGACGGGGTGATCCTGACCGTCAACCGGGAGACCGTTCAGGCGCTCACGGCCCGGCTGCGTGGGGTCCCGGCAGAGGATCCCGTTCGCCAGCTCTATGGGCTTGCCGAGACCTATCTCGAATTCTTTGCGGAGCACGCCAATCTGCTGCGCTCGCTGTTCGAGCATCGGATGGAGGACGATCGTCCTTATCCGGACGACATCCTTCAGATGGTGATGGACGCCTTCGCGCTGATGCACCCGCCTTTGGTGCGGGTGCTACCGGATGCGGATGACGTGAAGATCGCGCTGCTGTCGCGCACCCTGTTCTCCGCGGTGCACGGCATCATCTCGCTCGGCCTCGAGGAGCGTATGGTGGCCGTGCCGCCGCAGATGCTGCGCCAGCAGATCGAACAGTTTATCGACGCGCATCTTGCCGGTCTCGGGATTCGGCCGGTCGGCGCAGGGTTATCTCGATGAGGCGTCGCCGCTACCAGGCGTATCGCAGGCTCGCAGTGCCGGAATAGGTGGTGCTGCGCGCCGCGAACTCGCCGTCGAACCTGGCGGACAGCGCGACGCCGTTCGAAAACTTCAGCTCGGCACCGGCGGACGCGAGCGCGGCGTCTTTTGCCGGCGTCGCGCCATTCACGATGAAGCTCGCGCCAGGCAGCGCCTGGAATGCAGCGACGAGCGTCGGGTCGCTGACCCAATCATGCGCCCAGGCCGCGCGACCGCGCAACGTGAGGACCGAGTTCGGCGTGAGCAGTGTCGCACGATCGAAACGCGCACCGACCTCGCTCCGGGTGTCGGAGGCGGTGCGTCCCTGATAGGTCAGGCCGAAGCCGCTGCCGGCCGGATCGGTCTCGGTGTAAGTCGGCGTGCGAAACGCCTGCGCCTGCGCTGCAGCGTATGGCGTGAAGCCGCCGATCGGCGTGGCGAAGCGATAGCCGCCCTCGATGCGGCCACCGACGGTTTGTGCGTCGAACTTCGCGGTGAGCTGATTGCCGAACGGTGCGAGCCGGTCGGTCGACATCCAATGATTGGCCGCGGCGAGAGAAGCAGCGAAATAGGCCGGCCCGTTGCGTATGGCGGTGTAGACGCCGGCCTGCATCGCATCGCTCTTGCCGCCGCCGATCGCCTGCGCGAGGTCCCATTTCGTGCCGCCGCCCGAGAGCGCGAAGCCGATCAGCGCATCGCGGCTGACATGATAATCGGCACCGGCCGCAACGCCTGCGGCGCGCGCGCTCAAATCATGGCTGCCGATCACGACGGGATCGCCGCTGGTGCGATTGGTGCCGCCGAACGCCGTGCCCCAGGCCGTCCAGCGCTCCGCAAAGGCCGGAGCTTTCGTCGGCGGGGCGCCCAGAACCTTGTTGTAGGCGAGGGCAATATCCTCCGGCAGCGCGGCGCGCTCCGGGCTGAAGCCGAGCGCGGTGTCGCCGGCGCTCGTGCCACCGCGTCCGCTCACGAACGGATCGAGCATGAGGCCGAGGAACTGGCTGGTGAACTGGAACGCGCCCTGCTGCGCGCCGGTGGCAGCTTCGCCCGAGAGCTGATCGAGATTGTAGCGGAGCTGGGCGTCGCTCTGGCCTGCGAAGGAGGAGAGGAAGGGCAGGTTCGCGCCGAATGCGCTCAGTGCGCCCGCCACGGCCTTCTGGTTCTGCGTCTGGGCGACGGTGGAGAAGGCGGCCGTGTTGTAGTTGAGTGTCAGGAAGACAGAGAACCCGTCATAGCTGAGGGCGGAGGTGAAGAACTGCGGATTATATCCGTTGATCGTTATGCCGGAGAAGGTTCCGGTCAGGCCGCTCACTGCGCTGAGGATGGTATATTGCGTCGAGGAGGCGTAGGCGCCCGCAAGCGTGGTGACGGCGACGGTGCCGCCGTTCAACGTCGCGGTTACGGCGGCAATCTTGTCGGATTGTCCGGCCGCGTTGACGGAGATCGCGTAGGTCGAGCCGGCGTTGAACGTGGTATTGCCGTAGCTCGTGAGCTTACCGAGATTGCCGGGTGCGACCCTGCCACCCGACAGCACGGTGAGATCGCCGATGGCGCCGTTGCCGCCGAGGGTGCCGCCGCTGACCGTCGTCGCAACGTTGGGCATCCCGCCGTTGACGATGAGGCTGCCGCCCTGGACATCCATGGTTGCTGTGTCCGTGGTCGAGCCCGTCAGCGTCCAGATTGAGCTGCCGGTTTTTTCCAACGCCTCGAACTGCCGGAACTGCTTGGCGGCGCCGTAGGTGCTGAGGTCGAACGTGCTGTCGGCCGTTCCGCCGAATCGCAGCGTGTCCGTTCCGTTGCCGCCCAGAACCCAGCCCGTGATGTTCGAGCCTGCGCGCAGCTCGAAGACGTCGTTGCCGTCCTTGAGGTCGACAGCCCTGTTGGCGAAATTGCCGCTGATCGTGCCGGAGTTGATGACGGTGTCCTGGCTCGCCGAGCCGAAGATCGCGTAGTTCGAAGCGCTCGAGATCGTGCCGGCGTTGTTGATGACGTTGCCGTCGCCCGCGCCGTTGAGATTGACGGCGTTGTTGTTGTTCGCCTGGACGACGCCACCCGACAGAATGCTGACCTGATTGTTGCCCGCGGCGTTGGTGATGCCGAGGCCCGTCGTTCCGGAGGTCAGATTTCCAGCAGTACCTCCGATGATGACGTTGTTGTTGCTCGAGCCATCGACAACGACCGCAATCGAACCGAGGCTCGTCGTACCAACGGTCGCACCGGCTTCTACGGTCACGGTGTTGTTGCTGCCGCCGGAGAGCGCGATGCCCGAATTGGCGGAGGTGATCGCTGCGCTGTTGAAGATATTGATCACACTGTTCGATGCCGTATCGAAGGCGATGCCAGGAGAGGCCGCGCCGTCCAGGGTTGTCGCGGCGCCGTCGCCGATATTGACCGTGACGCCGCTGACTGCCGGGTTGGTCTGAACGGCGGTGTTCCCCGCGCCGGTGCAGGTGACGAAATCGCCCGACTGGAGCCCGAGTTGTGTACCGCTTCCGGTGATCGCGCACGCCGCCTCTGCGGGCGCGGCGAACCATGGCAGCGTGCTAGCCATGCCGAAGGCACCGACCGCGGTGCTCAAAAGAAGCGCGTGCCGAGACGTCTTCGCGCGACGGATCCCGGGCGGGGGCAACAAACCATTCCAAAGCACCTGCAAACTCCTCTCACGGCACGGTCCGAGTGGATTCGAGCCGCAACGTTGGCCGGTGCTATGCTTAGCGGCGGAGGTCTCCGCCATCGTGGATCGGCGCGCAAGGCGGTATGGCGTAATGCGAAGGCGAGGCAATTTTGGGAGAAATGTGGCTGCGGTGTCACATAGCTGCGCCGTCTCGACGCCGTTCGATGACGTCCGCAAGCGGGTGGGAGGGGCCGCCGGCGCCCGATCAGCCTCGCGCCACGACGGCTTCACGCGGCCGGGCTGCAACGACGAGGACGTCCGGCCGCCCGCTGTCGACCTGGACCCGGTTGCGTCCCTTTTCCTTGGCGCGGTAGCAGGCGGCATCCGCGCGCCGCATCGCCTCCTCGAGCGTGGTGTCGCGGTCGGCGATGCAGGTGACGCCGACGCTGGCGGTCACCGCGAAGCCGCGATCGTCCCAGGTGAAGCTGAACAGCTCGAGCGATCGTCGCAGCCGTTCGGCGATGTCGACGGTGTTCGACGGCGAGCACTGTGGCAGGATCAGGCCGAACTCATCGCCGCCGAGCCGGGCCACCAGATCATGCGGCCGTCGGTCCCGTTGCAGGAGGCTGGAGACCTGGCAGAGCAGGCGGTCGCCCGCGAGATGGCCGCAGCTGTCGTTGACGTTCTTGAACTGGTCGAGGTCGAGCAGGATCAGCCCCAGCGGACCCGCCGCGACATTGTCCAGCTCGCCTTGCAGGCGCGCCTCGAAGGCGCGGCGGTTGGAAAGGCCTGTCAACCAGTCGTGCGATGCCTGCCAGGCGAGGCGCTCCTTCTCCGCATGTAGTGCGTCTTCGAAGGCCTGTCGCTGCAGCACCAGCCGTCGCGTGTGCCAGATCAGGAGCAGGATCAGGGTCGCGGCGGTCGCGATGTTGATGCAGGTGAGCGTCACCTTGATGGCGCGGGAGCCTTCGCCGAGCACAGTGGAGAAGCGCTTGGCATGCACCGTGAATTGGGCGTTGAGCTCCGAGAGCCTCGCCGACAGGAATTGCAGACGGCCGTTGTCCCGAACGGGGCCCTTCGCCAGCTCGGACCGGATGACCTCGCCGAAGACGCTCAGCTCCAGCAGCATGGGATCGGTGGCGGTCCACTCGCGGATCGCTTCCTGGAGGAAACTGACGCCACTGAAGTAGCGAAACAGCCAGATCAATCCCGGAACGTCATCGGGATGGTTGCCGCCTTGCAGGAAGCCGATGCGGGCAGCCTCGACGTCGACCGGAGCGCGCTCGAGCGCCCAGCGTGCGAACTCGTCGCCGATGGGCACGGCGAGCGAGGCCTGATACTGCGCGAACTGGCTCGGTTCGCCCGAATGCAGATAGAGATTGAGGAAATAGACCGCGTTCTTCTGCGAGCGCGACCATAGCGCTTCACCCGCGACATAGGCGCGGACCGACGACATCACCTCGAGGCTGAATCCTGCAATCGTCGCCTGGAGCACGACGACCATCACGAAAGGCGAGACGAGCTTGATGACGTGAAGGAAGCTGCGTTCCTTCGTCGACGACGCTGTTCTGCGAAACACCCTGCGTTCCCCAAATCGCTCAACGACCCCAGCGGAGCGGTTGCGCCTGCAACGTCAAGTAGAGGAGAAGGTTGCTTAACTCGACCTGAAAAATGCAGGGACTGCGTCGCAGGGTGAAGGCGTCGTGAAGCGGATGGCCGCAGATCGCTTCAAATACCGAGAAAGCGGAACTGACGCGGTATCGGCCAATCAATGCCGCGCATTCGTCGCGTGCTGTTTACCCGACCGAGAGGATTGCTAGACCAGCACCGGCTTGCGTACGCGGCCGGCGTCGCCGAACACGCGCAGGTAACGCTCGATCTCCGAGGGCAGGCCGGTTGCCTTCTCCGGATTGTCGGAGAGCTTGACGGCGGGATGTCCGTCGACCGACGACACCTTGCAGACCAGCGAGATCGGATCGAGATTGAACGAGCCGTCCGGCGTGCAGCCGACGAAGTCGTTGGTTAGGTTGGTGCCCCAGCCGAACGACAGTCGCACGCGGCCGGTGAAATGGTGATACGTCTCCTCGATCGAGCCGACGTCCATCGCGTCGGAAAACACGAGCAGCTTGTCCCTGGGGTTGCGGCCCTTCTTCTCCCACCAGGCGATGATCTCCTCGCCGGCCTGGATCGGCGGTGCGCTGTCGGGGCGGAAGCCGGTCCAGTCGGCGACCCATTCCGGCGCATCGCGCAGGAAGGCCTTGGTACCGAAGGCATCGGGCAGTGCGATCAGGAGGTTACCGCCATAGGTCTGGCGCCACTGGTCGAGAATGCGATAGGGCGCCCAGCGCAACTCCTCGTCGTCCTTGGCAAGCGCAGCCGCGACCATCGGCAGTTCGTGGGCGTTGGTGCCGATCGCTTCGAGATCGTTGTCCATCGCGAGCAGCACATTGGACGTGCCGATGAAGGAGGAGCCCAGGCCTTCCTTCACCGCCTCGACGCACCAGCGCTGCCAGAGGAAGCCGTGGCGGCGGCGGGTGCCGAAGTCGGAGAGCCGCAAATTCTCCAGCTTGCGCAGCCGCTCGACCTTGGTCCACAGCTTGGCCTTGGCGCGGGCATAGAGCACGTCGAGCTCGAAGCGGCCGCGGCCCTTGATCGCCGCGCGCGAGCGCAGCTCGTTCAGGATCGCGAGCGCCGGAATCTCCCACATCGAGGTGTGGGTCCACGGCCCATGAAAGTGCAATTCATACTGGCCGTCGACCTTGCGCAACTCGTATTCGGGAAGGCGGAATTCGGCAAGCCAGCGGATGAAGTCCGCCGAGAACATGTGGGTCTTGCCGTAGAACGTGTTACCCGCCAGCCAGATCAGCTCTTTCTTGGTGAAGCGGATGGTGCGGGCGTGGTCGAGCTGGGCGCGCAGCTCGCCCTCGTCGATGATCTCGGCGAGCCGCACATGGCGCGAGCGGTTGATGACCGAGAAGGTCACCTGCTGATCCGGGTAATCCTCCCGAATCATTTGCAACATCAATAGCTTGTAGAAGTCGGTATCAAGCAGGCTGCGGATGATGGGATCCAGCCGCCAGCTGTGATTGTAGGTTCGGCTCGCAATATCGGTCACTGTCATGGGGCAATTCTAGCGTGGCGGCCCCCGCCCAACCAGTGGGTTTGGCGAGGGGCTGGCTTTCCCGAAATTGGAGCGGGGGCTCAGTCTCCGGCTGCCGTCGTCGCGACGGTCTCGAGCTGGCTCCGAATCCAGCGATGCGCGGGGTCCTTCTGGTAGCGCTGGTGCCAGACCATGAACATCGGAAGCTCGGCCAGCGTGCGGGTGCGCGAGGCCAACGGAATGCGCGCTTGCGCGAAGCCGCCCATCACGCCGGACGCGAGCAGGCTCGGCATGCTCGCGAGCATCTGCGAGCCGCGTAGGAACGAGGGCACGCCGGAAAAGCTCGGCACGGAGATCGCGATGTCGCGGTGGAAGCCGTTGGCGGCCAGGCGGCGGTCGAAGTCGAGCCGCTCATTGTCGGTATAGACGACGGTGATGTGGCGCGCCGCGAGATAGGCATTGCGGTCGGAAGGCGCCGCGCGCGCTTTGGGATCATAGTAGCAGACGTAGTGATCGCTGAGCAGCCGCTTCTGCACGATGTCGACGCCGGACGGCGGCAGCGGCGTGATCATGAGATCGCAGCGGTTCTCGCGCAGCATCGCGGGCGAGGGGGACTGCGAGGGGATGACGCGCAGGTTCAGGTTCTTCACCTGGTCGGCGACATGGCCGAAGAAGCGCGGCAGCAGCAGGTCGCGCTGGAAGTCGTTGGCGGCGATCGTCAGCGACAGTTGGGCCTGTGCCGGCGCGAAGCTGACGCCGCCGGCAAAGCTGCGCATCTCGTCGATCAACGCGCGCGCCTTCGCCGCGAGGGCCTGGGCGTGCGCCGTGGCGACGATGCCGCGGCCGGACTTGGCGAACAGCGGGTCGCCCGCGATCTGCCGCAGCTTGTTCAGCCCGTGGCTGACCGCGGATTGCGTCAGGCCGAGCCGGGTTGCCGCCGCCGTCACCGATCCCTCCTCCAGCACCGCGAGGAACAGTTCGAGGGCGTGGCCGTCGAGGGCCAAATGATCGATTTCTTTCATGGAATTCATTATAATCGATCTATTTATCTTGAGAATGGGTGGCAGCATTATCGTTCAATAAGCCGCGCGCCCGGACCGGCGCCACAGGGAGAGATAACGCCGATGAATGCCCAGGCGACAGCCTTGCAGGATCCCCGCCTCAACCGCCCCGATCCGTTCACGCCGCCGCTCGGCGATGGCGGCTTCTTTCAGCGCGACCGCTCGATCCATCCGCCGGCACATGCGCCCGGCTACAAATCCTCGGTGCTGCGCTCCCCGCGCCAGGCGCTGTTGTCGCTGGAGAACTCGGTCTCGGAAATCACGGGACCGGTGTTCGGCCACAACGATCTCGGCCCGCTCGACAATGACCTGATCCGCAACTACGCCAAGGACGGCGATCCCGTCGGCGAACGCATCATCGTCCACGGCCGCGTGCTGGACGAGACCGGCCGGGGCGTTCCGAACACGCTGGTCGAATTCTGGCAGGCCAATGCCGGTGGCCGCTACCGGCACAAGAAGGACACGTATCTGGCGCCGGTCGATCCCAACTTCGGCGGCTGCGGCCGCGCCCTGACCGACGACACCGGCTACTATTATTTCCGCACCGTGAAGCCGGGCCCCTATCCTTGGCGCAACTACGTCAACAGTTGGCGCCCCGCCCACATCCACTTCTCGGTGTTCGGCTCGGGCTTTGCGCAGCGGCTGATCACCCAGATGTATTTCGAGGGCGATCCCCTGATCCCGGTCTGCCCGATCCTGACGACCATTCCGGACAAGGATGCGCTCGACCGCCTGGTCGCGCCGCTCGACCTCAACGCCTCGACGCCGTTCGACTCGCTCGCCTATCGCTTCGACATCGTCCTGCGCGGCCAGCGCTCCACCTATTTCGAAAATCGCACCGCGGGGAACTAAGTCCATGCCGCAGCCGCTCAACTATCTCAAGGAAACCGCCTCGCAGACCGCCGGGCCCTACGTCCATATCGGCCTGATCCCCGCGATGGCCGGCTTCGACATCTTCGAGAAGAACTTTTCCAACGTGCTGGTGATGCCGAACACCAAGGGCGAACGCATCACGCTGGAAGGCAGGGTGCTCGACGGCGCAGGTTCGCCGCTCCGGGACGTGCTGCTGGAAATCTGGCAGGCCAATGCTGCCGGCTGCTACAACCATCCGGCGGATCGCTCGGCCGGCGCGCTGGAGGAGGAGTTTCGCGGCTGGGGCCGCGCCGGTTCCGACTTCGACAGCGGCCTCGTCACCTTCGAGACCATCAAGCCCGGCGCGATCACCGACAAGACGGGACGCAAATGCGCGCCACACGTCAATGTCTGGATCGTCGCGCGCGGCATCAATATCGGTCTCAACACGCGGCTCTA
Source organism: Bradyrhizobium sp. CB1717 (assembly GCF_029714325.1). Taxonomy (NCBI): domain Bacteria; kingdom Pseudomonadati; phylum Pseudomonadota; class Alphaproteobacteria; order Hyphomicrobiales; family Nitrobacteraceae; genus Bradyrhizobium; species Bradyrhizobium sp. CB1717. The sequence continues at coordinate 2,073,600 of NZ_CP121666.1, forward strand.
TTTCTCGGACGAAGAGGCCGCCAATGCCGCCGATCCCGTGCTCAACCTGATCGAGCAGCCGATGCGCCGCAAGACGTTGATCGCAACGCGCAGCGAGCGCGCCGGCAAGGTCGTGTATTCCTTCACGATCAATTTGCAGGGGCCGGAGGAGACGGTGTTCTTCGACGTGTGACGATCCGGCGATCGTCGCGCAGGGTCACTCGACCCGGTCGTCGCGTTTGATCGTTCCGCGCGCGAGGAATTGCGGTGGCTGCCGCACCTCGCGCGATGCCGGGCGGTCGACCGGATCGCGCCCCACCTTTTGTTTCAGCTCGGCCAAATCGATGAAGACGTCCGCCTGCCGGCGCAGGTCGTCGGCGATCATGGGGGGCTGAGTAGAGAGCGTGGAGACGACCGTCACGCGGACGCCGCGGCGTTGCAGGGATTCCACCAGCGAACGAAAATCCCCATCGCCCGAGAACAACACGATCTGATCGACATGTTCGGCAAGCTCCATCGCACTCACGGCGAGATCGACATCCATGCTGCCCTTCACCTTGCGGCGGCCGGTGTTTGCGTCGACGAACTCCTTGGTGAGCTTGGTGACGACAGTGTATCCGTTATAGTCGAGCCAATCGATCAACGGACGAATTGACGAGAACTCCTGATCCTCGATGACGGTCGTGTAGTAGAAGGCGCGCAACAGCGTGCCTCGGCTTTGGAATTCGCCGAGCAGACGCCTGTAATCGATGTCGAAGCCGAGCGCCTTGGAGGTGGCATAGAGATTGGCGCCATCGATAAAGAGTGCGATCTTCCCAATTGAAGACATTATGGACAAATCTCCAGTTCCGCACGAAGCCAGCCTGTTCGGCCGCAGGGCACCGTGTGTCGGCGGAAAACACTGAAGGCGCCGGTGGCTTGCCGAAAAAGCGGCGCCGGCGACCGGACAGGGGTGGCCGCCTTGCGCCAAGGTTAGGGAGGGTTCGATGCCACCAGCGCCAGGGCGCCGAATGCAGCCACGCTAAGGCGAGCGCATTCCCTGCTCAATTGTACTGAGGTAAGGGGCCTCTATCCAAAGGATAGCGCCCCATATACGAAGGTAAGTGGGGCGCGCCGGCAACCAACGCGACTGCGGCGTGGCCTCCGACCATCAGCGCGCGTGGTCTTTCGTCCGATGTGTCAGGCTTCGCCGTCGTGAAGCTGCGCGCGAAAGGCGCGCGGCGACAATCCCGTGGCGGCCGCATAGACCCGGCTGAAATAGGCGGGATCCTCGAAGCCGAGCGCGTAGGCGATCGTCGAGACCGGCAGGTTGGTGTAGACGAGGTTGCGCCGCGCCTCGCGGATCAGCCGGTTGAGGATCAGGTGCGAGGCGGTATCGCCCGTTGCCGCCCGGGTGATCCGGTTGAGATGGGTGGGCGTGATCGACAGTGCGCCTGCGTAGTCCGCAACGCTCCAGCGTTCCAGATGATGCTGCTCCAGCAACGCCTCGAAACGCCGGAACAGGCCGCTTTCCGCAGTGCCATTGCCGCCGCTCTCACTGGTGATCGCGCGGGCCACCAGTCCGATCATGGCCGCCGATAGCGCGCGCAGCACATGGGCGCGGCCGAAATCCCGCGCGGCGTGCTCGGCAAAAATCTGCTTCATGGTGGTGCGGATCTGTGGCGTACCGCGTACCACGGCAGATCGCGACAAGGGTCCACGCAGGCCTTCGGCGGCGAGCAGCGCCTCGTCCAGGATCTCGGCGGCGATGGTCAAGACCCAGCCTTGGGTATCCGGCTCGAAGCGGAAGCCGTGGACGTGTCCGACCGGCACGTTGACGATCTGCATCGGCTTCAAGGGCACCACCCGCCCGTCGAGCGTCGCCTCGCCGCCGCCGCGCTCGATCAGCAGCACCTGGTGCAGCCGGGCATGACGGTGCACGGCCAGGGTCCAGTCATGCAGCACCGAGCGAGACGCAATCGTCTCGCAATGCACGACGTCGGGCAGATCGCCGGATTCGCCGAACAGATTGTAGACCCGGATCGCCGGGGCGGGGGCCGCGCTTCGCATGTTCGAATAGTACAAGACAATGACGAAACCCTCCATCGGTTTGCACAGCCAAATCTGCAAAAAAGTGCCGACGGGAGGACGCAAAAATGAAAGTTCAGGTCTGTATCGTCGGCGGTGGGCCGTCCGGGCTGCTGCTGTCCCAGCTCCTGCATCTCAAGGGCATCAACACGATCGTGCTGGAGAAATACAGCCGCGATCATGTGCTCGCCCGCATCCGCGCCGGCGTGCTCGAGCACGGTTTTGCAAAGCTGATGCGCGAGGCGCAATGCGGCGAGCGGATGGACCGCGAGGGCGAGATCCACAACGGATTCGAGATTGCCCATGACGGGGCGCTGTCCCATATCGACCTGCACAAGCATTCCGGCGGCAATTCGGTGTTGGTCTACGGCCAGACCGAGCTCACGCGCGATCTCTACGAGGCGCGCGACCGCTTTGGCGGCAAGGTCGTGCACAATGCCGAGGATGTGACGCCGCACGAGCTGACCTCGGACCGGCCCTACGTGACCTACCGCGCGAATGGCGAGACCATCCGCGTCGATTGCGACTACGTCGTCGGCGCCGACGGCTTTCACGGCGTCAGCCGCAAATCGATCCCGAAGGACGTGCTGCGCGAATACGAGAAGGTCTATCCGTTCGGCTGGCTCGGGGTGCTGTCGCGCACGAAGCCGGTGTCGCCCGAACTGATCTATGTGAAGCACGAGCGCGGCTTTGCGCTCTGCTCGCTGCGTTCGCAGGTGCTCAGCCGCTACTACATCCAGGTGCCGCTGACCGACAAGGTGGAGGACTGGAGCGACGATGCTTTCTGGACCGAGCTGAAGCGCCGCCTGCCGGACGACGTCGCAGGCCGCCTGATCACGGGGCCGTCGATCGAGAAGAGCATCGCACCATTGCGCAGCTTCGTCGCCGAACCGATGAGCTATGGCCGCCTGTTCCTCGCCGGCGATGCCGCCCACATCGTGCCGCCCACCGGCGCGCGCGGACTGAACAGCGCCGCCTCCGACATCTATTATCTCTATCACGCCATGCTCGCGCACTATCAGCGCGGTGACGATTCCGGCCTCAAAGGCTACTCCGCCAAGGCACTGGCGCGGATCTGGAAGGCGCAGCGCTTCTCCTGGTGGATGACGATGATGCTGCATCGTTTCCCCGACCGGATCGAATATGAGGATCGGCTGCAACAGACCGAGCTGGACTATCTGCTCTCGTCGGAGACGGCGCAGCGTCTGCTTGCGGAGAATTATGTGGGTCTGCCGTTTTAGGGGCATGATCTCGCCGCGCGCGATGCTGCCATCCCTTCTCCCCTTGTGGGAGAAGGTGGCGCGAAGCGCCGGATGAGGGGGTGTTTCCGCAAAATCAAATGTGAGAGTGCGCGCGGAGGGAGACCCCTCACCCGTCTCGCCGCTACGCGGCGAGCCACCCTCTCCCACAAGGGGAGAGGGAAAGCTAGTGCTCTCGGCTACTTCCCTTCCAGCGTATTGACCGGTGTCCAGTCCGGCGGCGGCGGATTCTGCGTTAGCACTTTCGCGCGTTTTGCAAACAGCGCCGATGCCGGATCGCTCTCCGCCATCTGCCCGAACGCATCAGCCGCCCTCGCAAACTCCCTTGCCCGCCAGCAGGCCAGCCCCTCCGCATAGGCCGCCGCCACCTTCGTCTGCGCGGCCTTCTCGGCGCCCCTGTCCGCCAGCGGCTCGAACACCCTGATCGCTTCGCCGCGGCCCATTACCCTGATTGCATCCAGCTCGCGCCAGGCGAAGGTGTCGCCGGTCTGCGCAACCGTCGCTTCCGAGGCCATGATCGCGGTGCCGTAATATTTGTTGGCGCCTTCGAGTCGCGAGGCGACGTTCACGGTGTCGCTCATCACGGTGTAGTTGAAGCGGCGGCGGGAGCCGATATTGCCGACCACGGCTTCGCCGCTGTTGAGGCCGATGCGGTGTGACAGGCCGTGACCGGCGAAGGCGGGGTTGTTGGCGTTGAGCTCTGCCAGCTTCTCGTGGCATTTCAACGCGGCGCGGATGGCGTTGCTTGCGTGGGCGGGATCATCCGCGGGCGCGCCGAACATCGCGACGATGGAATCGCCGATATATTTGTCGACGTAGCCGCCATGGCCCTCGATGATGTCGGTCATGGCGGAGAGATATTCGTTCATCAGCGTCACCAGCTCGCCCGGCGTCATCGTCTCTGCGATCGAGGAGAAGCCGCTGAGGTCGGAGAAGAACATGGTGACGTTGCGCATCTCGCCGCCGAGCGCCGGCATCTTGCCGGAGGCGACCATGGTCTCGATCACCTCGGGCGCGAGATAGAGCGCAAAACTCTTGCGCAGGAAACGCTCGTCGCGATCGGCAAGGACGAAGCGATAGCCGATCATCATCGCGAGGGCAACGAGGCTTGCGAGCGCAGGCTCCGTCAGGGGCAGCGCCAGCGCATGCACGAACGCGCCGACGGCCACGGCTGTGTAAACGGCGGTGACGGAGAGCCAGGCGATCAGCGCGCCGCCAGGCGCGAGCATGCAGGCCGCACAGGCGATGATCGCCGCAAGCACAATCGTGAGAATCGTTCGTGCCGGAAAGCCGAGCTCGGTCACGGCGTCATGCTCGATCAGATTCCGAACGACAGCGGCATGTACGAACACGCCGGCGATGTCGCTACGGGCCTTCTGCGCGGTGCCGGTGGGGGAGGGCAGGGCGCATCGTGGCGCCGGCGAGCCGTCATGTCCGCCGGACAATCGCATCGAGGTGAGCTTGCGGTCCTCGAAATTCAGGATGGTGCCGAGCAGTACGACCTTGCCGTCGAATGCGCGGTGGAAGAAATCGCGGTCGCCCTTGTCGGCGCAGGCGCGCAGGTCGGCGAATGAATAGGCCGGGACGTCGCGGCCGAGGCCGCGGAAGTTGAGCGTCAGCGTGTTGGGCACTGCGCTCGGGACGGCATAGCCGGACAAGTTCGTCTCACCCGACGGCGCGATCTCGGACTTGGCGTCGAGCGCTCGGGCAGCGAGCTCGACCGCCATCGCGGGAACACGCTTGCCGTCGATGGAGAAGCTCAGGGGCATCCGCCGGATCACGTCGTCGGTGTCGGTATGGACGTTGAGAGCGCGAATATTGTTCTTCACCGCGAGCTGCTGCGCGCGGTAGGGCCTGTCCGGATGGTCGTTGCTCAGGATTTCGCCGAGCACCAGCTTGCCGCTGTCGGAGAGCTGCCGCAGCGCGATGAGGTAGTCCCGGTCAAAGCCCTTCATGCGCGTGCCGAGCGGCGCTTCGCCAAAGGGAATCTCGGACTGTTCGATCGAGCTCGGAAAGATGACGTCGAAGCCGATCACCTTGGCGCCGCCCTCGGAGATGCTGCCGAGCACCCGGCCGATCTCGCGCGTCCAGGTCTGCGTCGGCGATCCCTTGAAGGGCGGCGTGTCGTAGGTCTCCCCGTCGATCGCCACCACGACGACCGGCGACGTCGCGGGATCACGGCGGTCGGGGACGAGTTTGCCGCGCAGCGCGGTGAGGATGTCGAGGGAGAAACCTTGCAGCGTCTGAAGCGGTGGTGACGTGAAGACCGCGCCCGCAAGGAGCGCGATCAGGATCGCCGCAACGATGTCCCGCCTGCCGATCCGCCGCATCGCGCCGTCGCTAGGCCGCCTATTCGAGCCGCAGCAGGCGGCCGACGATCGGCGTCGGCGATGACGTGGCGCTGGCATCGACCTGGAATGCGTAGCGCTTGGCGCCGAGGATGGCGAGATAGCTGCCGCCCGGCGTCAGCGACTTCCCGGCCTTGGCAAAATCATAGAACTTGCCGCCGACCATGACCTCGTTCTTGAGCGGCACGGTGATGGTGGGCTCCTTGCCATCGGTGCGCTCGATCACCAGCGTGCTGCCGCTCTTGGCCTGCACCAGCGGGGCTGTGCCGTAGAGCGTCGGCAGCTTGGCTGGGGAGCCCTTGGCATCCGAGCGCATCGTGCGGAAGGTGGTCGCGGCGCTCTGGTTGGCCTCTCGCTCGGACAGTTTTGCCGCATTGGTGTCGCAGGGCACCTTTTCCCGCTTGACCTCGCCGAGCTGCACCGTGCTCTGCTCGGCGCCGACCAGCACGACGCCTTCGCTGATCGTCTCGCGCTGGCAGGATTTCAGGTAACTGAGCGTGATGCTCGCCTTGGGTCCGAGCTTGATGATCTTGCCCGGCGCCACATAGTCCATGAAGGCGATGCCGTCGACCTTGCCTTGTACATCCTCGACAATTGCGGCCGGGGTCTCCGCCAAGGCGGGGGCCGCAACACAGAACGCGCCGACAGCGACGCCGATCAGACTTCTCATGGGAGCTCTCATCCAATTCGACCGATGTATTGCCGGTCCCCGTCCAGGTCCGATGCTTAGCAGCGGCGCGCCCAGGCAAGTGTGACCAGAATCACTCTTTATTATTGGTGCCACTCTAGCAGGAACAGGTTCAACCCGGCGACCGGAGAAACCGGAGCTGCGGCAAGCTGTTGGCGGGATGGATAATGTCAGATGGCCGGGACCGCCCCGGGCGCGCGCTCCTCGACCGGACGGCTCTCCGCTGCGCTCTCTATAATAGGAGCGAGCGTGGGCTCGGTCTTCACAAACGGTGTCGCCTGCTGTCCGGCGGCGATCTTCACGACCTCGTCCCAGCGCGACAGAAAGGCCTCGACGCAGGCCGGGTCGAACTGCCGTCCCGCGTTTTCGATCAGGTAATTGCGCGCCACCTCGAGCGGCATCGGCTCCTTATACGGCCGCCGCGTCGTCAGCGCGTCGAAGACATCGGCGACCGCGACCACGCGTGCGGCAACCGGGATCTCGTCCGTCTTGAGGCCGTTCGGATAGCCCGCGCCGTCCCAGCGCTCGTGATGGCCTGCGGCAATTTGTGCGCCGAGCTGGATCAGCTCGCAGCTGGAGTCCGCCAGGATCCGTTCGCCGATCCTGGCGTGGGTCCGGATCACCGCCATCTCCTCGTCGGTCAGCTTGCCGGGCTTGAGCAGGATGTTGTCGGGAATGGCGACCTTGCCGACGTCGTGCAGGGGGGCGGCCAGATAGATGTCGCGGCAGAGCCGGACCGGCAGGCCGAGCTGCTCGGCGATGATGCGGCTGTAGCGGGCGACCCGCAGCGTGTGCTCGCCGGTGTCGTTGTCGCGGTATTCGACCGCCAGCGCGAGCCGCAGGATGATCTCCTCCTCGCGCTCGCCGAGCTTTCGAGTCGCGGCTGCGACTTCACTGGCCAGATGCGCGGCGCGATCGTTGAGCTTGCGTACGGCTGCACCAAGCTGAATCAAATTCCGCAGACGCACCGTCATCTCGACGCTCTGCGGTGCCTTGGGCAGGAAATCGGTTGCACCAGCCTGCAGCGCTTCCATCTTCACGTCGTCGGTCTGGCGCGACGTGATCATCGCGATCGGGATGTCGGCGCAGCCGGGAAGGGTGCGGAGCGTGCGGATGAAGCTGATGCCGTCCATGTGCGGCATCTCGTAGTCGACCAGCACGAGGTCGAAGACGCGCTCGCGCGCGCAGACCAGCGCGTCCACGGGATCGAGGAAGGTGGTGGCCTCGACCAGACCTTCGGCCTCGATGTGTCGTTTCAGGAAGTTGAGGACGGAGCGGCTGTCGTCAACCAGAAGCGCTTGGGTCAGCATCGGCTGCGGACTTGTTCGGATGGCGAGGTATGACCTCAACAACTAGCCTTTGCGATTTAACGCGAAGCAAACGTTTCACCGGCGGCAAGCTGCTTCATGACTGCGCGCGGCGCATGAGATTTGAGCGAGCCATGCAGGCCTGCGTGCATACGCGAAGTTCTTCGAATTGTGACCCGTAGTTGTACGGAGGTATCCATTAGGGGTTTGCACACTCTCCATACCGAATAGTCGTCGCGCGGGATTCGCGCCATGCGTGCAGTGAGTCCCCGGAAATTTTGGGGGACGAATGTCGTCTGATGTCACTGAGCCGAAGTGGTCCCTACGGCTGCCTGCAGACTGCAGTATCGCTGCGATCCGCAGTGTCTATGACCTGATCCGCGAGGCTTTCGGCCGGCAGGACCGGCTCGAGATCGACTGCTCCAGCGTCGACAAGGCCGACGTGACCTCGATCCAGCTTCTGCTGTCGACCGCCAAGACGGGCGAGGCCCAGGGCCGCCCGGTGGTGCTCACCTCATTCTCCCAGTCTCTGCGCAACACCCTTCGCCGCGCCGGCTTCGCCAGCGATGCGATGATCGATCAGCAGTTCCCGCAAAAGAAAGATGGCACTTAATGGCCACGATTCTCACGGTCGACGATTCCCCCAGCATCCGGCAGATGATCAAGGTCGTGCTCGAGCCGGCCGGTCACAGCGTGATCGAGGCCGGTGACGGCGCGCAAGGGCTCGCCAAGGCCCAGGCCGGCAAGCTCGACCTCGTCATCACCGATCTCAACATGCCGGTCATGAACGGGCTGGAGCTGATCCGGGCGCTGCGCAAGCTGCCGAGCGCGGTCGGCATGCCCATCGTGTTCCTGACTACCGAATCCAACGATTCGGTGAAGCAGGAAGCCAAGAGCGCCGGCGCCACCGGCTGGATCACCAAGCCGTTCAAGCCGGAGCAGTTGCTCGCCGTCGTCGGCAAGCTGGTGCGCGCATGAGCGCGATGGACCCGACCGAGGTCTTCCGCCAGGAAGCCAGCGAGCTGTTCGAGGTCCTGGAAGGGGCTCTGCTCGATCTCGGCCAGCGTCCCGACGACCGCGAATTGGTCGATTCCGCCTTCCGCGCCCTGCATACGATCAAGGGTTCGGGAGCCATGTTCGGCTTCGACAAGGTCGCCTCCTTCACCCACGAATTCGAGACCGCGTTCGATCGCGTCCGCAAGGGCGAGATCAAGCCGACCCAGGAGCTGATCTCGGTCGCCCTTGCTGCCAAGGATTACATCCGCACCCTGATCGAGGATCCCCAGTCGACCGACGATATCATCGGCGAAGCCATCCTCGACGACCTCAGGCGCTTCGTCTCGGCGGATCAGCCCGCAGCTCCGGTCGTCGCGATCGCGGAAGCGCCGCCGCTGGCGTCAGCTGAGAGCAAGCAGGCCGGCTGGCATCTTTATCTCGAATTCGAATCCCACATCCTGCGCAACGGCTCCAACCCGCTCGACCTGCTGGAGGATCTCTGCAAGCTCGGCCCCTGCTTCGTCGTGCCGGTCACCGATGGCATCCCGTTCCTCGACGAGATGGAGCCGGAAGACTGCTATCTGAAGTGGGACGTCAAGCTGCACGCGGCCTGCGACAAGGATGCGATCGACGACGTCTTCATGTTCGTCCAGGACGAGATGAAGCTGACGCTCTCGCCGCTCGCGCAGATCGAAGCGCCGGCCCCGGCGCCATTGTTCCTGCTCCTCGACGAGGAGCCGGTGCCCATGGCCGAGATGGCTGCGCCGGTGGTCGAGATTGCTGCCGCCCCGATTGCGGAGCAGCCTGTCGCAAAAGCTGAGCCGAAGCCCGAAGCCAAGCCGGAGCCGAAGGCCGAGGCCAAGCGCGAAGAGCGCGGCATCGCCACCGTTCGCGTCCAGGCCGAGCGCCTCGACGAGCTGATGGACCGGGTCGGCGAGCTCGTCATTGCCCAGGCGCGGCTCAGCCAGCTCGCCGCCTCCGGCTCCGATCTCTCGATCAAGATGATCGCCGAGGAGATCGAGCGTCTCGCGTCCTCCTTGCGCGACACCACGATGGGCGCCCGCATGGTGCCGATCGGCTCGCTGTTCGGCCGCTTCCGCCGCCTGGTGCACGATCTGTCGCGCGATCTGTCGAAGCCCGTCGAATTCGTCACGACGGGCGAAGACACCGAGCTCGACAAGACCATGATCGAGTGCCTGGCCGATCCGCTGGTGCACCTGATCCGCAACGCCATCGACCACGGCATCGAGGACAACGCAACCCGCGCTGCCAACGGCAAGACCGAGCAGGGCCGGATCGAGCTCGCTGCCGTTCATTCCGGCGCGCAGGTGCTCGTCACGGTGAAGGACAATGGCGGCGGCCTCAACACCGCGCGCATCCGTGCCAAGGCGGAAGAGCAGGGCCTGATCGCCGCCGGCGCCGTGCTCACCGACCACGAGATCCACCAGTTCCTGTTCCATCCGGGCTTCTCGACCGCGCAGACCATCTCGGCGCTGTCGGGCCGCGGCGTCGGCATGGACGTGGTCAAGCGCACCATCGAGAACATGCGCGGCTCGATCGACCTGTCGACCAGGCCGGGCCAGGGCACCACGGTGACGCTGCGCCTGCCGTTGACGCTCGCGATCATCGAAGGTCTCCTGATCCGCGTCGGCGAAGGCCGCTACATCATTCCGCTGTCGGCGGTGGAGGAATGCGTCGAGCTGACGGCCGAGGACGAGCGTTCGCGCGGCCGCAACTTCCTCAACGTGCGCGGCAACCTCGTGCCGTTCCTGCGCCTCCGCGAGCTTCTGACGGCCTCAGGCTCGCCGGACAAGCACCAGAAGACGATCATCATCTCGACCGGCGAGACCCGTGTCGGCCTCGTCGCCGACCAGATCATCGGCAACCACCAGACCGTGATCAAGTCGCTCTCCAAGCTGCATTCCGACGTCACGATCTTCTCCGGCGCGACGATTCTCGGTGACGGCACGGCGGCGCTGATCCTCGACGTCGCCCAGCTCGTCACGCTGGCGCAGTCGAAGGTCGAGAAGCAGCACATCAGCGAGGCGGCGTGATGAACGATAGCTTGGCCGGAGAGCATCAGACGGGTGCGATGCAGGTCGTGATGATCGGGCTCGGCGAGGAGAAGTTCGCGCTCGACGCCGGCCTCGTGCGCGAGATCATCGATCCCGTGCCCGTGACCAAGGTCGCCGGCGCCCGGGCCTTCGTTCCCAGCGTGATCAACGTGCGCGGCAACGTCATTCCGCTCGCCGATCTGCGCCTCCGCTTCGGCATGTCGCAGCTCGACAATTCGGCCGACACGCGCATCGTCGTGATCGAGCTCGAGCTCGACGGCGAGCCTGTTCTGGTCGGCGTGACCGCAGACAAGGTCTACGAGGTCACGGAGATATCGCAGACCGACGTGCAGCAGACGCCGCGCGTCGGCATGCATTGGAAGCCGGAGTTCATTCGCTTCATCGCCAAATGGCGTGAAGAGTTTGTCATCGTTCCCAACATGGAACGCATCCTGAATTGAAATGAGGTCTCGGGCGAGACTGGGGTAGGGGCTGGAAATGAGATTTACGGTCAAGGCAAAGCTTGCCAGCGCGTTCGGCGTGGTCCTGATGCTCTCGATGGCGGCGGGCGGCCTCGCTTATGTGAAGCTCAGCGAGATGATCGACACCGCCGACAGCCTCGTGTCGCGCGCCGGCCGGATGGATCGTGCGGCGGAAATCGAAAAGGGAATTCTATCCCAGGTCCGGGCCGAGAAGAATCTGCTTCTCGCGCCGGATAGTGAGGCCGATCGCTTCACCGCCGAGATCGCCAAGCAGCGCGAGACGCTGCTGAAGCTGAAGGAGGAGATCCATGCCGCGGCCTCCGCCGAGGGCAAGAAGCTGATTGAGAATTTCGGCGCCGCCTACGTCCGGATGAATGCCGTTCAGGACGACGTCATCAGGACCGCCAGGACCGACAGGCCGAAGGCCATCGAGCGCTCGTCGATTGAGGCTCGCAAGGCGGTCGGCGAAGCCATGGAAGCCGCCAGCGTCTACATCACCAACGTCAAGAAGAACATGGCCGACCAGACGGCACGGGCTCACGAGGACGGCAACCGGGCCCACATGATGCTGATCTCGGCTGTGCTGGCCTCGGTCGCGATCGGTCTGATCGCGGCGATCTGGATCTCGATGAGTATTGCCCGCGGCCTTGGTCGCGCGGTCGGCCTTGCCGGCGCGGTTGCGAGCGGCGATCTCAGCCAAACCATCAACGTCTCCAGCAATGACGAGATCGGTGACCTCGTCAAATCGCTGAACCTGATGGTCGAGAAGCTTCGGCAGGTCGTCGAGGAAGCGCTCACCGCGGCCAGCAACGTCTCCGCCGGCAGCCAGGAACTCTCCGCCAGTGCCGAGCAGCTCTCGCAAGGCGCGACCGAGCAGGCCTCGTCCGCGGAAGAGGCCTCCTCATCGATGGAGGAAATGGCTTCGAACGTGAAGCAGAACGCCGACAACGCCAACCAGACCGAGAAGATCGCAGGCCAGTCGGCCAAGGATGCCGAGGCCAGCGGCGTCGCCGTCGGCCGCGCCGTCGAGGCGATGCAGACCATCGCCGAGAAGATCACCATCGTGCAGGAAATCGCCCGCCAGACCGACCTGCTCGCGCTCAACGCGGCGGTCGAAGCCGCGCGTGCCGGCGAGCATGGCAAGGGCTTTGCGGTGGTTGCCTCCGAAGTGCGCAAGCTCGCCGAGCGCAGCCAGGCCGCTGCCGCCGACATCGGCACGCTGTCGACGGAAAGCGTGAAGGTCGCGCAGGAAGCAGGACACATGCTGTCCAAGCTCGTACCCGACATCAAGAAGACCGCCGCTCTGGTCCAGGAGATCACGGCGGCCTGCCGCGAGCAGGACGTCGGCTCGGCGCAGATCAACCAGGCGATCCAGCAGCTCGACAAGGTCGGCCAGCAGAACGCCAGCGCGTCCGAGCAGGTGTCTTCGACCTCGGAGGAACTCGCCTCGCAGGCCGAGCAGCTCCAGTCGACCATCTCGTTCTTCCGGATCGAGCATGCCGGACGCAGCGAGAGCGCCGCACCCGCGCCGATCGATCGCGCCGTCACCCAGCTCCGCGCCAAGGCGGCGCACATGGCGGCAGCAGATCGCGGCGCGAAGAAGCCCGCGCCCGTCCGCAAGCCGGCCCGCGCGATGAAGGTCGCCGGTGGCGGCGGTTTCGCCTTTGACATGCATGACGGCGAAGACGACCGCGACGCCGAGTTCCAACGCTGATCGACCGGTCCGGCTTCGCGCCGGACCGTGCTCGTTTCCAAAACCTTCGGACCCCCTGGACTGCATCATGGCCGCAACCTCGCAATATCTGACGCTCGGGCTCGCTGGCGAGACGTTCGGCATCAGCATCCGCAACGTCCGCGAAATCCTGGACATGCGGCCGATCTCGCGGCTGCCGCATGCACCGAGCTTCCTGCTCGGCATGATCGACGTGCGCGGCAGCGGCTATCCGATCGTCGACCTCCGAACCAAGCTCGGCCTGCCCAGCGTCGCGGCCACTGAAGCCACCCGCATCATCATTCTCGACGTACCGATGAAGGACCGTCTGGTCGGCGTCGGCTTCGTCGCCGACTGCGTGTTCGAGGTCACCGATATCGACGAGCAGGCGATCGAGCCGATCCCCGAGGTCGGCGGTAAGTGGCAATCCGACTATGCCGTCGGCATCGGCCGCAAGGGCGAAAAGTTCGTCGTCATCTTCGACCTCGCCAAGCTGATGGCGAACGACAGGATCCCGGAAGCAAGCGATGCCGGCGCCGATGCGCCGCGCGCCGCCTGAGTTTGCAAGTGTGAAGCGTGGCCAAGCGTAAGCACCCCAATTCGAACCAACGAGCCCCACAATGAGATTCACCGTCAAAGCCAAGCTTGCCAGCGCCTTCGGCGTCGTCATCCTGCTCTCCATGATCGCCGGTGCGGTCGGCTACTTGAAGCTGGCCGACATGGTCGGCATCACCGAGGTCCTCGTCGCCCGCGCGGGCCGTATGGAGAAGGCTGCCGAACTGAAGGAAGGCGTTTTGTTCCTGGTGCGCGCCGAGAAGAACTCGATCCTGGCGGCGTCCGATGCCGAGTATGACCAGTTCGTCGCCGACCTCGCCAAGAACCGCGAAGCGGTCGCCAAGTCCAAGGACGAGATCTACGCCGCCGCCAGCGAAGGCGGCAAGAAGCTGATGGAAGGCTTCAACGTCGCGTTCGCCAAGCTGAACGCCTATCAGGATGAGACGGTCAGGCTTGCGAAGACGGACAAGCCGAAGGCGCTGGACCGTTCCATGCACGACGGCCGCAAGTTCGTCGCTGACGCGCTGGAAGCGGCCGACGCCTACATCAAGAACGTCAAGAAGAACATGGCCGAGCAGGCCGAACAGGCCAAGCAGGACGGCTCGCGTGCAGAGCTGCTGCTGATGAGCCTGGTCATCGCCTCGCTGTTGGTCGCTGCCGTCGCCGCGACCTGGATTGCGATGAACATCAGCCGGGCGCTGGCCCAGGCCGTCGGCCTCGCCGACGCGGTCGCGATCGGCGATCTCAGCCGCAAGATCGAGTCCTCCAGCAACGACGAGATCGGCGACCTCATCAAGTCGCTGAACGCGATGACGGTGAACCTGAATGCCACCGCGGCCCTCGCCAACGAGATCGCGCAGGGTAATCTCATGGTCGAAGCCAAGCCGCTGTCGGACAAGGACACGCTCGGCCTCGCGCTCGAGCGCATGGTGGAAAAGCTCCGGCAGATCGTGTCGGAAGCCCTGACCGCGGCGCAGAACGTCTCCGCCGGCAGCCAGGAGCTCTCCGCCAGCGCCGAGCAGCTCTCGCAGGGTGCAACCGAGCAGGCCTCGTCCGCGGAGGAAGCCTCCTCCTCGATGGAGGAGATGGCCTCGAACGTGAAGCAGAATGCCGACAACGCCAACCAGACCGAGAAGATCGCCGCACAGTCCGCCAAGGACGCCGAGGCCAGCGGTGCAGCCGTGGGGCGCGCCGTCAACGCGATGCAGACCATCGCCGAGAAGATCACCATCGTGCAGGAGATCGCACGCCAGACCGATCTGCTGGCGCTGAACGCGGCAGTCGAGGCCGCGCGCGCCGGCGAGCACGGCAAGGGCTTTGCGGTCGTCGCATCCGAAGTGCGCAAGCTTGCCGAGCGCAGCCAGGCGGCCGCAGCCGAGATCGGCACGCTCTCGACCGACACCGTCAAGGTGGCGCAGGAGGCGGGCGCCATGCTCGCCAAGCTCGTTCCTGATATCAAGAAGACCGCGGAGCTGGTCGAGGAGATCACCGCGGCCTGCCGCGAGCAGGACGTCGGCTCGGCGCAGATCAACCAGGCAATCCAGCAGCTCGACAAGGTCGGCCAGCAGAACGCCAGCGCCTCCGAGCAGGTGTCCTCGACGTCGGAGGAGCTTGCCTCCCAGGCCGAGCAGCTCCAGTCGACCATCGCCTATTTCCGTATCGAGCAGGGTGGAAAGGGCCAGGCCGCACCGATCGACCGGGCCGTGACCCAGTTGCGCGCCAAGGCGGCGACCATGGCGGCGGCGGAGCGTCCCGCCAAGAAGCCGATGGCGAGGCCCGCGCGCGCGGTGAAGGTCGCCGGCGGCGGCGGCTTCGCCTTCGACATGAACGACGGCGAGGATGACCGCGACGCCGAGTTCCAACGCTGAGTTTCTTTGTGGGATCGGCCCCCCAATCGGAGGGCCGATCTGTCTTCAGTCATTGCGTAGACGTGTAGGATTCAAGATGGCCCGTTCGGCCCGACATTCAGTGCAGGCGGCCGTCCCGGACCGAGGCATGCAGCCATGATGCCCGCCGTGCAGGATACGGCCGTGCATCTGTCGGACCGCCACTTCCGGACCATTGCCGAACTGATCGAGGGACAGGTCGGCATCAAGCTGCCGCAAGGCAAGCGGCTGATGCTGGAGGGGCGGTTGCACAAGCGCGTGCGCGCGTTGAATTTTTCCGACCTCAACGAATATGTCGACAACCTGTTCGAGGCCGACCATTTCGACACCGAGCTCACCCACCTGATCGATGTGGTGACGACCAACAAGACCGACTTCTTCCGCGAACCCCAGCACTTCACCTTCATGCGGGACGTCGCCGTTCCCGCTTTGCTCAAATCGCATGGCCGCAGGAACGCGAACCTGAAGATCTGGAGCTCGGCGAGCTCAACCGGAATGGAAGCCTATACGACGGCGATGGTGCTGGACGACATGACGCGAAACGGCTCGCGCTTGCAGTATCGCATCCTCGGAACCGACATTTCGACGGCCGTGCTGCGTCTCGCCAAGACCGCGATCTACACCCGCGATGTGCTCGCACCGGTGCCTGAGAACTTCGTGAAGCGATACTTCCTGTCGTCACGGGACAAGTCGCGGGGCGAGGTGCGGGTTGTGCCGGAGCTGCGGCGCATGACGCATTTCATGCGGATGAACCTCATGGATGCGTCCTATCCCGTCGATCGCGACGTCGACATCATCTTCTGCCGCAACGTCCTGATCTATTTCGAGCGCGAGACGCAGCGCAAGGTGATCCAGCAATTGTGCAGCCATTTGCGGCCGGGCGGCTATCTGCTGGTCGGACATTCGGAATCGATGATTCACAGTGCAGTGCCGGGCTTGAAGCAAGTTCAGCCAACCATTTTCCAGGTCTAGCCGGAGCGCAACCACAATGCCGAGGGAGAAAGTTCGCGTGCTGATCGTGGACGATTCGGCGTCGGTGCGCCAAATCCTCCAGACCATCCTTTCCGAAGACCCTGATATCGAGGTGATGGCGACCGCCTCAGATCCCTTCGTCGCGGCCCGCCGCCTCGAGAAGGAGCTGCCCCACGTCATCATTCTCGATCTCGAAATGCCGCGCATGGACGGCATGACGTTCCTGCGCAAGATCATGGCGCAACGTCCGATCCCGGTGATCATCTGCTCCTCGCTGACCGAAGAGGGTTCGAACGTGATGTTCGAGGCGTTCGAGGCGGGCGCGGTTGACATCGTGCCGAAGCCGAAGATCGACACGCGGCAGGCGCTGCTCGAATGCTCGACGCGGTTGCGCGAGGCGGTCAAATCGGCAGCGCGTGCGCGAGTCCGTCCGCGCTCGGAGCGCCGCGTGATCGAGCGGAAGCTGACGGCCGACGCCATCATCCCGCCGCCGGTGCAGGGCAAGGTCCGGCCGACGACGGAACGCATCGTGTGTATCGGCGCCTCGACGGGCGGCACCGAAGCGCTCAACGACGTCCTCGAAATGCTGCCACCGCATTGCCCGCCCATCGTCATCGTCCAGCACATGCCGGCGGGCTTCACCGCGGCCTTTGCCAGGCGCCTCGACAGCGTCTGCCAGATCCGGGTCAAGGAGGCCGAGGACGGCGAGCCGGTGCTGCCGGGCTGTGCCTATATCGCGCCCGGTGCCCGCCACATGCTGCTCCAGCGCATCGGCCTGCGCTACCAGATCGCGATCAAGGACGGCCCGCCGGTGTCGCGGCATCGCCCCTCCGTCGACGTGCTGTTCCGCTCGGCGGCCCAGCATGCCGGCGCCAATGCGCTCGGCGTCATCATGACCGGCATGGGCGATGACGGCGCGCGCGGCATGCTGGAGATGCGCAAGCTCGGCGCCTCGACCCGGGCGCAGGACGAAGAGAGCTGCGTGGTGTTCGGCATGCCCAGGGAAGCCATCGCCCATGGCGGCGTCGAGAAGGTCGTCTCGCTGCACAATATCCCGCGCGAGATCATGGCCTGGTACCAGGCCGGACATGCCGTGATGGCAGGTTGAGCGCGATGCCCGCCATTCCACCCCACACGCTCACCGAGGCGATCGCCGCGATCGAGGACGTCTCGTCGCGCATCGAGGACGTCTTCGCGCGGGTCGGTCACGAGCTCGGCCGCGGCCACATCATCTTCAAGGAGCTGAACCAGGGCCTCGCGACGCTCTCCGGGGAGCTCTCGGGCGCCGAGATCGAAGGCGCCGCGACCGCGTTGCAGGAGATCTCCGCCCGGCTCAGCGAGCTGGCGCAGGCGCTGCCGGCCGAGAGCGCCCTGCTTGCGACGATCGGCACGAGCACCGCCGAGGCGTCCTCGCTGCTGAAGCCGCTGTTCAAGCACATCCAGATGATCACTATCATCGCGCGCAGTGCGCGGATCGAGGCGGCCTCGCTCGACGGCGATCGTGAGGGCTTTCTCGCCTTCACCCAAGAAGCTTATGACCTCGGAAAGGCCGTGCAGCGCTCGCTCGAGGAGTGCGGAAAAGACCAGCAGCGCCTGTCGGAAGCCGTCGCCACCGCCTCCGGTCGGCAGAAGGAGTTCGAGAGCCGCTACCGGAATCAGCTGGTATCGGAGAGCGCAGAGCTCGGCGCGGCGTATAGCGGACTGCGCGACCAGCGCAGCAAGAGCAGCCATCTGGCCGACCTCGCTGGCGCCAGCACCAGGAAGATCGCCGAGGCGGTCGGCAGCGCGATCATCTCGCTGCAGGCCGGCGACAGCACGCGCCAGCGCCTCGAGCATGTCTGTCACGGTCTCGGCCTTGCATCGAGCTCGGCCCCGAGCCTCGTGCCCGAACCGGATGCAAGCGACGACGGCGCGCGCGCGATCTGCCAGTTGCAGGCGGCCCTGCTCATAGACGCCCAGCGCGAGTTCGGCAGTGACATCGGACAGATCGTCCGGGCACTGACGGCGATCCTGAACGATGCGGGCAGCGTCGTCGGCCATGGCCGCACGCTGTTCGGCGGTGAGGACGGCGGCTCGTCGTCGTTCCTGACGGGCATCAAGCAGACGCTGGCACATGCCTCGACATTGATCTCCACTTGCGAGGGCGCCGGCCGTTCGGTCGACGACGCGCTCGCGATCGTCGAGGACACGCTGGCGAAGTTTCGCCAGGCGATATCGGACCTTGCCGAGGCCACCGTCGACATCACCCTGATCGGGATGAATGCCGGCCTGAAGGCAAGCCATCTCGGCAGCCGCGGCAGCGCCTTCGTCGTCATCGCCAACGAGCTCAAGGCGACCGCGGACCAGGTCTCGGCGGGCGCGGCGCGGTTGAGACCCGTGCTCGACGGCATCGAGCGTTCGGCAAGAGAGCTGAAGGAGCTGCGCGTGCAGGGTGATCCCACGCAACTCGCCCAGCTCGAGCCGCAAATCCTCCAGGCGCTGCGCGAGGTCGAGGCGGGCAACGAACGGCTGGACAAGCTGATGAGCCGGCTCGTCGACGAAGGCGCCGAATTCGAAGGCCTGATGAATTCGGCGCAAGGCCTGATGACCACGCTTGGCGAAGGCTCCGCCGCCCTGCCTGCTGTTGCGGCGCGCCTCGAGAGTGCGGGCGCGGGCACCCAGCGGTTGCAGCCGCGAGCGCAGGACGAGGCTCTGCTCGACGATCTCTTCGCGCGCTACACGATGGAGCGCGAGCGGGACGTCCACCGTGAACTCTTGCAGACGCTCGGGCTTGCGTCGATCGCCGCCACGCGGCGCGTCGAGGCGGTTGAGGCCGCCGATGACGGCATAGAATTGTTTTGATGTCCGCGCCCGCGTCGCCTCGCGCCTCGGCCGCAATTCGACGGATCGGGTTTTCGGGGCGTTAACCTTGTCGACAGCGCCGGCGGGTTGGCCATTGTCGCGCCCCAGAGTTGGTCGCAAATAGCCCGTCAACTTCGCGTCGAGAAATTTCGTATGTTGAGAGACGGCAAATACGCGGCCTGGTTCAGGACCGCGCGTGGCCAGGGCACTGGCGTGGTGGATCTCGCCGAGGGCCGGATTTCAGGCAGCGACAGCTTCTTCACCTATGGCGGCTCGTATCGTGTCGATGAGAAGCGCTTCTCGGCGGTTTTGACCGTGAACCGGCACACCGATGGTCCGTCGAATGTGTTCGGGCCGGACCAGGTCCAGGTCGATCTCTCGGGTGTGTGCAACGGCCTGCTGGCGACCTGTTCGGGAACGGCCAGGGAAGCACCCGGCGTGAAGTTCGAGGCAACGCTGATCTACAGCCAGGAGGATGCCCCGGCCTCCGACGCCCGGTGCGCGGTGGTGAAGCTCAATACCGACAAGCTGCCGAAGGGCCTCGACAACCGTACCCGGCCACGCCCCGTGTTCACGCCGACCAAGACTCCCCTGTCCTGAAGCGCCGGCGTCTTAGCTTTGCATTGACGCTGTTGTCGCGAAAACATCGCGAGACTGCACTGCAGCAACCCTGCTTTTAGAGGTGACCTCTAGGTTGAGGCCCATAACAAAAGGCGGACAGGGACATGCCTCAGATCTGGATGACTTATGATGAATTCGCGACACTCAATGGCTGCAGTGCTGCCGAAGCACGGCTGCAGGCGCTGCATCTGTCGCTCGACCGCCGCAAGAGCCGCGACGGGAATACCCGCGTCAAGCTGAACCCTGTAATGATGGCCCGGTTTTTCGAGACCATTCGCGAGGCCGACTTCGCGCTCGACGATGCGATCGCGGCGCTGCGCGAGACCCATCGGCAGATGTCCGGCGTTCTCGCGACCGAGCAGGAGAGCTTCAGGCGCGGCGTGGCGTAACTCCGCTGCGTCACCTGCACTCCTAGGACGGCGACCGCGGCAGGAAAGCCAGGATGGTTTGGGCCAGCAGGACGCCGACGCTGCCGCCGGCGGCCTTCTGCAGCACATCTACGAGCCGCGGATCGCGATCCGGCGTTACTGCTTGCAGAACCTCGAGTCCGATCGCGACGGCCACCACGAACATGCAAGCCAGCTTGAGCCGCCCGGGTAACAGGAACGACAGAAGGAAGCCCAACAGGCCATAGGCGCTGAAGCGCTCGATGACGACGACCCAATAGGCCTCCGCGTGGCCCACGAGCACCGGCCTGCCCGCGAGCTTGGCGAGCGTGGCGTAGATGATGAGCGCGAGGCAGATTCCCGCGGCTGCGATGAGATGGTTGCGGCGCATGGCGCCAGCATAAAGGCTCTGCCGGCCAGCCGCTTTCGAAAGCCAAGAACATCGTTAAAGTTCATGAACCTTCAGCGGATGAACGCTCAGGCGCGAAGCCACGCGCCTGACGGTGACAAAGTCGTTCGCGGGACGTGACGTTCAGCGCCGATTGTAGGACCAGCCCTTGTCGACATTGGTCGGGTAGTGGGCCGCGAAGTACGGATTCTTGAGGCAGTTCCGCGCCGGGTCATAGATCCAGTCCGCGCATTCCCGGTAGTTGAGGAACCTGCAATCGAAGCCAAAGGCGCACCATGGCGCACCGTTCGGGAATCCGAACCGTACGGGGACCTGCGCCGACGCCATTGAAGGCAGAGCCAGGAGCAGGGCTACGGCGAGTGCGCGGGACAACATGATGCATTCCTCCAACAACCGATCGGGCGGATATCGCAGCCGGTCGCGCGATCATTCTCCGCCGAAAAACGACGCTCAATCTTCGTCGCCGGGGAGCTTAACATCCCGGCGCGGAGAGATCGAGTGTGCTGGAGGTATTCGGATTGCGCCGTTTGGCGGCCTTCCGTCGTCGCTTGATGCGGGGAGGCGCGCTCGTCCGTGAACTGTCGTGCATGGCCGGTGCGGCGGGCGTCAGTTCTTCTTGGTGCTCTTGGATTTCAGCGACAGGCCGAGGCGCAAGGCCATGCGCTTGATCGCGTCGGGCGAGCGACCGAGAAGTTTCGCCGCCTCTTCCAGCGATGTCGAAGACTTGGCCAACTCCATCAGCCGGCGGTCTTCCTTGAACGACCAGGGCCTGCGCGCCATAACCGAAATCATCCTCTCGTCGACACAACGACAAAGCCGCCAAGCGGACCCACGTTCGCTCGACGGCTTTGCTTGGTGGGGCCGGGCCTGGGGAAAGCCCGGTGCGGAGATGGATATGCGATCCTTCGGCATTCGCAACAAACACCGCGGATTAAGCTAACCGCTCAACCTTACCGCGATGAAATCGGCGTGCGCCGCTCCGTAGTACCACGGGGTTTTCGTCGGCCATGGCCGATCCGCGCGCGCCGATGGTCGCAATGGAGTTCGAAGGGCCGCGGCTCGCGTTCGACCTCGCCGCGATTCACGGCGTGGCGTGAGGTCGTGGACCCGTGACGAAGCCGATCGGGCCGCGCAACTTTGTCCGAAGCCAGGGCCATCGGAGCCGGCGCGCCAAGCGCGGCATCCGCGAGTGATGGGCGCGGCGTCAAACCCGCAGACATCGTCTCGCCACGATCACTTGAGTGCGACGGCAGAATCGTTGTCGCGACGGCCGCGCTTCGCCGAGGGCGGAGTCGATTTGGATTGAATCACCACGCGGCGCCGATCGCAACCGTGCCGAACCAGAATCGATCCAGTCGCGACGGCGCGCGTGCCGCACTCAATCTCGACGAGCAGCATTGCGCTTCGCTCAGGCGAGACGTCACGAGATCGTCGAATTCGTTCGGCTATGGTCGCGCCAACGACCACGAACAAATCAAACAAATCAGAAGACCGAGATGCTTCAAAAAGCGCGAGCGGCGATTCCTCTCACGAAGATCAGAGAGTGGGCATTTGAAGGCGCATTTTTCAGCGTTGCGCTGATTGCGATGGCGGGATGGGTGTATTTCATCACGCTGTTGCTGGTGAGGTTGTTCCTCTGGTTCTTCAGCTGAGCGCGCGACCGATCGCTTCGCGAGCACGGTGCTGCCCAAATAAATCTCGGGCGTGGCAAGAAAATCAGCGGCGCTCATCATGATCTCGACACAACTCGAAGACGAGACTGGCGCATCACGTCGGCGAGAGTGCTTGCGAGTATTTCTATGATTTACAACCGGCGTGGCGCGCCGGTTTGTATCGCGGCAGGGGGAGTGGATCATGACGGGCACGCGGGTAGACGCCTTCACCAGTTCGACGAACACCGCGCCGCGGCGGTATTTCGTCGATGCGGGAGGCCGGCGCGTCCTGATTGGCCTGACGCCCGAGGAGACGTTCGAGTTCGAGCGGCTCGACAGCGGACAGGCGCCGGGCCGGGTGCAGCTGGCGTCCGACGGCCGCGATACGTGGTTGGATGCCGGCGAGCGGCGCCGGCTTGAGCTCTACGAGAAGCACGAGGGTGCCTGGAAGGCCTGGATGGCGCAAAGCCGCACCGAACGGCGTGAAGGATTCAACCTTTATTAACCATCCCGGACCCATTTTCTGGTCTGGCGCCTCGAACCGGAAAATGCACGCATGTTTCAGCTCTTCTTGCGGGCCCGCACCCATAACTTCCTGAAAGACCGTTTCGGGGGAGAGCAGACCTTCCGGGCGCGCTCGCCCGAGCGCGACGCCGAAACCGATCGCACGCGCATCGAAGCCATCATGAGCGCGATCGAGGATGCGCTCCACGCGGCGGAACGGGAGCAGTCGGGCTTGAACCGCCGGGTGGAAGACGTGCTGGCGCGTGCGGCGGTGACCATCGGCAATGGCGACGACGAATATCTCGAGCGCGAGGCACTCGACAACCATCACCAGGATTTGTTCGACAAGGAGATCCTGAACGGCCAGCGCCGGCTCAAGGAGCTTGGCGCCTCGATCGCGCATTTCAAGTTCCTGAAGGCGGCGATGCTGAGCCGCTTTCCGGAATACAAGCCTCCGGCAAGCTCCACCAATTAGAGTGTTGGGCGCAGGCCGCTAGATCGCGAGCATGCTGTTGCCCTGGATGGACAGCAGCGTCAGATTTCCGGTGGCATATGCGCCGGTGTCGATGTTGGCGCGGTTCTCCAGCAGCTCGGCCTGCTTCACCGGCGTGTGACCGTGCACGACGTACTTGCCGAACCGCCGCTTGCTCTGGAGGAATTCGTCCCTGATCCACAACAGATCGGACTCGCGCTGTTCGGAGAGCGGGATGCCCGGGCGCACCCCGGCATGGACGAAGAAGAAGTCGCCGCATGTGAATGTCGGCCGCAACTGGCGCAGGAATGCGATGTGCTCCGGCGGCATCGCGGATGTGAGCTCGCGCACGAGGTCGGACTGTTCGTCCTTGCTAAGGCCGGGCGCCGCCGACACGCCGTACGACATCAAGGTCTGCAGTCCGCCGAATTGAAACCAGTCAGCGGTGCGCGAGGGATCCTCCAGCACCGACGTGAAATAGGCCTCGTGATTGCCCTTGAGAAACACCGTGTTGCGGCGGCGGCTGCGGCTGATCAGGAGGTCGAGGGTGTGGCGCGAATCCGGCCCGCGGTCGATGTAGTCGCCCAGGAAGACCTCGATGGCGCGATAGGGCCGGCTGTTCGCCATGTCCGCGTCGATGACGGCAAACATCTGTTCGAGCAGATGCGCGCAGCCGTGGATGTCGCTCATCGCATAGATGCGCACGCCGTTGGGTAGCTTCGGCCGTGGCGAATTTTTGGGCGCGGTCGTGGGCATGGGGTGCAACTCTTTCAGAGAGCTTCGCCCGGGATGTCAATATGCTATCGGCGAAAACGGCGCGCCACGAGCCGCTTTTTCCCTAGCTTCCGCTTCTGAAGGTTGATTTGTGCTACTGACCGATATCTCGCGCGTGGCGAGCCGTCGATCCCCAGCGCGTCCAGCCGACTAGCCGAAGCTACGGCCGTCGAACGAGGGCGCGGCCTTGCCGCGATAGGCGGACGCCCGTGCGCGGACCAGAGCCGCGCCGCAGAAATAGCCAAGCTGGAGCACGGCCGCAAAAACAAGAATCGTCACAACGGTGTGAGCCGAATCATGTCCTTGCCAAGTCAAGCCCGCACCGAGGATCGCCGCACCGACAACGATGATAGGCGGCAGGATGAAGATGCGGAATCGGCCTCCCAGCAACGATCCAATCAACAAGCTGAAAACGGCAACCGTACTCACGACACAACTCCCCGAATTGGTCACGAGTGTTAATGGCCGCGAGCTAATAACGGCTTAAGCGGCATGGTTGAACAGTCGTTCAAATGCGCGCGACGCGCTGCGCGCAAATGACGCGATTTGACGGAAATCGTGGCGTGATGCCCGCAGAATTGTCACGTGTGTGACAGTAGTTTGAGCATTCTCTTGCAGCGACGCTGCATTGCATAAAAATCGATTTGATTTTTTCGGTGCACTGCCGCAATGTCGCTTTGTTTAGTTAAGATATACTTCGGCGCACGTCGAGAATTTGGATCGATTTGCTCGCATTGATTGCGAGAAGCGTGACGAGGCAGCGAGGTTCGGATGGCTGTAGCAACTTACGGTTCGGAAAACTATTATTCGGGTATATCGAACCGACGCGGTGCCCTCCAGAGACCCCTCCAGGTGGCTTTGATCGCCGGTGACTTCGTCGCGGTGCTGCTCAGCTATTTCGCGGCGAGCGGTTTGTATCGCGCGCTGGTGGTCGAGCAGGATTCATCCGTCGGAGCCGGTCTCGTCGTCGCCGCGGTGTTCGTGATGATCGCCTACTTCCAGGGCGTCTACGATCACCATCGCCTGCTGAACACGATGTGGCAGCTGCGCAAGAGCCTGGCGGTCTGGCTGATCTCGCTGACCATTCTCGCCGTCGAGGCGTTCTTGCTCAAATCGTCTGCGGATCTGTCGCGCGGAACCACGCTGCTCTTCGCCGCGACCGGCGGCATTGCCCTGGGCGGACTGCGCGCGTTGTGGCGCCTGGGCCTCACCTCGAGCTATGCCAAAGGCCGTCTCGTCGACCGCAAGGTCGTGCTGCTCAGCCTCAAGCCGCTCGATTTCACCTCGACCCGCTTCAAGGATCTGCGCAAGCACGGCTTCAACGTCGTGCGGCATTTCGTGCTCGAGCCGTCCGAGGAGGGCGCAGGCTGGGATCGCGAGATCCGCGACATCATTCGTCAGGCCCGGACCGCGGACGTGGAAGAATATCTCCTGGTCATCGACTGGGACGAGATGCCGCTTCTCCAGAAGCTGAGCCAGCACCTGCGCGTCGTTCCGCAGCCGATCCGTCTGCTGCCGGATTTTCCGATCGCCGATCTGGTCTCGCGTCCGTTCCAGCCCGTCAGCGGCACGGTCGCGATCGAGATCCAGCGTGCGCCGCTCAGCGTGTTCGAGCAGGCGCAGAAGCGCTGCCTCGACATCGGCATTGCCTCGTTCGCCCTTTTGTTGCTGGCGCCGCTGCTGGTGACGGCGGCGATCATGATCAAGCTCGATTCCAAGGGCACGGTGATCTTCAAGCAGTTCCGGCGCGGCTTCAACGGCAAGCAGTTCGAGATCTGGAAGTTCCGCTCGATGACCGTTGCGGAGAACGGTCATGTCGTCACGCAGGCGACCAAGAGCGACGCGCGGGTGACCCGTGTCGGCCGCGTGCTGCGGCGGACCAGCATCGACGAGTTGCCGCAGCTCTGGAACGTTTTGCGCGGCGAGATGTCGCTGGTCGGGCCGCGCCCGCATGCGCTAGCGCACGACAACTACTACGACCAGCTCATCAGCAATTACGTCTACCGGCATCACATGAAGCCGGGCCTGACCGGTTGGGCCCAGGTCAACGGCTTCCGCGGCGAGACGCCGACCATCGATCTGATGGAAAAGCGGGTCGAGTACGACGTCTGGTACGTCAGTAACTGGAGCATCTGGCTCGACATCAGGATCATCCTGAAGACCGCACTGGCGCTGATTCACCAGGAAGCCTACTGAGCCGGGCTGCAGTTGAGAACCGGGGGACTGTAGCAGTCTCCGTCCAAAGAGCAGAACCAGCAATTCCTGATCATTGGCGAACTCGACACGGCATCGGGCTTCAACCACACCGCCATCCACACCCCGTCGCTCTGGAATTTCGGCCCGACCGCGTTCGGTGGTGCGATCGCGATCCCGCAGGGATGGGCTGCGAACGGACACGGCTGGCGCACCCGCGGGCCGACCGCGTTCTTCCTGCAATACCTGCCCGAAACCCGCTCGCAGGGTGAGCCGCGTACCGAGCTGAAATAGGTCTAGCGGCTCACACGAAAGCCGTCGCCGTCGGCTGGATAGCAGCGGTGACGTATCCGCAGTCCCTTCTCCGCGACGAAATGCGAGAACAGGTCGCGATCGGCTTCGGGGGCCGTGCAAGTGCGGTCGAGCAGCGCAATCCGCGCCTCCGTCCCTGCCGCCTGATAGAGCGTGGCGGCGCTGGGGAACAGGCGGGCCTGGAAGATGTCGGCGAAGTCCTGGGTGGCGTAATCTTTGAGCGCGGGCGAGGCCGCGTGGAAGACGCGAAGCGCCAGCGGGGCGCGGATGAGCTGGAGCCAGGCCTCGTGCGGCGCGAAGCGATAGGACAGGTCGAGCAGCTCCGCCGTTCGCGGTCCAAAGCCCACCTGGCGAATTTCGGCCCAGTAGCTGCCGAACCAGCCCAGCGCTTCGGTCGGTGCGCACGCCAGCAAGGCCCGGCTCGTGGACGCGACCGCGTCGGTGTCGACGTCGATCTGTTTCGGGTTGCCTGTGCGCGCGGATTCGTCGGCGATCGCGAGCTGCAGCAGCAGCAGTTCGCGCAGCGTCTTGGCGCTGCATAACCGGCGCGCGGACGGCAGATTGTCCGCGACGATCCATCTCAACCGATCGACATCATAGCGCTCGCCGCGCGCGACGCGGCCTGCGATTTGCGGAACCGCGGGATTGGTCACATCGGGGACGACGGCAGCAATCCAGACCAGCGTGACCGCAGCGAGTGCGACGGTCGAGCCGCGCAGAAGCCAGCGAAACGCCCGTTCTCCCGCCTGCGCTGCCGGTTCGGTGGCGCTAGGCTCCCTCGACATAATAGCTGTTGTAGTGCGAGCCTTTGTACGCCTCGATCCGCTTCAGCATCTTCGGATTGGCGCGGTTGAGCACGGCGCCGAGGAGCTTCTTCTGGATGCCTTCGGAGCTCGCCATCGACTCCTGCAGCGCGTTGCGGCTCGTGCGGCCCCACTCGATGACGTAGACCATGGCGTCGACGAGATGGCTGACCGCCTTCGCGTCGGTCACCGGCATCACCGGCGCCAGATCGATGACGATGTACTCATACTCCTCGCGCACCACCGCGAGCAGGTCGGCCATTGCCTTGGAGGCGATCACGTCCGCCGAATTGACCATGCGCGATGCGACCACGGAGGGCAGGAAGTCGAGCCCGCTCTCCTTGCTGCGCTGGATGTGATAGCCGAACGAGCGCGGATCCTTGAGGGCCTCGACGAGGCCGGTCTTGGAATGGGGGGCCAGCGCCCGCGTCAGCGAGCGCGTATGGAGGTCGCCGTCGATAAGCAGCGTGCGGTGGCCGGTCAACGCGGTCAAATGACCGAAATTGGCGGCGACCGTCGTTTTTCCTTCCTTCGGCAGGGACGAGAGGATGCCGATCACCTTGACCTCGCGCGAGAGCCGCGCGACGTCGATCGACACCTTGATGTTTCGTAGCGTCTCGGCAAATCGTGAGAACGGGTGCTCGACGACGTAACTGGATACGTTCGCTTCCGGATGGTCCGCCGACGTTCTTGCCGGACGAATGTCGGGGAGGACACCGAGGCATTTCACCCCGAGCTGGTCCTCGACGTCGCTCGGAGAGCGCAGCACGTCGCTCATCAGCTCCTTCGTGAAGGCGGCACCGAAGCCGAAGCAGAGGCCACCGAGGAGGCCGCCGGCCAGCGCCAGCAGCGTCTTGGGCGAACTCTTCTTGTCCGGCTTGACCGCCGTGCTGATGATGCGGGCTTCACTGATCGGGAAGCTCTGATTCTGCGTCGCGTTCTGGAGCTTTTCGAGGAAGTTGTTGTAGAGGTTGCGATAGGTGTCCGCCGCGCTCTCGAGGTCGCGCAGCTTGACCTGGGCCTGGCTGGTGCTGCTGGCCTGGGACACCAGATTCTTGAGATTTTCGTCCAGCGACGTCTCGCGGCTCTTGGCAATCTCGTATTCGCTGCGATAGGCGTCCGCGATGCGGCGGACTTCGTCCGCGATCGCCTTGCGCAACTCTTCCATGCGGTTGGACAGGTTGATGGCAGCCTGGTGCGTCTTGCCGTAACGGCTCGACCAGTCGGCGTACTGGGCCGCGAGGTCGAGATATTGGGCGCGAAGTCGCGTGATGACGGTGTTGTTGAGGGCGTCCGTGACCGTCGGCTGGACCAGATCCTTGTCGAGCAGCGCCTCGATCCGGTCAAGGCGAGCCTTGGCTTCTGCCGTTGCCGCGCGCGCAGTGACGAGCTGCGAGTTGGCGTCGGCGAGCTGTTGCTCGCTCATCAGGCCGCGGCTGGTGCCGACAATGTTGTTCTCAGCTTTGAAGGTCTGCACGGCGCGGTCGCTGGCCGTCGCCTGCTCGCGCAGCTCGGCGCTGCGCTGCTGAAGCCATTCGCCGGCGCGCTTGGTCGACTGATACTTCGCCTCCAGGGCACCCACGATATAGGCGTCCGCGATCGCGTTGGCGATCTTCGCAGCCTTGTTCGGATCGATCGAGCGGTAATTCATGGAGAGAACATAGGTCGTCAGCACGCGCTCGACCTTGAGATTCTTCTGGAGCAGCTCGACCGCGCCCCGCTCGACCCGCTCCTTGCTGGGAGGGCCGTCCGATCCGAACAGCCCGATGACCTTGCCGATGACCAGCGGAATCAATCCGGGCTCCGAGCCGTTGAACTCCGCGTCTTCGGTAAGCTTCAAGCGCCGGACGATCGACAGCAGCAAGTCGTCGGACTGGAGAATCTCGACCTGACTGTCGACGAAACCCGGGTCGATCAGCGCATTCGCCGTTCCGCTGTCCTTATCCAGCACCTGGGTCTGACGCGTGTCCATCAGGATACGCGCATTCGCCGTGTACATCGGCGTCGCGGCGATAAGGTAGACGAGAACGAGTGCGAGCGCGCCGGCCACGACGGCCGCGATCAGCGGCCACTGGCGTCGCACGATGTCCAGAGCGCGCTCGGCGCTGAGCGTCGTGCCACCGACCTCGATGGCATATCTCGGGCGGTGCGGAAACTGATCTCGTGGCTGAAACATTTCTGGAAATCTTGAGGTTGTCACTCGGGAAGGGGGACGGGTTTGAACGGATCGGCGAGTTCGGTCTTCCATTCACCCGACATCAGACCGGCGCTCGAGCTTGAGCCTGCCGGCACTGCAGGTGGAGCGGGGCTGCCCGGCGCGGGCGCCGTCGCCGCATCCTGGTCCCCGAAATATCCCTTGAGCACGGCGCCGTCGTGCAGCTTGGCGACGAACTCGCTGATCCTGCGTGCGACGTCGGGCTTGGTGGACACGCAACGGTCTTCAGCACGATGAAGCCCGGCGCCGATGGCAATGCGATCGGCCTGGCTGGCCTCGCGCAGCATCGCACGAACCGAATCGAGTGCAGCGATATCCGTCACCAGCACCCCGGTCAGCCGGCCCGTCAGCTTGTCTCTGTCGTTCTTTGACGATCGAAGAATGACCGTCGGGTCCGCGATGAAGGCGCTGACTGCGGCCGGAGGGGCGCGCTCGGCGCGGTCGACGCATTGAGCCTGCACCGGCGTTGCGAAGCTCGCGCACAGTGCAACGACGAGGGCTGCAGCGATCCGTGAGGCCACAGCATGGCCACGCAACAAGCTATCGAGTTTGAGGAGGATCGCGCTCATATCTCGTTGCGAAGGATTGATGGCAGTGTGGGGGATTTAGGCCGTAGGTCCTTGATGGCCCAAAACTATGTCAAATTCTTGTGCGGCGCAAAATATAAACCAGCGCGGACCGAATTGCCATCCTTGCCACCGCAATTCAACATGAACGAAGCTTGTGCTGCGATCGGGCAGATTCAGCGACATGTTTGCACATGTCCGCATGCGTGAAGCACGATTCTTAGGCAAACACCACTACCCACGACAAAGGCGCGAGGGACGGTCCATCGACCATCTCCTCGCGCCTGCCGGAACTTGTGACTGAGAGGCGGGTAGACTGAAACGTCGTGCGGTTATTGGACGGTCCGCAGCATCGCGAGACGGGTGGCGCGAAGGCGCTCGCCATGCTCGCCGATCGCGACCCAGAACCGCGGATTGCCGGCGGACTGCATCGAGATCCACTCGTATTCCGCCGCATTCCAGGGGCGCACCGAAGCGGACAGATTGTCCAGGACTAAGTCGCCGTCGGCGAGCCGCGCGACCAGCACGAGATGGCCCTGGCCGCCATTTGTTAGCACAACTGCAAGTCGCAGCGCCGAGCTCGGCCAGCCCATCTCGATGAGCTGATGACGCTTGGTGACGGCGTAGTCGTTGCAGTCGCCGGCGGACGGCGCAATCGTCCAGCGTGCCACCATCGGATTGGTCGATTTCTGCATCGGCGTGATCGACGCGTTGACCGCGCTGTTCACCTCGCGCAGCGTGTTCATGGCCCGCTCGCCCGAGGGCAGGGTCCGCTCTGCGGCGTCGGCGGCGCATTCGCTGCCGTTGTTCATGCAGAACTTGACGAACTGCAGCGGCGCGAGCGCATTGTCGTACTCGCGGATGAACGCACCCTTCGCCTGACTGAGCGAACTGTCGTTCACGATTTCGGCCTTGGCGGCGGCACCGGTCGACGCGATCCCGATCGCGACCAGCGATTTGATGATCCAGCTCATGACATCCCCGTCTCGTCTTTTCTTGTTGACGCTACGGGTATCTCACAAACGATTTGAACTTTGGTTCCGCGGAAATTTACAATTGTAGCGAAATCGGCCGGTCGCTGGACCGGCCGGAGCGGGGTGGTTAATGCGCTGCCAACGCAGCGCTGCCCGTCATCAGCGCGACGGGCTCACCGAGGTCAGAACCGAAGTCGTCAGAATCGAAGTCGTCGTCGCCGCGAACAGGGTCTGCGACGCCGCGCCGGGGCCGGCTTGATTCAGGGCCGTGAGCGTCGTCGAGCTTGCCGCGCCAGCGCGGGCTTCCGCAGCGGTCGCGCCCGGGCCGCCTCCGGCCGTCGTCTCGCCGGTCGGATCGGCGCCGTTCGTCGCTTCGGTCGGGATATCGCCGGTGATGCTGGTGAATGACGTGATGAGGTCGGGATTTTCTGTCCTGAGGACCGCTTCCTGGATCAACTGGGCAACCTGAGGCTGCGACAGGACGCAGGTTGAGGCGGCAGTGCCGAGGCCGGCGCCGATGGCGCGGCTTTGATCCGCGCTGCTGGCCTTCGCCAGGGAGACAATGCCCTCGACGGTCTCGGGGCGGGCGGTCAGGAGGTCGCGAACAGCCGATGCGAGGCCGCCTTGTCCGTCCTTGAACTGGTCGAGCAAGCCGCTCGGATTGGCGAGAAAGTCGGTCGCACGTTCCGCTGAAACGATCCCGGTGTTGGCAACGCAGCCCGAGCTGACACCCGTTGCGCCGAATGCCGCCGACGTTCCGGCGAACATCGCCAGTGCTCCGACGATCGCGCCAAAGCGCCTATCAAAATTCCAAATCATTGCCCTGCCCAATTCCAATATTTTCAGTTTAACTCGATTTGCACCAACTTGCCACGTTCTTTTCGAAATTGTGACGGTAGCGATTGCGCGAGGCCGCATCCGACAACGGCCGCGAAAAACACGCCGTAGCCGGGGATTTGTAGCGAGAAATCGATGCAGCTATGTGTAACCCCCAACACGGCGACGCTTGCGCCGATAACGGGTATGTAGCGATCACGCTTCCGGCGCAAGCTGCCGGTGAACAAATGGTAAAAGCACCAGAGGCTGACGAGCGCGATCACGGCGAAGGCGGGAATGCCCAATTCGACGGCAATTTCCAATGGTGTGCTGTGAGCGCGATCCCAGATGCCGAGACTGCCGAGTGCTGCGGGCCGAATGGCGGGAAAAACCGCCTCGAAGTTGCCCAGTCCAATGCCAAGCAGCGGGTGATCGGCGATGATTCCCGCCGATGTCTGATAGGCGGCAAGCCGCTGAGGATCGATCAGCCCGTATTCGATGATTCGGCCGGCCACGAGGCCGCCGACGAGTTGCAACAGCACCAGCGCCGCCGCCGCCGAACCTCCGATGACCAGCCATTTCCTCGATCTGCCGAGCTCGAGAGGAATGAGATAAAGGACGATGGCGAGCGCGAACGCACCGACCGACAGCAGCAGGCCCGCCCGTGATCCAGTCATGGCGAGCGCGATCGTGCAGATCGCGAAGCCTGCGCCGAGCGCTATCGGCGCGGAAAGGACCTCTTCCAGCCGCGATCGCCAGTTCGGTTGCGCTGGCGCGCCGCCTTCCTGACGGTGCATGCTGCGCAGAAGCGGCACCAGAAACAGCAGAGCGCAGGTGCCCCAGAACGTCGCCGCCGTATTTCGGTTGACGAACGTTCCCGTGGCAAAGCCCAGATAGGCGTCCTTCTGCCTGAACAGGACCATGTCAGGCGCGATCAGCTCGGCGAGAATTCCATAGAGTGCATACAGGCAGCCCGCCCACGCCAGTATGCGTAGCAGCGAGCGCGCGGCTCCCGCATCGCTTGCAAGAATGATTGCGCGGGTGAAGGCGAGCGACAGCAGCAGGACCGAACCAAACGCCAGCCACGGACCGCGCGCGGTCGCGGAGAGGCGGTCCGGCAATGCGATGCCGAACAGTCGTCGTGGCAGTTCCCAGATGACTGCCGATTGTGCAGCAGGGGCGCTCCACATTTGTAACGCGATCATGACGCCCACTGTTGTGACGGCGATTGCCACCGGAATCAGCAGCATGGCATTGCGACGGCTCACGACGGAGAGATCAGCCGTCAACAGGCTGCAAACGAGCAGAAAATTCCAGAAGCAAATCCACACGAGGTCGAGGGATCCGAGCGGAAGTGGCGCCAGCACAAACACGGCTGTGGCGAAAAATCGCGATATCGCGCCCAAAGGCCCCTCTGTCATTCAGCTCAGCGCAGACGGAGCTATCAGAACTTCGCGCGAGATCAAGTTATTGCGCAGCCTGTCACGATTTCAGCACGATCGGCGCGTTTACCATCAATGGATGCAACGGCCGAACATCAAGCGACGATGAGCGCTAAGCATCTCGATAAATCTCGGTTCAATTTGGGTGTTGCCAGTTGAACCGCAGGTCGAAGAAAGGCATTATGTTGCGACGCAGCATTTTGCTCTAGCTCATTGTCAGGTGCTCTGCCTTGCCGGTTCATAAGCCCAAAGCTCACTACGTGCCGCTCGACAGCGTTCGAGGTATCGCGGCTTTGTGTGTCGTCGTTCACCATTTTGTCGGCTCGGAGCTGCTGAAGACGATCCTGCCGCATCGGGCGTGGATCGACGTCGCGTTCTTTCATAATTCGTGGCTCTGCGTCGACCTGTTCTTCGTGCTCAGCGGCATCGTCATTTCGATGAGCTACATGAAGTCGGAATTCGGCGGGTTCGACTTCCGTGACTTCGTCTCGCGGCGTATTGCGCGAATCTATCCGCTTCACCTCGCGACGTTGCTCGCCTTCCTGTCGTTTCGACTGATGAAGATGGGCCTGGTGGCGATCGGCGTCCTGCACTTCGCGTCACCCGAGATGGTGGTCAACAACTACGTCTCCTTCGTGGTGAACCTCCTGCTGCTGCAGGCGTCCGGCATCATCGGCTATCTGAGCTGGAACGGGCCGAGCTGGAGCATCAGTGCGGAGTTCTACACCTACCTCGTCTTCGCAGCCGTCATGCTCGTGGCGCAGGCCGCGAGGAACGTCCGCATGGTCTACGCCCTCTCGATCCTGCTCGTTGTGGGCAGCCTCGGAATCATCCTGTTCGTGCTGCGGATGGAAACCCTGGACTTTCATTATCAGTTCGGCATCGTTCGTTGCATTCTCAGCTTCTTCCTCGGGGTGCTGACGGTTCGCGCGGCGGCAATGGTGCGGCCGGACGTGAGCCCTGTGCTTCAGTCGGCCGTGCAGATCGGCGCGGCGGTTACGGCGATCGTGATCATCTCGGTGGTCGGGTGGCTGCCGGTCATCAGCTTCGTCGCGCCGGTTGTCTTTGCGATCCTGCTCGGGTCGCTGATGGTGTTCCCCGATCGTCCCTTGCCCGAACTGCTGACGGCGAAGCCGCTGGTGTGGCTGGGCAAGCGGTCCTATTCGATCTACATGGTCCACGCGCTGGTGCTCGTTCTGCTCGAATATTTTGCGCGCGGCGTTGGAACGGCCCGTTTCCAGTCGTTGGATGGTCTGCTGCCCGGCCTGCCAGCCTCGGTGCTGCTCGTCGCTTTCGTTGGCGCGGTGCTCGCGCTTTCGAACCTGACCTACGCCACCATCGAAATGCCGGGGTCGCGGCTGGTTCTCGGGCTGCTCAAGCCCCGTCCAGCCAATTCGCTCGCCGCAGCCGAGTGAATCGATGGCCGCTCATCCATCATCTTCAACGCTTGTTGCTCCGGGCTTCCGCTTCGCGGAACCGCCCATCGACGATGGCGCGCAGGCGAGCGGCTCGACCTTCAATCTTGAGGCGATCGCGCTGGTTCTCTACTTCTATCGCGACGCGCTCGCCGGCGCATTGCGCTATTACCTGGCGGTCGCCAAGATCGACCCCATCTGGTTCCTGCCCGACATCTTCGCGATGGTTTGCATCCTCGCGTTCATCCAGCGCTACATCCTGGTGGGGAGAAGCCTGGTTGCGATCCTGACGCTGTTCTACATCGCGTTTGCGCTTTATCTCGGATACGTTTTCCTCGGCTACTTCACCGGCATGATATCGTCGTTCAAGATGATCGCACCGGTGTTCGTGGGGTTCTGCTTCTGCGGCCGCAATTTCGGCGAGTACCGGCGACTGCTGGCCTGGATTCATCCCCTCTTTTACCTCACGATTTTCGGCATTTTCCTGTCCTCCCGTATTCAGCTGCCGTGGGTCGGTTTCGCCTACGAGACCTTCGGAGGGACGCGGCAGGCGAGCCGGCTCTGGTGGGCGGCGTCGGAGACGCGGCTGGCTGGCCTTGCGGCCGACAGCACCATGGCCGCCTTCTTCGTGTTCATCACCTACGTGGTGACGTCGGTGCGCCGCAGCCTGCTGTGGTGCCTGCTTTGGGCGCCGGTCGGCCTCTATGCGATCAAGCTGACGACCAGCAAGACCTCGCTGGGCGTGATGGTGATCTACGTCGTTTGTCTGGTCATTGTCCGGCTTCTGCCCGAGCGCGAGAAGTTTCCCATGCTGCGCCGAATGGCGCTGCTGTCGTTCCTGTCGATCCTCGTACCCGCGCTGCTGATGGCCCTGTTCTCCGGCAGCTCGCTCGTCAGCATATCGCGCAGCTTGTACAGCCTGCAGGACCGCGTCAACAACAGCTGGCAACTGCCATTCGTCTACATGGCCGATCTCATGCCGGTGGGCTTCTTCTTCGGCTGCGGCCTCGGATGCTTCAACTATCCGCAACTGCTGTTCTCGAACAAGCTCAGCTATTACGTGCCGGTGGATAATTTCTACCTCGGCACGTATCTGATGTTCGGGCCGATCTTCGTGGTGTTCGTGATCCTGGTCATTCTCGCGGTCGCGAGGACCAGGGACATCTACAAGCTCTCTTTCGCTGTCGCGATGAATCTCTTCACCATCACTGTCCTGGCCTATGGTCCGGCAAGCGGCTTGATCATGCTGAGTGTGGTCTTCAGCGAGGTCTTCGCGCGAGAAAAGGGGAGGGCTGACAGGATCGCCTCGAGCGCGGCGCCGCTGGCGCCTGATGTCGATGATCTGGTTTCGCGGCCGGCGTGAGGCCATGTTGCCATATGCAATGAGCTGCGGTGCGCAGCGCGGGCTCCGGTCCGGAACTTTCCTTCATCTCGGGATCGGATCGCAGCAGTGAGCGGAGACAGCAAGAATTTCGTGGAGGCGATCCAGGGGCTGCGCGGCGTCGCGGCGCTCAGCGTGCTGATCGTGCATCTGCAGGACATGCCGCTGCTGGCGGGCTTCCTGCCTCCGATCTGGCCGTGGCTCGAAGCCACGGTCAACATGGGTGGGCACGGGGTCGAGCTGTTCTTCATGATCAGCGGCTTCTTGATCCCGGCGAGCCTCATGCGCCACCGCAGTGTCGCGAAGTTCTTTCTCGATCGCGCCCTGCGAATCCTGCCCGTCTTCGTGATCCTGCATCTGATCCTGTTCACGGCGGGCCCCCTGGTCGGCTACAAGTTCTTCAAGGGCATCGACCTGGCGACATATCTCAAGCTGTTCTTCGTCAATCTTGCGTTCTTGCCGGACGCGCTGGGATTGCCGATCGGCCAGCAGAACGCCTGGACGCTGGCTTACGAATGGGCGTTCTACATTCTGTTCGCGATTGTCTTTGTGATGGCGGTTCAGCGCAGGAACTGGCTGCTGGCGACGCCGTTCATCCTGCTCGGTGTTGCCGGCATTGTCTTCCGGCCGATCGCCGCCTTCTTCCTCGTCGGATTGCTGTTCAGTCTGATCGACTGGCGGATCCGAATCGGCGGCTGGCGCGGGGTACTGGCCGGCATCGTCTGCGGCGCCGCCATGTACGTGTCGATCGAACATGTGCATCCGCTGGTCGGGCTGGTCCCGGGGGCGCTGCTGTTTGGAATGGTCCTTGCTCCCGACTCCGGTGTTGCCGTGGCGCTGAGCGGCAGGTTCCTCCAGTTCCTTGGAAAGATCAGTTACAGCCTCTATTTGGTCCATCCTTTTGCGCTATTCCCGTTGCAGATCATCGGCGTGAAGCTGGCGGCGCATGGCGTCAATCTGTGGCTGCTCTGGGCCGCCTTTGCGGGCCTCGGCCTGATGGCGTCACTGATAGCGGGTACGGTCAGCTACGAGCTGATCGAGGTGAGACTCCGCCGCTTGCTCGATCCGGCGCTGCGGGGCCTGTTTTTCGGAGTGCGTCGTGAAGCCCGTTATGTTGGTTGAGCGCGTCCCCATGCCATCGTTTCAGCCGGATCCTGCACGGGTGACGTCATGATCATCAAGAATCTGCTCTCGATGTCGAGCGTGAACGTCGTCAAGTCGGCGGTTCAGTTCCTCATCACGCTGCTGATCACCTATTTCGTGACGCCGACCGAATTCGGGCTCGTGGCGTTTTCGCTGCCGTTCATCGCCTTCATCTCCATGCTGACCGATCTCGGGCTGTCGAGCGCGATGATCCAGCGGAGCTCGCTGACGAAGGAGGAAGCCGGTGCCGCGACAACCCTGATGGTTGCGATCGGGATCGGCTGCGCCCTGGTGCTGGCCGCAGCCTCGAAGCCGCTCGGCGCCGCGGTCAATATGCCGGGCTTGCCGGCCGTGCTGGCCGCGCTCTCGGGCTCGGTGGTGCTGTCGATCTCCGCGATGGGACCGCGCGCGGTTCTGGAGCGGTCCCTGCGGTATCAGACGATCGCCCTGATCGAGGCCGGAGCGGCCCTCATTGCTGCGATCGTCGGCGTGGCTGGCGCCGTGCTGGGCTGGGGAATCTGGGCGCTGATCGCGTATTACGTCCTGATGCAGGCGGTACGCGCCGTCGCGTTCTATGTGAACACCAGGAGCCACATTCACCTGTCCTTCAAATGGCGCAGCGTCGCCCTGATGCTGTCGTTCGGCGGCTGGGTGCTGGCTTCGAACGTCCTCAACTTCGCTGCGAGAAACGTCGGCAATCTCATGATCGGCGCCAAATTGGGCGCGGCGGCGGTCGGCCTGTTCGGTCTCGCCTTCCAGTTCATGACGCTGCCGCTGATGATCCTCTCGTGGCCGGGTGGCGGAGTTCTGATGGCGACCCTGAGCCGGATGAACGGCGAGCGGGAACAGGAGCGGCGCAGGGCGGCGATCTGCGCGGTTCTCGGCATGACGGCGATGATCACGTTCCCGGCGATGATCTATCTGACATTCGGGCTGAAATATCCCGTTGCGACATTCCTGTCGGCGCACTGGCAGGAAGTGTTGCCGCTGATCGCCATTCTCGCGCCGGCGGGCGCCGCGCAGTCGATCGCGGCCTATGCCGGCCCGGTTCTGCTGGCGCACGACAAGGCACGACTTCAGTTCTGGGTGAGCACCGCCAACAGCGCCAGCATGATTCTCGCCTTCCTCATCGCGTTGCCGTTCGGGCTGACGGCCGTGGCTGTCGTGTATCTGGTCGTATCGATCCTGGTTTGCGCGCTCATGCTGGTGATCGGAGCCAGGAGCTGCGCGGTCCCTTATGCATCGCTGTTCGGGGCCCTGATGCCGGCCACCGTCGCCACGACGCTCGGCGCCGCGTGTGCGCTCGTCGCGACGAAGGCAGATGTTGCAAGCCTGTCGCATTGGCTGATTGCGACGGCGGTCTATGTGCTGATCGTGCTCGGCAGCTATGTGGTCTTCAGGCGCCGGATCTGGAGCAGCGTGCAGTCGCTGCTTGGTGGGTCGGCTCCGTCGATTCAGGCAAATCTTCCCTCGGCAAGTTAGTAGAGATTGGTGGATGTCTTCAGGAGCGGGAATGGGGAGCGAGCCTCAGGCGGGAATTCCGTGGCGCGAGGACCTGATGGCGAACACCGGCAAGTCCGGTGTCGGGGCAGCCTTCATCGCCTTGCTCACGAGCCCGGGCTTTGCCGTGATCACGACCTGGCGGATAGCCAAGATGCTGCGCTTCCAGACCCGCTGGGGGCATCAGATCACCTGGCTGCTGGTGCGAGCGCTGATGCGCCGCGGCTGCTACATCTCGGTTCTCGCAGAGATCGGGCCGGGTCTGATTCTGCCGCATCCGACCGGCGTCGTGATCGGCGAGGGCGCCCGGATCGGCCGTTCCGTGATGCTGTATCACAATGTCACGCTCGGACGGCGCGCCTGGGATGAGCCGGGTTGCCCGACCATCGGCGACAATGTTGTCATCTATACCGGCGCCGTCATCGTCGGCCCGACGTCGATTGGCGAAGGCGCCAACGTCGCGGCCAATGCGGTCGTGACGCGTGATGTTCCGCCGCACTCCGTCGCTGCGGGAGCACCCGCGCGGGTCGTGCGCTCGCAAGCACCGGGCCGCATGCGCGCCTGAAGCAGCGCGACGGGCGCGCGCATCCTGCCGTCTGGTTGTTCGTCGACGGCAGGAGGCAATCGCTTGCGCATGAGCGTGAGCACAACAATCTCTGGCGCGGCGAATGTTTGGCGCTCCGAGGATCACGAACGGCTTTTCTCCTGACGTTGACGAGAGACGATCAGCGCTTCGCGATTCAATCCACGGAGCAAGCGCGGGCGCAGAACGTCTCTGAGCCGCATGCGGGCAGTTCCGTCGTCGATCTCAATGCGTGCGTGAAACCCTCGCACCAACATGCATTGCTGATCATCTCTAATGATGTTGCATTGCTTCTCATCTGCAATCATTATGAGTTTAGGCAAATGCAGTTCTGGAAATATTCGATGACGCTTGAGGACAAGATTGCAGCGGCCAATGGTCGGCCAACTGGATTTGACTATCTCAGACTGGCTCTCGCTTTGAGCGTAGTCGCGGTACATATCTTCCAGACTGGTTTGGGCGACGAGGCAGCCAGCGCCTATCTCACGCCCGTTGTTCGCCCGCTGGTGGCCTGCATATTGCCTATGTTTTTCGCACTGAGCGGCTTTTTGGTCGCCGGCAGCCTGGTGCGGACGCAAACCTTGCCGGAATTCTTTGCACTCCGTATCATCAGGCTTGCGCCTGCGCTGATTGCGGAAGTTGTCCTGAGCGCGTTTGTGATCGGCGCCTTGTTCACGGCGCTACCGCTCTCCGAGTATTTTTCGCACCCCAAGTTCTGGGCTTACCTCCTGAACATCATTGGATATATCCATTTCACGCTGCCCGGCGTGTTTCTGGATAATCCGCGGCCGAACATGGTCAATCAGCAGCTCTGGACAATCCCGTGGGAACTGGATTGCTACATTGTGCTCGGGGCACTTGCGTTTGCAGGTTTGAAGAAGAGCAGGACGCTGTTGATCGTCGCAATTGTCGCAGCACATCTCTTCGCGATGTATTGGTACAGCGTTCATGAGGCGAAGTCGCCATTGACTGCCAAGGCCGCGGTGCTGCCGATATCGTTTCTGGTTGGCGTGCTGTTCTACTTTTACGCGAGCAAGATCAAGTGGTCTTTTGCGCTGTTCGGCATCGCCCTGGCGGTTTCGTATTTCTTGCTCCGCCTTCCCAATGGCGACCTTGTCGTAGCAGTCCCGCTGACATACGTGACGGTGTTCCTGGGGGTTGCCAATCCCGCTCGAAACAAGGTCATGCTCAGCGGAGACTATTCTTACGGCATCTATCTGTACGGGTTCCCGCTTCAGCAGGCCTTTGCTCATCTGTGGCCGGGTCTGAACCTGGGATCGGCAGCGGCTGTCGTAGCAACTGTCTGCTTTGCAGCCTTTTCATGGTGGTGTGTCGAACGCCCGGCGCTGGGCGCCAGGAAACTTCTCAAGAAAATCAAATGGCCTGCACGACTGCGCTTGTCGGCGCCCGATCGTACAGTCATGGAGATTGAGGACGCAGCCGTACGGAAATGACTGCCGGCCGGGAGTTCGACATCTGCGCGGCCACTGCGCTCCGGTCCTACTGAAGTCGCTCGTCCTGTTGTCACAGAGATCGCGCCGGCAGGCTCACCTGCCGGCGCTTGTCTTCGTGTCAGACGAACAGGAAATTGCCGTGATCGAGCGTCGTCGAATTCACATTCTTCAACAGGATCGAGTCGTTCGTCGAGAGCTGGATCAGCGTATCCGAGCCCGACTGCGAAATCTGCAAATGGCTGTAGTCGGCCACCAGTGATTTCAGGATTTCGATCGTGTCGTGGTTGGACGCTGTTCCGGCGTGGAGGTTCTTGATCTGATCGTTGCCGCCGTCGAACATGACGGTCGTGGTGCCCGGCGCCGCGGAGAAGACGTCGTTGCCGCTTCCGCCGGCGAGCGTCAGTCCTGCGCTCACCGCGGTGACGCTGTGGGTGCCGTCATTGCGCCGGCAGGTTCACACCTGCCGGCGCTTGTCATCGTGTCAGACGAACAGGAAATTGCCGTGATCGAGCGTCGTCGAATTCACGTTCTTCAACAGGATCGAGTCGTTCGTCGAGAGCTGGATCAGCGTATCCGAGCCCGACTGCGAAATCTGCAAATGGCTGTAGTCGGCCACCAGTGATTTCAGGATTTCGATCGTGTCGTGGTTGGACGCTGTTCCGGCGTGGAAGCTCTTGATCTGATCGTTGCCGCCGTCGAACATGACGGTCGTGGTGCCCGGCGCCGCGGAGAAAACGTCGTTGCCGCTTCCGCCGGCCAGCGTCAGTCCCGCGCTCACCGCGGTGACGCTGTGGGTGCCGTCGCTGTTGGTCACGTCGATCGCGAGCAGAGAGCCGCTGGAATTGTAGCTGTCGTGCTCGACGGCGCCCGGCAGGCCCGAGAGCTGGAACTTGAAGATGTCGGAGCTGCCGTCGGCGTTGTTGATGGTCTCCGTCGTCTTGACCCCGGTGCTGTCGTAAACATCCGTGATCTTGCTGCCGTCCGACTTGAGAACCTGCGTGTAGTCGAGCGTGCCATCCGCGTGGGAGCGTTCGAGTAGCGTCACCTTGTTCGAGGAATCGAGGTGCTGGTGCTCGGTCACGTAGCTCTTGCCGGTGATGTTGTACGCGTAGTTGTCGTGGCTGCCATCGGCATTGTTGATGTAGGCCTTGGTCTTGACGCCTGACGTGTAGATGGTCGTCGAATTCGACCCGTCCTTGTTCAGCACGTAGTCGCTGGAGAGGCTGCCGCTGCTGTCGAACAGCTTGGTCTCCTTGGTGCCGTCGGCGTTGACGACATAGATCGACGAATTCAGCCCGTTCGCGTAATTCGTCGTCGTGACATCGCCGCCGGCGGTCTTGACGACGTGCTGGGTGGTCGCGCCGGACGAATCGTAGGTGTCCGTCGTGGTCGACCCATCGGTGCCGTTGAGGATCTCGCTCGTCTTGTGACCGGTGCTGTCGTAGAGATCGGTGACCTTGCTGCCGTCGCTGTTGATCACCTGCTTGTAGGCAAGCGTGTCGTCGGCATGTAGCCGGGTCAGGGTCGTCAGCGTGCCGGCCGCGGTAAGGTGCTGGATCTCGGTCGTATAGCTCTGGCCCGTGATGTTGTAGAAGGTATTGTCGTGGCTGCCGTCGGCATTGGTGACGTAGAGCTTCATCTTGACGCCGGCCGAATAGACGGTGTTCGAGGACGAGCCGTCCTTGTTCTGGACCAGGTCGCTGGCGATGATGCCGTTGGAGTCGTACAGCTTGGTGTCCTTTGACCCGTCGGCGTTGACCACGTAGACCGATGCCAGCCGCGTGCCGTTGTAGTTCGTCGTCGTGGTGTCGCCGGAGCTCGTCTTGACGATCTCCTGCTTCAGTGCGCCGGACGACGGGTCGTAAGTATCGGTCGTCGTGGCTGACGACGTGACGGTGACGACCGAGGTCTTGTGGCCGGTGGAGTCGTACTGGGTCGTGACCTTGCTGCCGTCGCTGTTCAGCACCTGGCTGTAGGCCATCGAGCCGTCGGCATGGGTGCGGCTGACCAGCAGCAGCTTCCCGCTTGGATCGATGTGGTCGTGCTCGGTCGTGTAGGACTGGCCGGTGATGTTGTAATAGTAGTTGTCGCGGCTGCCGTCGGCGTTGGTGACATAGGCCTTGGTCTTGACGCCGGCCGTGTACAGCGTGTTCGAGGACGAGCCGTCCTTGTTCTGAACGAGGTCGCTCGCGATGATGCCGTTGGAATCGTAGAGCTTCGAGTCCTTCGAGCCGTCGGCGTTCACCA
Source organism: Bradyrhizobium sp. CB1717 (assembly GCF_029714325.1). NCBI lineage: Bacteria > Pseudomonadati > Pseudomonadota > Alphaproteobacteria > Hyphomicrobiales > Nitrobacteraceae > Bradyrhizobium > Bradyrhizobium sp. CB1717. The sequence goes on from NZ_CP121666.1 coordinate 2,116,607, forward strand.
CGTAGACCGACACCAGCAGCGCGCCATTGTAGTTGGTCGTCGTCACGTTGCCGGAGGTCGTCTGCACGACCGTCTGCTTGAGCACGCCGGCGGTGGTGTAGAACTCGGTCGTGGTGGCCGTCGACGTCGTGGTGACGACCGAGGTCTTGTGGCCCGTGGAGTCGTACTGGGTCGTGACCTTGCTGCCGTCGCCGTTCAACACCTCGCTGTAGGCCATGGTGCCGTCGGCATGCGTTCGGCTCACCGACAGCACCTTGCCGCTTGCATCGAGATGGTCGTGCTCGCTGGTATAGGACTGGCCGGTGATGTTGAAATAATAGTTGTCGCGGCTGCCGTCGGCGTTGGTGACATAGGTCTTGGTCTTGACGCCCCCCGTATAGAGCGTGTTCGACGACGAGCCGTCGGCGTTTTGAAGCAGGTCGCTCGCGATGACGCCCTTGGCGTCATACAATTTCGAATCCTTGGACCCGTCGGCATTGACCACGTAGACGGACGCCAGCAGCGAACCATTGTAGTTCGTGGTGGTCACGTTGCCGGAGGTCGTCTGCACGATCGTCTGCTTGAGCGAGCCATCCGTGGTGTAGAGGTTGGTCGTGGTCGCCGCCGATGTGACGGTGATCATCGTGGTCTTGTGCCCCGTGGAGTCGTACAGGGTCGTGACCTTGCTGCCGTCGCTGTTGAAGACCTGGCTGTAGGCCATGGAGCCGTCGGCATGCGTGCGGACGACGGAGAGCAGCCTTCCGCTGGCGTCGAGCTGGTCGTGCTCGGTCGTGTAGGACTGGCCGGTGATGTTGTAATAGTAGTTGTCGTGCGTGCGGTCGGCATTGGTGACGTACATCTTGGTCTTGACGCCGGCCGAGTAGAGCGTGTTCGAGGAGGATCCGTCCTTGTTCTGGACGAGGTCCGCGATCAAATTGCCGCTCGCATCGTAGGTCTTGGTGTCCTTGTCGCCGATCGCAGTGACCGTGACGTCACGCACCATCTTGCCGTCGATGTAGGCGATGCTCTCCGTCGAGCCGTCGGTATTGATCGTGGCCTTGCTGGTGATGACGCCGTTCGTGAAGTTGGATGTGCTCGTCGATACAAGCCTTGCCGAGGAGTCGTAGACCTTGGTCACGCTCCAGGTGTCGGTCGAATTGGTGACGGAGAACTGGTAGCCGCCCTGGATCGCCGCCAGCGCCTTCGTATAGTGCGAGATCATGTACTCCATGGTCGAGATCGAGGCGACCGGAAGCACGTGCGTGTCGGTGAGCGTGATGGTCTGAAGCGAAGCCGAGCCGTTCAGCTCGGACATCTGCGACACGATGTCCTCAGCGGTTCCGCTGACATCGGTCACGGCGGGCGGCGTCGTGCCGCCTCCTGTCGGAGCGTCGATCTCGATGATCAGCGGGTGGTCCGAGACCGGAACCACGATCTGGCTGACGTCGGTATAGGTGGCGATCGGGGTGCTGCCCTTCAGCGGATCGTAGACGCTGATCAGGTGATGGACGCTGCCGAGGTTCACCGTAACGGAACTGGTCGGGTTCGAGATCTCGGTGTCGGTCGCGTCGTTCCAGACTTTGGGTTCCGCCCACACCACCAGTTCGTAGGCGCCGTTGCTCTTGCCGAGAACCATGCTGTTCCCGCTCGGAGGCAGGCCGTCGAGCGTATAGTTCAGCGACGCGGTCGGCGCATTGCCGCCCTTGCCGTCGTCGGCCAGGATCGTCGTCAGGTTGTGGACCGCGGTCGCGGCGAGCTTCGGAGTTCCGTCGCTGTTGAACAGGCCCCAGTGCGATTCGGAGTCCGTGGGATCGTTGCTCGCCGAAGCGTCGAGCAGCTGATAGAGATAAGTTGTGCTGACGCCGTCCTTGTAGGCATCGACCAACGTGTTCAGGATCGACTTCGCCTGCACGTTCTCGTTGGCGCCAATATAAGGTGTGTCGCTCTTGGTGGTGTAGCCGGTCTCGGTGATCACGACCGGATCGGTGCCGGTCACCGACGTGGCATTGCCGAGCAGGGCTTGAAGGGCGGCCGCGGGCGTCAGGCTCGTGCTGACATATGCGTGGGAGTTGGCGTAATCCGTCGAGCCCGAGAGGTCTCCGAGCTTTGCGTAGTCGGTGGTGTCGTTGTAACCCAGCGACAGGTTGTAGACCGAAATCTTGCTGAGCGTGCCGTCGGCCTTGATGGCGTTGTAGTAGGCGGTCTGGAACCGCGCCGCGGCCTCTATGGTCAAGGTTCCGTCGTAGTTGAATTCATCGACGTTGACCTCGTTGAGGCCCTCGAGCGCGATGACACTGCCTGGATGGCTGGTCGCGAACGCCTTGACCGCATCGAGATAATCTTGGAGCGCGGAGGTGCCGCCGATCGCAACCTTCGACTGGACCACGAGGTCAAACTTGTACCCGTCCTTGGCGAGGCCATCGATGACCGGTTGGGCGGCCGGGCTCGTCGCAAGTCCGTCGCGCAGCTTCGTAACACCGAGATATTTGAGGTTGTCCTCTACGAGTGCGAGGTTGTTGTAGCCTCCCCACCCATAACCAACGTGGGTATTGACGCCGATGGAACTGATGAAGGTGCTCGCCGACAGGATCGTCTGATCTGGTGATGCGGTGGTCATCGGTATTTCAGAGCCTTTTCTGGAACGCGAGAGTTCGTTGCCGCCTGTGTCTGTCGTATCGGCCAATCTCTGTTTTTCGAGTTGGTGAGATCGGTAAAAATGAAAGCACCCCGGAAATTCTCTCGTTGAGACTTTCCTGCGCGGCGCTCACAGCGCACGAATCTCTGCTTGCTTACACTGAGCTTCATCTGTGAAGACCACGCTAATGTGCTTGCAGCATGACGTCGCGATGGCGAGGCAACGACGATGTTGCATCGATGTTGTGCCGCTGCTCAATCAAAGCGCATCTGCTTGTCGCGCAGGCAGCATCGAGCTCGATTGTGTTAAGCGCCATTAAGCCTATGGCCAGAGCAGATCGAATTGCCTAGAAGCGGGTTGCCGTAAATGCACGGGCCGAACTTCGAATGTGACGACTGTTCTGGCGTCGAAGGCTCGACTGGAGTCTGCCGAAGTTTCCCGAGAGCTGCGAGGAGCCAGGAATTCGGATGCGATGGAACTTTCTAGCAAAGATCAGCGCGCTTCTTTTTGTCGCGGCGACGAGCGCGTCGGTGTCGTCGTCTGCCGAGGCTCTGGAGTGGGGCCTGAACGGACCCGCAGCGATGCGAAAGGATCCCGAGCCGTTCTTTCGCGTGATGAGGGAGCGCGGCTTCACCGTGATCAGATGGGGCGTGAACCTGACGAAGGACAACGAGCAGACGGGAGGTCCGGCGTTCGCGAAGACATTCCAGCTGGCCAAGGCTTACGGGATAAGACTGCAGCCGGTCTTCGGCTTCCCGTTCCGTTGGGGCGATCGCACCGATGCAGGCCTGTATCCTGCCGGTGATCGCGAGGCATTGTATCAGCAGGGATACAACCGGACGTATGCGTTCGTGAAACAGTTCAAGAATGAGATCGATCAGTGGGAATTGGAGAACGAGATCAATCTCGTTGCGCGCGACCGCAACGACAAGCGCCTTTTCGGCCAGGGGATGACCGCTGCGGAGTTCGAGATGCCGGCCATGGAGGATTGGGCCGCCGTTCTGCGCGGGGCGTCTGACGCGATCGACCGGATCAACCAGGAGAGCGGATTGCACCTGAAGAAGATCCTGAACACCACCTCCACGATGTTCGGCTTCCTGGATTTCATGGAGTCGCGCGGCGTGCACTATGACCTGATTTCCTACCATTACTATGAAGTGCTGGGACAGGATATGCGTCATGCCTGGAACGGCTGGAACCCGCGCTTCGACTTGTTCAAGAAGCTCGCGTCCTATCGCCGGCACGTTCTCTTCAACGAGGTCAATTGCGGCGAGATCTACAAGCCCGATTACGGCAACGCTCCTGGGGACGCTGCAACCGAGCGTTGTCTGCGGAATTTGAACGGTATGTTGACGGCGATCAGGGACCAGAAGGACGTCGTGGTCGATGCCATCAACATCTACCAAATCGTCGACGAGCCGGCCAAGAAGCCTCCGGAAAACCGCTTTGGCCTGATGTACGATTTGGACCGACCGAAGGTCGCGCTCTACCTCGTGTCGCGCTTTGCGGGGGGCAAGCTCACTCCGGAGGAAGCCGCTGAACTGAAGAAACGCGGCTTCTGAAGCCGCTTTTGCCGGCCTGTCGACTGTCGCAGATCCGCAACGTCAATATGTTAGGCGCGCAAAGCTATTGCGGGCAAACCGCTGGCACGGCACGAAATTTGCCGCTAAGCACAGGTTAAAGTCTCGTTGATCGAACGGAGTAGAAGGCCATTCCCATGAAGGATCCCATGTCGGGCGCCCCGAATGTCATGTTTCTGGTTGAGGTCGTGAACTGCAATGACGGGATTGCATCCTATTGCGAGACCTTGGCCACGGGGCTGCACGCCCGCGGCGTGCAGATCCACCTGGTCTCCGGCATCGTGCGGTCGGACGAGAAGTCGGAATACAAGCGCCAGAAGCTGGCGGCGGCCGTCAAGCAGTGGCACGTCGTTCCCGGACTTCGCAAGCTGCCCGCGCTGGCGATCTTCATCCAGCTTTGGAAGCTGATCCGGGAGAACGACATCTCCGTGATCAACGTCCATGGGCTCGGCATGCTGATGTGGGGGCGGCTGCTGTCGCTGCTGACCGGCGCGCGCTGCGTGGCGACCTATCATCCATCGGTGCTTGGGAACATCGACAAGGTGCAGAATGCGCCGCAGTCGACGTTCAGCCCGGTCCAGATCCTGTTCTTCAACCTGTTCTTTCCGCACACCCTCATTCTGATGTCGGAGGAATCGCTCCGGCATCTCAGGCGCTACGTGCTGTTCGGCAAGAACCGGATCGCCAAGGTGTATGGCGGCGTCGATACCGTGCATTTCCGCCCGCCGTCGGATGCCGAGCGCCGCGATGCCCGCGCGAAATTCGGCGTCGCCGAGGGCGAGTTCATGTGCCTGCTGGCGGCCCGTCTCGCCTGGGTGAAGGGCCACGACCTTCTCATCAAGGCGGCGCGCAAGATCCGTGACCGCGCCACGCCTTCGCCCATCGATATCAAGTGCTACTTCGTCGGCAGCGGCGGCGCCGAGCGCGAGAAGGAAATCAAGTCGTTTGCCTTTGCCGATGAGAAGGACAAGGACACCTTCAAGTTCCTCGGCTTCATGGGCGACGTCCGCGAGATCCTCTGGGCCGCCGACGTGTTCGCGCTGCCGAGCCGGTTCGAGGGATTCCCGCTCGGCGTTGCCGAAGCCATGGCGACGGGGCTGGTTCCCGTGCGCACCCCGGCGGGGGGCGCGACGGACCAGATCATCGAAGGTCAGACCGGCTTCATCGTGCCGTTCGAGGACGTCGATGCGCTCGTCGGGGCGCTTGAGAAAGTGGCAGATCCCGCAACCCGCGCTGCGCTGTCGCGCAATGCCCTTGCGCGCGCCCAGCAATATTTCGGCGTCGGGCCGATGGTCGACGAGACCCTCAGGATCTACGGCTTGACCGGAGATACCAGCGGCACTGCGCTGGCTCACGCGGTGAAGGCTTGATCTAGGCTTGCTCTAGCTGCGTGCCGAAGCCAGCAGGTCGCCTCGCCACGTCACCAGGACGACGGCGAGGCCGGCAACGGCGATCTTCCCCGCAAGCCAGAGCAGGGAATCCGAGGGGGCCGTCGCGAGCATGGCGACCGCGGCGGCTGCGACGGTTGCCTCAACGATCAGCAGCGCGCGCGGCGCCGCCCGGAACCGGATCAGCGGGCCGCTGGCGAAGAGGATGACGAGCGCGGTGGCCAGTGCCGCGCTCGCGATTTGTCCCGCGACCGATATATGCAGCAACGCGCCGATCGAAGCTGCCGCTGACACCAGCACCAGCTGGCACGCCGCGACGACCACCAGCCGCGTTGCCGATTTGGTCAAATGCGGCACGATCGCCAGCGTGGCCTGAAGATGGGTGTGGAGAAAATAGAAGATCGCGGCGACCGGTGCGACGCCGAGAAAATCGACCAGTAGATCGGCCGGAACGAACAGGTGCGCCGCGTCCGGCAGAAGGCCGATCAACCCGCCCAGCATGACGATCGTCGCACACAGGATGAAGTCGAGCATGCGGGCGGTCGTCCTGCGCGCTTCGCCGTCGATGCTGCGCTCGAATTGAACGACGACATTGGGGTAGCAGACGGTGTGAATGGCAGCCACCAGAACGGAGAACGGCCGTTGCAGGAGGTCGATCGCCATCGAGAAGCCGGCGGCTCCCGTCGAGGCCCGGCCGAGCGTGGCGATCACGATCAGGCGCAGCGTGACGGGGACGGAGAGATGGATGACGGAGGCGGCCGCGGCCATGATGCCATAGCGGCAGAAATTGCCCCAATCCGCCAGCATCGCATGCCGCGACGGTCGCTGCAGCGAGATGCGATGTACGACCAGGCTCACGAGAAGCACGGCGCCGTAGCCCGCGGCGATGCCGCACAGCGTCGCCGCCGCGGTGCCGTGGAGGTGCGCGGCCGCAACCGCGCCGGCCAGAAGTACGCTGGCGCGCAGGATCAGCAGGGCTGATGCTGTCGCCAGCCGATCGGACACGCGCACGATCATGAAATACAGATCGGTGCCGCCTTGCAGCACGGCCAGCGCCAGCGCCAGGGCGACGACGCCTGCCTCGAGCGTACCCAACAGCCCAGCCACGCTGCCGACGAGCAGCAGAACCAGCGCACTGAGCCCTCCCGCGGCAAACAGCGAGAACCGCAGACGCGCCGCCTCTGCGCCTGAAGCGGCGGCGAGGAAGCGGACGCCGGCCAGTTGCAGCCATTCGAACACGAAGACGCAGAACAGCTGGCTCGTCGCCAGCGCCAGCGAGAACGAGGTGTACTGGGCCGGAGAGAGGATATGGCTGACGGCGAAGATCAGAATGATCGCGGACGCACTCTGGTAGATATAGCTGCCGAATGCGAGCAGGCTGGTCATGTCTGACGATGCGCGTGAGGGAATAGGGGGGAATGGTCGAGGGGCGTCAGCGGCATCTCAGTCCGCCTGTCTCAGGTGCGAGCCATGCCGCGGCTGCGCATGATCTGGTCGAAGGCGTTGCGATAACCGGTGACCACGTCGTCAAAGGCCCATTTATCGATGCCGGACTTCAATCGACCGCTCATCTCCTGAATCTGCTCAGGAGATTCGACGATCGCCAGAATGCTCTTGGCGATCGAGGCCGGATCGGGTGACGTCAGCCAGCCGGTCAAACCGGGCTTGATCGATTCCTGGATGCCGCCGAAGGGGGTGCCGAGCAGGGGCTTGCAAGCGGCTTGCGCGTCGGCGACGACGAGCGGGCTTGGATCTTCCCAGACCGAGGGCACGACCACGACGTTCACCTGTTCGTAAAACTGCTTCGGCTGCACGAAGCCGAGAAACTCGATCCGCGCGTTCGGGGCCAGCTCCTTGATCTGCTTGCGCTGGCTCTCGGAGGCGTGCCCCGCGATGACGAGCCGGATCCGCTCGGGCGGGAGCGTCGCGATGGCGCGAACGAGATTGTAGATGCCCTTTTCTTCGGTCAGCCGGCCGATGAAGCCGAAGGTGACGGTGCCGTCGACGATGGCCGTCTCTTCGCTGCCGACGTCGGCCGTCGAGGCGTTTCGAATGACGATCTTGAGCGGTGTCTGCGTGAAGAGACCGAGCCGGGTATGGATGTCGAGAATGCGCTGGCTGACGCCGACGACGGCGTCCAGATGTCTCGTCGCGCCGCGGCGGCGAAAGGTCAGCAGCTGGCAGCTCATGCAGCTCGCCTCGCAGGCGTGCCCGTCCGAGAAGCGCGAGCAGCGGGGGCAGGTGAGATAGTAATCGTGAAGCGTGTGCAGAACCGGAATGCCGAGCTCCGCCGCGGTCCGCCATACGGCCGTGGTCAGCCCGGAAAGATTGTTTGAGTGCAGGATATCAGGCTTGAACGCCTTGATCCTGGCTGCGACGATCTCCGACATCTGCTGCCAGTCCTCGATCGCGTGCCAGATGCCGCGCGCGGGCGAGCTGTGCTGCTTGGCGAAGGGGAAATAGATATTGTGCACGGGCGCCGAATACACGTCGATGCCGTTGCAGCTTTCCATTGGCTGGTTCGAGACAGACGCGGCACGTATCACTTCCACGCTGTCGTTCTGCCCCACCAGGGTCTCGGCGAGGCGGCGGACGAATGTTTCCGCGCCACCGACCACCTTCGGAGCCAACGGCGTCGGATAGAGGGATGACGTGATAAGGATCTTCATCGGAAAAGGTCTGTCCAGCTTTCCAGCCAAATGGCTTTCTGAAATCTCCGTTTCGGCTTATTGCCGGTTGGTTCGATTGTTATTCAAATAGACGTCCAAATATTGTCCTGTCACCGAATCTGCCGAGAACCTTTCGGCAAATCCCGGCTGTGGAGGCCGCGCAACCTTCCAGCGCGATCTCTCGTTGAGGGCCTTCAGCATCAATTCTCCCAGTCGCTTATGGTCGTTGGGCTCGTAGGACCCGACCATATTGGAAAACCCCGCGATCTCGGGAATCCCTCCCGCGGTCGAACAAATCGTCGTCCGGCCCGCGTTGATGCTTTCGATCAACGTCCGCGGCAGCGGCTCCGGCCAGACCGAGCTCACCAGACAGACGTCGATGCTGGCATAGAATTCGGCCGCCCGGGCAAAGCCGAGCCATTCGATGTTGCCCCTGCTGCGGCTCTTGAGCGCCCGCACGTAGTCCTCAAGCCCCTTTCCGGCAATTTTCAGCTGCCACCCCTCGTTGGGGAGCTGCTCGGTGGCTTTTAGGACTACTTCGATACCTTTTTCGGCCTCGAGCCGGCCGATAAACCCGAAGATCAGATCGTCCGAGCTCGAGGACGGTGAGGGCACCACCGAGCTCGGATCGGCAATGTTGAAGATCACGCGGCCGTCGGTGCCGGGGAAATATTTCAGCTTGGTGTGCTGGTCGAGCACGAACTGGCTGTTCGAGACCACCGCGTCGACCATGCGCGAGGCCAGCAGATAGGGCGAGGTCATGGCCGCGCACATCGTGCAACGCTGCGTGCATGTCGCGTCTCCGCGAAACAAGGTCGAACGCTTGCAGAGCAGGGAGTAGTCACGCAGCGTATGTACGATCCGGATGTTGCGCCGCTTGGCCTCCGACCACAACGAGACCGAAAATCCGGTGAGGTTGTTGGTGTGGACGACCTCCGGTTTCTCGATGTCGAGGATTTCGGCGAAGCGCGCCGCGGACTTGCGGTTCCAGGTATCCTGAAGATGCCACTTCAGACGCTGGACTGAAGAAGGCTTCCTGTCGTTGCTGAACGGCCAGTAGTCGTTGTCCAGCGGCACACGATACACCCGCACGCCCTTGATGTCGTCGACGCTGCGATCCTGCTTGTTTTGAAGGCAGACCACCGAAACCTGATGACCGCGCTGGACCAGCGCTTCCGCCAGCAACGACACGGACACTTCGGCACCGCCGATGATTTCTGGCGGATAGAGCGTGTTAACGATCAGTATCTTCAAGGGGAGCCCCGGATTCAGCAGCCAGCCGCAGCGTCAGTTCGATGGCCGAATCTCGAAATCCGGCACGGCCGAGCCCTTGACGCTGACAAGCAGCGGCGTCGTCGACAACGCCGTCCACGCGCCAGGCGCAGAACTTGCCGCTTGCTGACATACATAGCCGATCTCGACATTCGCTTCTGCATTTTTTAATCGAACCTCGAAGCGCTTCGACGGATTCTCCGACCACAGCGCCAATTTCGTGTCCGATCCGCTCTCGCTGCGGATCTGCACGACACCCGGCGCCGGCGTGGTTCGCGTCGCCTTCAGGCTGTTGCGGACGAAGGCCCAGCTTTCGCGAATGGAGCACACCGCGGGCTTCGGCGAATTGTCGAAATGATAGATGCCGAAATTGTCCTCGAGATCGCCCGGCTTCGTCCCGCTGTCCTTCAGCTCGTAGAGCCATATTCCCTTGAGCCAGGGACCTGCGGTCGATGCCCAGAGGATCATCTGCGCCATGTTGTCGGCAGACAGCTGCTCGTTGACGCCGCATTTCGCGTTTGGTGTCGGCCATCCCGTCTCGGTCAGATAGATCGGATAGTCGGGATTGCCGGTCGCCTGTGCGACGCGCCGATGAAAGTTTTCCAGCCGTTCGATCGCTTCGGTCGCGGTGCGCCCGACCGGCGGCAGGCAATGGTTGTAGATGTGGATCGACATGCCGTCCGCGATGCGGGCCACGTCGGTCTTCAGAAGCGCGTCGGTGAATTTCCAGCCGGGATCGTCGCCGAGCGCGCCGATCACGAAGGGCGCGGAGGGGGCCGCTTGCTTGACCGCGGGCTGCACCAGACGGGCAAGCGTCACGTAATTTTCGACCGTGAATTGCGGCTCTGCGCGCGCGCGCAGATTGTACTCGTTCCACAATTCGAAGATCGGCTGCCGCATCGCGACCGCTTGCGCGGCGGTCGCGGCGTAGGCGACGAATCGCTGGCGCGCTTCGTCGGTCGTCGGTGGATCGGAGTTCGGGACGAGATGATGACCGGCGCCGAGAATGAGCAGCGGGATGCCGCCGCTGGTCCTGATCTGGGTCTCGAGGCGGCCGTTCAGGGCATTGAAACCGAGCCGCTTGCCGGGCAGCTCGAAATCCGACCAGGGGAAGTCGTCCCGGAACGAGGTGACCCCGAGTTCCTTCATCTGCTTGATGGCGATGGCGGGCACGTAGCCGCGGGCGCTGGTGACGCCTCCGAGGCCCTGATGCGTGCCGACGCCCAGCAGGAAGCGCTGATCGAGTGGTTGCGCATTCTGCGCGTTCGCAGGATAGACGAGGCCGGCCGCGGCGCAGAGCCCACATATCAGCGTCCGGAAACGACGCGTCGCGCGTTTCCTCTTTTGCTCCGTCACGCTCGTATCCACTCCTGCTCGCGTCAACCCGACAAGGCTAGTCCTCTTGTGTGGCCCCAATGGGGTGAGGCGACCTTGTCTGCGCGCTCGTCATTGAGCGCGCTGAGTTGGGCTATTTGGAGTTCACGACCACCGAGCTGATGTTGTCCGCATTGGTGGTTGCCGCGTTCAGCGGGTTCATGAGCTTGATGAATTCGATCGACGGCGATTCCGCGACCGAAATCACGTCATGGTCGCGCATCCGGAACGTATCCGCCTGGAACCAGCCGTCCGGCTTGCTCATGTCGAACTTGTAGACGGCGGGAACGGTCTTGGTCGGGAACTGCGAGACGTCGACGCCGATCTGCTGCAGCAGCGGCTTCGGCTCGAACCGGTAGACGTAGATGGACTTGGAGTCTGCGCGTGCCGCGTCGAGACCGCCCGCCTTCGCGATGGCTTCAGCCAGCGACATGTTGTCGTTCTCGAACGAGAAGCGGCGGTTGTTGGTGCCGCCGATCGAACCTGGCGACGGCGTCGCGCCGAACACCATGTAGACGCGCGGGATGCGGGTCAGGAAGACGACGTCGCCCGGCGCCAGCAGGGCGTCCTGGTCGGGGTGGTGCACCACCGACGACATCGACTCGCTGTAGGTGCGGCCCTCGCGCTTGATCGTGATCGTGCTCTCATAGGACGGATATTTGGGACCGCCGGCGCGCGCGATCGCGCCCATCAGGCGAATGCCGCCCGGGTCGACCGGAAAGCGTAGCGGCGAATTGACTTCGCCGAGCACGCTGATCTGGTTGCCGCGCTGTTCGGCGACGCTGACGACGGCCTGCGGGTCGATGGCGCGGTCCTTGAGGCGCTCGCGGATGATGTTCGAAACGGCGCGCGGCGTCAGCCCGGCGACCTTGATCGATCCGGCGTAGGGAATGTTGATGTTGCCGGACTGGTCGACCTGCTGCCTCGGAATATCGACGAAATTGCCCGGCCGCACGCCCGCTTCGCGCGGAATGAACAGGCCGCCGGCCTGGGCCTCGTACACGGTCACGGTGACGATGTCGCCGATGCCGATCGTGACGTCGCGATAATTGCCGCCGGGAAGACGCGAGAACACCATTCCGGAGGAGTCCGTGAACGCATTGGTCGCCTGCATGATCGCCGGATTGACCGGCATCAGGGCGTAGGACAGCGGCGCCGACGGCTCGGTGACGAGCGCGGCATTTGTTTGCGTGGCCACGGCATCCGGAGCGTCCAGGGGAATGAAGCCCGCGCAACCCGCCAGGGATACGCTGATCGCAGCAACTGCCAGGATTCGGCTAATCCCGAAATCAAAAGAAAAACGTTCGGTCTTAGCCACCGCCATTCCCTCGTACTCATTTAAAATCGGAAACACCGTACAAATCCCGTGCTGCTGAGTCACTGCTACGTCTTCGACTTTATGGTAAAGCACTCATGGCTGTGACCTTATTGCCACTTGCGAACTGCGATTCACGTAAGGATGGCTGTTCAAAATCTGTGCGACGGGTTCCTGATTTATAAGCAGTTTGCAAACTAGACGTACACGTGTCGGATCAATGTCACGATTGAGGCTGTTGTCGAACTTGTTGGTCGCACGCGCGCCGATGGTTCGAGTGCTCTCGTGATCGGCTGCCGGCGGAAATTTCTGCGGCGGGATTTCGCCTCCGTTAACGCTTAGATTCGGAAGCTGGCGTCACGCTGGCGTCCGTAAGGTCTTCCTAATCCTGATCCGGCTAGTTGCACGGTCAAACAACAGGGAAGGCGAAGACGATGTTGCAGACCGGATCACTGCTGTTCGCAGCAGGCTTTCTCACCTGCGCGATGATCGTTGCGTCCGCAATCGCCTGGTCGTTCTCCGACAATCGGGTGACCGACGGCGAGTTCGCGCAGGAAGATGGCCGCCGCATGGCCTGATCGGCCGGTCATCACGGTCGTAGATTGTTCGGAAGGTCGGACTGCAGCTTCGCCTGCTGCCCGGATTCGCTCTGGCGCATGTGCAGGACGTCGGCATAGACCTGACTCAAGGTCCGGTGCGTCTGCTCGATGTCGTAGAGGCGGGCGAAGCGCTCATAGCCGGCCCGGCCGACCGCAGGCAGGTCCATTCGCGTCGCGCGTTGAAAACCTTCGGCCAGCTTTTCCGCCGAGACTTCGTCGCAGAGTACGCCCGTCGCGCTGTCTTCGACGATTTCCGGCAGGGCGCCGATGCGGAAGGCGATGATCGGTTTGGCCGCACGCATTGCCTCGATCGCGACCAGCCCAAACGCCTCCCAGCGCGAGGGAATCGCGACCATGTCGGCCTGGTCCAGCTCGGCCTCGATCTGGTTGCGATTCATCCAGCCCAGAAATGTCACGTTGGCTGGCAGGTCGCTTCGGTGGAATTTGCTGACGACCGAAGCGCCGATCAGACGCACGTCGAGCGTATTTCCGAGCGCGCGCGCGGCCTCGATCAGGAGGTCGTACCCCTTCTGGCGGTCGAGGCGTCCGATGAAGAGGACCTTGATCTTCTCCGACCGCCACGGCGCTGCGCTCTGGTCGAGCACGGGACGCTGCCTGGAAATCCCGTTGTGCACAAGAACGAGGCGATTCGCCGCGATTCCGACCTGCATGGCATCGGTCCGCTCGCTCTCCGAGATGCACACGATGCGATGGGTGAATTTCGACAGCACGAGCTCGGTGAACTTGGTGACCTCGCGGCTGAGGCGGCCGGTCTCGCGGCCGAACGCCCATCCGTGCGGGCAATAGACGATTCGCGAACGCCGATAGGTCAGCCAGAGCACCGGGCGCACCACGAGCCCGGCGAACGAGGAGTGAAGATGGATGATGTCGGGCCGCAGCTGCCGGACCGCGCGCATCGTCGCGAACAGCATGCGAAACAGGCCGAGCGCGTTGCGGCCCTCGCGCGGAAACGTGGTGACGGCATCATCCTCGATGTTCACCAGATCGCCGCGATGGTCGGACGGAACGACATAGTTGACGTTGCCGCGGCCGAAGCTGGCGCACTGATGCGGATGCAACTCGTTGAGATAGGTCGCGATGCCGCCTCTGACCGTCTCGGCGACATGCAGAATTTTCAGGCCGCTGGACAACGGTCATTCCTTCCTTGACTTGCAGGCGCCGGATCTTGCGGACACACATCTAGCGCCGCCAAGCAGCAATATTTGGGCCGCTTCATTGTACGAGGCGCCCCGATGCGGTTTGCGGAGCCGGTTTGGCGAGGAATTCGAGCATTGCTGCGGCCGACTTGGCCCAGGAATATGTCGCAAGGCGCTTTTGCTGCCTCTCCTGTTCCGCAGGCGAAATCCTGCCGAGTACAATCCTTTCGTGCATTCGCGCCGACAGCCCGTCCGCATCGAGCGGATCGAAATAGACGGCGGCATCGTCGCAAGTCTCGCGCACCGCCGCGGCGGAACTCGCAATCACCGGGCAGGCGAAGTACATCGCTTCCAGGGGAGGGATGCCGAAGCCCTCGTAGAGGCTCGGAAAAACGAACGCCGCGGCCCGGGCGAACAGCGCCGCGATTTCCTCGTCCGTCAGGCGGCCGGCGACAACGATGCCGGTGCGCGATTCGGTGGCGCTGTCGCCAAACACCTTGCTGTTGTCGCCTCCGACCACCACCAGCGGAAAATCGGCGCGGCCGAGCCGCTCGGCGGCGCGAACGGCGGTGTCGACATTCTTGTTCTTCGTCATCGAGCCGACGAAGAGGAAGAACTGGTGGGGCGCAAGACGCAGTCGATCGATGATCGAGAAATCCGGCGCGACGGTCGCGAAGTGCTCTGCGCTGTTTGGAATGACGGGGATCGCGGCGGGATCCAGCGACAGCACCTCGGCAAGTTCGTTGCGCGAAAATGCGGAAACTGTTGCGATCGTTGCGGCGCGGGCCAGCAAATGGTCGAGCGTCCGATGCAAGGCGAGGTAGCGCCAGCTGAAGAAGTCCGGCCGCCTGAAAACCTGCGCGTCGTGAATCACGACCAGATGGTCGCGATGGAGCACCGGGCCGGAATTGGCAAGGCTGATGAGGCGCGTGCCGGCGGCTGCGCGCGCCAGGTCGATCTGGTCCCACGCGTGGCCCTGCAACGATCCGACCTGCTTGACGTTGATGCGGCGAAGACCGGGAAGCGTCTGGGCATTCGGTGGCGCGAGAATCTGCCACTCTGCGTCCACCAGTTGTCGTGGAGCCTCTCCGCTCGCGAGCAAGCGGTCCATCGCCTTGACGATTTCGGCGGCGTAGCGCTGCACGCCCGTAAGCGATTGTGACAGGAACCTGCCGTTGATGGAAAGTTTCAAAGCCGATCTTTTCTTGGTGGGGGACTTGTTCTTGGTGAGTGTCTGGCGCGAGCGTTGCCTCAAGACTAAGCATTCGCGCCGAAGAGATGATCTATGACCTGTAGCACAGTTGGCGCTATCGTCCGAGCATCTTCGCGAGGCCGATAGCATGCGACGATGCATGGCGCCATCATGTTTCCTACACATTTCGATGCGCTTACATGGACGCCTGATTTGATGACTGTCGCAATCGTCCAAACCTTGCCTCTCATGTCCTGGTCTGGCATTGCATGCGCGGAATGAACGAGGTGACAACTTTGCGGCCAGTGATCGTGACCGGTGCTGCCGGCTTTATCGGAATGCACGTTTGTGAACGGCTGTTGGCGCGCGGCGAGCAGGTCGTTGGCATCGATGCAGTCACACCGTATTACGATCCGGCGCTGAAGCGTGCGCGTCTTGCAACGCTCGAGAACCGTCCGGGTTTCAGATTTGACGAGATCGATCTTGCTGATTTCGCCGCGGTGACGCGCGTGTTCGACGAGGTCTCGCCCGACCGCGTCGTGCATCTGGCGGCGCAGCCCGGGGTGCGTGCGTCGATCGACGATCCCATCACCAGTATCCGCGCCAATTGCGACGGCTTCGTCACCGTGCTCGAGGCCGGCCGGCGCCATGGCCTCAAGCATCTCGTCTACGCTTCGTCGAGCTCCGTCTACGGTGCCAACCGCACCTTGCCGTATTCGACCGAGCATTCGGTGAACCACCCGGTCAGCCTTTACGCCGCGAGCAAGAAGGCGAACGAGCTGATGGCGCACACGTTCGCGCATGTTCACAAGCTGCCGGTGACCGGCCTTCGCTTCTTCACCGTCTACGGTCCGTGGGGCCGGCCCGACATGGCCGCCTGGCTGTTCACGCGCGCGATCTTCGCCAATGAGCCGATCAAGATCTTCAATAACGGCGACATGTGGCGCGACTTCACCTATGTCGACGACATCGTCGAAGGTGTGATCCGCACGCTCGACCGGCCCGCGGCGCCGAATCCTGCGTGGAACGCGGAGCAGCCGGAAAATTCGTCGAGCTATGCGCCGTATCGCGTCTACAACATCGGCAACAACCGCTCGGTCAATCTGATCGAGTTCGTCGAGACGCTGGAGAAGATCATCGGCAAGCCCGCGATCCGCCAGTTGCTGCCGATGCAGGCCGGCGACGTGCTGGAGACGCGCGCCGACATCTCCGCCCTCCAGCGCGACGTCGGTTTCTCGCCGTCGACGTCGATTGCAGACGGCCTCGGCCGCTTCGTCGAATGGTACCGCGGGTATCACGGCCTCTGATTCCGCGATCGGCGGCACCTTGCGTGCCGCCCGTGACGCCCGGCTTTACGGTGGTTCTTGCGCTTTTGGCCGCCGGTGACCTTGTCAGCGGGCGCGAACGGTGGTTATCCGTCCTCCGAACCCCTTTTGACCCGGAACCTGGCGCAGGCCCAAAGCTGAGCGGATCATGGCTGAGCGGATCGCTCTCATCACCGGCGTGACCGGCCAGGACGGCGCCTATCTCGCCGAATATCTGCTGTCGCTCGGCTATGTCGTGCACGGCATCAAGCGGCGCTCGTCCTCGTTCAACACGGCCCGCGTCGACCATCTCTACCAGGACCCGCATGTCGGCAACGTGCCGTTCCTGATGCACTATGGCGACATGACGGATTCGACCAATCTGATCCGCCTGGTGCAGCAGATCCGCCCCACAGAGATCTACAATCTCGCCGCGCAAAGCCACGTCGCCGTCAGCTTCGAGAGCCCGGAATACACTGCGAACGCCGACGCCCTCGGCGTGCTGCGCCTGCTGGAGGCGATCCGCATCCTCGGCATGGAGAAGGAGACGCGGTTCTACCAGGCCTCGACTTCCGAGCTCTACGGTCTCGTGCAGGAGATTCCGCAGAAGGAGACGACGCCGTTCTATCCGCGCTCGCCTTATGGCGTCGCCAAGCTCTACGGCTACTGGATCACGGTGAACTACCGCGAAGCCTACGGCATGTTCGCGTCCAACGGCATCCTGTTCAACCATGAGAGCCCGATCCGCGGCGAGACGTTTGTGACGCGCAAGATCACGCGCGGCGTGTCGCGCATCGAGATGGGTCTGGAAGACACGCTCTATCTCGGCAATCTCGAGGCGAAGCGCGACTGGGGCCATGCCAGGGATTACGTCGAGGGCATGCACAAGATCCTGCAGGCCGACAAGCCGGATGATTTCGTGCTCGCCACCGGCGAGATGCACTCGGTGCGCGAGATGGTCGAGCTGTCGTTCGCGCAGGTCGGCCGCCGCATCGTCTGGCGCGGCAAGGGCGTCGAGGAAACCGGCATCGACGAGAAGAGCGGCAAGACGGTCGTGAAGATCGATCCGACCTATTTCCGCCCGACCGAGGTCGATCTCCTGATCGGCGATGCCAGCAAGGCGCGCGAGGTGCTCGGCTGGACGCCGAAGCGGACGTTTGCGGAGCTCGTCGCGGAGATGATGAGAAGCGATCTGGCCGAGGCGAAGCGGGATGCAGGCCGTGGCCAACACAGCGTTTGAGCTGAGGGGCAAGAGCGTCTACGTCGCCGGCCATCGCGGCATGGTCGGCAGCGCGCTCGTGCGCCGGCTCGGAGCGGAGGACGTCCAGCTCGTCACGGTGGCCAGGGGCGAGGTCGATCTGCGCAACCAGGCCGCGGTGTTCGACTGGTTCGCAAGGGTGCGGCCGCAGGTGGTGTTCCTTGCCGCCGCAAAGGTCGGCGGCATCGTCGCCAATGATACGCTGCGCGCCGAGTTCATCTACGACAACATCGCGATCGCCGCGAACGTGATCCAGGCCGCGCATCGGAACGACACGGAGAAGCTGATGTTCCTGGGCTCCTCCTGCATCTATCCGAAGCTGGCGCCGCAGCCGCTGCGCGAGGACTCGGTGCTGACAGGCCCGCTGGAGCCGACCAACGAGCCCTATGCGATCGCCAAGATCGCGGGCATCAAGATGGTGGAGGCCTATCGCAGCCAATACGGCTGCGATTTCATCAGCGTGATGCCGACCAATCTCTACGGCCCCGGCGACAATTATCACCCCGAAATGAGCCACGTCGTCGCCGCCCTGATCCGCCGCTTCCACGAGGCCAAGGTGTCGGGCGCGAAGAGCGTCGTGGTCTGGGGCACCGGCACGCCGCGGCGCGAGTTCCTCTATGTCGACGACATGGCAGATGCCTGCGTGCACCTGATGAAGACCTATTCCAGCGCGGAACTGGTCAACATCGGCACCGGCGAGGACATCGCCATCGCCGAATTCGCGCGCCTCGTCGCCGACATCGTCGGCTACAGCGGTGAGATCTCTTTCGACACGTCGCGGCCCGACGGCACCCCGCGCAAGTTGCTCGACGTCAGCCGTCTGGCAAAACTCGGCTGGCGCGCGACGACGTCGCTTCACGACGGCCTGACGCGCGCATATGCGGCGTATCTCTCGCATACGTAGAATGCACAATTGCATGTTCCGTATTTCAGAGGATGTCCGCAATTCCTGTCACGCGCGGCGGCTAAGGATTATTCGCTGTGCGATGCAACCTGCCCTAATGTTGTGCGTGCGGCCTGATAGAGAAATGGTCTAGGGTGTTCAGTGGAACATCCGTCTTCAACGGAAAGAGTTTTTCATGCGAATCGCGATGATCGGAACGGGCTATGTGGGACTGGTGTCCGGAGCCTGCTTTGCGGATTTCGGTCACGACGTCACCTGCGTCGACAAGGACGAGAGGAAGATCGCGGCCCTGCACCGCGGCGAGATCCCGATCTACGAGCCCGGCCTCGACGAGCTGGTCGCAACCAACGTCAAGGCCAAGCGGCTCGACTTCACCACTGACCTGTCGAAGCCGGTCGCCGATGCGGACGCCGTGTTCATCGCGGTCGGCACGCCCTCGCGCCGCGGCGACGGTCACGCCGACCTGTCCTACGTCTATGCCGCCGCGAAAGAGATCGCGCAGTCGCTGACCGGCTTCACCGTCGTGGTGACGAAGTCGACCGTGCCCGTCGGCACCGGCGACGAGGTCGAGCGCATCATCCGCGAGACCAACCCGAAGGCGGACGTCGTGGTCGCCTCCAACCCCGAATTCCTGCGCGAGGGTGCGGCGATCCGCGACTTCAAGTTCCCCGACCGCGTCGTGGTCGGCACCTCGGACGAGCGCGGCCGCAAGGTGATGGGCGACATCTATCGCCCGCTGTCGCTGAACCAGGCGCCGCTGATGTTCACGGCGCGCCGCACCGCGGAGATGATCAAATACGCCGCGAACGCCTTTCTCGCGACCAAGATCACCTTCATCAACGAGATCGCGGACCTCTCGGAGAAGGTCGGCGCCAACGTGCAGGAGGTCGCGCGCGGCATTGGCCTCGACAACCGCATCGGCACCAAGTTCCTGCATGCCGGTCCCGGCTTCGGCGGCTCGTGCTTCCCGAAGGACACCAAGGCGCTGATCAAGATCGCGCAGGACTACGACGTGTCCTTGCGCATCGTCGAATCCGTGCTTGCCGTGAACGAGAACCGCAAGCGCGCCATGGCGCGGAAAGTGAGTCAGGCGCTCGGCGGAGGCTTGCGCGGCAAGACCATCGCCGTGCTCGGCCTGACCTTCAAGCCCGACACCGACGACATGCGCGATGCGCCGTCGATCCCACTCGTCACCGGCCTGATCGACATGGGCGCGAACGTGAAGGCGTTCGATCCCGTCGGCATGGAGCAGGCGAAGGCTGAGCTGCCCAACATCACCTATTGCGAGGACGCCTATTCCTGCGCGCAAGGCGCCGATGCCCTCGTCATCGTCACCGAGTGGGTGCAGTTCCGCGCGCTCGATCTCGACCGGCTGAAGGCGACCATGGCGCAGCCCGTCGTGGTCGACCTCCGCAACATCTATCGCCCCGAAGAGATGGCGGCCGCCGGCTTCACCTACGAGAGCGTCGGCCGCCCGCCGGCGCAGGCTTAAGCGAGCCGTTTGAAGTTCGAGCTTCGCCCGCCTCGTCCTGGGGCGGGCGAAATCGTCTCTGGTGCGATATGATGCGGCCGCATCAGGCCGCGCCTTGGCCCGTCAGCCTCGCTGCCGCCATGGAGATTGTCATGACCGACGACACGCATACGATCCGCAGCGGCGGGCTGACCGCGACCATCAAGGCGCAGGGCGCTGAAATGTGCTCGCTGAGGAACGAGGCCGGCGTCGAATTCGTCTGGCAGGCCGAACCGGCCTGGCCGCGCCACGCGCCGCTGCTGTTTCCGATCGTCGGGCGTCTCGCCAATGACGAATTGCGGCACAAGGGCAAGACCTATCGGATGACCCAGCACGGTTTTGCGCGCGACAGCCGCTTCCAGTGGGCGGAGCGCAGTGAGCACCGTTGCGTGCTGGTGCTCGAAGACAGCGCAGCGACGCGCGCGCTCTATCCGTTCGCGTTCCGCCTGACCGCCATCTACACGATCGACGAGACCGGTCTCGATCTCTCGCTTACGGTTGCGAACACCGGCAAGGAAATCCTGCCGGCGTCGCTCGGCGGCCATCCCGCCTTCAACTGGCCGCTTCAGCCCGGTGTGTCCAAGGAAAGCTATGCGCTGACCTTCTCGAAGCCAGAGTCGTCTCCGATCCGTCGTCTCGACGGCGGCCTGCTGTGCGCGGCGGCGGAGGCAACCCCCGTCAAAGACACGGTGCTGCCTCTGTCCGAATCCCTGTTCGTCGACGACGCCATCATCTTCGACCGGATCGAGAGCAACGCGGTTCGCTTTGCCGCAGGCGCGAGCACATCGACCGGGCCCCGGCTCAAGATGTCCTGGCAGGGTTTTCGCGAGCTCGGTGTCTGGTCGAAACCGTCGGGTGCGCCGTTCCTCTGCATCGAGCCTTGGCGCGGCCATGCCAGCCCCGCCGGCTTCGACGGCGAGTTCAGCGACAAACCCGGCCTAATGCATATCGCGCCTGGCGCGGAAGAGCGCTTGTCGTTCCGGATCGACGTCGCATCATCCTGAGATCGGCGTCCTCAGACCTCGATCCGCGTCAGGTCCTCGCCGATCACGACCGGACCCGAATAGTCTTGTCGCACATCCGCGAGCAGCGCGTTCAGCATGGCATCGTCGGTGCGGGGCCGGTGATGGGTCAGCGCGAGCTTCTTCACGCCAGCCTTGGCCGCGACCTTGCCGACCGTATCGCCGCAGGCGAGTGTGTATTTCGCTAGCCGCCGGAAGTGTTCGTTGTTGATCTCGGGCGTTGCGAGAAAGCAGACCTGGACGAGCAGATCTGCGCCCTCAGCCAGCCGCTCGAGACCGGGGCAGGGGACCGTGTCGCCGGAGATCGCGATGACTTTCCCCTCCGCCTCGAAGCGGTAGCCGAGACACATCCAGCGCGCCAGGAACGCCGGCGACATGTCGAGGCCGTCGCCATGCGAGACGAGCTCGGCGCTGACCTTCCAGCGGCCGGTGTCGAGAACGCGGCCCGGAATGATGTCCGTTGCGACGACCGGCTTCCAGCCGCCGAAGGTCGGCTCGCCCTGATCGCGCCAGGCGATGTCCTTGTCGTAGACCTGCGTGACCAGTGTGTTGACCAGCCGTTCGGTATCGGGCGGCCCAAAGATGCGCAGCTCGTCCTTGCGCCCATGCATCCATGAATTCAGCATCACGTCGTAGAGGTCGCCGATGTGGTCGAAGTGGTGATGGGTGAGAAAGACCGTGTCGATGGCGCCGAGCGGCACGCCGGCCTTGTGGAGCTGCACCATGACGCCGCGGCCAGCGTCGAACAGGATGTTCTCCTCGCCGAGCCTGATCAGCGTGGTCGTCGCCATCCGGCGCGGGTCCGGGCGCGGGCCGCCGGTGCCGAGCAATATGACTTCCATGGCGGCTACTCCAGCGTGACGATCCTTCACAGTAGAGTCGAAGCGGGCAGCGAGGCAAGCCGCACAGGCCGCCGAGCATGGAGACAGGAGCGTTCAACGCATGGCTGTCGCAGAGGCGGCGATGTCAAGCCGCCTGGCTGAGCTGCCGGAGCCCGCGGTCGTCAGACGATGCGCGAGATCCTGCGCGCGCCGTTCGATCAGCTGCCAGGTCGCGCGCGCGACGAGGTAGCTGAGCGCGGCGGTGACGGCATAGGCGATGAGCAGCGAGACCAGCCCGTCCGCGAGCGGCCAGACCTGGCGCAGGCCGTAAATCACGGCGAAATGCGACAGGTACATCGAATAGGAATTGCGGCCGAGCGCCTCGATCGGCGACCAGCGGATCGCCAGGCGAATGCAGCCGGCAACCAGCGCGCCGAGCACGAGGTTGATCATCAGATAGTTGAACTCATGAGAGCCGGTGGCGCGATCCGCGATGAGGGACAGCGCGATGAAGAGGGCGAAGATCGCGGCGTCCGACTTCGCAAAGCCGTCGCGCAGCGCGAAGAACAGTGCGCAGCCGACGAGGAAGACCGGAAGCTGGTTCAGGAAGCTGATATGCAGCGCGTTCCAGACGAAGGCTTCGTGTCCCGGTCCGTAATAGGCCGAGAACAGCGCAAAGGCGAACGGCTT
The DNA here is from genome assembly GCF_029714325.1 of Bradyrhizobium sp. CB1717. Classification (NCBI taxonomy): domain Bacteria; kingdom Pseudomonadati; phylum Pseudomonadota; class Alphaproteobacteria; order Hyphomicrobiales; family Nitrobacteraceae; genus Bradyrhizobium; species Bradyrhizobium sp. CB1717. Next base: position 2,139,276 of record NZ_CP121666.1, read on the forward strand.
GAACAGGCAGACATTGACGAGATGCAGCACGATCGCCAGCCCGAGATAGAAGTGGCGGCGCGCGCCGAACGCGGTGATCAGGAGCGGGAAGATGAGATAAAACGTCATCTCCGCGGCGATCGACCAGTCGCCCGGCACGACGCTGTTGACGCTGTCCGGCCAGAAGCCGTGCAGGAACGTTGCGGTCAGGATCACCTGGAGCGGCCCGATGCCATTGGGCGCGTTAGCGCTCGGGCCCGTGCCGTTGACGGCGAGATAGAGCGGGATCGCGAGCCAGAACAGCGGCGCGATGCGCAAGAAGCGGCGGATGTAGAACTTGCGCGTCGGGTTCGTCTCCGTGCGCTGCGTCCACATCAGGCACATCGTCATGGCGCTGACGAAGTAGAACACGTTGACGCCGGTCCAGCCGCACATGAAGGCGAAGTCGACGGCACGGATGTTCGATGGAAAAGATTGGGAAACGTGGATCGCCATCACGCCGACGATGGCAAGACCGCGCAGGAAGTCGAGGCTGTGCGAACGGCCGAAGGGCGCTGCGGCTCTCTCGGTTCGACCGGCAACCGGCCGGGGCTGCCCCTGCATCACGCCTGCTCCTTCGGGTTTCCCATCTGCAGGCGGGACCATAGAGGCCCGGCCGGCTTTCCCGAAGCCGAAGGCTTTCTTTACGTTAACCGGCGGTTGAATCCGCAGGCGGATGTACGGGATTGGCGCTGTCGAGCTGGCACCGCGGGCGCCGGCGCGAGCCATGTCGGCATAATGATGCATCGGATGAGAAGTGTGGGGCAATTCATACTTAATGCGCCAACACTGTGACCAATATTGTTTGGGCAGCACAACACGCCTAATATTCGGCAGGCAATTTCGGGGGCTCGAACCAGCTGTGAATGTACGTTCACAAGACAATGCGTTGCGCGACGGCGTGACTTTTCAGGCCGGGGCGCCCGCACACAGGACATCCAACATCGTGGCTGATTCCGCACGTCAGGACTTGCGTCCCGCAGGCCGTGAGCGGCTGATCGTGGTCGAAGACGATCCGGTAACGCGGACCATGCTGGTCGGCTATTTCAACGACAACAATTTCGACGTGGTCGGTGCCGGCTCCGTTGCGGAGTGCCGCCAGGCGCTGCGCTCGCGCACCGATCTCGTCTTCCTCGACGTGCAGCTGCCCGACGGCGACGGCTTCGAGCTCGCCAAGGAGATCCAGGCGACCAGCAATGCGGGCATCATCTTCGTGACCCGCCGCGACACCGATGTGGATCGCATCCTCGGCCTCGAGATCGCGGGCGATCATTACGTCACCAAGCCGATCAATTTGCGCGACCTGCTCGCGCGCGCGCGCAGCGTGCTGCGGCGGCGCTCGATCGACCGCAAGGCGGCGCGCAACCACAATTCGATCGCCTTCGGCGACTGGATCATCGACCTGACGCGGCGCGAGCTGCTCGGCGCGGACGGCAAGCCGGTGGCGCTGACGCGCGCCGAATTCGACCTGCTCGCCGCATTGGTCGGCGCCGACGGTCGGCCGCTCAGCCGCGACTATCTGATCGAAGTCGTCAGCAACCGCCAGGCCGAGGTCGACATCCGCACCGTCGATGCGCTGGTGGCGCGGCTGCGCCGCAAGCTCGTCGGCAGCGGCACGCCGGTCATCGCGACCGTCACCGGCGTCGGCTACAAGCTCGCACTCAGCGAACGGCCCTAGCCCCTATCGCGCGCGGGCGCTCTGGTCCGCCGATGCCTTCTGCGCAGGCCCGGCCAGCCGGTCGTCGACCGCATAGAGCGTGCAGGTCGGCGACCATTTCAGGCAGGCGGCGAGCGAATCGCGCTGGGCCTCGTCGGCGGTGGCGCGCCCCGAACGCCAGCCGTAGCCGCCGTTCGGCGACACCGCAAACGCCTTGTGCGGCAGCGTGCTGGCGAGATAGCGCGCGAACTCGGCGCGCGCGGCCTCGTTGAGCCGGCCCGGCGGAGGCAGCGGATCGGGCGGGCTCAGGATGTCGTGGTTCAGCCCGCGCTCGCGCAGGAACGTGTCCACATACGGCGTCCATTGCGGGCGGCCGGCCACGGAATAGAGATAGTGTCCATCGTCGCCGTAGGCCGGCGCTGCGACGAATTTTGCGGTGCCGCCATTGCCGCGAAACCCGTCATAGAGCCGGCGCGCGAGATCGGGACCGAAGAAGTTGTCGTTGGTCGCGTAGACCCACAGCATCGGCACGCGCGAGGTCTTGCCGAAGCTGGCGAAGGCCTGCACCAGCCCATCCTCGTTGCAGACGTCGTCGTCGTCGCGCGAGCCGCGGCCGCCGGCGAAGCTGATCGCGGCGACGAGGCCGCTTGGTGCCTGCGCGGTCAGCGCGACGGTGGCGAGCCCGCCGGCGGAATGGCCCGCCGCGATCATGCCTGACGTGGTGACGTCGGTCCGACGTGCCATCGCATCGATCGCCGCGCGCAAGTCGGCAACCGCAACCGCCGCCGCCGGCAAATAGGCGGCATTGGCGCAGCCGCCGACGCTGTCGACGCGGCCGCCGGGTGATGTGCCGTAGCCGCGCCGCATCACGATCAGCGCGGCAAAGCCGCGCCGGGCATATTCCAGCGCGATGCCGTAATACTTGTGCGCCGACATCGTCGCGCGATCCTCGAACTTGCGCGGCGAACCGTGGCTGAGCAGCGCCAGCGGATAGCGCTTTGTCCCCGCGGGGCGAACCAGGAACGCCTCCAGCCCCTGCGCCCCGGCCTCCGCCATCGGGATGCGCAGATCCTCTGTGTAGAATTCCGCAGCCATCGCATTGGGCAAGATGCCGGCCATCACGAGCCAGGCCATCAGAACAACCAAGAGCCTGTGAAACAGCGTCGTCATGCCCCGACTCGAAAAAGCCCCGATCTGAAAGACCATAGCATGATCTCAGGAACGGCCAGCCCCTCGCGCGTGTTGTGCATTTGGCGGCGGTCCGGCCGATGCTATGGTGTCCCGCACTCACGACAAGACGAGGATCATTCAGTGGCTGATGTTCATCCCGCGGCGGGCAAGCAGGTCTCGCCGGACGCGCTCACCAACATTCCAAGGCTGGTGACGGCCTATTTTGCGGGCAAGCCCGATGTTGCGGATCCGGCGCAGCGGGTGGCGTTCGGCACCTCCGGCCACCGCGGCACCTCGTTCAAGAACACCTTCAACGAGGGCCACATCCTCGCGACCACGCAGGCGATCTGCGACTACCGCAAGGAGAAGGGGCTGACCGGCCCGCTCTTCATCGGCATCGACACCCATGCACTGGCGGAGCCGGCGCTGGTCAGCGCCGTCGAAGTGTTCGCCGCCAACGGCGTCGACATCATGATCGACAAGGACGGCGGCTACACGCCGACGCCCGTGATCTCGCACGCGATCCTGACCTACAACAAGGGCCGCAGCAGCGGCCTTGCCGACGGCGTCGTCATCACGCCCTCGCACAATCCGCCGGAGGACGGCGGCTACAAATACAATCCGCCGCATGGCGGCCCCGCCGACACCGACGCCACCTCCGTGATCGAGAAGCGCGCCAACGCCTATCTCGCCGACGGCCTCAAGGGCGTGAAGCGCATCGACTACGCCAGGGCGCGCAAGGCCGCGAACGTGCGTCCGTACGACTTCATCACGCCTTACGTCGCCGATCTCGGCAATGTCGTCGATCTCGACCTGGTCAAATCCGCCGGCATCAGGATCGGCGTCGATCCGCTCGGCGGTGCCGCCGTGCATTACTGGCATCCGATCATCGAGCGCTACGGCCTCAACGCCACGGTCGTGAACGAAGCGATCGACCCGACCTTCCGCTTCATGACCGCGGACTGGGACGGCAAGATCCGCATGGACTGCTCCTCGCCTTACGCGATGGCGAGCCTGATCGGCATGCGCGACCGTTTCGACGTCGCCTTTGCCAACGACACCGACGCCGACCGCCACGGCATCGTCACGCGCACCGGCGGCCTGATGAATCCGAACCATTATCTGGCGACCGCGATCTCCTATCTGTTCGCGCACCGCCCGGACTGGGGCAGGGATGCCGCGATCGGCAAGACCGTGGTGTCGAGCTCGATCATCGACCGCGTCGCCAAGAAGCTCGGCCGCAAGCTGGTGGAGACGCCGGTCGGCTTCAAATGGTTCGTCGATGGCCTCGTCAGCGGCGGCTTCGGCTTCGGCGGCGAGGAGAGTGCAGGGGCCTCGTTCCTGCGCCGCGATGGCACGGTGTGGACCACCGACAAGGACGGCATCATCCTCGGCCTGCTCGCCGCCGAGATCATGGCGAAGACCGGCCGCGATCCCAGCCAGCTGTTCAATGACCTCACCGCCGAATTCGGCGTGCCGCACTACGCGCGCATCGACGTCGCGGCCACGACACCGCAGAAGAACATCCTCAAATCCGTCACCCCCGAGCAGCTCGGCCTCAGGGATCTCGCCGGCGATCCGGTTCGCTCGACGCTGAGCAAGGCGCCGGGCAACGGCCAGCCGTTCGGCGGCATCAAGGTCGAGACCGATTTCGGCTGGTTCGCTGCGCGGCCGTCGGGGACCGAGGACGTCTACAAGATCTATGCAGAAAGCTTCCGCAGCACCGAACACCTGAAGCGGATTCAGGAAGAGGCTCAGGCCGGGCTGGCGAAGGTGTTCGGGGCGTAAGGGCCCTGCGGCCGGCGCGCCTTTCTTGCGCCTCTCCGAGGGAGGGGCTGCCGTATTCTCCGCTGTCATCACCCGCGAAAGCGGGTGATCCAGTGCGCCGCGGCCCCAGTTGTGTGAACCCAATGTCCGCCGCGGCGTACTGGTTAGATATGTATACATCAAACAGGCTATAGGTAATTTGATACGCCTATTTTGGCCTTGAACAATTCTATCTCCCCGTTATTGTATACATAACGCATACATAAGCCGTGGGAGTGAGACCTATGACAAAACCCTTCCCCATGAACGCCTGGTACGCCGCCGCCTGGGATGCGGAGGTGAAGCCGGCGCTGTTGCCGCGGACGATCTGCGGCAAGCACATCGTGATGTACCGCAAGGCCGACGGCTCGGTGGCCGCGCTGGAGGATGCCTGCTGGCATCGCCTCGTGCCGCTGTCCAAGGGCCGGCTCGAGGGCGACACTGTCGTCTGCGGCTATCATGGCCTGAAGTACAACGCGCAGGGCCGCTGCACCTTCATGCCCTCGCAGGAGACCATCAACCCGTCCGCCTGCGTGCGCGCCTATCCCGTGGTCGAGCGCCACCGCTACATCTGGCTCTGGATGGGCGATCCCGCGCTGGCCGATCCCGCGCTCGTGCCCGACATGCACTGGAACGACGATCCGGCCTGGGCCGGCGACGGCAAGACCATCCACGTCAATTGCGACTACCGCCTCGTGCTGGACAATCTCATGGACCTCACCCACGAGACTTTCGTGCACGGCTCCTCCATCGGTAACGATGCGGTCGCCGAGGCGCCGTTCGACGTCACCCATGGCGAGAAAACTGTGACGGTGACGCGCTGGATGCGCGGCATCGAGGCGCCGCCGTTCTGGGCCAAGCAGCTCGGCAAGTCCGGTCTCGTCGACCGCTGGCAGATCATCCGCTTCGAGGCGCCGTGCACCATCGCCATCGACGTCGGCGTGGCGCCGACAGGCACCGGCGCGCCGGAAGGCGACCGCTCGCAGGGCGTCAACGGTTTCGTGCTCAACACCATCACGCCGGAGACCGAGAAGACCTGCCATTATTTCTGGGCCTTCGTGCGCAACTATCAGATCGGCGAGCAGCGCATCACCACCGAGATCCGCGAGGGCGTCTCCGGCATCTTCCGCGAGGACGAGATGATCCTGGAAGCGCAGCAGCGCGCCATGGACGAGAATCCCGATCGCGTGTTCTACAATCTCAACATCGACGCCGGCGCGATGTGGACGCGCAAGCTGATCGACAGGATGGTGGCGAAGGAAAATCCGCCGCCGCGCCTTCAGGCCGCGGAGTAGGGACAAATGAAAGTAGCGCCCGAGCGTGAGGTCGACCGCTCCATCTCGCAGACCGTGAAGGCGCAGCTCGCGCTGCGCGACCAGATCCTGTCGGGCTCCTTGCGCCCCGGCGAGCGCATCTCCGAGCTGCAGGCGGTGGAGACCACAGGCGCCTCGCGCACGCCGGTGCGCATGGCCTTGGTGCGGCTGGAGGAGGAGGGCCTGCTGGAGGGGATCCCTTCCGGCGGCTTCATGGTGAAGGCGTTTTCGGAGCGCGACATCTCCGATTCCATCGAGCTGCGCGGCACGTTGGAAGGCCTCGCTGCGCGCTTTGCCGCCGAGCGCGGCGTCTCCGCGCGCGAGCTCGAGCCGCTCAAGGAGTGCCTCGCGGCGATCGACGAGCTGCTGCGCCAGGTGCCGATCTCGATCGAGGCCTTCTCGTCCTATGTCACGCTCAATGCCCGCTTCCATGCGGTGCTCACGGAATTGTCGCGCAGCCCGCCGCTGATCCGCCAGATCGACCGCGCCTCGGCACTGCCGTTCGCGTCGCCAAGCGGCTTCGTGATGGCGCAGTCGGCGCTTCCCGAGGCGCAGCAGATCCTGATCATCGGGCAGGAGCACCATCGCGTCGTGATCGACGCGATCGAGAACCGCGAAGGCGCGCGCGCCGAAGCCATCATGCGCGAGCATGCCCGGCTTGCGGTTCGCAACTTGAGGCTCGCGCTGCGCAACCGGACCCATCTCGACCTCCTGCCTGCGCTCGCGCTGATCAAGACCGCAACCGATTGAGGGCAGTCGCCATGCGCTTCATCGAAACCTGGACCCCGGCGACGCTCGTCTCGACGCGCGATCTCGCCCCCGGCATCCGCGAATTCCTGATCCGCCCCGATCAGTTCGACGGCGCGGCCTATCCGGTCGGCAGCCACATCAATGTCAGCGTGACCATCGACGGCCAGCCGGAGACGCGGTCCTATTCGCTGGTCGGCGAGGCCTCGTCGCAGGGCCTTCGAATCGCGGTGCGCCGCACTGATGATTCCCGCGGCGGCTCGCGCTACATGTGGTCCTTGCAGGCGGGTGCGCGGCTCGACATCACCCAGCCCGCATCGCTGCTCGCGGTGGACTGGGCGCGGGAAAACTATTGCCTGATCGCCGGCGGCATCGGCATCACCCCGATCCTCGGCGCCGCGCAGGCGCTGGCCCGGCGCGGGGCAAGCGTCACGCTGCATTATGCCGTGCGTTCGCGCCGTGAGGCCGCCTATCTCGACGATCTCGCCGCCATGCTCGGGGAGCGCCTGGTCGTCCATGCCAGCGATGAAGGCCGGCGGCTCGATCTCGACGCTCTGTTTGCTTCACTTCCGCAAGGCGCGCTGGCGCTGTTCTGCGGCCCGATGCGGATGCTCGATGCCGCGCGTCACGCCTGGATCGGCGCCGGCCATCCGCTGCCCGCTCTCCGCTACGAGACCTTCGGCTCCAGCGGCACGCTGCCGACCGAAACTTTTCGCGTGAGATTGAAGGGCTCGAATGTCGAGCTCGAGATCCCGCGCGAACGCTCGATGCTGGACGTGCTCAACGCCAGCGGCCACGACGTCATGTACGACTGCAAGCGCGGCGAATGCGGCCTCTGCGCCATCGACGTCGTGGAGGTCGACGGCGAGATCGACCATCGCGACGTCTTCTTCAGCGATCACCAGAAACAGAGCAACCAGAAGATCTGCGCCTGCGTCTCCCGCGCGCGCGGCACCATCACGGTGGACACGCTGCTGCGGGCCGACGCGGTCTGACCAAGCCTGGTCACAGGACGTGTCACGATCAATTCGTCGCGTCCGCTTTGCCTGGAAGCCGAGCCCCACTGCGGTCACCCGACTCTTCTGTGTCAGGCGCGCTTCCCGCCGACCGAGATGAACGCCATGAGACAGGGCTCCGGCAACGGGTTGCGCCAGCGATGGCGCGTTCCGTTCTGGACGATGCAGTCGCCTTGACGCAAATGGACTTTCTGCCCGTCGTCCAGCTCCAGTGTCATCTCGCCACGAACCACGACCCCGTAGTCGATGGTGTCCGATGTGTGCATCCCCGGAGCGGCGCGGTCAAAATGATCTCCCATGGCAGGGATCTTCTCCGACATTTCTCTGAGCCCGCTCTCGAAGGTGACTCCAGGCGGCGGTTTCCAGCCTTCGGGGCGCTTCGGCGGATAGGAGATGAGACGAAACATCGTGCCTCCGGGACCCGGAAAGGCTTTCGTTCCCTTCAACATCGGATCTGGCTCTCGACCAGTGAGCTCCGGCACGCCCTCGGTCATATACAGTTCATAGAAAGTCAGTCCGGGATTTGCATCGATCTCGACCACCTTCGGCGTCACGTCGAAAGACGTCAGCACCGACTTGCCGGCCTCGTCGCGGCCGGTCAGCGCGCGTCTCGGCGGCGGCAAATCGCTTGAATCTCTTGCTTCGGCCGGGTGTGATATCCCAGTCAGCGCACTGCCGGTCGCGAGGACCGACAGCGCTTGCAGCAGGTGTCGCCGATCCCTGCCTTCGAGTTGTTCGAAAGAAGACGCGGTCCTGTCCGAAGCAGGCTCCGTATTACCCAGCGATTTTTTCTTGCGCCGTTGCCACAAGCGTCGAAGGAAGCTGCTCATCATGCGGTCTCCCCTGCTTGCCCGCCGACAACCTGCCTTTACGCGTTCAATCTAGGCGCGTGGACCTCGCAGTGCTATTCGGCTTTGGTCGAGGATGGATGCGGGTCAATGACGATCGGGCGCTGCGGGTTTCGCGTCCCGCCCGCAGGCTGATGTGTGTGTGCAGCGTGTCTACGCCGCGAAGACCGCCCGAAGCTTCTTCGTATTCAGCAGCGCCAGTACGTTATCGGCCGATACCGGCCGGCTGATCAGATAGCCCTGCACCTCGTCGCAAACGATCTGGCGCAGATATTCGAGCTGGTCGGCGGTCTCGACGCCTTCGGCAACCACGGCGATGTTGAGGTCGCGCGCCAGCGAGATCACCGACTTCACGATCGCGGCGCAGTCCGGCTGCACCAGCATGTCGCGGATGAAGGACTGGTCGATCTTGATGCGGCTGAACGGCAGCTTGCGCAGGTAAGTCAGCGACGAGAAGCCGGTGCCGAAATCGTCGAGCGCCACGGTGACGCCGAGTTGCAGCAGCGCGTTCAGGATCGATGCGGCCGAGCCGTATTTCGAGAGCAGCATCGATTCCGTGATCTCGATCTCGAAGCGGTTGGGAGAGACCTTCGCATCGGCGAGGGCCTGCACGATGGTCTGGAGGATGGCCGTGTTGTGAAACTGTGCCGCGGAGAAATTCACGGCGACCCTGATGTCCTCGGGCCAGTCCGAAAGCGTCGCACAGGCGCGCCGGATCACCCATTCGCCGATCTCGTGGATCAGCCCGGTCTCCTCGGCGATGGCGATGAACTCGCTCGGCGGCACGAGGCCCCGCGAGGGATGCTGCCAACGCAGCAGCGCCTCGAAACCGGTGATCCGATTGCTCCCGAGATCGAGGAACGGCTGAAACACCAGGAACAGCTCGTTGCGCGCGATGGCACCCTCGAGGTCCGACTGCAGCGCCTTGCGGTCGCGGGACAGCCTGTCGTCGGCCTGCTCGAAGAAGCAGACCGTGCCCGGTCCCGCCTTCTTGGCGCGATAGAGCGCAGCGTCCGCGTTCTTCATGAGGTCGAGCGCCATGTTGCCGTCGCGAGGGGCCAGCACGATGCCGACGCTGGTCGCGCCGACGATCTGGCGGCCCTCGATCTGGAACGGCTCGTCGAAGGCCGCAACGAAGCGCTCGGCGATCTCGAGTGCATCCTCGGGCCGCGCCAGATTGGCCATCACCAGGGCGAACTCGTCGCCGCCGATGCGCGCGACGTGCTCGGCGGCGCGGGTGCAGCGCTGTAGTCGGCTTGCGGCCTGAACCAAAAATTCGTCGCCGGCGGGATGGCCGAACTTGTCGTTGACCTCCTTGAAGCGATCGAGATCGAGCAGCAGCACCGCGAACTCCTCGCCCGACAGCGCGAGGCGCTTCAGCGCGGCATCGAGCGTCTCGTTGAAGGCGAAGCGGTTGGGCAGTTGCGTCAGCGGGTCCTGTCGCACCGTGCGCTCGGCCTCGATCTGCCGCATCACGCGCCGTGCGAACGAGAACGAATTGACGAACACGCCGCGCAGCAGCACGCTGCCATAGACCACGACGAGGAAGGCGATCAGCAGGAAGGCGAGGTCGCCGTTCCTGCCGAGGCAGATGGCGATGCCGACGAAGATCGGGGCCGTGAAGGCGATGGCCGCGATCGGGATCGTGGCGAAGGCGAGCGCGCCGCCGGCCAGCATTCCCGAGCACAGGCAGGTGATGACGAGCTGGCCGCCGGTCGAGGCATTGGCGAAGAAGGCGACCGGGACGATGCCCCAGGCCGCCCCGAGCAGAAAGGCATTGCGCACCAGCCGATGCATGGCGCGCTGCGAGACGAAGTGTGGCTTGGTGATGCGCCGCGCGCCGTGGGATTGCAGGCCGAACGCGATCGCGGCGACGGCTACCGTGGTCGCCCAGATCAGGGCGAACGTCCGGTCCGGCGAGCCCCACAGCGCGATGGCCAGCACCATGGCGTTGCAGGCATTGGCGAGCATGATGCCGACCGAATAGCCGAGCACCAGCGACATCTGTTCGGCGCGGATGTGGCCCGCCACGGCCTCGTCCGTTGCGGGACCGCCGAACGCCGACAGATCGCCGGCGAACAGCCGCGCGAAATAGCTGGTCAGTTGAGTCCGCATTCCAGAGCCTAGCAGCAGGGCCGTTTGTCCGGCTCGATCCGAAGAATTCTCCGCAAACCTTTGACGAACTATGAATTATCCACGCTTGCCAGGGTGGTCGCGACCACTTCTGCGTGTTCAAAGGAAGGTATCGATAACAAATCGATACAAATGCGGCGCCTTACGTTACGGATGTAACGGAAGGAACAAGTTCGCTACTAGTTCCGCTGTCATGCCCCGCCACCGGGTCTCGCCTTCGGCGAGCCCGATGACAGGCTCCGGCGGGGCATCCAGTACGCCGCGGCGGATGTGGCGAGAGCGAGCTCTTCAATGCCGTTCTCTGGAATACTGGATCGCCCGGTCGAGCCGGGCGATGACACCGGTGTCAGGAAGGGCGCGATCACCGCCCCGATCGCTTCGGATCGCAATAGAACGATTCGTCAGACCACGCCTTGTTCGTGCAGGAATCGCATGAGCGCCTCGGTCTGCTGCGAGCCCACGAAGGCGCCGATGTAGCCGTCGGGACGTATCAACACCCAGTCCCCGGGCGAGACGGCGTAGGCGCCGCGGAAGTGCTGGCCTTCGTCGACGAGTTCGCCATCCGGGCCGATGCAGTGGATGCGCAATCCCGTGCGCGCCGGCACCGCGTCGCGTCTCGCCTGATAGCCAAGCAGCGTCCAATGAGGCCCTTTGAGCAACTCGAACAGCCGCATCGGCTGTCCGGCCGCGCCGCGCAGCGGCGCATCCGGTGCACGATCTCCCGCGAGCAGGCCCGACACGCGCTCCGGCTGTTCCAGCGCGAGCGGCGAGCCGGGATAGCCGATGTCGAGTTGCTGCACCTCGCGGCCGCGCCTGATGTCGCCGCGCTTGGCGGCATCCAGCAATTTTGTGGCAAGGCCGAGCATGGCGGCCGCAACCGGACGGCGCTCGCTCTCATAGCTGTCGAGCAGAGCTGCGACGGCCCCGCCGATCACGGCGGCGAGCTTCCAGCCGAGATTGTAGGCGTCCTGCACACTGGTATTGAGACCCTGACCTCCGGTCGGGGGATGAATGTGAGCGGCATCGCCGATCAGGAATGCGCGGCCGTCCCGGTAACGATCGGCAAGACGCGCGTTCATCTGATAGGCCGATGCCCAATGCACGGCGTGAACGCGAATATCGCTGCGCCCGGTGCGTTCGGCGATCATGGCCGAGAGCCCTTCGGCCGACAGATCGACCTGGCCTTCGAGCGGGACCGGCGCCTGCAACTGGAAGAGCTCCGTTCCGGCCAGCGGGCACAGCGCCATCTGCCGATCCATCGCACCGTCGTGGAAGCGATGCCACGCCCCACGGTCCAGCCCCGTCAGCACGACATCTGCAACGATGGCACGCACGCCGAGCGTCTTGCCCGGAAAGCCGATAGCGAGCGCATGACGCACGAAGCTGCGGCCCCCGTCGGCGCCGACGAGGTAGCGCACCCGGATGGTCTCCTCGCCGTCCCTGCCTGCCAGGCGCGCGGTCACGCCGTCCTGGTCCTGCTCGAAGCCGGTCAGCTCGCGGCCAAACTCCACGTGCTGGCCGAGTTCGCGCAGGCGTTCGCGCATCACGTCCTCGGTCAGGAATTGCGGGAGCATCAGCGCCATGTGGTAGGGCTCGGCCGGTGTCGGGGCGATGTGCTCCGCGATCTCCGTCTCGATGAAGCTGCCGTCGCCGAGGTATTTGCGCTCCGGCGGGTAGTGGCCGCCAGCCGCGACGATACGGTCGAGAATGCCGAGATCCTCGAAGATTTCCTGGGTGCGCGGCTGGATTCCCTTGCCGCGGGAGCCGTGGAACGGACCGTCGTTCTTCTCGATCAGCCGAAAGGAGACACCCCGCCGGGCGAGCTCGATGGCGAGCGTCAGGCCGGCCGCGCCGGCGCCGCAGATCAGGACATCCGCCGTGAATTGCTTTGTCATGGGATCCTCGATATGTGTAATATGCACATATTAAGTGGAGGGCAGCCGGAGTGTCAAGAAGGGTGCAAAATACACATATTAAAAAACAGGTGCGTTCGCTTCACGAGGCGTTGATCGACATCCTCAGCGTCATGAACCGCCGGCAGGGTGACGAGATGATGATCCGCGAGGCCGGCATATCGCTCGATCGCGCCCTGTTTCCGCTGCTCGTCGGCATCGAGCGGCGCGGTCCGATCGGCGTCGTCGATCTCGCCGATCGGATGGGGCGGGACTACACCACGGTCAGCCGGCAGGTCGCGAAGCTGGAAAGCCTGGGCCTGGTCAAGCGCCACGCCAGCGAAACGGATCGCCGCGTCAGCGAGGCCACCGTCACGCCGAGCGGCAAGGCCATGACCGACGCGGTGGACCGGGCGCGCGAACGCATCGTCGGCGGGATGTTCGCGAGCTGGGACGATCAGGATGTCGAGGACCTCGTGCGCTTGATGCGCAAGCTCGCAGACGCGATGATCGCATCTGGCGATCCAAGCTGACATCGATCACGAAAGCGCTTGCAAACGTAGCGCGCCGTTTCGCCACCCCGGCTGTCATGCCCGGGCTTGCCGCCTTCGCTAAAGCTCCGACGAGCAGAGGCACCCTTGTGGTCCCGGCGTAGCCTTGGCGGAGACGGGACCGGGGCATCCAGTACACCGCGGCGGATTTGGCGAGAGCGAGCTCTTCAACATACTGGATCGCCCGGTCAAGCCGGGCAATGACAGCAGTGCTCTGAACATCATCGCCCCAGCTGCTTCGGGTCGTAATAGAACCGCTCCTCGACAAGCTTGTCGCCCTGCCAGGTCTGCCATGCGATCTCGTCTAGCGTCCGCGTGACACCTTCAACATTGGTGAAGCTGAAAATCCAGCGCGAGGCGACGTGGTCGCCGTCGATCAGGCTTGGCCCGACGCGGACCGCCTTGACCTCCTTGGAGGCTGCCAGCACGCCGCGCTCCTTGGCAACGAGCTTGTCGCGGCCGATCGTAGGTGCAGCGTTGTTCTCATAGGTGGCGGCATCCGGCGTGTAGAATTGTTCTATCGCGCCGACGAAGTCCCCATCCTCCAGTCGCTTCGCAAAAGCTTCGACGATGTCACGGCTGGGCATGGCGACCTCACGAGTAAAACCGACTAATAGTCGGTAAATACCGACCGATAGTCGAAAAGTCAACTGGCCGCTTGCGCCGAATTCGATTACAGCCTGATGGGATGAGACTAGCGCTGCAACGAAGGTGCGTTCCCTCCCCCCTTGCGGGGGAGGGCTAGGGAGAGGGGTGGCCCAGCAAAGAGTGCCAGTTGTTGATGATGCACCGAGCGCATGCGCGATCGATAGAGTCCCCGTGTGGCCCCCTCCCTGACCCTCCCCCGCAAGGGGGGAGGGAACGGAGAGACCGCCGCTGATCGCGAACTCGCTTCGACTTCAACCCATCATGCATTAGACGAGACTCATGGCGAAACAGGCGGAGCGGCGGGCGGCAACATCGGAGGCGATCCTGACGGCGGCGCGCCGGCTGTTCGGGACGCAGGGCTTTGCCGCCACCACGATGGACGAGATTGCCGAAGGCGCCTCCGTCGCCAAGGGCGCGGTCTATCATCACTTCAAGACCAAGGAGGCGGTGTTCGAAGCCGTGTTCGACCAGGTCTCGCGCGATCTCGTTGCCGAGATCGACCGCACGGCGCGGGCCGAGAAGGACGTGCTCGCCGCGATGGTCGCCGGCACCCAGCATTATTTTGCCGCGACCGCCAAGGGACCGACCGGCCAGATCATCCTGCGCGATGGCCCCGCCGTGCTCGGCTGGGAACGCTGGCGCGAGATCGACGCGCAGCATTTTGGCGGCAAGATGCCGCGCGCGCTTTCCTCTGCGATGGAAGCCGGGTTGATCGCCCGACAGCCGGTCGAGCCGCTGGCGCGCCTGCTGCTCGGCGCCGTGACTGAGGCCGCAGTCGCCTGCGCCGGCCGCGCCGACATCGCAAGGGCGGGCGCGGAATATGCCCGTGCGTTCAAGTCGCTGGTCGAGGCGCTGCGACTGCGCGCATGATTGTGCTACTCACGAGCTGGAAACGCCCCCACCAACAAGAAGAACAGTAGCGCATGAACGCAAATTCCTCCCTCACGCCGTCAGATCCCGAATTCGACTACGTCATCGTCGGCGCCGGCTCAGCCGGCTGCGTGCTCGCGAACCGCCTATCGGCGAGCGGCAAGTACAGCGTGCTCCTGCTCGAGGCCGGACCGAAGGATTCCAACATCTGGATCCACGTCCCCCTCGGCTACGGCAAGCTGTTCAAGGAGAAGTCCGTCAACTGGATGTACCAGACCGAGCCGGAGCCCGAGCTGAAGGGACGCCAGGTGTTCCAGCCGCGCGGCAAGACGCTGGGCGGCTCGAGCTCGATCAACGGCCTGCTCTATGTCCGCGGCCAGCATGAGGACTACGACCGCTGGCGCCAGCTCGGTAACACCGGCTGGGGCTACGACGACGTGCTACCTTACTTCAAGAAGGCCGAGAACCAGTCGCGCGGTGCGGATCAGTATCACGGCACGGGTGGGCCGCTGCCGGTTTCCAACATGATCGTGACCGATCCGCTGTCGAAAGCCTTCATTGACGCCGCGGTCGAGACCGGTCTGCCCTACAACCCTGATTTCAACGGCGCCACGCAGGAAGGCGTCGGCCTGTTCCAGACCACGACGCGCAACGGCCGCCGCGCCTCGACGTCGGTCGCCTATCTCGGCCCCGCGCGGACGCGCGGCAATCTCAAGATCGAGACTGAGGCGCTCGGTCAGCGCGTGCTGTTCGAGGGTCGTCGCGCCGTCGGCATCGAGTACAGGCCGTGCGCCGCGCGCGGGCGCGGAGGGAGATCGTGCTGTCGAGCGGCGCCTACAACTCGCCGCAGCTGCTCCAGCTCTCCGGCGTCGGCCCCGGCGATCTGCTTCGCAAGCATGGCATTGACGTCGTGCTCGACGCCGCTGGCGTCGGCCACGACCTTCAGGACCACATGCAGGTCCGCATCGTGATGCGCTGCTCGCAGAAGATCACGCTGAACGACACCGTCAACAATCCGCTCCGCCGCACCATGGCCGGCGCACGCTATGCGCTGTTCCGCAAGGGCTGGCTGACGATTGCGGCCGGCACCGCGGGCGCGTTCTTCAAGACCAGCCCGCGGCTCGCCTCGCCCGACATCCAGGTCCACTTCCTGCCGTTCTCGACCGACAAGATGGGCGAGAAGCTGCATGATTTCTCCGGTTTCACCGCCTCGATCTGCCAGCTCCGTCCCGAGAGCCGCGGCTCCCTGCGCATCAAGAGCGCCGACCCGACCGTGCCGCCGGAGATCCGCATCAACTACATGTCGACCGAGACCGACCGCACCACCAACGTCGAGGGCCTGAAGATCCTGCGCAAGATATTGAACGCGCCAGCGCTGAAGCCGTTCGTGGTCAGCGAGTACGATCCCGGGGCGAAGGTATCCACGGATGCCGAGATCCTGGATTATTGCCGCGAGCGCGGCAGCACCATCTACCATCCGACCTCGACCTGTCGTATGGGCAACGACGCGCTCGCGGTGGTGGACCAGCGACTGAAGGTGAGGGGGCTCGACGGTCTCCGCGTCGTCGACGGCTCGGTCATGCCGGACCTCGTCTCGGGGAACACCAACGCGCCGATCATCATGATCGCCGAAAAGGCCTCCGACATGATATTGGAGGATGCGCGTTAAATTGCGGCTCGAAAGGACAACGGCTTGGCTACGCGACTGAAGATCGGCACCCGCAAGAGCGCGATGGCGCTGGCACAGACGGAAGAGATCGCGCGCCGCCTGACTGCCGCCGTGCCCGGTCTCGATGTCGAGATCGTCAAGTTCGACACCACGGGCGATCTCGACCAGACCAGCAAGCTCTTGCCGCATGGCGGCAAGGGCGGGGCCTTCGTGGCACAGATCCGCGCCGCCGTGTTGTCGGGCGAATTGCAGGCGGCGATGCATTCGCTGAAGGACATGCCGGGCAACGAGGACACGCCCGGCCTCGTCATCGGCGCCACGCTGTCGCGCGATCCGCCCGGCGACGCGCTGGTGCTGCGTGACGGCGTGACGCTGGAGGCGCTGCGCCAGTCCCGCGGCAAGGGTTTTAAAATTGGCACCAACGCGGTGCGCCGGGCCGCCTATGCGCGGCGGTTGTTCCCGGATGTGGAGGTGATCCACTTCCGGGGAGCCGCCGACACCCGCGTGCGAAAACTCGACAATGGCGAGAAGCAGCGCCTGCCGGATGGTGGTGCGGTGGGCCCGGCGGATGCGTTGATCATGGCGCGCTCGGGACTTGATCGCGTCGGTCTGGCTGATCGCATCGCCTACGAATTCACCGCGGCGGAGATGCTGCCGGCGGCCGGGCAGGGCATCGTTGCGGTCGAATGCGCCGCGCAGGACTGGCAGACGCGAAAAATCCTGTCGTCGATCGATGATCCCGCCGCGCACGCCTCTGCCGATGCCGAGCGCGAGGTGCTGTGGGTGCTCAACGGTCACTGCAATTCGCCGGTGGCGGGTTTTTCGACCATCGCGGGCGATCAGATGTCGCTTACCGCATCCGTGCTCGACCTCTCCGGCAACACCATCATCGAGGCCGCGCGCACCGGGCCGGCCAACCGCCCGCGCGAGCTCGGCCGCGCGGTGGGTCTCGATCTGCTGGCGAAGGGCGCGGCGGAGATCATCGAGCGCAGCCGCCCGCGCTGACGCGCTTTCCGCCATCGCCGTCGTCATTGCGAGCGCAGCGAAGCAATCCAGACTGCTACCCGCGGAAGGATTCTGGATTGCTTCGCGGAGCCTGTCATCGGGCCGCGCTTTGCGCGGACCCGTTGGCTCGCAATGACGGGTGTGGTGAGGAGCCGTCGTCTAACCCGCTTCGGCGAGGCCGGTTGGCACGCTGGCCTTTCTCAAAACGGGGCAGCGGCGCGATGATGCCATCCTGCTCCTGTTTTGCCCGACGTGTCAAAGGTCGACGCGATCCGGTGCGATGACGGCTCATCTGATTTCGGCGCGCGCTAAGTCATTGACCGGGCGTGGTCGCTCTACTGTGCATGGGGTTGTTTTCGCACTTTTTTGTTTCCGCCCCTTAAGAGGCGGAAAAATCAGCCCCGCACCCGCTTGATCATCTGCTCGACATGGGCGATCGGCGTCTCCGGCTGGATGCCGTGACCGAGATTGAAGATCAGCCGCCCCTCGGCGAAATTGGCCAGCACGTTGTCGACCGCGCGGTCGAGCGCGGCGCCACCCGTGATCAGCACCAAGGGATCGAGATTGCCCTGCACGGCGACCTTGCTCTGCACGCGCTCGCGGATGAAGGCCGGCTCCGCGGTCCAGTCGATGCTGACGGCGTTGACGCCGGTGGCCTCGACATAACCGGGCAATTGCGCACCGGCGCCGCGCGGAAAGCCGATGATCTTCGCATCCGGCACTTTTGCGCGCACGCCTTCGACGATGCGCCGGGTCGGCTCGGTTGACCAGCGCGCGAATTCGGCCGGCGGCAGCACGCCGGCCCAGGTGTCGAAGATCTGCAGGGCATCGGCGCCGGCGGCGAGCTGCGCCAGCAGATACTCGATCGAGCTGTCGACCAGCACGTCGATGATTTTGGAAAACGCCTCGGGGTGCCGGTAGGCCATCATCCGAGCCGGCGCCTGGTCGGGCGTGCCGTGGCCCGCGACCATGTAGGTCGCCACCGTCCACGGCGCACCGCAGAAGCCGATCAGCGCGGTCCTGGGATCGAGCGCGCCGCGCACGATCTTCAGCGCCTCGAACACCGGCGCGAGCTTGCTGAAGTCCGCCTGCGCGGCGAGCGTTGCGACCTTGGCCGGATCGTCCAGCGGCTCGAGCCGCGGGCCTTCGCCAACCTCGAAGCGCACCGAGCGGCCGAGTGCGTAGGGGATCACGAGAATGTCGGAGAAGATGATGGCTGCGTCGAAACCGAACCGGCGGATCGGTTGCAGCGTCACCTCGGCTGCCAGCTCCGGGTTGAAGCAGAGATCGAGGAAGCCGCCGGCCTTGGCGCGCACCTCGCGATATTCCGGCAAATAGCGGCCGGCCTGTCGCATCATCCACATGGGCGGGACGGGCTGGCGCTGGCCGGAGAGCACGTCGATGAAGAGCTTTTTTGCAGGCTGGGGCACGAATGGTCCTGAACGAGGTTATGGCTCCTGATACACCGCCCCGGCGCTCAGCGGAACAGGGGAACCAGCGCAATCGGGTCGCGTTGACCAGCCAAAGGAGGAGATCATGGCTGAGAGATTCAATCCCGCCCCGCACGACAAGCACGCCGACGATCTGCGTGAGGCGCTCGCCGCCGATCGTCACGCCAAGCTCGATACCGGCCTGGAAGACAGCTTCCCGGCGTCCGATCCCGTGAGCGCGGCCCAGCCGACGCCGTCGAAGGCCGATGCGGAGGCAGACGCCCCTTCGCTCTGGGACAAGGTTAAGGCGATCTTCAGCTAGCGGCGTGGGACGCCGGATTCCGATCGGCCTGCTAAGGTCTTGTTAGCAATGCGCTGATCGCGGCGTCCGTAAGACTACTGGAAAGCGGGGAGATAGCCGCGTATTCCAGTAGTGATTTCAGAGTTCACTAAGAGAAGCCGCAGAGTTTCCGAAACGATCGGAGAACTCTGCCGCATGAGCGCTACCCAACGAGCCGGATGGAGCCGCCTGCCGCTGCGTGCGGCGGCGTTTGTCGTGCTGACCTGCGCGACCATCCTCGGCGTCAGCGCCTGGCGTGAATGGGCCGCGCGAGACGCGGTGCTCAGGGGCGCCGAAACCGAGATGGCGAACGTTGCACGCTCGCTGACCCAGCATGCCGAGGACAGCCTCGACCTGCTCGATTCGGGCGTCGTGGGCGTCGTCAGCCGGCTCGAGATGGACGGCACCGACCCCGCCACGATCGCCAAGCTCAGATACCTCATGGAGGTGCGCAAGAAGGCGACGGAGCGCGTGCACAGCTTCGCCATCATCGACGACCAGGGCAACTGGCTGACCTCGCCCGGCACGATCGGCTCGACACTCAGCGACGACGCGTTCTTCCGCCATCACCAGCTCTCGCCGAAACGAGAGGCCCATCTCGGCCGTCCCGTGAAGAGCCTGCTCGATGGCGAATGGGTCGTCACCCTGTCGCGCCGCTTCAACAAGCTGGATGGCAGCTTTGGCGGCGTGGTGCTCGCGACCATCGGCTCCGGATATTTGTCGCATTTCTACGAGCAGTTCGAGATCGGCCGCAACAGCTCCGTGGCGCTGACACATGGCGACGGCCTGATCGTCGCACGCTACCCGAGCAACGAGAAATTCGTCGGACGCAGCGTCGCCGACAAGCCGCTGTTTCGCGACCCGAGCCTGCAACGGCCGAGCGGCGCCTATCACTTCAAGTCGCCGCTGGACGGCGCCGAACGCGTCAGCTTCTTCAAGCGCTCGGGCCGCTATCCGTTCTTCCTGCTCGCCACCGTGGACAAGGACGCACTGCTGGCGCCCTGGCGCGCCGCCGCAGTTTCCCGCATGCTCTACGTGCTTGCACTGGTCATGCTGATCGCGATCATCGGCGCGGTGCTGGTGCGGCAGTTGCAGCGCGGGCAGCGCATGGCCGCCGCCCTGGTCGAGAAGGAAGCGCATTTCCGCCTGCTTGCCGAGGGCTCCAGCGACATGGTGACCCGGATCGGGCTCGACGAGCGGCTGCGCTACGTCTCGCCGTCGTCGGTCCGCGTCGTCGGATGGCGCGCCAATCAGCTGATCGGAACGCCCGCGCTCGCCGGCATTCATGCCGACGACCTGCCGCAGGTCCAGGCCCTCGTCGACGCCATGAAGCGCGGCGAGACGGAGGAGGCGCGCGTCACCTACCGCAACTCGCACCGGCAGAAGGGCGAGGTCTGGCTCGAATCGACGATGCGGGTGACGCGCAAGGACAACGGCCGTGTTGATGGTGTGGTCGCGATCTCGCGCGACATCACCGAGCAGAAGACGCTGGAAACCAGGCTCGAGACGCTCGCGACCGAGGACAGCCTCACCGGGCTTGCCAACCGGCGCCGCTTCGACGAGCGTCTGAAGGACGAGTGGGCGCGCGCCTATCGCGACCGGTCCAGCCTCGCTTTGCTGATGATCGACGTCGACCACTTCAAGGCCTACAACGACGAATACGGCCACCCCGCGGGCGATGCCTGCCTGCGCGTGATCGCCGGAATCCTCGCGGCCGAGATGCAGCGCGCCGGTGATCTGGCGGCGCGCTACGGCGGCGAGGAATTCGCCATGCTGCTGCCGAACACGGATGCGGCCGGCTGCGCCCGGATCGGCCAACGGATCCGCGAGGCCATTCACCGGGCGAACCTCGTCCACGCATCGAGCCCGATTTCAGGACGCGTGAGCGCCTCGCTCGGCGGCGCGGCCTGCCGGCCGACCTTCGAGCGAACCGCAGGAGTCGCTTCGCTGGTAGAGGCCGCCGATCGCGCGCTCTACGCCGCCAAGGATGCCGGCCGCGACCGCCTGATGATGTCGGGCGAGGTCATGACCCTGCTGCCAAAGGCGTCAGGCCAGTAAGAGCTGTCAATGTCGCTCAATAATGCGGCGGGCGCTCGTTGGCGGGGCCCGGCGCATTGGCTTCGGCGTTCTGCAGTCGCTCGCCGAGCTCTGCGATCTTCCGCGTCAGCGCGTCGATCTGCTTCCACTGCGCGGTGATGGTCTGGTTGAGCGTCTCGATCGTGTCGTCCTGATAGGCGATGCGCATCTCCAGCGTGTCGATGCGCTCGCTCAGCGTCTTGATCTCATTCGTCACGTGCCGCGTCCTTGTCCCGTTCCCTCAAGCCATGGCCAAGCGCAACGCGCTCGTCGAACACGAAGCACTCGCCGCGCCAGCGGCTCTGTGCCTCCGGCACCACTTCCAGATATTTCAGGATGCCGCCCTTGAGGTGATAGACCTCGGCAAAGCCGCGGGCGAGCAGGTGTGCGCTCGCCTTTTCGCAGCGGATGCCGCCGGTGCAGAACATCGCGATCCTGCGGTGTTTGGCCGGATCGAGCTTCTCCGCGGCAAACTCCTTGAACTGGCCAAAGCTCTTGATGTGAGGATCGACCGCGCCCTCGAACGTTCCCATCGCGACTTCGAAGGCGTTGCGGGTATCTAACACCAGCGTGTCGGGTGCCGCGATCAGCGCGTTCCATTCGTTCGCATCGACATAGGTACCGACCTGACGCGTCGGATCGGCGGCCACATCGCCCAGCGTGACGATCTCCTTCTTCAGCCGCACTTTGAGGCGGCCGAACGGCATCGCCTCAGCGGTCGAGAACTTCAATTCGAGGCTGTTCAGCCGGCCGCCGAACAGGGCGCCGTGTGCGAGCTCGTGGGCGAACGTGTCGATCGCCTCGGCCGCGCCCGCGATGGTGCCGTTGATGCCCTCCTCGGCCAGCAGCACGCTGCCCTTCAGCGCAAGGCCGGCGCAGAGCGCGCGCAGCGGCTCGCGCAGCTCGCGGTAATCGGGCAGGGCGGCGAATTGATAGAAGGCGCAGACCTTGGTGATCATGGCGGCTCGTTTAGCAGGCGGCCGCCGCCCAGAAAACCCGCATGGCTGAAGGTTAATTCCCGTCTATACGCCCAGCGGATGGCTGCCATTTCCCTGGTATGCCAGCATTGCCCCGATGGGCCGGAATGTGTCATGTAGACCCGGTTTTTTCCGAGACGGCGCGGCGCGCGCATCCACGGCCAAGAAAGCCTCAAGAACGCCTAACGAGAGCAAGAATTCGATGAGAAACTTCCATTTCCCCGGCAGGTCCACGGTCCACGCCACCAACGCGATGGTTGCGACCTCGCATCCGCTGGCCTCGCTGGCCGCGATCGAGGTGCTGCGCGAGGGCGGCACGGCGGTGGACGCGGCGGTCGCCGGCTCGGCCTTGCTCGGCGTGATCGAGCCGCAGTCGACCGGTATCGGCGGCGACTGCTTTGCGCTGATCCAGCCCCGCGGTGAAGGCAAGATCATCGCCTATAACGGCTCCGGCCGCGCCCCGAAGGCGGCGAGCGCCGACTGGTATCTCGAGCGCAAGATCAACTCCGTGCCGCTGACTTCGGCGCATGCGGTCTCGATCCCCGGCGTGATCGACGCCTTTGCGACCGTGCTGCGCGATCACGGCAAGTTCGGCTTCGACCGCCTGCTCCAGCCCGCGATCAAGGCGGCTGAGGAGGGCTATGTCGTCGCCCCGCGCATCGCCTTCGACTGGAAGAACCAGTTCGAGAAGCTGAAGAATGGCACCAACACCGTGCGCTACCTGCTGCCGGGCGGCAAGCCGCCGGTGGCCGGCGACGTCATCCGCCAGGCCGAGCTCGGCAAGACGCTGCGCGCGATCGCCAAGGACGGCCGCGACGCCTTCTACAAGGGCGCGATCGCGGAGGACATGGTCGAGACTCTGCGCGGCATCGGCGGTTTGCACACGCTCGACGATTTCGCCGCGCACACGACCGAAGTGACCACGCCGATCGGCTCCATGTACAAGGGCTACGACGTCTGGCAGTGCCCGCCGAACGGCCCGGGCGTCACCGCGCTCCTGATGCTCAACATCCT
Organism: Bradyrhizobium sp. CB1717; assembly: GCF_029714325.1. NCBI lineage: Bacteria > Pseudomonadati > Pseudomonadota > Alphaproteobacteria > Hyphomicrobiales > Nitrobacteraceae > Bradyrhizobium > Bradyrhizobium sp. CB1717. The sequence continues at coordinate 2,162,456 of NZ_CP121666.1, forward strand.
GTCGCGCTTCGACCTGACCAAATACGCGCCCGTCAGCGTCGAGCGCTTCCATCTCGAGGCGGAGGCCGCGCGCATCGCCTATATGAATCGCGAGATGCACGTCGCCTCGCCCGAGCACATGAAGATCAACGTCGCCGAGATGCTCGAGAAGGGTTTTGCCGACGAGTACATCAGCAAGATCCGCATGGACGGCATGCTCGACCTGCCCAACGTCGCGCCGCCGATGAATCCCTCGACCATCTACATCACGGTGGTGGACAAGGACCGCAACGTTTGCTCGTTCATCAATTCGGTGGCGCACTCCTTCGGCTCGGCGATCGTCTCCAACAAGACCGGCGTGCTGTTCCAGAACCGCGCCGGCGGCTTCCGCATCCAGCCCGGCCATCCCAACTGCATCGAAGGCGGCAAGCGCCCGCTGCACACGATCATGCCGGGCCTGCTCACCAAGGGCGGCCGTTCCACGATGTCGTTCGCGGTGATGGGCGGCCAGTACCAGCCGACCGGCCAGACTCATCTGCTGACCAACATCCTCGATTACGGCTGCGACGTGCAGGAAGCGATCGACATGCCGCGCGGCCTGCACTACGAGGGCCAGTACCAGCTCGAGGACAGCGTTCCCGCCGACATCGTCGAGGGTCTGAAGAAGCTCGGCCACAAGACCACCAGCGTGGTCGGCCCGCTCGGCGGCGCCCAGGCGATCTGGATCGATTGGGACAAGGGCACGCTCACCGGTGGTTCCGATCCGCGCAAGGACGGCTGCGCGCTGGGTTATTGATCAGGCTGCGAGACAGGTTCCTCGCGGACGATCAGAAAAAGTTGACGGAGGGCGGCGCGGCATCAGCTGCGCCGCCCTTTCTCATTCGGAACGGGGCTCATCGCTCCCAGTTAAGGGCGGAGCGGCGCAGGTGTGCGCCGCTTGATCCGAAAGCGGCGGAGGCCGTTCATGCCCGACAACTCGAGTTCCAGACCATCCGGCTTCGACCGACGCGCCTTCATGGCCGGTGCTGCCGGCAGCGCGCTTGTTCCGATGACGGCGCGCGCGGCTGCGCAGGACCCACGCGCACCGGCCGCACAGGATCCGTCAGCCCCGGTCGACGTCACGCTGCATGTGAACGGCAAGGATCGGCGCCTGCGCATCGATGCGCGCACGACCGTGCTCGACGCGCTTCGCGAGCATATGGGCCTCACCGGCAGCAAGAAAGGTTGCGACCACGGCCAGTGCGGCGCATGCACGGTGCTGATCGGTGACCGCCGCGTGGTGTCGTGCCTGACGCTGGCGCTTGCAGCCGAAGGGCAGGAGATCACGACGATCGAAGGCCTCGCCACCGATGATCGCCTGCACCCGATGCAGCAGGCCTTCGTCGACAATGATGCGTTCCAATGCGGCTATTGCACGCCCGGCCAGATCATGTCGGCGATTGCCTGCGTGAAGGAAGGTCATGCGGGCTCCGAGGCCGACATCCGCGAATACATGAGCGGTAACATCTGCCGCTGTGCCGCCTATCCCAACATCGTCGCGGCCGTGAAGCAGGCTGCGCCCGAGATATCGAAAGGCTAAGCGCATGCGACCCTTCCTGTATCAGAAGGCGACGGACCCCGACATGGCGGTGCAGGCGCTCAGCGCCGCTGCCGCGGCCAACAATCCGCTGACCCATGCCACCGCGCAGCCGCTTGCCGGCGGCACTACGCTGATCGATCTGATGAAGCTCGACGTGATGCGGCCGACCGCGATCGTCGACATCAATCCGCTCGCACAAGGCTGGTCGGCGATCGAGCCTGATGGCGAGAACCTGCGGCTCGGCGCGCTAGCGAAGATGTCCGACGTCGCCGCGCATGACGAGATCCAGCGCAACTATCCCGTCATCGCCAATTCCCTGAAGCTCGCCGCCAGCGCCCAGCTGCGCAACATGGCAACGCTCGGCGGCAATGTGATGCAGCGGACGCGCTGCAGCTATTTTCGCGATGTCTCCTACGCGAACTGCAACAAGCGCAATCCGGGCTCGGGCTGCGCGGCGATGGACGGCGTCAACCGCATGCATGCAGTGCTCGGCGTCTCCGATCAGTGCATCGCGACCTATCCCGGCGATTTCGCCCAGGCCCTGATCGCGCTGGATGCGTCGGTCGAGATCACGGGCAAGTCCGGCAGCCGCAGCATACCCTTCGCGGAGCTGCACAAGGCGCCGGGCAATTCGCCTGATATCGAGACCACGCTGCAGCCGGGCGAGCTGATCTCGGCCTTTACTGTCTCCGGCCGCTGGCCGCGGTCGGTCTACCTCAAGGCGCGGGACCGGCAATCCTACGAATTCGCCCTGTCGTCCGCTGCGATCGCGCTCGACGTGCAGGATGGCACGATCCGGGACGCGCGTGTCGCGCTCGGCGGCGTTGCCACGGTTCCCTGGCGCGCCCGCGAGGCGGAGGCGCTGCTTAAGGGGCAGAGGTTCGATGACGGCCTGGCGCAGCGCGCTGCTGATGCCGCCTTTGCAGACGCGCGCGGCCGCCGGCACAACAGCTTCAAGATCGCGCTCGGCAAGCGCGTGGTGGCACGCGCGCTCCAGCAGGCCGTAACGATGGAGATTTGACCATGACTGCTGCTGCTCCCGAGCCAAAGGCGAATATGGGCCAGCCCGTGCCGCGTTATGACGCGCACTCGAAGGTCACGGGGCGGGCGACCTACGCGTCCGACATGCCGCTGGCCAATCCGGCCTATGCGTTCCTGGTCACCAGCGCGATTTCCAAGGGCCGCATCGACAATTTCGACCTCGACGACGCCCGGGGCGTTCGCGGCGTGATCGACATCGTCACGCACGAGAATGCGCCAAAGCTGAAGGAATCAAAACTGTTCAGCAATGGCGGCTATGCCGGGACCACGATCCAACCACTGAAGTCGCCCGACATCGCCCATGACGGCCAGATCATCGCGGTCGTCGTCGCCGAAAGCTACGAGGCCGCGCGCGAGGCGGCCAATCGCGTCAAGGTCAGCTATACGGTCGTTACGCCCAGCGCGACCTTCGACTCGCCGGGCACGACGACAGCCGCCGCGAAGGGACAAAACTCGCAGTTCAAGGAAGACCCGAAGGTCGGCGATTTCGCTAAGGCGTTCGAGGCGGCCGAGATACAGCTCACCGCCGCCTACGGTACGCCGCCGCAGCACCACAATCCGATGGAGCTGTTCACGACGAGCTGCGCCTGGATCGGCGACGATCTCGTCATCTACGAGCCCAGCCAGTACGTCCATGGTCTGAAGAACGGCGTCGCCGAGCAACTCGGCATCGACGCCGACAAGGTCCGCGTGGTCAACCCTTACGTCGGCGGCGGCTTTGGCTCGCGCGGCTCGATGACGCCGCGCACCGCGATCATTGCCGCCATCGCAAAACGTTTGAACCGGCCGATCAAGCTGGTTCCGACCCGCGACCAGGGTTTTACCATCACGACCTACCGCGCCGAGACGCGCCACGAGATCAAGCTCGGCGCCAGCCGCGACGGCAAGCTGGTGGCGCTCAGGCACGAAGGCGCCGAGGTCTCCTCGCGGCCGGATGCGTATTGCGTCGGCGGCACCAAGACGACGACGCGGCTCTATGCCTGCCCGAATGTCGACAGTCTGGTGTCGATCGTGCGCGCAGACCGCAATACGCCGGGCTTCATGCGCTCCCCGCCGGAGGTGCCGTATCTGTTCGCGCTGGAAAGCGCGATGGACGAGCTCGCCGTGAAGCTCGACATGGATCCCGTCGAGCTCCGCCGCATCAATGACACCACCACCGAGCCGATCGAAGGCAAGCCCTATACGTCGCGATCGCTGATGGCGTGCTTCGACGAGGCTGCCAAGGCGTTCGGCTGGTCGCAGCGATCGCCGCAGCCGAAATCGATGGCGGAGGGCGACTGGCTGATCGGCTACGGCTGCGCGGCCACCTGCTATCCGACCCAGATGGGACCGGCAGCCGCCCGTGTGCGCCTCCAGCGTGACGGCCGTACCCGGGTCGAGATCGCCGGTCATGAGATCGGGACCGGGGCCTATACGGTCATCGCGCAGACCGCGGCAGAGCGGCTCGGCGTGCCCCTGGAGAAGGTCGCGGTCTTCATCGGCGACAGCGATCTGCCGCCGGCGCCGGTTGCAGGCGGCTCGAACTCGACCGCGAGCACCTGCTCGGCGGTGATGATGGTGTGCGACCAGATTCGCCGGCGCCTGTTCAAGGCCGTGATGCCTGACAGTCTCACAGACAAGGCCAAGGAGACCGTTGGCATCAGCCAGGCGCCAACGACCCAGGCCGCGAAGAGCGATCGTCCGCTCGATATCGAGAAGGCCTTCGACGCGCTCGGCGTCAGCGTGGTCGAGGAATATGGCGAGTGGAAGCCGGAAGGCGCGCCGCTGGACTCGTTCCGGGCCATGCACAGCGGGCACGTACGTCTCGTCGGCGGCCATCAAATGAAGGACAAGATCGCCTACGCATTCGGTGCCGAATTCGTCGAGGTCAGGGTCAACCGCTTCACGCACGAGATCCGCTGTCCTCGCCTCGTCGGCGCGTTCGCGGCCGGCCGCATCATGAACCCGCGCACGGCGCGGAGCCAGCTGATGGGCGGCCTGATCTGGGGCATGTCCTCGGCGCTGCTGGAGGCCACCGAGATCGACGAGCGCAATGCGCGCTACGTCAACGACAATCTTGCCGACTATCTCGTGCCAGTGAACGCGGACGTCCCCGGCGTCGAGGTGATCCTGCTCTCCGAGCAGGACGATCACATCAATCCCGCGGGCGCGAAGGGGCTCGGCGAGCTCGCCAATGTCGGCACCAATGCGGCGATCTGCAACGCGCTCTATCACGCCACCGGTCAGCGCATCCGCAAGCTCCCGGTCAGGCTGGAAAATATCGAGGTCTAAAGGGGTGGAAACGGCGACGGCGTTGGGTTAGACACCTCCCGCCTCAAATGGAAGGTGTCTTAATGCAGCGTTTCCAGCGCGTGCTCCTCGCTATCATGTCGGCACTCGCGATCACCGTGATCGCCAGCGTGTCCGATTTCGTTTCCACCACGGCCTCGGCCCAGACCGCAGGAAAGACCATGACCACAGCTTCAGGCTTGCAGATCATCGATACCGCCGTCGGCACCGGCGCCTCGCCGCAGCCCGGCCAGATCTGCGTGATGCATTATACCGGCTGGCTCTATGAGAACGGCCAGAAGGGCAAGAAATTCGACTCCTCCGTCGATCGCAAGGAGCCATTCGAGTTTCCGATCGGCAAGGGCCGCGTGATCGCGGGCTGGGACGAGGGCGTCGCCTCGATGAAGGTCGGCGGCAAGCGCACGCTGATCATTCCGCCGCAGCTCGGCTACGGCGCACGCGGCGCCGGCGGCGTGATCCCGCCGAACGCGACGCTGATGTTCGACGTGGAATTGCTCGCGGTGAAGTGACGGCGCAGCCGTCATTCCGGGATGGTCCGACGGACCAGACTTCAGGTGCGCAATTGCGCACCGGGGCATCTCGAGATCCCGGGTTCGATGCTACGCATCGCCCCGGGATGACTGAGCAAGACAAACAAAAAGACCGGCCTCGCGGCCGGTCTTTTCGTTTTCAGATCGATGCGTCACTCCGCCGCGCGGCGTGCCGCAGCCGCGGCGCGATCCATCGCGTCCTTTGCGGCGTCCTTGGCATCGCCCATGGCTTGCTGGCCCTTGCCCTTGACCTCCTGGACCGCGCCTTCGCCCTGCAAGCGCTCGGAACCGGTGGCTTCCCCGATGCCCTGCTTGGCCTTGCCGATCGTCTCGTTGGCGGTGCCCTTGATCTTGTCGGTCGTGCTACCCATGAAGCTCTCCTTCCATTTTGCGCGCGAGGACAACGTCAGGCAGCTACGAGGGTTCCGATTTTGGTATGGCTTGCGGATGCGGCTTCGGGTTAGTTTGCCGCGCACGGAACCAACAGAAAGCAAGTCTCATGACCGGCCATGACCATTCACATTCCCACCATGACCACGATCATCACGACGATCGCTGGAAACATGACGGCGTGCGTGTCATTCCCGGCAACCAGCTCGATACCAACGTGCCGTCGACGGCAGGCATGGACCGCGCGGCGGCGATCAATTTCGCGCGCGTCGGCGCGCAGAAATTGTGGGCGGGCACCGTCAGCATCAAGCCCGACGCCAAGACCGGCGCGCATCACCACGGCCATCTCGAAAGCGTCATCTATGTGGTGAAGGGCAAGGCGCGGATGCGCTGGGGCGAGAAGCTGCAATTCACCGCGGAGGCTGGCCCTGGTGACTTCATTTTCGTGCCCCCGTACGTGCCGCATCAGGAGATCAACGCCAGCCCGGACGAGGTGCTGGAATGCGTGCTGGTGCGCAGCGACGGCGAGGCGGTCGCGATCAACCTCGACATCGAGCCGGTCGAGAAGCCCGAGACCGTGCTGTGGATCGACCCCGTGCACCGGGACCCCAACGAGAAGAAGTAAGGCTGAAGGCCGCGCGGGGTTCGCTGCGACAGAACCCCGCAGGTTAGGGGCAAAAAATATTCGGAAGTCGTGTCGGATGGTCGTCGGGCCATCCGTCCTTGGGCAGAACCCCGCCCAAGGAGCTTCCGATGCCCAGGATGATCTTCGTCAATTTGCCGGTGACCGACCTCAAGCGCGCGACCGCTTTCTATGAGGCGGTCGGCGCGGTCAGGAACCCGCAATTTTCCGACGAGACGGCGAGCTGCATGGTCTTCTCCGAGACCATTTTCGCCATGCTGCTGACCCACGACAAATTCCGCCAGTTCACGCCGAAGCCGATCTCGGATGCTAGGACCTCGAACCAGGTGCTGTTCTGCCTGTCCGCGGACAGCCGCAACGAGGTCGACGAGATCGTCGGCAAGGCCGAGGCGGCGGGCGGGGTGGCCGATCCCGGCCCGAAGGACGAATACAGCTTCATGTACGGCCGCAGCTTCGAGGATCCGGACGGCCACATGTGGGGTGTGAACTGGATGGACCTCGCGGCTTTCGCCGCGCAGTCCGACATGGCGGACGCCTGATCGAAACCCAAGCCAGCTGAAGAGGAGCATTCACGATGTCCAAGCTCGTGCCCTGCATGTGGTTCAACGGCGATGCCGAAGAAGCTGCGAAGTTCTACACCTCGCTGGTGCCGAATTCCGAGATCACGCACGTTCAGCGCAACGTTTCGGACGGCCCGTCCGGCAAGACGGGCTCTGTGCTCGTCGTCGAATTCACGGTGGCGGGGCAGCCCCTGGTCGCGCTCAACGGCGGCATGAAGATGGAGTACACCCACGCGATCTCGCTGATGATCCATTGCGACGACCAGGCTCAGGTCGACAGCGTCTGGAGCGCGTTCCTGGCCCATGGCGGCAAGGCGGAGCAGTGCGGTTGGCTGAGGGATCGCTGGGGCGTCGCCTGGCAGGTGGTGCCGAAGGTGATGTTCGAGTTTTTGTCGAGCCCCGACAAGGCCGCCGCGGCGCGTGCGATGCAGGCGATGATGAAGATGGTGAAGCTGGATGTGGACTTGTTGCGCCGTGCGTTCGAGGGCAAGTCGGCGGCGTGACGTCAACATCGGTGCCGCAGGGTGGGCAAAGGCGCGCCCACCATCTTGCCTCAACCGAGAGAGCTGGTGGGCACGCTTCGCTTTGCCCACCCTACCAGGCCGTGCCCGCCGCTAATAATTGATCCTCAGCCCCACGCCGCCATGAATCGTATTGCCGACCGGTTGCGGGCCCAGCGTGCCGTTGGCGAACAAATCCACGATCCAGCCCTTCTGCACGCGGAAGCCGAGGCGGCCGCCATATTCGAACCAGCCCTGGTTGCCCATGGTCGGCACCACCGTGCCGTTGCCGGTCACCGTGGCGACGATGCCGCTATGGCTGGCGAACGACTGCACCCAGCCGCCGTTGATGTTGGTCTCGATGTTGCTGCCGAACAGATGCGTCCACTGGCCGCCGATCTTGACGAGGCTGGTGCGGTCGGTGCCATCAGCGATGCTGGCGTCGAATGGATTGAACGCCACCGCATTGTCGCTATAGCCGGAGACGCGTTGCCAAAGCTGCCAGACCTCGATCGAGGCTGCGACCTCGTCGCGCGGTGACACGCGGCTCATCCAACCGGCACGGCCATAGACCGCGTAGTTCGAGGCGTTGGTCGAGCTGGTGACGCTGACCGGGCCGAGGCTGGTGTCGTAGCTGCGGGTATAGCGCGCCTTCTCCCATGGCGTCAGGATGGTGCCGACGTCGAAGAACGGGCGCGAGGAGCCCCAATCGGTGAAGTCATAGCGCAGCGCGAAAGCGCCGATCGGCGCGCTGGTGATCTTGTAGCCGCCCTCGTTGTATTGCGTGTAGGCGATGCCGGCGAGCAGCGACAGATTGTTGGTCAGCTCCTTGCGGCCGTGGATGCCGGCCGAGAACGAGCCGGCCGAGCCGAATGCGCTGATGCAGTCGCTGCAATTGATCTGCTCGTTGACGCCGAGCAGCACCGTGCCGAGCACCCGGTTGGTGATCATCTGGTTGAAGCGCTGATTGGCGAGACCGCCGATCGAATTGCCGCTGGAATCCGCGCCGGTCGGGCCCGGCGGTGCAGACGGGCTCGGCGAGGGCGACGGATACGGGTTCGGCGATGGTGACGGAGAGGGGGTCGGCGACGGAGAGGGCGAAGGTGAGGGTGAATAGGTCGGAATGGGTGTCGGTCCGGTGGTGCACTCGGACTCGCACGCCGCCTGGGCTGCAGCCGGGCGGACGTCCAGAGCGACAAGGGCAAGTGCGGTGACGGCGGTCAGCACGCCGGCAAGGATGAATCGTCCGACGTGGAATTTCGTCATCGTCAGCGCCCGCACAGCATGCCGTCGTCATGGACGGCGGGCGTGATGGTCGGCGAGGCGTCGGCATATTGGTTGACCGCGCACAGCCCGGCGCTTGCGGCGCAGTTGGCGGCGAAGGTCCAGGGCGGCGTGTTGGTCTTGGTGATGGAGACCTTGCCGCCGGTCGAGGTGATGATCGCGGTGTCGCCGGGCTGGGTGAGCTGCACGCATTGGAAGCTCAGCGTGCAGACGCTCGCGGCGCCATCCTGAAGCACGACGACGGAGCGGCCGCGCTGGGAGAGGATGTCGAGCGTGGTGCCGCGCACGCCGATGGTCGCGAGCGGTGTCGTGATCTTGTAGGCGGTCTTCTCGGAATGCCCGGTGACGAAGCGGAATGCGCCTGTCGTCATCCGGATCGCGACGTCGCGATAGCTGTGCTCGTCGTTGAAGACGGTGCGGTCGAGCTTCAGCGTCGCGCTCGGGCCGAGCGAGAGGTTGGTGCTGTCGGCCATGACGAAACGGGCCGCGCTGTCGGCGCCGGTGCGCACGGTCTCGTCGCGCAGCATGCTGTCGCCGACGCTGATCGGCGTCGTGGTCGCGGCTACCCGCACCACCTCGTTCTGGATCACGACGGCTTCGCCGACGCGCGTCTGCGCCTGCGCGCAGGGCGCGGCGCACAATGCGGCCGTGAGCAGTGTGGGGAAAAGCCAAAAACGCAAATTCATTTCGCAACCGATCGATGTGTCCCTGATCGTACCGGATCGCGCGCGCTTGCGATGTGGCGGAATTATCACAAGCGGCGCGGGACCTGCGCTATGCTTAGTGACAGTTGCGGCAGAATGCGTTCAATGAAAAGTGCCGTCCCTGTTTTTCTCCGCGGTGAAGCAGAATTGCCACGTAAGAAATCCCCACAAACGTCGCTTGAAGCAGTGGCGGTTCCGATGATGTCGCGGAGTGCAGTGATCGCTGTCGCGATTTTCCTGCTAGCACATCTGGCGCTGCTGATCGGACTCACGACGCCTGAGAAATTCGTCTTCGACGAGGTGCATTATGTGCCGGCGGCGCGGCAGATGCTGGCGCCTGCGATGTCGCAGCCGATGCTCAATCCGATGCATCCGCCGTTGGCCAAGGAGCTGATCGCGGCATCGATCGCGACCTTCGGCGACAACGCGCTGGGCTGGCGCTATCCCGGGGCGTTGTTCGGCGCGCTCGCCATCGTCGCGATCTATCTGTGCGGCCTCGCGCTGTTCGCAGCGCAAGGGCCGGCGATCGCCGCCGCGTTGATCGCGGCCTTCAATCAGATGCTCTACGTGCAGGCGCGCATCGCGATGCTCGACATCTTTGCGCTCGGATTCGGTCTGCTCGCGACCGCCGCCTTCATGCATGGCTTTCGCAGGGAGCGGCCGCATGCACTGTTCGCATTCGCGGGCGCCCTGTTCGGTCTTGCCGCAGCTTGCAAATGGAGCGGCCTGTTTCCACTCGGAGTCTGCATCGCCATCGTCGCGGTGATCCGCCTGATGCAGAGCTGGCGCACGCTGTTCGCCGACGCGAAGCCGGACGACTGGTACCGGCCCGATCTCTGGCCAGACTTCAGCGCCCTCCAGGTCGCGCTTTGCTTCGCCGTGCTGCCGGCGATGACCTATCTCGCCGCCTTCGTTCCGCTCTATGGATTGTCGCTGACCGATCTGGTCGAGGCGCAGCGCCGGATCTTTGCCGACAACACCACGACGGCGATCGCCGGGCACACCTATATGAGCTCGTGGCCATCCTGGCCGCTGCTCGCGCGCCCGGTGTGGTTCCTGTTCGACAAGACGGCGGAGGACAACATCTCCGCGATCGTCTTCCTCGGCAATCCTCTGGTGGCGTGGCCGGCGCTGGCTGCGCTCGCCGTCGTGCTGCGCGATTTCATCGTCGCGCGCCGGTGGGATGCGTTCTTGATCGCCGCGTTCTACTTCGGCCCCTGGCTTGCCTGGGCGTTGCTGCCGCGCACGCTGGGATTCATCTACTACTACCTGCCGGCCGCGACCGCGGCGTCGCTTGCACTGGTCTACGTCCTGCGCCGGGGCGGCATGCCGCGCTGGCTGCTGTGGGTCTATGTCGGCGTCGCCGCGGTCGGGTTTGCGGTCATGCTGCCGATCTCGGCGGCCTTCATCGGCACGTCGATGCAGACATTCAATCGGCTGATGCTGTTCCAGAGCTGGATATGAAACCGCCGCCTGCCGAGGGAGGGCAGGCGGCCTGTTGTAGTTGCGATCAGTTCGGGATCATTTCGACGCGGTCTTGGTGTCCATGTTCACGACCTGGACGCGGCGGTTGATTGGGTCGGCGCCGTTGGCGGTATCCTTCAGCTTGGTCTTGCCGTAGCCGACGGTGACGAGATCGGTGCCGTTGAGGCCGTAGTTCTGCACCAGGTACTTCTTGATGGTGTCGGCGCGCCGTTCGGAGAGGCCCTGATTGTACTCTTCGCCGCCGATCGCATCGGTGTGGCCGGCGACCACGAAGGTCGAGCCCTTCAGCGCCGGGTCGGACAGCGCCTTGCCGAGCGCCTGTACCGACGGCACCGAGGTCTTGGCGATGTCGGCCGAGTTGTAGTCGAACTGGATCTCCAGATCGATCTTCGGCTTGGTCGCGGCGAGCTCGGCGATCTGCTCGCGCTCGCCCGTCGAGAGCGACCGGGTCGAGCGGTTGCGCACCGTGTTCAGGAACGTCGCTTCCTTGGCCTGCGCGGTCGGATCGGCCTGCGGTCCGACGGACAGGCCGCGGGTCACCGGCTTCGGCTTCAGCGCATCCAGGATCTTGTCGGTGGAGACGTTGTTGTCGCCGGCCAGAGCCAGGCCCGCCGTCATCGACAGCGCCGCCGAGAGCGTGATCGCCTTCAGTCCAAAAAACTTATCAAAACGGGTCATTGTCGTATTCCTCGCTGTAACGCCTGATGGCGATTTGATGCTGCGAGCATAGGGGAGGTTCAAAACCCAAAGTGTGATCTTTGTCACGGTAGAAATGGAGGCTTTAAGGCCATCCTGGCGCAATTTGCGGGTTTCTGCCGCATGATGGCCCAGCCGTGCGGTCCGGTCCGGGGAGGGGCGCGAGCGGGGGGAAGAGGAGTGGTCGCATCCTACCCAGCGCGGGTTCGAGCTGCGGTTGTCCTGGCGTGACCCAAATCACCATGGATAGCCGCCGCGAACCGCAAGGCCGGTTCACAAGACGAAACCTGTGCTCACCGATCGTCGCAAAGCCGTCGCGCGATGGCCAGTCTGCGAACAATTTTTCGGCCAGATGCATGCCTAGCACGATGCCTTATCCGACAAGTGCGAATGAAGGGAGCCGAGTTCCGTCCAGTGCCGAGGCCAAGTGACCAGTTCTATCGCAGCGGTCCACCGGATCGGACAGTGTCCCTGAGCTCCCTGCCCATCTATATCGGCGCGGCGATGATCGCGGTGGCGATCCTGCTGTCGACGCTGATCACGGGCATCACCTCGCGCTATGTGGGCCTCGGAGCGCCGACCGACGAGAACATGTGGCTTGTCGACCGTCTCACCGGCAGCGTCTATCGCTGCCAGGCCGAAGGGCGCGGCAGGGCATCGTGTGAGCCGGATGTCGCGACAGGCAGTCTCGGTGGCCGGTCCGGGGCACCAAAGGACAGTCGCTGACCGCTTCTGCCTTCGCACTGCAGCAAGAAAATTGTCTTCTCCGCGAAACGTCCGCGCGAGAGAATACGTAATTGCGATGGCCGGCATGACGCCGGTTTCGTTTTACGGAGGAGACTTTTGATGAAGATCTTGCTCACGGCCGCAGCCTTTGTCGCGTTCACTCTTTCGCTGTCCCCCGCATCCGCCGCCATGATGGCGTGCACCAAGGATAACATGATGAAGACCGCCGCCATGATGGGCGGCACACCCGATACGCCGGCCAAGATGGCAGCCAACAAGGAAATGGCCATGGCCAACACCGACATGAGCAACGGCAAGATGAAGAGCGCCTGCACGCACTACATGAAGTCGCAGAAGGCGATGTCGATGAAGTAGCCGCGCCGCGCGCCGTCCAGCCGCGCTGTCAGCAGATGGCAGCGCGGCTTTTTCTTTGACGGCTGCTTTGCCCCGTTCTTTTTCTTGGCGCGAATCCCGCTACATTGTGTCCTGCAATGTCCCGCGCGCCCAAACCTCTCTCCCTCACCACGACACAGGCCCGGCAAATCTGGCTGCATGCCCAGCGGCTGGATGAGCGCACCCCGTTCGGCGAGGGGCCGCAGGCCGTCGCCGACGCGGTCGCTCATCTCGGCTATGTCCAGATCGACACCATCAACGTCATCGAGCGCTGCCACCATCACATCCTGTTCAGCCGCATCCCGTCCTATCGCCGCGCCGATCTGCGCCAGGCCCAGAGCGCGGACAAAAGCGTGTTCGAATACTGGACCCATGCGCTCTCTTACATCCCGGCCGGCGACTTCCGCTTCTTTCTCCCCGCGATGCGCGAGCACCGCCGCGAGGGCCACAAATGGTACGCCTCGGTCAAGCCGGCCGACACGCGCAAGGTGATGCGGCTGCTGCGCGCCGGCCCGCTGACGATCCGCGACATCGAGGACGACGTGCTCACCGAGAAGGAGCACCTTTGGCAGAGCCGCAAGCCTTCGAAGCGGGCGTTGCAGCTCGCCTTCTACACCGGCGTTGCGACCATCAGCGAGCGCCAGGGCATGCTCAAGACCTATGAGCTGATGACGCGCCATTTCGGCTGGGACAAGCTCCCGAAGCCGGCCTCGAACAAGGACTTCACGGCCTATCTGCTCGACCGCGCGCTGCGCTCACAGGGCGTCGTCAGCCTGGATTCGATCTGCCATCTCGACGCGCCGCGCAAGAAAGCCGTGGCGGGAATGATCGCCACGCGCGTTCGCCGCGGCGAGCTCATCCCGGTCGCGATCGAGGGGGCCGGCAAGCAGGAGCATTGGGCCACGCCGGCGGCGCTGGAAACGAACGGCGAGGTGTCGCCCGATCTCGTCCACATCCTCTCGCCGTTCGATCCCCTGATCATCCAGCGCAAGCGCACCAACCTCATCTTCGGCTACAACCATCTGTTCGAGGCCTACGTGCCGAAGGCCAAGCGCAAGCTCGGCTATTTCGCGCTGCCGGTGCTGGTCGGCGACGAGATCGTCGCCGCGCTCGACCTCAAGACCGACCGGCAGGCAAAGAAGCTCCTGATGCAGAAATGGACCTGGGTCGGGCAGGGCAGGAAGACGGCGGGACGCAAGGAGCTCAAGCGCGTGATCGAGGACGAGCTCGGTCGCTTCGAGCGGTTTCAGCTGGCTGAGTGAGACCAGGCATCGGTCTCGCAGGGTGGGCAAAGGCGCGTCAGCGCCGTGCCCACCATCTGCTTGTGGTGGGCGCGCTTCGCTTTGCCCACCCTACAAGACCGCGTGTCGTGGCGAGCTGATCGATCCAAACGCCGAACGCAATCCCCACAGCATAGGCCACAAGATTCCACAGCGAGAATATCCGCCCGAGCAGCAGCGCGCCGGCGGTGGTGAGCCGGAATGCGTCGAGCCAGGGCACATGCGCCAGCCGGGAGAATTCCACGACGACCGCAATCACCATCGCGATGGCCGCGAGTTGCGTCCGCGTCAGCCGCGGCAGCAAGACCCCGACCAGCAAGAACACCATTGTCGCCCACAGCAGCGAGCCGCCGTACTTCACCACGAAGGCGGGGAGGCCAAGCGGAAAACTGTACCAGCGCAGGGACAGCCCGCAGGCGATCACGATCAACGCGAGGGCGGCGCGGACCAGCGATGTCCGGAGCGGTGCAATGGGGTTGACTGGTTGCGTCCCGTGCATTGCTCGCTCCATTGACTCTTTGCCCGCAATGCGGAAAACCGCGAGCCAGCCCATAAAAGCAACAACCCCGGGGGGAAAGCCATGAGCCAGACCACGACCTATGCCGGTTCCGCCGGCGCCGCCAAGAGCGAAATCGAGATCTCGACAATCCGCGCCATCTCCTGGCGCCTGATTCCGTTCCTGGTGCTGGCCTACTTCTTCTCCTATCTCGATCGCGTCAATCTCGGCTTCGCCGCGCTGACCATGAATGCGGAGCTGAAGTTCACGCCGCTGATCTTCTCCTGGGGCGCCGGCATCTTCTTCATCGGCTATTTCATCTTCGAGGTGCCGAGCAACCTCGCGCTGGAGAAGTTCGGCGCCAGCCGCTGGATCGCCCGCATCATGGTGACCTGGGGCATCATCTCCGCCTTGATGGCGATGGTCAGCGGCGTGACCAGCTTCTACGTCCTGCGCTTCCTGCTCGGCGTCGCCGAAGCCGGCTTCTTCCCCGGCATCATCCTCTATCTCACCTATTGGTATCCGGCCGAGTATCGCGCCCGCTTCCTCGCCGCCTTCGCCGTCGCGGTGCCGGTCTCGACCGTGATCGGCGCGCCGATCTCGGGCCTGCTGCTCGGGCTCGACGGTTTGATGGGGCTGAGGGGCTGGCAGTGGCTGTTCATCATCGAGGGCATTCCGTCCGTGCTGCTCGGCATCGTCACCTGGTTCTATCTCACCGACAAGCCGGAGAAGGCGGACTGGCTCTCGGTCGAGCAGAAGGCCTGGCTCAAGGCGAAGCTCGATTCGGAGATCGCGGCCAAGCAGGCGGTGAAGCATCTCTCGCTCGGCGAGGCGCTGTCCTCGCCCAAGGTGATCGCACTCAGCCTGATCTATTTCGGCTTCGTCGGCGCGCTCTACGGCATGCAGTTCTGGCTGCCGCAGATCGTCAAGGCGTTCGGCCTCACCAACGCGCAGACCGGCTTCGTCACCGCGATTCCGTACCTGTTCGGTACCATCGCCATGATCCTGTGGGCGCGGCATTCCGATGCGACGCGCGAACGCGTGATGCATGTCGGCGCGCCGCTGCTGCTCACGGCGGTCGCGCTCGGCGTCTCCTCCTATCTCACCGATCCCACCATGACGATGGTGGCGCTGACGGTGGCCGCGATCGGCGTGTTCTGCTGCTTCGGCGTGTTCTGGACCCTGCCGACCGCCTGGCTCTCCGGCACGGCCGCCGCCGGCGCCATCGCGCTGATCAACTCGATCGGCAACCTCGCCGGCTTCGGCGGCCCGTACCTGATCGGCTGGGTCAAGGAGGCCACGGGGCAGACCTCGACCGGTCTGCTCGTCCTCGCGGTCCTGCCGCTGCTCGCCGGCATCCTGGTGTTTGTGGGCGGCCACGACACCAAGCACGAGTTCGCCGGACAGGGGCGGTGAGAGCCGTGTGAACGGTCCCGTAGGGTCGGCAAAGCGCAGCGTGCCCACCAGACCGTTATTGTGATCCTCAAATGAGAGATGGTGGGCACGGCGCTACGCGCCTTTGCCCACCCTGCGGTATCTCGCCCGAGGCCCCGGATGCGCTGCGCTCCATCCGGTCTACGGGCGTCAGCCAGCCCTACAATCACACCCCCCGAAGGGTCCTTCCAATCCTTACCACCTCTTAACGATCACGCTTTCCTGATGACTGACGATTATTGACTTTTATCAGTGATTAGTCGACATTCCTCTCATTGCAGCCGCAGGAGTGTCCTCCGATGTTCGTCCGGTCCGTTTTGTCCAGCTATTCCAAGCTTTTGGCGGGTGTGTCGCTGGCCCTGATGGCCGCCACCCTGGCCGGGTGCAATGACACCGTCGCCGAAAAGGCCGAGCCGCCGCGGCCGGTTCTGGTCGCGACCGCCCATTATGACGCCGAGACCCCCGAGCGGAGCTTCGTCGGCACCGTCAGGCCCCGCATCGAGAGTGACCTGGGCTTCCGCGTCGCAGGTAAAGTTGCAAAACGCCTCGTGGAAGTCGGCCAGACCGTCGAGATCGGCCAGCCGCTCGCGACCCTCGACGAGGTCGACCTGAAGCTCCAGGCCGAGCAGGCCTTGGCTGAACAGACCGCCGCCACCGGCGTGCTGGCCCAGGCCGCCGCCGCCGAGCAACGCGCCAAGGATCTGAAGGCCAAGGGCTGGACCACCGACGCGCAGATGGATTCGAGCCGCGCTTCCGCCGACGAGGCGCGCGCCCGTCTGAACCGCGCCGAGCGCGCGCTCGAGCTGAGCAAGAATTCCCTTTCCTACGCGACGCTTGCTGCCGACGCCCGTGGCGTCGTCACCGCAACGCTGATCGAGCCCGGCCAGGTGGTCGCCGCGGGCCAGGCTTCGATCCGTGTCGCCCGCTTTGCCGAAAAGGAAGCGGTCGTCGCGATCCCTGAGACGCTGGTTGGACGCGCCAAGTCGGGCGTCGCCAGCGTCACTCTTTGGTCGGAGCCGGACAAGAAGTACGCAGCGAAGCTGCGCGAGATCGCGCCGGCCGCCGATCCGGCCACGCGCACCTATCTCGCAAAATTCTCGCTGCCCGAGGCCGACGACAAGGTTGCGCTCGGCATGACCGCGACGCTGACGCTGTCGGACGCCGCCACCGAGCGCGTCGCGCGGCTGCCGCTGTCGGCGCTGTTCAACGAAGGCGGCAAGCCGTCCTTCTACGTCGTCGACGACAACGGCGCGGTCACGCTCAAGCCGGTAACGGTGAAGTCCTACGAGAGCAACGACGTCGTCATCACCGGCGGTGTCGACGAGGGCGCCAAGATCGTCGCCCTCGGCGTGCAGAAGCTCGATCCGGGCCAGCGGGTGCGGGTCGTGTCGTCTCTTTCTTTCTAACCGCCGTCATTCCGGGCACGCGTAGCGTGAACCCGGAATCTCGAGATTCCGGGTCTGGTCCTTCGGACCATCCCGGAATGACAAGAGAGTGAGTTACGTCGTGTGAGGTGAGTTTCGGCCTTTGTCCCTAAGCAAAGGCTGAAGCGGCGAAGCGATCCAGAATCTGCCCAGCCCCCTGGATTGCTTCGCTGCCTCGCGACGACGGTTTGAACAGAGCGGCTGTCGTTGTTTGCAACTGGATCGTCTTTTCGGAGAGAGCGATGAAGCGCTTCAACCTTTCGGCCTGGGCCGTCAGCCATCCGACGCTGGTTCTCTTCCTGATGCTCGTGCTCGGCGTCGCCGGCTTCTTCTCCTATGAGAAGCTCGGCCGCGCCGAGGATCCTTTCTTCACGGTGAAGGTGGTCAACGTCTCCGTGATCTGGCCCGGCGCGACCGCGCAGGAGATGCAGACCCAGGTCGCCGATCCCATCGAGAAGAAGATCCAGGAGCTGCCCTATTTCGAGAAGGTGCAGACCTACTCGAAGCCCGCCTTCACCGCGCTCCAGGTCACCTTCCGCGACTCGACGCCGCCGAAGGACGTGCCGTACCTCTTCTATCTGCTGCGCAAGAAGCTGGTCGACGTGCAGGGCCAGCTGCCGTCCGGCATCCTCGGGCCCGTCGTCAACGACGAGTTCTCCGACGTCGATTCCATTCTCTACATGATGACCGGCGACGGCGCCGACTATGCTCAGCTCAAGAAGGTCTCCGAAGGTTTTCGCCAGCGCCTCTTGAAGGTGCCCGGCGTCACCAAGGTCGACGTCTACGGTAATCAGGACGAGCGGATCTTCGTCGAGTTCAGTCACGCCAAGCTCGCCACCCTCGGCATCACGCCGCAGGCGCTGTTCGATTCGCTCGCCAAGCAGAACAACGTGACCCCCGCCGGCACGGTCGAGACCTCGTCACAGCGCGTGCCGCTGCGCGTCACCGGCGCGCTCGACGGCGCCAAGGCCGTGGCCGAGACCCCCGTCGAGAGCAACGGCCGCGTGTTCCGCCTCGGCGACATCGCCACCGTCACCCACGGCTATGTCGATCCGCCGAGCTTCGTCGTCCGCCAGGAAGGCAAGGCCGCGATCGGCATCGGCGTCGTCACCGCCAAGGGCGCCAACATCCTCGAGCTCGGCAAGGAGGTCGAGAAGGCGACTAGCGAGTTCATGAAGGCCGTGCCGCAGGGCATCGACGTCAAGCTGATCGCCGACCAGCCCAAGGTGGTCGAGCACGCCGTCGGCGAGTTCGTGCACTCCTTCATGGAAGCGCTCGTCATCGTGCTGTTCGTCTCGTTCCTGGCGCTCGGCTGGCGCACCGGCATCGTGGTCGCGCTGTCGGTGCCGCTGGTGCTCGGCATCGTCTTCATCGTCATGAACACGATGTCGCTCGACCTGCACCGCATCACGCTGGGTGCGCTGATCATCGCGCTCGGCCTGCTCGTCGACGACGCCATCATCGCGGTCGAGATGATGGTCGTGAAGATGGAGCAGGGCTGGGATCGCATGCGCGCGGCGTCCTTTGCCTGGGAATCAACTGCGTTTCCGATGCTCACGGGAACGCTGGTCACGGCCGCTGGCTTCCTCCCCATCGGCTTTGCCAATTCGGCGGTCGGCGAATACGCCGGCAGCATCTTCTGGATCGTGGCGATCGCGCTGGTCGCCTCCTGGTTCGTGGCGGTGATCTTCACGCCCTATATCGGCGTCAAGCTGCTGCCGGAGATGAAGGCGCACCACAACCACGATCCGCACGCGGTCTACGAGACCCGCATGTACCGGGGCCTGCGCGCCATCGTGCAATGGTGCGTCAACCACCGCATTACCGTGGTGGTCGCGACCGTCGGCGTCTTCATTGCCTCGATCGTCGGCTTCGGCCATGTCCAGCAGCAATTCTTCCCGCTGTCGGAGCGGCCCGAGCTGTTCCTCCAGCTCCGCCTGCCTGAGGGCACCGCCTTCAACGTCACCGAGAAGTCGGTGAAGAAGGCCGAGACGCTGCTCAAGGACGACAAGGACATCGAGACCTATACGTCCTATGTCGGCCAGGGCTCGCCGCGCTTCTGGCTCGGCCTCAACCCGCAGCTCCCGAACGAGGCCTTTGCCGAGATCGTCATCGTCGCCAAGGGCGTCGAGGCGCGCGAGCGCATCAAGGCCAAGATCGAGGGCGCGGCGGCCGATGGCTTCCTGTCCGAGGCGCGCGTCCGCGTCGACCGCTTCAACTTCGGTCCGCCGGTCGGCTTCCCCGTGCAGTTCCGCGTGATCGGCCCCGATGCCAACAAGGTGCGCGAGATCGCCTACCAGGTCCGCGACGTCATGCGCCAGAACAAGAGCGTCAAGGATGTCCAGCTCGACTGGAACGAGCAGTCACCCTACCTGAAGCTCGTCGTCGACCAGGATCGCGCCCGCGCCATGGGCCTGACCCCGCAGGACGTCTCGCAGGCGCTCGCGATGCTGATCTCGGGCTCGCAGGTCACCACCGTGCGTGACGGCATCGAGAAGGTCGGCGTGGTCGCCCGTGCGATCCCGTCCGAGCGTCTCGACCTCGGCGGCGTCGGCGACCTCACCATCACCTCGCGCAACGGCGTCGCCGTGCCGCTGCAGCAGATCGCCAAGATCGAATATGCCCATGAGGAGCCGATCATGTGGCGGCGTAACCGCGACATGGCGATCACCGTGCGCTCCGACGTCGTCGACGGCGTGCAGGCGCCCGACATCACCAACCAGATCACGCCGAAGCTGAAGGCGATCAAGGATCATCTCGAGCCGGCCTACCGGATCGAGGCAGGCGGCGCGTTCGAAGAGTCTGCCAAGGGCAACGCCTCGATCTTCATCCTCTTCCCGGTGATGGTCATGGTGATGCTGACGCTGCTGATGATCCAGCTGCAGAGCTTCTCGCGCCTGATCCTGGTGTTCCTGACCGCGCCGCTCGGCATCGTCGGCGCCTCCCTCGGCCTCAACGTCGCCAATGCCCCGTTCGGCTTCGTGGCGCTGCTCGGCCTGATCGCGCTCGCCGGCATGATCATGCGCAACGCGGTCATCCTGGTCGATCAGATCGAGACCGACGTCTCCCACGGCCTGACCCGGCGCGAGGCGATCGTGGAGGCGACCGTCCGCCGTGCCCGCCCGGTGGTGCTGACGGCGCTCGCCGCGATCCTGGCCATGATCCCGCTGTCGCGCTCGGCCTTCTGGGGCCCGATGGCGATCACCATCATGGGCGGCCTGTTTGTCGCGACATTCCTGACGCTGCTGTACCTGCCTGGCCTCTATGCCCTCTGGTTCCGCAAGAGCCTGGACGAGGCGGGCACCCCTGAGCAGCCTGCCGCGCCGCAGCATGGGAGCGATGACCAGCACGCAATTCCGCTTGCCGAAGCGGCTGAATAGATGAGAAGAGTGCTGATTGACGAGTCCTGACAGATGACACTGGTTGCGGAACATATCGAAGGCGACACCCGGGATCGTATCCTCGAGGTGGCCGAGCGGCTGTTCCGCCAGATCGGCTATCAGAAGACCACGGTCGGCGACATCGCCAAGGAGCTCCGGATGAGCCCCGCCAACGTGTATCGCTTCTTCGAATCGAAGAAGGCGATCCACCAGGCGGTGGCGCGGAGCCTGATGGGCGAGGTCGAGCTGGAGGCGCAGCGGATTGTGACCCGGCCCGGCCCGGTGCTCCCGCGCTTCCGCGAGCTGCTCACCACCATCCATCGCATGAACACTGAGCGCTATGTCGGCGATAACAAGCTGCACGAGATGGTCGCGATCGCGATGGAGGAGGACTGGGACGTCTGCGTCGCCCATATGGAGTGCATCGCCGGCGTCATCGGCCAGATGATCGCGCAAGGTGTCGCCTCCGGCGAGTTCGAGGCGCCGGACCTGCAACTGGCCTCGCTGTGCGCCTGCACCGCGATGATCCGCTTCTTCCACCCCCAGATGATCGCCCAGTGCGCCACCAAGCCGGGTCCGACCATCGACCAGATGATCGATTTCGTCATCGCGGGTCTGTCGCCGCGCCACTGACGGGCGGAGAAATCTCTCCTATAAGCAGGCTGACGTAGCCCGGATGGAGCGAAGCGTAATCCGGGATGGTCCAGCGTTGCGCTGGCGGCCCCGGATTACGCTTCGCTCCATCCGGGCTACAAGGATGAGGAAAGCCCCGCGGTGACCGACAAAGACCTTTACTTCTACGAGCCCTCCAAGGGCCACGGCCTCAAGCACGATCCCTTCAACGCCATCATCGCGCCACGCCCGATCGGCTGGATCTCCTCCCGCGACACCAAGGGCCACATCAACCTCGCGCCCTACAGCTTCTTCAATGCCTTCTGCTACGTGCCGCCGATCATCGGCTTCTCCTCGACCAACTGGAAGGACACGGTGGCGAACATGGAGCAGACCCGGGAGTTCGTCTGGAATCTCACCACGATGGACCTCGCCAAGAGCATGAACGCGACCGCCGCGCATGTCGCCCCCGAGGTCGATGAGTTCAAGCTCGCAGGCCTGACCGCCGTGCCCGGCAAGCTCGTCAACGTGCCGCGTGTGGCTGAGAGCCCGGTCGCCTTCGAGTGCAAGGTGTCCGACATCGTCCGCCTCAAGGGCGCCGACGGCAAGGAGGCCGACGCCTGGCTGACGCTGGGCGAGGTCGTCGCCGTCCATATCGACAAG
The DNA here is from genome assembly GCF_029714325.1 of Bradyrhizobium sp. CB1717. Taxonomy (NCBI): domain Bacteria; kingdom Pseudomonadati; phylum Pseudomonadota; class Alphaproteobacteria; order Hyphomicrobiales; family Nitrobacteraceae; genus Bradyrhizobium; species Bradyrhizobium sp. CB1717. The sequence continues at coordinate 2,184,544 of NZ_CP121666.1, forward strand.
GCCATGATCAAGGACGGCGTCTACCAGACCGCCGCCGCCCGCCCCATCGTCCGCGCCGGCCGCCGCGGCGATTATTTCGAGATCAAGCCGGAAAACATGTTCGAGATGGTGCGGCCGGATTAGGCCGGGCCGCACTCTCTCCACACCGTCATTCCGGGGCGCGCCGCCAGGCGCGAGCCCGGAATCCATTCATCGACCAACGCTGCCGCACGATGGATTCTCAGGTGCGCAATTGCGCACCATAGCTCACGCTTCGCGTGCCCCGGAATGACAGCGGGGCATTCCGCTCCCTTCCCCCTTCCCCGGAACTGCCACCACGCCCCGGCCGTTATGGCCTGGGCGGCCGCCCGGCCGCGTCAATTCGCTTGTTTTTGCCCGTGAAGTGTTCACGCACCCCCGCCAGTTTCCGCTAAAATGCCCTGTCACCGCGCCGATGCATGAGGTCCGCCATGAGCTTCCGCCGCGACACCATCACCAAGCCGATCTTCTCCTGGGCGCGCGGCGTGCTGCCGGCGATGTCCGACACCGAGCGCGAGGCGCTGGAGGCGGGCGACGTCTGGTGGGATGCCGATCTCTTCACCGGCGATCCCGACTGGACGAAACTGCTGAAAATCGCGCCGGCCAAATTGACCGACGAGGAGCAGGCCTTCCTGAGCGGCCCCGTCGACGAGCTCTGCGCCATGCTCGACGAGTGGAAGATCTTCTGGGAATGGCGCGACCTGCCGCAGGACGTCTGGCACTTCGTCAAGCGCGAAAAGTTCTTCGGCATGATCATTCCGAAGGAGTTTGGTGGCCTCGGCTTCTCGCCCTACGCGCATTCGGAAGTGGTGCGCAAGATATCGACCCGCTCGATCGCCGCGGCCGTCACCGTGATGGTGCCGAACTCGCTGGGGCCCGGCGAGCTCTTGATGCGCTTCGGCACGAAAGAGCAGCAGGAGCGCTGGCTGCCACGCCTGGCCGATGGCCGCGACATCCCCTGCTTCGGCCTCACCAGCCCCGAGGCCGGCTCGGATGCCGCCTCGATGGTCGATACGGGCATCATCTGCAAGGGCAACTTCGATGGCCGCGAGGTCGTTGGTCTCAGGCTCAACTGGCACAAGCGCTACATTACGCTCGGCCCGGTCGCGACGCTGCTGGGTCTGGCCTTCAAGGCCCATGATCCCGATCATCTGGTCGGCGATCAGGAAGAGCTCGGCATCACCGTGGCGCTGATCCCGACGAACTTGCCCGGCGTCGAGATCGGCCAGCGCCATCTGCCCTCGATGCAGGTGTTCCAGAACGGCCCGAATTGGGGCCGCGACGTCTTCATTCCGCTCGATTACGTCATCGGCGGCCAGGAGCGTCTCGGGCAGGGTTGGAAGATGCTGATGACCGCGCTCGCAGCCGGCCGCGGTATCTCGCTGCCGTCACTGTCCGCGGCCGGCGCTGCCTATGCCGCGCGCACCACCGGCGCCTATGCCCGTATCCGCGAGCAGTTCGGCATCTCGATCTCCAAGTTCGAGGGCGTCGAGGAGCCGCTCGCGCGCATCGTCGCCACCGCCTATCAGCTCGACGCGGCGCGGCGGCTGACCTGCGCGGCGCTGAATGCCGGCGTTCATCCCGCCGTCATCTCCGGCATCATGAAGCTGCACGCGACCGAGCGGATGCGCACCGCGGTCGACGACGCCATGGACATTCACGGCGGCAAGGCCGTGATCGACGGTCCGCAGAACTATCTCGGCAATCTGCATCGCGCCGTGCCGGTCGGCATCACGGTCGAGGGCGCCAACATCCTGACCCGCAATCTCATCGTATTCGGGCAGGGCGCCATCCGCGCCCATCCCTATCTTCTCGACGAGATGAATGCGCTTGCGGACACCGATCGCGAGCGAGGGCTCACCGCGTTCGACGCCGCGTTCTGGAAGCACGTCGGCCACAGTTTTCAGACGCTGTTCCGCGCCTTCGGCCGTAGCTGGACGTTTGGCGCTTTTGCAATGGCGCCAGACGCGGGCGATGCCACGCCATTCTACCGCCAGCTCTCGCGCTATTCGGCGGCCTTCGCGCTCTGCGCCGACATGGCGCTGCTGACGCTCGGCGGCGCGCTCAAGCGCAAGGAGATGCTGTCGGCGCGGTTCGGCGACATTCTCTCCGAACTGTATCTGCTTTCGGCCGTCCTGAAGCGATGGCAGGACGAGGGGCGGCAGAAGGAGGACTTTGCCGCGCTGGAATGGTGCATGGCGACCGGCTTCAAGACCATCGAGAACCGGCTTGCCGAAATCCTCGCCAACCTGCCGAACCGCTTCGTCGCCGGCTTCCTCAAGCTCGTGGTCCAGCCTTTCGGCGCGCGCGTGCTCGGCCCGTCCGACCGCGTCGTGCATCGATGCGCTGGCATCGTGCTGGAGCCGTCGGCCGCGCGCGAGCGCCTCACGCCGGATCTCGCGCATGTTGACGACGACGGCGGTTTCGCCCGGCTGGAGCGTGCGTTCAAGCTGGTCGCGGGCGCCGACGCGATCGCCAAGCGCATGCGCGCCGCGCATATCCGCGACTCGAAGGAGGCCGTCACCAAGGGCGTGATTACGCAGGCCGAGGGCGAACAACTGGCGGCTGCTCACGAAGCCGTCACAAAAGTCATCGAGGTCGACGATTTTGCGCCAGAGGCGCTGTCGCCGATTTACAAGAAAACCGGCGACGTGCATCAGTTCTTCCAGGAACTCGGTGAGCAGAGGGCGGCAAGCTGATGGCACGACCGGTTTTCATCGTCGACGGCAGCCGGACGCCGTTTCTGAAGGCACGCTCGGGGCCGGGGCCGTTCACGCCGGTCGATCTTGCCGTGCAATGCGGTCGGCCGCTGCTGGCCCGCCAGCCGTTTTCGCCAGATGATTTCGACCAGGTCATCCTCGGCTGCGTCAACGTGATCGCGGACGAGATGAACCCGGCCCGCGTCGCCGCGCTCCGGCTCGGCATGGGCGAGGACATGGTTGCCTTCACCGTGCAGATCAATTGCGGCTCCGGCATGCAATCGATCGACACCGCCTACCGCTACATCCGCGAAGGCCATGCGGACATGATCCTGGCCGGCGGCACCGAGGCGCTGAGCCATGCGCCGCTGGTCTGGTCGAATTCCGGTGTGCGCTGGTTCGCAGGTCTCGCCACGGCCAAGGGCGTGGCGGCGAAGCTCGCCGCGTTCAAGCTGCGGCCGCGTTATCTCAAGCCGATCATCGGCCTCGAGCGCGGGCTGACCGATCCCGTCACCGACCTGAACATGGGGCAGACCGCCGAGGTCGTCGGCCATCTCTTCGGCATCACCCGCGCCCAGTCCGATGCCTACGCGGCCGAGAGCCACCGCCGGCTCGCGCACGCGCAGGCCGAGGGTTATCTGAAAGGCGAGGTCGAGACCGCGTTCTCCCGCGACGGCAAGTTCTTCGACCATGACGACGGTGTGCGGCCGGACTCGACGGCCGAGTCTCTCGCGAAACTGAGGCCCGTGTTCGAGCGCCCCTGGGGCCAGGTCACCGCCGGCAATTCCTCGCAGATCACCGACGGCGCCTCCTGGGTGATCCTTGCTTCCGATGCGGCTGTAGCCAAGCACAAGCTGGAGCCAAAGGCTGTCATCGTCGACAGCCATTGGGCTGCGCTAGATCCAAGCATCATGGGGCTTGGTCCCGTGATGTCGGCGACACCGCTGCTCCAGCGCAATGACCTCACCATCAAGGACGTCGAGACCTGGGAGCTGAACGAAGCCTTCGCCACCCAGGTGCTCGGCTGCCTCGCCGCGTGGAACGACGAAAAATTCTGCCGCGAGATTCTTGGGCTCGACGGTGCCGCCGGCGAGATCGATCGTGAAAGGCTCAATGTCGATGGCGGCGCGATCTCGCTCGGCCATCCCGTCGGCACCTCCGGCAACCGCATCGTGCTGCATCTCGTCAACGCGATGAAGCGGCTCGGCACGCGGCGCGGGGTTGCCACCGAATGCATCGGCGGCGGGCTCGGCGGCGCCATGCTGATCGAGGCGGTGTGACCATGGATTCCAAGATCATGACCGCCCTCGGCGACCGCGTCCTGACGCTCGGGCCGCAGCCTGCGGCCGACGGTCCCTACAAGCACTTCAAGCTGACGCGCGATGCCGACGGCGTTGCCTGGCTGTTGTTCGACCGTGACGGCGCCAGCGCCAACACGCTCTCTTCGGACGTGATGGAGGAATTCGACGCCGCGCTCGCGGCGATCGAGACCGAGCGTCCCGCCGGCCTCGTGATCCGCTCGGCAAAACCATCCGGCTTCATCGCGGGAGCCGACGTCAACGAGTTTCGCGGAGCGGCCGATCCCGAGATGGTGGAAACGCGCATCCGCGCCGCGCATGCGGTGGTCGACCATCTGGAAGCACTAAAGCTGCCGACGGTCGCGGTCATCCACGGCTTCTGTCTCGGCGGCGGCCTCGAGGTCGCGCTGGCCTGTCAGGCACGCATCGCCATCGATGGCGCGCGCTTCGGCTTCCCGGAGGTGATGCTCGGCCTGCATCCCGGCCTCGGTGGCACCGCGCGCTTCACCGCGCTGGTCAATCCGACCCAGTCGATGGCCTTGATGCTGACCGGCCGCACCATCGATGCGCGCCGTGCCAAATCGCTCGGCCTCGTCGACACCGTGACGCAGGAGCGCCATGTCCGTGGTGCCGTGAAGGACGTGCTGTTCGGTCGCCTGAAGCGGGCCAAGCCCGGCCTGCTGGCGCGCGCGGCCAATCTCGGGCCGGTGCGCGGACTGCTGGCCAAACGGATGCGCTCGGAGGCGGCGAAAGCTGCCCCCCGCGAGCATTATCCCGCGCCTTACGCGCTGATCGATCTCTGGGAGGCTCATGGCGGTAGCAAGGCCGCGATGCTGAAGGCCGAGCAGGCCTCGTTCGCCAAGCTGATGGTGACGCCGACCGCGCAGAACCTGATCCGCGTCTTCTTCCTGCGCGAGCAGATGAAGAAGGCGGCGGGCTCCGGCAATACGGTGAAGCATGTCCACGTCATCGGCGCCGGTGCCATGGGCGGCGACATCGCGGGGTGGTGTGCGGGGCAGGGGCTGCGCGTCTCGCTCGCCGACATGAAGGCGGCGCCGATCGCGGGCGCGGTCAAGCGCGCGGCCGAGCTCTACGGCAAGATCATCCGCAAGCCCACCGACGTGCGCGACGCGCTCGATCGCCTGATCCCTGACATGGACGGCGAGGGCGTCCGCAACGCCGATCTCATCATCGAGGCGGTGCCGGAAAAGCTCGAGCTGAAGCAGAAGGTCTATGCCGGCCTCGAGCCGCGGATGAAGCCGGGCGCGATCCTCGCGACCAATACGTCGAGCATTCCGCTTCAGGATCTGCGCACCACGCTGGCGCGGCCGGAGCGGCTGGTCGGCCTGCATTTCTTCAATCCGGTCTCGCGGCTGCAACTGGTCGAGGTCGTCAGTCATGACGGCAACGACGCACGGGTGCTCAAGGAAGCGCTCGCCTTCGTCGGCGCGATCGACCGCCTGCCGCTCGCCGTGAAGAGCTCGCCCGGCTTCCTGGTCAACCGCGCGCTGACGCCGTACATGCTCGAAGCCATGGTGATGCTGGACGAGAAGACCGACCAGCGCCTGATCGACGCGGCGGCCGAGCAGTTCGGCATGCCGATGGGTCCGATCGAGCTTGCCGACCAGGTCGGCCTCGACATCTGCCTCGACGTCGGCGACATGCTGCGCACCAAGTTCGGTGATCTCTTGCCGCCGACGCCGGCCTGGCTGCGCGAGAAGGTGGCCAAGGGCGAGCTCGGCCGCAAGACCGGCAAGGGCTTCTACACCTGGAAGGACGGCAAGGCGGAGAAGGCGCCGTTGCCGGAGACCGGCCCGCGCGTCACCGACCAGATGATCGATCGCCTGGTGCTGCCGATGTCCAATGTCTGCGTCGCGGCGCTGCGCGAGGGCATCGTCGACGATGCGGATGCGGTCGACGGCGCCATGATCTTCGGCACGGGTTATGCACCATTCCGCGGTGGTCCGCTCAACTATGCGCGCACGCGCGGCGTGGAAAACATTGTATCCACCCTGCGTGCGCTGGCGGAGCGATTCGGCGAGCGCTTCGCGCCCGATCCGGGCTGGGACAATTTCAAGTGAGCAATTCCAAGTGAGAGAGGCATGAGCGAGCAATCCAATACCGGACCGAGCGGCGATCTCTGCATCCGTACGCTGGCGATGCCGGCCGATACCAACGCGAACGGCGACATCTTCGGCGGCTGGCTGCTCAGCCAGATGGACGTCGGCGGCGGCGTGTTTGCATCGAAGGTCGCGAAGTCGCGCACGGTCACGGTTGCGATCGAGGCGATGAATTTTCGAAAAGCGGTCTATGTCGGCGATCTCGTCTCCGTCTACGCCAACCTCGTGCGTGTGGGGCGCACGTCCATCACCGTGCATCTGGAAGCGTGGGCGCTGCGCCGCGGCGAGCAGCATCCGTTCCTCGTCACCGACGGTAACTTCACCTACGTCTCGATCGACGAGCACGGCCGACCGCAGGCGGTTCGTTCGAGCGACACTGTCATCGCGACGTAATCGCGCGCGGCGCTCTGTCTCGTCTCACGAAAACTTGCTGCAAACGAAACGCGGCGCGCGTGAGTCATCGCGTCGCGGCTTCGCCAAGAACCAGTCATAAAACGGATGAGGTCCCGGCGTACTCAATTGCCTGTCGATTCGAGGTGGAAACGGCCTCAAATGCCCAGGAACTTTTGGGCCGAGATGCCGTTATTTGCCCGCACTGAGGAAACCACGGACCATGCCGGACAGCTACATCATCGAAGTCGATTCGCAGACCGCAGGTATCGTCGTTCGTTCCCAAGGAGGCTACTGCTTCTTCGCCTCATCGCACCGCTTCAACCGTCTCGAAGGCCAGCTCTTCCGCAACGCCCGCGAAGCCGAGCGCGCTGCCCGCAAACTGGTGAACGGCGATGTGAAGGAGGCGGCGTAAGCGCCTGCCGCCGGTGATTTCGACGCGCGAAAGCGTGGTCGGAATTTTTTGCCGAGCGCACCGCGACCCTCTCCCCGCGAGGGGAGAGGGCAAGAACGTCATCACAACTTCGTCGCTGCCCGCGACAAGAGCTTCCACTCGTCGCCCTGCTTCTGCCAGTTCATCAGGATGTGAAGGTTGGTCGATACTTTTTTCCCATCGGCCGCCATTTCCTGTTCTCCCAGCCAGTGGAAGCGGACGATCGCGGCGGGGCCGACGACCTTGATGGTCGGGTCCTTGTATTCGATCGACAGGAACTTCGATTTGCCGTCGGTGGCATTGGTGATGAAGGTCGCCTTGTCTTCGACCTTGCCGCTGGAATGGCTGTAGCTCAGATCGTCCCAGCACAGCGCGCCGAGGGCCTTCGGGTCGGCCGCGATCTGGGCGAGGCGGAAGGCCTCGACCTTCTTCGCCACGGCGTCCTCGTCCGCTGACGCGGCCAGCGCCGATGTGGTGAGAGCGAGCGCGGAAACCGCCAGAGTCGAGAGAGCCAGATCGCGTCGGTTGATCGTCATCGTTTCCTCCTTTTTGGTCTTGGCCGGAGTGTTGCAGCCGCGCGCGGCTTTGTCGAGTGTCACGTCGTGGTCATGTGGATGCGTCATTGCGTGATCGAGGCCGTATTGATACGTCTCGCGCATCGATGCGTCGCGCATGTGGGAAAGTACGGAAATGATCGAGGCTAGACAGGGTGCGATGGGCAAGGCGTTGCTGTTCGACATCGACGGCACGCTCGCCGACACCGATCCGTTGCACCTGAAGGCTTTCAACCAGGTGCTCGGCCCGCACGGCCATGTCTTCGATCACGCACGCTTCTCCAGGGAGCTGCAAGGCTTCGCCAATGTCGCGATCGGTGAGCGCTTTCTGCCCGATGAGGCGCCCGAGCGGCGCGCCGCGATCCTCGACGAGAAGGAGGAAGTCTTCCGCGCGCTCGTGGCCGGCCAGATCGCGCCGCTGCCGGGCCTGATGGCGCTGCTCGACCGGGCCGACAGCGCCGGCATTCCCATGGTGGCCGTGACCAACGCGCCGCGTCTCAACGCCGAGCTGCTGCTCTCCGGTCTCGGCATCACGCATCGCTTCAAGGCGCTCGTGATTGGCGCCGAGCTGTCGCACGGCAAGCCGCATCCGCTGCCCTATCAGGAGGGGCTGCGTTTCGTCGGCGCGAGGCCGGAGACCTCGATCGCATTCGAAGATTCCCGCACCGGCGTGCAATCCGCTGCGGCGGCCGGCATTCCGACCGTCGGCATAAGGACCAGCCTCAGCCACGCCGATCTCGTTGGGGCAGGCGCGGTCACGTCCGCCAGCGCCTTCGACGATCCGGCGCTGCTCGCGCGTCTTGCGAGTGCCATGACTTGGTAAGAATGACTTGGTAAGAAAATGGCGTGGTGAGGGCCCTTCATCCGTTAACCGTGATCGGCGCGCGCATTGACCGAAGGCGCGAACCGCCGCACCATGCATCATCCTGATTTGAGGCCGTTGCCGTGACCGGATTGACCCATCGCCAAGCCGAAATCCTCAACATCGCGCGCGCCTCCGGCCGCGTCATGGTCGAGGAGCTCGCGCGCCGGTTCGAGGTCTCGGCGCAGACCATCCGCAAGGATCTCAACGATCTCTGCGAGCGGAGATCGCTGACCCGCATCCATGGCGGTGCCATCATCGCCTCCGGCGTGGAGAACCTCGCCTATGAGGCGCGCCGCTTCGTCGCGGCCGACGAGAAGAAGGCGATCGGCGCTGCCGCCGCCTCGCTGATCCCGAACGGCTGCTCGCTCTTCATCAACATCGGCACCACGACCGAGGAGGTCGCGAGCGCGCTGACCTCGCATGAGGATCTGCTCGTCATCACCAACAACCTCAACGTCGCGATGCTGCTTTACCGCCATCCCCGCATCGAGGTGGTGGTCGCCGGCGGCACGGTGCGGCGCGCCGATGGCGCCGTGGTCGGCTCGACCGCGACGCAGCTGATCGGACAGTTCAAGGTCGACTACGCCATCATCGGCGCCTCGGCGATCGACGAGGAGGGCGCGCTGCTCGACTTCGACTATCGCGAGGTGCAGGTGGCGCAAGCCATCATCGCCAATGCCCGCAGCGTCATGCTGGTCGCGGATTCCACAAAGCTCCGCCGCAGCGCGCCGGTGCGCATCGCCCACATCACCCAGATCCAGACCTTCGTCACCGACCAGGAGCTGCCCGAGCGCCTCGCCACCATCTGCCACAGCAAGGGCATCGAGGTGGTCGAGGCGATGCCGAAGGGAGCGGACATCGATGATCCGCCGGCCGATGCCCAGGATGCAGCGCCGGAAGCCGCGCCGGTGGTGCGGCTGAGATAGGGTTTTATGTGTCGTCCCATGGATTGAGCAGGGGGACACCTGTCGATTCGAAATCTCCGACGTTGCGCGTAACGATCGTCAGGCCGTGAACAAGCGCGGTTGCCGCAATGAGAGCGTCGCGCTCGGCCCGCGGGTTGGGAACATGAAGTTGCGCGCAACGCTGTGCCACGGCCGTGTCGATGGCCAGAATTCGGTGTTCAAAACGGGCCAGAATATGATTGTCGATCCAATTACGCAGAAGCGCACCTTGCGCCGTGTCTTTGCGCGCGATCAGGCGTGCGCCAATTTCAATTTCGAGTATCGAGATAGCGGATATGAAGAAACTCGCCGCAGGAATAGCATTGGCCCAGGGAGCGACGTTGCGATGAGCCTTATCTGGTCGCCTCAGTTCGGAGATAACATTGGTGTCCAGCAGAAACATCAGTCGAGATCAGCGGCCTTGAAGATTCCGCCGGCAATGCGAGGCGGATCGAAATCAAAGTCTGTGCCCGTCTGCGCCAAAGCTTCGGCCAGGCTCATGTGCCCGCCAGTCAGACGCAAATAATCTTCGATCGTCAGCAGGACATGGGCCGGGCGGCCACGATCGGTAATAAAGACAGGCCCCTGCGAAGCCGCTTTTTTTGCGCCGCTGGTATCGTGGTTGAATTCTCGGCTGGTGAGAGTGGTCACCATCGCTTGCGCCTCTCATGCGGGATGACGTCCCGTCGGTGCGATTATATGTAGGCACGTTACTACATTCAAGCCCGAGGCGGTCGCCCCGCGGTCCAAGCCGCGTCGCCTGCCGAATTTTCCATCGCTCTGCTCACAGAAAAAGTTCCGGTTTCACTTGTTGTCGCCTCTCTTTCATCTTGCTTTCGTTTTTCGGTGTGATCTAATCAAAAACGAAAGTAACCGCTCGAAGGAACGGGCGGTCGCCGGGGGATGCGTCTGTTGGAGCGTATTTTCGATCTCGCCATCATTGGAGGCGGTGTTAACGGCTGCGGCATCGCGCGTGACGCGGTGGGCCGGGGCAACACGGTTTTCCTGTGCGAAATGAACGATCTGGCGAGCGGGACGTCGTCCTGGTCGACCAAGCTGGTGCATGGCGGCCTGCGTTATCTCGAATATTACGAGTTTCGGCTGGTCCGCGAGGCGCTGATCGAGCGCGAGATTCTCTGGGGCATCGCGCCCCACATCATCCGCCCCCTGCGTTTCGTTCTGCCGCATCACGCAGGCCTCCGCCCCGCCTGGCTGCTGCGGCTCGGCCTCTTCCTTTATGATCACATCGGTGGCCGCCATCTGCTGCCCGCCACGCGCTCGGTCGATCTCAAGCGCGACGAGGTCGGCAAGCCGCTGATCCCGAATCGCTACAGCCGCGCCTTCGAATATTCGGACTGCTTCGTCGATGACGCCCGCCTCGTCGTGCTCAACGCGCGCGATGCCGCCGACAAGGGCGCCGAGATCCGCACCCGCACCCGCGCCACCGAGATCCGCCAGGCCGACGGCGTCTGGACCGTCAGCATGCTCAACACGCTGACCGGCGAGCGCTCGCAGGTCCGGGCGAAAGCGCTGGTCAATGCCGGCGGCCCTTGGGTCGAGGACGTGCTCGGCCGCGGCGCCGGCGTCAATGCGAAAGCCAAGGTCCGCCTGGTGCAGGGCTCGCACATCGTGGTCAAGAAGCTCTACGACCACGACCGCGCCTACATGTTCCAGAATGCCGACGGCCGCATCATCTTCGTGATCCCGTACCAGGACGATTTCACGCTGATCGGCACCACCGACCGCGACTATGACGGCGATCCCGCCAAGGTGAAGGCGACGGCTGAGGAGATCGAGTATCTCTGCAAGGCGGCCAGCGAATATCTGGCGAAGCCCGTGACGCCCGAGGACGTGGTCTGGACCTATTCCGGCGTGCGGCCGCTCTATGACGACGGCGCCAGCGAGGCCAAGGCCGCGACGCGCGACTACGTGTTCGAGCTCGACACGCCCGGCGGTTCTCCGCTGCTGTCGATCTATGGCGGCAAGATCACGACCTATCGCCGCCTCGCCGAGGAGGCGCTGGAGCGGCTTTCGCCCTATCTTCGCAGTGCGAAAGCACGCGAGGGCTGGACCGGCAAATGGCCGCTGCCCGGCGGCGACATGAACGTGTCTGATATCGACGGCCTGATCGTGGAGCTGCAGCGCGGCTATCCCTTCCTCGGCCATGAGCATGCGCGGCGCCTCGCGCGCGCCTACGGCACCCGCGCCATCAAGCTGCTCGGCGATGCGAAATCCGCCGCGGATCTCGGCCAGGCCTTTGGTGCGACCCTGACCGAGCGCGAGGTCCGCTACCTCATGGCCAACGAATGGGCCGTCACCGCAGAGGACATCGTCTGGCGCCGTTCCAAGCTCGGCCTGCGACTATCTGCCGATGAGATCGCGGCGCTTGACGACTGGATCAGGGCCCACGCTATGCCGCAAAGTCCCCTGCTGGAAGCGGGAGGACGCTCATGACCGTGACACTCGATCACGTGACCCGGACCATCGACGGTATCGACCACATCCGCGACGTCTCGCTGACGCTCGAGAGCGGCACGCTCAACGTGCTGCTCGGGCCGACGCTGTCGGGCAAGACCTCGATCATGCGGCTGCTCGCCGGCCTCGACAAGCCGACCACGGGCAGGGTGCTGGTTGGCGGCAAGGACGTCACCGGCGCCGACGTGCGCCAGCGTTCGGTTGCGATGGTCTATCAGCAGTTCATCAACTACCCCTCGCTCACGGTCTACGAGAACATCGCTTCGCCTTTGCGCGTGCAAGGCAAGCCGCGCGAGGAGATCGAGACGCGCGTGGCAGAAGCCGCAAAGCTGCTGCGGCTCGAACCGTTCCTGAAGCGCACGCCGCTCCAGCTCTCCGGTGGCCAGCAACAGCGCACCGCGATCGCGCGCGCTCTGGTCAAGGGCGCCGATCTCGTGCTGCTCGACGAGCCGCTCGCCAATCTCGACTACAAGCTCCGCGAGGAGCTGCGCGCCGAGCTGCCGCGCATCTTCGAGGCTTCGGGCGCGATCTTCGTCTATGCCACCACCGAGCCGACCGAAGCGCTTTTGCTCGGCGGCAACACGGTGTGCATGTGGGAAGGCAAGGCGCTGCAGATGGGCGAGACCGCCAACGTCTACCGCCGGCCGCAGACCTTGCGCGTCGCGCAGGTCTTTTCCGATCCTCCGCTCAACCTCGTCGGCATCGAGAAGAGGAACGGACACGTTGCCTATGCCGGCGGCACGGCCTCGCCGGCCTCGGGACTCTATGCCTCGCTGGCGGACGGTGCCTATCGCGTCGGCTTTCGCGCGCATCAGCTCGCTCTTGCCAATGGCGAGGCCGATCGCCATGCCTTCCATGCCACTGTCACGGTGACCGAGATCACCGGTTCGGAGAGCTTCGTGCATTTGACCCGCGACGGATTGAACTGGGTGGCGGTGCTGCACGGCGTGCACGAGTTCGAGCCCGGCCAGACCATCGACGCGGTGCTCGATCCGAATGATGTGTTTGTGTTCGATGCGGCTGACCGCCTGGTCGCCGCTCCAGGCACTTAAGAGGGAGATGCGCAATGGCCCGCATTGACCTCGTCGATCTCGCCCATTCCTACGGCGGCAATGATGCGCCGCAGGAGAGCTTTGCGCTCAAGCCCGTCACCATGACCTGGCGGCAGGGCGGCGCCTATGCGCTGCTTGGCCCAAGCGGCTGCGGCAAGACCACGCTGCTCAACGTCATCTCCGGCATCATCACGCCCTCGCGCGGGAAAATCCTGTTTGACGGCAAGGACATCACACCGCTGTCAACCCAGAAGCGCAACATCGCCCAGGTGTTCCAGTTTCCGGTGATCTACGACACCATGACGGTGGGGCAGAACCTGGCGTTTCCGCTGAAGAACCGCGGCGTGGCGAAGGCCGACATCGACAGGCGCGTCGCCGAGATCGGCCGCCTGCTCGATCTCGAGCCCTATCTGAACCGCAAGGCGACGCGGCTCACGGCCGACGCCAAGCAGAAGATCTCGCTCGGCCGCGGCCTCGTGCGCAACGACGTCGCCGCCGTGCTGTTCGACGAACCGCTCACCGTGATCGATCCCGAGCTGAAATGGCAGCTTCGGTCCAAGCTGAAGGCGCTGCATCGCGAGCTCGATCTCACGATGATCTACGTCACCCACGACCAGACCGAGGCGCTGACCTTCGCCGACACCGTCGTCGTCATGCATGACGGCCGCGTGGTGCAGAGCGGCACGCCGGCCGAGCTGTTCGACAAGCCGGCGCATACGTTCGTCGGTTATTTCATCGGCTCGCCCGGCATGAACATCCTGCCGGCCGAAGTGAGGGGACGCGAGGCGCTGATCGACGGCCACATCATCGCGCTGAACCGCAGCTACGACACCCTGCCGGCCGGTGCCAAAATCGAGATCGGCGTGCGCCCCGAATTCGTCGAGGTGGTCGCACCCGCACCCGGCCTGCTCACCGCCAGGATCGAGCGCATCGACGATCTCGGCCGCATCCGTTTCGCGCGGGCGCGCCTCGGCGATGCCAAGCTCGCGGCGCGCGCGCCGGCGGGCTTCACGAGCTCAGATGGCACGGCCGGGCTGAAATTCGATCCTTCGCATGTGCACGTCTATGCCGACAGCCTTCTGGTGGAGGGAGCCGCCTGATGGACAAGACCGTCAACCAAAAAGCCTGGTTCCTGGTGCTGCCGGTGTTCCTGGTCGTCGCCTTCTCCGCGGTGCTGCCGCTGATGACGGTGGTGAACTATTCGATGCAGGACACCTTCGGCAACAACCAGTTCTTCTGGAACGGCGTCGGCTGGTTCAAGGAACTGCTCGATCCCTCGACCGATCTCGGCGGCCGATTCCTCGCCTCGCTCGGCCGCAACCTGTTCTTCTCGATGGTGATCCTCGCCATCGAGGTGCCGCTCGGCATCGTCGTGGCGCTGTCGATGCCGCGCGAGGGCTGGACCGTGGCGGCCTGCCTGATCATCCTCGCGCTGCCGCTGCTGATTCCGTGGAACGTGGTCGGCACGATCTGGCAGATCTTCGGCCGGCCCGACATCGGCCTGCTCGGATATGTGCTGAACGCGATCGGCATCGACTACAATTACGTCTCCAACGAGGTCGACGCCTGGGTCACGGTCATCGTGATGGACGTCTGGCACTGGACCAGCCTCGTCGCGCTGCTCTGCTATGCCGGCCTGAAGTCGATCCCGGATGCCTATTACCAGGCGGCGCAGATCGACGGCGCCTCGCGCTGGGCGGTGTTCAAGGCGATCCAGCTGCCGAAGATGAACCGCGTGCTGTTGATCGCGGTGCTGCTGCGCTTCATGGACAGCTTCATGATCTACACCGAGCCGTTCGTCGTCACCGGCGGCGGACCCGGCAACTCCACCACTTTCGTGTCGATCGAGCTCGTCAAGATCGCGCTCGGCCAGTTCGACCTCGGCAAGGCCGCGGCGCTGTCGCTGGTCTATAACCTGATCATCCTGATCGTCTGCTGGATCTTCTACACCGTCATGACCAATGCCGGTGTCGAGCGCAAAGTTCAGGCTTCGAGCGAGCCGGCGGCGGAGCCGAAGCCCTCGGCCGCGCTCAAGCCCGTGCCCGCGCTCAAGCCAAAGGAAGGAGTGGCCTGATGCATTCGATCCCCGGCCGCCGCCTCATCATGGGGCTGTTCCTGATCTTCCTGCTGCTGCCGATCTACTGGCTCGTCAACATGAGCTTCAAGACCAACAGCGAGATCGTCTCGACGATGACGCTGTGGCCGCACACCCCGACGCTGCAGCACTACAAGCGCATCTTCACCGACGAGAGCTGGTATTCCGGCTACATCAATTCGCTGGAATACGTCGTCCTCAACACCATCATTTCGATCTCGGTGGCGCTGCCCGCGGCCTACGCGTTCTCGCGCTACCGCTTCCTCGGTGACAAGCACCTGTTCTTCTGGCTGCTGTCGAACCGCATGGCGCCGGCGGCGGTCTATGCGCTGCCGTTCTTCAACCTTTATTCGGCGATCGGCCTGTTCGACACGCCCTGGGCCGTCGCGCTCGCGCATTGCATCTTCAACGTTCCGCTCGCGGTGTGGATCCTCGAAGGTTTCGTGTCCGGCGTGCCGCGCGAGATCGACGAGACCGCCTTCCTCGACGGCTATTCCTTTCCGCGCTTCTTCATCAAGATCCTGGTGCCGCTGATCGCGAGCGGCATCGGCGTCGCCGCCTTCTTCTGCTTCATGTTCTCCTGGGTCGAGCTGCTGCTGGCGCGCACGCTGACCTCGGTGCACGCCAAGCCGATCGCGGCGATCATGACGCGCACGGTGTCGGCCGCGGGCATGGACTGGGGCCTCTTGGCTGCGGCCGGCGTGCTCACCATCATTCCGGGCGCGCTGGTGATCTGGTTCGTCCGCAATTACATCGCGCGCGGCTTTGCGCTCGGCCGGGTGTAGGGAGGTTTTTATGGAATCCATCGCATGGATGGCCTGGACGCTGCCGACCGCGATCTTCTTCGCCGCGCTGGCCTGCACGCTGGCGGTGATGACGTGGCTCGCCGCGGTCTATCCCGAGGCCGAACGCGTCGGCGTGCTCAGTATTCCGACCACGCGCGGCGACCGCCTGTTCGTCTCGCTGATTGCGGCAGCCGTCATCCATCTCGCGTGGATCGGCCTCGTCGGCACCGACGCGCTCGCGACGCTGCCGATCGGTGAGGATGGTTTTGAGATCTCGAGCCTGTGGCTCGCAAGTGGAATTTCGCTGGCCACGGCCGTGCTCATTTTCCGCACGGTCTGAAGCTTGCGAAGGGACGGCCAGATCCGGGGGCAACCCGGGCCTGTATAAAATTTTGTCGCTGCAACGGAGGAACAACATGCGACAGTTTAGGAGAAGGAAAGGTCCATTGACCAAGAGCAGTTTTCTGACCATGTCCAGCACTGCCGCGCTTCTGGCGGTGTCGTTCACCGTCTCGGCGCCGGTCCGCGCTGCCGACGACGCCGCGATCCAGAAGTGGATTGCGGAATTCCAGCCCTCGACGCTGTCGAAGGAAGACCAGAAGAAGGAGCTGGAGTGGTTCGCCAAGGCCGCCGAGCCCTTCAAGGGCATGGAGATCAACGTCGTCTCCGAAACCATCACGACTCACGAATACGAATCTCAGACGCTGGCCAAGGCGTTCTCCGAGCTCACCGGCATCAAGCTCAAGCACGACATCATCCAGGAAGGTGACGTCGTCGAGAAGCTGCAGACCCAGATGCAGTCCGGCAAGAACGTCTATGACGGCTGGATCAACGACAGCGACCTGATCGGCACGCACTTCCGCTACAATCAGACGATCGCGCTGTCGGACTACATGACCGGCGAGGGCAAGGACGTCACCGATCCCATGCTCGACGTCAACGACTTCATCGGCAAATCGTTCGGCACGGCGCCGGACGGCAAGCTCTACCAGCTGCCCGACCAGCAGTTCGCCAACCTCTACTGGTTCCGCTACGACTGGTTCACCAACCCTGACTACAAGGCCAAGTTCAAGGCCAAGTACGGCTACGAGCTCGGCGTGCCCGTGAACTGGTCCGCCTATGAGGACATCGCCGAATTCTTCACCAACGACATCAAGGAGATCAACGGCGTCAAGGTCTACGGCCATATGGACTATGGCAAGAAGGACCCCTCGCTCGGATGGCGTTTCACCGACGCCTGGCTGTCGATGGCCGGCAACGGTGACAAGGGCATTCCGAACGGTCTGCCGGTGGACGAATGGGGCATCCGCATGGAAGGCTGCCGTCCGGTCGGCTCCTCGGTCGAGCGTGGTGGCGACACCAACGGTCCGGCCGCGGTCTACTCGATCACGAAGTACCTCGAGTGGATGAAGAAGTATGCTCCGCCTCAGGCCCAGGGCATGACCTTCTCCGAGTCCGGCCCCGTGCCGGCCCAGGGCAACATCGCCCAGCAGATGTTCTGGTACACCGCCTTCACCGCCGACATGGTGAAGCCGGGCATCGCCGTGATGAACGCGGACGGTACGCCGAAGTGGCGTATGGCTCCGTCGCCGCACGGCGCCTACTGGAAGGAAGGCATGAAGCTCGGCTACCAGGACGCCGGCTCCGTGACGCTCTTGAAGTCGACCCCCGCGGATCGCCGCAAGGCGGCCTGGCTCTATCTCCAGTTCATCGTCTCCAAGACGGTTAGCTTGAAGAAGAGCCATGTCGGTCTCACCTTCATCCGTGAATCCGACATCTGGGACAAGTCGTTCACCGAGCGTGCGCCGAAGCTCGGCGGCCTGATCGAGTTCTACCGCTCGCCCGCGCGCGTGCAGTGGACCCCGACCGGCAACAACGTGCCCGACTATCCGAAGCTCGCCCAGCTGTGGTGGCAGAACATCGGCGATGCGTCGTCCGGTACGAAGACGCCGCAGGCCGCGATGGACGCACTGGCCGCCGCCCAGGACTCCGTGATGGAGCGCCTGGAGAAGTCCGGCGTGCAGGGCGCCTGCGGTCCGAAGCTGCACAAGAAGGAGACCGCCGAGTACTGGTTCGCCAAGGCCCAGAAGGACGGCACCATCGCCCCGCAGCGCAAGCTCGCCAACGAGAAGCCGAAGGGCGAGACGGTGGACTACGACACGCTGATCAAGTCGTGGCCCGCCACTCCGCCCAAGCGCGCGGAAGTGAAGTAAGCAGCGCGCAAAGCGTCACGAAATGCGAAAGGCCGGGAGCAATCCCGGCCTTTCTTCTTTTTAGCGTACCGCTGCGATCGCAATGACGAGTTTGTGGCGCGCGCGATCCGTACTCTGGCTGTCATCGCCCGCCTTGTGCGCAATTGCGCACTGGGGCGGGCGATCCAGTGCTCCGTGACGTCCGTGATTGCTCGAGAGGCCGCGGCTTACTGGATTCCCCGCTTTCGCGGGGAATGACAGCGGTGGTGCGGAGGCGCGTCCCCGCGACGCAGCCGGACGCCCCCCGCTTGACTCCCTGTCACACCGAATTCATAGTTAGCATAATGCGATTGAAGTAATCGCAATGCGATTACATATGCAGAACCCGTTTGGGCCGGCGTCGGCCCGTTCCGGAGGCCTGTAGATGGCGTTGATCGAGGCGTTCAGGCAGTTGCTGGGCGACACGGCCGTGCTGACGCGCGAGGAGGATCTCGCGGGTCTCACCGAGGATTGGCGTGGCCGGTTTCACGCGCCGGCACTCTGCGCGGTACTGCCATCGACCACGGAGCAGGTCGCTTCCGTCGTCCGTCTCTGCGTCGCGCATGACACGCCGGTATTGCCGCAGGGTGGCAACACCAGTCTCTGCGGCGGCGCGACGCCGTCGGGGCAGGGCAAGCCACCCGTGATCGTCGCGCTGACGCGCATGCGCCGGATCCGCTCGCTCGATCCGGTCAACAACACCATGGTGGTTGATGCCGGCTGCGTGCTGGCCACCATCCAGGAGAGCGCCGCTGCGGCCGGCAGGCTCTATCCGGTCAGTCTCGGCGCCGAAGGCTCATGCCAGATCGGCGGCAACATCGGCACCAATGCCGGCGGCACCGGCGTGCTCCGCTACGGCAACACGCGCGACAATGTGCTCGGGCTCGAAGTCGTGCTGCCGGACGGCTCGATCTGGGACGGCCTCTACGCGCTGCGCAAGAACAACACCGGCTACGACCTCAAGCATCTCTTCATCGGCTCGGAAGGCACGCTCGGCATCATCACCGGTGCGGTGCTGAAGCTGCATCCGCTGCCGACCGCGGAGGCCGTCGCCTGGCTTGCGGTCGACAGTCCGCAAGCGGCGCTCAAGGTGCTGGGCCTGTTCCAGGCTGCCTGCAATTCACGGCTCTCCGCCTTCGAGCTGATGAATGCAAAGCAGATTGAGCTCGTGCTGGAGCAGGTGCCGGGCCGGCGCTGCCCGGTCGCAGAGATCGATACCTGGCACGTCCTCGTCGAACTGTCCGATACCGGCGATGCCACAGCGCTCGCGGTGACGATGCAGGCGGTGCTCGAACAGGTGCTCGAAGCCGGGCTCGTCAGCGACGGCGTCGTCGCATCGAGCGAGGCGCAGCGCAAGGCGATGTGGCTGGTGCGTCACAGCGTGTCGGAGGCCAACAAGAAGGCCGGCGTCGGGCTGACGTCGGACACCGCGGTCCCGGTCTCGACCGTGCCTGATTTCATCGATCAGGCCATGGCGGCCGTGCGTGCGATCGTGCCGGATCTGCCGTTCATCATCGTCGGCCATATGGGCGACGGCAACATCCATCTCATCCCCTTCTTCAGCTTCGCCGAGTGGGATGCGCTGCCGGATCGCGACGCCGTTGGGCAGCGGATCCGCCGCGCCATGAACGATGTCGCAAGCTCGCTGCGCGGCACCTTCAGCGCCGAGCACGGCGTCGGGCGCACGTTGACCGGTGAGATGACCCGCTACAAGCCGCCGGTCGAGCTCGCCTTGATGCGGGCGGTGAAACGGGCGTTCGACCCGTCTGGTCTGTTCAATCCCGGCCGCGTTCTGCCGCCGTCATCCGCGGCCGATATGGCCGCTGCTTCGCCAACCAATGCAACATCGCAAAGAGGGGACTGACATGACCAACGCATCGAAGCTCATCACTTCCCGCCGACGCCTGCTGCTCGGCGCAGGAGCTGGCGTCGTCGCACTCGCCGCCCCCTCCGTCTGGTCGCCGTCCCGCGCCGCCGGAAAACGCATCGTCGTGCGCGACGATGGCGGCATCTACACCAAGGCCTATGGTGCGGTGTTCTACCGTCCGTTCACCGAAGCGACCGGTATCGAAGTCGTCGGCGTGCAGGCCAATGCCGAGCCGGTCGCGCAGATCAAGACCATGGTCGACACCAAGAACTACACCTGGGACATGGCCAAGATCTCCTGGCCCGCGATCGAGATCCTGACCACCGGCGGCAAGAAATATCTGGAGAAGCACGGGCTCGAATCCGAGCCGGTCGTCAAGTCGATCCCGGCCGAATATGCCTCGCCCTACGGCGTCGCCACCAACGTCTACACCACCGTGCTGGCCTACCGCACCGACGCCTTCAAGGGCCGCAAGGCGCCGCAGTCCTGGGCTGATTTCTGGAACGTGGCGGAGTTTCCGGGACGCCGCGCCGTGCGCAAGCATCCGTTCGACACGATCGAGCAGGCGCTGATGGGTGCGGGCGTTCCGACCGCGCAGGTCTACCCCTGCGATCTCGACAAGGCCTTTGCCTCGCTCGACAAGATCAAGTCGCAGGTCGCCGTGTGGTGGACCAGTGGCGCGCAGGTCGAGCAGATGCTGACCTCGGGCGAGATCGATCTGCTGCCGACCTGGGTGTCGCGTCCCCAGGCAGCCCAAGCAGCCGGCGCGCCGGTCGAGATCGTCTGGAATCAGGGCATCTGGGGCGGCGACAATTGGTCGATCCTGTCAGGGACGCCGAACGCCGATGCCTGCCGCGAGTTCATCAAATTCGCTTCTGATCCGAAGCGGCAGGCGGCGCTCGTCGAATATTTCCCGGCCGGTCTCACGCAGCCGGAGGCCTTCAATTACGTCAAGCCCGAGGTCGCGAAGAACTGCCCGACCTACCCTGACAACATCAAGGCCGGGCTGAAGATCAACGCCAAATACTGGCTCGACAACCAGGCCGCTGTCATCGAGCGCTTCAACAGCTGGATCCTGGCTTGATCGGGTCAAACGGATCGGAGCGGCCCATGGCCCCGTCGAGCCTGCGTATTCGTGAGCTCTGCAAGCGGTACGGCGATTTCGTCGCGCTCGCGCCGACCAGCCTCGACGTCGCCAAGGGGGAATTTCTCACCCTGCTTGGCCCGTCGGGCTCGGGCAAGACCACGCTGCTCAGCCTGATTGCGGGTCTCGTCCATCCCGACGAAGGGCAGATCCTGATCAACGACGCCGACGTCACGCATAGCCCCGCCTATGACCGCGACATCGGCGTGGTGTTCCAGAACTACGCGCTGTTTCCTCACATGACGATTGAGGACAACATCGCGTTTCCGCTCAAGATGCGCAAAATGTCGGATGCCGAGGCGCGCCGGCGCGCTGCCGAGGCGCTGGAGACGGTGCGGCTGCCGCACGTTTCGAAGCGCTATCCGCGCGAATTGTCCGGTGGCCAGCAGCAGCGCATCGCGCTGGCGCGCTGCATCGTCTATCGCCCCGCCATCATCCTGATGGACGAGCCGCTGGGGGCGCTCGACAAGAAGCTGCGCGACCAGATGCAGCTCGAGATCAAGCGTATCCATCGCGAGCTCGGTACCACGATCGTCTACGTCACCCACGACCAGGAAGAGGCGATGACCATGTCGGATCGCATCTGCCTGATGAATGCGGGCGCGATCGAGCAGCTCGGCACGCCGCAGGATCTCTATTTCCGGCCGCGCTCGGTGTTCGTCGCCGACTTCCTCGGCGAGTCCAACCTGCTCAGCGCCACCGTGCGCGGCGTCGACGGCGAGGGGCTCGACATCGTCCTGACCGAGCAGGCATCAGCCTCGCGCGCGGTCGGCAATGGCTCTCGCTTCGCCACCGGCGAGCCGGTCAAGGTCATGGTGCGTCCGCAGAACCTCGTGGTCGGCGAGGGTGGCCAGCTGTCCGGCCGGCTCACCGACGTGATGATCAGCGGCAGCCTGACGCGGCTCTACATCGCGCCTGAGACCGCGGGCCTGCCGCAGCTCGTCGCTGCGCATCCGACCCGCAGCGGCTCGGCGCCCTATGAGATAGGCCAGCGCCTGTCGCTCGGATGGCATGCGGCGGATGCCGTCGCGATCCACGACGGAAAGGAAACCTGAGCTTGGCCGCCCTGCGCACGATATCGCGGAGGCTGGCCTGGACGCGGGCTGCGATGGGCGCGCCGCTGGTGCTGCTGCTCGTGCTATTCCTGGTCTATCCCGTCGGCCAGCTGCTGCTGCTCAGCGTCTACGGCGACAATGGTTTCACGCTGGCGCAATACCGCCAGCTCTTTGCCTCCTCCGTCTATCTCGACGTTCTCCTGATCACGCTGAAGATCTCGCTGGCGACCACGCTGGTCTGCGTCGTCACCGGCTATCCGATCGCCTATCTGATCTCGATCGTCGGCAAGGAGCGCAAGGCGACGCTGCTGTTCTGGGTGCTGCTGTCGTTCTGGACCAGTTTTCTGGTCCGCGCCTTCGCCTGGATCGTGCTGCTCGGCCGCAACGGCGTCATCAACAAGACACTCGTCTCGCTCGGCATCATCTCGAGTCCGGCGAACCTGCTCTACAATTTCGGCAGCGTCCTCGTCGGCATGGTCAATGCGCTGCTGCCGCTTGCCGTGCTGACGATGCTCTCGGTGATGGAGAATATCGACCGCAACCTGCCACGCGCCGCCGCCACGCTCGGGGCGCGTCCGGGCATGGCGTTCTGGAAGATCTATTTTCCGCTGTCGCTGCCCGGCGTCACTGCTGCGGGAATCATGGTGTTCGTCACCGCGATCGGCTTCTTCATCGTGCCGGCGCTGCTCGGCGGGCGCCGCGAGACGATGATCACACAGCTCATCATCGACCAGGTCCAGCAGACCATGAACTGGGGCTTTGCCGGTGCGATCTCGGTGCTGCTGCTGGTCGTCGTCCTCATCGTCTTCGCCGCCTATGACCGGCTGCTCGGCCTGTCGTCCATGACCGGCGCATCCGCGCCGCGCAATACGAAGCCATCGCGTTTGTCCGGTCCGGTCGCGCGGGCGGGCGATGTGCTGCTCACGCTGCTCGGCGCGATCTCCGACCGCATCATCCTGCTGCTGCCGTCACGCCGTCGCGACCGTCATCCCGATCAGCCCGGCATGGGCTTGCAGGCCTTCGTCTGGACCATGCTGCTCATCATCAGCGCCCCGACGATCCTGATGATCCCTCTGTCATTCGGCACCGGCGGCCTCAACTGGCCGCCGCAGGGCTTTACCCTGCACTGGTACGAGACGGTCCTAAATTCGCCGGTCTGGACCCAGGCTATGCTGCGCTCGCTGCTGGTCGGCATCGGCACCGGTCTGCTCGCCATGCTGATCGGCACGCCGGCCGCGTTCCTGCTGGTGCGCAGCGAGATCCCGGGCAAGGCGGCGTGGCTCGCTTTCATCCTGTCGCCGATCGTCGTGCCGCGCATGATCATCGCGGTCGGCCTGTTCTACGTGTTCGCGCGCATGGGCCTCGTCGGGAGCGCTGTCGGCCTCGTTCTCGGGCACACAGTGGTTGCTGTGCCCTATGTGGTCATGACCATGATGGCGGTGCTGCGCAATTACGACACGCGGCTTGACCATGCCGCGCAGAGCCTTGGGGCGCGCCCGTTCGCGACGCTGCGCTTCGTCACCTTCCCGATCCTCGGCGCCGGCATGCTGTCGTCGTTCCTGTTTGCGTTCGCGACCTCGTTCGACGAGCTGACCATCGCGCTGTTTGCCACCGGCGGCCTCAACGCGACGCTGCCGAAGCAGTTCTGGGACGAGGTGACGCTTCAGGTCTCCCCCTCGATCGCCGCCGTCTCGACCTGCCTGTTCGTTTTCATGGGACTTCTCATCTTCGTCGCCGAACGCCTGCGCCGGCGTGCTGCCGCGAGATAGCCGTCCCGCATTCCAACCAGAGGTTCTCAATCATGCTCACTGCCAATCGCCTCCGCGGCCTGTTTCCGGCCATTCCGACCCCGGTCATGGCCGACGACACCATCGATGCCGGCGCGGTCTCAGCGATGTTCGCCTGGCTCAACAAACAGGGTATCGACGGCGTGGTGCCGCTCGGCGGAACCGGCGAATACGGTGCGCTGGCTAGATCCGAGCGGATCAAGATGGCTGGCCTGTCGGTGAAGGCGATGGCGGGCAAGGGCCCGGTCATCGCCGGCGTGCTCGACACCGGCTTCCACGATGCCTTGCAGGCGGGGCGTGAATTCGCAGCCGAGGGCGTGGACGGCCTGCTGGTTCTCACGCCATATTATACCAATCCGACTCAGGCCGGCGTTCGCGACTATTTCCTGCGTTATGCCGATGCCTCGCCGGTGCCTGTCCTGATCTACGAGATTCCCTACCGCACCCGGATCGCGATCGAGCCCAAGATCCTGCATGAGCTCTCCAGGCATCCCAACATCATCGGCATGAAGGCCTGCAATCTCGACATGTATCATTTCCTTCAGGTCGTGGCCGGCGTCGACGAGAGCTTTGCGGTGCTGAGCGGCGAGGACAGCCTGTTTCCGCTGCATCTGGCGGCGGGCGCCAAGGGCGGCATCATCGTGACCGCGTGCCTGTTGCCGCGTGCCTGGCGCCAGATCTACGAGACCGCGACGGCAGGCAAGACGGCCGAGGCTTTGAGCCTGCATCGCCGCCTGATTCCGCTGATGAACATGGCGTTCGCCGAGACCAATCCGGGGCCGATGAAGGCGGTGATGGACATGGTCGGCGTCGAGGCGCCGCGCATGCTGGCGCCGCTGGTGCAACCGGCGCCGGCGCTGGTCGCCGCCTTGCGCGCTGAATTCGGTAAGCAGTTGGCGGTTTCCGAGAACGTTGGATGATTGGGGGATGGCGGCATGGCGCGTAGTGGCCAGGGTGGCTCCAGGAAAGCCGGCAAGGCCAAGAGCCCGGCAAAGGCTCGCGCCGTGACGCGCGTCGCCAAAAGCGCAGAACCGGCGCGCTCGTCGCTGTTCGTCGGCTCGACCGAGAAGGCGTTCCAGGTCCTGCACGTCTTCGACGGGCCGCAACGCTTCATGACGCTTGCCGATATCGCGCGCGCTGCCGATCTCGATCGCAGCGCCACGCAGCGCCTGGTCTACACGCTGGAGTCGCTCGGCTACCTCAAGCGGATCGAGGGCACGCGCAACTACGGACTGACGTCGAAGGTGCTCCAGTTCTCGCACAATTATCTCAAGGCCAACGAGCTCGTCGACAAGGCCTCGCCCTACCTCCTCGACATGAGCCGCAACCTTGGCGAGACCTGCAACCTGCATGAGCTCGATGGCCACGAGGTCGTGTTCGTTGCGCGCTTTCCTGGCCAGCACCTGATCCATATCGATTTCGTGATCGGAAGCCGGTTGCCGGCCTACTTCACGGCTTCCGGCATCGCCATCCTGGCGGCCCTTCCTGAGGCGGAGCAACAGGATCTCTTGAAGCGTACGCGCCTCGAACCACTCACGCCGCACACGATTACAGATCCCGATAAGCTCCTGGAGCAGGTGCACCTCGCCGCCAAGCGCGGCTATTCGATTCAGATCAACCAAAGTGTCATGGGCGATATTTCCGTCGCGGCGCCGATCATCGACGAGCACGGGCGGGCTATCGCCGCGGTCAACATTTCCGTGCCCACGACGCGCTGGACCAAGGAGCGTGCCGAGGCCGAGCTCGTTCAGCACGTCCACGTCGCCGCAACCTCGATCTCGAAGTCCAAGTTCAAACGCTACGCGGCCTGAAACGCCGATGCCGATGCTCCTCAATGCCAGCGACTATCGCCGCCGCGCGCGACAATTCCTCCCGCGCGGGCTGTTCGAGTACATCGATCGCGGCTCGGAGGACGAAACCGCACTGATGCGCCTGCGTGACTCGCTTGAAGCCATTACCTTGCGGCCCGCGGTACTGACGGGGCACGACAGGCGCGATCTCGACACGGTGTTGTTCGGCCGGAGGATCGCCGCACCCCTCGTTGTCGCGCCGACGGCGCTCGCCGGTCTCGTTTCACATGATGGGGAGACGAAGCTTGCCCGCGCGGCCTCGCGCGTCGGCATTCCCGTCTGCATCTCGACGCAATCGGTGACAACCGTGGAGGCGATCCGGCGCGGCGCGCCGGATGCCTTGCTCTGGTTCCAGCTCTACGTCTGGCGCGATCGCGCCCTGACCGCACGCCTCCTGGAGCGTGCGAGCGCCTGCGGCTGCGACAACCTGCTCGTCACCGTCGATACGCCGGTCTCGCCGAACCGGGAGTATAACGAACGCAACGGTTTCGGCATTCCCTTCAAGCCGCGGCTACGCAGCATGATCGACGTGGCACTGCATCCGGGTTGGCTGTTCGGGGTTCTCGCGCGCTATCTCATGGGCGAGGGTGTGCCGACCTACGGCCACTATCCGGATGCATTTCGCACCTCCATCACCCGCGCGGATATCGCCGAGGCGGTCCGGCTCGAGCCTCGGCTGTGCTGGGATGACATGCTCTGGCTGCGCGAAATCTGGCCAGGCAAGCTCACCATCAAGGGCGTGCTCGCGGTGGAGGATGCCGAGAAGGCGGTCGAGGTCGGTGCCGACGGCATCGTGGTCTCGGTCCATGGTGGGCGCAATCTCGACTGTCTGCCGGCTCCCGTGGACTGCATTCCGGCGATTGTCGGCGCCGTGAAGGGGCGTCTGACGATTCTGGCCGACAGCGGCGTCCGGCGCGGCACCGACGTCCTCAAATATCTTGCGTTGGGCGCGGAAGCTGTGCTTCTCGGCCGCTTGCCGCTGTGGGGTCTTGCGGCCGGCGGAGAGGCGGGCGCCGAAGCCGTCCTGCGCATGGTCCTGCGCGAGATGGATACCGCCATGGCTTTCCTGGGAGCGCATTGCGTGCCGGCCTTGCGGAATGGGCGCACGAGCGAGCAACCGAACTAAGATCAACTGCAACATTTGGAAAACCGCCATGTCCGTCAAATCAGCACTGCAGACGCATACCGCCAATGCCGATCTTGCCGGCGAAGTCGACAGGCTTCTCGCCGCGCTGGGCGTCAAGCGCTCCGACTATACGGAGGGCGCCATCGTCGTTCGTACGCCGATCACTGGCGGGATCATTGGCCGCGTCATGGAGATCGGCGCAGCCGAAGCTGCCGGCGTGATCGAACAGGCGCACGCGGCCTACCTCGGCTGGCGGCTGGTGCCGCCGCCCAAGCGAGGGGAGCTCGTGCGGCTGTTCGGCGAGGAACTCCGCGCCAGCAAGGAGGCTTTGGGACGACTGGTGTCGATCGAGGTCGGCAAGATCGTCTCCGAAGGTCTTGGCGAGGTTCAGGAAATGATCGACATCTGCGATTTCGCGGTCGGCCTGTCGCGGCAGCTCTACGGCCTAACGATCGCGACTGAGCGTGGCGAGCATCGCATGATGGAAAGCTGGCATCCGCTGGGCGTCACCGGCATCATCTCTGCGTTCAATTTTCCGGTCGCCGTGTGGGCCTGGAACGCAGCCCTGGCGCTGGTGTGCGGCAACAGCCTCGTCTGGAAGCCGTCCGAGAAGACACCGCTAACCGCGCTTGCGACATACGCCCTGTTTGAGCGTGCGGTCAAACGCTTCAACGAGGCTGGCGGAGATGCGCCTCAGGGGCTTGCGGCAGTGCTGTTCGGCGGCCGTGAGATCGGCGAGGTGCTCGTCGACCATGTGAAGGTGCCTCTGGTCTCGGCAACCGGGTCTACAGCGATGGGACGCGCGGTCGGTCCGCGGCTCGCCAGCCGGTTCGCCCGGGCGCTGCTCGAGCTCGGCGGCAACAACGCGGCGATCGTCGCGCCGACGGCCGACCTCGACCTCACGCTGCGTGGCGTCGCCTTTGCCGCGATGGGAACGGCGGGACAGCGCTGCACGACGTTGCGCCGCCTGTTCGTCCACGAGAGCATCTACGAGAGCTTTGTGCCGCGCCTGAAGCAGGCCTATGCGTCCGTCACCGTCGGCTCTCCGCTGGAAGGCGGTAACCTGGTTGGTCCGCTGATCGACGGCGCGGCTTATCGCGCGATGCAGAGTGCGCTCGAGGCTGCGAGCGCTGCCGGAGGTCAAGTCCAAGGTGGCGAGCGCATTGCCATCGAAGGGGCGGCCGACGCTTACTATGTCCGCCCGGCGCTGGTCGAGATCGCGGCGCAGACCGGACCGGTGAAGCACGAGACCTTTGCGCCGATCCTCTACGTCATGAAATATCGCGATTTCGATGCCGTGCTCGAGTTGCACAACGCCGTTCCGCAGGGGCTGTCGTCGTCCATCTTCACCAATGATCTGCGCGAAGCGGAAACATTCTTGTCGGCGCGTGGCTCTGATTGCGGCATCGCCAACGTCAATATCGGCCCATCCGGCGCGGAGATCGGAGGCGCCTTCGGCGGCGAGAAGGAGACCGGCGGCGGACGCGAATCCGGATCCGACGCGTGGAAAACCTATATGCGGCGAGCGACCAACACCATCAATTACGGCCGCACACTCCCGCTGGCTCAAGGCGTCAAGTTCGACGTGGTGTGACCGATCCAAAGGCGCTTCCGGAGCGCATACGCATCGCCGCGCGGCCAGGCGAGGACGCGGCGTACTGTCATGCCCCGCCTTCGCGGGGCATGACAGCGTGCGCGTGGACTACTCCGCCGGCTCGGCCGCCAGCGTCGGGTAATCGGTGTACCCCTTCGCGCCGCCGCCGTAGAACGTGTTCTTGTCCCAGTCGTTCAGGCCAGCGCCCTGCTTCAGCCGCTCGACGAGATCCGGGTTGGAGATGAACGGCTTGCCGAAGGCGATCAGGTCGGCGGCATTCGCCTCGAGCACCTTGCTGGCGAGATCGAAGTCGTAGCCGTTGTTGGCGACGTAGGCGCCGGCAAAGCGCTTGCGCAAGGACGCATAGTCGAACGGCGCGATGTCGCGCGGCCCGCCCGTGGCGCCCTCGACGACGTGGAGGTAGACCAGCTTGAGCGCGCTGAGGCCGTCGACGATGTGGTCGTACAGGGCCTGCGGGTTGGAATCCGAGATGTCGTTGGCCGGCGTCACCGGCGAGATGCGGATGCCGGTGCGATCGGCGCCGGCTTCAGCCACGACGGCCTTGGAGACTTCGAGCATCAG
Source organism: Bradyrhizobium sp. CB1717 (assembly GCF_029714325.1). Classification (NCBI taxonomy): domain Bacteria; kingdom Pseudomonadati; phylum Pseudomonadota; class Alphaproteobacteria; order Hyphomicrobiales; family Nitrobacteraceae; genus Bradyrhizobium; species Bradyrhizobium sp. CB1717. The sequence continues at coordinate 2,213,508 of NZ_CP121666.1, forward strand.
CCGCGCGCGATTCTCGATCGAGCCGCCATAGGCGTCCGCACGCTTGTTGCTGCCGTCCTTGGCGAACTGCTCGAGCAAATAGCCGTTGGCACCGTGGATCTCGACGCCGTCGAAGCCGGCTTCGAGCGCGTTCTTTGTCGCGCGCTTGAAGTCGTCGATGATGCCGGGGATTTCGGAGAGCTCGAGCGCCCGAGGCTCGGAGACATCGGCGAAGCCGCCGTTCACGAAGGTCTTGCCCTTGGCGCGGATCGCGCTCGGCGCCACCGGGGCTGCGCCATTCGCCTGCAGATCGACATGCGAGATGCGGCCGACATGCCAGAGCTGGATGAAGATCTTGCCGCCGCGCTCATGCACCTTGTCGGTGACCTTGCGCCAGCCGGCGACCTGCTCCTTGCTGTAGATGCCGGGGGTGTCCTGGTAGCCCTGGCCCTGCTGCGAGACCTGGCTTGCTTCGGTGATCAGCAGCCCTGCGGACGCGCGCTGGCCATAATAGTCGGCGGCGAGCGCGCCGGGTACGAAGGTGCCGGGCACGGCGCGGTTGCGCGTCAGCGGCGCCATGACGAAGCGGTTGGCCAGCGTGATCGGGCCGAGCTTGTAGGTCTCAAACAATTTGGTCGAACGGCTCATGGGAATGCTTCCAGGCGGTGAGAGGTCTCGAACACTTGTGCATCGCGACATCAGGCGCAAGGGATGAGCCATACGGAAAGTGCAGGCGAGCTACGCGGCAAAGCCCGCGTAGCATAATTCATGTGTGATTTCGGCCGCGGCAGCAGAATCCCGCTACGCGGCCGTGCGATTTGAAAAATCAGTTCAGGCCCATGAAATCGCGCTTGCCGATCTCGACGCCGTTGTGACGCAGGATGCCGTGGGCGGTCGCGCAGTGGAAATAGAAGTTCGGCAGCGAGAATGCGCTCAGGAACTGCTGGCCCTTCAGGGTCGTGGTCTTGTCGGGCCCGGACGGGAAGGTGACGTCCTTGGCTTCGGCGCCCTCGAACTGCTCGGGCTTGAACGATTTGACGTAGTCGATCGTCTTCGCCAGCCGCTGCTTCAATTCCGCAAAGCTGGTCTCGGTGTCGGGATTCGAAGGCACTTCGCTGTGCGTGAGGCGCGCGCAGCCCTTGGTGGCGAAATCGCTGACGAGCTGGATCTGCTTCGACAGCGGCAGCATGTCCGGGAACAGGCGCGAGCCGAGCAGCACGCTCGGGTCGATCTTTTTCGCTGCGCAATGCGCCTCGGCTTTGGTGAGCAGGCCGGTCAGGCTGTTCAGCATTTGCAGATAAGCAGGGACGACCGCGTCGTAGAAGGACATGTGATGCTCGCTTCAATGAGAGGAAATCTCAGGAGAAAACCTGAGCCACTCACATGGGAGCCTCATGGAAAAATACAATCGCGAAAGCGGCTTGTGCGGTGCGAAAATTCTATGGCGTCCGACGCGCGACGATCGATGCAACACTCGCTGTCATCTCCGCCACACCCTCGCTGTCGCGTACTGGATGCCCCGCCTTCGCGGGGCATGACAGCGAATAGAGCAGCTACCTCACCACCGCCCCCGGCTGCGCCTGCGCCGTGCCGCCGCGCATGCGGGCGAGCAGCTCGGCGGTCGGCCAGGAATCCGCCGGCAGGCCGAACTTGATCTGCATCGCCTTCACGGCGGCGCGGCTCTGCTGGCCGAGCACACCGTCGACCTTGCCGACATTGAAGCCGGCCTGGACCAGAAGCTGCTGCAATTGCTTGAGCTCGTTGAACGGCAGCTGCGCGACCGGCGCGGCCGGCTTGCGCATCGGCGGCGCGCCGGCGATGCGGGTGGCGAGATAGCCCGCGGTGGTCGAATAGATCAGCGAGTTATTCCACTCGGTATAGGCCGCGAAATTCGCATAGGCCATGAAGGGAGGACCGGTCCGTCCCATCGGCAGCAGCACGGAGGCCGGCAGATTGTCGTTCGGCAGCGGCCGTCCGTCCGGGTAGGTGACGCCCAGCTGCGCCCATTTCGCGCGCGGCTGTTGCACCGTGAGATCGGTCTGTTCCCACGGCAGGTTCTGCGGCACCTTGATCTCCTCCAGCCACGGCTCGCCGCGCCGCCACTTCAAGCCTTTGGCGATGTAGTTCGCGGTCGAGCCGATCACGTCGTCCTCGCTGCGCAAGAGATCGCGCCGTCCGTCGCCGTCGTAATCGACGGCGTAGTTGACGTAGTGGGTCGGCAGGAATTGCGTCTGTCCGAGCTCGCCGGCCCATGAGCCGACCATCTCCTCGGGTGTGAGATCGCCGCGGTCGATGATCTTCAGCGCGGCGACGGTCTCGTTCACGAACATCTCCGAGCGGCGGCAGTCATAGGCGAGCGAGACCAGCGATTTCAGCGTCGGCAGATTGCCCATGTTGGCGCCGAAATCGCTCTCCAGGCCCCAGAACGCGGCGATCACCGCCGGCGGCACGCCGTATTCCTTTTCGGCGCGCGCGAATGCAGAGGCGTGGTTCCTGATGTGCTGCTGGCCGTTCTGCATGCGATAGGGCGCGGCCATGCGTCCCGCGAACTCGGTGAAGAGCTGGCCGAACACGCGCTGGCCGCGGTCGCGGTTGACGATGCCCTGGTCATAGACGAGGTAGGGCGAGGCCTCCGCGATCGTCCGCTGCGACACGCCGGCCGCGACGGCCTGGCTCTTCACGTCGGCCAGGAAGCGATCGAAGCTTGCGCCGTTATGGCACGAGGCCGCGCGCGGCGACGGCGCGCTGGCCTTGGGCGCCGCAGGTCTTGCGGGCGGCGGTGCGAACTGGGCAGAAGCGGTGGCGGAGCATGCGAGGAGCGCGACGGCTGCGATCGCAAATCGGGTCTGGAGCATAGGGGTTCCGGCGGGGAGGGCAGGCGTGGATTCGCCCGAAGTCTAAAGCATGATCCGCAAAAGTGCGAAGCGGTTTTCCGAAAAGATCATGCCTATCCAAACAGCCGCATCAGCAGCGCCTTTCCGACCGGGAGCGCCCTGACGCCCTGGTAGGCGCGCACATATTCGCCGGCATAGAACGCCCTGATCGCATGCACGCGCGTGTCCATGCCCTCCTCGAAGCGCACCGCGAATCCGTCCGTCGTCCGCCGCACCACGATCGCCGCGATCGAGCGGCCGTAGATCCGGCAGTCGATCGTGCTGCCGGGCGCCGGCGGATCGGGGTCGATCAGACGGGCGCCGGTGATGGAGATGTCGGCGAGCCGCGCCAGATGCCACTTGCCGTCCTGGCGCAGCAGCACCGGCTCGTTGCGATGGAAGCGCTCCGCCTTGCGCTTGCGCGGCTGCTCGATGCAGACGAAGCAGACCACGGTGAGGATGAGCGCGTTGTAAAGGCTCCATGCCAGCGCCAGTCCGCCATAGGCGATGTTCTCGCCGCGCAGATGCAGGATGAAGGCATAACCGATGGCCGCGAGCGTGATGAGAAGCGCGCTGCCGTAGAGCCGCAGCAGCGGCCATTCGACGAAGCGCCTGTCACGGTCGCCGCCTTTCGCGGTGACCTTGAACTTGTGTCCCTTCGGCTTCAGCAGGCCGGTTGCCACCGCCTTGAGCACCGCAGGCGCGGCGATGAGTTGCGAGACATCAGTCATCATGGCGAGCGAGCGGCCGCGCGACAGCCAGGCCATGGTGAGACCGTGCCAGACATAGAACGGCAGAAAATAGCGCAGCAGCTCGGTCAGGTCGGCCCGGACCGCCTTGATGCCGAACAGCAGGAACAGCCAGGGCACCACGAGGCCCGCCACCTTCGACGTGTAGACCGCGGCCCAGCTCATGAAGGCATCGACCAGCGAGAGCCGGTCGATGAAGGAGAGCTTCGATGTCCGCGACAGCGGTCCGCTGCGGCCGCGCACGATCTGCATCAGGCCGAGGCACCAGCGGGCGCGCTGGGTGATGTATTCCTTCAGCCCTTCCGGCGCGAGCCCGATCGTCAATCGCTCGTTGAGATAGATCGTGGTGAGGCCGCATTCCTTCAGGCGCAGGGTGACGAGATAATCCTCCGTCACCGAGTCGGTCGGAAAGCCGCCGATCCGCACCAGGCCGGCATAGCGAATGAGCGACGAGGTGCCGCAGCAGAAGGCGACACCCCAGGCATCCTTCGCCGGCAGCAGGATGTCGAAGAAGAAGCGTTGCTCGTCCGGCCAGACGTCGGTTGCGGCAAGATTGGTCTGGATCGGGTCGGGGTTGATGAAGTGCTGCGGCGTCTGCACCACCCCGACCGAGGCATCGTCCATGAGCGAGATGGTTCGCGCAAGGAAATCGGGCCGCGGCACGAAGTCGGCATCGAGGACGGCTACGAAGTGCGGCGGCTCCGGCAACGCGCCGACATGCCGGAGCGCGTGATTGATGTTGCCGGCCTTGGCGTGGCGGTTGTCGGGCCGCGTCAGGTAATGGCAGCCGAGTTCGCCGGCGAGCCGTCGCAGCCAGGGCCGCCTTCCGTCGTCGAGCACCCAGACCCGATAGTTGCCGTACTCCATGCCGGTGGCGCCGATGATCGTGCGCTCGAGGATCGACCGCTCCTCGTTGTAGGTGCAGATGAAGACGTCGATCAGCGGTGCGCGCGGATCCCTGGCGCGGCCATCGATCCTGGCCGCCTTGGTACGGTCGAGCGTGCGGCTCAGGAACAGCAACGACAGTGAGACCGCAACGAGCGAGGCGGCCTCCAGCAGCATGAAGGGATAGCCGATCACGGCATCCGCCGTCAGGTGCGGCGGCGGAAGCGTTGCGGTCACACGCCAGTGGAGATAGCGCAGCAGCAGAACGAGTGACGCGATGGCCAGAAGGGAGCGGGCCATCGTGCTCTCGCGCCGGAGCAGCGGCACGATCGCCATGAAGGCGCCGAGCGCGATCAGGCCGGGCGTCAGCGCGCTCGTCACGGTGCGGTCTCTTGTCTTGCAAACACGACACGGCCGGTGCGCCCCACCGTGCAGCCATGGGCGGCGGCATCGGCCAGCGCAACGGTCACGCGATACGGCTCCTTGCTCAGCGCGTCGGGATTGATGGCGAGATTGGCGGGTGCGCCGGCGGCGCCGGTCAGATTGACCACGGTGCCGGAGATCGGCGCACCGCCGTCGTTCGGCTCGAACGTCGCGTGGTCGCCGAGCTGCAGGCGGTTGTAGACACCCTCGGTGACGTTCGCGGTGATGACGGCGCCGCTGCAATCGAGCACCTTGAGCAGCGGCTGCCCGGCCTGCACGTCCTCGCCCGGCGAGGTCATCATCTCCCAGACACGCCCTGAGACAGGCGTCGTGATGTTGGCCTCGGAGAGATCGGAGAAGCGAACCTCCTCGATGATAATCTCGTTGGCGAGCCAGGCGATCTCGGTGTCGATGCGTGCGAGGTCGGCCTCGAGATCGCCAGCACGCTGGCGCATCTCCTCCTCGCGCTGCACCGAGCTCGGACGGTCGTTGTAGCTGTCGCCGAGGAAGGAGCCGCTCCGCGCCGCGGTGAGCTCGACCTTGGCTGCGTCCAGGCGCTTGCGCGCACCGAGCTCGGTCTGCTGCGACACCGAAAGCTCGCGCGTCAGCCGCGCCAGCTCGACGGTCGAGACATTGCCGGTTTTCGCCAGCGAGGAGGCGCGCTCGACGGCGGCGCTGGCCTCGTCCCGCCGCGCCGCGGCCGCTTCGATCGATGTCTGGATCTCGGCGATGCGGGCCTCGAGCTGCAGCACCCGTCCGTCGCGGAATTGCGCGGCCTGCCGCGCCAGGTCCTTTTGCGCGGCTTGCGCGGAGGCGAGCTTGGCGGCGAGGCTCGGCCGCTCGTTCTCCAGGCGCGATTTCTGTCGCCGGAGGTCGTCGAGCCGGGTGCGGTCGCCGCGCGAGTTGACCACGCGCAAGACCACGGCGCCGGCGTCTAACCTGGCCTGGTCGGTCAGGCGCTGGGCGGCGACCACGCGCCCGCCGATCGGCGTGCGCAGGGTGACGAGGCGGGAATTCAGCACGGCCTCGACGCTCGAATATTCCCATATCGCGCGCAGCGGCAACCAGCCGAACACGGCGAGGATGGCAAGGCCAATGGCGATCTTGGCGCCACGTCGCAGATGCGGCCAGCGTCGCGGCGGTTCAGCCGGTGCCTGGGCCTCGGGCGGATGACCGTGGTCGTCGTTGGCGAACAGCTGCTCGTGCAGCGCCTCCTGCAATCCCTTGGCGTCGGTTTTTGTGTCTTGAGAGGAGGGAGCAGCGGGGTCGACGGAAGCGGCGCGCGAGCGGTCTGCCATGACAGTCACCTTGCTGACGGGAGGTCAACGGAACCGGTCAATGCGCAAAGGCCGTGCAGCGTGCCCGGTTACCGCGGATTAAGCCCAGGCTGCACTTTCCAGGTTGCTAAGCCTGTGCGTGTGTTTTTGCGCAAATCCCGGTCAAGCTTTAACGAGGCGGGAAAGGCTAGGCCGCGCATCCAACTATCTGCGGCCCGGCGACGCACGAACCTTGCAGCGGCTGCCTGCATTCATACCTCGAGGGCGCCGGCCGGAGGCTTGCCCGCGGCCGCTCCAGGAGACGGCCATGAACTATCTTCGTACCGCAATGCTGCTTGCAGGCCTCACCGCCCTGTTCATGGGTGTGGGCTATCTGATCGGCGGCGCCTCCGGTGCCATGATCGCGCTCGTCATCGCTGCCGCGACCAATCTCTTCACCTACTGGAACTCCGACCGCATGGTGCTCTCGATGTACGGCGCCCATCAGGTCGACCGCGCCAGCGCGCCGGAGCTATTCGGTCTCGTCGCCGAGCTTGCGGGCCGTGCCGGCCTGCCCATGCCGCGCGTATTCGTGATGGACGAAGCGCAGCCGAATGCGTTTGCGACCGGCCGCAATCCCGAGAATGCAGCCGTCGCCGTCACCACCGGCCTGATGCAACAGCTCAGCCGCGAGGAGCTCGCCGGCGTGATCGCGCACGAGCTCGCGCACATCAAGCATCACGACACGCTGCTAATGACGATCACTGCGACCATCGCCGGTGCCATCTCCATGCTCGCGCAGTTCGGCATGTTCTTCGGCGGTCATCGCGACAACAACAGCGGCCCAGGCATCGTCGGCTCGATCCTGCTGATGATCCTGGCGCCGATCGGCGCCATGCTGGTGCAGATGGCGATCAGCCGCACCCGCGAATATGCCGCGGACAATCTCGGCGGCCGCATCGTCGGCCAGCCGATGTGGCTCGCCTCGGCTCTGATGAAGATCGAGGGCGCCGCGCACCAGGTCCCGAACTATGAGGCCGAGCGCAATCCGGCGACCGCGCACATGTTCATCATCAATCCGCTGTCTGGCCATGGTATGGACAATCTCTTCACCACCCATCCCTCGACGCAGAACCGCATCGCGGCGCTTCAACAGCTCGCGGCCGAGCTTGGCGCGCATGCGGCGCCGTCGCTGGGCGCCAACGAGAACTATCCGCCGCAAGGCCCGTGGGGCCGCTCGTCCTGGCGTGGTCCTTCACGCGGTCCGTCTCGTGGTCCTTGGGGCTGACGGAACCGGCCAGGATTTGCACGGGGCTTTGTGACCTGGCGCACACAGGATCGTCGCGGCGGGTGTTAACACCTCGCCGTGAGATTTGCTTCGAAAGGGGATGCATGGCCGGCCCTCAGCCGGCCAGCGTCGAAGATGACCAGAATTGCCGTACCATTGCTGATCGTCCTGGCCGTGCTCATTGGCCTGTCCACGCATATGGTGGTCAATTGCGGGGACGAGGACGATCCGGATATCTGCGCGGCCGTGATCGGCTTCTCGCCGCTGCGCGGCTCGCTGATCGCCTTTGCCTATGAGGGCCGCGGACGGATCGCGCTGCGCCACGGCGACTTTCGCCGGGCGATCGCCGATTTCGACGAGGCCATCCATCTCAATCCCAACCGCGCCTCGCTCTATCGCGACCGCGCGCTCGCGCGCCGGCAGAACGGTGATCTGGAGCTGGCCATTGAAGACTATGATGAGGCGATCGCGCATGATCCCAAGCACGCCGCGCCGTATCACCAGCGCGGCCTCGCGCTCGCGGCCACCGGCGACCTCGATCGCGCCATCCTGAGCTACAACACGGCGGTGCGCCTCGATCCCTCGGACGCACAAGCCCGCCTCGATCGCGGTCTCGCATTCCTTGCCCGCGGCCAGATCGACGACGCGCGAGCCGATTTCGAAGCTGCCCTGACGCTGCCGGCCGGCAAAGACGTCCGCACTCGCGAAGCCGCGCGCGCCAAGCTCGCCGAACTCGCCAGCGCCGAGCCGACCCTGGTCACCACGCCGAGGCGGTGAGGTACCTAAAGCGGCATTCGCCGCTGCACCCTCTCCCCTTGTGGGCCTGTTGCGCTACGGCCTTTTGAGGCAGGAGACGTAGGGAGAGAGGGCTGTGTTGACGCCGATTGTCAGGCCGAGATCTGTACTTGGTGCCCTTGGCGGGCGTCTCAGGCGGCGAGCGCGGCCCAGCGCCTCATGTTGAACGCGATGGAGGCAAGCAGGACCTGCCCGCTTGCCTTCATGAGACCGACATAGCGGATGCAGGTCAGCCGCATGCGGCGTTTGAGAGTGGCGAAGGTGGTCTCGACCTGGGCTCGTCGGCGCGCGATGAGGAGGTTGTAGCGTTTGAGCCGAGGCGGTAGCTCCGGGTGATGTCGGTTGGGACGACGGGCGATGCGGGGCTTCTTGCCTTCCGCTTTCAGCCGAGCCCGTCGGGCATGGGTGTCGTAGGCTGCATCGGCCCACACCACGGCTTCATCGCCACGGATCAGTTCGTCGGCCGGCGTTGTGTCGTTGACATTGGCGGGCGTGGTCAGGACTGCGCGGATCAGGCCGGATCCCTCGTCGACACCCATGTGAGCCTTGTAGCCGAAGGTCGAACCACCCTTGCCCTGCCGCTTGGTAAACCGGGCATCTGGGTCGTTTGAGGGACGATCCTGCTTCGGAGGGGTTGACACCGCCTGGATCAAGGTCGCATCCAGCATCGTGCCGCGCTTGAGGATGACCCCGGCATTCTCGAGCTGGCGATCCAGCTCGCCAAACAGCTTCTCCAACAGCCCTTGTTCGACGAGCTGGTTCCGGAAGCGGTTCAGAACCGTGTGGTCGGGCGTCGCATCTTCGAGGCTCAAACCGACGAAGCGCTTGAACGACAACCGGTCGCCCAACGCTTCCTCGAGTTCGCGTTCCGAAAGACCATAGAGCGACTGCAACAGCACCGCACGAAACAGCACCAGCACCGGATAGCCTGGACGACCGGGGCTCCCTTCATCCCGCAGATGGCCGATCAGCTTCTCGAACCGGTACCACTTGACCAGGCCAGCCAGCCGATCCAGCGCTGCATTGGCGCCGGCCCCCTTCGGCATCAGTGCTTCCACAAAGCTCGGCTGTCCCGTCCGCTTAACCGCCATCGTCATCCCCTCAAGGCTTTGCCCTAGGGAATCACAACTGGCGAATTACGCAACAGGCCCCTTGTGGGAGAGGGTGGCTTCGCTGCAAGCGAAGCCGGGTGAGGGGTCTCTATCCTCACGAACAGTCCCGCGCGCGGACAGAACCCCTCATCCGGCGCCATAGCCGAAGCTTCGCTTCGGCGTTCCTAAGAACGGCGGCTGAAGGCCGCCTATGCCACCTTCTCCCACGAGGGGAGAAGGGAAGAGACCGCGCCTACTTCGCTTTCTTGGCCTTTGCCTTCTTCGCCTTTGCAGCCTTCTTCGCCGGCTTCTCTTCCTTCGCCTTCTTCTCCACCTTCACCGTGACAGGCGTGCTGGCGGCGAGGCGCATCGCGCGGGCGTAGCTGTCGGCGACGTTGTCGGCGGACATCTGCAGGCGTTTGGCGGCGGTGGTAGCCTGCTCCATGGTGGCCTTGGCCATCATCTTGAAGCGGTCGCCGGTCTCCTTGCCCTTGGCCTTGGCCGCAAGGCCGTTGAAGCGATCCCGCCGCTCCTTGGCGCGGGTCATGAGGCCCGTATGCAGCTGTCTGGCCAGTTGCCGGATCACGACATCCAGGTCGGCGTCCGCCATGTTCTTCCATCCTCTTGAAAACAGGTATCGATGCGGGCGGGACTATGCAGATCGGGCCCCACCTTGGCAATTGGTGGCCGCCCGTCATCCGCAGCTTCCGGTACCCAAAACAAGAAAGCCGCGCATTTTGCGCGGCTCTTGTGTGTCCGGCGGTGTTTCCGCCTCACTTCAGTGAGGCAACCGGGCCGCTCGACGCTGCCGGGTCGGGGTCGAAGCCGAACACGCCGACCAGGTATTTGTAATAGTCCGGCATCTTCTCCTTGAGCGTCTCGCGCGACTTGGGGTCGTGGAATTCGCTCTTTCCGGAGAGGAAGATGCTGGCGGTCACGGCGAAGAACTCCATCGGGTTCTTCATCGCATAGGATTCCTTGGGCAGCATCTCCTTGGACTTGGCCAGGGCATAGTAGCCGATCACGCCCTTGTTGGCGTAGCCGTCCGGCAGAAGCCGCGCGTGGAAGGCGTGCAGCATCTCGTGCAGCAGCACGGCCTCCTTCTCGTAGCGCATCATATCCGGCCGCAGCATGATCACGCCGAGACCGGAATCGACCGCGAGATCGACGGCATTGGGATTGCTCCAGCGCTGCTTGGCGGGATCCCAGACCGTCAGGGTCCGGGGCGCGGTGCGCTGCATGTCCGGCGTGACCCGGCCGTAGCAGGCGGTGGCGGCGCCTTCGTCGAGGCAGGCGAGCTCGCTCGCGACGATCGGAACGGTGTGGAAGAAGCGCAGCACGCGCGGGGAGAGGCCGACGCCTTCGACGACGTCGATCTGGCTCTTCAGGTTCTCGGTGAGCTTGTCGACGTCCTTGCGGTCGCGGTTCTCGGAAATGTCGAACATGTAGCCGCGATAGCTCTGGAAGCCCGGCGGCAGCGCCTGCGCCGCGTCGGCATCGAGCGAACCAGCCCTGGATGGATTGGCAAAGAGCGCGCCGACAATGGTCGCGGTCAGCAGCAACGCAATGCGCATGATGAACCCCCTGATGTCACTTCGCCCGGCAGGATAGGCCGCCGTTGTTTGCGAAAAGTGAGTGGGGCGAGACTAAGGCAGCGATGTTGAGGCGTGCTTAACCGTTGGTTGCAGATCGCGGAGACGGATTAGGGCCGGGTTAACCAAGCGTGGATTGGCAGCGCGCTTCGGCGTAACATCGCCTTCGGGCACCAGGCCCGAAAGTCCAGACAGCCGGAAGGGGAGGATGCCATGTATGCCGCCATCCGTCAGGCCAAGGCGAAAAGCGGGAGTGCGGAAGAGCTGACACGCCGCATCAAGGACGGCGCCGTTCCGATCATCAGCGATGTTGAAGGTTTCCGCGCCTATTACGTCGTCTATGCCGGCGACGACACGGTCACCGCGATCTCGATCTTCGACAAGTTCGAGCAGGCCGAGGAGGCGAACAAGCGTGCCATCGCCTGGATCGAGAAGGATCTCGGCCCGCTGCTCGCCGGCGACGCCCGCGCCGTGGCGGGGCCGGTGATCGTGCATACGCTGGCGTGATTTAAGCGCGAGCCATGTCCCCAACGTCGTCCTGGCGAAAGCCAGGACCATTACGCCAGGGAGGAGTTGTGGCGCGAGATCGTAGTTACGAATCTTCGCCAAACTCGATCTTGGGGTAATGGGTCCTGGATCTGCGCTTCGCTTGTCCAGGACGACGGCGGAGTGTGTGGTGCATGCTTGCCACTGAACGCCCCTCACAACTCCCTCGCATTCGAGAACGCAAAGCTCGACACCCTTCTCGTCGTCTCATCCAAAATCAGCGTGCGGGTGATCGGCGGCTCGGCGCGCTGGGCGCAGTTTTCGCGCTCGCAGAGGCGGCAGTTGACGCCGATTGGCGTGCCCTCTGTTTTCTCCAGATCCATGCCGGTGGCGTAAGTGAGGCGCGCGGCGTGGCGGATTTCGCAGCCGAGGCCGATGGCGAAGCGCGGCTGCGGCAGCGGGTGCGGCGCGACCGGGCGGCGCACCATCTGCGCGATCGAGAAATAGCGCGTGCCGTCGGATAGCTCGATCACCTGCTTGAGCAGGCGATCGGGCGTGTCGAAGGTCGAGTGCACGTTCCAGAGCGGACAGGTGCCGCCGAATTTCGAGAACGGGAACGTGCCGGACGAGAAGCGCTTGGAGACGTTGCCGGCATTGTCGACGCGGAGCAGGAAGAACGGAATGCCGCGCGCGTTCGGCCGTTGCAGCGTGGTGAGGCGGTGGCAGACCTGCTCGAAGCCGGAATTGAAGCGCTGCGCCAGCACGTGGATGTCGTAGTTGAGCGCTTCGGCGGCGGCGAGGAAGGTCGGGTAGGGCATCATCACGGCGGCAGCGAAGTAATTGCCGAGCGTGATGCGGAACAGCCGCCGTGGCGCATCGTCGAGCGGGCCGGCGCGGCCGATGATGGTCTCCAGGGCTTGCGCGCATTCGCCAAGCCCGAGCTGGAAGGCGAGCTGGAACGCGCGGCCGGGCGGGTCAACCAGCTCGGAGATCAGGAGCTGCCGGCGGTGGCGGTCGAAGCGCCTGAGCGTCTCGCGCATCACATCCACCGGCATGATGCGGGTCTGGATCGAGTGCTTCTCGCGCAATCGCGCAACCAGCGCCGCATAAAGTCCCTCGGCCGGCACATTCAGCTCGTCGCGAAGGTTCTCCGCGGCCTGCTCCAGCTCCGGAAAATAGTTGCGGTTGGCTTCGATCAGCTCGCGCACGCGCTCGACCGGATTGGCCTCGTAGCGCGTGCCGACGTCGCGGTCGGCCATTTGCGCCGCCGCCAGCGTCTCGCCCTGGCGGGCCTCGGTATAGGCCGCATACAGCCGCTGCAGCGCATGGGTGACGCCGGGACAGAGCTCGGCGAGGTCACGCAGTTCCTGCTTGGGAACGTCGATCTGGCGGAACAGGGGATCGGAGAAGATCTCGTTCAGCTCGGCGAAGAAGCGGTCCTCGTCGGCGGTGGCGAGGTCGCGCAAATCGAGGTCATAGGTCTCGGCCAGCCGCAGCAGGATCTGCGCCGTTACCGGGCGCTGGTTGCGCTCGATCAGGTTGACGTAGCTCGGCGAAATCCCGAGCCCCTCGGCGATCTGGGTCTGCGACAGCCCCAATTGCTGCCGGATCCGCCGGAAGCGGGGGCCGACGAACAGTTTCTTCCCGGACTCGGCGGGCATGTTTCAGATCTCCTGACGCATCAAGGACAGTCTTGCTGACCTATATTTTACAAAATTTACAAAATAACATCTATTACATGTTCCGATGTTACATGACATCACCAATAAAAAACAAGCCATCTATACGAAGTTTCTCTTTTCGCGTTTAGCTCCTGACACGCATCTCGCAATGCATTGTCAAGAATGTCGATGGCCAGCCATCGGCCATCGTCAGCGAAAGGATAGGCACATGAATTACCAGCCCCGCGGCATCAACGCGCTCCAGCGCCCGGCCTCGTATCAGAGCGAGATCGAGGCAGCCCAGGCGCTCCTCAAGACCCAGCCGACCTGGAACGGGGTGTCCGCCGAGGCGGTCGCACGCATGCGTCTGCAGAACCGCTTCAAGACCGGCCTTGACGTCGCCCGCTACACCGCGGCGCTGATGCGGGCCGACATGGCGGCCTATGACAACGACCCCACCAAGTACACGCAGTCGCTGGGCTGCTGGCACGGCTTCATCGCCCAGCAGAAGCTGATCTCGGTCAAGAAGCATTTCGGCGGCAAGACCGATCGCACCTATCTGTACCTCTCGGGCTGGATGATCGCGGCGCTGCGCTCCGAGTTCGGACCGCTGCCCGACCAGTCGATGCACGAGAAGACCTCGGTGCCGGCGCTGATCGAGGAGCTCTACACCTTCCTGCGTCAGGCGGACTCGCGTGAGCTCAACGACATCTTCCGCAGCCTCGACAAGGCGCGCAAGGAAGGCGACAAGATTCGCGAGAAGGAGCTGATCGAGAAGATCGACAACTTCCAGACCCATGTCGTTCCCGTCATCGCCGACATCGATGCCGGCTTCGGCAACGCGGAGGCGACCTATCTGCTCGCCAAGAAGATGATCGAGGCGGGCGCCTGCGCGCTTCAGATCGAGAACCAGGTCTCGGACGAGAAGCAGTGCGGTCATCAGGACGGCAAGGTCACCGTGCCGCACGAGGTGTTCATCGCGAAGATCCGCGCCTGCCGCCACGCCTTCCTCGAGCTCGGCATCGAAGACGGCGTGATCGTGACCCGCACCGACTCGCTCGGCGCCGGCCTGACCCAGCAGATCGCGGTCAGCCACAAGCCCGGTGACATCGGCGACCAGTACAACAGCTTCCTCGATTGCGAGGAAATCACCGCGGAGAACGCCCGCAACGGCGACGTCATCATCAACCGCAACGGCAAGATGATGCGTCCGAAGCGCCTGCCGAGCAATCTCTACCAGTTCCGTCCCGGCACTGGCGAAGACCGCTGCGTGCTCGACAGCATCACCTCGCTGCAGAACGGCGCCGACCTGCTCTGGATCGAGACCGAGAAGCCGCATATCGAGCAGATCGCCAAGATGGTCGACCGCATCCGCAAGGTCGTCCCGAACGCCAAGCTCGCCTACAACAACTCGCCGTCGTTCAACTGGACCATCAACTTCCGTTGGCAGGTCTACGACGCGATGAAGGAAGCCGGCAAGGACGTCAGCAAGTACAATCGTGCCGAGCTGATGAAGCCGGAATACGACGATACGCCGCTGGCGATCGAGGCCGACGAGCGCATCCGCACCTTCCAGGCGGATTCGGCCAAGCGCGCCGGCATCTTCCATCACCTGATCACGTTGCCGACCTACCACACGGCGGCGCTCTCCACCGACAATCTCGCCAAGGAGTATTTCGGCGAGCAGGGCATGCTGGGCTACGTGAAGAACGTCCAGCGCGCCGAGATCCGCCAGGGTATCGCCTGCGCCAAGCACCAGAACATGGCCGGCTCCGACATCGGCGACGACCACAAGGAGTACTTCGCGGGCGAAGCTGCCCTGAAGGCGGGCGGCGCCCACAACACCATGAACCAGTTCGGCTAACGCATCAGGCTATTCGACAGGAGACTGACAATGACCAAAGGCAGCAATTTCTGGGTGATCGGCGGCGAGTTCGGTTCGATGAACTTCCACAAGCTCGTGGAAGGCTCGGCCCAGGTCAAAGGTCCGTTCAAGACCCGCAAGGAAGCCGAGGACTGCTGGCGCGAGGTGTCGGAAGAGAGCCGCCACAAGGCCGGCGTCCGCTTCTCGATCGTGGAAGAACCGTCGCGCGTCTCGGCTTGAGGGCCTGGTTGCCGACCTGAACTAAGAAGACGTCCAAGGACGGATGGTCCCATCCAGGCTCTGCCTGGGTGGGATCGTCTGTTTTTGGCACAGGTCACCCGCCTGTGGGCGCCGTAAGTATCTGGAATTATGGGCCCTTTGCGGACGGTTTGGTTGCTGATAGGTTAACGCGGAGAAAGTCGAGGACGAGGCCGACAATGTCAGAGCCCGAGACCAGCGGGACCCATCCCAGCCAGCCGCGCCCGGTGCGGCTGCGCGATGCGCTGCTGCGCGCACGGATCGAGGCCGCGGACCGGACCGGCGTCGTCGTCGACCTCCGCGACGCCGAGGTGGCGCGGCTCGAGATCCTCAATGACGCGCTCGACCCGCTGTTCGCCCAGGTGCCGGAGCAGATCGACCTGTTCGACCGCGGCATCAGCCAGGGCGATACACCGAGACTCTGGATCGACGTCGTCGCCCACATCATGATGGGGCGCGACAAGCGGATGTACCGCTTCGTCCAGGACACCCGCTTCGGCCGCATCGTGCTCGCCGAATCGCACGATACCGCGGTCATCGTCGAGGCAGTCACCGACTATGTCGCCCGCCGCATGATCGAGCGCGAGCATGCGATGGTGGTCCCGCCCGAACCGCAAGCCCCAGCCGCCGAGCCGCCGCGCCGCTCGCGGGTCTGGCCGTTCGTGTTCGGCTTTGTGCTCGGTGCGGCCGCCTTGTTCGGGGTTGCCGCGCTGGCGGTCTTGCGGAGCTGGTGAGGATTTCTCCGCCCTCATTGCGAGCGAAGCGAAGCAATCCGGGAATCTTTCCGCGGAGGGACTCCGGATTGCTTCGCTGCGCTCGCAATGACGGAGAGCTAGATCAACCTCGCCTGCTTGATCTGCCCGATCTGGAATCCCGCCCCCAGCGCCCGCACCGTCTGCTCGCAGCGCCAGCCCGCATTGTCCTTTTCGATCCTGAATAGATTGTACGCCGCGGCCGGATAGCGTCCGTGCGCGAGTGCCGAGGCCGAGGGCACGCCCAGCGCGGGAATGTTGCCGTTGGGACCCTCGAACCACATCGTTGAATGAATGTGGTCGTGCCCGTGCAGGATCAGCTCGACGCCGTGGCGCTTCAACAGCGCCAAGAGATCCGCAGAGTCCGTCATCCGCTTCTGACGCGCTGCGGACTTCAGGGGATGGTGCACCAGCAGCACGCGGAAGACGTCATCAGTCGCGAGCCGGTCGAGCACCTGCTCGAGGGCGGCGAGCTGATTGCGCCCGAGCGTGCCCGTCGCCATCAGCGGCAAGGTCGGCACCGCCGTGGACAGGCTGATCAGCGCCAGCGGCCCGCGCCGGCGCAACGCAGGAAAACCGATGCGGCCGTCGTCGCCTGCGAGATAAGGTGCAAAGGTCTCGCCGAAGCGATGAAAGGTGGCGCGGACATAGGCGTCGTGATTGCCGGGAATCGTGGTGACGCGGTCGGGCGGCCCGACCTCGTCGAGCCAGGCGCGCGCCGGCGCGAACTCGGCTTCCAGCGCTAGGTTGACGAGATCGCCCGTCACTGCGATGTGGTCGGGCGCCTGCGCCTTCATGTCGGCAACGAGCGCGTCGAGCACCTCGCGGCGCTGGTATTTGTGGCGGTTGCGCGTCCAGTTGACGTAGCCGAGCGCGCGCTTGCCGGCGAGCTCGACCAGCCGAGGTTTCGGCAGCGGCGCCAGATGCGGGTCGGACAGATGGGCGAGCGTGAAGGGGGCCGGCGTGTTGGGAGTCATGGCGCGCGATTGCCTCGCTATTCGTCCACTGTAATGGCAAGGTCGCGAGGACTGCGCAAGCAGGGCCTGACGAGGGGACTTGAGAGAATCTGATGGGGGATCGTCTGAATCGCGTTCGACGCAAATTCGAGCCGCTGCTGCGGCGGATCTTCCACGCCTATTTCCTGCTGGTGCGCGGCATGACCCTCGGTGTCCGCGCCGTGGTGCTGGATGCCGAGAACAGGGTGTTCCTGGTCAGGCATAGCTACATCAGCGGCTGGTATCTGCCCGGCGGCGGCGTCGATCTCGGCGAGACCATGGAGCAGGCGATGCGGCGCGAGCTCAAGGAGGAGGGCGACATCGATCTCACCGGCGAGGCCGTGCTGCACGGCATCTTCTTCAACAGCCACATCTCCCGCCGCGACCACGTCGCGGTCTACGTCGTCAGGCATTTCCGTCAGGATCGGCTGCCTGAGCCCAACCACGAGATCGTCGAATGCGGGTTCTTCGCAATTTCCGCATTGCCCGAGGGGACGACGCTCGGCACCCGGCAAAGACTCGCGGAGGTGCTGGATGGCCGGCCGCTGATTGCGACGTGGCGGTGAGGGCGGCCTGTGCCAGTAACCTGCCCCAAGGGGGCCACGGAAACGGGATGAAGGTTGCGGTCTACGCGCTGGAATTGTCGCTGCCGGTCGCCGAGGTCGAGACTCCCTATTACGCTCGGCCCGAGGGTTCGTTCTCGAAGCTCAACACCTGGCGTGACGGCTTTCGCATCCTCGGCACCATGCTGAAGCTGTACCGCGCGGAGAAGCCGCTGCGCTTCTTCAGCGCCATCGGCCTGCTGGGCCGCTCTGTCGATCGTGCTTGCGATCCCGATCGTGATCACCTTCATCGAGACCGGGCTCGTGCCGCGTTTCCCGACTGCCACCCTGTCGATGGGGCTGATGATCATGGCGATGCTGTCGGTGTCGTCCGGGCTCGTGCTCGACACCGTGACGCGGGGGCGGCGGGAGATGAAGATGCTGGCCTACCTGTCCCAGCCGGCGCTGAAAAGGAACTGAGGTTGGGTGCAACGCCCATGGACCTCAACATCCGCAAATGCTACTCCGCCAGACGATATGAGCGATCTCTCACTGACCATCCTTCCCGAAGCGGCCGGCGACGCCCAGGCGATCGAACGGCTGCACGAGCGCACCTTCGGCCCCGGCCGCTTCGTGCTCAGCGCCTATCGCATCCGCGAGCATGTCGACCATCTGCTTGAGCTGTCCTTCACGGCGCGCATCGGCACGCTGCTGGTCGGCTCGGTCAGGCAATTGCCGGTGCTGGTCGGCGACACGCCCGCACTGCTGCTCGGGCCCCTGACCGTCGAGCCGCCGTTCCGCGACCGCGGCATCGGCCGCCTGTTGATGGAGCGCGCGCTGAAGGATGCCAAGGCGAGAGGCCACCGCCTCGTGCTGCTGGTCGGCGACGAGCCCTATTACAGCCGCGTCGGCTTCAAGCAGGTCCCCAAGGGCCGCGTCATCATGCCGGGCCCGGTCGATGCCGCCCGCATCCTGGTGTTCGAGCTCGTCGACGGCGCCTTCGAGGGCGTGTCGGGACAGGTCGTGCCCGACTGGAGCAAGGCGCGGGTCGGGTAGGCGACGACGCGGCAGTTCGTAGCCCGGATGGAGCGCAGCGCAATCCGGGAAACCTGTCGCGGCAGATGCACTCTCCCGGATGTCGCTGCGCTCATCCGGGCTACGGGAGTTTCGACGATGCAGGTGCGTCCCGCTGATGCCGGTGAGATCGATCATCTCGCGCAGCTCTGGCACGATGCCTGGCATGGATCGCATGCCTCGCTTGCGCCGCCCGAACTGGTCCGCCTCCGCACGCTCCCAAGCTTTCGCGACCGGCTTGCGGTCATGCTTCCCACGATCAGCGTCGTCGGTCCGGCCGGTGCGCCGCTCGGCTTCTGCGCCATCAGGGGCGATGAATTGTACCAGCTCTTCGTATCGTCGCAGGCGCACGGCGCGGGCGTGGCGGCCGCGCTGATCGGCGACGCCGAGACCCGCCTTGCCGCGCGCGGAGTGGAGCGGGCTTGGCTGGCATGTGCCGTCGGCAACGCGCGCGCTGCGCGGTTCTACGAGAAGAGCGGCTGGCGCAACGCCGGCACGTTCGTGATGATGTCGGAGACATCGAACGGGCCTTTCCCGGTCGACCAATGGCGCTTCGAAAAGCGGCTGACGCATTCGATATAAGTCCGTAGCCCGGATGGAGCGCAGCACAATCCGGGAAACCTGTTGACGCAGATGCACCGTCCCGGATTACGCTGCGCTCCATCCGGGCGACGAGGCCCATGCCGGGGCCCTTTAGGTCCCGGTCGGAGCAGGATCAGAACTTGAAGTTCGCGAATGCCCGCACGCCGATGCCGGGCATCAGCACCTCGTCCTTGGTGTAGGACACGGAGTTGCGGATGCTCTCGTTGAGAAGATTGTTGCCGACGATGCCGGCAATCATCTCGCGCGCCCCGAACCGGCTCGGATCGAGCTTGGTCTTGTAGCTCACCTCGGCCTTCAGCAAATTGTAGCCCGGCGTCGGCGTCTCCGCGATCACGGCGACGTTGTTCTGCGCGAAGGCGTGCAACAGGTTGACGCGCATCAGCCAGTTGTCGTCGCGCCAGAACACGCCGCCGCCCATTCGCAAGGGGGGAATGCGCGGCACGTTGGTGCCGTCGGAGAAGGTGGCGCGGACGACGTCGAGCTGGTTCTCGATGCCCCAGATGCCGCCCTGGAACGCGCCGACGTCGAATTGCGACTGGAATTCGCCGCCGCGGAAATTGGCATTGCGTTGCGAATAAACCGCCTGGTTCAGCTCGGCGCCCGGCGTGCCGCACGAGGCGAAATCGTCGTCGCACATCACGCCGGTGAGGCGGCGATAGATGAAATTGTCGAAATGCGTGTAGTAGACCGTCGCCTCGAAGCGGAACGGCCCCGTCGCCTTGCGCACGCCGAGCTCGACGGACTTGGCGGTCTCGATGGTGAGGTTGGGATTGCCGATGTCGAAGGTCGCGGTCGCATCATGTGGGCCACGGGAAAACAGCTCGGCCGCCTTCGGCGCGCGCTCGACATATTGCGCGGTGATGCTGCCGACCATGCCGCCTGGCAGGTCCTGCAGCAGGCCGATGCTGCCGCTCTTCGGCGTGTAGGCGGGATTGCGCGCGATCGCCACCTGCGGCGTGCCGTCTGGCAGATAATCCGCCGGGAAGTTCGGCGTCGTGCCGTGCAGCTCGACATGCTCGATGCGCCCGGCGATCTGCGCCCGCGTCGCTTCCGTGAACTTGAACTCGTTGAACGCGTAAGCGGCGACGCGCGTGTTGTTGTTGGGGTCCCACAATCCGTTGAACAGCGTGCCGGGATTGTCCGGGCTCGGCGCGCTCAATTCCTGATGGCCAACCTGGAAACCGAGCGCCGTCGTCACCTCGGCGAAGCGCGCGTTGAACGGCATCAGCTGCACCTCGGTGCGGATCTCCTGCTCCTTGTTGGTGAAGGTCTGCCTGATGCCGTCGCTGCTAGGATCGGCGGGATCGGCAAGGCCGATCTCGTTGTGCCGGTAGTCGGTCGCGCCGGCCCAGAAGCGGATCGTGTCGATCGCGGCAGCATCGGGGCGGTACTCGCCCTTGACGTTGATCTTGGTCTGGTGGCCGTCGATGCGCGTGTGGTGGTCGGCGCCGTCGATGCCGGGGATGTGGTAGAGCGAGTCGTTCTGCGTGATCGCGGCGCCGATATAGCCGCCCTGGAAGAAGTAGGAGCCGCCGATCGAGGCGCCGTCCGAGCGCGTCGCCGAGTTCGGCTGACGCCCGTTCACGGGCCGCGTTTGATCGTTCAGATAGGGATAGCTCGGGATCGCATAGTCCGAGGTCGTGCGGCCATAGGCATCGGCATGGAAGGCGAAATTGCCGCCGCCGGTGTCGAGCAGCACGCCGCTCTCGACGCCACGGTCGACCGAGCTGAACGCGGTGCGCGTCTCCGCGGTGACGCAAGGCGATGTCGCGGCTGATGCGAGCGGCGCCTTGGTCGGCAGGCCGTAGGTCTGGAACGATGGTGCGCAGGACGGCAGCGCATCCGGAATCCGGTTGTTGGTGGCGCTGACGACGCCGCCGATCGAGGTCGAGCCGTAGCGCAGCGCAGCCGGCCCGCGCACCACCTCGACCTGGTTGGTCGCAAGCGGGTCGATCGGGACGAAATGATCCTCGCCGAGATCGGAGGCGCCGCCGCCATTGGTGCCGTTCTCGACGATGCCGACGCGGTTGACGTCGAGACCCCGGATGATCGGCCGGCTGGAGGCACCGGGCGCAAAGCTGGAGCCCGTGATGCCGGGTTTTGAGAACAGGAGATCGCCGAGCTGGCCGCCGCCCTCGCGGCGGATCTCGTCGTTCGGCACGACGGTGACGGTAGCGAACTGGTTGGTCACGATCGGCAGCACGCCCTGCTGAGGCGCGGCCGTCGCCGGCGCTGCCGGCGTTGGTTCGGCCGTGCGCTGCTGGCTGCGCGAGCGTCCGGTTCGCGCGACGCGGACCGGGCTGCGGGTCGGCACCGCCCGGCGCACGATCGGGCTCGGCGCCGTCACGGTGACGGCCGGGATCTCCGTCGACGACTTGTCTTGCGCAGGTGCTTGTGCAGGCGCCTGTGCGAGCTCTTGGGCGAGGGCGGATGAGGCGGCTACGCCGAGCAGGAGCAGGCTCGCTCCGCCCAGACGCTGCGCGCGTCGCAATTCAAATGACATGGTCCTGATTCCATCAGGCGCCGTCCGCATGTTGGTGTGTTGATCGGAGGCGGCCTGCCGTCGCAGCGCGACGGAATTCAACTTCAACGTCTCCCGGGCGGTCGCCTGAAAAGCGGCGAGCCCGGGCGTGATCAAGCGTTGGAGGTCAGGACGCGGGAGGGGCGCGCGGCTGGAACGCCGTGCCGGCCGATTTCAGGTGGATGAATTCGGCATCAGTGGTGCGGTGGAGCAGCTCGATCGCCTGCGGCAGCTGCAGAAGCGGCGGCGTCGCGAGCAGGACCGTGCCTGCCATCGCGACCAATG
Organism: Bradyrhizobium sp. CB1717; assembly: GCF_029714325.1. NCBI lineage: Bacteria > Pseudomonadati > Pseudomonadota > Alphaproteobacteria > Hyphomicrobiales > Nitrobacteraceae > Bradyrhizobium > Bradyrhizobium sp. CB1717. The sequence goes on from NZ_CP121666.1 coordinate 2,235,480, forward strand.
CGCAGATCGCGCAATTGTCGTCGCCAGGCTGCTCGCGGTCGGGTGCGGAGGGCGACTGCTTCTGGATCGCCGCACGGTCGATCGAAGCGATGTCCTTGCCGCTCTCCGTCTGCTGGAGCGAGGACTGGGCGAGGGGAGCGGCCTGGGCAAACCAGTGGCTATGACCGAATGTCAGCGCGAATTGCACCAGCATCGCGAACAACGCGAGCCGTGCACCGTGCCTGATATGCGACCGGAACCACTTCATCTGCAGACGCCACCCCGCATCGCGAGACGCCAATCCGCGGCGACTGCGATGTTATAATGTAACATCGCGCGATCGGCTAACGGATGTCAACGGCAGCGCGGGCCATCTCGCGCGAGTGGCCGCGCGATGTGTCGTTCGGGCAACTAGCGAGTTGAGCCCGGCCTATCGCCGTGACGGAGGTGCGTTCCCCCCCCCCCTTGCGGGGGAGGGCTAGGGAGAGCGTAGCCCAGCAAAAGGTACCGATTGTTGACGATGCATCGCGAGTAGGTGACTCACGGAAAGAATCCCCGTGTGGCACCCCCTCCCTGACCCTCCCCCGCAAGGGGGGAGGGAACGGAGAGAGCTACGCTGGTGGCAGAACTCGATTCGACTTCAATCCAGCAGCTCACCGCCCCTCGCGCGCCCACGTCGCCGCAAACGCGCCGAGCAGCAGCAAGAGGCCGATCAGGCCGGCGAAGATCGGCAGCACGCCGACGCCCTTCACCACGCTGGCGTCGCGCATCCTGACGCCCATCCAGCCGTCGCCGGCGAAGACGCTCACCGAGCGCACCGGCACGATGCGCGGCAGCTCGACGCTGTTGCCGTCGACGACGCGCACGGCGTTGCCGCCGGTCGCCTGCGTCAGCGGCCTCAATGTCTCGGTGGTGGAGGTGACTTCCGAAAACTCCTTCGGATTGGTCGGGCCGACATTGATCAAGGCCTTGAGCGTGCCGTCGGTCGCCTGCCACAGGCCGAGTTCGTTCGCCGGCAGGCTGGCGCGCCACTCGCCGGGATCGCCGGCGCTCAGTGTCAGGTCCTGTGACACGCCCGACGGCGAGGTCACGCTGACAGGCTGGACGCTGTCCGCCATGGTCTGGCGCACCACGACGAGGTTCTTGCCCTGCACCTGGAGGCGCAGCGCCTCCTCGTCGAGATCGGGCTGCTTCATCAGCCAGTGCGACATCCGCCTGAGCAGATCGAGATGCGGCCCGCCGCCCTCATAGCCGCGCGCCCACAGCCAGATGTGGTCGGACAGCAGAAGCGCGACGCGCCCCTCGCCGAAGCGCGACAGGAACAGCAGCGGCTTGCCGTCGAGGCCCGTCATCACCGGCGGGTTGACGGAATTGCGGGTGTCGACGGTACGGAAGAAGCGGCTCCAGTGCGGCGGCTCGAAGGCCGAGCCCTCCAGCCCGCGCGTGACCGGATGGCGTTTGCCGATGTCGGACAGATGCGCATAGAACGGTTTCTCGGTCACGCCGACCGGCTCGGCCGGCAGCACCGAATCCAGCGGCGTGCGCCAGATGCTGGTGTTGGAGGCATAGTCGGGCCCGGCCGAGACCAGCACCGCGCCGCCCGCGCGCACATAGCGCGCGATGTTGTCGAAATAGGCGATCGGCAGCACGCCCTGGCGGGCATAGCGGTCGAAGATGATCAGCTGGAATTCGTTGATCTTCTGCTGGAACAGCTCGCGGGTCGGAAACGCGATCAGCGACAATTCGTTGATCGGCGTGCCGTCCTGCTTCTCCGGCGGCCTTAGAATCGTGAAGTGCACGAGATCGACGCTGGCGTCGGACTTCAGGAGGTTGCGCCAGGTGCGCTCGCCGGAATGCGGCTCGCCCGAGACCAGCAGCACGCGCAGCTTGTCGCGCACGCCGTCGATGGCGACGACAGCGCGGTTGTTCACCGGCGTCAACTCTCGCTCGAGCGGCGAGGCCTCGATCTCGACGATGTTCGGCCCGGCATGCTTGATGTCGACTTCGACGCTCGCGCTCTGGCCGCTCGAGAGCGTGCGCTCGTTGATGACCTCGCCGTCGCGGCGCACCGTGACCCTGGCGCGCTCGCCGGAAACACCCTGGTCGTCGAGCCGGTAGGTGATGGTCTGCATCTGGCCGACGATGCCGAAGCGCGGCGCCGCCGTGATCGCGATGCGGCGGTCGCGCTCGTCCTTCTGTCCGGTGATCAGCGCATGCACCGGCGCCTGGAAGCCGAGCGCGGCGGCATTGGCGGGAATATCGTGGACGCGGCCGTCGGTGATCAGGAACGCGCCCGCGACGCGGTCGACCGGCACGTCCGACAAAGCCGAGGCGAGGGCGCCGAACAGCCTCGTGCCGTCGGTCTCGCCGTCTGCCTGGCCGGCGTCGACGACGCGGACGTCCAGGCCCTTGATCTTCTTCAGGCCGTCGACCAGCGCTTCCTGCGCCTGCGCAGCCTCGCGATTGCGGTTGCCGAAATTCTGGCTCGGGCTCTTGTCGACGACGACGGCTGCGACCGAGGTGAGGGGATCGCGGTCCTCGCGCGTGAAGGAGGGATTGGCGAGCGCCAGCAGGAACAGCGCCAGCGCGGCGACGCGCACGGCTGCACCGCGCGCACGCGCCACCAGCAGCAGGATGGCAATGACGACGATCGCGGCCAGAGCGAGCCACAGGACGATCGCGGGAACAAGCGGCGTGAACGCGATGCCGTAATTCATCAGATAGACCTATCAACGTCATTCCGGGGCGATGCGAAGCATCGAACCCGGAATCTCGAGATTCCGGGTCTGGTCCTTCGGACCATCCCGGAATGACGGGGCGTGTGGCTCAAGTTCGTCACGCGCATCTCTATTGCCCCAACCGTTCGATCAGGGCCGGTGCGTGCACCTGGTCGGCCTTGTAGTTGCCGGTCAGCGTGTACATCACGATGTTGGCGCCGGCGCGGTAGGCGAATTCGCGCTGGCGGGGGTCGCCGCTGGTCACCGGCAGCATGTACTGGCCGTCGGGGCGCACGGCCCAGGCGCCGGCAAGATCGTTCGAGGTGATGATGATCGGCGAGACGCCGTCGCCGCCGCGCGCCGGGCGCTGCGCGCTGTCCTCGTCCTCGTCGCGCGGCAGGGTCTCGACCCAGGTCTGGCCGGTGTTGAAGCGGCCGGGGAAGTCGCGCAGCAGGTAGAAGGTCTTGGTCAGCACGTGCTCGCGCGGCACCGGCTCGAGCTCGGGCACGTCGAGCGAGGACAGGATTTCGCGCAAGGCCCGCATGCCCGGCGTCTGCGAGGCGCCGTTGTCGCCCGGCGGCGCCTCATAGGCGTCGCGGGTGTCGAACAGCACGGTGCCGCCCTGCTTCATGTAGGCGTCGATCTTGTTGATGGCGTCCTGCGGCGGCTTGGGCGCGCCGGGCACGATCGGCCAGTAGATCAGCGGGAAGAAGGCGAGCTCGTCGCGCGCCGGATCGATGCCGACGGGATCGCCGGCCTCCAGCGCCGTGCGCTGCGCCAGGAACAGCGTCAGTCCGGTGAGGCCGGCCTTGACGATGGAATCGACGTCGGCATTGCCGGTGACGACATAGGCGAGGCGGGTCTGCGACACCGCCTTCATCGCGAACTCGTCGGACGCGCTGTCGGCGCGCGACGGCGTGGGCGACAATGCGACGGCGCCCGCAAGGACGAGTCCGAGGACGATCATCGCCGGCGCGGCGCGGCGGCGCAGCAGCGCGGCAAGGCCGCCGCCGAGCAGTGCGACGATGATGGCATCGATCAGGAACAGCCCGAGCGCGGTGGACAGCAGCCAGCCGCGCAGGTCGCGCGGCTCGGCATTGGTGTAGGTGGCGTGCCGGGCGCGCAGGCTCGCGGTGTTCAGGGCGGCGATGCGGTCGGCGCTGGCAAGCGTGTTCACGGCGAGCGGTCCTTCTGCGGGACCATAGAAGCCCGGCGGATGATCGGGTGTGGCGCGGTCGCGATAGTCCGCAGGCAGCGGCTTTGCCGTCGCCGGCGGCGGGCCGAAGGCTCCAAACCCATCGAGGATGTGCAGCGGCGCCACCGTTTCAGTGGTCGCCTCGCTGGCAACGCCGGGGCCGGGCTTGGTGGTGTAGCCGGACATGTCGACGACCCGCCGCAGCATCTCGACGAAGATGCCCGACATCGGCAGATCCGACCAGCGCATGTCGGCGCTGACATGGAACAGGCTGACGATGCCCTTGCCGCGATGCTCGCCGGTGACGAGCGGCGTGCCGTCTTCCAGCGAGGCCCAGCTTTTGGTGGCGAGCACGGCGTCGGGCTCGGCCAGCACCTGGCGGCTCACGGTGACGTCCTTGGGGACCACGACGCCGGCGAACGGGCCGTCGGCGGCGAACGAGGCGAGATGTTGCGGCTTCTCCCAGGTCAGGCTGCCGCCGAGCGTGCGGCCGCCCTTGCGCAGCTTGACCGGCACGAGATCGTCTTCGGCCTGCGCGAGACGGGGACCTGCGAACCGCACCAGCACGCCGCCCTGGTCGATCCAGGCATTGAGACGCTCGCGGATTTCAGGGGCGATGGTGCCGACATCGGCCAGGATGATCATCGGCAGCTTCTGGTCCAGGAACTGCGTGATACCCTGCTGCGGCGAGCCCTTGTCGGCGAGCCGCACGTCGGCGAACGGCGCCAGCGCGCGGGTGAGATAGAAGGTCGGCGCCAGTAGCGGCTGCGCGGTCTCGCTGGTCGCGCCCGAGACGATGCCGATGGCGCGGCGTCGCCAGCGCTTGTCGAGCAGCTGCACTGCACCGGCCGAACGCTCGCCCGAGATCTCGAGCCGGGTGATGTCGTTGCGCAGCTCGACCGGCAGGTCGAACGCGGCGTCGGTTTCCTTGTCCTGCGGGCCGAACGAGAAGCGCGCTTCGCCGATCGGCGAGGCCTTCTGGTCCAGCGCGCGCACGGTGCCGACCGCAATGCCGCTGTCTGTGCGCAGCACCTTCACCGTCATCTTCGCGGCGGCGTTCTCGGCCGCCACCAGCGCCAGCGGCGAGGAGGTGCCGCCTTCGAAGATGGTCAGGTTGCGATCGCCGATGGTCTTGCCGAGGCCAGCCACGAACTCCTCGCCGCGGCCGGTGTCGACGCCGTCGGACAGCCAGGCGATCTCGCAATCGCCGGTCGCTTTCAGGAAACGATCGACGGCGGCGAGCGTGTCGACGCGGTCGATCGAGTAGGGCTTTGGCGCGAGCTGGCGCAGCGCGACGCGCGCGGCACCCGCCGGCATCAGGGTGATGTCGCGGTTCGGCTCGGACAGCGGCACCAGCGCGATGGCGCGGCGGTCGTTGTCGGCATTGGCGATCAGCTCGTCGGCGGCCCTGATCCTGACGTCCCAGTTCGACGCCGCGCTCCAGCCGTCGTCGAGCATGATCATCAGCGGCGCCTTGCTGCCGGCGGCGCCGACCTGCGGACTCCAGATCGGCCCGGCGGCGGCGAAAATGACGAGGGCCGCAGCCAAGAGGCGCAGCGCCGTCAGCCACCACGGCGTCTGCGACGGGGTCTCCTCGCGCGGTGCGATGTCGAACAGCAGGCGCGTCGGCGGAAACTCGATCCGGCGCGGCCGCGGCGGCATCACGCGCAACAGCCACCACAGCACCGGCAGGCTGACGAGGCCGATCAGAAGCAGCGGTTCGGTGAAGGCGAGCGGCAATCCCATCATGCGGCCGGCCCCACCCTGATGGTCGTGGTGCGCGCGCCAGATTTACTCACCTGCATACCGGCGTGCAGATACAGCAGCAGCTCGGCGGCGGAGCGGTCGGTCGCATGGGTCGTGAACAGCCAGTCGAGCCTCGAGGTCTCGGCGCGGATCTGGTCGCGATGCAGCGCAAGGCGCGCGGTGTAGTCCTGCGCCCAGCTCTCGGCGCGGCCGGCGGTGATCGCGCCAAAGCCCTCGGGCTCGACGAACTCGATGCGGCCGGAATATGGGAACGATTCCTCGGCGGGATCGACGACCTGCACCATCGTGCCATGCGCGCCAGAGCCGGAGAGCCCTGCGAGCGTCGCACCGATCTCGGATATCGGCGACCAGAAATCCGACAGCACGATGATCTCGGCGAGCGCGGACGGAACGAAGGAGGGCGGCAGGCTGAGGCGGTCGGCATCGTCATGCAGCATCGCCTGCGCCATCTTGTCGATGACACTGCGGCTCGCGGTCGGCGCCATCAGCCCGGGAATGCCGACGCGTTCGCCGCCGGAGACCAGCAGTTCGGCCAGCGCGAAGGCGACGATCAGCGTGCGCTCGAGCTTCGACTCGCGCGCCGCCTTCGAGGCGAAGGCCATCGAGGGCGAGCGGTCGGGCCAGATCCAGACCGTGTGCGATGCCTCCCATTCGAGCTCGCGGACATAGAGATGGTCGTCGCGCGCCGAGCGGCGCCAATCGACGTTCTGCGCCGGCTCGCCGGAGACGAAGCGGCGGTATTGCCAGAAATTCTCGCCGGAGCCGGCGCGGCGCCGGCCGTGCAGGCCGTGGATGACGTTGGCGGCAACGCGGCGGGCTTCGAGGACAAGGCGCGGCAGCGAAGCGGCGAGCGTACGGCTTTCGCCATCGGCACGTCGGATCGCGATGATCTCCTTCGCTGTGTGCCCGGTCTCTGCGGCCATCAACCGATCCGTGTCTTCAATTGCCGGATCACGTCCGGAATCGTGCGGCCTTCGGCGCGCGCCTGGAACGTCAGTGCCATGCGGTGCTTCAGGATGGGTTCGGCGAGGTCGAGCACGTCGTCGATCGAGGGCGCGAGGCGTCCGTCGATCAGCGCGCGGGCGCGTACGGCGAGCATCAGCGATTGGCTGGCGCGCGGACCGGGGCCCCAGGCGATGAACTTGCCGCCTTCGCCGCTCTCCTCGCCCGGACGGGCCGAGCGCACCAGCGACAGGATCGCCTCCACCACGGAATCGCCGACCGGCAGGCGGCGGACCAGCCGCTGCGCGGTGATCAGCGCATCCGCGCTCATCGAGCCCTTCGCCAGCGTCTCCTCGGCGCCCGTGGTCTCGAACAGGATGCGGCGCTCGGCCTCGCGGTCGGGATAGTCGACGTCGATCTCCATCAGGAAACGGTCGAGCTGCGCTTCCGGCAGCGGATAGGTGCCTTCCTGCTCCAGCGGGTTTTGCGTCGCGAGCACGTGGAAGGGCTTTGGCAGATCGTGACGCGCGCCGGCGACCGTGATGTGCTGCTCCTGCATCGCCTGCAACAGCGCCGACTGCGTGCGCGGGCTGGCGCGGTTGATCTCGTCGGCCATCAGGAGCTGCGCGAACACGGGACCGGCAATGAAGCGGAAGGCGCGCCTGCCGGCGGTGCTCTCGTCCAGCACCTCGGCGCCGAGAATGTCCGACGGCATCAGGTCGGGCGTGAACTGGATGCGCTTGGCATCGAGACCGAGCGTGACGCCGAGCGTCTCGACCAGCTTGGTCTTGGCAAGGCCGGGCACGCCGATCAGCAGCGCATGGCCGCCGGAGAGGATCGTGACCAGCGTGTTCTCGATGACGCGGTCCTGGCCGAAGATGACGGAGCCGATTGCCTCCTTCGCCGCGCGAATCTGGGCCGACACCTGCTCGGCCGAACGGACGATCCCGTCCTCGAGTTTCTCGACACTCTCCGCCATTTCGCTCGCTCCTTCAGCCTGCCATGCGGCTTGCTTGCGCCGTCACGTTTCTGCGTCGTCACGCCAGCACATGGGCCCTATGCTAGACTTGCAGGAAGGCCATGTATTCGTTGAATTAACCTATCCCCACCTTATCGGCTTAAGGGTATGTAGGGCATCACGAAGTGGCGACCTCCACACCGGACTTTTGCGGGATGGAACCGAGCACCAATCGTCAACGTAGACCTGCACCAATCGTGCCAGATGACAAAGTCAGGGCAAACCATGGCGAACCAAGGGCAGAGCGCCGATCGCGGTCTCGAAGGGCTGACTGCCGCCGCTAAAAGTGCTGCCAGTGCCGAAGGCGCCAAAAAGGGCCTGCCTCCGGTGCATCTGTGGAATCCGCCGTTTTGCGGCGATCTCGATATTCGAATCGCCACCGATGGTACTTGGTTCTACATGGGGACGCCAATCGGCCGTCACGCCCTCGTCCGCCTGTTCTCGACCATTCTGAAGCGCGAGGGCGACAAGCACTTCCTCGTGACGCCGGTGGAGAAGGTCGGCATCCGCGTCGACGACGCGCCGTTCATGGCGGTCGAGATGCAGAAAGACGGCGAGGACAACCATCGCGTGCTGAGCTTCCGCACCAATGTCGACGACTGGGTGACATGCGATGCCGCGCACCGGCTGCGCTTCGAGCAGGCGGCGGATGGTGGGCTGACGCCTTACCTGCATGTCCGCGCCGATCTCTGGGCCAAGGTGACCCGTGCGCTCTACTACGATCTGGTTGACATGGGCGAGGAGCGGATGGTCGATGGCCAGCCGATGTTCGGCGTCGAGTCGGCCGGCGAATTCTTCGCCATGGCCGACGCGGAGCAGGTGAGGGCCGCGCTTTGAACAAGCCTATCCCCAATAGCGAGCCTGAGCGCGAACCCGTCGCGCTGGGAGCTGCGGATTTCTTCGCCCGCTCGCGCGCGCGGCTCGGCTTCGACGTGCCGCCCGGCCTCTACGATCCCAACATCGTCCCGGCCTCGGGCGATCCCGGCACCGACAAGATGCTGGAGATCATCGCGCGCGAGCAGCCGGTGCGCCCGGCGGCGGTGCTGATCGCCGTGGTCGACCATCCCGAGCCCACCATCCTCCTGACGCAGCGCTCGGCCCATCTCAACGATCACGCCGGCCAGATCGCCTTTCCCGGCGGCAAGATCGACGCGACCGACTCCTCCCCGCTCGATGCCGCGCTGCGCGAGGCTGAGGAGGAGGTCGGCCTGTCCAGGGATTTCGTCGAGCCGCTCGGCTATCTCGATCTCTACGGCACCGGCTTCGGCTTCCGCATCCTGCCGACGGTCGCAAGGGTCAGGCCGGGCTTTGCGCTCACCATCAACCATTCCGAGGTTGATGATGCGTTCGAGGTGCCGCTATCCTTCCTGATGAATCCGGTGAACCACCAGCTGCACAGCAAGGAATTCCGCGGCATGGAGCGCTTCTATTACGCGATGCCGTTCGCGGAGCGCTACATCTGGGGTGCAACGGCCGGAATGCTGCGTGTGCTGTATGAGCGGATCTACTCGTCATGATCCGGGCGGTCCTGACCGAGATCGGAATTTTCCTCATCCCTTTTGCCGTCTATGCGTTGTTCCTGGCCGCCACCCGTTCCGGCCTGTTCGTGCAAACGTCCTGGCCGGTCACGATCGTCGCCCGCCTCGTCCTGGTCGCGCTCGCGCTGGTGATCGCGGGCCTGATTGGCCTTGCGCATTACTCCGGCGCCGGGCCGGATTCGACCTACGTTCCCGCCCATATCGAGAACGGCAAGTTCGTGCCGGGCATGGAAAGATAGGATCTGGACGATGAGCGCGGAGCCGATCCTTGCGCCGATTCTTGCCGATGCGCCCTGGCTGACCGCCGGCGGGACCGCGCGCGTCCTGCAATTGCTCGGCACTGATGGCGAGGAGGCGCGGGTGGTCGGCGGCGCCGTGCGCAACGCGCTGCTCGGCCTCGTGCCCGGCGACATCGACATCGCGACCACGGCATTGCCGGAGGAGGTGATCCGCCGCGCCAAGGCCGCCGGCATCAAGAGCGTGCCGACCGGCATCGACCACGGCACCATCACGCTCGTCATCGACGGGCACCCTTACGAAGTGACGACGCTGCGCGAGGACACCGAGACCTTCGGCCGCAAGGCTAGGGTCGCGTTCGGCCGCGACTGGGTGAAGGACGCCGAGCGGCGCGACTTCACCATGAACGGCCTGTCGGTCGACGCAAGGGGCGTCGTCTACGACTATGTCGGCGGCATCGCGGATGCGAAAGCGCGCCGCGTGCGCTTCATCGGCGATGCCGACCAGCGCATCGCCGAGGATTATCTGCGCATCCTGCGCTTCTTCCGCATCCACGCCGCCTTCGGTGCCGGTGAGCCCGACCGTGACGGCTATCTCGCCTGCATCCGCGGACGCGCGGGCCTTGCCAGCCTGTCGGCCGAGCGCGTGCGCATGGAGATGCTGAAGCTGCTGGTGGCAGCTCGCGCCTCCGCGGCGGTACTGGCCATGGCCGATGGCGGATTGCTGCAAACGCTGATCGGCGGCGTCGGCTATACCGGGCCGCTGGAGACGATGATCGCGATCGAGCGCGAGCTTGGCCTCACCCCCAGCAGCACGCGGCGCCTCGCCGCGCTGACGGTCGCCGTGACGGAGGACGCCAAGCGCGTCACCGCGCGCCTGCGGCTCTCCAATGCCGAGGCCAAGGCGCTGGACTCGATGGGCCATCGCTGGTGGCGCTTCGCCGCCAAGGACGAGGCCAATGCGCGGCGGCTGCTCTACCGGCTCGGTCCCGAGCGCTATCACGATCGCGTGTTGCTCGGCTGGGCGCGCGCCGCCGGTGAGGTGCATTCGCCGCGCTGGCGCGCGCTCGCCGAGCTGCCGCAGCGCTGGACTGCGCCGAAATTCCCGCTTCGCGCAGCCGACTTCATCGCGCGCGGCCTCGCGGAAGGACCTGCGCTCGGACATGTGTTGACGCTTGCGGAAGACGCCTGGCTTGCGGCGGATTTTCCCCTGGAGGAAGCCGCGCTCGCTTCCATCGCCGATCAAGCCGCGGCACGCGTCAGCCGCGACGAGAAAAATTGACCATCGTTTCAGGCTTCGCCGACATCTCGATCCTTCAGCTTCTGCTGGTCGCGTTGATGGCGTTGTTGAAACCGGCGCAGTGGTGCCCGACTGTAACGCCAATCATGTATCGCTGTGGTTCGTTCCCATTCGATATTGCGTCGGTGAGCGGCCGAAGTGATCGCGGAAGCGGCGATTGAAGTAAGTCACTTCATTGAAGCCGCAGGCAAAGGCGATGTCGCTCACTTTCGTGTCGTCGTAGCGAACGTCCGTCAGCATTGCCCGCGCCTTCTGCAAGCGCAATTCAAGGACGCGCTCGGAGAATGTGGCGCCGCTTTCGAGCAGCAAATCGCTCACATAGCGGCGCGACAGATTAAGAGCATCCGCGATGGTCGTGATCGACAGAGACGGCTCGGCGAAGCGCTTCTCAATGATTGCAATCAGTTCGCGCTGCCGCGCGGCGCGCAAGCCGCGTTCCGCCGCGATCTCCGCGATTTCGCCGCGCGCGCCGAGCGCCAACACGATCAAATCTTGGAGCATGGTCTTGGCGCGCCGCGTCAACTCCGGGTCTTCGTGGACTTCATCGGCTTCAAGGAGAAAATTGATGGTGCGCTCGAGATGCCGTACCGCCGGATTGGCCGGGTCGAGCAACATTGCCGCGCGATGATCGGCATGCGGAACAAGTTTCAGAAGTTGCGCACGAGGTATGGATGCCAAATTCCACGCCGTGAGGCCGTTCGTAAAGCTAGAGACCGGTTGGGCGATGTTGAAGGCGACGACGCTTCCCGGTTTCAGCTCAAGCTCCTGGTTTCCCACCGTCCATAATTGCGGTTGGGGGCTGCGATAAAAGCCGACAAGAATATCGTCGCGATCATTGGCCACGTCCTTGCGCGTGCGCACGTAGTGTCCCGTCGTCGTGGCAAACCGGCCGACGCTCAATTCGCCAAGAAGGACATTCTTCGACGCGGTATAGAACGGCTTGTCCTCCGCGTGCTTCATGTCGGCCTTGCCGAGTTGTTCCATCCATATGTCGTGCCACAGGCGGAATCGGGCCTTGTCATTCAAGTGGGATGGAAGCTGGTCCGATGAAAATTCTACCTTTGGCATATCCGTCCATAATCCTCGCGCGCCGGTTCCATTGGTATCATGAGGCCGCGTGAAAGGCATCCATCCGCCTGTCCACCGATGTGATGCAAAAGCGGACCGCCGTGCATCCCAGGTCAAGTTCAGTGCCGGATAGGTCAAGACTTCGGCCGCCGACCGTTGCGCCGAAATCACATTCGCCAGCGATCCTTGCGCTGTACCGTTTCGATCAAGCCCAGCACCTTCGCGGACAAGACGACCCAAGCGCGGCTCGGTAGTCTTTCCGAACGACGGACCTTTTGGGAATTTCTAAACATGAGAAGATTGATCGCGGCCGCTGTTGTCGCTTCAGGCATGATGCTGTCGTCGGCATCCGCTGCCGACCTGCCGGTGAAGGCACAGCCGGTCCCGGTCTATGACTGGACCGGATTTTACGCCGGTGTGAACGTTGGCTACGGCTGGGGCGATCGCGACCTGAGTTTTGCCCCGAACGATGACGCGACCCGTCTCTTGTCTGTTTTTGACGGCATCCCGCCACCAGCGTCGTTCAAGACGTCGGGTGCGCTCGGCGGATTGCAGTTCGGCTACAACCGACAGCTCGGCACGGGCTGGCTTGTCGGCCTTGAGGCCGACTTCAACTGGTCCGGCATCAAAGGCTCAGGCATTAGTTCAGGTGTCATGCCCCCGGTGCCCATTCCAGGTCCGTACTCGGCCCCCTTAGACGAGCGGATCGACTGGTTCGGCACGGTGCGGGCCCGCCTCGGCTACCTGCCGACCAGCACGCTGTTGACCTATGTCACCGGTGGTCTGGCCTATGGTCAGGTCACGCGCAGCGGAAGTTACATCAACGATAGTACCGTTCGTTTCACATTCACTGGGCCCGACAACAGCGGCTTCACATGCGCGAGCGGCACCACCTGCTTCTCCGGCGTGTCGCGCGACGCAACTGCGGGATGGACAGTGGGCGGTGGATTTGAATACGCGCTCGGAGAGCGCATGACCCTCAAGGCCGAATATCTATATGTAAGCCTTGCTGGGAAGAAAATCACCGAAACGGCTCTGGCGGTCTTCTTTCCCGGCGATACGCCGGCCTCGATTAGCGCCAATGTCGGCCGCGCCACCTTCAACACCGCGCGCGTCGGTCTTAACTATCGCTTCTAGAGCCTGTTCGGTTCTGATTGAAGGAGTGATCGCAGGCGCAGATCGCCTGCGATCATCAACCGCTCAACATGTGTTGACATTGGCCGAGGACGCTTGGCTTGCGGCGGATTTTCCCCTAGAGCAGGCCGCGCTCGCTTCCATCGCCGATCAAGCTGCGGCACGCGTCAGCCGCGACGGGAAAACGTGACCATCGTTTCAGGCTTCGCCGACATCTCGATTTTTCAGCTCCTGCTGGTCGCGTTGATGGCGTTGTTTGCTTCGATCATCGGTGGTCTCGCCGGCTACGGCACCGGGGCGCTGATGCCGCTGGTGCTGGTGCCGCTGGTCGGCGCCGAGCCGGTGGTGCCGATCATCGCGATCTCCGCGATGCTGACCAATGCGAGCCGCGCGCTTGCCTATCTCCGCTATGCCGACCGCCGCCGTGCGCTGATCGTGCTCGCCTGCGCGGCGCTGACGACCGCGCTCGGCGCCTACGGCTACACGCGCCTCACCAATGCCGGCGCCGCGCTGGTGATCGGCAGCATGCTGATCCTGAGCGTGCCGCTGCGCCGCGTCCTGCGACGGCGCCAGGTCAGGATCGGCGACACCGGCCTTGCCGCCGGCTCGGTGGGCTACGGCGTGCTGGTCGGCGGCACGTCGGGTTCGGGCGTGATCCTGCTCTCGCTCTTGATGGCCGCCGGCCTCGAGGGCGCCGCCGTGATCGCCACCGACGCGTTGATCTCGCTCGGCACCGGCCTCATCAAGATCTCCGTGTTCGGCCTCGCCGGCGCGGTGAATGCGCAGGTGCTCGCCTTCGCGCTCCTGATCGGCGGCATCGCGATCCCCGGCGCCTTCCTGGCAAAGGCCTTCGTCGAGCGGATGCCGGTGCACATCCACACCGCGATCCTCGACGTCGCTGTCATCACCGGCGGGCTGGTGATGATCTCGGCGGCGGCGAAGCAGCTGATCGCCTAGAGGCCTTCGGCCCGGATCACCATGAGACTGCGACGGCAGTTCGCTATCGCAGCTTGCCGAGCCACAGCGAGGTGAGCGTCGCGCGATTGCTCACGCCGAACTTGCCGTAGATCGACTTGACGTGGAAGTGCGTGGTGTTCGGGCTCTGGTCGAGCTTCTGCGCGATCTGCTTTTCCGTATGCCCGTCGAGCAGGGCCAGCAACACCTTGCGTTCGGCGGGCGTCAGGGACGCGTTGGCGATGAGCAGGCCGTGGCTGAGCAGCTGTTGCCGCTGAAACCATCTCAACCCGCGCATCGTGAAGCCGAGAAGCTGGGCGTCCTGCGCCGTGAAGCGGGGGGCCTGCGTATCGCGAAAAACGAACAGGCGGACCCTCACGTCGTCATTGAGCGCAATGCGCACGGAAATGCTGTCGGCGAAGCCGACGTCCAGATAGTGCCGCCGATAATGCTCGCCCTCGAACCATGCCGGCGGCAGCGCTTCGAACAGCAGGCGGACGCGGAACGGCTCGTCTCCCGCCATGGAGAGGATCTGGGACAGGTCGACATTGTCGGACCAGAGCTTGTCGTATTGCTTCTGCACGGACGCTGCGACGGCCGGTATCGGGTCCAGCACCCGGACGAGGCGTGGACGCCAGCCGAGCAAGGGATCGGCCCGCTTCGGCGAAGGCAACCGCACCAGCACGCCCCACAGCGCATTGCGTGCCGACAACATCGTGCACAGCGCGGACAACAGGTGCGTCAGCGCTGCGTCGCCGTCGCCGACCGAGAAGTCCGCGAGTTGATCCCAGAGTGCGTAGATTTCTTGATTGCGCGGATTGGTGGGATCCGTGGAGACGTGCATGTCATTCTCAAAGCATGTGCGGGTCGTGGACCCGTGCGAACATTCATAAGCGACGGCAGGCCACCTTTCTAGGTAGTTCTCAGATGTATCGCGTGGCGCCATAGTCAGCCTGGGTGCTGGGAGGATGGGTCCTCTCACCGTAGCGATATTGAGAAAGATCAACGATGCGCACAGCAATGGGCGCGCGCCGGCTCGCTATGCCCGGCGGCGTGAATAGGCGATGGTATCCCGGCTTTTTCATCACGCTGCCATGCGCCGCTTTGATTTTGCTCGCGGCCTTTGCGCTGCTGCAGCCGACCGAGGTGTCGATCCGACCCACCGGTCCGATGCCGGGCGTCAACGTTCCCTGATCGGATCGTTCTTCGGCCGTTTCGCTCGCTTTGAAATTTGATCTTCATTGGACATTTCATGATCAAGAGCGCCGCCGATCAGGCATTCCTGCTCATCGCGATTTCAGGCTTTCTTGGAGCGTGCTTCGTCTGGGCCTTTTGGGAGATCGAAGCGGCTCGCAGTCACCGACGGCAGACACGCGAGCTCGTGCGAGACGCGCGTCGTTCGATGGTAGGCCGGTAGTCCGCTGGAAGCCGCCATGCGCGCACTCGTCACGGCCATCATCGCAAACGCCTTCATACGGGCGTTTCCCGCGTCGTCGCTGCGGGCCGATCTCCTCAAGCAGATCGCGCTGCTGTGCGGAGCCATCCTGTTCGTGTGGCTGTTGTCGCTGACATCAGGATTGGATCTCAGCGCCGGGTTCTTCTAGCCGACAGGGATATCCGCATCGCGCGCGCCAGGGACGGCGCGATCGCGGCGGGCAGCTCGTTCCTCGCCGAAGAGGCGCGACGGGCGATAAGGATAAGGATGTCGCATTTCGGTAACAGCTAGCTTCGGTAAAGCATCAGCACGGCCGCCTCGCCTTGGACAGCGGGCAATATGGGAGTAGCTTTGTTTCGGGAACCCTGCCGCGGAGTTGGGGGGCGATGAAAGCCTTGCAGGCCGCCTGCATCGTGGGTGTCGTTGCATTCACGGGGACGCTTCATGAGGCCGGCGGAAGCACGCCAGGGGCGCGCGTGCCCGGTGCAACGTGGTCCGTGAGGGCCGGGACGTCCGTTGGGCCTTCGTCCTCCGCCGCAATATCGGAGATACCTGCCGGACTTGAATCCTCGCCTGGCGCGGCGTCCGGGGAGGCTTCTGGTCTGTCATTGATGGCCCAAGCCAAGATGGATGACGATTCCATCGTGGCGAAATCGGAAGCGTTGGACCACCGCGATACCGCGCAGCCGGCGCCGTCAATGCCCTATGCATTTGATGATGCGTCCAGCCCCGCACCGGCGAGCCAGAATTTCCAGTATCTGATCTATTACGTGTGGTCCGAAACTCCGCCTGCCGAAAAGCCGGCGGAAATCGTCTTGAGATCCCTCAAGGACACCCTGGTCGGAACGCCGATTGAGGAGATCAAGCGCGCATCCGATGCGTTCGGTCTCGATTTCAATTTCATGAAAGCGGTCGCGAAGGTCGAGTCCGGGTTCGATCCCAAGCAGCGCACCGGGTCGTATATCGGCCTGTTCCAGCTGAGTGAATATGAGTTCAACAAGTTCGGCTCGGGGCAGATTCGCAGTCCCCGCGACAATGCCGTAGCGGCAGCCTACAAGGTCATTACCGAAGGCGTGCTGTTCGAGTGGGTGACGCACCAGAAGCCGACCTTGAGCGATCTATACCTGATCCATCAACAGGGCTGGGAAGGCGCCGCCGAGCACATCAGCCAACCTGATCGCATCGCCTGGAAATCAATGTGTGCCACCGGCGAGGGCAAGGAAAAAGGCGAGAAATGGTGCAAACGCGCGATCTGGCGGAACACGCTTCCGGCCGTCAAGCAGGCGTGGAAATCGGTCGACAAGCTGACATCCGGAGCATTCGTCGGCATGTGGCGCGCGCGGATTGCTGAACTCTATTCGAAATATATGGCCACGGCCGCCGCCGAGCGGGTGAACCAGCAACCTCCGTCGAGTGCGCAACAAAGCGGTCTAGCCGATCCTCCGTCGGCGCGGGGCGGGGTCAATTGAGCGGCAGACAAGCTGGTCGTACTCGTGTGACCTCAAACGGATGCGTTTGAGCGTGCAGAAGTTGCCAATTCCGGGAGAACTCGCGTATGCACTAGGTGTGGGATCGCAGTGTGAGCAATTCAAATGACGATGGAGCTGAGAGGCGCGAGAGGCGAGGGATTTGCGACGATTGCCGCTGACGGTCGCGTGTTGGATTCCTGGTTTCTTCAGCTGAGCCTGGTCAAGGAGGCCGGCAAGGCGGCAACGGTGCGGCTGACGACGGACGAGATCATTGGATCGTTGGGTGAGCCGGCTGACGGATATGCGCGACACGACGACATTCGCAATGTCGACATCGTTCCAATCCGCACAGAGATTGACTCTCTCGCGTCTGCGCCGACTGATGTGCACGACGCCTATCTTCGACTCCATCTCCTGAGCCACCGGCTCGTCCAGCCCAATTGCCAGAACCTTGAAGGCATTTTCGGTCTGTTACCCAACGTTGCCTGGACGACCCTCGGTCCCTGCGAATGCTCCCGTGTACCGGAAGCGCAAATGGTCGCGCGAAAGCGTGCCCTCGCGTTCGAGGTGACGGGCGTGGACAAGTTTCCGCGCATGACAGACTATGTGACGCCTGCGGACGTGAGAATTGCAGATGCGGATCGCGTAAGGCTCGGAGCCTATTTGGCGCCGGGCACGACCGTCATGCATGAAGGCTTTTGCAATTTTAACGCAGGCACGCTCGGTCCCTGCATGGTCGAAGGGCGGATCAGCGCCGGCGTGGTCGTGGGACGTGGCAGCGACGTTGGTGGCGGGGCCTCGATCATGGGCACGCTGTCAGGAGGAGGCAAAGAGAGGATTACGGTTGGCGAGCGCTGCCTGATCGGAGCCAACGCCGGTATCGGCATATCACTGGGTGACGATTGTGTCGTCGAGGCGGGCTGTTACGTCACGGCGGGCGCGCGCATCCTTTTGGAAGATGGCCGGGTGCTGAAAGCCAAGGACCTTTCAGGGCAAAAGGGTCTTCTTTTTCGCCGCAACTCGCAGAGCGGCGCTCTTGAGGCAACCAGACGCACATCCAATTGGGACGGCCTCAACTCGCAGCTTCACGGCTAAGCAGCGCCGGCGTCGGTCGGTGCCTGCTGAATTTGAAGCGGCGGGCCGATTAAGTGCGCCGTCACGCTGTGTCACACCGCCGCTTGCGACCCAACTCGGAGATCGTTTACCGGGAGTTTGAACGCTTGCACGACACAACAAGGAACTGAAGCGGGACCAGCCTGTTGGTTCGATCAGCCAAGCGGAGTCTCGCAATGCGGATCATTCTGATAACGGCGGTTGGCTGGGCGTTGTCGTGCGGATTTGCGACAGCACAGACCGATCCCAAGGACATGACAACTGGACGCTCGGCACCTGAAGAAAAAGGTCAATTGCAACCACAAGGTTGGACCGGACCGCTCGACACGAAGTCGGGTGGCGCGCCGCCGGAAAGCCCGCAAGGTCAAAGCCCACCGGGAATGCAGGCAGCGCCGGACGGATCAACCAAAGTGGTGACCGAGCCACGGAAGTAAGTCTGACTTGGTTTGTCGTTGGGAGGTCGGCTTCGCCCGGGATGAGCCGACCCGTAACGTCTGCCTGTGGCCCGAGACTGCCTGGCTCGGTGCTCGTCCAAGTGCGGCTGCCGAGTGTCGAGCAGAAGTGGCCGGCAAGGATCCGCGCCGGTTGCTGATGTCTTGCAGTCGTTGATCTATCGCAATGGTCCCCTCGCGCCGGGACGGACGGTCGGGCTCCAGGGAGCTTGCGATGAATACGGATTACATGGCGGAAGCCGCCCGGCATCGGCACGTAGCCGAGGAGTACCGAACGATGGCGTTATGCACCTCGGATGAGGGACTGCGTAAGGTCTACCTCAGGCTTGCAGACGATTACGATTCGCTCGCCACGAACGAAGACAGGGTTGCCTGCAATCGCAGGCTCGCAAACTAGGACGCGTACTCATAAACGTCGGCTTACCAACGCAAAGCGGAAATCTCCCACCTTGAGCGTGATCGGCGGCTTGTGACCCATGCCGGACTTGCTGCAGCTACGAACAAGTCCCGCAAGGCGAGCGGCGTCTTTTTGAACTGCTGGAAACTTCTATGCGGCCCTTCGAGAGGTCATCAAGGATCACGCATTCGGGTCCCGGGCCGCCCGCACATGATGTATCGCAGCTCGCGACAAAGGCTGCGATACTGCGCTCCAGTGCCTTGAGTTCTGCCAGCTTCGCCCGCACCGTGATCAAGTGCTCCTGTGCAAGGTCGCGGGCATGAACGCAGGACTGTGTGGGGTCCTGCATCAACTCCACCAGCGAGCGCACCTGCTCGATCGAGAAGCCAAACTCGCGGCAACGGCGGATGAAGGACAGCCGTTTCACGTCGGCATCGCCGTAGACGCGCTGACCACCGGCCTGACGGTCCGCCGACCGCAACAATCCAATTTCCTCGTAATAGCGGATCGTCGGCGCGTTGGTGCCGGTCCGTTTCGCCAGCATGCCGATCTTTAGACCGTCCATCGCATTGATTTCCCTGTGAATCTTTTTTCTTGAACCTCAAGTTACTTGAGGGGGTACGGTTAGTGCAAGCTCGGTTCTAGTCACCTCCTGGAGAGATTCTTCCATGTCAATCGCTGAGGCCACCCCTATCGCCTGCACACTAGCGGCTGGAGCGTACGAAGACCGGCTCGCCTGGATCGCCGCCTTGAACAAAGACGCGCTCCGCAGTCACGAGCGCCGCGATCTCGTGTTGGAATTGCACTACGCGATCGAAGCGCGCGCTCGGGTGCATGAGATGGTTCGCAATGAGCAAAGCTGCTGCGCTTTCCTTACGTTCCAGTTGCATGAATCGCGTAATGACATCTGCCTTACCATCACCGCGCCCCAAGCGGCTCGGGAAGTCGCGGACGCTCTGTTTGAACAATTTGTGGCTAAAACGCCCATAGTCTCTTCATGTGCGTGCGCCACGTCGGCCTCGGCAGCCAAGACGCCTGCGGAGGAGCTGCCCGGGTCGAAGGCTGCTAGCGTCACGGCGGTGACGCTTTCAATCGGCGCGGTCGCTTGCGGCGTATGCTGCGTCTTGCCCTTTGCACTCCCCGCAGCGATGCTCGCGAGCACCGGAACGTTGTTGGCGTGGTTCGTCAGCATGCACCTATTGGTAACCGTACTTGCTCTTCTCTCCGTTGCAGGCGCATGGGGGTGGATTGTGTGGCAGTCGCGCCGGACGCGGCGCAGGCCGGCCCCGTCAACCCTCGTGGTGATGGCAGGATCGACAGTGCTATTGGCTATCGCAGTGTTGTGGCCGCTGATTGAGAGACCTCTCATCCGCGCGTTGCAGGCGTGACCGCGCATCTTTCATCCGCTGCCTTGAGCGGCAGCGGATGCTGTGACAGTGTCCGCTCCCATGAAGACTGTTGTCGTCTATGTTGGCGCCGCGATCGCCGAAATCGCCGGTTGTTTTGCGTTCTGGGGATGGTTGCGTATTAGCAAGCCGATATGGTGGTTACTTCCAGGCGTATTTTCCCTCCTTGTGTTTGCTTACCTGCTGACACTCGTCGAGACCGAGGCGGCGGGGCGCGCCTACGCCACCTACGGCGGCATCTACATTGTCGCCTCGCTTTTTTGGCTCTGGATAATCGAGAGCGTGCGTCCTGATCGCTGGGACATCGCCGGCGCTTCAGTGTGCCTAATTGGCGCGGCCATCATTCTCTGGGGTCCGCGCGGGTAGTCAGTGTCGTCTAGTGGCCCAACCCAGACCTAGCGTGAGGTGCGCCAACGCGCCGCTATCACAGGCAGAGCGGACTTAATACGATGTGCAGCGCGGGTTTATGAGTACACGGCCTAGAGGCCGACTGGTTGGCGATCTTCAGTCGTATCGGTGTTGGGATTCTGGCCGATCTGCGAGGTCGCGAGATAAGTCATTTAGGTCCGCTTGGCAGGGCCAAAGCGCGGCGCGATTTGGATGAATCGTCATCGCGCTTTGGATGTTGTTTACGCATGATCCTCTCGGAAAACCGTTCCGGATCATGCTTTAGCGCTAGCGCTTTGATCGCTTGAGTTCTGCGACTTGAAACTTGTTGCCGGCGGAGAGGCTGCTGCAGATCCAGTAGGCCCTGTTGCGGTAGTCGCCCAGGAACACCTTGGTCTCGACGCAATCCACGTAGTTCTTGTGAGTGATGGTGTCTGTGCAGGTCGGCGAGAAGGGTGCATCGGTTTGTCCGCCGCCCGACTCGCTGCACCCGACCCAGGGATCCTTGCCGTGTCTGAAGCTTGTTTGACAGCCACCGTTGCAACTGCTGGCGCGCTTCTCCAGCGCGGCAATCCTCGCCAATGGTGAACCCGGCGCCGGCGATGGCGTTCGAGCGGATGACGGTTGAGCGGTTGCCGATCGGATGTGGCGGGTTGACGAGGTCGGGCGAGATGCCCCGGTGTTGACCGCCTGTTTCGGCCTTGCCGCCTGCTTCGGCGCTTCGACCGTGACGTTAGGAATCGTGGTGGCGGAGCTTGTTGAGGTTTGCGACACCGCCGGGCCGCACAGCAAGACCGTTGACAAGAAAGCGAAGGCTGAAGGCGCGACAAATCCTGACGACAAGCTCATGACATGTCCTTTCAAGGACGGACATTCCGTCCCAATGTTTGCACGCCGCAAAATGCTAGCCGAAACTTCCGAACCTGACTACCGGGGGTTGAAACGATTTCTGCGGATGACTGCCATGCGCATGTGGCCGAGGAGAATGCGGACGACGCGCCCGGAGCGGTTGCGGTGTCGGCTTCCGGCTCTTCTGTGACATCCAGTGATGTCCGCTATGGCGCGTCATCGGCGGAGCAGCGGACATCAGGAGCGCCGGAGCGGAACGCTCCGATCTGACGAGGGTGCGGTCCTAGAGGCGCCTACTCCTCGTCTTCGTCCTCGTCGTCATCCTCGTCTTCGTCGTCCTCTTCTTCCACCTGCACCAGCGCGGCCAGCGGCAGCGTCTCGCGGAAGAGATCGCCTTCCATGCCCATCCAGAGGCAGAGCACCTCGTCCTCCTTCACCTCCGCAACCGTCAGCGGCTGGCCGCCGGATTTCAGCATCACGACATCGCCGGCTTTCAAGTCCATGGATTGTCCTTTCGGGTTGAGTTGACCAACTCGGAGGAGGCTAGCAGGCGGTCATGACACCGGGAAAACGGGGCGGGCGAGCGATGGATTGCGCGGTCGATGCGCGGACTGCTCGAATGCGGGGAGACGGCTCAGACGGAAGTGCCTTCATCGCACACATCCCGACGATGGCATTATGCCCCTGTTTTGCCCGACGGGTCAAACGCGATTCGTAAAATCCGCAAGCCTTTGATTTTGCAGCAGCCGGCTACTGTGCATGGGGTTGTTTTCGCAGTTTTGTTTGCGAGCCCCGTTACGGCTGGTCCGGCACCAGCTCGGTCAGCGAGCGGATGATGCGATCGGGCTTGACGGTCGAGCCTTCGGGCAGACCGTCGCCATGCACGTCCATCCAGATCGCATAGATGCCGAGACGCTGCGGGGTGACGACTTCCCATTCCAGATTGTCGCCGATCATCCAGGTGTCCGCAGGCGTGACGCCGAGCGCCTCCATCGCGTGCAGATAGGCGCGCTCCTCGGGCTTGCCGAAGCCGTGCTCGCCCTCGATCTGGATGTGGTGGAAGCGGTGCGAGAGCTCGAAACGCTCGACCTTGGCGCGCTGCATGTCGGCGGCGCCGTTGGTCACCAGCGCCAGCTTGATGCCGAGCGCCTTCAGCCTGTCGATCGCCTCATGCGCGCCGGGGAACACGAACATCTCCTCCTCGCGATAGGCGGTGAAACGGTCGGCGAGGCGGATGGCGAGGTCGTCGGGCAGGGCGCGATGGCCGGCGGCCGCAAGCGCGGCAAAGCCGCCCTTGACCGTCAGGTGCCGCGCCTCGGCGAGCTTCATCCGCCAGGCGGCTTCCGCGCTCGCCCAGAAGTTTCGCGCGAAGGCCAGCACGGCGGTCGCGACCTGCGCCGGCGGCAGCGGCGCAAGCTCCTCGGCGAACTCGTTCGCGATCGTGTTCCAGGCGATCTCGGGCCGGCCATAGGCCGACAGGATGGTGTCGTCCATGTCGATCAGCATGGCGCGGGGGAGCGGACGCATCACGGCGTTCATGGCCACTTCACCTCCGGCGGCAGCGACGACAGGATGGAGTCCACGTTGCCGCCGGTCTTGAGCCCGAAGATGGTGCCGCGGTCGTAGAGCAGGTTGAACTCGACATAGCGGCCGCGCCGGATCAGTTGCTCCTCGCGGTCCGCAGCCGTCCAGGCGCTCGCGAAATTGCGCCGGACGATGTCAGGGTAGATCTTCAGGAAGGCGCGGCCGACATCCTGGGTGAAGGCGAGGTCGGCGTCCCAGTCGCCGCTGTCGTGCCAGTCGTAGAAGATGCCGCCGATGCCGCGCGCCTCCTTGCGGTGCGGCAGATAGAAATATTCGTCGCACCATGTCTTGTACTTGTCGTAATCGGCAACGCCGTTCGGCTGCGCACAGGCTTCCTTCATCGCGGCGTGGAAGGCGATGCTGTCCGCATCCTCCTGCGTGCGCCGGCGATCGAGCACCGGCGTGAGATCGGCGCCGCCGCCGAACCAGGCTTTTGTCGTCACGACGAAGCGCGTGTTCATGTGCACGGCGGGCACGTGCGGATTGCGCAGGTGCGCGATCAGCGAGATGCCGGACGCCCAGAATTTTGGGTCCTCCGCGGCACCGGGGATCTGGGCGCGAAACTCGGGGGCGAATTCGCCGTGCACGGTCGAGCAGTGCACGCCGACCTTCTCGAACAGCCGGCCATGCATGATCGACATCACGCCGCCACCGCCGGCCGCGCCAGTGTGGTCGGTGCGCTGCCACGGCGTGCGTGTGAAGCGGCCGGTCTCGCCGGGATAGAGGCCTTGCGGCGCATCATCCTCCAGGCGCTCGAAGCTCGCGCAGATGTCGTCACGCAAGCGCTCGAACCAGGCGCGGGCGCGCGTCTTGCGGTCTTCGATGGCTGAAGCGTCCATATGCAATTCCCAAACTGGCTCTCGTAGGGTGGGCAAAGGCGCCCTTGCGCCGTGCCCACCATTCTTCATCGTCGCACTTGATGGTGGGCACGCTGCGCTTTGCCCACCCTACGAGACCACGATCGTAGCTATCCTTGCGGACCGTAATAGGTGCAGCTCTCGTTGCAACTGTCGCGGTGGATGCTGACGCGGGTCAGCTTGCCGATATGCGCCAGTCGCTCCCAGACGAAGCGCGACAGGTTTTCCAGCGTCGGGGTGCCCAGCGCCTCGATCTTGTTGAGGTACTTGTGGTCGAGTGTCAGGCGCACGTCCTCGATGGCGCGCTGGAGCAGGCCGAGATCGACCACCATGCCGGTGTCGGGATCGGGCGTGCCGCGCACCGTCACCTCGGCGCGGAAGGAGTGGCCGTGGATCTCTTCGCTCGCCGCGCCAAACGTCGTTCCCGACAGCGAATGCGCCGCCTCGAAGCGAAACGATTTCGTCAATTCCCACATCTGTTCGAAAGTCCGATCCTATCTGATGCCGAGCGATTTATGCGTCTGCACGCTGAGCCGCCATTGCGGATGTTGCAGGCAGTAGTCGATCGCCCGTGCGGTGTTCTCGGCGACCTCGGGGCCGTCCATCGGTTGCAGCGAGAAGCGCTCGAAGGCGAGGCCTTCGAAGGTCTCGGGCGCGGCGAGGGCCTGCGGATAGACCAGCTTCAACTCGTGGCCGCGGCGCAGCACCAGCTCGCTGCCGCCCTTCGGGCTGACGCAGATCCAGTCGAGCCCTTCGGGCGCCTCGATCGTGCCGTTGGTCTCGACGCCGATCTCGAAACCTCGCGCATGGAGCGCCGCGATCAGGGCGGTATCGACCTGGAGCAGCGGCTCGCCGCCGGTCAGCACCACGTAGCGGTTGGCGGCCGTTGCCGTCCATTGCGCCGCGATGGTGTCCGCGAGGTCCGTAGCCGAGGCGTAGCGGCCGCCGAGCGTGCCGTCGGTGCCGACGAAATCCGTGTCGCAGAACTTGCAGGTCGCGTCCTGACGGTCGGCCTCGCGGCCGCTCCAGAGGTTGCAGCCGGCAAAGCGGCAGAACACGGACGCACGCCCGGCATGGGCGCCTTCGCCTTGCAGGGTCAGGAAGATCTCCTTGACCGCGTAGCTCACTGGTCTCTCCTCAATCCTGTGGACCGCTCGGGTTCCGGATCTGCCGCAACGCCTCGCCTGCGGCCATCGCCGCGCTCATGGCGACATTGAGCGATCGCAGCCCTGGCATGACCGGGATCACCAGCCGCGCATCGGCGGCCTCGACCACGGCGTCGGTGACGCCGGCGCTCTCGCGTCCGAATAGCAGGATGTCCGACGTCTGGTAACGAAAATCGCGGTAGTCGGTGGCGGCCTTGGTGGTGAACAACAGCAGGCGGTAGCCTTGTGCTGCGCGCCAGTCCTCGAACTTCGCCCAGGAGTCATGGCGGGTAATGCTGACCTGATCGAGATAATCCATTCCCGCCCGGCGGAAATGCCGGTCGGAGACAGGGAACCCCGCAGGTTCGATGATATGGGCGGCGATGCCCAGGCAGGCGCACAGCCGGAGAATCGTGCCGGTGTTCTGGGGGATGTCGGGCTGGAAAAGCGCTATCTGCATGGGCGGCGGAGGGTGGGTTGCGGGCCGGAAATGTCTCAATAAAACATCGCCTGCCCGGGAATTCGTGCATTGCACGCTTCCCCGCCGTTAGCGGGCTTGCGCTCGCCCGGCAAGGGTGCCAATAGAACGATTCTGGACTGCTGTTTTCGCCCTATTCTGGTGGGGACAAGCGAAGTTCTGCCGCCGCGGGGGGCCGCGGGCGCCGGCAGCACTGCTCTAGGGACCTTTGGGGGGCTCCTGGAGCGGTTCCACCGGCAGCATAAGAAGAAAGGGTTGGAATCGTGACGACAGCGTCTTCGGCGGACCATCCGACACGCCGTGATTTCTTATTCGTTGCAACGGGGGCAGCTGCAGCAGTAGGGGGCGCGGCCGCGCTCTGGCCCTTCATCTCTCAAATGAATCCTGATGCTTCGACCATCGCCGCCGGTGCGCCGATCGAGGTCGATCTCAGCCCGATCGCCGAGGGCCAGGACATCAAGGTGTTCTGGCGCGGCAAGCCGATCTACATCAGCCACCGCACCAAGAAGCAGATCGACGAGGCGCGCGCCGTCAACGTCGCGAGCCTGCCCGATCCGCAGTCCGACGAGGCCCGGGTCAAGTCCGGCCACGAACAGTGGCTGGTGGTGATCGGCATCTGCACCCATCTCGGCTGCATCCCGATTGCCCATGAAGGCAATTACGACGGGTTCTTCTGCCCCTGCCATGGTTCGCAGTACGATTCGTCCGGCCGCATCCGCCAGGGGCCCGCGCCCGCGAACCTGCCGGTGCCGCCGTACCAGTTCGTTTCCGACACCAAAATCCAGATCGGCTGAGCTTCGGACCCACGTCCGAAGCTTCGCGCCGTCTCGTCGTACTATTTCCTCAGGATCGCATCATGAGCGGACCATCCGACTACCAGCCGAGCAAT
Source organism: Bradyrhizobium sp. CB1717 (assembly GCF_029714325.1). Lineage (NCBI taxonomy): Bacteria > Pseudomonadati > Pseudomonadota > Alphaproteobacteria > Hyphomicrobiales > Nitrobacteraceae > Bradyrhizobium > Bradyrhizobium sp. CB1717. The sequence continues at coordinate 2,261,789 of NZ_CP121666.1, forward strand.
CCGGCCCTGCAATGGATCGAGCGACGTCTGCCGATCTTTGGTCTCATCCATTCCTCCTTCGTCGCCTATCCCACCCCGCGCAACCTGAACTACTGGTGGACCTTCGGCGCCATCCTCTCCTTCATGCTGGGGATGCAGATCCTGACCGGCGTGATCCTGGCGATGCACTACACGCCGAATGCCGATCTCGCCTTCAAGTCGGTCGAGCTGATCGTCCGTGACGTGAACTACGGCTGGCTGCTGCGCAACATGCACGCGGTCGGTGCCTCGATGTTCTTCGTCGCCGTCTACGTCCACATGTTCCGCGGCCTTTACTACGGGTCGTACAAGGAGCCGCGCGAGGTGCTGTGGATCCTCGGCGTCATCATCTACCTCCTGATGATGGCGACCGGCTTCATGGGCTACGTGCTGCCCTGGGGCCAGATGAGCTTCTGGGGCGCCACCGTCATCACCAACCTGTTCTCCGCCATTCCCTATGTCGGCGAGAGCATCGTGACGCTGCTGTGGGGCGGCTATTCGGTCGGCAACCCGACGCTGAACCGCTTCTTCTCGCTGCACTATCTCTTGCCGTTCGTGATCGCGGGCGTCGTGGTGCTCCACGTCTGGGCGCTGCACGTCGCCGGCCAGAACAACCCTGATGGCGTCGAGCCGAAGACGGAAAAGGACACGGTGCCGTTCACGCCGCACGCGACCATCAAGGACATGTTCGGCGTCGCCTGCTTCATGCTGCTCTACGCCTGGTTCATCTTCTACATGCCGAACTACTTGGGCGATGCCGACAACTACATTCCGGCGAACCCGGGCGTGACGCCGCCGCACATCGTGCCGGAATGGTATTACCTGCCGTTCTACGCGATCCTGCGCTCGATTCCGAACAAGCTCGCGGGTGTCATCGCGATGTTCGGGGCGATCATCATCCTGTGCTTCCTGCCCTGGCTCGATGCCGCCAAGACCAGGTCGTCGAAGTACCGCCCGCTGGCCAAGCAGTTCTTCTGGATCTTCGTCGCGGTCTGCATCCTGCTCGGCTATCTCGGCGCGCAGCCGCCGGAGGGCATCTACGTGGTCGCCGGCCGCGTCCTGACGGTCTGCTACTTCGCCTACTTCCTGATCGTGCTGCCGCTGCTCTCGCGCATCGAGACGCCGCGGCCGGTGCCGAACTCGATCTCGGAGGCGATTCTCGCCAAGGGCAGCAAGGCCGTGGCTTCCGTCGCGGTCGCGCTGGTCGCCGCCGGCGCGCTGTTCCTCGGCAGCTTGCAGGACGCCCGCGCCTCGGAAGGCAGCGACACGCCCCCGGGCAACAAATGGTCGTTCGCCGGTCCCTTCGGCAAGTTCGACCGCGGCGCGCTCCAGCGCGGCCTGAAGGTCTACAAGGAAGTCTGCGCCAGCTGCCACGGCCTGTCCTATGTCGCCTTCCGCAACCTCGCGGAGCCCGGCGGACCCAGCTATTCCGTGGCCCAGGCGGCGGCCTTCGCCTCCGAGTACAAGGTCAAGGACGGCCCGAACGATGCCGGCGACATGTTCGAGCGCCCGGGCCGGCCGGCGGATTATTTCCCGTCACCGTTCCCGAACGAGCAGGCCGCCCGTGCGGCGAATGGCGGCGCGGCGCCGCCCGACCTGTCGCTGATCACCAAGGCGCGCTCCTACAAGCGCGGTTTCCCCTGGTTCATCTTCGACTTCTTCACCCAGTATCAGGAGCAGGGCCCGGACTACGTCGCGGCGGTGCTTCAGGGGTTTGAGGAGAAGGTGCCGGAGGGCGTCACCATCCCGGAGGGCTCCTACTTCAACAGGTACTTCCCGGGCCACGCCATCAAGATGCCGAAGCCGCTCAGCGACGGCCAGGTGACCTATGACGACGGCTCCCCGACCACGGTCGCGCAGTACTCCAAGGACGTCACCACGTTCCTGATGTGGACGGCCGAGCCGCACATGGAAGCGCGCAAGCGCCTCGGCTTCCAGGTGTTCGTGTTCCTGATCATCTTCGCCGGCCTGATGTACTTCACCAAGAAGAAGGTCTGGGCCGACTCGCACTGAGCGGCGCGCGACGAGACGAAATGAAAAAGCCCCCGCAAGGGGGCTTTTTTGTTGGACTGTCATTCCGGGGCGATACGTCAGCATCGAGCCCGGAATCCATTCGTCCACCAACTCCGTGGCCCTATGGATTCCCGGCTCGCGCTATCGCGCGCCCCGGAATGACGAGAGTGTGGATTGCTTCACGCGCCCGCACCCGCCAAAATACCGCCAACCGCTCCCCCAGAAACTCACCCGGAGGACACCATGGGAACCGCCATCACCTTCAAGCGCCCGGACGGCAAGGACGCATCGGGCTATCTCGCCAACGCCGCACGCGGCAACGCGCCGGGCGTGGTCGTGATCCAGGAATGGTGGGGCTTGTCGGACCAGATCAAGGGCCTGTGCGACCGCTTCGCGCTCGCCGGCTTCGATGCGCTGGCGCCCGATCTCTACAAGGGCAAGGTGGTGCCGTATCACGACACGGAGAGCGCCAACAAGGAGATGAACTCGCTCGACTTCATGGACGCCACCACGCAGACCGTGCGCGGCGCCACGCAGTACCTGTCGCGCAACGGCGCCAAGGTCGGGCTCACAGGCTTCTGCCTCGGCGGAGCCGTGACCATCATCGGCGCGACGAAAATCCCGGAGCTCGCCGCCGGCGTCGTGTTCTACGGCATCCCGCCGGAGCAAGCGGCCAAGCCTGCCGACGTCAAGATCCCGCTGCAGGCCCATTTCGCCAACAAGGACGATTGGTGCACGCCGGAGCTGGTGGGCGGCTTCGAGAAGGCCATGAAGGCCGCCGGCAAGTCGCTCGAGCTGTTCCGCTATGACGCCGAGCACGCCTTCGTCAACGAGCAGCGCCAGGCCGTGCACGACCGCGAGGCCGCCGAGCTCGCCTGGGGCCGGGCGACGGAGTTTTTCAGGAAGCATTTGGGGTGAGACCGGAGCGACCGATCGGGAGCAACGGAGCATGTCGACGTCGTCTTTCACGCGCCTTCTTGGGCTGATCATTGGATCGATGGTCGGCGTTGCCAGCGTCACCGCGCTGACGACGGCTCAGGCGGCGGCGCAGCAGGCATTCGTCACGCTGAACGGCGACCTCAAGAAAGAGGCCTGGTGGGTCATTGCGGATTTCCATCCATTCACGACCGAGGTTCGCGGCATCCCCGCGAACCAGATCCGCAAGAGCTGGTGCAAGGCGACTGAATTCCGCAAGGACCTGATTCCGAAAGAGCTTCTGTTCGAAGGTGGTGTCGATGTGATGCAGTCAGCCGGCATGTCGTTTGCCGTCGAAGGCCGCTTCGACGACACGGCGGCAAGACAGGTCGCGGTGGTCGGCGTCTTTCAGGAGTGCGCCGGCCCGAAGGGCCGGTTCGTCCTGATCCTCGATCACCCCGCCGACGGAAAGCCCAAGGTCCGGTTTGTCAACGCTGTGCACACGGACCGTCAGTTCGGCGCGCTTCGGAAGGGGAAGGGCGGCACGCTGGTCGCCTCGGCGTGCATGGAATGCGACGATAGCTCTGTCCTGAAATGGGATCGGAAGAAACGCAAATTCGACTGGGTGCCTCAGGCCGACGAGCTTTAGTCACGCGCAGCAATCCCCGGCTGGCGGGCGCTTCAGTCCGAACCGGCCCAGGTTCCGGCCCTTGACGCCGCCCCCGGGCCATGGTGAGTATCGCCCCCATGAGCATCGCCGTCCGCCCAGCCCGTCTTTGGTGGCGCACCTCCTGACGAGGTGGCCGGTGCGATTTCTTTTCTCAAAATCGTTGAAGGTCGCCAGCACAGCGCGGCGGCCTGATCGTTTGTCCTGTGTGGCGTTCCCTCGGCAAGTCTCGTAAGAGGACCCCAAGAGGATCACATGAACAGGACAGTCTTTGCCCTCCCGGCCAGAAGTGAGTACGCGACCCGTGCGGGTCTCGCGATCACGCGCGTGGCGGAGCAGTTCACCGGCGGCGCCAGCAGGCTCGACGATCTCGTGAGCCTGCTCGACCGCCGCCGCGGCGTGGTGCTGTCCTCGGGCACGACCGTGCCCGGCCGCTACGAGAGTTTTGACCTCGGCTTCTCCGATCCGCCGCTCAAGCTCGAGACATCAGGCGTCAATTTCAAGCTGGAAGCGCTGAACGCGCGCGGGCAGGTGCTGATCGCCTTCCTCGCTGACGTTTTGCGCGAGCCCTGTGTCGTCATCTCCGAGAAGACGGCGACGCGGCTTGCCGGCCACATCATCCGCGGCGATGCCCCGGTCGAGGAAGACCAGCGCACGCGGCGCGCCAGCGTGATGTCGCTGGTGCGCGACCTCGTCGCCGCCTTCTCCACCAACGATGACGGGCTGCTCGGCCTGTTCGGCGCCTTCGCCTATGACCTCGTGTTCCAGATCGAGGACCTCGTGCAGAAGCGCGCGCGGGAAGCCGACCAGCGCGACATCGTGCTGTACGTACCCGATCGCCTGCTGGCCTATGACCGCGCCACCGGCCGCGGCGTGGTGCTCTCCTACGACTTCGCCTGGAAGGGCAAATCGACGGAGGGCCTTCCGCGGGAGACCGCCGACAGCCCGTATCTGAAGACGCCGCGCCAGGGCTTCGCCGATCACGCGCCCGGCGAATATCAGGCGACCGTCGAGACCGCGCGCGCGGCTTTTGCCCGCGGCGATCTATTCGAGGCCGTGCCGGGCCAGCTGTTCGCCGAACCCTGCGACCGCTCGCCGGCCGAAGTCTTCCAGCGCCTCTGCGTCATCAACCCGTCGCCTTATGGCGCGCTGATGAATCTCGGTGAAGGCGAGTTTCTCGTCTCGGCTTCGCCGGAAATGTTCGTGCGCTCGGACGGCCGACGCGTCGAGACCTGCCCGATCTCGGGCACGATCGCACGCGGCACCGACGCGATCGGCGATGCCGAGCAGATACGCCAGCTCCTGAACTCGGAGAAGGACGAGTTCGAGCTCAACATGTGCACCGATGTCGATCGCAACGACAAGGCGCGCGTCTGCGTCCCCGGCACGATCAAGGTGCTGGCACGTCGCCAGATCGAGACCTACTCAAAACTGTTCCACACCGTCGATCACGTCGAGGGCATGCTGCGCCCCGGCTTCGATGCGCTCGATGCCTTCCTCACCCATGCCTGGGCCGTCACCGTCACCGGTGCGCCGAAGCTGTGGGCGATGCAGTTCGTCGAGGATCACGAGCGCTCGCCGCGGCGCTGGTACGCCGGCGCCATTGGAGCTGTGAATTTCGACGGCAGCATCAACACCGGCCTCACCATCCGCACCATCCGCATGAAGGATGGTCTCGCGGAGGTGCGCGTCGGCGCCACCTGTCTGTTCGACTCTGATCCTGCCGCGGAAGACCGCGAATGCCAGGTCAAGGCGGCAGCCCTGTTCCAGGCGCTGCGCGGCGATCCGCCAAAACCGCTGTCGACCTTCGCGCCCGATGCCACCGGCTCGGGCAAGCAGGTGCTGTTGATCGATCACGACGACAGTTTCGTGCACATGCTCGCCGATTATTTCCGCCAGGTCGGCGCCGGCGTCACCGTGGTCCGCTATGTGCATGCGCTCGACATGCTCAAGCAGAAGAGGTGGGACTTGCTGGTGCTGTCGCCCGGCCCCGGGCGCCCTGAGGATTTCGGGATCAGGAAGACGATCGATGCGGCGCTGGAGAAGAAGCTGCCGGTGTTCGGCGTCTGCCTCGGCGTGCAGGCGATCGGCGAATATTTCGGCGGCGAGCTCGGCCAGCTCACCCATCCCGCTCATGGCCGTCCCTCGCGGGTCCAGGTGCGCGGCGGGCGACTGATGCGCAACCTGCCGAACGAGATCGTCATCGGCCGCTATCACTCGCTCTTCGTCGAGCGCGACAGCATGCCGGAGGTGCTGAGCGTTACCGCCAGCACCGAGGACGGTGTCGCCATGGCGCTGGAGCACAAGACCCTGCCGGTCGCCGGGGTGCAATTCCACCCGGAATCGCTGATGTCGCTCGGCAACGAGGTGGGTTTGAAGATTGTCGAGAATGCGTTCCGGCTGGATGCGGGGGCGAATTGAGTGCAGGATATTTCACCTCGTCATTCCGGGATGGTGCGCTAGCACCAGACCCGGAATCTCGAGATTCCGGGTTCGGCTCTTCGAGCCGCCCCGGAATGACAACGAAACGAGAAACGAATGACCTTTGACCACGATCTGAAGGCGAGCGTCCGCACCATTCCCGACTATCCCAAGCCGGGGATCATGTTCCGCGACATCACGACCCTGCTCGCGGATGCGCGCGCCTTCCGCCGCGCGGTGGACGAGCTCGTCAATCCCTGGGCCGGCAACAAGATCGACAAGGTCGCCGGCATGGAGGCGCGCGGCTTCATCATCGGCGGCGCGGTGGCGCACCAGCTCTCGGCCGGCTTCGTGCCGATCCGCAAGAAGGGCAAGCTGCCGCACACCACCGTGCGCATCGCCTATTCGCTCGAATACGGCATCGACGAGATGGAGATGCATGTCGACGCGATTCAGCCCGGCGAGCGCGTGATCCTGGTCGACGACCTCATCGCCACCGGCGGCACCGCGGAAGGCGCGGTGAAGCTGCTGCGCCAGATCGGCGCCAATGTCGTCGCGGCCTGCTTCATCATCGACCTGCCCGAGCTCGGCGGCGCCGCCAAGCTGCGCGCCATGGACGTGCCGGTGCGCACGCTGATGACGTTCGAGGGGCACTAAAGGTCAGCGCGATCGTCAGATCGCCTCTGCCTTCAGTTCGGCCTGCCAGTGCAGCACGCGATCCTTCAGGAGTGCGTTCCTGACATAGGCGCTCTCCTCATCCTCAAGACGCTCGCATTCGCCGAAGGGGCCTGCCTCGCCATGCGCGTTCCAGGCCGCCTGGAGGCCGCGGCAGGTGTGGCTGCCCTGGCGCAGCGAGAACCAGATGCGGTTCTGGATCGTCTCGAGGTTCGGCGCTTGGCCGACCCAGGCCTCGCCTGAGGCCGCGCAGCGGACGACGTAGATGCCCGCAACGGTCTTCCGCTCCTTGTAGGCTGCGATCGCTGCTTTCCGGTCGATGCTCACGGGGGATAGGACCTTGTTGAGGGATACCAATGTCGGCCTCAATAAGCCCGCTCCAGCCTGCAGTCAATATTATCCGGGTAAAATAATCTACGACCGCTGCAGGATCAGGTTGAGCTCCAGCTCCCGGAACGCGAGGTAATTCCTGCGCGTCCACTGGTGCAGCTCGGTGGAGTGGTCCTTCTCCTGGCGCAGATAGCCGGTGAAGGAGAAGCTGAGCCGGTCGATATAGGTCTTCAGGAACCCCGGCAGAGCCGGCAGGCGGAACAGCCGGCCGGTCGCCATCGCAGGCGGCAGCTCGCCGCGCACGACATATTCGTTGTCCACCGTGATCAGGTTCATCCGCGGGATCTGTCCGCGCAGCATCTCATGCGCGCGGGCCGAGACGCGGTCGGTGTCGGCGACGAACAGGATCTGCGGCGCGACATGGCGGCGCGCCGCTTCCTTGAGCAGGCCGATCTCTTCGGTCATCTTGAAGAACTCGTCGAAGGCGTGGAAGCCGAGGTCGATGACCTTGGCGAGCCCGTCGTCGACGATGACACGGTCCATCAGCTGCATCTTGCCGTAGGTGTCGATCACGTCGGCGGTCTCCGTGATCTTCGGCAAATAATCCAGCAGCGACGGCTCCTTCAGGTTGACGTCGAAGGCCGCGACGTTGCCGTTCTTGAGCAGCAGGAATTCGCTCAACAGCCGCGCCAGCAGGGTCTTGCCGACCTGCGGGCGGGGCGAGCAGATGATGTAGACCGGGGTCGCGGACATTGCAGGCTATTATTTGAGCGAACTTGTCGCCCAATCCAGCCGCATCAGCCCGGGCTCCGCAACTATTTTTCGGTGTTGCGGGTCGCCGGCTTCGAACCGACGATGTCGGTCAGGCGGATGCGGTCGAACTCGCTCCAGACATTGGCCAGCCAGTGCCGGACATAGCCGCGCAGCACGAACGAATAGTTCGCGGCCTCGTCGCTGATGCCCTTGTTGGCGACGAATTTCAGGAACGGGACGGAGGAAACCTCGACCTGCTCATAGGCCATCTCGTTGAGCTTGGGGATGGTCAGCTCGGTGGCGTCCTTGATGCGGTGGAAGTAGGAATTATAGGTCGCCTGGTCCCACTGGAAGAACTGGGTGTCGTTGATGAAGTTCTTGACCAGGAAATATTTCGCGCCGGTCATGAAGCCCGCGGTCTCGGCGATCTCCTCCAGCGAGGCGATCGAGGGTCCGAGGATATGGAACACCGCGAACGTGATCTGGCCGGCCTTGGCGGCGTCGAGGAAGCCGATGTCGCGCAGCGAGGCCAGCGCCGGCGAGAGCAGGCCGGCGCGGACGTCGATGACGGTGACCGAAGGGCTGACGGCGTTGAGCGTGTCGAAGATCTTCATCTGGTCCGACGTCGTCGTCATGTCGACGATCTCGGTGATGTCAGGGTGGAAACGCTTCAGGGTTCCGCGCGGCGATTCCGTGTCGAAGGCGCGCGTCGGCACGTTGTTGGCTGAGAAATAATCGAGCAGGGTGCGCGATACCGTGGTCTTGCCGACCCCGCCCTTGTCCGCGCCCACCACAACCACTGCCGGCTTTGCCATTGCTGTCCCCTAACGCGCGCCCCCGATCGCGAGGTCGCAATCGGCCGGGCCCCAAATCGATGTCCCAAAGGACGTCCCAAGTCTGCTGTTGGGCGCGAAGATGGCAGAAACAAGGGAGAATTCAATTCCTTGCGCCCCGGTTGCGGCAATTCCCGAGGTTTTTCCCGATCGGTGTCAAACCCGCCACGAACCGCGGCCGATCGCGTCGCTCAGTGACGGCCCCACGGTCCCATCGGATTGCCTGCCGGCGCGCCTGAGGGGCTCGGTGCGGGAACGGGCGGCGGGTTGGCCGGACCGGCTGCATCGCCCCATGGCCCCTGCGACAGCGGCGGCGGGTTATCCTGCGCCCCGGGTTGTTCCGTCTCGCGCTGGTCTGTCTCTTCAGTCGGGTCCGGCAGCGGACCGGGGTCATGGCCGCCGGCGAACTTGACCAGTGCGTCGACCCGGGACTGCACCGAGGGGTGGGTGGCAAACAGGTCGGCAAAGCCCTCGCGCGGATTGTCGACGCAGAGCTCCATCACCGCCGAGGTTGCGCCCGGCAGCTCGCCGCGATTTTCGATCTTGCGCAGCGCCGAGATCATGGCATCGGGGTCTTTCGTCAGTTCGACCGAGCCGGCGTCGGCGAGATATTCGCGCGAGCGCGACAGCGCGAGCTTCACCACCTGCGACATCAGCCAGGCCACCACGATCAGCACAACCGCGATGATGATGACGATCACCGCGCCGCCGCCGGAGCTCTTGCTGTCGCTCGACGAGGAGGACGAGCGTGACGATGACGAAGAGCCCGAGGACCACGAGCCGCCGGAGTTCCAGCTCAAGTTCGTGAACAGGCGGAAGAACAATTCGCCGAAGAAGCCGACCACGCCGGCGATGATGACGGCGACCACCATCAGCTGCACGTCGCCGTTCCTGATGTGGGTCAGCTCGTGGCCCAGCACCGCCTCGATCTCCTTGTCGTTCAGCGCGTTGAGAAGACCAGTGGTGACGGTGACCGAATATTGCCGCGGATTGAGGCCGGTCGCGAACGCGTTCAGCGCCGGGCTCTCCATGATCTTCAGCTTCGGCATGGTGATGCCGCGCGAGATGCAGAGATTTTCGAGCAGATTGTAGAGCCGCGGCTCCTCCTGGCGGGTGACGTCGTGGCCGCCAGTCACCGCATCGATCATCGACTGGTGGAAGAAATAGGCGATCACGACCCAGAGCGCCGTCACGATCGTCGCGACGGGCGCGGCGACTCTCAGATCCTTAAAGGCGTGGCTCAGGTAGAAGGCGACGGTCCGGTTGCTGTCGATCAGGACTTCGGCGACCAGCGCGCCGGCATAGACCAGCACGTAGACCAGCGCGAACAGGCCGGCGAGCAGCAGCATCGAACGAAACTTGTTCGAGGCGATGTGCGTGTAGAGACCGTACGCGGCCATGACTGCTTCCGTTTAATCACCCGTCATTCCGGGGCAGGCCGCAGGCCTGAACCCGGAATCCAGAGATTGGTGATCTCAAAGAGATTCCGGGTTCGATGCTTCGCATCGCCCCGGAATGACACCCTTCGGTGCGCTGAATCAGAACTTCACCTGCGGCGCAGCCTCGACCTCGGTGCGGCTGGCGCCGAGATCGAAGAAATCCTTCCTGGTGAAGCCGAACATGCCGGCGAACAGGGCGGCGGGCATCTGCTGGATGCCCGTGTTGTATTCCTGGACCGCGTTGTTGAAGAAGCGGCGGCTCGCCGCGATCTTGTTTTCGAGGTCGGAGAGCTCGGAGGCGAGCTGTTGGAAATTGGCGTTGGCCTTGAGGTCCGGATAGGCCTCCGACAGCGCGATCAGCCGGCCGAGCGCGCCGGAGAGCTGGGTCTCGGCCGCGGACACCTGCGCCGGCCCCTGCGCGGACATTGCCGAATTGCGCGCCTTGATGACGTCGTCGAGCGTGCCGCGCTCGTGCGAGGCATAGCCCTTCACGGTCTCGACCAGGTTCGGGACCAGGTCATGGCGCTGCTTGAGCTGTACGTCGATATCGGCAAAGGCCTGGCCGACGCGCTGGCTCAGCGCCACCAGGCGGTTGTAGGCACTGAAGGCCAGGAACACGAGGACGACGACAACGCCGAGAACGATCCAGCCGGTCGACATGGAGAACTCCTGAAGGGGGAAAGGCGGGCGCTAGGGTAGACCAAATTGGCGCAGAGCGAGAGCCCCGGCGCAGAGGGGAGGTAGGATTTGGTCGGACCGGGAGCCATCCGAGTTCAAGGCAAAGGCGCGGATCGAGTTAACTTTCGGCAATGACGGCATCGCCCCAGCGCCAGCGACGGGCGTTCGCGTAGGCGGCCTTGTCGCGGCGGGGGACCTTCGCGAGCTCAACGCCGCCCTCCGTGCAAAGCTTTGCCGTGATCTCGGCCTTGCCGACATCCGGCGGCGCCAGCACGCGCCGGGCGCGCGTGGCGGGCGGTGTGCGGGTCAGGGCGACGTAGATGAAGCGCTCGTCCTCGAACGGGACCTCGGCGCCCTTGATCTGGCGGTGGGCCTGCGAGCGCGGCAGGCGCTGGGAAAAATGGCACCAGTCGGGCGCGGCGAGCGGGCAGGGTTTTTCGTGCGGGCAGGGCGCGGCGACGTAGGCACCCGCTGCGATCAGCTGCTGGCGCAGCGCGAGGATGCGGGCGTAGCCGGCGGGCGTGCCGGGCTCGATCACCACCAGCGCGTGGCGGGCTTTGGACCACATGGCCTCCGCAAGCTTGCGCTGGTCGCTCTCGCCGAGCTCGCCGATGATGTAGCTGGCAACGACGAGATCGGCTTGCGAGACTTCAGTGAGGTTGCCGCCGGCATCGCCGGGCAGATAGCGGCACTCCGCCAGACGCGTGCTGTCGCGCGCGAGGTCAAGCGCGAGCCGGCTCAGCGTAGCGTTGGCGTCCAGAAGCGTGAAATCCTGCAGCGACGGGAATGCCTCGGCCGCGGCCCAGCTCGCGGTGCCGGGACCTGCGCCGACGTCGAGCAGGGTTTCCGGGGCGAGGTCAGGCGCGATCTCGATCAGCGCGTTCAGGCTCGCGGCCACCGCAGCGTAGGTCGCCGGCATGCGTGCGAGTGCATAGGCGAGCGCATCGGCCTCCGACTTGATCGTGCCGGAGCCGCCGCCTGAGCGATAGGTGGTGGAGATTTTCTGCGAGCGCTGTGCCGCATCGGTGCGCGAGAAGCCCTGCAGCTTGCCGTCGAGGGCCGCTTTCAGTTCGGCGGGGAGGGTGGGTGAGACCATGCTTGCCCACCGTCATTCCGGGGCGCGCGTAGCGCGAACCCGGAGTCCAGAGATTGTCGCGCGAGATTCCGGGTTCTCGCTGCGCGAGCCCCGGAATGACGCCAAGGATATCACGCCACGTTCTGGTCGAGAATGTCCACCGCCTCGGACAGGCTCACCGACACCAGCTGCGACACGCCGCGCTCGGCCATGGTGACGCCGAATAGCCGGTTCATCCGCGCCATCGTGATCGGGTTGTGCGTGATGATGATGAAGCGCGTGTCGGTCGAGCCGGTCATCTCGTGCAGCAGGTTGCAGTACCGTTCGACGTTGTGGTCGTCGAGCGGTGCGTCGACTTCGTCCAGCACGCAGATCGGCGAGGGGTTGGTCAAGAACACCGCGAAGATCAGCGCCATCGCGGTCAGCGCCTGCTCACCGCCCGAGAGCAGCGACAGCGTCTGCGGCTTCTTGCCCGGCGGCTTTGCGATGATCTCGAGACCGGCTTCGAGCGGATCGTCGCTCTCGATCAAATGCAGCGCGGCCTCGCCGCCGCCGAACAGCTCGACGAACAGACGCTTGAAGTGGTTGTTGACGACCTCGAACGAGGTCAGGAGCCGCTCGCGGGCTTCCTTGTTGAGGCTCTGGATGCCCTGGCGCAGCCGCTTGATGGCTTCGACCAGGTCGTCGCGTTCGGTGACGAGGCCGGTGTGCTGGGTCTCGACCTCGCGCAGCTCTTCCTCGGCGCGCAGGTTCACCGCGCCCAGGCGCTCGCGGTCGCGGCGCATCTTTTCGAGGTCTTCCTCGATGTCGTGCAGCGGCGGCAGCTCGGCGCCGGGCTCGATCTCGGCAAGGCCGGCAACCGCCTGCGGCTCGACCTCGAGCATGTCGCGGATCTCGCGCTCGATGTCGTCCAGCCGGCGCCGCGCGCCTTCCATGCGCTCCTCGGCGCGGGCGGTGGCCTCGCGCGAGCTGGAGAGGGCTTCGAGCGTCAGCTTGGCGACGCGGTCGGTCTCGGCCATCGCGGTCTCTGCGGAGGCGAGCGCGTCGGCGGCCATGCGGCGGTCGTTCTCGGCGTATTCGATCTCGGTGATCAGCGCGCTGCGCTTCTCGGCGAACACCTGCGGCGCGTTTTCGAGATCGCTGCGCTCGATCGTGAGTTCGGCGATACGGGCCTGGATGGTGTCGATGTGGGAGGCCGCGCTCTCCTTGCGGTTCGCCCACTCGGTGCGTTCGGCGAGGATCGCCTGCACGCGGCGGTCGGCAAGCTCGGCCTCGCGCGCCAGCGCCTGCGCCTCGGCGCGGACCTGGGCGGCCATGCGGCGATGAGCCTCGATGTCGCTGCGAACGGCGGCCAGACGAGTCTCGGTGTCTTCGCTCGACGGCAGCTCGGAGATGCCGGCCTCGGCGTATTCGTAGGCGGCTTCGGCTTCGGCGCGATCGGCGGCGAGACGGCTGTGCGCTTCCGACAGCGTCGCCTTGCGCGCGGCGTGGCGGCTGATCTCGCGCTCGGCGGTCGCATGGCGCTCGCGCGCGGCATTGAGCTCGCGCTGCGCAGCGCGCCAGGCTTCACGCGAAGCACCTTCAGTGCTCGCGGCCATCTGCAATTCGGACTCGGCATTCTCCAGCGCTTGGCGCTTGATCTGCGCGTCGATACGGGCCTGCTCCAGCTCGTTCTCGATGTCGACGAGGCGGGCACGCTCGGCGAGACGCCGAGCGGCACCGGTCGGGGCATGCGCCGCGGCGACAAAACCGTCCCAGCGCCAGACGTCGCCCTCGGGCGAGACCAGCCGCTGGCCGGTCTTGAGCTGCGAGACCAGCTCGGCGCCGCGCTCGCGCGGCACCACGCCGATCTGGGCGAGGCGGCGAGCCAGCTCGGCCGGCGCCTGCACATGGTTGGAGAGCGGAACGGCGCCTTCGGGCAGCTCCGGATCGCCTTCGGTGTGTCCGACATTGGTCCAGCGCATCGGCGCCGACGGGTCGATCGGCGCGTCGAGATCGTCGCCGAGCGCGGCGCCGATCGCCTTTTCAAAGCCCTTGTCGACGGTGATGCCGTCGATGATCGGCGGCCACAGATTCTTGGTCTCGCCGTTGAGGATCTTGGAGATCGTGCGCGCCTCGGTTTCCAGCCGCTGCGCGCGCTTGTCGGCTTCGACCAGCGGCGAGCGCGAGGATTCCAGCGTCTGGCGCGCCGCGACATGAGCGGCTTCACTCGCCTGCGCCGCGGCTTCCGAAGCAGCCAGCGTCTGCTCCGCGGTCTCGACCAGCGCGGTCAGCTCATCGAGATCGCCGAAGCCACCGGTCGCTTCAGTGAGCTTCTGCTCTTCGGCGGTGACGTTCGCGATCTCCTGGTCGAGCCGGGCGAGCTTGTCGCGGTGGGTGCGGACGTTGGCTTCGAGCTGGTTGCGCTTGGCGGTGAGGTCGGCGAGCGCGGTGGTGAGCTCGGCGAACTGCTGCTCGGTCTCGGTCAGCACCGCCTCGGCTTCGCCGACGCTCTCGTCGACGCCGGAGCGCTTCTCGACGCGCGACTTGATCTCTTCCTTCAGCTCGGCGTCTTCGGTGTCGAGCCGCTGCAGCGCGACGTCGGCGTCCATGGTTTGTTGTTGAGCACGGGAAATGTCGCCTTCGAACTGGGCGAGGCGGCGCTCGAGCTCGGCGACGCGCTCCTTCGCGCGCTCTTCCTCGCGGTCGAGCAGCTCGCGGGCATTGGTGAGGCGCTGCAGCCCGGCGGCGGCGCGCGCTTCGGCATCGCGCAGCGCCGGCATTTCGGCGGCGCGGATCGCCTGGATGCGGGCGGCTTCGGCCTGGTGCTGGGTGCGCTCGGCCATCTCGCGCACCGCGAGGTCATGGGTCTGGCCGGACTCGTTGACGTCGGCATGGGCGCCGATCCAGCGCAGGTGGAACAGGGTGGCTTCGGCCTTGCGGACCTTCGCGGCAACTTCGCGGTAGCGCACGGCCTGGCGAGCCTGCTTCTTCAGGCCTTCCATCTGGCCCGAGAGCTGGCCGATCACGTCCTCGACGCGGGTGAGGTTGGTTTCGGCGGCCTTCAGGCGCAGCTCGGCCTCGTGGCGGCGGGCATGCAGACCGGCGACGCCGGCGGCGTCTTCCAGCACGCGGCGGCGCTGCTCGGGCTTGGCCTGGATGATCTCGCCGATCTTGCCCTGGTGGACGAGGGCCGGCGAGCGCGCGCCGGTGGCGGCATCCGCGAACAGGATCTGCACGTCGCGGGCGCGCACGTCGCGGCCGTTGATGCGGTAGACCGAGCCGGCCTCGCGCTCGATGCGGCGGGAGATTTCGAGCAGCTGGCTGTCGTTCATCGCGGCCGGCGCGGTGCGATCGGCGTTGTCGATCGTCATCGTCACTTCGGCGTGGTTGCGCGCGGGACGGTTGCCGGAGCCGGCGAAGATCACCGCGTCCATGTCGGCGGCACGCAAGCTCTTGTACGACGTTTCACCCATCGCCCAGCGCAGCGCTTCGACGAGATTCGACTTGCCGCAGCCGTTGGGACCGACCACGCCGGTCAGGCCGGGCTCGATGACGAAGTCCGTGGGCTCAACGAAGGACTTGAAGCCGTGAAGTCGCAGGCGGGTGATTTTCATAAGCACGCATCTCTGTTGGCAGGCGCGAATCCCCCTGCCGGGACAATACCATGGAAGGCAATGTCGCTATCCGGGGCGAGTCGCGCGAGGCGCCTCATGCGGCTGGACAATGGCCGCGGTGCGCCGCGAGGGCAACCGGCGAAAACCGCTTTTCCCAAGGGATTTATGCCGGGAAAGATACGGCTTTCGAGATGCGAATCAGGATCTTGACGAGCGAATCAGCTCTTCAGCAGCGGGTTGATCTTCTTGGCGAACTCCTCGAACGAGGCCTCGCCCTTGATCTTCTCGCCGTTGATGAAGAAGGTCGGCGTCGAATCCACCTTCAACACGTCGCTGGCATATTTCTGGTCGGCGGCGATCTTGTCGAGCAGCGCCTGGTCCTTCAGGCAGGCTTCGACCTGCTGCTGGGTGAGGCCGGCCTGCTTGCCGATCCGCGTCAGGGTCTCGGTGGTGTTCTTCAACACCCAGTCGCTCTGCTGGCGGAACAGCATGTCGGTGACGGCGAAGTATTTCGGTGCGTCGTCCTTGGCGATGCAGCGCGACAGCATCGAGCCGGCGGCCGCTTTGATGTCGAGCGGGAACTCGCGGAAGATGTAACGCACCTTGCCGGTGTCGATGTACTCCGACTTGATCTTGGGGAACACCTGCTCGTTGAAGGCGGCGCAGTGCGGGCAGGTCATCGAGGCGTATTCGGTGATGGTGACGGCGGCGTCCTTCGGGCCGAGCGCCATGTCGGGCAGCGACACCGGCTTCGCCACATCGGCGGCAGATTGTGCCATCGCCCCGGAGATGAACCGCAGCGGCGAGAGCCCGGCGACCGCGGCAAGCCCGGTCAGCGACAGCATCGTGGTGAAGGCGCGGCGGGTGATGATCAAGGTCGGCTCCCGAATTGGCAAAGTGTCGCCCAAAGGATCGGGTCAAGGTTCCCGCCCGGGCGGCCTGTCGCTAGCTTGAAACGTCGCTTGAGGCAATGGCGGGCCGCAAGGACGGGTCCAGATTGCCCGCGAAATGAGGCTCAATTTCGCTTGATGGCGGCCCCGAGCCGCGCCAGCGCCGACTTCAATTCTTCATCTTCGATGTCGGTCAGGCTCTCGGCCACTTTGGCGACCGCCTTGGGGTCCGGCGGGCCGGGCCGCTTCCGGGTCCGGGGCCGCGACAGGGGGGCCTGGCGGAAGGCCAGCTTGCCGACCGCGCTCCAGCCGAAGAAGCGGTTGACCCGCTCCAGGATCACGTCGGCCGAGTGCTGGATCTCCAGCGCCATCGGTCCCTCGACCCGCAGTACCAGCGTCGCCGGCTCCTGCGGCTGGCCCTCGACCGGCCGGGGCCATTGCATCTTGAGCGGCTCGGCATGGGCCGCGATCTCGGGTCCCGCGATCTGCGCCCACCGCGTCACCAGCTCACGGGCGGCAAAGCCCTGCTTGGCATAGGCCTCGGCAAAGACGTCGTTGAGCAGGATCCCGAGCGGTTTTGCGCTGATGGGACCGGGCTTGAAGATGGGACCGGATTTGGACATGGGGAGCCTTATAGCATTGCGGGCGGGCGACCACGAAGAAAGACGTGGATGCCCGCGACCAGCGCGGGCATGACGTGGAGAGATCGGCGTGGGGCCGTTACAGTGAGCGCATGAGCCGCAGATCCGCCCTGAACGTGAAGTCGGAACCAGTTCGACCGGAGACCTCATCGCGTCCGACGCTGCTCCTCCAATGGTACGACCGCCATCGCCGCCGCTTGCCCTGGCGCGCCGCACCCGGCGAGGCGTCGGATCCCTATCGCGTCTGGCTGTCCGAGATCATGCTGCAGCAGACCACGGTGAAGGCGGTCGGGCCCTATTTCGAAAAATTCGTCGCGCGCTGGCCTGACGTCACGGCGCTCGGGCGTGCTTCGCTCGACGACGTGCTGCGGATGTGGGCCGGGCTCGGCTATTATTCGCGTGCGCGCAATCTCTACGCCTGCGCGGTCGCGGTGACGCGCGAGCATGGCGGCACCTTTCCCGATACCGAGGAGGGCCTGCGCGCGCTGCCGGGGATCGGACCCTACACGGCGGCGGCGATTGCGGCGATCGCGTTCGATCGCCACACCATGCCGGTCGACGGCAACATCGAGCGCGTGGTGTCGCGGCTCTTTGCCGTTGAAGACGAGCTCCCGCAGGCAAAGCCGCTGATCCAGCAGTTGGCGGCGACGCTGCTCGCCAACTCGCGCGCCGGCGACAGCGCTCAGGCGCTGATGGATCTCGGCGCCTCGATCTGCACGCCGAAGAAGCCGGCCTGCTCGCTGTGCCCGTTCATTGAGGATTGCACGGCGCGCGCGCAAGGCACCCAGGAGACGTTTCCGCGCAAGGCACCGAAGAAGAGCGGAGCGCTGCGGCGGGGCGCAGCCTTCGTGGTGACGCGCGGTGACGAGGTGCTCGTCCGCTCAAGACCCGAGAAGGGCCTGCTCGGCGGCATGACGGAAGTCCCGGGCTCGGACTGGCTCGCCGGACAAGAGGATGTGACGGCGAAGCAGCAGGCGCCGGAACTGAAGGGGCTGTCGCGCTGGCAGCGCAAGGTAGGCGTCGTCACCCACGTCTTCACGCATTTTCCGCTGGAGCTGGTGGTCTACACCGCGAAGGCCGAAGCCCGCACCCGCGCGCCCGCAGGCATGCGCTGGGCGCCGATCGCGACGCTTGCCGACGAAGCGCTGCCCAACGTCATGCGCAAGGTGATTGCGCACGCGCTGGATCTTTCGTCGGGCGCATCCTCCTGACAGCACGTTGGCAGCAGCGTTAAGCTATCAGGGCGCGACACGGAGGCTGCCAATGGTCAAAACCGCGCTCGACAATTTTCCAAGGCCGCCTTGCGCCGAGCTGCTCGGATGGCGCCTGCTCGATGCTCGCCCCGAGGAGGGCTGGATCAGGCTCGGCTTCGAGGGCAAACCTGAGTTCTGCAATCCGGCGGGCTTCATCCAGGGCGGCATGCTTTCGGCCATGCTCGACGATACCATGGGTCCCGCCGTGCTGGTGATGAGCGAGGGACGGCTCTACACGACGACGATCAGCATGACGGTGAATTTTCTGGCGCCTGCGAAGCCCGGGCCGATCATCGGCGAGGCCAAGGTCACGCAGCTCGGCAAGACGATTGCGTTTGTCGAGGCCAAGCTGATGGCGGAGGACGGCACGGTGCTCGCGACCGCAAGCGCGAGTGAGCGGTTGCTGGAGGCGGCGAGGGTGGCGATGAAGTGAGGCGGGCACTGGTCTAGCACCGCACTCCCTCTTCCTTCTCCCCTTGCGGGAGAAGGTGGCGCGAAGCGCCGGATGAGGGGTATGTCTCCGCGAATTCAGTTGTGAGAGGCGAACGGGCGGAGAGACACCCCTCACCCAAACGAGCCTGCGTCGACCAGCGTCGCGGCCCTCTCCCGCAAGGGGCGAGGGCACGTCAACGTGCATCTCGCCTCGGGCGAAAATTCACACCCTCGCGCGCGCGTCCTTGCTCACGATCGGCGGCTTTGCATTCAGCGCCTCGACCTGGAAGCCTGCGACGCGCTTGTAGTTCGCGGCGATGTCTTCCAGCTCCTGTTGCGAGAGCACGTCGGTTACCACCTTGTAGCCGTCGGGCGCGCGCTCCTCGACGAGCTGCATCACCTGCTCGGGGCCGTTCTTGCGGTTGAGCAGGACGAGGTCGGTGGTCGCGGGCCGGCGTTCGGCTTCATAGGCGAGCAAGGCCGCTTGCGTCGGGCCGTGCGCCAGGATCTCGCGGGTGATGACGCGCGCATCGAGGATCGCCTGCGAGGCGCCGTTGGAGCCGATCGGATACATCGGATGCGCGGCATCGCCCATCAGCGTGATGCGGCCGAAGGTCCATTGCGACACCGGATCGCGGTCGACCAGCGGATATTCATAGGCGTGCGGGCAGTTCCTGATGAGGCCGGGCACGTCGAGCCAATCGAACTGCCAGCTCTCGAACCAGGGCAGGAATTCTTCGAGCCGCGCCGTGCGGTTATAGTCCTCGCGCCGCCACTGATAGGTCGGCGGCATGTGGCGCTCGGCGACCCAGTTGATCAGGTGGTTGCCTGCCGCATCCGGCTCCTTCGAGATCGGATAGCAGACGAATTTCAGGATCTCGTGCCCGGCCATGATCATGGTGCGGCCGGTCAGGAAGGCCTTTGCCGGCGTGACGCCGCGCCAGAGGATGCGGCCGTTCCAGATCGGCGGGCCTTCGTTCGGATAGAGCTTTTCTCGTGCGGCGGAATGGATGCCGTCGGCGGCGATCAGGATCGCGCCTTCGTAGGTCCCTGCGGCCTTGCCGGGCGCCTTGTCGATGAAGTCGGCGCGGACGCCGTTCGCCGTTTCGGTCCATCTGGTCAGATGATGGCTGGTCAGGATGTTGTCGCCGCCGAGCCGCTCGACCGCGGTGTCAAGCAGGATCTGCTGCAGCGTGCCGCGATGAATCGAGAATTGCGGCCATTTATAGCCGGCCTCCAGCCCGCGCGGCTCGCTCCAGATCGGCTTGCCGTGCTTGGAGAAATAGGCGAGCTCGCGCGTGCGCACGCCGCTGGCATCCAGCTTGTCCATCAGACCGAGCTCGATCAGCTCGCGCACCGCATGCGGCAGCACGTTGATGCCGACGCCGAGCGGCTTCAGTTCCGCGACGCTCTCGAACACTTTTACGGGAACGCCGATTTGATGCAGGCTGAGCGCAAGCGTCAGCCCGCCGATGCCGCCACCGGCGATGAGTACCGTCATGCCAAGACCCCTCCAATTGCAGGCGTCTTGGCACAGGCGGGCGGATGTGGGCAACAGCGAAGAGGATGTCGTGCTATGGACCTGGGTGCCGGCAGCGGGTATTTTCCAATTTTCCCATGAGGTCCGACATGCTCAAGCTCTACTACGCCACCGGCACCTGCGCGCTCGCCACCTACATGACCCTGGAGGAGGCCGGCGCCGACTACACCGCCGAACGGCTGAGCTTCAAGGACAACCAGCAGAACAGCCCGGACTATCTCGCCATCAATCCGAAGGGCCGGGTGCCGGCCCTGGTGACCGACCGCGGCGTCCTGACCGAGACGCCGGCGATGCTGGCCTATATCGCGCAGACCTTCCCCAAGGCGAAGCTTGCGCCGCTGGACGATCCCTTCGACTTCGCCCAGGTGCAGTCGTTCAACTCCTATCTCTGCTCGACCGTGCATATCAACCACGCCCACAAGATGCGCGGCGCGCGCTGGGCGACGGAGGAGAGTTCGTTTGCCGATATGAAGGCGATGGTGCCGAAGACCATGGCCGCCTGCTTCAAGCTCATCGAGCAGAAGATGTTCAAAGGTCCCTGGGTGATGGGCGATCAGTTCACGATCTGCGATCCCTATCTTCACACGCTCTCGAACTGGCTCGAAGGCGACAGCGTCGACATCAACGCCACGCCCAAGATCGCTGAGCATTTCAAGCGCATGTCCGACCGCCCGGCGATACGCAAGGTGATGGACGCGCAGAAGGCGTAATAGCCCGGCTCTTGTAGGGTGGGCAAAGGCGCGAAGCGCCGTGCCCACGATCTTTCTAGACAACGGCGGGATGGTGGGCACGCTTCGCTTTGCCCACCCTACGGGAGCTAATCCGCCTTACGAAGACTTCCTCTCCAACCCCCGTCCCGTCTCCAGCATCAGCCGGCGCAGCCAGATCGAGCCCGGGTCCATCTGCGCCCGCGTCGGATGGAACATGAACTGCTCGTCGATCCCGGGGTCGAGCGGCGGCGTCACCGTGACGAGCCCGAGCTGCTTCGACAGCGCCGCGATCAGCCGGCGCGGCACGAAGGCGACGAGGTCGGTGCGGGCGGCGACATGCAGCGCCTCGAGATAGCCTGACACGACCAGCGAGATGTGCCGTTCGATGCCTTTGGCGCGCAGCCAAGTGTCGATCAGATCCTCGGGCTGGCCGCGAATGATCACGCCGATATGGCGCGCGGCCAGGAATGTCTCGCGCCGCTTCAGCTTCGCGGCGATCGGATGGCCGCGCCGCACAGCCAACGCGTCGCTGTCGGTGTAGAGCAGCTGGCGGTGAAACCCCTTGAAGGCATTGCCGATCGAGATCACGAGGTCGATGGTGCGGGCGAACTCGGCGTGGAAGATCGCAGGTCCCCGCCACGGCACCACGTCGATGCGGACGTTGGGCGCAAAGCGCGTGACCTTCTCCATCAAAGGCGGCATCAACAGCTCGACCGCGAGATCTGGCATCATCAGGCGGAACTGCCGCTCGCTGCGCGCGGCGTCGAAGTCCTCAGGCACGAACAGCCCGCGGACCTGGTCGAGCGCCTGCGCCAGCGGCGCGCGCAGGGCCTGCGCCCGCGGCGTCAGCTCCATCCGCGCGCCGGTCCGTACCAGCAGCGGATCGCCGAAAATGTCGCGCAGGCGTTGCAGTGCGTGGCTCGTCGCCGGCTGTGACAGGCCAATCCTCATGGCCGCGCGGCTGACATTGGCCTCGCGCAGCAGCGCGTCCAGTGCGGTCAACAGGTTGAGGTCAAGCGAATTCAAATTCATCAGGCGAATAGATATCATATTCTCTATCGATTTGAAGAATGCCGATCGCCCGACGATGATCTCTGCGTTGCCATGACAAGGAGATGCCGCCATGAGCGCTGCCGCCAACAAGAAACTGATGCAGGATATCTTTGCCGCCGCCGCAAACCCCGATCCGGCCGCGCGCGACCGCGCCCTGTTCACCGCAAGCCTCGCCGACGATGCCAGATGGGTCGTGACCGGCCAGTATTCCTGGTCGCGCACCTTCGCCGGCAAGGAGGCGATCCTCAACGACCTGCACGGCTACGTGCGCACCCGCCTGCGCGACCGGACGCGCACCGTGGCTCACCGCTTCATCGCCGATGGCGACATCGTCGTGGTGGAAGCCAAGGGCGACAACGTCACGCCCGAGGGCGTGCGTTATGACAACGATTATTGCCTGGTGTTCCAACTCGAGGAGGGCAAGATCAAGGAGATCCGCGAGTATTGCGACTCGGTGCTGACCGAGAAGGCGCTCGGTCTGTTTCCGCAAGCACCGGTGAGGGCCGCGAGCTGAGCGGATTGGACGACGTCGCGTCCACCGACCGATCCCGTCCGCCACAGCCCGCGATGCTCATGCGGGTCTGGTGGAGGCTGGTGGATCTCATGGGTATCAGGCGGGAGCGGTCCCGGGCCCGATGCCAGCTCGAGGCCATGACCGAACGGGAGCTGCAGGATTGCGGCATGACCCGGTCGGAGATTGCCTACGAGCTGCGTGGGTCCCGCCGCCGAAAATGAAGCGCGGACCGGCCATGGAAAGCGTGTGCCGGTCCCGGTCGGGCCGGCCGCCTGCAGGTTGGAGAGCGCACCGGCCAAAGTGACGCAGGCGACCGCCGAACCAACGCTCTTTGGGAGCCCGATGCGACGATCTGCCCGCGGCTGCAGGGCCATGCGCCAAAGCCCTTGCGCAACTGCCGATAAAATCAGCAGATTTTGTATGAGCCCGGGCGCGCTTGCGCGAAAAATCAGAAGGTTCAATTAACGAGTGTCCCCCATTGTGTCGCGGTGCAGCGTGGGTCGCAAGGACGCGACGCGCGGCTGCCAGGGTGGCCGATGACGATCCTCGAACGGGTTCGGCCGCTCGAAGTCGCATGCATCTGGTGGACAGTGGGAATGCCGAAATTTCGTTTGCGGATCAGGGGACGCCTGTACGCAGGCTTCATGGCCCTGGTGGCGGTTGGTCTCGTGATGGCCGTGGTTGCCGTCTGGAATTTGCGGGCCGTGCAGGATCAGGTCGCAAAGCAATCGGCGCTATCGGACAGCACCGCGCGGGTGCTGGAGATATCGACCCACCTTCAGGCGATCCAGCGGGCCAATCTGCGCTACATCTACGACGCCAGCGAGCCTGCGATGAAGGAGGCTTCGGAACGGGAAACCGCGGCGACCGAGCTGTTGAAGGTCGGGTCGCAAGGGACGGCCTCCGAGGAGCGGCGCAAGCTTTACGAAGATCTCATCACCGACATCGCCAGGATGCGGAGCCTGCGTGACAATCTCGGGGACGCCGTCAACGAGGCGCGAACCGGCAAGGCGACGCTGCTGCCGAGTGGTGACGAACTGACCGTCAAGATGGGCAAGCTGGTCGATGTGGCCCGCGCGGCCGTCGATGAGGACACAGCGGCGCTCGTCGCGGACCTCGAATCCAGGCTGCTCCAGGTTCAGATCGCCAACTGGCGTTTCCTGGCGCTGCGCGACACCAAGGGGCCAGCCAACTTCAGGACCAATGTGGACAGGGCGATGCAGCGCCTTTCGGCGCTCGAAAAGAGCCCGCAGGCGACCGAGCTGCGCACCACGCTCGCCCCGGTGAAGACCTCGCTCGGCATCTACAAATCGGCGTTCGAGACCACCTCCGCGGCGATGCTCCAGGCCGACGAGATCTACCACAAGAACCTCGCCCCCCTCATCGTCGAGAGCATCGGCAAGCTCAAGGTCGCGGAAACCACGCTGAAGAAGGACTACAAGGCGTCGCGCTCCGCCGCCGAAGCCGTGATCGAGGGCACGACATCGGTGCAGATGATCGCGGGCGGCCTCGCCGTCCTGTTCGGACTGATCGTCGCCTTCCTGATCGCCCGCAGCATCGTCGGTCCATTGACCTCGATGACGCGCGCGATGGGGCTGCTCGCCGGTGGCGATCTCAAGGTCGAGATCCCCGGCCGCGGCAAGACCGACGAGATCGGCGACATGGCCAAGGCGATCGAGGTGTTCAAGGACAACATGGTCGACACCGAGCGCCTGCGCCACGAGCAGGTCGAGGTCGAGGCCCGGCAGGCCGAGAGCCGCAAGGCTGACATGGTCAGGCTCGCAGACCAGTTCGAGCAGGCTGTGGGCGAGATCGTGAACACCGTGTCGTCGGCCTCGAACGAGCTCGAAGCCTCCGCCGGGACGCTGACGGCGACCGCCTCGCGTGCCCAGGATATCTCCACCGAGGTGGCGTCCGCTTCCCAGGAAGCCACGGCCAATGTGCAGGCCGTTGCCTCCGCGACCGAGCAGCTGTCCTCGTCAGTCTCCGAGATCGCCCGCCAGGTGCAGGAATCCGCCCGCATCGCCAGCGAAGCCGTCGGGCAGGCGAGCCGGACCAACGAGCGCGTCGGCGAGCTGTCCAAGGCCGCCGCCCGCATCGGCGACGTGGTCGAGCTGATCAACACCATCGCCGGCCAGACCAATCTCCTCGCGCTGAACGCGACCATCGAAGCTGCGCGCGCCGGCGAAGCCGGTCGCGGCTTCGCCGTGGTCGCCTCCGAGGTCAAGGCGCTCGCCGAGCAGACCGCGAAGGCGACCGGCGAGATCGGCCAGCAGATTTCCAGCATCCAGGCCGCTACCGAGCAGTCGGTCGGCTCGATCCGGGAAATCAGCGGCACCATCGAGCGGCTGTCGGAGATCTCGTCGACGGTCGCGGCCGCGGTGGAGCAGCAGGGCGCGGCGACGCAGGAGATCTCCCGCAACGTCCAGCAGGCCGCGCACGGCACCCAGCGCGTCTCGACCAACATCGGCGACGTGCAGCGCGGCGCGTCCGAGACCGGCTCGGCCTCCTCGCAGGTGCTCTCGGCGGCGCGCTCGCTGTCGGCGGACAGCAACCGGCTGAAGCAGGAAGTCGCGAACTTCCTGAACTCGGTCCACGCCGCCTGACGTCTCAAAGCCAAAGGTCCACGCGCATGCGCGTGGACCTGAAGCGATGCTGTGGCTTGATCAGGCCGCCAATGCTGTGCCGCCAGTGCCCAACTCTTGTTCATCCGAGCAGACGACGGGGATGCCTTCGTCGGCTTCTCCGTATTCGACACCGGTAAAATACAGCCTCAATTAACACTTGTTCCGCACTGTACGGCGGTGCAGCCCGATTCCTCGGGGACGTGGTTTGCAACGAAGCGTCGTTGCAATCGCGAGAATGTCGTCGGCTGCTTGTCTTTTTCTTCCTGCTATGGGTGGACAGTGATGCCGAGCTTGCGTTTGGGAATCCGGGGGCGTCTGTACTCCGGATTTTCGGTTCTCGTGGTCCTTGGCCTTGTGATGGCCGCGGTCGCGGTCTGGAATCTGTGGGCAGTGCAGGGCCAGATGACGCGTCTGTCGGCCCTCTCGGACAACGCGGCCCGCGTCCAGGAAATCTCGATCCAGCTCCAGGCGCTGCGGCGCGCCAATCTGCGCTACATCTATGACGCCAACGAGCCGGCCTTCAAGGAAGCCGCGGAGCGGGAGGCGGCGACGGCGGAGCTGTTGAAGGCCGCAGCCAAGTCAACGATCTCGGACGAGCGGCTCAAGATTTACAACGGCCTGCTCGGGGATATCGAGAAGATGAAGTCCCTGCGCGAGCGCATGGGCGGTGCCGTCAATGAGACCACCAAGGGCAAAGCCGTTCTGCTCGCCGGAGGCGACGAGCTGACCGCCAACACCGGCAAGCTCGTCGATGCCGCGCGTGAAACCGGCGATACCAGCGTGGGCGCTCCCGTCGCCGATCTTGAATCCAAGATCCTGCTGGTTCGTGTCGCAAACTGGCGCTTCCTCGCCGTCCGGGACGCAAAGGGGCCGGCGACCTTCAGGACCAATGTCGATCGGGCGCAGCAAGCGCTCAAGTCACTGGAGCAGGCCGGTCTGCCGGACGAGGTCAAGGCCGGGTTCGGGCCGATCAAGAGCTCGCTTGCGGCCTACAAGGCGGCCTTCGAGACGACCTCCGCCGCAATTCTGCAGGCCGATGACATCTACCGCAACGATATCGCGCCCCTGATCAGCGACAGCGTCGACAGGCTCAAGGTGGCGGAGACCGGATTGAAGGCCGACTACCAGAAGTCGCGCGCGGCCGCTGATGGCGTCATTGCCAACACGACCTGGATTCAGGAGGTCGCCGGCGGTCTTGCCGTTCTGTTCGGCGGCCTCGTCGCCTTCCTGATCGCCCGCAGCATCGTCGGTCCATTGACCTCGATGACCCGGGCGATGGGGCTGCTGGCCGGCGGCGATCTCAAGGTCGAGATCCCCGGTCGTGGCAATCGCGACGAGATCGGTGACATGGCCAAGGCGATCGAGGTGTTCAAGGACAACATGGTCGAGACGGAGCGTCTGCGCCACGAGCAGGTCGAGATCGAGGCCCGGCAGGCCGAGAGCCGCAAGGCTGACATGAGAAACCTGGCCAACCAGTTCGAACGCGCGGTCGGCGAGATCGTGAACACCGTGTCGTCGGCTTCGAACGAGCTCGAAGCCTCCGCCGGCACGCTGACCACAACTGCAGCGCACGCCCAGGATCTATCGACGGAGGTCGCCAGCGCCTCGCAGGAAGCTTCGGCGAATGTGCAGGCCGTCGCCTCCGCGACCGAAGAGCTCTCGTCCTCGGTCTCCGAGATCGCCCGCCAGGTGCAGGAATCCGCCCGCATTGCCAGCGAAGCCGTCGGTCAGGCGAGCCGGACCAACGAGCGTGTCGGCGAGCTGTCCAAGGCCGCCGCGCGCATCGGCGACGTGGTCGAGCTGATCAACACGATCGCCGGCCAGACCAATCTCCTCGCGCTGAACGCGACCATCGAAGCTGCGCGCGCCGGCGAAGCCGGCCGCGGCTTCGCGGTGGTTGCCTCCGAGGTCAAGGCGCTCGCCGAGCAGACCGCAAAGGCGACCGGCGAGATCGGTCAGCAGATTTCCAGCATCCAGGCCGCCACCGAGCAATCGGTTGGCTCCATCAGGGAAATCAGCGGCACCATCGAGCGGCTGTCGGAGATCTCGTCGACGGTCGCCGCCGCCGTGGAGCAGCAGGGCGCGGCGACGCAGGAGATCTCCCGCAACGTCCAGCAGGCCGCGCACGGCACCCAGCGCGTCTCGACCAATATCGGCGACGTGCAGCGCGGGGCGTCCGAAACGGGATCGGCGTCCTCGCAGGTGCTGTCGGCGGCGCGCTCGCTGTCGGCGGACAGCAACCGGTTGAAGCAGGAAGTCGCGAACTTCCTGAGCTCGGTCCACGCCGCATAAAAGCAAAAGGCCACGCACATGCGCGTGGCCTTCAAATCGCGGCGAGGTGTGATCAGGCGACTTTGGTCGTCATGTGCTTGAACATGTTGGCGCGCGCCTCGTCGTCCATCTCGGCCTTGAAGGTGAACTTGTCCTTCAACGCGATCGCGCGTACGGCCGCTGGCCGCGCCGAGATCTCGTCCACCAGCCGCTTCACGTTCGGGTAGCGCGCAAAGGCGTCGTCGCCGAGCTTGAACGGTACCATCCGCGCCCAGCCCCACAGCGCCATGTCGACGATCGAATAGCTGTCGCCGACCATGTAGCTGCGGCCTTTGAGGTGATCGTCGAGAATCTTGTAGTGGCGATCGGTCTCGTACTGGTAGCGGTTATGGGCGTAGTCGTGGTTCTGGTCCTTCGGCGCGAAATGCTTGAAGTGCACGGCCTGGCCCGAATACGGCCCGACGCCGGTGGCGATGAACATCAGCCATGACAGCGTCTCGCCGCGCACGCTGGCGGCGGGCAGGAACTTGCCGGTCTTCTCGGCGAGATAGAGTAGGATGGCGTTCGAGTCGAACACGATGGTGCCGCCATCGTCGATCGCCGGCACCTTGCCGTTCGGATTGATCTTGAGGAATTCCGACGTGAACTGCTCGCCCTTGCGGGTGTCGATCTTCACCGGCTCGAAAGGCAGGCCGGACTCTTCGAGATAAATCGCCACCTTGGTCGGGTTCGGCGAGCCGTTGAAATAGAACTTGAGCATCATCATCTCCCCAGTGTTCGTTGGCCGAGAACGAGCGCGGCGTCACTGCCGCTGCTGCCCTTCTCTTGCCTGAACCGCGTCGGAGAGAGCAACCGGCGAGTTTGCCGGGCGGTATCTGCGCGCCACGCAGATCAGCCGGCGTAACAAAGGCCGATCGCCGCCGTAACGATCATCGCCGCGCCGACCGCCTCCAGCCGCAGCCCGAGCCGCGCGGCGAGATGCATGTCGGAGGCGCGCGCGGCGCGCTCCGATCCCCGCGCATAGCCGTGGACGATGACGTCGTGATTGAAATTGTCGTGCGCTTCGTTGCTGCTGGCGAGCCCGACGCAGACCACGAGCACGCCGAACAGCGCGAGGCCGAAAAACCCGAGCAGGGCGATCAGGAACATCGGGAACATGCCGAGCAGGAAGATCGGCAGCAGCGGCACCAGCAGCAATGTCTCGGACTGTCGTCGCATGGGGCCCAACCGGTCAGGACGGGGCTGATCGCGCGAATCTAGTCCTGGCGGGGGCGGCATTCAAGACGCCGTAGGGTGGGCAAAGCGAAGCGCGCCCACCAAATCTGTATCCCCGGGAGAGATCGTGGGCACGGCGCAAGAGCGCCTCTGCCCACCCTACGAGAGCAACGAAAGCGGAGGAGAACTACTCCGCCGCCATGCCCGCGCGGATCTCGGCGCGGAGCTCGTCGATCAGCTTGAGACCCTTCTTGGTCTCGACATGCCAGAAGGTCCAGCCGTTGCAGGCCTGCGCGCCTTGCGCAACGGCACCGATGCGGTGGATCGAGCCGACCTTGTCGCCCAGCATGATGGCGCCGTCGGCACGGACCAGCGCGCCGAGCTTCTTCTTGGCGTCGAACAGCTTCGTGCCCGGCATGATCATGCCGCGCTCGATCAGCTCCGAGAACGCGACGCGCGGGGCTTCGCGTGCGGTCATGAACGGCGCGAGACTTTCTTCCGGCAGCGGCTCGACCGCCGCGATGCGGGCTTCGGCCGCTTTGGCATAGGTCTTGTCGCGCTCGAAGCCGATATAGGAGCGGCCGAGGCGCTTGGCGACGGCGCCGGTGGTGCCGGTGCCGTTGAAGGGGTCGATCACGAGGTCGCCGGGCTTGGACGAGGACAGCAGCACACGCGCGAGCAGTCCTTCCGGCTTCTGCGTCGGATGCACTTTCTTGCCGTCGGCGCCCTTGAGCCGCTCCTCGCCGGTGCAGAGCGGGATCAGCCAGTCGGAACGCGCCTGCACGTCCTCGTTGGCCGCCTTCAGCGCCTCGTAGTTGAACGTATAGCCCTTGGCCTTCTCGTCGCGCGCGGCCCAGATCATCGTTTCGTGCGCGTTGGTGAAGCGGCGGCCGCGGAAATTCGGCATCGGGTTGGTCTTGCGCCAGACGATGTCGTTCAGGAGCCAGAAGCCGAGGTCCTGCATGATCGCGCCGACGCGGAAGATGTTGTGATAGGAGCCGATCACCCAGATCGTCGCCGACGGCTTCATCGCGCGGCGCGCGGCAAGCAGCCAGGCGCGGGTGAAATCGTCGTAGGCGGAGAATGAATCGAACTTGTCCCAGTCGTCGTTGACGGCATCGACATGGGATTCGTCGGGGCGCTTGAGATCGCCCTTGAGCTGAAGATTGTAGGGCGGATCTGCGAACACCAGATCGACGCTGCCTGCCTGAAGCTTCGACATCTCGGCGACGCAATCGCCGAGGATGATACGATGCGACGGAGACTCGAAGTTTGTGCGGGGCGCCCTTGCAGACGCCCCGCGACGCGACTCTACCATGACTCAAGAACTCTGACTCAGGCGACGCTGTCGGCGACGCGGGACCAAACAACCGACTGACCGTTACATTGAAGCGGCAAAGTAAAAATCGACTTAACCCGCTGCTTTTGTGAGCAGGCCGCACGTCGCGCGTCGCGTGCCGTCGTCTGTTTGCATTCGCCGTGTTTTACAGCGTATTTCGCGTTTCTTCGCATTGCGGGAGCGGCCGCGGCGCCGGAAAGACTGCAAATTTCTCTCGGAAAAAATTGCACGTTCCTCGGAAAAAATTGCTGGCAGGCGCATGCTGTCGCACTAGGCAATTTTTGCCGAGCACGATATTGATAAAGGCAACGGAAATTTTACGTGTGTGGCGCGTTGAGCTTTCGCGCTCCTGCGCCCAAATGATGCCAATCGAGGATTTAAGGGAAAGCCCGCCATGCGTTACGATGATTTCCGCCGCAGCGACGACATCGAGGATCGTCGCGACGAGGGTGGCGGTGGATTCGGCGGCGGCGGAGGCGGCGGGTTCGGCCTGCCGATGGGCGGCGGCGGGCTCGGCATCGGCACCATCATCGTGCTCGGCCTGATCGGCTATGCCTTCGGCATCGACCCGCGCATCCTGATCGGCGGCGCCGAGATCCTCACCGGCGGCGGCCAGGCGCCGAGCTACCAGACCGATCGCCAGTCCTCTTCGACCTCGGCCAAGCGCGGCGCGCCGACCGACGAGGTGGGCAGCATGATCGCCGGCATCCTCGGCGAGATCGACGATCGCTGGAGCGAGATCTTCCAGGCCAGCGGCCAGAACTATACCGGTCCGAAGGTCGTGCTGTTCCGCAATGCCACCAATGGCGGCCGCTGCGGCATGGCGCAGTCGGCGATGGGCCCGTTCTATTGCCCGCCGGATCGCACCATCTTCCTCGACACCGCCTTCTTCCGCGAGGTCGAGACCCGCTTCCGCGGCTGCTCCGGCAAGTCGGCGTGCAATTTCACGACCGCCTACATCATCGCGCATGAGGCCGGCCACCACATCCAGAATCTGCTCGGCATCATTCCGCGCGTGACGCGGCTGCAGCAGCAGGCCGGCAGCAAGGCCGAAGCGAATGCGCTCCAGGTCAAGGTGGAGCTGCAGGCGGATTGTCTCTCCGGCGTCTGGGTCAATCGCGAGGCGAAGAAGCGTCCGAACTTCCTGGAAGCAGGCGACATCGACGCCGCGCTGACCACAGCGAGCGCGATCGGCGACGACACGCTGCAGCGCCAGGCCACGGGCCGCGTCGTGCCCGATTCCTTCACCCACGGCTCGGCGGCGCAGCGCAAGCAGTGGTTCATGACCGGCTACCAGCAGGGCACGGTGCAGGCCTGCAACACCTTCGGCGGCGGGGCGTTGTAGGCACGAGTTTGTGCGCCGGACGCAGCGCAGCGCGAACTATGATGCGCAATTGCGCATCTGGGAATCCGGGAGTAGTGGCGTCATCCTGAGGTGCTCGCCTCTTCGGCGAGCCTCGAAGGATGACGGAGCCCGCGGCCCATCCTTCGAGGCGCGCTTGCGCGCGCACCTCAGGATGACGGCGGTGGTTGGGAAGCAGGAGTGAAGTCGTGGCCTCGATCGACGAATCCAAACAGTTCATCCCGCTCAACATCGCGGTGCTCACCGTCTCCGACACCCGCGCGCTTGCGGATGATAAGTCTGGCCAGACGCTGGCCGATCGCCTCACTGCCGCCGGCCATCATCTCGCCGCGCGCGAGATTGTCACCGACGATGTCGATGCGATCCGCGCGGTGATCCGCGGCTGGATTGCCGATAGCGGCGTCGACGTCGTCATCACCACGGGCGGCACCGGCTTCACCGGACGCGACGTCACGCCGGAGGCGATCGAGCCGCTGTTCGAGAAGCGCATGGACGGTTTCTCGATCGCGTTCCACATGCTGAGCCACGCCAAGATCGGGACCTCGACGATCCAGAGCCGCGCCACCGCAGGCGTTGCGGGCGCGACCTACATCTTCTGCCTGCCGGGTTCGCCCGGCGCCTGTCGCGACGGCTGGGACGGCATCCTGGCCGCCCAGCTCGACTACCGCACGCGCCCGTGCAATTTCGTCGAGATCATGCCGCGCCTGGACGAGCATCTGCGAAGGCCGAAGGCGCAAGGCGCGACGGTGTGAGCACGGATAGCTGTGGGCACGGCGCTGACGCGCCTTTGCCCACCCTACGCTACCAGACTCGCGGAGAGATACGCCTCACCCAAGCGAGGCGTGTCTGACGGCACCGCGCAGCTAGAGATCCCGCTCCCACGTCTCCCCGACCAGGTCGGCACCAAAACTGTGGTGCTTCTCTTCCTTCACCAGCTTGAAACCGGTGCTTTTGTAGATGCCGCGCGCGGCGACCAGGATGCTCTGCGTCCATAGCGTCATCTTGCTATAGCCCCTCTCGCGGGCGCCCTGGATGCATTGCTCGACCAGCGCGCGGCCGACACCGAGTCCGCGTGCTTTCTTCTCCACCTGCAATAGACGGAGCTTGGCGATCTCGTCCGTGGCCTTGACCAGAAAGATCGAGCCGACCGGCTCGCCACCGACTTCTGCGATCCAGCAGTGCTCGCGCGCGGGGTCGTAGTTCCTGATGAACTGCGCACAGATCTCGGCGACCAGCGCCTCGTAGCTGATGTCCCAGTTGTAATCAGCGGCGTAGGCGGCGCCCTGCCGGGAGATGACCCAGCCCATGTCGCCGACGCGATGGCTGCGCAGCACGACGGAAGCGGGCCGGCTTCGCCGTTGCTCCAGCACAGCCTCGATGGTCGCCATGGCCTGCGTGAGCTGCGTTGCATCGCCGGCTGAAAGCTGGGCCAGCATTGCGGCAACCTCGTTTTGCGAGCTCAGGTTCAGCTTGGCGAAGGTCTGGCGGCCCTTGGCGGTCAGGCTGAGCTGGTATTGCCGGCGATCTGCGGGCAGAGGCTTGCGCGTGATCAGCCCCTTTTCGTCAAAGCTCTGGACGATGCGGCTGAGATAGCCGGGGTCGAGACCAAGCTCGATTCCAATTTCCTTTGCCGCAAGGTCGTCGCGATGCGCGAGCTCATAGAGCACTCGGGCCTCGCTGAGCGAAAACGGGGTTTTTCCAAGGTGCTGGTCGAGCACGCCGAGCTTGCGGGTATAGAAGCGGTTGAAGGCGCGGACCGCTGCGATGGGGTCTTCGGTACCGTTGAATGACATGGCTCACCTCGATACTTGCCATTGTCAAATAATTATTTGACTTTGGCAAGTATCAAGGACGCGTCGCAACTGGCCTCAGCCGACCATGACGATCCGGCTGCGCAGCATGGTCCGGGACGAGCGGCCGAGCCGCCGCAGCAGCCGCGCCTCGGAACGGCGGGCCTGGGGCGGATAGCCGCCGATCCGGTCGTAATGATCACGGGCGATCAAAAGGCCCTGATCGCCGAACGGGCCGACCAGCTTGCGCGCCACGGCCCGAAGGAAGTCGTGCAATCCGGTATCGGCGTAAGGTGTACGTGCAAAGCGGAACACCGCCGCCCGGTCCCGGCCGCTGGTCGCGACGGTCTGGATGAACTGGGTGGTCTCCTCGATCCAGCCGGTTTCCAGCACCGCGCCTGCGGGGAGGAACATCAGCCAGGGCGAACGAGCCTGAAGCGCGCCGGCGGCGAGCGCCGCGCCCTGCGAGGACCCCTCGATGCCGACGAAACGGCAGCCTGCGACGTCGGCAACGCGCTCGATGACGCCGTTGCGGGTGCCGTCGACCAGCAGGACTTCCCGGATGATGCCGGCGGCGGCACCGGGCACCAGCGCGGCCAGGGTTGCGACCGCCGTCTGCTCGACGCCTTCGGTCGGAATGATGACGCTCAGCATGATTAAGGCTTCAGTGTCCGCGCTTCGGGAGAAGCGCAACGTTTTGATATTGTCATAAACACGCGGCATTGCCGAGTGCAACTTTTCGACGGGGCTTCGCTGTTCGATGGTAAACTGCCAGAGCCATCGCATCCAAATATGTCTCCTGCGGGGTGGCAATGTTGCCGAATATTTCGGCGCGAATTCGCGGTGACGGTATTATCCCGGAGTTTCGCTGCGATCCTTGCGCAGCATGCAGGCCACCCGCAATCCTGCATGCGGAGGATGCGCGCAGACCGACACAGGGGATTGCGAAGCTTGCAATCCACGGTGCTGACGAGGGCCTTGCATGAACGCCGATCAACTCGCCGTTAGCGCGCCGACAACATCTCCCAGGCCGGACGCCGCGCCGAGCTTGCGGATCCGGGCGCTGATGCTGGGGGACCGCATCAATGCGTCCGGCCTCGAGATCGGGACGCTGGTGTCATCGACGCCGGCCGCCTTCCGCGTTCACGCCGGCCTCGCGGTGATCTTCCGCTACGGCGTCGTGGTGCTGATCGGCCTCTTGCCTTCGGAGGAGAAGGTGCTGATCGACAGCCTGAAGTCGCGCGTGATCGGCGAGTTCAGCCCCTACGAGGAGGAGATCGCGCAGGCGCAGTTGTGCAAGGATGAAAACAGCGAGGCGATCCAGCCGGGTGGGCCGATCTGCCTTTCCAAATTCTCCGACGACCGGCTGCTCCTGGTCGCGGACGCGCTCGCCAAGAGCACGTCGCTGGCCCGCGACGAGCGGCGGGTCGCCGCGGTGTTCGACGTGATCGAGCCGTTCGCACGCGAGCTCGCCGAGTACGGCCGCACGCCGCGCCGCCGCAAGGGCATTTTGCAACTGATCGGTAACGCGCTTCTCGTCCAGCAGCGCGTCGCCGGCCGCGTTGCGGTGGCCGAGAAGCCCGACGTGCTCTGGGAGAAGCCCGAGCTCGACCGGCTCTATGCCCGCCTCGAGGACGAGTACGAGCTGAAGGAGCGTCTCGACACGCTCGAGCGCAAGCTCACCGCCGTGTCGGAGACCGCCAATGCGCTCACCGACATCATCGACACCCAGCGCTCGCTTCGCCTCGAGATCGCGGTCGTGGTGCTGATCGTGATCGAGGTCGTGATCGGGTGCGTCCAGATCCTGTCGGGGACTCATTAGTTCGCCGGCCAGCGAGCCAGATGCGCGTTGCTGTGCCCTCTCCCCCTGTGAGAGGGCAGCACCGCAAGGAGATACAAACTCACTCGGGTGAGGGGTATCTCTCCGCATACTCATTTGCAAATGTGGCGCGGATAGAGACCCCTCATCCGGCGCTTCGGGCCACTTTCTCCCACAAGGGGGGAAGGGAAGAACGCATCTCATCTCGTTCGCAGTAGTACCGCGCAATGGCGCGCGATCATCAGCTCCTCATTCGTCGGCATGACGAACACGTCGACAGTACTATCGCTGCCGTTGATCCGCTCGCGCGCTTCGGCATTCGCCGATGCATCGATGCGCACACCGAGCCACCCAAGCCGCTCGCCGATCGCGCTGCGGATCTCCTTCGCATGCTCGCCGATGCCGCCGGTGAAGACGAGGCAGTCCAGCCCTTCGAGCGCGGTCGCCATCACCGCGATCGCCTGCGCCGCACGAAAGACGAAGAGATCGATCGCCTCGCGCGCCGCTGGCTCGCGGCTCGCGAGCAGCGTGCGCATGTCGGCGGAGAGGCCGGAGACGCCGAGCAGGCCGGATTGGTGATAGAGCAGGTGCTGGACCTCCTCGACCGACATCCCCTCGTGCTGTTGCAGATAGAGCAGCACGCCGGGATCGATGGTGCCGCAGCGCGTGCCCATCACGAGGCCGTCGAGCGGCGTCAGTCCCATCGTGGTGTCGGCGCTGCGGCCATCGCGCAACGCGCAGAGGCTCGCCCCGTTGCCGAGATGTGCGATGACGGTGCGCCTGGCCGCAAGCTCCGGCGCGATCTCGGCGATGCGCCCCGCGACATATTCGAAGGAGAGACCGTGAAAGCCGTAGCGCCTGACGCCGCACGCCTCGAAGCGCCTGGGAATGGCAAAACGACTCGCCGGCGGGGCGAGGCCGTGATGGAAGGCGGTGTCAAAGCAGGCGATCTGCGTCAGCGCGGGCCGGATCGCTCCGATGGTGCGGACCGGCGCGAGGCAGCGCGGCTGGTGCAGCGGAGCCAGTGGTGTCAGCGCCTCCAGCTTCGCGGTGACGTCGTCCGTCAGGACAGCCGGACCCGAATAGTCCGGACCGCCATGAACGATACGGTGACCGACCGCGCGCAAGCTGCCCTTTCCGAACCGGTCGTCGATGAAGGCGAGCACCTCCGCGAACAGATGACCGTCGTCGGTATCCGATGCGTCTCTCCGCGTCTCGAACAGGTCCTCGCCCGCAGGTCTCTTCACGACGAGCCGCGGCTTGTCCTCGTGCTCGTCGAGCTGGCCCTTGCACAGCAGGATGGGGTCGGCCGCCGCAATCTCGAACAGGCCGAACTTGATGCTCGACGATCCCGAATTGAGGACGAGGACCGCCTCCGGCGCCGGCATGACGTCACCCCGCCTTGCTGGGCCAGACCCAGTCGCGGACGTCAGGCATGTCCTCGCCGTGCTCGCGCACATAACGCGAATGCTCGATCAGCTTGTCGCGGAACTGTTGCTTCACCTGCGCGGCCCTGGTCGCCAGCCCCGGCACGCGTTCGATCGCCTCGATGGCGAGGTGATAGCGGTCGAGCTCGTTGAGCACGACCATGTCGAACGGCGTCGTCGTGGTGCCTTCCTCGGCGAAGCCGCGCACATGCAGGCCGGCATGGTTGGTGCGGTTATAAGTCAGCCGGTGGATCAGGTAGGGATAGCCGTGATAGGCGAAGATGACGGGCTTGTCGCGCGTGAACAGGCTGTCGAAGTCGCGGTCGGACAGGCCGTGCGGATGCTGCCCCCTGGGCTGCAGCGTCATGAGGTCGACGACGTTGACGACGCGGATCTTCAGTTCCGGCAGTGCCCTGCGCAGGAGATCGACGGCGGCGAGCGTCTCAAGCGTCGGCACGTCGCCGGCGCAGGCCATCACCACGTCGGGCTCGGTGTTCGTGTCCTCGTTGCCGGCCCAGGTCCAGATGCCGATGCCTGCATCGCAATGCGTCGCGGCCTCCTGCATCGACAGCCATTGCGGCGCCGGCTGCTTGCCGGCGACGATGACGTTGATGCGGTTGTAGGTGCGCAGGCAATGGTCGGCGATCCATAGCAGCGTGTTGGCATCCGGCGGAAAATAGATGCGGACGATGTCGGCCTTCTTGTTGGCGACGAGATCGACGAAGCCGGGATCCTGATGGCTGAAGCCGTTGTGGTCCTGGCGCCAGACATGCGAGGTCAAGAGGTAGTTCAGCGAGGCGATCGGCCGCCGCCACGGCAGATGACGCGTCACCTTCAGCCATTTGGCGTGCTGGTTGAACATGGAATCCACGATGTGGATGAAGGCCTCGTAGCAGGAGAAGAAGCCATGGCGTCCGGTCAGCAGGTAGCCCTCGAGCCAGCCCTGGCAGAGATGCTCGCTCAACACCTCCATCACGCGGCCGTCCTGGGCGAGATGCACGTCGTACGGTTCGGTCGGCTCCATCCAGACACGCTCGGTCGCGTCGAACACGGCATCCAGCCGGTTTGACGCGGTCTCGTCGGGACCCATGATGCGGAAGTTACGCTCTTGCGCGTTCAGGCGAATGACGTCGCGCAGGAATTTGCCGAGCTCGCGCGTCGCTTCTCCAACGACGCCGCCAGGCTGCGGCACGTCCACGGCAAAGCTGCGGAAGTCGGGCAGATTCAGCTCCTTCTTGAGGAGACCACCATTGGCGTGCGGATTGGCGCCCATGCGGCGGCTGCCTTCAGGGGCGAGCGCCTGCAGTTCGGGGGCGAGCGCGCCGCTCGCGTCGAACAGTTTGTCCGGCTCGTAGCTGCGCATCCAGTCTTCAAGGATCTTCAGATGCGCCGGATTCTCGCGGCAGCCCGCAACGGGTACCTGATGCGCGCGCCAGAAATCTTCGACCTTCTTGCCGTCGACCTCCTTCGGACCCGTCCATCCCTTCGGGCTGCGCAGCACGATCATCGGCCAGCGCGGCCGCTCGACCGTCTTGCGTCCGTCGCGAGCGTGTTGCTGGATCGAGCGGATGCTGGCGAATGCGACGTCGAGCGCATCCGCCATGGCCTGGTGCATCAATTTGGGATCGCCACCCTCGACGAACAGCGGCTCGTGGCCGAGGCCGCGGAACAGATCGCGGATCTCGCTGTCGGGCATCCGTCCGAGCACGGTCGGGCCCGCGATCTTGTAGCCGTTGAGATGCAGGATCGGCAGCACCGCGCCGTCATGGGCCGGGCTCAGGAACTTGTTGGAGTGCCAGGACGCCGCGAGCGGACCGGTTTCGGCTTCACCGTCCCCGACGACGCAGGCCACGACCAAATCAGGATTGTCGAACGCCGCGCCATAGGCGTGCACCAGCGCATAGCCGAGCTCGCCGCCCTCGTGGATCGAGCCGGGGGTCTCAGGCGCCGCGTGGCTCGGAATGCCGCCGGGGAAGGAGAACTGCCTGAACAGCTTGCGCAATCCGTCCGCATTGCGCGCGATGTCAGGATAGATCTCGCTGTAGCTGCCTTCGAGATAGGTGTTGGCGACCATGCCCGGACCGCCATGGCCGGGGCCGCAGACATAGAGAACGTTGAGATCGAGCGCGCGGATGACGCGGTTGAGATGGGCATAGATGAAGTTCAAGCCGGGTGTCGTGCCCCAATGGCCGAGCAGACGCGGCTTGATGTGCTCGGGCCGCAGGGGCTCGCGCAGCAGCGGGTTTTCGAGCAGGTAGATTTGCCCGACCGAGAGGTAGTTGGCAGCGCGCCAATAGCGATCGAGGAGATCGAGGTCGCCGCTCGCGGCGGCCGTTTTTTGTTGGATTGTCATGTTCCTGCCGACCTTCACAGAGCGATCGTCACCAACCCGGTTCCGGCGTGATCGATCCGTCGCTCATGAAACGGGATGGCCGCGACGCCGGTGTTGCGTGAGGTCAAAGGCGGGCGCGCGAATTTTGGGCAGCTCTACTGTGCATGGGGTTGTTTTCGGGTTTTTTGTTTATGTTCTTGATTTGTTCCTTTGGCGTGCTATCTTGGTTTCATGAGTCCAGCATCTTCTTCTGCTCTCAAGCACCCGCCGGTCACGGCGCCCTCCGAGCCGGCGGGTGCGCCTTCCGACTTTCCTGAACTGGCGGTCGCCATCGACCGCCAGCGCAGGCGAGGTCGGGGTGCCCAGTCCAACGCCAGCGGCCGCTATGAGGCCGAGGCGCGCGTCGCCTTCGACGACGGCTGGCAGAGCCTTGAGGATTTGCCGCCGTTCAAGACGACGGTGGCGGTGGACGCCTCACGCAAGGTGATCACCCGCAACGACTCCCCCGATATCGGCTTCGACCGCTCCATCAATCCCTATCGCGGCTGCGAGCATGGCTGTGTCTATTGCTTCGCGCGGCCGACCCATGCCTATCTCGGCCTGTCGCCGGGGCTCGACTTCGAGTCGAAACTGTTCGTGAAGCCCGAGGCGCCGGCGCTGCTGGAGAAGGAGCTCGCCGCCCCCGGCTACGAGCCGCGGATGATTGCGATCGGCACCAACACCGATCCCTATCAGCCGATCGAGCGCGAGCGCAAAATCATGCGCGGCATTCTGGAGGTGCTGGAGCGCACCGGGCATCCCGTCGGCATCGTCACCAAATCGGCGCTGGTCGTGCGCGACATCGACATTCTCCAGCGCATGGCCAAGCGCAACCTCGCCAAGGTCGCGATATCGGTGACCTCGCTCGATCCCAAGCTGGCGAGGACCATGGAGCCGCGCGCCTCGACGCCGCCGAAGCGGCTGGAGGCGCTGAAGCAGCTCTCGGAGGCCGGCATTCCCACCACCGTGATGGTCGCGCCTGTCATTCCCGCGCTGAACGATTCCGAGATCGAGCGCATCCTCGATGCCGCCGCTCATGCCGGCGTCAAGGAAGCCTCCTACGTGCTGCTGCGGTTGCCGCTGGAGGTGCGCGATCTCTTCCGCGAATGGCTGATGGCGAACTACCCGGACCGCTATCGCCACGTCTTCACACTGATCCGCGACATGCGCGGCGGCCGCGACTACGACGCGAAATGGGGCGAGCGGATGAAGGGCACCGGACCGATGGCCTGGACCATCGGCCGCCGCTTCGAGATCGCCTGCGACAGGCTCGCTCTCAACAAGCGCCGCTCCAAGCTGACCACGGATCACTTTGCGCGGCCGAAGCGGAACGGCGAGCAGCTCAGCCTGTTCTGACCGGGCAAGTTCTGATCGGGAAAGTGGAAGAGGCGTCCCATGAGCAAGGAAGTTCCGGCTCCGATCCCGCGACTCACCGTCATCACGCTCGGCGTCAGCGACATCCGCGCCAGTATCGCCTTCTACGACGCGCTCGGCTTTTCGCGCCGGCTGAGGGCGACCGGCGAGGCGGTCGCGTTCTACGACACCGGCGGTCCGGTGCTCGCGCTGTTTCGCTGGGACCTGCTCGCAGCGGACGCATCCCTGCCAGATGAGCCGAGACCAACGACCTTCCGCGGCACCACGCTCGCCTGGAACTGTCGCACGCGCGAGGAGGTCGATGCAGTCCTGTCTTTCGCCGTCAGCAAGGGCGCAAGGCTGCTGAGGCCTGCGTGCGAGACCGATTATGGCGGCTATCGCGGCTATTTCGCCGATCCCGATGGCCACGTCTGGGAGGCCGTGGTGGCGCCCGGCATCGAGGTCGGTGAGGACCGGCGGGTGCATCTGGCGGAGTAGGGCGGCCGACCTGAATAACGGGAATTATCCGGGGTTCCCGGTTGCGCCGGCGGGGCCGCTTGCGCACGATCCCGGCCATGATTCGAGACAAGTCCGCCAGGAAGCCGGCCAAGGGCGCGCCGAAAGAGGGTGCTGCGAAGCAGGCAGCGCCTGCCAAGGCCGCCAAGCTTACCGACGTCAAGGCTCCCGCCGGCAAGAAAGGCATCATCGCGATTGCGCCGCCAAGCTTTCGCCGCGAGCGCGCGCTGATCAAGCGTGGCGTCTGGCCGATCGCGGGCTGCGACGAGGCCGGTCGCGGGCCGCTGGCGGGACCCGTGGTGGCGGCCGCGGTGATTCTCGACCCCGACCGCATTCCGCGCGGCATCGATGATTCCAAGCGCCTGACCGCCGAGGAGCGCGAAAGACTGTTCGACAAGATCTGCGCCACTGCGCAGGTCTCGGTGGTCGTCGCCTCACGCGCCCGGATCGACCGCGACAACATCCTGCGCGCCTCGCTGTGGGCGCTGAAGCGCGCCGTGGTGGCGCTGCCCGAGGCGCCCCGCCATGTCTTCGTCGACGGCCGCGACCGCCTCGACACGACTTGCGACTGCGAGGCCGTGATCGGCGGCGACGGTATCGTGCTGTCGATCGCGGCGGCCTCGATCATCGCCAAGGTGACGCGCGACCGGCTGATGTGCGCGCTGGCGCAGGACTGCCCCGGCTACGGTTTCGAGCAGCACAAGGGCTACGCCGTCCCCGAGCACCTCGACGCCCTCGACCGGCTCGGCCCCACCGTCCATCACCGCAGCTTCTTCGCCCCCGTCGCCGCCGCCCGCGCCAAGCACATGCCCTGGACCGTCGAGCCGGTGCAGGACCTGTTCTCGGTCACCGAAGTGGAGGTGCAGGTGGAAGCGGGCGTCGAAATCAACGCTCGAGCGGGCCTCTAGCGTAGACGGTCGTTGCCACGACGCGCAGCGCCCTTTATCAAAACAGATGCGAGCGAATAAGGCCGGCTGGACGGGTTGGCTGCATCTTTCGGACGTTGCATGCGGTTTACCTCCCTGGTCATCGAGCTCATTCGCGCCCGGCCGCGGCTGATCGTGTGGATCGCCGTGCTGCTGCAGGCCGCGATGTGGCTGTTCGTGGCCTTGGTGTTTTACCGCAGCCCGCCTGGCTCCCTGGCGACGCTGCTGGCGTTCGGCAGGGAATACCAGGTCGGTACCGATCTCGGCCCGCCCTTGCCGGTCTGGCTCGCCGACATCGCCTACCGCCTCGCCGGCGGCCACATGTTCGGCGTCTATGTGCTCGCCCAGCTCTGCGAGATCGCGACCTTCATCGCGCTCTATCATCTCGCCCGCGCCGTGGTCGGCTCGCAGCAGGCGGTGCTCGCCGTGCTCCTGACCATGACGGTGCTGGCCTTCTCCTCGCCCACGCTCGATTTCGGCCCGCTGGTGCTGGCGCGCCCGCTCTGGGCGCTGCTGCTGCTCCATTCCTGGCAAATCATCGGCCAGCGCCGCGGCAATGCCTGGTTCGCCTGGTCGATCGAGGCGGGCCTGCTGCTGCTGACAACGCCTGCTGCGGTGTTTCTGTTGCTCCTGCTCGTCGTCTTCGCGGTCTCGACCGCGGGCGGCCGCCGGACGCTGCGCGCGCTCGATCCGCTGTTCGCCGTTATCGTCGTCGCCGTGCTGGCGCTGCCCTATGCGGTCTGGCTGATGCGGGCCGAGACGCTGGTGCTGCCGGCCCTGCCGCAGCTTGCCGAGCTGAGCACCCGCGCGATCCACGCGGCCTGGCTACTCGGCGGGCTCGTGCTCGGGGCGGCCGCAATCCCGGCGCTGACCTTCCTCAACACCCGCCTGTTCGTCGCCAAGGGCGAGGAGGCGCCGATCATCTACCGGCCGCCGGTCGAGCCGCTCGCGCGCAACTTCGTCTATTTCTTCGCGCTGGCGCCGGCGCTCGGCGCGGTGCTGATCTCAGGCCTCCTCGGCCTCGATTCCGTCGTCGGCGGCGCCGGTGTCGTGCTG
The DNA here is from genome assembly GCF_029714325.1 of Bradyrhizobium sp. CB1717. Taxonomy (NCBI): domain Bacteria; kingdom Pseudomonadati; phylum Pseudomonadota; class Alphaproteobacteria; order Hyphomicrobiales; family Nitrobacteraceae; genus Bradyrhizobium; species Bradyrhizobium sp. CB1717. The sequence goes on from NZ_CP121666.1 coordinate 2,304,308, forward strand.
GTCATGTCGGGGCTTGCCGTGGTGGTCGCGGCCGGCGACCTCATCGCGATGCGCCGTGCGCGCATGCTGCGCATGGTCTGGGCTGCCGCCGTCGTCGCACCCGCCGCCGGCGTGGTGCTCGCCGTGTTGTTTCTGCCCTGGACTGGCGCCAATGAGATTACGACCTCGATGCCGGCGCGGGCGATCTCGGATTTCTTCGACGAGAGCTTTGCCCGCCGCACCAACCATCGCCTGCGTGCGGTTGCCGGCGAGCCCCAGCTCGCCAGCCTGATCACGCTGCATTCCGGCCGGCCGCATCTCTTCATCGATGCGGACCCAGCGCGTACGCCGTGGATGAATCAGGCCAAGTTCGCCGAGACCGGCGGTGTCGTGGTCTGGCGCGCCGCCGATACCGCCGGCACCCCGCCGCCCGAAATTCTCAAGCGGTTCCCCGGCATCGTGCCGGAAGTGCCGCGTGCCTTCGAATGGCTCGTGACCGGCCGGCAGCAACTGCTGCGTATCGGCTGGGCCATCGTGCGGCCGAAGGGGACGTGAGGCTCTCGCTCCGCCGTCATTGCGAGGAGCCCTTGCGACGAAGCAATCCAGAGTCCCTGTCCGGAAAGATTCTGGATTGCTTCGCTGCGCTCGCAATGACGGGGAGAGAGCGTTCTGCCCCTCACTACCCCGCCAGCACCTTCGCAATCGCCCGCAGGTCCTGCCAGGCCAGCCGCTTGTATGACGGCGAGCGCAGCAGATAGGCCGGATGGAAGGTCGGCAGCGCGCGGATGGTGCGCTGGCCCGTCTCGTACTCGAACCAGCGCCCGCGGGTGCGCATGATGCCCTCGCGCGTCGACAGCAGCGTCTGCGTCGAAGGATTGCCGAGTGTCACCAGCACGTCAGGGTTTACCAGCTCGATCTGGCGCTGGATGAAGGGCAGGCAGATTTGTGTCTCCTGCGGGGTCGGCGTGCGGTTGCCGGGCGGCCGCCAAGGAATGACGTTGGCGATGTAAGCGGTGGTGCGGTTGAGGCCGATCGCCCCGATCATGAGATCGAGCAGCTTGCCGCTGCGGCCGACGAAGGGCAGCCCCTCGATGTCCTCGTCGCGGCCCGGCGCCTCGCCGACGAACATGATGCGCGCCTGCGGGTTGCCGTCGGCGAACACCAGCCGCGTCGCCGTGTTCTTCAGCGCGCAGCCCTCGAAATTCTGCATCAGCTCGCGTAGCGCCTCCAGGGTCGGCGCGGTGCGCGCAGCCTCGCGCGCCGAAGCGATGGCGACGTCGGGTGCAGGGGCGGCCTCGCCACGCATCACCGCGGGCGCGGCGAGAGGACGGGGCGCCTCGACCGGCGCCGCGCGCGGGCTAGGTAGCGGCGCATCGATTTCCGCCAGGCGGTCTATCGGTTCCTCCGCCAGCGCGCAGTCGACTCCGGCCTCCAGATAGAAGGCGAGCAGCTCTCGGACGGTGGGTGCGGGTTCGGGGATCATGGGAAAGTCTGACTATTAGTTCAGTTTAGGCCGCCTTGCATCCCACCGGAATGCATTTCCGAGGTTGTCCTACCCGGAAAAATCGGAAACAAGAGGGCGCAAACGACCGAGGACCGTCTCAAGGGCTGAGATCAGATGAGCACCGAAGAACTTCCCCCGCGCGAATCCATGGAATTCGACGTCGTCATCGTCGGCGCCGGCCCCTCGGGCCTGTCGGCCGCGATCCGGCTGAAGCAGCTCAACGCCGATCTCAACGTCGTCGTGGTGGAGAAGGGCTCCGAGGTCGGCGCGCATATCCTCTCGGGCGCGGTGATCGACCCGGCCGGGCTCGACAAGCTCATTCCGGACTGGCGCGAGGATTCCGACTGCCCGCTGAAGACGCAGGTCAAGGACGACCGCTTCTACTGGATGACCGGCGGTGGCGCGATCAAGCTCCCGAACTTCATGATGCCGCCGCTGATGGACAACCATCATTGCTATATCGGCTCGCTCGGCAATGTCTGCCGTTGGTTGGCGCGCAAGGCAGAGGCGCTCGGCGTCGAGATCTATCCGGGCTTCGCCGCGGCCGAGGTGCTCTACGACGAGGAGGGCAAGGTCAAGGGCATCGCCACCGGCGACATGGGCATCGGCCGCGACGGCAAGCCGAAGGATTCCTTCACCCGCGGCATGGAATTGCTCGGCAAGTACACGCTGTTCGCCGAAGGCGCCCGCGGCAGCCTGACCAAGCAGCTCATCAATAAGTTCGCGCTCGACGCCAAGAGCGAGCCGCCGAAGTTCGGCATCGGACTCAAGGAAGTCTGGCAGATCGATCCCGCAAAACACCAGAAGGGTCTGATCCAGCATTCGTTCGGCTGGCCGCTTGACCTCAAGACCGGCGGCGGCTCGTTCCTCTATCATTACGACGACAACCTCGTCGCCGTCGGCTTCGTCGTGCATCTCAACTACGACGATCCGTATCTGTCGCCGTTCGACGAATTCCAGCGCTTCAAGACCCACCCCTCGATCCGCGGCACCTTCGAGGGCGCCAAGCGGCTCGCCTATGGCGCGCGCGCGATCACCGAGGGCGGCTACCAGTCGGTGCCGAAGCTCAGCTTCCCCGGCGGCGCGCTGATTGGCTGCGCCGCCGGCTTCGTCAACGTGCCGCGCATCAAGGGCGTGCACAATGCGATGGGCACCGGCATGCTGGCTGCCGAACACGTTGCGGCCGCGCTCGCGGCCGATCGCGCCAATGACGAGCTCGTCGAGTACGAGAACGCCTGGCGCTCCTCGTCGGTCGGCAAGGATCTGTTCCTGGTCCGCAACGTCAAGCCGCTGTGGTCGAAATTCGGCACCGTGCTCGGCGTCGCGCTCGGCGGCTTCGACATGTGGTGCAACACGCTGTTCGGCGCCTCGCTGTTCGGCACCCAGTCGCATTCCAAGCCCGATCGCGCCACGCTCGATCCGGCCAAGCAGCACACGCCGAAGAACTACCCGAAGCCCGACGGCAAGATTTCTTTCGACAAGCTGTCCTCGGTGTTCCTGTCCAATACCAATCATGAAGAGGACCAGCCGGTCCATCTCAAGGTCACGGACATGAACCTGCAGAAGACGTCCGAGCACGACGTGTTTGCCGGTCCCTCGAATCGCTATTGCCCGGCCGGCGTCTACGAGTGGGTCGAGGAGGGGGCGAGCCCGCGCTTCCAGATCAACGCCCAGAACTGCGTCCACTGCAAAACCTGCGACGTGAAGGACCCCAACGGCAACATCACCTGGGTTCCGCCGGAAGGGGGTGGCGGTCCGAACTACGAGGCGATGTAGGAACGGGCCCGGCCGGAGCGAACGACGTCACAAAGCGTGATCTGGCGCACGTTCGCGTGAGAACCCGGCCGCGGCCACCTGTCGCGGCCACGATAAGGCCATAGTAGCGGCGTCTTGGGGCGCTCTTGACCGGTCAGTTGGCCGATTTGGGGCGTGCGGGGGGATCGCCCGGTCCGAATCCTTGCGGTGAACCGCCAAAAGCGGCATTGTCCGACCCGACGGTTCCGGGTCCCGATGCCACTGGCCGCGTTCGCATGCGAGCCGGCCTTCTGCTGCAAACCCAGGCACTACCAACTCAAGGCGAGCCCTGATGTTCTCAAATCGTTTCAACCGCTGGACTGTTGCCGCCATCGCCCTCATGGGCACAGCGATCGCGACGGTCCCCGGCGCGGTCCTGGCTCAGACGCCGGATCACCCGGCGGACACGGCAGCGCAGTTTCCGACCAGAAACGATCTGAAGTCGCTCACCGGTGCCGGCAGCTATCTTGCCGCCCGCCACGCCAGCGTCGAGCGCGATGCGGCTTCGGCGGCAGCCTTCTACCGCTCGGCGCTCCGCACCGATCCCAAGAACAACGAGCTGCTCGACCGCGCCTTCATCTCCTCAGTCGCCGACGGTGACATCGATGAGGCGGTCAAGCTCGCCGAGCGCATCCTCACCATCGACAAGACCAACCGCGTCGCGCGTCTCGTCGTCGGCGTGCATGATCTCAAGCTGAAGAAATACGCGACCGCGCAGAGCAACATCAACCAGTCGATCCGCGGCCCGATCACCGATCTCGTCGCCACGCTGCTGTCGGGCTGGGCCGCTTATGGCGCCGGCGATGCCAAGGGCGGCGTTGCCACCATCGACAAGCTCGCGGGTCCCGAATGGTATCCGCTGTTCAAGGACCTGCATGCCGGCATGATCCTGGAGCTCTCCGGTAAGGAGAAGGATGCCGGCACCCGCTTCGAGCGCGCCTACAAGCTCGACGATTCCATGCTGCGCGTCACCGAGGCCTATGCGCGCTGGCTGTCGCGCAACAAGGATTCGGCTGCGGCGACCAATGTCTACCAGGCCTTCGACAAGAAGCTCGCCCGCCACCCGCTCATCGTGGAAGGTTTGCGCGACACCAAGGCCGGCAAGAAGCTGCCGCCGCTGGCCGATTCCGCGCAGGCCGGCGCTGCCGAAGCACTCTACGGCATCGGTGCCACGCTGACCCGTCGCGGCGGCGAGGATCTGGCGCTGGTCTATCTGCAGCTCTCGCTCTACCTGCAGCCCAGCCATCCGCTGGCGCTGCTCTCGCTCGCCGATCTCTATGAATCGGTGAAGCGGCCGCAGATGGCGATCAAGGTCTATGAGCGCGTGCCCGCGACCTCGCCGCTGAAGCGCAACGCGCAGATCCAGCTCGCCATCGACCTCGATTCGGCCGATCGCACCGACGAGGCGATCAAGATCCTCAAGGGCGTCACGACGGAGGATGCCAAGGATATCGAAGCCATCATGGCGCTCGGCAATATCGAGCGCGGCCGCAAGAAGTTCGGCGACTGCGGCGCGACCTATTCGCAGGGCATCGAGGTGCTGACGCCCGGCAACGACAAGGCCAACAGCGTCTGGTACTATTATCGCGGCATCTGCGAGGAGCGCTCCAAGCAGTGGGCCAAGGCCGAAGCCGACATGAAGAAGGCGCTCGAGCTGCAGCCCGACCAGCCGCATGTCCTCAACTATCTCGGCTATTCCTGGATCGACCAGGGCGTGAACCTCGACGAGGGCATGAAGATGATCAAGCGCGCCGTCGAGCAGCGTCCCGACGACGGCTACATCGTCGATTCCCTCGGCTGGGCCTATTACCGCATCGGCAACTACGAAGAGGCGGTGAAGAACCTCGAGCGCGCGATCGACCTCAAGCCCGAGGATCCCACCATCAACGATCACCTTGGCGACGCCTATTGGCGCGTCGGCCGCACCCTGGAAGCCAAATTCCAGTGGTCGCACGCGCGCGATCTCAAGCCCGAACCGGATGAGCTTCCGAAGATCGAGGCCAAGATCGCCAACGGTCTGACCGACGACAATTCCAACTCTTCCGCGGCGCAGGCCGAGAAGAAGAAGGACGACGGCAAGGGCGGCTGATCTACGCGCATGATCCGGAAAAGTGTGTAGCGGTTTTCCGATCTGATCATGCGCAAACACGTGAGTCATTTGGGGGCTGATCGCCGATGTCGGCGCTGATTGAAGAAGGGCGGGCGAAGGTCAATTTGAGCCTTCGCGTCGTTGGCCGTCGTGCGGACGGCTATCATGATCTCGAAAGCGTGGTCGCGTTCGCCGATTGCGCCGACCGGCTCACGCTGGAGCCGGGCGGCGAGCTGAAGCTCACGACCGCCGGGCCGCTGGCTGCAGCCTGCGGCGAGACATCAGACAATCTCGTGTTCAAGGCGGCCAAGCTTCTGGCCGAGGCCGTGCCGGGCCTGAAGCTCGGCGCTTTCGCGCTCGACAAGGTGCTTCCTGTGGCCGCCGGCATCGGCGGCGGCTCGGCCGATGCCGCGGCGGCGCTGCGTCTCCTGGCGCGCCTCAACAATCTGTCGCTCGACGATCCCCGTTTGCAGAAGGTTGCGCTCGCGACCGGCGCCGACGTGCCGGTGTGCCTGCTCTCGCGCGCCTGCGACATGACCGGCGTCGGCGAGCAGCTGCTGCCGCTCGCGTTGCCGAGCATGCCCTGCGTGATGGTCAATCCGCGCGTGCCGGTTGCCACCAAGGACGTGTTCCAGGCGCTGGGCCTGCGCAACGGCGAGCTGCTGGTTGGCGCCACCTCGGTTCTCGAAGCGCCGGCCTGGCCGGAGGAGGGCGGGTCGATCGCCGATTGGGTCGAGGTTCTCGAAACCGTCGCCAACGATCTCGAGGCGCCCGCGCTGCGGATCGAGCCGGTGATCGGTGAGGTGCTGGAGTCCTTGCGCGATTCCGCCGGCGTCAAGCTCGCCCGCATGTCCGGCTCCGGCGCGACGTGCTTTGCGATCTATGGTGCGCCCACCGACGCACATGCCGCTGCCGAAAAGATCCGGCGCAATCACCCCGGCTGGTGGGTGCATGCGGGGACGTTGAGCTAGGTCTGTCCGTCATTGCGAGCGCGCAATCCAGAATCCCTCCGCGGTGGAAGCCTGGATTGCTTCGCTGCGCTCGCAATGACGTGGATGTAGCTGCGTGATGCATGCACACTGCCGTAGGGTGGGCAAAGCGCAGCGTGCCCACCAATCTATTCGTGCTGGTGTGGACGGCCTCTCATCCCCACGGTTCTATGGCGCTCTGGCGTCATAGCTAGATGAGAGGAAAGTCTGATGAATCTTCCCATTCGTATCGGTATGGACACTTCCAAGTCGGTCTTCCAGCTTCACGGTGTTGACGAGAACGAGGCAGTAGTCGTCCGGCGGCAGTTTCGGCGAGCCGAGATGATCCGCTACTTCGAGCGCCTTCCGCCGGTCCTCGTCGCCATTGAGTCCTGCGGCAGTTCGCATCACTGGGCGCGCCTGCTGCAGTCGTTTGGTCATGAAGTGAAGCTGATCCCGCCCCAATATGTGAAGGCTTACGTAAAGCGCGGCAAGAACGACGCGGCCGATGCCGAGGCGCTGTGCGAGGCGGTCACCCGGCCGAGTATGCGGTTTGTACCGGTGAAGTCAAAAGAACGGCAAGCGGCCTGCATGTTGATGACCGTGCGGGAACGCCTGGTCAGCGTGAAGTCGCAGCTTTCTAATGCCTTCAGGAGTTATGCGGCTGAGTTTGGCATCGTTGGCCCCGCCGGTCGGCAGAACGTCACGGCACTTATCAAGCGGGTGCTCGAGGATGACAACTTACCGGAAATGGCGCGGGATCTCTTCCGCCTTCAGGCGGAGGAGTATGCCGCGGTCGAAGCCCGCCTGGCAAAGATCGAAGCCAAGCTGATGAAGTGGCATCGTGAGGATGATGTCAGCAGGCGGATCGCGACGATTCCTGGCGTCGGTCCGATTGGGTCGTCCATGCTAAGCATGAAGGCGCCCCCGCCGGAGACGTTCAGATCAGGCCGCGACTTCGCGGCTTGGCTCGGACTGACCCCCAAGGATCACTCAACTGGCGGCCGGCAACGATATGGCGGTATCACAAAGGCCGGAGATTCAATGCTCCGATCGACGTTGATTGTCGGCGCGACCGCGCTGCTGAGGCACATTCGAAAGGGCCGTCATAAGCCGACACCCTGGCTCACTTCGCTGCTGGAGCGAAAGCCGCCGAAGTTAGTCGCGGTGGCCTTAGCCAACAAGTTCGCCCGTATCGCCTGGCGCTTGATGATATCGGGTGGCGTGTACAACCGGCCGGTAGCCGCCATGCCCATCTGATCTGAACTCAGTGTACCGGCCGAGATTGCTCGCCGGATGACCCACGAACTTGCAGGACGCAGTAGATGGAAGGACCGATCGGTCAATACGCGCGAGCTTCCGTAGATTACACTGGCATCACGAATGTCGCCTATGTGCTTGGAGCGTGCGTAGCGAACACCATCTTGGCCAGCGGGCTTTGTCCGCGCAAACAGGCCGGACATCTGATAGCAAGCGATCTGGCCAGAAGTCTGCTAAAATCCTGACAAGCGGGGGGGCCGTCCACATCTGCAATCTGGATGCATGGTGGGCACGGCGCTGTCGCGCCTTTGCCCACCCTGCGACAGTCGAGCTAGCCGCTGCTCTCGCCGAGCCCGAGAAACCGCCGGATCTCACCCAACACCTCCTGCGGCTTGTCGTGCTGCAGCCAGTGCCCTGCGCCGGCGATGGTCTCGACCCGCGCCTGCGGGAAATACCGCTCCAAGCCTGCCGCTTTGGCGCCTGCGAGGAAGCTCTCCCCTGCATTGAGCAGCAGCGTCGGGCAGGCGATGCGAGACCACAGCGCGACGTGATCGTCCGGCCAGAGCCGGTGCGGTGCACTGGCGCGCTGATAGGGATCGAACTTCCAGCTATAAGTGCCGTCCTCGTTCCGCCGCGCGCCGTGCGTGGCGAGATGCAGCGCAAGCTCGCGGGACAGCCGCCTGTTGTGCAACACCATCTGCGCGGCGGCGTCCGCGAGGGTCGCATAGCGGCGCGGCGTGCGGTCGTGCAGTCTGTCGAGCTGGCCCACCCATTTGCCGATGCGCTCGTGCGCCGGCGGCTTGGGCGCGTCCGGCAGCATGGTGACGCCGTCGAGCACGACGAGCTTGGTGACGAGCTCGGGGAATGACCCGGAAAAGATCAGGCTCACCATGCCGCCCATCGAGTGACCGATGAGGGTGATCTGGGGCGCGGCGATGGTGCGGACCAGCTGGACGAGATCGTAGACATATTCGGTCAGCGCGTAGCTGCCGCCCCGCGTCCAGTCGGAATCGCCGTGACCGCGCAGGTCGGGCGCGATCACGTGAAAATGCGGTTGCAGCGAGCGCGCGATGACGTCCCAGCTGCGGCAATGATCGCGGCCGCCATGGACCAAGATGAGAGGCGGCGCGCTCTCGTTGCCCCAGTCGGCATAATGCAGCCGCAGGCCGTGCGATTCATAGAAGCGGTCGTGCGGGGCGCTAGCCATTTGCCGGCCGCCGCGCCAGCGCGAGCGAGAGGCCGAGGCCCGCGATGAAGACGCCGGAGCCCTGCGTGAGGCGCCGCATCAGACGCGGCCTTCCGATCAGCTGCGTGCGCGTCACGGAGGCTATCAGCACCACGACGACATCGGCGAGCGTGTTCAGCGTCACCGAGATCGCACCCAGCACGATGAATTGCAGCATCGGGTTCGGTCCCGCGGGATCGAGAAATTGCGGAATGAAGGCGAGGAAGAATGCCGCGGTCTTCGGGTTCAGCGCCTCGACCAGCACACCGTCGCGAAATGCGCGCTTGTCGCCGACGGCTTTGCTCTCGAGCGAGATCGTCCGGCCGGCGCTGCGAAACGTCTTGATGCCGAGCCAGACCAGATAGAGCGCGCCGACAAACTTCACCGCGGTGAACAGTTCCGCGCTGGCGAGGATGATCGCGGAGATACCGAGGCTGCCGGCCACGACATGGACCATCCCGCCCAGCGCCGTGCCCGCCGTCGAGGCAAAGCCGCTCGCGCGGCCCTCGGACAGGGTTCGTGCCGCGACGTAGAAAATGCCGGGGCCGGGAATTGCCGCAATGAGGAATGCTGCGGCCAGGAACAGCCAGAAATTGGTTTCGGTCATCCTGTTTTGGTAACGCAGGCTGCCGCGATTGCAAGGCCTTCCGTTCAGCCCATCCGGCGGAAGATCACGCTGGCATTCACCCCGCCGAAGCCGAAACCGTTGGAGATGGCGTGCTGCATCGGCATCAGCCGTGCACTGCCGGCGACGATGTCGATGCCGTCGGCGTTCGCGTCGGGGTTCTCGAGATTGAGCGTTGGCGGCGCGACCTGGTCGCGCAAGGCGAGCGCGGTGAAGATCGCTTCCAGCCCGCCGGCGGCGCCGAGCAGATGGCCGGTGGCCGATTTGGTTGCGCTCACGGCGATGCCGCGGTTGCGGCCGAACAGCGTGGCGATGGCGCCAAGCTCGCTCTCGTCGCCGGCCGGCGTCGACGTCGCATGTGCGTTCAGGTGCTGCAAATCCGCGGGCACGAGGTTCGCCTGCCGCAGCGCGATCTCCATGGCGCGGCGGGCGCCGTCGCCATCGGGCGGGCCCGACGTCATGTGGTAGGCGTCCGCCGTCGTGCCGTAGCCGACGATCTCCGCGATCGGTGTCGCGCCGCGGGCAAGCGCATGCTCGAGATCCTCGATCACCAGGATGCCGGCGCCTTCGCCCATCACAAAGCCGTCGCGGTCGCGATCGAACGGGCGTGAGGCGCGCGCGGGCTCGTCGTTGAAGCCGCTCGACAGCGCGCGTGCCGCGGCAAAGCCGCCGAGGCTGACGATGTCGATGCAGGCCTCCGCGCCACCGCAGATCGCGACGTCGGCTTCGCCCGCGCGAATCATGCGCGCGGCATCGCCGATCGCCTGTACGCCCGCGGCACAGGCCGTGACAGGTGTGCCCAGCGCGCCCTTGTAGCCGTATTTGATCGAGACATGACCCGCGGCGAGATTGGCGAGGAACGAGGGGATCGTGAATGGCGACAGCCGGCGTGCGCCGCGTTGCTCGGTGATGCGCACGGCTTCCGCCATTGCCGGGAAGCCGCCGACGCCGGAGGCGATGATCGTCGCTGTGCGTTCCAGCGAGTCTGCATCCTGCGGCGTCCATTTGGCCTGCGCGACTGCTTCTGCGGTGGCGAGCAGCGCGAACAGGATGAAGCGGTCCATCTTGCGCTGGTCTTTTGGCGCGGCAGCTTGCGACGGGTCGAAGCCGCCTTCGGCATCATCGGCCGTGTCGGGCACGATTCCGGCGATGCGCGCCGGCAGCGCCTGCGCCCATTCCGGCAGCGGGCGCAGCCCGCTTTGGCCGGCGAGCAGCCGCCGCCAGGACAGTTCGACACCGCAGCCGAGCGGCGACACCGCGCCCATTCCCGTCACGACGATACGACGCATGTCAGTCTCCCACCGGCGCGATGGCCGGGTTCATGGCCTTGAGTGAAGCGAGCCGCTTGCGCATCAAGCGGCTGGCCCCTGGGCCTGCGATGACCACGGCATTGGCGAGTGTGATCGGCTGCATGTCGGTGGCATCGACCACGACGGGATCGAGCGGGCGGACATCCTCACGGCTCGCCAGCAGAATGGCTTCGCCTTTAGCGGCGAGATGCTTGTTGCCCCAGGCCAGCAGCGCCGCGACCACGGGGAAGAAATCCCGGGCCTTGTCCGTCAGCACATATTCGTAGCGCGGTGGCCGCTCCTGATAGCGGCGGCGGACGAACATGCCGCTGTCAGTGAGATGGGCAAGCCGCCGCGACAGGATGTTCGGTGCAATGCCGAGGTTTTTCGAAAACTCGTCGAACCTCGTCGCGCCCTGGAACGCATCCCGCAAGATGAGGATGCTCCACCATTCGCCGACCGTCTCCACGGCGCGGCCGACCGGGCATTCCAGGATGGAAGGGGATTTCGGCTGCATGACGGGGAGGTTAGGTCAGTTACTTGCAAAATGCAAGTGACTGGGTTGGCAGCATCCCGGCGCCGGTGGGGCGAGTTACGACCCTGGGAGGGCATCGTCGAAAAGGCGTCGCTGAAAGTTGAATGCGAGTTGGAGAATGGCCCGCGCGCCTTTGCTCCGTCATTGCGAGCGCAGCGAGCAATCCAGAATCCCTCCGCGGGGACAGGCTGAGTCTCCCCTGAGCCTCCCCTAAATCGGAGGCTGGATTGCCTCGCTGCGCTCGCAATGACGGTGTCGAAGCGATGGCGAGGCGATCTCACCAGCGTCGTCCCAGCGAAGACCGGGACCCATAACCACAGGGAGAGGTTTGACGAAGATTGGTCATGAAGGTGTAGCCGCGCGGTACGGTGACCGCGCGCTTACCGATGATCACGCGGTACGGGTCCCGGCCTTCGCCGGGACGACAGCAAGGGCGTGGCGGCAGTGTGCCGATAACTGCGACCTAATGCGACCGTGCCAAACAGAACGCCACGACCTGCTCCAGCGCGCTCTTCATCGGCGAGGACGGGAACAGGGCCAGCGCGTCGACGGCCATGGCGCCGTAATGCTGGGCGCGGCTCAGCGTGTCCTCAAGCGCGCGGTGCTTGTTCATCAGCCCGATGGCGTGGTCGAGATCGCTGTCGCCGATCTCGCCGCGCTCCAGCGCGCGGATCCAGAAGGCGCGCTCGGTGTCGTTGCCGCGGCGGAAGGCGAGCACGACGGGCAAGGTGATCTTGCCTTCGCGGAAATCGTCGCCGGTGTTCTTGCCGAGCTTGGCGCTCTTGCCGCCATAGTCGAGCACGTCGTCGACGAGCTGAAAGGCGATGCCGAGATTCATGCCGACCGAGCGGCAGGCGGTCTGCTCGGCCTTCGGGCGATTGGCGATGACGGGGCCGACCTCGCAGGCGGCGGCGAACAGCTCGGCAGTCTTGCCGCGGATCACGGCGAGATATTCGTCCTCGGTGGTCGCGGTGTTCTTGGCGGCGGCGAGCTGCATCACCTCGCCTTCGGCGATAGTGGCGGCGGCCGCGGAGAGGATGTCGAGCGCGCGCAGCGAGCCGACCTCGACCATCATGCGGAAGGCCTGTCCCAGCAGGAAGTCGCCGACCAGCACGCTCGCCTCATTGCCCCAGAGCATGCGCGCCGACAGCTTGCCACGGCGCATCTCGCTCTCGTCGACGACGTCGTCGTGGAGCAGCGTCGCGGTATGCATGAACTCGACGGAGGCAGCCAACTTGATGTGGCCGTCGCCGGTGTAGCCGGCGAGGTTGGCCATGGCGAGCGTCAGCATCGGCCGCAGGCGCTTGCCGCCGGAGGAGATCAGATGGTTGGCCACCTCCGGGATCATGGTCACGTCCGACCCCGTCCGCGACAGGATCGTGGCGTTGACGCGCTCCATATCAGGGGCGACAAGGGCAACCAGCTCTTCGATCGACGCGCCGGGAGTTTCGAAAGGTACGATGACGGCCACGCCGGTCTCCAATATTTGCCCCGGAGGGGCTATTCTGATGGAAATACAATAGAAACTGGCGGCGGATGCGGCAAGGCCTGCGGAACCATTGACATTTGCCGCTTTAGCCCCCTTTCAGGCAGGAGACCTCAGTTTTGCGTGAACTGGTTCGGACCAACGATATGGTGCTGGTATCGGCGATCGGCGCGCTGCTCGACGGCGCCAATATCCATCATCTGGTGCTGGACCAGAACATGAGCATCATCGAGGGCTCGCTCGGCATTCTGCCGCGGCGGATCCTGGTCCATGAGGACGACGCCCTCGAGGCCCGGCAGCTCCTGACCGAGGCCGGCCTCAGCCACGAACTGCGCGGCGATGATTGAGGCCGCAGCAGATATCACCGAGGACGCCTTTCTCGGTGGACAGTTGCTCCTGAAGCAGAAGCGTTCCGGCCATCGCGCCGGGCACGACGCCATCCTGCTCGCCGCGGCGACGCAGGCCGAGGCCGGGGACCGCGTGGTCGACCTTGGCGCCGGTATCGGCACAGCGGGCCTCGCGCTCGCCCGCCGCGTCGCAAGGATCAGACTGAGCATGGTCGAGATCGATCCGGAACTGGCGGAGCTGGCACGCGCCAATGCGGAGGCGAATGCGATCATCGCCGAGGCGATCGTGCTCGACGTCATGGCCGACCCGCAGGCGTTCGCGGCACATGGGCTGGTGCCCGACAGTGTCGACGTGGTGCTGATGAATCCCCCCTTCAACGATCCGGCGCGGCATCGTGGGTCGCCGGATCAGTCCCGCCACACCGCGCATGTCGCGACCGGGGAGACGCTGCATGCGTGGGTGCATGCAGCGCGGCGTATCCTCCGATCGAACGGCGTGCTGACTCTGATCTGGCGCGCAGATGGAATCGCCGAGGTTTTGGCAGCGCTGTCACGCGGCTTCGGCAGCCTTGTGGTCCTGCCGGTTCATGGCGAAGCGGGAAGGCCTGCGATCCGCGTGCTGGTGCGCGCGGTCAAAGGCGGCCGGGCCCCGACACGATTGCTGCCGGGCCTCATGCTTAACGAAGAGTCAATCGTGCCTAAAAAAGAGGTGAGGGATATTCTGGAGGGGAGGGCGGTGTTGCCGCTGGCGGAGTCGTGACGGCCTACTGCGGAAGCGATTCCGTTTGCTGTTCGGACGAGGACGTGAAGCGAATCGCCGTGAAAAGCGCACCGATCAGCAGCAGCAGCAGATAGATCTTCATGGCGTTTCCTCCGCTGCCTATTGCAGCTTCCCAACGGGAATTCTGCAAAACACGTTCCAGGCACTTTCAATGACACTCGCGTGATAAGAAATGGTTAATCAGAGGTAAGGGCATGGCCGAACAATTGAACGATCGTGGGAGTTCCGGCCTGGCCGACAAGCTCATGCAATATCTGCCGGCGCGCTTTCGTCCCGGCACGGCGGTCGTGCCGGTGGTGCGACTGTCGGGTGTGATCGGTGCGGTGACGCCGCTGCGGCCGGGCATGACGCTCGCGGGCGTCGCGCGGATACTGGAGCGGGCGTTTTCGTATCGGAACGCCAAGGCGGTGGCGCTGGTGATCAACTCGCCCGGCGGCTCGCCGGTGCAGTCGCGCCAGATATTCTTGCGCATCAAGCAGCTCGCGGCCGAGAAGAAGCTGCCGGTGCTGGTGTTCGTCGAGGACGTCGCGGCCTCCGGCGGCTACATGATCGCCTGCGCGGGCGACGAGATCTTCTGCGATCCGTCCTCGATCCTCGGCTCCATCGGCGTGGTCGGCGGCAGCTTCGGCTTCCAGGACGCGATCAAGCGGCTCGGCGTCGAGCGGCGCCTCTACACAGCCGGCGCGCACAAGGCAATGCTCGATCCGTTCCTGCCCGAAAACCCCGACGACGTCGCCAAGCTGAAGGCGATCCAGCGCGAGATCCACCAGATCTTCATTGCGCTGGTGAAGGAGAGCCGCGGCGTGCGGTTGAAGGGTGCCGACGACACCCTGTTCACGGGCGAATACTGGGCCGGCGAGAGCTCGATCGCGCTTGGGCTCGCCGACGGCATCGGCGATCTCCGCTCAACTCTTCGTGCCCGCTATGGCGAGAAGGTTCTCACCCCCGTGATTGCGCAGCCGACCGGCCTGCTGTCCGGTCTTCTCGGGCGGAAATCGCCCGGCGCGGGCCAGCTTTCGGCCCTGGAATCAATGGTCGGGCTGCCGGATGACCTGATCTCGGCGGTCGAGACGCGGGCGATTTGGGCGAAATTCGGGTTCTAGGCGGCGCCCTCCCGCGCCATTTGGTCCGGCGCGAGCCAATTGCGGCGTAGCCCCGACTGCGCGACAATGCGTGTGGGGGCTGAGCACTAGACAAGGATCGACAGATGCCGCCGTTCGTCGCTTTCGCGGGCGTCCTGGGCGGGCTTGCCGTGGTCCGCTGGGCCTACAAGACCGCCGTCCGGATCAACCAGGAGCTGGAGGAGATGCGCCTGTCGCGTGTCGCCGAGGCCGCTCATATGGGGGAAATCCAGACGCTGAAGCGCGACCCTGTGACCGGAGCTTACCGGCCGGGTTAGCCGCGCCATAAACCGCTGCCGTAAGGTGGGCAAAGCGAAGCGTGCCCACCACCAGCATCGGAGTCCCCGGAAAGATGGTGGGCACGGCGCAAGGGCGCCTTTGCCCACCCTACGGCACCGTCCCTGACGGCGTGCAGCTAAGCCCGAATCCACCCCCTTTGCCTTGATTCCCATCCCCGCCGTCGATACGGTCCCGCGCGATTCAAAACCCCCCGCGAGAGCTGATCTGACGATGGACGCCTCATTGCCCGCCCATATGCGCCCGGAACGCTCGTTCCAGGGCTTCATCCTCGCGCTCCAGCGGTTCTGGGCCGAGCAGGGCTGCGTGATCCTGCAGCCGTACGACATGGAGATGGGCGCGGGCACCTTCCATCCGGCGACCACGCTGCGCGCGCTCGGGCCAAAACCTTGGAACGCCGCCTATGTGCAGCCCTCGCGCCGGCCCAAGGACGGCCGCTACGGCGAGAATCCGAACCGGATGCAGCACTACTACCAGTTCCAGGTGATCATGAAGCCGTCGCCGCCGAATCTGCAGGAGCTGTACCTGAAGTCGCTCGCCGCGATCGGCATCGATTCCGCCGTGCATGACATCCGCTTCGTCGAGGACGATTGGGAGAGCCCGACGCTGGGCGCCTGGGGCCTGGGCTGGGAGTGCTGGTGCGACGGCATGGAAGTCAGCCAGTTCACCTATTTCCAGCAGGTCGCCGGCTTCGAATGCGCGCCTGTCGCGGGCGAGCTCACCTACGGGCTCGAGCGCCTCGCGATGTATGTGCAGGGCGTCGACCGCGTCTACGACCTCAATTTTAATGGCCGCGATGGTGATCAGAAGGTCACCTATGGAGACGTCTTCCTGCAGGCCGAGCAGGAATATTCGCGGCACAACTTCGAATACGCCGACACGGCGATGCTGTTCGAGCAGTTCAAGATGGCTGAAGCAGCCTGCCGGAAATATCTCGACGCCGGCTGGAAGGATGGCAAGCGCGAGGCGCATCTGATGGCGCTGCCGGCCTACGACCAGTGCATCAAGGCAAGCCATGTCTTCAACCTGCTCGACGCGCGCGGCGTGATCTCGGTGACGGAGCGCCAGAGCTACATCTTGCGCGTGCGCGAATTGGCAAAAGCCTGCGGCGAAGCCTGGATCCACACTGAAGCGGGCGGAGCGGCCTGATGCCCGAACTTTTGCTTGAACTGTTCTCGGAAGAAATCCCCGCGCGCATGCAGGCCAAGGCGGCCGACGATTTGCGCCGCATGGTCACCGACAAGCTCGTCGCCGAAGGCCTGGTCTACGAAGGCGCAAAGGCCTTCGCGACCCCGCGTCGCCTCGCGCTCACGGTGCATGGCATTCCCGCGCGTCAGCCCGACCTCAAGACCGAGCGGCGCGGACCAAAGATCGGCGCGCCCGATGCGGCCGTGCAGGGCTTTCTGAAAGCGACGGGTCTGAAGTCGCTGGACGAGGCCAAGATCCAGCGCGACCCCAAGGGTGATTTCTACATCGGCTTGATCGAAAAACCCGGCCGCGACGCCATCGACGTGCTCGCGGAAATCTTGCCCGTCATCATCCGCACCTTCCCCTGGCCGAAATCGATGCGCTGGGGCGCGCGCTCGGGCAAGCCGGGATCGCTGAACTGGGTCCGTCCGCTGCATGCGATCACCGCGACGTTCGGGCTCGAGACCGAAGAGCCCGATGTCGTGAAGTTCGAGGTCGACGGCATCGAGACCGGCCAGACCACCTACGGTCATCGGTTCATGGCGCCGGCTGCGATCTCCGTGCGCCGTTTCGAGGATTATGAGGCGAAGCTGAAGGCCGCAAAGGTCATCCTCGATCCGCAGGCGCGCAAGGACATCATCTTTGCCGACGCCAAGGAGCTGACCTTCGCGCAAGGTTTTGAGTTGTTTGAGGATGTTGGTCTTCTTGAAGAAGTGTCCGGATTGGTTGAGTGGCCAGTCGTGTTGATGGGCGATTTTGAGCCGGATTTTCTAAATCTCCCGGGCGAAATCATTCGATCCACGATCCGAAATAATCAGAAGTGCTTTGTGGTTCGGAACGCAGAAACAGGCTTCCTTGTCCCCAAGTTCATTCTGGTTGCCAATATTGAAGCCACAGACGGTGGCCAAACAATCGTTGCCGGGAACGAACGAGTAATTCGCGCTCGGCTCTCCGATGCAAAGTTCTTCTACGAGACTGATCGCAAGACGAAACTCGAAGATCGATTATTTAAGTTCGAGGACATTCTTTTCCATGAAAGGATTGGTACTCAGGCCGCTCGTATCGCTCGAATCGAGAAGCTTGCTGCAGTGCTCGCACCTTGCGTCGGCGCAGACGTCGAAAAGACTAAACGAGCGGCGAAACTGGCTAAGGCGGATTTGCTAACAGAGGTTGTTGGCGAATTCCCTGAATTGCAGGGAATTATGGGAACTCACTACGCTCATAAGCAGGGCGAGGATGGTGAAGTCGCATTTGCAATAGAACAGCACTATCAACCGAAGGGGCCAGACGATTTTGTTCCGCAACTCCCAGTTTCGGTTGCAGTAGCTCTTGCTGATAAGATTGATACCCTTGTGAGCTTCTGGGCGATCAACGAGAAGCCGACGGGAAGCAAAGACCCCTATGCGCTGCGCCGCGCGGCATTGGGTGTGATCAGGCTGCTTATTGAGAATGGTGTCCGGCTCAATCTCGTAGAGATCTTTGACCGTCATTACGACACAGTGATCGCCTTCATCGGACAGAATTTTCGTGGTGGTGTAGGAAAGGGGACTCTTGATCTTCTTCCATTCTTCGCCGACCGCTTGAAAGTCCAGCTCCGCGAGCAGGGCGCACGGCATGATCTCGTCGACGCTGTGTTTGCGCTAGGCGGCCAGGGCGATCTCCTGATGGTTGTCCGTCGTGTCGAGGCGCTTGGGAAATTTCTGGACACTGACGACGGCAAAAATCTCCTCGCCGGAGTTAAGCGCGCTAACAACATTCTCTCGATCGAGGAGAAGAAAGATAAGCGCTCGTTCGATGGACCGTCGGATCCCAGTTTGATGGCCGATCCAATCGAAAAGCACCTTTGGGGTACCATTCAAAGTACCGTTGCAGATGCGAAGTTGCATGTTGCAGCAGAGGACTTTGAACAAGCAATGGAGTCCCTGTCGACGCTGCGGAGTGCAGTCGATGCGTTCTTCGACAAGGTCCGCGTCAACGACGACGATCCGAAGGTGCGCGAGAACCGCCTGAAGCTGCTGAACGAAATCCGCAGCGCCACGCGTGCGGTGGCGGACTTCTCGAAGATCCAGGATTGAGGCGCGCTCGCGCGGCAAACACCGCTGTCATTCCGGGGCGCGCCACTTGGCGCGAACCCGGAATCCATTTGTCCACATCACGCGCGGCGCGATGGATTCCGGGGTCGCGCTTCGCGCGCCCCGGAATGACGAAACACAAAAAAGCCCCGCCCGGCGGGGGGAAACCGGGCAGGGCCTGATGTCCGATTTAACACTGCTCGCGCCAGCCTGATTGAAATGGCGCGCCGGACATCTAGTCGATCAGCGGCGTTTTCAAGCGAGGCAGATACCGGTTCGCGTGACGAAAACGCGTCCGGACAACGATCTAGTCCAGCACTTCGACGATGCGGCGTGAACGCGGCTCGACCAGCACCGTTTCACCGTTCACGACGGTGTAGCGGTAGGTGGTGGCGCCAAAACGTTGCGGCACGTCATAATAGGTGACGCCGCTTTCGGGTAAGGTGGCGCCGACCACCACGCGATCCGGGATACGGAAGGCCGGCACACGTTGCTCGACGACATAGTCGCGGAAGGCCGGGCGTTGTTCGACTGCGATCGTCGGGCCGCTGTCGACGATGACGGGTGCGCGCCCGACCGTGCCGCTTTGCGCCTGCGCCGCCAGGGGCGAGCCGATCGCGGCCGCGAGCGCTGCAAGAGCAAGAATCCTGTTCCGCATGCAAAACTCCTTCGACGTGATTTTTCGGAAAGCGCCATTGGCGCGACTCGTTGCCAATGCCTGCGTCTTGGCAATGTTCCGGGAAAACGCCCGCCGCATTCGCGGCAATTTCAGGCAGTTTTCGCGAAAGGGGGAACCCGCATCGCGCCTTGTGCGTCTCTACTCGCGGAACCGGGACCGCTATGATCCGCCCGCGATTCGCCCACCTCCACAGAAAGATAATTCATGCACATCACCGTCGCCCACATTTCGCCGATCCTGTCGTTGATTGCGGGCGTGCTCATCCTGATCATGCCGCGGCTGCTCAACCTGATCGTCGCGATCTTTCTCATCGTCAACGGTGCGATCGGGCTCGGGCTCCTGAAGTGGCTCCACCTCTAGGGGTTCATTTTCCGGAACTGTCCGACTTGCGCGGGCCCCTCCAAAGTGGTGTAAGGCCCGCGATTTCCCATTCCTCTCGCAGGTTGTGTGCAAGCTATGGCCAAAGCCGCCTCGAAGCCTAAGAAAATACCAGCGAAATCAAAGTCCTCCGCGAAGGCGAAAGCCGCGCCGGCGGCCCGCAAGGCGCTTCCCAAGAGTGCCGTAAAGAGCGCCCCGAAGCCGGTGGCCAAACCCCTGGCGAAGCCGGCCGCGAAGGCCGCAACCAAGCCGGCTGCGCCGAAGGTTGCCGCCAAGGTCGCGCCGAAGAAGGCTGCACCCGCCAAGGCGGCGCCAGCGGCGGCCAAGGCCGGCAAATGGGTGTACACATTCGGTGACGGCAAGGCCGAGGGCCGGACGGAGATGCGCGACCTGCTCGGCGGCAAGGGCGCCAACCTCGCCGAGATGGCCAATCTCGGCCTGCCGGTGCCTCCCGGCTTCACCATCCCGACCTCGGTCTGCACCTACTTCTACGCGCACGACAAGACCTATCCGAAGGAACTGCAGTCGCAGGTTGAGAAGGCGCTCGACCATGTCGGCAAGTTGACCGGCAAGGTGTTCGGCGACACCAAGAACCCGCTGCTCGTCTCGGTGCGCTCCGGCGCCCGCGCTTCGATGCCGGGCATGATGGACACGGTGCTCAATCTCGGCCTGAACGATGAGACCGTGGAAGCGCTGTCGGAACTGTCGGGCGACCGCCGCTTCGCCTATGACAGCTATCGCCGCTTCATCACCATGTATTCCGACGTGGTGCTCGGCTTCGAGCATCATCACTTCGAGGAAATCCTCGACACCTTCAAGGACAGCCAGGGCTACACGCTCGACACCGACCTGTCCGCCGACGACTGGGTCGAGCTGGTCGGCAAGTACAAGGACGCGGTTGCGCGCGAGACGGGGAAGGACTTCCCGCAGGATCCGCACGACCAGCTCTGGGGCGCGATCGGTGCGGTGTTCTCATCCTGGATGAATGCGCGCGCGGTGACCTACCGCAAGCTGCACGACATCCCTGAATCCTGGGGCACTGCGGTCAACGTGCAGGCCATGGTGTTCGGCAACATGGGCGAGACCTCGGCCACCGGCGTTGCCTTCACCCGCAATCCCTCGACCGGCGAGAGCAAGCTCTACGGCGAGTTCCTGATCAACGCGCAGGGCGAGGACGTGGTGGCGGGCATCCGCACGCCGCAGGACATCACCGAGGAGGCGCGGAAAGAGTCGGGCTCCGACAAGGCGTCGATGGAATCGGCGATGCCGGAGGCCTTCAAGGAGCTGACGCGGATCTACACGCTGCTCGAGAAGCACTACCGCGACATGCAGGACATGGAGTTCACGGTCGAGCAGGGCAAGCTCTGGATGCTGCAGACCCGCGGCGGCAAGCGCACCGCCAAGGCGGCGCTGCGCATCGCGGTCGAACTCGCCAATGAGGGCCTGATCTCGAAGAAGGAAGCGGTGACGCGGATCGATCCGGCCTCGCTCGATCAGCTCTTGCATCCGACCATCGACCCCAACGCCAAGCGCGACGTGATCGCGACGGGCCTGCCGGCTTCGCCGGGCGCTGCCTCCGGCGAGATCGTGTTCTCCTCGGATGAAGCCGCCAAGCTTCAGGGCGACGGACGCAAGGTCATTCTGGTCCGCATCGAGACCAGCCCGGAAGACATCCACGGCATGCATGCCGCCGAAGGCATCCTTACCACCCGTGGCGGCATGACCTCGCATGCGGCGGTCGTCGCGCGCGGCATGGGCAAGCCTTGCGTCTCCGGCTGCGGCACCATCCGCGTCGATTACGGCCGCGGCACCATGAGCATCGGCTCGCGCACCTTCAAGACCGGCGACGTCATCACCATCGACGGCTCGCTCGGCCAAGTGCTGGCCGGCCGCATGCCGATGATCGAGCCGGAGCTGTCCGGTGAGTTCGGCACGCTGATGAATTGGGCCGACCAGGTCCGCAAGATCGGCGTCCGCGTCAATGGCGACACGCCAGATGACGCGCGCACCGCGATCAAGTTCGGTGCCGAAGGCATCGGCCTCTGCCGCACCGAGCACATGTTCTTCGAGGAGACTCGCATCCGCACGGTGCGAGAGATGATCCTCTCCGAGGACGAGCAGTCGCGCCGGGCCGCGCTGGCAAAGCTGCTGCCGATGCAGCGCGCCGACTTCGTCGAGCTGTTCGAGATCATGAAGGGCCTGCCCGTCACGATCCGATTGCTCGATCCGCCGCTGCACGAGTTCCTGCCGCACACCCATGCGGAGGTCGAGGAAGTGGCGCGCGCCATGAACACCGACCCGCGGCGCCTCGCCGACCGCGCGCGCGAGCTCTCGGAGTTCAATCCGATGCTCGGCTTCCGCGGCTGCCGCATTGCGATCGCCTATCCGGAGATCGCCGAGATGCAGGCGCGCGCGATCTTCGAGGCGGCGGTCGAGGCGCAGAAGCGCACCGGCAAGGCCGTCGGCCTCGAGGTGATGGTGCCGCTGATCGCGACCAAGGCCGAGCTCGATCTCGTCAAGGCGCGGATCGACGCCACCGCGCAGGCGGTGATGCGCGACACGGGCACCAAGCTCGCCTATCAGGTCGGCACCATGATCGAGCTGCCGCGCGCCTGTCTGCTCGCGGCGGAGATCGCGCAGTCGGCCGAGTTCTTCTCGTTCGGCACCAACGACCTGACGCAGACGACCTACGGCATCAGCCGCGACGATGCGGCGAGCTTCCTCGGTCCTTACGTTGCGAAGGGCATTCTCTCGGTCGATCCCTTCATCGCGCTCGATCAGGAAGGTGTCGGCGAGCTGGTCAAGATCGGCGTCGCGCGCGGCCGCAAGACGCGCCCGAAGCTCAAGGTCGGCATCTGCGGCGAGCACGGCGGCGATCCCGCCTCCGTCGCCTTCTGCCACAATATCGGCCTCGACTATGTCTCCTGCTCGCCGTACCGCGTGCCGATCGCACGCCTTGCGGCGGCGCAAGCCGCGCTCGGCAAGGAGATCGCGAGCCAGGCGTAACGCGAAGCGCAGGATTGAGTTGAGAGAGGCGGGGCTTTGGCCCTGCCTCTTTTCATTTTGTGCACCGCTCTCTCCACGCCGTCATTGCGAGCGCAGCGAAGCAATCCAGAATCCCTCCGTTGAATGACTCTGGATTGCTTCGCTGCGCTCGCAATGACGAGTGTGTTGCAACACCGGGAACTCATCGTGCGTCCCGTAATGATACGCGTGCGCAAGAGTTCCTTCACCATTTGCGTTGACCGGTTGTTTACCGCTTCACGTCAGGCCGCATTTACCAATGCGCATCGTCGCCCCGTGAAAACACCTGCAATCGCTTGAGTGTGCCGCGCGCGCAACGCCGATTAACGCCCCGGCAACCTAAATTGGATACTTACGATAAAGATCGAATTGCACGGATGTACTGAGTTCGATCAGACGAGCGTAAGCGTAGCGTGAGCGTATCGATGTCAGTGTTGCGTAAGCATCCGAAGGGCGCGCGGTTCGCGTCCTTCGGCATCGGTCTCTGCATCTTCGCATTGATGCCGAGAGAGACCGGCTATCAGGACATTGCCTCTCTGCTGGCGCGTCAGCCCGGCGTCGCCGAGCGTTGGCAGAAGCAGGTGTTCTCCGCGGCGTCCTCGATCCAGCTCGCCACCTACAGCTTCTCCCGCCCCATCGGCACTTCGGTTCCGCAGAGCGCGATGGTTCGCCTCGCAAGCATCGATGGCCGCGACGTCACCGGCGCGATCAGCCGCAATCCGGCGCTCCAGGCCGCGCCGCGCTATCAGGCCGCAGATTTTCCCAAGGTCGATCGCGCGCTGAAGGGTGATCGCCTCGCAACCGTTACACCTGCGCAGGCTCCGGAGATCGCGCCACCGGCCGCGGCACCCGCGCCGGAAGATCCCGCGACGTCGAACAGCTCGGTGTTCGGCGCCAAGACCGCTGCATTGCCGCAAGCGATGTCGCCGGAGTCCGCGGCCGCGCTCGACCCGGAGCTTGCGGAAGCGCTGCGTGCGCCGCCGTTGCCGCAATATGCCAATCCTCCGCAGGCCAGCGACGTTGCACGCTCGTTCGCGGTGCAGCCGCTGGAGGCGCTGAAGCGAGCGACTGCGCCGACGACTCCCGTGCGCGATCCGTTCAGCGTCAAGACCTCGAGCCTGTTCTTCGGCAGTTCCTCGCTCGGCGGCAATCTCGAGAGCATCGAGAGCTGGCAGCCCGGCGCCGAGCCGCTGATCGTGATGCCCGACCCCGACATGAAGGTCACGGCGTCGCTGACCCCGCCGACGGCGGAGATCGCCCAGGACATCGAGAGCGGCGAAAGCGTCGCGCCGAAGGGCGAGGTCAACGCCGACAACCAGCGCGCCAAGTCGCCGGCGGAGCGACTCGCGCTCGACGACAAGTCGCGCGCGAAGTCGGAGAAGTGCCTCGCCGAGGCCGTCTATTTCGAATCCCGCGGCGAGGCCGTGCGCGGCCAGATCGCGGTGGCGCAGGTGGTGATGAACCGCGTATTCTCGGGCAAATATCCCGACACCGTGTGCGGCGCGGTCTATCAGAACAAGCACCGCCATTTCGCCTGCCAGTTCACTTTTGCTTGCGACAACAATCCCGATGTGATCCGCGAGCCCGAGATGTGGGAGCGTGCGAAGAAGATCTCGAAGGCGATGCTCGATGGCCAGATCTGGCTGCCCGAGGTCGGCAAGTCGACGCACTACCACGCCTATTGGGTGCGCCCGTCCTGGGTCGCCGAGATGAAGAAGATGTACAAGACCGGCGTGCACACCTTCTATCGGCCGCGCAACTGGGGCGACGGCAGCGAGGAACCGAGCTGGGGAACTCCGGCGCAAACCGCCGCACTTTCGGCTGAACTCGCGCAGGAAGCCAAGAGCTCCGCCGAGATGGGCAACACGGAGCGGCGCTAGAGAGGCCGGATCGCTTTAGCGATCCGGGTGAGGGGGTACAGGTCTCTCGAAGATCTCACGCATGGAGAGAGGCCCCTCACCCCGACCCTCTCCCCGTAAGAACGGGGAGAGGGAGTAGACCGTCTCACGCCTCGATATCCAACGCGCAGTCGAAGTTCGGCGCTGAATGCGTCAGGGCGCCGGAGGACGCATAGTCGACGCCGGTCGCCGCGATGGCCGCAATCGAGTCCAGCGTGACACCGCCTGACGCCTCCAGCTTGAGGCGGCCCTCGTTGATCCCCACGGCCTCGCGCAGTGTCGCAAGGTCCATATTGTCGAGCAGCACGGCATCAGCCATTCCGGTGTCGAGCACCTCGCGCAGCTGGATCAGCGTATCCACCTCGATCTCGATCTTGACGAGATGGCCGGCATGGGCGCGGGCGCGCTCCAGTACGGGACGGATGCCGCCGGCGACCGCGATGTGATTGTCCTTGATCAGGATCGCGTCATCGAGACCGAAGCGATGGTTGAAGCCGCCGCCGCAGCGCACCGCGTATTTCTCCAGCGCGCGCAGTCCCGGCGTGGTTTTTCGCGTGCAACAGATGCGCATCCTGGTGCCTTCGGTGCGCGCGACATAGTCCGCCGTGAGCGTGGCTATGCCCGACAGGCGGCCGACAAAGTTCAGCGCGGTCCGCTCCGCGGTGAGAATGGCGCGCGCGGGACCCGTGATGGTCAGCACCTGCTGCCCGCGAGCAACGCGTGCGGCGTCGCGGACATGGGCGCGCACCTCGATGTCGGAGGAGAGCTTTTGCAGCGTCGCCAGCGCCAGCGGCAGTCCGGCGATCACGCCGGCCTGGCGTGCGACCAGGATGGCCTGCGCCCTGGTTGCCTCCGGGATCGTCGCCAGCGAGGTGATGTCGCCGGCGCGGCCGAGGTCTTCGTCGAGGGCGCGATTGACGGCCTCATCGATGGCGAGCGGCGAGAGGAAGGCATCGGGATAGAGCAGTGAGGTCGGGATGATCATGGAGGCTCCTTCAGGCGATCAGGGGTTGCGCAATGCGCGGCAGCGGACGCTTGCTCAGGCTCTCCGCGACCTCGCGCGCTGCGGCGAGCGTGGTCATCGTTCTCTGTGCCAGCGCGGGGTTATCGGCCGGATGATCGGAACGGAAATGCGCGCCGCGGCTCTCGCGCCGCGTCCAGGCCGCAGTGGCAACGAGCAGGGCTGAGATCGCCATATTGCGCACCGTGATGCTGGCGGCCTCACTCTCGAGCGCGGCAAAGCTGCGTATTGCTACTGCAAGCCCATTGCCATCGCGGATTACGCCGACATGCGCGCTCATCATTGCGCGCAGCCGTCGTATGTCAGCTGCATCCGGCGCGCCGCCGCGCGGCGTCACGATTGCGTCGGGGAGGCGGGCAGGCGAGGGCACCGTGCGGCCGGCGATGTCGTCGGCGATGCGTGCGGCGTAGACCACCGCCTCCAGCAGCGAGTTGGACGCGAGCCGGTTGGCGCCGTGCGCGCCGGTGGACGATACTTCGCCGCCGGCCCAGAGCCCGTCGATCGAGCTGCGGCCGCGCGCATCCACCGCGATGCCGCCCATGTGGTAATGCGCGGCCGGCGCGATCGGGATGGCTTGTCTCGCGGGATCGATCCCGGCGGCAATGCAGCTCGCATGCACCGTCGGAAATTTTTCGGCGAAGCGCGCGCCCAGCGCCTCCCGTGCATCGAGGAAGGCGCCGCGCCCGGCTGCGATCTCGGCGAACACGCCGCGGGCCACGATGTCGCGCGGCGCAAGCTCGGCGAGCGGATGGCGCGCCAGCATGATGCGCTCGCCATGGCTGTTGATCAGCGTCGCGCCTTCGCCGCGCAGCGCTTCGGTCGCGAGCGGTGCCGGATCGCGGCCGACCATGATGGCGGTGGGGTGGAACTGCACGAACTCAGGATCGGCAATTACCGCGCCGGCGCGGGCTGCGATCGCAAGGCCCGAGCCGCTGGCTTCCATTGGATTGGTGGTGACGTCATAGAGATGACCGAGGCCGCCCGTCGCCAGCACCACCACGCGCGAGGCGAGCAGGACCGATCGAGCAGCGACATTGCCAGCTTCGCGCAGCTGCAGGCCAGTGACGGCGCCGTCCCCGGTCAGCAGCGATTCCGCGACCAGGCCTTCGATGATGCGGATCGACGGCGTGCGGCGCACCGCCTCGCTCAAGGCTGCGATGATCGCAGCGCCCGCCCCATCGCCACGCACATGCACGATGCGCCGGGCCGAATGCGCAGCTTCCCGCCCCACCGCGAGCTTTCCTTCGAGATCGCGGTCGAACGGTACGCCATAGGCAAGAAGATCGTGGATGCGCGGCGCAGCCTCTTGCGCAATGCCGAGCGCGACGGCTTCGTCGACGAGGCCGCCGCCGACGGCGATCGTATCCGCGGCGTGGGCTTCCGGCGTATCGCCCTCGGCTACGGCCGCAGCGATGCCGCCTTGCGCCCATGCGGACGAGGCGCCCTGTCCGAGCGGCGCCGCCGAGATCAGCGTCACCGGCCGCGGTGCCAGCTTCAGCGCGCAAAACAGTCCGGCAAGGCCGCCACCGACGATGACGACGTCGTCGGTACTGCGGGTGAGGTTGTGGATGTTGTTTGTCATGGCTTTCTCCTCATCGTCGTCCCGGCCCCTCGCGCGCAATTGCGCGCTAGGCCGCGACGACACTGTGGGTGTTGCTGCTGCTTGATGCTCAATTCTTCAGGTTGATCATCCGCTCCACCGATCGCCGCGCCCGCTCCGCAAGCACGGGATCGATCGTGACCTCCTCGCCAAGCGTCAGCAGGCTCTGCAAAATGTTCGCGAGCGTGATGCGCTTCATGTGCGGGCAGAGATTGCAGGGGCGCAGCATCTCCACATCAGGCAGCTCGGCGCGGACATTGTCGGCCATCGAGCACTCCGTGATCATCACCAGCCGTCGCGGCCGCTTGTTGCGCACCCAGTTGATCATGTGCGCGGTCGAGCCGGTGAAGTCGGCCTCCGCCAGCACGTCCGGCGGACATTCGGGATGCGCGATGATCTGCACCGTCGGATCAGCCTCGCGAAACGCGCGCAGCTCTTCGCCCTTGAACCGCTCATGCACCTCGCAGGCACCCTTCCAGGCGATGATCTTGACGTCGGTCTTCGAGGCGACGTAGGTCGCGAGATAGCGGTCGGGCAGGAAGATCACGGTCGGCGCATTCAGGCTCTCGACCACCTGCACCGCGTTCGACGAGGTGCAGCAGATGTCTACCTCGGCCTTCACCTCCGCCGAGGTGTTGACATAGGCGACGACCGGCACGCCGGGAAATTTTTCACGGAGCAGGCGGACGTCGGCGCCGGTGATGCTGGCGGCGAGCGAGCAGCCGGCACGCGAATCCGGGATGAGCACCGTCTTCTCCGGGTTGAGCAGCTTCGACGTCTCGGCCATGAAGTGCACGCCGCACTGGACGATGGTGTCGGCCTTCACCTTGGTGGCCTCGATCGCGAGCTGGAGCGAGTCGCCGCCGATATCGGCGACGCAGTGGAAGATCTCCGGCGCCTGGTAGTTGTGCGCGAGGATCACCGCGTTCCGTGCGCGCTTCAGCTCGTTGATCGCGTGAATCGTCGGCGCCATCAGCGGCCATTCGATCGGCGGGATCACGTGCTTCACGCGCTCATAGAGCGGCGCGGTGGCGCGCTCGACGTCGTCAGTCCATTCCAGTGACGGCATCGGCAGCACGGATCCCGGCGCCGGCGCGGCGCGGTGGGAGGTGATGACCTGGCCCTGCGGCCGGTTGGCAAAATCGTCGGGGCCGTAAATTCCAGTGATTGGCATCAAAGCCTCCGTTTCATGTCATTTATGCTCAGATTGAGTATATATTGGGCCTGATTAATCCGGCCCGAGGGCCGGAGCAGACTTCATTGACACCCTAATATGCTCAAGATGAGTAAATCAAAGATAACACACGCCGCGAAGGATCGCTAGGCCCTGCCGCACACATTCCCGTCAGGCGAGGCCTCATTGAAATGCAATGCTCCCGCGACAGCCCTTCGTGGAATGCAACCGCTTTTGACTTGGGGTTTTCATGCAAATGCATTAAACGAGCTGGCTCGCGGCTGCCTATTCCGGACCGCCAACGACAGACAAGGAGCACACCATGTCGACATCAGCGGGCGAGCTCGGTCCGGTCGCGCGTTCCTCCACCTGGCGCACACCGGCGATCATCATTCTCTGCGGCTGCGCCATCGGCATGCTCGGCTTCGGCCCGCGCTCGGCGCTCGGCTTCTTCGTGCAGCCGATGAGCCATGAGTTCGCCTGGGGCCGCGACGTGTTCGGCCTCGCGATCGCTGTGCAGAACCTGTTGTGGGGCCTGGGCCAACCCTTCGCCGGCGCGGTCGCCGATCGCTTCGGCCTGTTTCGGGTGATGTGCGTCGGTGCGCTGCTCTATGCCGGCGGCCTGCTCCTGATGCGCTATTCCTCGACGCCGCTGTCGCTGAATATCGGTGCTGGCGTGATGGTCGGCTTTGGTCTCGCCGGCTGCTCGTTCAATCTGGTGCTGTCGGCGTTCACGAAACTCCTGCCGGCTGAGAAGCGCGGCCTTGCGCTCGGCGCCGGCACCGCGGCAGGCTCGTTCGGCCAGTTCCTGTTCGCGCCGATCGGCGTCGCACTCATCGACAATTTCGGCTGGCAGCAGGCGCTCACCGTGTTCGGCTTCCTGATGCTGCTGATCATCCCGCTGTCGCTGGCGCTCTCCACGCCGCGGGCCGCAGCTGCCGGCAGCACGATGCAAGCGGATGACCAGACCTTCACCAAAGCGCTCGCCGAAGCTTTCGGCCATCGCTCCTACGTCCTGCTAGTGCTCGGCTTCTTCACCTGCGGCTTCCAGCTCGCCTTCATCACCGTGCATCTGCCGGCCTTCCTGGTCGATCGCGGCATCTCGACGCAAACCGGCGGCTGGGTGATCGCGGCGATCGGCCTGTTCAACATCATCGGCTCGCTCAGTGTCGGCTATCTCCAGAACTACCTGCCCAAGCGCTACATCCTCTCGACCATCTATTTCACGCGTGCGCTTGCGACGCTTGCCTTCATCTCGTTCCCGATCACGCCGTTCTCGGCGATTGCGTTCGGCGCGATCTCCGGCCTGACCTGGCTGTCGACGGTGCCGCCGACCTCGGCGCTGGTGGCGCTGATGTTCGGCACGCGCTGGCTCGCGACGCTCTATGGCTTTGCCTTCGTCAGCCATCAGGTCGGCGGCTTCCTCGGCGTCTGGCTCGGCGGTATCGTGTTCGAGAAGTTCGGTTCCTACACGCCGATATGGTGGCTCTCGATCCTGTTCGGCGTGCTCTCGGCGCTGATCAATCTTCCGATCGTGGAGAAACCGGTCCAGCGGGCGGTTGCGCAGCCGGCCTGATCGGCTAAACATCCCCGACAAACAAAGTCAGGGAGTGCAGTCGTGGCCACATTCAAGGCGATCCGGGTCGACAAGGCGGACAAGGGCACCACTGCGCAGCTCGCGCAGTTCGACGAAGCCGAGCTGATGGAGGGCGACGTCACCGTCCGCGTCGAATGGTCGACGCTGAACTACAAGGACGGCCTTGCACTGACAGGCAAGGCGCCGGTGGTGCGCCGCTTCCCGATGATCGCCGGCATCGACTTTGCCGGCACGGTCGAAGCGTCCTCGCATCCGCAATGGAAGGCCGGCGACAAGGTCGTCTGCACCGGCTGGGGTATGGGCGAGACGCATCTCGGCGCCTATGCCGAGAAGGCGCGAGTGAAGGGCGACTGGCTGGTCGCCCTGCCGCAGGGCCTGTCTGCGCGCGACGCCATGGCGATCGGCACGGCCGGCTTCACCGCCATGCTCTCGGTGCTGGCGCTGGAGAAGCACGGCCTGTCGCCGAAGAGCGGTCCCGTGGTGGTGACGGGCGCAGCCGGCGGCGTCGGCTCGGTCGCCACCGCCGTACTGTCCAAGCTCGGCTACCACGTCATCGCTTCGACCGGCCGCGCAGCGGAAGCCGACTACCTGAAAGAGATCGGCGCGGCGGAGGTCATCGACCGCAACGAGCTGTCGGCCCCGGCCAAGCCTCTCGCCAAGGAGCGCTGGGCGGGCGGCGTCGACAGTGTCGGCTCGACCACGCTGGCGAATCTCCTGTCGATGACGAAGTACGGCGGCGCGATCGCCGCCTGCGGCCTGGCGGCCGGTATGGACCTGCCGTCTTCCGTCGCGCCTTTCATTTTGCGCGGAGTGTGCCTTCTCGGCATCGATTCCGTGATGTGCCCGATCGAGCCGCGAAAAGCTGCCTGGCAGCGTCTGGCTTCGGATCTGGATCGGACGAAACTATCTGAAATCACTCAGGAAATTTCGTTGGATCAGGTTTCCGAATGGGGCGCGAAAATCCTGGCCGGCCAGGTCCGCGGCCGCGTCGTGGTAAAAATTCTCTAACGGCGTTCAGACTTTACCAACCAAGCTGCTTCAATGTTGCCTTGGTTGGTATGGTAAGCAGCGGGTAAAGAGATAAGGCATCGCCCGCTGCGGGGGTTGGTTCGGAGTAGAGCATGCTTGCGCGTATTGTGTTGGGGGCTGTCACGGCGGCAGCGACGTTTGCGCCGGCCATTGCTGGAAGCATGAACGCCGACGAGGCGCGCCGCTTCGTCGCCGGCAAGGTATTCGCCTTCACCTGTTTCGACGGCACCCGCGGCGCGGGCCGCATACTCGACGACCTCGGTGCTGCCGGCGCCGTGCAGTTCTCGGGCTCAGGCCCGGTGAAACATCTCCGCCTGCCCGGCAACACCCTCCAGATCCGCGGCCAGAACGTCTGCGCCTCGATCAAGGGCATTCCGTTCGAGCCCTGCTTCAACCTGGAAAAGACCGACGAGCGCAGCTTCCGCGGCTCGGTATCGGGCATGGGCTTCGCCTATTGCGACTTCCATCACCAGGGCGGCAATCAGATGCTGATGGCGCGCGCGGTGGCGCGTCCGCGTTCGCTGCGCTCGTCGGAGCACACTGGTTCGGTCGCCTCCTCGAGTACCGAGGTTGCCGCGCGCGTCGAGACGCCGCGTGTCGAGAGCAGCCGGCTCGAGCCGGTGAAGGCCGAAGCGAAGTCGGAACCCGCCAGGAACGAGGGCCCGCTGGAGCTGCGTCGCTCTACCCAGTGAGCCGGCGGCGCGGGCCAATCCGCGTCTTGCCGTTGCATATGTCCATCGAACATCAAGCCGCGCGCGCCGTAGTCATACGGACGGCGGCTTTCATGCGTTGGTAGCTGTTCGCGTCCCAGTTTGCGTACGGCCGGGGGACGCGGCCCTAGACAAGGGTTCAACGATGTCGCTGTACTTCTTCCGCATCAGTACCGGTCGCTACTCCGGCGCCGCCGATCAACCCTACGAGTTCGACGATCGCGCCGCCGCGTGGACGGAGATGACCGAGGTCTGCGCCAATCTGCTCGGCGGGATCGCGCGCAGCATGAAGCCGAATGCGAAGTGGAGCATGGAGCTGCTCGACGAGAACAAGGAGCCGGTGTTCCGCATCAGCATCGTGGGCGAGACGGTGAGCTGACGAGACTCAACAACGGGTCGGTCCGTTAACGGACGTATTGTCCGCAAAATCCGCGAAGTGCAAATTCACTGCACGCGAAAAGTGTGCAAGTCCCGTGGTTTGAGTAGCTTTTTCAGTATTTCTACCCAGCCCCGGGCGCTCTCACTTAACGTTAATGAGGAACCTCGCGGTTAGCCTTCCCGGGCTGCTCACGCGCATCGGCGTGGCAATGCGTATCCGGGATTGCTTCAATGTCGTTCATTCAGAACCTGCGAATTGGCACCAAGCTCGCCGTCACCTCCGCGCTGACCATCGCCCTCGTCGCGCTGATGATCTTCCTCCAGACGAGCGGTGGCACCGAAGTCCAGCGGCTCAGCAACGCCGCATCGGGACAGCAGGCGATCGCGCAAAACGCCGCGGAGGCGAAGGCGTCGGTGCGCGGGATGCAGATCGGCATTCGCGACATCCTGACCTCGTCCTCACCGGCCGAGATGCAGAAGGCCGTCACCTATTTCGGCGATCGCCAGACGGCGGCGCTGAAATTCTCGGAAGAGATGGCAAAGCTGTCGCACTCGCCTGAGAACCAGAAGCGGATCGATCGGCTGACCGTGCTGATCGGCAATTTCGGCAAGGGCGAGCAGAAGATCGAAGCCATCCGCAAGCAGGAGCTCGCGCTCGACGGCAAGAAGGACGGCGAAGCGGCGGCGGAGCACGCCAGGCTCGCGGCCGAAGTCAGCCGCATCCGCAAGGAAACCCTGGCGCCGATCAACGAAGAGATTTCGGAACTGACCAACGAGATCATCAATCTTGCCAAGCAGAGCAGCACCGCAGCGCGTGCGGAGGCGGAAGCCGAGGCCACCTCCGTTGCCCGGGTATCGCTCATCACCGGTGTGCTGGTCGCGCTGGTCCTGATCGGCGCATGCATCTTCTCCGTCTTCAGCATCGCGCGGCCCATGCGCGCGCTGACGTCGGCGATGGAGAAGCTTGCCGGAGGTGATTTCTCGGTGATTCTGCCGGGTCTCGGCCGCAAGGACGAGGTCGGCGAGGTCGCGGGCGCCGTCGAGAAATTCAAGATCGTGTCCGAGCAGAGGGCGCGCGAGGAAGCCGAAGCCAAGATGCGGCAGGATCAGATCGCAGCCGAGCAACGCAAATCGGAGATGCGCAGGCTTGCCGACAGTTTCGAAGGCGCCGTCGGCGAGATCGTCGGGACGGTGTCATCGGCCTCGACCGAGCTCGAAGCGTCCGCCACCACGCTCTCCTCGACCGCGGAGCGTACGCAACAGCTCACGACCGTGGTCGCGGCAGCCTCGGAAGAAGCCTCGACCAACGTGCAGTCGGTGGCCTCGGCCACGGAAGAGTTGTCGTCCTCGATCACCGAGATCAGCCGACAGGTGCAGGAATCTGCACGGGTGGCCAACGAGGCGGTGGGCCAGGCTCGTACCACGACCGAACGCGTCAGCGAACTGTCCAAGGCTGCGACGCGCATCGGCGATGTCGTCGAGCTGATCAATACCATCGCAGGCCAGACCAATTTGCTGGCGCTCAATGCGACGATCGAGGCGGCGCGCGCCGGCGAGGCCGGCAAGGGGTTTGCCGTCGTCGCATCGGAGGTCAAGGCGCTCGCCGAGCAGACGGCGAAGGCCACCGGCGAGATCGGCCAGCAGATCTCCGGCATTCAGGCCGCGACGCAGGAATCGGTCGGCGCCATCAGGGACATCAGCGACACCATCGAAAAGCTGTCCGAGATCTCCTCGACGATCGCGGCCGCGGTGGAAGAGCAGGGCGCGGCAACACAGGAAATCTCCCGCAACGTGCAGCAGGCCGCGCATGGCACGCAGCAGGTTTCGTCCAACATCACGGACGTGCAGCGCGGGGCAGGTGAAACCGGCTCGGCCTCCTCGCAGGTGCTGTCTGCCGCGCAGATGCTGTCCGGCGACAGCAACCGTCTGAAGCTGGAGGTCGGGAAATTTCTCGAGACGGTGCGGGCCGCCTGACCTTCCCATCTCCGCGTGTGATTAACTTGTTAAGCTCGCATTCCGTGCTGAATTTCAAGGGGTTTTCGCACTAGTTCAGTATTTGCACGGTGGCGATGTTAACCAATTTGGAATGGCTGGCGCTCACCTTTTGAGCAAGAGCGATCAACGCCTGGAGCCGCCGACAACGACTCGGCTGCGCATTCCTTTGGGGAAACACCAATGTTGAGCCTCGTTCGGAATCTGCGGATCGGGACCAAGCTGGCGATCGCGTCGGCACTCGGCATCATCCTGGTCGTTTGCATCATCGCCAGTCAGCTCGTCGGTAACGGCAATGTGCGGGGCTCCAACAAGGCCGCGGTGGCGCAGCTGGAGCTCGCGCGCGAGGCGGTGGAAGCCAAGCTTGCGGCGCGCAGCATGCAGCTCGCCGTCCGCGACATACGGCTCGCCGGCAACGCGGCCGAGCTGCAGAAGGCCGGCGCTGCTCTGGTCGAGCGCGCCGAAACGTTGACCAAAGTCGCTGAGGCGATGCTGAAGCTGTCACAAGTGCCGGAAAACCGGACTCGGATGGAAAAGCTCAAGAGCCTGTCTGCAGGCTATCTCAAGGGCGCGCAGCAGAACGCGGCCGTTCGTGGCGAGGCCATCGCCCTTGCGGCGACGGACGCCGCCGCCGCTGCCAAGCTCTCCGAAGAAGGCACGCGCCTGGCGCGTGAGGTGACCCTGCCGATTGCCGCCCAGCTCGATACGATCACGAGCGAGATTGCGGATCTTGCCAGGCACAAAAGCGAGGAAGAACTTGCCGCCGCGGCGCAGGAGCTGTCCGCGAGCGAACGTCTCGGCATCGTGGTCGGCATCTGCACGATGCTCATACTCATCGGCTCCTGGCTGATGTCATTCTTCACCATCGCGCGACCGATCCGCGCGCTGACTGTTGCGATGGACAAGCTCGCCGGCGGCGACTTCTCCGTGGTGCTGCCCGGGCTCGGCCGCAGGGACGAGGTCGGTGGCGTCGCTGCGGCCGTCGAGAGGTTCAAGGTCGTGTCCGAGCAGAAGGCGCGCGAGGAGGCCGAAGCGAAGGTCAGGCAGGACCAGGCCGCAGCTGCGCAGCGCAAGACCGAGATGCATAGGCTCGCCGACGGTTTCGAGGCCGCGATCGGCGAGATCGTTGATACCGTGTCATCGGCTGCGACCGAGCTGGAAGCTTCGGCATCGACGCTCACCTCGACCGCGGAACGCGGCCAGCAGCTTACCACAATGGTTGCCGCGGCTTCCGAAGAGGCGTCCACCAACGTGCAGTCGGTGGCTTCGGCCACGGAAGAATTGTCGTCGTCGATCACCGAGATCAGCCGGCAGGTGCAGGAATCTGCACGCGTGGCCAACGAGGCGGTGGGCCAGGCGCGCACCACGACCGAGCGCGTCAGCGAGCTGTCCAAGGCGGCGACGCGCATCGGCGATGTCGTCGAGCTGATCAACACCATCGCCGGCCAGACCAATTTGCTGGCGCTCAATGCAACGATCGAGGCGGCGCGCGCCGGCGAGGCCGGCAAGGGCTTTGCGGTGGTCGCATCGGAGGTGAAGGCGCTCGCAGAGCAGACGGCGAAGGCAACCGGCGAGATCGGTCATCAGATTGCAAGCATCCAGACCGCGACCGAGCATTCGGTCGGCGCCATCAAGGAGATCAGCGACACCATCGAAAAGCTGTCGGAGATCTCCTCGACGATCGCGGCCGCGGTGGAAGAGCAGGGCGCGGCCACGCAGGAAATTTCCCGCAACGTGCAGCAGGCGGCGGAAGGCACCCATCAGGTGTCGTCCAACATCACTGACGTGCAGCGCGGCGCCAGCGAGACCGGCTCGGCGTCCTCGCAAGTGCTGTCCGCCGCGCAGATGCTCTCCGGCGACAGCAACCGTCTCAAGCTCGAGGTCGGCAAGTTCCTCGGCACCGTCCGCGCCGCCTAACGGCGCCCGTCTTTCCATAGCTCGAGCCTGCAACTGTCGCGCGTGGCAGCGCGGCGCTCGCGCGTATGCATGCCGCGGCGCCACGACGAATGCGGCGCAGGGTTAACCTTCCGGAAAAGCGACGCGGTCATGATGCCCGAAATATTCCGGGCGCTGAGTCGCCCTCTGCGTATTGCGTCCCCAGCGTATTGGAGCACATTGATGAGCGGCCTCTCCATCCGCCTGACCCACAAGGTCATGGCGATCGGACTATTCGGTCTTGTCGGTCTTGCCGCCTTCGGCGCGATCTACGAGATCGGCAGCCTCTCCCAGGATGCCTCCCGCGCCGTCGCAAGCCGCACCCGCGCGATCGCCGACCTCGACAAGCAGCTCTCGATCGACATGCTGGAGGCCCGTCGTAACGAGAAGAATTTCCAGCAACGCCGCACCGAGAGCTACGCCAAGGCGCATGCCGAGCTGGTCGGGCCGATCAACCGCGATTTCGACGAGATGGAGCGGCTGATGGCGGCCGCCGGCATGGGCGCACTGTCCGAGAAGATGAAGCAGGCCCAGGACGGCTTCAAGCGTTACGCGTCCGACTTCGCCGCACTGGTGGCAGCCGAGACCAGGCTCGGGCTGAACGAGACGCTCGGCCTGTCCGGATCGCTTCGCGGCGCGGTGCACGACATCGAGGCCAAGCTGAAGGAGATCGACGATCCCAGGACGACGACCTGGATGCTGATGATGCGCCGGCACGAGAAGGACTTCATGCTGCGGCGCGACCCCAAATACATTGCAGAGGTGAAGAAGGCCGCGGTTGAATTCTCCAAGGCGATAGAGGTCGTCGCAATTCCCACAGTGGTGATGAACGACATCACGGCCAAGCTTCAGAAATACCAGTCCGAGTTCGCGGCCTGGGCCGAGACCGCACAGCAGAGTGCGGCTCTCGACGCCGCCATGATGAAGACCTTCCGCGAAATCGAGCCTGCGATGGTCGAGGTGCGGGTCGCCGTCGATGCCATGTACAGGCAGGCTGACGCGGCCGAGGCCGCGACCCGCGAGGCCGTGCGCTTGTGGATGGCCGTGGCCTTCGGCATCACCGTCGTCGTGCTCGCCGTGACCGGCCTTCTGCTCGGACGTTCGATCTCGAAGGCGCTCGGTGCCATGGTCGGTGCGATGACGCGGCTTGCGCGCGGCGAGCTCTCGATCTCCGTTCCCGGCGTCGGGCGCAGGGACGAGATCGGCGAAATGGCCGGCGCCGTCGAGGTGTTCAGGACCACCATGGCGGAGGCCGAGCGGCTGCGCGTCGAACAATCGGAGGCGGATGCGCGCGGACGCGAACAGCGCAAGGCCGACATGCGGCGGCTTGCCGACACGTTCGAAGGCGCGGTCGGCGAGATCATCGAGACCGTGTCGTCGGCGGCAACCGAGCTCGAGGCCTCCTCCAACACGCTGACGCAGGCCGCCGAACGCGGCAACGGGCTCGCAACCGCCGTGGCGGCGGCCTCGGAGGAGGCGTCAGCCAACGTGCAGTCGGTGTCGTCGGCGAGCGAGGAGATGACCTCCTCGATCTCCGAGATCAGCCGCCAGGTTCAGGAATCGGCGCGTGTCGCCGACGTCGCGGTCGGACAGGCCGAGCGGACCAACGCCCGCGTCGCCGAGTTGACGAAGGCGGCGAGCCGCATCGGCGATGTGGTCGAGTTGATCAACACCATCGCCGCCCAGACCAACCTCCTGGCGCTGAACG
Organism: Bradyrhizobium sp. CB1717; assembly: GCF_029714325.1. Classification (NCBI taxonomy): domain Bacteria; kingdom Pseudomonadati; phylum Pseudomonadota; class Alphaproteobacteria; order Hyphomicrobiales; family Nitrobacteraceae; genus Bradyrhizobium; species Bradyrhizobium sp. CB1717. The sequence goes on from NZ_CP121666.1 coordinate 2,341,991, forward strand.
CGACGATCGAGGCGGCGCGTGCCGGCGAAGCCGGCAAGGGATTTGCGGTGGTCGCGACCGAAGTGAAGGCGCTGGCCGAGCAGACGGCGAAAGCCACGGGCGAGATCAGTCAGCACATCGGCGCGATCCAGACCGCGACGGAAGACTCCGTCGGCGCGATCAAGGAGATTGGCGATACCATCGCGCGGATGTCGGAGATCTCGTCGACCATCGCCGCCGCGGTGGAGGAGCAGGGCGCGGCCACGCAGGAGATCTCCCGCAACATCCAGCATGCCGCGCACGGCACGTCCGAAGTCTCGGCGAATATCGGCGACGTCCAGCGCGGCGCCGGCGAGACCGGAGCCGCCTCGGCGCAGGTGCATTCGGCCGCCCAGTCGCTGTCGCGGGAGAGCAACCGGTTGAAGGGCGAGGTCGCGCGCTTCCTGGAGTCGGTACGGGCGGCGTGACGATGTCGGCGCCGCCGTTCCGATGTTGCATTGCGGTGTGGGTGTAGTGCCGCGGGATATCTGCGCGGCCGCAACAACTGTTGCGGAAAAAATAACGCGGACGGGATCGCCCCGTAGTTTCACGTAGGTTCCTGTTAACGCCTGTTTGCGACTATGTGCGCAATCCTACCGGATAAGAACCAGCCAGCATTGTTGGAATGACTTCCGTCCTGTCGTCGGTCGTGACGATGGCGGCGCGGGGTGGTTTGCGCGTTGCTAGGTCTCATCGGGATTTGTCGTGATGTCGAAGTTGTCGATCGTCTTCAAGCTTCTGACCGTGTTGTCAGTCCTCGTGCTCTCGCTCGCCGGCGTCGGCGTGACGGCGATCGGCACCATGCAGAACATCAATGCCCACACGGTCGAGATCGCGGAAAGCTGGCTGCCGAGCGTGCGTGCGCTCGGCTCGCTCCGCGCCGACATCAACGAGCTGCGCGTCGCGCTTCGCCTGCACCTGATGCAGGAGAGCGCCGAGGGCAAGGAGGCCGCCGAGAAGCGGCTCGCCTCGCTGCAGGGACGCATCGAGAAGACACGCAAGGTCTACGAACCCTTGATCACCTCGTCCGAAGAGCGTTCGCTCTATGAGCAGTGGACCAGGGCCTGGGCCGAATATCTGAACGGCGTGCAGGAGGTGATGGCGCTGTCGCGCAAGAGCGTCGGCCGTTTCCCGACCGATGCCAATGAGATGTTGCAGACCAAGGTCGCGAAGATGGCCCAGGCGGCCGATCCGCTGCTGCAGAAGGGCATCGAGCTCAACAACAGCGGCGCCGAGCTGGAGACCAAGCAGGCGGCGGACAGCTACGCGCTGATCTTCCGGGTCCTGGTCGGCATTATCGTGTTCTCGGTCGTGGTTGCGATCGGCGCGGCCTACTATCTCGTGCGCGACGTCTCGCGTGGCATTGCTTCGATCATCAAGCCGATGCAGTCGCTCGGCGAGGGCGACCTCTCGGCCGAGGTGCCGCATCGCGGCGAGAAGACCGAGATCGGATCGATGGCGGATGCGCTGCAGATCTTCAAGGAAGCGCTGGTCGCCAAGCGCGCCGCCGACGAAGCAGCCCGGCTCGACGCCGAGGCCAAGATCGAGCGCGGCCGCCGGGTCGATGCCATCACGAGCAAGTTCGAGGCGATGATCGGCGAAGTCGTCGGCACCGTCTCCTCGGCCTCGACCGAGCTCGAGGCGTCGGCATCGACGCTCACCAGCACCGCGCAGCGCGGCCAGGAGCTCGCCACCGTCGTTGCGGCGGCTTCCGAGGAAGCCTCCACCAACGTCCAGGCGGTTGCCTCCGCCTCCGAGGAGCTGTCGTCCTCGATCACCGAGATCAGCCGCCGCGTGCAGGATTCGGCGCGGATGGCGGCAGAAGCGGTCGAGCAGGCGGGGCGGACCAACGAGCGCGTCAACGCGCTGTCGCAGGCGGCCTCCCGCATCGGCGACGTCGTCGAGCTCATTAACACCATTGCGGGCCAGACCAATCTGCTGGCGCTGAACGCCACCATCGAGGCGGCGCGGGCGGGCGAAGCCGGCCGCGGCTTCGCGGTCGTCGCGTCCGAGGTCAAGGCCTTGGCCGAGCAGACTGCGAAGGCGACCGGCGAGATCGGGGCACAGGTGTCAGGCATCCAGGCAGCGACGCAGGAATCCGTCAGCGCGATCCAGGAGATCGGCGGCACCATCGAGCGGCTGTCCGAAGTGTCCGCGGCGATTGCCGCCGCCGTCGAACAGCAAGGCGCTGCGACGCAGGAGATCTCGCGCAACGTCCAGCAGGCCTCGCTCGGCACGCAGGAGGTCTCCTCCAACATCACCGACGTGCAGCGCGGCGCGATCGAGACCGGCGAGGCCTCGGTCGAGGTGCTGTCGGCGGCGAAATCGCTGGCGACCGACAGCACGCGTCTCAAGGTCGAGGTCGCGCAGTTCCTGGAATCGGTCCGCGCGGCCTGATCCTTAACTGCCCGTCTGGGGAGCCGGCGGCGGTGCGACCTGCCGCCGGAACAGGATCCGCTGGTAGAGCCAGCCGATCGCGACCAGCACGACGCCGAGGCACATGAACGACAGCGCGCGATAGACGCCTGTCAGCGTCGACATGTCGATGACGAAGGCCTTCAGGATCGTCAGCGCGATGACGGCGGCGGACGCCAGCCGCGCCCGTTCCGAGTTGACGAGAATGCCGACCCCGAGCAGCACGACGCCGAAGGCGAGCCAGCCGATCGAATAGGTGTATTGCTCGGCGCCCGTCGTCGGGCCGGTGGAAAGGATCGGGCCGTGATAGAAGCGGCGGATCTCCAGCGTGACATAGGCGAGTGCGAACACCAATGCGCCGCCGGCAATCGTGTTGGCGTAGACCTTGCCGCGCTCGCCGACCACCGCATAGGACAAGAGCAGCATCAGCACCGCCGGCAGCGCATAGCCGAGCAGCAGCAGGTTGAACACCGCACCGCCGACGTCGATGCGCCAGATCAGCGGGTTCTCCAGGATGAAGAGGCCGAACACGCTGATGAGGCCGGCGATCGCCGTCAGCACGACCGCACCGACATTGTGCACGATGCTGCGGCTGCGCAGCCGCAGGCGCTCCAGCCCGATCGCCATGGCGAGCGCGATGCAGACCTGCAGCGCGCACTCGAGCAGCGACGGCGCCGACGTCATCTGGCCGCCGGTGGCGAAATGACGGATTTCCACGAAGGCGAGCAGCGCCGTGAACAAGATCGCGGCCGCCTCGACCACGCGCAACGGCGCATCGTCGGCGCGGCGACGCAGGAGGATGCTCGCGCCCCAGAACGAGGCCGCCGGCAGGCCATAGCCCCACAGCAGCCAGTTGAAGATCGGCGTCGTGCCGACGGCATCGCCGACGATGCGGGGATCATAGACGATGCGTGCGGTGACGATCGCGGCGAAGATCGCAGCTAACCGGCGCAGCACCGGGATCGGCCGCTGCAACGAGATCCAGGCGGTGCCGAGCGACATCAGCGCGAGCGCAATGGTGAGCCAGCCCTTCTCCAGCGCAAAGGTCAGTGCCAGCGCCAGCGCGCCGAGCGTGCCGGTGGCGAACAATGCGATCGAGGTTGCAACGCCTGGTCGCTCTTCGCGACGCATCAGCGCTTCGGTCGCAGCGCCAAAGGCCGCGGCGAGCAGAGCGGCGAGGATCGCGAACGGGATCGAGCGGTCGAGATGGGCGATGCGCGCATAGAGCGCAACCAGGATCGCGATTGGTGTCGCAACGCCCGCCGCCGACCACACCACCGGAATGATCGCCGAGTTCGACCGGCCCTGCGCGAAGAAGCCCGCGACGCCGAAGCCGGCGGCGAAGATCGCGGCCGTCACCAGATGCAGCGTCACCGAGCTGTCGGTCGCGACCGGGCCGACGCCCGGCATCGGGCCACCCGGCAGCACCAGCATGTCGGGATTGGCGCGCACGGCCCATTCGGCGAACACGATGAACACGGTCGCCGCGGCCGCACCCAGCGCACCAGTTGCTGCCGGAGCACGCCAAGCCACGAACAGCGTCCCGCCGACCAGGAGCGTGAAGGCGATTAGCGCGAGATCCGCATGCGCGCTCGACAGCACGACCAGCATCGCACCGAACAGATAGGCGCCGAGCGCGCCCGACGAGACCGGCTCGATCTCGCCTTCTTCGATGGTCGGGCCGAACATGAAGCCGCAGACGACGAGCAGCGCGGCAAGCACGAAGCCGGCGATGACATGGAAGGCGTGCGGCGCGACCTGCACCTCGTTGGTATCGAGACCCGGGAAGATCCAGAGCACGGCGAATGCGATTGTCGTGACGGCAAGCCAGCGCCACAGCCGGATGCGGGCGAGGCCGAAACTCGCGGCGGTGACGATGGCGAGATAGATGTAGAGCGCCCAATAGTCCGGCTTGCCGCTGGAGACGAGGATCGGCGTCACGAAGGCGCCGACCACGCCGAGGCCGGCGAGCGCGGGTCCGTGCAGCAGCGCGGCGGCAAGCGTGCCCATCGCAACGATGCCGAGCAGCACGAAGGCGGTTGCCGGCACCAGGAAGCCGTAGAGCGCATAGGCCGCGTAGATGGTGGCGAACGCCACCGCCGTGCCGGCCGCAGTGAGGATCGCGGGGATGTTGGCGATCGGCAGCGCCGCGATGTTGGAGATGCTCTCCTTGCGTCGTGTCCATTCGCCGGCCCCCAGCAGCGCGGCTGCGAACAGGCCACCGAGGAAGACGCGCACGCCGGGGCCGACGAGGCCGGCCTCGATCGAATAGCGCACCATGAAGAAGCCGCCGAGCGCCAGCGCAAGGCCGCCGATCCACACCACCCAGCGCGTGCCGAGGCGCTCCTCGAACCCGGGCGCTGCCTCCGGCACCGGAGGCGGCGCATCAGTGCCCGTGCCCGGTTCGAGCGGGGGCGGTGCAGCCTCCTCGGTGACGAGCGGAGACGGCGTGGGTTCGGCTTCCGGCGCAAGCGGCGGCGGCTCGGCGGTGGGCGTGGAGGCGGGCGTTGCGGGCGTTTCAGCCTGCACCTGCGCGGGCATCAGCGGCGGCGGTTGCACAACAGGCCGCTGCGCATAAAACTTTTCTTCGAGCAGGTTCAGCCGGCGGCGCAACTCGGTCGCCTGGCTGGACGCCTTGATCGCGATCAGGAAGGCGATGATCGCAATGATCAGCGCAAAGACGTCGAACGGGCCGTCGAGCATGAAGCCTCCAGGCAACCGGCGGGCAGGGGCCGGTACCACTGATATCAGGATCTAGCGCCGGGAGCGCACACGCAAGCCCGGCGCGGGCCGCTCCTGGAGCACCTCACGGCGGAAGCGGTAGAGTGCCGCCGGCCGTCCGCCCGTCTGTGTCGACATCACCCCGGTCGGTTCGACCAGGGCTTCCGCTTCGACCAGGCGGCGGAAATTCTGTTTGTGCAGATGCCGGCCGGAGATTGCCTCCACCGTATGCTGCAATTCAGTGAGTGTGAACTCGGCGGGCAAAAGTTCAAACACCACAGGACGATACTTCAGTTTCGCGCGCAGCCGCGCGATTCCCGTGGCGAGAATCCGGCGGTGATCGAATCGCATCGAGGTCCCGAGCGCCGGCAGCGCCTTGCGCGCTAATGCCGCAGGACGGCCGTCGCGCTTGGCTTCCTCGATCAGCCCGGCCTCGTAGAGCAGCTCATAGCGGTCGAGCACGCGCTCCTCGTCCCAGGGCGCGCCCTCAAGCCCGAAATAGAACCGCACGCGATCCTTGCGCGGCAATGCGCGCGTCGTCTCCGGCGTCTCCTGCTCCGCCCAAGCCGTTAGCGCGGGAATGATGTCGCGGGCGATGATCGCGGGCGGCTCCTCGCGCCAGTCCTCCCAGGGCAGGAAGCGGTACCAGGGCTCGAAGCTCGCGCCGTTTGCCGCGAGCTCGCCACCCGCGGCGCGTGTGAGCGCGAGATAGCCGATCGATACCATGTGCGCGCCGGTGTCGCCGGCCTCGGCATGACGGCCGCGATCGCCGAAGGTGTAGAGCTGCTCGACATAGCCGAGCCGCAAGCCCGCCTGCTCCTCGACCCAGGCGCGCAGGCCGATCTCGAAGGTGCGATGGCTCAGCGCATCGAACGGTCCGAACGGCAGGCCCGCCAGCCCGTCGCTGCTGTGCGCAGTGAGGATCAGCGGCTCATGGTCCTCGATCGCGACGATCGCAGCGGTCAGACCGATCTCGATCGGTGTCAGCAGCGTCTCGCTCATGCGGCTGAGATCGCGAGTGTTGTGAGAAAGATAAGCCGGTTGATTGTGGCGGCGTGACCGCGGGCTCGCTGTAACCTCTCCCGCTTGCGGGAGAGGTCGGCGCGTAGCGCCGGGTGAGGGCTTTCTCCTCTAGGGGATTGTCCCGTTGCGGGGACACCCTCTCCCCAACGCTCTCCCGCAAGCGGAAGAGGGGGCGCAGTCCCATCGCGGCTGCTATTCGACTCCCGCCTCATTCGAGCTCGATCACGAAGGGGCGGCCCTCGACCATCATCGCGCCCGGGCCCATCTCGTCGAGGGCGCGCAGCATGCGGCCGTTGCGCCCGAGCGCGCGGTCGGCGAGGCCGACGATGCGCCGGTTCGGCGAGGCGATCGGAGAGGCCGCGCGGATCTTCTTCGCGATCTCGATCTCGTCGCGATGCGGATTGAGCGCGCAGACGGCGGCGAAGGCGCTCGCGGTGGAGCGGCTGATGCCAGCATAACAATGCACCACCAGCGGCGCGCTGCGGTCCCAGCCGCGCACGAAGTTCAGAACCTGCTCGATATGTGTCTCCGACGGCGCGACAAAGCCGTCCATCTCCTCGGTGATGTCGTCCATCGACACCTTGAGATGGTTGGCCGGCAGCACCGATACCGGACGCGCCACCTGCTCGACATTGGCCATCACGGTCAGCACGTGGCTGGCCCTGGTGAGGCGGACGGTTTCGGGAAGCGCAGCGAGGGAACAGACGTGGATCATGGTGGACCTTTTTGCCGCTGATTATAGCGAGCGCTCGTAGGGTGGGCAAAGGCGCATCGTGCCGTGCCCACCTTTTCGCAACTGCGCGCATCACGCCCGGTTTGGTGGGCACGCTTCGCTTTGCCCACCCTACGAAGGGATGACGCTACGCAAACACCGCGCCAAACCGCTCCAGAAACTGCTTCTCCGCCCGCGCCGCGGTCCAGGGCGTGAGATAATCGCGCCGGACGCTGTCGGAGAGACCCGGATCCTTGCCGAACAGACGCCGCGCCTCGCTCTCGCTGAAGCCGGCAAGCTCGGTTGCCTCGAGATAGGCCGCACCGCGATCGGCGGCCTTGATCGCCTGCGTGATCTCGTCCGCCAGCACCGGCGGCAGGCCGAAGCGGACATGAATGGCGCCGAGCAGGCGTTTCTCCACCGCCTTGTAATGGCCGTCGAGCACCGCCTTGAATGGCGAGATCATGTCGCCGATGACATATTCGGGCGCATCGTGCAGCAGCGCGGCGAGCCGCATGCGCTGGTCCACGCGCGGCATCTCGTGCCGCAGCACGGTCTCCACCAGCAGCGTGTGTTGTGCGACCGAGAAGATGTGCGCGCCGGTGGTCTGCCCGTTCCAGCGCGCGACGCGCGCGAGGCCATGGGCGATGTCGGCAATCTCGACGTCGAGCGGGGAGGGATCGAGCAGGTCGAGCCGCCGGCCCGACAGCATGCGCTGCCAGGCGCGGGACTCTGCGCCCCGTGAAGTTTTCTTGGCCGTCATTTGGCCTTGAGGCGCGGCTTGCGCTGCGTCTTGCCGCAGGTTGCGTGGCAATGGCAGTCGACCAGATGGTCGTTGACCATGCCGGTCGCCTGCATGAAGGCGTACACGATGGTCGGGCCAACGAATTTGAAGCCGCGCGCGGACAACTCCTTGGAGATCTGCACCGACAGCGGCGTCGAGGCCGGCACGCTTCCCGTGGTCTTGAAATGGTTGACCTTGGGCTTTCCGTCCATGAAGTCCCACAGCAGTCTTGAGAAGCCCGGGCCCTTCTCCATGATGTCGAGATAGGACTTCGCGCTGAGGATGGCGCCGTCGATCTTGGCACGGTTGCGCACGATGCCGGCATCGTTCATCAGCGCATGGACCTTCTTCGCATTGTAGCGCGCGATCTTCTCCGGCTGGAAATCGTCGAAAGCTTTGCGGAAATTGTCGCGCTTGCGCAGGATCGTGATCCAGGAGAGGCCGGCCTGAAAGCCGTCGAGGATCAGTTTCTCGTAGAGCGCGCGGTCGTCATATTCCGGCACGCCCCATTCAGTGTCGTGATAGGCGACATAAAGCAGATCTTCGCCGGGCCAGGGGCAGCGGGTCTTTCCGTCGGGATGCAGGCGGGGGGCTCGACTCATGCTGTGGGCTGCTTGGAGGGAATGCGGACGATTTCGGGTTCGGCAAGCGTCAGGGTAAGCCCGCCGGCGGTGAGCGGCTGGCCGGCATCGAGCGCGTCGGCGACGCGGTCGATGCGCACCAGCGCAATGCCCTTGCCTCGTGCCGATGAGCCCATGGTGCCGACAGGCTTGTCCCCGGCCATCACGCTGACGCCGACTTCCGGCGAGATCTCGTCGAGCAGCACCTTGACGCTGCGCGTGCGCGCGGTGCCGCGATGCTGCATGCGCGAGACGACCTCCTGGCCGACATAGCAGCCCTTGTCGAAATCGACGCCGGCAAGCCGGTCCATGTTGGTCTCATGCGGGAACGCATCGCTGTACATGAAATCGAGCCCGCCGCGGGGCACGCCGAGCGCGATGCGGTGCGCCTCGTAGTCGGCCGCATCGACCAGGTCGGCGCCGATCAGGTCGGACAGCTTCTGCTTGAGATCCTCGGGGATCAGGATGCGCGTGCCGAGCTCGGCCTTGCGGGGATCGGCGAAGGCGAGGTCCGGCTGCGCCGCAGGCTGGCCGTCCCAGGCCGCGAGCACGCCGAGATCGAGGTTTTCCACCGTGACCTTGGCGCGCAGCTTGTAGAATTTCAGCTTGGTGGCGAGGGTGTCCGCCAGCGCCTTCGGGCAATCGATCAGGAACCCGCCGCCATGGCCGGCGGGCACCTCCGTGATCAGGAAATCGGCGATGATCTTGCCCTGCGGCGTCAGCAGCGCGCCGAATCGCCCCAGGCCCGGCTTCAGCCTGTCGACGTCGGTCGTGATCAGGCCGTTGAGGAAGTTGCGCGCATCCTCGCCCGCGACCTTGATCACGCTCCGGTCAGGAAGAAACGCTGATTTCATGCGAAAATCTCTTGCGACATGTTGCTCCGGAACGTAAGCCCGCAAGGCATAAACGACAAGACCTCGAGCCCTGCGCTTGGGGATGAGAGAGGCCCCATGACCCAGCGTTTCGATGTGATCCTAAAAGGCGGCACCGTCGTCAACCAGGATGGCGAGGGCCAGCGTGACATCGGCATCGCGAACGGGCGCATCGCCGAGATCGGCACGCTGTCGCAAGCGTCCGCAGCGGAGGTGATCGACTGCAAGGGCCTGCACATCCTGCCCGGCGTGATGGACACGCAGGTGCATTTCCGCGAGCCCGGGCTGGAACAGAAGGAAGACCTCGAGACCGGCTCACGCAGCGCCGTGATGGGCGGCGTCACCGCCGTGTTCGAGATGCCGAACACCTCGCCGCTCACTGTGACGGAAGCCACCTTTACCGACAAGGTGAAGCGTGCCCATCACCGCATGCATTGCGATTTCGCCTTCTTCATCGGCGGCACCCGCGAGAACGTGCAGGACCTGCCGGTGCTGGAACGCGCGCCGGGCTGCGCCGGCGTCAAGGTGTTCATCGGCTCGTCCACCGGCGCGCTGCTGGTTGAGGACGACGAAAGCCTGCACCGCATCTTCCAGGTGATCCGTCGCCGCGCCGCCTTCCACGCCGAGGACGAATACCGCCTCAACGAGCGCAAGTCGCTGCGCATCGAGGGCGATCCGCGCTCGCATCCGGTCTGGCGCGACGAGACCGCGGCGCTGATGGCGACGCAGCGCCTGGTCAAGCTCGCGCGCGAGACGGGCAAGCGCATCCACGTGCTGCACATCTCGACCAAGGAAGAGATCGAGTTTCTGCGCGACCACAAGGATGTCGCCTCCTGCGAGGCGACGCCGCATCATCTCACCCTGGTCGCGCCCGAATGCTACGAGCGGCTCGGCACGCTCGCGCAGATGAACCCGCCGGTGCGCGGCGCCGATCACCGCGCCGGCATCTGGCGCGGCATCGAGCAGGGCATCATCGACGTGCTCGGCTCCGATCACGCGCCGCATACGCTGGAAGAGAAGCAGAAGAGCTATCCCGCTTCACCCTCCGGCATGACCGGCGTGCAGACGCTAGTCCCGCTGATGCTCGACCACGTCAATGCCGGCCGCTTGTCGCTGGCAAGGTTCGTCGATCTCACCAGCGCCGGCCCCGCGCGCCTCTACAACATGGCCTGCAAGGGCCGCATCGCCGCCGGCTACGACGCCGACTTCACCATCGTCGATTTGAAGCGCAGCGAGACCATCACCAACAAATGGGTGGCGTCCAAGGCCGGCTGGACGCCCTATGACGGGGTCCGCGTCACCGGCTGGCCCGTCGGCACCTTCATCCGCGGCCGCCGCGTGATGTGGCAGGGCGAGCTGGTGACGCCGTCGCAAGGCGAGCCGGTGCGGTTTTTGGAGACGTTGAAGCAGTAGGGTGATGTGTCGTGGGGACGCTTAGTGCCTCCCCACTCGTCATTGCGAGCCACCGGGTCCGCGCGAAGCGCGGCCCGATGACAGGCTCCGCGAGGCAATCCAGAATCCCTCCGCGGCGGCAGTCTGGATTGCTTCGCTGCGCTCGCAATGACGTGGGGAGAGGCCGTAGCCCGCATGAGCGCAGCGACATGCGGGTTTTCACTTTGCGAGGTTCCCGGGTTTCGCTACGCTCACCCGGGCTACAGCTTTGCAGCGCGAGGTGACCATGTCCCAACCGACACCCCTCATCACCACCGAGCAGCTCGCCGCCATGCTCGGCGATCCCAATCTCCGCCTCTACGATTGCACGACCTACAACGAGCCTGTCCCGCCCGGCAGTGACGTGCCCTATCGCGCGGTGCCCGGCGACAAGACGTTCGCGGCCGGCCACATTCCCGGTGCCGATTTCCTCGACCTGCAAGGCGAGTTCTCCGACACGTCCGCGCGACCGCTCTACATGATGCCTGACGTGGCCCAGCTCGAGGCCGCCTTCGGCCGCCACGGCCTGGATGCATCCAAGACCATCGTGCTCTACAGCATCGGCACCATGATGTGGTCGACGCGGTTCTGGTGGATGCTGCGCTCGCTCGGCGTCGATGCCCGCGTGCTCGACGGCGGTTTTGACAAATGGAAGGAAGAGGGACGGCCGGTCGAGACCGGCGCTCCGAAGGGCTATCCGGCCACGACCTTCAAGGCCGCGCCGCACGCGGGCTTCTTCGTCGACAAGGACACCGTGAAGGCGCGGATCGGAGATCCCTCGACCGTGATCGTCGACGCCCTCGGGCCGCAATTTCATCGCGGTCTCGAGCCGAGCCGCTACGGCCGGCCGGGCCGCGTGCCCGGCAGCATCAACGTGCCAGCCCCAACGCTCGTCAATGCCGACAAGACGCTGACGAGCCTCGCCGATGCCGAGGCAAAGTTCGTCGCCCAGGGCGTCACGCGCGACAAGAATGTGATCGTGTATTGCGGCGGCGGCATCTCCGCGACGATCGATCTCTTGCTGCTGACGCAGCTCGGCTACGACAAGCTGACGCTGTACGACGGCTCGATGGGCGAATGGGCGAGGGACCCGTCGCTGCCGATCGAGACGGATTAGGGCCTTTCTTACCCTCCAGGGGAGGTAAGAAAGTCAGGAACCTTTTCCCTTGGCCTGCATCCAATGTTCGGAACGACGCGAAACGAGCAGGTAACCGCCATGCAAGGGACCGCCGCCGGCGCCAAGGCATCAGAAATCCGGTCATCCGAAACCGAATTGATCGACCGCGCGCGCGGCCGCGACGAGGCCGCGCTGCGCGAGATCATGCAGGCCAACAACCGCAGGCTATACCGCCTCGCACGCGCAATTCTGCGTAGCGACAGCGAAGCCGAGGATGTGGTGCAGGAAACCTATGTGCGCGCCTTCACCCATCTCGACGGATTCCGCGGTGAGTCGGGCCTGTCGACCTGGCTGTCGCGCATCGCCATCAACGAGGCGCTTGGCCGGTCGCGTAGCGCAAGGCCGCATGTCGAGCTCGGCTCGGTGTCCGAAGCCGCGCTCGAGGCGCAGATCATCAAATTTCCCGTCTCTCCCGCAGGCGATCCGGAAAGGACCATGGCCCAACGTGAAATCCAGCGCGTCGTCGAACGCGCCATCGACGCGCTGCCGGATGTTTTCCGCATGGTGTTCGTCGCACGCGTCATGGAGGGCATGAGCATCGAGGAAACCGCCGATCTGCTTGCCGTGAAGCCCGAGACCGTGAAGACGCGGCTGCACCGCGCCCGCACCATGCTGCGCGAGAATGTCGAAAAGGAGATCGGCCCGGTGATGATGGATGCCTTTCCGTTTGCCGGCTGGCGCTGCGAGCGCCTGACCGAAGCGGTGCTGAAGCGGCTTGGTGTAGCCGGCTGAAATTTTTCGGGAACGTTTGTGCGAAACGCCCATCCAATTCCTGTGAAGCAACGCGCCGGCAAACCCTCCGGCAGCACAGGAGTGTCAAACCATGTTCATCCGTTGGAGCGCGGCGGTCGCCGCGGCAATTCTGCTGTCGAGTCCCGCGCTGCAAGGCGCCAGCGCCGCCGACAAGCCGACCGATCCGCAGATCGCCCATATCGCCTACACCGCCGGCGTGATCGACATCAATGCCGCCAAGCAGGCGCAGAAAAAAGCGAACAACAAGGACGTGAAGGCGTTTGCCGAGGACATGCTGCGCGACCATGAGGTCGTCAACAAGCAGGCGCTGGCGCTGGTCAAGAAGCTGAACGTCACCCCTGAAGACAACGACACCAGCAAGGCGCTGTCGAAGCAGGCCAGCGACAAGCTGGCCGAGCTGGACAAGCTGAGCGGCGCTGCCTTCGACAAGGCGTACGTCGCCAACGAGGTTGCCTACCACAAGGCAGTCAACAGCGCGCTGGAGACCCAGCTGATTCCGTCCGCCAGTAACGCTGAGCTGAAGAGCCTGTTGCAGACCGGCCTGAAGATCTTTCAGGGCCATCAGCAGCACGCCGAGCATGTCGCGGCCGAGCTGAAATAGAGAGGGTGGGATGCCGGGACGCCTCGCTTCGATCGCGCTTGCGGTCATCTTCCTGTCGATGTCAGTCCCGGCGCGCGCCGCGACGATAGAGATCACGATGGAGAATCTCGTGATCGCTCCGGCTGAGGTATCAGCGAAGGTCGGCGATACCATCATCTGGATCAACAAGGACGTCTTTGCCCACACCGCCACCGCGAAGAACGGCGATTTCGACGTGACCCTGCCGCCGAAGAAGTCGGCGACATCAGTCGTGAAGAAGGCGGGAACGGTCGAGTACTACTGTCGCTATCATCCCAACATGAAAGCGACGCTCAAGATCGAGCCCTGACGCAGGAGGGAGCATATTCCCGGCTCTGTCGGGAACATCTCCCGCTCATCGCGAGACTAATGCTTGTCCGCGGGGAACGGCTTCCGTGCGATAATGGCGGCAGACTTCGCGACCTTGTCGCCAAGATCTTGTCGCCAAGACCCCGTCGCAAAGTCATTCATCCGTCAACTGGCCCCGCCTGCGTGGCGGGGTCATTTTCGGAGTGTGCTTATTGCCGGGAGATGTCGACGGAGAATTCGCCGTTGCGGATGCGGCCCGGAAAACCCTCGACGAATTTTGCCACCGCATCCTCACCATAGGTGCCGACGAGTTCGGCGAATGCGGCAAACAGGCTCGCCTGCGCCAGGCAGTCGCCGTCGACGCCGTCATGGCGCGCTTCGGCCCAGGCCTCGTTGAGATAGCTCAGGGCTGCCTGCTTCTGCTCGTGATCGGGCAGCGGCGCACGGTCGGGGGCGTATGAAATCGGCTGGCTCATGAAACTCGATCAGGGCTGGGGCGCGTCCACGGCGATGCGCTGCACGAGGAGGTGTAGCACGCGTATTAACGCCCGCTAGGCTACATCTTTAGGAACGGTTAACGGCTGTGAACAAACTCGATGACAGGGTTCCAGCCGTTGTCATTCCGGGGCGCGCGTAGCGCGAACCCGGAATCCATCGTGCCACCGTCCGTGCAGCCAAATGGATTCCGGGCTCGCGACTTCGTCGCGCCCCGGAATGACGAATGGAGAGAGCTAGTTCGCGTAGCGCGCGGTGAGATCGCGCGAGATCTTCGAGCCTTCCTCGATATAGCGGCGGATCGCTACCGTCGCGGCCGGCGTGCAGCTCCGGTAGGTCTGCTGGAAGCCGTTATAGCCGCGGTTGAAGCCGGCGATCATGCGGGTGCGGCGCTCTCCGGACGGGGTTTCGGCGTCGATCAGCGCCTGCATTTCGGTGCGCCATTTGTTGCCCTCGTTGGACCCGCAGATGCCGCGCAGATAGTGCAGCCCGCCGAGGATCTCGGCCAGCCGCTGCAGTTCGCCGTCAAACGGCGCCGCCACGTCCTGGGCCCGGGCGGGCGGGCAGGCGCAGGCGAGAATCAGGGCGAAAATGGCCAGAAATCGCGTCGTCATCGGCGGCTGTATGCCCCCTCGGGACGGCGGGCGCAAGGCGGGCCGTCAGGCCCCGATCAGCCGGTGGGCGGACTGGATGACCTCCTCCAGCCCCCCGGTCAGCTTGAGGTCGCCAAGGCTCGCCAGGGCGTCCGGGGCTATCCAGCGGTAATCGTCGAGCTCGTCGTTCAGGACCAGCTCCCGGGCCGCCCAGCGGGCGGCAAAGGACATGATCAGATAGTGGCCGGCGCCGGGTGCGGCCGGCAGCACCTCGCGCCATCCGGCTAGCCCAATGATATCGATACCGAGCCCGGTCTCCTCGTCGACCTCGCGCTTGAGCGCCTGGTGCAGCGATTCGCCGAACTCGACCCGGCCACCGGGCAGCGAATAGAAGCCTTTTGCGGGCGAGCGGGCGCGGCGGGTCAGGAGCACCTTGCCGTCGCGAAAAATCGCGGCACTGACCGCGATCTGGGGATGGCTGGGCTGGATGACCGCGGCCACGGCGCTAGTTCGCCATGATGGTGTCGACGTCGGCCTCCGCCCCGCCATTGATGATGCCGCCGCAGGCCGCGATCAGCGGCTTGACCCAAAGGGTGGCCTGCTCGGCAAGGCGAACGCGGGTCGTGTCCTTCTCGACCTCACGCATGGCCGAGCCGACCGCGGTCAGGATCGAGGTCATGGTATCAGTGATGTGGTCGAACTGGGCGCGCACGTTGGGGTCGGCCTTCTCATAGGCCTCGATGGCGAGATCCCGTGCCTTGAAATTGGACGCGGTGAAATGTTCGGCATAGGACAGTGGCGACCAGGTCAAAAAATCTTCGGCGCATTCCGGCATATCAGGGACCATTTCGAGCAGCATCACGGCTTCATTGAAATGGTTGAGATAGTCAGTGGCAAGCCCGGTCCGCGGGTTGATGTTGGCCACGCGCAGCCGTTCGGCCCAGGCCGCAGCCTCGGGGCCCGTCTGTACATGCGTCCGCGCGGGTTGGGTGGCCGTTGAGCTCATCTGCCGCAGTGTTAACGTTCGGGGTTAAAAGGACCTGAACGGACCCTATATAGGCCCCCAAGGATGTGTGGACGCTTCGTCATAACTTCGGCCCCCGCGGCTTTGCGGCAACTGTTCGACTATGTCGAGCAGCCGAATTTCCCGCCCCGGTACAATGTCGCCCCGACGCAACCGATTCCGGTCGTTTTGGTCGACAACGGCGCGCGCCATTTCCGCCTGATGCGCTGGGGGTTGTTGCCGTCCTGGGTCAAGGACCCCCGCGGATTTACGTTGCTGATCAACGCCCGGTCCGAGACCGTGCTGGAGAAGCCGGCGTTCAAGAAGGCTATACGCCGGCGCCGCGGCCTGATCCCGGCGGACGGCTATTACGAGTGGAAATCGGAGGGCGGCCGCAAGCAGCCGTTCTTCATCCACCGTGCCGACGGCGAGCCGCTCGGCTTTGCCGCGGTGTTCGAGACCTGGGTCGGGCCGAACGGCGAGGAGCTCGACACGGTCGCGATCGTCACGGCCGCAGCGGGCGAGGACTTGGCCGCACTGCATGACCGTGTGCCCGTCACCATCAGCCCGCGCGATTTCGAGCGCTGGCTCGATCATCGCGGCGATGAGGTCGATGCGATCCTGCCGCTGATGAGGCCCCCACGCATCGGCGAATTCGCCTGGCACCCCGTCTCCACCCGCGTCAACCGCGTCGCCAATGACGACGAGCAGTTGCTGCTGCCGATCAGCGCGGAGGAGATGGAGGCGGAGGCCGAGGCGGCGAAGCCGAAGAGGGCGGCGCGAAAGACCGCTGCGGTGTCGTCAGATGACGGGCAGGGGTCGTTGTTTTAGGTAGGCTGGCGCTATTCACTCCGCCTTCGCCGGGACGACGATGGAGTGTGTGGTTATCAGTGCCGTAGGGTGGGCAAAGGCGCAACGCGCCGTGCCCACGATCTCTCTCCTCAATGCGCAATGGTGGGCACGCTTCGCTTTGCCCACCCTACGGCAGTGGAGCTTTAAACGATCTCTCTTGCCCGCAGCCCTGCGATCTCCGCAGCATCGAACCCCAGCTCGCCCAGCACCGCATCCGTATCCGCGCCCAGCTCCGGCGCCATGCGATCCAGCTTGCCGCCGCCATGCGCGAGCTTGAACCCGCTGCCGGCAAAGCGCAGGCGGCCGTAGGGCGTGTCGAGCTCCTGGATCGCGCCGCGCGCCTTGATCTGCGGATGGTCGATGACCTCCTCGACCTTCCAGATGCTGGCACAGGGCGCGCCGGCGTCTTCCAGGATCGTCTCCCATTCGCGCGCAGGCCGTTTCGCCAGCGCCTCCTCGATGATGGCGCGCAAGGCCGGCTCGTTCTCGTTGCGCGAGAACCAGTCGGCAAAGCGCGGGTCGCTCAGCGTGTCCTCGCGTCCGAGCGAGGACATCAGCGCGCGGTACTGCTTCTCGTTGTTGACGGCGAGCAGGATGTGGCCGTCGCCGCACTTGAACAGGTTCGCGGTGGTCCTGCGGCTCACGGCCTGGTTGCCCGAAAGCTGCTGGCGATGACCGGCGACCGACCAGTCGGCGATCTGGCCCGAGAGGAACGCCATCGTTGCCTCCAGCATGGAGACGTCGATGAGCTGTCCCTTGCCGGTGCGGTCGCGCTGATACAGCGCGCTCGACACGCCGAATGCTGCCGTGGCGCCCGACAGCACGTCGCACACGGCAAAGCCGGCGCGGGTCGGCCCCGTTTCAGGATGGCCGGTGATCGCCATGATGCCGGACAGCGCCTGCATCTTGCCGTCATAGCCGGGCCGCAGGCGATCCGGGCCGGTCTGGCCGAAGCCTGACACCGCGCAATAGATCAGTTTTGGGTTGATTGCGGACAGCGCTTCATAGCCGATGCCAAGCTTGTCCATCACACCCGGGCGGAAGTTTTCCATGACGACGTCGACCTGCGCGGCGAGCTTCTTCACGATGGCGATGGCATCGGGCTTCTGCAGGTCCAGCGTCAGGCTGCGTTTGTTGCCGTTGATGGCCTGGAAGGCGGGCGCGAGCCCGCGCTCGGCCCATTCGCGGGAGAGCGGCGTGCGGCGCATGTCCTCGCCCTCGCGCCGCTCGACCTTGATGACGTCCGCGCCCAAGAGCGCGAGCTGGTAGCTCGCATAGGGGCCGGCCAGCACTTGCGTGAAGTCCAGGATCTTCACGCCCTCGAACGGTCGCGTCACGTCTCTCTCCCGATGGTTGTTGTTGTTATTGGAGGACGTCAGGCAGCGCGGTTGCCGCGCGCGATCTCCTTCTGCTTGTCGAATTCGGCGCGGCGCCGCGCCAGCTCTTCCGGCGAGAGCTGCGCGACGTTGTTGTAGTCGAGCTTCCAGGAGGCGTCCTCGCTCCAGCGCAGCGGCGACTGCATCGTGGTCTGCGGGCCGCTCGCGGTCTCCAGAAGCTTCAGCGCGAGCTCCAGCGTCTGTGCCTGCGAGGCGACGTCGTGCGGCTTGCCGGCGGAATTGCCGAGGGGGAAGTCCGAGAACAGGAAGCGCGGCACGGCGGCGTGCTCGATGATGTCCTTGGCGCAGCCCATGATCACAGTCGGAATGCCGTTCCGCTCCAGGTGCCGCGCCACCAGAGCGGTGGTCTGGTGGCACACCGGGCAGTTCGGCACCAGCACGGCGACGTCCACCTTGTCGGCAAGGCAGCGCGCAAGAATCTCCGGCGCGTCGGTGTCGAGCGTGACGCGATGGCTGCGATTGGTTGGCGCGCCGAAGAAGCGCGGCGCCACGTCACCGATGCGTCCGGCGGCGGACGCTTTCAACAGCTGCGGCAGCGGAAACCAGGTGCCGCTGTCGGTTGCCGAGGTGTGCTTGCGGTCGTAGCCGATGTGGGAGATGCGCAGGTCGTGCTGTTGCGACGTGTCGCCGTCATAGACCTGGTAAAATTTCGCGCTGCCGTTATAGGCCGCGCCCGGCCCCTGGTCGCCCTTGGTGGGATCGTAAGGTGCAGCGGTGGTGATGATGGTGACGCGCGACTTTGCCAGCGGCTTCTTCAGCGGCTGGAACGGCGCCTCGGTGTGATGCGCCCAGCGATACGGCGTGGTGTAGCCGATCGCCGCGTAATAATCGCGCGTGCGCTGCATGTAGGGGACGTGGGAATCGTAGTCGGGCGCAAAGCCGAATTCGTCGTCGCGCGGAGCGGACATGGGGCGCGTCTCCTGGTTCTTGGTTGAGACCAGACTAGAGATAGTTTCGGGGTTGCTCAACGGGGGGCAGCGGAGCGCAGGACAGAATTGCAGGGTTGGTGGAGCGAGCCGCGCTCTTCCCCTTTCCCCTTGTGGGAGAGGGTGGCTTCGCGGAAGCGAAGCCGGGTGAGGGGTCTCTATCCTCACGAACGGTCTCGTACGTGGAGAGATACCCCTCATCCGGCGCTTCGCGCCACCTTCTCCCACAAGGGGCCTGTTGCGTAATTCGCCAGTTGTGATTCCCTAGGGCAAAGCCTTGAGGGGATGACGATGGCGGTTAAGCGGACGGGACAGCCGAGCTTTGTGGAAGCACTGATGCCGAAGGGGGCCGGCGCCAATGCAGCGCTGGATCGGCTGGCTGGCCTGGTCAAGTGGTACCGGTTCGAGAAGCTGATCGGCCATCTGCGGGATGAAGGGAGCCCCGGTCGTCCAGGCTATCCGGTGCTGGTGCTGTTTCGTGCGGTGCTGTTGCAGTCGCTCTATGGTCTTTCGGAACGCGAACTCGAGGAAGCGTTGGGCGACCGGTTGTCGTTCAAGCGCTTCGTCGGTTTGAGCCTCGAAGATGCGACGCCCGACCACACGGTTCTGAACCGCTTCCGGAACCAGCTCGTCGAACAAGGGCTGTTGGAGAAGCTGTTTGGCGAGCTGGATCGCCAGCTCGAGAATGCCGGGGTCATCCTCAAGCGCGGCACGATGCTGGATGCGACCTTGATCCAGGCGGTGTCAACCCCTCCGAAGCAGGATCGTCCCTCAAACGACCCAGATGCCCGGTTTACCAAGCGGCAGGGCAAGGGTGGTTCGACCTTCGGCTACAAGGCTCACATGGGTGTCGACGAGGGATCCGGCCTGATCCGCGCAGTCCTGACCACGCCCGCCAATGTCAACGACACAACGCCGGCCGACGAACTGATCCGTGGCGATGAAGCCGTGGTGTGGGCCGATGCAGCCTACGACACCCATGCCCGACGGGCTCGGCTGAAAGCGGAAGGCAAGAAGCCCCGCATCGCCCGTCGTCCCAACCGACATCACCCGGAGCTACCGCCTCGGCTCAAACGCTACAACCTCCTCATCGCGCGCCGACGAGCCCAGGTCGAGACCACCTTCGCCACTCTCAAACGCCGCATGCGGCTGACCTGCATCCGCTATGTCGGTCTCATGAAGGCAAGCGGGCAGGTCCTGCTTGCCTCCATCGCGTTCAACATGAGGCGCTGGGCCGCGCTCGCCGCCTGAGACGCCCGCCAAGGGCACCAAGTACAGATCTCGGCCTGACAATCGGCGTCAACACAGCCCTCTCTCCCTACGTCTCCTGCCTCAAAAGGCCGTAGCGCAACAGGCCCACAAGGGGAGAAGGGAACAAGCCTACCTGAACACATGCAGCGCGGCGTATTGCAGCAGCATGATCGCCTTGGCGTCGATGATGCGGCCGTCGGCGATCATCGCCAGCGCCTCGTCGATGGAAAGCTCCATCACCTCGATGTCCTCGCCCTCGTGCTCGAGCCCGCCGCCGTCGCTGACCCGCATTTCCGGCTCGTACTCGGCGACGAAGAAGTGCAGCTTTTCGGTCACGGCGCCGGGGCTCATGAAGGCCTCGAACACCTTGTGGACGTGGTGCAGGCGATAGCCGGTCTCCTCCTCGGCCTCGGCGCGGATGCGCTCCTCGGGCGAAGCATTGTCCAGCACGCCGGCCGCGGCCTCGATCAGGAGGTCGTCGTGGCCGCGGATGAACGCCGGCAGGCGGAACTGGCGCACCAGGATCACCGTGCGCAGGGCAAGGTTGTAAGGCAGCACTGCGGCGGCGTTGTCGCGCTCATAGGTCTCGCGGTGCTGCGTCTGCCACGCGCCATTGGCGCGCCGGTACTCGAACGTCGTGGTCTTCAGCGGCGTCCAATTGTCCGAGAGCACTCGGACGTCCTTGATGCGGACGCGGTCGGAAATGGTCATGGCTGTCTCTCTTTTCTTCACCTCGCCCCGCTTGCGGGGAGAGGTCGCATCCCATCGGAGATGAGATGCGGGTGAGGGGGTACAGGTCCGTCGACGATCTCGCGTGTGGAGAGAGGCCCCTCACCCCAACCCTCTCCCCGTAAGAACGGGGCGAGGGGGCGTAGTTGCGTTCGCGGCCACATCTCGGTCGAGCCTTACGGACTCGCGCGGCCGTCGAGCCACTTCTGGAACATCACGGAGGTGGACAGCTCGAAACCCAGCGAGCCGTAGAAAGCGTTGGCCTGCGCGTTCTCGCGCCGGACCAGGAGCTGGAGCTTCGAAATTCCGGCCGTGCGCAGCCAGTCCTCCGCGGCCGCCATGATGACGCGGCCATGGCCGCGCTTGCGGCTATCAGGGTCGACTGCGACGTAATAGACCCAGCCGCGGTGGCCGTCATGGCCGACCATGACGGTCGCGACGATCCCGCCGGCCTCGCGGCCGACCAGCACAGTCGAATTCTCCCGCCGCCGCGCCAGCGCGATGTCGGCATGCGGGTCGTTCCAGGGCCGCGTCAGGCCGCAGCGCTGCCACAGCGCGACGACGGGCTCGACGTCGGCATCATTGATCGCGTCGATCGCAAGAGGGTTCACAGCACCTTCCCCGGATTCATGATGCCGAGCGGATCGAGCATCGCCTTGATCGACCGCATCAGCTCGATCGCGGTCTTGTCCTTCACCTCGGGCAGCTCGTCGCGCTTCAGCACGCCGATGCCGTGCTCGGCCGAGATCGAGCCGCCCATGCGCAGCACGATCTCGAACACCACGGCGTTCATCTCGTGCCAGCGCGCCAGAAAGTCGGCGGTGTTGGCGCCGATCGGCTGGCTGACATTGTAGTGCAGATTGCCGTCGCCGAGATGGCCGAACGGCACCGGCCGCGCGCCGGGGATCAGCTTGACGACGGCGGCATCGGCCTCCGCTATGAAGGCAGGCACGGCGGCGACGGGCACGGAGATGTCGTGCTTGATCGAGCCGCCCTCGGGCTTCTGCGCCGCCGACATTTCCTCGCGCAGCTTCCAGAAATTGTTGCGCTGGGCGAGGCTGGCCGCGATCACGGCGTCGTCGACGATCTCCTCCTCCATGGCGCGGCCGAGGATCGTCTCCAGCGGCGTGCGGGAATCGTCACCGGGAGAGGACAATTCCATCAGCACGTACCAGGGATGCTTCTCGGCAAGCGGATCGCGCACGTCGATGCCGTGGCGGACCGAGAAATCGACCGCCATCTCCGAGAGCAATTCAAAACTCGTCAGCGCGTTGGCGGCTTCGCCCTGTGCGATCGTCAGCAGCTTCAAGGCCGCCTCGGGCGATTTCAGCCCGACGAAGGCGGTCTCGACCGCCTTCGGCTTCGGAAACAGTTTCAGCGTCGCCGCCGTGATGATGCCGAGCGTGCCTTCCGCTCCGATGAAGAGGTTGTGCAGATTGTAGCCGGTGTTGTCCTTCTTCAGCTTCGACAGCACGTTGAGCACACGCCCGTCGGCGAGCACCACTTCCAGCCCCAGCGCCATCTCGCGCGCGACGCCATAGGCGAGCGCGGCGGTGCCGCCGGCGTTGGTGGAGAGATTGCCGCCGATGGTGCAGCTGCCTTCGGCGCCGAGCGACAGCGGAAACAGCCGGTCGACGTCGGACGCCTTCTGCTGCGCGATTTGCAGCACCACGCCGGCCTCGCAGGTCATGGTGTTGGAGGCGGTGTCGACCTCGCGGATCTTGTCCAGCCGCCGCAGCGACACCACCACCTCGCCATTGTGCGGCGTCTGGCCGCCGACGAGCCCGGTGTTGCCGCCCTGCGGCACCAGTGCGATTCTGTGTTCTGATGCGAGCTTGCAGATCGCGGAGACTTCCGCGGTCGAGCCCGGGCGCAGCACCAGCGGCGAGCGGCCGTGGAACAAATTGCGCTCCTCGGTGACGTAAGGCTCGATGTCGGTCGCATCGGTGATGGCGTGGCGCTCGCCGACGATCTTGCGGAATTGTTCGATCAACTCGGGCGCGAGCGGAGGTGGGGCAGTTTTGTTGATGTTCATCGTCTCGTCTCTTCGCTCTTATCGTGCCACCGCAGCGCGCCGCAGTCGGTCATTGATCGCTTCGCCCAGCCCTTCCTCGGGGATCGACATGACGGCGATCGCCTTCGGCGCCTTCGCATCGAGGGTACGAAGATAGCCGAACAGATTGGCGGCGGCTTCATCGAGATCACCGGCGGGCGACAAATTCATGACAGCCGCGGCAGCATCAACGCCGGGCAGGTGCGAAGGACCGAACGCGAGCAGCGCTTCATCAGGCGCAACGTCCTGCGCGCGGAGCCGCACATTGGCGCGCGGCGCGTAATGCGAGGCCAGCATGCCCGGCGCCAGCGGCTGGCTGTCGTCGCTGCCGGCCTCAACAGGCGGTCGCGCCAGGGCTGCGCCGAGCACCCCCTCGATCCGCTCACGCGACAATCCTCCGGGCCGAAGCAGCATCGGCGCATCGAAGCAGCCGACAATCGTCGATTCGACGCCGACGTCGACCGGCCCGCCGTCGACGATGAGGTCAATCCGCCCCGCAAGGTCGCTTTCAACATGGGCGGCCAGCGTCGGCGAGACGTGACCGGAGATGTTGGCGGACGGCGCCACCACCGCTCCGCCAAAGGCGCGCAGGATCGCCTGCGCCACCGGGTGGGCGGGAATGCGGATCGCGACGGTGTCGAGACCTGCGGTGGCGAGATCCGCCACCGGGCAGTCCTCCGTCTTCGGCACCACCAGGGTCAGCGGCCCCGGCCAGAACGCCTCCGCAAGGTTCAAGGCGCGCGCGTCGAACCGGCCGATCCGGCGCGCAGCGGCGATATCAGGCACATGCGCGATCAGCGGATTGAAGGCCGGCCGCCCCTTGGCGCCGTAGATATGGGCGACAGCCGTGGCATTGGCGGCATCTGCGCCGAGCCCGTAGACCGTCTCGGTCGGGAACGCGACCAGCCCGCCGGCCGCGAGCGTCCGGGCGGCGGCCCCGGCGGCGGCCTCGCCGGCCGGTAAAATCAGCGTTTCAAGACCCGTTTTCACAGGGACAAAATTCCTCATCTCGGCCGCTTGCGGTGCGCCAAACCCGACGCTATAAGCCGCCTTCTTGTCGGAGTGTGGCTCAGCCCGGTAGAGCACTGCGTTCGGGACGCAGGGGTCGCAGGTTCGAATCCTGCCACTCCGACCATTATTTCAAGTACTTATAGTTTCGATGTTTTTTGGGCGCAATGAAATGCGCAATGATTTGGGGCACGGCAGCCATGCCGGTCGATCTTAAGGCTTAGGCCCAAGACGTCGAGGAGCCGATCAAGCAGATCCGCGACGATCTCGCGCCGCTGGAAGCCGGGAAAATGACGATCGGGGAACGCGAGGGACATGGGCCTTGGCGGGATGCCACGCAGGACATGATCAAGCATCACAAGTCCTCCCTCCGAACCTACGAGCTTATTTTGGCTGACGCCGGGCGCGAATAGCGCGCGGCGAATAGAGTACAGCTCAGCGCCTTCCTCCAAAAGCCTCAGCAGCCTCTTCTTGGAAATCCGGGTGATGGTGGCCATAGTTGGCTTCCAGCTGCTCTACGGTCATCCCAAGCCAGCCAGCGGCTTCCCACATGTCGACGCCTGCCTGCATGAGCCAAGTTGCCGCAGTGTGGCGCAACGAGTGGCGAACCACGTCATCGCCCAGCCCCGCATCCTCCAGAATTCCTTCCCAAGCCGACCTGATCTTGCCGGCAAGCGGCTGGCCATCGTGGATGCGGTTGACGACGAACCGAATCTGCTCACCGTTCTTCATGACGCCCGCCGCTCTGAATTCGGAGGAACGCATCTCGTCGATCTTCTGCCAGCGGACTAGGTGAGGGCGCAGCCGGCTGGCGATCTTCGCAGGCGGGCGTCGCTTCTTGGTCGACCGCTCCAAGGCCCCCTTACCTTGGTACACCATCGCGTCCAGATTCATCCAAGGATGAGTCGTTGTCGGCAGCCACTGTGTGCGGCGGATCGTCTCTTCGCGGCGCGCACTGTAAATACCGACCAAGGTGAAGCGCGCCGCCGGATAGCGACGGCGGATGATCCACCGCTCGCGTCTCAAGAGCTTGCCATCTTCACCCCGTTTCCAGGTCTCTCGCTCATTGTCCCACACGTAACCGATCGCTGCACCAAGCAAGCGAGCGGCTTCATTGCGCGTCAGCCATCGTTGGCGCCCCTCTGCCTTTGGAGGCAGGGTGATCTTTGGGACCACGCTCAGTGTGTGCTCTGCGTGATAGGCGTTGACCGCAGCCCGCAAATCCTCAAGTCGGCGTCGCGCGGTCTGATCCGAGACCGAGCTGTTGCGGGGCTTGATGCCTGCCTTTCTGTTGTTCTCGTTCAGCGTACCAGTAGACCAGTCTACGAAATCGCGGCAGAGCTGGGCCTTGAGTTCGCTGACCGTCTTGTCGCCAAAAAAGTTGTTGAGGTCGAGCAAGCGAATGAGCAGCAGATCGTGTTGTGCCCACGCGCGTTGGTCGCTCTTATCCTTGGGGCGCTTTGAAATTTCGTATGCAGTGAGAACATCAGCTATGGCGAGGGCGCCCGGGTCAGTGGCACCGATTGTACTAGTATGCCGCCCGCCGATGTAGGTTTCGAGTGCCTTCGCAGCGCCATCAATGTCGTCGCGGCAGCAGCCTGTGCGGATCTGCCGGCCGCGGTCGAGGATGATCCAGGTCTCATCGTCCTCTCGGAACCAGAGTCGTGGTGGCTTGGCTTTGCGGCCCGGCATGACGGCTTGACCAGTTTGCGGATGGCACGAGGGGTAGTCAGATCCTTGCCTGCAACTTTGGCGATTTCAAGAGTCCCAGCCGCTACTGCCCTTCGCAATGATGATAATGTCAATGGACCTTGCGGAAAAAATACAGCGACAGCCTCAATAAGGGTCATTACCTCGTCCTCTCCCCATTGGGCGGGATCGGGGCGTGCTTTAACGCGGGCGAGCTTGTCGGTGTTACGCTTGCGCATCTGTTGGCCGGTTCTCTCGGCTTCATGAGACCTTTGCCTCGACCGTTCGGTTCAGCGGTACGCGAAATCTGTTCTTTCGGGCAGCTTAGTGCCTTTGGCTGTGCGGCGATCGGCGACTTTGGAGTGCAAATCGGACGACTTAGCACACGAGGTTCGCAGCTCCGAACCGTCAGTAACTTCGATTGCGGCCCTCGATAGCGACCGATGAGGACCCCGCCTGCCTCGGTGTTGTTCTCGGGAGCTCCTGAGTAGCGCTCGATCCTGCCGACGACCGACACGTCGATTGCGACAAGCGGGAGGCCCAGCACGGAAGATCATTGCGGTTGGCAGGCTGGGCATTCGGGCGCAGTCGTCAGGTTCATGTCGTTGACCTTGAAGCAGCGATCTCGGTCGAGGACGCGGGTCCGAAAACGATGCCTAGGATCGCCACTGTTCCATGCCAGGACTAGGTCTAATGCTAAGGCCGAGGCCGAAATGGACGCTGAGACTGGAAACGGGGCGAACAATCCGTCGCCGCATGCCGGATTGCGGCGCAGTTCGTTGTCCGCGCCAGGCCGGATAACCCGGTATCGTGGCTCGCCCGACAGTTTTGGCTTCTGACATTTGAAGCAGCCATGGTCTGGCCCATCGCAAAGCAGCGCCTGGGCAGCGCCGCCATTGCCGGCGATCCACACATGAAGGACGGGCGGAAAAGCCGGCCGGTTGGCGACAGCATGATGGTTCAGTGCAATAGAAAACGCCTCCTCACCGGTGGCATCGATGATGAGATCTGCACTTGATAGGGATTTCAGGATCGCGCGGGCATCGCGCGCGCGGCTTTCGACGACGACGTGAGGCAGTTGACCGCGGATGTACTCAGCACATCCGTCCGCTTTGAACTGACCCAGAAAGGCCATCCCGAGCAGATGTCGCCCCAGATTGGCCGGCCCCAATCTGTCGCAATCAACAAGTGTGAGGCATCCGCCGAGCGTGCCCGCGCCACTTTGCGCAAGGTTGTACGAGAGAAAACTGCCGATGGTCCCGCACCCGACCAGCACGATGCTTTTACCCGCGAGGCTGGTGACGGTGCCGAGGTTGCGCTGATAAAGAAAGCGTTCGTCGATCGGCGAACCCAGATAGCGTTTGATCGCCACATCCTCTGTATACTCCAGCAAGAGTTTCGGCAGGGCCGATTTGCGGGACTGCATGAATTCAGGGCGATCGAAGAGTTTAGGGATCTGGATCTCGGCGATGCATGTGGCATTGCGAGCGCAAATTGCGATCCAGCGAGCAAGACCCAATCCCGCCTGCAGTGCCGGGTCAAGCTCGGACCCTGCGCCGATCTTGTCGAGGAAAGCTGCGAGGTCTCGGAGGTTTCGCGGCAGAGCGCCGCCATCTGCACTGAGATCGCGATTAATCCGCACGACCCGACAGGGGGTTGTGCGAGGAAGTGGCTTGGTGCCCCGGTTAGCTTGATGCATCGCAAGGAGGGATGGTGCGAGGCCGTCTTCGGCCGCGAGTACCAATGTCTCTCGAGCCGTTCCCGAAAGGGCGACGTCGAATATCTTGCCATCGCCTTGGAAGTCGATCGGCAGATCAACAAGGATCGCGGGACCATCGGCCCAGTACTGGCTGAATTCATCGATGAAATCGACGTCGGAACGTCCGCGAAGCCCGTCACCTAGCACTTTTTCTGCCAACCTGAGGCAATGCAGAACTGTCCCGCCGGGATCGTAGCGATCGAACACCATGGCGTTCTGAGCGACGTAGCAAACCATGCCGTCTGGTCCGATCAGATGCGGCGTGCGCTTACCTTCAGCTTTCCCGCGCGACAGCAATTTGATGATTGGTAAGTCGACAAAATCGAGATCGTGAATCTCGATCGAAACGACTGCCTCCAGCCCATGTCGTTCGATGCGGCCGACATAGTATGGGTGCGCACTCTTGCTCCAATCTCTCTTGAAGCTCTCCTGCTTTAGTGCGGCATCAATAGAACGAAGTGCTTCCTGCTCATCCACTGGTCGACCGTCCTACGGCCGGCGCCGGTGTGATGATCGCGGGTGCCGCCGCGATCGCCGCGGCAGCCGCAGAATGGACCTTGACCAGATCAGGACGGTTCGGGATCCGTTCGCCGAAGATGGTTTTCAACCGCGTTACCGCGACGTCGGCGTGGTAGCAGTGGTTGATCGCATCGTTCAGCTGCTCATGCATTTCGTTGGCGGCCTTGATGGCTTGCCTGCGCTGCGCGGGTGTCCATGACGTTCCGAGGACTTCCTCCGGATCTGCTGGATTTACGATCTGGCCCGCGAACATACCCGAGAGGCGCGAAGCGATTTCAAGCAGCGCAAGATCATCGCGGCGAGGGATCCGAACATTGCCGACCTCCTCGAAGGTTTCGAACGCGCACGCCATAAGGATGATCGAGGATAGGTGATCAAGCAAATGATGATCCCGCCAGGCTTTCAGGTACCGGCATTCGCGGCGGAGGAGCTCGCCATAGAAGTCGACAGCATTGAGAAACCAATCGTGGATCTTGCGCGGATCTGACGGTTTCCAGTTATCCTTGCGATGCGCCAGCAAAACCTTGTCGGAATCGACCTGGTCCCAGCGGTCGATCCGCATCTTCCGGGAACTCATAAAGTCGATCGTATCTTCGGAGTCAGCGATCGCCTGATCCATCGCGACTTTTGTAAGGCGGCTGAATTGATCGTCAGGGATCGCATACAGAGGAACATCAACATGGAGGCAATCGTCGATGATCACCCGCGCGCAGGTGTCTTTTTCTTCAAAGCCCTTCCACTTCTCGCGCTTAATCAGAGCCATCAGCGCGGCGTCGACGATGGCAAAGTAAATCTTGGCAGCGTCCGCCGGGCCGTTGCCCTTGATGAACGTCATGGGAAGATAAAGGCCGTCATCCACGTCCATCTGCTGCGGCGGCATCCAAGCGCGCCGGTTGAGGAGCTTGTATGCCTCGCTGCCCTGCGTGAAAAAGCGGGGGATGATCTGTTTTTTGAGAAGTCGCTTGGTCTCGCTGGCGATCACTGCCCTGAGATGCTCCCGGATCTTCTTTTTTGCGATCTTGAGCTTGCCCTGCTCGTGGTCCAAGAGTTCAAGCTTCGATAAGAGGTCGACGCCCCCATTGGCGCCATGAAGCAGCTTTTCGACATTGGCCATCGGGCCGCACCTTTCTGTTCGCAGCTCTTTGCCACCGGCGGCTCTTCAATCCGAGGGGAGGACGACTTTCCGTCCAGCGGCACGAATCGATGGCTAAAGCTGTATTATAAGGCTTTCAGATTGGCTGGAGAACGAATTGGAAACAAAATCCACAAAAAATAAGAAGTTTCAGATACTTGCCCTTAGTGGCGGCGGCTATTTGGGCCTCTATTCGTGCGATATCCTAGCGCGTCTGGAGGAAAGGGCCGGCAGGCCCATCGGAAGCTGCTTTGATTTGATCGCCGGAACGTCTGTCGGCGGCATTCTTGCTGCAGGAGTTGCGCTTGAAGTGCCGGCGTCCCGCATGCGCGCTCTGTTTATTGAACGGGGGCAGAGCATCTTTTCGGCGCGACCGCGGCCAAGCCTGGGATGGCTAGATGCCGGTCGATCGTTGTTCAGCTCGAAGTATGACGGGAAAGCCCTGCAGAGCGTAGTCACCGAAATCATCGGCGATCAGACGACGATGGCCGCCTGCAAGCATCGTCTCATCATCCCAACGGTGAATATGACCAAGGGGAGCGTGCAGATGTTCAAGACCGGCCATCATCCGGACTTCACGCTCGATCCCAAGCGGCGGCTTGTCGATGTTGTGATGGCGACGAGTGCCGCTCCCACTTATTTTCCCTTGGCCGAGATCGGCAACGCGCACTATGCCGATGGTGGCCTGGTGGCAAATGCCCCGGATCAATGTGCCCTGCACGAAGCAACGCATTTCCTGGGCCAGGATATGCATCACATATCGATCTTGAGCATCGGGACGACTTCAACTGGATTTTCGCTCAAGCGATCGCTCGGCCGCAATTTCGGTAGCGCAAAATGGATGACGCGGGGCCGTTTGTTGAGGACTATCGTGTCCTCCCAGCAGCAGTTGGTTGATTACATGTTGCGCCATCAATTGGGCGATCGCTATCTGAGGATCGATGCTACGCAATCGGAAGAGCAGCAGGCCGATCTAGCCTTGGACGTTGCGAATGCCGATGCTCAAGGAACTCTGCTGGGGCTGGCAGAAGGCAGCTTCCAGAAGGTCGCTGCCGATCCGAGGCTTCCGCATTTTCTGCAACATATGCCGGATTCGCCCGAATTTCCGGGCGCGGCCTTGGCGACGCGATAAATCGTTCAGGTGCGCTTTTTAAGCTGGATCGATCCCTTGGTATTGCGATCGGTCCAGTAGTGCCCGTTCATTTTTTTCAAAGGCTTGCCGACGACGCGGTAGCGGAAGGCGCCATAATGAATTTCAGTCTCGGTGCCACGGGCGAGAATGTCGGGATCACTTTGGTAGACGCCGATCACTTCATACGCGCCGTCGCTGTGCCGGATCAATCGCCCCGCAAGTTGAAATGAGCGATTTTCATTTGGCTCTTCTCCAGTGACCAAACGAACCGACAGGGTCGAATAGGTTTGCGTGATGGTGGCAGTACCGGTGATGGCCTTTTTCTCCTGGCTTCCTTGCTCGGTGTAAGACGACATCATGGTTGCTGCCCATTCACCTGACAGATCCGGCGTCGTATGGAATAGCTTGAAGGGCCAATATCGCCACAAGGTTCGGTCGAAGGCAGTCAGGAGAACGGTAACTATCGCGACCGTGACTGAGAATGGCTTGGCGTAGTCCCAAGATAGGTTTACTCCGAAGAACAGGAGTGAGATTGCCCAGACCGCGGCAGCCACGATGATGATTACAGAAATCGAAAAGCCTGAAGGCATGTCCGCAAATGTCTGAAATGGATATTGAGGCGATAGTCCGCAAAGTACATTCTGAAGGCCTTCCTCGCTACCCTTTGCTGGTGGTGTTCTTCACGGGAAGCGAGGAGCCTCCGGACTGTGTTTCGATGCGTCGCGTTCCAATGCCGAGCTCCGGTTTTGTGTTCGACAAGGATTTCGGCAGCAGGGTTCGGGTGGCTATGGCAGGTAATGAGAGCGCTCACGATGGGGCGGTCGCGTTCGGTCGAATAACGAATACCGAACCTTACCGGTGCGTCGGTTGGTCTTATCGGATTATCGCCGGAACGACTCCTGAGAGCGCGGAAGCCAACAGGGGCGCGGCGTATAACAGTGCAGTCTCATTGTCTCTGAGCGCTGGGGTCGATCTTGTTTGCTTATTTTCACGTGAGCTCGAGCTGTTCTCTGGCGGACAGCGGTTCGTTTGTTCGAAGGCCAGTAGGTTGGCCGGTGAGGGTGGCACGGCCCCCGAATCCCCGGTTTGACGCCCTTGAAAGGGACCAGATCGGTCCTATTTCTCTATAAATCATTGATTTTACAGAGGAAACCTTTTCTCATTCAGCGCTTGTAGAGTGTCAGAAGTGCGCCTATGTTTCTGACACTGGAGAAGTGCCATGACCCCCCTGAGCACCCGGATTTTGGAAGCCACCAAAGAACTGCCCGAAGGCGCGCCCATCGCTGCCAAGGCCCTTTTGCACCTTGGAAAGCGTGCTGCCGTCGATCAGGCCCTTTCGCGTCTTGCTGAGCGAGGAAAACTCCTGCGCGCGAAGCGAGGGGTATATCTGCGTCCGGTCGAAAGCCGTTTCGGGATTAGAGCCCCCTCGGTCGAAAAGGTCGTTGAGGAGACTAAGGCGCGCAGTGGTGAAACCATTGTTTCCAGCGGCGCTGCAGCGGCGAACCACCTCGGTTTGACGACGCAGGTCCCTGTGCGGCAGGTCTATTTGACTTCCGGTCCTTCCCGCGAGCTCCATCTTGGCAAGCTAGTCGTGGAGTTCAAGCATGCACCGGGTTGGCAACTTACCCTGGCCAACCGTCGTGCAGGTGAGGTCGTGCGCGCGCTTGCCTGGTTCGGTCCCGAGACCGCAAGACAAGCCCTGCGGTCCGTCAGTCAGCGACTGACTCCGACTGAAGTGAACGAGCTGAGATCTGCCGCGTCTTCATTGCCGACTTGGCTTGCCAGGCCGGTAAGCGAACTACGCGTTGGATAAGTTCTTAAATCTATCTGATGCCGAGCGTCGCGAGGCGCTCGGCGTTGCTGCCTCGAATTCAGGGCGGCCTACGCATCTTCTTGAAAAAGATGTTTGGGTCGTTTGGTGCCTGAACGCGCTTTTCTCCTCGCCGCTGGGCGAGCACCTCGTCTTCAAGGGCGGAACGTCCCTTTCCAAGGCCTACGGCGCAATCCGCCGTTTCTCGGAAGACGTCGATCTCACCTACGACATTCGCGCGATAGCTCCGGACCTGGTGAACACCAGCGACGACAATCCGGTCCCTCAGAACCGCAGTCAAAGTAAAAAGTGGAGCGACAAGGCAAGAGAACGGCTTCCGGGGTGGGTGAAGGACGAGGCGCTCCCAGTAATCAACCAGCGTCTCTCAGACGATAAACTCAGCGCCAAGGCTGAAGCCAAGGACGAAAAAATTTTCGTCACCTACGCCCCCCTAGAGACTGGCAATGGCTATGTGGGCGCTGCCGTAATGCTGGAATTCGGCGCACGGTCGACTGGCGAGCCGAGCGAGCTTCACGACGTCGTTTGCGACGCTGCCGAATATCTCGAAACTCTCGAGTTTCCGACCGCCAAGCCCAAGACCATGAAAGCGGAACGGACCTTCTGGGAGAAGGCGACCGCAATTCATGTCTTTTGTGTTCAAGGGAAACTGAAAGGCGAACGCTTCGCTCGCCACTGGTATGACCTCGTCAGGTTGGACGATGTTAAAATTGCCGAGGCCGCTCTGAAAGATCGCAAGCTCGCGGCAACCGTTGCCGACCACAAATCATGGTTCTTCGTGGAAAAGGATCCGACAGGCGCGGTTATCGACTATAAAAAAGCCGTCGCCGGCGCATTGAAGCTGGTGCCCACAGGGCAGTCGCGGACTGTCCTGGAGCAGGATTACCGGCATATGGTTAATGACGGCCTGTTGCTCGATGCGCCCGATACATTTGACGAATTAATGCGCCGCTGCGCGGAGATCGAAGCGCGCGCGAATAAGTCGGCTTGAATTTTCCTAACATTGCAAACCTGTCCGACGAAACTGCACTGGATGCCTCGCATTTAGATTAGGTATCGCCGAACGTTCCAGTGACGCTTAGTCTATCATGGCGTCGAAAGCTTCGCATATTCCGCTTCGCCGTCTCCTCACGACGAACCATGAGTACAGGTTTCCGAGGTGATCTTGGGCCTTCTCAAAAAGTTATTATCCAAAAATGAGAGGCCGGAGCAGCTCCACTTGATGATAAGCAGGGCTGACTGCCCAGCAGCAAATCAATCCCAACCTTCCAAAGCAGCTGCTCGATGATCCCTCACGAGCAACCACTATGTACTCAGCTGGGACGATCGAGAAGGTGCTTCAATCCCTCACATCGGCGCTCCAGAGCATCTTTTTCGTCGGTCTGATCACCTATGTGCTGCTGTATCCGCTACTTTCAAAAGCGGAAGCAGTGCAATGGCTGACGTTTTCGGGAACGCCTGACCGGGTCTTGGTGACTTACACGGCGGAGCCTGTCCGGACCGTCCTCGCTTTCTTCCTCTTCATATACTTCTTGCCCGACTTTCTTGTCAGGTGGCTCAGGACACGCCCGCTCTATCAGGCTGTGCTGAAAGGCTTCAAATATCATCTGGCGCCAGCGGCTTCGGCCCTCGGGTTGTTGTATCTGGCCATCGCATTCGGAAGCCACTATCACTTCAATATGCGCGACAGTCTGGGCAGTTTCTGTCGCGAAAACGAGAAACTCGGTCTGAGCCACGACGGTTTCCAATCCGTCGGGGACAAGCGGCAGGCGGAGTTCGTCTTCGACACCTCTCCCGACGACTCGGGCGATCTATGCCTTTCGACCGGCGTCTACCTGAAAACCGGGAAACGCTATCACATTTCCGTCGAGAGACTGCCCGAAGAAAACGACTCGAATTTAGGCAAATGGACGTTTTTCGGCGAGACGTCTTATATGGGTGGTCAACCCGTCTCTCACCTTCCCCCCATCAAGTCGGCTATCCTGGCCACGCTATTCCCGTTGCGGCGAACCTTCGATCGCCCATGGGGAACCATCATCTTCCGCATCGGTGGCAAGGGCAACGAGGAGGACTTTCTCGGAAGAGATCCTCCACCCCAAGGCGACCCCTTGCTCGCGGGCGACACCTATCCTCCGGTCCCCCAAAAATCCGAATTGCTCGAGGAGGGCCTGACACCCAAACGGGATGGGGAGCTCTTCGTTTATCTCAACAAGCCTGTGATCGGTCTGTGGAGTTCTGAGTCTGTCGTCAGCAAATGGGTTGGGAATACCGGGAAGGCCAAAATCACAATCGAAAAATAGCCGTGATCGCGGCCCTTGCGAACGGCCGATCAGACTGATGCCCGTGTATCGGGGATCGCGGGACGGGCAGCGGCTTGGGTGGGTCCGAGCCAGCCGACCCAAATCTGGGGATGACGCTAATGCCTGGGGACCTTCCTAGCGTTCCGACGCGGCGGGAATCGGCAGAATTCCGCGACATACTCCGCTTCGATGAGAGCCACGATGAGGACCAGGATCGCGGTGTCGGTCGCGAAGGCATCTGAGATCGGTGAGGAACGGCGCCTGACGATAGAGGGTTCGCCCCTCGCCTTCATACGTACCGGCGGCCGCCGGTGCGCCGTTCTGCTGATCCACGGCAATTCTGCCTGCAAGGAGATCTTCGAGCATCAGATCTCTTTTTTGGCAAATCGAGGGCATGATGTCGTGGCGCCGGACCTGCCCGGGCACGGCTCATCGGGGAATGCATCCGAGCCGCGGTCGACGTATAGCTTCCCGGGGTACGCCAGGACGCTGCGCGTGCTCATGCAGACGCTCGGCATAAGCTCCTTCCATGTCGTAGGGTGGTCGCTGGGCGGTCACATCGGTATCGAAATGTGGGTCGGAGACGAGACCGTCCGGTCGTTGTTGATCACGGGAACGCCTCCGGTCCGGCTGAGCGCTGCGGGAGCATCCGAAGGCTTTCGTCCGTCCCCGGTGATGGATCTAGCCGGCAAGGCTGCGTTTTCGCAGGCGGATGTGCGGGATTACGCCAGCGCGATGCTCGGGGCGCCGGTGGATCCTAAATCCTGGTTCGGACGGCGCGTCGCCAGGACGGACGGCGAAGCCAGGAGGCTGATGTTGGAGAATGGCTTGGCGGGAGTGGGACACGACCAGGTCGATGCAGTCTCGGATTGCCCCAGACCGTTGGCCATCGTGCAGGGGAAAAACGATCCTTTCGTCGATCTTACCCACATCCGCAGCTTGACGTACCGTAACTTATGGTTGAAAAATCCTATCATAATAAGCGGGGGGCATGCACCGCATTGGATGTGCCCGAACGAATTCAATAGCTGTCTGGGAGGTTTCATCACCGAGTAGGTTGCCTTAGCCAAGGCTGGGGGCTCTATGATTGCGACTATTGAACATTTCATTTCCTCTTCTCAATCTGTTTTCACCCCGGAATCTCTGCGCGAACTCTATCTGGAAGCAATCGAGGACGAGGGTTATCAGAACGCGGTCTTCGCGAGGACGCGCGACGGTCGCCTGGTTGATATTCCTTGGACGCGCTTTCCTGAGGGGTATGCTGACTGCTACGTCGCCAATCAATGGGACAAGCTCGATCCCGTGGTGCATTTCGTGCGCTTGGCGCGATGCCCCTTCTCGTGGGAAGACGTCTGCGCGAGGATGAACCTGTCTGCGGACCAGAAGCGCTTTCTGGCGGCATGCAGAGACATGGGGGTTCATTCCGGGGTAACCGTTCCGCTGCATGGTCCCGGCACCGACATCGACCTCATCAGTCTCAGCCTGCGGGATGAAAAGCGCGCACCCGAGGGACGAATGGCGACCATCTACGGACTGTCCTTCCAGTACCGTATACGCCTCAGCGAGATCACCGATGAGTGCGCGAAACCGA
This sequence comes from Bradyrhizobium sp. CB1717, assembly GCF_029714325.1. NCBI lineage: Bacteria > Pseudomonadati > Pseudomonadota > Alphaproteobacteria > Hyphomicrobiales > Nitrobacteraceae > Bradyrhizobium > Bradyrhizobium sp. CB1717. The sequence continues at coordinate 2,377,702 of NZ_CP121666.1, forward strand.
GGAGCGAGCTCACCTCCAAGGAGGTCGAATGCCTCCAGTGGTGCAAGGAGGGAAAGACGAACTGGGAAATCGGCGAGATTCTTTCCATCTCGGAGAAGACCGTCGAGTTTCACGTCTCCAACACAATTCGGAAGCTCGGGGTCAGCAACCGGATCACAGCGGTAGTCAAGGCGATCCAAATCGGAATCATATCGATCTAGGGGCAGCGTGGCTTCGGCTTCGCATTATGCGGCACGGCTGTCGCACGAGGCTTTAGCGCCTTGCGTTTCGATCGCTTGACCGAGCCGTCCAAGGCCTTCGCTCAGAAGATCGGCTTCGATATTTAGCGGCGGGAATATCTTGATCACCTCGTCGTAGGGGCCGCACGTTTCCAGGAGGATCCTTCTGTTGCGAGCTTCATCCGCAACGGCTCTTGCAACTCGCGGTTCGTGGAATCGCAGGCCCGCCATCATGCCGAGACCCTTCTTGCGTTCCACGACATCCGGAAACGCTTCGGCGGCCCCGTCGAGCCATGCGTCGAGCGTCGACGACCTCGTCTCGATGTCCGTCCGCAGATTTGAGCCCCGCCACTCCTCCATCGCCGCGGTCGCGGCCACGAACGCGAGGCTGTTGCCTCGGAATGTTCCGTTGTGCTCTCCCGGCTTCCATACATCGAACTGCGGCAGGACGAGCAGCAGCGCCATTGGCAGGCCTGCCCCGCTGATCGATTTCGAGAGACAGACCATGTCCGGGACTATGCCGGCGCGTTCGAAACTGAAGAAGTCTCCCGTCCGACCGCAACCAGCCTGGACGTCGTCCACGATCAGGAGCGCGCCGATCTCGGTGCATATTTTCCTGAGCGTTCGTAGCCAGGCGATGCTCGCTACGTTCAACCCGCCTTCGCCCTGGACGGTTTCGACGATGATCGCCGCCACCGGGTCGAGCCCCCCTGACGGATCGCGCGCCATCTGGCCGAAGCGGACAGGAAATCGATGAATTCGTTTCCCTCGGCGTCCCACACCCTCGCCCCGCGCGCCTCTGCGAAAAGGTTGGGCATCTGTCTGCAGTAGTAGCGAACACCGGATTCGAGTTCCTGGAAGATGTCGACATCTCTCAAGGTTTTCGCCTCCTTACCTTGACTTCGTTCAGGTCGCGCTGATCGACCGTCTCGTCCGATCGAGCCCTCCTGTTCAGTTTTTTACGGATTGAAAGCAAATCGCACGAGATGGATTCCAATCCCGCCCCGCGGGCGACGTCGCTCAGATACAAGACGGCCTCGGCCATGCGCCTCGCAACGAGCTCCGGCGACCCCGCTTCATCGTTATGATCGCTCACGCCGCCCTCTCGTCGACGTGACCGCTGTGCACTCTGACCGTTCCGATACCGTATCTGGCGCAGTGATATTCCGGCCGCACGCAATTCCTAGGCACGAAGAAGGCCCGTTCGATCTCTCCCTCGATGAGCGCTGGTTCTCCCAGCCAGGTGATGCCGCTCCTGATGAAGTGCGACAGAAGATGGGCCCGGGTAACTCCCACGATGCCGTTCGCTTCCACCCGCTCGAGGTAATCTGCAACGGCACTCAGAAGCTCGGGAATTATCGTGCGCCGCACGATCCGGGTGACTGATTTGTCGACGCACACCCGCGTGATTTCCCACACGTCGGCCGATTCCGGCAGAGCTTGTGTGACCAAGTGAGGCCAGTAGGATTTCAGCATGTAAGGCCGATCCGTACGTAGCAGCCTGATCAAACCGCGGACGACCCGGCGCTCATCGCGCCAAATCAGGTAAACGGCAGCGGGCGTATCGAATTCATCGAATTCCAGATCTTCGAAGTGCAGGTGCGGCAATCCCCGCTGCTCGACGAACACTCGATAACGCAACCGAGCCTGCGACGCGAGTGCGTCCTGGAACAGATGGGCGGTGGACAGCGAGAATGCTTCGATCATGCCGAGCCTGATGCCTCTCGCACTAGAAAGCAGATCCGAGCGATTCGACGTACTGGGGACGTCCCTAGGCGCGGGACACGATTCCGTCACATAGGTCGAATGCAACGAGATCGTACGGATCATGCGACTAGACGGCCGCCGACGCCGCATTTTCCCTCCGCATTGTGGACGCTTCGCGAACCGAGCGCAGCTTAGGGAGACCATCGCTCCATGGGGGGCTATATTCGTTTTCAACGCCGTCGTTTGGCGGCACCAGCGCGAAGCCGTGGAGTAAACATTTTCGGGAGGAACGATGACAGAGTTCGAGGACACCGAGTTCTTCGCCCCGGCCAGAAGGATTCTGGAAAGCGTGGACCTTTCCAACGTCCGGTTCTCAGAACTCGCCGCACGAATTCTGGCCGAGACGGTGTGGTGCCTCAGGTACAAGAGAGCGCGTCGGAACGAACTCTCGTCGACGTCCTTTGTCTTGACGGCTTTTCTCCATCAGCGGTCGGTTCCTGACACGACCGAAGAGCTCGCTAAACTACGCGACGTCTTGGCGTCGTCGGGTTTGGCCGAGAACGATTTCCTGGAAATGTCTGCCGGTTTTTTCGTCGAAACGCCTGAGTTTCCTATGGAGCCATCGCATCCGACGAAGATCGAAGAAGATATCGTTTTAGGACCTGGCTTCACTCAAGTCCTGCGCGGCTGGTTTTCGAACAGTCCTCTCCCTGCCGATGTTCTCCTTCTCATGTTGCTTGACGACAAGAGCACGGGGATCTCGAAGCGAATTCGGGATGCCGTGGAAAGAAAAACCTCGCCCCTTGCGATGCTCGATGGCGGTGCTTCCTCGCAGAACGAGGGAGTCGGGCAAGCGTCAGCCGGGAGCGGTGATCGCCAGACGAGAGTGTCGACGGAAGATGCTGCCGATGCTCCGAAAGGCGCCGCATTCGACGAGCGGCAGCCGCGCTCTGCGGCACCGGGTTCCTCGAGGCGTCACGCGGGTATCGTTCGGGAAGCCACGCCTGATGAACTGGGATTGAACGTAGAACAGTATGCGAAAGCTCTCGCAACGATCCTGCGGGTTTCGGACGGCGAGTTCAGCTTCGCTCTCTTCGGTCGCTGGGGAAGCGGAAAAACGACGCTCCTGAAGCTGTTGCAGCCATATCTCGAGAAGCCAGATATCTACAAGAAAGCGGTCGTGGTCGGTCCAAAGGAAACATATGCCGATCTGGAGTATCGCGTAGTCGTTCACAACGCATGGAAGTACAGAAGTCCGCCGGAATCATGGGTCTATCTCTACAAGAGTCTCGCGAGCGCCGTCATGGCCCGGGCCAGCCAGCTCGATCGATGGGCGATAGCGCTGCGGGTTGCGATGGACCGCAACGGGCTGTTCTCGTTGCTCGCGTCGCTCATAGTGTTGGCCGTGGCTTTGATCCCGATTCAAGGAAAGTTTCAACTCGTCTCGCTGGCGGGGTCCGCCTTGGGATTCTCCGCCCTCATATACGTCGCAGCGACATGGATGGGCGCCAGTAGCAAGGTCCGTCAGCTCTTTCATCGGAATCTTCGCTTGGTCGGCCGCGACGAGAATCTAGGTATGCTGGCCCTTATCGGCGAAGACGTACAGTTGCTTCTGAAGGCATGGACGAGGGAACGGACATCATCTCGTTTCAACTTCCAACTTGCCGCGTCTGCGCTGGGAATCCTAATCATCGGCGTGATTTGGGGAACCGCGCTGCTGCGCGGATCGGCGTTCGACCTGTGGTCCATACTAAATTGGCTCGGCCTGAGCGACGGAGCCGCCAAGCCTGCCGGTTCCTCTCCCGCAGAATGGTTGCATTGGGCGGCCATGATCGGATGGACTTCTTTTTCGCTTTTCGTACTTGCTCTCCCCAGGACCATCGCGACCTACGAGCCGGACAAGATCCTACTGGTCGTAGACGATCTCGATCGGTGCTCGCCCGACGAAATGCTGAGCGTCATAGAGAATGTGCGTCTCCTTCTCGACGACAAGGAAATCAATAGCCGGTTGCAGGTATTGATGCTGGTCGACGAAGACGTTCTCAGGCATGCCATCGAACTACGATACGCCAAGATGATCGAATACCGCGTTGGGGGCCTGCAATTGCAGCAGGAAAAAAGCCGCGCCGTAGCCGATATCGTCTTCGAGCAGGTCGAAAAGCTGTTCGCTTGTCATCTGCGTCTTTCGCGACTATCCGATGAAGATGTCGTCGAACTGGTAACGAAGCTGGCGGGCGTCGAAAATGAAAGAAAACGCAAGGAACTCGAACGCGCCGCCCAGGCGGAGCACGCCAGAATGCGAGCGAAAGCCGATCGCGACGTTCGCAACGCCACGGATAGGGAGGCCGAGGCACGCAAGGCTTATGACGATGTGGCAGCAGGAAAGCCGGATCCGCTGGTTTCCGAAGACGGACCTTCGAGACGCCAGCGTTCGAATTTCAATCGATTTCGATTCGAAGGCGATTTCATCCCCATGACCCCTTCTGAAGTAAACGAAGCGCATACCCGGAATCAGCGGATCGAGGCCGGCAACCGCAGAAGAGCTTCAATGACACAGGACGAAAGGTTGGCCGAACGGCCGGCCGTCGTCGACGGACTCAGGAGGGCCCAAGCTCAAGCGGAGGCGGCACGCCGTGCACAAGGTGATTCGCCTCCAGATCCCGAACGTCCTGCGCCGCAGTCTACCGAACCTCCCTTCGTAACGGGAGATGTTCGCTTCTCCGACGCGGAGATCAAGATGCTATGCGATTTCGTCCCTCGATACTTCGGAACAATCGGAAGACGCCCGAGTCCCCGGTCAATCAAGGCACTTCTGTTCAAGCTGCAGCTCGCCCGATTGCTGATCCACATGCGCGACCCGGAGGCGCTCGAAGAGGAGACGAGATTCCACTCTTTGCTACACGCTCTCGAGGAGGAGGCTTCGCACCCCTTCGAACGAAGCGATCCCTATGCGCTTATCGTTCGGCAAGTTCTCTAGGCTTTCGCGATCGCCGCCCCACCTCGCACGCTCGATCCAGGGAGCAAACTCCGCGCCGCCTTCGAGCGAGCGCTAGGCACCTGATGAGAATCGATCGAACGCGCACGCAGACCCGCGACAGTGCCTCGGCGAAGATCGGCGAAGGACGACGGCATAAGGGCTGCTTGCCACCTACCGCCTCTTGTTGGGACGATATGAGGCGCCAAGCGTCGCAACTTACGGCGAGCCCGAGTAAAGACGGCATCGATGGCGCCCTACCGGATCAAGAAAGTTCGTCGCGGAAGCCACCTTGGTGGATGTCGACGATTGCGATCGCGACGACGGTGACCGCGACGCAGGCTGCGATCACGCCAAAGAACATCGGCTCGCCATAGTTGAGCGCGAAGCCGACATAGGCGTGATTTGGCTGGCCGGATCGAATGAGCGCATCTACCCGATGCCGCCTAGATCACTTCCGCTGCGCCGTATGGGGAACTGCAAAAAAGCCTTGATCCGGCTTGCCATTAATCCGGGCGCGCGGCGCATGCAACGGCACTTCGTAGACAGAAATGCCTGTCAAAAATCGGCCTTCAACGGCTAGCTCGGAGGCCTGCAATTCCATCTTCGTGCGGTTTGGAACGATGACGCAGGATCCTTCAAGGCTCGCGGCATCAGACTCCTTATCATCGAGAACGTTGCAAATGGCGACGCACGTGTAGAGGCGGACGGCATCCGCCTTCGCCATGCTGACATAAAGGTCGGGGTAGTCGTTCCTCGCAATAACGAAGACGAGATCGGGTAGCGGCGTAGTGTGCTTCCAAGCCTGCAGAGTGCCGAGTTCGAGAAAATCACTGCAGACGACAACAGAGAAATCTCCTACCGGAGTTCTCAGAAACAAGGACAGCTGATCGTCTCGAAAAAAAGCGTCGCCATTCGCTTCTTGCAGCGACGGCCGTTGTTTGTATTGGAAATGGGGCTGGCTTTCCCCGGGAATCGCAATGATGGCGCGCGCGCATAGTTTGCCGTCCTGGAAAGATCCCTCCAAACCTCCGATCACGACGATCGATTCCTTGTTCGCCAAGGCGTGTATCTCGTTCGTAAGCGCATTCGGCAACGAATATTCTGGAAACGCGATAGCGTTGCAGCCGTCCTTGGCTGCGGCGTGAATTGCGCGACGAACGTCATCCGCGACGTCTTGCGCAACCTGATCATCAAAGGCGTAGCTTCGCGTGTTCAGATGTTTTACGGGCACGGCCAAGTGAGCCAGCCCTATCCGGACCTTGTCAGCAACCGGCGGAGCGCTGCAACGAACGACCCTAACGGAGGTCCTCGATCGGCTTCCCGAGGTCTGGTCCGCTACGGCGAAGGGCAGACGGATTTTGAATAAAGGGGGCAGCGGCGGCTTTGCGACGTTCGGCTGAAAGAAGTCGCAAAGTTTCCAATGAGCGACATACATGGCTTCTCGGACAAGCAGCCCGAGCGCACTGACAATCCCTTCAATGTTGCTGGCATTCACCTGGCCAGGAAGATCGACATCGTCTGCACGACCGGCCATTTGCGGCCTTGCGTGACCGCTGGTTAGGCCAATCGTCCGCTTCGCCCCGTTTTCCGTGGAATGCCAATGGCAGGCCGTGGCCAGCTTGAGCACGCAGGAAGTGATTTCGGCGACGGCCTTGTCGGCAGATTGCTCGCGGGTGTCGGCTACAAGTGCCAATTGTTCTTGGGGATCGCGATCCAGCGCCAGCGCCGTCTTGAAGCCAAGATCAGCAGCTGCCTTCAATACGGCAAAGGTCTCATCGAGCCTGCGAAACGTCTCGTCGAGATGAGGTCGTGGCTGTAGATTGATCTCCAAAAGCTCGCGATCCTGCCCCTCGTAGTTGCCGGATGCTGAAGCCGGCGTGTCGAGTACCACCTCAACTCGGCTCGATGAAAGGGGGTCCAGCTTATCGATCTCTACCTTCGCCTGTTCAATATCCGCCCAAATGACTTGTCGATCACTCCAAACATTACCCTTTTTCTCGTACTCTCGGATGGTTTGGATTGCTCGCCCAAAATGCGTTTTAAGCGGCTGCGCAGCTGTCGCGCCCTTTATTAAAAGTTCAGCGCCAGCCCTTAGTCCAGACGGTTGAATGCCGTCTCCGAGGATAACTTGAAGCTCGGCGAACAGCGCGTTCGCTGTCATATAAGCATTGCGACAGGTCGAGAGTAATAGGGTGGCCCTCTCCTGGCCTTTACAGTTCGTGATCAGCCGATTGAGAACGATCCAGGAAGAAGCGAACTCCAAATCCTCCCTGGTTGGCTTGAAGTTTCCAGAACTCTGCATGATCTATCGCTAGTTCAGCAAACCAAAACGGCGCATGAGCCCTGTCAGCTCCGTACCCTCACGCTCTACAACACTGTTCAGAAGCATGCCCACATTGCCGCGCTCCAGTGCCCCCGTGGTTAGAGCCGTGTCATAAGCTCCCGACAACGCGAGTATGGCATTGATCTTTGCGATACGAGTGCGCCCTCCTTCGAGGACTTCCGCTCGCTCCGCTTCCGGCATCTTCTTGAGCGTAAAAAGCAGACGAGTAAACTCGTTATCCCAGCGTGGATTTGCCTCACCCTTGCGATATACGCGTGTGCACTTATCCCTGTGCAACGAGAACGTCGGCACTATCGCACCGTGATCGATGAAAGTATCGAGCAGATCGCTGACGATAAGCTCCGGAAGCCGCGACGGGTGCCAGACGTCGAAATAGTACCTGCGGAAGAGCTGGACCATTTCCTCGTAAGTGAACCCCAATCGAAGCCGCAGGTAAGGAGTAGCTTCGATACGCTCGGAGTTATACGGACGAGACAATGAATAAGCCTTTGGATCGTCCGCGCCGGCTGCTTTGGCAAGATCCTGAATGAGCGCATCCAGGGCCAGCCTCGACAGACCCTGACTCAGATATTCCCTGCTGCGATCTACGACGGAGGGCATCTCCACCAGGTATGATGGAGCGGGCATTCCTCGAATACTGCTGCTGAAAAGCGTTTCTAGCTCGGCGTAGGTGATTTTTCTAAAACCACCTTTCGCAATGTCTTCACATCGCCGTCGCGCAGCAGGCCCAAACTGAATGCCGAAATCCATGATCGAGAATGGCTCGAGTGACTGCTTCTGAAGCAACCCAGAGCATAGCTCGAGTAGAGCATCTGAAATCAGGACGGAATCACAATAGGTATTTACGCGAGCAAGACCGTCCTTGTTTTCAGGATCCAGATCTTCCGCAGATGAGCGCGTTGCCTCGAAGGTGCCGAGCACTGCATCAAAAAGCGCGCTCGATAGCGAACCTTCGGGATAGTCGTTCATAAGGGACAGGCTTGGCGCCAGTGCCATCGGAACGAAATTGCAGTTTCCGGTCTTGAAGTCGAAATATAGGCGCGCTTTCAGCGTCCAGCCGTTAATGCGCGGCAGGTTTATACTGGCCCTTGCGACCCCTGCTTGAAGCTGAGCATCATCAACTGTGCTGTGAACAAAGTCGCCAAACTTGTCGCTGAGCCACTGCCAGCAGTTTTGCCAAGAACTGAATGGCGTCCGAATTGTGCACGGCACGATAGGAAAGTCGACGTCATACGGCTTAGCGACGCATCGTAAGGCACGAGGGACCGCATCGACGAGTGCGCGATGCCGTTCAACCGGCAGAGAGCGCGGAAGCGCCAAATTGACGTCAGCCTTACGAGCGCTTTCCGCATTTTTTGCGGCAAGTGCAAACAGCCGGACTTCGCGTGGAGCTGCAAGCATCACGCGTTCACGCGCGCGCAGCATCGTCGTGCCGACATTCCATATGTCGTCCACGATGGCGACCCGGGCGCCCTTGATGTTCTGATGCACGAACGGGATAGCATGATCAGACACACACACGGCGTAATCGCCTAGCGAGAGGTTTAGTGCCTCAACCAGTCGCGGCATCTTGCGCGCGACGAGAATGACCAGATCGGGACTATAGTCGCGCACCTCGTCCACAAGCGCTTGCCATGCTTCGCTGTGAAGCGGCCTGAGCGCAGCGTCTACCGTGTCGATGTCATTACGCATCTGCTACATCGCCTCCCCATTTGCGATTGCGAAGAGACGCTCGCCGCAATGTGGCGATCAGGTCCTCCCGCGAATTTAGGGGCTAAACTCGAGTGCTCTGGACAGTTGTGGTAGCGACGTGACACCACTAATGGTGGGCCGCCTGCCGACCGTTTCAATAGCCCCTCGCCCGGCTCTTAGCAAGGTTCAGCTTCAAATTGCCGTCACCAGTGCGAATTCGACGGTGCAGAAGCACTTCCCCGGTGACGGCGCACCGGTCAACAATCTCGCAACCAACTGAGATACATGGATTATTTTGTATAATGACGCGCGCAGTGTCTCGTCTCGAAGGTAGAATGCTGCTTTGCGGAATGATGCGGGGGGTTCTAGCCTCTCCAAGATGCTTGGTCGTCTATCCAGACCGGCGCGCATTTGGGCGTGACAGGCTGGTTGGTGTTGGGCAGCGACGCGATCCATAGCAACTTCATCCGGTCCTTGATGGTCGCGGCGAGCCTTGCCCCGATCCACGTCAAGAACGCCACAAGAAACGCCCATACGAGAAACCATGCAGGATCGCGCGCATAGGCATCGACCCAGCGCGAAGCCAATCCGGGGAGTAGAGTTCCGATGAGGCGAATACTGTCGGATGCCCAGCGAAGCGGCGTCCGCAGTTCCTGGAAAGGATAGCTGTCCCTGAACAGCGGGTATAGCAGAAGATAGGCCGTCGCGAACACGGTGAGAAAATAGATGGCCCGCTTTCGCCAGACGAAGTCCCATATCCTCTGTTGAGCATCGTGTCTCGAAACTGCGTTGGCTTGGCCTTCCGCCAGCGCCGTGGTGTTTGGTTCCACCATCGTGATGATCGGCGCGATAGGTGGAGGCGGCGTGGTACTTACCTGAACGTCGGTCGAGGTGACCACCTCGTACTCCGGCGGCAGTACGATCGGAGCATACAGGTGGGCCCCGATCCGGATTCTGCCGAACACCGCCTCGTGGATCTTAGGCATCGGGGCCCAGTTTGCCGGCGCGTCCGCCGGCACAGGCATCGCCATGTAGAAGTCTTCGATCTTGCGCGGGCTGTAACGATAATAGCCGCCAAGTCCGCTCCGAGAGTCGTAGAGCCTTCCGTCCTTGTCCTTGGCGGAGTCGGTACTCAGAAGCGCGTCCGGCTCGGCATCCGGCATGTCCTTGAATAGAAGGCCCGACTGCTTTGCTTCAGCCATCATCCAAGCCAGTGCGATGTTCGCCAACGAGTCGTCCGGGTAACCCCCACCCACGTTCGAATGGACGCCCGCGAACCAGACTTGCAAGAGCTGCTCATCGCCCGTCGGACGGCTGACGCCGCTTGCTCGGGTATTCTGCGGTTCTTCGTCCCAAAGAACCGGGTGAAACGTGGCTCGTTCGTCGTCGATGGCGAGCGCATGTCTCGCTTTCTTTATGCTTCTGTTGAATGTCTTGTTCGGCAGCTCCAGCGGCCAAAGCCACTCGCTGACACCTCGCGTCATTTCGTCGATAGGCAGCCCGTAAGCTGCCACCGTGTCCCAGACGCCGACGAACTCTATCGAGGTAATCGGTGTCTGATTTGGCGTATAGAATATCTTGTCCAGCCAGAATCGAACGAAGCGGAACGGAAACTGGAGATTCCATACGGGGTATTTGTCGTGGCGGTAGGCTCGGAATGCAGCGCGCGCTTTCCGATCCAAATCGGTTTCGTTGGCAAAATGGACAAGGCCTTGATTCAGAACCAGGCCGATCACGACGCGTATCGTAAAGGCGCCGCGGCTAAAGCCGAAAGCGAAGATCTGATCGCCCGGCTGGTAATTCCTGCAGAGGAATTTGTAGAGGTTGAGGACGTTCCGCTTCAGACCCCAGCCGAATACGCCGCCCAGAATGGCCAGCGGTTTGAAAGAAGAGGTGCCGACGCCGTCGTCGTAGACCGCGATCTGATGCGATCCCTTCAATTCAAGGGCCTGGAACAGCCGCCAGACGTTCGTCCGCCAGACCTTTCCGGCCGCATTGCCGGTACCATCGGAGAGCAGAATGATTCTTTTTGGCATGACAGTCTCCGAAACAACAGACGAAACGAAAGCGTCGTATCCGATAATCAGTGTGGCGCGGCGGCCGGAAAGAAAAACAGAAGCACGTGCAGCGCGGCAAGGAAGATGGCTTGTCCCAAAGCCGAGCAACGGTGGCGAGCTTTACCGAGGTGAACAGCCGCAGCAGGCGAAAAGGGCCTCGCTCATTGCGATCACCGACTTGAAGATCGCGGCAACGACTAGGTCCTCGGCCAAATCGGCTGCGATATAGCCCAGCGGAAAAACCCACCAGACCCAGCCTGGAATATGAGCGAGAAAGGCCAAGGATCCTGACAAGGCCGCAGAGGTGAAGCCCAAGAGGAGACCGAGGCTGACGAGAAAAAGCAGGTCAAGCGGGAAGAGAACGGGAAAGACATAACCGGCTATCGAAGTTTTGTTTCGTTCGTCCGCGAGCCATCGGGACAAGGTGCTCCCATCCAGCAGCGCAGGTTTCTGCGAAGGAATGTAGTTCAAGCGTTCGATGAAGCGAGCGGCGACATCTTCTCCATATCTGGGTGCAACGACATACTTCAGGAATAGAGCGAGCCCGAAGCTGAGCGCACCGAATACCGCGATCGCCATGGTGAAACCTCGAGACAGGCGAGATGATTAAGACGTCTCGGAAAAGTCTGACACACCTGCCGGTTGCTTGGCCAGTCAAACACTGCCTAATTGGCGATGCTTTGGCCTAGGGAGGTTCCTAGGGTGTTTCTCCTGCATCGTGTGAGAGGGTTCATCCTATCATTAAGCGACGCGAGGACGTCGAATGGCTCCATCATCGTCCACAAGCCGGCGGTTGGCCTGCGCGTGCATCCTCCTGTCGATCGTGACGAGCGCGAGTGCGGCTTCTGCGGATTGCCCGAGCGATCCTTCGTGGCTACCGAACACGCCAGCACCCACCTTCGAAAAGCCACCCGCGCATCCGGCTCCCGATTGCGGTTTCTATCGGCCGGCGTGGCAGAACTTCATGTTCGTGACCCAACCGTCGGCGAATGGAAATCCAGCCTTCCTCTCGTATCCTACCATCGCCGATGTGTTCGGCAGAAACGTCGCATTGAGGTTTGCGCGCCCCGCTTCCGCTCTCCTCTCGTTGGCGCCCCGAGCCTTGAAAGGATCGAACGATCCGTCGAGCGATACGACCGCAAAGGCGGCAATCGTGAACGCCGGCGCGAGGCAGGCCGGCCTCAACGGATTGCTGGTCGACCAGAGCGGCAACCCGGTCTTCTATGCGATCCATATGAACTCGACCTTCGTGGAGTTCATCAAAAAGAACGGACTAACCACGAAAGCGGCGGTTCAAAATGCTAGCACCGACTTGGCTTTGCCGACCGGTGCCGTCGAACTCAAATCCGCCTGGCAGATCGTGCCGGAGGGGACTTCTGCAGACAATTTCATCACCACGAGGGCACTGGTTCCGACACTCAAGCAGCTCGGAAGCGGCATCGAGGTCGATGAGGCTGATGCCCCCCGCGAGGTCACGGTCGCACTTCTCGCCATCCACGTGGTCTTCGCTCTCGAAGGGCATCCCGAACTTATATGGGCGACGTTCGAGCACGTGGACAGCAGCGGCAACGGCGACTTGGCGCCCGCCGGACCGTTTCCCGCGAACGGTTCGTCGGGAAGCGGACCGGTGAGTCCGAACGATTTCCTTCTCTACAAAGGAGGCACGCCGGCGTCTGCTGCAAACGTCATTCCGAGCGACGCGGAGCTGGTCTCGGCCTTCGATCCGCTCACCCAGAATTTCACCAAAGGTGGAACGAAGCTCCAGACTTCGATCTTTCGGTTCTTCCCGTCCTCGAAGCTGGCGGACGGCCTGGAAGACGACGACATCGCAACTCTCAACCGGCATGTGCGCGACGACTTCCGGAGCTCGGCAGCGGACGACAAGCGCAAGAACTACCGGTTGGTCGGTGCTGTCTGGCTCGATAAGAGGGAGAGCACCTTCGCCGCAGATCGCAAGTTCGCAAATCCTTCTGGAACAGGGCCGGACGACGACGGGGCCGTCGTCGTCGGCGAGGACGGCCTTTCGAGCATGGCGATGGAATCCTTCACGCAGGATAGCTTCGTGAACTGCTTCAGCTGTCACGATACGCGTCAGGTCAAGGACAATGGAGTAGTCCTTATGACCGCGAAGAAATTGAACGTCAGCCACATCTTCTCGAAGTTCGTCGGCGAATCCAAGTGAAGCGAGAAGGAAGGAAATGATGGGTTTTGCTCGGGTAAAGGAAATCCTCGATCAAGGCATGGCGGCTTGGCAGCAACAGAACGGTGATCCCGATCTGAGCGGTCATGGCCAGACGTTCTCATGGGCGACGAAAGCGGAACTTCGGACACAACAAGCGATTGATCCAACCGGAGCTGATCGGGAGCGGCGGCGACCAAACGAACCTGGTCGTCGACCTTCGTACGGGTATCGCTGGTCCGGCCCTCCGCATGCCGAAGGGAGGGCCTTTCATTCCAGACCCGCAGATTCAGGAGATCGTAGACTGGATCAATCAAGGTTGCCCCGACTGACTTTCTCGACGTTGACAGCTTTGGCTAAATAAGCCGCCGAAGCTGCTCGGGTCGACTGCGGGACGGAATTCCCTCAAGCCACCGTCACTGGTTTCGTGGTCCGTCGCGACACCATCCGCATCGCCAGGCGAGAGGCTTGCGAGATGCACCAGAACAGCGGTCGAAGCAGCGGAAGCATCATTCTGAAGACCAGGAAATAGGCGAGGAAAATGCAAATGGTCGGATCTAGGCCGAGCCGTTCGGCGACCCACCCAACGGCAGAGCCGACCAGCATCGGGTGGGTCACAATCACGTAGAGCAGAGCGATGTTGCCCACCGGTCCTATCGCTATCGTGCCGACCGTTCGTAGAGTGCGGTAAGCATTCGTCGAAACGGCCCGGATGGAGCCGCGGCCGGCGAGAACGTCGGCGGCGCGCGCCTCCTTGGCGAGAAGGCCGACGCCGCCGGCGAGCGCAGCGACGTCCAATGCGGCGCCGCCCATATCTGTCCAGGTCAAGGGTCTTTCGGCACGAACCAAGATGGTCTCGACGTTTTGGACACCACCTAGAAAGAAGTTTTTCGTTCCGAGAACGGCCGTCTGGAATGGCTTTCTCTTAGCCTGCCCGTCGACGATCTCGAATTGCGCCAATACCTCGGGTCCCCGCTCCTCGATCTCCTGGATCGCCATCAGGCCGATCTCTTCGTTCGTAGCTTCTGCCGGCCACTTGGGCATGTTGCCTTGCCACATCTGCTGGACTGCCTGGCCTAAGGCATGCGTGACCTGATACTGCTTGGATCCGTTCTCGAGGAAGTAGGCGACTACAGGCACCACAGGATGGCCGTAGCGGTCGAAAACCGAGCGGAAAGTGGGATTCTCTCCGTAAACGCCGAACACATTTGCAGCCGCGGCCGGATACCTTCGGGCGGCATCCAGCGCCGGCAACCCGTAGCCGACGCAAACGGAGAGGATCTCAAGCTCGAGCGTATCGATGAACGTCTTCGAAAGAGGACATTTGGAGTCAAGCCTCGCCGCCTGGTCCGCTATGGCAGTCCTGGCAGCGAGATCCTTGAAATCACGGTGATCCGTAGCGGCCGTCGACCAGCCTGCCACAGCACCGGCGACGACGAGATAGGATACCGTGCGCCTGATCGACATGTCGCGCCTTCTCCCAGCAGTGATTCGAGCGGTAGGGGCGAATATAGGCTTGGAAAAGGGCCGTTCCCGGGCACCATGGCGGCGGGACACGGTATCATCGCAAACCAAGGAGTGCTTTCCCCTGCCGTCTTTCAGCGGCACCCCACCTCAACTCTTCGGTACGGCACTGAAAGTGCAGGTGTATTGGTATGTGGCGTGTTTGAGCACGTCCATATCGCGATCGTCCCCGGTTTCATGCCAGGTGATCGTGAAGTCCGGTATTGCTCCCTGTAGGTCGCTGCCACCGGTTCGCAGAACTCTCTAAACTATGCCCGCCGTCGACCCTCGTCGACGTGAAGTTCGACAGTTCGGTGCCTCCCGGGCCGGCTTGGCGCTCCAGCCAAAGGCGACGCAGCCCGCGCGAATCATATTGCCGGCTTGTCCGACTGCCCCGAAAAACGCCAGACCAGCGAGGATTAATGCCGTCGGCACTCCGATCAGGATCAATGCCGGTTGGCCGGCTTGGAAAACCCCCGTTGGTGCCCGATAATATCGCTCACGCCCAAGCACTCCCGCTACGCTTAACTTCCCGGTATCTCAAAGGGCAAGACGATGCTTTGGTTTCGCCGGGGTCGGGATCATCGGAGGCAGCCGCCAGCAGCGAACATTATCGCATAGGCGCAGAGAAGTCCTCGCGGCTAAGGGGCGTGGTCGACCAGAAGCGATCATCACTGAGCGAACGCCGTCGGCGCGACGCCCCCGTCGATCAGCCATTGCTTGACCTGAGGAACCGTCAGCTTTGCGTAAATGCCGCCCTTGCCGCAAGCGCCGCCTGGGTCTACCGAACGCGACGTGACCGCGGCCAGGTAGAGATTGATGTCCTGCCCCAAAATGTAGATCGGACCGCCGCTGTCCCCGTTGCAGGTATCGCGATTCAAGCCGGCGGCGATCATCTCGGTTTCCGGGGTGCAGCCGTACTTTCCCCCGCCACTGACCGCGGCGCCCTTGCAGTCGTAGGAAGCCACTACGATATCCACCACGAACTTCGTTCCGATGCCGTCTCCCTCGGTCTTGCCGAAGCCGACTGCTCTCACGGACGCCGCGGCGCGGACGACGGGTTCAGTCGCGATCCTCCGGATCGCCACGCCTGCCAGTTGCGTCTTCAACGTGAGAAGCGCGATGTCGCCCTTGCCGACGTTCTCGACGACGTTCGAGGGTTTCATCTTGTCGCAATCGATGTGGCTTTTCGACTTGTCCAGGTCGACCTCGGCCCGTGCCGTGACATCGAGAAGACTGGTGCCTACGGCGACCTCCCGGCTTACGCCGTCGCAGAAGCAATGCGCAGCCGTGATGACGTGCTGAGCGCTGATAAGCGTGCCTGTACAGATGCCCTCGTTTCCCGAGATCATGACCACGTCGGGATAGACGTCGGGCTTCACGACCTTCTGGCCTCTCCAGATCCGCAGAAAGCCGGGCTCGCCCGACTGCTTGTCCACGAGAGCAGAAACATTCTTTTCGAACACCGGCGACGCCTCGACCTCGGGCGGCTTTCCGAACAGATCCGTTTTAACGTCGTCGCTGAACGTCGCGAGGTTGATGCCCAACGCATTGTTCAACGAAGTCTTGATTCCCGTCTTCGATGAAGAAGTGACGAGATCCCGGAGAACGGAGGATATGGGTTGATCCTTGGCTTCGGCGATCTTTTTCGAGACGTTGACCTCCGGCAGGAGCTTTTCAACGTCCAGCCGCTTCGCGATCCCAGCGGGTCCTATGCGATCGATGACGATGTTGGATTTTCCGCTCTCGACCGGATTCAGATTCTTGATCGACTTGAAGTCGAACGATTGGGCGTGGACCGCCGAGTCGGCGAGTGCGAGAGCCGTCGGGATGGCGGCCGCGCGCAGAAGGCTCGTGAGGCGATTTCGCAGTGTCACGGCGCGCTCCTCGCTTTCGTGAAGGACCAAACAAAATCCATCGGCAGAAACTGGTAGGATGGCCGTGGCTTCGTGAAATCGGCTGGAAGACGCACATTGAAGAAGGTCGTCGCTTCGGGGAAGCCGACAGGACCGGTTCCGTCGGGATTGAACCCGCCTGAAAACTTGGTCTTCGCCGCACTGTTGAATGCGGAACGGGAATGGCACGACATGCAAGAGGACGTGTCGACGAAGCCCGACTCGATCACGGAATTCCCCAGCCTTGTCCCCCATGCGCTCTGGTCGGCGAACTCGATCTGCGATCCCTTCAGGCAGTAGAAGGCCCAAAATCCCTCTTTGAGACCCGCGTCAACGAACATCTTGTCCAGTGCCGCCGTATGCTTGCATTCGGGATATCCCTTGTCCGGAAGATCGTTCGATTTGACATCGGCCTTTTCTGCGCCGAAAGCGTCGTGACACCCGATGATGTCGCAGCGTCCCGGATTGTCGGTATGCTCGAACGTCGCCCACGTCCAGTTGAGCACGGCTTTCGTCATGACATGAAGTCCGGCGAGCCCGAACTCCCTGCCGTCCGCGGTCTTGTTGACGTAGTAGCGTGCCTTCTGCGCCGCCGTCGCGCCGTCCAAGGGCTTCCAGACCGCCTTGAGCTCGATCGCTTCCGAAGGAAACGATAGCTGCTTTTGAGAATTCACTGCGGCAGTTATGCCTTCGCGGTAGTAGAGATTGCTGTTGACGATGAAATCGAAGGAGGACCGGTTACGCCGCACTTCCTCCGATCCGTCTTTCGAGATTCTGAGACGGTTACGACCGAGGATAGCGGCTCGCAGCGTCTGCTGGTTCACGACCTCAAGGCTTCTCGGGGGCGCCTGATCCGGAAACTTCGGCTTGACGGTGCGCGAGGGCTGGGCCGGGAAGGTCGTGGAATTGTCGGCCCAAGTCTCCCAGACCCTGTTCTTGCCGTCGGCGGCGGCAGCGTTGACCTGGACGAAGACCGACCAATTGAATCGGTCCGGTTCGTTCATAGCCATCTCGGCATCGTCCGCTCTGGCGAACGAAGATAATCCGAGAAGAACGAACGCTGATAAGCCTACGATCTTGGATGACGATAGCATCTGGATTTCCCCCGTTTTCCAGGTCAGTGAAAAGCGTCTTGAATACGGATGAAACTGGGGAATACCCTAGCGAAGCACTCAAGATGCCAGTTCGGTGAACCGGCGGAGGGCGGCTATGCCACGGCTGGGCGAAGCGTCCCGGGCCGCCGCTCATCGCTGCGGTCTGAGATTCAACGGCGGAGTCAGCGGGACCGTCGTCCCGGGGCTGACCTTCTGCGACCTCAGGAAGTTGCTGGCGTTGGCAGGTTCTTTCGCGAAGCACCATCCAGCCAGATTGATGGTCGGCGTGCGAATGACGGAGTTCGCTATCGACTGGGCTGCGGCCGCGCATGCTTCGCAGGTCTCGAAGTCCATCGACGTGGTGGATTGCAGCACCCAGTCGGGGCTTGCTACCCGCGGTGGCGCGTTGAGGAACATGAGAAACATCACATGAGGGCCAGTGGCTCCAGTGCATATCTCGGTCGCCGGCGCCGAAGCCGAGGCGGCGGCTGCATGGGCCTGGGCGCAGCCTCCGCCCAGTGCCAGAGCGGCCATCGCTGCGTGAAAGGCAAAGCGAGACATCATTTCACGGCGCCGCATCTCGTCACTGTCCCTGTATGCGCAGGTTGCGCAGAATCTCGTCTTGCTGAATTCGATCGAGCCGCTGCTGAGCCGCGGGCGAAACGCGCGATGGATCAGGCTGTACGGGCGGTTTGACTATCGGCGCGCCAGTGGGCAGCGTGTTGACGGCAATCTTCTTGGGATCGGGAGTGAAAGCTATCGACAACGTCTCGTCGCGGATCCGCGAACCGAAAAATGTCGCGCTCACGGTAGTGCCGTTGGGAATGAACCACGTCGGGCCGCCGTAGCCCCCATCGTACTTGATGATGATCTGAGAGTTGAACACGGGTTTGTCGGGGTTGGTGAGCAGGTCGAGCCCGCTTCCATGACGCGGGATCAACCTCTCGAGCCAGCCCTGCACGCCGAGATATTGCCGGGACTCGAAGGCGTCCGGACCGGGACGATCGCAGTTCGGAAGGCTGAATCCGTTGCGGAACAGCAATTGCGACGAGTGAAGCGAAAAGGATGCTGAACCGTCTCTATGACCTTTGACATCGTATTCGAGGCCCGGCGACGTCCCCAGCGTCCACGTCACGTATCGGAGAACCTTGGGGTCCGTCGTGCTCTTGCCCGTCAGACCGAGCCGGGCGGAAAGTTCGACGTCGACCTTGGGTGACAGCGATATCGCGGCCGCCCATTGGTCGGCCTTGAAGTTCGGAAACCGGACGGGATCGGAAAGATCCTCGAACGCCCAATGCAATTCGCAGACGGCGTTGTGCAGGATACCCTGGACCGGCATTTCGAATTCGTCGGGGAGATCGGGAATGACTGAACACGCACCCAACAGACCGCCAAGCGCGACAATAATGGCGCCGGCATATGAGGAGCCGCGCGCGCAATGAGACGTGTCGCTCGCGGCGACGCGAAATCGCTCGGGACTAGTTGGGAGGGACGTCAATCCAAGTTCTCCATGACAACTTCAGCTCACCGTCCCTGCGTAAATTCGGTGCGACGCAGCGCTGAGCAGCCGTCGATCGGTTGAAAATGGCCAGAGTGTGAGGCGTGAGACGCCGTGCGAAAACTAGGGGATCTCCTAGGTCGCCAGAACGATCTGGTACCGGAATGGACCGGACACGCCACCCTGCGGCCGAATGCCGGTCGGCGCGGAGCGTGGACCGTTGCGTTGTGAGCGCGGCAGAGACAGAGTCTCTTTGCGGCCGTGCAGTATGCTGCACCATTCAGGCGGGGTAGGTGCCGGTGAATTTTCGTCACGGTGCTCAAGATATTGGTGAGCTATCCGGATGGTTTTGCCGTCATGAACGACCTCAAGAGGGAGATGGCCATCTTGTCCTCAATGATCGAGGTGGGACCGTATTTTGCCTGGCCGTCTTCGGCGCCGTGCCAGTGTGGAGCGCAGAGCGTCCGTCCGGATCGAACCGGAACTGGCGGATCACAAGGTCACCGCTGTAACCGTCGGGATGCTCTACCGCGAACAAGAGGCGATCCAAGCGCTGACGAAGGTACGTGAGCGCATCATGCGCGCGAACGAAATCGACAGGGTTTTCGGCGGAGCCGGCGTCGTCGATCTCTCCCATCTGATGATCATATCGTCCAGCGTGCGCACGTCATTGCTGATCATTGGATGGCAGCTTCGGAGACGGTCAGGCCGTCACCCGCGATCGCGGATCGGGCCTTTTGCAGGCTGATGGCACCGCACACACCGGGAAGGCGAGGGCAGTCGATGAAAGACTGCGTCGTCATCGAGACTTATTTGCGAAATCGCCTCTTCCTGGTCTTCTTCCAATTCTCCCGTTAGAAATTCCTCCATGAGCTTATGAAGGACGACCCCGCGGACCGCGCCGGCACCTACGACTTTTCTTTGCTCGGCAAGCGTGTCAGATACCACCACCGCATCCAGCGTCTCGTCGAGACGGTCCTGATCATGGTCGCTCGGGCGGCGCCAGACGATCGGTTGTGCACTATCCCTTACTTTTTGCTGTTCCGACGCGAACGCGTCCGCCGATTGTTCGTTGCTAAATGGCGCCGGCGGTCGGACATCGGAAATCGAAAGGTTCGAGAGCTCAAGTTCGGGAATGTCCCGTTGGAGCAGGTCGATCGAACTGAACCACGTGCTTTTCGAAGCCTGCGGGATATGTGGGAGGATCAGCAGGTCACGTGCACGCGTAGATGCGACGTACCAGACGCGCTCGCGTTGATTGGCGTCTTCCCGGCTTTCTTCCGCGCGTGCGACCGCGAGATCCGGCGACGCCACCCCTCCGACCATCCAGTGCAGCGTATTGTCGGACTGGCGATGCACAAACTGATCCGGCCGATAGAGTTCCGTCGTTGAGTTGATTGGGATCACGACCGGCCACTCGAGACCTTTTGCCGTATGGATGGTTATGATCTCGATCGCGTGCTCGGCGGCATCGATGCGGCCCTCTGGCGCGCGCACATTACGTTCCCAGTCCGCCTGCAGGCTCCGGACAAATGTACGAAGCCCCGAGACCCCATAGCTGCGTGCCCGTTCGATAAGGGCGTCCAGATTGGCGAGCGCGCGCGCATTGCGATTGCCGTGACGGGCCGCCATGATTACGCGAACGTTCAGCCGTTCGACCGCCTCCGCCAGGATCTGGCTCGGCGTCGTGATTGCCGCTCTTCGCCTTAGCTCTTGCAGGATGACGAGGACTGATTGGGCGACGGGATGCCGAACCAAAGCGGGATCGGTTCTGACGTCGAAAAACTCCGGACGTTCCCTACCCCTCGGCAGCGAAGAGGTGATGTCGAGGAGTTCCTGGTCACTCAGCCCGACCAGCGGCCCGCGCATGAGGGCGCCGAAGGCGAGTGTATCTGAGGAATCCGCGAGCACGCGAAGGAGCGCGAGAACATCCTGCGTCTCCTGCCGCCGCATCAGTGTTTGACCGGCTTGCGACGACACGGCCAAGCCGCGCTGCTCGAGCGCGCGCTCATAACGCCAGAGCTCCCGGTGTCCGGGCGTCAGAAGGGCTATATCCCCGGGACGGAGGGGACTGAAGGAGTTGTCCGCGCGTCTGATCATCACGTTTCCGATCAAGCGGGAACAGATGTCCGCAACATTTGAAGCCTCGGCCTCACGAAACATCTCGGCGTAGATGCGTCCTTCGGTGGCCACCTGGACCGTGAACCGCGTCACGCACGGCACAGGGTACGAATGATCTGGAATGGTCGGCGCAAGAGCGACGTATTTGGGCTGGCCCGGCCGTGCGAACACCGGCGCGAAGCACGAATTGACGTGGTCAATGATGGCTTGCTGGGATCTGAAGTTTGCCGTTACCTCAATGACGGCGCCGCCCTCCTGCGCGCTGATAAGCTGGCGACAAAGCTCATAGGCCTCGATGTCCGCGCCCCGGAAGCGATAGATCGCCTGCTTCGGATCCCCGACCAGAAAGAGAGAGCCTGGCCGCAAGCGGCTGTCTTCCCAGCGTGTCGGACGATCATCAGTCGCGGCGATAGAGAACAGGATTTCGTTTTGGACGCGGTCGGTGTCCTGGAATTCGTCGACCAGAATATACTTGTATTGCTGTCCGATCGCGCGGCGAACCTCCTCATAACCCCGGACCAAAGACCGCACATGCAGGAGCAGGTCGTCGAAGTCGAGGACGGCTGCGGCGCGCTTTCGGGCCTGATAGCTTTCGAGCAGCAGATCGAGTGAGGACGACAGCGTACAGACAAGCGAGGCGGCAATGTGTCCGATCAGTTCGTTCCAGGCGTCAGCGACCGCCTCATAATGGTAGAGCGCGGTTTCGCTGGCGTGCTCGCCGGGATACGCACCAAAGAGCTCCGCTGACTCTTCATACGTCCTGAGCTGCAGGCCCTTTCCGAACAGGCGGCAAGAACCGCCCTCGCAGAGTTGCCACAGTGCCGCGAAGTTCGGGCGGCTCTCCAATACGCGCTCATATCGTGTCGCAAGCCGACGCAGCTCTTGGGCGATGCCACGCGCGTACTTGTCATTGGCAGTGCTTGCTTCCCACCTGCCAAAATCATCGACGGCCTGCACAAACACGATATCGGGCCGCGCGTCCTCCGGCGGCAATATTGGTGCGGCTTCCGGGTG